>NZ_CP074352.1:0-4066839 GCF_025914095.1 Siccibacter colletis | reverse complement strand
TACCGCTATTTTATAGGCGGTTTGTCTGATGCTGCCTGGTTCCGGCAACGATCAGGGCCGGGGATCATAACGTAAAGCGAGCCAGAGATCTTCTGTTTCTCACAGTTTCTTCCCGATTTATCCACAGGGCGGATCGAGAAGTGGTAAGTGTAATCGATCATTTGTTCTGTGCGGCATGATTCCTGCCTTATATTGCCAAATTTTCCGATCGATGAACCATTTTGGGTGAAAGGATCGCACGAAGATCCGGCGCGATCCTTGCGCTTTAAACCGAAGCCCGTATAATTCTCCACCCGGCGCGTTTTGCCGTATGAATGGCCTTCCGGTTTCGCTGAATTTTCGCCCGTTTTTCGGGGGTAAAAGCAGGAGAGATAAGGAAAGTGAATTGACTCCGGAGTGTACAATTATTACAATCCGGCCTCTTTAATCATCCACACTGAGGCGTCGGTCTTTCGCTTAGCCGTTCGGACAAACGCACAAGTCAGTGAAATTTTTCAAGTTTAGGTAGAAATCGCCATGAAACGCACTTTTCAACCGTCCGTACTGAAGCGCAACCGTTCACACGGCTTCCGTGCTCGTATGGCAACCAAAAATGGTCGTCAGGTTCTGGCACGTCGTCGTGCTAAAGGCCGCTCTCGTCTGACCGTTTCTAAGTAATAAAAGCTAACCCCTGCGTGGTTAAGCTCGCATTTCCCAGGGAGTTACGTTTGTTAACTCCCCATCATTTCACTTTCGTCTTCCAGCAGCCGCAACGGGCTGGCACGCCGCAAATCACCATCCTCGGCCGCCTTAATTCGCTGGGGCATCCCCGTATCGGTCTTACCGTCGCCAAGAAAAACGTCAAGCGCGCGCACGAACGCAATCGGATTAAACGTCTGACGCGTGAGAGCTTCCGTTTACGTCAGCATGAACTTCCGCCTATGGATTTCGTGGTGGTGGCGAAGAAGGGGGTTGCAGACCTCGATAACCGCGCGTTAATGGAAGCACTGGAAAAACTATGGCGCCGCCATTGTCGCCAGGCTCGCGAGTCCTGATAGGCCTGATCAGGGTCTATCAACGCCTGATTAGTCCGCTTCTCGGGCCGCATTGCCGTTTTACCCCAACCTGTTCGCACTACGGAATTGAGGCGTTACGCAGGTTTGGAGTGATAAAAGGCAGTTGGTTGACAGTGAAACGCGTATTAAAATGCCACCCTTTACACCCGGGTGGAGACGACCCCGTCCCGCCAGGACCTTACGATACCAGAGAACACTAACGATGGATTCGCAACGCAATCTTCTTGTCATCGCTTTGTTGTTCGTGTCTTTCATGATCTGGCAAGCCTGGGAGCAGGATAAAAATCCTCCTCAGACGCAGCAGACCACGCAGACTACGACCACCGCAGCGGGTAGCGCCGCCGACCAGGGCGTACCGGCCAGTGGCCAGGGAAAACTCATTACGGTTAAAACGGATGTCCTCTCCCTTACCATCAACACCCGTGGTGGTGACATCGAGCAGGCACTGTTAACTGCCTACCCGAAAGAGCTGGGTTCTTCTGAGCCGTTCCAGCTGCTGGAAACGACGCCAGAGTTCCTGTATCAGGCGCAAAGCGGCCTGACCGGTCGTGACGGCCCGGATAATCCGGCAAATGGTCCGCGTCCGCTCTACAACGTTGATAAAGACGCGTTCGTTATCGCTGATGGCCAGAACGAACTGGCGATCCCGATGACCTTCACCGATGCGGCGGGCAATACCTTCACCAAAACCTTCACCCTGAAACGCGGTGAATATGCGGTGGACGTAAGCTACAGCGTGAACAACGCCGGCGCGAAACCGCTGGAAGTGGCAAGCTTCGGTCAGCTCAAGCAGTCCATCAATCTGCCTTCTCACCGCGATACCGGCAGCAGCAACTTTGCGCTGCATACCTTCCGCGGCGCGGCGTACTCCACGCCGGACGAGAAGTATGAGAAATATAAATTCGACACCATTGCTGATAACGAAAACCTGAACGTCAACGCCAGCAACGGCTGGGTGGCGATGCTTCAGCAGTATTTCGCTACCGCATGGGTTCCACGCACTGCGGGCACCAACAATTTCTATACCGCAAATCTGGGTAACGGCATTGCGGCGGTTGGCTACAAATCTGCACCGGTACTGGTACAGCCAGGCCAGACAGGCGCGCTGAACAGCACCCTGTGGGTCGGCCCGGAAATCCAGGACAAAATGGCGCAGGTTGCACCGCACCTTGACCTGACCGTTGATTACGGCTGGTTGTGGTTCATCTCTCAGCCGCTGTTCAAGCTGCTGAAATGGATCCACGGCTTCCTGGGCAACTGGGGCTTCGCGATTATCGCTATCACCTTCATCGTACGTGGTGTGATGTACCCGCTGACGAAAGCGCAGTACACCTCGATGGCGAAGATGCGTCTGCTGCAGCCGAAGATTCAGGCCATGCGCGAGCGTCTGGGTGATGACAAGCAACGTATGAGCCAGGAGATGATGGCGCTCTATAAAGCAGAGAAAGTGAACCCGCTGGGTGGTTGCTTCCCGCTGCTGATTCAGATGCCGATCTTCCTTGCGCTGTACTACATGCTGATGGGCTCAGTTGAGCTGCGCCATGCGCCGTTCGCCCTGTGGATCCACGACCTGTCCGCGCAGGACCCATACTACATCCTGCCGATCCTGATGGGCGTGACCATGTTCTTCATCCAGAAGATGTCACCGACCACCGTGACCGACCCGATGCAGCAGAAGATCATGACCTTTATGCCGGTCATCTTCACGGTCTTCTTCCTGTGGTTCCCGTCCGGTCTGGTGCTGTACTATATCGTCAGCAACCTGGTGACCATCCTTCAGCAGCAGCTGATCTACCGCGGTCTGGAAAAACGTGGACTGCATAGCCGCGAGAAGAAAAGCTCCTGATAGCTTGATTCTTTAAGCTGAAACAAGGCGGTCATTTGACCGCCTTGTTTGTTTTTGTCGCCCTGTATTTCGCGCCTAACCCGAAGAGATAATCATGAACCACAACGACACCATCATCGCTCAGGCTACTCCTCCGGGACGTGGCGGCGTGGGTATCCTGCGTATTTCTGGCCTCAAAGCCCGCGAGGTAGCCCAGGCCGTGCTCGGCAAGCTGCCGAAACCGCGCCATGCCGACTACCTGCCGTTTAAGGACGCCGACGGCACGGCGCTGGATCAGGGTATTGCGCTGTGGTTCCCCGGCCCGAACTCCTTCACCGGCGAAGACGTGCTGGAGCTGCAGGGTCATGGCGGCCCGATGATCCTCGACCTGCTGCTTAAACGCATTCTGGCGCTGCCCGGCGTGCGTATCGCTCGCCCCGGTGAGTTCTCCGAGCGCGCGTTTCTTAACGATAAGCTCGATCTGGCTCAGGCAGAAGCCATCGCCGACCTGATCGATGCCAGTTCTGAGCAGGCGGCCCGCTCGGCGCTTAACTCGTTGCAGGGAGCGTTTTCCGCGCGAGTAAACCACCTTGTGGAAGCACTTACTCACCTGCGCATCTACGTCGAAGCGGCTATCGACTTTCCGGACGAGGAGATCGACTTTCTGTCAGACGGCAAAATTGAAGCGCAGCTTAATGCCGTAATGGGCGATCTCGATGCGGTACGCGCCGAAGCGCGACAGGGCAGTCTGCTGCGCGAGGGCATGAAGGTGGTAATTGCCGGGCGTCCAAACGCCGGCAAATCAAGCCTGCTGAATGCGCTGGCGGGCCGCGAGGCAGCGATCGTTACCGATATTGCCGGCACCACCCGCGACGTATTGCGCGAGCATATTCATATCGACGGTATGCCGCTGCATATCATCGACACCGCCGGTCTGCGTGAAGCCAGCGATGAAGTGGAGCGTATCGGCATCGAACGCGCGTGGAACGAGATCGAACAGGCGGACCGCGTACTGTTTATGGTAGACGGAACCACCACCAGCGCCGTTGACCCGGCTGACATCTGGCCGGACTTTATCGCTCGACTGCCAGCGAAGCTGCCGATAACCGTGGTGCGTAACAAAGCGGACGTCACCGGCGAAACGCTGGGCCTCAGCGAAGTGAATGGTCACTCACTGATTCGCCTGTCGGCGCGTACCGGTGAGGGCGTGGACGTGCTGCGTAACCATCTCAAAAGCAGTATGGGCTTTGATACCAATATGGAAGGCGGCTTCCTGGCCCGCCGTCGTCACCTGCAGGCGCTGGAGCAGGCTGCGGCGCATCTCGAACAGGGTAAGGCACAGCTGCTGGGTGCCTGGGCCGGCGAACTGCTGGCCGAAGAGCTGCGCCTGGCGCAGCAGAGCCTGAGTGAGATCACCGGGGAATTTACCTCCGACGATCTGCTGGGCCGCATCTTCTCCAGCTTCTGTATAGGTAAGTAATCACTCACGAACCGCTCCGCCAGCGTGGCGGAGCATCAGGAGGACTGCGATGACGCCCGAGGCGCTGGATGCCCTCTATACGCAAACCTCACGCCAGACGCTGGCAGCGTGGCAGGCACAGCCGGGCAGCGGCGAGGCGATGACCGGTCACTACTACGATACCGACACTCTCGCACCGGTCACAGGTATTCTTCCGGCACCGGGCGAGGCGCTGGCGACGCTGCTGTCAGAGATTAACGCGATGAGTGACGGCGATGCGCTGGCCGACGCGATGCCGGTCAACGGCCTGCATTTCACCTTCCTGCCCATCATGCTGCCGCACTACCGTCCCGGGGAGCTTCCCGAACACCTCGATCTGTTGAAGCGTCTGTGGCAGGAATACTGTACCGCTCAGCCGCTGACCATTTCCCGCCTGCGGCTGGTGGCGCTTCCGTCACAGCTGCTGCTGGCGGGCATTCCGGACCCGCACAGCCTGCGCCAGCGCAGCGCGTTTGCCGATGCATTGCTGAAAACGCCCCTGGCACCGGGCCTGCTGGCGCGGCATGCATCGACATCGCTACCGGCACCTTTCTGGCACAGCACGCTGTTACGCTATCGGGCGCAGCGTCTTCCTGGACCGCTTCGCAGCTACTTTATCCGCCATCAGCATCGTGAATTCGGTAGCGTTAGCGCGCCCGTCAGGCTGGTCATGGCCAACTATAACTGGACGGTGATGCAGCGCATTGCATGATCAATTTTTGTTCGCATTTTATAATTAAAGAATATATATAATACCCTTTTGTAAAGCTGACCCTTGGGTCTTCCCTTCGCGGAGATTCCGCATTAAAAGAAAGCAGGGATTGCAGCATCATCGGCAATCATGGTTTCACAGCATCATCTGACCCAGTCATTCACCGACCATTATCACGGAGCGACAAATGGCAACGCATTTTGCACGAGGGATTATTAACGGCGGGCACCTCGATTCCACCCGGCTCTCTGCCGCTAGCCTGCAACAGGCGCAACAGATGCCGGAGCATCGCCGCGCACGCTTTCTGGCGTCCCGCTCGCTGCTGGCCGAGCTGATGTTTATGCTGTACGGCGTGCACGAGCTGCCGGAGATCGTGGTCGCCAGCAACGGGCGTCCCAGCTTTAGCGATCCTTCGCTGGCCGATTTTTCTCTCGCCTATGCCGGAAATATGGTGGGTGTCGCGATCACCACCGAAGGACGCTGCGGTCTGGATATGGAGTTGCAGCACGCCACCCGTGGATTCCACCATCCACAATCCCACCGCAATCACCACTTCACCAGCAACGAAACCATCTGGATTAACAATCAGAACGATCCGCACGAAGCCGGGGCGCAGCTGGTCACCTTACGTCAGAGCGTGCTGAAGCTGTGCGGGCGCTGTCATGATGAGAGCCAGCCGCTGCAGCTGTTGCCCGGCTCTGGCCGTCTGCGCATGGCCGGCGAGCCTGAAATCGAAGCGCTGAGCGATGCCGAAGATATACTTATCTGGGCGATAGCCGTGACTCCGGCCATTGAGCACGTCAAACTCTGGGAGTTCGACGCGCATAAAGGCTGGAGCAACCTTAGCGAAGTGTTGAAGCAGCGCCCGTCTGCCGAGACGCGCGTGATGCGTTTCACCAGTCTACCGCTGGAAAAAACGCCGATCGCGAACTGATTTTTAACTGACAACATCAGGACGTTTTCTATGGCCGAAAGCATGAAAGTTGTGACGTTACTGGGAAGCCTGCGCAAAGGCTCGTTCAACGCAATGGTCGCTAATACGCTGCCAAAAATCGCGCCGGAAGGCATGACCGTTTCCGCCCTGCCGTCGATCCGCGACATCCCCATTTACGATGCCGACATTCAGCAGGAAGAGGGTTTTCCCGCGTCGGTGGAGGCCATCGCCGAACAGATCCGCGCGGCGGATGGCGTAGTGATCATCACCCCGGAATATAACTACTCGGTGCCTGGCGGCCTGAAAAATGCTATCGACTGGCTCTCACGTCTGCCGGAACAGCCGCTGGCGGGTAAGCCGGTCCTGATCCAGACCAGCTCAATGGGGGCTATTGGCGGCGCGCGCTGCCAGTATCACCTGCGTCAGATCCTGGTGTTCCTCGATGCAATGGTGATGAACAAGCCAGAGTTTATGGGCGGCGTGATCCAGAATAAGGTTGACCCGCAGACCGGCGAGGTCGTGGACCAAAGCACGCTCGATCACCTCTCCGGCCAGCTGACGGCCTTCAGTAAATATATTCAGCGCGTAAAAGCCTGAATCCGGGCCTCCTGCAGGAGGCTTTTTTATTCTCGTAAGATGTGTAAATTTATTTCCTGAATGAATTGTGATTTGTTATAACATCACACTTTATTTTTATCAGGATAGTTTTGTTATGTCTGGGGTTTTATCGCGTCGTCTCGTTGCTATTGATGCGCTGCGTGGTCTGGTGATGCTGCTGATGCTGCTCGACCACGTGCGTGAAACGTTCTTTCTGCATCGTCAGGTGGGCGATCCGATGGACGTCACCACCACCGAACCGGCGCTGTTTATTGGCCGCACGCTGGCGCACCTGTGCGCACCGGTTTTCGTCTTCCTGACCGGCCTCTCGGCGGCACTTTACTGGCAGAAAACCTCATCGCTGAAGAAGACCGCAGAGTTTCTGTTCAAACGCGGTCTCGTGCTGATCCTGCTGGAAATCACGCTGGTTAACTTCGCCTGGACCTTCCAGTTTCCGCCGTCGGTGGTCTATCTGCAGGTGATCTGGGCGATTGGCCTGAGCATGGTGGCGCTGAGCGCACTGATTTGGCTGCCAGCGGGCGTTCTGCTGCCGTTAGCGGTAGTGATTATCGCCGGGCATAACCTGCTGGACGGCATTCATGCCGCGCCGGGCTCTTTCTGGGCCATTCCCTGGGCGATTCTGCACGACCGCGGCTGGATTGAACTGGGTGATGCGATGCGCGTGCGCACCTCCTATCCGGTGCTGCCGTGGATCGGCGTTATTTCGCTGGGCTTCCTCGCCGGGCGCTTCTATCGCGCGGAGATAACAACCCACCAGCGTCAGCGCTTGCTGGCCATGACCGGCGTTGCCGCGCTGGCGGCGTTTGTGGTGCTGCGTCTGATTAACGGCTACGGCGAAAAGCCGTGGGTGAGCGGTGAAAACAGCGTGCAGACGGTGATGAGCTTCTTCAACATCACTAAATACCCGCCGTCGCTGATGTTCCTGCTGCTGACCCTCAGCCTCGGCCTGCTGCTGCTGGCGCTGTTTGAGCGCTTCCAGGATAAACAGCTGCTGGTATGGATTGGCCTGTTTGGTGCGGCACCGATGTTCTTCTATCTGCTGCATCTCTACGTGCTGAAGGCGCTGTATCTGATGGCGGTGGCTATCTGGGGACTGAACCACGGCGAATTCTTCGGCTTCGACACCGTGTGGCAGGTGTGGCTGGGCACCATCGCCCTTGCTGCTGCGCTGGTGGTGCCGGTGCGCCGCTTTGCCGCGTTCAAAGCGCGCCGCCGCGATATCACCTGGCTTAAATACTTCTGATAAAAAAAGCCAGTCGGCAGACTGGCTTCTTCGATATGACGGGCAGCGCAGGCTGCCCTTTTTTATGCCTGATTAATGCGCGTCGATAAACACGATTTTCAGGATGAACAGCAGGGCAACCACCACCACGCACGGACTGAGTTCGCGCAGACGGCCGGTGCCGATCTTCATCACGCAGTACGAGATAAAGCCCAGCGCGATCCCTTCGGTGATGGAGAAGCTGAACGGCATCATGACGGCAGTGATAAACGCCGGCACCGCTTCGGTTAAGTCATCCCACTTCACGCGCGCCAGGCTTGAGGTCATCAGCACGCCGACGTAGATCAGCGCGCCTGCGGCCGCGTACGGCGGTACCATGCCCGCCAGCGGTGACAGGAAGATCACCAGCAGGAACAGCAGGCCGACGACAATGGCGGTCAGACCGGTACGGCCACCGACGGAGACGCCGGAGGAGCTTTCGATATAAGCGGTTACGGAAGACGTCCCGATAAACGAGCCGGCGACTGACGAGACGCTGTCGACAAACAGCGCCTGCTTCATACGCGGGAATTTCCCTTTCTCATCAGCCAGGCCGGCTTTATCGGTGACGCCAATCAGCGTGCCGGAGGAGTCGAACAGGTTTACCAGCATGAAGGAGAAGATCACGCCCGCCAGACCCAGATTGAAAGAGCCAGCCAGATCGACGTGTCCCACCACCGACATCACGCTCGGCGGCGCGGAGACGACGCCCTGGAACTGCACATCGCCCAGCAGCCAGGCCAGCAGCGTGGTCACCACGATAGAAACCAGAACCGCAGCATGAATGTTACGCGACGCCAGAATCGCAATAATGAAGAAGCCCAGCACGCCCAGCAGCACGCTGTGAGAGGTCAGGTTGCCGATGGTTACCAGCGTATCCGGGTTCGCGACGATAACGCCGGCGTTTTTCAGGCCCATCATGCCGATAAACAGACCAATACCGCTGGTGATGCCGACGCGCAGGCTGAGCGGAATATTGGCAATCATCCAGTAGCGCACCTGGAAAATGGTGAGCAGTAGTAAGCCTACCGCGCCCCAGAAAATAGCACCCATCCCAATCTGCCACGGCAGGCCCATCGCACCGACCACCACAAACGCGAAGAAGGCGTTCAGGCCCATTGCCGGTGCCAGCGCTACCGGCAGGTTAGCAAACAGCCCCATCAGGATGCTGCCGCCCGCGGCGATAAGGCAGGTGGTGACAAATACCGCGCTGGTATCCATGCCCGCTGCACCCAGAATCTGCGGGTTAACGAACACGATGTACACCATCGTCAGGAAGGTGGTGAACCCGGCGATCACTTCCGTACGCGCGGTAGTGCCGTGGGCGCGTAATTTAAACACGCGTTCGAGCAGCCCCTTTGAAGCCTGGGCAGTGGGTTGTTGGCTCATTGGTTGGTTCCGAAATCAGGAGGGAAATTGGTCGCTATCCTATACCAAAATGCGACAATAGTGCTGTCTGTCACAGACTTTTTTTCATTGATTTTGCTTATACGGCATCGATTGCGCGGGCCAAAACCGGCTGCGTAAACGTTAAACTTTCGATATCAGGAAAAAACATGTCCAGCATTGATGCACTATTTTTTGATTGCGATGGCACGCTGGTAGACAGCGAAGTGATCTGCTCCCGCGCGTATGTGCATATGTTTGCCCGCGCCGGCATCACGCTCGATCTTGAGGAAGTGTTCAAACGCTTCAAAGGGATAAAACTCTACGAGATCATCGATACCATCAATAATGAACATGGCGTTAACCTGCAAAAAGCAGAGCTGGAACCCGTCTATCGCGCCGAGGTCGCACGGCTGTTCGACAGCGAGCTGGTGGAGATCCCCGGCGCTGCGGCGCTGCTCGATCGCGTAACGATACCGATGTGCATCGTCTCCAACGGCCCGGTCAGCAAAATGCAGCACTCGCTGGGTAAAACCGGCATGCTTGGGCATTTCCCTGACAAACTCTACAGCGGCTACGATATCCAGCGCTGGAAGCCCGATCCGGCCCTGATGCACCACGCGGCAGATGCGATGCGCGTGGACGTAACGAAGTGCATTCTGGTGGATGATTCGGTGGCCGGAGCGCAATCCGGCATCGCGGCGGGAATGCAGGTGTTTTACTTCTGCGCCGATGCGCACAATCCGCCACTCGATCACCCGAATGTGACGCCGTTTACCGACCTGAGCCAGTTGCCTGAGCTGTGGCGCGCGCGCGGATGGAATATCACCCGCTAATGTTGCCCGGCGGGTGCGCAAGCTTACTCGCCCTGCAGCACTGCATCACAGGCAAAAAAAACCTCTCCTGTAGGAGAGGTTTATTGTGGCGCGAGCGCGATGCTTACTCTTTCGGATCTTTGCCCGCCAGCAGCTTGTCCAGCTCGTCGCCGCCAACGTGACGGAAATCCTGCCCCTTCACGAAGTAGAAGATGTATTCGCAGATGTTCTGGCAGCGGTCGCCGATACGCTCAATAGAGCGTGCGCAGAACAGCGCGGTTAATACGCTGGGGATGGTGCGCGAGTCTTCCATCATGTAGGTCATCAGCTGACGCACGATGCCTTCGTACTCCTGGTCCACCTTCTTGTCTTCGCGGTAGATGCGGATGGCTTCATCCAGATCCATACGTGCAAAGGCGTCGAGCACGTCGTGCAGCATCTGCACGGTGTGGCGGCCCAGCGACTCCAGGCTCACCAGCAGCGGCTGATGCTGCTGGGAGAATTTCTCCAGCGCGGTGCGGCAGATTTTGTCTGCCACATCACCGATACGCTCCAGCTCGGCGATAGTTTTGATGATCGCCATCACCAGACGCAGGTCGCTCGCGGTCGGCTGACGTTTGGCAATGATGCGCACGCAGGCTTCATCGATCGCCACTTCCATCATGTTGACCTTCTGGTCACCGTCGATGACGCGCTTCGCCAGCTCGCTGTCCTGATTGTGCATCGCCGTGATGGCGTCAGACAGCTGCTGCTCCACCAGCCCGCCCATGGTCATCACCTGGGTGCGGATGTGCTCCAGCTCAGCGTTGAACTGGCCGGAGATATGTTTATTCAGATTCAGGTTATCCATGATTCCTCCCGTTGCCCGGACGCGTGGTGCCTGTCACAGCGTGGCGACAGGCAGTAGCATCAGAGCCGATCAACCGTAGCGGCCAGTAATGTAATCTTCAGTTTGCTTCTTCTTCGGACGGGTAAAGAGTTCGTCGGTATTGCTGAACTCGATAAGCTCGCCGAGATACATAAACGCGGTGTTATCAGAACAACGCGCAGCCTGCTGCATGTTGTGGGTAACGATAACTACGGTGTAATCCTGCTTCAGCTCGGTGATCAGCTCTTCGATGCGCCCGGTAGAGATCGGATCCAGCGCCGAGCAGGGTTCATCAAGAAGCAGCACTTCCGGGCGAATCGCGATACCGCGGGCGATGCAAAGACGTTGCTGCTGACCACCGGAGAGAGAATACCCGCTCTGGTGCAGCTTATCTTTGGTTTCATTCCATAATGCGGCTTTGGTCAACGCCCACTGCACGCGCTCGTCCATATCGGCACGGGAAAGCTTCTCGAACAGGCGCACGCCAAAGGCGATGTTGTCATAGATAGACATCGGGAACGGCGTCGGCTTCTGGAACACCATGCCCACTTTGGCGCGCAGCAGCGCGATGTCCTGGCTGTGGGTGAGGATGTTCTCACCGTCCAGCAGGATTTCACCTTCGGCGCGCTGCTCCGGGTAAAGCGAATACATTTTGTTAAAGGTACGCAGCAGGGTGGATTTACCGCAGCCCGATGGCCCGATAAACGCCGTCACCTGATTCTTTGCGATATCCAGACTGATGTTCTTCAGGGCGTGGAATTTGCCGTAGTAGAAGTTCAGATCGCGAACCTGAATTTTGTCCGCTGGGGTATCAACAATACTCATCTCAATCTTTCCTCATCCGACGCAGCCTGTGCAGCGCCGCAAAATTAACCGTGTTTACCTTTGGCGAACAGCACGCGCGCCAGGATATTCAGCAACAGGACGCACAGCGTAATAATCAGCACCCCGGCCCAGGCCAGCTGTTGCCACTCGGCAAACGGACTCATGGCGAATTTAAAAATGGTTACCGGCAGGTTAGCGATAGGCTGCATCATGTCCGTGCTCCAGAACTGGTTGGAGAGCGCGGTAAACAGCAGCGGTGCGGTTTCGCCTGCGATACGGGCTACGGCCAGCAGCACGCCGGTGATAATCCCGGAAACGGAGGCTTTCAGCGTAATGGCGGAGATCATCTTCCACTTCGGCGTACCGAGAGCGTAAGCCGCTTCACGCAGGCTGTCCGGCACCAGCTTCATCATGTTCTCGGTGGTACGGATTACGATAGGCACCTGCAGCAGCGCCAGCGCAATCACACCCGCCCAGCCGGAGAAGTGCTCCATCTGCGCCACCACGATGGTGTAGACGAACAGGCCCACCACGATAGACGGGGCAGAGAGCAGAATATCGTTGATGAAGCGGATGACTTCAGCGAGCCATGATTTACGCCCGTACTCCGCCAGATAAATACCCGCCAGGATACCTAACGGCGTACCGATAACCGTGGCCCACAGGATCAGCAGGCCGCTGCCCGCAAGGGCGTTCGCCAGACCACCGCCTGCGGTGTTCGGCGGCGGCGTCATCTCGGTGAACAGCGCCAGCGACATGCCGTCGATACCGCGCGTGACGGTAGAGAACAGGATCCACACCAGCCAGAACAGACCAAACGCCATGGTCGCCATAGAGAGCGTCAGGGCGAGACGGTTCTTCATGCGGCGCTTCGCCTGCATTTTACGGCGCGACTCCGCCAGACCGGCGGTATGTTGAAGTTCTAAGGTAGCCATTAGCGCGCCCCCTCGTTTTTCGCCAGACGCATGATCATGAATTTAGAAATCGCGAGTACGATGAAGGTGATCACGAACAGGATCAGACCCAGTTCCATCAGCGCGGCCACATGCAGACCGGATTCCGCTTCGGCGAACTCATTTGCCAGCGCGGAGGTGATGCTGTTACCCGGCATATAGAGCGAGGCACTGTCGAGCTGGTAGGTGTTACCGATGATGAAGGTCACTGCCATGGTTTCCCCCAGCGCACGACCGAGGCCCAGCATCACGCCGCCGATAACGCCGTTTTTGGTGAACGGCAGCACAATGCGCCAGATCACTTCCCAGGTGGTGCAGCCGATGCCGTAGGCCGACTCTTTCATCATCACCGGAGTTTGTTCAAACACATCGCGCATTACCGCCGCGATGTAAGGGATGATCATGATGGCGAGAATGACGCCCGCCGCCAGGATACCAATCCCGAATGCCGGACCAGAGAACAGCGCGCCAACAAACGGAATATTGGACAGCACGTTGCCGACCGGCTCCTGGAAATACGTCGCGAACAGCGGGGCGAAGATAAACAGCCCCCACATGCCGTACACGATACTCGGAATAGCCGCGAGCAGTTCAATGGCAATACCCAGCGGGCGTTTCAGCCAGGCCGGGGCCAGTTCCGTCAGGAACAGCGCAATACCGAAGCTCACCGGGACGGCGATCAGTAGCGCAATAAAGGAGGTCACCAGCGTGCCGTAGATCGGCACCAGCGCACCGTAGATGTCGTTAGGCGCATCCCACTCTTTGGTCCAGAGGAAGGAGAAGCCAAACTTCTGAATACTTGGCCAGGAGGAGATGATAAGGGAGATGATAATGCCGCCCAGCAGCAATAGCACAATCAGCGCAGCCAGTCTTACCAGCGCGCTGAATATCATGTCACCTTTTTTGCCTGGAGGCGTAAATGCAGGCTTGGTTGCAGCCATAAGTTACTCTTTAGGTTTAGGTACTGACTCTAACAAACTGCCCGGTTGCGTGAGCGTACCGGGCCTGAAAATCAACTATAACATCCTGTTATGCGGGCGGATAACGCATTGTCATCCGCCCCGATACGCTTAGTACAGTGCTTTACCGCTGCTGTCTTTTACGTTGGTTTTCCATGCTGCACGAATCTGCTCAACAACGCTGTCCGGCAGGCTGGCGTAATCCAGGTCGTTCGCTTCTTTGGCGCCGTCTTTGAAGGCCCAGTCGAAGAACTTCAGCACTTCAGCGCCCTGCTCAGGTTTCTTCTGCTCTTTGTGAACCAGGATGAAGGTGGTGGAGGTAATCGGCCACGCATCGTCACCTTTCTGGTTAGTCAGGTCCTGTGCGAAGGATTTGCTCCAGTCCACTTCTTTCGCGGCGTTGGAGAAGCTCTCTTCGGTCGGGCTTACCGGCTTGCCGTCAGCAGAGATCAGCTTGGTGTAAGCCAGGTTGTTCTGCTTAGCGTAAGCGTATTCAACGTAACCGATAGCACCCGGCAGACGCTGTACGAAGGCTGCGATACCGTCGTTACCTTTACCGCCCAGACCGGTCGGCCAGTTAACGGTAGAGCCAGAGCCTACTTTAGATTTCCACTCTTCGTTCACTTTGGCCAGGTAGCCGGTGAAGACGAAGGAGGTGCCTGAACCGTCAGCACGACGCACAACAGCGATGTTCTGAGAAGGCAGTTTCAGACCCGGGTTGAGTTTGGTGATTGCCGCGTCATCCCATTTTTTGATTTTGCCCAGGTAGATGTCACCCAGGGTTTTGCCGTCCAGCACCAGCTCACCGGTTTTGATGCCCGGAACGTTGATGGCCAGCACCACACCACCGATAACGGTCGGGAACTGGAACAGGCCTTCCTGCTGCAGTTTCTCGTCAGACAGCGGGGCGTCAGAGGCGCCGAAATCAACGGTGTTAGCGATAATCTGTTTTACACCACCTGAGGAGCCGATACCCTGGTAGTTCACTTTGCTACCGGTAGCTTTCTGATAGGTATCTGCCCATTTGGCATACACCGGCGCAGGGAAGGTTGCACCCGCGCCAGTCAGGCTTGCCGCTGCGTTAACAGCGAAAGCGCTCAGGGAGAAGGTCGCGGCGACAACAGTTGCGACAGTGGTACGCATGATGTTCATAATGTCTCCTGCAAGGTGTTCGTAAGGTGTTGTTTAGTTTCCACGATGAGCAAAATAGGACAAACAGGTGACAGCTAAATGTACGAAATATGACAGTTTTGTGACAACGGGATCTTGTCGATAAGATTTTTCGTAAAACTATGTCTTTTCAATCAGATAACGAGAAAGATGACGACAGGATGTCGGTAAAATTTTATTTTTATTACAGTGAAAAAATAGCCGAATATGACAGAAAGTCATTTCTGAAGCGCATCTGATGGTGAGAATTGCGGGCGGGGATAAAGATAAAATGCCCCGCTTATTATCAAGCGGGGCGTGAGAATTACTCGACGGTCACCGATTTTGCCAGGTTGCGCGGCTGATCGACGTCGGTGCCTTTAATAAGCGCGACGTGATAGGCCAGCAGCTGCAGCGGAACGGTATAGAAGATCGGGGCGATGCTCTCTTCCACATGCGGCATCTGGATAATGTGCATGTTATCGCTGCTGGTGAAACCGGTATCCTGATCGGCGAAGACAAACAGCACACCGCCGCGGGCGCGTACTTCTTCGATGTTGGATTTCAGTTTTTCCAGCAGCTCGTTGTTCGGCGCCACCACGATCACCGGCATGTCAGCGTCAATCAGCGCCAGCGGGCCGTGTTTCAGCTCCCCTGCCGCGTAGGCTTCAGCGTGGATGTAGGAGATCTCTTTCAGCTTCAGCGCGCCTTCGAGGGCAATCGGATATTGATCGCCACGGCCAAGGAACAGCGCGTGATGCTTGTCAGAGAAGGCCTCCGCCAGCGCCTCGATGCGTTTGTCCTGAGAGAGCATCTGCTCGATACGGTTCGGCAGCGCCTGCAGGCCATGCACGATGTCCTGTTCAATCGCCGCGTCCACGCCTTTCAGACGGCTCAGTTTCGCCACCAGCATCAGCAGCACGGTCAACTGGGTGGTAAACGCCTTGGTAGACGCTACGCCAATTTCGGTGCCCGCTTTGGTCATCAGCGCCAGGTCAGATTCACGCACCAGCGAGGAGCCAGGCACGTTGCAGATCGCCAGCGAGCCCAGATAACCCAGCTCTTTCGACAGACGCAGCGCCGCCAGAGTATCTGCGGTTTCGCCGGACTGCGACAGGGTTATCATCAGGCTGTTACGGCGCACGGCGGATTTACGGTAGCGGAACTCAGAGGCGATCTCCACGTCACACGGCACGCCAGCCAGCGATTCAAACCAGTAGCGCGACACCATACCGGAGTTATATGACGTGCCGCACGCTACGATCTGGATGTGCTCTACCTGCGACAGCAGCGCGTTCGCCTGCGGGCCCAGTTCGCTGAGATCAACCTCACCGTGGCTGATGCGCCCGGTCAGGGTATTTTTGATAGCGTTTGGCTGCTCGTAAATCTCTTTCTGCATGTAGTGACGGTAGATACCTTTATCGCCCGCATCGTACTGCAGGTTGGATTCGATCTCCTGACGCGTGGTTTCCGCGCCAGACTTATCGAACACCTTCACGCTGCGGCGGGTCACTTCGGCAATATCGCCCTCTTCAAGGAAGATAAAGCGGCGGGTCACCGGGAGAAGCGCCAGCTGATCGGAGGCGATAAAGTTTTCCCCCATGCCGAGGCCGATAACCAGCGGGCTGCCGGAACGGGCCGCCAGCAGGGTGCTCGGGTCGCGGGTATCCATGATCACCGTGCCGTAGGCACCGCGCAGCTGCGGGATAGTACGCAGCACCGCTTCGCGCAGCGTACCGCCCTGGGCCAGCTCCCAGTGCACCAGGTGAGCGATAACTTCGGTGTCGGTTTCGGAGACGAAGGTGTAGCCGCGCGCTTTCAGCTCTTCACGCAGCGGTTCGTGGTTTTCGATAATGCCGTTGTGCACTACCACGATATGTTCAGAAACATGCGGGTGCGCATTCCCTTCTGACGGTTCGCCGTGGGTCGCCCAGCGGGTATGGGCAATCCCCGTACCGCCGTGCAGGGCGTGCTCTTCTGCCGCCTGAGCCAGCATCTGGACTTTGCCAAGACGGCGCAGACGCGTCATCCTGCCTTCACTGTCCACCACCGCCAGACCCGCAGAGTCATAGCCGCGATACTCCAGACGACGCAACCCCTCGAGAAGGATCTCAGCAATATCACGTTGCGCGACCGCGCCAACAATTCCACACATAGTTTTTGATTCCTGATTCTGGCATTACGCCACGCGTTGTCTGACGACCTTGTTGCCCTTTTACCGGGCGCCCCGAGCCTTGTAGAGAGTGGGGTTATTATTCTGGTACTGCTGGTGGGCGGGAGATTATGTTATCCCCTCATCCCGGCACGTCGCAGACGCTTTCACATCCCCGACGTGCAAAACGTTCAGCGGGCAGCAAAATGCCGCCCGCCGCGTATTACTTTTTCTTCACCGGACGCTGCCAGCCCTGCTTGTGCACCTGCGGAACGCGGCTCAGCACCAGCTCGTGCTCTGCAACATCGCGCGTCACGGTGGTGCCTGCGGCGATGGTGGCGCCGTTGCCGACGCTAACCGGGGCCACCAGCTGGGTATCGGAGCCGACAAACACGTCATCGCCAATCAGCGTTTTATGCTTGTTCGCGCCATCGTAGTTGCAGGTGATAGTGCCCGCGCCGATATTTACGTTATCGCCAATCTCGGCATCGCCCAAATAGCTGAGATGACCCGCTTTGGAGCCTTTGCCCAGGCGCGCTTTTTTCATCTCAACGAAGTTGCCGACGTGGGCGCCTTCTGCCAGCTCTGCGCCCGGGCGCAGACGGGCAAACGGCCCGATGGTGCAGGCGGCGTCGAGGCGCGCATCTTCCACCACGGTATAAGGGCTGATTTCGCAGTCATCACCGATGACGCTGTTTTTAATCACGCAGCCGGTACCGATCTTCACGCGGTGGCCGAGGGTGACCTGACCTTCGATGATGACGTTAGTGTCGATCTCAACGTCGCGGCCATGCGTCAGCTCACCGCGCAGATCGAAACGGGCCGGATCGAGCAGCATCACGCCGGCAAGCAGCAGTTTTTCCGCCTGCTCTGCCTGATACACGCGCTCAAGACGGGAGAGCTGCAGGCGGTTATTCACGCCTTCCACTTCACTCAGGCGATCCGGGTGCGCAGCAACCACCTCACGGCCTTCCTGATGCGCCATCGCGATCACGTCCGTAATGTAATATTCGCCCTGCGCATTATTGTTGTTCAGCTTGCCCAACCAGCGCTTCAGGTCGGCCCCGTTGGCCACCAGAATTCCGGTGTTGATTTCGTTAATCTGGCGCTGCACGTCGGTGGCGTCTTTATGTTCGACAATGCCGACGACCGCGCCATTCTCACGCACGATGCGGCCATAGCCGGTCGGGTCGTCGAGTTTGACGGTCAGCAGACCAATGCCGCCCTGCGGCTTCGCCTCACGCAGGCGCGTCAGCGTCTCTAAGGTAATCAGCGGCACGTCGCCGTAAAGCATCAGGATGTCTTCGTCATCGGCAAAGAACGGGGCGGCCTGCTGCATCGCGTGTCCGGTACCCAACTGTTCGGCCTGCAATACCCAGTTCAGCGCGTCGCCGCGCAGCGTCTGCTTCAGCAGTTCACCGCCGTGGCCATACACCAGATGCACGTTTTTCGCGCCTGATTTAGTAGCGGTATCAATGACATGCTGAACCATTGGTTTCCCGGCGATACGGTGCAGCACCTTCGGCAGATCGGAATACATGCGGGTCCCTTTGCCAGCGGCGAGGATCACCACGCTTAATGCACTGTTTGACATACGCGTCCTGATTCAAAATTTGGTAAGAAGTAAAACGGTTTCACGTTGAAAATTCTACATATTTTTCAGCATGAAATGGCACCACTGAAAGCGACATTTTTTCGTTATCCACAGGCGTTTTCAGCCCCATCTCAGGCCTTTTCTGCCTGTTCTGAGCGGATAACAAACCGTCCGGGCCGTGAAATTCTCCACAGTGTAGCGCTTTTTTAATTGTCTGAAATTAAGTGCTGCATCCGGAATGAGAAGAAGGGGCAGGTGACGACGGGTTTTATGCAGGCAGAACGCCCGTAGCGCGACGAATAACGGACAAAAAAAATGCCAGTCATCAGACTGGCATTTTCACGTTCAAGCCGGTGTTACATCGCTTTTTTGGTCAACTCGATAACGCGCAGTTTCGCGATCGCTTTAGCCAGTTCAGCAGAAGCCTGGGCATAGTCCACGTCACCGTGGGAGCTACGCACCTGCTCTTCAGCCTTACGCTTCGCTTCCAGGGCTCGCGCTTCGTCGAGATCCTGACCACGAATCGCGGTATCAGCCAGAACGGTCACGCTGCCGGGTTGTACTTCAAGTACCCCGCCGGACAGGTAGATATACTCTTCATGACCGTGCTGCTTAACGATGCGGATCATACCAGGCTTAATGGCAGTGAGCAGCGGGGCGTGGCCCGGGTAAATACCCAGCTCACCTTCGCTACCCGTTACCTGGATTTTTTCCACGGTGCCGGTAAACATCTGTTTCTCAGCACTCACGACATCCAGGTGGTAAGTCATAGCCATGTCACCCTCCGATTAAGGCGTTAAAGTTTTTTGGCTTTTTCCACGGCTTCGTCGATGGAGCCAACCATGTAAAACGCCTGCTCCGGCAGATGGTCGAATTCACCGTCCATGATGCCTTTAAAGCCACGGATAGTGTCTTTCAGCGACACGTACTTGCCCGGAGAACCGGTGAAGACTTCCGCTACGAAGAACGGCTGGGACAGGAAGCGCTGGATTTTACGCGCACGCGCTACAACCAGTTTGTCTTCTTCAGACAGCTCGTCCATACCGAGGATCGCGATGATGTCTTTCAGTTCCTGATAACGCTGCAGGATGGACTGAACGCCACGCGCGGTGTCGTAGTGCTCCTGACCAACCACCAGCGGATCGAGCTGACGGCTGGTGGAATCCAGCGGGTCAACGGCCGGGTAGATACCCAGAGACGCGATCTGACGGCTCAGTACCACGGTTGCGTCTAAGTGCGCAAAGGTGGTGGCTGGTGACGGGTCAGTCAGGTCATCCGCAGGTACGTATACCGCCTGAACGGAGGTGATAGAACCGGTTTTGGTCGAGGTGATACGTTCCTGCAGAACGCCCATTTCTTCCGCCAGCGTCGGCTGATAACCTACCGCGGAAGGCATACGACCCAGCAGTGCGGATACTTCAGTACCGGCCAGGGTGTAACGGTAGATGTTATCGACGAACAGCAGTACGTCACGACCTTCTTCACGGAATTTCTCAGCCATGGTCAGGCCGGTCAGTGCAACGCGCAGACGGTTTCCCGGCGGCTCGTTCATCTGGCCGTAAACCAGGGATACTTTGTCCAGAACGTTGGAGTCGGTCATTTCGTGGTAGAAGTCGTTACCTTCACGGGTACGTTCGCCCACGCCTGCAAACACGGAGTAACCGGAGTGCTCAATCGCGATGTTACGAATGAGTTCCATCATGTTTACGGTTTTACCTACGCCCGCACCACCGAACAGACCCACTTTACCGCCCTTCGCGAACGGACACATCAGGTCGATTACTTTGATGCCGGTTTCCAGCAGTTCCTGAGAGCTGGACAGCTCTTCGTAGGACGGTGCCGGACGGTGAATAGCCCAACGCTCTTCTTCGCCGATGTCGCCTTTCATGTCGATCGGCTGACCCAGCACGTTCATGATACGGCCCAGGGTCGCTTTACCTACCGGGACTTCAATCGGGTGAGCGAGGTCGGCAACATCCAGACCACGACGCAGACCGTCGGAAGAACCCATTGCGATGGTACGTACGATACCGCCGCCGAGCTGCTGCTGCACTTCAAGCACCAGACGCTCATCACCATTTGTTACCTCAAGGGCATCGTACACCTTTGGTACGGCATCCTGAGGGAACTCGACGTCGACCACGGCGCCGATTACCTGGACAATCTTTCCAGTAGCCATCTTGAATCCTCTACGAAATAACCTGGTTAAACCGCGGCGGCCCCCGAGACAATCTCGGTGAGTTCCTGAGTAATGCTGGCCTGACGAGCTTTGTTGTATACCAACTGCAGCTCTTTAATCAGGCTGCCGCCATTATCGGTTGCGGCTTTCATCGCCACCATTCGTGCGGCCTGCTCGCTGGCCAGGTTTTCTACCACGCCCTGATAAACCTGAGATTCCACATAACGACGCAGGAGAGTATCCAGCAGCGCTTTCGGATCTGGCTCATACAGGTAATCCCAGGATTTGCGATTCAACTCTTCATCTTCTGAAGCCGGTAACGGCAGCAGCTGAGTGATGGTTGGAGCCTGAGACATGGTGTTAATAAATTTGTTGCTGACAACGTACAGCTTGTCCAGACGGCCTTCATCATAGGCCTGCAACATCACTTTTACCGGGCCGATCAGTTCGGACAGGGAAGGGTTATCCCCCATGCCAGTTACCTGAGCGACAATGTTGCCGCCTACGGAGTTGAAGAATGACACGCCTTTGGAGCCGATCATTGCGATGTCGCACTGAACGCCTTTATCAGACCACTCTTTCATATCCGCCAGCAGTTTTTTGAACAGGTTAATGTTCAAGCCACCGCACAGACCACGGTCGGTAGACACCACCAGGTAGCCCACGCGTTTTACGTCGCGCTCTTCCAGGTAAGGGTGCTTATATTCCAGATTACCGGTGGCAAGGTGACTGATCACTTTGCGCATGGTATCTGCATAAGGACGGCTGGCCGCCATGCGATCCTGCGATTTACGCATTTTGGAAGCGGCGACCATCTCCATCGCTTTAGTGATCTTTTGCGTGTTCTGGACGCTTGCGATCTTACTACGTATCTCTTTTGCGCCGGCCATGAGCTTCTCCTCAATGCCTTGCGGCTTGCCTTACAGCAAGCCGCCAGACGTTACCAGGACTGGGTTGCTTTGAAGGAATCGAGGATGCTTTTCAGCTTGCCTTCGATTTCATCGTTATAGCCACCGGTCTGGTTAATCTCTTGCATCAGCGGAGCGTGGTCACGGTCAACGTAAGCCAGCAGAGCGGCTTCGAAGCTACCGATTTTCGCCAGTTCCACATCTTCGAGGTAACCGCGTTCAGCCGCGAACAGTACCAGACCCTGCTGAGCAACAGACATTGGCGCGTACTGTTTCTGCTTCAGCAGCTCGGTCACTTTCTGACCGTGGCTCAGCTGTTTACGGGTTGCTTCGTCCAGATCGGATGCGAACTGAGAGAACGCAGCCAGTTCACGATACTGTGCCAGCGCGGTACGAATACCACCGGACAGTTTCTTGATGATCTTGGTCTGAGCAGCACCACCTACACGGGATACGGAGATACCCGGGTTAACCGCCGGACGAATACCGGAGTTAAACAGGTTGGTTTCCAGGAAGATCTGACCATCGGTAATGGAGATTACGTTGGTCGGAACGAACGCAGAAACGTCACCCGCCTGGGTTTCGATGATCGGCAGCGCGGTCAGAGAACCGGTTTGGCCTTTCACTTCACCGTTGGTGAAACGCTCAACGTACTCAGCGCTAACGCGAGATGCACGCTCCAGCAGACGGGAGTGGAGATAGAACACGTCGCCCGGGAATGCTTCACGTCCTGGCGGACGGCGCAGCAGCAGGGAAACCTGACGGTAAGCAACAGCCTGTTTAGACAGGTCATCGTAAACGATCAGTGCATCTTCACCGCGGTCGCGGAAGTATTCGCCCATCGCGCAGCCGGCGTACGGAGCCAGGTACTGCAGCGCAGCGGATTCAGACGCGGTAGCAACCACAACGATGGTGTTAGCCAGCGCGTTGTGTTCTTCCAGCTTACGTACCACGTTAGAAATAGTGGACGCTTTCTGGCCGATAGCGACGTACACGCATTTGATGCCGGAGTCGCGCTGGTTGATGATCGCATCGATTGCCATCGCGGTTTTACCGGTCTGACGGTCACCGATGATCAGCTCACGCTGGCCACGGCCGATTGGAATCATCGCATCGACGGATTTGTAACCGGTCTGTACCGGCTGATCAACGGACTGACGATCGATAACGCCCGGTGCGATAACTTCGATTGGTGAGAAACCATCGTTGTCGATCGGACCTTTACCATCAATCGGCGCACCCAGGGTGTTAACCACACGGCCCAGCAGGCCACGGCCAACCGGAACTTCCAGGATACGACCGGTGCACTTCACTTTCATGCCTTCGGCGAGGTCAGAATACGGACCCATTACCACAGCACCTACGGAGTCGCGCTCCAGGTTCAGTGCGATAGCGTAACGGTTACCCGGCAGTGCGATCATTTCGCCCTGCATTACATCGGCCAGGCCGTTGATGCGGATAACACCGTCACTTACAGAAACAATAGTACCTTCGTTGTGAGCTTCGCTCACAACATTGAACTGAGCAATGCGCTGCTTGATCAGTTCGCTGATTTCGGTGGAATTCAGTTGCATGCTCCAGTCCCCTTAAGACTGCAAGACGTCTGCAAGGCGCTCAAGACGGCCGCGTACGCTACCATCAATGACCATATCACCCGAGCGGATGATTACGCCTGCCATTACAGACTTATCGATTTTGCAATTCAGCTTCACTTTGCGTGACAGACGTTTTTCCATCGCGGCGCTGATTTTCGAGAGCTGGTCTTCACTCAGTACGTTTGCAGAAGTGACTTCAACTTCCGCAGTAGCCTCGCTGGCTTCGCGTAACTCAATGAAAAGCTCAAGAACGTCAGGGAGCGCTTTCAGACGACCATTAGAAGCCATCACCTTGATCAGGTTCTGGCCATTGGCGTCCAGCTGCTCACCACAAATTGCGATAAACGACTCGGCGAGCGTTTCCGGTGCCAGGGCACCGGAGATAAGCTCTGCCATGTAGTCGTTTTTCGTCACCTCGGCGGCGAAAGCCAGCATGTCCTGCCAGCGATCGACACTCTGGTGTTCGACGGCAAAGTCAAAAGCTGCTTTGGCGTAGGGGCGAGCTACAGTTACAAATTCAGACATCAGCCCCTCCCTCCTTACAGTTCAGCGACCAGTTTATCGACGATGTCGCTGTTAGCAGCTTCATCCACGGAACGTTCGATGATTTTCTCGGCGCCAGCAACAGCCAGCACAGCGACCTGCTTACGCAGCTCCTCGCGAGCACGTTTACGCTCGGCGTCAATTTCCGCCTGAGCCTGCGTCACGATTTTGTTACGTTCCTGTTCTGCTTCAGCTTTAGCTTCGTCCAGGATCTGAGAGCGACGCTTGTTCGCCTGCTCGATGATTACCTGGGCTTCCGCTTTCGCTTTTTTCAGCTGGTCGGTCGCGTTGGCCTGTGCAAGGTCCAAATCCTTTTTAGCTCGTTCTGCGGAAGCCAGCCCGTCAGCAATTTCTTTTTGACGTTTTTCGATGGCAGCCATAATTGGCGGCCATACGTACTTCATGCAGAACAGAACGAACAGGACAAACGCGATGGCCTGGCCGAGGATTGTTGCGTTAAGATTCACAGCACAATGCCTCTTTATTAGTTAACGTTCTGATATTGCTTGTAAAAAGCAACGCTCACTACGCGACAGCAAACATCACGTACAGACCCAGACCTACAGCGATCATCGGGATTGCGTCCACCAGACCCATTACGATAAAGAACTGAGTACGCAGCAGAGGAATCAGATCAGGCTGGCGCGCAGCGCCTTCCAGGAATTTACCCCCGAGGATGCCGATACCGATCGCAGCACCGATTGCCGCAAGACCCATCATCACAGCGGCAGCCATGTACAGCAGATCCATATTCAGGTTTTCCATGACAGTCTCCAGTTTGTTTCAGTTAAAACGCAGTAGTGTTGTTTAAAAATTAATGCTCTTCAGACGCCATCGACAGATAGACGATCGTCAGAACCATGAAGATGAAGGCTTGCAGCGTAATGATCAGGATGTGGAAAATGGCCCACGGCACATTCAGGATCCACTGTGACCACCACGGCAACAGACCAGCAATCAGAATGAAAATCAACTCACCGGCATACATGTTGCCGAACAGTCGCAGACCGAGTGATACCGGTTTGGACAGCAGGCTTACCCCTTCAAGGATTAAGTTGACAGGAATAAATGCCCAGTGATTGAACGGCTGCAGCGTCAACTCTTTCGTGAAGCCGCCAATGCCTTTCATTTTGATGCTGTAGAACAGGATGAGGACGAATACGCCCAGCGCCATGGAGAGGGTGATGTTCACGTCAGCAGACGGCACCACACGCATCGCAGGCAGACCAAGGACGTGCTCAGCAAACAGCGGCAGCAGGTCGATTGGCAGTAAGTCCATCAGGTTCATAAGGAATACCCAGACGAAAATCGTCAGGGCCAACGGCGCGATGACCTTGCTCTTGCCGTGGTACATGTCTTTAACGCTGCCATGTACGAAGCCGACAATCAGTTCAACCGCGGTCTGGAATTTGCCCGGAACGCCGCTGGTTGCATGCTTCGCCACACGACGGAACAGCACCAGGAACAACAGGCCCAATACCACCGAGAAAAACATGGAGTCGATGTTGAGCGTCCAGAAGGTGGCCGGGGGGTTATGCGGATCCACCAGTGAGAAGGTACGAAGATCGATCTGAAGGTTATTCAGATGGTGACCTATGTACTCCTGAGGTGATGAGATTTCTCCTGCGGACATGATGCCTCTTACCCTTTGTTGTTAATTACAGCCGGCGCAAGTATCTGAACCACCAGCACCGATAACCAGGTCACAATCAGCGGCAGAAAAACCGCCTTAAAATACACCAGCGCCACCACCAGCAGGGTGAAGGTCGCAATCACCTTTAGCACTTCCCCGATGGCAAATGACCATGCCACGCGGCCCTGTGCGGGTGTTTGCGCCTGATGACGCCAGGCAAAAATCATAAACAATACGTTCGGCAGCCAGACTGCCAGGCCCCCGTAAACTGCAGAGGCGCCCCAGAAAGGGTCTTTGAGGCAAAATAGCACTCCTGCAATCAGCACAGCCAGAAACTGCACCATCAGAAGTTTGCGAGCAACGTTTCCGCTTAATAGCGACACAGCCATAATTTGCTCCTGCTCCCTTTGGGGTAGGTTGCGTGTCGTATAAAACGTTCTTTAACGCTCTGAGTCAAGCATCAAAAAGCGGTCAAATTATACGGGGCGGACTCGTGATTTCAAACAATAAGTAGCAAAAAGGTGAACAAATGTTTAATTAAATTTCGACAGCGCTATTTTTGAAGTTTTCGTGAATCGCAAAATCAGTGCGATAAACTGCAAACTTCATTGAATACCAGGCTACAAAGCGTGCTTAAGATCACATTATAAACACTTAACGGGCATGTTTATTAACATCTCTTCAGAAAGCGTCCGCACCATGCTTTTGATTATTAAGTGAAATATCGAGTACTCTTTTTAAAATACCTCAATACAACATTAAAACGTTTTATTGACATCACTGACAAAGTTTTAACATTTAACTGCAGTTGAATATTTCAATTTTTAGCAGCATGATATTTTCAGAGTTTACTATTTGGTTGATTAGCAAAAAGAGCCACGTTACCTTCTCGAAAAATCACAGTAACAATAAGGTTAATAGCAAAAAGCGTAATCAATGAGAATTAATGTCATTGTTAACATTTTACCAACAACCTTATTTTGTCGATTTATTGACGCGAATTAATTTCTGTTTGCCTTAATTATCACCAGATGGCGATCGCCTTCGAGCTGCGGCACGTTCAGTTTAACGATAGTTTCCACTTCGAACCCGGCAGGAAGCTGGCTGATTTCATCGTCAGGACGCTGGCCTTTCAGCGCATAGAAGCGGCCCTGCTCGCCCGGCAGATGATGACACCAGGTCACCATATCCGTCAGCGATGCGAAAGCACGGCTTATCACGCCATCAAACGGTGGTTCAGCAGGGAAATCTTCAACGCGGCTCTGCACCGGGGTAACGTTCTCCAGCTTCAGCTCGTGCTGCACCTGCTTCAGGAAGCGTACGCGTTTGCCAAGGCTATCCAGCAGCGTGAAATGCGCCTCAGGACGCACAATGGCCAGTGGGATACCCGGCAGGCCCGGTCCGGTACCCACGTCAATGAAGCGCGTACCGTTCATATGCGGCTCAACGACGATGCTGTCCATGATGTGACGGATCAACATCTCGTTCGGATCGCGTACCGAGGTAAGATTATAGGCTTTATTCCACTTGTTCAGCATTTCGACGTAGGCCACCAGCTGCTGCTGCTGATTTTCAGGAAGCGTGATGCCCGCGGCGCTGAGCAGACGGGAGAGTTTGTTTAGCACGTTCGGTACCTGTTGGAAGAGAGATCAGAGTGGAAGCACTCCCCTCACCCGCAGGCGAGGGGACGCGCAATCAGGCGCTACGACGCAGCATGCCTTGTTTTTTAAGCCAGACCAGCAAAATCGAGATCGCAGCAGGTGTGACGCCGGAAATACGTGACGCCTGGCCGATCGAGGACGGTTTATGATCGTTAAGCTTGGCGATCACTTCGTTCGACAGCCCGGATACCTGACGGTAGTCCAGCGTGGCAGGCAGCAGCGTGTTCTCGTTGCGCTGCTGTTTTTCAATTTCGTCCTGCTGACGGGCGATATACCCCTCGTATTTCACCTGGATTTCAACCTGCTCTGCGGCCTGCGCATCGTCCAGACCCGGTGCGAACGGCGTAAGGCCGATCAGCGTCTCGTAGGTCATCTCCGGACGGCGCAGCAGATCTTCGCCGCTGGCCTCGCGTGACAGCGGCGCAGTGAGGTGAGCATTCACTTCTGCAACGTTCTCCGAGGCCGGGTGCAGCCAGGTTGCTTTCAGACGTTGACGCTCGCGCTCGATGTTTTCCAGCTTCTCGTTGAAGCGCGCCCAGCGTGCGTCATCCACCAGCCCGAGTTCGCGGCCAGCTTCCGTCAGGCGCAGGTCAGCGTTGTCTTCACGCAGCATCAGACGATATTCCGCGCGGGAGGTAAACATGCGGTACGGCTCTTTAGTGCCGAGCGTAGAGAGGTCGTCCACCAGCACACCGAGATACGCCTGATCGCGACGCGGCGCCCAGCCCTCTTTCTCGGCAGAGAAGCGCGCAGCGTTAAGGCCAGCCAGCAGACCCTGAGCGGCCGCCTCTTCGTAACCGGTGGTGCCGTTGATCTGCCCGGCAAAGAACAGACCTTCAATGAATTTGCTTTCCAGCGTCGGTTTCAGATCGCGCGGGTCGAAGAAGTCGTACTCGATCGCATAGCCGGGACGCACGATCTTCGCGTTTTCCATCCCTTCCATCGAGCGGACAATCTGCATCTGCACGTCAAACGGCAGGCTGGTAGAGATGCCGTTCGGGTAAATCTCGTTGCTGGTCAGCCCTTCTGGCTCCAGGAAGATCTGATGCGCGTTGCGATCGGCAAAACGCATCACCTTGTCTTCAATGGACGGGCAGTAACGCGGGCCGATCCCTTCGATGATCCCGGCATACATCGGGCTACGATCGAGGTTCTGGCGGATCACATCATGGGTTTTCTCATTGGTGTGCGTGATGTAGCACGGCACCTGACGCGGATGCTGAGAGGCATTACCCATGAATGAAAACACCGGCATTGGGTTATCGCCATGCTGTTGTCCAAGCACGCTGAAATCAATCGTACGGGCGTCAATGCGTGGGGGCGTACCGGTTTTCAGACGATTCACGCGCAGCGGCAGTTCGCGCAGACGACGCGCCAGCGGAATGGACGGCGGATCGCCGGCACGGCCACCGCTGTAGTTGTCCAGTCCGATATGGATTTTGCCGTCCAGGAAGGTGCCTACGGTCAGAACCACCGCTTTGGCGCGGAACTTGAGGCCCATCTGGGTTACGGCACCGACCACACGATCGTTTTCCACAATCAGATCGTCAACCGCCTGCTGGAAGATCATCAGGTTAGGTTGGTTCTCCAGGGCGGTGCGTACTGCCTGACGATAGAGCACGCGATCGGCCTGTGCGCGGGTAGCGCGAACAGCCGGGCCTTTGCTCGCGTTTAGTATCCTAAACTGAATGCCTGCCTGATCGATGGCCTGTGCCATCAGACCGCCGAGCGCATCCACTTCCTTCACCAGGTGTCCTTTCCCAATACCGCCGATCGCCGGGTTGCAGGACATCTGCCCCAGGGTGTCGATATTGTGTGTCAAAAGTAGGGTCTGTTGACCCATACGGGCTGCGGCCATCGCGGCCTCTGTGCCTGCATGACCCCCGCCAATGATGATGACGTCGAAAGGATCCTGATAAAACATGGTTGCCGAACCTCTGCGGTGTTGCGAATTGAGGGTAATGATCCCGGGCCGTGGATTCTACTCAACTTTAGCCCTGCGAGAAAGCAGCGGGATCATCGGGTATTAAAAAGAAGATCTATATATATGGAGATCTTTTCTATTATGATCTCTTATTACGATCGCCTTTCCCTGTGGATAAGCTTGATCCCACGTTGTAGATCAAGCAGATAGTAAGGATCATTTACTGTGAATGATCGGTGATCCCACACCGTATAAGCTGGGATCAAAAATGAGGGTTATGCACAGCTCAAAAATCATACTGCGGTTGTTATTGGGATAACTACGGGTTAATCCAAGCTTTCCAGCAGAGTTATCCACATTCAAACGCCTGGTTATTGTTCGTTTTTGAGTAAATTAATCCAGGATCCCACCCATTCTTCTGCCGGATCCTCGGGAATGTCATGATCGAGGACGTTGATCCTCAGCGTTTCCCCCACCGTTTTTGCCCCACATCCTTTCATCAGCGTCTCGATTTTGTCGATCGCACCGCAGAAGGTGTCATATTCGCGACTGCCAATACCGATTGCACCAAAACGTACGTTGCTCAGATCCGGACGCTGAGCGTCGAGATCATCATAGAAAGGCTGGAGGTTATCCGGTAGATCGCCTGCACCGTGGGTAGAGGTGATGACCAGCCAGGTACCGCTTAGCGGGAGATCTTCAAGCAGCGGGCCGTGCAGCGTCTGGGTGGTAAATCCGGCATCTTCCAGCTTCTCTGCCAGATGCTCTGCTACATACTCTGCGCCGCCAAGGGTGCTGCCGCTAATAAGGGTGATCTCAGCCATGGATACCTGCCTTTGAAGAAACGACGCATAGTGTACTCTGTGAATCGGCTGGGATCTACCTGTGGATAATATGGGTATAGTAAGCAGCGGACGGGATCGAACCGCTGCTGTCGTATTGCAGGAAAGGCTTGTGCTGTCAGGGTTTGATGGTGCGCATGATCGGATTTTGCAGCGAGATCAGCGTCTCCGTTGACTGGATTTCATCAATGGTCTGGATCTTGTTGATAAGTACCTGCTGAAGCGCATCGATGGATCGGCACATCACCTTAATAAAGATGCTGTAGTGCCCGGTGGTGTAGTACGCCTCGGTAACCTCATCCAGACTTTCCAGCTTTGCCAGCGCCGAGGGATAGTCTTTTGCACTCTTAAGGATAATGCCGATAAAGCAGCAGACGTCATACCCAAGCTGCTTCGGGCTGATATCAATGCGCGCTCCGGTAATAATCCCCGCCTGCTTCATTTTTTCAACACGCACGTGAATAGTGCCCGGACTGACGCCGAACTGCTTGGCCAGTTCGGCATAGGCAGTACGCGCATTTGCCATTAACGACTCAAGGATGGCGCGGTCCAGATTATCGATCTGATAATTTTCCATCGGATTTCCTTATGGATAATGTCGATTCATGAATTTAATGGCCTTTAATTTAGCGTATTTAAATGCGATAAGCCTTTTTTATTAATGATTATTGAATGTCAGTGGTTATTTATTGCTTAATCATTGGCAACAGACATCAGGAGTCAATGAAAATGAAATCCGCTTACATCGCAACCCAACGTCAGATCAGCTTTGTTAAATCACACTTCTCTCGCCAGCTGGAAGAGAAGCTGGGGCTGATTGAAGTCCAGGCGCCTATCCTCAGCCGTATCGGCGATGGCACCCAGGACAACCTGTCTGGCTGTGAAAAAGCGGTGCAGGTGCGGGTGAAAACCCTGCCGGAGGCGCAGTTCGAAGTGGTGCACTCCCTGGCAAAATGGAAGCGCAAAACCCTCGGGCAGCATGACTTCAGCGCTGGGGAAGGGATCTATACCCATATGAAAGCCCTGCGCCCGGATGAAGATCGTCTGACACCGGTTCACTCTGTCTATGTGGATCAGTGGGACTGGGAGCGCGTGATGGGCGACGGCGAACGCGATCTGGCTACCCTGAAGCGTACCGTGGAAGCGATCTGGGACGGGATCAAAGCGACCGAAACAGCCGTGAGCGAGCAGTACGGTCTGACGCCGTTCCTGCCGGCGCAGATCCATTTCGTGCACAGCGAAACGCTGCAACAGCGCTACCCGGAACTGGATGCCAAAGGCCGCGAACGCGCCATTGCAAAAGAGCTGGGTGCCGTATTCCTGATCGGCATCGGCGGTAAGCTGGGCGACGGCAAGCGTCACGATGTACGCGCCCCGGATTATGATGACTGGACCACCGCGACCGCTGAAGGCTTTGCCGGGCTGAACGGCGATATTCTGGTGTGGAACCCGGTGCTGGAAGATGCGTTCGAGATCTCGTCGATGGGGATTCGCGTCGATGCGCAGACGCTCAAACGCCAGCTGGCCATCTCCGGCGATGAAGATCGTCTGGCGCTGGAGTGGCACCAGTCGCTGCTGAAAGGGGAGATGCCGCAGACTATCGGCGGGGGCATCGGCCAGTCGCGCCTGACCATGCTGCTGCTTCAGCTGCCGCACATCGGCCAGGTGCAGTGTGGCGTGTGGCCGGCTCAGGTAACAGAGAGCGTCTCCGGCCTGCTGTAATCACCCCCTGATGCGTCGCAGCAGACGGCTTCTCAACCCGGTATCGAAGCGCCAGATATGATCGAAGATGCGCATGATGCCGGGTTTTCCATAGGACGACATCGCCACCGCATGAAAACGGTGCTGCTGCACCCGCTGTAATGTCTTTACGTTCTGCACTACCTCATCCGGCAGCCGCTGGGCAATAAAGTCCGAGATCACCACCGCGTCGGCATCCACGCCGTCACCGCTCTGCATCTTTTCACTGATTGCGCGAAAACAGCTGGCGAGATCGGTACCGCCACGAAAGCGCTGGCTGAGAAAGCGGATCGCCTGTTCCAGCCCATCTTCTCCCGTCAGCTCGTAGCGCACCACTTCGCTGGAGAACAGCATAATGAAGCAGCGTCGGCGATCGGCGAGCGCAATACGCATCAGCGCCAGACAGAACGCTTTGGCGCACTGCTCGTTGAAGCCGCCCATTGAGCCAGAGGTATCCACACAGACGATAAAAGGCCCGCGCGGCTGCTCGTCCATGTCCTGATGCACTACCGGCCGCTGCGAGACTTTTTCACGCCAGGCGTCACCCGCGAGGCGGTAGGTCAGAAGTTGTTTCTCCACCAGCCGGCGATAAAACTCATACTCCAGCTCGGTAATGCCGAGCGTGGCAAGTTCCGGCGGCAGCAGGCGCAGGATGTCATCGCTCTGGTGTAAGCCTTCCACCTGCTCCGGGACGTTCGCCGGCTCGCGCACCAGCGTGCGAAAGGTTTCCATTGGCGCATCGCGAACCGGCACCGATTTCGCCTCGCGGGAGCGCCCCAGCTGCTCGGCCAGCTTCATCAGCTCCGGCTGGTTAGCCAGAAACTCGCCGTACTTCACGATCAGCTGATAATCACCGCGTTTGAGCTTACCGGCGCTCATGTCCCACAGCCTGCCAGCAGCGTGATCGTTCTCGTTCAGCGTGGCATCCAGCTGGCCGCTCAGCGTCATCCGCTCCTGCACTTCGCTGAGCAGCTGTTCGCGCTCCTCTTCTAAAACCTGCTGGCTGAGAGAGGTGGCCTGAACGATGAGACTCAGGCGCCAGCGCTGTAAAAAGAGCGTATGCAGCGCCGGGGTAAAGTGAGGGTTGTTGCCCACCAGCTGTTCTGCCTGCTGGAAAAACGGTGAACCGGTCTGACGCAGCGCGCGCAGCGTCTCGGGGATCTGCACGATAAACTGGCTGGTGGAGAGCAGCTGCACTTTCTGATAGCTCATCACCTCCTGCGCCAGCTCCTGCGGCACGCGGGCGTCGCGCAAGCGGCTTTTTAACTGCTCGCGCCAGCGGGGCAGATCCTGGGTCACGGCATGCTTTAAGCGTGGAAACTTCTCGAAAAACAGCGCCAGTTGCGGAGAGGCGAGCAGGGCGATGATGATCTCCTCAATCATCTCGCCTTCGCTGATGGCCAGAACCACGTTGAGCGTATCAACGGTGATCATTGCCGCGCCTGTTTAATCTGCACCGCCACGTCCTGCAGGCTGGCCTCGATACGCCCCAGCCACTCAGGATGAATAAACAGGCACTTCTGCTGCTCGCTGAAGCTCAGGTGCTGCTGGTGCCAGAGCGTATCCAGCTCGTCCAGTTGCTGGCTGATCTCCTGCGGCAGGTTCTCCGGCGTCTGATGGCCCGGCAACGCCAGCCGCGTACTCTGCAGGCTGACATCGCGGATCACCAGGTACTGTGCGCTGTCCACCTCGAGCGTCAGAAGTTGAGCAAAGCCAATGCCGTTGAGCTTGCCGCGGATCTCACCGCCTTTTTGCAGCCACTGGTTTAACGCTTCACGGGGGAGAGTGATATGGATGACTTCCATATCGTGCAGTTTAAGCGGCTGCTGTAACAACAGCGTCAGGATCTCGCCCTGCACCTCATCGGGCAGAAGGTACTGTGCCCGGCGGGCGAACATGCCGCCCTGCTTCACGACTTTCAGCGCATCGCGATCGCTCTGCTGCTGCTGGAGCTGCATCCGGCGCTGCTGAATGGCACCCAGCCGGGAAAGCATCGCGTGCTGCTGCCATCCATGTCCGGTCATCAATAATTCGAGCTGCTGCTGCATCAGCTGCAGGGTCTCAGCGTCATGCCACAGACAGTCTTTCAGCAGAATAAGATCAATGGGCGCGACGGCGCTGCGGCCCGAGAAAAAGGCGCTCGCCTGCAACAGGTGGATAGCCTTTTTCCAGCGACGGTCAGATACGTAGGGCGCGCCCGGCAGCTCGTTAAGCTGCTGGCGCAGCGTAAAGATCAATTCAAAGACGTGATCCGGCAGGGCAACCTTGCCGATATCCTGCTGCCACTGGTGATATTCCTCGTCGCTAATCTGCAGACCGGGCACCATCGGGATGGCGTTTTCATCCTGCTGGCTTATCAGCATTGAACGGAAATTGCCTTTCTCCTGCACGTTGTCGAGCCACAGACGGATCAGCATCCGGTCATACAGCGCCTCAAGACTGTTGTCGGCTTCCGGCAGTTCGTTGGAAGCGGCAACCAGCAGGCGCATCGGGATTTTCTCCTCGTGCGCGCCGTTGCGAAAACGCCGTTCGTTGATGGCGGTCAGCAGGGTATTCAGAATGGCCGGGCCAGCTTTCCATATCTCATCCAGAAACACGATTTCCGCTTCCGGCAGATAACCCGCCGTCAGGCGCTCATAGCGGCCTTCATCTTTCAGCGCCTGGATAGAGAGTGGACCGAACACTTCTTCCGGCGTGGAGAAACGGGTCATCAAATATTCAAAAGCGCGGGCATGCTGGAAGGCAAATTTGAGGCGGCGGGCAATCAGGCTTTTGGCGATGCCTGGCGGCCCGAGCAGGAACACGCTTTCGCCGCTGAGCGCGGCCAGCAGGCAAAGGCGAATGGCGTGGCTACGCTCAAAAAGCCCCTTCTCCAGCGCCGCGCTGAGACGAGAAATTCTTTCCGCCAGCAAATGTGATTGAGCCATAATGAAATTGCGTCCTTACCCGGTTATAACCTGTGAAAATAAGTATAAATGTTTTGAATTTGAGCAGGTAACAGATTGATGCGACAACAGAGTCTGACGCAGCCACATTAACCATGCCGCACGAAGGGGTACGATTTTTTTACCAATCGTGCATACTGTGCGCCTTTTTGTGGGTTCAGTGGCAACGCATCCACAGCTTTATTACTAAAAGACGGGTCTATGAGTACTGATAAGAAACAATCACTCTCTGCGGTCACGCTTGCGGCTATTGGGGTGGTATATGGCGATATTGGCACCAGCCCGCTTTATACCCTGCGTGAATGTTTGTCCGGCCAGTTTGGCTTCGGCGTAGAACGCGAGGCGGTATTCGGCTTTCTGTCTCTTATTTTCTGGCTGCTCATCATTGTCGTCTCAATTAAATATCTGAGCTTCGTGATGCGTGCTGATAACGCCGGAGAAGGCGGGATCCTGACGCTGATGTCGCTGGCCGGGCGTAATACCTCAGCGCGGATGACCTCGGTGCTGGTGATCATGGGCCTTATCGGCGGCAGCTTCTTCTATGGTGAGGTGGTGATAACCCCCGCAATCTCGGTAATGTCGGCCATCGAAGGCCTTGAAATCGCCGCCCCCTCCCTCGACCCCTATATCGTTCCGCTCTCTATTATTGTTCTCACCCTGCTGTTTATGATCCAGAAGCACGGCACCGGCATGGTGGGCAAACTGTTCGCCCCGATCATGCTGGTCTGGTTCCTGGTGCTGGCGGTACTGGGTGTGCGCAGCATCATGGGCAACCCTGAAGTGCTGCAGGCGCTGAACCCGGCGTGGGCGATTGGCTTCTTTATGGAATACAAAGCCATCTCCTTTGTGGCGCTGGGGGCAGTTGTGCTGTCGATCACCGGGGTGGAAGCGCTCTACGCCGATATGGGTCACTTCGGTAAATTACCGATTCGCGTGGCCTGGTTCTCGGTGGTGCTGCCGTCGCTGGTGCTGAACTACTTTGGTCAGGGGGCGCTGCTGCTGAAAACCCCGGAAGCGATCAAAAACCCGTTCTTCCTGCTGGCACCGGACTGGGCGCTCATTCCGCTACTGATACTGGCGACGCTCGCCACGGTAATCGCCTCTCAGGCGGTTATCTCCGGCGTATTCTCCCTGACCCGTCAGGCGGTACGTCTGGGCTATCTTTCGCCGATGCGCATCATTCACACCTCTGAAATGGAGTCCGGGCAAATCTACATCCCCGCCATTAACTGGATGCTCTATTTCGCGGTGGTGATTGTCATTATCAGCTTTGAGCACTCCAGCAACCTGGCCGCCGCCTACGGGATTGCCGTTACCGGCACCATGGTGCTGACCACTATTCTGTCGACCACCGTGGCGCGTAAAAACTGGCACTGGAACAAGCTGCTGGTGGGGCTGATCCTGGTGGCATTTATGTGCATCGATATTCCGCTGTTCTCCGCGAACCTCAGCAAGCTGTTCTCCGGCGGCTGGCTGCCGCTGAGTCTCGGCCTGGTGATGTTCATCATCATGACCACCTGGAAAAGCGAACGCTTCCGCCTGCTGCGTCGGATGCACGAGCACGGCAATTCCCTGGAAGCGATGATTGCTTCGCTGGAAAAATCTCCGCCGGTGCGGGTGCCGGGTACTGCGGTGTATATGTCGCGCGCGCTGAACGTTATTCCGTTTGCCATGCTGCACAACCTCAAGCACAACAAGGTGCTGCACGAGCGCGTGATTTTCCTGACGCTGCGTACCGAAGATGCGCCTTACGTGCACAACGTGCGCCGCGTAACGATTGAACAGCTGTCGCCCACCTTCTGGCGCGTGGTTGCCAGCTATGGCTGGCGTGAAACGCCAAACGTGGAAGAGGTCTTCCACCGTTGCGGTCTGGAGGGACTGAGCTGCCGCATGATGGAGACCTCGTTCTTTATGTCGCACGAGTCGCTTATCGTCGGCAAGCGCCCGTGGTATCTGCGTCTGCGCGGCAAACTGTACCTGCTGCTTCAGCGTAACGCCCTGCGCGCCCCTGACCAGTTTGAGATCCCGCCGAACCGGGTTATCGAGCTGGGAACCCAGGTCGAAATCTGACGCCTCAACGCCTCCCCTGCGGAGGCGTTTTCATTTGTTAGCACCTTGTTTCACGCCTTAAGGTAAACGTGAGCGAAACGTTTCGATGGCGATCACATTTTCACATTCTGGTGATTGTTTAGTGCGCACCGCTTTCTCTACACTGCCGCCAGCGAAACGTTTCGCTAGTGGAGTGAAAAATGAAAAAAGGCACAGTACTTAACGCAGAAATTTCTTCTGTCATCTCACGTCTTGGCCACACCGATACGCTGGTGGTTTGCGATGCCGGGTTACCCATTCCTCGCGGCACCGATCGTATCGATATGGCATTAACTCAGGGCGTACCTTCCTTTATGCAGGTAGTGGAAGTGGTGACGGCGGAAATGCAGGTTGAGGCTGCTGTTCTTGCCGCGGAAATCAAACAGCATAATCCGCAGCTCCACGAAACGTTGCTTGGTCATATCAGGCAACTGCAGCAACACCAGGGAAACACCATTGATATTCGTTACATCAGTCATGAGCAGTTCAAACAACAAACCGCAGATAGCCAGGCGGTGATTCGCAGCGGGGAGTGTTCCCCGTATGCGAATATCATTCTCTGTGCCGGCGTAACCTTCTGAGGCCGACATGGACGCATTACTGCAACTTAAAGGGATCGATAAATCCTTCCCGGGCGTGAAAGCGCTTTCCGGCGCGGCACTCAACGTCTATCCGGGCCGCGTGATGGCGCTGGTAGGCGAAAACGGTGCCGGCAAATCCACAATGATGAAAGTGCTGACTGGTATCTATCAGCGTGATGCCGGCTCGCTGCTGTGGCTGGGGAATGAAACCACCTTCAGCGGCCCGAAAGCCTCTCAGGAAGCAGGCATCGGCATCATTCATCAGGAACTCAACCTGATCCCTCAGCTCAGCATTGCCGAGAACATCTTCCTCGGGCGTGAATTCGTTAACCGCTTCGGCAAAATCGACTGGAAAGCAATGCATGCCGAAGCCGACAAGCTGCTGCTGAAACTCAACCTGCGTTTCAACAGCCACCGCCTGGTGGGCGATCTGTCGATAGGCGACCAACAGATGGTCGAGATCGCGAAAGTGCTCAGCTTCGAGTCTCAGGTCATCGTTATGGATGAACCGACCGATGCGCTGACCGACACCGAAACCGAATCGCTGTTCCGGGTGATCCGCGAGCTGAAGGCCCAGGGGCGCGGCATCGTGTATATCTCGCACCGCATGAAAGAGATCTTCGAAATCTGCGATGACGTCACGGTGTTCCGCGACGGGCAGTTTATCGCCGAGCGCGACGTCGCCAGCCTGACCGAAGATTCGCTGATCGAGATGATGGTAGGCCGCAAGCTTGAAGATCAGTATCCGCATCTGGATAAAGCACCGGGCGCGGTGCGCCTGAAGGTCGACCACCTGTGTGGCCCAGGCGTGCACGACGTGAGTTTCAGTCTGCGCCAGGGGGAAATCCTCGGCGTCGCGGGCCTGATGGGCGCGGGGCGTACTGAATTGATGAAGGTGCTGTACGGTGCTCTGCCGCGCGCCAGCGGGCACGTAACCCTCGACGGCCGGGAAGTAGTAACCCGCTCTGCGCAGGATGGCCTGGCGAACGGCATCGTCTACATCTCCGAAGACCGCAAGCGCGACGGCCTGATCCTCGGCATGTCAGTGAAAGAAAACATGTCGCTGACCGCGCTGCGCTACTTCAGTCACAACGTCGGTCACCTGCGCCATAAAGATGAACAGCAGGCGGTGAGTGATTTTATCCGTCTGTTTAACGTGAAAACCCCGTCCATGGAGCAGGCGATTGGTCTGCTGTCCGGTGGCAATCAGCAGAAAGTGGCGATTGCCCGCGGCCTGATGACGCGCCCGAAGGTGCTGATTCTGGACGAACCGACGCGCGGCGTGGACGTGGGCGCGAAGAAAGAGATTTATCAGCTCATTAACCAGTTCAAGGCAGAAGGGCTGAGCATCATTCTGGTGTCATCCGAAATGCCGGAAGTATTAGGTATGAGCGATCGCATTATTGTGATGCATGAAGGGCATCTCGGTGGAGAATTCACACGCGAGCAGGCCACCCAGGAAGTGCTGATGGCTGCGGCCGTCGGCAAGCTTAATCGCGTGAATCAGGAGTAAAATGATGACAACCCAGACTGTTTCCGGTCGCCGTTATTTCACCAAAGCATGGCTGATGGAGCAGAAATCGCTGATCGCCCTGCTGGTGCTGATCGCGATTGTCTCCACCATGAGTCCGAACTTCTTTACCGTTAATAACCTGTTCAACATTCTGCAGCAGACCTCGGTGAACGCCATCATGGCGGTAGGGATGACGCTGGTTATTCTTACCTCGGGTATCGACCTGTCCGTCGGTTCCCTGCTGGCGCTCACCGGGGCGGTTGCCGCCTCGCTGGTGGGCATGGAAGTCAACGCGCTGGTGGCCGTGGCGGCCGCGCTGGCAGCCGGTGCGGCAATCGGCAGCGTGACCGGTGTGATTGTGGCGAAAGGGCGCGTCCAGGCGTTTATCGCCACCCTCGTCATGATGCTGCTGCTGCGCGGCGTCACCATGGTGTACACCGATGGTAGCCCGGCGAATACCGGCTTTACTGAGAACGCGGATCTGTTCGGCTGGTTCGGTATCGGACGCCCGCTGGGTATCCCGACCCCGGTCTGGATCATGGCGATTGTCTTCCTCGCGGCCTGGTACATGCTGCACCACACGCGTCTGGGTCGCTATATCTATGCGCTGGGTGGGAACGAAGCGGCGACGCGTCTGTCCGGTATCAGCGTTAATAAAGTCAAAATCATTGTCTACTCCCTGTCCGGCATGCTGGCCGCGCTGGCGGGCGTTATCGAAGTGGCGCGTCTCTCGTCAGCACAGCCGACGGCGGGAACGGGTTATGAGCTGGATGCCATCGCAGCGGTCGTGCTGGGCGGTACCAGTCTGGCCGGTGGGAAAGGCCGCATCGTGGGTACGCTTATCGGTGCGCTGATCCTCGGCTTCCTGAATAACGGTTTGAACCTCTTGGGTGTTTCTTCCTATTACCAGATGATCGTCAAAGCTGTGGTGATTCTCCTGGCGGTGCTGGTTGATAACAAAAAGCAGTAACTCACTACTTCACAGGATCTCTTAACATGAACATGAAAAAGCTGGCTACACTGGTTTCCGCCGTTGCACTGAGCGCCACCGTAAGCGCAAATGCGATGGCAAAAGACACCATCGCTCTGGTTATCTCTACCCTGAACAACCCGTTCTTCGTGTCGCTGAAAGACGGCGCGCAGAAAGAAGCTGACAAGCTGGGCTACAACCTGGTGGTGCTGGATTCTCAGAACAACCCGGCAAAAGAGCTGGCGAACGTGCAGGACCTGACGGTTCGCGGCACCAAACTGCTGCTGATCAACCCGACCGATTCTGACGCCGTCGGTAACGCGGTGAAAATGGCGAACCAGGCCAACATTCCGGTTATCACCCTCGACCGCGCTGCGAACAAAGGCGACGTCGTCACTCACGTTGCTTCTGATAACGTGCTGGGCGGCAAAATTGCCGGTAACTACATCGCTAAGAAAGCGGGCGAAGGCGCGAAAGTGATTGAACTGCAGGGCATCGCCGGGACGTCCGCAGCGCGCGAGCGTGGCGAAGGCTTCCAGCAGGCGGTAGCGGCACACAAATTCAACGTGCTGGCCAGCCAGCCGGCTGACTTTGACCGTACCAAAGGCCTGAACGTGATGCAGAACCTGCTGACCGCCCATCCGGACGTGAAAGCCGTGTTCGCACAGAACGACGAGATGGCGCTGGGTGCACTGCGTGCGCTGCAGACTGCCGGTAAAACCGACGTTATGGTTGTTGGCTTTGACGGCACGCCGGACGGTGTGAAAGCGGTAGAAGACGGTAAACTGGCTGCCACTATCGCGCAGCTGCCGGAGCAGATTGGCGCTACCGGCGTTGACGCGGCAAACAAAGTGCTGAAAGGCGAGAAAGTGACGGCGAAGATCCCGGTTGACCTGAAGCTGGTTATTAAGCAGTAATACGGCGTACTCCTCAGGCGAGCGCTAAATGCCCCGCCTGATAAGACATAAAGAAAAGCATGGCACGCGCCACCGTCCGGTGGCGCATTTCGACTGGATATCCCCATGACCAAAACCGCAGGCAAGCTTGTCGTTCTCGGCAGTATCAATGCCGACCATATCCTTAATCTGCCAGCCTTCCCCACCCCGGGTGAAACCCTGACCGGAAGCCAGTATCAGGTGGCGTTTGGCGGTAAGGGCGCAAACCAGGCGGTTGCCGCCGGGCGCAGCGGGGCGGATATCGCTTTCATCGCCTGCGTGGGAGATGACGATACCGGCGAACGCGTCTGCCAGCAGTTAGTTAATGACAGGATTGATATCGCGCCGGTCAGCACCATTAGCGGTGAATCGACGGGCGTAGCGCTGATTTTTGTGAACGCCGAGGGCGAAAACGTGATCGGCATTCATGCCGGTGCCAATGCCGCACTTTCTCCGGCGCTGGTGGAGGCGCAACAGCCACTGATTGCCAGTGCGGGCGCGCTGCTGATGCAGCTTGAATCCCCGGTCGAGAGCGTGCTGCGTGCTGCGCAGATCGCTCATCAAAATAACACCACCGTGATCCTCAACCCGGCACCGGCGCAGGCACTGCCGGATGAACTGCTGGCGCTGGTGGACATCATCACCCCGAACGAAACGGAAGCCGAAAAGCTGACCGGCATTCGCGTATCGAACGATGAAGAGGCTGCACGAGCCGCACAGGTGCTGCATGCCAAAGGCATCGACACGGTCATCATTACGCTGGGCAGCCGCGGCGTCTGGGCCAGTGTGCAGGGCCAGGGCGCTTGCGTTCCCGGCTTCAAAGTCACAGCCATTGATACTATTGCGGCGGGCGACACCTTTAACGGCGCACTGGTCACCGCGCTGCTGGAAGAGAAACCGCTGCAGGAGGCGATTCGCTTCGCCCATGCCGCTGCGGCCATTGCCGTCACGCGTAAAGGGGCGCAGCCCTCGGTGCCGTGGCGCAGTGAAACCGACGATTTTTTGCGTCAGCAGGGGTAAACCTTGGCCACCATGAAGGATGTCGCCCGCCTGGCGGGTGTCTCCACCTCTACCGTTTCCCACGTCATCAATAACGACAGGTTCGTGAGCGATGCCATTCGGGAAAAGGTGGAGGCTGCGGTTATCAGCCTCAACTATGCGCCTTCAGCCGTAGCGCGCAGCCTTAAGCTGAATCAGACGCGCACCATCGGCATGCTGCTTACCGCCAGCTCCAACCCCTTCTATTCCGAGCTGGTGCGTGGCGTGGAGCGCAGCTGCTTCGAACGCGGTTACAGCCTGGTGCTGTGCAATACCGAAGGGGATGAGCAGCGCATGAACCGCAACCTTGAGATGCTGATGCAGAAACGCGTCGATGGATTGCTGCTGCTCTGTACCGAAACGCATCAGCCTGCGGCAGATATTATGCGGCGCTACCCGGGCATTCCGACGGTGATGATGGACTGGGCACCGCTGGAAGGGCAGTGCGATTTGATTCAGGATAACTCGCTGCTGGGCGGCGATATCGCGACGCAGCATCTTATCGACAAGGGCTATACCCGCATCGCCTGTATTACCGGCCCGCTGGATAAGACGCCTGCACGCCTGCGGCTGGAAGGGTATCGCACCGCCATGGCGCGCGCCGGACTGGCTATCCCCGCAGAGTATGAAGTTACCGCTGACTTCGAGTTTGCCGGAGGCTTCCGGGCGATGGAAACCATTCTTGCCTTACCGGAACGGCCTCATGCGGTGTTTATCAGCAATGATGCGATGGCGGTGGGCGCTTATCAGGCGCTGTGGCACGCCGGCATCGCCATTCCCGGCGATATGGCGCTCATTGGCTACGATGACATTGAGCTTGCCCGCTATATGACCCCGCCGCTGACCACGATTCACCAGCCAAAAGACGAACTGGGTGAACTGGCGATCGACGTGCTTATCCATCGCATGGCGCAGCCTGAACAGGCGCAGCAGCTACTGCAGCTTACGCCGGAGCTGATAGAGCGAGGCTCCGCTTAACTGCGGTGCCGCTCCTTAATCAGATTTCGCCCGTCTTTCGGACGCAGCAGCATAAATACCAGCGACGACACCAGCGTAATGCCACCCATCGTAATAAAGGTGTAGTGAAACTGTTCGATGGTGTTGGCGCTCTCAAAGCCCTCATAAAAGCGCAGTACTGCCGCGCTGACCGCCACCCCGAGACTGATTGAAAGCTGCTGCGTAACCGCCAGCATACTGTTGCCGCTGCTGGCGTTCTCATCGGTAAGATCGGCAAGCGTGATGGTGTTCATCGCCGTGAACTGCGTGGACATCGCCATTCCCAGCACAAACAAGGGCACGAGAAGCATCCAGATAGTCATACCCGGCGACTGCAATGAGAACTGGGCAATCATCAGCCCGATAAAGACCGTAATGCCGACCAGCGTGGTGCGGTAACCGAGCCGGCGCAGCACCTGGGTTACCACTGACTTCGCCAGAATCGACCCCACCGCCGTCGGTGCCATCATGCAGCCCGCGATCAGCGCCGGATAACCAAAACCAACCTGCAGCATCAGTGGCATCAGGAATGGCACGCAGCCGGTGCCCAGCCGCGAAGCGATGTTCCCGGCGATCCCCACGGAGAAGGTGCGGGTCTTAAACATGGGTAGCGAGATCAACGGCGATGGATGGCGACGGGCATGGCGGATATAGGCAAACATCAGCAGTATGCCGCAGACGATGATGGTTAATGCCAGCCAGCTGGCAACCAGCTTCTCCCCGAACAGCTCCATGCCGCTGGAAAACAGCACCAGGCTCAGACCAAACAGCACGAATCCGCTCATGTCGAATTTACGGCGCGGTGTGGTGAAATCCGGCATGTATTTGCGGGCGTAGAACAGGCCTGCCACACCAATCGGGATATTAATCAGGAAGATCCAGTGCCAGCTGGCCCAGGTAACCAGTACCCCACCCAGCATCGGCCCGAGAATCGGACCAACCAGACCCGGCATGGTGACGAAGTTCAGCACGGGGAGCAGTTCACTACGCGGATAAGCACGCAGTAGCGCCAGGCGTGCGACCGGCATCATCATCGCCCCGCCGATGCCCTGAATAATGCGGAAAACGACCAGCTCACCCAGGGAGCTGGAAAGGGCGCAGGCCAGCGATCCCAGCGTAAACAGCGAAACCGCCGTCATAAATACTTTGCGCGTGCCGAAGCGGTCAGCCAGCCAGCCGCTGACCGGAATGAGCATCGCCACCGTCAGGGTATAGCTGATAATGGCGGACTGCATGGCCAGCGGCGAGCGGTTAAGACTCTGGGCGATAGCGGGTAGGGCGGTATTCAGAATGGTGGCGTCCAGCGCCTGCATAAAAAAAGCCATTGCCGCAATCCACGGCAGACCAGACATACTTCGTGCTTTTTTTAAACTCATGCGACTCCTGCCTTTAATGGGAAGGTGTTATCCCTTCAGTAATGGGTTCCTGCAATAATGCCTGACACGCCTTCAACGCGGCTTCACTGTTTCCTTCATTAATAGCATCGACCACAGCGCGGTGCAGATCGAGCTTTATCACGGTGTCCGCCGTGATGGCGGTAAAGTAGTTATAGTAAACGGGGCGGAACAGGCTGGCGAAAGAGGAAAGAAACGGGTTGCCGCTCATGGCATAGATCTGCTCGTGCCACGCCATGTCCACTTCAATCCAGCGGTCGCGTACGAAGGCGTTCTCCAGCGCGGCCATCTCCGCCTGCGTCGTGGTCAGTGCGGCTTTCTGTATCGCTGTACCATTCTGCGCGGCCAGCGCGCAGGCCTGCGGCTCCAGACTATGGCGCATAACCAGGAAGTTTTTCACTACTTCATCAAACTGGGCGTCTGCCATCCACCATGACAGCAACTCTTTATCGAGGAAGTTCCACTGGGCTTCTGGCATGACGCGTGTGCCAATACGTGGCCGCGGAAGGACCATGCCTTTTGCGGTGAGGGTCTTAACCGCTTCCCTGACCGCTGTACGACTGACCCCAAACATCTCTCCCAGCTCTATTTCGCCAGGCAGAATAGTGCCGGGGGCGTAGTCTCCTTTCAGGATCAGGCGAGCCAGTTTCTCCGCCAGCATATAAGAAAGGTTCTTCTGTGCGGCGAGCTGTTGTTCTGAGAGCGACATGAATGCTGGTCCTTAAGCCGTATTTAACGGCGCTAGTATGCCATCAAGGAACTGCGATGGTTGAAGAAACAGCAATAATCACGTTTATGGGCTGTTTTATGACTGAATTGGCGAAAAAAGAAACGAACGAAAACTTTTTTCAGAATAGGGGTTGTCAGGGAAAAAGAACTCCCTATAATGCGCCTCCACTGACACGGAACAACGGCAAACAGGCCGGCCTGTCAGGTGAAGGCAAGCGAAATAAATGCTTGACTCCACAGCGGGATAGCGTAGTATACGCAGCCCGCGCCGCTGAGAAATAAGCGAAGCGGCACTGCTCTTTAACAATTTATCAGACAATCTGTGTGGGCACTCGGGGCACTGATATCTTTCACGTCGAAAGACGAAAAAGCATTATCAAGTCTCAAGAGTGAACACGTAATTCATTACGAAGTTTAATTCTTTGAGCATCAAACTTTAAATTGAAGAGTTTGATCATGGCTCAGATTGAACGCTGGCGGCAGGCCTAACACATGCAAGTCGAACGGTAACAGGAAGCAGCTTGCTGCTTCGCTGACGAGTGGCGGACGGGTGAGTAATGTCTGGGGATCTGCCTGATGGAGGGGGATAACTACTGGAAACGGTAGCTAATACCGCATAACGTCGCAAGACCAAAGAGGGGGACCTTCGGGCCTCTTGCCATCAGATGAACCCAGATGGGATTAGCTAGTAGGTGGGGTAACGGCTCACCTAGGCGACGATCCCTAGCTGGTCTGAGAGGATGACCAGCCACACTGGAACTGAGACACGGTCCAGACTCCTACGGGAGGCAGCAGTGGGGAATATTGCACAATGGGCGCAAGCCTGATGCAGCCATGCCGCGTGTATGAAGAAGGCCTTCGGGTTGTAAAGTACTTTCAGCGAGGAGGAAGGTGGTGAGCTTAATACGCTCATCAATTGACGTTACTCGCAGAAGAAGCACCGGCTAACTCCGTGCCAGCAGCCGCGGTAATACGGAGGGTGCAAGCGTTAATCGGAATTACTGGGCGTAAAGCGCACGCAGGCGGTCTGTCAAGTCGGATGTGAAATCCCCGGGCTCAACCTGGGAACTGCATCCGAAACTGGCAGGCTTGAGTCTCGTAGAGGGGGGTAGAATTCCAGGTGTAGCGGTGAAATGCGTAGAGATCTGGAGGAATACCGGTGGCGAAGGCGGCCCCCTGGACGAAGACTGACGCTCAGGTGCGAAAGCGTGGGGAGCAAACAGGATTAGATACCCTGGTAGTCCACGCCGTAAACGATGTCGACTTGGAGGTTGTGCCCTTGAGGCGTGGCTTCCGGAGCTAACGCGTTAAGTCGACCGCCTGGGGAGTACGGCCGCAAGGTTAAAACTCAAATGAATTGACGGGGGCCCGCACAAGCGGTGGAGCATGTGGTTTAATTCGATGCAACGCGAAGAACCTTACCTGGCCTTGACATCCAGAGAACTTAGCAGAGATGCTTTGGTGCCTTCGGGAACTCTGAGACAGGTGCTGCATGGCTGTCGTCAGCTCGTGTTGTGAAATGTTGGGTTAAGTCCCGCAACGAGCGCAACCCTTATCCTTTGTTGCCAGCGATTCGGTCGGGAACTCAAAGGAGACTGCCGGTGATAAACCGGAGGAAGGTGGGGATGACGTCAAGTCATCATGGCCCTTACGGCCAGGGCTACACACGTGCTACAATGGCGTATACAAAGAGAAGCGACCTCGCGAGAGCAAGCGGACCTCATAAAGTACGTCGTAGTCCGGATTGGAGTCTGCAACTCGACTCCATGAAGTCGGAATCGCTAGTAATCGTGGATCAGAATGCCACGGTGAATACGTTCCCGGGCCTTGTACACACCGCCCGTCACACCATGGGAGTGGGTTGCAAAAGAAGTAGGTAGCTTAACCTTCGGGAGGGCGCTTACCACTTTGTGATTCATGACTGGGGTGAAGTCGTAACAAGGTAACCGTAGGGGAACCTGCGGTTGGATCACCTCCTTACCTTAAAAGATACAACTCCGCAGTGCTCACACAGATTGTCTGATGAAAAGTAACGAGCAAGACGGCTACGAAGTCGTGACACTCCGTGTCCCCTTCGTCTAGCGGTTAGGACTCCGCCCTTTCACGGCGGCAACAGGGGTTCGAATCCCCTAGGGGACGCCACTTGCTGGCTGTGGGTGAAAGACACAACCAACCGATATCTCAAAACTGACTTTCAAGTCACGTTTGAGATATTTGCTCTTTAACAATCCGGAACAAGCTGAAAATTGAAACGACACACTGTTTCTGTTCTCCGTAAACAAGAACAGAAAAAGGTGTGTTCGAGTCTCTCAAATGCTTACAGCACGACGATGAATCGAAAGAAACATCTTCGGGTTGTGAGGTTAAGCGACTAAGCGTACACGGTGGATGCCCTGGCAGTCAGAGGCGATGAAGGACGTGCTAATCTGCGAAAAGCGTCGGTAAGGTGATATGAACCGTTATAACCGACGATGTCCGAATGGGGAAACCCAGTGCAATTCGTTGCACTATCATGTCATGAATACATAGTGACATGAGGCGAACCGGGGGAACTGAAACATCTAAGTACCCCGAGGAAAAGAAATCAACCGAGATTCCCCCAGTAGCGGCGAGCGAACGGGGAGCAGCCCAGAGCCTGAATCAGTTTGTGTGTTAGTGGAAGCGTCTGGAAAGTCGCAGGGTACAGGGTGATACTCCCGTACACAAAAACACACTTGCTGTGAGCTCGATGAGTAGGGCGGGACACGTGGTATCCTGTCTGAATATGGGGGGACCATCCTCCAAGGCTAAATACTCCTGACTGACCGATAGTGAACCAGTACCGTGAGGGAAAGGCGAAAAGAACCCCGGCGAGGGGAGTGAAACAGAACCTGAAACCGTGTACGTACAAGCAGTGGGAGCACCTTTGTGGTGTGACTGCGTACCTTTTGTATAATGGGTCAGCGACTTATATTCTGTAGCAAGGTTAACCGTATAGGGGAGCCGAAGGGAAACCGAGTCTTAATTGGGCGTTAAGTTGCAGGGTATAGACCCGAAACCCGGTGATCTAGCCATGGGCAGGTTGAAGGTTGGGTAACACTAACTGGAGGACCGAACCGACTAATGTTGAAAAATTAGCGGATGACTTGTGGCTGGGGGTGAAAGGCCAATCAAACCGGGAGATAGCTGGTTCTCCCCGAAAGCTATTTAGGTAGCGCCTCGTGAACTCATCTCCGGGGGTAGAGCACTGTTTCGGCTAGGGGGCCATCCCGGCTTACCAACCCGATGCAAACTACGAATACCGGAGAATGTTATCACGGGAGACACACGGCGGGTGCTAACGTCCGTCGTGAAGAGGGAAACAACCCAGACCGCCAGCTAAGGTCCCAAAGTCATGGTTAAGTGGGAAACGATGTGGGAAGGCACAGACAGCCAGGATGTTGGCTTAGAAGCAGCCATCATTTAAAGAAAGCGTAATAGCTCACTGGTCGAGTCGGCCTGCGCGGAAGATGTAACGGGGCTAAACCATGCACCGAAGCTGCGGCAGCGACACTATGTGTTGTTGGGTAGGGGAGCGTTCTGTAAGCCGTTGAAGGTGGACTGTGAGGTCTGCTGGAGGTATCAGAAGTGCGAATGCTGACATAAGTAACGATAAAGCGGGTGAAAAGCCCGCTCGCCGGAAGACCAAGGGTTCCTGTCCAACGTTAATCGGGGCAGGGTGAGTCGACCCCTAAGGCGAGGCCGAAAGGCGTAGTCGATGGGAAACAGGTTAATATTCCTGTACTCGGTGTTACTGCGAAGGGGGGACGGAGAAGGCTATGTTGGCCGGGCGACGGTTGTCCCGGTTTAAGCGTGTAGGTGTGTGCTCCAGGCAAATCCGGTGCACTTTAACACTGAGGCGTGATGACGAGGCACTACGGTGCTGAAGCAACAAATGCCCTGCTTCCAGGAAAAGCCTCTAAGCATCAGGTAACATCAAATCGTACCCCAAACCGACACAGGTGGTCAGGTAGAGAATACCAAGGCGCTTGAGAGAACTCGGGTGAAGGAACTAGGCAAAATGGTGCCGTAACTTCGGGAGAAGGCACGCTGGTGCGTAGGTGAAGCGACTTGCTCGCGGAGCTGAAACCAGTCGAAGATACCAGCTGGCTGCAACTGTTTATTAAAAACACAGCACTGTGCAAACACGAAAGTGGACGTATACGGTGTGACGCCTGCCCGGTGCCGGAAGGTTAATTGATGGGGTTATCCGTAAGGAGAAGCTCTTGATCGAAGCCCCGGTAAACGGCGGCCGTAACTATAACGGTCCTAAGGTAGCGAAATTCCTTGTCGGGTAAGTTCCGACCTGCACGAATGGCGTAATGATGGCCAGGCTGTCTCCACCCGAGACTCAGTGAAATTGAAATCGCTGTGAAGATGCAGTGTACCCGCGGCAAGACGGAAAGACCCCGTGAACCTTTACTATAGCTTGACACTGAACATTGAGCCTTGATGTGTAGGATAGGTGGGAGGCTTTGAAGCGTGGACGCCAGTCTGCGTGGAGCCAACCTTGAAATACCACCCTTTAATGTTTGATGTTCTAACCTGGCGCCGTGATCCGGCGTGGGGACAGTGTCTGGTGGGTAGTTTGACTGGGGCGGTCTCCTCCTAAAGCGTAACGGAGGAGCACGAAGGTTAGCTAATCCTGGTCGGACATCAGGAGGTTAGTGCAAAGGCATAAGCTAGCTTGACTGCGAGAGTGACGGCTCGAGCAGGTGCGAAAGCAGGTCTTAGTGATCCGGTGGTTCTGAATGGAAGGGCCATCGCTCAACGGATAAAAGGTACTCCGGGGATAACAGGCTGATACCGCCCAAGAGTTCATATCGACGGCGGTGTTTGGCACCTCGATGTCGGCTCATCACATCCTGGGGCTGAAGTAGGTCCCAAGGGTATGGCTGTTCGCCATTTAAAGTGGTACGCGAGCTGGGTTTAGAACGTCGTGAGACAGTTCGGTCCCTATCTGCCGTGGGCGCTGGAGAATTGAGGGGGGTTGCTCCTAGTACGAGAGGACCGGAGTGAACGCATCACTGGTGTTCGGGTTGTCATGCCAATGGCACTGCCCGGTAGCTAAATGCGGAAGAGATAAGTGCTGAAAGCATCTAAGCACGAAACTTGCCCCGAGATGAGTTCTCCCTGACCCTTTAAGGGTCCTGAAGGAACGTTGAAGACGACGACGTTGATAGGCCGGGTGTGTAAGCGCAGCGATGCGTTGAGCTAACCGGTACTAATGAACCGTGAGGCTTAACCTTACAACGCCGAAGCTGTTTTGGTGTTGTGTTTGAGAGATTTTCAGCTTGAGACGGATTACGCTTATGGCCGCGAGGCGGTAAGCGAACAGAATTTGCCTGGCGGCTGTAGCGCGGTGGTCCCACCTGACCCCATGCCGAACTCAGAAGTGAAACGCCGTAGCGCCGATGGTAGTGTGGGGTCTCCCCATGCGAGAGTAGGGAACTGCCAGGCATCAAATTAACATACCTGACCAGAACTTCAGGGCAGTTCACTACTCGACAGAGAGTAGGACAAAAGCGAAGCTTTTGAACGTTGCGCAGCAACGGCCCGAAGGGTGAATCGCACAGCGATTCATAAACTGCCAGGCATCAAATTAGCAGTAAACCGGAGTGACATCCGGTGCAGTGACGAAATTCGGTGGAGCGGTAGTTCAGTTGGTTAGAATACCTGCCTGTCACGCAGGGGGTCGCGGGTTCGAGCCCCGTCCGTTCCGCCACCCTTATTTAGGGGCGTAGTTCAATTGGTAGAGCACCGGTCTCCAAAACCGGGTGTTGGGGGTTCGAGTCCCTCCGCCCCTGCCAGAAAATAATCCTTAGCTTAACGGCTAAGGATTTTTTTTGTCTGCGATTTACCTGCCTGACGGGGAGTTAACCCCCGTCCTGTACGTTCAACTCATTGATCCAGAATCGATGTCTTCAGTAATTCTTTGATCTGCGTTTGCTTATCGCTGTTTTGTAACCAGATAGCGTACAACGGTCGAGAAAGCGTCGTGCTGTCCGTTACGCTACGTAATTCTGCTTTCTCGTTGGCCCAGGTGGTCGGTAACCACGTACATCCATTGAGTTCGCTGAGAAACTTAACAGCTATTTCTGCTGAACTGGTTGTTAATACGGGAATGTCGTCGCCGGGGAGCAGCGAAGTTTCGTGCTGCTGAAAATCCGGCCCCCACTCTAAACGCAGGTAGTTCAGATCCGCTTTATTACGTGCCGGTATCGCGCAGTAGAGTGCCAGCGAGAAATGCCCAAGCAGTTGGCTATTAAATTCATCCATCTTGGGCGCTTCTGAAGTGATGAGCAGATCCAGCTGACGTTCATGGAGCTGTTTCACCAGCGACTGACGCTGCGCGATCCGTGCCTCAAACTGCATGCCAGTGTGGGACGTATATAATCGCGTTAACCATTGGGACAACATACACTCCCAAAGGGATGCGCTCGCCCCTATCGACAGTTCATTATGGCGCGAGGTGTGGGCGACCTCTTTTCTTGCCGCCTGCCAGGTGCTCATTAAGGTTTCTGCATACGGCAACAGACGCTCCCCGGCAGTGGTAAGACGTATGTTATTGCGATGCCGGGTAAAGAGATTAACTCCCAGCTGATTCTCAAGTTGGCGAATGCGAAAGCTTACCGCGGATTGGGTCAGGTAGAGCGCTTCTGCTGCCCGCCCGAAATGGCGTGTTCTGCTTACTTCAAGAAACGTTTTCAGCAATTCCGTATCCACAACTCTCTCCGCAAAATTATTTGTCGTTATGATTTAAATGTTTTGTTTTACACTCTGTCAAGCGTAACTAATACTCCGCGCCATAAATAGCCCGGCCAAGAGAATTAGGAGCGTGTAGGATGGCGGAAAGCTTTACGACGACTAATCGATTTTTCGACAACAGATATTATCCACGCGGGTTCTCTCGACATGGTGATTTCACCATTAAAGAGGCGCAGCTGCTGGAACGTCATGGTTATGCTTTCAATGAGCTGGATCTGGGTAAGCGCGAACCCGTAACGGAAGAAGAAGTTCTGTTTGTTGCGGTGTGCCGTGGTCAGCGTGAGCCCGTGACCGAAGCAGAACGCGTGTGGAGTAAGTATATGACGCGTATCAAGCGTCCTAAGCGTTTCCATACCCTGTCTGGTGGCAAGCCACAGATGGAAGGTGTGGAAGACTACACTGAAAGCGATGATTAAAAGAAAGGGCCGAAAGGCCCTTTTTTACGTCATCATCTTTTGCAGGTGGAGCAGCATTCTGTCAATCGCGCGGTAACTCAGCGCTTCCTGCAGGTGAGGGCGACGTATATCACCTTCCAGATTAAGATCGGCAATAGTACGCGCTACCTTAAGTAATCGCTGCCAGGCTCTGACTGATAATCCAAGACGGATGAGCGTCTCTTCAAGCCACTCGGCGTCGGCAGCTTCAAGGCGACAGAATTGCTTGATTCCGGCATTGTCGAGCAAAGCATTAAGGCACTGCTGGCGTGCAAGTTGCTTTGAACGCACCTTTGTTACCCGCAACCTGATTTCAGCGCTACTTTCCCCCCCGTCGCCCGGCTTACTTAACATCCCAGGCGGTAGCAGAGGGATCTCAAGGGATAAATCGAACCGATCCAAAAAGGGTCCGGACAGACGCCCAAGGTAACGCAGAGTCTGTTCAGGGCTGCAACGATTATGATTTCCCTGATAGTGCCCTGTTGGACTGGGATTCATTGCGGCAATGAGTTGGAAGCGCGCGGGATAGCTGACTTTTGCGCGCGTGCGTGAAATATGAACTTTCCCTGACTCGACGGGCTCTCTTAATGCATCCAAAGCCCGGCGCTCAAACTCCGGTAACTCATCCAGAAACAGCACGCCATTGTGCGCCAGTGAAATCTCTCCGGGCATGGGAATAGCTCCACCGCCTACCAGAGCCGTCAACGATGCGCTGTGGTGAGGTGCTCTGAATGGCCGTTGACGCCATTGCCGCTGTAACGCGACCGGATTCACCAGACTCATGATGGCGGCGCTCTCAAGCGCCTCTTCATCGCTCAATGGTGGCAAGATCCCGTTAAGCCGACTCGCCAGCATTGTTTTACCGGTGCCGGGAGGACCAATAAAGAGCAGGTTATGACCGCCAGCGGCTGCAATCTCCAGGGCTCGCTTGCCTTGTTGTTGCCCATACACTTCATTGATATCTTCACAACACGCTTCAGTGCTCAGCGCTGGGGAAACCGGCCTCTCAAGTGAGCCTTTGCCTTCAAGAAACGCGCATACCTCCAGCAGATGTGCTGCAACCATACAGCCGGGTTTATCAATCAGGCCCAGTTCCGATGCGTTTTCCTGAGCGACAACGATCTGCCGCTGTTGCTGGAGTGCCTCCATGGCACATGAGATCGCACCGGGAACGCCGCGCAACGCGCCGGTAAGCGCCAGCTCACCGACAAACTCTGTCTGGCTTAACAGTGAGGTGCTGAGCTGCTCCGAGGCGGCCAGTAACGCGACAGCGATGGGCAAATCGTAACGCCCGCCCTCTTTAGGTAAATCGGCCGGCGCGAGGTTGATGGTGATTTTACGGGCCGGGAATTCATAACCACTGTTGATAATGGCGCTACGCACACGATCGCGCGCTTCCTTTACAGTCGTCTCAGGCAGGCCAACAATAGTCAGGCCCGGCAAACCTGCACTCATATGTACTTCAACGGTAACCAGTGGGGCCGTTACGCCCAACGCAGCTCTGGTAAACACAATGGCGAGAGACATATTCACCTCCTTGTAGCCAATAGCCTGCCTGCCTCTTTTCCTGAAAGATAACTGCATTTATGCGATTTTCTATGGGCATTCCAGTATTAAGAAGTCTATGTTTGCATTTTCAGTGCAATGTGGAATCAACCTCGTAAGAACATAAAAACCAGATTTAGCTCTGCCTACGTCAGGCGAGAAGCAGGCGCCTGGTGATACGTTTTTTTTATGTCTACATTAGACATTGAAAAATAATAGTTTTTCTGTGAATTATTCATGCGTATTGGTTTTTTTCTTGAAAATAATCCTTGTCACTCTGTCAGACACTGTGATAACTCTTTAGACATTACTTCGAACAAGATATGTGACGAACTGAAAATGACAGCCCTTCTACGAGTGATTAGCCTGGTCGTACTAAGCGTGGTGGTGATTATTATCCCACCGTGCGGGGCTGCACTTGGACGAAGAAAGGCTTAGAAATCAAGCCTGAATCAACGAGAACCCCCGCACCGAAAGGTCCGGGGGTTTTTTTATGACCTTAAAACGTAAGTGAGGAGCAGAATATGAGTAGTAGCATAAAACACTGTTTCTCCCGTTGTAGAGCGGGGAACTAACTATGAATGGGGCACAGTGGGTAGTACATGCGTTGCGAGCACAGGGTGTTAATACGGTATTCGGTTATCCTGGTGGCGCAATAATGCCGGTCTATGATGCGCTCTATGACGGCGGCGTGGAACACCTGTTGTGCCGGCACGAGCAGGGCGCAGCGATGGCGGCGATTGGCTACGCGCGGGCTACTGGTAAAACCGGCGTCTGTATCGCTACCTCTGGCCCAGGCGCTACCAATCTCATCACCGGCCTGGCCGATGCGCTACTCGATTCTGTTCCCGTTGTTGCCATCACCGGCCAGGTGGCTTCGCCGTTTATCGGCACCGATGCCTTCCAGGAAGTTGACGTGCTGGGTATGTCGCTCTCGTGTACCAAACACAGTTTCCTCGTACAGTCGCTGGAAGAACTGCCCCAGGTCATTGCTGAAGCGTTCACCATCGCTAACAGCGGTCGTCCGGGGCCGGTACTGGTTGATATTCCGAAGGATATTCAGATTGCCACAGGCGAACTTGAACCGTGGTTATCCACCGTTGAAGATACCTTCTCGCTGCCGCTGGAAGCGATTGAACAGGCCCGGCAGATGCTGACCCAGTCAACCAAACCCATGCTCTATGTAGGCGGCGGTGTAGGGATGGCTCAGGCCGTTCCGGCGCTGCGTGAATTCATCGCGGAAACCGGCATCCCGGCTACCGCAACCCTGAAAGGCCTGGGCGCAGTCGAACCGAATTATCCGTTCTATCTCGGCATGCTGGGCATGCACGGTACCCGGGCGGCAAACCTTGCGGTTCAGGCATGCGACCTGTTGATCGCCGTCGGCGCACGTTTTGATGACCGGGTGACCGGCAAACTTAATACTTTCGCACCGCATGCCAAAGTCATTCACATGGATATCGACCCGGCGGAGATGAATAAGCTGCGCCAGGCTCATGTGGCCTTACCGGGCGATCTCAACGTTATGCTGCCAGCACTGCAGCAGCCGCTGCCAGCTATCGCCGACTGGCGTAACGAGGTGGCGACGCTGCGTGAAGAACATAGCTGGCGCTACGATCATCCGGGGGACGCAATCTACGCCCCGCTGCTGCTCAAACAGCTGTCCGACCGCAAACCTGCCAGTGCGGTTGTGACCACTGACGTGGGTCAGCATCAGATGTGGGCCGCGCAGCATATGTCGTTCACCCGGCCGGAAAACTTTATTACGTCCAGCGGTCTCGGAACGATGGGGTTCGGCCTGCCAGCGGCGGTGGGTGCACAGGTTGCTCGCCCGGATGATACGGTGATCTGCATCTCCGGGGACGGCTCTTTCATGATGAACGTGCAGGAGCTGGGAACCGTAAAACGCAAGCAGCTGCCGTTGAAAATTGTTCTGCTGGATAACCAGCGCCTGGGCATGGTGCGCCAGTGGCAGCAGCTCTTTTTCCAGGAGCGTTATAGCGAAACCACCCTGACCGATAACCCGGATTTCCTCACCCTGGCCAGCGCATTCGGTATTCCTGGTCAGCACATTACCCATAAAGATCAGGTTGAGGCTGCCATCGATACGCTGCTCAACAGCGATGGCCCATACCTGCTTCACGTATCCATCGATGAACTCGAAAATGTCTGGCCGCTGGTTCCACCCGGTGCCAGTAACGCTCAAATGCTGGAGAAATTATCATGACGCAACATCAGATAGCTGTTCAGGCCCGCTTTCGCCCCGAGACCCTGGAGCGCGTACTGCGTGTGGTGCGTCACCGTGGATTCGAAATCTGCGCCATGAATATGGAATCCGCCTCGAGTTCCGGAAATATAAATATCGAATTGACCGTTGCCAGCCCTCGCCCAGTCGAATTACTGTTTAGTCAATTGCGAAAACTGGTCGACGTGGGTCACGTTGAGATCCAGCAACAAACATCATCATCACAACAAATAAGCGCCTGAGCGCAATAGGAATAAAAATGACGACGAAAAAAGCGGATTACATTTGGTTCAATGGCGAGATGACTCCCTGGGGCGAGGCGAAGGTGCACGTCATGTCGCACGCCCTGCACTACGGAACGTCCGTCTTTGAAGGTATCCGTTGCTATGAGTCTCACAAAGGGCCGGTGGTGTTCCGTCATCGTGAGCACATGCAGCGTCTGCGCGACTCCGCGAAAATCTATCGCTTCCCGGTTACTCAGAGCGTCGATGAGCTGATGGAAGCTTGCCGTCAGGTAATCCGTAAAAACAATCTAACCAGCGCTTATATCCGTCCGCTGGTGTTCGTCGGCGATGTGGGCATGGGCGTTAACCCGCCGGAGGGTTACTCCACCGACGTCATCATTGCAGCGTTCCCGTGGGGCGCCTATCTCGGTGCCGAAGCGCTGGAGCAGGGCATCGATGCGATGGTCTCCTCCTGGAACCGCGTTGCACCGAATACCATCCCTACCGCGGCAAAAGCAGGCGGTAACTACCTCTCCTCACTGCTGGTGGGCAGCGAAGCGCGTCGTCACGGCTATCAGGAAGGTATCGCGCTGGATGTAAACGGCTATATCTCGGAAGGCGCGGGCGAAAACCTGTTCGAAGTGAAAGACGGCATCCTGTTTACCCCGCCGTTCACGTCCTCTGCACTGCCGGGCATCACCCGCGATGCCATCATCAAGCTGGCGCAGGATCTGGGTATCGAAGTGCGTGAGCAGGTGCTGTCCCGCGAATCGCTCTACCTGGCGGATGAAGTGTTTATGTCGGGTACCGCGGCGGAAATCACCCCGGTACGCAGCGTGGATGGAATTCAGGTTGGCGAAGGCCGCTGCGGCCCGGTGACCAAACGCATTCAGCAAGCATTCTTCGGCCTGTTTACCGGTGAAACCGAAGATAAATGGGGCTGGCTGGATCAGGTAAACCCATAACCACACTTTCCCGACGTCATCCCTACGGGGATGACGTGATAAGGGATACGGGGCGGCAATGTACCGCCCGGCACAACGACAGACTGGAGTAAAGACATGCCTAAATACCGTTCCGCCACCACCACGCATGGCCGCAACATGGCGGGAGCCCGTGCGCTGTGGCGCGCCACTGGAATGACCGACGCCGACTTTGGTAAGCCCATTATCGCTGTCGTTAACTCCTTTACCCAGTTCGTGCCGGGCCACGTCCATCTGCGCGATCTGGGTAAGCTGGTGGCTGAGCAGATCGAAGCCGCAGGCGGCGTGGCTAAGGAGTTCAATACCATTGCGGTGGATGATGGTATCGCCATGGGCCACGGCGGCATGCTTTACTCGCTGCCATCGCGTGAGCTGATTGCCGACTCTGTAGAGTACATGGTCAATGCTCACTGCGCTGACGCCATGGTCTGTATCTCCAACTGCGACAAAATCACTCCCGGCATGCTGATGGCCTCTTTGCGCCTCAACATTCCGGTCATTTTCGTTTCCGGCGGCCCGATGGAAGCCGGGAAAACCAAACTGTCCGATCAGATCATCAAACTGGATCTGGTGGATGCGATGATTCAGGGCGCGAACCCGAACGTCAGCGACGAGCAGAGCGATCAGATTGAACGCTCCGCCTGCCCGACCTGTGGTTCCTGCTCCGGTATGTTCACCGCCAACTCCATGAACTGCCTGACCGAAGCGCTCGGCCTGTCACAGCCGGGTAACGGCTCACTGCTGGCGACCCATGCTGACCGTAAATCGCTGTTCCTGAGCGCGGGCGAACGCATCGTTGCCCTGACCAAACGCTATTATGAGCAGGACGATGACTCGGCGTTGCCGCGAAATATCGCCAACAAAGCCGCCTTCGAAAACGCCATGACGCTGGATATCGCCATGGGTGGCTCGACCAATACCGTGCTGCATTTGCTGGCTGCCGCGCAAGAAGCCGAAATCGACTTCACCATGAGCGATATCGACAGGCTCTCCCGTAAAGTGCCGCAGCTGTGCAAGGTGGCGCCAAGCACCCAGAAATACCATATGGAAGACGTGCATCGCGCCGGTGGCGTTATCGGTATCCTTGGCGAGCTGGATCGCGCCGGCTTGCTGAACCGGGACGTGAAAACCGTACTGGGCCTGACGCTGCCGGAAACACTGGCGCGCTACGACGTTATGCTCACCCAGGACGAGTCGGTAAAAAGCATGTTCTCCGCCGGCCCGGCGGGCATCCGCACTACCCAGGCATTCTCCCAGGATTGCCGCTGGGATTCGCTGGATACCGACCGCGCCGAAGGCTGCATTCGCTCGCTGGAGCATGCGTACAGTAAAGATGGCGGTCTGGCCGTGCTGTACGGCAACTTTGCCGAAAACGGCTGCATCGTAAAAACCGCTGGCGTGGATGACAGCATTCTTAAGTTCACCGGCCCGGCCAAAGTGTATGAGAGCCAGGACGATGCGGTCGAGGCAATCCTTGGCGGCAAAGTGGTGGCGGGTGATGTAGTAGTGATCCGTTACGAAGGACCAAAAGGCGGCCCGGGCATGCAGGAAATGCTCTATCCGACCACCTTCCTGAAATCGATGGGGCTGGGCAAAAGCTGCGCGCTGATCACCGATGGTCGCTTCTCCGGCGGCACATCCGGTCTTTCGATTGGTCACGTTTCGCCGGAAGCGGCAAGCGGCGGTAACATTGCGCTGATTGAAGATGGCGACATGATTGCCATTGATATTCCGAACCGTGGGATTCAGTTGCAGGTGAGCGACCAGGAGCTGGCGGCCCGCCGTGAAGCTCAGGACGCGCGCGGAGCCGATGCCTGGACGCCGAAAGCGCGTGAGCGTCAGGTTTCCTTTGCGCTGCGCGCCTATGCCAGCCTCGCCACCAGCGCAGATAAAGGCGCAGTACGCGATAAATCGAAGCTGGGGGGCTAAGTATGGCCGAGCCGCAACCCCTTCCCGACGCGCCCGGTGGCGCAGAATACCTGCGCGCCGTGCTGCGCGCGCCGGTATACGAGGTGGTGCAGGTCACCCCTCTGCAAAAAATGGAAAAACTCTCGTCCCGCCTGGAGAACGTCATTCTGGTGAAGCGAGAGGATCGCCAGCCGGTGCACAGCTTCAAGCTGCGCGGTGCCTACGCCATGATTGCCGGCCTGACCGAAGAGCAGAAAGCGCGCGGCGTGATCACTGCCTCGGCGGGAAACCATGCGCAGGGCGTAGCGTTCTCTTCTGCGCGTCTTGGTATCAAAGCGCTGATCGTGATGCCGGTGGCAACCGCTGACATCAAAGTTGATGCGGTGCGCAGCTTCGGAGGGGAAGTATTGCTCCACGGGGCAAACTTTGACGAGGCGAAAGCGAAAGCGGTTGAGCTGGCGCAGCAACAGGGCTTCACCTGGGTGCCACCATTTGATCACCCGGCGGTGATCGCCGGACAGGGCACGCTGGCGCTGGAACTGTTGCAGCAGGACGCGCACCTCGATCGCGTCTTTGTGCCTGTGGGCGGCGGTGGCCTGGCTGCAGGCGTGGCGGTGCTGATCAAGCAGCTGATGCCGCAGATCAAAGTCATTGCCGTCGAAGCCGAAGAGTCTGCGTGCCTGAAAGCGGCGCTGGATGCCGGGCATCCGGTGGAGCTGCCGCGTGTTGGGCTGTTCGCCGAAGGGGTGGCGGTGAAGCGTATCGGGGAAGAAACCTTCCGTGTTTGCCGGGAGTACATTGATGACATCATCACCGTAGACAGCGATGCTATCTGTGCCGCGATGAAAGATCTGTTTGAGGATGTGCGTGCGGTAGCAGAGCCGTCTGGCGCACTGGCACTGGCGGGGATGAAGAAATACATCGCCCGGCACAACATCCGCGGTGAGCGGCTGGCGCACGTGCTCTCTGGCGCTAACGTTAATTTCCACGGCTTGCGCTACGTCTCTGAGCGCTGCGAGCTGGGCGAACAGCGCGAAGCCTTGCTGGCCGTCACCATCCCGGAAGAGCAGGGCAGCTTCCTGAAGTTTTGCCAGTTGCTGGGCGGTCGCTCGGTGACCGAGTTCAACTACCGTTTCGCCGATGCGAAAGATGCCTGTATTTTCGTCGGCGTGCGCCTGAGCCGCGGCCTTGAGGAGCGCCGGGAGATCCTTGCATTGCTCAACGACGGCGGCTACAGCGTCGTGGATCTCTCGGATGATGAAATGGCGAAGCTGCACGTGCGTTATATGGTGGGTGGCAGGCCGTCGCGCCCGCTGCGCGAGCGGCTTTACAGCTTCGAGTTCCCGGAGTCCCCAGGTGCGCTGTTGAAGTTCCTGCACACCCTGGGCACGCACTGGAACATCTCGCTGTTCCACTATCGCAGCCACGGTACCGACTATGGCCGCGTGTTAGCCGCGTTCGAACTGGGCGAGCACGAGCCGGACTTCGAAACCCGGCTCAACGAACTGGGGTATGACTGCCACGACGAAACCAGTAATCCGGCATTTCGTTTCTTCCTGGCATAGCTGGCAAAGCCAAAAAAGGGCGTAAGCCCTTTTTTGTTATGCGCTCTCTTTCCGCTCCTGCACAATCTTCCAGAACGCGCTGACGATCGGCTCATGCAGCTGCTTTTTCTGCACGCATACCCCCAGTTCAAACGGCGTTTTTTCATCGCTGCGCTCCAGAATCATCACGCGATTGCGCACCGGCTCCGGGCTGTTCTCCAGCACCACTTCAGGGATAAGCGCCACGCCGCAGCCCAGCGCCACCATTGAAACCATCGCTTCGTGGCCGCCCACCGTGGCATAGATCGACGGATTGCTGAGCTTCTGGCGGCGGAACCACAGTTCGATACGTCGCCGCACCGGCCCCTGATCCGGCAGGATAAATGGCACCTTTGCCCAGTCGGGCGACGGTTCGGTCACCTGATGGCGCACCGGGCAGGGCAGCGCTGGCGCAATCAATACCACGGCGAGATTCTCCAGCATGGCGAAACCGATGCCCGGCGGCAGGCTCTCCGGTTTACCGGCAATCGCCAGATCGGCTTCGCCGGAATCCACTTTCTCCACCGCATCGGCGGCATCACCGGTAATCAGCTTAATTTCTACCGAGGGATGTTCGGCGCGAAAACGGTCCAGTATCGGCGGCAGGTGGCTGTAGGCCGCTGTCACCGAACAAAACAGGCGCAGCTCCCCGGTCAGGGAGGGGCCTTGTTGCCCAAGGGTGTGACGCATCTGCTGATACTGCAGCAGCGTATGCTGAGCAAACTGGCGCAGCTGCTCTCCGGCCTCCGTCAGTGTTACGGTGCGGTTATCGCGCACGAACAGCGTCTGGCCGAGATCTTCTTCCAGCCGCTGGATCTGGCGTGACAGCGTCGACGGGCTGACGTGCATAGCCCGCGCGCTCCGCCCGAAGTGGCGGCTCTCCGCCAGATGTAGAAAGGTTTTCAGATCGCGTAAATCCACGGCGCAGTTCTCCGGTTTTATGTTGCGTTTTTTGCAATGCCACGTTGTTAATATATCAATTTCAGCAACGAGTTTCCTGTCTTATGATGGGGTCATTCTCGTGAGCACAGACAGGGCTTACGAACCGAACAACAAAGACAACACAACACCCGGAGTACGCGATGGCTAACTACTTTAATACGTTGAACCTGCGCCAGCAGCTGGCACAGCTGGGCAAATGCCGCTTTATGGGCCGCGACGAATTCGCCGATGGCGCAAGCTATCTCAAAGGCAAAAAAGTGGTCATCGTCGGCTGCGGCGCCCAGGGCCTGAACCAGGGTCTCAACATGCGTGACTCCGGCCTCGACGTTTCCTATGCCCTGCGCGCAGAGGCCATCGCCGAGAAACGCGCTTCCTGGCGTAAAGCGACTGATAACGGTTTTAAGGTTGGCACCTATGAAGAGCTGATCCCGCAGGCGGACCTGGTAGTTAACCTGACGCCGGACAAACAGCACTCTGACGTTGTTCGCGCCGTTCAGCCGATGATGAAAGACGGCGCCGCGCTGGGGTATTCCCACGGCTTTAACATCGTTGAAGTTGGCGAGCAGATCCGTAAAGACATCACCGTTGTAATGGTGGCGCCGAAGTGTCCGGGCACCGAAGTGCGCGAAGAGTACAAGCGCGGCTTTGGCGTACCGACCCTGATCGCCGTACACCCGGAGAACGATCCGAAAGGCGAAGGCATGGCGATTGCCAAAGCCTGGGCTGCCGCAACCGGTGGTCATCGTGCCGGCGTGCTGGAGTCCTCTTTCGTGGCGGAAGTGAAATCTGACCTGATGGGCGAGCAGACCATTCTGTGCGGCATGTTGCAGGCGGGTTCCCTGCTCTGCTTCGACAAGCTGGTGGAAGAGGGTACCGACCCGGCTTACGCTGAGAAACTGATCCAGTTCGGCTGGGAAACCATTACCGAAGCGCTGAAACAGGGCGGTATCACCCTGATGATGGACCGCCTCTCTAACCCGGCGAAACTGCGCGCTTATGCACTTTCCGAACAGCTGAAAACCATCATGGCACCGCTGTTCCAGAAGCACATGGACGACATCATCTCCGGCGAGTTCTCCTCCGGTATGATGGCGGACTGGGCGAATGACGATAAGAAACTGCTGACCTGGCGTGAAGAGACCGGCCAGACGGCGTTTGAGAATGCGGCGCAGTATGACGGCAAAATCACCGAGCAGGAATACTTCGATAAAGGCGTACTGATGATCGCGATGGTGAAAGCGGGCGTTGAGCTGGCGTTCGAAACCATGGTGGATGCCGGTATTATTGAAGAGTCCGCTTACTACGAATCGCTGCACGAGCTGCCGCTGATCGCTAACACCATTGCCCGTAAGCGTCTGTACGAGATGAACGTGGTCATTTCCGATACCGCCGAATACGGTAATTACCTGTTTGCTAACGCGGCAGTACCGCTGCTGAAAGAGTTCATGACCACGCTGCAGCCAGGCGATCTGGGCAAAGCCATTGAGAGCGGCGCGGTGGATAACGCCCAGTTGCGCGACGTGAACGATGCCATTCGCCGCCATGAGATCGAGAAAGTGGGGCAGAAGCTGCGCGGGTATATGACCGATATGAAGCGTATTGCTATTACGGAATAATTCCCCGTCGTCTTTTGACCCGCAGCGGTGTTGGCTGCGGTCATACACCCCACCCGTCAGAAGATGCCAGAAACAAAAAGGCCTTCTCTCAGAGAAGGCCTTTTTATTAGTTACGGTACAGCACCTTGATGATGTGATAACCGAACTGGGTGTGCAGCGGGCCGGTCGGCTCCAGCACCGGGCAGGAGAACACTACTTTATCAAACGCCGGCACCATCGCACCCTGCTTGAATTCGCCCAGATGACCGCCCTTTTTACCCGACGGGCAGATTGAGTGCTTTTTCGCCAGCTTCTCGAAGTCGCCGCCGTTTCTGATTTGCTCCAGAAGGTCGTGTGCCAATTTCTCTTCTTTAACAAGGATATGCAGTGCTGCCGCTGTTTTTGCCATGATCGTGCCTTGAGTGGTGTGGATTACGCTGGCTATACTACCACGCTCTTTTTCCCCGTCGTACTTCTGTACCGCCTGAGGGGGACACGCCATTTTCTGACCTTCATCGAGCGACCTTATGCGTTTAAATCCTGGCCAACAACAAGCCGTCGAATTTGTCACCGGACCCTGCCTGGTCCTGGCGGGTGCTGGCTCGGGTAAAACCCGTGTGATCACCAATAAAATCGCCCACCTGATCCGCGGCTGCGGTTATCAGGCGCGTCATATCGCGGCGGTCACCTTTACCAATAAGGCGGCACGCGAGATGAAAGAGCGTGTCGGGCAGACCCTGGGGCGCAAAGAGGCGCGCGGGCTGATGATCTCTACTTTCCATACCCTGGGGCTGGAAATCATTAAGCGTGAGTTCGTCGCGCTCGGGATGAAATCCAACTTCTCGCTGTTTGACGACACCGACCAGCTGGGGCTGATCAAAGAGCTGACCGAAGGCATTATTGAAAACGATAAGGTGCTGTACCAGCAGCTGCTTTCGACCATTTCCAACTGGAAAAATGATCTGCTGACGCCGGCACAGGCCGCCGCGCAGGCGAAAGGCGAGCGCGACCGCATTTTTGCCCACTGCTATAGCCTGTACGATGCGCACCTGAAAGCCTGTAACGTGCTCGATTTTGATGATCTGATTGCGCTGCCCACGCTGCTGCTTCAGCGCAATGAAGAGGTGCGCGAGCGCTGGCAGAACCGCATTCGCTATCTGCTGGTGGACGAATATCAGGATACCAACACCAGCCAGTATGAGATGGTAAAGCTGCTGGTGGGTAACCGGGCGCGCTTTACCGTGGTAGGCGATGATGACCAGTCGATTTATTCCTGGCGCGGCGCTCGTCCGCAGAACCTGGTGCTGCTCAACCAGGATTTCCCGGCGCTGCAGGTCATCAAGCTGGAGCAAAACTACCGCTCCTCTGGCCGCATTCTGAAAGCGGCAAATATCCTGATCGCCAACAACCCCCACGTGTTCGAAAAACGGCTGTTCTCCGAGCTGGGTTACGGGTCAGTGCTGAAGGTGCTCACCGCTAATCACGAAGAGCACGAGGCGGAGCGCGTGACCGGCGAGCTGATCGCCCACCATTTCATCAATAAAACCCAGTACAAGGATTACGCCATCCTGTACCGCGGCAACCACCAGTCGCGGGTATTTGAAAAATTCCTGATGCAGAACCGCATCCCGTATCGTATCTCGGGTGGCACCTCATTCTTCTCGCGTCCGGAGATTAAGGATCTGCTCGCCTATCTGCGCGTGCTGACCAACCCGGATGACGACAGCGCCTTTTTGCGCATCGTTAATACGCCGAAACGTGAGATTGGCCCGGCGACGCTACAGAAGCTGGGCGAATGGGCGATGCAGCGTAACAAAGGTCTGTTTGCCGCCAGCTTCGATATGGGGCTGAGCCAGACGCTGACCGGACGGGGTTATGAGTCCCTGACGCGCTTCACCCACTGGCTGGGTGAAATCGCCCGCCTGGCGGAGCGTGAGCCGGTAGCGGCGGTGCGGGATCTGATCCGCGGCATCGACTACGAATCCTGGCTCTACGAAACGTCGCCCAGCCCGAAAGCGGCCGAAATGCGTATGAAGAACGTCAATCAGCTGTTCAGCTGGATGACGGAAATGCTGGAAGGCAGCGATCTCGACGAACCGATGACGCTGACCCAGGTGGTCACGCGCTTCACGCTGCGCGATATGATGGAGCGCGGTGAAAACGAGGAAGAGCTGGATCAGGTTCAGCTGATGACGCTTCACGCGTCAAAAGGCCTGGAGTTTCCGTATGTTTTCCTCGTCGGCATGGAAGAGGGGCTGTTGCCGCACCAGAGCAGCATCGACGAAGACAACATTGAGGAAGAGCGTCGTCTGGCCTACGTGGGCATCACCCGTGCGCAGAAGGAGCTGTTCTTCACGCTGTGCAAAGAGCGTCGTCAGTACGGCGAGCTGGTACGTCCGGAGCCGAGCCGTTTTCTGCTGGAGCTGCCGCAGGACGATCTGGAGTGGGAAACCGAACGCAAAGTGGTGTCGGCCGAGGAGCGAATGCATAAAGGGCAGGCTAACGTTGCCAATATCCGGGCGATGCTGGCGAAGGCGCGCGATAAAAGCGCCTGACCGAAGTAACGAATGAAACAGTGATAAGCGGCATGCCAGGACGGCGTGCCGTTTTTTATTCGACGTCTAACTGCCAGTGAACGTAGCTCTGCCACAGAGTTTCCTGTAGCAGCAGCTCTTTACCCAGCGGGTGTGCAGCCATCCAGCCTGCGGGCAGCGTCAGGTGCAGCGTGTCGCCATCGGCGTTCAGATCCACTACCGGCAGCGTATCGTCGCGACGGCGGTTGGAAAAGAGGATCGCCAGACGCAGCAGGCGGCAGAGTCGTTCGGCAATGCGCGGCGGCACTGCATTCTGCTGATGCAGGGATGAAATATCGATGGTGTTGGTCTGGTTAAGCAGCAGTGTTGCCAGCAGCTTTTTCTGCGCGGGCGTAAAACCCGGCAAATCAAGGTTACGTACCAGCCAGGCGGCATGAACGGGAGCCTGCTTAAAATCAACGCTCAACCCCATTTCATGCAGTTCACAGGCGTTTTGCAGCATTTCACAGCTAAATTCGTCCAGTTCCCAGGGCTGCTCAACGCTATCAGCAAATTGTGAAGCAAGTCGGGCAACGCGATTTGCCTGTTGCGTGTCGACCATAAAGCGATGCTGAACATTACGCAGGGTGCGGGTACGAATGTCCTGATCTACCGCCAGGTGCAGCATGCCATAGACCAGCCCTTCACGTAATGCACCGCCAGCCAGGGTCATACAGGAAATTTCCAGCTCGGTAAAAATGGCGATGAGAATAGCCAGGCCGCTGGGGAAAACCAGCGCGCGCTCAAGGGTTAAACCCTCGATCTCCAGCTCTTCCAGACGCCCGCACTGGATAGCGCGCTGTTTCAGCTGTTGTAGCTTGGCAAGCGTAATACGCTCATCCATGCCCTGCGCCATCATGATTTCCTGCAGCGCCTGTACGGTTCCTGACGCCCCCACGCACGCTTCCCAGCCGTGGCGACGCAGCTCGTCAGCAACCGGACGAATAACATCACGCGCAGCCTGCTCAGCAGCGGCAAAGTTTTCCTGGGCAAGATGACGATCGGTAAAGAAGCGCTCCAGCCAGGTGACGCAGCCCATCGAAAGGCTAAACAGGGCCGTGGTCTGCGCGCCGTTACCGGTTACCAGCTCAGTACTGGCTCCGCCGATGTCGACTACCAGCCGCTTGTCGGAACCACCGGTGGTATGGGCGACGCCCTGATAAATCAGGCGCGCCTCTTCTTCACCGCTGATGACCTGAACCGGGCAGCCAAGGATGGTTTGTGCCTGTTCCAGAAAAACATCGGCATTTACGGCGAGACGCAGCGTAGCCGTGGCGACGACACGAATGTGGGCGGGGGGAATATCCTGAAGACGTTCAGCAAAGAGACGCAGACACTGCCAGCCACGCTCCATCGCTTCCTGAGAAAGATGGTTTTCGTGGTCCAGCCCGGCGGCCAGACGCACTTTGCGTTTAATGCGAGTCAGTGTCTGGATGCTGCCAGCCACTTCGCGTACCACCAGCATATGAAAACTATTCGAACCAAGATCAATAGCGGCGTACAACGAGGCGGAACTGTGCATAGCGTTTTTTAACCTGTGCGGCGACGGTTACGTGGCGGTCCTGAACGGCGCGGGCCATTACCAGAGCGCGGCGGGCGCGACAGGCGTTTCGGCGGCGGTAGCTCGCTCATCAGCGCATCCGGATTGTATTTGCTCACCGGAATTGAGTGGCCAATGTAGGTCTCAATCGCTGGCAGGTTAAGCGCATACTCTTCGCAGGCGAGGCTGATTGAGTGACCGCTTGCCCCGGCACGGCCAGTACGGCCAATGCGGTGCACGTAGTCTTCGCAGTCGTCCGGCAGATCGTAGTTGAACACGTGCGTTACTGCCGGGATATGCAGGCCGCGGGCGGCTACGTCAGTTGCTACCAGAATATCGAGATCGCCGCGGGTGAACTCTTCCAGGATACGCAGGCGTTTTTTCTGCGCCACGTCGCCGGTCAGCAGACCTACGCGATGGCCGTCAGCTGCCAGATGGCCCCAGATATCTTCACAGCGATGCTTAGTGTTCGCGAAGACGATCGCGCGGTCCGGCCACTCTTCTTCAATCAGCGTCTGCAGCAGGCGCATTTTTTCTTCATTAGAAGGGTAGAACAGCTCTTCTTTAATACGGTGCCCGGTTTTTTGCTCCGGTTCGACTTCCACGTATTCGGCGTTGTTCATCTGTTCGAACGCCAGTTCACGCACGCGGTAAGAGAGCGTCGCGGAGAACAGCATGTTCAGACGTTGGGTAACCGGCGGCATACGACGGAACAGCCAGCGAATGTCTTTAATAAAGCCGAGATCGTACATGCGGTCGGCTTCATCCAGCACCACAACCTGGATTGCGCCAAGGTTGATGTGGTTCTGCTTGGTATAATCAATGAGACGGCCAGTGGTGCCGATAAGAATATCGACGCCGCTTTCCAGCACTTTCAACTGCTTATCGTAGCCGTCGCCGCCATAAGCCAGACCGATTTTCAGGCCGGTTGCCTCGGCCAGCGGTTCGGCATCAGCGTGGATCTGAACGGCCAGCTCGCGGGTTGGCGCCATGATCAGGGCGCGCGGTTGGTTCACCTTGCGGTCTTCGGCCGCCGGGTGAGAGAGTAAGTAATGAAACGTTGACGTTAAAAACGCCATCGTTTTGCCGGTGCCGGTTTGCGCCTGCCCCGCAACGTCACGTCCTGCCAGGGTCAGCGGAAGCGCCAGTGCTTGAATGGGCGTGCAGTTATGGAAGCCTTTCTTTTCAAGGGCTTCGATAACTTTTGCGTGCAGGGCGAAGTCGGCAAACTTCTGTTCAGTCAAGTGTGTTTTGCTCATAGTGCGGTAGAATATCAGCTAACTATTGCTTTACGAAAGCTTATCCGTTGAAATAAAGTCAACCTTTTGTTGGTTTGACTGTGCCATATTATGCGGTTTCGTGTTGCTGTTTTAACCAGAACGGCAGGCGTAACGAGATGGTGCACGGGTTACCAGCCTCTATCTTTACCAACAAGCCAGGCTTATTCCTGTGGAGTTAAATATGAGCGATAAAATTATTCACCTGACTGACGACAGTTTCGACACGGACGTACTTAAAGCTGATGGGTTGATTCTCGTTGATTTCTGGGCAGAGTGGTGCGGTCCGTGCAAAATGATCGCCCCGATTCTGGATGAAATCGCTGATGAATATCAGGGCAAACTGACTGTTGCCAAGCTGAACATTGACCAGAACCCAGGCACCGCGCCGAAATACGGCATTCGCGGTATCCCGACTCTGCTGCTGTTCAAAAACGGTGAAGTGGCCGCCACCAAAGTCGGTGCGCTGTCTAAAGGCCAGCTGAAAGAGTTCCTGGACGCTAACCTGGCGTAAGTAATTCTCTCGTCGGTGCGTGCAGCGTTCCTAAATTATGGGGACCGCTGGACGCCCGGCGTCAGTCGTGCTAACTTAACTTTGACTTCGTTGTAAACATATCTTGTAGTTTGAATCTTGTTTTAGCCGAGACTTCTACCGTCATACCATCAGCGCCTCTGCTGATAAGGCAGAAGTAAGATTCCTGGCTCATCACTCAATCCGTTTTGTCGTTTCAGTTCTGCGTTTTTCCAATGACCAGGCAGCGCAAGGCATGAGCAGATGACCGTTAAACAGGCATGGATGACCCTGCCATACCATTCACATGAATTAGTTCGAGATTTACCCCGAGTTAAAGAACCCACCATTATGAATCTTACCGAATTGAAGAATACGCCGGTTTCTGAGCTGATCACTCTCGGCGAAAATATGGGGCTGGAAAACCTGGCCCGTATGCGCAAACAGGACATCATTTTTGCCATCCTGAAGCAGCACGCGAAGAGTGGCGAAGATATCTTTGGCGACGGTGTGCTGGAGATACTGCAGGATGGATTTGGTTTCCTCCGCTCCGCAGACAGCTCCTACCTCGCCGGTCCCGACGACATCTACGTTTCTCCCAGCCAAATCCGCCGCTTCAACCTCCGCACAGGGGACACTATCTCCGGTAAGATTCGCCCGCCTAAAGAAGGCGAACGTTATTTTGCGCTGCTGAAAGTTAATGAAGTTAACTACGACAAACCTGAGAACGCGCGTAACAAGATTCTGTTCGAAAACCTAACCCCGCTGCACGCAAACTCACGTCTGCGTATGGAACGTGGTAACGGTTCAACAGAAGACCTGACGGCTCGCGTTCTGGATCTGGCATCGCCGATCGGTCGTGGTCAGCGTGGTCTCATTGTCGCGCCGCCAAAAGCGGGTAAAACGATGCTGCTGCAGAACATCGCGCAGAGCATCGCTTACAACCATCCGGACTGCGTGCTGATGGTGTTGCTGATCGACGAACGTCCGGAAGAAGTTACCGAGATGCAGCGTCTGGTGAAGGGCGAAGTGGTTGCGTCTACCTTTGACGAGCCGGCTTCCCGCCACGTTCAGGTTGCTGAGATGGTGATCGAGAAGGCCAAGCGCCTGGTTGAGCACAAAAAAGACGTTATCATTCTGCTCGACTCCATCACGCGTCTGGCGCGTGCCTACAACACCGTGGTACCGGCCTCCGGTAAAGTCCTGACCGGTGGTGTGGACGCCAACGCCCTGCATCGTCCGAAACGCTTCTTCGGTGCGGCACGTAACGTCGAAGAGGGCGGTAGCCTGACCATCATCGCGACAGCGCTGATTGATACCGGTTCTAAGATGGACGAAGTGATCTACGAAGAGTTTAAAGGCACCGGTAACATGGAGCTTCACCTCTCGCGTAAAATCGCAGAAAAACGCGTCTTCCCGGCTATCGACTACAACCGTTCCGGTACCCGTAAAGAAGAGCTGCTCACCACTCAGGAAGAGCTGCAGAAAATGTGGATCCTGCGCAAAATCATTCATCCAATGGGTGAAATCGACGCGATGGAGTTCCTTATTAATAAGTTGGCCATGACCAAGACCAACGACGAGTTTTTTGACATGATGAAACGCTCGTAATATAAAGAAACTCGGGGAACGCCACGCTTTGACGTGGCGTTTTTCGTTTTAGAATATACGCTATAGATCTGAGGCAGTACGGTTTCGGCATTATGGCGATGGACTGCCAGGTAACAGAATTTTTGTTACTTCTAATTGATTGAATGATAAACAAACTGTTCATGGATGAGAGATGATGACCCTTCTGGAAGAAGGGCTTCATAGTTATACTTCACCGGGACATACCTTTTCCAGAGAGCGCGCATTGTGAATTTACTCACTGCTGGTACTGAGTTAATTGGTATCTTTCTGTTCACAACCCTGTTTCTTTTTTTCGCCCGTAAAGTGGCAAAAAGAATTGGTTTAGTCGATAAACCAAATTTCAGAAAACGTCATCAGGGCCTTATTCCGCTGGTCGGTGGGATCTCCGTTTTTGCCGGTATTTGCTTCACCTTTGCTATTGCCGACTACTATATTCCCCACGCCACACTTTATCTGATGTGTGCCGGTGTGCTGGTGCTTGTCGGCGCGCTGGACGATCGCTACGACATCAGCGTGAAAATTCGCGCAACGGTACAGGCCGGGATCGGCGTCGTCATGATGGCGGTGGGTGGGCTATACCTGAAAAGCCTCGGCTATATTCTTGGCCCATGGGAGATGGTATTAGGCCCGTTCGGTTACTTCCTGACGCTGTTTGCCGTGTGGGCCGCTATCAACGCTTTCAACATGGTGGATGGTATCGATGGCCTGTTAGGGGGGCTTTCCTGCGTTACCTTCGGCGCGATGGGCATGATCCTCTGGTTTGACGGGCAGCAAAGCCTGTCAATGTGGAGCTTTGCCATGATTGCCGCCATTCTTCCTTATATCCTCCTGAATCTCGGCGCGCTCGGGCGGCGCTATAAAGTCTTTATGGGTGATGCCGGCAGTACGCTCATCGGCTTTACCGTCATCTGGATCCTGCTCGAAACTACCCAGGGTAAAACGCATCCCATCAGCCCGGTCACGGCGCTATGGCTTATCGCCATTCCGCTGATGGACATGATCGCCATCATGTATCGTCGTCTGCGTAAAGGAATGAGCCCCTTCTCCCCTGACCGTCAGCATATCCATCACTTGATTATGCGAGCCGGATTCACGTCTCGACAGGCTTTTGTGTTAATTACGCTCGCTGCCGCTATTCTTGCAGGAATTGGCGTGGCGGCAGAATATTCAGGAGTTGTGCCGGAATGGGTAATGTTGGCACTGTTCTTGCTAGCTTTTCTGCTGTATGGCTGGTGCATCAAGCGTGCATGGAAAGTGGCTCGTTTCATCAAACGCGTAAAACGCCGCATGCGCCGTAACAGCACTAAAAAACCAACCTTAACCAAATAACACCTGGGGAAGTGATGAAACAACAATTGCCAGGCGCACAACCGGCTGCAGTAGATAACGAACTGGATATTCGAGGCTTGTTTCGCACGTTGTGGGCAGGAAAGTTCTGGATAGCAGGTGTTGCCGTGCTGTTTGCATTAATTGCGCTCGTTTACACCTTCCTCGCGAAGCAGGAGTGGAGTTCAACTGCAATTACCGATCGCCCAACGGTGAACATGCTGGGCGGTTACTATTCGCAGCAGCAGTTCCTGCGCAATCTTGACGTTAAAGCAGAGCTGGCGCCCATCGATCAGCCTTCGGTCATGGATGAAGCGTATAAAGAATTCATCATGCAGCTCTCAGCGTGGGACACTCGCCGCGATTTCTGGTCGCAAACTGATTACTACAAACAACGCAAAGTCGGGAACAATAAGGCGGATGCCGCGCTGCTTGATGAGCTGATTGATAATATTCAGTTCACTCCAGGTGACGTAACGCGCAGCATGAATGACAACGTCAGGCTGATTGCAGAAACTGCCGCTGACGCTAATAACCTGCTACGACAATACGTCGCATTCGCCAGCGAACGTGCCGCTAACCATCTTAATGATGAGCTGAAAGGTGCCTGGGCTGCCCGTACTATCCAGATGAAAGCGCAGGTTAAACGCCAGGAGGCGGTGGCAAAGGCGATCTACGATCGTAAAGTGCACAGCATCCAGCAGGGGCTAAAAATCGCCGAGCAGCAAAATATTTCCCGTAGCGCGACTGACACCCCTGCGGAAGAACTGCCGGATTCGGAACTCTTTATGCTGGGCCGTCCGCTGCTGCAGGCACGTCTGGAAAATCTTCAGGCTGTCGGCCCATCTTTCGATATCGATTACGATCAAAATCGCGCGATGCTTTCGACGCTCAACGTCGGACCTACGCTCGATCCCCGTTTTCAGACCTACCGTTATCTGCGTACACCGGAAGAACCGGTTAAACGCGACAGTCCCCGCCGGGCTTTCCTGATGATTATGTGGGGAACAGTCGGGGCGCTGATTGGTGCTGGTGTAGCGCTGACTCGCCGGCGACCTGCGTAACAACGCTGTCTTAAGATGAAGGCGGGAGCGCCTGCCTTCATCATCTAACTAAAGAGAAACGTTGTGAAAGTACTTACCGTTTTTGGCACGCGCCCTGAAGCCATCAAAATGGCTCCGCTGGTACATGCTCTGGCTGAAGATGCGTTCTTCGACGCCCGGGTTTGTGTCACTGCTCAGCATCGCGAGATGCTGGATCAGGTACTGCATCTTTTTTCTATCGTGCCTGACTACGACCTCAATATCATGAAACCTGGGCAGGGGCTGACAGAAATTACCTGTCGCATCCTGGAAGGATTGAAACCAATCCTGGAAGAGTTTAAGCCGGACGTGGTACTGGTCCATGGCGATACCACGACCACCATCGCTACCAGCCTGGCCGCGTTCTATCAACGCATTCCGGTGGGCCACGTCGAAGCCGGGCTGCGTACGGGCGATCTCTATTCGCCGTGGCCTGAAGAGGCGAACCGCACGCTGACCGGGCATCTGGCAATGTACCATTTTGCCCCCACGGAAAATTCGCGGCAGAACCTGCTCAAAGAGAACGTCGCCGATAAACACATTTTCGTTACTGGCAATACCGTTATTGATGCCCTGATTGCGGTGCGCAACCGGGTTCTGGCCGACGACTCGCTGAAAACGCAGCTTGCCGAGCGCTACCCCTTCCTGTCCAGCGACAAGAAACTGATTCTTGTGACCGGACATCGACGCGAAAGCTTTGGCCGCGGCTTCGAGCAGATTTGTCATGCTCTGGCGGAAGTGGCCGCGAATAACAGCGACGTGCAGATTGTTTATCCGGTACACCTCAATCCCAACGTCAGTGAGCCGGTAAACCGCATTCTTGGACACGTCGATAACGTCACCCTGATCGAGCCTCAGGATTACCTGCCGTTTGTCTGGTTGATGAATCATGCCTGGCTGATCCTCACTGACTCCGGCGGGATTCAGGAGGAAGCGCCATCGCTCGGTAAACCGGTACTGGTAATGCGCGATACCACTGAACGTCCGGAAGCGGTAAAAGCGGGTACGGTACGCCTGGTAGGCACCGACAGCGCACGCATTGTCGCTGAGGTAAACCGACTGCTCAGCGATCCACAGGAATATCAGGCAATGAGCCACGCCCATAATCCGTATGGCGACGGGCAGGCTTGTGAACGCATTTTGCACGCACTTAAAAATAATCGGGTAACGCTATGAGTTTTTCGACCATCTCTGTGATTGGCCTGGGGTACATCGGGCTGCCAACCGCGGCAGCATTCGCGTCGCGTCAGAAGAAAGTGGTGGGCATTGATATCAACCAGCATGCGGTTGACACCATCAACCGTGGTGAAATTCATATTGTCGAACCGGACCTGGATAAGGTTGTTAAAACTGCGGTTGAAGGTGGCTTCCTGACCGCCAGTACCCAGCCCGTAGAAGCTGATGCTTACCTGATTGCCGTTCCGACGCCGTTTAAGGGCGATCATGAACCAGACATGGCGTTTGTTAAATCTGCCGCGGAATCTATCGCGCCGGTGCTGAAGAAGGGCGCGCTGGTTATTCTGGAGTCCACCTCGCCAGTCGGTGCCACGGAACAGATGGCAGAGTGGCTTGCCGCGCTGCGTACCGATCTGAGCTTCCCGCAGCAGGCTGGTGAAGCGGCTGATATCAACGTGGCCTACTGCCCGGAGCGCGTGCTGCCGGGCCAGGTCATGGTTGAGCTGATCAAAAACGACCGCGTGATCGGTGGCATGACCCCGGTCTGCTCCGCGCGCGCCAGTGAGTTGTACAACATTTTCCTTGAAGGCGAGTGCGTAGTAACCAACTCACGTACCGCCGAAATGTGCAAACTGACTGAGAACAGCTTCCGCGATGTGAACATCGCTTTCGCCAATGAGCTGTCGCTCATCTGCGCCGATCAGGGGATTAACGTCTGGGAGCTGATTCGCCTGGCGAACCGTCATCCGCGCGTTAATATTCTCCAGCCCGGCCCGGGTGTGGGTGGTCACTGTATCGCGGTCGATCCGTGGTTCATAGTGGCGCAGAACCCGGACCAGGCGCGCCTTATCCGTACCGCGCGTGAAGTTAACGACCATAAACCGCACTGGGTGCTTAACCAGGTGAAAGCGATGGTTGCTGATTGCCTGACGGCCAGCGGCAAACGCGCCAGCGAAGTGAAAATCGCCTGTTTCGGCCTGGCATTTAAACCCAATATTGATGACCTGCGTGAAAGCCCGGCGATGGAAATCGCAAAGCGCATTGCGAGCTGGCACAGCGGTGAAACCCTGGTGGTCGAGCCGAATATTCATCAGCTTCCGGCTAAACTCGCCGACATCAGCAAACTGGTGGAGCTGACTGAAGCCCTTGAACAAGCAGATGTACTGGTAATGCTGGTGGATCACAGCCAGTTTAAAGCGATCGGCGGTGAACGTATCGAACAGCAATGGATTGTAGACACAAAAGGAGTATGGCGTTGAGAACGATACTCGTCACTGGCGGCGCAGGCTTTATTGGCTCAGCGGTCGTCAGACATATCATCAGTAATACCCAGGATCGCGCGGTGGTGGTGGATAAACTCACCTATGCCGGAAACCTTAATTCATTGACCCCGGTATCCGACAGCGAGCGTTTCACCTTTGAGCAGGTAGATATCTGTGACCGGGCGGCGCTGGATAGCGTCTTTACCCGGTATCAGCCAGACGTGGTAATGCATCTGGCGGCGGAAAGCCATGTGGATCGCTCTATTGACGGTCCGGCAGCGTTCATCGAAACCAACATTGTCGGTACTTATACCCTGCTGGAAGCGGCACGGCAGTACTGGAACGCGCTTGAAGCAGAGAAAAAATCCGCTTTCCGCTTCCACCACATCTCTACCGACGAGGTATTTGGCGATCTGCACGGCACGGATGACTTCTTTACCGAAACCACGCCGTATGCGCCAAGCAGTCCTTACTCGGCTTCGAAAGCCGGGAGTGACCATCTGGTGCGCGCCTGGCTGCGTACCTACGGTCTGCCGACGCTGGTTACCAACTGCTCCAATAACTATGGGCCATATCATTTCCCGGAAAAACTTATTCCGCTGATGATTCTCAATGCGCTTTCCGGGAAGCCGCTGCCGGTCTATGGCAACGGCCAGCAAATCCGTGACTGGCTCTACGTAGAGGATCATGCCCGTGCGCTGTATCTGGTGGCCACCGAAGGGAAGTGCGGTGAAACCTACAATATCGGCGGCCATAACGAGCAGAAAAATCTCGATGTGGTGATGACGCTCTGCGATCTGCTCGAAGAGCTGGTGCCGCAGAAGCCGGCTGGCGTGGCGCACTATCGCGATCTGGTGACCTTCGTTACCGACCGTCCGGGCCACGATCTGCGCTACGCCATTGATGCCTCCAAAATCGAACGCGAACTGGGCTGGCGCCCGGCGGAAACCTTCGAGAGCGGATTGCGTAAAACCGTGCAGTGGTACCTCAATAATGAAGCCTGGTGGAAACAGGTGCTGGATGGCAGCTATCAGGGCGAGCGCCTTGGTCTGAAGGGCTGATACCCGAAGGAGACGCGTATGAAAGGTATTATCCTGGCGGGCGGATCCGGTACCCGCTTACATCCCATTACCCGTGGGGTGTCTAAGCAGCTGCTGCCCATCTACGACAAGCCGATGATCTACTATCCGCTGTCGGTACTGATGCTGGCAGGCATTCGTGAAATCCTGATTATCACTACGCCGGAAGACAAAAGTTCCTACCAGCGTCTGCTCGGCGACGGCTCGGCATTTGGCATTGAGTTGCACTACGCCGAGCAGCCCAGTCCGGATGGGCTGGCGCAGGCCTTTATTATTGGCGAAGCGTTTCTGGCGGGCGAACCGTCCTGCCTGGTGCTGGGCGATAACATCTTTTTTGGTCAATCTTTCAGTCCGAAACTGCGCCATGTCGCATCTCGTCTGGAAGGGGCAACGGTGTTTGGTTACCAGGTGATGGATCCGGAGCGCTTCGGTGTGGTGGAGTTCAACGACAACTTCCAGGCCATCTCGCTGGAAGAGAAGCCAACGCAGCCAAAGTCTAACTGGGCGGTGACTGGCCTCTATTTCTATGACGGTAATGTGGTGGAGTACGCGAAGCGCGTGAAGCCTTCAGCCCGTGGCGAGCTGGAAATTACCGCCATTAATCAGATGTACCTCGACGATGGCAAGCTGACCGTTGAGCTGCTCGGCCGTGGGTTTGCCTGGCTTGATACTGGCACCCACGACAGCCTGATCGAAGCCAGCCAGTTTGTGCAGACCGTTGAAAAACGCCAGGGCTTTAAAATTGCCTGTCTCGAAGAGATTGCCTGGCGTAACGGCTGGCTGAGCGACGAGCAGGTGATGCAGGCCAGCGACGCGCTCAGCAAAACCAGCTATGGCGCCTATCTCAAGGAGCTGCTGCGTGCCCGTCCTCGCCAGTATTGAATCCCTGGAGTGGGAAAACCGCTTTTTTAATATTCACAGCGGTATTGTCCGTTTCTCTGATTCCGCAACGCCGTTAAGCGTGGCGGAATTAGCGCAGTTTCAGCGCGTGCAGGCTAAAGTGCCCGCCTCGCGTACTGACTGGCTGGATGGCCTGCAGCAGCTTGGTTTTCAGCTGGTGGAAGGGGATGTCGATCTCGTGCTGCCGGTTGGCGTGGCTACGCCCGATCCGGGGCTTGATATCGCACTGGAGGCTGATATCCCGGCGCTGCGCCAGCAGGCGGCTACGGTGTTTGCTCAAAGCCGGTTCCGCGCGCCCTGGTATGCGCCAGACGCCAGCGGGCGTTTTTACGCGCAGTGGATTGAGAATGCGGTGCGCGGGCAGTTTGACAATCAATGCCTGGTGGCGCGTGCCAACGATGGCAGCATCCGCGGTTTTGTGTCGATGCGTCAGTTGAATGAGCAGGAAGCGCGTATCGGGCTGCTGGCAGGGCGCGGCGCAGGAGAGACGCTGATGCTGGCGGCGCGCCACTGGTGTGAACAGCGCGCTATCAGCACGCTGCGGGTAGCGACCCAGGCGGGAAATACCGCCGCGTTGCGACGTTATATTCAAAGCGGTGCCACGATTGAGAGCACCGCTTACTGGTTATACAGGTGAAAACATGATCCCTTTTAACGCGCCACCGGTTGTCGGTACCGAAGTTGACTATATGCACTCCGCCATGGGCAGCGGCAAGCTGTGCGGTGATGGTGGCTTTACCCGCCGCTGCCAGCAGTGGATGGAGCAGCGTTTCGGCAGCGCCAAAGTATTACTGACGCCGTCCTGCACCGCCTCGCTGGAGATGGCGGCAATCCTGCTGGATATCCAGCCGGGTGACGAAGTGATCATGCCGAGCTACACCTTTGTATCGACTGCCAACGCCTTTGTGCTGCGCGGCGCGAAGATTGTTTTCGTTGATGTACGCCCGGACACCATGAACATCGATGAAACCCGGATTGAAGCGGCCATCACCGAGAAAACCCGCGCTATTGTCCCGGTCCACTACGCGGGCGTCGCCTGTGAAATGGACACCATTATGGCGATTGCAAAACAGCATAATCTGTTCGTGGTGGAAGATGCGGCGCAGGGCGTGATGTCTACTTATAAAGGCCGTGCGCTGGGTACTATCGGGCACATCGGCTGCTTCAGCTTCCATGAAACCAAGAACTACACCGCGGGCGGGGAAGGGGGAGCCACCCTTATCAACGATCGATCGCTGGTGGAGCGTGCGGAGATCGTGCGTGAGAAGGGGACAAACCGCAGCCAGTTCTTCCGCGGCCAGGTAGACAAATATACCTGGCGCGATATCGGTTCCAGCTATTTGATGTCCGATCTGCAGGCTGCCTATCTCTGGGCGCAGCTGGAAGCCGCTGACCGTATCAACGCGCAGCGTCTGTCGCTATGGCACACCTACTACGACGCGCTGACGCCCCTTGCGAAAGCAGGGCGTATCGAGCTGCCGTCGATTCCCGTTGACTGCCAGCAAAATGCGCACATGTTTTACATCAAGCTGCGCGACGTGGAAGATCGCTCCAACTTTATCGCCTGGCTGAAAGAAGCCGAGATCATGGCGGTATTCCATTACATTCCGCTGCACAGCTGCCCGGCCGGTGAGAAGTTTGGCGAGTTCCACGGCGAAGATCGCTTTACCACCCGCGAAAGCGAGCGTCTGGTACGTCTGCCGCTGTTCTACAATCTGGCAACGGTGGATCAGCGTACCGTGATCAATACCATCCTGAACTACTTCGCCTGATATGTCGCTGGCGAAGGCATCGGTGTGGACCGCCGCGTCCACGCTGGTAAAAATTGCGGCCGGTTTACTGGTAGTTAAGCTGCTGGCGGTATCATTTGGGCCATCGGGTGTCGGCCAGGCGGGCAACTTTCGCCAGCTGGTGACGGTGCTCGGCGTACTGGCCGGGGCAGGTATTTTCAACGGCGTGACCAGGCTAGTGGCGGAGCATCATGATACTCCTGACGCGCTGCGTCGGGCGCTCGGTACCTCCAGTGCGATGGTGCTGGGCTTCTCCACGCTGCTGGCCGCTATTTTTCTGCTGGCTGCGCAACCCATCAGCGTGGCGCTGTTCGGTCACGATGATTATCAGGGGCTGGTGCGTCTGGTGGCGCTGGTGCAGATGGGCATTGCCTGGGCGAACCTGGTGCTGGCGATTATCAAGGGATTTCGTGATGCGTCCGGTAACGCGTTTGCGCTTATCTCTGGCAGCATTATCGGGGTAATCGCTTACTACATTTGCTACCGACTGGGCGGTTATCAGGGCGCGCTACTTGGCCTGGCGCTGGTACCGGCGCTGGTGGTTCTGCCGGCGATGGCGGTGTTAATAAAGCGTGGGCGCGTGCCGCTGAGTTTTCTCATACCTTCCTGGAACAGCGAACTGGCGGCGCACCTCGGTAAATTCACGCTGATGGCGCTGATTACGGCGATCACCATGCCGGTGGCCTACATCATGATGCGTAATCAGCTGGCGGCGCATTACAGCTGGGATGACGTCGGGATCTGGCAGGGAGTCAGCAGCATTTCTGATGCTTACCTGCAGTTTATTACCGCGTCGTTCACCGTGTATCTGCTGCCAACCCTGTCGCGTTTGCAGGACAAGACAGATATCAGCCGCGAGCTGGTAAAATCATTAAAATTCGTTCTGCCTGCGGTTGCGGCGGCAAGCTTCGCCGTCTGGCTGCTGCGTGATGTCGCCATCTGGCTGCTGTTCTCCGAAAAGTTTACCGCCATGCGCGATCTTTTCGCCTGGCAGCTGGTGGGAGATGTGCTTAAAGTGGGCGCTTACGTCTTCGGGTATCTGGTGATTGCGAAGGCATCGTTGCGTTTCTATGTGCTGGCCGAAATTACCCAGTTCGCGCTGCTTTCCGGATTTGCGTATTACCTGATCCCGATGCACGGCGCGCAGGGCGCAGCACAGGCCTATATGGCAACTTACATTATCTATTTCGCCCTTTGCTGTGGCGTGTTTTTACTCTGGCGTAGACGGGCATGACTGCACTGATTCACATTCTGGGATCGGATATCCCACACCACAACCAGACCGTGCTCCGGTTCTTCAATGATGAACTGGCGGCCAGCGGCGCGCACGCGCGTGAATTTATGGTTGTTTCTACCGATCCCTCCTTCGACAACGCTTTCCCGGCGCTCAACGTGCAGCGCTATGCGAACAAAAAAGCGCTGGCCCAGGCGGTTATCGCCCTGGCGCGTGCCGATCGCGCGCAGCGCTTTTTCTTCCACGGTCAGTTCAATACCACGCTGTGGATCGCCTTGCTTACCGGCGGGCTGAAGCCTGCGCAGGTAAGCTGGCATATCTGGGGAGCCGATCTGTATGAAGTTTCCCGCAGCCTGAAGTTTCGTCTGTTCTACCATCTGCGTCGCCTCGCTCAGGGGCGAATCGGCCATGTCTTTGCCACCCGCGGCGACCTGGCGTGGTTTGCGCAGCGCCACCCGCAGGTGCCGGGGTCGCTGCTCTATTTCCCGACGCGCATGGACCCAACGTTAAACGGGGTCGCTCAACCACGCCCGGAGAACGGCCCGCTGACCGTGCTGGTCGGCAACTCCGGGGATCGCAGCAATGAGCACATTGCCGCTCTGCGTGCAGTGCATCAGCAGTTTGGCGACAGCGTCAACGTGGTGGTGCCGATGGGCTATCCCACCGGGAACGAGGCTTATATTAACGAGGTCGAGCAGGCCGGGCGGGCGCTGTTCAGCGGTGAGCGTTTACAGATCCTGCGCGATAAGCTGGAATTTAACGACTATCTGACACTGCTGCGCCGTTGCGATCTCGGGTATTTCATTTTTGCCCGTCAGCAAGGGATCGGCACCCTGTGTCTGCTGATTCAGGCAGGCGTGCCCTGCGTGCTGAGCCGTAAGAACCCGTTCTGGCAGGATATGGTCGAGCAGCATATTCCGGTGCTGTTTACCGGTGATGCGCTGTCAGAGGCAGTAGTGAAAGAAGCCCAGCGCCAGCTGCGCGAGGTGGACGTCAGCCAGATTGCCTTCTTCAAACCCAACTATCTGACCGGCTGGGACGCGGCACTGCGTATCGCGGCAGGAGAGCAAGCATGAGTCTGTTGCAATTTAGTGGGCTGTTCCTGATCTGGCTGCTGGCCTCGCTGTTTATCGGCGCGCAGACGTGGTTTGAGTTCCGCCGCGTGCGCTTTAACTTCAACGTCTTTTTCTCGCTGCTGTTTTTGCTGACCTTCTTCTTTGGGTTCCCGCTAACCAGCATTCTGGTGTTCCGCTTTGACGTCGCGGTGGTACCCGCCGAGGTGCTGATGCAGGCGCTGCTGGCTGCCACCTGCTTCTATGCTATCTATTACGTCACCTACAAAACCCGGTTGCGGGCAGCCTCGTCTGGCGGCGTGCGCAAACCCCTGTTCACCATGAACCGGGTCGAAACCCATCTGACCTGGGTGATGCTGGCCACGGTGGCGCTGGTCAGCGTCGGCATTTTCTTTATGCACAACGGCTTTCTGCTGTTCCGCCTGCACTCGTACAGCCAGATATTTTCCAGCGACGTCTCCGGCGTAGCCCTTAAGCGCTTCTTCTACTTCTTTATTCCGGCGATGCTGGTGGTCTATTTCCTGAAGCAGGATTCGCGCAGCTGGATTTTCTTCCTGGTCAGTACCGTGGCGTTTGGCCTGTTGACCTACATGATTGTCGGCGGGACACGCGCCAACATCATCATTGCCTTCGCCATCTTCCTGTTTATCGGCATTATTCGCGGCTGGATCTCGCTGTGGATGCTGGTAGCGGCGGGCGTGTTCGGCATTGTCGGGATGTTCTGGCTGGCGCTGAAACGCTATGGCCTTGACGTGCGCGGCGACGAAGCGTTTTACACCTTCCTGTATCTGACCCGCGACACCTTCTCACCGTGGGAAAACCTGGCGCTGCTGCTTAACAACTACGACAAAATCGACTTCCAGGGGCTGGCGCCCATCGCCCGTGATTTTTACGTGTTTATCCCAAGCTGGGTCTGGCCGGACCGGCCAAACCTGGTGCTTAACACCGCTAACTACTTTACCTGGGAAGTGCTGAACAACCACTCTGGCCTTGCAATCTCACCAACGCTTATCGGGTCGCTGGTGGTGATGGGCGGCGTCTGGTTTATTCCGCTGGGCGCGGTGGCGGTGGGGTTGATTATTAAATGGTTCGACTGGCTTTACGTCAGGGGCAATGCGGAGCCGAATCGCTACAAGGCGGCGATCCTGCACAGTTTCTGCTTTGGTGCCATCTTCAACATGATTGTGCTGGCGCGTGAAGGACTCGACTCGTTCGTCTCCAGAGTGGTGTTCTTTATGCTGGTATTCGGTGCCTGCCTGATGCTGGCTAAGCTGTTGTACTGGCTGCTCGATACCGCCGGGCTGGTCCATTCGCGGCGCGCAAAAGCGGCCGGGCAACTTTCACAAACGCAAAACGCCTGAAGGGATACACATGACACAACAGGTTACCGCGCCGGTTTATGCGCTGCGCGGCCTTAATTTGCTGGGCTGGCGCAACATGCAGCATGCGCTTGATTACCTCTATTCAGGCGGTTCGCTCAGAAGCGGTACGCTTATCGCGATTAACGCGGAAAAGATGCTGGCGGTGGAACATGACGCGCAGGTAAGGGCGCTGATTGAGGCGGCGGAGTTTAAGTATGCCGATGGCATCAGCGTCGTGCGCTCTATTCGCAAGAAAAACCCCGAGGCGCAGGTGTCACGCGTGGCGGGAGCCGATCTGTGGGAAGCCCTGATGGAACGCGCCGGCAAAGAGGGAACGCCGGTGTTTCTGGTGGGCGGCAAGCCGGAAGTGTTGGCAGAAACCGTCGATAAGCTGCGCCGCCAGTGGAACGTTAATATCGTTGATACCCAGGACGGCTATTTCGCTGCCGACGAGCGCGACGCGCTGTTTGCACGTATCCGCGACAGCGGGGCGCAGATCGTGACGGTAGCAATGGGGTCGCCGCGCCAGGAGTTGCTGATGCGCGACTGCCGTCTGGTACATCCCAACGCGCTTTATATGGGCGTGGGCGGTACCTACGATGTATTTACCGGGCACGTTAAGCGCGCGCCGAAAGTGTGGCAGAACCTCGGCCTGGAGTGGCTTTACCGGCTGCTGTCTCAGCCGAGCCGTATCAAGCGCCAGATCAAGCTGCTGCGCTATCTCGCCTGGCACTACACCGGGCGCCTGTAATCAGCGAAAAACCCTGGGCAGCGCGCGCCAACCGCGCTGCTTATCCTGCCTCCCGCTGCTTTTTTGTACCGCCAGCGCCTTTTTATAACGCTTTATTTGCCATTTCCTCCGTTTTGCGAAACCATTCGGCACACTCAACGCACTGCCGTGGTGATTTTGTGCGCCCGTAAACTATTGCGGCGCAGCATGGCCTGTTATTGAGCTATGGCAACGACCATCAAAATAACCGGTAAAGCCGGAGCAAGCAGCAAACACAACAGAGGATTTATGGCGGAACAAAAAGCGGAGCTACAGCGTGGGCTGGAAGCTCGACATATCGAACTGATCGCGCTGGGCGGCACCATCGGGGTCGGGTTATTTATGGGCGCGGCAAGCACCCTGAAATGGGCGGGGCCATCGGTGCTGCTGGCCTATATCATCGCCGGCCTGTTTGTCTTCTTTATTATGCGTTCTATGGGCGAGATGCTGTTCCTTGAGCCGGTCACCGGTTCATTCGCCGTGTATGCGCATCGCTATATGAGCCCGTTCTTCGGCTATCTCACCGCCTGGTCCTACTGGTTTATGTGGATGGCGGTCGGCATCTCGGAGATTACCGCCATCGGGCTATATGCCCAGTACTGGTTCCCGGAACTACCGCAGTGGATACCGGCGATTATCGCGGTAGGGCTGGTGGCGCTGGCAAACCTGGCGGCGGTGCGTCTTTACGGCGAAATCGAATTCTGGTTTGCGATGATCAAAGTCACCACCATTATCGTGATGATCGTTATCGGCCTCGGCGTTATCTTTTTTGGCTTCGGTATCGGCGGTCAACCGACCGGCTTAGGTAACCTGACAGAGCACGGCGGCTTCTTTGCCGGCGGCTGGAAAGGCTTTCTGACGGCGCTCTGTATTGTCGTCGCCTCGTATCAGGGTGTGGAGCTTATCGGCATCACCGCTGGCGAAGCGAAGAATCCGCAGGTTACCCTGCGCAGCGCGGTCAGTAAGGTGCTATGGCGTATCCTGATCTTCTATGTCGGTGCGATTTTTGTCATCGTGACGCTGTTCCCGTGGAATGAGATTGGCACCACCGGCAGCCCGTTCGTGCTGACGTTCTCCCGAATTGGTATTGTTGCTGCAGCAGGCATCATCAACTTTGTGGTTCTGACTGCCGCGCTTTCCGGTTGTAACAGCGGGATGTACAGCTGCGGCCGCATGCTGTACGCGCTGGCGAAAAATCGCCAGCTGCCGGCAGCGATGGGGAAAGTATCCCGCAACGGTATCCCGGTTGCCGGGGTCGCACTGTCGATCGCGATCCTGCTGATTGGCTCCTGCCTGAACTATATTATTCCGAACCCGCAGCGCGTATTTGTTTACGTTTACAGCGCCAGCGTATTGCCGGGCATGGTGCCGTGGTTTGTGATCCTGATTAGCCAGCTGCGTTTTCGCAAAACGCATCGCGAGGCGATTGCGTCGCATCCGTTCCGCTCTATTTTGTTTCCGTGGACAAACTGGCTGACGATGGCGTTCCTGATCTGCGTTTTAGTGGGTATGGGGCTGAACGAAGATACGCGTATGTCACTGATTGTCGGAGCCATCTTTATGGCGGCGGTCAGCATGGCGTATAAGTTATTTGGTTTACATCGCCATGTAATTACGACGAAAGCGGGCGGATAAGAAGCAAAATGCGCAAAGCATAACCAAACGCGCATTTTCTTCAAAAAAGCACTAGACAGCTGGGCACGAAGTCCGTAGTATCCCCCTCCGCAACGGCGCTACGCGCCCGTAGCTCAGCTGGATAGAGCGCTGCCCTCCGGAGGCAGAGGTCTCAGGTTCGAATCCTGTCGGGCGCGCCATTTAGACAGGCGCTTGAGCTGCGGTGGTACGATGTTAGTGGTACCGCGTAAAAGAATACAGTGGTGGCTATAGCTCAGTTGGTAGAGCCCTGGATTGTGATTCCAGTTGTCGTGGGTTCGAGTCCCATTAGCCACCCCATTATTAAAAGAGTTCTGTGGAATGCGAAGGTGGCGGAATTGGTAGACGCGCTAGCTTCAGGTGTTAGTGTCCTTACGGACGTGGGGGTTCAAGTCCCCCCCCTCGCACCACAACTTAGATTGAACTAAAAATTCAAAAAGCAGTACATCGGCGAGTAGCGCAGCTTGGTAGCGCAACTGGTTTGGGACCAGTGGGTCGGAGGTTCGAATCCTCTCTCGCCGACCAATTTTGAACCCCGCTTCGGCGGGGTTTTTTGTTTTTCGCAATCTTCCTCAGCGTTCATAAGCCCTTCACTTTGTTCTCCTTTCTACTTTTCCTTTCCTTGCTTGTGCAGCACGGCTCGAGTCCATTGTCCTCTTTTAACGACAGCGCAGTACGCCATTGTCTCAATCAGGAGACATATAAGTTAATGATATTAATGGTATTATCAGGATAAGAGGATAACTGTCGTCTGCTGGAGACAGGCCAGCTCGCAGCCAGAGGATAAATAGACAGTTTTCCAGCCCAGCGCGGGCACCAGCTAACGTCTTGTAAATGCTGGCCAAAGACCTGCTGATTTTGAGGATCTACAAACCTGGCACGATCTGTGCAATAATTATTGTGTAGATGCTCATTCCACTTCTTATGTTCGCCTCAGGCCTCATAAACCCAGGAATGACGCAGAGCCGTTTACGGTGCTTATCGTCCACAGACAGATGTCACTGCCCCGCAGTCTCATCAGACACCATGGACATAACGTTGAGTGAAGCACCACATAAGTTGTCTTAGACCTGTTTAGACCTGCCCTCGGGCAGGTCTTTTTTCTGCACGTCATCTTTCACGCACTGGCGGCGTTGACTGCCGGTGAGCAGATATAAAAAACCCCTCCGGAGAGGGGTTGGCGTGTTATTGCGGGGCGTTGTTTTGCAGGGTGAGCAGTAGCCCATCGCGTCGCATGGTGGCGGCCTCTTCCGGCTGGTGCAGTCGGTCAAGGGTGTCGGCAAGCCAGGCGTAGTCGAAGGCATCCGGTCGCTGCTTCAGCGCTGCGCGGAAGGCGAGCGCTGCCTCCTGCCATTCGCCACGCTTCATGCGCAGCTGGCCCAGCGTACTCCACAGCAGCGGGCGATCGCCCAGCGTGCGGATCTGATGACGCAGCGCTTTTTCCAGCTGCTCTGGTTCGCTCGATTTCAGACGCGGCATCAGCAATACCAGACGCTCGTCATACTGGCGCTTCAGGCCGTCGAGAATAATCTCCTGCGCGGTATCGTGATCGTCACACTCAATCAGATGCTCCGCCATTGCCACCTGCAGGGCTGGCTCATGGCGCGTTTTGCGGCTCTGGTTTTTCCACCACAGCTTCAGCCCTTCGCTGCCCTGATCGGCGCGCGCCTGATCCATCATGCCAATCCACGCCTGGCGCTGCAGAGCGATACGATGCTCTTCGTCACCGACCTGCGCTTTTTCCATAGAAGGTATGATATCCAGCAGTGATGCCCAGGCACCGGTATGAATGTACGCCTGTTCGGCCAGGCGCAGCACTTCCGGATGGCGCGGGGAAATCTCCAGCAGCTTATCGATGCCGTGGCGTGCCGCGTGAAACTCGTTGCGGGCCAGCTGCAGGCGAACGCGGGTGATCTCTACCGGGATCGGGTCGTTATCTGACAACTCGGCGGCGCGCTCAAGATGCTGGTTGGCACGGATCTCATCCCCACGCTGCTGCGCGGCTTCTGCGGCGAGCAGGTAGTTCACCACCGGCTGTTCAGCGTGATCGGCATTGCGTGACATCAGTTTCTCAACCTGCTGATAGTCGCCTTCGGCCAGCTTGAGCAGCGCCTGATTAGTCTGCTTGTGCGCGCGACGGCGCTTGCGGCCCATGAACCAGCCGCGGGTATAGGCTCCCGTACGGAACAGGCGGCGCAGCAGCCACTCAACGGCAAACAGCACCACCAGCGACAGCAGCAGAATGATCACCAGCGCGGTGACGCTGGTTTCGATGTTGTAGTTGTCGGTCTGAATCAGCACGTAGCCCTGATGACCAGCCATCATCGGGCCAAGCACGATACCGGCGATCAGCAGCAGAAAGAGCAATAAAACTTTAAGCATGGTTACTCTCCCTGGGCCGGCGCGGCAGGTGCGGGTGCGGCGTCAGTGGCCGGTGCGCTCTGCGCGGTCGGCTGCGCCATCAGATTACGCACGCGGTTCTGCATCAGTTTTTCCAGAATCGGCTGGCTTTGCAGCGCTTCCGGGATATCCATGCGGATGTTCTGCTGGCTCAGGTTATCCAGCTCCTCCAGGAATGCTTTGGTGGAGGCGTCGTCGGTATCGTAGTAAGCACGAACCCACGTCGAGACGTTATCCAGCGCCTGCTTGTAGGTTTCATCCTGATGGCGCGGCACGGCCTGGGCTGCGACCAGCAGACGTGAACGGATGTTTTCGCGCAGGTAAACATCCTGATTTGGTGCCAGCAGCGGCACGTCGGTATCATCGCGGCGACGAATGGTAATAAAGCTGTCCATAAAGTTGTGCCAGCTTTTCACCAGGTTAACGCGCCATTCGCTGAGCGAGCTGGAAAGCTCGCTGCTGTCGGCATCCATCGGCGAGCTGTCGCTGTTGTTGTCGGCCAGACGCAGGTTATCGATCTGATTAGAGAGCTGGTTCACTTTAAGGATGATGCCGTCGTAGTCCACCTGCGTTACCGCAGAGAGGCTGGCGATATCTTCCGTAATGGCACGACGCGCGGTAATCAGGCTTGGATCGTTCATGTCCGCCAGGCTGGCATCGGCGCTTTTCAGCAGCGCGGCGGCGGTGGTGACGTCCTGATCGCTCCACAGCTTACGGCCGGCGAGCTTCACGAGGAAATCCGACTGCGCCAGCAGCCAGGTTTTGGCATCGCTGCCGGAAATAGTGGCAACTTTCTGCTGCACTTCGTCAAGCTGACGCGTCAGCGTCGCCTGCTGGCGATTCGCTTCCTCCAGCTGGCTGGCCTGCTGCTGAAGCAGTTTTTCGAAATCCGCTTTCTGCGACGCCTGCTCTTTTTGCAGCGCGGTTAACTGATTCACCAGCGTATCGTTGGTCGTGCGCTGGGCGGAGGCCTGCTGTTTACCCCAGCTGTAGAGGCCTGCGCCCGCTGCCAGCGCAATAGCGATGGCAATCACGCTCAGCACCAGACCGGTACGGCCCGGCTTTGCCGGTTCCGGTGAACGCGGCGTTTCTGTCGCATCCCTGGTTTCTGCATCCACGGCGGAGATATTCTGTTGTTCCGTCATTATGGCTTCCCGTTATGAGATTTAGAGTAGCGCGCGCAGCAGCGCGTCATTGTCGGCGTTGTCGGCAACCTTAATATCCTGCCAGCCCAGTTCCCGGGCGAGGGTTGCCAGCCGCTCGCTGACTACCACTGCCTTACAGCGCAGTAGCCAGCGGGTGCGATACCACTCAGGCACCAGTCTGAAAAGCTGATGCAGCATCTCACCGCTGGTGATCACCAGAGTATTTACTCCGCGCATCTGCCAGCGATGGGCTTCCTGAGCACCATCGTAAACCTTTTCACAGCGTTGATAACATTCGCAAAACGTCACGTCGGCACCGCGTGCGGTCAGGGTTTCCCCGAGCAGTTCGCGTCCGCCGTTGCCGCGCAGAATCAACGCTTTTCTTCCGATAATATTTTGTAATTCAGGTAATTGTAGCAAGACTTCGCTGATTTCCCGATCGCGGGGATAATTGACCGGTTGCCCGCTCACCTGATGGAGCGCCAGCGCCGTAGAACGGCCTATCGCAAAATAGCGCAGCGAAGCCGGCCATGTGCGGCCCGCACGCGTAAGCGCCGCGTGGGCATGTTCTACCGCATGACGCGATACCATAAACACCAAATCGTCAGGCTGCAGGGCATCAAACAGGGCAGGAAGCTGCATCAGCTCTGCGCCAGGGGCAAATTCAATCAGCGGAAAACTCCAGGCCACCAGACCCTGCATGCGCAGACGACTGACTAACGCTTCACCGTCAGGAGAGGGGCGGGTGACCAGGATACTCATGCCGGACCTTCACCGTCATAGACATCAGCCAGGATTTCACGCGCGCCGTTGTTCAGCAGCTCTTCCGCCAGAGAAACGCCAAGCGCTTCTGCGGATTCAGGTTTGCCGCGACGTTCGCCGCGCACGATTTCAGACCCGTCCGGTGCGCCAACCAGCGCCCGCAACCAGAGTTCACCGTTCACCAGTTCGGCATAGCTGCCGATTGGCACCTGGCAGCCGCCTTCCAGCCGCGTGTTCATGGCGCGCTCAGCGCGCACGCGGATAGCGGTTTCCAGATCGTTGAGCGGGGCGAGCAGGGCGCGGGTCTGTTCATCGTCCAGACGGCACTCAATGCCGACGGCGCCCTGGCCCACGGCGGGAAGTGAAATTTCCGGCGGCAGCGCGGTGCGGATGCGCGCTTCCAGGCCAAGGCGTTTCAGCCCGGCCACGGCCAGTATAATGGCGTCGTAATCACCGCTATCGAGTTTGCTCAGGCGGGTGCCCACGTTACCGCGCAGCGAGCGGATCACCAGATCCGGGCGGCGGGCGGCAATCTGGCACTGGCGGCGCAGGCTGGAGGTACCCACTACGCTCCCCTGCGGCAGTTCATCAAGGCTGGCGAAGCGGTTTGAGACAAAAGCATCGCGCGGATCTTCGCGCTCGCAAATGGTCACCAGACCAAGCCCATCGGGGAATTCGACCGGCACGTCTTTCATTGAGTGCACAGCGATGTCGGCGCGGTTCTCAAGCAGGGCCATTTCCAGCTCTTTGACAAACAACCCCTTGCCCCCTACCTTAGCAAGCGGCGTGTCGAGAATTACATCGCCTTTTGTCACCATCGGCACCAGCTCCACATTGAGGCCGGGATGGCTGTCCATCAGGCGCTGCTTAACGTAGTGCGCCTGCCAGAGTGCGAGAGGGCTTTGTCGGGTGGCAATTCGAATTACTTTGTCTAACATGCTTGTTACCGTCTTTATCGTCCGCTGACCATCCTAACATTGTTAGCGAAACCCTGTCAGTTTTCACGCCGGACGGCGTAAATAGCGAAGGAAGACCACCGCTGCCTTTACGGGTACGCTGTTTAAATCGTGAGCTAGCGCATCTTTCTTTACGGTCAACCAGCAAGGTGTTAAATTGATCACGTTTTAAACCGAAAATCAGCCTGCCATACTATAATTATCAAAGCGTCGAGCTGAGAGTCGGTCTTTTACCGTAATAGTTAAACGCCAGTGCGTCTCGGGTTGCAGTCTGTCCCGTAGCGCCCGGGGCATAACCATCAGGCGATACGTCTTGTACCTCTATATTGAGACACTGAAACAGAGACTGGATGCCATTAATCAACTGCGTGTGGATCGCGCGCTTGCTGCCATGGGGCCTGCGTTCCAACAGGTCTACAGTCTGCTGCCTACACTATTGCATTATCACCACCCTCTGATGCCGGGTTACCTTGAAGGTAACGTCCCCTCCGGTATCTGTCTCTACACGCCTGATGAAACCCAACAGCACTATCTGAACGAACTTGAGATCCGCGACGGCGTGCCGGTGCAGGAAACGCCGAAAGGTGAACTGCCAATCACCGGTGTTTACACCATGGGCAGTACCTCATCCGTCGGGCAGAGCAGCTCTTCAGATCTTGATATCTGGGTCTGCCATCAGTCCTGGCTGGATAACGACGAACGTCTGCTGCTGCAGCGTAAGTGCGGCCTGCTGGAAAACTGGGCGGCATCGCTTGGCGTGGAGGTCAGCTTCTTCCTGATCGATGAAAACCGCTTCCGCCATAATGAGAGCGGCAGCCTCGGCGGCGAAGACTGCGGCTCCACCCAGCACATTCTGTTATTAGACGAATTTTATCGCACCGCGGTGCGTCTGGCCGGGAAGCGTATTCTGTGGAATATGGTGCCGGACGATGAAGAAGAGCACTACGACGACTACGTCATGTCGCTCTACGCTCAGGGCGTGCTGACGCCAAACGAGTGGCTGGATTTAGGCGGCTTAAGCTCGCTTTCCGCTGAAGAGTACTTCGGTGCCAGCCTGTGGCAGCTCTATAAAAGCATCGACTCGCCGTACAAGGCGGTGCTGAAAACGCTGCTGCTGGAAGCCTACTCCTGGGAGTATCCCAACACGCGCCTGCTGGCAAAAGACATCAAACAGCGCCTGCACAATGGCGAGATCGTCTCATTCGGCCTCGACTCCTACTGCATGATGCTGGAGCGCGTTACCCACTATCTGACCCAGATCGACGACATGACGCGTCTCGATCTGGTGCGTCGATGTTTCTACTTAAAAGTGTGTGAAAAACTGAGCCGCGAACGCGCCTGTGTGGGCTGGCGTCGCGAAGTGTTAAGTAGCCTGGTAAAAGAGTGGAACTGGGACGACGCTCGTCTGGAGATGCTTGATAACCGGGCCAACTGGAAAATCGACCGGGTGCGTGAGGCGCACAACGAACTGCTTGATGCGATGATGCAGAGCTACCGTAACCTCATCCGCTTTGCGCGCCGCAACAACCTGAGCGTCTCTGCCAGCCCGCAGGACATCGGCGTGCTGACCCGTAAACTGTATGCCGCTTTCGAAGCGCTGCCGGGGAAAGTGACGCTGGTTAACCCACAAATTTCGCCGGATCTCTCCGAGCCGAACCTGACGTTTATCCATGTACCGCCGGGCCGCGCCAACCGTAGCGGCTGGTATGTCTATAATCGCGCCCCGAGCATGGACTCCATCATCAGCCATCAGCCGCTGGAGTATAACCGCTACCTGAACAAGCTGGTGGCCTGGGCGTGGTTTAACGGCCTGCTGACGTCGCGCACGCGCCTGTTTATCAAGGGCAACGGCATTGTCGATCTGCCGAAGCTGCAGGAGATGGTGGCGGATGTGTCGCACCACTTCCCGCTGCGTCTGCCGGCCCCGACGCCGAAAGCGCTCTACAGCCCGTGTGAAATTCGCCATCTGGCGATTATCGTCAACCTGGAATATGACCCGACGGCGGCATTCCGCAATCAGGTGGTGCACTTCGATTTCCGTAAGCTTGACGTGTTCAGCTTCGGTGAAGAACACAACTGCCTGGTCGGCAGCATCGATCTGCTCTATCGCAACTCGTGGAACGAAGTGCGTACCCTGCACTTCAACGGCGAGCAGGCGATGATCGAAGCGCTAAAAACCATTCTCGGCAAGATGCATCAGGACGCCGCGCCGCCGGACAGCGTGGAAGTGTTCTGCTACAGCCAGCACCTGCGCGGCCTCATCCGCACCCGCGTACAGCAGCTGGTGTCAGAGTGCATTGAGCTGCGCCTCTCCAGCACGCGTCTGGAGCCGGGCCGCTTCAAAGCGCTGCGCGTGGCCGGGCAGACCTGGGGGCTGTTCTTCGAGCGTCTGAACGTGTCGGTGCAGAAGCTGGAAAACGCGATCGAATTCTACGGCGCGATTTCTCATAACAAGCTGCACGGCCTGTCGGTGCAGGTTGAGACCAACCACGTACAGCTGCCGTCCGTGGTGGATGGCTTCGCCAGCGAAGGGATTATTCAATTCTTCTTTGAACCGACGAAAGACGAGAAGGGCTTTAATATCTATATTCTGGATGAAAGCAACCGCGCGGAAGCCTATCACCACTGCGAAGGCAGTAAAGAGGAGCTGGTGCGCGACGTGAGCCGCTTCTACTCCTCGTCGCATGACCGCTTCACCTACGGCTCCAGCTTTATCAACTTCAACCTGCCGCAGTTCTACCAGATTGTGAACGCCGACGGACGCCAGCAGGTGATCCCGTTCCGCAACCAGAGCCTGAATATCGCAGCGCCTGTCGGTCAGGACGATGACGCTGCGTTGTTGCAGCAGTATCAGTCGTAATTAACGAAAGCTGACCGCTTCGCCAGCCTGCTGGCTGGCCGCGTTTTCCAGCACATCCCAGAAATTCTCACCGCTGCGATCGCAGACCCAGTCGTTACCCTTCAGGGAAAAATGGTAGCCGCCGTGCTTGGCCGCCAGCCATACCTGGTGCAGCGGCTCCTGGCGGTTAATGATGATTTTGGTGCCGTTTTCGAAGCTCAGCGTCAGCACGCCGCCGTTGATTTCGCAGTCGATATCGCTGTCGCCATCCCAGTCATCCAGGCGTTCTTCAATGGTCAGCCACAGGCTGTCGGCGAGGCGGTGAAATTCACTGTCGTTCATGTCTGCTTCCTGTTATAGGTGATGGCGGCAAGTATAAAAGGTCTAAAAACGAATAGAAACCACACGCCGCGGCAACGAACCGGTTGTTAAGCAGCAACGCGAAAGGCAAACTCTTGCTTTTCAGGGTTCACCTGCGATGATAGACAGCAGAAAGCATGGACTACAGGCATCCCATAATGAAACAACTTTTCCGTCCGCTGGCGGTTGTGCTGGCGTTATTCACCCTTGCGGGCTGTGGCCTGAAAGGGCCGCTCTATTTCCCGCCGGCTGATAAAAACGCCGCACCGCCAGCGCGTCCGGCTGCAGATGAAACCCAGAGCACGACCCCTGTGCGTAACGATCGCGGTCAGGGCGACAAGCCCACGCAGGTGATTTACTGAGATTAACGTTGTTGATGCCGCGGTACGGAGCACATGATGCAATTCGCTAAAATGCATGGTCTGGGTAACGACTTTATGGTCGTGGACGCGGTAACGCAGAATATCTTCTTTTCACCTGAGCTGATCCGCCGCCTGGCGGATCGTCATCTTGGGGTCGGGTTTGACCAGCTGTTAGTGGTGGAACCGCCCTACGATCCCGACCTTGATTTTCACTACCGCATCTTTAACGCCGACGGCAGCGAAGTGGCCCAGTGCGGCAACGGCGCGCGCTGCTTCGCCCGCTTTGTACGCCTGAAAGGGCTGACCAACAAGCGCGATATCCGCGTCAGCACCGCCAACGGCCGAATGGTCCTGAGCGTCAGCGAAGACGATCTGGTGCGCGTGAACATGGGCGAGCCGGTATTCGATCCGGCGCAGGTGCCGTTTCGCGCCAACAAAGCGGAAAAAACCTACATCATGCGCGCCGCCGAGCAAACGATACTGTGCGGCGTGGTGTCGATGGGAAACCCGCACTGCGTCCTGCAGGTCGACAGCGTCGATACCGCGCCGGTAGAAACGCTCGGCCCGGTGCTGGAAAACCACGAGCGTTTTCCCGAGCGCGCTAATATCGGCTTTATGCAGGTAGTGAACAACGAACATATCCGGCTGCGCGTGTTTGAGCGCGGGGCCGGTGAAACCCAGGCCTGCGGCAGCGGCGCGTGCGCGGCGGTGGCCGTCGGGATCCAGCAGGGGTTACTGGCAGAACAGGTGCGGGTCGATCTGCCTGGCGGGCGCCTCGATATTGCCTGGAAAGGGCCAGGGCAACCGCTGTTTATGACCGGGCCTGCAACACACGTTTATGACGGATTTATACATCTATGAGTAACACCGGGGAACAGCAGCAGAACGTTACGGAACTCGACGATCGGGACGTGGTGGAGTATCTGATGCGGCACCCGGATTTCTTTATTCGCAACGCCGCTCAGGTCGAGCAAATGCGCGTACCGCATCCGGTGCGCGGCAGCGTTTCGCTGGTGGAGTGGCATATGGCGCGCTCGCGCCACCACATCGACCAGCTGCGCGAAAACATGTCGCTGTTAATGGAGCAGGCCCAGACCAACGAAAGCCTGTTTTCACTCGTGTTGACGCTGCAGGGCCAGCTTGCCGCTGCGTCCAGCCTGCAGGATATGCTCAACCGCCTGCACCGTTGGGCGCGTGATATGGGTCTTGCGGGTGCCAGCGTGCGGCTGTTCAGCGACAAATGGCGCATCGGCGCGCCTTCCGGCTTTACCGAACTGGCGCTCAACCGCACCGCTTTCGAACCGCTGCGCATCCAGCGCATGGGCGACGCACAGCACTACCTCGGCTCGCTGAACGGCCCCGAGCTTCTGCTGGTGCTGCCTCAGGCAAAAGCTATCGGCTCGGTGGCGATGTCGATGCTGGGCGGCGATGCGTCGCTCGGGTTGATTATTTTCTCCAGTCGCGATCCGCACCACTACCAGCCGGAGCAGGGGACACAGCTGCTGCAGGAAGTGGCGATGCTGCTGCCGGGTCTGCTGGAGCGCTGGGTTGAACGTGCATGACCGCGCCGTTACTTCAGGAGAGCGTTAAGCGCTTCCTGCGCTATCTTAAAGTTGAGCGTCAGCTCAGCCCGCTGACGTTGCTGAACTACCGCCGTCAGCTGGATACCATCATCGCGATCCTCACCGACATGAAGCTGACGCGCTGGGAACAGTGCGATGCCGCTGCCGTGCGCAGCCTGGCGGTACGCAGCCGCCGCGCCGGGCTGGGGGCCGCCAGTCTGGCCCTGCGGCTGTCGGCGCTGCGCAGCTTCTTCGACTGGCTGGTCAGCCAGGGCGAGCTGAAAGCCAATCCGGCGAAGAGCATTTCTACGCCAAAAGCGGGCCGGCATCTGCCGAAGAATATCGACGTCGATGACATGAACCGCCTGCTGGAGATCGACCTGAACGACCCGCTGGCGGTGCGCGACCGGGCGATGATGGAAGTGATGTACGGGGCCGGGCTGCGTCTCTCAGAACTGGTCAATATGGATTGCGGCCACCTCGATCTCACCACCGGCGAAGTATGGGTTATCGGTAAAGGTAGCAAAGAGCGCCGTCTGCCGGTCGGCCGCAGTGCGGTGGAGTGGGTGGAGCACTGGCTTGACCTGCGCGAACTGTTTGGCCCGGAAGATGACGCGCTGTTTCTCTCAAACCAGGGAAAACGCATCTCCACCCGCAACGTGCAGAAGCGATTTGCCGAGTGGGGCATCAGGCAGGGGCTGAACAGCCACGTGCATCCTCATAAGCTTCGCCACTCGTTTGCGACCCACATGCTAGAATCGAGCGGCGATCTGCGCGCCGTGCAGGAGCTGCTGGGCCACGCCAATCTGTCAACGACGCAAATCTACACCCATCTTGATTTCCAGCACCTTGCAACGGTGTATGACGCAGCGCATCCGCGCGCTAAACGGGGGAAAAAATAATGCGCTTTTACCGCCCGCTGGGGCCAGTTACCGCCCTGACGTTCGATCTCGACGATACGCTCTATGACAATCGCCCGGTCATTTTACGCACCGAGCAGGAGTCGCTGGCGTTCATGCGCAGCTACCATCCCGATCTGAGCCAGTTTGAAGCGGCGGAATATCACCGCCTGCGCCAGGCGTTGCGTGAGGCGGAGCCGGATATCTGTCACGATGTTACCGAATGGCGACGCCGCGCCGTTGAGCGCGCGATGCTGGACGTCGGGTTAAGCCCGGATGCCGCTGCCGCCGGGGCGCAGGCGGCGATGGAAAACTTCGCCAGATGGCGCAGCCTGATTGACGTCCCGCAGGAAACCCACGACACCCTCGCCGCGCTGGCGGAAAAGTGGCCGCTGGTGGCGATCACCAACGGCAACGCTGACCCGCACGCGTTCGGGCTGGGCGACTATTTCAAATTCGTGCTGCGCGCCGGGCCCCACGGGCGTTCAAAACCTTTCGGCGACATGTATGAGCTGGCCGCGCAGAAGCTGGGCGTGGCACCAGGCGAGATCCTGCACGTTGGCGACGACCTCACGACTGACGTCGCGGGGGCGGTGCGCCATGGCCTTCAGGCCTGCTGGATTAACCTGCGCGGCGGCGATCTGATGCAGATTCACGACAGCCGTCTGTTACCCCACCTGGAAATTACACGGTTGGCATCCCTCACCACGCTGATATAATCGCCAGCAGTTCTGTATAAAATACCAGTATTCATCACCGGCGGTGCCAATGGACGTTTCTTACCTGCTCGACAGCCTTAACGATAAACAGCGTGACGCCGTGGCGGCAGCGCGCACCAATATGCTGGTGCTGGCTGGGGCGGGCAGCGGCAAGACGCGCGTGCTGGTGCACCGTATCGCCTGGCTGATGAGCGTTGAGAACTGCTCTCCATACTCCATCATGGCGGTGACTTTCACCAATAAAGCCGCAGCGGAGATGCGTCACCGTATCGGCCAGCTGATGGGAACTACCCAGGGCGGTATGTGGGTCGGCACCTTCCACGGTCTGGCGCACCGTCTGCTGCGTGCGCACCACATGGACGCCGGGCTGCCGCAGGATTTCCAGATCCTCGACAGCGAAGACCAGTTGCGCCTGCTTAAGCGCCTGATCAAAGCGCTGAATCTGGATGAGAAGCAGTGGCCGCCGCGCCAGGCGATGTGGTTTATCAACGGTAAAAAAGATGAAGGGCTGCGCCCGCACCATATCCAGAGCTACGGCAACCCGGTAGAGCAAACCTGGCAGAAGGTGTATCAGGCATACCAGGAAGCGTGCGATCGCGCCGGGCTGGTGGACTTCGCCGAGCTGCTGCTGCGCGCCCACGAGCTGTGGCTCAATAAACCGCACATTCTTAATCACTACCGCGAGCGCTTCACCAATATTCTGGTGGACGAATTCCAGGACACCAACAGCATCCAGTACGCGTGGATCCGTCTGCTGGCGGGGGACACCGGCAAGGTAATGATCGTCGGCGACGATGACCAGTCGATCTACGGCTGGCGCGGTGCTCAGGTTGAGAACATTCAGCGTTTCCTGAACGATTTCCCCGGCGCAGAAACCATCCGTCTGGAACAGAATTACCGCTCAACCAACAATATCCTGAATGCGGCCAACGCCCTGATCGCCAACAACACCGGGCGTCTGGGGAAGGAGCTGTGGACTGACGGCAGCGACGGCGAACCCATTTCACTCTACTGCGCCTTCAACGAGCTGGACGAAGCGCGCTTCGTGGTCAACCGCATCAAAACCTGGCATGAGAACGGTGGCCAGCTGGCCCAGTGCGCCATTCTTTATCGCAGCAACGCCCAGTCGCGCGTGCTGGAAGAGGCGCTGCTGCAAGCGAGTATGCCGTACCGCATTTACGGCGGGATGCGCTTCTTCGAACGCCAGGAGATCAAAGATGCGCTCTCCTACCTGCGCCTCATCGCCAACCGTAACGACGACGCGGCGTTTGAGCGCGTGGTGAATACCCCGACACGCGGCATCGGCGATCGCACGCTGGACGTGGTGCGTCAGACCGCCCGGGAACGACAGCTGACGCTGTGGAGCGCCTGCCGCGAGCTGCTGCAGGAGAAAGCGCTGGCCGGTCGCGCTGCCAGTGCCCTGCAGCGTTTCCTGGAGCTGATCGACGCCCTGGCCCACGAGACGGTTGATATGCCGCTGCACGTCCAGACCGATCGGGTGATTAAAGACTCCGGCCTGCGCCAGATGTATGAGCAGGAGAAAGGTGAAAAGGGCCAGACCCGTATCGAAAACTTAGAGGAACTGGTGACGGCAACGCGCCAGTTCAGCTACAACGACGAAGATGAAGACCTGATGCCGCTGCAGGCGTTTCTCTCCCACGCTGCGCTGGAAGCGGGGGAAGGGCAGGCGGATACCTGGCAGGACGCGGTGCAACTGATGACCATGCACTCCGCGAAAGGGCTGGAATTCCCGCAGGTATTCATCGTCGGAATGGAAGAAGGGATGTTCCCGAGTCAGATGTCGCTGGATGAAGGCGGTCGTCTGGAGGAAGAACGCCGTCTGGCCTACGTGGGCGTGACTCGCGCCATGCAGAAGCTGACCCTGACCTACGCGGAAACCCGCCGGCTTTATGGCAAAGAGGCCTATCACCGTCCGTCGCGCTTCATCGGCGAGCTACCGGAAAACTGCGTGGAAGAGGTGCGTTTGCGCGCCAGCATCAGCCGCCCGGTAAGCCATAAACAGATGGGCACGCCGATGGCGCAAAACGATTCCGGCTATAAGCTCGGCCAGCGCGTGCGTCACCCGAAATTCGGCGAAGGCACCATCGTAAACCTTGAAGGCAACGGCGAGCACAGCCGCCTGCAGGTGGCCTTCCAGGGGCAGGGGATCAAGTGGCTGGTTGCCGCTTATGCGAAGCTCGAAACCGTGTAAGTCATCGTAAATTCACATAATTCTCCGCCCGTCTGCTACCCTTTATGTATTACGGGCATTTATTATTCTTTGGCGCCCCCGTTGCGTGTTGACGCTGGTTTTTCGCTGGCGTAACATGCGCGCACGATTACGCTAAGAGGACATTCGCCTTGGACACACCCAGTAGATACTGGCTCAACCTGTCATCCAGGAACAACTCCTAAGGCTATCTCCTCGCGCTGATGGCCTTAGTGGTTGTCAGCGACCTGTTATCCCCTTCTCGTCGCGCTGAGTCAGACTGTCAATGGTCTGAAACCTTACGTTTCTGTGTGCCCACCGAACTGTCCGATAATTTTTTGCATTGGGAGTCCCGGTCATGCTGAGCGCATATCAACTGGAAAAAAACCGTCTTTCACGCCTCGAATCCGATGAGAAGCAGCTTCTCGCTGCCTCCGTATGGGTCGATCTGGTCGAGCCGGACGACAGCGAGCGTCAGTACGTTCAAACCGAGCTGGGTCAGAACCTCGCCACTCGCCCGGAACTGGAAGACATCGAGGCGTCGGCGCGTTTCTTCGAAGACGAAGACGGTTTGCACATTCACTCTTTCTTCTTCTTCGAAGATGCGGAAGGGCACTCCGGTAACTCAACCGTGGCCTTTACCATTCGCGAAGGGCGTCTCTATACCCTGCGCGAGCGCGAACTGCCGGCGTTTCGCCTGTACCGCATGCGCGCCCGCAGCCAGGAGATGATGGACGGCAACGCCTACGAGCTGCTGCTCGACCTGTTTGAAACCAAAATCGAACAGCTGGCGGACGAAATTGAAAACATCTACAGCGATCTGGAAAAGCTGAGCCGCGTCATCATGGAAGGTCATCAGGGCGATGAATATGACGAAGCGCTCTCGACGCTGGCCGAGCTGGAAGACGTGGGCTGGAAGGTGCGTCTGTGCCTGATGGATACCCAGCGCGCCCTGAACTTCCTGGTGCGTAAAGCGCGTATTCCTGGCGGACAGCTTGAGCAGGCGCGTGAGATCCTGCGCGATATCGAATCCCTGCTGCCGCACAACGAATCCCTGTTCCAGAAGGTGAACTTCCTGATGCAGGCGGCGATGGGTTTTATCAACATCGAGCAGAACCGCATCATCAAGATCTTCTCGGTGGTCTCGGTGGTGTTCCTGCCGCCGACGCTGGTGGCCTCCAGCTACGGGATGAACTTCGAGTTTATGCCAGAGCTGAAGTGGAGCTTCGGCTACCCCGGTGCAATCATCCTGATGCTGCTCGCCGGACTGGCGCCGTATCTCTACTTCAAGCGCCGTAACTGGCTGTAAAAACAGGGAGCGAAAGCTCCCTTTGATGTTTTCTGTGCGGCGCTTTTTATCTGATACGCGATCTACGTTGCGTGTATATCGCATCCATCACGAAGACCGCCAGCGCGATCCAGATAAAGGCGAAGGTCACTATCTTATCGGCACCCGGCACTTCGTCGTAGAACAGCACCGCCAGCAGGAACATCAGCGTCGGACCAATGTACTGGAAGAAGCCGAGCGTGGAGAGACGCAGGCGCGTTGCGGCACCGGTGAAGCACAGCAGAGGAATGGTGGTCACCACACCGGCAGCGATCAGCAGCAGGTTGAGCGACATCGGGTTGTTGCCCATGTGGCTGGTCGGGCTGTCGGCGTAGAAGAACAGGTAAAACGCCGCGACCGGCAGCAGCCACAGGGTTTCAAACAGCATACCGACCTGCGCCTCGACGGCGATCTTCTTGCGCACCAGACCATAGAACGCAAAGCTGAAGGCGAGGCCCAGGGCGATGATCGGCAGCGAGCCGAAGGTCCAGAGCTGTACCAGTACGCCGCCCACGGCCAGCAATACCGCGACCCACTGCATACGGCGGAAGCGTTCGCCCAGGAACACCATCCCGAGCAAAATATTCACCAGCGGGTTGATGAAGTAGCCGAGGCTAGCTTCAAGCATATGATGGTTATTCACGGACCAGATAAACAGTAGCCAGTTACCGCCAACCAGTACCGCACTCAGCGCGAGGGCGAACACTTTTTTCGGGGTCTGGAACAGGCGCTTGATCTGCCCCCACTGGCGCGTAATGGCGATCAGCGCCACCATAAAGAAGAACGACCAGATAACGCGGTGGGTCAGGATCTCATCCGCCGGAACGTAGTGAATGAGCTTGAAATAGGCCGGGGCGATACCCCAAATAAAATAAGCGGCCAGCGCGAGTAACACGCCCTGCCGCGTCTGCTTAGCATCCATGAAAACAACTCGTCGTAAAATCGTGGAGGCATCTTATCATTCAGCGCAGATTTACCCTACCTACCCCACCATGTAGGTTGCGGTGGCGCTGGCGATATGGCGCTGCTCTTCATTATGCAGTTCGACGCGGGCCACCGAGACTTTATTCCCGGCGCGCAGCAGCGTGCTGGTTGCGGTGAAGCGCGTACCGCGGCCGGGGCGCAGGTAGTCCACGCGCAGATCGATAGTGCCCATCTTTGACAGGCGCTGACGCAGTTCCTCTTCGGTGATACTCTCGTGGCGCGTCAGCGTACTGCCGACGCACACCAGCCCGGCGGCCACGTCCAGCGCCGAGGCGATCACGCCGCCGTGCAGAATGCTTTGCGCCCAGTTACCCACCATCATCGGCTGGTTACTGAAGGCGAGCTGCGCGAACGCCGGCTCGTAGCGCTCCAGTTCGAGGCCCAGAGCGCGGTTAAACGGCATATGATAGACGAAGATTTCACCGACAAGTTGTAACGCCTGGTCGGCGCTCAGGGTGGTAGACATGGTGCATCCTTAGACCAGCAAACAGCATTGGTTAATAGAATGTTGATTTTATGATTATGATTTGTTGGTTTCCACTTTAAGAAACGATAACCGCGCAGATATGCCGGAAATATGTAGAATAGCTCGCAGTAAATAATAACTACGCAATAATCAGGTTCGGGAGAACATTCAGATGCGTTCGTTTCTGGGTTTTGTAATGGCAGCAATTCTGCTGCCCTGCGCCGCTCTGGCACAGGAAGCCACGATTAAAGAAGTCCATGATGCGCCTGCGGTACGCGGCAGTATCATCGCTAACCTGCTGCAGGAGCACGACAATCCGTTCACGCTCTATCCGTATGAAAGCAACTATCTGCTCTATACCGTCACCAGCGATCTGAATAAAGAAGCTATCGGCTCCTATGACTGGTCAGATAACGCCCGTAAGGACGAAGTTAAATTCCAGTTAAGCCTGGCGTTCCCGTTCTGGCGCGGCATCATGGGGCCGAACTCGGTGCTGGGCGCATCCTATACCCAGAAATCCTGGTGGCAGCTCTCCAACAGCGGCGAATCGTCCCCGTTCCGCGAAACCAACTATGAACCGCAGCTGTTCCTCGGGTTCGCAACGGACTACCGCCTGGCGGGCTGGACGCTGCGCGACGTGGAGTTTGGCTACAACCACGACTCTAACGGTCGCTCAGACCCGACCTCACGCAGCTGGAACCGTCTCTATACCCGCCTGATGGCGCAAAACGGTAACTGGCTGGTGGAAGTGAAGCCGTGGTACGTGATGGGCAGCACCGATGACAACCCGGATATCACGAAGTATATGGGCTACTACCAGCTGAAGCTGGGCTACCAGATTGGCGACGCGATCCTCAGCGCGAAAGGCCAGTACAACTGGAACACCGGCTACGGCGGTGCGGAGCTGGGCCTGAGCTATCCGGTCACAAAACACGTGCGTCTCTATACCCAGGTGTGGAGCGGCTACGGAGAATCGTTAATCGATTACAACTTTAACCAGACACGCGTCGGTGTCGGGGTTATGCTTAACGATCTGTTCTAAAGCATTGCAGTTTCTGACGCAGGCGCTGAAAATAGCGCCTGTTTTATTTTTAGGTAGTGGGGTAAGCGTGGCGCAGGCGGAAGTTATGAATCAGGAATCGCTGGCTCGACAGGTTTTGCAGGAAACCTTCGGCTACCAGCAGTTTCGCCCGGGCCAGGAAACCATCATCAATACCGTGCTCGGCGGGCGCGATTGTCTGGTGGTGATGCCTACCGGCGGCGGTAAGTCACTGTGCTATCAAATCCCGGCGCTGGTCAACGACGGCCTGACGGTGGTGGTATCGCCGCTCATCTCGCTGATGAAAGACCAGGTCGATCAGCTGCTCGCCAACGGCGTGGCGGCGGCCTGCCTCAACTCTACCCAGAGCCGCGACCAGCAGCTTGAGGTGCTGGCCGGCTGCCGTACCGGCCAGGTCCGCTTACTCTATATCGCGCCCGAGCGGTTGATGATGGATAACTTCATCGACCAGCTCAGCCGTTGGCCGCTGGCGATGGTCGCGGTGGATGAGGCGCACTGTATTTCCCAGTGGGGCCACGATTTCCGCCCGGAATATGCCGCGCTGGGCCAGCTGCGCGAGCGCCTGCCGAACGTTCCCTTTATCGCACTGACCGCCACCGCGGACGACACCACGCGTCTCGACATCGTCCGGCTGCTCGGTTTGCACGATCCGCTGATTCAGATCAGCAGCTTCGACCGCCCGAATATCCGCTACATGCTGATGGAGAAGTTTAAGCCGCTCGATCAGCTGATGCGTTACGTTCAGGAGCAGCGCGGTAAATCCGGCATTATCTACTGCAACAGCCGGGCGAAAGTGGAAGACACCGCCGCGCGTCTGCAAAGCAAAGGCATCAGCGCCGGTGCCTATCACGCCGGGCTGGAGCCGCAGGTGCGCGCCGATGTGCAGGAAAAATTCCAGCGCGACGATCTGCAAATTGTGGTGGCAACCGTGGCGTTCGGTATGGGGATCAACAAGCCCAACGTGCGCTTCGTGGTGCACTTCGATATTCCCCGCAACATTGAATCCTACTACCAGGAAACCGGACGCGCCGGGCGCGACGGCCTGCCTGCGGAAGCAATGCTGTTTTACGATCCGGCGGATATGGCCTGGCTGCGCAAATGTCTCGAAGAGAAACAGCCTGGTCCGCTGCAGGATATTGAACGCCACAAGCTCAACGCGATGGGCGCGTTTGCCGAAGCGCAAACCTGCCGCCGTCTGGTGCTGCTTAACTATTTCGGTGAAGGTCGTCAGCAGGCCTGTGGCAACTGCGATGTTTGCCTCGATCCGCCGCGCCGCTACGACGGGCTGGTGGACGCGCAGAAGGCGCTCTCCTGCATCTACCGCGTCGGCCAGCGCTTTGGCATGGGTTATGTCGTGGAAGTGCTGCGCGGTGCGAATAACCAGCGCATCCGCGAGCTGGGCCACGACAAGCTCAAAATTTACGGCGAAGGCCGCGATCACACCACCGAGCACTGGGTGAGCGTCATCCGCCAGCTCATTCACCTGGGCGTAGTGACGCAAAACATCGCTGCGCATTCGGCGCTGCAGCTCACTGAAGCGGCGCGTCCGTTCCTGCGTGGCGAGGCGCCGCTGATGCTGGCCGTGCCGCGCGTCGTGGCGCTGAAACCGCGCGTGGCGCAGAAGTCCTACGGTGGTAATTACGATCGGAAGCTGTTCGCCCGGCTGCGCAAACTGCGCAAGGCCATCGCGGATGAAGAGAATATCCCCCCTTACGTGGTGTTCAACGATGCCACGCTCATTGAGATGGCGGAGCAGATGCCGGTGTCACCGGGTGAAATGCTGGGTATCAACGGCGTCGGCACCCGCAAGCTGGAGCGCTTTGGCCGCGAGTTTATGGCCTGCATCCGCAGCCACGTTGATGGGGACGATGAAGAGTAGCCACGTTGGCCCGAACGTGGCAGGATAGCCCCCTTCACTTTTTTCCGCGAGTCATGTTTATGTTGATGCTGTTCCTGACGGTGGCGATGGTGCATCTCGTTGCCCTGCTGAGCCCCGGCCCCGATTTCTTTTTCGTCTCTCAGACGGCGGTCAGCCGTTCCCGTAAAGAAGCCATGATGGGCGTGCTGGGTATTACCGCAGGCGTCATGATCTGGGCGGGCGTGGCGCTGCTCGGCCTGCACTTAATCCTCGAAAAAATGGCGTGGCTGCACAACATTATTATGGTCGGCGGTGGGCTTTATCTGTGCTGGATGGGCTATCAGATGCTGCGCGGTGCGCTGAAGAAGGGCGAGCCGGCGACCGATGCTCCGGCGGTTGAACTGGCGCACGGCGGACGCAGCTTTGTTAAGGGGCTGCTGACCAATCTGGCGAACCCGAAAGCTATCATCTACTTCGGCAGCGTCTTCTCGCTGTTTGTCGGCGACAGCGTAGGCAGCGCCGAGCGCTGGGGCATCTTTGTGCTGATTGCTGTGGAAACCCTGGCCTGGTTTAGCCTGGTGGCCAGCCTGTTTGCGCTGCCAAAAATGCGTCGCGGCTATCAGCGGCTGGCGAAATGGATCGACGGCGTCGCCGGCGTACTGTTTGCCGGATTTGGTATCCACCTGATTATCTCGCGCTGAACCGCGCACGTTAACGCTGAATCACAACGCCCGCCTGCTGCGGGCGTTGTCGTTTTCATCAGCCGCGATCGTCTTTCGGGCCGAGGAAATAAAAGCCGAACGGCAGCGAGCCGAGAATGGTAAAGACGATGGTATAGATAAAGGTCCAGATGCCCTGCATGATGAACAGTGACACCGGCCAGTTTTCCATCGGCAGGTTGTACTGGTCCTCGACGCCTTCAAACGTCACCGTCGAAATGACGGACCCGGCGATCAAAAAGACAATAACCAGGCAGAGAAGGAATTTCTTTCCTTCCGGGGTGCGTAATTTTTCCCGCATGGGTTCTCCGATAGCTGCACGTCGTTGCGAAGCCGACACTGTATAGCCTGTTGGTCAGAAAATCGACCCGCAATCAGTGAGAACGTGCGGTCGCCAGCAGCGCGCCTATCGCCATAAACAGCGAACCGAACACCCGGTTCAGCGCCTTCATCTGGCGCGGGCCTTTGATCCAGGCCGCAATGCGGGTGGCGAGTGTGGCGTATCCGATCATCACAATGATATCCACCACCACGGTAGTGACGCCCAGCACCACATACTGCATCACCTGCGGCTGCTGCGGGACGATGAACTGCGGGAACAGCGCGGCAAGAAACACGATGCTTTTCGGGTTGGTCAGGTTCACAAACACCGCGCGCTTAAACAGCCGCCCGCGCGACTGGGTATGGGCCAGGGTATTGAGATCGAGCGCGCCAGCTGCGCGCCACTGCTGGATGCCGAGCCAGATAAGGTACGCCGCGCCCGCCCACTTCAGTATTTCAAACGCCAGCAGCGAGCGTGAGAACAGGGTGCCCAGCCCGACGCCCACCAGGACGATATGAATCGCCAGCCCGGTCTGCAACCCGGCGATTGACGCCGCCGCGCCGCGATAGCCGTGACTGATGGCGGTGGTCATGGTGTTAATCGCCCCGGAGCCGGGAGATACGCTTAAAATCACCGAGGTAAGAAGATAGGCAAACCACCAGTCGAGGGTCATGTCTGATTCCTGGATGTACACTTTTATGCCACAATACGCTATTGCTTGTAGTTGTGCTACGAATCACAGAAAAGCGTTTAACTCACGATAATACGGCGCAAATCACCCTATGTTTCAGCACAAATCCGAATGGAAATCGCGGGAGGACGCGTTCGCTGCGTTCACCATGGGGCCGCTGACCGCGTTCTGGCAGCAGCGTGAAGAGGGCGAACTGACGGGCGTAGACGGGATACCGGTGCGCTTCGTGCGTTTCCGTGGCGTCAACAACGATCGGGTGGTGGTGATCTGCCCGGGTCGCATCGAAAGCTACGTGAAGTATGCCGAGCTGGCGTACGATCTCTTCCACTGCGGGTTCGATATTCTGATTATCGATCACCGCGGCCAGGGCCGTTCCGGGCGGATGCTTGATGATACCCACCGCGGTCATGTGGTGAACTTCAGCGACTACGTCGATGACTTTGCCGCCTTCTGGCAGCAGGAAGTGGCTGCCGGGCCGTGGCGTCAGCGTTTTATTCTGGGTCATTCCATGGGCGGTGCTATCGCCACGCTGTTTTTGCAGCGTCAACCGGATGCCTGCGACGCCATTGCGCTCTGCGCGCCGATGTTTGGCATCGTAATGCGTCTGCCAGAGTGGATGGTGCGTCAGATCCTCGACTGGGCGGAGGGCCACCCCCGGGTACGCGACGGTTATGCCATCGGCACCGGTCGCTGGCGAGCGTTGCCGTTCAGCGTCAATATTCTGACCCACAGCCGCCAGCGCTACCGGCGCAATCTGCGCTTCTATGCCGATGAGCCACGGCTGCGCGTGGGCGGGCCGACGTATCACTGGGTGCGCGAAGGCGTGCTGGCCGGGGAGCAGGTGATGGCAGGTGCCACTGCCGTCACGACCCCGATGCTGCTGATTCAGGCCGAAGAGGAGCAGGTAGTGGATAACCGCATGCACGACCGCTTCTGCGAGCTTCGCGCCGCGGCAGGCTACCCGTGTGAGGGGGGTAAACCTTACGTCATAAAAGGCGCATACCATGAGATCCTGTTTGAGAAGGACGCGATGCGTGCAGTTGCACTCCATGCCATTGTCGGGTTTTTTGACCGGCACCGTTAATCTACTGCGGCCCGCCCGCATCGCATTTACTATCAGAGGTTGAATTATTCTTATGTATCAGGTTGTTGCGTCCGATTTAGATGGCACATTGTTATCCCCCGAACATCGCCTTACGCCCTATGCGAAAGAGACGCTGCGCCTGCTGACGTCACGCGGTATCCACTTTGTTTTCGCCACCGGTCGTCACCATGTTGACGTCGGCCAGATCCGCGACAACCTCGAAATCGAAGCCTACATGATCACCTCGAACGGCGCGCGCGTGCACGATACCGCCGGTAATCTGGTCTTCACGCATAACCTCGATCGCGATATCGCCGCTGACCTGTTCGGCATGATGCATAACCACCCGGACATCATTACGAATATCTACCGCGACGACGAGTGGTTCATCAGCCGCCACCGTCCCGATGAGATGCGCTTCTTCCAGGAAGCGGTGTTCCAGTACTCGCTCTATGAGCCGGGCCTGCTGGAGCCGGAAGGGATCAGCAAAGTGTTCTTTACCTGCGATACCCACGAAACGCTGCTGCCGCTGGAGCAGGCGATCAATGCCCGCTGGGGCGACCGCGTTAACGTCAGCTTCTCAACCCTGACCTGCCTGGAAGTGATGGCGGGCGGCGTGTCGAAAGGCCACGCGCTGGAAGCAGTATCCAAAGCAATGGGCTATAACCTCGCGTCCTGCATCGCCTTTGGCGATGGCATGAATGACAAAGAGATGCTGTCGATGGCGGGGAAAGGCTGCATCATGGATAACGCCCATCAGCGCCTGAAGGATCTGCTGCCCGAGCTGGAAGTGATTGGCAGCAACGCCGACGACGCGGTGCCGCGTTACCTGCGTAAGCTGTTCCTCGACTAAACGTCCAGCATGACGAGTGGTTAATGTTAAGCCACTCGTCAACCAAATAGTCGCACGCGTTTATTTTTGCTTCGCTACAATGCCCTCTCATCAACATGAGAGATTCTTGCCGTGGCGCTACTGATCATCACCACCATCCTCTGGGCCTTTTCGTTCAGCCTGATCGGCGAATATCTGGCGGGGCAGGTGGACAGCTATTTTTCCGTTCTGATGCGCGTCGGTCTGGCCGCACTGGTGTTCCTGCCGTTTTTACGCGTTAAAGGCCACAGTCTGAAAACCCTGAGCCTGTATATGCTGGTGGGCGCGATGCAGCTCGGCATCATGTATCTGCTGAGCTTCCAGGCCTATCTCTACCTCACGGTCTCTGAATTCCTGCTGTTTACCGTCCTGACGCCGCTCTATATCACGCTGATTTACGATCTGCTGAGCAAGCGCCGTCTGCGCTGGGGCTATCTGCTGAGCGCCGGGCTGGCGGTGATTGGTGCAGCGATTATTCGCTACGACCAGGTCAGCGACCACTTCTGGATTGGCCTGATTCTGGTGCAGCTGGCAAACATCAGCTTTGCAATCGGCATGGTGGGCTACAAACGCCTGATGGAAACGCATCCGATGCCGCAGCACAGCGCGTTTTCCTGGTTCTACCTCGGGGCGTTTATCATCGCGGCGCTGGCGTGGGTGGTGATGGGCAATCCGCAGAAGCTGCCAACCACTGGCCTGCAATGGGGCATTCTCATCTGGCTGGGTGTGGCGGCTTCAGGTATCGGCTACTTCATGTGGAACTACGGGGCGACGCAAGTTGATGCCGGAACGCTCGGCATCATGAACAATATGCATGTGCCTGCCGGGCTGCTGGTCAACCTCGCCATCTGGCACCAGCAGCCGCACTGGCCGAGCTTTATCCTTGGAGGGGCAGTGATAGTGGCGTCACTGTGGGTCCATCGCCGGTGGGTCGCTCCGCGCTCTTCACAAACGGCAGATGTTCACAGGCGTGATTCCGCGCAAAGCGAATAAACGCTTCTGCAGCCGGCTGACGCTGTTCGCCATCGCGCACCGCCGCGTACAGCCGGCTCCATAAGCCTTCGCCCAGGGTTCGGGTAACCACCAGGCCCTGGCGCTCAAAACTCTCCACCACCCAGTGCGGCAGCGCCGCAATGCCCATGTTCGCCGCCACCATCTGGATCAGCAGCAGGGTGTTATCCACGCTTTTCAGCGACGGGCTGACTCCAGCCGGCTGCAGGAAGTGCCGCCAGATATCGAGCCGGCCACGCTGCACCGGGTAGATCAGCAGCGTCTCACTGGCAAGATCGTCCGGCGTGATGTGCGGGTTCGCCGCCAGCGGATGATCCGGCGCCAGCACCAGCCGCACTTCAAAATCAAACATCGGCGAGTAGTGCAGACCGCTGCGCGGTAGGATGTCTGACGTCAGAACAATATCCAGCTCGCCCTGTTGCAGCGCTGGCTGCGGGTCGAAGGTCACGCCCGATTTAAAGTCCATCTCCACCTGCGGCCACTGGCGGCGGAAATTCTCCAGCGCGGGCGTCAGCCACTGAATACAGCTGTGGCACTCAATGGCGATGCGCAGCCGCGTCTGCTGCGGCTCATGACAGGACTGCAACGCGCGGCTTATCTGCGGCAGAACCTGTTCGGCCAGCTGCAGCAAAATTTCGCCCTGCGGCGTGAAGCGCAAAGGCTGACTCTTGCGCACGAAGAGGCGGAATCCGAGCCGCTGTTCCAGATCGCTGAACTGGTGCGACAGGGCCGACTGGGTCTGATGCAACGTGGCCGCCGCTGCCGCCAGAGAGCCGCAGCTTCGCAGTGCCTGAAGCGTTCGCAGGTGTTTAATCTCGATCATGAAAGTCCTTCACTTCGCCATGAACAATTTGCGCTTGAGGAATATACAGTAACCGCGAATTATAGCGGTGTAAACATCTGGACGTCTAAACCACCGGATTAAACTGAATCCTAAGAGGCAAAACAATGACTATCTATAATCACACCCTCGGTTTCCCCCGCGTCGGCCTGCGTCGCGAACTGAAAAAAGCACAGGAAAGCTACTGGGCGGGTAACAGCACCCGTGAAGAATTACTGGCGGTGGGCCGCGAGCTGCGTGCCCGCCACTGGGAACAGCAAAAACAGGCCGGCATCGACCTGCTGCCGGTGGGCGATTTCGCCTGGTACGATCACGTTCTTACCACCAGCCTGCTGCTGGGCAACATTCCCGCGCGTCACCAGAATAAAGACGGCTCCGTCGATATCGACACCCTGTTCCGCATTGGCCGCGGCCGCGCACCGACCGGCGAACCGGCGGCGGCGGGTGAAATGACCAAATGGTTCAACACCAACTACCACTACATCGTGCCGGAGTTCACCAAAGGCCAGCAGTTCAGCCTGAGCTGGACCCAGCTGCTGGACGAGGTGGACGAAGCGCTGGCGCTCGGCTATCAGGTGAAGCCGGTACTGCTGGGCCCGGTAACGTACCTGTGGCTGGGTAAAGTGAAGGGCGAGCAGTTTGACCGTCTGTCACTGCTGAATGACATTCTGCCGGTGTATCAGCAGGTGATCGCCGAGCTGGCGAAGCGCGGCGTGCAGTGGGTGCAGATTGATGAACCGGCACTGGTACTGGAGCTGCCGCAGGCGTGGCGTGATGCCTTTAAACCGGCGTATGACGCGCTGACAGGCCAGGTAAAACTGCTGCTGACCACCTACTTTGAAGGCGTAACGCCGAATCTTGATACCATCGCTGCACTGCCGGTACAGGGCCTGCACGTGGATCTGGTGCATGGTAAAGACGACGTGGCGCAGCTTCACCAGCGCCTGCCGGCTGACTGGCTGCTTTCGGCTGGCGTGGTTAACGGGCGTAACGTCTGGCGCGCCGATCTGACGGAAAAATATGCTCAGCTCCAGGCCATCGTCGGCAAACGTGAATTGTGGATCGGGTCATCCTGCTCGCTGCTGCACAGCCCGATTGACCTGAGCGTTGAGACGCGTCTGGATGCCGAAGTAAAAAGCTGGTTCGCCTTTGCGCTGCAAAAATGTGAGGAGCTGGCGCTGCTGCGTGATGCCCTGAATAGCGGCGATACCGCCAAAATCACTGCGTGGAGCGCCCCGATTCAGGCACGTCGCCACTCCAGCCGCGTCCACAACCCAGCGGTGGAGCAGCGTCTGGCAGCCATCACGGCCAAAGACAGCCAGCGCCAGAGCGACTACCAGCAGCGTGCCGCCGCCCAGCGCGAACGTTTCAACCTGCCGGCATGGCCGACCACCACTATCGGTTCCTTCCCGCAGACCACTGAGATCCGCGGCCTGCGTCTGGACTTCAAAAAAGGTAACCTCGACGCCAGCAACTACCGCACCGGCATCGCGGAGCACATCAAGCAGGCCATCGTTGAGCAGGAGCGCCTGGGGCTGGACGTGCTGGTTCACGGTGAAGCCGAGCGTAACGACATGGTGGAATACTTCGGCGAGCACCTCGACGGCTTCGTGTTCACCCAGAACGGCTGGGTGCAGAGCTACGGTTCCCGCTGCGTGAAGCCGCCGGTGGTGATTGGCGACATCAGCCGCCCGGAAGCGATCACCGTTGAGTGGGCAAAGTACGCCCAGTCCCTGACCGACAAACCGGTCAAAGGCATGCTGACCGGGCCGGTCACCATCCTCTGCTGGTCGTTCCCGCGCGAGGACGTCTCCCGCGAAACCATCGCCCGACAGATTGCCCTGGCGCTGCGCGACGAAGTCCAGGATCTGGAAGCGGCAGGTATCGGCATCATCCAGATTGATGAGCCAGCGCTGCGCGAAGGGCTGCCGCTGCGTCGCAGCGACTGGGATGCCTATCTGAAGTGGGGCGTGGAAGCATTCCGTATCAATGCTGCCGTGGTGCGCGACGATACCCAGATCCACACCCACATGTGTTACTGCGAGTTCAACGACATCATGGGTTCCATTGCTGCGCTGGATGCGGACGTAATCACCATTGAAACCTCGCGTTCCGACATGGAGCTGCTGGAATCGTTTGAGGAGTTCGAATACCCGAACGAAATCGGACCGGGGGTGTATGACATTCACTCGCCGAACGTACCGAGCGTGGAGTGGATTGAAGCCCTACTGCAAAAAGCGGCGCAGCGTATCCCGGCGGAGCGTCTGTGGGTGAACCCGGACTGCGGCCTGAAAACCCGCGGCTGGCCGGAAACCCGCGCCGCGCTGGCGAACATGGTGAAAGCCGCGCAGAACCTGCGCACGGCGTAATAACCTGAGCGCGCCAGGGATGGCGCGGCAGTTAACCCGGCAACGGGCAGGGTAGGTGCGCAATGTACCTGCCCTGGAGTCGTACCGGGCTGGCTGTACCCACCCACCGTAACCCATCTAACCCTGAATCTGTTACTCCCGCCCGAACCACTGATTTTTTTTCTGCTTCATCACGGCGAACTGCTTTGGCGTCGGCGGCCGGTCGCTTATCACGAAATCAAAATCCCCCACGCTGCCATTCTGGCAGATAGCGCTGCGACCAAACTTGGTGCTGTCCACCACCAGCACGCTCACTGCCGCACTGGCGACCAGCGCCTGACGCGCCGCGACCTCATCATCGTTATAGTCATACAGCTCACCCGCCTCGCCGATCCCCCCTACCGACACCACCCCGGCGTCCACCCGGTAACGGCTAAAAAAGGACTGGGCATCGCTGCCGATCACGTCCAGGTCGCGTTTGCGCACGCGTCCGCCCGCCACCGTCAGCTCGCAGGTGGCGAGACGACTCAGCGCGTCGGCGGCATGCAGGTTATTGGTAAACACCGCCAGCCGGGTTTCCGACGGTAGCGCCCGGGCCACCATCTCCACCGTAGTGCCGGTGCCAAGAAAGCAGCTCATGTAGTTCCCCAGCAGCACCGCCGTGCGCTCGCCGATCCAGCGCTTGCCCTGAATGTTGACGATCTCCCGCTGCTGATAGCCGATGTTTTCGCGGGCGAAAGGGGCCACCATGCCATGACGCCGCAGCAGCAGGCCGCCAGCGGTCAGCATTCGCAGATCGCTGCGCACGGTTTGCAGCGAGACACCAAAGTGCTGCGCCAGTTGCTCAATACTGCTCTCGCCATGCGCCGTCACCAGTTCGACGATCGCCGTGCGGCGGGATTCAGGGGTCATTGTTCGCTCCTCGTGGCACCCTTTTTTCGTCATCCTGACACGCGAATGTGAAAATATTACTACGAAAAAAACTGGTCATATTTTTGTCAGATTCCCCTGTTTTAATCATCACAACGAAAACAGAGGGGATACACTATGAGTAAGCACCTTGCGTTGGCCGCCGTTGTCATGACTGCATTAAGCGCACCGGCTTTCGCCGCATCCACACTGACGCTCTACACCAGCCAGCCGAACGAAGACGCGCAGATGACCGTCAGCGCATTTGAAAAAGCGCATCCGGACATCGAAGTGAAGTGGATCCGCGACGGCACCACCAAGCTCACCGCGCGCCTGCAGGCTGAACTCGCCGCAGGCGGTGCCGCCCCGGACGTGCTGCTGATCGCCGACAGCGTCACGATGGAATCCCTCAAAAAGCAGGATTTACTGACGGCGTATCGCTCTCCCGAGGCCAGCCGCTACGATGCCCAACTGTTCGACCCGCAGGGCTACTACTACGGCACCAAGCTCATCACCACCGGCATCGCGTATCACACCCGAGCGCCGGTGAAGCCCGCCTCCTGGCAGGATCTGCTGAAGCCTGAACTGAAAAACATGACCACGCTGCCAAGCCCGCTTTACTCCGGTGCGGCGCAGATCCACATGGCGACGCTGATGAACGATCCGCAGCTTGGTTTTGCCTGGTACCAGAAGCTGAAAGCCAACGGCGCGATGCCGCAGAGCGGTAACGGCGGCGTGATGAGCGCGATTACCTCCGGCAGCAAAGCCTACGGCGTGCTGGTGGATTACATGGCGATCCGCGAGAAAGCGAAGGGCGCACCGATTGATTTCGTGTTCCCGAAAGAGGGCGTCAGCATTGTTACCGAGCCGGTAGCGATGATGAAAAACGCGAAGAATCCCGAAGGTGCGAAAGCGTTTATCGACTTCGTACTGTCGGATGAAGGCCAGCGGCTGGTGCTCAAGCAGGGTTATCTGCCTGCCGATCCGAAGCTGCCAGCCCCGCAGGGCTTCCCGGCACGCGACAGCATCAAACTCATGCCGTTCGACCCGGCGAAAGCGCTGGCGGATACCGACGCCAACAAAAAACGCTTCGCCGATCTGTTTGGAAACCGCTAGTTGATGACCAGCATGACCCTCCGTCAACCTGCCAGCAGCGGCCCGCCGAAAGGGCTGCTCTGGCTGTTACTCGTCCTGGTCGCGCTGCTCAGTCTGCTGCCGAGCCTGCGACTGCTGGTCTCGGCTCTGCTTGACTGGCAGCAGGGTAGTAACAGCAGTCTCGGGCGCGTCCTGAGCAACCCGGCGACCTGGACGGCGCTCTACAATAGCCTCTACACCAGCGGGCTGGGAACGCTACTCTCCCTGCTGCTGGGCGGCCTGTTTGCCTTCTGCCTCGCGCTCACCAACATCCGGCTCAAGCGGACATGGGTATTTCTGTTTATGCTGCCGATGATGATCCCGCCGCAGGTGACCGCCCTGAGCTGGCTGCAGCTCTTCGGCCCGAGCAGTATCGTGCTGACCAGCCTCGGCATCGCACCGTCGTTCGGTAGTACCAATCCCCTTTATTCTGCCGAAGGCATCGCCCTGCTGCTGGGCATTCAGCACGCGCCGCTGGTGTTCCTGGCGCTGCGCACCCAGCTCCAGTGCCTGCCGAAAGAGCAGATCGAAGCCGCACGGCTCAACGGTGCCTCGCTGTGGCGCGTGTTTATCGACATCGTGCTGCCGCTGTGCCGCACTGCGCTCTGGGCCGGCGCGGCTATCGCGTTTGTCTCCGCGCTGGGCAACTTTGGTATTCCGGCGATGCTCGGCATTCCCATCTCTTATTTTGTCTTGCCGATTCAGATCTACCAGTCGCTGTCGAGCTTCGGACCGTCCATGCTGAGTGACGTCGCGGCGCTGTCGGTGCTGATGGGCGTGCTGGCAATCGGCATCGTGTCGCTGCAGGGCTACTTACAGCGTCGCCACACGCTGCCGCTGATTGGCATGGCTGGCCGGGCGCTCGATTTTCAGCTGGGAAAATGGCGGCTGGTGACTGAGCTGCTGCTCGGCACGTTGCTGTTCGCCATCCTGGTGGCACCGCTGCTGGCGCTGATCACCACCTCGCTGGTACCGACGCTGGGCGTGCCGCTGAATGCGCAGACCCTGACGTTTAACGCCTACCACGCGATGCTGGAGAGCGGGAGTGCCACCTGGCGGGCGCTGAGCAACAGCCTGCTGCTCTCGGTATCGGCGGCGCTGGTTCTGATGCTGCTGAGCCTGCCGCTGGCATGGCTGCTGGTGCGGTTTCCGACGCACCCACTGCGCTGGCTGCACAGCGCCATCGATATTCCCTACACCCTGCCGGGCGTGGTGCTGGCGATCGCCTGCATTCTGCTGTTTGCCCGCCCGCTGCCGCTGATCGGCATCAGCCTGAGCGGCACGCTGCTGATTATCTTCTTCGCCTATCTGGCGCGCTTTCTCACCGTCTGCCTGAAGCCGCTGCACAACAGCATGCTGCAGCTCGATCCGGCGATGGAAGAGGCTGCCAGCCTGGCGGGCGCTAACTTCTCTCAGCGCCTGCGCCACATTGTGCTGCCGCTGCTGGCTCCCGCCGCGTTCGCCGGTGCGCTGCTGGTGTTCCTTACCGCCGTCAATGAGCTGACCGTGTCGGCGCTGCTGTGGAGCGCGGGCAAAGAGACGCTTGGCGTGGTGATTTTCAACCTTGATGAGAGCGGCGATAAGGTGCTGGCCTCCGCCATTTCAGTACTGGTGGTGGCCCTCGTGGCGCTGGTGATGTTGATGTTAAGCGGTCTTGGCCGCTATCTACCCAAAGGAGTTATTCCGTGGCAGAACTGAAACTGGAGCGCCTGAGCAAGACCTTCGGCGACCAGACCGTGGTGCGCGATCTCAGCCTGACCATTCCTGAAGGCGCGTTTACCGCGCTGCTCGGGCCGAGCGGCTGCGGCAAAACCACCACGCTGCGTATTCTGGCCGGGCTGGAGCGCCTGTCGCAGGGACGCCTGATGCTGGGCGACCGGCTGCTGGCCGACGCTACCACCCACCTGCCGCCGGAAGCGCGCAACATGGGCATGGTGTTCCAGTCCTACGCATTGTGGCCGCACATGACGGTGGCAGAGAACGTGGGCTACCCGCTGAAGTTAAAAAAGGTAAACGGCGCGGCGCGACGTAAGCAGGTGATTGACGCTCTGGAGGTGGTTGAGCTGGCGGCGTATGCCGATCGCTCACCGCAGGCGTTGAGCGGCGGTCAGCGTCAGCGCGTGGCGCTGGCCCGCTGCCTGGTCTCTGAGCCTCAGGTGGTGCTGCTGGATGAGCCGCTGGCGAATCTCGACCGGCACCTGCGCGCCACCATGGAGCAGACCTTTCGCGAATTTCACCGCCGTACCGGCGCGACGTTCGTCTACGTCACTCACGACCAGGCCGAAGCGATGGCGCTGGCCAGCCACATTGCAGTGATGCACCGCGGCGAGCTGATGCAGTGGGGCACCCCACAGACGCTGTACCAGCATCCGCATAACGCCTGGGTCGCGGGCTTCATCGGTAAAGGCAGCGTGCTGTCGCTGGCGACCGGCTCGCCGGATCGTCACCTTGACGGCGGGCAGCTGCATCGCGGGCTGAGCAGCAGCGAAACGGCGCGTCAGCCGGTGCTGGTGCGCCCGGAGCATGTCGGTATTGCTGACGACGGCATTACCGCCACCGTGGAGAGCTGCATCTATCAGGGGGAGCGCTACCTGCTGGCGCTGCGCCTGGCGGACGGGCAACGCCTGACGGCGTTCCATCACCTGCCGCTGCGCGAACAGCAGACCATCGCGGTACGCCTGCATCAGGGCTGGCGACTGGAGGCGGCGTGACCACGCAGATTGAGATTATCAGCGGGCAGCAGCACAAAGCGCCCGCCGCCATTCTGGTGACCACTCCCACCCAGCGTATTTTGCTGGATGCCGGCGGTTCGCTGGAGCCGGACGCGGAGGCGTGGCCGGTTCCGGATCGTCTGGATGCGGTATTGCTCAGCCACGATCATGTCGATCATATCGCCGGGCTGGCCCATGTTCCTGCGTCAGTGCCGATCTACTGCAGCGCGGTAACGGCCCGGGCGCTGCCGCCGGGGAGGAACGTGCATCCCGTGGCGGTGCGCGGCGCCTTTTCCCTGGGCGACCTGACGGTCACCACCGGGAGCAGCGGTCACGCCTGGGGCGGTATCTGGTTTCACCTGAATGTGCCCGGAGGCGTGTTTTACAGCGGTGACATCAGCCTGGAGTCGGCGCTGTTTCATTTCGATGCCCCGCCGCCGGCCGCGCTGGCGCTGGTGGATGCCTCTTACGGCCTGTACGACACGCCGCAGCCTCAACAGCTTGATGCCCTGTGGCCGCACCTGGAGCAGCCGGTGCTCTGCCCGGTTCCCCCCTCCGGGCGGGCAATAGAGATGGCGCTGCTACTGGCGCGCCGTGGTGTGCGCAATGTGGTGATGGACGATGCCTGCCGGACCATGCTGGCGCTGATGGCCGAGCATAACGACGGCAGTCTGAACCCCGGCGTGGAGCATGAGCTGCGCCTGCTGCTGGCTGCGCTGCCACCGTTTTATACCGATGCGCCGGTCATTCTGGCCGCCGATCCGGACGGACAGCAGGGTGTGGCCGGGGAACTGCGCCGCCGCGCTGATTTCCGCCATCGCACCCTGTTTACCGGACATATGAATCATTACGCCCGCGAGCAGCACCGGATGGGCGAGGTCGATTTTTGCCGCTGGAACGTCCACCCCACCCGACGCTGTCTGCAAAGGCTGGCGGCAATGCTGGCGTGTCACCAGCTGGTGCCGCTGTTTACGCCAATTGATGACGCTGCACGCTGGCAGCATACGCTGGGCTGCGACATCGTCACCCGGCCCGGTTTCAGGATGGAAACATGACGCTACTGCCAAAACCCTTTGTTTTTGTTCGTCACGGCGAAACGCCGCTCAACCGCGATCGCCTGATTGGCGGGCGCACCGACGTGCCGCTCTCGGCGCGGGGCGAAGATCAGGCCCAACACGCGTCGGCGCTGCTGGCGCAGCGTCGCTGGAGCCTGGTTGCCGTCAGTCCGCAGCAGCGCGCGCGTCGTACCGCCGAACTGGCGTTGCCCGGCGCGGCGATGACCATTGTGCCTGACCTGCGCGAGCGCGACTGGGGCGATCTGGAGTGCCGTCCGCTCAGCGAACAAACCCCGTATGAAGTGACGCCGCCGAACGGCGAAGCCTGGCTGCCTTTCTGCACCCGCGTGACGGACGCGCTGAATGCGCTGCTGGCCGACTACGATACGCCGTTAGTGATCGCGCACTCTGGCGTGTTCCGCGTGATCCGCCTGCTGGCAACCGGCACGCCCCACGGCGAACGGGTCGGCAACGTCGCCCCGCTGTGGATCCTGCCCGGCGCCTCCCCTGACGACTGGAAAATTATTCCCCTGGAGAAGATGAATGCATTCTGAACACTGTGTGATTGTGGATATCGACGGCACGCTGGCTGAATTTGATGCTGAAGCGGTGCGCGAGTGGGTGTTAGGCCCGGAGAAGCAGTGGCAGCCGTTCTTTGAGCACATGGCGGAGGCGCAGCCCTGCGAGGCTATCAGCCGGCTCGTAGGCATTCTGAGCGCTCAGCAGCAGAAGATCGTGCTGTGCAGCGGACGCCCCGCCGCTTTTCGTCGCCATACCGAGACGTGGCTTGAGCGTCATGGCATTCCGTTCGACGCGCTCTATCTGCGCCCGGATGGGGAAGATACGCTGCCGGATGAAGTGGTGAAACAGGCGCTGCTGCGCCAGATAAAAGCGGACGGCTATACGCCGTGGCTGGTGATTGACGATCGCCAGGCGGTAGTGGATTTCTGGCGCGCGGAAGGGCTGACCTGTCTGCAGTGCGCACCGGGCGATTTTTAAGCCGCCCGGCGGCGGGAGCTTAGCCTTTCTTATTACCGTACTGCGCGAACCAGGCCAGCATACGCTGCCAGCCATCTTTCGCAGAGGCTTCGTGATAGCTCGGACGGTAATCCGCATTGAACGCATGACCGGCGTCCGGGTAGACGACAATCTCGGTTTTGTCGGCATTGGCAGCGCGAAGCGCCTGGCGCATGATTTCCACGCTCTCCAGCGGTATACCGGTATCCTGCGCGCCGTACAAACCGAGCACCGGAGCGGTGAGTTCGGTCGCAATATCCACCGGGTGGGTTGGCGAGTTCAGGGTTTTGTCTCCCACCAGCTTGCCGTACCAGGCCACCGCGGCCTTCAGCTGCGGGTTATGCGCCGCGTACAGCCAGGCGATGCGTCCGCCCCAGCAGAAACCGGTCACCATTAAACGATGGGCATCGCCGCCGTTGCGACCCGCCCAGTTAGCGACATGATCGAGATCCGCCAGCACCTGCGCGTCCGGCACCTTTGACACAAGGTTGCTCAGCAGCGCCTGAATATCGGTGTATTCACTGGCATCGCCCTGACGGAAATAGAGCTCCGGCGCCACGGCGAGATAGCCTTCCAGCGCCAGACGGCGGCAGATATCGCGGATATGCTCGTGAACGCCAAAAATTTCCTGAATAACAATCACAACCGGCAGCGGCCCGCTTACTTCTTTTGGACGCGCATGCCAGGCCGGCATGTTATCGCCCTGGGTCGGAATGGTGGTTTCGCCCGCGTGAATCGCGTTGTCGGGGGTCTGAATGGTCGTTTCCGCGACCGGTGTCACCGCACTGGCGAATCCCGGCTTATTATTGGTTGTGCTGTCAGTCGTCATGGCAGTCTCCGTACCCGTTAGTAGCGCATTCAAATAACTATAGACTGCACGTTACCAAATCACAGCGCCGGGAAAAGGGCATACGGATGAAAACGACGCGCGGCAGAGCTAAATTATGTGATTGTTATCACTAAAATATGGAAAATGAGTGCAACAACTTTCCGCCAAAGTGAATGCGGTCACGAAATTTCCGGAAGTGCTTCGGTAAAGTACCGTTTTGCTGCTTCTGACAAACCGAACTACAGAGGAGTCACTTATGTCCAGGTCTGATGTTTTTCATCTCGGTCTCACCAAAAACGATTTACAGGGCGCAACGCTGGCCATTGTGCCCGGCGACCCGGAGCGAGTGGAAAAGATCGCCGCGCTGATGGATAACCCGGTGAAACTGGCGTCGCACCGCGAGTTCACCTCCTGGCGTGCCGAACTGGATGGCAAACCGGTGATTATCTGCTCTACCGGCATCGGCGGTCCGTCTACCTCTATTGCTGTGGAAGAACTGGCGCAGCTCGGCATTCGCACTTTCCTGCGCGTGGGAACCACCGGCGCTATTCAGCCGCACATTAACGTCGGCGACGTGCTGGTGACCACCGCCTCGGTACGCCTTGACGGTGCCAGCCTGCATTTCGCGCCGATGGAATACCCGGCGGTGGCGGATTTCGCCTGTACTACCGCACTGGTTGAAGCGGCAAAAGCCGTAGGCGCGACCACGCATATCGGTGTAACGGCATCTTCCGACACCTTCTACCCGGGCCAGGAGCGCTACGACACCTTCTCCGGCCGCGTTGTCAGCCGCTATAAAGGCTCAATGGAAGAGTGGCAGTCCATGGGCGTGATGAACTACGAAATGGAATCGGCCACGCTGCTGACCATGTGTTCCAGCCAGGGCCTGCGCGCCGGGATGGTGGCAGGGGTGATCGTCAACCGCACCCAGCAAGAGATCCCGAACGCGGAAACCATGAAAAAAACCGAAAGCCACGCGGTGAAAATCGTGGTCGAGGCGGCGCGCCGCCTGCTGTAATCTCCCCTCAGGCCAGCGCCCGCTGGCCTTTATTTTGCGTAACGCCTCGCACGAAACCGCTTGTTACCCGAAAAAGACTTCCAAACTGGACATCTGTACAGCACAATTCGATTTTGCATCACGTACGCGGTTCATGCAGGAGGCGTAATGGAAATCTCACTGTTGCTGATGGTCGCCGTGGCGCTGGTTGGCGCACTAACCGGCTGGCTTGGCGCAAGTCTGCGCAATGCGCAACGTCAGGCGGCACTGCTGGCCGAGCAGCGCGATCTCTACGGTGAGCTTAGCGCCGCCCGCCAGCAACTGGCCCAGAGCGAACACTGGCGCGACGAGTGCGGCCTGCTGGATAACGAACTGCGTAGCCTGCGCGAGATCAACAGCTCACTGGAAGCCGATCTGCGCGAGGTCTCAACCCGCCTTGAAACTACCCGGATGAACGCGGACGACAAGCTGCGGCAGATGATCAACAGCGAGCAGCGCCTGAGCGAGCAGTTTGAAATCCTCGCTAACCGCATCTTTGAACAGAGCCATCGCCGGGTGGAAGAGCAGAACCGCCAGAGCCTGAACGGGCTGCTTACTCCGCTGCGCGAGCAGCTCGACGGCTTTCGTCGTCAGGTGCAGGACAGCTTCGGGCAGGAAGCGCGCGAGCGCCATACGCTGGCCCATGAAATCCGCAATCTGCAGCAGTTGAACGCCCAGATGGCACAGGAGGCGGTCAACCTGACGCGCGCGCTGAAAGGCGACAATAAAACCCAGGGCAACTGGGGCGAAGTGGTACTGGCGCGGGTGCTTGAGGCGTCCGGCCTGCGCGAAGGCCACGAGTACCAGACCCAGGTCAGCATCAATACCGAAGCGCAAAGTCGTATGCAGCCTGACGTTATAGTGCGTCTGCCGCAGAATAAAGATGTGGTGATCGACTCGAAAATGACGCTGGTGGCGTGGGAGCGTTACTTCAACGCCGAAGATGACTACACCCGCGATCTGGCGCTTACTGAACACATCGCCTCGGTGCGCAACCATATCCGCTTGCTGGGGCGCAAAGATTACCATCAGCTTCCCGGTCTGCGCTCGCTGGACTACGTGCTGATGTTTATTCCGGTCGAACCCGCTTTTCTGATGGCGATCAACCAGCAGCCGGAGCTCATCAACGAAGCCCTGAAAAATAACATCATGCTGGTCAGCCCTACCACGCTGCTGGTGGCGCTGCGCACTATCTCTAACCTCTGGCGCTACGAGCACCAGAGCCGTAACGCCCAGCAGATCGCTGACCGGGCGAGCCGCCTGTACGACAAAATGCGCCTGTTTGTGGACGACATGTCCGCCATCGGACAGAGCCTCGATAAAGCGCAGGACAATTACCGCGAAGCGATGAAAAAGCTCACCACCGGGCGTGGAAACGTGCTGGCGCAGGCCGATGCGTTTCGCGAGCTGGGGGTAGAAATCAAGCGCGAGATTAATCCGGAACTGGTGGATCAGGCGACAGCTCAGGACGTGGAGTTTCGTCTGCGCGCCGGGCGGGATGACGTATAACCCGCTAAGCTGAACAAGCACTTAGCGGCGGCATCATCGCTGTAGCATCCGGGTACAGCGGGCTGCGAAGGCGGTTGAATCATAGGGCAATTGCGCCCAATCTGTTACACTTCATGGACATTTCATTAATAAGCAGGCATCGAGATGGCTGAAAATTCTCAAGAGACGACGCACTTTGGTTTCCAGACCGTAGCAAAAACGGAAAAAGCCGAGAAAGTGGCGCAGGTTTTTCACTCCGTTGCGGCCAAATACGACGTAATGAACGACCTGATGTCGTTTGGCATCCACCGTTTGTGGAAGCGTTTCACAATTGACTGCAGCGGCGTGCGTCGCGGTCAGAAGGTGCTCGACCTGGCAGGCGGGACCGGCGATCTGACCGCAAAATTCTCCCGCCTGGTTGGCGAATCCGGCAAGGTTGTGCTGGCAGATATTAATGACTCGATGCTGAAAATGGGGCGTGAAAAGCTGCGTAATGTTGGCGTTGTCGGCAACGTTGAGTACGTGCAGGCGAACGCGGAAGCGCTGCCGTTCCCGGACAACACCTTTGACTGCATTACCATCTCTTTTGGCCTGCGTAACGTCACCGATAAAGAAAAAGCGCTGCGCTCCATGTTCCGCGTGCTGAAGCCAGGTGGTCGTCTGCTGGTACTGGAATTCTCTAAGCCGACCATTGAGCCGCTGAGCAAAGCCTATGACGCCTACTCGTTCCACGTGCTGCCGCGCGTCGGCGAGCTGGTAGCCAGCGATGCAGAAAGCTATCGCTATCTTGCCGAGTCCATCCGCATGCATCCGGACCAGGAAACCCTGAAAGCCATGATGGGCGACGCAGGCTTTGAAAACGTTAACTATTTCAATTTGACCGGCGGGATTGTCGCGCTACATCGCGGCTACAAGTTCTGACAGGAGAGGGCGGATGCCATTCACACCACTCATTACGGCAGGTATTGAAGGCGTACTGAATAACGTGCTTTACCAGCCGCGTGCGCTGAAATCACCGCGTCAGCGCCTGCAGGGGAAAGTGCTGCGGGTGGTACTGCAGGAGTTCTCTTCACCGCTGGTGATGGTTTTCAGCGAGCAGCAGGTCGACGTGCTGGCGCAGTGGGAAGGTGAGGCAGATTGCTCGGTGATCTCGCGCCTGTCGGTGTTACCGAAGTTGCGCGACAAACAGCAACTCACGGCGCTTATCCGTAGCGGTGAGCTGGAGGTGCAGGGTGATATTCAGGTAGTACAGAATTTCTCCTCGCTGCTGGATTTAGCAGAGTTCTCACCGGAAGAGCTGCTGGCACCCTATATCGGGGATATTGCCGCGCACGGCCTCGGCAAAGCGGTGGCGGGTGGCTTTAAAGCCATTACGACGCGGGCGCAGCGTAATCAACGCTATGTTGCTGAAGCGCTGACCGAAGAGTGGCGCATGGCGCCGGGTCCGCTGGAAGTGGCATGGTTTTCAGAAGAGACAGCGGCGCTCGCACGCGCCGTAGATACCCTGACGAGTCGGCTGGAAAAACTGGAGGGCAAATGACGCCAGGTGAAATTCGGCGCCTTTATTTCATCATCAAAACCTTTCTGAGTTACGGGCTTGATGAACTGATTCCTCGCATGCGTATTACGATCCCGCTTCGCCTGTGGCGTCGGACGCTATTCTGGATGCCTAACCGTCATAAAGACAAACTGCTGGGGGAGCGGCTGCGACTGGCGCTGCAGGAGCTGGGTCCGGTATGGATCAAGTTCGGCCAGATGCTCTCTACCCGCCGCGATCTTTTCCCGCCGGCCATTGCCGATCAGCTGGCTCTGCTGCAGGACCGTGTGGCACCGTTTGACGGGCGCCTGGCAAAACAGCAGATTGAAAAATCGATGGGCGACCAGCCCGTTGAAGCCTGGTTCGACAATTTCAATATCGAACCGCTGGCATCGGCGTCGATTGCGCAGGTTCACACCGCGACGCTGAAATCGAACGGTAAAGAGGTGGTGATTAAGGTCATTCGCCCGGATATTCTGCCGATTATCCGTGCCGATATGCGCCTTATCTATCGTCTTGCGCGTTGGGTTCCACGCCTGCTGCCGGATGGACGCCGCCTGCGCCCGCTGGAAGTGGTGCGCGAGTATGAAAAAACGCTGATTGATGAACTGGATCTGCTGCGTGAATCTGCCAACGCCATCCAGCTACGCCGCAATTTCGAAAACAGCCCGATGCTTTACGTGCCGGAAGTCTATTCCGACTACTGTAGCCCGACCATGATGGTGATGGAGCGCATCTACGGTATTCCGGTTAACGACGTCGCCGCGCTGGAGGCCAACGGTACTGACATGAAGCTGCTCGCTGAGCGTGGCGTGCAGGTGTTCTTTACCCAGGTATTCCGCGACAGCTTCTTCCACGGTGATATGCATCCCGGCAATATTTTCGTCAGCTACGAGCACCCGGAAAACCCGCAGTATATCGGCATCGACTGCGGCATCGTTGGCTCGCTGAACAAAGAAGACAAACGCTACCTGGCAGAGAACTTCATCGCCTTCTTCAATCGCGATTATCGTAAGGTGGCGGAGCTGCACGTGGATTCAGGCTGGGTGCCGCCGGATACTAACGTTGAAGAGTTTGAGTTCGCCATCCGTACCGTCTGCGAGCCGATCTTTGAAAAACCGCTGGCGGAGATCTCTTTCGGGCACGTACTGCTGAACCTCTTTAACACCGCGCGGCGCTTCAATATGGAAGTGCAGCCTCAGCTGGTCCTGCTGCAGAAAACACTGCTTTATATTGAAGGCGTCGGCCGCCAGCTTTATCCCCAGCTCGATCTGTGGAAAACCGCGAAGCCGTTCCTGGAAAGCTGGATTAAGGACCAGGTCGGTTTGCCGGCGCTGATCCGCTCCATTAAAGAGAAAGCGCCGTTCTGGGTCGAGCGAATGCCGGACCTGCCGGAACTTTTTTACGACAGTTTACGTCAGAACAAACAACTGCAACAAAGCGTTGATAAGATTGCCCACGAGCAACAGCGTCAGCATAAACGTCAGGGGCAGTCGCGCTATCTCTTTGGTATGGGAGCAATCCTGTTGCTGAGCGCTACGCTACTCCTGATCAACCGCCCGGACTGGGGGATGAGCCCACTCTGGTTGATGGGTGCTGGGGCCGTTATCTGGCTGGTCGGCTGGCGCCGGACAAGCTGAATTTAACATCGTCATGACTAGTCGGGTGCCGTATAATGCGCCACCTGTAATCTTTATTGCTGTCTCGGAGTGAGTATGGGTATTAGCTGGCCACAACTTTTAATCATTGCCGTTATCGTCATTCTGCTCTTCGGTACCAAAAGGCTGAGTTCGCTCGGTTCTGACCTGGGCGCGACTATCAAAGGCTTTAAGAAAGCCATCAAAGATGATGACGCAGATAAAACTGACAAGTCTGCGACAGACGCCGATTTCACTGCGAAATCCATCGAAGACAAGCCTGAGAGCGTCAATAAAGACGACGTAAAACGTACCGACAAAGAGCAGGTGTAAGTCGTGTTTGATATTGGTTTTGGCGAACTGCTGCTGGTCTTTGTCATCGGCCTCATCGTTCTTGGTCCCCAACGCTTACCGGTAGCAGTGAAAACCGTTGCCGGCTGGGTGCGCGCCCTGCGCTCGCTGGCGACCACCGTGCAGAATGAACTGAGCCAGGAGCTGAAACTGCAGGAGTTTCAGGAGAGCCTGAAAAAGGTAGAAAAAGCGAGCATGGACAGCCTGACGCCAGAACTGAAAGCGTCGATGGACGAACTTCGCGAAGCCGCCGACTCCATGAAACGCTCATACAGCGCCAACGATCCGGAGAAGGCGAGCGACGAAGCGCACACCATTCACAATCCGGTGGTTAAAGGCAATGAAGCTGAGCACGAAGGCGTTACGCCGGGTACTGCCGACCGCGTTGCGGTCGCCACCGAGCAGGCACCTGCTGTCACGCCTGACGACGTGCCTGACGAAAAAGCTCAACCCGTCTCGCAGCCCGCGCCGGCAGCGCCAAAACCAGTTTCTTCCACCCCCTCAACCAGTGATAAAGCATAAACATGGCTGTTGAAGATACCCAACCGCTGATCAGCCATCTTATTGAGCTGCGTAAGCGTTTACTGAACTGCATCGTTGCGGTGCTGGTGATCTTTCTGGGGCTGGTCTATTTCGCCAATGATATTTACCAGTTCGTTTCCGATCCGCTGATCAGCAAGATGCCGCAAGGCTCGACGATGATCGCCACCGACGTGGCCTCGCCGTTCTTTACGCCGATTAAGCTGACCATGATGGTGTCGGTGATCCTCTCCGCGCCGGTCATTCTTTATCAGGTCTGGGCCTTTATCGCCCCGGCACTCTACCGGCATGAACGTAAGCTGGTCATTCCTTTACTGGTATCCAGTACGCTGCTGTTTTACCTCGGTATGGCCTTCGCCTATTTCGTGGTGTTTCCGCTGGCATTTGGCTTCCTGACCCATACCGCGCCGATAGGCGTTGTGGTATCGACCGATATCTCAAGCTATCTCGACTTCGTGATGGCGCTGTTTATGGCGTTCGGCGTGTCGTTTGAGGTGCCGGTAGCGATTGTGCTGCTGTGCTGGGTTGGCGTAACTACACCAGAGGATCTGAAAGCCAAGCGGCCTTACGTGCTGGTGGGTGCATTCGTGGTGGGCATGCTGCTCACGCCGCCGGATGTGTTCTCCCAGACGCTGCTGGCGATCCCGATGTACTGTCTGTTTGAAGTGGGCATGTTCTTTGCGCGCTTCTACGTCGGCAAAGGGCGTAGGGATATGCCGGACGAGCCTGAAGAAGCTCAGGCCGAAAAACCGCAGAAATAATCACAGCCGCCCTCAGGGGCGGTTTTTTACAGGTAACGACTTATGTTTGATATCGGCGTGAACCTCACCAGCTCGCAGTTCGACCCGGACCGGAATGAGGTAGTGGCGCGTGCCGCAGCGGCGGGCGTAACCGGTATGCTGCTTACCGGCACTAACCTGCATGAAAGCCAGCAGGCGGCTGCCCTGGCAGCGCGCTACCCGAACTGCTGGTCTACTGCCGGCGTGCATCCTCACGACAGCAGCAGCTGGCATGAAGAGAGTACCGATGTGCTGCGCGTGCTTGCCAGCCAGCCGCAGGTGGTGGCTATCGGCGAATGCGGGCTGGATTTTAACCGTAATTTTTCGACCCCTGATGAGCAGGCGCGCGCGTTTACCGCCCAGCTGGCACTGGCGGCAGAGCTGTCGCTGCCGGTGTTTATGCACTGCCGCGATGCGCATGAACGCTTTCTTGAGCTGCTCGACCCGTGGCTGGATAAGCTACCGGGCGGGGTGCTGCACTGCTTTACCGGTACCGCGCTGGAAGCGCAGGCCTGTCTGGATCGCGGTCTCTTTCTGGGTATCACCGGCTGGGTATGCGACGAACGTCGTGGCCTTGAACTGCGCGAGCTGCTCCCGCTTATTCCCGCTGACCGGCTGATGCTGGAAACCGACGCGCCTTATCTGCTACCGCGCGATCTGCGACCGAAACCCGCATCAAGACGCAACGAACCCTGCTATTTACCCCATATTCTGCATCAGGTAGCCCACTGGCGTGGTGAAGATCCCCATGCGCTGGCGGAAATCACGACCGCTAACGTTGAGCGGCTTTTTTCCCTGGCCGACGCCCGACGTCACACCGGCACCTAAAAACCCTTTTTTCCGCAGTGCTATCCTCGCGCGGCAGGAATGTCCCTGCCAGGTTTAGCAATTCGTCATAAAAGGGAATGCGATGAAACGTAAAGCGACTGGAATAATCATTCTGTCTGCGCTGCTGTGTGGTCAGGCGCTGGCGATCGACAAAACGGCAACCGGCGCGCTGCTGGGGGCGACGGCGGGCGCGGTCGCGGGCAAAAGCGTGAAAAGCGCGGTCGGCGGTGCGGTTGTCGGGGCCGGCACCGGCGCGATGCTGAAGCACGGTGACAAAGGCAAAGCCGCCCGTAAAGGGGGAGCGGTCGGCGCCGTTGTTGGCGCAGGCGCAGCGGCGATGACCGGGAATAGCGTGCTGAAAGGTGCGGCGGTCGGTGCAGGAGCCGGTGGCGTTATTGGTGAAGCCACCCATTAAACGTGAGGGCCCGGATAAACCGGGCCTTTTTTAAATCTTTTTGAATTCGGTATTTCTGACGCTCTGCAACACCTGCTTGTTGAGGAAGTTCAGCAGCAGCATGGAGCGCGCCTCGCCGTCCGGCTCGGTAAAAATGGCTTCCAGCCCCTTAAACGCGCCCTCGGTGATCACTACGGTATCGCCCGGCCACGGCGTATGTTCATCTACCACGTTTTCCGGCTGATACTCCATCAGCTGCTGGATCACGGTAAGCGGAACGATGGCCGGTTGGGTGCCAAAACGCACAAAGTGGCTGACGCCGCGCGTGGCGCTGATGGTGGTGGTGTGAATGACTTCCGGATCGAAATTTACAAACAGGTAGTTAGGAAACAGCGGCTCACTGACTGCAGTTCGCTTTCCGCGCACAATTTTTTCCAGCGCGATCATCGGCGTCAGACAGGCAACCTGTTGACGTTCCAGATGCTCTTTCGCTCGCTGGAGTTGCCCGCGTTTGCAATACAGGAGATACCAGGATTCCATAATGTCTCTTTTCCGGATGTCAGGCGCGAAAGGATAACAAAACCCGCCGCACTGAGGTAGTGAGAACAGTATATACCCGTCATACTTCGCGTTGCAGCCAGGCGTCCGGCGGCGCATTGTCACGTCTGATTAACAAAATTACAGCATGGCTGCGGCTAACACCGTATAATGGCAAGCCAGCAAAGAGGCCACGAAAAACTGCATGAAATACCACGATCTACGCGATTTTCTTGCGCTGCTTGAGCAGCAGGGCGAACTCAAACGTATTGCCATCCCGGTCGATCCGCATCTTGAGATGACGGAAATTGCCGATCGCACCCTGCGTGCTGGCGGTCCTGCGCTGCTGTTCGAAAACCCGAAGGGGTACGACATGCCGGTGCTCTGTAACCTGTTCGGCACGCCGAAGCGCGTAGCGATGGGGATGGGCCAGGATGACGTAACCGCGCTGCGCGAAGTGGGCAAGCTGCTGGCCTTTCTCAAAGAGCCGGAGCCGCCGCGCGGTTTCCGCGACCTCTTCGACAAGCTGCCGCAGTTTAAGCAGGTGCTGAATATGCCGACGAAACGTCTGCGTAGCGCCCCGTGCCAGGAAGTGGTGCTGGAGGGCGACGCGGTCGATCTGACGCGTATTCCGGTTATGCAGTGCTGGCCGGGCGACGTAGCGCCACTGATCACCTGGGGGCTGACCGTCAGTCGCGGTCCGCACAAAGAGCGTCAGAATCTGGGAATTTATCGCCAGCAGGTGATCGGCAAGAACAAACTCATCATGCGCTGGCTCTCCCATCGCGGCGGCGCGCTCGACTTTCAGGAGTGGTGCGCTGCGCATCCGGGTGAACGTTTCCCGGTTTCCGTGGCGCTGGGTGCCGATCCGGCAACCATTCTTGGTGCGGTAACGCCGGTACCGGATACGCTCTCTGAATACGCTTTCGCCGGACTGCTGCGCGGCACCAAAACCGAAGTGGTGAAGTGTGTGTCGAACGATCTCGAAGTGCCGGCCAGCGCGGAAATCGTGCTGGAAGGGTATATCGAGCCGGGCGAGATGGCACCTGAAGGTCCGTACGGCGACCACACCGGTTATTACAATGAAGTGGATAACTTCCCGGTGTTTACCGTTACGCACATCACCCGGCGTAAAGATGCAATTTACCACTCCACCTATACCGGCCGTCCGCCGGATGAACCGGCGGTGCTGGGCGTGGCGCTCAACGAAGTGCTGGTTCCCATTCTGCAAAAGCAGTTCCCGGAAATTATTGATTTCTATCTGCCGCCGGAAGGGTGTTCCTATCGCCTCGCTGTGGTCACCATCAAAAAACAGTATGCCGGTCATGCCAAGCGCGTGATGTTTGGTGTCTGGTCATTCCTGCGCCAGTTTATGTACACCAAATTTGTCATCGTGTGCGATGACGACGTTAATGCCCGCGACTGGAACGACGTAATCTGGGCCATCACTACACGCATGGACCCGGCGCGTGATACGGTGATGGTAGAAAACACGCCGATCGACTACCTCGATTTCGCCTCGCCGGTCTCCGGCCTCGGGTCGAAAATGGGGATGGACGCCACCAACAAATGGCCTGGCGAAACGCAGCGTGAATGGGGTACTCCCATCGAAAAAGACCCGGAAGTGGTGGCAAGAATTGACGCTATCTGGGATGAACTGGCTATATTTGACTTGCGGTAAGCGCCGTGGCGCTATCGTTGTGCTTACGTTTTTTTGACCCGACAGAGGGAACGCATGACAACCTTAAGCTGTAAAGTGACCTCGGTAGATGCCATCACGGATACGGTGTATCGCGTCCGTTTAGTACCCGAGGCCGCGTTTTCATTTCGCGCCGGGCAGTATCTGATGGTGGTAATGGACGAGCGTGACAAGCGCCCGTTCTCGATGGCGTCCACCCCGAGTGAACAGGAGTTTATCGAGCTGCATATCGGGGCTTCGGAACTGAACCTCTACGCGATGGCGGTGATGGACCGCATCCTGCAGGATCGTGAAATCCTGGTGGATATTCCGCATGGCGATGCCTGGCTGCGTGAAGAAGATGACCGTCCGCTAATCCTGATTGCCGGCGGTACCGGGTTCTCTTATGTGCGTTCTATTCTGTTAACTGCCCTGGCGCGCAACCCGGATCGTGACATCACGATTTACTGGGGCGGCCGCGAAGACAAGCACCTCTACGATCTTCCGGAACTGGAAGCGCTGGCGCTGAAGCATCCGAAGCTGCGCGTTGAGCCGGTGGTTGAGCAGCCGCACGATGAGTGGCGTGGCCGCTCCGGTACCGTGCTGACCGCGGTAATGCAGGATTTCGAGACCCTCTCCGGACACGATATCTATATTGCTGGCCGGTTTGAGATGGCGAAAATCGCCCGCGACCTGTTCTGCAACGAGCGTGATGCGCGTGAAGATCGCCTGTTCGGCGATGCTTTCTCGTTTCTTTGATCCCTCGTCCTTCCGTTCAGGCTCCGGCATCCGCCGGGCCTGACGCCTTACTTCCGCGTGTTGAAATAGACATAGAGCGGCCGATCGTCATTCAGCAGGCATAGCATAGTGACGGCATCGCCCTGACGGCTGCGAAGCCCGGCGCTGAGCTCAGTGGCAACAGGCTGGCTGCCCACGTTTGCCTCGTAGCGGTTCTCGACCACGCTATCTGGCTCAATATGCATCGCACTCAACAGGTTAAGCATTTCGGCGTTCTCTGCCATCTGCTGCTTACCGTATTCCAGACACACCTGCGCGCTATCAGCCCATGCGCTTACCGGGAGGCACAGCGCCAGAAGTGTTGTTATCAGTTTCATGGTGACGTCCTTTTAATATTAATCAGCGCAACGCTACCACAGACCCTCCCGCAATCCTGCTACGCGATTTTCTGAAATAAAAAAACCCGCCCCTGACAGGCGGGAAACACGGCAACTCAACTTTTTTTGGAATATCTCTGCGGGTTAAGGGCGTTCAAACACCGTGGCGATGCCCTGGCCCAGACCGATACACATGGTCGCAAGGCCAAACCGGGCGTCTTTACGCTCCATCAGGTTGATCAGTGTGGTGCTGATACGTGCGCCGGAACAGCCAAGTGGGTGGCCTAAGGCAATGGCTCCGCCGTTCAGGTTGATCTTCTCGTCGATCTGCTCCATCAGGCCTAGATCCTTAATGCACGGCAGGATCTGCGCGGCGAAGGCTTCGTTCATCTCGAACAGGTCGATATCGCTGGCGCTCAGCCCGGCCTTTTTCAGGGCCAGCTTCGAGGCCGGAACCGGACCATAACCCATGATGGACGGGTCGCAGCCCACCACCGCCATCGAGCGGATAATGGCACGCGGCGTCAGGCCCAGTTCCCGGGCGCGGCTTTCGCTCATCACCAGCATGGCTGCTGCGCCGTCGGAAAGCGCCGATGAGGTGCCCGCCGTGACGGTGCCGTTAGCCGGGTCGAAAGCCGGTCGCAGGGTGGCTAAGCTCTCCACGCTGGTTTCCGGGCGGATGACTTCGTCGTAGTCGTAACGCTTGAGCACGCCGTCGGCATCGTGACCGCTGGTGGGCACGATCTCCTGTCTGAACGCTCCCGACTGGGTTGCCGCCCAGGCGCGCTGATGCGAGCGGGCCGCGAAGGCGTCCTGCATCTCGCGGCTGATGCCGTGCATGCGCGACAGCATCTCTGCCGTCAGGCCCATCATGCCCGCGGCTTTTGCCACGTTGCGGCTCAGGCCGGGGTGAAAATCAACGCCGTGGTTCATTGGCACATGGCCCATATGCTCCACGCCGCCAACCATGCACACCTGCGCATCGCCGGTCATGATCATCCGCGCTGCGTCGTGCAGTGCCTGCATGGAGGAGCCGCACAGGCGGTTCACCGTCACCGCCGGCACCGAGTGCGGGATTTCGGCCAGCAGCGCGGCGTTACGCGCAATGTTGAATCCCTGTTCCAGGGTCTGCTGCACGCAGCCCCAGTAAATGTCGTCGATGGCGCTGGCTTCAAGCTGCGGATTGCGCGACAGCAGGCTGCGCATCAGGTGCGCGGAGAGATCTTCCGCCCGCACGTTGCGGAATGCGCCGGCTTTTGAACGGCCCATCGGGGTACGAATCGCATCAACAATGACTACCTTTTCCATACGTCGCTCCTTAAGCCGTTTTCAGGTTGCCAACGGGACGCGCGGCGTCCACCGGTGGATACCAGGTATCGTTACTGCGGGCCTTATCGCGCAGGCTCGCGGGCACGTCGTACAGCGCACCGAGCTGCTGATACTGCTGGGCCATATCGAGGTAGCGGGCATTGCCCTGGGTGTCGAGCCAGCGGAAGGCGCCGCCGTGGAACGGCGGGAAGCCGAGGCCGTATACCAGCGCCATGTCGGCTTCTGCCGGGCTGGCGATGATGCCTTCTTCCAGGCAGCGCACCACTTCGTTGACCATCGGGATCATCATGCGGGCGATAATCTCTTCATCGCTGAAGTCGCGCCGCGGCTGGCTGACGTCGGCCAGCAGACCGTCCACCGCGCTGTCTTCCTCTTTCTTCGGCTTACCTTTGCTGTCTTCTTTATAGCGCCAGAAGCCAAGACCGTTTTTCTGCCCAAAGCGGCTGGCATCAAACAGCGCATCGATGGCGTCGCGGTAATCTTTCTGCATACGCTGCGGGAAGCCCGCCGCCATAACGGCCTGGGCGTGATGCGCAGTATCAATCCCGACCACATCCAGCAGATAGGCCGGACCCATCGGCCAGCCAAACTGCTTTTCCATCACCTTATCGATTTTGCGGAAGTCCGCACCGTCGCGCAGCAGCTGGCTGAAGCCGGCGAAGTAGGGGAACAGCACGCGGTTGACGAAGAAGCCGGGGCAGTCGTTGACCACGATGGGCGTTTTGCCCATTTTACTGGCCCAGGCGACCACTTTCGCAATGGTGGCATCCGAGGTTTTCTCACCGCGGATCACTTCGACCAGCGGCATGCGGTGCACCGGGTTGAAGAAGTGCATACCGCAGAAGTTTTCCGGGCGCTTCAGCACGCTCGCCAGCTCATTAATAGGAATAGTCGAGGTATTTGAGGCGATGACGGCATCAGGGTGCACCTTTTCTTCGGTTTCTGCCAGCACCGCTTTTTTCACCTTCGGGTTTTCCACTACCGCTTCGACCACCACGTCCACGCGTTCAAAACCGGCGTAGTCGAGCGTCGGATGGATAGTGCCGATAACGCCTGCCAGCTTCAGGCCGTCAATCTTACCGCGCTCCAGCTGTTTGTTGAGCAGCTTGCCGGCTTCGTTCATGCCGAGATGCAGCGACTTCTCATTGATATCCTTCATGATCACCGGCACGCCTTTCCAGGCAGACTGATACGCGATGCCGCCGCCCATGATGCCCGCGCCCAGAACTGCGGCCTGCTTCGGCATCTCTGTCTCTTTCGTGAGCTTTTTCGCTTTGCCTTTGATGAACTGATCATTGAGGAAAATGCCGACCAGCGCGCGCGCTTCGTTCGAGCGCGCCAGCGGTACAAAGCTCTCATTTTCCAGCTTCAGCGCCTCGTCGCGCCCCAGCCCGGCGGCGGCTTCAATGGTTTTCACGGCAGTGATCGGGGCCGGATAATGCTTACCTGCGGTCTGCATCACCATGCCTTTAGCGATGGTGAAACTCATGGCCGCCTCGATTTTGCTGAGCTTCAGCGGTTCGAGCTTCGGCTGACGCCGCGCTTTCCAGTCCAGCTCGCCGTTAATGGCCTGACGCAGCACGGCCAGCGCACCGTCGCGCAGCTTCTCCTGTTTCACGACGCCATCAACCAGACCAATCTTCAGCGCCTGGTCAGCAGAGACGTCTTTCCCGGCGGCGATGATCTCCAGCGCGCTGTCGGCACCGAGCAGGCGCGGCAGACGCACAGAGCCACCGAAGCCCGGCATAATGCCCAGTTTGGTTTCCGGCAGGCCGATACGCGCATCCGGCGTCGCGAGACGGAAATCCGTCGCCAGCACGCATTCGCAGCCGCCGCCTAACGCATAGCCGTTAATGGCGGTAATAGTCGGGACCGGCAGGTCTTCCAGGCGATTGAACACGCGATTGGCGAAATGCAGCCAGTCGCTGAGCTGGGCGGCAGGCACCTGAAACAGACTGAGGAATTCGGTAATGTCGGCACCTACGATGAAGGCCGCTTTTTCGGAGCGCAGCAGCAGGCCTTTCAGGTCGCGTTCATTTTCAAGCACCTCCAGCGCATGACCAAGGCTGGCCACGGTAGCGGTGTCGAGTTTGTTAACGGAGCCGGGGGCGTCGAACACCAGTTCAGCAATGCCATCTTCCAGCCAGTCAAGGTACAGGGTGTCGCCTTTGTAAAGCATGTCAGTCTCCTGAATCCGCAAGGGGATCTGGTCATACCAGATGAAGCGGAGTGTGGATTTGATGTTAATGAAATGCAAATTACTGTTTAAATTTTTGCTGCGTCGATCACGAACAGCTGAAACGCGCGGGTGCGCCGGACGGTGTGCTAAGATGCGGGAATTCAGGGTTACTACAGAGAAGGGTAAAACATGGAATCACTGGCCGCTCTATATAAGAATCATATTGTTACCTTGCAGGAACGCACGCGTGATGTACTGAGTCGCAGCAAGCTGGATGCGCTGCTGATCCACTCAGGCGAACTGATGACCGTCTTTCTCGACGACCACGCTTATCCCTTTAAAGTGAACCCGCAGTTTAAAGCCTGGGTGCCGGTTACGCAGGTGCCGAACTGCTGGCTGCTGGTGGACGGGGTCAACAAACCTAAGCTGTGGTTCTATCTGCCGGTCGATTACTGGCACAGCGTTGAACCGCTGCCGACGTCATTCTGGACCGATGAAATCGAGATTATCGCCCTGCCGAAAGCCGACGGTATCGGCAGCCAGCTTCCAGCGGCGCGCGGCAATATTGGCTATATCGGGCCGGTACCGGAACGCGCCCTGCAGCTTGATATCAGCGCGGCAAACGTCAACCCGAAAGCAGTGATTGATTACCTGCATTACCACCGTTCTTACAAAACCGATTATGAACTGGCCTGTATGCGTGAAGCGCAGAAGACGGCGGTGATCGGTCACCAGGCGGCGCACGAAGCGTTCCTGTCCGGCATGAGCGAGTTCGATATCAACCAGGCTTACCTCACTGCCACCGGGCATCGCGATACCGATGTGCCTTACGGCAACATCGTGGCGCTTAACGAGCATGCGGCCGTGCTGCACTACACCACGCTTGAGCATCGCGCGCCGTCGGAAATGCGCAGTTTCTTACTGGATGCCGGTGCTGAGTACAACGGCTACGCAGCCGATCTGACCCGCACCTGGGCGGCCAACGGCGATAGCGAGTTTGCGGAGCTGGTGAAAGAGGTAAACGAGGAGCAGCTGGCGCTTATCGCCACCCTGAAAGCCGGGGTGCGCTACACCGACTACCACGTTCAGTTCCATCAGCGCATCGCGAAGCTGCTGCGTCGTCACCAGATCGTGACTGACATCAGCGAAGAGGCGATGGTAGAGAACGATCTGACCGGGCCGTTTATGCCGCACGGGCTGGGCCATCCGTTGGGTCTGCAGGTGCATGACGTTGCCGGGTTTATGCAGGATGAGAACGGCACCCACCTTGCTGCACCGTCGAAGTATCCGTACCTGCGCTGCACCCGCGTGCTGGCGCCGCGTATGGTGCTGACCATTGAGCCGGGTCTCTACTTTATTGAGTCGCTGCTGAAAACCTGGCGCGAAGGCCCGTACAGCAAACACTTTAACTGGCAGAAGATCGAGGCGCTGAAACCTTACGGTGGTATTCGTATCGAAGATAACGTCGTGATCTATGAGAACAGCATCGAAAACATGACGCGGGATCTGAAGCTCGCGTAATGGAAGGCTGGCTAATTCCGGCGCAGCCGGTGGCGTTCACCGAAGAGATCAAGAAAAGCCGCTTTATCACGCTGCTGGGCCATACCGATGGCGTGGAGGCGGCAAAGGCTTTTGTGGAAGCGACACGCGCTGAGCACCCGGACGCACGCCATCACTGCGTGGCGTGGGTTGCCGGGCCGCCCGGCGATTCGCAGCAGCTTGGGTTTTCGGATGACGGTGAACCCGCGGGTACAGCCGGAAAGCCGATGCTGGCTCAGCTCATGGGCAGCGGCGTCGGTGAGATTACCGCCGTGGTGGTGCGCTATTACGGCGGTATTCTGCTTGGCACCGGTGGGCTGGTAAAAGCTTACGGCGGTGGCGTGCAGCAGGCGCTGAACCTGCTGACGACCCAGCGCAAAGTGCCGCTGACCGAATATACTTTGCGATGTGATTACGCGCAGCTTGCCGGCGTCGAGGCGTTGCTCAAACAGCATGAGGGGCTGATTGTGCACAGCGATTTTCTGGCGGACGTAACCTTACGCGTGGCGCTGCCCGCCTCCGTTCTGCCCGCGTTTACGGCAAAGCTGGCGGATTTTAGCCGCGGTGCATTGCATTTGCTCCCCATTGAACAATAATCCCCCCTCCCCACTGTTTGACTTCAAAGGAAGCGTCTGAAATGCATTTTCGCGCCATAACCCGAATCGTTGGATTACTGGTTATCCTTTTCTCCGGAACAATGATCCTCCCCGGGCTGGTGGCCTTGCTCTACCGCGACGGGGCCGGGCGGGCGTTTACCCAGACGTTTTTCGTTGCGCTGGTTATCGGCTCGCTGCTGTGGTGGCCGAACCGTCGTGAAAAAGGCGAACTGAAATCGCGCGAAGGCTTTCTGATCGTGGTGCTGTTCTGGACCGTGCTGGGAAGCGTGGGGGCGCTGCCTTTTATCTTCGCCGAGCGGCCAAACCTCACCGTCACCGATGCTTTCTTTGAATCGTTCTCCGGGCTGACCACCACGGGCGCGACGACGCTGGTCGGGCTGGATTCTCTGCCGCACGCGATCCTGTTTTATCGCCAGATGCTGCAGTGGTTCGGCGGGATGGGGATCATTGTGCTGGCGGTGGCGATACTGCCGATTCTGGGCGTCGGGGGCATGCAGCTCTACCGGGCCGAGATGCCGGGGCCGCTGAAGGATAACAAAATGCGCCCGCGCATCGCCGAGACGGCAAAAACGCTGTGGCTGATTTATGTCCTGCTGACCATCGCCTGCGCTCTGGCGCTGTGGTTTGCCGGCATGCCGGCGTTTGATGCCATCGGGCACAGCTTCGCGACGATTGCTATCGGCGGCTTCTCAACCCATGACGCCAGCATCGGTTATTTCGACAGCCCAACCATCAACACCATTATCGCCATCTTCCTGCTGATCTCCGGCTGTAACTACGGCCTGCACTTCTCTTTATTAAGCGGTCGTAACCTTAAGGTGTACTGGCGCGACCCGGAATTCCGCATGTTTATCGGCGTGCAGCTGACGCTGGTGGCCATTTGTACGCTGGTACTCTATTTCCATAATGTTTATGAGAGTGCGGTCACCACGCTGAATCAGGCCTTCTTCCAGGTGGTGTCGATGGCAACCACCGCCGGCTTCACTACCGACAGCATCGCCAAATGGCCGCTGTTCCTGCCGGTACTGCTGCTTTGCTCGGCGTTTATCGGCGGCTGCGCCGGGTCAACCGGCGGTGGGCTGAAAGTAATTCGTATCCTTCTTCTGTTTAAGCAAGGGAACCGCGAGCTTAAACGTCTGGTTCACCCGAATGCCGTTTACAGCATTAAGCTCGGCAACCGTGCGCTGCCGGAACGCATCCTTGAAGCGGTATGGGGTTTCTTCTCTGCGTACGCGCTGGTGTTTATTGTCAGCATGCTGGCGATCATCGCGACCGGCGTGGATGACTTCTCAGCGTTCGCCTCCGTGGTGGCGACGCTTAACAACCTTGGCCCAGGGCTTGGCGTGGTGGCAGATAACTTTGCCAGCATGAACCCGACGGCAAAATGGATCCTGATTGCCAATATGTTATTCGGCCGTCTGGAGGTGTTTACCCTGCTGGTGCTGTTCACCCCCACCTTCTGGCGCGAATAACCGGAGAGTATTGTGACGACCCTGATTTTGTTTTCGACCCGCGACGGTCAGACCCGCGATATCGCGGCATCGATTATTAATGAACTGAGCGCCCAGGGCGTGACCAGTGAAATGTTGGACCTGCATAACGCAGAGCATATCGACTGGGCCCGCTATGACAGCGTGGCGATTGGCGCGTCTATTCGCTACGGCCATTTCCATCCTTCATTAATGCGTTTTGTCACTCAGCATGCGGCAGCGCTTAACACGTTGCCGGGCGCGTTCTTCTCGGTAAACCTGGTGGCGCGTAAAGCGGATAAGCGCACGCCGGAGACCAACAGCTATACGCGTAAGTTTCTTGAGGCCGCGCCGTGGAAACCGCAGCTGGCTGCCGTGTTCGCCGGTGCGCTGCGTTACCCGCGCTATAAATGGTACGACCGCATGATGATCCGCCTGATTATGAAGATGACCGGCGGTGAAACGGATACTTCAAAGGAAGTGGTGTATACCGACTGGGAACAGGTGAAGGATTTTGCCCGTAATATTGCGCGTTTAGCGAACAATTCGTCGGTAATCTAAACGGATTGGGTGAAAAGCAGGCGAACGGAAAAAAATTTAGGATTTCCTCTTGTCAGTTTCTGAGAACTCCCTATAATGCGCCTCCACTGACACGGAACAACGGCGTACAGGCCGGCCTGTCAGGTGAAGGCGAGCGAAATAAATGCTTGACTCCACAGCGGGATAGCGTAGTATACGCAGCCCGCGCCGATGAGAAATAAGCGAAGCGGCACTGCTCTTTAACAATTTATCAGACAATCTGTGTGGGCACTCGGGGCACTGATATCTTTCACGTCGCAAGACGAAAAAGCATTATCAAGTCTCAAGAGTGAACACGTAATTCATTACGAAGTTTAATTCTTTGAGCATCAAACTTAAATTGAAGAGTTTGATCATGGCTCAGATTGAACGCTGGCGGCAGGCCTAACACATGCAAGTCGAACGGTAACAGGAAGCAGCTTGCTGCTTTGCTGACGAGTGGCGGACGGGTGAGTAATGTCTGGGGATCTGCCTGATGGAGGGGGATAACTACTGGAAACGGTAGCTAATACCGCATAACGTCGCAAGACCAAAGAGGGGGACCTTCGGGCCTCTTGCCATCAGATGAACCCAGATGGGATTAGCTAGTAGGTGGGGTAACGGCTCACCTAGGCGACGATCCCTAGCTGGTCTGAGAGGATGACCAGCCACACTGGAACTGAGACACGGTCCAGACTCCTACGGGAGGCAGCAGTGGGGAATATTGCACAATGGGCGCAAGCCTGATGCAGCCATGCCGCGTGTATGAAGAAGGCCTTCGGGTTGTAAAGTACTTTCAGCGAGGAGGAAGGTGGTGAGCTTAATACGCTCATCAATTGACGTTACTCGCAGAAGAAGCACCGGCTAACTCCGTGCCAGCAGCCGCGGTAATACGGAGGGTGCAAGCGTTAATCGGAATTACTGGGCGTAAAGCGCACGCAGGCGGTCTGTCAAGTCGGATGTGAAATCCCCGGGCTCAACCTGGGAACTGCATCCGAAACTGGCAGGCTTGAGTCTCGTAGAGGGGGGTAGAATTCCAGGTGTAGCGGTGAAATGCGTAGAGATCTGGAGGAATACCGGTGGCGAAGGCGGCCCCCTGGACGAAGACTGACGCTCAGGTGCGAAAGCGTGGGGAGCAAACAGGATTAGATACCCTGGTAGTCCACGCCGTAAACGATGTCGACTTGGAGGTTGTGCCCTTGAGGCGTGGCTTCCGGAGCTAACGCGTTAAGTCGACCGCCTGGGGAGTACGGCCGCAAGGTTAAAACTCAAATGAATTGACGGGGGCCCGCACAAGCGGTGGAGCATGTGGTTTAATTCGATGCAACGCGAAGAACCTTACCTGGCCTTGACATCCAGAGAACTTAGCAGAGATGCTTTGGTGCCTTCGGGAACTCTGAGACAGGTGCTGCATGGCTGTCGTCAGCTCGTGTTGTGAAATGTTGGGTTAAGTCCCGCAACGAGCGCAACCCTTATCCTTTGTTGCCAGCGATTCGGTCGGGAACTCAAAGGAGACTGCCGGTGATAAACCGGAGGAAGGTGGGGATGACGTCAAGTCATCATGGCCCTTACGGCCAGGGCTACACACGTGCTACAATGGCGTATACAAAGAGAAGCGACCTCGCGAGAGCAAGCGGACCTCATAAAGTACGTCGTAGTCCGGATTGGAGTCTGCAACTCGACTCCATGAAGTCGGAATCGCTAGTAATCGTGGATCAGAATGCCACGGTGAATACGTTCCCGGGCCTTGTACACACCGCCCGTCACACCATGGGAGTGGGTTGCAAAAGAAGTAGGTAGCTTAACCTTCGGGAGGGCGCTTACCACTTTGTGATTCATGACTGGGGTGAAGTCGTAACAAGGTAACCGTAGGGGAACCTGCGGTTGGATCACCTCCTTACCTTAAAAGATACAACTCCGCAGTGCTCACACAGATTGTCTGATGAAAAGTAACGAGCAAGACGGCTACGAAGTCGTGACACTCCGTGTCCCCTTCGTCTAGCGGTTAGGACTCCGCCCTTTCACGGCGGCAACAGGGGTTCGAATCCCCTAGGGGACGCCACTTGCTGGCTGTGGGTGAAAGACACAACCAACCGATATCTCAAAACTGACTTTCAAGTCACGTTTGAGATATTTGCTCTTTAACAATCCGGAACAAGCTGAAAATTGAAACGACACACTGTTTCTGTTCTCCGTAAACAAGAACAGAAAAAGGTGTGTTCGAGTCTCTCAAATGCTTACAGCACGACGATGAATCTCAGGAAACATCTTCGGGTTGTGAGGTTAAGCGACTAAGCGTACACGGTGGATGCCCTGGCAGTCAGAGGCGATGAAGGACGTGCTAATCTGCGAAAAGCGTCGGTAAGGTGATATGAACCGTTATAACCGACGATGTCCGAATGGGGAAACCCAGTGCAATTCGTTGCACTATCATGTCATGAATACATAGTGGCATGAGGCGAACCGGGGGAACTGAAACATCTAAGTACCCCGAGGAAAAGAAATCAACCGAGATTCCCCCAGTAGCGGCGAGCGAACGGGGAGCAGCCCAGAGCCTGAATCAGTTTGTGTGTTAGTGGAAGCGTCTGGAAAGTCGCAGGGTACAGGGTGATACTCCCGTACACAAAAACACACTTGCTGTGAGCTCGATGAGTAGGGCGGGACACGTGGTATCCTGTCTGAATATGGGGGGACCATCCTCCAAGGCTAAATACTCCTGACTGACCGATAGTGAACCAGTACCGTGAGGGAAAGGCGAAAAGAACCCCGGCGAGGGGAGTGAAACAGAACCTGAAACCGTGTACGTACAAGCAGTGGGAGCACCTTCGTGGTGTGACTGCGTACCTTTTGTATAATGGGTCAGCGACTTATATTCTGTAGCAAGGTTAACCGTATAGGGGAGCCGAAGGGAAACCGAGTCTTAACCGGGCGTTAAGTTGCAGGGTATAGACCCGAAACCCGGTGATCTAGCCATGGGCAGGTTGAAGGTTGGGTAACACTAACTGGAGGACCGAACCGACTAATGTTGAAAAATTAGCGGATGACCTGTGGCTGGGGGTGAAAGGCCAATCAAACCGGGAGATAGCTGGTTCTCCCCGAAAGCTATTTAGGTAGCGCCTCGTGAATTCATCTCCGGGGGTAGAGCACTGTTTCGGCTAGGGGGCCATCCCGGCTTACCAACCCGATGCAAACTACGAATACCGGAGAATGTTATCACGGGAGACACACGGCGGGTGCTAACGTCCGTCGTGAAGAGGGAAACAACCCAGACCGCCAGCTAAGGTCCCAAAGTCATGGTTAAGTGGGAAACGATGTGGGAAGGCACAGACAGCCAGGATGTTGGCTTAGAAGCAGCCATCATTTAAAGAAAGCGTAATAGCTCACTGGTCGAGTCGGCCTGCGCGGAAGATGTAACGGGGCTAAACCATGCACCGAAGCTGCGGCAGCGACACTATGTGTTGTTGGGTAGGGGAGCGTTCTGTAAGCCGTCGAAGGTGGACTGTGAGGTCTGCTGGAGGTATCAGAAGTGCGAATGCTGACATAAGTAACGATAAAGCGGGTGAAAAGCCCGCTCGCCGAAAGACCAAGGGTTCCTGTCCAACGTTAATCGGGGCAGGGTGAGTCGACCCCTAAGGCGAGGCCGAAAGGCGTAGTCGATGGGAAACAGGTTAATATTCCTGTACTCGGTGTTACTGCGAAGGGGGGACGGAGAAGGCTATGTTGGCCGGGCGACGGTTGTCCCGGTTTAAGCGTGTAGGTGTGTGCTCCAGGCAAATCCGGTGCACTTTAACACTGAGGCGTGATGACGAGGCACTACGGTGCTGAAGCAACAAATGCCCTGCTTCCAGGAAAAGCCTCTAAGCATCAGGTAACATCAAATCGTACCCCAAACCGACACAGGTGGTCAGGTAGAGAATACCAAGGCGCTTGAGAGAACTCGGGTGAAGGAACTAGGCAAAATGGTGCCGTAACTTCGGGAGAAGGCACGCTGGTGTGTAGGTGAAGCGACTTGCTCGCGGAGCTGAAACCAGTCGAAGATACCAGCTGGCTGCAACTGTTTATTAAAAACACAGCACTGTGCAAACACGAAAGTGGACGTATACGGTGTGACGCCTGCCCGGTGCCGGAAGGTTAATTGATGGGGTTATCCGTAAGGAGAAGCTCTTGATCGAAGCCCCGGTAAACGGCGGCCGTAACTATAACGGTCCTAAGGTAGCGAAATTCCTTGTCGGGTAAGTTCCGACCTGCACGAATGGCGTAATGATGGCCAGGCTGTCTCCACCCGAGACTCAGTGAAATTGAAATCGCTGTGAAGATGCAGTGTACCCGCGGCAAGACGGAAAGACCCCGTGAACCTTTACTATAGCTTGACACTGAACATTGAGCCTTGATGTGTAGGATAGGTGGGAGGCTTTGAAGCGTGGACGCCAGTCTGCGTGGAGCCAACCTTGAAATACCACCCTTTAATGTTTGATGTTCTAACCTGGCGCCATAATCTGGCGTGGGGACAGTGTCTGGTGGGTAGTTTGACTGGGGCGGTCTCCTCCTAAAGCGTAACGGAGGAGCACGAAGGTTAGCTAATCCTGGTCGGACATCAGGAGGTTAGTGCAAAGGCATAAGCTAGCTTGACTGCGAGAGTGACGGCTCGAGCAGGTGCGAAAGCAGGTCTTAGTGATCCGGTGGTTCTGAATGGAAGGGCCATCGCTCAACGGATAAAAGGTACTCCGGGGATAACAGGCTGATACCGCCCAAGAGTTCATATCGACGGCGGTGTTTGGCACCTCGATGTCGGCTCATCACATCCTGGGGCTGAAGTAGGTCCCAAGGGTATGGCTGTTCGCCATTTAAAGTGGTACGCGAGCTGGGTTTAGAACGTCGTGAGACAGTTCGGTCCCTATCTGCCGTGGGCGCTGGAGAATTGAGGGGGGTTGCTCCTAGTACGAGAGGACCGGAGTGAACGCATCACTGGTGTTCGGGTTGTCATGCCAATGGCACTGCCCGGTAGCTAAATGCGGAAGAGATAAGTGCTGAAAGCATCTAAGCACGAAACTTGCCCCGAGATGAGTTCTCCCTGACCCTTTAAGGGTCCTGAAGGAACGTTGAAGACGACGACGTTGATAGGCCGGGTGTGTAAGCGCAGCGATGCGTTGAGCTAACCGGTACTAATGAACCGTGAGGCTTAACCTTACAACGCCGAAGATGTTTTGGTGTTGGATTTGAGAGATTTTCAGCTTGAGACGGATTAAAGCTTATGGCCGCGAGGCGGTAAGCGAACAGAATTTGCCTGGCGGCTGTAGCGCGGTGGTCCCACCTGACCCCATGCCGAACTCAGAAGTGAAACGCCGTAGCGCCGATGGTAGTGTGGGGTCTCCCCATGCGAGAGTAGGGAACTGCCAGGCATCAAATTAAAGAACCCTCAGCGAAAGCTGAGGGTTTTTTGCTTTTGTATTTCTGAAAACGTCCCGGCAGGCCTTCTGCCGGTACTTTTAGGCCTGTCATCCAGCCCCCGCCTTAACCGGCAATTAAACGATCAGAACTTTTGCTTCTCGATCCATGCCATCACAAAACGTACTACCTCTTCAGGCTGGTTGAGATCGATCAACGGCACGTTAACTTCAAGCGGCACATCGCTGGCAACCGCCAGTACAAATTCATCTATTTCTAACGCTGATTCGCTGTAACCAGCACCCTGACGAAAAAGCAGGATTTTGGGAATGGACTCATGCTTAAAACCTTCAACCAGTACGATATCCAGCGTTGATGCGTCCATTCGGCTGACCAGAAAACGCAGATCCAGCACCTCGTCTTCAGGGGTTTCAGTCATCAACGCCCATCGTTTTTGGCTCGCGACAAGCGTTTGCGCCGCTCCGGCTTTACGCAGCAGATAACTGTCTTTGCCCGGCGTATCAATATCCATGTCATGATGCGTGTGTTTAATCAGCCCCGGGCGTACTCCACGCTCACATAAAAGCCATATGACCTGCTGCAGGAGCGTCGTTTTTCCGGTGCCGCTCCAGGCGGAAAATGCCAGAAGGGGGATCATTTTTCCTCCCAGCGAGTGAGATCGTCAGGCGTGTTAACGTTGGCAAACGCTGCGGCATTTGCAGTGAAAAGGACACTATGACCGCCAGTCTGCCGTAAAAATGCCATTACGCGCCGCTCACCCTGCTCTAAATATGCTGATAGCTCCGCCGCCAGAGAATGATGCACTAAAGCAATTGCCGGGTGGTCACGTTCACCATCATTAACCCATACCGCAGGCGCTGCGTTACGGCCAGCCTCAAGCCGTACCGCCAGGTCGTCGGGAATAAATGGCGTATCGCAGGGGCAAAAAAGATACCACTCACTGTCAGACGTCTGCATTACCGCCAGCATTCCAGCCAACGGCCCCTGGAAATCCGTCAACGCATCGGTAATCACCGGATAACCAGCGGCACGGTACTGCTCAAGATGGCGATTAGCACTGACAAGAATCGCATCGGTTTGCATCACAAGCCGCCCGGCTACATGCTGCCACAGCGGTTTGCCACGTAATATAATCAGCCCTTTATCTTCTCCTCCCATGCGGCTCGATTGCCCGCCAGCCAGCACCACGCCAGTGAGATAGGTTTTTGCCAACGAAGTATCTCCTCTTTTATTGTGGGTATGAGCCTGATAACGTGTCTTTATCACGTCAAAGGAGCACCACTATGAAATGCAAACGCCTGAACGAGGTTATCGAACTGCTTCAGCCCGCCTGGCAAAAAGAGCCCGATCTGAACCTGATGCAATTCTTACAGAAACTTGCGGCAGAGTCAGGTTATACCGGCGAGCTTGCCGATCTCACCGACGACATCCTCATTTATCAGCTGAAAATGCGCGACAGCGCCAAAGATGCTGTCATTCCGGGTATTCAAAAAGATTATGAAGAAGATTTCAAAACGGCGTTGCTGCGCGCGCGTGGGGTAATTAAAGAGTAAAAGCTTGTAAGAGAAACGCCCGCTGCTTTCCGGAAATGATATTCTCAGACATTCGCTGTAATTTCCGGAACATGGGATGACTGACACTGCTTTTACTTTCCAGACCTTAAACCCGGATACCATTCTCGACGCGCTATTTGAGCAGGGGATCAGAGTGGACTCCGGGCTTACGCCGCTTAACAGTTTCGAGAACCGCGTTTATCAGTTTCAGGATGAAGACAGACGCCGCTACGTGGTGAAGTTTTATCGTCCTCAGCGCTGGAATGCCGAACAGCTCGCCGAAGAACATCAGTTTGCTCATGAACTAGAGATCGATGAAATTCCGCTTGCTGCGCCGCTGCGCTTCGCAAACCGTAGCGTACTTACCCATCAGGGCTATTATTTTGCCGTATTCCCAAGCCTCGGTGGGCGCCAGTATGAAGCCGATAACCTCGATCAGATGGAGTGGGTCGGACGTTATCTGGGCCGGATTCATCAGACCGGTCGCCGGTCGCGCTTTCAGCATCGCCCCGATATTGGTGTCAAAGAGTACCTTCTGGAGCCGCGCCAGCTGTTTGAACAGAGCGCTCTCGTTCCCGCTGCCCTGAAAGATGATTTCCTGAAAACAACCGACGCGCTTATCGATGAAGTTATGGGCCAGTGGCATAGCCGCTTTACCATGCTGCGCCTGCACGGCGACTGTCATCCCGGTAATATTCTCTGGCGCGACGGCCCGCTGTTTGTCGATCTGGACGATGCGCGCAACGGCCCGGCAGTACAGGACCTGTGGATGCTGCTTAACGGCGATAAAGCCGAACAGCGGATGCAGCTTGAAACTATTATCGAAGCCTATGAAGAGTTTTGCCCGTTCAATCCTGAGGAGCTTGCTCTGATTGAGCCTTTACGGGCGATGCGGTTAGTCTATTATCTGGCGTGGATTATTCGGCGCTGGGACGATCCTGCTTTCCCCAGAAACTTCCCCTGGCTTACCGGAGAAGATTACTGGCGCCGGCAGACGGCAACTTTTGCTGAGCAAATCAACGTGCTCCGCGAACCACCTTTACAACTAACGCCAATGTATTAATCACCCATCTTCAGGAGAGAGTTATTTATGAAAAAGATTTGGCTGGCGCTGGCAGGTATGATTCTGGCATTCAGCGCTTCCGCAGCGCAGATCACGGACGGTAAACAGTACATTACGCTGGATAAGCCGGTTAATGGCGAGCCGCAGGTGCTGGAGTTCTTCTCTTTCTACTGCCCGCACTGCTACGAGTTCGAGCAGGTGCTGCACGTATCTGACAGCGTGAAGAAAAAGCTGCCAGAAGGCACCAAAATGACGAAATACCACGTTGAGTTCCTGGGCCCGCTGGGTAAAGAGCTGACGCAGGCATGGGCAGTCGCGATGGCGTTGGGTGTGGAAGATAAAATCACCACGCCAATGTTCAACGGCATCCAGAAAACCCAGACCGTGCAGACCGTGGCGGATATCCGCAAAGTATTCATCGATGCTGGCGTGAAGCCGGAAGAGTATGACGCCGCGTGGAACAGCTTTGTGGTGAAATCGCTGGTCGCACAGCAGGAAAAAGCCGCTGCCGACCTGCAGCTTCAGGGCGTACCGGCAATGTACGTCAACGGGAAATACCAGATCAACCCGCAGGGCATGGACACCAGCAATATGGACGCGTTTATCATGCAGTACGCTGATACCGTTAAACAGCTGGTTGAGAAAAAATAATAATAAAAGCCGGTCAATGACCGGCTTTTTTGTATTCCGTTTTTATCTTTTCCAGCTGCACGTCTTTTTCATGCCATAACCTGTTTAGCCAGCACTGAAAGTTATGCCTAAAAGACGCATCGTTTTGATAATCGCCCCGCAATGATTCATCCACCGGAATTAACTGTATGCGGACCACCACCCGCGTAAGCCTGCCGCACAACATATCCAGAAATGGTGTGGCATCGTTTTGCGGATAGCAGAGCGTTACGTTTACCAGTTTATCAAATTGTAACCCCAGCACGCTTAAGGCCATGGCAATTCCTGCCGCTTTCGGTGGAAGCAGATGACGCCAGGGGGAGCGCAGCCGTACATGCTTTTCCGGGGTGAAGCGTGTACCCTCCACGAAATTAACAATCGTGGTGGGGCGACTACGAAATTTCTCACATGACCGACGGGCGGTTTCAATATCCTGCGCGCGACGTTCAGGATGCGTTGAAAGGTAACTTCTTGAATATCTGCGCATAAAAGGCATATCCAGCGCCCAACAGGCTAGCCCAATAAAAGGGACCCAGGCCAGCTGCTGCTTCAGGAAATATTTATTCATCGGTAAATGATTGCGGAACAACACGCAAAGCACCACGATATCCGCCCAGCTGTGGTGGTTAGCGGTCAACAAATACCAGTTATTTCTGTTTAGCTCATCCAGTCCCTGAACATCCCATTTCAGACGTGGATTAAGATGAAGTAATACCGCCAGCCCTTCACACCAGCAATACATCATGGCATCGCAGAAGCGGGAAATGCGTTCTGAGACTGGTTTCAACGGAAGCAGTAATTTAAAAATGCCGGCCAGAATAATGGGCAGGGCGCAGAGCACCGTGACAAGAATAGCCAGCATAATACTTACTGGCAGGGTAATCGCAGCGCGAAGTCGTAACATATTCAAATGATCGGATGAAAGGAACATGGCGTTCACTAAAATTGGGAGCGCGGATTTTAACAGAAGATGAAAAACAACGTGGTAGCCGAAAATAACCTTTACGCTGTGATTAACGCTCGCCAAAAAAGTGGGCTTTATTCTGAATATAATTTATATCCACAAAAATAATGGCGCGACAGGAAACCATTAGCAAAGTCATTTATCGCATAAGCTACTGATTTAAAAATGGAATTTTATTATTTCTTCCGCTAATAACGCTGTATTATTAAAGGCTTATGATTTTGTGCACAAAGTTATCCACAGGGTTGTTCTGCGAGGCGGCACCCTAAACGGCAATTCTTTGGGGGTAAAAGTTCATGTTTGACTGCGGTCTATGGCATCCTTTAGGCCATATATCGATAAACAGGCATGGACACTATGGTTCAGATCCCACAAAACCCCCTTATCCTCGTTGATGGTTCCTCTTATCTTTACCGGGCCTACCACGCCTTTCCGCCGCTGACTAACAGCGCCGGCGAGCCGACAGGGGCAATGTACGGTGTGCTGAACATGCTGCGCAGCCTGATCATGCAGTACCAGCCGACTCATGCGGCGGTCGTGTTTGATGCCAAGGGTAAAACCTTCCGCGACGAGCTGTTTGAACACTACAAATCTCACCGTCCCCCGATGCCGGACGACCTGCGCGCGCAGATCGTGCCGCTGCATGAGATGGTCAAAGCCATGGGCCTGCCGCTGCTGGCGGTATCCGGCGTCGAGGCCGATGACGTCATCGGTACGCTGGCGCGTGAAGCGGAAAAAGCAGGGCGTCCGGTGCTCATCAGTACCGGCGATAAAGATATGGCGCAGCTGGTTACGCCAGGTATCACCCTCATCAATACCATGACTAATACCATTCTCGGCCCGGAAGAGGTGGTAGCGAAATATGGCGTACCGCCTGAGCTGATCATCGACTTCCTTGCCCTGATGGGTGACTCCTCAGATAACATCCCTGGCGTGCCGGGCGTGGGAGAGAAAACGGCCCAGGCGCTGCTGCAGGGTCTTGGCGGCCTGGATACCCTCTACGGCGAACCCGAGAAGATCGCGACCCTCAGCTTCCGCGGTGCCAAAACGATGGCGACCAAACTGGCCGACAATAAAGACGTGGCGTATCTCTCGTATCAGCTCGCGACCATCAAAACCGATGTTGAACTGGAGCTGAGCGCCGAGCAGCTGGAAGTGCAGCAGCCGGCGGCCGGGGCGCTGATGGAAATGTTCAGGCGCTACGAGTTCAAACGCTGGACCGCTGACGTAGAAGCGGGCAAGTGGCTGCAGGCAAAAGGCGCTAAACCCGCTGCGAAGCCGCAGGAAACTATCGTTATCGATGAAGAGCCAGACGAACCGGCCGTGGCGCTCTCTCAGGAAAATTATGTCACCATCCTGGACGAAGAGACGCTGCAGGCCTGGATTGCGCGCCTGAAAAAAGCGCCGCTGTTCGCCTTCGATACGGAAACCGACAGTCTGGATAATCACTCAGCTAATCTGGTGGGCGTTTCCTTTGCTATTGAACCGGGTGATGCGGCGTACCTGCCGGTCGCTCATGACTACCTGGACGCGCCGGATCAGGTTTCCCGCGAGCGCGCCCTTGAGCTGTTGAAGCCGCTGCTTGAAGATGAAAATGCACTTAAGGTCGGCCAGAATCTGAAATACGACCGCGGCGTGTTGCAGAACTACGGTATCGAACTGCGCGGTATCGCCTTCGACACCATGCTGGAGTCGTACATTCTTAACAGCGTCTCCGGGCGCCACGATATGGACTCGATGGCGGAGCGCCTGCTGAAGCATAAAACCATCACCTTTGAAGAGATTGCCGGCAAGGGCAAAAACCAGCTGACGTTCAACCAGATTGCTCTTGAGCAGGCCGGGCCTTATGCCGCCGAAGACGCGGACGTCACGCTGCAGCTACACCTTAAAATGTGGCCGAAGCTGCAAAAAGAGGCGGGTCCACGCGCGGTATTTGAAAAAATCGAAATGCCGCTGGTGCCGGTGCTGTCGCGCATCGAGCGCAACGGCGTCAAAATCGACCCAGCGGTGTTGCATAAGCACTCTGAAGAGATCACGCTGCGTCTGGCCGAGCTTGAGCAGAAGGCGCATGAGATTGCCGGCGAACCGTTCAACCTCTCCTCGACCAAGCAGCTGCAAACCATTCTGTTTGAAAAGCAGGGCATCAAGCCGCTGAAGAAAACGCCGGGTGGCGCGCCGTCCACTTCTGAAGAGGTGCTTGAGGAGCTGGCGCTGGACTATCCGCTGCCGAAAGTCATCCTGCAATATCGCGGGCTGGCGAAGCTGAAATCGACCTATACCGATAAGCTTCCGCTGATGATTAACCCGAAAACCGGCCGGGTACACACCTCTTATCACCAGGCGGTCACGGCGACCGGGCGTCTGTCGTCCACCGATCCGAACCTGCAGAACATTCCGGTGCGTAACGACGAAGGACGACGCATTCGTCAGGCGTTTATTGCGCCGCAGGATTACGTCATCGTTTCAGCGGACTACTCGCAAATTGAGCTGCGCATTATGGCGCATCTGTCGCGCGATAAAGGCCTGCTGGATGCCTTCTCGCAGGGGCTGGATATTCACCGCGCCACCGCAGCGGAAGTGTTTGGCATGTCGCTTGAACAGGTCACTGGCGAACAGCGTCGCAGCGCCAAAGCCATTAACTTCGGTCTGATCTACGGCATGAGCGCTTTTGGGTTGTCGCGCCAGTTGAATATCTCCCGTAAAGAGTCGCAGAAGTATATGGATCTCTACTTTGAGCGCTACCCGGGCGTGCTGGAGTACATGGAGCGCACCCGTAAACAGGCGAAAGAGCAGGGTTATGTTGAAACGCTGGACGGGCGTCGTCTCTACCTGCCGGATATTAACTCCAGCAACGCGGCGCGCCGCGCCGGTGCGGAACGTGCGGCAATCAACGCCCCGATGCAGGGGACGGCGGCGGATATTATCAAGCGCGCTATGATCGACGTTGATAAGTGGCTGGAGAGCGAAAAGCCGCGCGTGCAGCTTATTATGCAAGTACACGATGAACTGGTGTTCGAAGTGCATAAAGACGACGTAGAAACAGTATCCAGAAAGATTCATGAACTGATGGAAAACACCATGAAGCTGGACGTGCCGTTGCTGGTGGAAGTAGGCAGCGGTGAAAACTGGGATCGGGCGCACTAAGGGTGCGTCTTACCCTGTCGCTATTCTGTAACTTAGCAACATAACTAATAGCTTTTTGTGATAATCATTAGAAATTGCTATGTAAAGAGTGAAAAAAAACTACAAAAAGTGCTTTGTGTGACCCAGAAAAAGCGGTAGAGTTATTCGCGTAGGGTACAGAGGTAAGATGTTCTATCTTTCAGACCTTTTACTTCACGTAATCGGATTTGGCTGAATATTTTAGCCGCCCCAGTCAGTACTGACTGGGGCGTTTTTTATTGGGCACAGCCCGGCAAAATGACGCGAGGAGCCTGTCCACGCGCCTTCGCTTATTCGCCGGAATCAGTGTCTTCAGTCACCGGCGGCAGATCGTTAAACCAGCTATCCAGTTTCGCCCGCAGCTTATCCACGCCCTGTTTTTTCAGTGACGAAAATGCTTCAACCTGCACGTCTCCCTGGAAAGCGAGTACCGCTTCGCGCACCATATTCAGCTGCGCTTTGCGCGCCCCGCTGGCAAGCTTATCGGCTTTGGTCAGCAGAACCAGCACCGCAATTTCACTGGCTACCGCCCACTCAATCATCTGCTGATCGAGATCTTTCAGCGGATGACGAATATCCATCAATACCACCAGGCCTTGCAGACATTGCCGTTTTTCCAGGTATTCACCCAGCGCGCGCTGCCATTTAATTTTCATCTCTTCCGGCACCTGGGCGAAGCCGTAGCCCGGAAGATCGACCAGACGCTTACCGTCAGCCACTTCAAACAGGTTGATAAGCTGGGTGCGTCCCGGCGTTTTACTGGTACGCGCCAGGCCTTTCTGATTGGTCAGGGTATTCAGGGCGCTTGATTTGCCGGCGTTAGAGCGCCCGGCGAAGGCCACTTCAATACCGGTATCGGAGGGAAGGTGGCGAATGTCCGGCGCACTGGTGACAAAGTGCGTCTGTTGGTAATTCCAGGTAGTCAAAACGGTTCTCTCCGTCTGGGGATAAGCATTCCGGCGATTATACCTGAAGACACAGAAAAGACCGTGGCTGATTGCAGGCGCGGTTCCGTCATTCCCCCGCTTTGCTGTGAGACATTGCCCCGTTGTTAGCGGCGACATTTGAGAAAAATCTCATGTCTGGTTATGGATTTTTTATCTAAATAACATCCGCTTAGCGATAAAGAACTGTCCTAATTTGCCGTAAAAACCCAGCGGCAGGGTTGTTAGTTTCGTCAGTAACGGTAAAGTAGTTCTCACAGAGCGGGGATGCTCATAAAGGACAGGTTCAGGACGAGCACGCAGGAAACGTCACGGAGACGAAGCGCGGAAAAGCCAGGATGGCAAACGTCGGAGACGTCAGCAAACGGAAAAGGAACCTGACAGGGAACGTTGGCAGCATACGGAAAGACAAGGTTTGTCGACAGCACACAAGGATGAACGCGCCCTTCGCGGGTGCAAGGTCAGTAAAAAAGGCGACAGTTTATTCTGTCGCCTTTTTTCTTTTCTTGCTTTCTGCTAGATTCCGCCGCAATTCTATACTTTATAAAACAGCCGAAGACGACCTTCTATGAAACAACCATCCCCAGCGCGTGGCAAAGCCCCGGCGAAAGCGCGTCGTAAAACACGCGAAGAAATCAATCAGGAAGCGCGTGACCGTAAGCGTGAGAAGAAGCATCGTGGCCATGCCGCCGGTAGTCGTGCTGCAGGCGGTACCGAGCAGCAGAAGAAAGGCGGTCGCGGCGCGCAGGGTCAGGATCCCCGTATCGGCAGCAAGAAACCCATTCAACTGGGCGTGACCGAGGCACCTGTCAAAAAGCAGCAGCAACCGAAGAGTGAGAAAAAAATGTTATCACCGCAGGCTGAACTGGAAATGCTGGAAAATGACGACCGTCTGGATGGGCTGCTTGAGCGCCTGGAAGAGGGTGAAACCCTGAGCGCGGAAGAGCAAACCTGGGTTGATGAGAAGCTGGACCGTATCGATGCCCTGATGCAGCAGCTGGGTCTGTCGTATGACGATGACGAAGAAGAGCCAGAAGAAGAGCGCGAAGACGATCTGATGCGCCTGCTGAAAGGCGGAAACTAACGGTTTCCCCTATGGGCCTGACCGTTCTGCTCATTGTTTTACCAATAGTATGTTACCTGGTGTGGTTATTCGGTAAACTACAGCGGCTGTCGCGGCAAAAGCATTGGTTGCGCAGCCGGCTCCTTACGCGTGGTGCGGCAAGACCGGCACGCCGTACCCGTCCGCGGCATCATCGGAAGGAGTAAGCATGTCTGAGCAGTTGATCGACTGGGATCTGGCCCTGATCCAGAAGTATAACTATTCCGGGCCGCGTTATACCTCGTACCCCACCGCACTTGAGTTTTCTGAACAGTTTGGCGAAGCTGATTTCCGCCAGGCGGTGGCCCGTTATCCTGAACGCCCGCTTTCGCTGTACGTTCATATTCCGTTCTGCCACAAGCTCTGCTACTTCTGCGGCTGCAACAAGATTGTCACCCGCCAGCAGCACAAGGCCGACCAGTATCTCGATGCGCTGGAGCAGGAGATTCTTCATCGCGCGCCGCTGTTTACCGGGCGTCACGTCAGCCAGTTGCACTGGGGCGGCGGCACCCCGACTTACCTGAACAAGGCGCAAATCAGCCGCCTGATGGCGCTGCTGCGCGGCAATTTCAATTTTAACGCCGATGCTGAAATCTCTATCGAAGTTGATCCGCGCGAAATCGAGCTGGACGTATTGGACCATCTGCGCAGCGAAGGTTTCAACCGCCTGAGTATGGGGGTGCAGGACTTCAACAAAGAGGTGCAGCGCCTCGTCAACCGCGAGCAGGATGAAGACTTCATCTTCGCGCTGCTGCGTCGCGCGCGCGATATCGGCTTTACCTCGACCAATATTGATTTAATCTACGGCCTGCCGAAACAGACGCCGGAAAGCTTTGCCTTTACGCTGCAGCGCGTGGCGGAGCTGAATCCGGATCGCCTGAGCGTGTTCAACTACGCGCACCTGCCGACGCTGTTTGCCGCCCAGCGCAAAATCAAAGACGCCGATCTGCCGTCCGCGCAGCAGAAGCTTGATATTCTGCAGCAGACCATCACCTCGCTTACCGCCTCCGGCTATCAGTTTATCGGGATGGACCATTTCGCCCGCCCTGATAACGAACTGGCAATTGCCCAGCGCGAAGGGGTGCTGCACCGCAATTTCCAGGGTTACACCACCCAGGGCGACACCGATCTGCTGGGAATGGGCGTCTCGGCCATCAGCATGCTGGGTGACTGCTACGCCCAGAACCAGAAAGAGCTCAAGCGCTACTATCAGCAGGTCGACGAACAGGGTAACGCTCTGTGGCGCGGGCTGGCCCTGACCCGTGACGACTGTATCCGTCGGGACGTGATTAAATCGCTGATCTGTAACTTCCGCCTGACGTATGCGGAGATTGAACGCGAATGGGATATCCGCGTGGCGGACTATTTTGCGGAAGATTTACAGCTGCTGGCCCCGCTGGCAAAAGACGGGCTGGTGGACGTGAACGAGACGGAGATAGTGGTAACGCCGAAAGGGCGCTTGCTGATCCGCAATATCTGCATGTGCTTTGACGTGTATCTGCGTCAGAAAGCGCGCTTGCAGCAGTTCTCGCGGGTGATCTAAGCGGAAAGCAGGAGAGGGAAACCCTCTCCTGATGCGGTTAACTCAAAAAATTAACCAGCGCCGCGCACAGAATCGCGGCGATTGCCGTCTGCGGCGTGTGGCTTGCAGCAGCGCCAACTTCAGCGCTGCTGGATGCCATATGTAATAGTGATTCCAGCATACAACCCTCAAAAACCCTTCCCGTGAACGCGCCCGATCATACGCAACTTGCTGCTGCAGTAAAGTACAAAATAGCAGCAGTTTTTAGTGTTAATTCCCGACGCTCGATCACTCCATGCCTAACTCTTTGAGCTTACGGGTTAAGGTGTTGCGACCCCATCCCAACAGCCGTGCCGCTTCCTGTTTATGGCCCTGGGTATGACGCAGCGCCGTGGTCAGCAGGGTGCGCTCCATTTCGGGCTGCGCCTCGGAGAGCAGATTCTGATGGCCGGAGCGCAACGCGCGATCCGCCCACTGGGCAAGCAGCGTCGCCCAGCTGTCCGGCAGCGTCTGCGACGGGTTGTCCGGCACCGAGGTTTCAAACAGTTCCGGCGGCAGATCCTGAATCAGCACTTCCTGACCCGCCGCCATCACCGTCAGCCAGCGGCAGGTGTTTTCCAGCTGGCGCACGTTACCCGGCCAGGCGAGACGCGTCAGCGCCGCTTCGGTTTCGGGATGCAGCAGCTTCGCCTCCACGCCCAGCTCTTTTGCCGCGATCTGCAGGAAGTGGCGGGCGAGGCGCGGAATGTCTTCCCGACGCTCGCGCAGCGGCGGCAGGTGGACGCGAATCACGTTCAGGCGGTGGAACAGATCCTCACGGAATTTCCCCTCCTGCACGCGCAGTTCAAGGTTCTGGTGCGTCGCGGCGATGATGCGCACATCGACTTTCACCGGCGCATAGCCGCCGACGCGGTAGAACTGCCCGTCGGCCAGCACGCGCAGTAGACGCGTCTGCACATCCAGCGGCATATCGCCGATCTCATCCAGAAACAGCGTCCCGCCGTCGGCCTGCTCGAAGCGACCCTGGCGGATCTGGTTCGCGCCGGTAAACGCGCCTTTCTCGTGGCCGAACAGCTCGGACTCAATCAAATCTTTGGGGATCGCCGCCATGTTCAGCGCGATGAACGGGGCTTTCACCCGCGGGCTGTGGCGATGCAGCGCATGGGCCACCAGCTCTTTACCGGTACCGGACTCGCCGTTAATCAGCACGCTGATGGACGAGCGCGACAGACGGCCGATAATACGAAACACATCCTGCATCGCCGGCGCTTCGCCGATGATATCGGTGGTGGGGCCGAACACCTGTACGTTGCGCGGCTGCTGCTGCTCCTGATAGTGGCTGATCGCCCGCTCCACCAGCGCCACCGCTTCGTCGATATCGAAAGGTTTTGGCAGATAGTCGAACGCGCCCTGCTGATAAGCGCTCACCGCGGCGTCGAGGTCAGAGTGCGCCGTCATGATGATCACCGGCAGCATCGGGTGGCGCTGCTTAATCTGTTTTAACAGCGCTAAACCGTCCATGCCCGGCATACGAATATCCGACAGCAGCACGTCCGGGGTTTTGGTGGTCAGCGCGTTCAGCACCTCATTACCGCTTTCAAAGGTGGTGCAACTTAAACCGGCGCCGGTCAGTGCGCGTTCCAGCACCCAGCGAATGGAGCTATCGTCATCGACGATCCAGACTATCCCTCGTTGCATAAAGACCTCTATTTACGAATGGGCAGGTAGAGCGAAAACTCGGTATGACCCGGCCAGCTGTTAAATTCGATTTTTCCGGAATGCTGGTCAATCAGGCTGCGGGCAATGGACAGCCCCAGCCCGGTGCCGCCTTCGCGGCCGCTGACCATCGGATAAAAGAGCGTGTCCTGCAGATGCGCGGGAATGCCCGGCCCGTTATCTTCCACATCAATACGCGCGGCGAGCCGGTAGCGGGTGCCGTGCAGCGTAAGCTGAAACGCAGTGCGGGTGCGCAGAACGATTTCACCCCCCGCCGGGCCCAGCGCCTGTAAGGCATTGCGTACGATGTTGAGCAGCACCTGCTCAATCTGGTCGGGATCGTGCGCGAACTCCGGCAGGCTCGGGTCGTAGTCGCGCACCAGGGTGATGTTCTCCGGCAGCTCCATCGACACCAGCTTCACGACCCGCTCTGCGACTTTGTGAATGCTCTCGGTGACGTGCATGCCCGGCTGTTGTGGCCCCAGCAGCCTGTCCACCAGATTACGCAGGCGGTCGGCCTGCTCAATAATTACGTTGGTGTACTCCGTCAGCGACGGATCGGGCAGGGCGCGGGTCAGCAGCTGCGCGGCACCGCGCAATCCGCCGAGCGGGTTTTTAATCTCGTGGGCGAGGCCGCGCACCAGATCGCGCGCCGCCACCTGCTGCGCATGCTGGAGCTGCTCCTGGCTGAGGCGACGCTGATTATCCATCGGCGCCATCTCCAGCAGGATAAAGCCGTCCGGCAGGCGCTGCGCGGTCAGGGAAAGAATGTGGGAACGCCCGTCGATGACCAGCGTGACCTCATTATCCGTAAAGCCCTGGCCGGCGTTGAGGCTCTCCTGCATCAGATGAATATTGAGCGAGAAGTAGCTCAGAAGCTCCGGCAGCGGCGTGCCGAAAAGTTTGCGTGAACTCTGCGCCAGCAGCTGTTGCGCTGCCGGGTTGGCGTAATGCACCGCCAGGTCATCATCGACCAGCAGGATGCTGTTAATTAACGCATTGAGGATCTGCCCGGCATCGGGTAGCGCGCCTGTTGCCATCCAGCAGTCTCCCAGGGTTTGCACCAATTTAGTGCATTATAGGCAATCGGTTCAGTAAGGCTATGTTATTTGTCCCCAGCGCGTGCGATGACAAACAATAACGCCTTACTGAATCATCCTTTGGTATCCGTTCGTTGCGGAGAAAAAAGCCCATCCGAAGATGGGCCAAAAGTTTCCACGGCAACAAAAAATCTTTCGCGTTGTTATTCGCAGCGGCGATGAACGCGCGCTGCGGGCAACTTACACGCTGTAGTACAGTTCAAACTCAACCGGGTGCGGCGTCATGCGCACGCGGTCGTTCTCTTCGATACGCAGCGCGATATAAGCATCGATAGCGTCGTCGGTGAACACGCCACCGGCGGTCAGGAACTCGCGGTCCTGATCCAGGGCGTTGAGGGCTTCTTCCAGCGAGCCAGCAACCTGTGGGATCTCTTTCGCTTCTTCCGGCGGCAGGTCATACAGGTTTTTGTCCATCGCTTCGCCCGGATGGATTTTGTTCTTGATACCGTCAAGGCCGGCCATCAGCAGTGCCGCGAAGCACAGGTACGGGTTAGCCGCCGGGTCCGGGAAGCGCACTTCGATACGACGTGCTTTCGGAGAGGCAACGACCGGAATACGGATAGAAGCGGAACGGTTACGGGCTGAGTACGCCAGCATAACCGGTGCTTCGTAACCCGGAACCAGACGCTTGTAGGAGTTGGTGGTCGGGTTCGCCAGGGCGTTGATGGCTTTCGCGTGTTTGATCACGCCGCCGATGTAGAACAGCGCCTGCTCGGACAGACCGGCATATTTGTCGCCAGAGAACAGGTTAGTACCGTTCTTTGACAGGGACATGTGGCAGTGCATACCGGAGCCGTTATCGCCAAACATCGGTTTCGGCATGAAGGTCGCGGTTTTACCAAAGCGGTGCGCGACGTTATGAACCACATATTTGTAGATCTGAATTTCGTCCGCTTTCTTGGTCATGGTGTTGAAGCGGGTCGCCACTTCGTTTTGACCGGCGGTAGCTACTTCGTGGTGGTGCGCTTCAACCACCAGGCCCATCTCTTCCATCACCATACACATGGTGGAGCGGATGTCCTGAGAGGAATCAACCGGCGGAACCGGGAAGTAACCGCCTTTCACGCCCGGACGGTGGCCTTTGTTGCCGCCTTCGTATTTGGTCCCGGAGTTCCATGCGCCTTCGATATCGTCGATAGCCACGTGAGAGCCGGAAATGGAGCTGCCGAAACGGATGTCGTCGAACAGGAAGAATTCCGGCTCTGGCCCGAACAGTACGGTATCGGCGATACCGGTTGAACGCAGGTACTCTTCAGCACGTTTCGCAATGGAGCGCGGATCGCGGTCGTAGCCCTGCATGGTGCCCGGCTCAAGGATGTCGCAGCGGATGATAAGTGTAGGTTCTTCGTAGAACGGGTCAATGACAGCGGTAGAAGCGTCAGGCATCAGCACCATGTCGGATTCGTTGATACCTTTCCAGCCACCAATCGAGGAGCCATCAAACATTTTGCCTTCTTCGAAGAAGTCAGCATTAACCTGATGGGAAGGGATCGTGACATGCTGCTCTTTACCTTTAGTATCGGTGAAGCGTAAATCGACAAACTTCACTTCATGTTCATTCAGCATCGTCAAAACGTGTTCAGCGGACATACTTGCACTCTCCCGGATTTTGTCATTGTCGTCGTGGTAACGAGGTTTTCAAACACTGTATCAAAGTGGCGTTCTCGCTCTGATGTAGATAAAGCGAAAAGTGTGCCAACTTTCAAATTACCTTAAAAAGGCGCTATCATGCGCACCATAGTGCAAACGAGCTGCACCACCGTGGACAGATTGCACCAATATAGTGCCTTTGTGTAAAAAATGGGCACTGTATTGGTGCAATTTGCGTTAGTGGGCGCACGTTTGCTGCGTGAAAAGGATCACAAAGCCCTCCTGCAATACTTGTTTGCGAAGGATCTTTGTGATCTTGTTCAGTCCTGCGATTAATCCGTGTACAATAACGCGCTATTTCTAATGCCTGAGGCAAAGTTGTGATCGAAAATCTGCGTAACATCGCCATCATCGCGCACGTCGACCATGGGAAAACAACCCTGGTTGATAAGCTGCTCCAACAGTCTGGTACGTTCAGCGAACGTGCGGAAACCACCGAGCGTGTGATGGACTCCAACGATTTGGAGAAAGAGCGTGGGATTACCATCCTCGCTAAGAACACCGCTATCAAATGGAATGATTTCCGTATCAACATCGTTGATACCCCCGGCCACGCCGACTTCGGTGGCGAAGTTGAACGTGTAATGTCCATGGTTGACTCAGTACTGCTGGTCGTTGACGCAATGGATGGCCCTATGCCGCAGACGCGCTTCGTGACCAAAAAGGCGTTTGCCCACGGTCTGAAGCCAATTGTTGTTATCAACAAAGTTGACCGTCCTGGCGCGCGTCCTGACTGGGTTGTTGACCAGGTATTCGACCTGTTCGTTAACCTCGACGCGACCGACGAGCAGCTGGACTTCCCGATCGTTTACGCTTCTGCGCTGAACGGTATCGCGGGTCTGGACCACACTGACATGGCGGACGACATGACCCCGCTGTATCAGGCTATCGTCGACCACGTACCGTCGCCGAACGTTGACCTGGACGGCCCGCTGCAGATGCAGATCTCTCAGCTGGACTACAACAACTACCTGGGCGTGATCGGCATCGGCCGCATCAAGCGCGGTAAAGTTAAGCCGAACCAGCAGGTTACTGTCATCGACAGCGAAGGCAAAACCCGTAACGGTAAAGTCGGTAAAGTACTGGGCCACCTCGGTCTGGAGCGTATCGACAGCGAACTCGCGGAAGCGGGCGACATCATCGCGATCACCGGTCTGGGCGAACTGAACATCTCCGACACCATCTGCGATCCGCAGAACGTCGAAGCGCTGCCGGCGCTGTCCGTTGATGAACCGACCGTAACCATGTTCTTCAACGTCAACACCTCTCCGTTCTGTGGTAAAGAAGGTAAGTACGTGACTTCACGTCAGATCCTCGACCGCCTGAACAAAGAGCTGGTGCACAACGTTGCGCTGCGCGTTGAAGAAACCGAAGACGCTGACGCGTTCCGCGTATCCGGTCGTGGCGAGCTTCACCTCTCCGTACTGATCGAAAACATGCGTCGTGAAGGTTTCGAGCTGGCGGTTTCCCGTCCGAAAGTTATCTTCCGTGAATTCGAAGGCCGCAAGCAGGAGCCGTTCGAGAACGTGACCCTGGATATCGAAGAGCAGCATCAGGGCTCTGTGATGCAGGCGATGGGTGAGCGTAAAGGCGACATGAAAAACATGGATCCGGATGGCAAAGGCCGCGTACGTCTCGACTACGTGATCCCAAGCCGTGGCCTGATCGGCTTCCGTAACGAATTCATGACCATGACCTCCGGTACCGGTCTGCTGTATTCCACCTTCAGCCACTACGACGACGTGCGTCCGGGCGAAGTGGGTCAGCGTCAGAACGGCGTACTGATCTCCAACGGTCAGGGTAAAGCGGTTGCGTTTGCGCTGTTCGGCCTGCAGGACCGCGGTAAGCTGTTCCTCGGTCACGGTGCTGAAGTTTACGAAGGCCAGATCATCGGTATTCACAGCCGTTCTAACGACCTGACCGTAAACTGCCTGACCGGTAAGAAGCTGACCAACATGCGTGCTTCCGGTACTGACGAAGCCACCACCCTGGTTCCGCCGATCAAAATGACGCTGGAGCAGGCGCTGGAGTTTATCGATGACGACGAACTGGTAGAAGTTACCCCGGTTTCCGTACGTATCCGTAAACGTCACCTGACGGAAAACGACCGTAAGCGTGCCAGCCGTGGCCCGCGTGAAGGCTAATTAACGGTAATCACCGTATCGAAGCCCCGGCTGAAAAGCCGGGGCTTTTTTTATGCATTTTTATAACCCCGCTGTTCGCCTCATAGTCAAAGTTTCGCTTTACCGCTACAGTTAACTCTCCATGGCCCAAAAGGAGAGAGTCATGCTCTATATCTTTGATTTAGGTAATGTCATTATCGATATCGACTTTAACCGCGTGCTTGGCGTATGGAGTGATTACAGCCGCGTGCCGCTCGCTACCCTGCAGCAAAATTTCACGATGGATGAACCCTTCCACCAGCACGAACGCGGTGAGATCAGCGATGAGGCGTTCGCGCAGCAGCTGTGCGCGCAGATGTCGCTGCCGCTGAGCTTCGAGCAGTTCAGCGCTGGCTGGCAGGCGGTGTTTGTCGGCATTCGCCACGAGGTTATCGATATCATGCAAAGACTGCGCGCGGCAGGACATCGCGTCGTGGTGCTCTCCAACACCAACCGGCTGCATACTACGCTGTGGCCGGAACAGTATCCGCAAGTGCGCGCCGCGGCGGATGCAATTTATCTCTCCCAGGAGATGGGCCTGCGCAAACCGGATGCTGCAATCTATCAGCGGGTGCTGGAAGCAGAGAACGTATCCGCCGCCGAGGCGGTGTTCTTTGACGATAACGCCGCCAACGTGGAAGGCGCGCGCCAGGTGGGTATTGACGCGATCCTGGTGAAAGACAAAACGACCGTGCCTGACTACTTTGCGGCCAACGCATGATCACTAAGCTTCAGCAAAAAGCGACGCACCACACCAGGCCGCTGGTGGCCTGGCTGAAACTGCTGTGGAAGCGCATCGACGAAGACAATATGACGACGCTGGCCGGGAATCTGGCCTACGTCTCGCTGCTGTCGCTGGTGCCGTTCGTGGCGGTGATATTTGCCCTGTTTGCTGCCTTCCCGATGTTTTCAGACGTCAGCATGCAGCTGCGCCACTTTGTCTTTGCCAACTTTATTCCGGCCACCGGCGATATTATTCAGCGCTACATCGAGCAGTTCGTCGCCAACTCCAGCAAGATGACCGCGGTGGGCGCCTGCGGGCTGATTGTCACCGCATTGTTGCTGATGTACGCCATCGACAGCGCGCTCAATACCATCTGGCGCAGCCAGCGCACGCGTCCGAAAGTTTACTCCTTTGCGGTGTACTGGATGATCCTCACCCTCGGCCCGCTGCTGGCCGGGGCAAGTCTGGCTATCAGCTCTTATCTGCTCTCCCTGCGCTGGGCGACCGGCTTCAACAGCATGATTGACGACGTGCTGCGCCTCTTTCCGCTGATGCTGTCGTGGATCTCCTTCTGGCTGCTCTATAGCGTGGTGCCTACGGTGCGGGTACCCAATCGCGACGCGGTGATCGGGGCGCTGGTGGCGGCGCTGCTGTTTGAACTCGGCAAGAAAGGCTTTGCGCTCTACATCACCATGTTCCCCTCCTACCAGCTGATTTACGGCGTGCTGGCCGTGATCCCCATCCTGTTTCTCTGGGTCTACTGGACCTGGTGCATCGTCTTGCTTGGGGCAGAGATAACTGTCACTCTCGGCGAGTACCGAAAACTAAAACAGGCCGCAGCAGAGAAAGAAGACCAGCCATGATTGCATTGATTCAACGCGTCTCCCGGGCGAGCGTCGCCGTGGGAAGTGAAGTCACGGGTGAAATTGGGCCGGGACTTTTAGTGTTATTGGGTGTCGAAAAAGAGGATGACGAGGCAAAAGCCGATCGCCTGTGCGAGCGCGTGCTGGGTTATCGCATCTTCAGCGATAAGGCGGGCAAAATGAACCTCAACGTGCAGCAGGCCGGCGGCAGCGTGCTGGTGGTATCGCAGTTTACCCTCGCCGCCGACACCGGTCGCGGCATGCGCCCCAGCTTCTCCCGCGGTGCGGCACCGGATCGCGCCGAGGCGCTGTACGACTACTTCGCTGCGCGCTGCCGCGCTCAGGGCATTACCGCCGAAACCGGCCGCTTCGCCGCTGATATGCAAGTTTCCCTGGTCAATGACGGCCCGGTGACGTTCTGGCTGCAGGTATGAGCCTGGCCGCTACCGGGCTGCGGGTCACAAGAGAGAGTACAAGTATGTATCACCTTCGCGTACCGCAAACAGAAGAAGAACTTGAGAGCTACTACCAGTTTCGCTGGGAGATGCTGCGCAAGCCGCTGCATCAGCCGAAAGGCTCAGAGCGCGACGGCTGGGACGCGCTGGCCCATCACCAGATGGTGGTGGACGAAGAGGGCAACACCGTTGCCGCAGGCCGTCTCTATATCAACGCCGACAACGAGGCGTCCATCCGTTTTATCGCGGTGCATCCCACGGTGCAGGACAAAGGTCTGGGCACCCTGGTGGTGATGACGCTGGAGTCGGTGGCGCGTCAGGAGGGGGTGAAGCGCATTACCTGTAGCGCCCGCGAAGACGCAGTGGAGTTTTTTGCCCGCCTCGGCTTTATGAACGAAGGGGAGATCACCATCCCGCAAACCACGCCGCTGCGCCACTTTCTGATGATCAAACCGGTCGCCAGCCTCGACGACATTTTGCACCGCGCCGACTGGTGCGGGCAGCTGCAGCAGGCCTGGTATCAGCACATTCCGCTGAGTGAAAAGATGGGCGTGCGCATTCTGCAATATACCGGGCAGAAATTTATCACCACTATGCCGGAAGCCGGGAATCAGAACCCGCACCATACGCTGTTTGCCGGCAGTCTGTTCTCACTGGCAACGCTCACCGGCTGGGGGCTCATCTGGCTGATGCTGCGCGAGCGTCACCTGGGCGGCACCATCATCCTCGCGGATGCGCATATTCGCTACCACAGCCCAATCAGCGGCAAACCGGGGGCGATAGCCGATCTCGGCTCGCTGAGCGGCGATCTCGACCGCCTGGCGCGCGGGCGTAAAGCCCGGGTGCAATTACAGGTGGAACTGTTTGGGGACGACACCCTCGGTGCCGTCTTTGAAGGGATCTATATCGTTCTGCCCGCTAAACCCTTCGGGCCGCTGGAAGAGGGCGGCAACGAAGAGGAGTAGTACGGCTCAGGGGGCAGGCGCCGTGTTCGCTGCTGGTGCGGGACTGGCCGGGGCGGGCGCGGAGCTTACCTCGCCGTTGCGTATTGTCTGCTCCAGCTTTTGCCCTTTGCTGTCGGTCACCTGAAGCCGGGCATTGACGCTCGGTTTCAGCAGCTCCGTCGCGCTGATAGCCCCGCTGGCCGTCAGGTGCAGATTGCTGTCACCCGCCAGCGGAATTTCCGGCCAGCCCCACTGTTGCAGGACGTTGACCGGCACCGCGCGGCCATTCAGGCTCACTTTCGCCTGGCGGCCCGGCAGCTGTGAGATTACCGCCGTGGCTTCCAGCAGGCCTTTTCCGGCGAAAGCGCTCAGCTCGCTGATCGTGATCGCCGAGGCGTTAGCGTTGAAGGCGATGGAAGGGTTACGCACGTCCACCCGGTTGAACGTCGCCGCTGCGCCGTTGAAGGTCGCATTCCCGCTCCAGGCTCCCCACTGGCGGTTTTTCACCAGCTGAAGCTGATTGCCGACGCCGTCCAGAGAGGTGATCTGCCACGGGAAAGTCGGGTCGATATCGATAACCAGATTGCGGCTGAGGCTGAGACGCCCGATAGTCAGGCTTTCGAGCCAGGCCGGGAGCGGCTGCATCCACAGCGCCTTCCAGTTATCCGGCAGCGTGTACTCCAGCCCCGCCAGCGCCACCTCGTCGAGCACCAGACGATTTTCGTCCCGCAGCCAGCTGCCGGAGGTGCGCACCATGCCGCGCTCCCAGCGTGAAGTGAACTGGCGCAGCGTCACGCCCTGCGGCGTCAGGTCGGCGTTAACGATGGGGTCGAACAGGTGAACCGAGCCGACAATAAATTCGCTGGCGTTCATCGACAGTCTGCCGTCCTCACTCTGCCAGCTGTCGCCGCGCAGCGTCAGGTCACGCAGGCTTAAGTCGAGATCGGTTACCGCCCAGTCAGGCCCCTGCAGGCGCGCATCGGTGATATCCACCTGTTCCAGGGTCAGCGAGGCGAGGGTAGTGAGCGGGTAGAGGAATGCCGACAGCGTTTTGTCGCTTTGCAGGCGAATGTCGTTCAGGCGCAGCCGATCCACATGCCAGCCGCCGTCCGCGCTGCGTCGGGCATTACCGGTCATCGACCCTTGCGCTACGTCAGCGCCGAAGGTGGAAAGTGTGACCTGCTCGCCATCGATATTCCCCTGCACCAGCACGTTGCTGGCGGGAATGTCGTTGAGCGTCAGGGAACCGGCGCTGATCTGGAAATTGGCTTTATCCCCCAGCACTTTACCCGCTTTCGGCAGCCAGGGCGCTACGCCGCCGTTGACCCGCTGGGCGCTGAGATCCCAGCCGGTACGCGGGCTGTTAAAGGCCATATTCTCCAGGCGCAGGCTGTCGGCCTGGAGCGGTAAAGAGGCAGTGTCAGGCGAGAGATTCAGGGTGCCATCCTGCAGCAGGATGGTATCGGCGTGTAAAGGGTCGGTGAGCTGGCGGCTGCTCAGCCCGATATTGACGCGTTTCGCTACCACCGTCGCGGGCTTGCCGTTGCGGCCAAAGGTCACGTTCAACAATTCAAGGTGCGAAGGGGAAGAGAAGCGATGATCCATCTTGTCGAAAGCGATGTGGTACTCGCTGTGGCTGTTGATCCAGCCGGTGATCCAGCCTGCACCCCAGCGCGTCTGCAGCAGGAGATAGAGCGCAATAATAATGACCAGAATGGCAACAATGAGCCAGGTAAGCAGTTTTCCAATCAGTTTCATCGTCTTCCATCCTGTAAACGTCTGAATAGGCCAGTTATGCCGCATTTAGCGGCACAGCTCAAGGAGGGAATTATTCTGGCAAGTAACAGCGGGCGGTAACAGCGCTTACCGCCCTGGTTATGTCTTAATTTTTTTCCGGCGGGAAAACAAGGTTCAGCACGATAGCGGTAATGCCGCCCGCAGCGATGCCGGAAGAGAGCAGGTTTTTCACCCAGTCCGGGGCAAACTGCAGGATCAGCGGCTGCTGCGATACGCCAAGACCTACCGCCAGCGACAGAGCGATAATCATGATCGCGCGGCGGTTCAGCGGCTCACGAGAGACAATGCGCACGCCTGAGGCCGCGATGGTGCCGAACATCACGATGGTCGCGCCGCCCAGTACCGGCTCCGGAATGTGCTGCACAAAGCCGCTTACCGCCGGGAACAGGCCCAGCACGATCAGCATCAACGCCACCACAAAGCCCACGTAGCGGCTGGCAACGCCGGTCAGCTGGATTACGCCGTTGTTCTGCCCGAAGCAGGAGTTCGGGAAAGTATTGAACACCGCCGAGACAAACGAGTTCAGGCCGTTCGCCAGCACGCCACCCTTCAGACGCTTCATATATAGCGGGCCGGAAACCGGCTGCTCTGAAACGTCGGAGGTTGCGGTGATGTCGCCGATGGTTTCCAGAGAGGTGATCATAAATACCAGCATCAGCGGCACCAGCAGGTTCCAGTCGATGCCCAGACCGTAGTGCAGCGGAGTAGGGATCATAATCAGCGGGCTGTCGGTGGCGGCAAAGCTCTGGGGCAGCATATCCAGTGCCCAGGCCAGCAGATAACCCACCGCCATCGCGATCACCAGTGAAGCCACGCGCAGATAAGGATTACGCTGACGGTTGAGCAGAATAATCACCGCCAGTACCGCACCGGCCAGCAGCAGGTTTTTTGGTGCGCCGAAGGTGTTATTTGCCATTGCGCCATAGCCGCCGCCGATGGAGGTGAGGCCCACCTGAATCAGCGACAGGCCGATAATCATCACCACCACACCGGAAACCAGCGGCGTAATGATGCGGCGCGCCAGATGGAGCACCCGGGAGATCACCATCTCAGTGCAGCTCGCCAGCATCAGGGTGCCGAACAGCGCGGCCATCATGGTGGGTACGTCTGCACCGCCGGTTTTTAGCGCGGTACCGCCCATAATCAGCGGTGCCACGAAGTTAAAGCTGGTGCCCTGAATCGACAGCAGTCCTGAGCCGACCGGCCCCCACGCCTTAATCTGGATAATCGATGCCACGCCGGAGGCGAACAGCGACATGCTGATGATGTGCTGCGTGTCCTGCGCCGGCAGGCCCAGCGCCTGGCAAATAAGCAGGGCAGGGGTGATCACCGCGACGAACATCGCCAGCAGGTGCTGGCAGGCGGCGAACAGGGTTTGTGGCAGCGGCGGACGGTCTTCGAGGCGGTAGATCAGTTCACTGTTATGCGGCTTAGCAATCGGTTGCGCATTTTCAGACTCAACGGCATTAACGGACATCGGTGGAGATCCCCTGACGGAAAAGCGGGCATTCTATCGGACTCAAAGGTAAAAGCAAACGGTTGCACAGGCGCAAATTAATACAGGCACCGGCATGCGACAGGTAATGAAGGGGGTTGAACATAAACGCCCATCTTTCGATGGGCGCAGGAGTACTACAGGCGTTCAATCTGGAAAGTCACATCACCCGTGATTTTACCTTTTGTCGCTGTCTGGCCATTCAACTCAACAAGCTGAAGACCAAGGTATTTAGTAGCGGCAGTGGATTTGTCACCCAGCAGATAAGGTTGGTTGATATCAATGGGTTTGTTGTCAGATTCAAAAAAGCCAATGCCTACGCCTTTGGCTGCATCTTCTCCGGTGGCGGTGTTGGCAAATGCCGTGCCATCGGCGTTATCGTGTACGCCAACGAACCTGACCGCAATTTTTCCCTGCCACAGTTCTTTAGCACAGGCATCGTTATTATCTACTGCCCATACTTGCATTCTCAGTGGTGCGTAAGCTGTGGCGTTATCGCCTTGCTTAATTATATTGTTAACGTCAGCGGTAAGGTTAATGCTACTTTTATCAAGTGCTATCTGGCACGCGTTCGAAGCGGCAGTAACGGTGCCTGTAATAGACAGTACAGCATTAACATCTTCAGCATGCGCAGTACCTAAAACCAGAAATGATGCTACAGCAAGCCCTGCAACTTTTGTTTTCATTTGGTTCATCCTTATAATTAACAGAAGATATAATAACCTGGGTAACGTGCTTATATAATTTCTGCCTCCTTGTGTATTACGAGTGTTTATGTCCCTGCGACAATTTAGCGCTATAGAGAAAGTACTATTAACTGAACCGAACGATATAAATTGCTATGCGGTGGTCTTATATTAATAACGCATATGAACATTGGTCGGCTTTGATTGGGTGAATACGCAAGAGAGACGGTGTGGTCTGGTAAATTATTAATAAGTGTGTTGGCCAACGTCTGTACTCTGCTGCGGTTTATAACGAAATAAAAATGCCTGTCGGCGACAGGCATTAATGTTTATAGACGTTCGATTTGTACCGTAACCGTGCTGTTAATATTTCCCGCAACGGGTTGCTGGTTAGTAAGTTGTACCATTTGCAAACCAAAGGTAGTATCCGTTTGAGCAGCGATTCGGCCAGAATTTACGGCTACAGGCTTATTCTCACTGTCAAAAATACCGATGCCGACGCCTTTCGCTGCGGTTTCATCCGTCAGGTAATTTGCCAAAACAGTGCCATCGGCATTATCAGCAGTCCCCTCAAACCAGTAAGCGATTTTACCCTGCGCAACCAGCTCTTCGCATTTCTCACCACCATCAACGGTAGCATGAATAATAACTGGAAACGTGGCATTTTCGCCCTGCTTAATCATGGTGTCAGCTCTGTCCAGAATAGAAACAGAACCTTCACTCAGACCTACGCTACAGGAAAAATCAGCTTTCTTCAGTACCCCACTAATATCAATAGTAGCGGAAGTATCTTCCGCTTGCGCCGCACAGGCCAGTAGCAGTGTTGCGCTTATCAATCCCGATAATGTTTTTTTCATTACATTGCTTCCTTATTAACTTATTACAGCCAGTCTGGCTTTATCCTGACCAAACCAAATGCCACCTGTTTACAGACGCTCAATCTGTACCGTCAGGTTGGTCTGAATATTGCCTGGTGTTGCTTCCTGCCCTTTAAGGTTGACCAGCGAGAAATAAAGCGGGAAAGAAGCGGTTAAGTTGCTTGGATCTCCGCTTTTGTTGGCGGAAGGGAAGGTCGCGATAGTCGTATTAGGTATGATGATGTTGCTGTACATATCAGAGAGCTGAACAGAGACGCCCTGCGCTGCCGCACTGCCGGTATCGACATTCGCCAGGGTATTTCCTTCCACGCTGTCAGCAGTGCCGAGGAATTTCAGGCCGATATTTTTATAGCCCTCTTCAGCATCACAATTTTTACCACCCAGCTGTATATAGACGTGATCGTCCGCACCGAAGGTATTAATCATGCTTCCCTGTTGAGGGAGCGCTTCTTCACCGTGCTGCAGCGTAAGCATATATTTGCTCATCAACACGGTACAACCTGAAGGCGCGGCTTCCAGCCTGCCCAATATCAGCATGCCATGCCCGAGATCCTTCGCGTGTGTTGGTAACGATCCGGCGATAAGTGCAGCACCTAATGCCATCATTAATGCCATTTTTTTCATAGGGAAATTCTCATTTATACATCAGGTAAATGGCGTTATTAAGCTGATTTATATCGAAATTAAAGGCGTTCGATTTCGATAGTCAGCGCACCATGCACAGTGCCCGCTTCTGGCGTGCGGCCATTAAGTTGAACCATTTTCAGTCCCAGGTTGACTAACCTCTCGTTCGTCACCACTACGTGATAGGTATTTATATTACGAGGGGAACCGTCAGGTTCATAAAGGCCAATGCCGACGCCTTTCGCAGCGCCTGCGCTGGTATCGGTGTTAGCTAAGACCGTACCGTTAGCATCGTCTAATATGCCCGAAAATTTAAGGCCAATCTGACTGGCATTAACTTTTTCCATACAGAGCTCATCACCGACAACCGCAATGGTAAAGATGCTGTTGACGTGTGATGCTGAGCCATCTTGTACTGGTAGATGATCTATTGTGCCTGAGAGCTCAATCGCATGGCTGGAGGGTAATACGATACAGTCACCTTCATCAGGGCCATTTACAATACCGTCAATATTTACCGTAGCCGAACGATCTTCGGCCTGCGCCATCCCTGTGGCGAAACAGGATGCCAGCAAAACCCCAATTATTGCTTTTCTCATTTTTCATGTCCTTATAGAAATAAGCTGGATAACGGTGAGTAATGTAAAGCTTCAGCTTACAGACGCACCAGGTCCAGGGTCAGAACACCGTGTACAGCGCCTCGCGTTGGCGTTTGCCCATTTAATTTAACAAGCTGTAAATTAATAGCGGTAATCGCCGTATCTAATGGAATTATTCCACCGTTAATATTTAGTGGTGCATTATTGTCATCATACACACCAATGCCTACACCTTTGGCGCCGGTTGCATCTGTAATGCTGTTTGCAATAACGGTGCCGTCAGCATCATCAGCCACGCCATGGACCTGAATAGAGAGTTTTTGTGGAGCCGGGCAAAATCCACCTACGTTACCAACTGAAATAGGCAGTCTGATCGGCGTAGTGGCATCTGCTCCCTGTGCAATCAGCTGATCGGTCTGACCAGTCAGAGAGGCGGAAGAATCCACATAGATATAACAATCATTGTTGGTATCTTGCACGGTACCGCTGATCTGAATTGACGCTGGGATGTCATCTGCATTTGCAGCGTTAGCGGCGAATAAAGACGAGAGCATTATGGCTATAAATGCTTTTTTCATTGTCACTATCCTTATACAAAGCAAAAAAAGCCTTCGTAATATTACGAAGGCTTTTGGTTATGCTTACAGACGTTCGATCTGAACAGTCAGAGAGCCCTGAACATCACCTGCGCTCACTTCCTGGTTTGTCAGTTTCACCAGGCTCAGACGGAGGTTATAACCAGTGGTAGTCGCAGGTACGGTGTCTTCATTGATTTTTAAAGACGTACCGTCAATGTTGTACAGGCCAATACCTACGCCTTTCGCCGCGTTCTCAATATTGGCACTGTTAGCAAGTGTGCTGCCGTCTACGCTATCAGCGGTACCCAGGAATTTATAAGCCAGCTTGCCCTGATTCAGCATAGCCTGGCAGTTGGTATCACCTTTGGTGCTGATCCGTACTTCTTTGAAGTTAGTCGGTGTCTGGCCAGCTTGAACCATAGTGGAAATATCTTCGCTCAGAGCTACAGTAGTATCTGATAAATCAACCATGCAGACAGACTCGTTTGCGGTAACAGTACCGGTAACAGACAGTGTTGCAGAGATGTCATTCGGATTTACTTCTGCCTGAGCAGCGCCAACCATGAACAGTGCGGAGACAGCCATACCTAATACGGTCTTTTTCATAATAAATATCCTTATAATTTCTTTGAATGTGAAATAGGCGAAGCGCACTCCCTCTTAAAGATTAAAGAGTAATTACACTTCCGTATTTCTTTTTTATTTATAAATAGTTAAAGGTAATTAATGCGTAATGTTATTTGCGCTTTTACGTTTCCCTTCGTAACCTTTTCCTTTGTTTTGGCATAGCGCACCGCAAGCGGTACGGCAAAGCCGCTTTGCTGTTGGGGCAGCGTTATATCCATTGCCCTGCCGGGCTGCATAACGCTACCGTTATATAGCATCTCAATACCGACGCCACCCGCCGGATCTTCCGGTGATACGTTTTTAAATATTGAAGGCGATTGTGAATCATTTAATCCTTCAATACTAAGGCTGGCTTTATTCGTATTCAGACAAAGCAGATTTACACCCACCGGATAAAGTTTTTTAGATGTATTGCTCGCCAACGCCGCAGCATCAATGGGCGGCAGAGTAATCTGTGGATTCGGCACCAGAATCGTACAGTGAGCTTTGGCAGCCAGTACCGTTAACGCCAGACTAACCACCAGCGAATTATCATTAAGCGACAGCAGCGACGGCAGCCGTAAATTCAACATACCGCTCTCAAGCGCTCCCGTTTTCACCATCTCCAGCCGCAGCCGGATATCATCCGTCGTGAGCGCGGCCCGAGTGAGATCCACAACCGGGGCGATGAACGGCATAACCCACTCTTTGCGCGGCCAACCCGCTTTTTCATAAATAATGGTCACGCGCAGCCCTAAACCCGGTAACGACGTGGCAAAAGTATTGAACCCGCTTTGCCTGGCCGTGATGCGCCCCTTGAGGTTTTTTCTGAGCTGTTCAACGCAGGCGTCGGTAATATCACGATGCGTTCCTGTCAACTGCGCCAGAGACGCCTCTTTTTTATACAGTACACTGCCAACCGGGGCGGAAATCGCATTCGATGGCATCTGGACGGTTAAGGGCACCGTCAGGTTAAGCGGCTCCCTATGCGGCGACGGCAAACACGCTGCCGCCGTCGCGGTCGCAAACGCTCCCTGCGTCACAATGAGAAACAGCGCAATTTTTGTCAGATAAACGATACGTTGTTTGCTCATGGTTAGTGGCACTCTACGTTGATTAATTTAATCGATATTTTGTCGTTTTCTGTCGCGTTTACGCTGAACGGCGCGGAGCACTGATCGGTATCGCCCCAGTCAAATTTCACCGTTCCGGTTTCTGGTGCGGCGTTGATATATACCTGACCGTTATCCCCCACGTAATAAATAGCATCCTCACCTTCAATGCGCGCCCGGGCACCAAACGGCAACAGGACGCCGTTGTGCTTCGCAGTAATGACCACCTTACGGCCGATAATAGGTTTAAATTCGGCCAGCACGATCGCATCTTTTGTCGGTACAACCTGCACCGATGTGCTTTTGAAATCGAACGTTTTGTTGGCGCGGGTATCTACATTTAGCGTATTGCGGTGGTAAGCATGTAGATCCGTGGCAAGCGCATACCCGCGCGCATCAGTGATCACGTTCTGTCCGCCGTCCAGTGGAACATGCGCTGCGCCGGGCATAGAGACCAGTGCCATGCTGCTGCTGGAGTAACGCCCGGCGGTTATACCGTGGCGGTGTACGAGTAATCCACCCGACGCGTTCCAGGAGACATACTGATTCTGATCGGCGTTATAGGTCAGGTTCAGATCGCCATACGTGCCCTGATAATCGACGCCCAGCGAACCGCTCCTGGTCTCGCCCTGCTCCGGATCCGAGGCGTAGGAAACCTGGCTATTCCAGCTCAGATCCTGCCGGTCGCCAAACTTGCCCGTCACGCCAACCTGATTCGACAGATCGCCCTTCAGGCTGGAGGTCGCGGTATAGTTCACCATTGGTTGCGCGGTTGGCAGAAGGTCGTTAAACGGAATCGAAAGCGTCATCGCCAACTGTTTATCCCACTCCGCATCGCCCTGATTACGCGCCATGCTGTAGGAGAGCGAAAAGCTCATGGTGCTGAATGATCCATTCCATCCCAGCTGCCACGTGCGCGAGATCGTATTGTCGACATTCTCAGTACGGCTCAGCGTTGCGTAGAAACTGTGTTCATCTGTCAACGTCTGGTTAACCGTCAGACTATATTCGCGACGTTTGCGTGAATCATCGAACAGGTGTTCCGCATCTGCCCAGTCGCTGAATGACAGGTATTCATGCAGATAATAGCGACTATCCAGCTGAATCTGCGTGTCGCTTTCCGGAATACTGTTGCGATACGTCAGACGCGCCATTTCCCCGGTATACTCTGGCGAGTTGTTACGACGGCTGCGGCTGCGTGTCATATCAAAGGCGATACCGCCCAGACGATGAAAATCAATGCCGAGTCCGAGACTAAGCGCCTTGTACTGCTGATGGTACTGGCTTCCGCCGTACAGCGTGGTATTAAGCGGCAACCCCCGTGATAGCGTGGCCTGAATAAGCTGCGGCCTGCGTTCAATGGCGTTAGCGCTTGAGAGATAGCGTCCTACCGTCAGGTTGTACTTTATTTGTCCGGTACGCAGCAGCTGCGGTACGCTGGCATAAGCCACGGTACTGCGCGACTCTGAGCCATCCGCTTCAGTTACAATTACGTCCAGCTTTCCACCATTCGACACGGACGACAGATCGCGAATAACAAACGGGCCCGGCGGCACAGACGTCTGGTAAATCGTATTGCCGTTCTCTTTGATCGTAACCCGCGCGCTGCTTTTAGCGATGCCACGAATAATCGGGGCAAAGCCGGTGAGCTGATCCGGTATCATATCGTCGTCTGATGTTAACTGCGCGCCACGCACCATCAGGCCATCAAAAATATCCCCCGGTGTACTGGCATCGCCCAGAGTGAATTCGCCTTTCAGAGAATGCACGGCGGTTTCGACATAGTTAGTCAGACTCTTAAAACCGTCTTCCTGACTCAGGGTAGCGTTATTGCGGTAGCGCCAGCGCCCAATATTAATGCCGTTGGTCAGGTTGGCGAAAACGGAATCCGAACTGCCTTCACTGCGCGTAATGTTTTGCTGGCCGGAGAGCTGGTACATACTCATTAACGCAGGAATGCCCTCATCCCACTCCTCTTCTGGAATGCCTGTGATGGTTTCATCCCGCAGAATGGTCTGTGGAATGGCGATATCCAGCGTCAGCTTAGAGAAATCAAAATTCGCCTTGATCCCCGGGACTTGCTCTTCAATAGGAAAGCAGGTGTTTTTGAGTTCATTATCTTCCGCTTTTGAGTCAACCCTGGTCATATCCACGCCCAGTTTTTCATAGGCTTTAAAAGAGAGGCAGGCAACCAGCTGCTTCTCTTTATTCGCTTCAAACCGAACGTTACTAAACATAACTGGCTTCTCGTTAACGTTGATATGTACCCGGTAGGTGCCCGGTGGTTGATATCCCTGGCTCAGCAGACTGGTATCAGCGATCGCTGCATTACCGTCCACCGCCTGCAATAATCCGGGATCGAAATATTCTCCGGCCAGCACAGCGCGGGAAAATATTACCGATGCCACAAATGAAGCGAGCCACTTAATCCTTGTGCCGCGCATAACGCCCTGTTAATCAATCAAGACGTTGTGAAATAGTTTTGGACGTAACACCAAAATCATTAATCGCCTCCCACTCAACCGTGGAGCCGTTCGCCGGCGCGTGTTTGAGGTGATAAGACTTATTCCCAAACGCGGGAATGACGGTATTGTTGTCTACCACGGAAACGGGCACCGCCTCCTTATCAATGTCGATTTTGCTCAGTACCAGATTAAACGGTGAATTATTATTGACCGTTACCGTGCTGCCGGAGTGGGTCCACTTCAGGTTTTTCACCGCTTCACCCGGATCGCCTTTCAGGCCAGATGGACGGAAGAAAAATTTGATGCGGTTGTTGATAGCCAGCACCATGCGGTTTTCAATTTTGGACTCTTCATCATTCAGACCGGGTACGCCTTTCACATCCAACCAGAACAGGCTTTCGCGATCGGTCGGCAGGCCCTGTCCCATATAAACGATGCGAATGACATTATCGCTTTTAGGCGAAAGGCGGAATAATGGTGGCGTGACGACAAATGGTAATGATTTTTTTACCGTACTATCACCAGCATCAAGCCAGGACTGAATAAGATACGCGCGATCTTCATTACTGTGTATCGTAACGGAGGCATCGCCATCTTTTTCATTATAAATAAGGCGGTCAGCATTTAATGTTAACGCCGCCTGAGACATTCCTGACCAGAAAGTCGAAGCAAGCAGAGTCGTCAGGAGTAATTTTTTCATTTTTAAATCCACAAAATCATAAAGAAAAGCCTGCAAACTAAAAATTATTTATATCTATAATTAATAAATTCACAGGCGTAAGTAACGATTAAGGCTGTTTATATTTTATCAAGTTGTATTGTTAATGTAGTTTGCACTAAACCTGGCATCGGCGTTTTATTGTTAACTTTGACCATGCCGACATGAATGGCGTAATCGTCTGTCAAAGTTCGTCGCTGGCTGACATTAGGGGTAATGGCTTCACCACCAAAATCATAAAGCGCAATACCGACGCCTTGCGCTGCTGCGCTGCCCGTTTGCGTATTAGCAAAAACATTCCGATCGCTGTCATCAGCAGTGCCTAAAAAGCTGAGCGCCATGCCATCTGATGAGCAAGTTTCACGGTTGATCATTACGCGTACGCTATCCAGCGCCTTCGCATTATCAGACGACATTGTCTGTGCAGGCAATGCTGCTATATCTTTTTGTGCAAGCTTCAGAAATGAATTGCTCAATGCAATAGTGCATACTTCATTACTATTCTCGACCTTACCACTAATTGATAAGATTGCTGGAACATCATCCGTTGCCTGGCTTAAGCTGCTGGCTATCAATAAAAAGCAGGGTACAAAAACGGAAGCGACCTTTCTTTTCATCTAACGTCTCCTTTCTTTTTCATAATCATCCGCTCCGCATCTGGAGCCGATGGGCATCCTTTAATCACTTCAATAAATGTAAATCTAAGTCGTATTTTATTTGTCAGGCTGCAAAGGAGGTTTCGCTAAATTAATATCGGTGAAGTATTGTGGATCGAATAACTCTTTTTTTGATTAATTGTGCGGTGGGGAAATGATATTATTTTTTAAATAATTATTTATTATGAGTTGAGTCTGTTATATACGTTTACCAGATAATATTAATTAAACATTTATCGGTTATTTATATATTATAAAAAATAAAGGGGCAAGGTTTAGTGTCTTTAAATAAATTCCTGGATGTTTCTGGGTCGCTGATTGCATTTTGTCATGTCGGTCATTAAGATCTTACGTAATAAGGTTTTACGCATACAGGGCTGGTTATTTTTTAGATTATATAAGGAGGATGTGTGGATAAACGGAAGCGCGAATCAGGCGTTTGAATATTTTTCCGTTTCCGGCATCCAGCGCTCTACCAGCGCCGCCGCCTGCTCGGGATAACGTTCATGAATATGACGAGCGATACGCTGTACCTCAGGAATTAATGCCTGGTCACGCAGCAGATCGGCGACTTTGAATTCGGCGTTACCGGTTTGACGAGTGCCGAGCAGCTCGCCGGGCCCGCGGATCTCCAGATCCTTCTGGGCGATAACGAATCCGTCGTTACTGTCGCGCAAAACCTGCAGACGCATCTGGGCAGTTTTTGACAGCGGCGCTTTATAGAGCAGCACACAGTGGGACGCCACCGCGCCGCGGCCAACGCGCCCCCGTAACTGATGGAGCTGTGCCAGCCCCAGGCGCTCCGGGTTTTCGATGATCATCAGACTGGCGTTAGGTACGTCTACACCCACTTCAATCACCGTGGTGGCGATAAGCAGGTGAATCTCGCCCTGCTTAAATGCCTGCATCACCGCCTGTTTCTCCGTGGGTTTCATCCGGCCATGCACCAGCCCGACATTCAGCTGTGGCAGGGCGGTTTTCAGCTCTTCCCAGGTTGCTTCGGCGGCCTGCGCCTCTAACAGTTCGGATTCTTCAATCAGCGTGCAGACCCAGTACGCCTGACGTCCCTCTTCGCTGCAGGCGTGGCGCACGCGCTCGATGATGTCGCTGCGACGGGTATCGGGAATGGCAACGGTGGTCACCGGGGTACGGCCCGGGGGCAGTTCGTCGATCACGGAGGTATCAAGATCGGCGTAGGCCGTCATCGCCAGGGTGCGCGGAATGGGCGTCGCAGTCATGATCAGCTGGTGAGGATGGAATCCCTGCTGCTGACCCTTTTCGCGCAGCGCCAGGCGCTGATGCACGCCAAAGCGGTGCTGCTCATCAATAATCACCAGCGCCAGGCCATTAAACTGCACCTGCTCCTGGAAAATCGCGTGGGTGCCGACCACCATCTGCACCTGGCCGCTGGCAATCGCTTCCTGCTGAGCAATACGCGCTTTTCCTTTCTGCTTACCGGCCAGCCAGCCGACTTCCACGCCCAGCGGGGCAAACCAGCTGCGGAAGTTACTGGCGTGTTGCTCCGCCAGCAGTTCAGTCGGAGCCATCAGCGCCACCTGCTTGCCGTGGGCGATAGCACGCAGCGCGGCCAGCGCCGCCACCAGGGTTTTACCTGAGCCGACATCGCCCTGTACCAGACGCATCATCGGAATGTCGCGCGCCATATCCTGTTCAACTTCTGCCACCACGCGCTGTTGCGCCCCGGTGGGCCTGAACGGCAGGGAAGCCAGCAGCTGATTTTTCAGGTCGTCATGAAGGCCAAGCGGCAGCGCGTGGAACCGTTGCGCGCCGGCGCGCAGCGCCAGCATGCTCAGGTTGTGTGCCAGCAGTTCTTCGAGAATCAGGCGATGCTGAGCCGGATGTTTTCCGGTTTCCAGTTCCGTCAGCGTCAGGGTCGGCGGCGGGCGGTGCAGGGTACGCAGCGCCTCCGGCAGGCTCATCATGCCCTGTGCCAGCTCCGGCGGTAGCAGTTCGGTGATAGCGCAGGTATCCAGCAGATCCAGCGCCTGGTCAGTCAGCTTGCGTAACGTAGCCTGCCGCACGCCTTCTGTGGTCGGGTAAACCGGTGTCAGCGTCTCCTGCATCTCCGGCGTTGAGCTGTCGCCCTGAATGCGGTACTCGGGGTGGATCATCTCTGCGCCATACTTCCCGCGCCGGGCTTCGCCATAGGCCAGTACGCGACGACCCGTGGCGAGGCCATTTTTCATTGCGGCGTTGAAGTTGAAGAAGCGCATGGTCAGGATGCCGCTGCCGTCGCTGATCTGGCAGGTCATCATGCGGCGTCCGGCAAAGGTGACGCTGCTGTTCAGCACTTCACCCTCGACCGTGGCGTAAATACCCGGCAGCAGATCGCCAATCGCATAGAGCTGAGTGCGATCTTCATAGCGCAACGGGAGATGAAGCAGAAGATCCTGCACGGTATGCAGGCCGATTTTCGCCAGCTTGCTGCTCTGACTGGCACCAACGCCGGTCAGCGAGCTTAGCGGGACGGCATCCAGCAGGCGGCCACGCATGGCTTAACCCGCAGACTGCATCGTTGCCCACCACGCGGCATCGGCGACGATGTCGCCGTTATCATTCACGTGAGGGTAGGGTAGACCTTTGCGCTTTGCCACGCGGGCCAGCACCGGATAACCGCCTTCAAACAGCAGACGCTGCTGCTCAGCGACGGGAAGGGTACTGTTTTCACGCTGGTACATACCGGCGTTCTGACGCTGGCGCTGCGCTTCATAGAGGATAAGCGCCGAGGCCACCGAAACATTGAGCGACTGCACCATGCCGGTCATTGGGATGATGATATCCCGATCCGCCAGATCCAGCGCTTCGCGTGTGATCCCGGTTTTCTCCTGCCCCATCAAAATGCAGGTGGGGCGGGTGTAATCGATATCGCGGAAATCTACGGCGCGGTCAGAAAGGTGTGTGGCGAGGATCTGCATGCCGCGACCCTTAAGATGAGTAACCGCATCCGCAATAGTTCGGTGGGTTTTCACCTCCACCCAGCTGTTACTGCCGGCGGCGGAAGAGGCCATGGTCCGCATCCGATGTCCCGGCCAGACGGCATGCACTTCGTGCACGCCGACGGCATCGGCGGTACGAACAATCGCGGAGACGTTATGAGGCTTATGAACCTGCTCCATGCAGACGGTCAGGTCGGGTTGCCGCCTGGCGAGCATCTCGCGGATCCGTGCGTAACGCTGAGCATTCATGCCGTCAGTTTCGGTTTCGGGTGACTTTAATGACATCCGGCATTACGCGGATTTTGCGCATAATGTTTGCCAGATGAACGCGCTCGCGCGCCGAGAGACGGATGAAGGCGCTGTATACGCGGCCATCTTTCTCTTCGGTATTGAGGCTGTGGATATTAGAACCTGCAGTGTTAATTGCCGCCGTCAGGTTCGCCAGCGCACCCTGGTGGTTGAACATATCCACCTTGATCTCGGTGATGAACTCCTGCTCGGTCTCTTTATCCCACTCTACCGCCATGAATTTCTCAGGTTCTTTCTGGTAGCCGCGAATGTTGCGGCACGATTCATGGTGGATAACCAGCCCTTTGCCTGGGCTGACGTGAGCGACAATCGGGTCGCCGGGGATAGGACGGCAGCACTTGGCAAACGTAATCAGCACGCCATCCGCGCCTTTGATTGGCAGATGGTTGGTGCCTGATGTGGTCGCAGGGATTTGCTGGCCGGTAACGCTGGCATCGCCCTGCGTCAGGTTTTTCGCCACCACCACGCTCATTGCGTTACCCAGGCCAATTTCCGCCAGCAGATCGTCAAGCGTCGCCAGCTTCATACGGTCCAGCTCACGCTGCACGTGCTCTGGAGGGATCTCAGCCAGTTTACGGCTGCCGCCCAGAGCATGGTTGAGCAGACGCCGCCCAAGGCTGACGGAGTCATCACGCTTAAGGTTTTTCAGCATCTGTCGAATTTTGGCGCGCGCTTTGGAGCTGACGACAAAGTTCAGCCATGCGGCGTTTGGACGCGCACCCGGCGCGGTGATGATCTCCACCGTCTGGCCGCTGGTGAGCGACTGCGACAGAGGATAGGGCTGACGATCGACGCGCGCGCCGACGCAGGCGTGCCCGATATCGGTATGCACCGCGTAAGCGAAGTCGACCGGCGTCGCGCCCGCAGGAAGTTCGACAATACGACCTTCCGGGGTGAAAACATAAATCTCATCCGGGAAGAGATCAGATTTAACGCTCTCTATAAATTCAAACGAGCTGCCCGCGCTTTGCTGCAGTTCAAGCAGGCTTTGCATCCAGCGCTGCGCGCGGATTTGCGCCGTAGTGCTGCTCTCGCCGTGCTCTTTGTAAGCCCAGTGTGCTGCCACACCCATTTCAGCCATCTGGTCCATATCTTCAGTGCGGATCTGCACCTCAACCGGCACGCCATGCGGGCCAATCATGGAAGTATGAAGCGACTGATAGCCGTTCGCCTTCGGGATGGCGATGTAATCTTTCATCCGGCCCGGACGTGGCTTGTAGAGGCTGTGCATCTGGCCAAGTACGCGATAGCAGGTATCCACATCCTTCACGATCACGCGGAAGGCGTAGATATCCATGATCGAGTGAAAACGCTGCTCTTTAAGCACCATTTTACAGTAGATGGAGTAGAGATGTTTTTCACGACCGCTGACGCGGCAGGGAATTCCCGCTTCCTGAAGACGCCCTTCGATTTCTGAAAGGATCTTCTGAATCATCTCTTTACGGTTGCCGCGCGCCGCTTTTACCACTTCTTTAATGACGCGGTAACGGTTAGGGTGCAGCGCCTCAAAGCCTAACTCTTCGAGTTCGGTTTTCAGGTGATGGATACCCAGGCGGTGAGCGAGCGGGCTGTAAATTTCCAGGGTTTCGCGTGCAATACGACGACGTTTATCCGGACGTAACGCGCCCAGCGTGCGCATATTGTGAGTACGGTCGGCGAGCTTGATCAGAATGACGCGGATGTCCTGCACCATCGCCATGATCATCTTGCGAAAGTTTTCGGCCTGCGCCTCTTTCTTATCCTGGAATTTAAGCTTGTCGAGCTTGGACACCCCTTCTACCAGTTCGGCAACGCTTTTACCGAACAGTTGCTCCATATCCTGATATGTCGCCGGGGTGTCTTCAATCACGTCATGCAGTAGCGCGGCCATCAGCGTTTCGTAGTCGAGTTTCATCTCGGCCAGAATGCAGGCCACCGCTACCGGGTGCGTGATATAAGGTTCGCCACTTGAACGTGTCTGGCCCTCGTGAGCGTCACGTGCAACGAGATACGCTTGCTGGAGACGCTTAATCTGGTCTTCCGGCAAGTATTGTTGAATCAGCTGATTCAGGCTTTCAAACAGATACAAGGGCTACCCGCTGGTTATTAACGACGGCCTTCAGCAATCGCGGTGACAGCCTGCAGTTCTGCGGCTTCCTGCTCCTGCTGTTCCTGGCGCTCACGCACGTCAAGGATCTGGTTGTTGATCAGACCTTCTTCGATTTCACGCAGCGCGATCACCGTAGTTTTATCGTTTTCTTCCGCTACCAGCGGATCTTTACCGCCAACCTGCATCTGACGAGCGCGACGCGCGGCGACCAGCACCAGGTCAAAACGGTTACCAATTTTCTCAACAGCGTCCTGAACAGTTACGCGTGCCATAATTAAAATGCTCCACAGGTGAAGAAATGACTGGGCATGATACTGAAACTGGGTTCAGTCTGCCAATAGTTTGGTGATTAAAGCGTCATGGCGTTGCTTCTGACGACCCATGCGCAGGCGCTCAGCGCGAAGGATGATCTTCAGATCGGCCAGCGCCGTATCAAAGTCATCATTCACGATAAGGTAATCGTACTCGGCGTAATGGCTCATCTCCGCTACCGCCTGCGCCATACGTTTTGCAATAACCTCTTCGCTGTCCTGGCCACGACCACGCAGGCGGCGATCCAGTTCCTCTTTCGATGGCGGCAGGATAAAGATGCTCCGTGCCTGAGGCATTTTCTGACGAATTTGCTTCGCGCCCTGCCAGTCGATATCCAGGAAGACATCCACCCCGGTTGCCAGCACGGTTTCGATGGTTTGACGCGAGGTTCCGTAATAGTTACCGAACACCTCGGCGTGCTCCAGAAACGCGTCTTCCGCGATCATAGTGCGGAATTCATCATGGTTTACAAAGAAGTAGTGCTCGCCATGATTTTCACCGGGACGCGGACCGCGCGTGGTATGAGACACCGAAACCTGTGAGTCATACAGCGGTTGCGTCTTCAAAAACGCCTGAATAAGGCTGGACTTACCCGCTCCGCTGGGCGCGGAAATAATATAAAGCGTACCTTGAGCCATCTGTGTTTTACGTCAGTTGAAATGCCGAAAAGAGATGCGCGTATCTGTTGCGGTTATCTAAATGACGCTCAACGCGCAATCATTTATGGATAAAACCGTTCTACCCGCACTGCAAAGTATGGTGGAGATCACGACTTATTATACACACCGCCGCTTCGTGACGTAGCTTTTGTCATGACTTTTAACGCAATTGCGAAGCGCCTTCCCGCTGCGGGATAGCGTTGCAGCAAATTAAACAATCCTCTTGAAAGCGCCTCGCAGTTCACGCTTTTCTCAATCGATCCTGAATAAACAACGCGTTATATCTGTGCGCATTAACAGGGAGGCTCGAATGATAAGGACTGTTATTGCATTAATACTCATGCTGTTAACTGCAGGGACTAGCGCTACTTGTCCGGTCTGGCAAAGTTCGCAGGCCAGACAAGAGATAAATCGCCTCTCAGCGCAGCTTAAAAAATGGGATGAAGCCTACTGGCTGCGCGGGCAAAGCCTGGTAAGCGATGCCGTGTATGACGACATGCGCGCACGATTACGTCAGTGGTCTGGGTGCTTTTCATCGCAGCGGGCAAACTTGCAGCCGGAAATACCTTCGCAGGGTAAGACTGCGCATCCAGTTTTTCATACTGGCGTTAAAAAACTGGAGAATAAAGAGGCGCTGACAAGATGGATGCATACGCATCGCGATCTTTGGGTCCAGCCTAAAGTAGATGGTGTTGCAGTAACGCTGGTGTACCGGCACGGGAAACTGAGCCAGGCCATTAGCCGCGGCAACGGGCGAAGCGGTGAGGACTGGACTGAACGAGTGCGCGCTATTTCTGCTATCCCGCAGCACGTAAGCGGTGCGCTGGCTAACAGCGTATTGCAGGGAGAAATTTTCTGGCATCGCCATCAGCATGTGCAAAAACGGGACGGCGGCGCAGGCGCGCGGGCAAAAGTCGCGGGGGCGCTGATGCGTAAAGCTAATACCGCATTGCTTCGAGAGTTTAACGTCTTCATCTGGGCATGGCCGGGTGGACCTGTCGATATGCAGGCTCGTCTCGAAGCGCTGGATAAAAATGGATTCTCGCTTACGCGACAGTGGACGACCGCGGTTCAACACGCCGATGAAGTCGCGATTCTGCGCGATCGCTGGCTGGCCGAGCCGTTGCCTTTCGTCACCGATGGCGTGATCGTACGCAGCGGGCGTGAACCCCCTCCAGCCAGCTGGGTTCCTGGCGAAGGCAACTGGGTCGTCGCGTGGAAGTATCCGCCAGCCGAGCATATTACCGGCGTGAAGCAGATCCATTTTACCGTGGGGCGGACCGGGAAAATTGCCGCCGTTGCGGAGCTGGAGCCTGTAAAAATCGATGACAAGAACGTGTCTCGTGTGAGTATCGGGTCGCTAGATCGCTGGCGCAGACTGGATCTGTTAGCGGGAGACAGAGTGGTGATACGCATGGCCGGTTTGGGTATTCCCCATATAGAGCGGGTCGTCTGGCGTATGGCGCAGCGCAACAGACCTGTGCTACCCGCAGCGGATCAGTTTCATCCATTGAGCTGCTTTTTTGTAATAAGCACATGTCGCGAACAGTTCCTTGCACGTTTGCGCTGGCTTAGTCACGGAACGGTACTGGATATTCATGGTGTGAGCGAAGCGACCTGGCTGCAATTACATCAGGCCCATCGATTTGAACACCTGTTTTCCTGGATGGCACTGACGCCAGAAATGCTTGCTACTACCCCAGGATTTTCTGAAACCCGCGCCCGTATGGTTTGGCATCGTTTTTCTCTGACGCGACGCAAGCCCTTCCGGCAATGGCTAAAAGCGATGAGCTTTCCTTTACCTGATATGACTCTTGAAGCAATGCCAGATCAACACTGGTGGCATGTCCGCAATCGTAATGAGCTGAGCTGGCAACGTTTGCCGGGTGTGGGCAAAGCGCGGGCTAAAAAGCTGGTAGCTTTTGCCCGTCACCCGGATATTACGCAGCTTACAGACTGGCTGGCCGCGCAGGGTATCGATGGTTTCGCTGAACCTCAGTGAGTGCTGTGACGATAGTGGAAAACAGGGAGTCCGAGGCGAAAGCGTAGCGCCAGCAGTCGGGCGGTGAAACCGAAGAGCAGCGTGGCGATAACCACAACATTATGGCTGGAGACATAATACTGGAGGGCGACATAGAGAACCGCAGAAGCAAAGGCGATACCGGCGTACAGCTCTTTCTGGAATACCAGCGGGATGCGCTTACAGAACATGTCGCGCAGTACGCCACCGAAGACGCCGGTGATCACCGCTGCGATAACCGCAATTACCGGGCCTTCACCCATATCAAGGGCAACCTGTGCGCCAATGATGGAAAACACGACCAGGCCGAGGGCATCTAATATTAAAAAGAAGCGGCGCAGGTGGGGCATCACCGGCGCAAAAATGGTGGTTAGTACCGCAGCGGTAGCCACGATGATAACGTACTCAGGATGCGCTACCCAGCCGAGCGGATAGTGGCCGAGCAAAATATCCCTTACCGAGCCGCCGCCAAGCGCCGTTGCTGTGGCAATGATAATAACGCCGAAGGTATCCATCCTGCGGCGACCGGCAGCCAGCGCGCCCGTCATTGCCTCGGCGGTGATGCCAATCAGATAAAGAATATGTAGCAGCATGGATCCCCCTAAAAAAGGGAGCAGGGTAACGATTCACAGTGGTTATCACGACTGAGTTTTTCTAAATCGCAAAAATTTGGATTAGTTTTACTTATGGGTGAACAATGTATTAACCTGATTATTAAGTAACAAAGTGAAAGTGGTTAGATAAAAAGAATAAATTTTATAAGGGCTAAAAAGAGAGGATTAGCGTCTCTGAGGCACCAGATAAGTAAAGCCCGCCGGGAGGCGGGCTTGAAACTAATATCTGACGGGATTTACTCGATATTCTGAATCTGCTCGCGCATCTGCTCAATAAGCACTTTTAGCTCGATAGCAGAATTGGTGACGTCGGCATTGATGGACTTAGAGGCCAGCGTGTTCGACTCACGATTGAATTCCTGCATCATGAAGTCGAGACGGCGGCCAACGGCTTCTTTCTTCTTCAGGATGTTATAGGTTTCTTTAACGTGCGCTTCCAGGCGATCCAGCTCTTCGGCTACGTCAATACGCTGTGCCATCAGCACAAGCTCTTGCTCAAGACGGTTATTTTCAAGCTGGACCTGCGCATCATCAAGCTTGCTGACGAGACGCTCGCGCTGCCACTGCATAATTTCCGGCATCCAGGCGCGCACTTTGGTGACTTCAGTGCTGACGCCTTCCAGGCGTTGCTCAATCAGGGACTTCAGAGCCTGACCTTCGGTTTCACGGGCGATAATGAAATCATCCATCGCACCATCGAATGCAGTGAGAATGTCTGCGGCAATCGCGTCCAGATCCTGCTCCTGAGCAGCCATTACGCCTGGCCAGCGCAGAATATCGACCGGGTTAATTTCACCTTCATCGCTCTGCATTTTTACCCAGTTAGCGGCGCCTACCAGCTGCTTTGCCAGTTTTTCATTAAGGATAAGCTCACCCTTTGCGCTGGCGTCCGGTTCAAAACGCAGGCTGCACTCCACTTTACCGCGCGTCAGACGAGTACGAATACGTTCGCGCACCACCGGTTCAAGGCTACGGAACTGTTCCGGCAGACGGAAATAGGTTTCCAGATAGCGTTGGTTTACGGAGCGCAACTCCCAGGCGGCGCTGCCCCACTCACCTTTGATTTCCCGGCGTGCATAGGCGGTCATACTGCGGATCATAGTCATACCCGTTGTGTAGATGAATTTGCGTGGATTATAGCCCCCGTGGCCTCACCATGATAGGAATAAGCTCGCGAAGCCCGTATAATGCGCAGCCACATTTGCCACAAGCCGGAGAATAACTCATGCGTCCATCAGGCCGTAGCGCTAATCAGGTGCGCCCCGTCACCCTGACCCGTCATTACACAAAACACGCTGAAGGTTCCGTGCTTGTTGAATTTGGTGAAACTAAAGTGCTGTGCACCGCTACCGTAGAAGAGAGCGTACCGCGCTTTCTTAAAGGGCAGGGCCAGGGCTGGATCACCGCAGAATACGGCATGCTGCCGCGTTCTACCCACACCCGTAACGCGCGTGAAGCGGCCAAAGGTAAACAGGGCGGCCGTACCCTGGAAATCCAGCGCCTTATTGCCCGTTCACTGCGCGCAGCCGTCGATCTGAAAGCGCTGGGTGAGTTCACTATTACGCTCGATTGCGATGTCTTACAGGCTGACGGCGGTACTCGCACTGCCTCTATCACCGGTGCCTGCGTGGCGCTGGCTGATGCGTTGAATGGTCTGGTTGCGGCCGGCAAGCTGAAAGCGAACCCGATGAAAGGCATGGTTGCTGCAGTTTCCGTCGGTATCGTTAAGGGCGAAGCCGTTTGCGATCTGGAGTATGTCGAAGATTCCGCAGCAGAAACCGACATGAACGTGGTGATGACCGAAGATGGTCGCATGATCGAGGTGCAGGGCACCGCCGAAGGCGAGCCCTTCAGTCACGAAGAGTTGCTTTCCCTGCTGGCGCTGGCGCGAGAGGGAATTGATTCCATTGTCGCGTCGCAGAAAGCGGCGTTAGAAAATTGATTTAAAGGCGACCGTAATGGTCGCTTTTTTTTGCTTAAAAAAAGATGAGGAGCGAAGCCATGAAACCGTATCAGCGCCAGTTTATTGAATTTGCACTGAATAAGCAGGTGCTTAAGTTTGGCGAATTCACGCTGAAATCCGGGCGCAAGAGTCCGTACTTTTTTAATGCCGGGCTGTTCAACACCGGACGGGATCTGGCGCTGTTAGGCCGGTTTTATGCGGAAGCGCTGGTGGACTCCGGGATCGACTTCGACCTGCTGTTTGGCCCGGCTTATAAAGGCATCCCTATCGCGACCACGACGGCGGTAGCGCTGGCCGAACATCATGAGCGCGATGTGCCGTACTGCTTCAACCGCAAGGAAGCGAAAGATCACGGCGAAGGCGGCAGTCTGGTGGGGAGTCCGTTACAGGGGCGTATTATGCTGGTGGATGATGTGATCACTGCTGGCACCGCAATTCGTGAATCTATGGAGATTATTCAGGCCAATGGTGCAACGCTTGCCGGGGTATTGATCTCCCTTGACCGCCAGGAGCGCGGTCGGGCAGATATCTCTGCCATTCAGGAAGTGGAGCGTGATTATGGCTGTCAGGTTATTTCCATTATCACGTTGAAGGATCTGATCGCTTACCTCGAAGAGAAGCCAGAAATGGCCGACAGCCTGGCAGCGGTGCGTGACTATCGCGAGCAGTTTGGCGTGTAGATGCTGGCCCGGCAGTCTCGCTGCCGGGTAATCTTTACAGCAACGCAGCACCCTGCGTGTTTACATACAGTGAATATATAGATGTGCTGGACGCCATAAACAGGCGGTTGCGAGATGCCCCACCGAAACACAGATTAGAGCAGCGCTCGGGCAGATGAATCATTCCCATGGCTTTGCCCTGAGTCGTAAAGACGCGCACGCCATCCAGCTCTTCGCTACCCATTCCCCATCCGCACCATAAGTTACCGTCAACATCGCAGGCAATACCGTCGGCAGTGCCGTTTCCGCAGTCGATGTGCACGCGTTTATTCTTCAGCGTGTTGCCCTCTACGTCCCAGGCGAGAATTAAGCGGTTCGGCGTCGCCCGGCTTTCAACGACATAAAGCGTCTTTTCGTCAGGTGAAAAACAGATGCCGTTAGGCCCTCTGACATCACCCGATACTACGCTCAGCTCGCGGCTTTCAGGATCAAGGCGATAGACGTTTTGCGGCAGCTCCGGAGCTGCTTTATGCCCTTCATAAAAACCAGCAATGCCAAAAGGCGGATCGGTAAACCAGATAGAGCCGTCAGATTTCACCGCAATATCGTTCGGCGAGTTGAAGGGTTTTCCATCGAATTTATCAGCCAGGATGGTGATGCTACCGTCATACTCCGTGCGGGTAATACGGCGGGTATCATGCTCGCAGCTAATCAGTCGGCCCTGACGATCGCGAGCGTGCCCGTTGGCAAAGCTGGATGGCTGGCGAAACACCCGGGTTTCGCCGGTAATTTCATCCCAGCGCATGATGGCGTTATTGGGGATATCGCTCCACAGCAACATTCGGCTATCGCCAAACCATACCGGGCCTTCTGCCCAACGAAAACCGGTGGCAATCTGTTCGACTTTCGCGCTGGAGAGAATATAGCCGCGGAAGCTGTCATCCAGCGCAACGATGCGCGGATCGGGATAACGGGGAGACGGCGTCCAGGCCGCATAACTTCTGGTACTGACCAACAGTGAAGCGGCGGCAATACCGCTCAGCTTTAATAGTTCTCGACGTGATGTTGCCATCAGGTCTCTCCTTATTGTGTAGGGTATTCGGCAAATTATTTTTTTAGTAAAACGAGCGTGCCTGAAGGAGAGTAGGAAATGTACCGGGCAGGAACATCTGGCAACTCAACGAATTCCGTTGGGCTTTTTCACAAATTGAAGATAAGAGAAGTGAGCAGCCGGTCTGGCTGCCTCAGAAGAATTACTGCAGCTGGGCGGCGAGCAGCGGCCAGCGCGTATCAAACTCATCGGTCGGGCTGTAGCGGAATTCACTGCGCACAAAACGCGACAGCATACCTTCGCAATAGGCCATCAGCTGGCTGGCCAGCAGCGTTTCGTCGCTGGTATAGCCTTCGCCTTCACGCATTTTGCGTTCGCGCAGCACCTGACGCAGCTGCACTTCGATGCGCTCGAAAAGCTGGTTGATACGGCCCTGCAGTCTGTCCTGTTCGAACATCAGAGCATGACCGGTAAGAATGCGTGTCAGGCCCGGGTTGCGTTCACCAAAACCGAGGATCAGCTGCACAATCAGGCGCACGCGCGCGGTCGTATCTTTTTCATCTTTCAGGATCAGGTTGATACGTGTAATGAGGCTGTCTTCGATAAATTCGATAAGGCTATCGAACATCCTGGTTTTGCTGGGAAAATGACGGTACAGCGCCGCCTCAGAAACGCCAACGGATGCCGCCAGCTTTGCGGTGGTAATGCGCTGGCTGCCATCACTGGATTCAAGCATCTGTGCCAGAGACTGAAGTATTTCCTCGCGACGATTCCGTTTCGCGGTTTGTTTTTCTGCCATGTTGTAAAATACCCCTGAAAATAAATACCTGTCAGGCTCGCACCACGTCACGGCCGCAAACCTAAGTTTGCGGCTATGTTATCGCGTAAATTATTCAGGTGATGCGATAAAAAAGGCGTTATTTACGCCCGGAATGCCCAAATCCGCCTTCGCCGCGATCGGTGGCGTCGAAGTCTTCTACCAGATTAAACTCAGCCTGCACGACCGGAACAAACACCATCTGTGCGATGCGCTCGCCCGGCTCAATCGTGAAGCTTTCCTGCCCGCGGTTCCAGACAGAGACCATCAGTTGCCCCTGATAGTCAGAGTCGATCAGGCCCACCAGGTTACCCAGTACGATGCCGTGCTTATGACCCAGGCCAGAGCGCGGCAGAATAACCGCCGCCAGTGAAGGATCGGCGATGTGGATTGCCAGACCCGTCGGCAGCAGGGTGGTTGCGCCCGGCGCGAGCTCCACTGCCGCATCAAGGCAGGCACGCAGGTCAAGACCAGCAGAACCAGAGGTGGCGTAGGTCGGCAACGGGAATTGCTGGCCTACGCGCGGGTCCAGAATCTTAACGTCGATTTTTTTCATCATAACGGGTAACGATCTCATCCAGTAATAAATGGCCAAGGAGTGCTTTCTGCTCGCGCGGTAAGACTTTATCTCCATCCTGCCAGAAAAGGTGCAACGCATTGCTGTCGCTGTTAAAACCCAACCCTGCCTGCGAGACATCGTTCGCGCAGATCAGATCGAGGTTTTTACGCACGCGTTTTTGCCGGGCGTATTCTTCCACATTATTTGTTTCGGCGGCAAACCCCACGACATAAGGGCGGTGCTCAGTAAGCGAGCCAACACCGGCGACGATATCGGGATTTTTGACCATCGTCAGGGTGATCTCATCGCCCTGCTTTTTAATTTTTTCGTTAGCGACAGTCGCGGCGCGGTAATCGGCCACAGCCGCACAGCCGATAAAAATATGCTGCTGCGCTACGCGAGCCTGTACCGCGGCTTCCATCTCCAGGGCTGTGGTCACATCCACGCGCTGAACCCCGGCGGGCGTTGCCAGGCTCACCGGCCCGGATACCAGCGTCACCGTCGCGCCGCGCGCTGCAGCTGCGGCTGCGATAGCGAAGCCCATCTTGCCGGAACTGTCATTGGTGATATAGCGCACCGGGTCAAGTCGTTCGCGGGTCGGGCCGGCGGTAATCATGATGTTCAGATGTTGCAGATCGTTTACAGCGGCAAAGTGCTTCGCGGCCAGATCAACGATGGCCAGAGGATCCAGCATGCGGCCAGGGCCGACATCCCCGCAGGCCTGGCTACCGCTGTCTGGCCCCCAAAGCAGCACGCCGCGAGATGCCAGCACCTCAAGGTTGTGTTGTGTCGCCGCAGCGCGATACATCTGCTGATTCATCGCCGGGGCTACGGCAATAGGCGCGGGTGTCGCCAGGCAGATCGTGGTGACAAGATCGTTTGCCATACCGGCCGCAACCCGGGCTATCAGGTCAGCCGTGGCGGGAGCGAGGATCACCAGGTCAGCCCATTTTCCGAGTTCGATATGCCCCATTGCCGCTTCCGCCGCAGGGTCGAGCAGGCTGTCTGAAACCGGGTAACCCGAGACGGCCTGAAGGCTCAGCGGCGTAATGAAGGCTTTGGCTGCATCGGTCATCGCAACGCGCACCTCTGCGCCCCGCTCGCGCAGGCGGCGCACCAGCTCCGGCGCTTTATACGCTGCAATACCGCCGCTGACACCGAGAACGATTTTTTTACCCATTAACCCCATCATGATTGCTTCCCGTTGGATTTACCGCAGGGGGAACTTTACCACATTCAGGAGAAGGCGCGACGTGGCGGGCGTAACCACTTTGCGAGGCGCTACGCAGGAACCGCATGTCATTAGCGTGGTTCGTCAGCGGGTATGGCATTATCGCATCGGGTCAGTCCAGGGAGGCAAAATGAACAGAAAAACATTTCCGAGAGGCGGGCCGCGAGAGAAGTTACTGAAGCATGGCGTAAGCGAATTAACCGATGAAGAACTTCTGGCGCTTTTTCTCCGTATCGGCAGGCCAGGCATTCCGGTAATGCGGCTGGCATGCGATTTACTTAACCATTTTGGCTCGCTTTACTGGTTGCTGTCGGCGGATTACCGGCAGTTTGCGTCTGTCAGCGGTATTGGCGTCGCGACATATGCCCAGTTCAAAGCGATTGCCGAGCTGGCCCGCCGCTACAGCCACGCCGGCATGGCGCTTGAGGATGCGTCGCTGCTCGATACCAGTGCCACAAAAGCATTTCTACAAAGCCAGCTGGGTTGCGAGGAAAGGGAGGTATTTATGGTCATTTTTCTCGATAATCAGAACCATATGATTAAGGCGCAAAGAATGTTTTCCGGCACGCTACGCCATGTGGAAGTGCATCCACGCGAGATCGTCCGTGAGGCGATTAAAATAAACGCAGCGGCAGTTATCCTTTCTCATAACCATCCTTCAGGGCGGGCTGAACCGAGCGCTGCAGACAAAATGATTACCGAGCGCGTAGTAAAAACGTGTAATATCATGGACATTCGCGTGCATGACCATATAGTTATTGGCCGCGGCGAATGCGTTTCGTTTGCCGAGCGTGGGTGGATTTAGCACAGAACACGCGATCCTGTGGGATCTTTATCTGTTCGGGACTTGAGCGTCAGGCCCCGGCAGCGTATACTACGCCACCTTTGAGAATCTCGGGTTTGGCATTTGGGCCTGGCAAAGCGGATTCACATTGAGAACCCGCCAGGGACCAGGCTTGTAGCCTGACGAGGCGCCAATACCCTATACGAAGCTCGAGCTAATTTGATTTTTGGAGAATAGACATGTCCCGAGTCTGCCAAGTTACTGGCAAGCGTCCGGTGACCGGTAATAACCGTTCCCACGCACTGAACGCGACTAAACGCCGTTTCCTGCCGAACCTGCACTCTCACCGTTTCTGGGTTGAGAGCGAAAAGCGTTTTGTTACTCTTCGTGTATCTGCTAAAGGTATGCGTATTATTGATAAAAAAGGCATTGATGTTGTTCTTTCTGAACTGCGTGCCCGTGGCGAGAAGTACTAAGGAGCTAAATCATGGCTAAAGGTATTCGCGAGAAAATCAAGCTGGTTTCTTCTGCTGGTACTGGTCACTTCTATACCACTACGAAGAACAAACGTACTAAGCCGGAAAAACTGGAACTGAAAAAGTTCGATCCAGTTGTTCGTCAGCACGTTATTTACAAAGAAGCTAAAATTAAATAATTTTAGATTCCTTGTACAAAAACCCCGCACTCGCGGGGTTTTTTGTTTTCTGCCAGCCCCCATATCATTCTCAGTCTGAAATAGTCCAACGCGAGAACATCTATGCCTGAATTACCTGAGGTGGAGACCAGTCGTCGCGGTATTGAGCCGCACCTGGTTGGCGAAACCATTCTTCACGCTGTGGTACGCAACGGCCGCCTGCGCTGGCCGGTATCTGATGAAATTCATGCCCTGAGTGATAAGCCGGTACTCAGCGTGCAACGGCGCGCCAAATATCTTCTGCTGGAGCTGCCGGACGGCTGGATTATTATCCACCTTGGCATGTCGGGCAGCCTGCGCGTGCTGCCGGAAGAGATGCCGGCGCAGAAGCACGACCATGTGGATTTGGTGATGAGTAACGGCAAAGTGCTGCGCTATACCGATCCACGCCGCTTTGGCGCCTGGCTCTGGACCCGTGAGCTGGAAGGTCATAATGTCCTGGCGCACCTGGGGCCGGAGCCGCTGAGCGAAGCGTTTACCGGCGACTACCTGCACCAGAAAAATGCGAAAAAGAAAACGGCGATTAAACCCTGGCTGATGGATAACAAGCTGGTGGTTGGGGTGGGGAATATCTATGCCAGCGAATCGCTGTTTGCGGCCGGTATCCATCCTGACCGGCTGGCCTCATCGCTGTCTGCGGCGGAGTGTGAACTGCTGGTACAGGCGATCAAAGCGGTACTGATCCGCTCCATCGAGCAGGGCGGCACTACGCTGCGCGATTTTCTCCAGAGCGATGGGAAGCCGGGTTATTTCGCCCAGCAGCTGCAGGTGTATGGACGGGAAGGGGAGCCGTGCCGGGTGTGTGCGACGCCGGTAGTGGCAAGTAAACACGGGCAGCGCAGCACCTACTATTGCCGCCGCTGCCAGCGCTGATTACTGGAGCTTTTCCAGCAGCGCCCGGTGAACCTGTGCCGGAAGAAAATGCGCGACATCGCCCTGATGACGCGCGACTTCTTTTACCAGGCTCGATGAAATAAACGACCACTCTTTCGACGGCATCAGGAATACGCTTTCCAGCTCCGGCATTAAATGGCGGTTCATGTGCGCGAGCTGCATTTCATATTCGAAATCCGCTACCGCCCGCAGACCGCGGATAAGAATGCTGGCGTTTTGAGTACGGGCAAAGTTTGCCATCAGATCGCTGAAGCCGACCACCTCGACCTGAGGCAGATGCGCAGTGGCGGCCTGCGACAGCGCAACGCGTTCTTCCAGGCTGAACATCGGCTTTTTACTCGGGCTGGCGGCAATCGCCATGATCACCGTATCAAACATTTCCGCTGCGCGGGTGATGATATCCAGATGTCCGTTGGTGATGGGATCAAAGGTTCCCGGGTAGATGGCGCGTCTGTGCATGGCGTACCTCAGTGCGTCTTCGGTGGAAGATAAGGCTCAAGCAACTGGAGCAGACGCTGCAGCGCGCCCTGATTCTGATATAGCACCTCGACGGCGTGGCGACCATGATAGTTGCGATAATCTTCGTCGTTGAGCAGCGATGCCACCGCTTTCACCAGCGAGGCTTCGTCCGTTACCGTAATCAGCCCGTTAGCTTCATCGAGGCGCGCACAAATATCTTTGAAGTTAAACGTGTGCGGACCCATCAGCACGGGAATAGCGTGTGCAGCCGGTTCAAGCGGATTATGACCGCCGCGTTCGACCAGCGAGCCGCCGACAAACGCCAGATCGGCAATGCCGTACAGCAGCATCAGTTCGCCCATCGTATCGCCAACCACCACCTGCGTACTGCCAGACGGCACTTCACCGGATGAGCGGGTGGTATAGCTGAGCCCGGCATCGCGCACCAGATTAATGGCATCCGGGAAACGTTCCGGATGACGCGGCACCAGAATCAGCAGCAGTTCAGGAAATTCTTTCAGCAGCGCCTGATGCGCAGCCACCACAATACTCTCTTCACCTTCGTGGGTGCTGGTTGCAATCCACACCGGGCGGTGCGGTGCCCACTGGCGACGCAGCGTTAACGCTTTGGATGCCAGCTGCGGCGTCACGGAAATATCAAACTTCAGACTGCCGGTGACCGTAAGCTGTGCGCGTTGTGCGCCGAGAACGATGAAACGCTCCCCGTCCTCTTCATTCTGCGCGGCAATCAGCGTGATACGGCGCAGCAGCGTACGCACAAATTTGCCTAATTTGGCGTAACCTGCGGCGGAACGCGCGGAAAGACGTGCATTGGCAATAACCAGGGGGATACGACGCTGATGCAGGGCGGCAACAAGGTTGGGCCACAGCTCGGTTTCCATAATCAACACCAGTTTCGGATCGATTTTATCGAGGAAACGAGCCAGCGCATCGGGCAGATCGTAGGGCAGATAAACGTGCTGAACATCGCTGCCGAAAGCTGACATCACGCGCTCTGACCCGGTTGGCGTCATGGTGGTCACGGTAATCGGCAATGAAGGGTAGCGATGACGCAGGGCGCGTACCAGCGGGATGGCAGCGAGCGTCTCGCCCACCGACACAGAGTGCAGCATTATCCCGCCCGCTTTAAGTTTCAGCGATGCCGGATAGTATCCGTAACGTTCGCCCCAGCGTTTGCGGTATGCCGGTGCTTTACGACCACGCACCCAGAGCCGTATCCAGATAACAGGCTGAATGAGATAGAGCAGTGCGGTGTAAAGCGATTGCAGCATGGGCATAGGGACTGGTTATGAATGTGAAAGGATTCTATGTATTTAGCAGGGGCTTTACCATTACTTTTACCTGACTTGAAGGGCGTAGGGTCAGGTATATGATGTAACCTGTTGTATTTAAACGTTATCTATTGATTTTTATGGGTAATTTTTAGAAATTCAACTCACAGTAGATTTCGTCTGCAGATAGAGCTTAAGAACAGTAAAAATAAACCGTAGCTAAACACATGATAGATCGGAAGTTTTGCATAAGCGCCGAAAAGCATTCAATTCGGATTGTCGGGCAACTGATGGTACAATCGTAGACAATATTTATTAAGGTGCCAGCGCGCCTGCTGCCACCGCCACGCCTGTTTCCGTGCACCGGATATGAACAACCAAGAGCTGATTGTGAATAAGCAATTTAAACGAATTCTCGTCATCAAAATGCGCTTTCATGGGGATATGTTGCTGACCACGCCGGTGATCAGCACGCTTAAACAGCGCTACCCCGATGCGAAAGTAGATGTGTTGTTGTATCAGGATACGATGCCCATTCTTTCTGAAAACCCGGAGATCAATGCGCTCCACGGGATCAAGAATCGCGGCACCGGAACGCGGGCGAAAATCGCCAATTTTGTGCATCTGCTGAAGACGTTACGGGCCAGCCATTACGATCTGGTCGTTAACCTGACTGACCAGTGGATTGTCGCGCTGCTGGTGCGAGGCCTGCAGGCTGAAACTAAAATCACGCAGGATTTTGCCCAACGTCAGTCGCGCTTCTGGAAAAACAGCTTCACCCATCTGGCACCCTATACGGGCGATCATGTGGTCGAGCGTAACCTGTCAGTGCTGCGTCCGCTGGGCATCAACGACTTTTACACTGACACCACCATGAGCTATCGCCCCGAGCATTGGGAAACCATGCGTGCCCGGCTGGATGCGCTAGAGGTGGGTGAACACTACGTAGTGATCCAGCCGACGGCTCGCCAGCTGTTTAAGTGCTGGGACGATGACAAATTTGCTCAGGTGATCGATGCTCTGCACGCGCGGGGTTATGAAGTGGTGCTGACTTCCGGTCCTGGCGCAGACGACTTAGCCTGCGTGAATAACATTGCTCGTCAGTGTCAGACCGCGCCCGTGACGGAACTTGCAGGCAAAACCAGCTTCCCGCAGCTCGCTGCGCTTATCGATCGTGCCGCGCTGTTTATCGGTGTCGATTCAGCGCCAATGCACATTGCCGCCGCGGTGAAAACGCCGATTATTTGTCTGTTCGGCGCCACTGACCATGTGTTCTGGCGGCCCTGGAGCGATAATGCCATCCAGTTCTGGGCCGGGAATTATCAGGCGATGCCGAAACGCGCTGAGCTCGACCGTAATAAAAAGTATCTGTCCGTCATTCCGGCAGCCGACGTGATCCAGGCAACCGAAACGCTGTTACCCGATACGTTTGCGCCGATCGGTTCTGCACAGGGCAACGCATCATGATTATTGCCTTTTGCCTGTTTAAATACTTCCCCTTCGGCGGCTTGCAGCGCGACTTTATGCGCGTGGCGCGCACCATCGCGGCACGCGGGCACCAGGTGCGGGTCTATGCCCAGTCCTGGGAGGGCGAATGCCCGGCCGAGTTTGAGCTGATCCTGCTGCCGGTGAAGTCCCGCACCAATCACGGACGCAACGCCGAGTATTACGCACAGGTGCAGGCGCACATGAAATCGCATCCGGTCGCGCGCGTAGTGGGCTTCAACAAAATGCCCGGCCTCGACGTCTACTATGCTGCCGACGTCTGCTATGCCGAAAAAGTGGCGAAAGAGAAGGGCTTCTTTTATCGCCTGACATCACGCTACAAACATTTTGCTGCCTTTGAGCGCGCCACCTTCGAGAAAGGGGCAAAAACACAACTTCTGATGCTGACCGACCGGCAGATTGCTGATTTCCAGAAGCATTATCATACCGAGCCGGAGCGCTTTCATATTTTGCCGCCGGGCATTTACCCGGACCGCAAATACGATCAGCAGATCCCCGACAGCCGCCGCATCTATCGCGAGAAAAATGGCATTTCCCAGGACGCCTTTTTTATACTGCAGGTCGGCTCGGACTTCAGCCGTAAAGGCGTTGACCGCACGATTGAAGCGATGGCAGCGCTGCCGGTTGAGCAGCGGAACCGTAGCGTGCTGCTGGTCGTTGGGCAGGACAAACCGGGCCGCTTCGCCGCGCTGGCGGAAAAGCGCGGCATCGGTAAACAGGTGCAGTTTTTTAAAGGTCGCAACGACGTCGCCGAGTTAATGGCTGCGGCAGACGTGCTGATGCATCCGGCATATCAGGAAGCCGCCGGCATTGTGCTGCTGGAGGCATTAACCGCTGGTTTGCCGGTGATTACCACGGACGTCTGCGGTTACGCGCCGCACATTGCCCGGTCAGGCGCAGGCGTGGTCATCCCTGAACCGTACAATCAGCAGACGCTCAACGCGACGCTGGCTGGCTGCCACTCAGCGCAGCTCAAGGAATGGGGAACGCTGGCACGTCACTATGCTGACCGCGAAGATCTCTACAGCCTGCCGGAAAAGGCAGCCGATATTATTTTAGGTGGCACCCATGGTTGAACTGAAAGAGCCACTCGCCACGCGCTGGCGTGGAAAAGACGCGTTTGCGGAAGTGGAAAAACTGCACGGCGACGTATTTCGCGCGCTGGAGACCCGCCGCACGCTGCGTTTTGAAGTGGATGGCAAAGGCTATTTCCTGAAACTGCACTACGGCACCACGCTGAAAGAAGTGGTGAAAAACCTGCTGTCGCTGCGTATGCCGGTGCTGGGTGCCGATCGCGAGTGGAATGCCATTCACCGACTGAAAGCGCTGGGCGTGGATACCATGACCGGTATCGGCTTCGGTGAGAAAGGCTGGAACCCGATTCGCCGTACGTCATTTATCATCACCGAAGATTTGGCGCCGACCATCAGCCTGGAAGATTACTGCGCCGACTGGGCAATAACGCCTCCGGAACCGGCGCTTAAACGCATGATCATTCGCCGCGTGGCGACCATGGTGCGTGAGATGCACCGCGGCGGCGTAAACCATCGCGACTGCTACCTCTGCCATTTCCTGCTGCACCTGCCGTTCGAGGGTGACGAGTCGATGCTGAAAATTTCTGTGATTGACCTGCACCGTGCACAGATCCGTCAGCATGTACCGCAGCGCTGGCGCGATAAAGACTTGATTGGGCTGTACTTCTCCTCACTGAATATCGGCCTGACGCAGCGCGATATCTACCGCTTCCTGCGGATCTATTTCCAGCAGCCGCTGCGCACCATTCTGGCGCAGGAAGGGACGTTCTTTGCTAAAGCGGAAGCCAAAGCGGAACGTATTCGCGAGCGCACCGTGCGTCGTAAGTTGTGAAGCGAGAGTCGAGGATGAAGAAAATAGCGTTTGTCGGCGAGGCGGTGTCTGGTTTTGGCGGCATGGAGACGGTAATCGGAAACGTCATTCAGGCGTTTCGGGCAGATACGCCGTCGGTAATGAGCAAGATGTTCTTTTTCTGCCGCAAAGACCAGATGGATAAAGGCTGGCTGAACGGCATCGATGCGGCCTACTCTTTTTCCAGTAATAAGCTCGGCTTTTTGCGTCGGGCTAAACATATCCGTGCTTTCGCTCGCTGGCTGCAGCATGAACAGCCGGATGTGGTTATCTGTATTGATGTCATCTCTTGCCTGCTGGCGAACCGCGCGCGCATTAAAAGCGGGCTGACGTTCCCCATTTTTGCCTGGCCGCACTTCTCGCTTGATCATAAGAAGCATGCTGAATATGTCACCTGGGCCGATTATCACCTGGCGATCAGCAGCGGCATCAAGCAGCAGATGATGGCCCGCGGCGTACCGGAATCCCGTATCAACGTCATTTTTAATCCGGTCGCCCCCAAAGACACCATCATCCCAATGCCGGCCCCGGGTGACGTGCCGACGTTCCTGTATGTGGGGCGCATGAAGTTTGAAGGGCAGAAGCGGATTAAAGATCTGCTTGATGGTATGGCCGTGCTGGAAGGGCCGTGGAAATTACACGTCATTGGTGACGGCTCCGATTTTGCACAGTGCCAGCGCTACGGCCGCGAGAAAGGAATCGATGAGCGCATAACCTGGCATGGCTGGCAGGCAGATCCGTGGGCACTGGTGCGCAATGAGATCAAAACGGTATCGGCGCTGCTGCTAACGTCATCATTCGAAGGGTTTCCAATGACGCTGCTGGAGGCGATGTCCTGGGGCATTTACTGTATCAGCTCGGATTGTATGTCTGGCCCGGCAGATATGATTAGTGACAGCCAAAACGGCCGTCTCTATCCGCCAGGCGATGTCTCGGCGTTGACCGCTGTGCTGCAGCAGTTTATTAGCGCCCCGCCTGAGGTGGATCCGGTCGCTATCCAGCAATCCATTCATCGCTTTTATACTGACGTCTACTTTGAAAAGATAAAAGCTATCCTGCATCACGCCACCGAGAAGAGTGTTCAATGAGCCAGCAATATTTCAATGACAGCAATGTGATTAAGTCGGTAATGGATTTTAACTATACCGGCGATTGCACGGCTGAACCTTTTATCATTGCTTACGGCATCGATAAAAACTTTCTCTATGGTTGCGGGATATCCATTGCCTCTATCCTGCTGACAAACCCCGGCGTGCCGCTTGAGTTTCACGTTTTCACTGATTTTTTCAGCGATGAAGATCGCAGCCGCTTCGAGGCGTTAGCAAAACAGTACGGCACGCGCATTGTGGTCAGCATGATTGACTGCGAGAAGCTTAAATCGCTGCCAAGCACCCGAAACTGGACCTACGCGACCTATTTCCGTTTCATTATTGCTGACCACTTTGCGGGTAAAACCGAAAAAGTGCTTTATCTTGACGCGGACATTGCCTGCCAGGGCAGCATTCAGGAGCTGGTTGATCTGCGTTTTACCGACGAGGAAATTGCCGCGGTGGTCGTAGAAGGGAATACCAACTGGTGGCAAAAACGCGCCGTCAGCCTTGATACGCCTGGACTGAAAAACGGCTATTTCAATGCCGGTTTTTTGCTGATGAATATCGAGAAATGGGCCGAAGAAGGTATTTCCACTAAGGCTATCAACATGTTACGTGACCCGGCCGTGGTGAGTAAAATTACCCACCTCGATCAGGACGTGCTGAATATGCTACTGGTAGGGAAAGCCCGCTACGTAGATAAAAAATTCAATACGCAGTTCAGCATCAACTATGAACTGAAAGAGCAGGTGGTTAATCCGGTTGATGATTCCACGGTATTTATTCATTACATCGGGCCAACTAAACCCTGGCACGTCTGGGCAACTTATCCGGTTTCCCACGCGTTTTTAAACGCGAAGCAGCACTCGCCGTGGCAGCGCGATGCACTGCTCAGCCCGGCAAATGCTAATCAGTGGCGCTATGCTGCTAAACATTACTTTAAACAGAAAAAATATCTCGCTGGTGTGTCCGGCTATCTCAACTATTTCATGCATAAAGTGAAATAGGTCGGGGGCATCAGCCGCAGGGCAATTCATGATTTATAAAACTAAAACCAAAGATTTTGTCGTCTACGTCAAAGATAACGATGCCTTTTTCAAAGGCATCTTTAATGACTTTTTGCAGTATCGCCTCAATATCCTCAAGGTGTTCAGAAGCATCGAAGACACTAAAGTCGTGCTGATAGATACCCCACGCGGTAAGTACGTTCTGAAGGTATTCGCGCCAAAAGATAAAAAATTTGAGCGCGTGGCCAAGTCGTTCGTTAAGGGTGATTACTACTACACGCTGTTAAAACAAACCGACCGCGTGATTAGTGAAGGGCTGCGTTTCCCGAACGATTTCTATCTACTGGCCGAGCGTAAAATTTTTAACTATGCCAGTTTGTTCGTGATGATTATCGAGTACGTCGAAGGGGTTGAGTTAGGCGATCTGGATGAGCTTAATGACGACGTGCGTGCTGAAATTGCGGATAAAATGCAGCAGTTGCATCAGCATAATATGATTTCCGGCGACCCCCACAAGGGCAATTTTATTCTGTCGGCCGACGGGATCCGCATTATCGATCTTTCCGGTAAAACCCCGAACGCCAATCGTAAGGCAAAAGACCGCATCGATATGGAGCGTCACCTGGGCATTGAGAATGAACTCAAAGACCTCGGTTACTATTCCGTGGTGTATAAAAAGCGCATGCGCCTGAAGATCAAGCGCATCAAGCAGCGCCTGAAGCTCAGCAAATAATCGTAACCAGGGTAATGAATAAGTATGGCAGAGAACACTATTTACATTACTGAGGCGGAGATCGGGACGCTCATCGGGCAAAAAACGTCCCCCGATGCCATCATTTTTCTTTCCGGACCAACATCATTAAAAACGCCGCTGTCGGTGCTCAAAGCGAATGATGTCATCACTGTAAATGGCTCTGCCCGCTACTTGCTGGATAACGGGGTTGCCCCCTTTATTTACGTGCTTACCGACTCACGCTTCCTGATCCAGCGTCGCGATGACTTTTACGAATTTTCAAAAAGCAGTCGCTTTACTATCGTCAACCGCGATGTCTACGAAGATGCTTCTGAAGAAGATAAACGCTATCTGGAGCAGCACTGCTTTATTATTCGACCGTTATACAAACGTGAAAAGGGCGGCGTATTTAAAAAGCTGAGTCTGCACTGGCAGGCGTCACGCAATCCGCATATTCATGTACGCGTACCGCTTTCTAAACGCAAGCGGCTGGTGGGCTTTAGTACTCGTATTAGCGATGGGTACTGCTCCTGCCATACTATTGCCTTTACCGCGCTGCAAATTGCCTATTCACTGCATTATGAGCGTATTGTTTTCTCCGGGCTCGATCTTACCGGGGCCTGCACACGCTTTTATGATGAAAGTAATAACCCGATGCCTTCGGAGCTGAGTAAAGATTTAGGGAAGATTCTGCCGTTTTTCGCGTTTGCGCAGGAAGTGGTTGGAGATTTGAACGTATATAACTTGTCGGAAGATACGGCAGTGGATTACCGCATCATTCCGCATATAACCCCGGATGTGTTATCAGGTTATATTCCTGCCTGAAGAAAGCTGCGGTTGCGTTAATGCAACCGCACGCTTATCAGACCTGTTTTTGCTTTGCTCGCAGCGCCAGCGCAATACCCAGTAATACACCAAGGTTGGATATATTTACTGTTTCAAAAGCGCCGCGCACAATAAGATTCCCTAACAGGATCAGCCCAAGCGTTAGCCAGGCATTGCGTATAACCTCATCTGAGCGCTTATAACCGCGAACGGCTTCACGGCCCAGTGAAATTAACAGATACCATAGAGCAACCAGCCCAAATATACCGGCGGCGTACCACGTAGCTAGCGTCAGGTTATGCGGCCCAATAGCTTTCTTAAATATCCACTGTGGGTAATCTTTGATGCGCTCATTGTAAACGCGGTAGAAGATGTCATCCCCAAATCCGTAACCCTTCACCGGATTCTCCATGATCAAATCAACCGCAGAGCCCTGAGTACCATTTCCATAGCGGCCACTGCTGGAGGTTTGCTGCATTTTATTGAAAAGCTTTGCAAAATGACCCGGATCGTAATGGTGGGAGGCTGTAAAAAAGAGAGCCACGGCCGCAAGCGCCAGTGCTGGCAGCTTCCATTCACGTTTAACGGCTGCCCAAACTACTGACATGACGAGGATCGCCAGCCAGGTGCCACGTTGCATAGTGCCGATAATCATCAACGCAGTGATTATACCCAGCGCGAAAAATATTACTTTGTTACGGTATCCCTTCAGCGTCCAGAGATAAAGCAGAGCAGGGGACATAAAAATCAGCGCATCCGATTTATATTTATGCTCGAACTGGGTAAAAGGCATAATGCCGCGATGATATTCGTCGACATACTGAAAAAGATCAGCGATAGCCAGAGGGATTATTGCAATAATGAGCGCATAGATAAAGGTTCTGGCTACATCGTCTTTAGATTCATTGAATAGCACAATCGGGATGATGAGCGCGATAACTACCAGTTTTTCAAAAACTGAATTTGCTGCTTTATCAATACTATAGCTGGGATCAATAGAAATAATAATGGAATAAATTATCGCTGCCAGAAAGATTAACAGTGCTGTGGTAAGGTTATTTTTGAACAGATTTATAATGGCGCCGCGATGCTTCACGATATAGGTGATTGCTGTAATATAAAGCAATGCCGATACAATATGCTTATAACGCGTCACGCCGTCTAAAAAATATAAAATAATATAAAGGCTAACTAATCCCCGGTTCCACAATGACTGCCAGTTCTGCTCCCGCTGCTGGCTCAATTGATCTAAAACCATTCTTTCTCCAAACGACTTCAAGTGCATCATCTTAATGTATTGCTATTCAGAGCTTCTAAAACAGTACTGGCGTGAAGATCTGCCAGTTGTTTTGACGGTGAACAACACGCAACCTGGTTCTTCCCGTAACCGCCAATCAAACCCGGATCCGTCGGGCCATAGAGCGTGATATTCGGACGATCCAGGGCAGCCGTCAGATGGCTTAAGCCGGTATCAACCGAGACCACGAATTTTGCGCCTGCCAGCACGCGGGCTACCTGTTCAAGGCTCATGCGCGGCAGGACATCCACATATTCAAACCCTTCAGCCAGCCGCCGGGCGCGCGCTTCTTCATGAGGTGCGCCCCAGGGCAACTTGATGCGCAAACCGCTGTCAGCGAGCAGCGCGATAAGCTCACGCCAGTGCGCTTCCGGCCAGTGCTTGTCATCCCGTGTGGTGGCATGCAGGAATACGGCATAGGGCACGCCGTTATCATCGGCAGCGTTCAGGAAATGCTGAGCGATAGCGTAATCTCCCTGCGCGTCAGGACGAGCATAGCCGAGGCTTCTGGCAAACAGCTCACGGGTGCGTTCCACGGCGTGCTGCGCTTTGGGAATGGCGTGGCGGCGATTATAAAACAGGCTGGCCAGCGGCTCGCGCGCGCTGTGCCAGTCCATACCATGCTTTACGCCCTCTGCCAGTCGCGTTACCAGCGCAGCGCTTTTCACCAGCCCCTGGGCATCAATCACCGCATCATACTTCACCGTGCGCAACGCGGCGCGAAACGCCTGACGCTCTGCCTTTACCGGCGCGGAGAACCACGCTTTACGCCAGCGGCGTATCGCCACTGGCAGCACGCGTTCGACCGCCGGATGCCATGATGGGATCTGCGCAAACCCCTCTTCAACCACCCAGTCAAAACGAATCCCCGGGATCGCCTGCATGGCATCGGTGAGCGCGGGCAGCGTATGGAGTACATCGCCCATCGACGACGTTTTAACAATCAATACCCGCATCGTTTACGCTTCCTGCTCAAGCAGCAACGGATGCAGTTCTTCCAGAACGCGCTGCGGAGTAATGTCGATAAGACTCTGGTGATAGCCTTCGGCGGCATCGCCTTTACGCACCTTGTGATAGCCGGTAATCAGGCGGATGACGCGCGCTTTATGCGACAGCGGCGGCGTAAAGTCCGGGCTGCTTGGCCCGTAAAGGGCGACCAGCGGGCGCTCCAGCGCAGCGGCAACGTGCATCAGGCCGGAATCGTTGGTGACCATTGCGTCGCAGGCGGCGATCAGCACGACAGCCTGCTCCAGCGCGGTTTCCCCTGCCAGATTGCGGCACCACGCCTGCTGCTCTGTGGTCAGCGCGGCGAGGATTTCGTTGCCGGCATCGTGATCTTTCGCCGAGCCGAACAGCACAACCTGATAGCCTTCATCAATAAGTTCAGCGGCCAGGGCGGCGTAATGATAGTGTGGCCAGCGTTTTGCCGGACCGAACTCTGCGCCAGGGCAGAAGCCGATCAGGCGGCGTTCGTCGGAAAGCCCAAAGGTTTTACGCATCTGGACGCACTCATCCGCGCTGACCTGCAGTTTCGGCCACAGCAGCGGCTGCGGCAGATCTTTCGCGCTCTGCATTACCCCTTTGTCATACGCCAGCGCCACATAGCGCTCAACCATCAGCGGCCAGGCCTGTTTATCCAGCGTTCGCGCATCGTTGAGCAGGCCATAACGCATCTCGCCGCGCCAGCCGGTGCGCACCGGGATCCCGGCGAAGAAGGGAATTAACGCAGATTTGAACGAGCCGGGTAGCACATACGCGCGGTCATAGTGACGATCGCGCAGGCTGCGGCCGAGACGGCGACGCTCGCCGAGCGCCAGCGCTCCGTGGCCCAGCGGCATTGGGATCGCCTCGTTCACTTCCGGCATACGCGCCAGCAGCGGACGGCACCACGCGGGTGCCATTACGTCAATCACGGCCTGAGGAAAGCGCGCCCGGAGCGTGCGATAGAGACTTTGCGACATCATCATGTCGCCCACCCATGACGGGCCAATCACCAGAATCTTCATGCGCTGTGCTTACGCGTCACGGTTCAGCCAGGCCATGTACTCCGCCACGCCTTCGGCGACGGTTTTAAACGGCTTATCGTAACCCGCCGCGCGCAGTTTCGTGGTATCTGCCTGGGTGAACGCCTGATAGCGGCCTTTCAGTTTTTCCGGGAACGGAATGTATTCGAGGGTGCCTTTCTGGTGGAAGGCCAGCGCGGCGTCTGCGACCGCCTGGAAGGACTCGGCGCGACCGGTACCGCAGTTGAAGATGCCGGATACGCCGTTCTGCCAGAACCACAGGTTTACCGCCGCCACATCGCCGACATAGATGAAGTCGCGCTTAAAGCCGTCGCTGCCTTCAAACAGTTTCGGGCTTTCGCCATTATTCAGCTGGGTGTTGAGGTGGAACGCGACGCTCGCCATGCTGCCTTTGTGGCCTTCGCGCGGCCCGTAGACGTTAAAGTAGCGGAAGCCGACGATCTGGGAATTGGCTTCCGGCAGGATCTGGCGCACGTACTCGTCAAACAGGAACTTGGAGTAGCCGTAAACATTGAGCGGCTGCTCATATTCGCGGGATTCGATAAAGTCGCTGGTGCGGCCGCCGTAGGTTGCCGCTGAAGAAGCGTAAAGGAACGGAATTTCACGCTCCAGACAGTAGTGCAGCACCTCTTTGGAGTACTGATAGTTGTTATCCATCATGTACTTGCCGTCCCACTCGGTGGTGGACGAGCAGGCACCTTCATGGAAGATCGCTTCGATGTCGCCAAACTCTTCACCCGCCATTACCTGAATTAAGAAATCTTCTTTATCCATGTAATCAGCAATATTTAAATCCACCAGGTTGACGAATTTGGTGCCGTCTTTGAGGTTGTCTACCACCAGAATGTCGGTGATACCCATATCATTCAGAGACTTAACAATGTTGCTGCCGATGAAGCCGGCACCGCCGGTAACAATGATCATAAGCGTAACCTTCAATACATGACGACCTGAGACGATCTCAGGCACTACTGTTTCTTATCATACCATTTCCCTGTTTTATTGACCCTCACAATGTCAGGCAGGTTCCTTTGCCTCGTGATTTATGCTGCAAAAACGAGAATCTGTGAATCGTCATCTCGTATCAGGTTCTACCTTCAGGTAATAATACGTGCCGAAATTTGCCAGTCTGGAGAATCGCAATGCGAGGGGATTTTTACCAACAGTTGTCTGCCGACCTTGATACTGCAAGGGCGGAAGGGTTGTTTAAAGAAGAGCGCATTATCACATCGGCGCAGCAGGCCGACATCACGGTGGCGGATGGCAGCCACGTTATCAATTTCTGCGCCAATAACTATCTCGGTCTGGCGAACCATCCGGAGCTGATCGCCGCGGCGAAAGCAGGGATGGACAGCCACGGTTTTGGCATGGCCTCCGTGCGCTTTATCTGCGGCACCCAGGACAGCCACAAGCAGCTGGAACAGAAGCTGGCTGAGTTTCTCGGCATGGAAGACGCAATTCTCTACTCCTCGTGCTTCGATGCAAATGGCGGGCTGTTTGAGACTCTGCTCGGCCCGGAAGATGCCATTATCTCCGATGCCCTGAACCATGCCTCGATCATTGACGGCGTGCGCCTGTGTAAGGCGAAGCGTTATCGCTATGCCAACAACGATATGCAGGAGCTGGAAGCGCGTCTGAAAGAAGCTCGTGAAGCCGGTGCGCGTCACGTGATGATCGCTACCGACGGCGTGTTCTCGATGGATGGCGTGATCGCCAACCTGAAAGGCGTCTGCGATCTGGCGGACCAGTACGATGCGCTGGTGATGGTCGATGACTCACACGCCGTGGGCTTCGTGGGTGAAAACGGTCGCGGCACCCATGAATACTGCGAGGTGATGGGCCGGGTCGATATTATCACCGGTACGCTCGGTAAAGCGCTGGGCGGGGCGTCTGGCGGCTACACCGCCGGGCGTAAAGAGGTGGTGGAGTGGCTGCGTCAGCGCTCGCGTCCGTATCTCTTCTCTAACTCGCTGGCACCGGCCATCGTCGCCGCGTCTATCAAGGTGCTGGAGATGCTGGCGTCCGGCGCGGAACTGCGCACCCGCCTGTGGGATAACGCGCGCCTGTTCCGTGAAAAAATGTCAGCCGCAGGTTTTACGCTCGCCGGTGCCGATCACGCCATTATTCCGGTGATGCTGGGGGATGCCGCCGTCGCGCAGCAGTTTGCGCGCGAGTTGCAGAAAGAGGGAATTTACGTTACCGGGTTCTTCTACCCGGTGGTGCCGAAAGGCCAGGCGCGTATTCGCACCCAGATGTCGGCAGCGCATACGCCTGAACAGATTGAACGTGCAGTCGATGCGTTTATCCGCATCGGTAAACAGTTAAATGTGATTGCCTGAGGGCGTGGAATGAAAGCATTAGCGAAACTGAAAGCGGAAGAAGGCATCTGGATGACCGATGCGCCGAAACCGGAAGTCGGGCATAACGATCTGCTGATTAAAATCCGCAAGTCCGCCATCTGCGGCACGGATGTGCATATCTATAACTGGGATGAATGGTCTCAGAAAACCATTCCGGTGCCGATGGTGGTCGGACACGAATACGTGGGCGAAGTGGTCGGCATTGGTCAGGAAGTGAAAGGCTTTGCCATTGGCGATCGCGTTTCCGGTGAAGGCCATATCACCTGCGGCCACTGTCGCAACTGCCGCGGCGGACGTACTCACCTGTGCCGCAACACCGTGGGCGTGGGTGTTAACCGTCCGGGCAGCTTTGCCGAATATCTGGTGATCCCGGCGTTCAACGCCTTCAAAATTCCTGACAATATTTCCGACGATCTGGCTGCGATTTTTGACCCGTTCGGCAATGCGGTACATACCGCGCTCTCCTTCGACCTGGTCGGGGAAGACGTGCTGGTGGCGGGTGCAGGCCCAATTGGCATTATGGCGGCGGCGGTGGCAAAACACGTCGGCGCGCGTAATGTGGTGATCACTGACGTCAACGAATACCGCCTTGAACTGGCGCGTAAAATGGGCGTCACCCGTGCGGTTAACGTGGCGCATGAAAATCTGCATGATGTGATGAACGAGCTGGGCATGACCGAAGGCTTTGACGTTGGGCTGGAGATGTCCGGCGCGCCGCCGGCGTTCCGCACCATGCTGGATACCATGAACCACGGCGGGCGTATCGCGCTGCTGGGTATTCCGCCGTCGGATATGGCCATTGACTGGAATAAAGTCATCTTCAAGGGGCTGTTTATCAAAGGGATTTATGGCCGCGAGATGTTTGAAACCTGGTACAAAATGGCTGCGCTTATTCAGTCCGGGTTGGATCTGACGCCGCTAATCACGCACCACTTCCCGATTGATGACTTCCAGAAGGGGTTCGATGCCATGCGCTCGGGCCAGTCTGGGAAAGTTATTCTTAACTGGAATTAACAAAAAGGGCCGGCTTTCGGCCCTTTTGCTGTTTGTATTAACGAGTTAGCACAGCATTTTATCTCGAATTTATCTCGAATAGTTTATGCAATTATTCCAGGGCTTTTCTGATAATTAAATAAAAAAGAGTAATCTTAATTTCGAGGAGTAATTCGTAAATTATTGTCAATGTCATAAATACTACTTAATTGCGCTTTACTCTGATGGAGAGGCCTTCCGGCAGGCTTTATGATGAGTCATAACGCGTGATGTCATCAGCAGGTTTTAATTATTAGTGGGCGTTATTTAATTAATGCGGAGCCTTGCGTGAGAAATAAATCCTCAGACGACAAAACTTTCTCACTTAATAATTCTCTAAGGTTAAGCAGATAAAACATAACGTCATCAAACTGGTAAAACCGGATAATAAATATTTATGAATGATAGCCCGAAACTCAGTGTCATTATTCCACTGTACAACGCTGCGGAACACTTCCCGGCCTGCATGGATTCTTTGCTTGCGCAAACCTGGACGGCGCTTGAAATCATCATCGTAAACGACGGATCGACCGATAATTCAGCCGAAATAGCGCAGGCTTACGCCGACGCTCATCCGAATATCCGCGTGCTCCACCAGGCGAATGCCGGTGCATCGGTCGCCCGCAACCGTGGGCTGGACGTAGCGACCGGAGAATACGTGGCCTTTGTCGACGCCGACGATCTGCTCTATCCGCGCATGTATGAAACTCTGATGGGCATGGCGCTGCAAGACGATCTCGATGTAGCGCAGTGCAATGCCGACTGGAGCGATCGCACTTCCGGTCATACCTGGCTCTCAATCCCTACAGACCGTCTTACGTCCACTGGCGTACTGACCGGGCCGGAGTGGCTGCGTAAAGCGCTGGCGACGCGCCGCTGGACGCATGTGGTATGGATGGGGGTTTATCGCCTGAGCCTTATTCGTGAGCTGAATCTGAAATTCGTTCCCGGCCTGCACCATCAGGATATTGTCTGGACGACAGAATTTATGTTTAACGCCCGTCGCGCGCGTTATACCCAGGAGGCGTATTATAAATATTTCCTCCATAATCAGTCCGTTAGTCGTTTAAAGCGTCAGGGCGCGAAGAACGCACATTATCAGCGTCACTATATTAAAATCACCCGCCTGTTAGATAAGCTGAATAATGATTTCGCCGCTAATATCCCCATTTATCCAGAGTTCCGCGAGCAGGTTACTCGCGAGGCACTGCGCGTTTGCCACGCGGTGCGCAAAGAAAAGGATCCAGACATCAAACAGGTTATTATTGCCGATATTTTCTCGTCGGGAATGTATAAGCGCATGATGAAAAACGTACGCAGCCTGAAACTGGGTTATCAGGCCGTACTCTGGTCATATCGTCTCAATAGCTGGCGCGATAAGCGTATCGCTGCCCGGCGCACCGCGCGACGCCCGATCCGCGTACGCTAAAACGACAAACGGCCCCGCAGGGCCGTTTTTTTTGCTACGTGCATTAGCTCTGTTTGTTACCCCAGCCTTTCCACTGGTGCTCCAGGTATTTCACCAGCGCACTCTGTCCAATGCTTTCACTTAACACCGCAAAGAAACGTCCGGCATAGACCGGCTCCAGCGGCTGCTTCGGCTTGCAAAGCTGTACCCCTTTGAACGGATTGCGCGGTGTGGGCTGCGGCGTCTGCGCCGGCGGTTGCTGGTTTGGCGTGGAGGTATCGACCTGCGGCTCGTTCAGCAGACTGCTCGGCGCGACCAGCGTGATATCAGCCGGCAGGTTATAAATCATCTGCTGCAACACGCGCACCGTGGAAGGGTGAGGGTGGCCGATCGCAATGGCCGAACCGTTACGCCGCGCCAGGGCGACAGCACGATTGAACTGCGCGCGAATATCCGCCTCGTTCTGGGTATCGTCGAGGAACACTTTGCGCTTGATGACCTTTACGCCGGTGCCTGCCGCCGCACGCATCGACTGGCTGTTGCCGATGGTCATGCTGTCGAGAAAGTAGAGGTTATAGCGGCTCAGACCCTGCATCACCTTCTGCATCCCAAACAGGCTGGACGTCATGGCGCTGCCCATATGGTTGTTCAACCCCACGGCATGCGGCACTTTCGCCACCGCGTCGCTGATGATGCGATCGATTTCGTTGCTGCTCATGTCCGGGCGCAGGGTATCTTTTTCCAGCGGCTGCTTACTGAGCGGTGCCATTGGCAAATGAATGAGTACTTCATGTCCGCCCTGGTGTGCTTTGGTCGCCATTTCATGGGCGTGGGGCGCATTGGGAAGCACGGCAACGGAAACGGCGGCGGGAAGGGCGAGAATATGATTTTCGTTCTGCGGGCGATAGCCGAAATCATCGATAACGATAGCGAGCTTGCCTGCAAAAACCGGAGGGATCAGCAGCACTGAACTGACGACGGCGACAAAAAGGTGACGAAAATGAGGCAAAACTTATCTTCCCAGCCATGGTTGCGGATTAACTGCCTGTCCCTGACGACGGATTTCGAAATAGAGTGATGGTCTACCCTGTCCACCGCTGCTACCGACAAGCGCGATTGGCTGGCCTGCGCGAACCTGAGTTCCAACGTTGACCAGCGCACTCTGGTTGTAACCGTAGAGGCTCATATCGCCTTTACCGTGTTCCACGACCACTACCAGCCCATACCCCTGCAGCCAGTCGGCGAGGATCACGCGTCCGTCAGCAATGGCTTTCACTTCCGTGCCCTCTGACGCACCGATCACAATCCCTTTCCAACGTAGCTCACCCTGGAGCTGTTCGCCATAGCGATGCAGCAATGACCCCCGGACGGGCCAGTACGCCTGACCGCGCGGCGATCCGAGACCGCCGGTGCGCGACATAAGTGAGCGCTCGCTTTCAGTTGGCTTATAGGTAGTGCCTTTACGCGTCGCCTCTTTCTGACGATTACGTACTTTCTCCGCTTCCTGCGCTTCGCGTTGCGCCCGGGCTTTTGCCGCGGCTTCGGCGCGGGCAATACGATCCCGCAGACGCGATTCGTTGGCGCGCAGCTCACTCAGCTGTTGCTGGCCCTGCTGAATAGAGGATTCAAGGCTGGAAAGGGTTTTTCTGCGCTCGGCCCGCGCCTGCTCAAGCTTTGCCTGCTGCGCTTTTTGTTCGTAAAGCAGCGTTTGCTGTTGGGTTTGCTTCCCCTCCAGCTCGCGCTTTTGCGCGTCCACTTCTTCACGCGTCTGCTTCAGTTGGGCGATGGTTTCCTGGCGCGCTTCGTTGAGGTAACCGAAATAGGCCTGTAACCGTTGGCCGCGCTGGCTCTCTTCACCGCTGAGGATGAGCTGCAGGCCGGTGTGCTGGCCCTGACGAAACGCGGCATCAAGTTGGGCGGCGAGATTACTCTCCTGCACGGCTTTTTGCTTCTCAAGCTTCGCGACCGAGGCATTCAGCTCTGCCACCTGGGCATTAAGCTGTTTCAACGTTGCTTCGGTTTCCCGCAGCTGACGGCTGGCCGCTGCGATAGCCTGGTCCTGGGATTTGAGCTGTTCCTGTAGCTTTCCGCGCTGCTGCTGCTGCTGGCGGACGGCACGCTCTTTTTCCGCGATGTCCTGCTGAATAGATTTGAGCTGATCGCGATCGTCAGCGTGGGCGGGAATGGCGCACAGCAATACGCCAGCGCTGAGTGCGCTGGCGTAGATCAGAGGCCTGACGGAAAACCGGTTCGCTTTCGTGGCCCATGTTATTGATAAAATCGCCTTTCCCCTCATACGAGGGATTATTCCACGATGAACAGCGCCTTACCAGTCATCTCTTGCGGGATTTCCTCACCCATCAGGGCCAGCATGGTGGGTGCGATATCGGACAGCTTGCCGCCTTCCACCGCCCGAACGCCTTTCTTGCCAACATAGATCAGCGGAACCGGCAGGTTGGTGTGCGCGGTATGCGCCTGGCCGGTAGCCGGATCGCGCATCTGCTCGGCGTTGCCATGATCGGCGGTAATGAGTAACTGCCCACCAACCGACTGGACAGCATCAACCACCTGCGCGATGCAGGCATCCAGCGCCTCTACTGCTTTTACCGCTGCCTCCAGCACGCCGGTGTGACCCACCATATCGCCATTCGGATAGTTACAGATGATGGCGTCGTAGCTCCCACCCTTGATAGCGGCAACCAGTTTTTCCGTCAGTTCGGCCGAACTCATTTCCGGCTGCAGGTCGTAGGTCGCAACGTCAGGAGACTGGATCAGGATACGGTCTTCCCCCGGGAACGAGGCTTCAACGCCGCCGTTAAAGAAGAAGGTGACGTGAGCATATTTCTCGGTTTCGGAAATACGCAGCTGGGTTTTGTTACGTTTCGCCATCCACTCGCCAAAGGTATTGACCAGCGCGGTGGGCGGATAGGCGCAGGAAGCGTTGATGTCTGCGGCGTATTCAGAAAGCATCACGAAGTCCGCCAGCTTCACTACTTTTTTACGCGCAAAGCCATCGAAGTCAGCGTTCACAAACGCGCGGGTAATTTGGCGTGCGCGGTCGGCGCGGAAGTTCATGAAAATCAGCACGTCGCCATCCTGCATGGCAGCGTCGGATTCGCCTGCAGCGCGCAGCACCGTCGGTTTGACGAACTCATCGTTTTCATCGCGCGCGTAGGCAGCATTCAGCGCCTCGATCGCGCTATCTGCGGTGAATGCGCCTTTCGCCTGGGTCAGCAGATCGTAAGCCAGCTCAACGCGATCCCAGCGGTTATCGCGGTCCATGGCGTAGTAGCGACCGATCAGGGAAGCGATACGCCCTTTACCGAGCTGTGCGAATTTATCCGTAAAGCGCTGAAGCGACGATGCGGCGCTGCGCGGCGGCGTATCACGCCCGTCGAGGAACGCGTGCAGATAGATTTTCTCCGCGCCGCGCTCCGCAGCCAGTTCAACCATCGCCATGATGTGGTCTTCGTGGCTGTGAACGCCTCCAGCAGAGAGCAGGCCCATGATGTGAACGGCTTTACCCGTCGCCACGGCGCTATCTACCGCGCCCGTCAGCGCCGGATTACGGAAGAAAGTACCCTCTTTGATTTCAACATCGAGGCGGGTTAAATCCTGATACACGATGCGGCCTGCGCCGAGGTTAACGTGGCCGACCTCGGAGTTGCCCATCTGACGGTCCGGCAGACCGACTTCCAGCCCGGAGGCATCAATCAGCGTATGCGGACGCGCGGCCCACAGCTGGTGCATTACCGGCGTTTTCGCCTGGGAAATTGCGTTATCCTGCTGCTCTTCCCGATAGCCGTAGCCATCGAGGATCACCAGCACCATAGGTTTTTTAGAAGCCGACATTGCACTACCTCTGCGCTCAAAAGGGAAAAAATTGGCGTAACTTTACTACAGCACTTTTTGGCGCATAGCCGCAGGAGATCAAAGAAACGCGCCGCAGGGCAAGGTGCCCGACAAAGGACAGCGTATTTTTTCGTAACGCGCCGCAGAAAATGCATATCCTGTCGCTCTTTGGCTGTAATTAACACAACGCGCAGGTATACTCCTCACCTGGTTTTTTCACTTAGTCGGGAGTCATTACCCCCCATGCAAGAAATTATGCAATTCGTTGGCCGTCATCCCATACTTAGTATCGCGTGGATTGCGTTACTGGCGGCGGTGATTTACACCACATTCAAAGGCCTCACCTCTAAGGTGAAGACCATCACCCGTGGTGAAGCAACGCACCTGATCAACAAAGAAGACGCCGTTGTGGTTGATATTCGCCAGCGTGACGACTTCCGCAAGGGCCATATCGCCAGCGCCATCAACCTGCTGCCGAACGATATTAAAAACGGTAGCCTGGGCGAGCTTGAGAAGCACAAAGCCAACCCCATTATTGTTGTTGATGCCAGCGGTATGTCCGCGAACGACGCGGCAACGGCGCTGCATAAAGCCGGTTTCGAGCGCGTATCCGTGCTGAAAGAAGGCGTTGCCGGCTGGAGTGGTGAAAACCTGCCGCTGGTTCGCGGCAAGTAATAAAACAACAGAGGTACAGTCATGGCCAATATTGAAATCTATACCAAAGTCACCTGCCCTTACTGCCACCGTGCGAAAGCGCTGCTGGACAGCAAAGGCGTGACGTACGAAGAGTTCCGCATTGACGGTGACGCTTCAAAACGGGAAGAGATGATTAAACGTAGTGGCCGTACGACGGTGCCGCAGATTTTCATTGATGCGCAGCACATTGGCGGTTGCGATGACTTACATGCGCTGGATGCGCGTGGCGGGCTCGATCCACTGCTGCGATAAAACCGGCCGTCAGGCACTTTTAAGGATATAAATAAAGGGTTTACCTATGTCAGAACAAAACAGCACAGAGATGGCGTTCCAGATTCAGCGTGTCTATACCAAGGATATCTCTTTTGAAGCACCGAACGCTCCGCAGGTGTTCCAGAAGGACTGGCAGCCGGAAGTGAAACTGGACCTGGATACCGCGTCCAACCAGCTGGGAGAAGACGTTTACGAAGTTATGCTGCGCGTGACCGTGACGGCGACCGTTGAAGGTGATACCGCATTCCTGTGCGAAGTGCAGCAGGCTGGCATCTTTACCGTTGGCGGTATCGAAGGTACCCAGCTGGCGCACTGCCTGGGTGCGTACTGCCCGAACATTCTGTTCCCGTATGCCCGTGAATGCATCACTAACCTGGTATCACGCGGCACCTTCCCGCAGCTGAACCTTGCGCCGGTTAACTTTGATGCGCTGTTCATGAACTATCTGCAACAGCAATCAGGCGAAGGTGCGCAAGAACATCAGGATGCCTGATGAACGCCATTAACGCTTCAATGACAGTCATCGGTGCCGGCTCGTACGGCACCGCTCTTGCCATTACGCTGGCAAGAAATGGTCACCAGGTCGTACTCTGGGGCCACTCTCCTGAACATATCGCTACGCTGCAGGCCGATCGCTGCAACGCCGCGTTTCTCCCTGACGTTCCGTTCCCTGACTCTCTCCATCTGGAAAGCTCGCTTGCCGCCGCGCTGGCTGCCAGCCGCGATATTCTGGTGGTGGTGCCGAGCCATGTGTTCGGTAAGGTGCTGCAGCAGATTAAACCACTGATGCGCCCCGATGCCCGCATCGTCTGGGCGACCAAAGGGCTTGAGGCTGAGACCGGCCGTCTGCTGCAGGACGTCGCGCGTGAAGTTCTGGGCGACGCTATTCCGCTGGCGGTCATTTCCGGACCGACGTTTGCTAAAGAGCTGGCCGCCGGGCTGCCGACCGCCATTGCACTGGCCGCGACCGACAACACCTTTGCCGAGGATCTGCAGCAGCTGCTGCACTGCGGTAAAAGCTTCCGCGTGTACAGCAACCCCGATTTTATCGGCGTTCAGCTGGGCGGCGCGGTGAAAAACGTTATCGCTATCGGTGCCGGCATGTCTGATGGCATCGGTTTTGGCGCGAACGCGCGTACCGCGTTGATTACCCGCGGTCTTGCCGAGATGTCGCGTCTGGGCAGCGCTCTGGGTGCCGATCCCACTACCTTCATGGGGATGGCGGGTCTTGGCGATCTGGTACTTACCTGTACCGACAACCAGTCCCGCAACCGCCGCTTTGGCATGAAGCTGGGGCAGGGGATGGACGTGGACACCGCCCAGCAGGAAATCGGCCAGGTGGTTGAAGGCTATCGCAATACCAAAGAAGTTCGGGAGCTGGCGGCGCGTTACGGCGTTGAAATGCCAATAACCGAGGAAATTTATCAGGTATTGTATTGCGGAAAAAACGCGCGCGAGGCAGCATTAACGCTGTTTGGCCGAACACGTAAGGATGAGCGCAGCGCACAGTAACGCGCGCTTCTGCCTGTCGCCGCGCTAAACCAGGCGGCGCACGTCGTCGTCATAACCCGTAGTGCTCGCGTACCGGTAACCTGAGATTACCGGGCGCTCTGATTTTTTCTGGAGAAAGCAATGCCGTGTGAAGAACTGGATCTGGTCTGGAACAATATCAAAGCCGAAGCGCGTGCGCTGGCGGATTGTGAGCCCATGCTGGCCAGTTTTTACCATGCGACGTTGCTCAAACATGAAAACCTCGGCAGTGCACTGAGCTACATGCTGGCAAATAAACTCGCCTCACCCATCATGCCAGCCATCGCTATTCGCGAAGTAGTTGAAGAAGCCTATGCTGCCGATCCGGAGATGATTGCCTCGGCGGCCTGCGATATTCAGGCGGTGCGCACCCGCGACCCGGCGGTGGATAAATACTCTACGCCGTTGCTTTATCTGAAAGGGTTCCACGCGTTGCAGGCGCATCGCATTGGCCACTGGCTGTGGGCAGAAGGGCGTCAGGCGCTGGCAATTTTCCTGCAAAACCAGGTGTCGGTGTCGTTCCAGGTCGATATTCATCCGGCGGCGACTATTGGCCGTGGGATCCTGCTCGATCATGCTACCGGCATTGTGATCGGCGAAACGGCGGTGGTGGAAGACGATGTCTCTATTCTGCAGTCGGTAACCCTGGGCGGAACCGGTAAAACCAGCGGCGATCGCCATCCTAAAATTCGCGAAGGGGTGTTGATTGGTGCCGGTGCGAAAATTCTCGGCAACATCGAAGTTGGGCGCGGGGCGAAGATTGGCGCGGGTTCCGTGGTGCTGCAACCGGTACCGCCGCATACCACGGCAGCTGGCGTTCCGGCGCGCATCGTTGGTAAGCCGGAAAGCGATAAACCGTCGATGGATATGGATCAGCACTTCAACGGTATCAACCACGGCTTCGAGTACGGCGACGGGATTTAAGCTTTTCCGCGCAGCGTGTTGCTTATCGCTGCGCTGGCCTACAGGCTGTCTCTCAACACCGCGCCGGCATATCCGAGCTGGCGCCACGCCTCATATACCACCACCGATACCGCATTTGACAGGTTCATGCTGCGGCTGTCCGGCATCATCGGAATACGGATCTTCTGTTGCGCGGGCAGCACATCCAGAATCGATGCGGGCAGTCCACGCGTCTCCGGGCCAAACAGTAAATAATCACCTGCCTGATACGACACCGCGCTGTGCGCCGGCGTGCCTTTGGTTGTCAGGGCAAAGAGGCGCTGCGGATCTTCTGCCTCAAGAAACGCCTGATAGTTTTTATGGCGGGTCACGGCGGTAAATTCATGATAATCCAGCCCGGCGCGGCGCAGACGCTTATCGTCCCAGGTAAATCCCAGCGGCTCAATCAGGTGCAGGCGAAACCCGGTATTGGCGCACAGGCGGATGATGTTGCCGGTATTAGGCGGGATTTCAGGTTCAAACAAGACGATATTCAGCATACGACCCCCATTTCGAGGGGCGCAGAATAGCAGAATTAGCGAGCAGGACAAACCAGACGCAGCGCCTCTGTAACAGAGGCGCTGCGGGTCAGGAGCGGCGGTAGAGCGGTAGCCAGATGGTCAGACGCAGGCCGCCGAGCGGGCTGTCATCTGCTTTTACCCAGCCCCGATGTTGCTGAACAGCGGTTTCGACAATCGCCAGGCCAAGCCCCGTACCACCTGACTCCCGATCGCGCGCTTCGTCGGTGCGGTAGAACGGACGGAAGATCTGTTCGCGATCGGTCTGGCTGACGCCTGGGCCGTCGTCATCAACGTTGATGGTGACGCCATCTTTATCCACCGAGAAGCTCACCGAGATTTTGGTGTGCGAGTAGCGCAGAGCGTTACGTACGATGTTTTCCAGCGCGCTTTCCAGCGCATTCGGGTTGCCGTACAGCAGCCAGGGTCCGGGCGGATAGGCGACTTCAAACGATTTGCCCACCTGCTCGGCTTCGAAGGCGGCGTTATCCAGCACCTCGCTCCAGAGCTGATTCGCTTTCATCGTTTCGCTCACCAGCGCGTTTTTTTGCTGGTTGCGCGACATCACCAGCAGATCGTTGATCATGCTGTCGAGACGCTGCGCTTCAGTTTCGATACGCTCCAGCTCTTTGCTCTCACCGCTGCGGCGGCGCAGCAGCGCGGTTCCCAGTTGCAGGCGGGTGAGCGGCGTACGCAGCTCATGCGAGATGTCAGACAGCAGCCGCTGTTGAGTGGTCATCATGCGTTCCAGGGCAGTCACCATCTGGTTAAAGCTCGCGCCGGCAGCCTTAAATTCCTGCGCGCCAGATTCCAGCTCCGGATGCTGGCGCAGGTTACCCTGGGCCACTTCATCCGCCGCATTTTTTAGCTTGCGCGCCGGGCGTGCGAGGCTCCATGCCAGCCACAGCAGCAGCGGTGAACTGACCAGCATAGTGACGATCAGCAGCAGCAGCGGGCGGTCAAACAGCAGGTTGATGAAATCAGACTGGGAACTGCTGGCAGGGCGAATCAGGTAAAGCTGATAGTAATCTTCCCCGTCGCGCACGGTGAACGGGCCGACCAGCTCAACGCGGCCATACTTTTTCTTCTGGGGATGATCGGAGTTGTCAGACTGGCCGATAAAGTTGCGGATGATCTGCATCTCGTTGCGTTCGGCACCAATCACGCGGCCTTCGCTGGTGACCAGCAGCAGACGCTGGCCCGGCGGCGCCCACTTGTCAATGGCGCGGAACAGCCTGCGCCACCACATCAAATCATTCGGCGGATCGCTTGCCAGCTCCGCCTGAACGTGTTGCTCAATCATAATGCCCTGACGCTGCTCGCTTTCGAGCAGCTCAGTCATCTGGCGGGAGTCGAGCTTGGGTAACATCAGAACCAGCATCAACACCAGCGCCAGCGTCAGCCAGAAGATCGCAAATATTCGTGCGGTCAGGCTGCCTGTCATGAAGCGGAGACCATCAGATAGCCACGGCCACGCAGGGTTTTAAACCACGGGTGCCCATCTTTACGCTCCGGCAGTTTGCGGCGCAGATTGGAGATATGCATGTCGATAGCGCGATCGAACGGCGTCAGGCGTTTGCCCAGCACTTCCTGGCTCAGATGTTCACGCGATACCACCTGGCCGAGATGCTGCGCCAGCAGATACAGCAGGGTGAACTCAGTGCCGGTCAGTTCAAGGGTTTTGCCTTCAAAACTGGCCTCCTGACGGCCCGGATTGAGGCTTAACGCGTCAACTTCGAGCGTCGGTGAGCCGCTGTCGCTGTTCTGCTGCTGCTCACTCCAGTTGGAGCGGCGCAGAATCGCGCGGATACGCGCTACCAGCTCGCGATCGTTAAAGGGTTTAGGCAGATAGTCATCCGCGCCGAGTTCGAGGCCCAGCACGCGATCCAGCTCGCTTCCGCGGGCAGTTAGCATGATGACGGGGGTCTGGTGTGTCTGGCGAAGCTCTTTAAGGGTATCAATGCCGTTTTTCTTCGGCATCATCACGTCGAGCAAAAGCAGGTCGATGCTGTCATCCAGGAGGCCGAGCGCCTGCTCGCCATCATGGGCAACCAGGACGTTAAAACCTTCCATGTCGAGCAGTTCCTTTAACAGGGAAGTCAGCTCTCGGTCATCATCAACTAACAGGATTTTATTCATTGTTAATACCTCCGAGGCAGAAATTACGTCATCAAGGCTCGCTAATCCATGACTTTACGTTGTTTTACACCCCCTGACGCATGTTTGCAGCCTGAATCGTAGACTGTCTCTCGTTGATTCGCAGCACAGATGATTTGGGAGCAAGTGATGCGCAAAGTTACCGCTGCCGTCATGGCTTCAACGCTGGCACTGAGTACGCTTAGCCACGCAGCTGATGCCCTTCTCGGCGATAACTGGCACCCGGTAGACGGGGCGGCGCCGCGCAACAGCATCCAGAGCCATATGTTCGACGGCATTCAGTTAACCGAGCAGCAGCGCCAACAGCTGCGCGATCTGATGCAGCAGGCCCGGCACGAAAGCCCGCCTGTTAATGTTAGCGAAATGGAGACAATGCATCGCCTTGTCACCGCAGAAAATTTTGATGAACACGCTGTGCGTGCTCAGGCCGAAAAAATGGCTCAGGAACAGGTTACTCGCCAGGTTGAGATGGCGAAGGTCCGTAACCAGATGTTCCGCCTGTTAACGCCCGAGCAGCAGGCCGTGTTGAATGATAAACATGACCAGCGCATGAAAGAGCTTCGCGAGATATCGCAAATGCAGCGCTCGTCATCAATGCAGATTTACAGCAGTAACCAGCGTTCCCAGTAACAACCCTGTTTTCCTTGCCATAGACACCATCCCTGTCTTCCCCCTCATGATGAGGGGGCTTTTTTTTGCCTGAATATTTCTGCTTGCCAGAATAACGTTGCATGCCCCAGCTCATAACCCCGAAGCCATTAATCAAACGCGGCGAATAACGCTCGCTATTCCGCTGTGCTTGCCTGTTCAAAAAAGCGGCCACGGCGTGACGGGAAAAAATAAGCCGTATCGGGCGCGACGTATCTTCTTTCTTAATGGAAATTTCAGCATCGGGACGGCGTGCCAGTGAGAAAATTAATATAAAGCGCTCATTTATCCTTTATGAATGGCAGCGGAACGGCGTCAACTACCATATATGTCTAATTGAAACAGCAAGATATCGCTGTACCCTGCAACGGCCTGGCTACCGCGTCTCACATCTTCAACGTTGATCTGTTATCACGTTTAGTACAGGCATCGACAAATTTATACACACGCTTATTGTGATTTTTCGTCACGTTGTCTGGCTTTTGCACAAGGAAGGTTATTTCCATGAATTGGTATCTCGACGTCTTAAAAAAATACGCCACGTTCAGCGGCCGCGCACGTCGTAAAGAGTACTGGATGTTTACTCTGATCTCTTTCATCGTCTCCATCGCGCTGAGCATCATTGGCGCTATGCTTAATTTCCCGGCGATCGGCTACATTTACTCGCTGGCGGTGTTGCTGCCTTGCCTGGGTGTGATGGCGCGCCGTCTGCATGATACCGGTCGCTCTGGCTGGTGGATCCTGCTGATGTTTATCCCGATTATCGGTGCCATCGCGCTGCTGATCTTTTTCTGCCAGGACAGCGAAAAACAGACCAACGCTTTTGGCCCGAATCCAAAAGCCTTTGCGTAATGGCATAGCGCTGTAAAACCAGTAAAGGGGGCATGCTGTCCCCTTTAATTTTCCTTCTGATTTACTCCCCACCCTGTTTCGATTAATCCTCCTCGTTTCTTATTCACGCCTGAATCGTCGGTAATTGCCCGCAGAAGCGGCTGTATTTCCTGCAATTGTCGGGGCGCAATCCGTTATAATCTGGTTATGCCTTTGCAGGAGCCTTTATGAATCAGAACTATGGGCGACTGGTCACGCGCGCGGCTATAGCGGCCACGGCAATGGCCACGATGCTGCTGATCGTTAAAATCTTTGCCTGGTGGTATACCGGGTCCGTCAGCATACTGGCGGCGCTGGTGGATTCCCTGGTAGACATCGCCGCATCGCTGACCAACCTGCTGGTGGTCCGCTACTCGCTGCAGCCCGCCGATGACGAGCACACTTTCGGGCACGGCAAAGCGGAATCCCTGGCTGCGCTGGCGCAGAGCATGTTTATTTCCGGATCGGCGCTGTTCCTGTTTCTCACCAGCATTCAGCATATTGTCCGCCCGTCGCCGATGAACGAGCCGGGCATCGGCATGGTGGTAACGCTGATTGCGCTGGTCTGTACATTGGCGTTAGTGGCGTTCCAGCGCTGGGTGGTGCGGCGGACGCAAAGCCAGGCGGTAAGGGCGGATATGCTTCATTATCAGTCTGATGTTATGATGAACGGCGCGATTCTGATCGCGCTGGCGCTATCGTGGTATGGATGGCACCGGGCGGATGCACTGTTTGCATTCGGCATCGGCATTTATATTCTCTTCAGCGCGCTTCGTATGGGGTACGAGGCCGTGCAGTCGCTGCTGGACAGGGCATTACCGGATGCCGAGCGGCAGGCGATTGTCGATATTGTTACCTCATGGCCGGGTGTCAGAGGGGCACATGATTTCCGTACTCGCCAGTCAGGGCCGACACGCTTTATTCAACTCCATCTGGAAATGGACGATACGTTACCGCTGGTTCAGGCGCATCTGGTGGCTGAACAGGTGGAGCAGGCGATCCTGCGGCGTTTTCCAGGATCGGACGTCATCATTCATCAGGACCCCTGTTCGGTGGTTCCGTATGAAAAAGCAGCGCAAATTGAGCTTTAGTCAGGCACGGTAAACAGTGAGGCAGGCAACATTTTATTGCATAATTTACCCAATATTCGCCTGACCTGAATCAATTCAGCTGAAAACGGTTGATATACTATTTGCAGCAATTGTTCAGACCGCCCGGCACAAGGATGAGCGCTCCCGTGACAGAATTTATTTTTGCATTCCTACGTTCAGAGGTAGTCCATGATTAAGAAAATCGGTGTGTTGACAAGTGGCGGTGATGCGCCTGGCATGAATGCCGCGATTCGCGGTGTGGTGCGTGCTGCGTTAACCGAAGGCCTTGAAGTTTTTGGTATCTATGATGGCTATCTCGGTCTGTATGAAGATCGCATGATCCAGCTCGACCGCTACAGCGTGTCTGACATGATTAACCGCGGCGGCACCTTCCTCGGCTCTGCGCGCTTCCCGGAATTCCGCGAAGACCGCGTGCGTGCGGTCGCCATCGAGAATATGAAGAAGCGTGGAATTGATGCATTGGTCGTCATCGGCGGCGACGGCTCCTACATGGGGGCAAAGCGTCTGACCGAGATGGGCTTCCCGTGCATCGGTCTGCCGGGCACCATCGATAACGACGTAGCGGGTACCGACTACACCATTGGTTACTTCACCGCGCTGCACACCGTGGTAGAAGCGATTGACCGCCTGCGCGACACTTCGTCATCACACCAGCGTATCTCTATCGTTGAAGTGATGGGCCGTTACTGCGGCGATCTGACCCTGGCGGCGGCGATTGCCGGTGGCTGTGAGTTCATCGTGCTGCCGGAAGTGGAGTTTAACCGCGAAGATCTGGTTGCCGAGATCAAAGCGGGTATCGCGAAAGGTAAGAAGCATGCCATCGTCGCCATCACCGAGCACATCTGTGACATCGACGAGCTGGCGAAGTACATCGAAGACGAAACCAAACGCGAAACCCGCGCCACGGTGCTGGGCCACATCCAGCGCGGCGGCTCACCGGTGCCGTACGACCGTATCCTCGCGTCCCGCATGGGCGCCTACTCCATCGAGCTGCTGCTGCAGGGCTACGGCGGACGCTGCGTCGGTATCCAGAATGAAAAAATGGTGCATCACGACATCATCGACGCTATCGAAAACATGAAGCGTCCGTTCAAAGGTGACTGGCTCGATTGCGCTAAAAAACTTTACTAAGTCAGTCAATTACCAGCCGGGGAAACCCGGCTTTTTTACGTCCGTTATATTCTCTAAAGTTATAGCCAATCTTTTTTTATTCTTTAATCATCATCACGCTTTCTGGCAGGCTGCTCGCATTACAACACAACATTAAGAGAGCATGCGGATGAACAAACTGGGAGTGGGCTTAACGTTACTGTTGGCATCGACAAGCGTGCTGGCAAAAGATATTCAGCTGTTGAACGTGTCATACGATCCAACGCGCGAACTGTACGACCAGTACAACAAGGCGTTTAGCGCCCACTGGAAAAAAGAGACCGGGGATAACGTGGTGATCCGCCAGTCGCATGGCGGCTCCGGCAAGCAGGCGACGTCGGTTATCAATGGGATTGAAGCCGATGTGGTGACGCTGGCGCTGGCCTATGACGTTGACGCGATTGCCGAACGTGGCCGCATCGATAAAAACTGGATCAAACGCCTGCCGGATAACTCCGCGCCATACACCTCCACCATCGTATTCCTGGTGCGCAAAGGCAACCCGAAACAGATCCACGACTGGAACGATCTGGTAAAACCTGGCGTGTCGGTGATTACGCCGAACCCGAAAAGCTCCGGCGGTGCGCGCTGGAACTACCTGGCTGCGTGGGGTTATGCCCTGCACCAGAACAACGGCGATCAGGCGAAAGCGCAGGATTTCGTGAAGGCGCTGTATAAGAACGTGGAAGTGCTGGATTCTGGCGCGCGTGGCTCTACCAACACCTTCGTTGAGCGCGGGATCGGCGACGTGCTGATCGCCTGGGAAAACGAAGCGCTACTGGCGGCCAACGAGCTGGGTAAGGACAAGTTTGAAATCGTCACCCCGAGCGAGTCGATCCTCGCCGAGCCGACCGTCTCGGTAGTGGATAAGGTTGCAGAGAAGAAGGGCACGCAGCAGGTTGCGGAGGCCTACCTGAAGTATCTCTACACGCCTGAAGGCCAGGAGATCGCCGCGAAGAATTTCTACCGTCCGCGCGATGCACAGGTCGCAGCGAAGTATGAAAAGACCTTCCCGCAACTGAAGCTGTTCACCATTGATGACGTCTTCGGCGGCTGGACCAAAGCCCAGAAAGAGCACTTCTCCAGCGGCGGTACCTTCGACCAGATCAGCAAGCGCTAAGCGTAAGCAGCCCTGTTGGTTGATACTTGTCAGCATGTAGTGGGAAGTTGTAGGGCGGGTAAGCCTGTGCACCCGCCGCTGCTACGCATCCAAAGGTGGGTGCGCTACGCTTACCCACCCTACGTGCTGAGCGTGCGTGGTGAAGCGGCCCTGCGGGGCCGTTTTTTATTTGTGTCGTAAAATACGTTACGCTTGCGGTTCGGTTTGTTTCAGGGAATGGATGATGAAACGTGTTCTTTATACAGTAGTGGGGTTGTTGTTGGTCGTGGTTGCCGCAGTGGCGGGCTGGCTGTGGCATGTCGCCAGCAATTCGGATGCGCTGCGTCAGATTACGCTGGAGCAGTGCGTGCCAGGGCAGCGCGATCGCCAACAGCCCGCGCCCTGCGCGGAGGTGAACCTGCACGGCGGCTATGTGGTATTTAAAGATCGCAACGGCCCGCTGCAGTATCTGTTAATGCCGTCCTGGAAAATCAACGGCATCGAAAGCCCGGACGTGCTCAGCCCCCACACCGCCAATTTCTTCTGGCAGGCCTGGCAGGCGCGACGCTACCTGAGCGAGAAAAACGGTGCGCCACTGCCGGAGAGCGCGATTTCACTGACCATTAACTCCCGTCTCGGACGTAGCCAGAACCACCTGCATATCCATATCTCCTGCCTGCGCCCGGACGTGCGCGAGCAGCTCGACAACAGCGCTGGCACCATCAGCACCCAGTGGTTACCCCTGCCGGGCGGCATTAACGGGCATGAATATCTGGCGCGGCGCGTGACCGAAAGCGAGCTGGCCCAGCGTAGCCCGTTTATCATGCTGGCAGAAGAAGTTGAAAATGCGCGCGAGCATATGGGGCGTTATGGCCTCGCGGTAGTGCGTCAGAATGACGGCAGCTTTGTGCTGCTGGCAACCGAGCGTAGCCTCGTGTCGTTTAACCTCGCGTCGGCGGAAGAGATTCAGGATCACGACTGCGCCATTCTGCAACATCCCCACCAACCGTAACGTTTACAGATAACAGGGCGCGCCGTAGACTCGATGAAATTTTCTACAGGAGACAGGTATGTCGCTCTGGTTATCTCACCCGCTATGGCTGCCAGGCCTGATCGTTCTTATCACCATCGTTCTCTGGGCTACGTCATTACTGCCTGAGTTTGTCACCGCGCTGCTGTTTTTCACCGTGGCGATGATGGCGAAAATCGCTCCGCCGGAAATCATCTTCGGTGGTTTTGCCTCCTCGGCGTTCTGGCTGGTGTTCAGCGGCTTCGTGCTGGGCGTCGCGATCCGTAAGGCCGGATTAGCCGATCGCGCGGCACGGGCGATGTCAGCCCGTCTTACGGATTCCTGGCTGCTGATGGTGGCAAGCGTGGTGCTGCTGAGCTATGCCCTGGCGTTTGTCATGCCTTCCAATATGGGGCGTATCGCCTTACTGATGCCGGTGGTAGCCGCGATGGCGCATCGCGCCGGCATCGCAGAGGGTACACGCGCGTGGTTCGGCCTGGCACTGGCAGTGGGGTTCGGCACGTTCCAGCTGTCGGCAACAATTCTGCCCGCCAACGTCCCGAATCTGGTGATGAGCGGCGCGGCGGAAGGGTCGTTTGGCATTCACCTCAACTATCTGCCCTATCTGCTGCTGCACACCCCGGTGCTGGGGCTGCTTAAGGGCGCGATCCTGATTGGCCTGATCTGCTGGTTGTTCCCCGGTAAGCCGACGCCGCCGCGCGAGCTGCCGGTCGCAGAGCCGATGAGCGGAGCCGAGCTGCGCCTCAGCGCGATGCTGGTGGTGGTGCTGGGTCTGTGGGTGACCGAGAGCCTGCACGGCATCGGCCCGGCGTGGGTCGGGCTGGCGGCCGCGGTAGTAACGCTCCTGCCACGGGTCGGGTTTATTACCGGCGACGAGTTCGCCACCGGCGTTAATATCCGCACCTGCATCTACGTCGCCGGTATTCTTGGCCTGGCGACCACGGTGACCCATACCGGCATTGGTCGGGCGGTGGGTGAAGCGCTGCTGGCGGTAATGCCGCTGGATGCAGAAAAGCCCTTCACTAGCTTCGTGGCCCTGACCGGCATCACGTCGGCGCTGAATTTCATCATGACCGCCAACGGCGTGCCAGCGCTCTATACCACGCTGGCGGAGAGCTTCTCGCAGGCGACCGGCTTCCCGCTGCTGTCGACCATCATGATTCAGGTGCTGGGGTACTCCACGCCGCTGCTGCCGTACCAGGCGTCGCCGATTGTGGTGGCAATGGCACTGGGCGGCGTACCGGCCAGAGCGGGGATGAAGCTGTGTCTGGCGTTAGCGCTGGTGACCTTTGTCGTGTTGCTGCCGCTGGATTACGGCTGGTTCAGGCTGCTGGGACGACTATAAAAAAAGCCCGGTCGCGCAAAGGCGTACCGGGCCTGATACAGGGCAGCGATGCGCTGCCCTCTGCAACATACGATTAGGCGTTTTTCGCTTCGGCTGCCGCTTTAACGATTACCGCGAAGGCGTCGGCCTTCAGGGAGGCGCCGCCAACCAGCGCGCCGTCGATGTCCGGCTGGGTGAACAGCTCAGCGGCGTTTGCCGCGTTTACGGAGCCGCCGTACTGAATGATGACCTGTTCAGCGATGTTCGCATCGGCTTTAGCGATGTGATCGCGAATGAATTTGTGTACCGCCTGCGCCTGCGCCGGGGTAGCAGATTTGCCGGTACCGATGGCCCATACTGGCTCGTAGGCGATAACCGCGCCTTCGAACGCTGCTGCGCCCTGCGTTTTCAGCACGGCATCAATCTGACGCGCGCACACTTCTTCGGTTTTACCCGCTTCGTTTTCTGCTTCGGTTTCACCGATGCACAGAACCGGGATCAGACCCTGCTCTTTCAGCACGGCAAATTTCTTCGCGATGAACTCATCGGATTCCGCGTGGTAAGTACGACGCTCTGAGTGACCGATAATGATGTATTTAGCACCGATATCTTTCAGCATCTCAGCAGAGGTTTCGCCGGTAAACGCACCGGACAGGTTTACGTCAACGTTCTGCGCGCCCAGCACGATGTGGCTGCCTGCAACGGCGTGTTTCGCCTGATCCAGGTACAGCGCCGGCGGTGCAATAGAGACGCCGCAGCCCGTCACGCCAGACAGCTCGTTACGCAGGCCAGCGATCAGTTCGTTGACCATGTGGCGGCTGCCGTTGAGTTTCCAGTTACCCATCACAAGAGGATGTCGCATTTTAATTCTCCACGCGGTGAAGCGGATTAAGGAATATCGCTGCCTGTCTGGCAGCATGGACTGTCATTCAGTATAGAGATTTGCGCCGTCGAAGGCTTTGCTTTTTGTCATTTATTGTTAGCGTCGCTCGCGTCAGATAACGCCAGCTTAATCGGTTCAACGGCGAGAGTTAGCCCCTTTTCGCCGTTATCTGCCACCACATAGCGGATCGCGCCTTCTGACTTCTGGTAATAGCGCTTCGACTTGCTTTCACTGAGCAGGGTAGTAAGGCGTTCCATGCTCTGTTTTTCCGTAATGCCGGGCGTGAATGCCCTCAGCAATGCTGCCATCCACGCCATCGCTTTGGCTTTCGCCGCTTTCTGCTCCGGCCCCTGAATCGGCAGCCAGGTGATCTGCATACTTTTGATTTTCAGCGTGCCGCGCTCCAGCGCCGTGGAGGCGTAGAGATTTTCATTAATCTTGGTCGCCGCCCGGGTGAGGGTAATTTTGTCGCGGCTGGAGACAATGGCGCGAAACTCGTTCAGCGTCATGCCGGGGTTATCGGCATTAAACTTCTCGCGAAACTGGGTGATAGTCAGATCGAAGGTGGGTGAACCGGGCAGCAGGTAGGGCGCCGTGGGCGCTACCACCGGCTCCTCCGCCAGGGCCGTCTGACACAGCGTAACAGGTAGTAAAAACAGCAATAGCGTGAGTAATACGTGGTTCATTAACAGCCGCTCCCGGTAACTCAGGGTATCGATTAAAACGGTATCAGGCTGGCTTGTCAAAACCTGGCGTTCACGGTGTACACTACGCGGCATCGTGGTAATCAGGGTGGACACATGACTCTCCAGCAGTGGTTATTTTCAATAAAAGGGCGTATCGGACGCCGTGATTTCTGGATCTGGATGGCGCTGTGGGTGGTAGCGATGCTGCTGCTGTTCGTGCTGGCGGACCGGGAATGGGTCACCAGCCAGAGCGCGGCATTTATGCTGGTGTGCCTGCTGTGGCCCACCGCGGCGGTGGTGGTGAAGCGGCTGCACGATCGCGGGCGCTCAGGGCTCTGGGCGCTGCTGATGATCCTCGCCTGGATGCTGTTCGCCGGCAACTGGGTAATGCTGGAAGGCCTCTGGCGCTGGGGCGTCGGGACGCTGGTGCCGACCATCATCATGGTGCTGATTATTCTCGACCTGGGCGCGTTTCCCGGCACCCCAGGTGAGAACAAGTACGGCAACGCGACCCTTGAGGTGAAATACCGCTGAGTTACCAGTAGTGCTCCGCCGTCATATGGCCCGGACGGCGGCGCAGGTGCTTTGTCATCTGACGATTCTCTTTCAGCAGCTGCTGGGTGTCGCGCACCATCTGCGGATTGCCACACAGCATGACGTGGCTGTTCTCTGTAGTCATCGTCAGGCCCACCGCCTGTTCCAGCTCGCCGCTGTCAATCAGCGCCGGCACGCGCCCGGTCAGCGAACCTGACACCGTTTCGCGGCTCACCACGGTCTGGATGCGCAGTTTCCCGGCATAACGCTCCTGGAGCTCCAGCATTAACGGCAGATAGCTCAGATCTGCCGCATAGCGCACCGCGTGCACCAGCACCAGATGGTTGAAACGCTCCAGGCCAACGCCCTCTTGTAAAATCGACAGGTAAGGCCCGATAGCGGTGCCGGTAGCCAGCATCCACAGGGTATCGCAGTCCGGCACTTCATCCAGCACGAAGAACCCGGCCGCGTCGCTGACCACCATCAACTCGTCGCCCGGCTGCATGGCATGCAGACGTGGACTCAGCTTGCCCTCCGGGACGTTCACCAGGTAGAACTCCAGGTTTTCATTACCAGGCGCGTTCACATAAGAGTAAGCACGCTGCACGCGCTCCCCGTCGATCTCAAGGCCCAGCTTGGTAAACTGCCCGGCGGTGAAGGGTTTGATCGGGGCGTGAACCGTGAGGCTGAAAAGCGAATCGGTCCAGTGCTGAATCTGTGTGACTTTACCTGTTACCCAGTCTGCCATGTTCCACTCCTGTCTTTGCTTTGCATTATCTTCGCCAGGTCGGTACGGCATTTCCAGCCCGGGCGGGCCGGAAAGCTCAATCAGACAAATTTTTCAGAGGATGTGAGCCTGCACGTTGACGTCTTTGCGGTCGAGATAGTGAATCGACTGGATGCGGCGAATGGTGCGTGATTTACCGCGAATCAGCAGCGTCTCGGTGGTGGCGATGTTGCCTTTGCGCGTGATGCCGTCCAGCAGATCGCCTTTGGTGATCCCGGTGGCGGAGAAGATCACGTTATCGTTACGCGCCATCTCTTCGAGGCGCAGCACCTTATCGGCTTCGATACCCATCGCTTTGCAGCGTTCCAGCTCGGTTTCACCGATACGACGGTTCTCCTCGCTGTCGCCCTTCACCTGATGACGCGCCAGCAGTCGGCCCTGCATATCGCCATCCAGCGCACGGATCACCGCGGCCGACACCACGCCTTCCGGCGCGCCGCCGATGCCGTAGAGCACGTCCACTTCGCTGTCCGGCATGCAGGTGAGGATGGAAGCCGCCACATCGCCATCGGGGATAGCAAACACGCGCACCCCGAGCTGCTGCATCTCGCTGATCACCGCATCGTGACGCGGTTTTGCGAGAATGGTCACCGTCAGCTCGCTCAGCGACTTATCGAGCGCACGGGCAATGTTACGCAGGTTATCGGCGAGCGGCAGACTGAGGTCGATGACGCCTTTCGCGCCCGGTCCGACAATCAGCTTTTCCATGTACATGTCCGGCGCGTTGAGGAAGGTGCCTTTATCGCCCACCGCCAGCACCGCCAGCGCGTTCGCCTGGCCCATTGCCGTCATGCGCGTGCCTTCGATCGGATCAACGGCGATATCCACCGCATCACCTTTCCCGGTACCGACCTGCTCGCCGATATAGAGCATCGGCGCTTCATCGATCTCGCCTTCACCAATGACGATACGTCCGTCGATATCGATCTGATTCAGCACGATACGCATGGCGTGTACCGCTGCGCCGTCGGCGGTGTTTTTATCACCGCGGCCCAGCCATTTGTAGCCGGCAAGGGCAGCGGCTTCGGTTACCCGGGAAAATTCGATGGCAAGTTCTCGTTTCATAACAGGCTCGTACAGTCAAAAGGAGTTGTGCGAAGTTTACCACAGAGTGGCGGAGGCAGTTTGCTGCGGCCCAGGCGGGGATACGAAGGAAAAACGGAAGGAGGCGGGAAAGGGAAAAATCCCCTCTCCCGAGGGGAGAGGGGCAGGGTGAGGGAATCAGCTCTCGTCGTGCTCTTCCCACGCCATGGCGCGTTTCACCGCTTTCTTCCAGCCTTCGTAACGGAAGTTACGTTCGGTGGTTTCAATGCCCGGACGGAATTCGCGTTCGATAACCGCTTTTTCGCTCAGCTCATCCAGGTTCTGCCAGTAGCCAACCGCCAGACCGGCGAGATAGGCCGCGCCGAGGGCGGTCACTTCGCGCACTTCCGGACGCTCCACGCGGGTGCCCAGAATGTCGGACTGGAACTGCATCAGGAAGTTGTTGGCAACCGCGCCGCCGTCCACGCGCAGGGCGTGCAGACGAATGCCGGAGTCCGCCTGCATCGCTTCCAGCACATCACGGGTCTGGAAGGCAATGGATTCCAGCGTGGCGCGAATGATGTGGTTAGAGTTCACACCGCGCGTCAGGCCGAAAATCGCACCGCGGGCATACGGGTCCCAGTAAGGCGCGCCGAGACCGGTAAAGGCCGGCACCACGTATACGCCGTTGGTGTCTTTCACCTTAGTTGCGAAGTATTCAGAGTCGAACGAGTCGCTGATGAGCTTCATTTCGTCGCGCAGCCACTGAATCGACGCCCCTGCCATGAACACCGCGCCTTCCAGCGCATAGTTCACTTCCCCGCGCGGGCCGCAGCCGATGGTGGTCAGCAGGCCGTGCGTTGACGCGACCGCTTTCTCACCGGTGTTCATCAGCATAAAGCAGCCGGTGCCGTAGGTGTTTTTCGCCATCCCTTCTTTCACGCACAACTGGCCGAACAGCGCCGCCTGCTGGTCACCGGCGATGCCGGCAATCGGAATACGCGTGCCGCCCTTACCGCCGATGTTGGTCTGGCCATACACTTCGGATGATTTACGTACCTGCGGCAGCATGGCGCGCGGGATGTCCAGCGCGTCGAGCATTTTGTCATCCCAGTCCAGCTCGTGGATGTTAAACAGCATGGTACGCGAGGCGTTGGTGTAATCGGTGACGTGTACGCGTCCCTGGGTCATTTTCCAGATGAGCCAGGTATCGATGGTGCCGAACAGCAGCTCGCCACGCTTCGCACGCTCGCGCGAGCCTTCCACATGGTCGAGGATCCACTTCACTTTCGTGCCGGAGAAATAGGGGTCGATAACCAGACCGGTGGTCTTGCGCACGTAATCTTCCATGCCTTCGCGCTTCAGCTTCTCGCAGATCTCTGAAGTACGGCGGCACTGCCAGACGATGGCGTTGTGGATCGGTTTACCGGTCTCACGCTCCCATACCACCGCGGTTTCGCGTTGGTTGGTGATGCCAATCGCGGCAATCTGATCGGAGCTGATGTCGGCTTTCGCCAGCACTTCTACCAGCGTGGAGCTCTGCGATGCCCAGATCTCCATCGGGTCGTGCTCAACCCAGCCCGCTTTCGGGTAAATCTGCGTGAATTCGCGTTGTGAAACACTGACGATGTTGGCGTCATGATCCAGGACGACGGCTCGGGAGCTGGTGGTGCCCTGATCAAGGGCGACGATGTATTTCTTCTCAGTAGTCATGGTTATGTCCTGTCAGTTTCATTACAGCGAAGCATTGCGATGTTCAGCGCGGGCCGCTTTTTTCTCAACGACCTGCTCGGCAGACGGCAAGTGACGCCCAATCAGCTTACGATAGCCGAACGCACCGAGCGCTGCACCCACCACCGGGCCAAACAGCGGCACCAGGAAGTAAGGGATATCGCGCCCACCGGTAAAGGCAACGTTGCCCCAGCCTGCCAGCCAGGCGAAGGTTTTCGGGCCGAGATCGCGCGCCGGGTTCATGGCGAAGCCGGTCAGCGGACCCATCGCGCCACCGATAATGGCAATCAACAGTCCCACCAGCAGCGGAGCCATCGGGCCACGCGGCAGACCGTTACCGTTATCGTTCAGCGCCAGAATCACGCCCATCAGCACAGCGGTGATCACCATTTCAACGGCGAACGCCTGGCCAAAGTTGAGCAGCGGATTCGGGTAGGTGGAGAAAATACCTGCCAGTTCGAGACTCTCTACGCTGCCGCGCACCATCTGGTGAGTCAGTTCGTAGTCGTAAAAAAGATTGTAATAAAGCCCGTAAACTAACGCCGCTGCGCAAAAGGCGCCGGCAAATTGTGCAATGATAAAAGGAACAACTTTGCGTTTGTCGAAGCCGACAAACAGCCATAAGGCGATAGTGACCGCCGGGTTAAGATGCGCACCAGACACACCCGCAGTCAGGTAAATGGCCATCGCCACCCCTAATCCCCAGATGATACTGATTTCCCACTGACCGAAAGCAGCACCGGCGACTTTCAATGCAGCGACACATCCCACGCCGAAGAAAATCAACAACCCGGTACCGAGAAATTCGGCGATGCACTGACCTTTTAAGGTTGGAGTTTGACTCATATTCGGGTCCTGAAGGCAAAATGAAGGATTATTGTTAGCAAGGCGTCAACGACGCTCATGATGTCGTGTAGACATCGTGTTAATTTATCGTTAACGAACAAAAACGAGAAATATCGAACGTTAAATGTGTGTGTTGCGTCAAGAAAATGAGCGTTTTCGCGCTGCCGGGCTGGACAAATGCGCAACGAAACGGATCGAAAGCGCGCAAAATGTTAACGAAAACAATAACAATCTAACGGGAAATCGGCGCGGCGCATTCAGCATTGACTGAAAAATGTTGCAAACCGCTAACAGCGCGGCTTGCCGCTGGACAGTGACAGCTGCGCTCCCTACAATCGGGACTATTGCGCAGAGCATCCATTCATTAAGGCGTTGCCGGGCATTCAGGACGTGTGGCGCTTTGCAATTCAGGAGAGGTACGACGATGTCATTTGAAGTGTTTGAGAAACTGGAAGCGAAAGTACAGCAGGCGGTCGATACCATCACGCTGCTGCAGATGGAAATTGAAGAGCTGAAAGAGAAAAACAACAGCCTGGCGCAGGATGTCCAGAACGCGCAAGGCAGCCGCGAAGCGCTGGAGCAGGAAAACCACCAGCTGCGCGAACAGCAGCACGTGTGGCAGGAGCGCCTGCAGGCACTGCTGGGCAGAATGGAAGAGGTTTAATTTCCCGTCATCTTTCGCGCCGTAGCGGCGTTGGCTGCGCGCATTCACCCCAGTCACATAGTTGTCTATGTTCCTGGGGATTCATTCGCTTGCCGCCTTGCTACAACACGAAAGCTTTAGGGAAACAGAGCCAGATTCCCGTCATCTTTCGCGCCGTAGCGGCGTTGGCTGCGCGCATTCACCCCAGTCACATAGTCGTCTGTGTTTCTGGGGATTCATTCGCTTGCCGCCTTGCTACAACACGAAAGCTTCAGGGAAACAGAGCCAGAACGATCGGGCCGGGTAAGGCAGCGTCGCCACCCGGCTTTTTTATTACTCGATATCCAGCGGATCTTCGGAAAGGATGATGCCGGTGTTGTCGGCATAGAGGTGGTCACCAGAGAAGAAGGTGACGCCGCCGAAGTTAACGCGCACGTCGCTTTCGCCGATACCTTCACCCGCCGCGCCTGCCGGAATGGCGGCAATGGCCTGAATACCCAGGTCCAGGTCTTCGAGGTCGTCCACCTGACGCACCGCGCCGTAAACCACCAGACCTTCCCATTCGTTTTGTACCGCCAGACGGGCCAGGTCAGCGTCAATCAGCGCGCGTCGCACCGAGCCGCCGCCGTCCACGAGCAGAACGCGCCCGCGGCCATTCTCTTCGAGGAGTTCGTACAGCAACCCGTTATCCTCAAAACATTTCACCGTGGTGATTTGTCCGCCAAACGACGACCGTCCGCCAAAGTTGGAGAACAGGGGTTCCACGACGTTAACATCTTCATGGTAGATGTCACAGAGCTCGGAAGTATCGTATTTCATAGGCTTAAGGTTCAGTTGCTGCATGGACTGTCAGTATATCGCCTAATCCGGACTGTTGGCAAAATCATCAATTGTTAATTGATATGAATCAGCTAAAAACGCAGCTGGCTGAGCACAATCCCAAAAGAAAACAGCAGATTAGCCAGCAGTGCCGCTTTTACCGTGCGCTCCAGCATAGGGCGCATCGCCAGCGGCGTGGTTTCGCGCAGCACATACCGGGCCTGACGCAGCAGCATCGGGGCACTCAGCAGGAACAGCCATCCCCACGGGCTTTGCAGCCAGAATAGGGTAAACAGGGCGAAACAGATCAGCGTGCCAGCCAGCAGCCCGGCGTGATAGCGCCGTGCCGCCGTCGGACCGAGGCGCACGGCCAGGGTGTTTTTCCCGTTGGTGCGATCGCTTTCGATATCGCGCAGGTTATTGATATTCAGTACCGCCGCAGCGAGCAGCCCGCATCCGGTCGCAGGCAGAAATACTGCGGCAATCAGCGTATGCGCCTGCAGATACCAGGTTCCCGCCACGCTTAGCCAGCCGAAGAAAACCAGCACGGAAATGTCGCCCAGTCCCATGTAACCGTAAGGGCGCGTGCCCACGGTATAGGTAATGGCCGCAACGATCGCCAGTACGCCCAGCAGCAGAAAGCCTGCAACGTCTGCCAGCGTGCGGCAGGCAACCGCCACCAGCGCCAGCCCGAATGCGCAGGTGAGGACGATAGTCGCCACCAGGGCACGTTTCATCTGGGTCTGGCTGATAACGCCTTTCTGCATACCGCGCAGCGGGCCGATGCGATCGGGTTTATCGCTGCCCTTCACGGCATCGCCATAGTCATTGGCAAGGTTAGAGAGAATTTGCAGCAGACCGGCGGTCAGCAGGGCCAGCAGCGCAATGAGCGGATCGAACACACCCTGCCAGAAGGCCAGTGCGGAACCCACCACGACGGAGGCGAAGGCAAGGGGTAAAGTACGGGGGCGCAGGCTTTCCAGCCAGGCCTGACGACGACTTACAGCATGTGTATCTGTCATAAAGTTGCAAAATAAAATGGGGGCCGACGCTGCTGGCAGTGTCGAAAGCCCCCATCAAAAGTGATGAAAATGCTCAGGCCGCGATTATAGGATAAAACGGCTCAGATCTTCATCTGCAACAAGCGCATCGAGATGCTTGCTGACGTAGTCTGCGTCAATGATCACAGTGGTGCCATTGAGATCGCTGGCGTCATAGGAGATCTCTTCCATCAGACGCTCCAGCACGGTATGCAGACGGCGCGCACCGATGTTTTCGGTGGTTTCGTTTACCTGCCATGCCGCCTGCGCGATACGCTTGATGCCATCTTCGGTGAACTCAATGTTCACGCCTTCGGTCGCCATCAGCGCTTTGTACTGCACGGTCACCGAAGCGTTCGGCTCGGTCAGGATGCGCTCGAAGTCGTCGGTAGTCAGCGCCTGCAGCTCAACGCGGATCGGCAGACGCCCCTGGAGTTCCGGGATCAGATCAGACGGCTTCGCGACCTGGAACGCGCCGGAGGCGATAAACAGAATGTGGTCGGTTTTCACCATCCCGTGCTTGGTAGAGACGGTGCAACCTTCCACCAGCGGCAGCAGATCGCGCTGCACGCCTTCACGAGACACGTCCGGGCCCGAAGATTCGCCGCGCTTACAGATTTTGTCGATCTCATCGATAAACACGATGCCGTGCTGTTCAACCGCTTCGACAGCCTGCTCTTTCAGCTCTTCCGGATTAACCAGCTTTGCGGCTTCTTCTTCGATCAGCAGCTTCATGGCTTCTTTGATCTTCATCTTGCGCGCTTTCTGCTTCTGCCCGCCGAGATTCTGGAACATCGACTGCAGCTGGCTGGTCATCTCTTCCATACCCGGCGGTGCCATGATTTCAACGCCCATCGGCGCAGCGGCGACGTTGATCTCAATCTCTTTATCGTCCAGCTCGCCTTCACGCAGTTTTTTGCGGAACGACTGGCGCGCGGCGGACGGCTCCTGCGGCTGTTCGGACTGGCCCCAGTTGTTTTTCGCCGGCGGGATCAGCACGTCGAGAATACGCTCTTCCGCCATCTCTTCGGCGCGGTAGCGGTTTTTCTCAATTGACTGCATGCGCACCATTTTGATGGCGGAGTCGGTCAGGTCGCGGATGATGGAATCCACTTCTTTACCGACGTAGCCCACTTCGGTGAACTTGGTCGCTTCAACTTTGATAAACGGCGCGTTAGCCAGCTTCGCCAGACGACGGGCGATTTCAGTTTTACCGACGCCGGTCGGGCCGATCATCAGGATGTTTTTCGGCGTGACTTCGTGACGCAGCTCTTCGTTAAGCTGCATACGGCGCCAGCGGTTACGCAGCGCAATGGCGACAGAACGCTTCGCCGCATCCTGACCGATAATGTGTTTGTCGAGTTCGCTGACAATTTCGCGTGGAGTCATTTCAGACATGGGGATTCCTTACGCCTTAGACGGTAATTCTTCGATGGTCAGGAAGTTGTTGGTATAGATGCAGATATCGCCTGCAATCCCCAACGCCTTCTCGGCAATTTCACGGGCGCTCAGCTCGGTGTTTTCCAGCAGCGCGCGGGCGGCAGCCTGTGCGTAAGGGCCACCAGAGCCAATCGCAATCAGGTCATTTTCCGGCTGCACCACGTCACCGTTACCGGTGATGATGAGCGAGGCATTTTCGTCGGCCACGGCCAGCAGCGCTTCAAGACGGCGCAGCATGCGGTCGGTACGCCAGTCTTTCGCCAGCTCAACGGCGGCTTTCACCAGGTGACCCTGATGCATTTCAAGTTTGCGTTCAAAGAGTTCGAACAGGGTGAAGGCATCGGCAGTACCGCCGGCGAATCCGGCGATCACTTTGTCGTTGTAGAGACGGCGAACTTTTTTCACGTTGCCTTTCATGACGGTGTTGCCCAGCGTGGCCTGACCATCGCCACCGATTACTACCTGGCCGTTGCGGCGTACACTTACTATCGTTGTCACTGACAGACCCCTTTGTTAACTGAACAGATGCTCCCGGCACCGGGTTATGGGTCGTTCGTCAGCAGACGTAACGACCGGATGCGCGTTCAGGAGCAGAATTCAATTATAAATGGGGGAGGATTTGGGGGTTTCAACCCCCGGAGGCGAGACGAATGCAGTTGCCGTGACCGGCAATCTTGAGGCGGCTGATGGCGTCGTCGGCGTTCTCTTTACCTTTAACCGGGCCGATCACTACGCGATTCCAGCCGTTATTGCTGGTGACGCGGGAGTCAAAACCTTCAAACGCCAGCTGGGCGCGCACGCTTTCCGCCTGATCCACACCCTTGAACGAGCCGCACTGGATCATCCAGCGACGGGTATCTTTCTTCTCCTCGGTACGCTTCGCCGTTTCTTTCTCTGGCGTGACGGTTGAGGTAGGTGCCGGCGCGGGCTTCTGCTGCGCGGTGTTGTTGTGCGGCGGAGTTTTCAGCAGGTCGTCATACGGCTGCTGGGTCTGCGCGGCTTTCGGCTGCTGCACGGTGCGCGGCTGTTCAACCGGCTGCGGGCGCGAGGTCTGCGGCGCGCTCACCGGGCGCGTCTGCTGCTGTTGCTGGTAAGGCTGCACGGTACGCGGCTGCGTGGTCACCGTCTGAGGCTGGCGCTGCTGCTGGATCTGGCGTTGTTGCTCCTGACGCTGCAGCGTTTGCTGGCGCTGCGCCGGGGTCTGTTCATTCCACGGCACTTCGGTCAGCTGCGTCGGCTGCTGACGCATATCAGCCTGCATCTGTTCCAGCAGCTGGCGCTGCTCAGCCGTCAGCTGATCCTGATTCTTGATTTCGCCGCCGGCAGTCGGCTCGGTGGGCTGGCGCACGCCCGGCTGACGATCTTCCAGCTCTTTGATATAGCGCCAGCGCTCTTCCGGTTTCGGCGGCAGGCCGTTGCCCGTCACCTTATTCGGCAGCGTCTGAGATTCTTCTTTTTTATGATGGGTAATGAACCAGAGGCCGCCAATAAAGGCCACCAGCACAGCTGCCGCGATGGCGACCATAGTCGGATTAACAGAAGACGTATTTCGTTGCTTCTTACGGGGCGTGCTCTTTTTGCGCCGCGCTGGAGTCGACTGCCCGCGGCGTACATAATCTCGTTGTGCCACTATCGTTTCGCTGTATTTTTCATTTATAAGCCCGCCATGTTACTTAAGCGACGGGGCTTTGACTATATCGGGCCGCGTAAAGAGGACTAATCCTTAGCGGAAATGGCTGCGGTGGAGCCGCGCACGATCAATTCACAATCCAGCAGCCGCGAACCGCTGTTCACCGTGTGGCCCTGAAGCTGGTCAAGCAGTAACAGCATCGCTTCCCGGCCAATGTCGAAGCGCGGCTGAGCCACGGTAGTCAGCGGCGGGTCGCAGAATTCGGAGAGTGAAATATTATCGAACCCCATTATCGACAGATCGCGCGGAACCTGTAGCCCCATACGTTTCGCCTGCGAGAGCGCGCCGAGCGCCATCACGTCGCTGTGGCAGAAAACCGCGGTTGGCGGCACCGGCAACGAGAGCAACTGCTCCAGCGCGTTCGCTCCGGCTTCATAGGTGAAATCGCCGCGCGCGATGTAATGCGGGTCAACGATAATCCCGCTGCGGCGCAGTGCCTGCACGTAACCCTGCAGCCGGTAGTGGCACAGCGGCATCTCTTCCGGCCCGGCGATGCAGGCAATGTGGCGATGCCCCAGCTCATGCAGATGATGAACCGCATTGAAGGCGGCGGTGAGGTTATCGATATGCACCGTCGGCAGCTCCAGCTCGGGCGCAAACTCGTTAGCCATCACCATCGGCGGCAGGTTGCGCTGCTCCTCTTTGCTGGCATCAAACGGCAGGCGCGAGCCAAGCAGCAGCATGCCGTCAATCTGCTTGGTAATGATGAGGTCGATAAAGGTTTTTTCCTGCTGATTCTGGTGTGCGCAGTCGCCGATCAGCACCAGATACCCCTGCGCGGCAGCGATGACTTCAATACCGCGAATGATTTCGCTGAAGAAGGGGTCGCAGATATCCGGCACAATCACCAGAATCGTACGCGACTCGTTACGCTTTACGCTACGCCCCAGCGCATGTGGCAGATAGCCCACGTCAATGGCGGCCTGCTCAACGCGGTTGCGCGTGGCCTGAGAAACTTTCTCCGGGTTCATCAGCGCCCGTGATACGGTGGCGGTAGATACGTTGGCTTTAACCGCCACGTCTTTCATGGTTGCAGACGCAACCTGCTTCTTAGGCTTCAACTTACTCTCCTCGCACGCGTCTCGCCGGCGCAGACCCATCCCAATGTCTGATATCGCTCACATTTTTAGCAGATTTCGTATTAGCCTGTTACAGAATTTTCACTAAAAGTGTGATGGGTATTAGATATTTCGATCCCGCTTCCGGAATCAGCCTTCAATTGGATCGACATCCAGCACCCATTTCACCTTACGGGCTTCCGGCAACGTGTTGATTAACGCCAGCGTGGAACTGATGAGATGCTGCAGGCGCGGACGCGAGGTGTGTTGCAGCAGAAGCTGCCAGCGATAGCGGCCCCCGCGCTTCGGTTGCAGGGCGGGAACCGGCCCCACAATCCACAGCTGGTTATCCGCCAGCGGACTGGCCTGCAGCAGGTTACGTAGCTGCTGTAAAAACAGCGGTGCCTGCTGGTTGTTGTGGTCCTCAGCGCGGATCAGTACGTGGCTGCTCCAGGGCGGCAGCAGAACGCTGCTGCGCTCCAGCAGGGCACGATCGGCGAAGGCGTCGTAGCCCTCAGTCAGCAGCGTTTGCAGCAGCGGATGCTCAGGATGGTGCGTCTGCAGGATCACTTCCCCCTGCTTGCCCGCACGTCCGGCGCGGCCCGCCACCTGGGTATAAAGCTGGGCGAAACGTTCAGCGGCGCGGAAATCTGCCGAGAACAGTGCGCCATCCACATCGAGCAGCGATACCAGGGTGACGTCCGGGAAATGGTGCCCTTTCGCCAGCATCTGGGTACCGATCAGAATGCGCGCGCCGCCGCGATGCACCTCGGCAAGATGCTGCTCCAGCGCCCCTTTACGGCTGGTGGTATCGCGGTCGATACGTGAAATCGGTACGCCGGGGAACAGCGGGGCGAGGCTGTGCTCCAGCTGTTCGGTCCCGAGGCCAACCGGCACCATGTGCGTGGAGCCGCACGACGGACACTGACGCGGCACCGCACGCTGGCTGTCGCAGTGGTGACAGCGCAGATGATGCTGCGCCTGATGCAGCGTGTAGTAGTGATCGCAGCGCGCGCACTCGGCAATCCAGCCGCAGTCGTGACACAGCAGCGCGGGCGCATAGCCGCGGCGGTTAAGGAACAGGATCACCTGGTTATCCGCCTGCAGGTGCTGGCGCATACGGTTGATCAGCGCCGGAGACAGGCCCGCCTGTAGCTGCTGGCCTTTGAGATCCAGTACGTGCTGCATGGCGGGACGCGCATTCCCGGCGCGGCGGGTGAGCTTCAGCAGGTTATATTTGCGCTGCCGCACGTTGTGCAGCGTTTCCAGCGCCGGGGTCGCGGAGCCGAGGATAATTGGAATGCGGTCAGCGTGAGCGCGCCATACTGCCAGATCGCGCGCGTGATAGCGCCAGCCCTCCTGCTGTTTGTAGGAGCTGTCGTGCTCTTCATCTATTACGATCACCCCGAGATCTTTAAACGGGGTAAACAGCGACGAGCGAGTGCCGATGACGATCGCCGCCTCGCCGCTTTTGGCTTTCAGCCAGGCGCTCAGGCGTTCGCTGTCATTCAGACCCGAATGCATAACCTCTACCGGTGCCTGAAAACGTTCGCGGAAGCGGGCGATGGTTTGCGGCGTCAGCCCAATTTCCGGCACCAGCACCAGCGCCTGACGACCCTGCGCCAGCACGTTTTCCAGGACGCTCAGATAGACCTCGGTCTTGCCGGAGCCGGTGACACCGGCCAGCAGCCATGCGGAAAAGCTGTCTGCTGCGCTGTGCAGTGCGCCCACCGCGGTGGCCTGTTCGGTATTCAGCCGTAGCCTGTCGCCCGCCACGCTAAAATGTTGCCGCCAGTCAGCGACGGCAGGGGCTTCGCTGTTGAGGTCGCACAGGCCTTTGCTGCGCAGCGCCTGCAGCGCGGCATCGTTAAACGCCATCTCTGCCACCTGGTGACGCCAGATGCGCCCCTGGCGCAGTGCCCCCAGTGCCTGCTGCTGCTTCGGGGAGCGTTTCAGGCTGTTGATATCCACGCTCTGCCCCTGCTCGGTAGCGAACCAGTACCACAGCGGTGCAGCGCTGGCGGGTTTCCCCTGGCGCAGCAGCACCGGCAGGGCGTGAAACAGCACGTCGCCAATAGGGTGGTGATAATAGTCCGCTGCCCAGATAAGCATGCGCCATACCGACGGGCTGAACAGCGATTCGCTATCCAGCACCTCGGAAACCTGCTTCAGCTCCTCGCGCGGCAGCTCGCTGGTTTCGCTTACCGACACCACCACGCCCACGCGCTGCTGCTTACCGAACGGCACCTGCACCCGGCAGCCAGCCACCGCCCGCATCTCATCAGGAAGCAGGTAGTCGAAAGTGCGGGCCAGCGGAACGGGCAGAGCAACGTGGGCTACGGGCATGAAGTCATCCAGGCTGATAAAAGTGGCGGGATAGTATACACTCTGACGCGGGCTGATTGCGGATCAGTTTGCATCCGGTGGCTATTTTCTGTATGATTCGCCGCCTTTGATGCGATTTATTCGCGTTGAAGCTCACCAAAATACATTAACATCGCGTGGTGTCTGGCGTCAGGGCTGGAAGAGCGACGCGGCCTTAACAGAGGTTTCCCATGAAAAAAGGTATTCACCCGAATTACGTAGAAATTACTGCAAACTGCTCTTGCGGTAATGTTATCAAAACTCGCTCTACTGCGGGTCACGATCTGAACCTGGACGTATGTGGCCAGTGCCACCCGTTCTACACTGGTAAGCAGCGTGACGTTGCTACCGGTGGCCGTGTTGACCGCTTCAACAAGCGCTTCAGCATCCCGGGCACGAAATAAGCCTGGAAAAAAGGCGCCGCAAGGCGCCTTTTTCACATCTGTACTCCGCTCCCGGAGACAGAAACCGGGCGACAGACTACTGCCCGCCGCCGCGTTCTCACTTCCCGCTTCTTAGTATTCCCACGTGTCCGGGTCGATACCCAGCTCACGCATGATCACTTTTGCCTCTTCCGGAATTTCATCGCTGCGCTCTTTACGCAGGTCAGCATCGTTCGGTAACGGTTGGCCGGTAAACGCATGCAGAAATGCTTCGCACAGCAGTTCGCTGTTGGTCGCATGACGCAGGTTATTCACCTGACGACGCGTACGTTCATCGGTGAGGATCTTTAACACCTTCAGAGGAATGGAAACCGTAATTTTCTTTACTTGTTCACTCTTCTTGCCGTGCTCAGCGTACGGGCTGATATATTCGCCGCTCCATTCAGCCATGAGATACCTTTAATCCTCTAGTCATTAGGGTAGGGCTGAAACCGGACAATCTTCACGGTCTTAGCCATCAATTCGCGTTGTGTACAGCGTAGAATACACCGCGATGGCGGCGCTCTGGCTGTTTCACTGCTCTAAAACGCATAATTTTAACGGGAATTGTGCTTTTGCTCAATCTATACGCAAAGACATTTAGATGTCCAGATGTATTGACGTCTATTATTCCAGTGTTTACTCTGTGACCCTCTTTCATCCGGAATTTTGCCAGGAAGCCCTTCACCATGACGCGTAAACAGGCCACCATCGCAGTGCGTAGCGGATTGAATGACGACGAGCAGTATGGCTGTGTTGTCCCGCCCATCCATCTTTCCAGCACCTACAACTTCACCGGCTTCAATGAACCGCGCGAGCACGATTACTCGCGCCGGGGCAATCCGACCCGTGATGTGGTGCAGCGTGCGCTGGCGGAGCTGGAAGGCGGAGCCGGCGCGGTGCTGACCAATACCGGCATGTCGGCCATTCACCTGGTGACCACCGTTTACCTGCGCCCCGGCGATCTGCTGGTGGCTCCGCACGACTGCTACGGCGGCAGCTATCGCCTGTTCGACAGCCTGGCAAAGCGCGGCTGCTATCGCGTGCTGTTCGTCGATCAAAATGACGAGACGGCGTTAGCGCAGGCGCTGGCAGAAAAACCGAAGCTGGTACTGGTGGAAAGTCCGAGCAACCCATTGTTGCGCGTGGTGGATATTGCGAAAATCTGCCGTCTGGCGCGGGAAGCGGGCGCGGTCAGCGTGGTGGACAACACCTTCCTGAGTCCGGCGCTGCAAAATCCGCTGGCGCTGGGCGCGGATCTGGTGTTGCACTCCTGCACCAAGTATCTGAATGGCCACTCTGATGTGGTGGCCGGGGTGGTGATCGCGAAAGAGGCGGAAACGGTCACTCATCTGGCATGGTGGGCGAATAATATAGGCGTTACCGGTAGCGCGTTTGACAGTTACCTGCTGCTGCGCGGGCTGCGCACGCTGGGGCCGCGCATGGACGTTGCCCAGCGTAACGCCCAGGCGATTGTGGATTTCCTGAAAACCCAGCCGCTGGTGAAGAAACTTTATCACCCGTCGCTGCCGGAAAATCAGGGGCACGACATTGCCGCACGCCAGCAGAAAGGTTTCGGGGCCATGCTCAGTTTCGAACTGGATGGCGACGAGCAAACGCTGCGCCGCTTCCTCAGCGGGTTGTCACTGTTTACACTGGCGGAATCGTTAGGCGGGGTCGAAAGTTTGATCTCCCACGCCGCCACCATGACACACGCGGGTATGGCACCAGAAGCACGCGCGGCAGCAGGCATTTCCGAGACGCTGCTGCGTATCTCGACCGGTATTGAAGACAGTGAAGATTTAATCGCTGACCTGGAAAATGGCTTCCGGGTCGCATCCGAGGGGTAAAAATGAGTGTGACAGCGCAGGCAGGGGCGAAGGGTCGTCAACTGCATAAATTTGGTGGTAGCAGTCTTGCCGATGTGAAATGTTACCTGCGCGTAGCGGGCATCATGACTGAATATTCCCTGCCGGGGGATATGATGGTGGTCTCGGCCGCCGGCAGCACCACCAACCAGTTGATCAGCTGGCTCAAACTCAGCCAGAGCGATCGCCTCTCTGCGCATCAGGTGCAGCAGGCGCTGCGCCGCTATCAGAGTGAATTAATCTGCGGCCTGTTACCTCCCGACATTTCTGACGGTCTGGTCAGCGAATTTATCCGCGATCTCGAACGCCTCGCGGGCCTGCTGGATGGCGCGGTAACCGATGCTGTGTATGCCGAAGTGGTCGGGCACGGTGAGATCTGGTCAGCGCGCCTGATGGCCGCCGTGCTTAACCACCAGGGCATTGAAGCCGCCTGGCTCGACGCCCGCGAGTTTCTGCGCGCCGAGCGCGCCGCCCAGCCCCAGGTAAATGAAGGCCTCTCCTGGCCGCTGCTCCAGCAGCTGCTGGTACAGCACCCCGATAAACGTATCGTGGTAACCGGCTTTATCAGCCGCAACGACGCCGGCGAAACCGTGCTGCTGGGCCGTAACGGTTCAGACTACTCGGCAACCCAGATCGGGGCGCTGGCCGGTGTGTCGCGCGTTACCATCTGGAGCGACGTGGCCGGGGTTTACAGCGCCGACCCGCGCAAAGTGAAAGATGCCTGCCTGCTGCCGCTGCTGCGCCTGGATGAAGCCAGCGAGCTGGCGCGCCTGGCTGCCCCGGTGCTGCACGCCCGCACCCTGCAGCCGGTTTCCGGCAGCGATATCGATCTCCAGCTGCGCTGCAGCTATACCCCCGAGCAGGGTTCCACCCGCATCGAGCGCGTGCTCGCCTCCGGCACCGGCGCGCGTATCGTTACCAGCCATGACGATGTCTGCCTGATTGAATTCCAGGTCTCTGCGCAGCAGGATTTCCAACTGGCGCGAAAAGAGCTGAGCCTGGTGCTGCAGCGCGCCCAGGTGCGTCCGTTGTCGGTCGGCGTGCATCCTGACCGCAACCTGCTTCAGCTCTGCTACACCTCTGAAGTGGTGGGCAGCGCGCTGGCTATTCTGCAGGCGGCAAACCTGCCGGGTGAGCTGCGGCTGCGCGAAGGGCTGGCACTGGTGGCGCTGGTGGGGGCGGGCGTGTGCCGCAATCCGCTGCACAGCCACCGCTTCTGGCAGCAGCTTAAAGATCAGCCGGTGGAGTACATCTGGCAGTCGGAGGAGGGCATCAGTCTGGTGGCCGTCCTGCGTGCCGGGCCGACAGAGAGCCTGATTCAGGGGCTGCACCAGTCGCTGTTCCGCGCCGAAAAGCGCATCGGCCTGGTGCTGTTCGGCAAAGGCAATATCGGTTCACGCTGGCTGGAGCTGTTTGCCCGCGAGCGCGATACTCTGTCTGCACGTACCGGCTTTGAGTTTGTGCTCGCCGGCGTGGTGGACAGCCGCCGCAGCCTGCTCAACTACGAGGGGCTGGATGCCAGCCGGGCGCTGGCCTTCTTTAATGATGAAGCGGTGGAACAGGATGAAGAGTCGCTGTTCCTGTGGATGCGTGCGCACCCTTACGACGACTTAGTGGTGCTGGACGTCACCGCCAGCGAACAGCTGGCCGATCAGTATCTTGATTTCGCCAGCCACGGCTTCCATGTTATCAGCGCCAATAAGCTGGCCGGGGCGAGCAACAGCAACAAGTATCGCCAGATCCGCGACGCGTTTGCCAAAACCGGTCGCCACTGGCTGTATAACGCCACCGTTGGCGCGGGCCTGCCGGTGAACCACACGGTGCGCGATCTGCGCGACAGCGGGGATGCCATCCTTGCCATCAGCGGTATTTTCTCCGGTACGCTCTCATGGCTGTTTCTGCAGTTCGACGGCTCGGTACCGTTCACTGAGCTGGTGGATCAGGCGTGGCAGCAGGGGCTGACCGAACCGGACCCGCGCGTTGATCTGTCCGGAAAAGACGTGATGCGCAAGCTGGTGATCCTGGCGCGTGAAGCGGGCTACGATATCGAGCCGGATCAGGTGCGCGTTGAGTCACTGGTGCCGGTCGGGTGCGAAGAGGGATCGGTGGATCATTTCTTTGAAAATGGCGATGAGCTGAATGCTCAGATGGTGCAGCGTCTGGAAGCGGCTCGCGAGCTGGGGCTGGTGCTGCGCTACGTGGCACGCTTTGACGCCAACGGTAAGGCGCGCGTCGGCGTCGAGGCGGTGCGTCCTGAACATCCGCTGGCAGCGCTGCTGCCGTGCGACAACGTGTTCGCCATTGAGAGCCGCTGGTACCGCGACAATCCGCTGGTGATCCGCGGGCCGGGTGCGGGCCGCGACGTTACCGCCGGTGCCATCCAGTCAGACATCAACCGTCTGGCGCAGCTGCTGTAGGGCATCGCACATGACGGGCGGGTAATCGAGCTTACCCGCCCGCTTTTTTATCCTGCCACCCCCATCCTGAACCTTTTTCACCATCGCTGAAAATTACTCACGTCACGGAATAATTTACCGGTTGACGCGGCATCCCTTTTCCGTCATTTTTACATCTGGACGTCTAAACGTATAGAAGTTCGAAGCACACCACGATTACGCAGCGATTGATGAGGTAAGGTATGAGCTTTTTTCACGCCAACCAGCGGGAAGCCCTGAATCAGAGCCTGGCAGAAGTGCAGGGCCAGATTAACGTTTCATTCGAATTTTTCCCGCCGCGCACCAGTGAAATGGAGCAGACCCTGTGGAACTCCATCGATCGCTTAAGCAGCCTGAAGCCGAAGTTTGTCTCCGTGACCTACGGGGCTAACTCCGGCGAGCGCGACCGTACCCACAGCATCATCAAAGGCATTAAGGATCGCACCGGGCTTGAAGCCGCGCCGCACCTGACCTGCGTTGATGCCTCGCCGGATGAGCTGCGCAGCATCGCGCGCGACTACTGGAATAACGGCATTCGCCACATCGTTGCCCTGCGCGGCGACCTGCCGCCGGGCAGCGGTAAGCCGGAGCTGTACGCCACCGATCTGGTCGCGCTGCTGAAAGAGGTCGCAGATTTTGATATCTCCGTCGCTGCCTACCCGGAAGTGCACCCGGAAGCGAAAAGTGCCCAGGCTGACCTGCTTAACCTGAAGCGTAAAATCGACGCCGGTGCCAACCGCGCCATTACCCAGTTCTTCTTTGACGTCGAGAGCTACCTGCGTTTTCGCGACCGCTGCGCCGCCACCGGCATCGACGTGGAGATCATCCCTGGCATCCTCCCGGTTTCCAACTTCAAGCAGGCGAAGAAGTTTGCTGACATGACCAACGTGCGCATTCCGTCCTGGATGTCGCAGATGTATGTCGGGCTGGACGACGATCCGGAAACCCGCAAGCTGGTAGGTGCCAACATCGCCATGGACATGGTGAAGATTTTAAGCCGCGAAGGGGTGAAGGATTTTCACTTCTATACCCTGAACCGCGCCGAGATGAGCTACGCCATCTGTCACACCCTCGGCGTGCGCCCGGTGCTGGCCGCGTAGCCAGCCAGCACACAAAAAGGCCACCCGTTGCGGTGGCCTTTTTTTACTACTGATTTCCTGGCTGCTCGCCGTGCGGCAGCGCGTCGTAATCATGCAGCGCGTTCTTCTTGTACGGATTCCCAATCCAGCGCGTGGTTTCCTTAAACGCCGGGTTGACGAGGGATCGCGTCGGATCAAAATCGTCGTAGCGCAGCCCGGCCAGATCCGACCAGGTGTGGATCAGCTCAGCGCTGCTGTACTTCCGATCCACATCAGGGCGTAAATCGCGGGGATGGGCTGCCTGCCAGGCCGGCGATGTCCAGACGATAAACGGAATGGTGTACATATGGCGCGTCGGCTGGGCCTCGTTACGCCCCTGAATGTTATGCGGCGGCGTGTCATACACCTCTTCGCCATGATCCGAGAAATAGAGCATAAACCCGTTGGGGTCGGTGGCTTTGAAGTCCCTGAACAGCGTCGCTACCACATGGTCGTTAAACAGGTTGGCGTTGTCGTAGTCGTTATACGCCTCCCGCTGTTCCTCGCTCAGGCCCGGCGGCACGCCGTCTTTCTGGCCGTCAAACTTGCCCCAGTTCTCCGGGTAGCGGAACTTATACTTCAGATGCGTTCCCAGCAGATGCACGATGATAAATTTCTTCGGCGCCGGATCGGCGAGCACCGCCTTAAACGGTGCCAGCACGTTGGTATCGTATTCACGTGCGCTCTGGGTGCGCTGCTGGTTCATATAGTGCTGAACATCTGTCTGCTTCGAGAACACCGTCAGCATGGTATTACGCCCGGTCATGGTCTGCTGATTGGTGATCCAGAAGGTTTTGTATCCCGCCTGTTTCATCATGTTCATCAGCGACGGCTTCGTCAGGTAGAGGTCCGGGTGCTGCTCGTTGGCGAAGGTCAGTGCCTGCTGGAGGATCTCAATGGTGTACGGACGTGATGTCACCACGTTGTTGAACACCGTCAGGTTTGGATCGCTGTCGCGCAGCGCTTTCAGTTCCGGGGTGGTATCGCGTGAATAGCCATAGAGACTCATGCGCCCGCGCTGGGTCGATTCGCCAATCACCAGCACCAGCGTGCGTGGTGCATCGCCGCTGCTGTCTTTCAGGTTCGCCAGCGGCGGCAGTTCGCGGTTTTTGTCGAGAATGCCCTGCAGGCTGTTCAGCTGGGTGCGGTACTGGGTATAGCCGATGATCATCTGCCAGGGAGCCGCCGGCTCCATGCGCGATGTCAGGCTGCTCACCGCCTTCGCGGGGGTACGGTGTTTAATCAGCAGGTCGCAGGCGAGGGGATAAACGATCAAACCCACCAGCACCAGCGCAGAAATGCCGTAGCGCCACGGCGCTGAGAGCGTTACCGGGCGCAGGCGCGTCCACAGCAATATCGCGCCAGCGGTATAGGCCAGCAGGATTAACAGCAGCTTCATGCTGAAGTACTGGCTGAAATACTCTCCCGCCTCACCGGCGTTGGATTCAAACATCACGAACAGCACGCTCTGCGAGAACTCCTGCCCGTAAATGACGTAGTAGGCGAGAGCGCAGATCGAGACTGCCCACAGCACCACCCCGATGATGCCCGCGATCAACCGGGTTTTACCGGGGAACAGCAGCACCGGGATCAGCCATAGCGAGCTGTAGAGCAGCGAATCGCGCAGGCCGTTGGTGCCGCTGTAGCCGGACGCCAGAATGATGATTTGTAAAACGCTTGAGAAATACCAGAAATAGATCAGAACCCATGCAAGGGCAGGCCAGCTAAACGGGGGTTTAGCCTGTGCGGTGGTGGTCATTCGTTATATCGCCTGTCAAAAACGTGTGCCGCTACGATTGCAGCAAAACCTTAACCACGCCTTAAGCGGCGGAGTTCAGGTAAGGATTATTGTTGTATGGCCCGCAGGACGCGGAACATTCCATGCATCAAAGCGAGCGGAATATATGCAATGTGACGGAAAAATGACAGGAAAATTTAGCGCGGGATTAACCCGGCGCAGGGCCGGGTTAACGCATAGATAACTTACGGTTAGCCGGTGTTACGCATCCCCGCCGCGACGCCAGCAATGGTCACCATCAGCGCCTGCTCAACGCGGGCATCTGGTTCCTCACCGGCTTCTTCGGCCTGACGCGAACGGTGCAGCAATTCGGCCTGCAATACGTTCAGCGGATCGGTATAGATATTACGCAGCATGATGGATTCAGCGATCCACGGCAGGTCCGCCATCAGGTGGGAATCGTTGGCGATATCCAGTACCACGCTGATGTCGGCTTCCAGCTGCGCGCGCAGCTCCTGGCCGAGTGACCAGAGCTCCGGTTTTACCAGGCGCTGATCGTAGTACTCCGCCAGCCACAGGTCGGCTTTGGCGAACACCATCTCCAGCATGCCGAGACGCGTCGAGAAGAACGGCCAGTCGCTGCACATGGTTTCCAGCTCGCCCAGCTTGCCGTCGTCCACCACTTTTTGCAGCGCCGCACCGGCACCGAGCCAGGCAGGCAGCATCAGGCGGTTCTGGGTCCAGGCGAAAATCCACGGGATGGCGCGCAGAGACTCGACGCCGCCGTTTGGACGGCGCTTGGCCGGACGCGAACCGAGCGGCAGTTTGCCCAACTCCAGTTCCGGCGTGGCGGAACGGAAATAGGGCACGAATTTGTCATTCTCACGCACGTAGCCACGATACATCTCGCAGGAGATGGTGGAGAGCTCATCCATAATTTGACGCCAGCTCGCTTTCGGCTCCGGCGGCGGCAACAGGTTGGCTTCCAGAATCGCGCTGGTGTAGAGCGACAGGCTGCTGATGGTCACTTCCGGCAGGCCGTATTTGAAACGGATCATCTCGCCCTGCTCGGTCACGCGCAGACCGCCTTTCAGGCTGCCCGGCGGCTGAGAGAGCAGTGCCGCATGCGCCGGAGCGCCGCCACGGCCAATGGAGCCGCCGCGACCGTGGAACAGGGTCAGAGCGATGCCCGCTTTCTCACAGGTTTTGATCAGGGCGTCCTGCGCCTGATATTGCGCCCAGGAGGCGGCCATTACGCCCGCATCTTTCGCGGAGTCGGAGTAGCCAATCATCACCATCTGTTTGCCCTGAATAAAGCCGCGATACCAGTCGATGTTCAGCAGCTGGGTCATGACATCGTTGGCGTTGTTCAGGTCGTCGAGGGTTTCAAACAGCGGCGCGACCGGCAGCGCGAAACCGATCCCTGCCTCTTTCAGCAGCAGGTGCACGGCCAGCACGTCGGACGGGGTTTTCGCCATAGAAATCACGTACGCCGCGATAGATCCCTGTGGCGCTTCGGCGATCACCTTGCAGGTGTCGAGCACTTCGCGCGTCTCTTCGCCTGGCTCCCAGTTACGCGGCAGCAGCGGGCGCTTGGAGTTCAGTTCACGGATCAGGAACGCCTGTTTGTCGGCTTCAGACCAGTTTTCGTAATCGCCGATGCCGAGATAGCGGGTCAGCTCGCCCAGCGCCTGGGTATGACGGGTGCTCTCCTGACGGATATCAATGCGCACCAGCGGCACGCCAAAGGCTTTCACGCGGCGCAGGGTATCAAGCAGCTCGCCGTTGGCGATAATGCTCATGCCGCAGGCCAGCAGCGACTGGTAGCAGGCGTAAAGCGGTTCCCACAGCTGTTCGTTCTGGGTCAGCAGGCCTTTTGGTTTCGGCAGCTTCTGGCCTTTCAGACGCGCTTCCAGCCAGGCCTGGGTTTCCAGCAACTGGCCGCGCAGCCCTTTAAGCAGATAGCGGTACGGCTCCTGCGCCCCTTCGGCGCCCACGTATTCACGCAGGCCGTCGGAGCACTCCACCATCGACAGCTCGGAGATCAGCACCTGAATATCTTTCAGGAACAGGTCGGTGGCTTTCCAGCGGCTGAGCAGCAGAGCATGACGGGTAATGTCGGCGGTAACGTTCGGGTTGCCGTCGCGGTCGCCGCCCATCCAGGAGGTGAAACGCACCGGCACAAAATCCACCGGCAGCCGGTAATCCAGATGCTCGGTCAGCTGGTCGTTCAGCTCGCGCAGGTAGTTGGGAATACCTTCCCACAGGCTGTTTTCCACCACCGCAAAGCCCCACTTGGCCTCATCGATAGGGCTGGGACGATATTTGCGGATTTCATCGGTATGCCATGACTGAGCCAGCAGCTGACGCAGGCGGCGCATGATCTGGTTGCGGTCGTAATCCGACAGATCTTTATGGTCGAGCTGCTTTAAGCAGTTATTCACTTCCACCATTTTATGGATCAGGGTACGACGGGTAATTTCGGTGGGGTGCGCGGTCAGCACCAGCTCCAGCGACAGCGACTCGACGGCGGCCTTGATGGCGGCATCGTTAAGCTCCGGCTGGTCTTTCAGCTTGCGCAGGGTGCGGGCGATGATTTCCGGGTTACTCGCGCCTTCGCCTTTCGACGAAATGCTATGGAACTGCTCGGCGGTATTAGCGAGATTAAGAAACTGGCTGAAAGCGCGGGCGACCGGCAGCAGCTCATCGTTAGACAGGTTTTGCAGTGTTGTCAGCAACGCCTGACGGTCTGCGTCGTTGCCAGCGCGGGAAGACTTGGACAACTTACGAATGGTCTCAACGCGGTCAAGAATGTGTTCTCCCAGCGCATCCTTGATAGTATCCCCGAGTAGTTTTCCGAGCATACTGACATTACTTCGCAAAGCCGAATATTGTTCGTTCATATGACCCCAGACACCCCGTTACATTTTATTTTGTTATATCCGCCGCGTTCCGGTTGCCAGCAACGCGCTGCGCAAAAAACGGCGAATATCAGACACCGTCTTTTATAAAGCCACGTAAAAACCCCCTCGTCAATTGCTGCGAAAACGGTTCAGCAGCTGAATAAAGTGCGTCAATTTATGAAAGTTAATTCATCTGGTTGCAGATAAGTAACGCTTATGAAAATTGTGTAAAAGCCCGCGTGCGGATGTGTAGTGGCAGCGTCTGCGAGCGGCGTGACAGGCAGTGAATCGGCCTGGGTTTTGGCGTACGAGCAGGGGTTCATGCGATAACGCGGGGACGGCAGAGCGTGGCGGGTGCACCAGGCACCCGCTGTTATCACTAATGCCAGCAGAAGTGATGCACTACCTGACCAATCAGCTCGCGCGTCGGCTTGATGAAGCGCGTTTCGATGTACTCATCCGGCTGGTGGGCCTGGTTGATTGAGCCCGGGCCGAGCACCAGCGTCGGGCACAGCGTCTGAATAAAGGGTGCTTCGGTACAGTAGTTCACCACGTCCGTCTGGGCGCCGAGCAGCTTTTCCACTACCTGCACCAGCTGGTGATCCGGCGGACACTCATAGCCCGGAATGGGCGGGTGCAGTTCGGCGAGATTAATACGCCCCGGCCAGCGGCTGCTTACCGGCTCCAGCGCTTCACTCAGCAGGCCGTTAAGATCGTTGAGCGTCATACCCGGCAGCGGACGGATATCCATGTGCAGCTCGCAGCAGGCGCAGATGCGGTTCGCTGCGTCGCCGCCGTGAATGTGACCGAGGTTCAGCGTCGGATACGGCACGGTGAACGCATCATAGTGATAGCGCTCTTTCAGGCTGTCGCGCAGCGCCATGATGTGGGTGATGGCCTCGTGCATCAGCTCAATGGCATTCACGCCGCGCGCCGGATCGCTGGAGTGGCCCGACTGGCCCAGCACGCGAATGGCGTTGGAGATATGCCCCTTGTGCGCCCGCACCGGCTGAAGGGACGTCGGCTCGCCGATAATCGCGCAGTCCGGACGCAGCGCCGTGGTTTCGGCAAAGTAGCGCGCCCCCGCCATGGTGGTCTCTTCATCCGCAGTTGCCAGAATGTAGAGCGGCTTTTTCAGCTGCGTCACATCCACGTCACGCAGCGCATCAAGAATAAAGGCGAAAAAGCCCTTCATGTCGGCGGTGCCCAGCCCGTAGAGCTTGTTGTCGTGCTCGGTCAGGGTGAACGGATCCCGGGTCCAGCGCCCATCATCAAAGGGTACGGTATCGGTATGCCCTGCCAGCAGCAGGCCGCCCGCGCCCTGGCCAGTACTCGCCAGCATATTGAATTTATTGCGCGTACCCGGCACCGGCTGCACTTCAACGTTGAATCCCAGCTCTTTGAACCACCCGGCCAGCAGATTGATTAAAGACGCATTACTCTGATCGAGAGACTCCTCGGTTGCGCTGATGGATGGTGTGGCGATCAACGCACGGTAAATCTCGATAAATGGTGGTAATTTCATTTTCACTGTTGACATACCTCAGGTCGGATAGTATCAATATTCATGCAGAATTTATGAATAAAAATACAATAACGTTGAGCGTAAAGGAATTCGTTTCGCTTCGGTGATTCAAACCTCGCTCACTGACGTGGCCTGGGCCCGCCAGCCAGCGCCTGAAGCAAATGACGTAAGAAGGTTTAGCCCCGATGTTGAAAACCCTGATTGTTGGTGCCAGTGGGTATGCTGGCGCAGAGCTTGTGGCTTATGTGAATCGCCATCCACATATGACCATAACCGCTTTGACGGTCTCAGCGCAAAGCAATGATGCGGGAAAGTTAATCTCCGATCTGCATCCGCAGCTGAAGGGGATTGTCGATCTCCCGCTGCAGCCGATGGACGACATCAGCGAATTCAGCCAGGCCGATGTGGTGTTTCTCGCCACCGCTCATGAAGTGAGTCACGACCTCGCTCCGCAGTTCCTCAAGGCAGGCTGTGTGGTGTTCGATCTCTCCGGCGCGTTCCGCGTCAACGATCCGGCGTTCTATGACACCTATTACGGTTTCACCCATCAGCATCCCGACCTGCTGGCGCAGGCGGTGTACGGGCTGGCGGAGTGGAATCATGACCAGATTAAAGAAGCGACGCTGGTGGCGGTGCCGGGCTGTTACCCGACCGCAGCGCAGCTGTCGATCAAGCCGCTGATCGACGCGGATTTACTGGATCTTAACCAGTGGCCGGTGATCAACGCCACCAGCGGCGTCAGCGGTGCCGGGCGTAAAGCGGCGCTCTCCAACAGCTTCTGTGAAGTGAGCCTGCAACCCTACGGCGTGTTTCACCATCGCCATCACCCGGAGATCGCGGTGCACCTCGGCGCATCGGTGATCTTCACGCCGCACCTTGGCAACTTCCCGCGCGGGATCCTCGAAACCATCACCTGCCGTCTGAAGCCGGGCGTGACTCATGCGCAGGTCGCGGCGGTGTTCCAGGATGCCTACGGCGATAAACCGCTGGTGCGTCTCTATGACAAAGGCGTACCGGCACTGAAAAACGTAGTCGGCCTGCCGTTCTGCGACATCGGCTTTGCGGTAAAAGATGAGCACATCATCGTGGTGGCGGCGGAAGACAACCTGTTGAAAGGTGCGGCGGCCCAGGCGATGCAGTGCGCGAATATCCGTTTTGGCTTTGCCGAAACGCAGTCACTTATTTAACAGTCAGGTGAGATGATGAACCCGTTAATTATCAAGTTAGGCGGCGTATTACTGGACAGCGAAGAGGCGCTGGAGCGCCTGTTTACCGCGCTGGTCAACTATCGTCAGGCGCATCAGCGCCCGCTGGTTATCGTGCACGGCGGCGGCTGCGTGGTGGACGATCTGATGAAGCAGCTTAACCTGCCGGTTACCAAGAAAAACGGTTTGCGCGTCACGCCTGCGGACCAGATTGACATCATCACCGGCGCGCTGGCCGGGTCCGCCAACAAAACCCTGCTGGCCTGGGCGAAGAAGCATGACATCGCCTCAGTCGGCCTGTTTCTGGGCGACGGCGACAGCGTGAAGGTAACCCAGCTTGACGAAAGCCTCGGCCACGTTGGCCAGGCGGAGCCGGGTTCGCCAAAACTTATCAACACGCTGCTTGAGGCGGGTTACCTGCCGGTGATCAGCTCTATTGGCGTCACCGCAGACGGTGAGCTGATGAACGTCAACGCCGACCAGGCTGCTACCGCACTGGCCGCCACCTTGGGTGCAGATCTGATCCTGCTCTCCGACGTCAGCGGCATTCTGGACGGCAAAGGCCAGCGCATCGCGGAAGTGACCACCGCCAAAGCGCAGCAGCTTATCGAGCAGGGCATTATCACCGACGGCATGATTGTCAAAGTGAACGCGGCGCTGGACGCCGCCCGTACTCTGGGCCGCCCGGTGGATATCGCCTCATGGCGTCACGCCGAACAGCTGCCCTCTTTATTTAATGGGGTGTCGATTGGCACCCGCATTTTAGCGTGATGACAGATTTTTTAAGGAAACAAACAATGCAAAACCACGGCATTAAAAAAGTTGTACTGGCATACTCCGGCGGCCTCGACACCTCGGCCATCATTCCCTGGCTGCAGGAAAACTATGCAGGTTGTGAAGTGGTGGCCTGCGTGGTGGATATCGGCCAGGATCGTGACGACCTGAAAGGCGTTGAGCAGAAAGCGCTGCGCTCAGGTGCGACCGAATGCTACGTGGTAGATGCCCGCGAAGAGTTCATCAAGGATTACGTCTACCCGGTGCTGCAGACCGGTGCGCTGTATGAAGGCAGCTATCTGCTGGGTACCTCAATGGCACGTCCCCTGATCGCCAAAGCGCTGGTGGATGTGGCAACCAAAGTGGGTGCCGACGCGCTGTGCCACGGCGCAACCGGGAAAGGTAACGACCAGGTGCGTTTTGAATCCGCCTGGGCGGCGCTGGCACCTCATCTGAAAGTGATCGCCCCGTGGCGTGAGTGGAACCTGCGTTCCCGTGAAGCGCTGCTCGACTACCTGAAAGAGCGTGACATCCCGACCACCGCGTCGCTGGAAAAAATCTACAGCCGCGATGAGAACGCCTGGCACATCTCGACCGAAGGCGGCGTACTGGAAAGTCCGTGGAATGCCCCGAACAAAGACTGCTGGGTATGGACCGTCGATCCGCTGGAAGCCCCGGATCAGCCGGAGCAGGTCACCGTTACCGTTGAGAAAGGCAACGTGGTTGCCGTTAACGGCGAACGCCACAGCCCGTTCCAGTGTCTTGAAGTGCTGAACAAAATCGGTGCGAAGCACGGCGTAGGCCGTATAGATATCGTGGAAAACCGTCTGGTGGGTATCAAGTCCCGCGGCTGCTATGAAACCCCGGGCGGCACCATCATGATGGCAGCCCTGCGCGGCGTGGAGCAGCTGGTGCTGGATCGCGACAGCTTCAAATGGCGCGAGCAGGTTGGCCTTGAGATGTCCTACGTCGTGTATGACGGACGCTGGTTCGCGCCGCTGCGTCAGTCCCTGCAGGCGGCGGCAGAATCCCTGGCAGAGCAGGTGAACGGCGAAGTGGTGCTGCAGCTCTATAAAGGCCAGGTGACCGCGATTCAGAAGAAATCGCCGAACAGCCTGTATAGCGAAGAGTTCGCGACCTTCGGGGAAGATGAGGTTTACGATCACAGCCACGCGGGCGGCTTTATCCGTCTGTTCTCGCTCTCTTCCCGCATCCGTGCGCTGAACGAGCAGAAGAGGTAATCAGGCATTAGCCGCAATGGCGGGTAGCGCTGCGCTAACCCGCCGGATAAAAGCAGGCATCCTTGTAGGGCGGGGAAGCATGAGCGCACCCGCCGTTTATGTCAGGATAAAAAGTTACGGAGCAGGTTATGGCACTTTGGGGTGGACGTTTTACACAGGCAGCGGATCAGCGGTTCAAACAGTTCAACGACTCGTTGCGCTTTGATTACCGCCTGGCAGAGCAGGATATCGTTGGCTCTGTCGCCTGGTCCAAAGCGCTGGTGACCGTTGGCGTACTCACTGCCGCCGAGCAGGCGCAGCTGGAAGAGGCGCTGCGCGTGCTGCTTGAAGAAGTTCAGGCGGATCCGGTCCAGATCCTGCAAAGCGATGCAGAAGATATTCACAGCTGGGTGGAAGGCAAGCTTATCGACAAAGTCGGCCCGCTCGGTAAAAAGCTGCACACCGGCCGCAGCCGTAACGACCAGGTGGCAACCGATCTGAAGCTGTGGTGCAAGATGCAGGTCAGCGAACTGCTGGCGGCGAGCCGTCAGTTACAAAGCGCGCTGGTGGAGACCGCAGCGAATAATCAGGACGCGGTGATGCCGGGTTACACCCATCTTCAGCGTGCGCAGCCGGTGACCTTTGCGCACTGGTGCCTGGCTTACGTGGAAATGCTGGCGCGCGATGAGAGCCGTCTGCAGGATACGCTCAAACGTCTGGATGTCAGCCCTCTGGGGAGTGGTGCGCTGGCAGGCACGGCGTATGAGATCGATCGTGAACAGCTCGCCGGCTGGCTCGGGTTTGCCTCGGCAACCCGCAACAGCCTCGACAGCGTTTCCGATCGTGACCACGTACTGGAGCTGTTGTCCGATGCCTCCATCGGCATGGTTCACCTGTCGCGCTTCGCTGAAGACCTGATTTTCTTCAACTCCGGCGAGGCCGGGTTCGTTGAGTTGTCCGACCGCGTAACCTCTGGCTCGTCCCTGATGCCGCAGAAGAAAAACCCGGATGCGCTGGAGCTTATCCGCGGTAAATGCGGACGGGTGCAGGGCGCTCTGACCGGCATGATGATGACCCTGAAAGGTCTGCCGCTGGCCTATAACAAGGACATGCAGGAAGACAAAGAGGGGCTGTTCGATGCGCTCGACACCTGGCTGGACTGTCTGCATATGGCAACGCTGGTACTGGACGGTATTCAGGTGAAGCGCCCGCGCTGCCAGGACGCCGCGCAGCAGGGCTATGCGAACGCCACGGAACTGGCGGATTATCTGGTCGCCAAAGGCGTACCGTTCCGCGAAGCACACCATATTGTGGGTGAAGCGGTGGTTGAAGCCATCGCCCAGGGTAAACCGCTGGAAGGGCTGGCGCTGGCGGATCTGCAGAAATTCAGCAGCACTATCGGGGAGGATGTCTATCCCATCCTGTCGCTGCAATCCTGTCTCGATAAGCGCGCCGCGAAAGGCGGCGTGTCTCCGACGCAGGTTGCGCTGGCAATTGCCGAGGCGAAAGCGCGACTGGTGTAAGATGTGTTGAGGGTAGTAATGAAGAGCCTGGCCCTGCGCCGGGCTTTTTTTTGCAAAAAAAAAGCGGACATACTGTCCGCTAAAACGTTCACGTTGGCTTTAGTTATTCAGGTCAGAGAGAACTCTGTCACAGGAGAACAGCATGAGGGATGGTGCTGCCCGCCTCGTTGTGTAGACGCATTATTAGCCATAACGCTTGATAGGGATAATCGTTGATTGCTATGATATCTATCGCCATGAACTATCGTGGCGGCGGAGGATAAGTAATGAATATTCGTGATCTTGAATACCTGGTGGCGCTTGCTGAGCATCGTCATTTTCGTCGTGCAGCCGATGCCTGCCACGTCAGCCAGCCTACCTTAAGTGGTCAAATTCGTAAGCTTGAAGATGAGCTGGGCGTGATGCTGCTTGAGCGCACCAGCCGCAAAGTGCTGTTTACCCAGGCCGGGCTGCTGCTGGTGGACCAGGCGCGGACCGTGCTGCGCGAAGTGAAAGTGCTGAAAGAGATGGCGAGCCAGCAGGGCGAGGCGATGTCCGGCCCGCTGCATATCGGCCTGATCCCGACCATCAGCCCCTATCTGTTGCCGCTGGTGATCCCGATGCTACATCAGACCTTCCCGAAGCTGGAAATGTATCTGCACGAAGCGCAGACCCATCAGCTGCTGGCGCAGCTCGACAGCGGCAAGCTCGACTGTGCGATTCTGGCGCTGGTGAAAGAGAGCGAAGCCTTTATCGAAGTGCCGCTGTTTGATGAGCCGATGATGCTGGCGGTGTATGAGGATCATCCGTGGGCCAACCGCGACCGCGTGCCGATGTCAGATCTTGCCGGTGAAAAGCTGCTGATGCTGGAAGACGGGCACTGCCTGCGCGATCAGGCGATGGGCTTCTGTTTTGAAGCGGGAGCCGATGAGGACACCCACTTCCGCGCCACCAGCCTGGAGACGCTGCGTAACATGGTGGCCGCCGGTAGCGGCATCACGCTGTTACCGTCGCTGGCCGTGCCGCAGGAGCGCCGCCGTGATGGCGTGGTGTATCTGCCGTGCTATAAGCCGGAGCCGCGTCGTACTATCGGGCTGGTCTATCGTCCGGGGTCGCCGCTGCGCAGCCGCTATGAGCAGCTGGCAGAGGCCATCCGTAAATCAATGGATGGCCATTTCGACAGCGGATTAAAACAGGCGGTTTAAGCCGTTCAGCGCCGCTACCCGATAGGCTTCCGCCATCGTCGGGTAGTTGAAGGTGGTGTTAACGAAGTACTCAATCGTGTTACCGCCACCTTTCTGCTCCATAATCGCCTGGCCGATATGAATAATCTCGGCCGCGCGCTCGCCAAAGCAGTGGATCCCCAGAATCTCTTTCGTTTCGCGATGGAACAGGATCTTCAGCGTTCCGACGTTCATGCCGACAATCTGCGCCCGCGCCAGGTGCTTAAACTGGGCGCGACCCACTTCATAAGGCACTTTCATCGACGTCAGCTGCTGCTCGGTTTTGCCCACCGAACTGATCTCCGGAATGGTATAGATACCGGTCGGAATATCTTCCACCAGGTGCGCCGTCGCTTCGCCTTTGATCATGGCGTGCGCCGCGATACGACCCTGGTCGTAGGCCGCAGACGCCAGGCTCGGATAGCCAATGACGTCGCCCACCGCGTAAACATGCGGCAGCGCGGTCTGGTACATGCTGTTCACTTTCAGCAACCCGCGCCCGTCGGCCTCCAGGCCAATATTCTCCAGCGACAGCGAGTCGACGTTACCGGTACGGCCGTTGGCATAGAGCAGGCAGTCGGCTTTCACCTTTTTGCCCGATTTCAGGTGCACGATGACGCCGTCATCCACCCCTTCAATCTTCTCGTACTCTTCGTTGTGGCGGATCACCACGCCGCTGTTCCAGAAGTGATAAGAGAGCGAGTCGGACATCTCCTGATCGAGGAACGCCAGCAGACGGTCGCGGGTGTTAATCAGATCCACTTTCACGTTCATACCGCGGAAGATAGACGCGTACTCGCAGCCAATCACCCCTGCGCCATAGATAATGACGTGTTTCGGTTCGTGATGAAGGCTGAGAATTGAGTCGCTGTCGTAGATGCGCGGATGGTGAAAATCGACGTCGGCAGGGTGGTAAGGCCGTGAGCCGCAGGCGATAACGAACTTCTCTGCTGTCAGGGTCTCCACCGAGCCGTCCGGGCACTCCAGCGCCAGCGTATGCTCATCAACAAAATGGGCGCTGCCCTGCAGAATTTCGCAGTAGTTACGCTCATAGAACCCTTGTCGCATGCGGGTTTGCTGATTAATAACGTTGTCGGCGTGGTTGAGAATGTCGGCGAAAGAGGAGCGGAGAAGGTGGGCGTGTTCACTGTACAGCGGGTTTTGTTTGAATTCGATAATACGGCTGACAGCGTGCCGGAGCGCTTTTGACGGGATGGTGCCCCAGTGGGTACATCCGCCGCCGACGCTCTGGTAGCGTTCAATCACGGCGACCCTGGCTCCCTGCTTAACCAGCCCCATAGCAGCGCCTTCGCCGCCGGGGCCGGAACCAATTACTATTGCATCATAATCGTAGGTGTGTGGCATGGTAAGGCGTACCTGTTCTTATACATAAAAGCAACAAGATTGTAACACCTCTCCGGGGATAACCCAATGAATACCCTTCATTAAGGATGGGCATAAGGTAAATATACCGAAACGGCAGGCTTTTGCGTCAGGCGTGACGGGCCTTGCGTGCGCTGCGTGCGCTGGCATAAATCTTCCATTCACAATCCGCCCCAAACCCGGTAATTTGAACCGCTCAAGAGTACCGGCAGTACAAATAAGGATGCAGGCAACGTGATGGGTGTAAGAGCGCAACAAAAGGAACGGACCCGGCGTACGCTAGTCGATGCCGCGTTCAGTCAGCTTAGTGCGGAGCGGAGTTTCGCCAGCCTTAGCCTGCGTGAAGTAGCAAGGGAGGCGGGGATCGCGCCGACGTCGTTTTATCGTCACTTCCGTGATGTGGATGAGCTTGGGCTGACGATGGTTGATGAGAGCGGCCTCATGCTGCGCCAGCTGATGCGTCAGGCGCGTCAGCGCATCGCCAAGGGCGGCAGCGTGATTCGCACCTCGGTGTCGACCTTTATGGAATTTATCGGCAACAACCCGAACGCCTTCCGCCTGCTGCTGCGCGAACGTTCCGGCACCTCAGCGGCGTTTCGTGCTGCGGTAGCCCGGGAAATCCAGCACTTCATTGCGGAACTCGCCGACTATCTGGAACTCGAAAATCACATGCCGCGCGCCTTTACTGAAGCGCAGGCGGAAGCCATGGTCACCATCGTGTTTAGCGCAGGTGCGGAGGCGCTGGACGTCAGCATCGAACAGCGTCGCCAGCTGGAAGAGCGGCTGGTGCTGCAGCTGCGTATGATCGCGAAAGGGGCGTACTACTGGTACCGTCGAGAGCAAGAGAAAATTGCCCAACACGTTGAAAATTAAAGGATGAACGATGAGAAATTCTGTTCAGGAAAAAGGCACGCTGCTGCTGGCGCTGGTGGCGGGCCTCTCCATTAACGGTATGTTTACGGCGCTGTTCAGCTCCATCGTACCTTTCTCTATCTTCCCGATTATCTCGCTGGTGCTCTCGGTCTGGTGCCTGCATCAGCGTTACCAGAACCGCACTATGCCGCCGGGGCTACCGGGCATCGCCGCCGCCTGCTTCCTGCTGGGCGTGCTGCTTTACAGCACCGTGGTACGCGCCGAATATCCGGCCATCGGCTCCAACTTCCTGCCGTCGATTCTGACGGTGATCCTGCTGTTCTGGATTATTTTCCGGCTGCGTAATCGCCGGAACAGCCTGTCAGAATAAAAAAACGGCCCTCGCGTTGCCGCAGGGCCGTACTCTTATTTGCGGGTCAGCAGCACGCCGCATTCCATATGATGGGTATACGGGAACTGGTCAAACAGCGCCAGGCGCGACACGTTGTGCGTCTGGCTCAGCGTTTCCAGATTGCGGCACAGCGTTTCAGGGTTGCAGGAGATATAAAGGATGGACGGATAGGCCTGCACCATTTTCACCGTCTCATCATCCAGCCCGCTGCGCGGCGGATCGACAAAGATCGTCTCGCACTGGTAGCTTTTCAGATCGATCCCCTGCAGGCGGTTGAATTCCCGCTCGCCGTTCATCGCCTGGGTAAACTCTTCCGCCGCCATGCGGATAATCTGCACGTTGTCGATCTGGTTGGCGGCGATGTTGTACTGCGCGGAGGCCACCGACGGTTTGGCGATTTCCGTTGCCAGCACGCGGTCGAAGTTGCGTGCCAGCGCCAGCGAGAAGTTGCCGTTGCCGCAATACAGCTCCAGCAGGTCGCCGCGTGAACCGGTGGTCGCGTCCAGCGCCCACTCCAGCATCTGAATATTCATCGCCGCGTTAGGCTGGGTAAAGCTGTTTTCCACCTGGCGATAAATCATCTCTTTACCGGCTACCGGCAGACGCTCGTCGATGTAATCCCGATCCAGCTCGATTTTGGTTTTGGTGGCGCGGCCAATCAGCTGCACGTCGAAACCGCGTGCGCGCAGGCTGTCGCGCAGCGCTGCGGCCTGTTCGCGCCACTCGTCATCCAGCTTTTTATGGTAGAGCAGCGAGATCACCGCCTGATTGCTCATGGAAGTGAGGTAGTCGATCTGGAACAGCTTGTGGCGCAGGATGCGGTTGTCGCGCACGCTCTCAATCATGGCCGGCATCAGCTGGTTGATCAGCTCACTGGCGGCCGGGAAACGCTCCACGCGGATGCGCTGGCGCGTCTGGCTGTCGAAGATGATGTGGTAAAGATCGTCCCCGTCGTGCCAGATACGGAACTCAGCACGCATCCGGTAGTGGCTCACCGGCGAACGGAACACCTCCGGCGCAGGTGCCGCGAAGGGCGCCATCATACTTTCCAGACGGCGGACTTTCTCATCGAGCTGCGCATCGTATTGGTCAATCGGGAGGTGTTCAGGGGTCATCATGGCATCCTGGTGATAAAAAATTACGCGGGCGATTGTAGGGAATGCAGGCCTGATGTCCAGCTTTGTTCGATTTTTCATCTCCGCCAATAGCAGTCTGGACATCTATATGCCGCTACGGGTAGCATGCTCGCTCCGGTCTCCTGAGAGTGAAAAGGGAATCCAGTGTAAATCTGGAGCTGACGCGCAGCGGTAAGGAGCGGCGGGATGAATGCCTGGTGCAGACACTGCTTACTAATGAAGTGGGAAGTCTTCATCCGAACAACGCCACCAAGTCCGAAGACCTGCCGGAATACGTCGCAATAGGCTCGATTATCGCGTGCTATCGATCGCGCCTGCGGCATCCATAATAATAAGCGGATGCTTAGTTAATGATGATCAAAAAACTTTCGCTGTGGTCGGCACTGTCCGTCACGGCATTTTCTGGCTGGGCGCAGGACAGCAGCCCGGATACCCTGGTTGTTACCGCCAACCGTTTTCAGCAGCCGGTGAATACGGTGCTGGCTCCGACTGACGTTGTGACACGCGAGCAGATTGATAAATGGCAGGCTAAAACGGTACTGGACGTTATGCGTCGCCTTCCCGGCGTAGATGTCGCTCAGAGTGGGGGAATGGGGCAGCTGGCCTCAGTATTCGTACGTGGTACCGAGTCGCGGCATGTGCTGGTTTTAGTTGATGGTGTGCCCGTCGCTCGTCCGGGTATTTCTAACGACTCCGATCTCTATCAAATTCCGGTTTCGCTGGTGCAGCGCGTTGAATATATTCGCGGGCCACGTTCCGCCGTGTACGGTTCAGGTGCGATTGGCGGCGTAGTCAATATTATTACGCAAAGCGACGAGGATCGTTCTCAGGTTGGCGCGGGCGTCGGCTCGAAAGGCTATCAGGAGTACAATGGTACGCTACGTCAGCGCTTCGGCGATACCATCGTGACCGCTGCGGGAGCGTATCAAACCACTAATGGTTTTAACGTGCAGCCCGATTCGACCTATGCGGGGGATCGGGATCGCGACGGTTATCGGAGTAAACTGTTCTGGGGTGGCGTAGAGCATACGTTCAACGATAACTTCAATGGTTTCTTCCGCGGCTACGGTTATAAGAATAATGCTGATTACGATCAGGGCGGCTGGGGTTATGACGGCGGCGGGGATGAAAACCAGCACTATTCACAATCATGGGATACGGGATTACGTTTCCACTCCGGCCTTTACTCTTCACAACTTCTTGCCAGCTACCAGCGTATCAAAGATTACAACTACAGCAGTTACGCCGGGCGATATAACACCGGCACGACGCTGGATGATATGGAACAGCGTTATATCCAGTGGGGTAATAATGTCGTCATCGGCCAGGGTTCTGTAAGCGCCGGCGCCGACTGGAAGCAGGAGCGCCTGACATCTTATGGTGCCGACTTCACCGGTGCGCCCGCGAAAGACAGCTATAAAAGAGATAACACCGGCCTGTACCTTACCGGCCAGCAGCAGATTGACCGCGTGACGCTGGAAGCGTCCGGGCGTGAAGATCATGATGATGAATTCGGCTGGCACGGCACCTGGCAGACCGCTGCGGGTTGGGAGTTTGTTGACGATTATCGCGTAACGCTCTCATACGGTACTGGTTTCGTCGCCCCTTCACTGGGTCAGCAGTATGGCGCTGAGCGTTTTGGCATAGCTGCTAATCCAGACCTGCAACCTGAGGAGTCGAAGCAGTGGGAGGCCGGAATCGAAGGCCTCACCGGCCCTCTGGACTGGCGCTTGTCCGCTTACCGATACAAAATTCAGAACCTTATCTCTTACGATAATGACGCTTACTACAACGTCAAATCGGCCACAATCAAAGGCCTTGAGTGGACGGGCAACATCTCAACCGGGCCAGTAGCGCATAGCCTGACGCTTCAGTATATCGATCCGCGCGATGACGAAACGGACCAGGTGCTTAATCGTCGGGCTAAGCAACAAGTCAAATATAACCTCAGCGGTAATGTCTACGACCTCGGGTGGGATGTAACGTATCAGTACATCGGTAAACGTTACGATGTTGATACCACTGCGTCACCTTATCGCACCGTAGAGATGGGCGGCGTCAGCCTCTGGGATCTCGCCGTGTCATATCCAGTCACCTCTGCTCTGACAGTTCGTGGTAAAATCGCCAACCTGTTCGATAAAGAGTACGAGACGGTATATGGCTACGCTACTGCAGGACGAGAATACACTTTGTCTGGCAGCTACACCTTCTGAGGCACGTCCAACCGTACTGGTGTTTGACTCCGGTGTGGGTGGGCTCTCTGTCTATGATGAGATCCGGCAGCTCTTGCCGGATCTGCACTATATCTACGCGTTCGATAACGTTGCCTTTCCCTATGGTGAGAAGAGTGAAGCGTTTATCGTTGAACGCGTTGTCGAGATCGTGACGGCTGTTCAGGCGCGTTACCCGCTGGCGCTGGCGGTCATCGCCTGCAACACGGCAAGTACCGTGTCGCTGCCGGCCCTGCGCGACAAATTCCCCTTCCCTGTGGTAGGCGTAGTGCCCGCTATCAAACCTGCGGCGCGTCTTACTGCGAATGGCGTTGTCGGTCTGCTGGCAACCCGCGCCACGGTACGTCGTCCTTATACGCATGAACTTATCGCCCGTTTTGCAACCGAATGCCATATTGAAATGCTGGGGTCGGCTGAGCTGGTGGAAATGGCGGAAGCGAAGCTGCATGGCGAGCCGGTGTCGCTGGAGGAGCTGCGTCGTATCCTGCGCCCGTGGCTGCGGATGCCAGAGCCGCCGGATACCGTGGTATTAGGTTGCACGCACTTCCCTCTGTTACAGGAAGAACTCCTGGCAGTCCTGCCGGAAGGAACGCGTCTGATTGACTCCGGGGCGGCTATCGCGCGTCGCACCGCCTGGCTGCTGGAACATGAAGCGCCGAAAGCGGAATCGGCAGACAGCAACATTGCGTACTGCATGGCGTTTACCCCGGAAACTGCGCAATTAATGCCCGTTCTGGAGCGCTACGGCTTTAAAAAGCTCGAAAAACTGCCAGTTTGACGCGGTTTTGTGTAAAAAAAAGACGGTTGAAAACTTTTTTCAAATTAGGGGTTGTCAGGGGAAAAGAACTCCCTATAATGCGCCTCCACTGACACGGAACAACGGCGAACAAGCCGGCCTGTCAGGTGAAGGCGAGCGAAATAAATGCTTGACTCCACAGCGGGATAGCGTAGTATACGCAGCCCGCGCCGCTGAGAAATAAGCGAAGCGGCACTGCTCTTTAACAATTTATCAGACAATCTGTGTGGGCACTCGGGGCACTGATATCTTTCACGTCGCAAGACGAAAAAGCATTATCAAGTCTCAAGAGTGAACACGTAATTCATTACGAAGTTTAATTCTTTGAGCATCAAACTTAAATTGAAGAGTTTGATCATGGCTCAGATTGAACGCTGGCGGCAGGCCTAACACATGCAAGTCGAACGGTAACAGGAAGCAGCTTGCTGCTTCGCTGACGAGTGGCGGACGGGTGAGTAATGTCTGGGGATCTGCCTGATGGAGGGGGATAACTACTGGAAACGGTAGCTAATACCGCATAACGTCGCAAGACCAAAGAGGGGGACCTTCGGGCCTCTTGCCATCAGATGAACCCAGATGGGATTAGCTAGTAGGTGGGGTAACGGCTCACCTAGGCGACGATCCCTAGCTGGTCTGAGAGGATGACCAGCCACACTGGAACTGAGACACGGTCCAGACTCCTACGGGAGGCAGCAGTGGGGAATATTGCACAATGGGCGCAAGCCTGATGCAGCCATGCCGCGTGTATGAAGAAGGCCTTCGGGTTGTAAAGTACTTTCAGCGAGGAGGAAGGTGGTGAGTTTAATACGCTCATCAATTGACGTTACTCGCAGAAGAAGCACCGGCTAACTCCGTGCCAGCAGCCGCGGTAATACGGAGGGTGCAAGCGTTAATCGGAATTACTGGGCGTAAAGCGCACGCAGGCGGTCTGTCAAGTCGGATGTGAAATCCCCGGGCTCAACCTGGGAACTGCATCCGAAACTGGCAGGCTTGAGTCTCGTAGAGGGGGGTAGAATTCCAGGTGTAGCGGTGAAATGCGTAGAGATCTGGAGGAATACCGGTGGCGAAGGCGGCCCCCTGGACGAAGACTGACGCTCAGGTGCGAAAGCGTGGGGAGCAAACAGGATTAGATACCCTGGTAGTCCACGCCGTAAACGATGTCGACTTGGAGGTTGTGCCCTTGAGGCGTGGCTTCCGGAGCTAACGCGTTAAGTCGACCGCCTGGGGAGTACGGCCGCAAGGTTAAAACTCAAATGAATTGACGGGGGCCCGCACAAGCGGTGGAGCATGTGGTTTAATTCGATGCAACGCGAAGAACCTTACCTGGCCTTGACATCCAGAGAACTTAGCAGAGATGCTTTGGTGCCTTCGGGAACTCTGAGACAGGTGCTGCATGGCTGTCGTCAGCTCGTGTTGTGAAATGTTGGGTTAAGTCCCGCAACGAGCGCAACCCTTATCCTTTGTTGCCAGCGATTCGGTCGGGAACTCAAAGGAGACTGCCGGTGATAAACCGGAGGAAGGTGGGGATGACGTCAAGTCATCATGGCCCTTACGGCCAGGGCTACACACGTGCTACAATGGCGTATACAAAGAGAAGCGACCTCGCGAGAGCAAGCGGACCTCATAAAGTACGTCGTAGTCCGGATTGGAGTCTGCAACTCGACTCCATGAAGTCGGAATCGCTAGTAATCGTGGATCAGAATGCCACGGTGAATACGTTCCCGGGCCTTGTACACACCGCCCGTCACACCATGGGAGTGGGTTGCAAAAGAAGTAGGTAGCTTAACCTTCGGGAGGGCGCTTACCACTTTGTGATTCATGACTGGGGTGAAGTCGTAACAAGGTAACCGTAGGGGAACCTGCGGTTGGATCACCTCCTTACCTTAAAAGATACAACTCCGCAGTGCTCACACAGATTGTCTGATAGAAAACGAGCAGTAAAAACCTCTCCAGGCTTGTAGCTCAGGTGGTTAGAGCGCACCCCTGATAAGGGTGAGGTCGGTGGTTCAAGTCCACTCAGGCCTACCAGATTCCTTCTGAATACTGCGTTGCGAAATAACTCGCATACTGATGTATGCGTCGTCATTCCGCGCCTTGTCTCAGAAGAAATCCCGGTAAGAGGTTAATCACTACGATGGGGCTATAGCTCAGCTGGGAGAGCGCCTGCTTTGCACGCAGGAGGTCTGCGGTTCGATCCCGCATAGCTCCACCATCAACTCAGGTTGATACCCTACTTCAGAGTGTACTGGGAACAGTATGCTGCGAAGTATTATGCTCTTTAACAATCCGGAACAAGCTGAAAATTGAAACGACACACTGTTTCTGTTCTCCGTAAACAAGAACAGAAAAAGGTGTGTTCGAGTCTCTCAAATGCTTACAGCACGACGATGAATCTCAGGAAACATCTTCGGGTTGTGAGGTTAAGCGACTAAGCGTACACGGTGGATGCCCTGGCAGTCAGAGGCGATGAAGGACGTGCTAATCTGCGAAAAGCGTCGGTAAGGTGATATGAACCGTTATAACCGACGATGTCCGAATGGGGAAACCCAGTGCAATTCGTTGCACTATCATGTCATGAATACATAGTGGCATGAGGCGAACCGGGGGAACTGAAACATCTAAGTACCCCGAGGAAAAGAAATCAACCGAGATTCCCCCAGTAGCGGCGAGCGAACGGGGAGCAGCCCAGAGCCTGAATCAGTTTGTGTGTTAGTGGAAGCGTCTGGAAAGTCGCAGGGTACAGGGTGATACTCCCGTACACAAAAACACACTTGCTGTGAGCTCGATGAGTAGGGCGGGACACGTGGTATCCTGTCTGAATATGGGGGGACCATCCTCCAAGGCTAAATACTCCTGACTGACCGATAGTGAACCAGTACCGTGAGGGAAAGGCGAAAAGAACCCCGGCGAGGGGAGTGAAACAGAACCTGAAACCGTGTACGTACAAGCAGTGGGAGCACCTTCGTGGTGTGACTGCGTACCTTTTGTATAATGGGTCAGCGACTTATATTCTGTAGCAAGGTTAACCGTATAGGGGAGCCGAAGGGAAACCGAGTCTTAATTGGGCGTTAAGTTGCAGGGTATAGACCCGAAACCCGGTGATCTAGCCATGGGCAGGTTGAAGGTTGGGTAACACTAACTGGAGGACCGAACCGACTAATGTTGAAAAATTAGCGGATGACTTGTGGCTGGGGGTGAAAGGCCAATCAAACCGGGAGATAGCTGGTTCTCCCCGAAAGCTATTTAGGTAGCGCCTCGTGAACTCATCTCCGGGGGTAGAGCACTGTTTCGGCTAGGGGGCCATCCCGGCTTACCAACCCGATGCAAACTACGAATACCGGAGAATGTTATCACGGGAGACACACGGCGGGTGCTAACGTCCGTCGTGAAGAGGGAAACAACCCAGACCGCCAGCTAAGGTCCCAAAGTCATGGTTAAGTGGGAAACGATGTGGGAAGGCACAGACAGCCAGGATGTTGGCTTAGAAGCAGCCATCATTTAAAGAAAGCGTAATAGCTCACTGGTCGAGTCGGCCTGCGCGGAAGATGTAACGGGGCTAAACCATGCACCGAAGCTGCGGCAGCGACACTATGTGTTGTTGGGTAGGGGAGCGTTCTGTAAGCCGTTGAAGGTGGACTGTGAGGTCTGCTGGAGGTATCAGAAGTGCGAATGCTGACATAAGTAACGATAAAGCGGGTGAAAAGCCCGCTCGCCGGAAGACCAAGGGTTCCTGTCCAACGTTAATCGGGGCAGGGTGAGTCGACCCCTAAGGCGAGGCCGAAAGGCGTAGTCGATGGGAAACAGGTTAATATTCCTGTACTCGGTGTTACTGCGAAGGGGGGACGGAGAAGGCTATGTTGGCCGGGCGACGGTTGTCCCGGTTTAAGCGTGTAGGTGTGTGCTCCAGGCAAATCCGGTGCACTTTAACACTGAGGCGTGATGACGAGGCACTACGGTGCTGAAGCAACAAATGCCCTGCTTCCAGGAAAAGCCTCTAAGCATCAGGTAACATCAAATCGTACCCCAAACCGACACAGGTGGTCAGGTAGAGAATACCAAGGCGCTTGAGAGAACTCGGGTGAAGGAACTAGGCAAAATGGTGCCGTAACTTCGGGAGAAGGCACGCTGGTGTGTAGGTGAAGCGACTTGCTCGCGGAGCTGAAACCAGTCGAAGATACCAGCTGGCTGCAACTGTTTATTAAAAACACAGCACTGTGCAAACACGAAAGTGGACGTATACGGTGTGACGCCTGCCCGGTGCCGGAAGGTTAATTGATGGGGTTATCCGTAAGGAGAAGCTCTTGATCGAAGCCCCGGTAAACGGCGGCCGTAACTATAACGGTCCTAAGGTAGCGAAATTCCTTGTCGGGTAAGTTCCGACCTGCACGAATGGCGTAATGATGGCCAGGCTGTCTCCACCCGAGACTCAGTGAAATTGAAATCGCTGTGAAGATGCAGTGTACCCGCGGCAAGACGGAAAGACCCCGTGAACCTTTACTATAGCTTGACACTGAACATTGAGCCTTGATGTGTAGGATAGGTGGGAGGCTTTGAAGCGTGGACGCCAGTCTGCGTGGAGCCAACCTTGAAATACCACCCTTTAATGTTTGATGTTCTAACCTGGCGCCATAATCTGGCGTGGGGACAGTGTCTGGTGGGTAGTTTGACTGGGGCGGTCTCCTCCTAAAGCGTAACGGAGGAGCACGAAGGTTAGCTAATCCTGGTCGGACATCAGGAGGTTAGTGCAAAGGCATAAGCTAGCTTGACTGCGAGAGTGACGGCTCGAGCAGGTGCGAAAGCAGGTCTTAGTGATCCGGTGGTTCTGAATGGAAGGGCCATCGCTCAACGGATAAAAGGTACTCCGGGGATAACAGGCTGATACCGCCCAAGAGTTCATATCGACGGCGGTGTTTGGCACCTCGATGTCGGCTCATCACATCCTGGGGCTGAAGTAGGTCCCAAGGGTATGGCTGTTCGCCATTTAAAGTGGTACGCGAGCTGGGTTTAGAACGTCGTGAGACAGTTCGGTCCCTATCTGCCGTGGGCGCTGGAGAATTGAGGGGGGTTGCTCCTAGTACGAGAGGACCGGAGTGAACGCATCACTGGTGTTCGGGTTGTCATGCCAATGGCACTGCCCGGTAGCTAAATGCGGAAGAGATAAGTGCTGAAAGCATCTAAGCACGAAACTTGCCCCGAGATGAGTTCTCCCTGACCCTTTAAGGGTCCTGAAGGAACGTTGAAGACGACGACGTTGATAGGCCGGGTGTGTAAGCGCAGCGATGCGTTGAGCTAACCGGTACTAATGAACCGTGAGGCTTAACCTTACAACGCCGAAGATGTTTTGGTGTTGGATTTGAGAGATTTTCAGCTTGAGACGGATTAAAGCTTATGGCCGCGAGGCGGTAAGCGAACAGAATTTGCCTGGCGGCTGTAGCGCGGTGGTCCCACCTGACCCCATGCCGAACTCAGAAGTGAAACGCCGTAGCGCCGATGGTAGTGTGGGGTCTCCCCATGCGAGAGTAGGGAACTGCCAGGCATCAAATTAAAGAACCCTCAGCGAAAGCTGAGGGTTTTTTGCTTTCTGCTTTCATACAAGATCCCTGAAAATCTACCCGCCTTTCCATTCCCGTCCAACCCGCAGCGCAAGCCTTCGTAAAGCGGATAAGGTAAACTAGCTGAAGTTTGGATCAGGATACCTTTATGAGCATTTCACTTAAGCCATTTAACACGTTTGGTGTGCCATCCAGCGCCAGAAACGTTATTCCCGTGAACTCTCCAGAACAGCTCCTCGAAGCATGGCAGCAAGCGTTGCGTGGTGATACGCCTGTTCTTATCCTGGGTGAAGGCAGTAATGTTCTGTTCACTGAGGATTACGATGGTATTGTCATCCTCAACCGCATCATGGGCATAACATGTAGCGAAAGTGACGATGCATGGCATCTTCATGTTGGTGCAGGGGAAAACTGGCACGGTCTGGTTGAATACTCATTGAAACAGGGGATGCATGGCCTTGAGAATCTGGCATTGATCCCGGGTTGCGTAGGCTCCTCCCCTATTCAGAATATCGGCGCTTACGGTGTAGAGCTGAAACAGGTTTGTGAATATGTCGATTGCATTGAGCTTGAAACCGGAAAGATCACGCGCTTAGATGCTCAGCAGTGCCGCTTTGGTTATCGGGATAGCATTTTTAAGCATGAGTATCAGGATCGCTATGCCATTACTGCTGTTGGCCTGCGTCTGGCAAAAGTCTGGCAGCCCGTGTTGACGTATGGCGATTTGGTTCGACTCAATTCTGGTGACGTTACTCCACAAGCCGTGTTTGACGCGGTATGTCACATGCGTACCAGCAAACTGCCCGATCCTAAGGTTTACGGTAATGCTGGCAGCTTCTTCAAAAATCCGGTCATTGATGCACAATGTGCCGCTGAACTGCTGAAAGCATATCCTGAAGCACCGCATTACCCTCAAACAGATGGCATGATAAAACTGGCCGCGGGTTGGCTAATCGATCAATGCGAGCTTAAAGGTTATCGCTGCGGTGGTGCTGCCGTACATCGTAATCAGGCGCTGGTTCTGGTGAATGAAGATAATGCGGTCAGTGAGGATGTGGTAGATCTGGCGCGTCATGTTCGTCAGTGCGTGGGACAAAAATTTAATGTGTGGCTGGAGCCGGAGGTACGTTTTATTGGTCGCACCGGCGAAATCAACGCCGTGGAGAAAATTTCATGAAAGACAACACTGTCCCGCTTACTTTGATCGCGATTCTTGCTGATGGAGAGTTCCATTCCGGTGAGCAGTTGGGTGAATCGCTGGGCATGAGCCGTGCAGCGATCAATAAGCATATCCAGACGCTGCGCGACTGGGGGGTTGATGTCTTTACTGTTCCCGGTAAAGGATACAGCTTGCCCGAGCCGGTTCAGTTACTTGATGAGCATTTTATTCAGTCGCAGATAACAGATGGTTCCGTAACTGTGCTGCCGGTAATTGATTCTACTAATCAATATCTGATGGACCGACTTAATACCCTCGAGTCCGGGGATGCCTGTATTGCCGAATATCAGCAGGCCGGACGCGGACGCCGTGGGCGTAAGTGGTTTTCCCCATTCGGAGCGAATCTCTACCTCTCCATGTATTGGCGTCTGGAACAGGGGCCAGCTGCCGCGATCGGTCTGAGCCTGGTTATCGGTATCATCATGGCCGAGGTATTACAGGATTTGGGCGCCAGAGACGTGCGGGTTAAATGGCCTAACGATCTCTACCTCAACGATCGTAAGCTGGCAGGAATTCTCGTGGAATTAACGGGTAAAACGGGCGATGCTGCGCAAATTGTTATTGGCGCAGGCATCAATCTTGCAATGCGTCAGGTTGAGGCGGATATCGTCAATCAGGGTTGGATAAATTTGCAGGAAGCTGGAATTATTATCGATCGTAACCAGCTGGCGGTACGCTTAATCAAAGAGTTACGCAGCGCCCTTATTTGCTTTGAGCACGAAGGGTTGTCACCATTTTTATCCCGTTGGGAAAAGCTGGATAATTTCATTCATCGTCAGGTAAAACTCATTATTGGCGAGCGTGAGATTTATGGTATTTCTCGCGGTATCGATGAGCAGGGCGCATTATTACTTGAGCAAGATGGGGCAGTTAAGCCCTGGATGGGTGGCGAAATCTCTTTGCGCGGTGCGTAATTGAAGGTGGGGGATAGTATCCCCCATCGTTTATTTACGCAGGCGTACCGACTCAACAGCATGATTTGCGCTTTTCGTCATGATCAGACTTGCGCGCTCACGGGTTGGCAAGATATTTTCTTTTAGATTCAGCCCATTAATTTCTTTCCACAATGAAGTGGCGATGTTTATTGCTTCTTCCTCAGATAGCTTTGCGTAATTATGGAAATACGAATCCGGATCGGTAAAAGCACCTTCCCGAAATTTCAGGAATCGATTGATATACCAGCTCTGTAATAAGTCTTCCGGGGCATCCACATATATCGAAAAATCAACGAAGTCTGAAACAAATACATGATGTGGATCGTGGGGATAATCCATGCCACTTTGTAAAACGTTCAGACCTTCCAGAATCAAAATATCAGGGTGGGCAACAGTCTTATCGCCGTCCGGGATCACATCATAGATCAAGTGCGAATAGACGGGTGCAGTGACATCAGGAACACCTGATTTCAAATCCGATACGAATTTTACCAGGCGATGCATATCATAGGACTGAGGAAATCCTTTCTTCTTCATCAAGTCGCGCTCTTTAAGCACCTTATTAGGATGAAGGAAGCCATCAGTAGTGATCAGCTCGACGCGCCGGTGTTCAGGCCAGCGGCTCAGTAGCGCCTGTAACACGCGTGCGGTCGTGCTTTTACCAACGGCGACGCTGCCAGCAATACTGATGATATAAGGAATACGTTGCCCGTCAGTGCCGAGGAACTGCTCCAGCACGGCCTGGCGACGTAAATTAGAACTGATGTAAAAATTCAGCAGACGCGAGAGGGGGAGATAAATCTCCGCAACCTCTTCCAGAGAGAGATCCTCATTAATACCTTTTAGCCGGGCAATCTCACCTTCGGTAAGCGTCATCGGGACTGAATCACGAAGCGCAGCCCACTGGCTCCGGTTAAATTGTAGATACGGCGTCATTAACGTTTGCTCTCTGTTACCCATAAGCATGACCTGCCAGCTGTTGCAGACGAGAGGGGAAGCGACACTTCATATGCCGCGCGCTATCGCACATCGCGCAACTAATCCAAATTTTGACAATGGGCAGGAGGGTAACACCAGATGGCGGGTAATAATAAGAAAAAATCCAAACGCGTAGCCCTGCTATGACATAAGTGGAAAGCGCCACGCAGAAAATGAGCATTTGGGCGTTGCTAAGCCATAAGTGTTTTCATAAGAGGTTTGCTGAAGCAGCAAATGTCATCCATCAAACGAGACAGTACTTAATAGCCCGTCTCTACTGCCGAATATTTATGCTCTGATGGTTGAAATTGCGTCATTTTTACGTGCTAATGCACAAAATGTGAGCGATAGAGCTTTTTAAGCAATTTTTTTGTTGCATGCAGGCGCAGCTGTTCCTAGAATGCGCGCTACTTGATGCCGGCTTAGCTCAGTAGGTAGAGCAACTGACTTGTAATCAGTAGGTCACCAGTTCGATTCCGGTAGCCGGCACCATCAAGTCCGGGTGGGGTTCCCGAGCGGCCAAAGGGAGCAGACTGTAAATCTGCCGTCATCGACTTCGAAGGTTCGAATCCTTCCCCCACCACCAATTTCGGCTTTGTTAAAACGAAGCCTGAGGCGTTAAGCTCCCAGCCGAGCGCCTCGAATAATGAGAGGTTACCTCTCGCTATTCACAACAGAAAGATTCAGGTAGCCGAGTTCCAGGATGCGGGCATCGTATAATGGCTATTACCTCAGCCTTCCAAGCTGATGATGCGGGTTCGATTCCCGCTGCCCGCTCCAAGATGTGCTGATATAGCTCAGTTGGTAGAGCGCACCCTTGGTAAGGGTGAGGTCGGCAGTTCGAATCTGCCTATCAGCACCACTTCTCTTATCCATCCTGTATATCTTCTGTTAATGAATTCAACAACGTCAGGCTTATGCCTGGTTGATGTGGTGATATCACCGATTTATCCGTGTCTTAGAGGGACAATCGATGTCTAAAGAAAAGTTTGAACGTACAAAACCGCACGTTAACGTCGGTACTATCGGCCACGTTGACCATGGTAAAACAACGCTGACCGCTGCAATCACTACCGTACTGGCTAAAACCTACGGCGGTGCTGCCCGCGCATTCGACCAGATCGATAACGCGCCGGAAGAAAAAGCTCGTGGTATCACCATCAACACTTCTCACGTTGAATATGACACCCCGACTCGCCACTACGCACACGTAGACTGCCCGGGCCACGCCGACTATGTTAAAAACATGATCACCGGTGCTGCGCAGATGGACGGCGCGATCCTGGTTGTTGCTGCGACTGACGGCCCGATGCCGCAGACCCGCGAGCACATCCTGCTGGGTCGTCAGGTAGGCGTTCCGTTCATCATCGTGTTCCTGAACAAATGCGACATGGTTGATGACGAAGAGCTGCTGGAACTGGTTGAGATGGAAGTGCGCGAGCTGCTGTCTCAGTACGACTTCCCGGGCGACGACACTCCGATCGTTCGTGGTTCTGCTCTGAAAGCGCTGGAAGGCGAAGCTGAGTGGGAAGAGAAAATCATCGAACTGGCTGGCTACCTGGATTCCTACATCCCGGAACCAGAGCGTGCGATTGACAAGCCGTTCCTGCTGCCGATCGAAGACGTATTCTCCATCTCCGGCCGTGGTACTGTAGTTACCGGTCGTGTAGAGCGCGGCATCATCAAGGTTGGTGAAGAAGTAGAAATCGTTGGTATCAAAGATACTGCGAAATCCACCTGTACCGGCGTTGAAATGTTCCGCAAACTGCTGGACGAAGGTCGTGCGGGCGAGAACTGCGGCGTTCTGCTGCGTGGTATCAAGCGTGAAGAGATCCAGCGTGGCCAGGTACTGGCTAAGCCGGGCACCATCAAGCCGCACACCAAGTTCGAATCCGAAGTGTACATCCTGTCCAAAGATGAAGGCGGCCGTCACACTCCGTTCTTCAAAGGCTACCGTCCGCAGTTCTACTTCCGTACTACTGACGTGACTGGCACCATCGAACTGCCGGAAGGCGTTGAGATGGTAATGCCGGGCGACAACATCAAAATGGTTGTTACCCTGATCCACCCGATCGCGATGGACGACGGTCTGCGTTTCGCAATCCGTGAAGGCGGCCGTACCGTTGGCGCGGGCGTTGTTGCTAAAGTTCTTGGCTAATCGCTGATAACATTTGACGCAATGCGCAATAAAAGGGCATCATTTGATGCCCTTTTTGCACGCTATCCAACCAGAACCTGGCTCATCAGTGATTTTTTTCTCATAATCATTGCTGAGACAGGCTCTGTAGACGGCGTGAGTGCCGGAGCAATTCGGTTTGGTTTGCCTCGCTTACGCGGGGCAAAAATGTTTGTCTGATTTATTGTGACAGGTTGGTTTATGAGTGCGAATACCGAAGCTCAAGGGAGCGGGCGCGGCCTGGAAGCGGTGAAGTGGTTAGCTGTCATTGCGCTATTAGCCATAGCGATTGTCGGTAACTTCGTTTATCGCGATGTGACTCTGCCTCTGCGTGCCCTTGCAGTGGTGATTTTAATTGCTGCAGCGGGTGGTGTCGCGCTGTTGACGACGAAAGGTAAAGCGACCGTCGCTTTTGCCCGCGAAGCGAGAACCGAAGTCCGTAAGGTGGTTTGGCCTACTCGCCAGGAAACATTGCACACCACATTAATTGTGGCAGCGGTTACTGCTGTAATGTCACTTATCCTGTGGGGACTGGATGGTATTCTGGTCCGCCTGGTATCCTTTATCACTGGCCTGAGGTTCTGAGATGTCTGAAGCTCCTAAAAAGCGCTGGTACGTCGTTCAGGCGTTTTCCGGTTTTGAAGGCCGCGTAGCCACGTCGCTGCGCGAGCATATCAAATTACACAACATGGAAGAGCTGTTTGGTGAAGTCATGGTCCCGACTGAAGAAGTCGTTGAGATCCGTGGCGGCCAGCGTCGCAAAAGCGAGCGCAAGTTCTTCCCTGGCTATGTGCTGGTTCAGATGGTAATGAACGATGCCAGCTGGCACCTGGTGCGTAGCGTACCGCGCGTGATGGGGTTCATTGGTGGTACCTCCGATCGACCTGCTCCGATCAGCGATAAAGAAGTCGATGCGATCATGAACCGCCTGCAGCAGGTTGGTGATAAGCCGCGTCCGAAAACGCTGTTCGAGCCGGGTGAAATGGTTCGTGTTAACGATGGTCCGTTTGCTGACTTTAACGGCGTTGTGGAAGAAGTGGATTACGAAAAATCTCGTCTTAAAGTATCGGTTTCTATCTTTGGTCGTGCGACCCCGGTAGAGCTGGACTTCGGGCAGGTTGAGAAGGCGTAATCTGCCGATCAAAAAAGCAGCGACGTTAACGTTGCACAAGGCGCGAGATTGGACTACAATTTCGCGCCTTTTGTTTTTATGGGCGCTGCGTCCGTAAAACGTATTTATCACGGGGAGCCTCTTCGAGGCGTTATACCCAAACGAGGAAATTGCAATGGCTAAGAAAGTACAAGCCTACGTCAAGCTGCAGGTTGCAGCTGGTATGGCGAACCCGAGCCCACCGGTTGGTCCGGCACTGGGTCAGCAGGGTGTTAACATCATGGAATTCTGTAAAGCGTTCAACGCGAAAACTGATTCCATGGAGAAAGGTCTGCCGATCCCGGTTGTTATTACCGTTTACGCTGACCGTTCTTTCACCTTCGTTACCAAAACTCCGCCGGCAGCAGTTCTGCTGAAAAAAGCGGCTGGTATCAAGTCTGGTTCCGGTAAGCCGAACAAAGACAAAGTTGGTAAAATTTCCCGCGCTCAGCTGCAGGAAATCGCGCAGACCAAAGCTGCCGACATGACTGGTGCCGATGTTGAAGCGATGACTCGCTCCATCGAAGGTACTGCACGTTCCATGGGCCTGGTAGTGGAGGACTAAGAAATGGCTAAACTGACCAAGCGCATGCGTGTGATCCGTGACAAAGTTGATTCGACCAAACAGTACGACATCAACGAAGCTATCTCTCTGCTGAAAGAGCTGGCCACCGCTAAATTTGTAGAAAGCGTAGACGTTGCCGTTAACCTCGGCATCGACGCGCGTAAATCTGACCAGAACGTACGTGGTGCAACTGTACTGCCGCACGGTACTGGCCGTTCTGTTCGCGTTGCCGTATTTGCTCAGGGCCCGAACGCCGAAGCAGCTAAAGCTGCTGGCGCCGAGCTGGTAGGTATGGAAGATCTGGCTGACCAGATCAAGAAAGGCGAAATGAACTTCGACGTTGTTATTGCTTCCCCGGATGCAATGCGCGTTGTTGGCCAGCTGGGCCAGGTACTGGGTCCGCGCGGCCTGATGCCGAACCCGAAAGTGGGTACCGTTACTCCGAACGTTGCTGAAGCGGTTAAAAACGCTAAAGCAGGTCAGGTTCGTTATCGTAACGACAAAAACGGCATCATCCACACCACCATCGGTAAAGTGGATTTTGACGCTGACAAACTGAAAGAAAACCTGGAATCCCTGCTGGTTGCGCTGAAAAAAGCGAAACCGACTCAGGCGAAAGGCGTGTACATCAAGAAAGTTAGCATCTCCACCACCATGGGTGCTGGTGTTGCCGTTGATCAGGCTGGTCTGAACGCGTCTGCGAACTAAGATTAGTCTTTACGTGGGCGGACGTTTTGTCTACAATCTTCGCCCACGAAAAGTTTTATCCGGTTGGAGCCTGGCCTTATCCAGGCCTCCGTCCAAGACCGCAGGTGTTTCGTAAGAGACTTAATTCCCTGCGTAGACGGTGACAGAACCTGAAGAATATTTTTAAGTACTCTTTGGCTTGTTTCTGCTCACCGTATTCAGACGCTCAATCGTTGTATTGAGTGAAGTGAGTTCCGGGGCATTTTGTCCCGGCAAACATCCAGGAGCAAAGCTAATGGCTTTAAATCTTCAAGACAAACAAGCGATTGTTGCTGAAGTCAGCGAAGTAGCCAAAGGCGCGCTGTCTGCGGTTGTTGCGGATTCCCGTGGCGTTACCGTAGATAAAATGACTGAACTGCGTAAAGCAGGTCGTGAAGCTGGCGTTTACATGCGTGTTGTTCGTAACACCCTGCTGCGCCGCGTCGTTGAAGGTACTCCTTTCGAGTGCCTGAAAGACACGTTTGTTGGTCCGACCCTGATTGCATACTCTATGGAACACCCGGGCGCTGCTGCTCGTCTGTTCAAAGATTTCGCGAAAGCGAATGCAAAATTTGAGGTCAAAGCCGCTGCCTTTGAAGGTGAGTTAATCCCGGCATCCCAGATCGATCGCCTGGCAACTCTGCCGACCTACGAAGAAGCAATTGCACGCCTGATGGCGACCATGAAAGAAGCCTCTGCAGGCAAACTGGTCCGTACTCTGGCTGCTGTACGCGATGCGAAAGAAGCTGCTTAATCGCAGTTTTCTTTATAAAGCATTCGCTTACGTATAAACTTATTCTGATATTCAGGAACAATTTAAATGTCTATCACTAAAGATCAAATCATTGAAGCAGTATCCGCTATGTCCGTAATGGACGTTGTTGAGCTGATCTCTGCAATGGAAGAAAAATTCGGTGTTTCTGCTGCTGCTGCTGTAGCTGTTGCTGCTGGCCCGGCTGCTGAAGCTGCTGAAGAGAAAACTGAGTTCGACGTTATTCTGAAAGCTGCTGGCGCTAACAAAGTTGCAGTTATCAAAGCTGTACGTGGCGCGACTGGCCTGGGTCTGAAAGAAGCTAAAGACCTGGTAGAGTCTGCTCCGGCTGCTCTGAAAGAAGGCGTGAGCAAAGACGACGCTGAAGCTCTGAAAAAATCTCTGGAAGAAGCTGGCGCTGAAGTTGAAGTTAAATAAGCCAACCCTTCCGGTTGCAGCTTGAGTAATCAGGCTGATGGCTGGTGACTTTTTAGTCACCAGCCTTTTTGCGCTGTAGGGTACCAGTAGCGTTTCACACTGTTTGACTGCTGGTTTCCTTTCAATGCTTGTTTCTATCGACGACTTAATATATTGCGACAGGGCGCCCGTTCTGTGTAAATCGCAACGAAATGGTTTAAGCGTGATAGCAACAGGTATTGCGGAAAGAGTTCAACTTTCCGGTCAACAAAATGGTGTTGCATAAACTGTCCCCCCGATGGGCAGAGTGGGTCGACTTGTCAGCGAGCTGAGGAACCCTATGGTTTACTCCTATACCGAGAAAAAACGTATTCGTAAGGATTTTGGTAAACGTCCCCAGGTTCTGGACATTCCATATCTCCTTTCTATCCAGCTTGACTCGTTTCAGAAATTTATCGAGCAAGATCCCGAAGGGCAGTACGGCCTGGAAGCAGCATTCCGTTCCGTATTCCCGATTCAGAGCTATAGCGGCAATTCGGAACTGCAGTACGTCAGCTACCGTCTTGGCGAGCCAGTCTTTGATGTAACTGAGTGCCAGATTCGCGGCGTGACCTATTCGGCACCGCTGCGCGTAAAACTGCGCCTGGTGATCTACGAGCGCGAAGCGCCGGAAGGCACCGTTAAAGACATCAAAGAACAAGAAGTTTACATGGGCGAAATTCCGCTCATGACGGATAACGGTACTTTCGTTATCAACGGTACTGAGCGCGTTATTGTTTCTCAGCTGCACCGTAGCCCGGGCGTCTTCTTCGACAGCGATAAGGGTAAAACTCACTCTTCAGGGAAAGTGCTCTATAACGCACGCATCATCCCTTACCGTGGTTCCTGGCTGGATTTCGAGTTTGACCCGAAAGACAACCTGTTCGTGCGTATTGACCGTCGCCGCAAACTGCCTGCGACCATCATTCTGCGCGCGCTGAGCTACACCACTGAGCAGATCCTCGATCTGTTCTTCGAAAAAGTTAATTTCGAAATCCGCGACAACAAGCTGCAGATGGAACTGGTGCCGGAACGCCTGCGTGGCGAAACCGCATCCTTTGACATCGAAGCTGACGGTAAAGTGTATGTTGAGAAAGGCCGCCGTATTACTGCGCGCCACATTCGTCAGCTCGAAAAAGACGAAATCAAACATATCGAAGTGCCGGTTGAATACATCGCTGGCAAAGTCGCGGCTAAAGATTACGTCGATACCTCGACTGGCGAGCTGATTTGCCCGGCCAACATGGAGCTGTCTCTCGATCTGCTGGCGAAGCTGAGCCAGTCTGGTCACAAGCGTATCGAAACGCTGTTCACCAACGATCTGGACCACGGTCCGTACATTTCTGAGACTGTACGCGTCGACCCAACCAACGATCGTCTGAGCGCGCTGGTAGAAATCTACCGCATGATGCGCCCGGGTGAACCGCCGACGCGTGAAGCGGCTGAGACCCTGTTCGAGAACCTGTTCTTCTCCGAAGACCGCTACGATCTCTCTGCGGTTGGTCGTATGAAGTTCAACCGTTCTCTGCTGCGCGACGAGATCGAAGGTTCCGGTATCCTGAGCAAAGACGACATCATTCAGGTGATGAAGAAGCTCATCGATATCCGTAACGGTAAAGGCGAAGTGGATGATATCGACCACCTCGGCAACCGTCGTATCCGTTCCGTGGGCGAGATGGCGGAAAACCAGTTCCGCGTTGGTCTGGTACGTGTAGAGCGTGCGGTGAAAGAGCGTCTGTCTCTGGGCGACCTCGATACCCTGATGCCTCAGGATATGATCAACGCCAAGCCGATTTCCGCGGCGGTGAAAGAGTTCTTCGGCTCCAGCCAGCTGTCTCAGTTTATGGACCAGAACAACCCGCTGTCTGAGATCACGCACAAGCGTCGTATCTCTGCACTCGGCCCGGGCGGTCTGACCCGTGAGCGTGCCGGCTTCGAAGTACGAGACGTACACCCGACTCACTACGGTCGCGTATGTCCAATCGAAACGCCTGAAGGTCCGAACATCGGTCTGATCAACTCCCTGTCTGTTTATGCACAGACCAACGAATACGGCTTCCTCGAAACCCCGTATCGTTTAGTGCGTGACGGCGTGGTGACTGACGAAATTCATTACCTTTCCGCAATCGAGGAAGGTAACTACGTTATCGCTCAGGCGAACACCAACCTGACGGAAGAAGGTCGCTTTGTAGATGATCTGGTAACCTGCCGCAGCAAAGGCGAATCCAGCCTTTTCAGCTCAGACCAGGTTGACTACATGGACGTTTCCACCCAGCAGGTGGTTTCCGTTGGTGCGTCCCTGATTCCGTTCCTGGAACACGATGACGCCAACCGTGCATTGATGGGTGCGAACATGCAACGTCAGGCGGTTCCGACTCTGCGCGCTGACAAGCCGCTGGTTGGTACCGGTATGGAACGTGCTGTTGCCGTTGACTCCGGTGTAACCGCCGTTGCCAAACGTGGCGGTACCGTTCAGTACGTGGATGCTTCCCGTATCGTTATCAAAGTTAACGAAGACGAGATGTACCCGGGCGAAGCAGGTATCGACATCTATAACCTGACTAAATACACCCGTTCTAACCAGAACACCTGCATCAACCAGATGCCGTGTGTGTCTCTGAATGAGCCGGTTGAGCGCGGCGACGTGCTGGCAGACGGTCCGTCCACCGACCTCGGTGAACTGGCACTCGGTCAGAACATGCGCGTAGCGTTCATGCCGTGGAATGGTTACAACTTCGAAGACTCCATCCTCGTATCCGAGCGTGTTGTTCAGGAAGACCGTTTCACCACTATCCACATTCAGGAACTGGCGTGCGTGTCTCGTGACACCAAGCTTGGGCCGGAAGAGATCACCGCTGACATCCCGAACGTGGGTGAAGCTGCGCTCTCCAAGCTGGATGAATCAGGTATCGTTTACATCGGTGCGGAAGTGACCGGCGGCGACATTCTGGTTGGTAAGGTAACGCCGAAAGGTGAAACCCAGCTGACGCCAGAAGAGAAACTGCTGCGTGCGATCTTTGGTGAGAAAGCGTCTGACGTTAAAGACTCTTCTCTGCGCGTACCGAACGGCGTATCCGGTACTGTTATCGACGTTCAGGTCTTTACTCGCGATGGCGTAGAAAAAGACAAACGTGCGCTGGAAATCGAAGAGATGCAGCTGAAGCAGGCGAAGAAAGACCTGTCTGAAGAACTGCAGATCCTCGAAGCTGGTCTGTTTAGCCGTATCCACGCAGTGCTGGTTTCCGGTGGCGTTGAAGCTGAGAAGCTCGACAAACTGCCGCGCGACCGCTGGCTGGAACTCGGTCTGAACGACGAAGACAAACAGAATCAGCTGGAACAGCTGGCTGAGCAGTACGACGAACTGAAACACGAGTTCGAGAAAAAACTCGAAGCGAAACGTCGCAAAATCACTCAGGGCGATGATCTGGCACCGGGCGTGCTGAAAATCGTAAAAGTGTATCTGGCCGTTAAACGTCAGATTCAGCCTGGTGACAAGATGGCGGGTCGTCACGGTAACAAGGGTGTTATCTCTAAGATCAACCCGATCGAAGACATGCCTTACGATGAAAACGGCACGCCGGTAGACATCGTACTGAACCCGCTGGGCGTACCGTCTCGTATGAACATCGGTCAGATTCTGGAAACCCACCTGGGTATGGCTGCGAAAGGTATCGGCGACAAGATTAACGCCATGCTGAAGCGTCAGGAAGAAGTCGCGAAACTGCGTGAATTCATCCAGAAAGCGTATGACCTCGGTGCCGATGTGCGTCAGAAAGTTGACCTGAACACCTTCAGCGACGATGAAGTGCTGCGTCTGGCTGAAAACCTGAAAAAAGGTATGCCGATCGCCACGCCGGTGTTCGACGGTGCGAAAGAGTCTGAAATCAAAGAGCTGTTGCAGTTGGGCGACCTGCCGACTTCCGGTCAGATCACCCTGTTCGACGGCCGCACCGGTGAGCAGTTCGAGCGTTCAGTAACCGTAGGTTACATGTACATGCTCAAACTGAACCACCTGGTTGATGACAAGATGCACGCGCGTTCTACCGGTTCTTACAGCCTCGTTACTCAGCAGCCGCTGGGTGGTAAGGCGCAGTTCGGTGGTCAGCGCTTCGGTGAGATGGAAGTGTGGGCGCTTGAAGCATACGGCGCAGCATACACCCTTCAGGAAATGCTTACCGTTAAGTCTGATGACGTTAACGGTCGTACCAAGATGTATAAAAACATCGTGGACGGCAACCATCAGATGGAACCAGGCATGCCAGAGTCCTTCAACGTACTGTTGAAAGAGATTCGTTCGCTGGGTATCAACATCGAGCTGGAAGACGAGTAACTCTCGCTCAAACAGGTCACTGGTGCCGGGGTAATATCCGGCACCAGATTGTGCTAACTCCGACGGGAGCAAATCCGTGAAAGACTTATTAAAGTTTCTGAAAGCGCAAACTAAAACCGAAGAGTTTGATGCGATCAAAATTGCTCTGGCCTCGCCAGACATGATCCGTTCATGGTCTTTTGGTGAAGTTAAGAAGCCGGAAACCATTAACTACCGTACGTTCAAACCTGAGCGTGACGGTCTGTTCTGCGCCCGTATCTTTGGGCCAGTAAAAGACTATGAGTGCCTGTGCGGTAAGTACAAGCGCCTGAAACACCGTGGTGTGATCTGTGAGAAGTGCGGCGTAGAAGTGACCCAGACCAAAGTGCGTCGTGAGCGCATGGGCCACATCGAGCTGGCGTCTCCGACTGCCCATATCTGGTTCCTGAAATCACTGCCGTCCCGTATCGGCCTGCTGCTGGATATGCCGCTGCGCGATATCGAACGCGTACTGTACTTCGAATCCTATGTGGTTATCGAAGGTGGCATGACCAACCTCGAGCGTAGCCAGATCCTGACCGAAGAGCAGTACCTCGATGCGCTGGAAGAGTTCGGTGACGAATTCGACGCGAAGATGGGTGCGGAAGCTATTCAGGCACTGCTGAAGAGCATGGACCTGGAGCAGGAGTGCGAGCAGCTGCGTGAAGAGCTGAACGAAACCAACTCCGAAACCAAGCGTAAGAAGCTGACCAAGCGTATCAAGCTGCTGGAAGCGTTCGTGCAGTCTGGCAACAAGCCGGAGTGGATGATCCTGACCGTTCTGCCGGTTCTGCCGCCAGATCTTCGTCCGCTGGTTCCGCTGGATGGCGGTCGTTTCGCAACGTCGGATCTGAACGATCTGTATCGTCGCGTGATCAACCGTAACAACCGTCTGAAACGCCTGCTGGATCTCGCTGCGCCGGACATCATCGTACGCAACGAAAAACGTATGCTGCAGGAAGCGGTAGATGCGCTGCTGGATAACGGCCGTCGCGGTCGTGCGATCACCGGTTCCAACAAGCGTCCGCTGAAATCCCTTGCCGACATGATCAAAGGTAAGCAGGGTCGTTTCCGTCAGAACCTGCTCGGTAAGCGTGTTGACTACTCCGGTCGTTCTGTAATCACCGTAGGTCCATACCTGCGTCTGCATCAGTGCGGTCTGCCGAAGAAAATGGCGCTGGAGCTGTTCAAACCGTTCATCTACGGCAAGCTGGAACTGCGTGGCCTCGCGACCACCATCAAAGCCGCCAAGAAAATGGTTGAGCGTGAAGAAGCTGTCGTTTGGGATATCCTGGACGAAGTTATCCGCGAACATCCGGTACTGCTGAACCGTGCACCAACACTGCACCGTCTGGGTATCCAGGCATTTGAGCCGGTACTGATCGAAGGTAAAGCTATCCAGCTGCACCCGCTGGTTTGTGCGGCATACAACGCCGACTTCGATGGTGACCAGATGGCAGTTCACGTACCGCTGACGCTGGAAGCCCAGCTGGAAGCGCGTGCGCTGATGATGTCTACCAACAACATCCTGTCCCCGGCGAACGGCGAACCAATCATCGTTCCGTCTCAGGACGTTGTACTGGGTCTGTACTACATGACCCGTGACTGTGTTAACGCCAAAGGCGAAGGCATGGTGCTGACTGGCCCGAAAGAAGCTGAGCGTATTTACCGCGCTGGCCTGGCCTCTCTGCATGCGCGCGTTAAAGTGCGTATCACTGAATACGAAAAAGATGCAAACGGCGAATTCGTTGCGAAAACCAGCCTGATCGACACCACCGTAGGTCGTGCGATTCTGTGGATGATCGTACCGAAAGGTCTGCCTTTCTCCATCGTCAACCAGGCGCTGGGCAAGAAAGCCATCTCCAAAATGCTGAACACCTGTTACCGCATTCTGGGCCTGAAGCCGACCGTTATCTTTGCTGACCAGACCATGTACACCGGTTTTGCCTATGCAGCGCGCTCTGGTGCGTCTGTTGGTATCGACGACATGGTTATTCCGGAGAAGAAGCACGAAATCATCTCCGAAGCGGAAGCCGAAGTTGCTGAGATCCAGGAGCAGTTCCAGTCTGGTCTGGTAACCGCGGGCGAACGCTACAACAAAGTTATCGATATCTGGGCCGCCGCGAACGATCGCGTATCTAAAGCGATGATGGACAACCTGCAGACTGAAACGGTTATCAACCGTGAAGGTAAAGAAGAGCAGCAGGTTTCCTTCAACAGCATTTACATGATGGCCGACTCCGGTGCGCGTGGTTCTGCTGCACAGATTCGTCAGCTGGCAGGTATGCGTGGTCTGATGGCGAAGCCGGATGGCTCCATCATCGAAACGCCGATCACCGCGAACTTCCGCGAAGGTCTGAACGTACTCCAGTACTTCATCTCCACGCACGGTGCGCGTAAAGGTCTGGCGGATACCGCACTGAAAACGGCGAACTCCGGTTACCTGACCCGTCGTCTGGTAGACGTGGCACAGGATCTGGTTGTCACTGAAGACGATTGCGGCACGCTGGAAGGTATCACCATGACCCCGGTTATCGAGGGTGGTGATGTTAAAGAGCCGCTGCGCGATCGCGTTCTGGGCCGTGTAACTGCTGAAGACGTACTGAAGCCTGGTACCGCAGACATTCTGGTTCCGCGTAACACCCTGCTCCATGAGCACTGGTGTGACCTGCTGGAAGAGAACTCTGTTGACTCAGTGAAAGTGCGCTCCGTCGTATCCTGTGACACCGACTTCGGTGTATGTGCGCACTGCTACGGTCGTGACCTGGCGCGTGGCCACATCATCAACAAAGGTGAAGCAATCGGCGTTATCGCAGCACAGTCCATCGGTGAGCCGGGTACCCAGCTGACGATGCGTACGTTCCACATCGGTGGTGCGGCATCTCGTGCGGCTGCTGAATCCAGCATTCAGGTGAAAAACAAAGGTAGCATCCGTCTGAGCAACGCGAAGTCGGTTGTTAACTCCAGCGGCAAGCTGGTGGTGACGTCACGTAACACCGAGCTGAAGCTGATCGACGAATTCGGTCGTACTAAAGAAAGCTATAAAGTGCCTTACGGTGCGGTAATGGCGAAGGGTGATGGTGAGCAGGTTGCCGGCGGTGAAACCGTTGCAAACTGGGATCCGCACACCATGCCGGTAATCACCGAAGTGAACGGTTACATCCGCTTCACCGACATGATCGACGGCCAGACCATTACCCGTCAGACCGACGAACTGACCGGTCTGTCTTCCCTGGTGGTTCTGGACTCTGCAGAACGTACTACCGGTGGTAAAGACCTGCGTCCGGCACTGAAAATCGTTGATGCCAACGGCGACGACGTTCTGATCCCGGGCACCGACATGCCGGCTCAGTACTTCCTGCCGGGTAAAGCGATTGTACAGCTGGAAGATGGCGTACAGATCGGTGCGGGTGATGCTCTGGCGCGTATTCCACAGGAATCCAGCGGTACCAAGGACATCACCGGTGGTCTGCCACGCGTTGCCGACCTGTTCGAAGCACGTCGTCCGAAAGAGCCGGCAATCCTGGCGGAAATCAGCGGTATCATTTCCTTCGGTAAAGAAACCAAAGGTAAACGCCGTCTGGTTATCACCCCGGTTGATGGCAGCGATCCGTACGAAGAGATGATTCCGAAATGGCGTCAGCTCAACGTGTTCGAAGGTGAGCGCGTAGAACGTGGTGACGTGGTTTCCGACGGTCCGGAAGCACCGCACGACATTCTGCGTCTGCGTGGTGTTCACGCGGTAACTCGTTACATCACCAACGAAGTGCAGGACGTTTACCGTCTGCAGGGCGTTAAGATTAACGATAAGCACATCGAAGTTATCGTGCGTCAGATGCTGCGTAAAGCAACCATCATGAACGCCGGCAGCTCCGAGTTCCTCGAAGGTGAGCAGGCTGAATACTCTCGCATCAAGATCGCTAACCGCGAACTGGAAGCGAACGGCAAGATTGGCGTTACCTATGCGCGCGATCTGCTGGGTATCACCAAAGCCTCTCTGGCAACCGAGTCCTTCATCTCCGCGGCATCGTTCCAGGAGACCACTCGTGTGCTTACCGAAGCAGCCGTTGCGGGCAAACGCGACGAACTGCGCGGCCTGAAAGAGAACGTTATCGTGGGTCGTCTGATCCCGGCTGGTACCGGTTATGCGTACCATCAGGATCGTATGCGTCGCCGTGCTGCGGGTGAACTCCCGGCTGCACCGCAGGTGAGCGCGGAAGAAGCTTCCGCAAGCCTGGCAGAACTGCTGAACGCAGGTCTGGGCGGCAACGACAACGAGTAATCGTGCTGCACCCTGATAAAAACCCGCTTCGGCGGGTTTTTTTTCGCCTGTAATTTTTCAAAAACGTCCTCGATCGCGTTTCAGGACGCCGCTGGTTCAGGCCTGCTGATAAAAGAAACCCATCTTTCATCAGAGGACATCACCATGTTTCGTATCGCCATTCTTATTCTCAGCGCAGCACTCGCTAGCGCCGCCGCCACGGCCGATACCGGCTTTCATCCGTTAACCCTCAGCGAACCGCCGACGCGTCCGCTGGAGGTGGTCGTCTGGTATCCCACAGAACAAACGGGCCCGTCGGAAGAGGTCGGCGGCAACATCGCTTTTGTCGGAACCCCGGTGCATCGCGATGCTGTACCGGCTTCGGGTCGCCATCCGGTGCTGCTGCTGTCGCACGGTTACGGCGGTAACTGGCGCAACCTTAACTGGCTGGCGCAGGCGATGGTCGGGCAGGGCTATATCGTGGCGGCGGTCGATCATCCCGGAACGACAACGCGCAACAAACAGCCCGTGCAGGCCCAGGCCTTATGGTCGCGCCCGCAGGACATGGTGCGGATGCTCGACGCGCTTATTGCTTCGCCGTTACTGGCAGACAGGATTGATGAAACCCGTATTGCGGCGGCGGGGCACTCGTTGGGGGGCTGGACGGTGATGAGTCTGGCGGGAGGGCAGTTTTCCACGGCGCGTTTTATCACGGATTGCAGACAGCACCCGGCCCTGGGCGGATGCAAACTTACTCACACGCTGGGTATCGATCGTCCGGAGGCGGCAGAGAGGCTCGCAGCAAGCCAGCATGACGCGCGTATCAAGGCGGTAATATCGCTGGATGTCGGACTGGCGCGTGGCTTCACCCCTCAGAGCCTGGCGGGTATTAACGTCCCGGTATTGATCATGAGCGCAGAGGCAGACAGTGACGATGTGCCCGCCGCGCTGGAGTCCGGCTATCTGACAGAGAACCTTCCCGCCGGGTTAACGCGAGCCGTCAGCGTAACCGGAGCCACGCACTTCAGCTTTATGCAGTTGTGCAAACCTGGCGCAGCAACATTAATAGAAGCCGAAGCGCCGGGTGAAGGCGTGGTATGCCGCGACGGAGGAGATATCAGTCGGGCAACGGTCCATCAGCGGCTGGTGGCGGAGACTGGCGCATTTCTGAATCAGGCGCTTCATTATCAGGCGCCGCGCGACGATACTCCCCTGGGCTCATCCCGGTAATGCGCATAAATTCGCGGTTGAAATTAGATTTGGTGTTAAATCCGGAATCGAGCATCACCGCCGTGACAGGAGAGGATGTCTGACGCAGTAACCGCTGCGCGTGTGCAATGCGAAAGCCGTTGATCCACTGGGAGACATTACAACCGCGGGTAGCGTTGACCGCCCGGGAGATATGGCGCGCGGGCGTAGCGGTTTTACGTGCCAGCGCATTCAGGGTGAGATCCGGATTCAGATAAAGTGCCTGGTCGGTAATCAGCGCTTCCAGTTGCGTGCAGCGCTGCGCTTCTTCAGGGGCAATCGCAGGCATCGTCGCCGTAGCCGGGGCTTCAGGCATAGCCTGTGGTGCGGCGTTTCGCGGCGGGAGTAAAATTCCGAGGCAAAGAAACGGCAACAACATACCCTGGGATATCACCACCAGCAACGCAGCATGCTCGCCGCGATACAGGCTGAAATCAACGGCGATAGCCATGTCCGTCAGCCCGGAGAAGCACAGGAAACCGCCCGCGATAAACGCCAGTCTGAATGTAGTCGGCACGTCGCTGAGGCGGCTTAAGACAAAGCGATCCTCACCGCGTTGGGCGGTACGCAGCAGGGCACCGCCGTAACCGATATAGAGCAGTATCAATACCGTGTCGGTAACAGCAGGTAAAAAAAGGTGAAGGATCAGGGCTGCCGCCGGCGGTGCCAGGGTGATGATGTGTCGCCAGCGAAGCGGGGTGTCGGTCTAACTGGCGAAGCAGCGCCAGGTGAGCGGCGGCAGACCAATAGCTGCCAGGGTTTGCATCTGCCGTAGCAGCGGAAGGTCGAAGGACCAGCGCAGCGCCGACATCAGGACCACCACTGCGCAACCGGCGAGAAACCAGAGCGCACCGGGATGACGACTGACGTGTGAAAGGTACACTTTCGCCAGCAGTAACAGCAAAATGGCGAGCGTGACAACCGGAACGGGAACAGAGGGCATGGATGACCTGCTTGATGGAGGACGCTACGGCGTAATGATGCAGTTGTGCCATAAAACGCGGTGAAAAACACCTCCCGGATCGGTGGGTTGCAAATACCGTAGAATGCGAGATAAAAAAATGCCCGGTGTTACCGGGCATTCCTGGCACCGCAGCGGGCGCTATTTCACCAGCGGCAGACGACGATAGAGTTCAATCATGTCGCCCGCGAGATCCTGAATCACCATCGCGTTCATCAGGTGATCCTGGGAGTGAACGGTAATCAGGTTCACCGGCAGTTTGCCGCTGCCTTCATCAAGGCCGATGAGCTGGGTCTGGATTTTATGGGCATGCTTCACATACTCATGCGACTCTTCCATCGCTTTTTCCGCGCCGTCGAAGTCGCCTTTGCGGGCAAGCTGTAACGCGGTGAGTGCCTGGCTGCGTGCGGACCCGGCGTTAACCAGCAGCTCCATAATGATCGATTCTAAATCTTCCATCTGTTACTCCATTAATTTCAGGGCTTTATCCAGCACCACATCGCCTTTCATCATGCCGTAATCCATCATGTCGATAACGGCCACGGTTTTACCCAGCGGATCGGCAATTGCCTGGAACTTCTGCTGTTCATATTTAACCTGCGGGCCGAGCAGCACGATATCCGCCGTATCGATAATGTCCTTAAACTCAGCAACCGGTACGGCTTTGATTGAGACCTCAACACCGCGCTTCTGCGCTGCGTCTTTCATGCGTTGTACCAGCATGCTGGTGGACATACCTGCAGCGCAGCATAAAACGATATTCTTCATAATCTGCTCTCTGATTCCGGGGGATAGCGGAAATATTTATCCCCGCTGGCAGGCAGCAACAACCGCTTTCGCCTGATTGTGTGTCTGCCATCACAAAAGAAACCGGCGCAGACGGAAACCGGTTACCTTTTTTGTGAAATGGTCTACTCAAGCCGCGTTTGCATCTGAATAAACAGGAATTTCAGGTGTCAGCACGGTGAAGGCGGGGCGGCAATTGGCAGGGAAAATACCGCCCCGGTCAGCACCGTAACGCTGACAACAGGGAGGTTAACGAAGGTTGCGCCGCATGCCGAGCGTCCGTTTCGCCGTTTGCGGCGCGCTATCCGTGATTTCTTCCGGTTTGCAGCATGGCATCAGGAAAGTTGCGAACCTCTTCCCAGAAAGTGGTCCCAGTCTTTCCACACCGGCTGTAATCCGGCCTCTACCAGCGCAGCGGCCACCTCTTCCGGACGGCGGCTGTCGTGGGTAGCGAACTGTTCCAGCTCCGGGTTGCCATCGGCATAGCCGCCGGGCTGGGTACGCGAAAAAGCGCTGACGGTATTAATCGCCAGCGGAATAACGCGATCGCGGAACCACGGCGATTCCCGGGTGGAGAGCGACAGCTCCACTTCCGGCATCAACAGCCTGAAGGCGCAGATGGTCTGCACCAGCTCGCGCTCATTCATCAGCGATGCCGGTTCCACGCCGCCCGCACAGGGACGCAGGCGCGGGAACGAGACCGAATAACGGCTCTGCCAGTAGTGCTGCTGCAGCCAGAGCAGGTGTTCGGCCAGCAGATAGCAGTCCACGCGCCAGCTGTCCGACAGGCCGATCAATGCCCCCAGTCCGATCTTATCGATCCCGGCCCGACCCAGACGATCCGGGGTTTCCAGCCGCCAGAAAAAGTCCTGCTTGTTGCCGCGCAGGTGGTGCCGGGCGTAGCAGCCTTCATTGTAGGTTTCCTGATAAACCAGCACGCCATCCAGCCCGAGGGTTTTCAGCTCGGCGTACTCCGCCTGCGCCAGCGGTTGCACTTCCATCTGCAGCGAAGAAAAACGGCTGCGGATGGCAGGCAGATGCTGGCGAAAGTAGTCCATGCCCACTTTGCTCTGATGCTCGCCGGTCACCAGCAGGATATGGTCGAACCCCAACGCCTGCAGGGCATCACACTCCCGGACAATCTCCGCCTCGTCCAGCGTCTTGCGGCGCAGGCGGTTGCTCATAGAAAAGCCACAGTAGGTGCAGTCGTTGGCGCACAGGTTGGAGAGATAAAGCGGGACGTAAAAGCTGACTGTATTGCCGAAGCGCTGGCGGGTAAGGCGCTGGGCCTGCTGAGCCAGTGCTTCGAGGTACGGCTGTGCGGCCGGTGAGAGCAGCGCCATCATATCGTCCCGACTACGCTTTGAGGCATTCAGCGCGCGCTCAACGTCAGCCCCGGTTTTGCTGTTGATGCGCAGCCGGATATCGTCCCAGTCGAACTGCTGCCAGTGCGAGGTAAACGTCTTCATCCGGCGGCCCCCAGAAAGTCGGTGAGCGGGCTGGAGGCGCTGGCTACCTGCTGTTGCGCGCCCGGCCCGGCCTGATGTGCCAGCGCGCCGGCTTCAACGGCAAGGCGGAACGCCTGCGCCATGCGTACCGGGTCGCTGGCAACGGCTATCGCCGTGTTTACCAGTACCGCGGCGGCCCCCATCTCCAGCGCCTCGGTGGCGTGGCTCGGCACACCGATACCGGCATCGACCACCACCGGCACCGTGGCCTGTTCAATAATGATCTCCAGCAGTGCGCGGGTCTGTAGCCCTTTATTGGAGCCAATCGGCGCACCGAGCGGCATCACCGCCGCGCAGCCGGCTTCCTCCAGCCGCTTGCACAGTACCGGGTCGGCACCGCAGTAGGGCAGCACCACGAACCCCTGCGCGACCAGCTTCTCTGCGGCACGCAGCGTTTCAATCGGGTCGGGCAGCAGGTAGCGGGCATCCGGGTGAATTTCGAGTTTGACCCAGTGCGTACCCAGCGCCTCGCGGGCCAGCTGCGCGGCGAACACCGCTTCCTCGGCGGTTTTCGCGCCGGAGGTATTCGGCAGCAGCGTGACGCCCGCCTCCAGCAGCGGGGCGAGAATCGCATCCCGGCGATCCCGCAGATCGACGCGCTTCATTGCCAGCGTCACCAGTTCGCTACCGGAGGCGCGGATCGCGTCCACCATCAATGAGGACGAAGCGAATTTACCGGTGCCGGTAAAGAGTCGCGAGGTAAAGGTTTTATCAGCAATGCGCAGCATGTCAGCCTCCGGCGATGACCTGAAAAAGCAGGAGGTGATCGCCCTCCTCAAGATGGTGTTCCTCCCAGCGCGAGCGCGGGAGGATCTGATGGTTCAGCGCCAGCGCCACGCCGGGCGTCAGCAGCTGCCGTTGCGAAAGAAACGCCGCGACGGTGAGCGGCATGTCGCACTCCTGTCGCTCGTCGTTAAGCAGAACGTGCATACGCGCCTCCACCACATACCGGGCAGCCCGGCGCGCGCGTCAGACTCAGTGTGCGCCACTGTCCACTGCGTCCATCAAACAGACGCAGCGTACTGGCATCGGTTGGCATACCGCTCAGCAGCTTCAGACCTTCCAGCGCCTGCAGTGTTCCCATCATGCCCACGACCGGGCCGGGCACACCGGCGGTGCGGCAGTTGCGCTCCGGCTCGGCGTCGTCAGGCCACAGGCAGCGGTAGCAGCCGTGCTGCCAGGGCGGCGTCAGGGTCATTATCTGGCCGCCGAAGCCGACGGCGCTGGCGCTAATCAGCGGCCTGTTCTGCGCCACGCAGGCGGCATTGATGGCCTGGCGCGACGCCATGTTATCGGTACAGTCCAGCACCACATCCGCCTGCGCTACCGCCTGTAGCAGAGCATCGCCCTGTAAACGCTGCGACAGAAGGCGCAGCGTGACGTGCGGGTTGATTGCGCTCAGCCGCCGTCCAGCTGCTTCGGCTTTCGGCTGGCCAACATCCGCACTGGCATAGAGCGTCTGCCGGTGCAGATTGCTGATGTGCACCTGGTCATCATCCACCAGCGTCAGGGTGCCAACGCCTGCGCCCGCAAGGTAGTGCGCGGCCGGCGAGCCAAGTCCGCCCAGCCCGATAATCAGCGCCCGGCCTCGCTGTAAGCGGCTCTGTCCTTCAACGGCAATGTCCTCCAGCAGGATCTGGCGGCTGTAGCGCATGAAATCGGCATCATTCATCGCCCACCCCCGCCAGTGCCAGCAGCGCCCGGGTCGCTGCCTGCCAGTCTGCGGCCTGCGTAATGGCGCTGACCACGGCAATGCTGCCCACGCCGGTCTCCAGCACCGCCGCGGCGCGTTCGAGGCTGATACCGCCGATGGCGACGGTGGGGTAATTGCCTACTCTTTTTACGTGCGCCGCCAGCTGGCTCAGCCCCTGCGGCGCAGAGGGCATCTGTTTGGTTTGGGTTGGAAACACGTGACCAAGAGCGATATAGGAGGGGCGTACCGCCAGCGCGACGTCAATCTCCATATCGTCATGGGTGGAAACGCCCAGCCGCAGTCCGGCAGCACGGATTGCGTCCAGATCGGCGCTGGCAAGATCCTCCTGACCGAGATGCACGCCGTAGGCTTGGTGCTTGATCGCCAGCCGCCAGTAATCGTTGATAAACAGCCGGGCGTGATAGCCTTTACCCAGCGCGATGGCCGCCTGCACATCGGCCTCAACCTCATGGTCCTGTTTGTCTTTGATGCGCAGCTGTAACGTGCGCACGCCCGCCGCCAGCAGGCGTTCAACCCAGAGCAGGCTGTCCACCACCGGGTAGAGACCGAGACGTTGCGGCACTACAGGGAACAGGGGGGTCAGCATCATGCTTCCTCCTGGCGCAGATAGATGTCGCCGCCTTTGGCGCGGAAGGTGTTCGCCATGTCGTTCAGGCCCGCTTCACGCTCCTGCTGCGCCGCATAGTCGCGGACTTCCTGAGTGATTTTCATCGAGCAGAATTTCGGGCCACACATGGAGCAGAAGTGCGCCACTTTGCCTGACTCCTGCGGCAGCGTTTCGTCGTGATAGGCCCGGGCGGTAAACGGGTCGAGCGCAAGGTTAAACTGATCCTCCCAGCGGAACTCGAAGCGCGCCTTCGACATGGCGTTATCGCGGATCTGCGCGCCCGGATGGCCCTTCGCCAGGTCAGCGGCGTGCGCGGCGATTTTGTAAGTAATCAGCCCCTGCTTCACGTCCTCTTTGTTCGGCAGGCCGAGGTGCTCTTTAGGTGTCACGTAGCAGAGCATCGCGCAGCCAAACCAGCCGATCATCGCGGCGCCGATGCCCGAGGTAAAGTGATCGTAGCCCGGTGCAATGTCGGTGGTCAGCGGGCCGAGGGTATAGAACGGGGCTTCATGGCAGTGCTCCAGCTCCTCGGTCATATTGCGGCGGATCATCTGCATCGGCACGTGCCCTGGGCCTTCAATCATCACCTGAACGTCATACTCCCAGGCGATTTTCGTCAGCTCGCCCAGCGTGTGCAGCTCGGCGAACTGCGCCTCGTCGTTGGCATCCTGAATTGAACCCGGACGCAGCCCGTCGCCGAGCGACAGCGACACGTCGTAGGCAGCGCAAATTTCGCAGATCTCGCGGAAGTGGGTGTAGAGGAAGTTCTCCTGATGGTGCGACAGGCACCATTTCGCCATGATAGACCCACCGCGCGAGACAATCCCGGTGAGGCGTTTCGCGGTCATTGGCACATAGCGCAGCAGCACCCCGGCATGGATGGTGAAGTAGTCCACACCCTGTTCCGCCTGCTCCAGCAGGGTATCGCGGAACGACTCCCAGCTCAGGTTTTCCGCAATGCCGTTGACCTTCTCCAGCGCCTGATAGATCGGCACAGTGCCAATCGGCACCGGGCTGTTGCGCAGGATCCACTCCCGCGTCTCGTGGATGTAGCGCCCGGTAGAGAGATCCATCACCGTATCCGCGCCCCAGCGCGTGGACCACACCAGTTTCTCCACCTCTTCTTCAATAGAGGAGGTCACCGCGGAATTACCGATGTTGGCATTCACTTTCACCAGGAAGTTGCGGCCAATGATCATCGGTTCCGATTCAGGGTGATTAATATTGGCGGGAATGATGGCGCGGCCGGCGGCAACTTCAGCGCGCACAAACTCGGGGGTGATGTTTTCCGGCAACTGGGCGCCAAAGGCTTCTCCCGGATGCTGGTGGCGCAGCACTTCGCTGCGGATGCGCTCCCGGCCCATATTCTCGCGGATTGCGATGAACTCCATCTCCGGCGTGATGATGCCCTGGCGTGCGTAGTGCAGCTGGGTGACGCATTTGCCTGGACGGGCGCGGCGCGGCGTCAGCAGGCCGCTAAAACGTAGTTCATCCAGCCCGTCATCGGCGAGTCGCTCCCGTGTCCAGGCGGAGCTGCGGCTGGACAGCGCCTCGGTATCCTGACGCGCTTCAATCCACGGGGCGCGCACTTTCTCCAGCCCGCGGTGCACATCGATAGCGACTGCCGGGTCGCCGTAGGGGCCGGAGGTGTCGTACACCGGCACCGGCTCGTTGGCTTCATACTGCGGGTTGCTTTCACTGCCGCCGGTAAGGGTCGGGCTGAGCTGGATCTCGCGCATCGGCACGCGAATATCGGGCCGGGAGCCGGTGAGGTAGATACGGTGCGAATTGGGAAACGCGGTTCCCTCAAGGGTGCTGATAAAACGTTGGGCCTGCGCGCGGGTTTCGCGGCGGTTGGGTTTGACGGTCACAGACATAGCGCATTCCAGTAAATAATCGGGAAGTGGCTTGTCAGAACGACGGATGAAGCAAGAGGGAGACGCCGCGCAGAGGTGCGACGCCACAGCAGATTGACTCTTGTTCCCTTCGCAGGTATTAGCCTGATCAGGTTCCGCGGATCCCGAATTAACGGTCTCAGCCCGTGCATACACACTGGGCACTCCGACAAGATGGCCCTTCAGCGATGCTGCCACAGGGCAGAATGCTTCAGGGAAAACCCCGCACGACGGCGGGGCTAAAATAAATTACGCGTTAACTGCCCGAAACTCAAGCCGGGCGCGCGAAGCTGGTTTCGTCGTTGGCGCTGTCGCGCAGGTCGTTATCAAATGCCAGCACGATCAGTTTATCTTCCAGCGCGAAGCGGGCAGCCAGCGCTTCGCCGATACCGGACAGCGCTTCCTGGAACTCCAGGCAGTTGTCGTGATCGATAGCATTTTCCAGATGGGTATCGTAATACGCCATGATTTCCTGCGTATTCGCTTCGAGTAAGGGGTAGAGTTGCGTGGCGGCAACCAGCGGGCTGGACCCTTCCATTTCGCTGATAAGGCGCTCGTAAATATTAAAGTGACCGGCTGACAGGTAATCAACCAGGTTGTGACAAAAATCATCCAGCGCCTGTTCGTCCAGCGCGATGTGCGTTTCCTTGCCAGGTTTAATGCCAACCACTTTGTAATAGTTTACCAGCAGGTGTTTGCGCACGTTGAGCCAGCGGTCGACGAGTTCGTTACTGCCTCCAACGCGTTCTGTCAGACTTTCCAGCTGATTTAGCATGATCGACTCCATGAGTTATAAGATTAAAAGCAGTACACCCAAAATATGTAAAAATAATGTGAACAACATGCCAGTGAAGCTAAGGTAGTGCAACAGGTTATGGAACATACAATAGACAAACACGATCACGGCTGGTGGATCATCAGCCATGAACAAAAATTATGGCTGCCGAATGGCGATTTGCCCAATGGATACGCGGAAAAATTTTCGCTGACCGGTAAAAGCGCGATCAAAATCGGCGAATGGGAAAATGAGCCGGTGTGGCTGGTGCGTGAGGCCCGGCGGCAGGACATGGCGTCTGTGCGCCAGGTCATCGATAAGGATGTCGGTCTGTTCCAGCTTGCTGGCCGCGGCGTACAGCTCGCCGAATTCTATCGTTCACACAAGTACTGCGGCTACTGCGGCCACGAAATGCATCCCGGAAAAAGCGAGTGGGCGATGCTATGTGGGCACTGCCACGAGCGCTACTATCCGCAAATTGCCCCGTGCATCATTGTTGCCATCCGCCACGAGGATAAGATCCTGCTGGCTCAGCACAACCGCCACCGCAACGGCATCTATACCGTGCTGGCCGGCTTTGTCGAAGTGGGCGAGACGCTGGAGCAGGCGGTCGCGCGTGAAGTGATGGAAGAGAGCAATATCCGGGTGAAGAACCTGCGTTACGTCACTTCCCAGCCGTGGCCGTTCCCGCAGTCGTTAATGACGGCTTACATGGCGGAATACGACAGCGGCGAGCTGAAAATCGACCCCAAAGAGCTGTCAGATGCCGGCTGGTATCGGTATGACCAGCTGCCGCTGCTGCCCCCGCCGGGCACCGTGGCGCGCCGCTTGATCGAAGATACTGTCGCTTTGTGCCGGGCTGAGTACGAATGACGTGGTAAACTGACGGCCACGCTTTTTAAGGAATGCTGAAATGACCGAACTGAAGAACGATCGTTACCTGCGCGCCCTGCTGCGCCAGCCGGTAGATGTCACGCCCGTATGGATGATGCGCCAGGCGGGCCGCTATCTGCCGGAATATAAGGCGACCCGCGCGCAGGCGGGCGATTTTATGTCGCTGTGCAAAAACGCCGAGCTGGCGTGCGAAGTGACGCTCCAGCCACTGCGCCGTTACCCGCTCGATGCGGCGATCCTCTTCTCGGACATTCTCACCGTGCCGGACGCGATGGGCCTCGGCCTGTACTTTGAAACCGGCGAAGGCCCGCGCTTCACCTCGCCCATCAAGAACAAAGCCGACGTCGACAGGCTGCCCATTCCTGACCCGGAGCAGGAACTGGGCTACGTGATGAACGCGGTGCGTACCATTCGCCGCGAACTTAAAGGCGAGGTGCCGCTGATTGGCTTCACCGGCAGCCCGTGGACGCTGGCCACTTACATGGTGGAAGGCGGCAGCAGCAAAGCCTTTACCCTGATCAAAAAGATGATGTACGCCGAGCCGCAGACGCTGCACGCGCTGCTCGACAAGCTGGCGAAGAGCGTCACGCTGTACCTGAATGCCCAGATCCGCGCCGGCGCGCAGTCGGTAATGATCTTCGATACCTGGGGCGGCGTGCTCACCGGGCGCGACTATCAGCAGTTCTCGCTCTACTACATGCATAAAATCATCGACGGTCTGCTGCGTGAAAACGACGGCAAACGCGTGCCGGTGACGCTGTTCACCAAAGGCGGCGGACAGTGGCTGGAAGCGATGGCTGACACCGGCTGTGACGCGCTGGGCCTCGACTGGACCACCGATATCGCCGATGCGCGTCGTCGCGTGGGGCACAAGGTTGCGCTGCAGGGAAATATGGACCCATCAATGCTTTACGCGCAGCCGGCCCGTATAGAAGAAGAGGTAGCGACTATACTGGAAGGTTTCGGACAGGGTGAAGGCCACGTCTTCAATCTGGGGCACGGCATTCACCAGGATGTGCCGCCTGAACACGCAGGCGCGTTTGTGGAGGCGGTACACCGGCTGTCCGTACCGTATCACAACTAAGGAGCACGTATGGATCTCGCGGCACTTCGCACACAGCAACTCGAACTGGCTTCCCGCATTGTCCGGGAAGATGACCTGATTACCACCACGCCGTCGATTATCGCGGGTGCGGACGTCGGGTTTGAGCAGGGTGGAGAAGTGACGCGGGCAGCCATTGTGCTGCTGAGCTACCCTTCGCTTGAGCTTATCGAGTATCAGGTGGCGCGCATTGCCACCACTATGCCGTACATCCCCGGTTTTCTGTCGTTTCGTGAATATCCTGCGCTGCTCGCGGCGTGGGATATGCTGTCGCAGAAGCCAGAGCTGCTGTTCGTTGATGGCCACGGGATCTCCCATCCGCGCCGCCTCGGCGTTGCCAGCCACTTCGGTATGCTGGTGGATGTCCCGACCATTGGGGTGGCGAAAAAGCGCCTGTGCGGTAAGTTTGAACCGCTCTCTGATGAACCGGGTGCGGTGGCGCCGCTGATGGATAAAGGCGAGCAGCTGGCCTGGGTCTGGCGCAGCAAGCAGCGTTGTAATCCGCTGTTCGTCTCGACCGGGCATCGGGTCAGCATTGATACCGCGCTGGCGTGGGTGCAGCGCTGCACCAAAGGCTATCGGCTGCCTGAGCCGACCCGCTGGGCAGATGCCGTCGCCTCGGGGCGTCCGGCGTTTCGACGTTGGCAGGAAATCCCCCGATAGTTGCGGTACACTGCCGCACATTACCGGTTCATGAGACGCCACTATGCTACAAAATCCCATTCATCTGCGCCTTGCGAAGCTTGAAGCCTGGCAGCACACCACCTTTATGGCTTCGCTGTGCGAGCGGATGTATCCCAACTACGCGATGTTCTGCCAGCAGACGGGCTTCGGCGATGCTGCGCTGTACCGCCGCGTGCTCGATCTGATCTGGGAAACGCTGACGGTGAAAGACGCGAAAATCAACTTCGACAGCCAGCTTGAGAAGCTCGAAGAAGCGATCCCGTCCGCTGACGACTACGACATTTACGGCGTCTATCCGGCCATCGACGCCTGCGTGGCGCTCAGCGAGCTGGTGCATTCACGCTTAAGCGGCGAGACGCTGGAGCATGCGATAGAGGTCAGCAAAACTTCGATCACCACCGTGGCGATGCTCGAAATGACTCAAGCCGGACGGGAAATGACCGATGATGAACTGAAGCTTAACCCTGCGGTTGAGCAGGAATGGGACATTCAGTGGGAAATTCACCGTCTGCTGGCGGATTGCGAAGAACGCGATATTGAGCTGATAAAAGGCCTGCGCGCAGACCTGCGTGAGGCGGGCGAGAGTAATATCGGTATAAATTTGCAGCAATGAGTCAATAAAACGTGACTTACCACCTGTTTTGTCACACTCGAAGGCTTCCATTGTGACCCCCGTCTGGTCTACATTTGTGGGGCGAATAAAAGTGGCTATCGGTGCGTGTATGCAGGAGAGTGCTAATCAGGCATTTCCGTCGCACTCGATGCTTAGCAAGCGATAAACACATTGTAAGGATAACTTATGAACAAGACTCAACTGATTGATGTAATTGCGGACAAGGCTGACCTGTCTAAAGCGCAAGCGAAAGCTGCTCTGGAATCCACTCTGGCTGCAATTACTGAGTCTCTGAAAGAAGGCGATGCTGTACAACTGGTTGGTTTCGGTACCTTCAAAGTGAACCACCGCGCTGAGCGTACTGGCCGCAACCCGCAGACCGGTAAAGAAATCAAAATCGCCGCAGCTAACGTGCCGGCATTTGTTTCTGGTAAAGCACTGAAAGACGCTGTTAAGTAAGACACCGTGGCAGTGAAAAGTTTTAACGAAGGGGCGATAGCGCCCCTTTTGTTTGCCTGTCGTTCAGGGCTGGTGCTGGCAGCGTCTGTCCTGCTGGCGGCCTGTAGCCACGACAACACGCCGCCGCCGTTCACCGCCAGCGGCTATGTGGCCGATGACGGCGCGGTGCGGCTGTGGCGTAAAGATGCCGGCGACGGCGCGATTCGCCTGCTTTCAGTATTCAGCCCGTGGCGCAGCGGCGCTACCGTGACCCGCGAGTATCGCTGGCAGGGCGACAACCTCAGCCTGATTGAACTCAACACCTACAGCACCCCGCCGGAACATGTCCGCATTCGTTTTGACGATCGCGGCGCGCTGAGCTTCATGCAGCGCGAACGCGACGGGCAAAAGCAGCAGCTGTCCAACGATGAGATTGCGCTTTACCGCTATCACGCCGATCGCATCCGGGCGACCAGCGATGCGCTGCGTACCGGCCGCGTCGTGCTACGCCAGGGGCGCTGGAACGCGGATCGCACCATCACCACCTGTGAAGGCAAAACCGAAACCCCGGAGCTGGACGAGCTGGCGCTGCGGCGCATCAATGACAGGCAGCAGCATTCGTCGCTGGCGGTGAGCGTGGCATGGCTGGAGGCACCGGAAGGGGCGCAGCTGTTGCTGGTTGCCAACAGCGACTTCTGTCACTGGCAGCCAAAAGCGGAAGCGTTCTGAAGGTGAAAAACGCCCCCTTCGGATGAAGAGGGCGGTAAGCGATTACTTCTGCTGTTCGCGGGCGATGGCGCGGTAGCCGATATCACGGCGGCAGAAGCTGCCGTCCCAGTGGATATCCGTCATCAGCGCATAGGCGCGCTGCTGCGCTTCGGCCACGGTGTCGCCCAGCGCGGTGACGCACAGCACGCGTCCGCCGCTGGTCAGCACGCGGTCGTCTGCAGAAAGCGTCGTCCCGGCGTGGAACACTTTGCCATGTTCAACGGCTTCCAGCGGCAGACCGTGGATCTGATCCCCGGTGCGGTAATCTGCCGGATAACCGCCCGCAGCCAGTACCACGCCCAGCGAAGCGCGCGCATCCCACTCTGAAGTTTTCTCATTCAGCTTGCCTTCGCAGGCAGCCAGACAAAGATCCACCAGATCCGACTTCATGCGCAGCATGATCGGCTGGGTTTCCGGATCCCCGAAGCGGCAGTTGAATTCGATCACTTTCGGGTTGCCCTGCTTGTCGATCATCAGGCCCGCATACAGGAAGCCGGTATAGGTGTTGCCTTCCTGCGCCATGCCGCGCACGGTCGGCCCGATGATACGCTCCATGGTGCGCTGGTGGACTACATCGGTAACCACCGGGGCGGGGGAGTATGCCCCCATGCCGCCGGTGTTCGGGCCGGTATCGCCGTCGCCGACGCGCTTGTGATCCTGGCTGGTGGCCATCGGCAGGATATGCTCGCCATCCACCATGACGATAAAGCTCGCCTCTTCGCCGTCGAGGAACTCTTCCACTACGATACGATGGCCCGCATCGCCAAAGGCGTTACCGGCCAGCATGTCATTGATAGCAGCCTCTGCCTCTTCCAGCGTCATCGCGACAATCACGCCTTTGCCTGCGGCCAGCCCGTCGGCTTTGATGACGATCGGCGCGCCTTTCTCACGTACATAGCTGAGCGCCGGTTCTACCTCAGTAAAGTTCTGGTATTCCGCCGTCGGGATGTTGTGACGCGCCAGGAAATCTTTGGTAAAGGCTTTAGAACCTTCCAGCTGGGCGGCACCCTGAGTTGGGCCGAAGATGGTCAGACCCGCTTCACGGAAGGCATCCACCACGCCAATCACCAGCGGGGCTTCCGGGCCAACGATCGTCAGGCCGATGTTTTCAGTTTGCGCGAAGTGCAGCAGCGCCGGAATGTCGGTGGCGCTGATGGCGACGTTCTGCAGGGTCGGCTCCAGCGCTGTGCCCGCATTGCCCGGTGCCACGAAGACGGTTTCAACATCCGGGGACTGGGCTGCTTTCCACGCCAGGGCGTGCTCGCGCCCGCCATTACCAATCACTAATACTTTCATTGTCTGCTCCGGGAATTAATGGCGGAAGTGGCGCATGTCGGTGAAGATCATCGCGATGCCGTGTTCATCGGCGGCAGCAATCACTTCATCATCGCGAATCGAACCGCCCGGCTGGATCACGCAGGTGATACCTACCGCCGCAGCGGCGTCGATGCCATCGCGGAACGGGAAGAAGGCGTCAGAGGCCATTGCAGAGCCTTTCACTTCCAGGCCTTCATCACCTGCTTTAATACCCGCAATTTTCGCAGAGTAAACGCGGCTCATCTGGCCTGCGCCGATACCGATGGTCATATTGCCTTTGGCATAGACGATAGCGTTGGATTTCACGAACTTCGCCACTTTCCAGCAGAACAGCGCATCGCGCAGCTCCTGCTCGCTCGGCTGACGGCGGGTGACGACGCGCAGATCGGCTTCGCTCACCATACCCAGATCGCGATCCTGAACCAGCAGGCCGCCGTTGACGCGTTTGAAGTCCAGGCCCGGCACGCGTTCTGCCCACTGACCGCAAACCAGCACGCGCACGTTCTGTTTCGCTGCGGTGATTTTCAGCGCTTCTTCTGATGCGGACGGCGCGATAATTACTTCCACGAACTGGCGAGAGATGATCGCCTGCGCGGTCTCAGCATCCAGCTCGCGGTTAAAGGCGATGATGCCACCGAACGCCGAGGTTGGGTCGGTTTTGTAAGCGCGGTCATACGCGTCGAGAACAGAGGTGCTGACAGCCACGCCGCACGGGTTGGCGTGCTTGACGATAACGCAGGCCGGCTCGCTGAACTCTTTCACGCACTCAAGCGCCGCGTCGGTATCGGCGATGTTGTTATAGGACAGCGCCTTACCCTGAACCTGCTGTGCAGTCGCAACGGACGCTTCGCGGATCTCTTCTTCTATATAGAAAGCGGCGTGCTGGTGGCTGTTCTCACCGTAGCGCATATCCTGCTTCTTGATGAAGTTCAGGTTGAGCGTACGCGGGAAGCGGCCGGAAGGCTGGGCGGTGTCGCCGTGATAGGCCGGCACCAGGCTGCCGAAGTAGTTAGCAATCATGCTGTCGTAGGCGGCAGTGTGTTCAAACGCTTTAATGGCGAGATCGAAACGGGTATCGAGCGTCAGGGAGCCGCTGTTGGCGTCCAGCTCATTGATGATGGCGCTGTAGTCACTGCTCTTGACTACGATGGCCACGTCTTTGTGGTTCTTCGCCGCGGAGCGCACCATGGTTGGGCCGCCGATATCGATATTCTCTACCGCGTCTTCCAGTGAGCAACCATCGCGGGCTACGGTCTGCGCGAACGGATACAGGTTCACAACCACCATGTCGATAGGGGAGATGGCGTGCTGCGCCATAATCTCATCATCCTGCCCGCGACGACCAAGAATGCCGCCGTGCACTTTTGGATGCAGGGTTTTCACGCGTCCATCCATCATTTCCGGGAAGCCGGTGTAGTCAGAGACTTCGGTGACCGGCAGGCCAGCGTCAGCCAGCAGGCGCGCAGTACCGCCGGTAGAGAGCAGTTCCACGCCGCGCTGGGAAAGCGCCTGAGCGAATTCGACGATACCGGCTTTGTCAGACACGCTGAGCAGCGCGCGGCGTACAGGACGAGGTTGTTGCATAGTAAAAATCCCCTGGATTGGATCGATCGCCCTCATTATTCACACCGACTCGCCGGTTAACGCGTTATCGCTTCTTATATAGAGCATAAGTCGGAATAAACGGCGTAACTCGCCTGCCAGCATGAATGATTCGGGTTTCGTAGAGCGTTAGCTGAATGCGAAAGTAATAATTTCACCTCAGAACTCAGCTAACACCCCAGTCGGGGCATCCGTTTCATGGCGCAGCATTGTAACGAAAACGTTTGCGCAACGCTCGCGAATTTTTGAGCTTTGACAGGATTGTGGATAAGTCTGTGCGTAAAAGGGTATAAGGCGGGGTTTTGCTGGGGAATGCAGCAGTCAGTCATTTTTATGTCATTTTCCTGTTGCGGCGTTAAGAGAACTCCCTATAATGCGCCTCCATCGACACGGCGCTAACGAATCACTTCGCAGCGTCGGGTCTGAAGAGAAAAGCTCAAATAGAGCTTGACTCTGAAAGAGGAAAGCGTAATATACGCCACCTCGCGACAGCAGGCTGTAAGCCGCGTCGCAACTGCTCTTTAACAATTTATCAGACAATCTGTGTGGGCACTCGGGGCACTGATATCTTTCACGTCGCAAGACGAAAAAGCATTATCAAGTCTCAAGAGTGAACACGTAATTCATTACGAAGTTTAATTCTTTGAGCATCAAACTTTAAATTGAAGAGTTTGATCATGGCTCAGATTGAACGCTGGCGGCAGGCCTAACACATGCAAGTCGAACGGTAACAGGAAGCAGCTTGCTGCTTTGCTGACGAGTGGCGGACGGGTGAGTAATGTCTGGGGATCTGCCTGATGGAGGGGGATAACTACTGGAAACGGTAGCTAATACCGCATAACGTCGCAAGACCAAAGAGGGGGACCTTCGGGCCTCTTGCCATCAGATGAACCCAGATGGGATTAGCTAGTAGGTGGGGTAACGGCTCACCTAGGCGACGATCCCTAGCTGGTCTGAGAGGATGACCAGCCACACTGGAACTGAGACACGGTCCAGACTCCTACGGGAGGCAGCAGTGGGGAATATTGCACAATGGGCGCAAGCCTGATGCAGCCATGCCGCGTGTATGAAGAAGGCCTTCGGGTTGTAAAGTACTTTCAGCGAGGAGGAAGGTGGTGAGCTTAATACGCTCATCAATTGACGTTACTCGCAGAAGAAGCACCGGCTAACTCCGTGCCAGCAGCCGCGGTAATACGGAGGGTGCAAGCGTTAATCGGAATTACTGGGCGTAAAGCGCACGCAGGCGGTCTGTCAAGTCGGATGTGAAATCCCCGGGCTCAACCTGGGAACTGCATCCGAAACTGGCAGGCTTGAGTCTCGTAGAGGGGGGTAGAATTCCAGGTGTAGCGGTGAAATGCGTAGAGATCTGGAGGAATACCGGTGGCGAAGGCGGCCCCCTGGACGAAGACTGACGCTCAGGTGCGAAAGCGTGGGGAGCAAACAGGATTAGATACCCTGGTAGTCCACGCCGTAAACGATGTCGACTTGGAGGTTGTGCCCTTGAGGCGTGGCTTCCGGAGCTAACGCGTTAAGTCGACCGCCTGGGGAGTACGGCCGCAAGGTTAAAACTCAAATGAATTGACGGGGGCCCGCACAAGCGGTGGAGCATGTGGTTTAATTCGATGCAACGCGAAGAACCTTACCTGGCCTTGACATCCAGAGAACTTAGCAGAGATGCTTTGGTGCCTTCGGGAACTCTGAGACAGGTGCTGCATGGCTGTCGTCAGCTCGTGTTGTGAAATGTTGGGTTAAGTCCCGCAACGAGCGCAACCCTTATCCTTTGTTGCCAGCGATTCGGTCGGGAACTCAAAGGAGACTGCCGGTGATAAACCGGAGGAAGGTGGGGATGACGTCAAGTCATCATGGCCCTTACGGCCAGGGCTACACACGTGCTACAATGGCGTATACAAAGAGAAGCGACCTCGCGAGAGCAAGCGGACCTCATAAAGTACGTCGTAGTCCGGATTGGAGTCTGCAACTCGACTCCATGAAGTCGGAATCGCTAGTAATCGTGGATCAGAATGCCACGGTGAATACGTTCCCGGGCCTTGTACACACCGCCCGTCACACCATGGGAGTGGGTTGCAAAAGAAGTAGGTAGCTTAACCTTCGGGAGGGCGCTTACCACTTTGTGATTCATGACTGGGGTGAAGTCGTAACAAGGTAACCGTAGGGGAACCTGCGGTTGGATCACCTCCTTACCTTAAAAGATACAACTCCGCAGTGCTCACACAGATTGTCTGATGAAAAGTAACGAGCAAGACGGCTACGAAGTCGTGACACTCCGTGTCCCCTTCGTCTAGCGGTTAGGACTCCGCCCTTTCACGGCGGCAACAGGGGTTCGAATCCCCTAGGGGACGCCACTTGCTGGCTGTGGGTGAAAGACACAACCAACCGATATCTCAAAACTGACTTTCAAGTCACGTTTGAGATATTTGCTCTTTAACAATCCGGAACAAGCTGAAAATTGAAACGACACACTGTTTCTGTTCTCCGTAAACAAGAACAGAAAAAGGTGTGTTCGAGTCTCTCAAATGCTTACAGCACGACGATGAATCGAAAGAAACATCTTCGGGTTGTGAGGTTAAGCGACTAAGCGTACACGGTGGATGCCCTGGCAGTCAGAGGCGATGAAGGACGTGCTAATCTGCGAAAAGCGTCGGTAAGGTGATATGAACCGTTATAACCGACGATGTCCGAATGGGGAAACCCAGTGCAATTCGTTGCACTATCATGTCATGAATACATAGTGACATGAGGCGAACCGGGGGAACTGAAACATCTAAGTACCCCGAGGAAAAGAAATCAACCGAGATTCCCCCAGTAGCGGCGAGCGAACGGGGAGCAGCCCAGAGCCTGAATCAGTTTGTGTGTTAGTGGAAGCGTCTGGAAAGTCGCAGGGTACAGGGTGATACTCCCGTACACAAAAACACACTTGCTGTGAGCTCGATGAGTAGGGCGGGACACGTGGTATCCTGTCTGAATATGGGGGGACCATCCTCCAAGGCTAAATACTCCTGACTGACCGATAGTGAACCAGTACCGTGAGGGAAAGGCGAAAAGAACCCCGGCGAGGGGAGTGAAACAGAACCTGAAACCGTGTACGTACAAGCAGTGGGAGCACCTTTGTGGTGTGACTGCGTACCTTTTGTATAATGGGTCAGCGACTTATATTCTGTAGCAAGGTTAACCGTATAGGGGAGCCGAAGGGAAACCGAGTCTTAATTGGGCGTTAAGTTGCAGGGTATAGACCCGAAACCCGGTGATCTAGCCATGGGCAGGTTGAAGGTTGGGTAACACTAACTGGAGGACCGAACCGACTAATGTTGAAAAATTAGCGGATGACTTGTGGCTGGGGGTGAAAGGCCAATCAAACCGGGAGATAGCTGGTTCTCCCCGAAAGCTATTTAGGTAGCGCCTCGTGAACTCATCTCCGGGGGTAGAGCACTGTTTCGGCTAGGGGGCCATCCCGGCTTACCAACCCGATGCAAACTACGAATACCGGAGAATGTTATCACGGGAGACACACGGCGGGTGCTAACGTCCGTCGTGAAGAGGGAAACAACCCAGACCGCCAGCTAAGGTCCCAAAGTCATGGTTAAGTGGGAAACGATGTGGGAAGGCACAGACAGCCAGGATGTTGGCTTAGAAGCAGCCATCATTTAAAGAAAGCGTAATAGCTCACTGGTCGAGTCGGCCTGCGCGGAAGATGTAACGGGGCTAAACCATGCACCGAAGCTGCGGCAGCGACACTATGTGTTGTTGGGTAGGGGAGCGTTCTGTAAGCCGTTGAAGGTGGACTGTGAGGTCTGCTGGAGGTATCAGAAGTGCGAATGCTGACATAAGTAACGATAAAGCGGGTGAAAAGCCCGCTCGCCGGAAGACCAAGGGTTCCTGTCCAACGTTAATCGGGGCAGGGTGAGTCGACCCCTAAGGCGAGGCCGAAAGGCGTAGTCGATGGGAAACAGGTTAATATTCCTGTACTCGGTGTTACTGCGAAGGGGGGACGGAGAAGGCTATGTTGGCCGGGCGACGGTTGTCCCGGTTTAAGCGTGTAGGTGTGTGCTCCAGGCAAATCCGGTGCACTTTAACACTGAGGCGTGATGACGAGGCACTACGGTGCTGAAGCAACAAATGCCCTGCTTCCAGGAAAAGCCTCTAAGCATCAGGTAACATCAAATCGTACCCCAAACCGACACAGGTGGTCAGGTAGAGAATACCAAGGCGCTTGAGAGAACTCGGGTGAAGGAACTAGGCAAAATGGTGCCGTAACTTCGGGAGAAGGCACGCTGGTGCGTAGGTGAAGCGACTTGCTCGCGGAGCTGAAACCAGTCGAAGATACCAGCTGGCTGCAACTGTTTATTAAAAACACAGCACTGTGCAAACACGAAAGTGGACGTATACGGTGTGACGCCTGCCCGGTGCCGGAAGGTTAATTGATGGGGTTATCCGTAAGGAGAAGCTCTTGATCGAAGCCCCGGTAAACGGCGGCCGTAACTATAACGGTCCTAAGGTAGCGAAATTCCTTGTCGGGTAAGTTCCGACCTGCACGAATGGCGTAATGATGGCCAGGCTGTCTCCACCCGAGACTCAGTGAAATTGAAATCGCTGTGAAGATGCAGTGTACCCGCGGCAAGACGGAAAGACCCCGTGAACCTTTACTATAGCTTGACACTGAACATTGAGCCTTGATGTGTAGGATAGGTGGGAGGCTTTGAAGCGTGGACGCCAGTCTGCGTGGAGCCAACCTTGAAATACCACCCTTTAATGTTTGATGTTCTAACCTGGCGCCGTGATCCGGCGTGGGGACAGTGTCTGGTGGGTAGTTTGACTGGGGCGGTCTCCTCCTAAAGCGTAACGGAGGAGCACGAAGGTTAGCTAATCCTGGTCGGACATCAGGAGGTTAGTGCAAAGGCATAAGCTAGCTTGACTGCGAGAGTGACGGCTCGAGCAGGTGCGAAAGCAGGTCTTAGTGATCCGGTGGTTCTGAATGGAAGGGCCATCGCTCAACGGATAAAAGGTACTCCGGGGATAACAGGCTGATACCGCCCAAGAGTTCATATCGACGGCGGTGTTTGGCACCTCGATGTCGGCTCATCACATCCTGGGGCTGAAGTAGGTCCCAAGGGTATGGCTGTTCGCCATTTAAAGTGGTACGCGAGCTGGGTTTAGAACGTCGTGAGACAGTTCGGTCCCTATCTGCCGTGGGCGCTGGAGAATTGAGGGGGGTTGCTCCTAGTACGAGAGGACCGGAGTGAACGCATCACTGGTGTTCGGGTTGTCATGCCAATGGCACTGCCCGGTAGCTAAATGCGGAAGAGATAAGTGCTGAAAGCATCTAAGCACGAAACTTGCCCCGAGATGAGTTCTCCCTGACCCTTTAAGGGTCCTGAAGGAACGTTGAAGACGACGACGTTGATAGGCCGGGTGTGTAAGCGCAGCGATGCGTTGAGCTAACCGGTACTAATGAACCGTGAGGCTTAACCTTACAACGCCGAAGCTGTTTTGGTGTTGTGTTTGAGAGATTTTCAGCTTGAGACGGATTACGCTTATGGCCGCGAGGCGGTAAGCGAACAGAATTTGCCTGGCGGCTGTAGCGCGGTGGTCCCACCTGACCCCATGCCGAACTCAGAAGTGAAACGCCGTAGCGCCGATGGTAGTGTGGGGTCTCCCCATGCGAGAGTAGGGAACTGCCAGGCATCAAATTAACATACCTGACCAGAACTTCAGGGCAGTTCACTACTCGACAGAGAGTAGGACAAAAGCGAAGCTTTTGAACGTTGCGCAGCAACGGCCCGAAGGGTGAATCGCACAGCGATTCATAAACTGCCAGGTATCAAATTAAAGCACCCTCAGCGAAAGCTGAGGGTTTTTTGCTTTTGTATTCCTGAGAACGTCCCGGCAGGTCGTCTGCCCGTACCATCCCTGATTGTCATCCAGGCTTCTGCCACCGCCGGCAGCTGCAGGATCAACCCTGTTGCATATCAGTCCATACCATCACAACACCGGCTGCCACCACATCCCTGCGCAGGGCCGCGCCGCCGGGCGCGGATGTGAGCGTTGCACCACTCCGCAGGGAAGCGGGTGCACTACCCGTAAACGACCCGGTGGCAGACTGAAAATCCTCCAGCACACGTTAAACGGTTAAAAGGCTTTACACCTCCCTGAAGCCTGCCGCCTTCAGCACCCTGTACCTTGAAACTTTCTCACCTTCCGCTTGCAGACTCGACATTCAGGCCGTTTCTGGTTAATGTTGGGCATCTGGATGTCTAAACGTTTAAACGTATGATTTGAGGAAAAAGGTTATGCCAATAAGGGTGCCTGATGAGTTACCTGCCGTAAATTTCCTGCGTGAGGAAAATGTCTTTGTTATGACGCATTCCCGCGCCAGTAATCAGGAGATCCGACCGCTTAAGGTGCTCATCCTCAATCTGATGCCAAAGAAAATCGAGACGGAAAATCAGTTCCTGCGCCTGCTGTCGAACTCCGCTCTGCAGCTCGATATTCAGCTGCTGCGTATCGATAGCCGTGAATCACGTAATACGCCGGCGGAACATCTCAATAACTTCTACTGTAATTTTGAAGATATTCAGAATGACAATTTCGATGGGCTGATCGTTACCGGTGCGCCGCTTGGTCTGGTTGAATTTAATGACGTTGCTTACTGGCCGCAGATCAAACAGGTGCTGGAATGGGCAAAAGATCACGTTACCTCCACGCTATTCGTCTGCTGGGCCGTACAGGCCGCGTTAAATATCCTCTACGGTATCCCCAAGCAGACCCGCAGCGAGAAGCTTTCCGGTGTCTATGAGCATTTCATCACCCATCCACACGCGCTGCTGACCCGTGGTTTTGATGATTCCTTCCTGGCTCCGCATTCGCGCTATGCTGATTTCCCGGCGGCGCTGATCCGCGATTACACCGATCTTGAGATTCTGGCTGAATCACAGGATGGCGACGCCTACCTGTTTGCCAGCAAAGATAAACGTATCGCCTTTGTCACCGGGCATCCGGAATATGATGCCAATACCCTCGCTGGAGAGTATTTCCGCGACGTAGAAGCCGGCATCAATCCCTCTGTGCCGTACAACTACTTCCCGGGCGACGATCCACAGCAGAAGCCGCGCGCAACGTGGCGCAGCCACGGTAACCTGTTGTTTACTAACTGGCTAAATTACTACGTTTACCAGATCACGCCGTTCGATCTGCGCCACATGAATCCCACGCTGGATTGATCCTCTCCTTACGAATCAGGCACCTTCGGGTGCCTTTTTTGTTTTCAAAATCTCCTCTCAATGTTGTCACAACTTTAATCGCTTATTAAATAAAGACTTAAAGCGATTCAATCAATAAAATGGAAATTGTTTTTGATTTTGCAAATGGATTAAGTAGATTTAATGGTGCTGAACGAATATTGCGCAAAGGATCGTGCCCACGATTAGCCGCGTAAAACAGGATCAATCAGGAGGAGAAGCATTATGTCGCAACAGGCTACAACCACTGAGTTAAGTTTTATCCAGCGCTTTGGCGCGCAGGAGCAGCAGATCCTGACGCCAGACGCCATCGCGTTTCTCACTGAACTGGTGTCGCGCTTTACGCCGCAGCGCAATATGCTTCTGGCTGCGCGCGTACACCAGCAGGCACAGATTGATGCCGGCACGCTGCCTGATTTTATTTCGGAAACCGCTTCCATAAGAGAAAGCGACTGGAAAATTCGGGGCATACCGGACGACCTGCTCGATCGCCGCGTTGAGATCACCGGTCCGGTGGAGCGCAAGATGGTGATCAATGCGCTGAACGCGAACGTGAAAGTATTTATGGCCGACTTCGAAGACTCGCTGTCGCCGGCGTGGAGCAAACTGATCGAGGGCCAGATCAACCTGCGCGATGCCGTGAATGGCACCATCACCTGGACCAATGAAGCCGGTAAAATCTATCAGCTCAAACCCAACCCTGCGGTGCTGGTATGCCGCGTGCGCGGTCTGCATCTGCCGGAAAAGCACGTCACCTGGCGTGAGGAACCAATCCCGGGCAGCCTGTTCGATTTTGCACTCTACTTTTTCCACAACCATCAGCAGCTACTCGCCAAAGGCAGCGGCCCCTATTTTTATCTGCCGAAAACCCAGTCCTGGCAGGAGGCCGCCTGGTGGAGCGAAGTATTCAGCTTTACCGAAGATCGCTTTGGCCTGGCGCGCGGCACAATTAAAGCCACGCTGTTGATTGAAACCCTGCCAGCGGTGTTCCAGATGGACGAGATCCTGCATGCGCTGCGCGACCACATCGTCGGCCTCAATTGCGGGCGCTGGGATTACATCTTCAGCTATATCAAGACGCTGAAAAATCACGGCGATCGGGTTTTACCAGACCGTCAGGTCGTTACCATGGATAAACCTTTCCTGAGCGCCTATTCCCGGCTGCTCATCAAAACCTGTCACCGCCGTGGGGCGTTTGCGATGGGCGGCATGGCGGCATTTATCCCCAGCAAAGACGCGGAGCGTAACAGCTGGGTGCTGAACAAGGTAAAAGCGGATAAATCGCTGGAAGCGCAGAACGGCCACGACGGTACCTGGATTGCGCATCCGGGGCTCGCCGACACCGCGATGGCGATATTCGACCAGGCGCTGGGCGAACATAAAAATCAGCTGCACGTCACCCGTGAAGAAGATGCCCCGATTACCGCAGCCGAATTGCTGGCACCGTGCGACGGCGAGCGCAGCGAAGAGGGAATGCGCGCCAATATCCGCGTCGCGGTGCAGTACATCGAAGCCTGGATCTCGGGCAACGGCTGCGTACCTATCTATGGCCTGATGGAGGACGCCGCCACGGCGGAAATTTCGCGCACCTCGATCTGGCAGTGGATCCATCACCACAAAACCCTGAACGACGGCACGCCGGTCACCAACGCGCTGTTCCGCCAGTGGCTGGATGAAGAGATGATGGTGATCCGCGAAGAGCTGGGCGAGCACCGTTTCAGCAACGGTCGCTTCAATGAAGCGGCCAGGCTGATGGAGCAGATCACCACCTCCGATACGCTGATCGACTTCCTCACCCTGCCGGGCTACCGCTGGCTGGCCTGAATTACCCGGTAAAGACGCCCGCGGTCAGAGTGAAAACTGATGTCGTCTGCGGTCTGACGGTTTGCATCCTTAACGCCTGACACAGGCACGATAAGAACGGAGCATCTGCCATGACACTTTCACGTACCCAACAAATCGAACAGCTGGAACAGGAATGGAAGCAGGCGCGCTGGCAGGGGATTGTTCGTCCCTACAGCGCAGAAGAGGTGATAAAGCTGCGCGGCTCGGTCAATCCGGCCTGCACTCTGGCCCAGCGTGGCGCGGAGAAACTCTGGCGCTTGCTGAACGGCGAGTCGAAGAAGGGCTATATCAATAGCCTGGGCGCGCTCACCGGCGGGCAGGCGCTGCAGCAGGCGAAGGCGGGGATTGAAGCCATCTATCTCTCCGGCTGGCAGGTGGCCGCAGACGCTAACCTCGCCGCCAGCATGTATCCGGATCAGTCGCTCTATCCGGCGAACTCAGTGCCTGCGGTGGTCGATCGGATCAACAACACTTTCCGACGGGCGGATCAGATCCAGTGGGCGTCCGGGATCGAGCCGGGCGATCGGGGCTATACCGATTATTTTCTGCCGATCGTCGCCGATGCCGAAGCCGGATTCGGCGGTGTGCTTAACGCGTTCGAGCTGATGAAATCGATGATCGAAGCCGGGGCGGCGGGGGTCCACTTTGAGGATCAACTGGCCTCGGTGAAAAAGTGCGGCCATATGGGCGGCAAAGTGCTGGTGCCTACCCAGGAAGCGATCCAGAAGCTGGTCGCCGCCCGGCTGGCAGCCGACGTGATGGGCGTACCGACGCTGCTGATTGCCCGCACCGACGCCGATGCTGCGGATCTCATTACTTCCGATTGCGACGACTACGACCGCGAATTTATTGTCGGCGAGCGCACCTCTGAAGGTTTCTATCGTACTCATGCTGGCATTGAGCAGGCCATCAGCCGCGGACTGGCTTACGCCCCCTATGCCGACCTGGTGTGGTGCGAAACTTCCACCCCGGACCTCGACCAGGCGCGCCGTTTTGCCGAGGCTATTCATGCCCGCTTCCCCGGCAAACTGCTGGCCTACAACTGCTCGCCGTCGTTCAACTGGAAGAAAAAGCTCGACGACGACACCATCGCGCGTTTCCAGGATGCGCTGTCGGCGATGGGTTACAAGTACCAGTTCATTACCCTCGCCGGTATTCACAGCATGTGGTTCAACATGTTCGACCTGGCGCACGCTTACGCGCAGGGCGAGGGCATGAAGCACTATGTGGAGAAAGTGCAGCAGCCTGAATTTGCTGCCGGAAAGGATGGCTACACCTTCGTGTCGCACCAGCAGGAGGTGGGGACGGGCTACTTTGACCATGTCACCACCATTATCCAGGGCGGCGCGTCGTCGGTGACTGCGCTCACCGGTTCGACCGAAGAGCAGCAGTTCTAGCGGCGCGCACGGCGGGCAAGCGTCAGCGTTACCCGCCGTGTTTTCGGTTATCTCTCGGTTGCATCACCTTTCCCTCAGGAGCCTGCCTGTGACACGCGGACTGGAACTGTTGATTGCGCAGACCATACTGCAGGGCTTCGACGCCCAGTATGGCCGTTTTCTCGAAGTGACTGCCGGAGCGCAGCAGCGCTTCGAACAGGCGGACTGGCACGCCGTGCAGCAGGCGATGAAAAGCCGCATCCATCTCTACGATCACCACGTTGGTCTGGTGGTGGAGCAGGTCAGGTGCATCATGGCAGGCAAACGCACCGACGCCACTTTTTTACTGCGGGTAAAAGCGCAGTACACCGATCTGCTGCCGGGCTATCCGCGTTTTGAAATTGCCGAAAGCTTTTTTAACTCCGTCTACTGTCGGCTGTTCGACCACCGCGCGCTCTCCCCCGAGCGCCTGTTTATTTTCAGCTCGCAGTCCCCGCAGCGCTTTCGCAATCCGCCGCGTCCGTTGAGCAAAACCTTTCAACCGGACCGGGGTTGGGAGAAGGTGCTTACTACCTTACTGCGGGATCTGCCGCTGCGCCTGCCGTGGCAGGATCTGGCGCGCGACGTGAGCTATATTACCGCGCACCTGGCGGAGAGCCTCGGTCAGGAGATGATGAGTAAGGCCTCGCTGGAGATGGTAAACGAGCTGTTCTGGCGCAACAAAGCCGCCTGGCTGGTGGCGAAGCTGATCCTGCCGGGCGGAACGCTACCGTTTCTGCTGCCGATCCACCGAAGCGATGACGGCACGCTGTTTATCGATACCTGCCTCACGCGCCATGCCGAAGCGAGCATCGTTTTTGGCTTCGCGCGCAGCTATTTCATGGTGTACGCCCCGCTGCCGGGCGCGCTGGTGGAGTGGCTGCGGGAGATCCTGCCGGGGAAAACCACGGCGGAACTCTATATGGCAATTGGCTGCCAGAAACACGGCAAAACCGAAAGCTATCGCGAATATCTGCACTACATCACCGCCACCGATGAGCAGTTTGTCGAAGCGCCCGGCATTCGCGGCATGGTGATGCTGGTGTTCACGCTGCCCGGCTTTGACCGGGTATTTAAGGTGATCAAAGACCGCTTCGCACCGCAAAAAGAGATGAGCGCGGCCCACGTCCGGGCCTGCTATCAGCTGGTAAAGGAGCACGACCGCGTTGGCCGTATGGCGGACACCCAGGAGTTTGAAAATTTCGTGCTGGAGAAGCGGCACATCAGCCCGTCGCTGATGGCGTTGTTGCAGGCTGAAGTGGCGGAGAAGATCACCGATCTGGGAGATCGCATCAGCCTCAGCCATCTCTATATTGAACGCCGCATGGTGCCGTTGAATATCTGGTTTGAACAGGTCAGCGGCGCTCAGCTACGCAACGCGGTGGAGGAGTACGGAAATGCCATCCGTCAGCTGGCGGCGGCCAATATCTTTCCCGGCGATATGCTGTTTAAAAACTTCGGCGTCACGCGCCACGGCCGGGTGGTGTTCTACGACTACGATGAGATCTGCTACATGACGGAAGTGAACTTCCGCGATATTCCGCCCGCGCGCTACCCGGAAGACGAACTGAGCGCCGAGCCCTGGTACAGCGTGGCGCCCGGCGATGTGTTTCCTGAGGAGTTCCGCCACTGGCTGTGTGCCGATCCACGTATCGGGCCGCTGTTTGAAGAGATGCACGCCGACCTGTTCCGCGCCGCCTGGTGGCGCGAGCTGCAGGCGCGCATTCGCAGCGGCCACGTGGAGGACGTCTATGCGTACCGTAGACGCCAGCGGTTCAGCGTGCGCTACGGTCAGCGCCGGCAGGCGGGGTAGCCTCAGGTAAAGTAGTAGCGAACGACGTGGAAAAAGACCGGCGCGGCAAAGCACAGGGAATCAATACGATCCATCATGCCGCCGTGGCCTTCCAGCATCGCGCCAAAATCTTTTACGCCGCGATCGCGTTTGATGGCAGACATGCACAGCCCGCCGGCAAAGCCCAGCAGCGTAATCAGCAGCGAGATAAAGAACGCCTGGAGCGGGTTAAAGGGCGTGATCCACCACAGCCCGGCGCCTACCAGGCTGGCAGTGAAAATGCCGCCGATGAACCCCTCTACCGTCTTGTTCGGGCTGAGCTTTGGCACGATGGCGCGCTTACCCCACAGCTTGCCGAACACATACTGCAGCACGTCGGAGATCTGCACCACAATCATCATGAACAGAATAAGTTTGATGTTCTGGCCTGCGTAACCGGGGATGTCGAGCATCAACAGGGCGGGCGCATGACTGACGCAGTAGATCGCCATCATCAGGCTCCACTGGATTTTGGCGCTGCGCTCCAGGAAATGCTGTGTATCGCCCGCCAGCGCGACGCGTACCGGGATAAACAGGAACGCGTACACCGGAATGAAGATCACGAATACCCCGTACCAGTCGAAACCAACAAGGAAATACTGCACCGGCAGAATGGCGAAGAAGCACCAGAACAGCGCCTCGTGGTCCCCGCGCCGGGTCGGCATCAGGGTTATGCACTCCCGCAGCGCGAAAAACGACATCAGGGCGAACAGCACCACGGAACCTATAGGGCCGATCAGCATGGCGATGACCGACACGGTACACATCAGCCACCAGGCGCGGATGCGGGCGTTGAGGTTGGCGATAGTGGCGTTCTTGTAGCGGCGCGACAGGGCGAAACCAATGATGCTCGCCACGGCTAACACGCCAAACAGGCCCATCAGCAGCAGACTGAGAGCAGGATCCATATTAATCATTCGCAAGCGCCTCCAGCGCTGTTTTTGCCCGTGCTAAAAAGTCCTGTTTCGATTCATCCCCGTCCGGGGTGTCTATCGGCGCGCCAAAGGTGGCGGTACAGATAATCGGCACCACCAGACGCGAGCCTTTCGGCAGTACCCGGTTCATATTTTCCAGCCATACCGGCACCAGCTGCGCCTCCGGCATACGGCGTGCCAGGTGGTACAGCCCGCTTTTGAACGTAGCTACCCCATCCCCGTCACCCCGGGTACCTTCCGGGAAGATGATCAGCGACTCGCCTTTCTCCAGCGCGTCTGCCAGCGCGGCCAGCGGATCGCGCGGCGCGGCAGACTCGCTCGCGTCCGGCGCGTCAGCGGCCTGGCGACGGCGTTCGACCAGCACGGCATTAAACACCCGCGAGGCAAGGTAGCGGCGCAGCGGCGTTTTTTGCCAGTAGTCCGCTGCCGCCACCGGATGAACCTGGTTACGCAGCGCGCGCGGCAGGCTGGCCCAGATCACCAGCCCGTCCAGATGGCTGCTGTGATTGGCGTAGTAGATAGTGGGGCGGTCTTTTTGCGGCACCTGATGCCAGAACGACTTTACGCCAGTCAACAGGCGGCACAGGGTGACCAGAAAGGATTGCACAAGGGTTTTATCCAGCGAGAAACGGCTCATCCGGCTTCTCCCTGACGCAAGCGGGCTAACACATCCCGGGTGCGGAGCAGCGCGGTCAGCGCAGAGCCTGCGGCAATAATGGCGAGCGTTGCCAGCAGGATCGGCTCGCCCCACTGCGGCACAACGGCAGCGAGTACCGCGGCCCCGGTCAACAGCGCCATACGGTGCTGCTTCGCCATCGGGCCGGTGAAACGCTGCGCCAGTCCGCAGGTGCCGCCCAGCAGGCGAACATAGGCGGTAAAGATGGCAAAGAAAGCGGCGGCCCAGGCCAGCTCCACGCCATACGCCACCTGCGTCAGGCCATAGCCCGCGCCGAGAAACAGCAGCGTATCGGAGAGGCGGTCGGGCAGCTCGTTAAATACGGCACCCGCCGGGCTGCGCATGCCGCCTTCCACGGCGACCATGCCGTCGAGCAGATTGCAGATCAGGCGGCCCTGAATGCCCACCGCCGCGACCAGCAGCGCGCCGCGTTGCAGCAGGCTGTTGTCGAGATGCCAGGCGCAGAGAAAACAGAGTGCAGAAATTGCAGCGCAGACGATGCTGAAGAGAGAGATGCCGTTCGGCGTGCATCCCTTATGCCGTAAAAACGCAGCGGCAGACACCGCCCACTGCGCATCGCGCGTCTTTACCGGACGGCGATCGTGAATATCCTTTTCCATTTAAGTCATTAACCAGGTTGGTAAAATTTGGGCACCCAGTATAAAACCAATCAGGAATTAACGCACTCCACCATATTTTAGTGTGACCTCTTTTGCCGCTTTGATTACCAGCGCCCCCAGCTCGGTCACGCGATCGTCGGTAATGCGTGAAATCGGGCCGGAGATGGAGATGGCGGCAAACGGCTCGTGATGTTCGTCGTAGATGCAGGCCGCCACGCAGCGCAGGCCGAGAGCATGCTCCTCGTCATCAAATGAATAGCCGCGTTTGCGGGTCTGGGCGAGATCGTCTTTCAGGTGCAGCGGGGAAACCAGCGTCGCCGGGGTATAGGCGTGCAGCCCTTTACGGTGCAGCAGCCCGGTGACCTGCTCCTCGCTGAGCTGCGACAGAAAGGCTTTTCCCGCCCCGGAGGCATGCATGGGCAGCTTGCCGCCGATTGGCGCGGACATGCGCATCAGCTGGGTGCACTGCACCTGGTCGATGATAATCGCCTGATGATCGCTCTGGTCGAGCACCGCCAGGTTTACCGTCTCCCCTGACTCTTCCATCAGCTTACGCAGCACCGGGTGGACAATCGCCAGCAGATTACGGCTCTGCAGGAAGCTGCTGCCAATGATGAACGCGTGCGCGCCGATGGACCAGTGGCCCAGATCGCCGATCTGATGCACAAAGCCGAGCTGTTGCATGGTGGTGAGCAGGCGGTGCGTGGTGGAGTTCGGCAGGCCAGCCTGCTGCGCCAGCTCGGTCAGGGCGACGCTGCCCTGGGATTCCGCGATCCACTCCAGCAGCTTCAGGCCACGGGTCAGGGACTGCACCTGCCCGGTAGCGGGCGCTGGCGCGGCGGCGACGGCAGTGCGGGGCTTTTTACCGCGCTTAGCGGGAACGGGCGCAACCATGACGGACTCCTTTTCTGTATCGTGGAAATCATTTTCGTTTCATCTGGCGATAATGCAACCGGCGTCTGACTGATCGGATGAGTCAATTATGAACATGTCTCATGTTACCGCAGTGTGACTTTTCCGCCCTGGTGCTTTATGCCAGTATGGTTCGCTGGCCTGTTGGCCTGACTATAACGCCGGGAGTGAATGTGAGTAGCACTGTTGAACAACTGCACGCGCAGCTAGCCAGACGAATTCTGGTGCTGGATGGCGGCATGGGGACCATGATCCAGAGCTATCGCCTGGAGGAAGCGGATTTTCGCGGCGCACGTTTCGCCGACTGGCCCTGCGACCTGAAAGGCAATAACGATCTGCTGGTGCTCAGCAAACCGGAGATTATTGCCGCAATCCACTACGCCTACTTCGAAGCGGGCGCCGACATTGTGGAAACCAACACCTTCAACTCCACCACTATCGCCATGGCCGACTACCAGATGGAAGCGCTGTCGGCGGAAATCAATTTTGAGGCCGCGAAGCTGGCCCGCGCCTGTGCGGACGAGTGGACGGCGCGCACGCCGGATAAACCGCGCTATGTCGCGGGCGTACTTGGCCCGACGAACCGCACGGCCTCCATTTCGCCCGACGTGAATGACCCGGCCTACCGTAACGTCACCTTTGATGAGCTGGTGGTGGCCTACCGGGAATCAACCCGCGCGCTGGTGGAAGGCGGGTCGGATCTGATCCTGATCGAGACCGTGTTCGACACCCTGAATGCGAAAGCCGCGATCTACGCGGTGAAAGCGGAGTTTGAGGCGCTGGGCGTTGACCTGCCGATCATGATTTCCGGCACCATTACCGATGCGTCCGGACGCACGCTCTCCGGCCAGACCACCGAGGCGTTTTACAACTCCCTGCGCCATGCCGATGCGCTCTCCTTCGGCCTGAACTGCGCACTGGGGCCGGACGAACTGCGCCAGTACGTGCAGGAGCTGTCGCGCATCGCCGAATGCTACGTCACCGCCCACCCGAACGCAGGCCTGCCGAACGCCTTCGGGGAATATGACCTCGACCCGGCACCAATGGCGGCGCAAATCGGCGAATGGGCGCAGGCCGGTTTCCTGAACATCGTCGGCGGCTGCTGCGGCACAACGCCGGAACATATCGCGGCCATGAGCCGCGCGGTAGAAGGCGTTGCCCCGCGCCCGCTGCCGGAAATCCCGGTCGCCTGTCGTCTGGCAGGGCTGGAGCCGCTCACGATTGGCGACGATTCGCTGTTCGTGAACGTCGGCGAGCGCACCAACGTCACCGGCTCGGCAAAATTCAAACGCCTGATTAAAGAAGAGAAGTACAGCGAAGCGCTGGACGTGGCGCGTCAGCAGGTAGAGAGCGGTGCGCAGATTATCGATATCAATATGGACGAAGGAATGCTCGACGCCGAAGCGGCGATGGTGCGTTTCCTCAACCTGATTGCTGGCGAACCTGACATCGCCCGCGTGCCGATCATGATCGACTCCTCAAAGTGGGAGGTGATTGAAAAAGGACTGAAGTGCATTCAGGGCAAAGGCATCGTTAACTCCATCTCGATGAAAGAGGGCGTCGACACCTTTATTCATCACGCGAAGCTGGTGCGCCGCTACGGTGCCGCAGTGGTGGTGATGGCCTTCGATGAAGTGGGCCAGGCCGATACCCGCGCGCGCAAAATCGAGATCTGCCGCCGGGCCTATAAAATTCTCACCGAAGAGGTGGGCTTCCCGCCGGAAGATATCATCTTCGACCCTAACATCTTTGCCGTGGCGACCGGCATCGAAGAGCATAACAACTATGCCCAGGACTTCATCGGCGCTTGCGAAGACATCAAGCGTGAGTTGCCGCATGCGCTGATCTCCGGTGGCGTGTCCAACGTCTCTTTCTCGTTCCGCGGTAATGACCCGGTGCGCGAAGCCATCCACGCGGTGTTCCTCTACTACGCGATCCGCAACGGCATGGACATGGGGATCGTGAACGCCGGTCAGCTGGCAATCTACGACGATCTGCCGGCAGAGCTGCGTGATGCGGTCGAGGATGTGATCCTCAATCGCCGGGACGACAGCACCGAGCGGATGCTCGATCTGGCTGAAAAGTATCGCGGCAGCAAAAGCGACGAGGCCGCCAATGCCCAGCAGGCGGAGTGGCGCAGCTGGGAGGTGAAAAAACGTCTTGAGTACTCGCTGGTGAAGGGCATTACCGAGTTTATCGAGCAGGATACCGAAGAGGCACGCCAGCAGGCGGAGCGCCCGATTCAGGTGATTGAAGGGCCGCTGATGGACGGCATGAACGTGGTCGGCGACCTGTTCGGCGAAGGCAAAATGTTCCTGCCGCAGGTAGTGAAATCCGCCCGCGTGATGAAACAGGCGGTGGCGTACCTGGAGCCCTTTATCGAAGCCAGCAAAGAGAAGGGCAAAACGAACGGCAAGATGGTGATCGCCACCGTGAAGGGTGACGTGCATGACATCGGCAAAAACATCGTCGGCGTGGTGCTCCAGTGCAATAACTATGAAATTGTCGACCTTGGCGTGATGGTGCCGACGGAGAAAATCCTCAAAACCGCGCGCGAGGTGAATGCGGACCTGATTGGCCTCTCGGGGCTGATCACCCCGTCGCTGGATGAGATGGTGAACGTGGCGAAAGAGATGGAGCGCCAGGGCTTTACCATTCCGCTGCTGATTGGCGGGGCGACCACGTCGAAAGCGCATACCGCGGTGAAGATTGAGCAAAACTACAGCGGCCCGACGGTCTACGTGCAAAACGCCTCGCGCACCGTGGGCGTGGTGTCGTCGCTGCTCTCCGATACCCTGCGCGATGAGTTCGTGGCGCGTACCCGTAAAGAGTACGAGACTGTGCGTATTCAGCACGCGCGTAAGAAACCCCGTACCCCGCCGGTCACGCTGCACGCGGCGCGGGAAAACGATCTGGCCTTCGACTGGGAGAGTTACACTCCGCCCGCTGCGCACCGCCTCGGTGTTGAAGAAGTGACTGCCAGCATCGACACGCTGCGCAACTACATCGACTGGACGCCGTTCTTTATGACCTGGTCGCTGGCCGGGAAATACCCGCGCATTCTTGAAGATGACGTCGTGGGCGAGGAGGCGCAGCGCCTGTTTAAGGATGCCAACGAGATGCTTGACCAGCTCGCGGCGGAAAAATCACTCACGCCGCGCGGCGTAGTGGGGATCTTCCCGGCGAACCGGGTGGGCGACGACGTGGAAGTCTACCGCGACGAGACGCGCACCCACGTGCTGGCGGTCAGCCGCCATCTGCGCCAGCAAACCGAGAAGGTCGGCTTCGCCAACTACTGCCTGGCAGACTTCGTGGCACCGAAACTGAGCGGTAAAGCGGATTATCTTGGCGCGTTTGCCGTCACCGGCGGACTGGAGGAGGACGCGCTGGCCGACGCCTTCGACGCGCAGCACGACGACTACAACAAGATCATGATTAAAGCGGTGGCCGACCGCCTGGCGGAAGCCTTTGCCGAGTATCTGCACGAACGGGTGCGCAAAGTGATCTGGGGCTACGCCCCGAACGAGAACCTCAGTAATGAGGAGCTGATCCGCGAAAACTATCAGGGCATCCGCCCGGCACCAGGCTACCCCGCCTGCCCGGAGCACACCGAGAAGGCCACCATCTGGCAATTGCTGGATGTAGAAACCCGCATCGGGATGAAGCTCACCGAGTCTTACGCCATGTGGCCGGGCGCGTCGGTGTCCGGCTGGTATTTCAGCCATCCCGACAGCAAGTACTTCGCCGTGGCGCAAATCCAGCGCGATCAGGTGGAGGATTACGCCCAGCGTAAAGGCATGAGCGTCAGCGAGGTGGAGCGGTGGCTGGCCCCGAATCTGGGGTACGACGCGGACTGATCTGATCCTACGCGCATAAAAGGCCTTAACGTCATGGCGGTGGATAATTACGTCTCCCCGCCATGATTATCGACTCATTGCCGTGTAGGGCGGGTAAGCCTGCGCACCCGCCATAACAAGCGGTACGGTGCGGATCTACTCACCCGTCAGTAACAGCCTTCGTCCACACAACGCATAACCGCCCCCGTCTGGCATTAACCCTTTATACTCATCTTATCGCGCCTTACTGGCTCAACGCTTTTGAGCGAAGTAAGGACATACTAACTTTAACCATCATTACAGAGGAGAAACCGTGTTAACTCTGCTGCACCTGCTTTCTGCGGTAGCGCTCCTGGTCTGGGGCACCCACATTGTACGCACCGGCGTGATGCGCGTGTACGGTGCGCGGCTGCGCACGGTGCTGAGCCGCAGCGTAGAGAAGAAACCCTTCGCGTTTTGTTCCGGGATTGGCGTCACGGCGCTGGTGCAGAGCAGTAACGCCACGACTATGCTGGTCACCTCATTTGTCGCCCAGGACCTGGTGGCGCTCGCACCGGCGTTGGTGATTGTGCTCGGGGCCGACGTCGGCACGGCGCTGATGGCCCGGGTGCTGACCTTCGATCTCTCCTGGCTTTCGCCGCTGCTGATTTTTATCGGCGTCATTTTCTTCCTCAGCAAAAAACAGAGCCGTGCCGGACAGCTCGGGCGCGTCAGCATCGGGCTGGGCCTCATTCTGCTGGCGCTGGAGCTGATTGTGCAGGCGGTAACGCCTATCACCCAGGCCTCCGGCGTACAGGTGATCTTTGCTTCCCTCACCGGGGATATGCTGCTGGATGCGCTGATTGGCGCCGTGTTTGCCGTAATCACTTATTCCAGCCTCGCTGCGGTGCTGCTCACCGCGACGCTCAACGCCACCGGGGTCATCTCCTTTGATGTGGCGCTCTGCCTGGTCATTGGTGCCAACCTCGGCTCAGGCCTGCTGGCGATGCTGAACAACAGCGCCGCGACCCCCGCCGCACGCCGCGTGGCGCTCGGCAGCCTGCTGTTTAAGCTGGTGGGAAGCCTGCTGGTACTGCCGTTCGTGCACCTGCTGGCCGACGCGATGCGTCAGATTTCCCTGCCCGAGTCCGAACTGGTGATCTATTTCCACGTCTTCTATAACCTCATTCGCTGCCTGGTGATGGTGCCTTTTGTCGAACCGATGGCGCGTTTCTGCCAGCGGGTCATTGCCGATGCGCCGGAAGCCGATACGCGCCTGAAGCCAAAGCATCTTGATAACACCGCGCTCGACACACCGGCGCTGGGGCTGGCAAACGCGGCGCGGGAAACCCTGCGCATGGGTGAGGCGCTGGAGCAGATGCTGACGCTATGGGGTAATGTGATCCGCGGCGAACCGCGTCAGGAGCGCGAGCTACGCAAGCTGGCCGACGATGTGGACGTGCTCTACACCGCCATCAAGCTCTATCTGGCGCAGATGCCAAAAGAGGATTTAACCGGAGACGAATCGCGCCGCTGGGCGGAGATTATTGAGATGTCGCTCAACCTCGAGCAGGCCGCGGACATCATCGAACGCATGGCCAGCGACGTGGCGCGTAAATCCTTCGCCGCGCGGCGCGCTTTTTCCGCCGAAGGGCTTCAGGAGCTGGACGCATTGCTGGAACAGCTCTCCGACAACCTCAAGCTGGCGCTGACGGTCTTTTTCTCCGGCGACGTTGCGGGTGCACGGCGTCTGCGCCGCAACAAGCATCGCCTGCGCATTCTCAGCCGCCGTTACTCCCACGCTCACGTTAACCGTCTGCACCAGCAAAACGTGCAGAGCATCGAAACCAGCTCGCTGCATCTGGGATTACTGAGCGATATGAAGCGCCTGAACTCGTTGTTCTGTGCCGTGGCGTACAGCGTGCTGGAGCAGCCGGATGAGGATGATGCGCGGGAAGAGAAGTAAAGCGGCAAGCGCCTCTGCGGAGGCGTTTTTTATCCAAAAAGCTCGCTGTGAGTACCAATATCGATAAAGGTCAGCAGGTTTTGCGCCGGACTGAAGCGGTAAACCAGCAGGAAATCCCCGCCGATATGCAGCTCTCTTGCGCCTTCCCACTGTTCGCCCTTCAGTTGATGATCGCAGTAGCTGGCTGGCAAAACACTGCCGTGGAAAAGGCGCGTCATTACATCGACCAGTGCAGGCATGTCATGACGCCCCGCTTTGTTATAACGCTCCCAGGATTTTGCAAAGATACGCGTGTAGTCCACGCGTCGAGGCAAGCTACTTTTCTTGTTTCTCATCATGGCTCAGTTCCTTGAGCATGTCGTCTGACGACGTGAAGCGGTGGCTGGCATGTGCTTCAATGTCGCGTGCTTCCTGCAGAGCGGCTTGCATTTTGATCGAGGGGCGTTTGACTTCGAACGGTATGCCCTGATGGCTCACGACCTGTTCCAGAAACAGGCGTATTGCGCTACTGACGGTGAGGCCACAGTCGCGCAGGATATGCGTAGCTTCGTTTTTCAGCTCTTCGGAAATACGCATTTTGATGCTGGATTGCATAACATCACCTCGCTTTTTTTGTGGGTACATTGTGCTCACGATGTGGTTATTTTTCAAGCGGTGATTTCTCGGGTCGATAAACTTACGCGTGCACGGTTTTTATCGTCCCGCAGGCAGGTTATATTTCGCCTTTACAGGAGAAACTATGCTGCCAACTCACTCTACCCGATTAAATAAATACATTAGCGAGAGCGGGATTTGCTCACGCCGCGATGCCGATCGTTATATCGAGCAAGGGAATGTGTTCATCAACGGCAAGCGTGCCGGCATTGGCGATCAGGTGGTTGCTGGCGATGTGGTGAAGGTCAATGGCCAGCTGATTGAGCCGCGCGATGAAGAAGATCTGGTGCTGATTGCGCTCAACAAGCCGGTCGGCATCGTGAGCACTACCGAAGAGGGCGAGCGGGATAACATCGTTGATTACGTGAATCACAGCAAGCGCATCTTCCCGATTGGTCGCCTGGATAAAGATTCTCAGGGGCTGATTTTCCTGACCAATCACGGCGATCTGGTGAATAAGATCCTGCGCGCCGGCAACGACCACGAAAAAGAGTATGTGGTAACGGTGAACAAGCCCGTCACCGACGACTTTATTCGCGGCATGGGCGCGGGCGTACCGATCCTCGGCACCGTGACCAAAAAGTGTAAGGTCAAAAAAGAAGGGCCGTTCTCATTCCGTATCGTGCTGGTGCAGGGGCTGAACCGTCAGATTCGCCGCATGTGCGAGCACTTCGGGTTTGAAGTGACGAAGCTTGAACGCACCCGCATCATGAACGTCAGCCTGACCGGGCTGCCGCCGGGCGAGTGGCGCGATTTAACCGACGATGAGCTGATCGACCTGTTTAAGCTGATTGAAAACTCGTCCTCGGAAGCCAAACCGGCAAAAGCGGTGAAAAAAGCGAAACCCAAAGCCGCCGTGGCGAAAACCCCGGCTGCCAGCGGGTCGAAAAGCATGGCGAAAACCCCGGCCGAGCTGGCATCACGCAAGCGTTTCAACCAGCCAGGACGGAAGAAGAAAGGGCGTTAAGCTAACGCTTACCGCGGGTATGGTTGCTGGCTGACCACGAGAACGTCGCTTCCGTGTCAGGTTTGAACGCCTGCTTTTTTTTCTGCGCACGGGCCTGCTTTGCAGCAGTAGCGCGCTCGGCCATCAGCTTATCGATGTACTCTTTCTTGACGTGATTGGTTTCGGAATTGGTAAGAGGGCGGCCATGCGAGATACGGGCTTTATCGAGCAGCGTTTTCAGTTCGCGCTGTTCGCTCTCCGTCATCTCCTTTTGCGTCAGTCGGGATGTGGACATTGTTGCGACCTCGGAAGGAAAGAGTCTGCAGTGTAAAGCAAAGCGGTGCGCGCCTCAGTAAAATCTGCACCATAACCTGCGAAAAAAAGCCCGCGTCTGCGGGCTTTATTGTTTTCAGGCGCGGCGCTTTTTAAGCGCGCGGTTATCGTTAATCGGTTTTCCGGACCAGTAGCCCGCCAGCAGCGAACCTGAGAGGTTATGCCAGACCGAGAACAGCGCGCCGGGCAGGGCGGCGAGCGGGGAGAAGTAGATTTTCCCGAGCGCCGCTGCGAGGCCGGAGTTCTGCATTCCCACTTCGATAGCCAGCGTGCGGCAGGTGGATTCGTCGAAACCAAACAGGCGTCCGCCCCAGTATCCGGCCAGCAGGCCGATGGTGTTGTGCAGGATCACCGCCACAATCACCACCAGGCCTACAGAGGCGATATGCGCTGCCGAGCCGGCCACGACCGCACTGATGATGGCGAGGATACAGACCATCGAAAACGCGGGTAGGTACGGCTCCACGGCTCTCACCACGCGCGGGAACAGGTGATGGATCACCAGCCCCAGTGCAATCGGGATCACCACAATCTGCAAAATGCTGAGCAGCATCCCCATCACGTCCACCTGGATATGCGCATCCACATACAGACGGGTCAGCAGCGGCGTGGCGATGACGCCCACCAGGGTGGAGACCGACGAGATGGTGACCGAGAGCGCAACGTCGCCTTTCGCCAGGTAAATCATAACGTTTGACGCGGTGCCGCTGGCGACGCTCCCCACCAGCACCATGCCAGCGGAGAGGTCCGGCGGCATGTCAAACAGCATCGCCAGCAGCCATGCGGCGAGCGGCATCACCAGATAGTGTAAAAACGTGCCGGCCGCTACCGGGGCCGGACGCGAGAGCACGCGCTTAAAGTCGTCGAGCTTCAGATGCACGCCCATGCCGAACATAATCAGCATCAGCAGCGTAGTGACCCAGGGGCCAACGGGCGTAAAGGTAGCGGGCGTGTAATACGCAATTACCGAGAGCAGCAGCGCCCAGAGCGGGAACAGCCGCGTGAGAGTGGCAAGCATGATGTTTTCCTTGCGGTCGGAAGGGTGTCGTTGTGTTTTCCCGTGCCGCTGTTGCCGCGGCGTGCGTTTACGCTCCGGGAATGAAAAAGGCCGGGTGAACGCCCGGCCAGAGGTATTGTTTATCGTGCTAAGGATTTTTATTCAAATAAATTATGATGAAATGCCTTCATCGTCGGCGTGGATCTGCTCCCAGCTGAGATCGAAGCGGGCAAGGTATTTCCGCAGCCGATCGGCATCGTTAGGGTTCTGCTTCTTCTGACGCGATACCGCAAACAGGGAGCGACCCGCTTCCGACAGCGAGGCGCTGCGGCGACACACCTCAATCACCGTTTCCAGCTGGCGCTGGTCAAAAAGATCGATCTCTTCCTTCACCGGCAGCGACGCCGGAACGGGATTGCTGCTGCGCCAGTTCTGCCGCAGGCGTGCCGTCTCCTCCTCCACCAGACCCAGCGTAATGCGCCCCTGCTCGGCAAGCGTTGCCATACGCGCGACCGAGGCGCTCAGCTCGCGAAAGTTGCCGCGCCAGGCTGCCTGAGGCGAGCAGGCGAAGGTCAGATACGCTGCCTTCGCCTCTTTATCGAAGCGTACCTGCGTCTGCTGCTGCCCGGCAAAGCGCTGCAGCTCATATTCCACGTTGGGCGCAATGTCCTCCCGGCGCTGCGCGAGGCCTGGCAGGGCAAAGGTCCACATGTTGATGCGGGCATAGAGATCTTCACGAAAACGCCCTTCCGCTACCCACTGCGGCATATCCCGGTGGGTGCCGGCGATCAGCTGGAAGTCGCTGCACACCTCGTTATCCGCGCCGAACGGCAGGAAGGTTTTCTCCTCAATAGCCTTGAGCAGCATCGCCTGTTCGTCGAGGCCCAGCTCTGCAATCTCATCAAGAAATAACACGCCGCCGTCCGCTTCCCGCAGCAGACCCGCCCGCGCCTGCAACGCGCCGGTAAACGCACCTTTGACATGGCCGAACAGGGTCGACATGGCGTTATCTCCACGCAGCGTCGCACAGTTCACTGCCACCAGCCGGCCCTGTACCTGATGGCGCGACTGTCGCAGCTGGAAGATGCGCTGCGCCAGGAACGATTTCCCGGCCCCGGTCGGCCCGGTGAGCAGGATCGGGGCGGTTGAACGCAGGGCCACGCGTTCGATCTGGTCAATCAGACGGTTAAAGGTGGCATTGCGGGTGTCGATGCCGGCCTTGAGGAAAGAGACCGACTGCTGCTGTTCGCGCTGGAAGCGGCTGGTGAGCGTGGTGTAGCGGCTCAGATCGAGATCGATAACCGAGTAGGTTCCGGCAGCGGTCAAGGCGGCATCGGTGACATCACGATGCGCCGGGCTGGTCTGCACCAGGCCCGCGGGCAGGTAGCGGGCTTCGGTCAGCAGGAACCAGCAGATCTGCACGACGTGAGTACCGGTAGTGATGTGGACCAGATACTCCTCGCGTTCGGTATCGAACGGGTAGCGGGTGGCAAAGTCGAGCAGCGCGGCGTACACCTCTTCGAAATCCCAGGGATCGTTGAGCGTCACGGTATGCGGGCGAACCTCGGTATGCGGCGAGGCGAGGGCGATATCTTCCACCACCCGCTGCGCCAGCACGGCGTCACGCGGCTGGCACAGCAGCTCAAACCGATCCACAGGCAGATCGGGATGCAGGCACAGCCCGACCGTCGGTCGCCACTTGTTCCAGCGGTTGGCGCGTTTTCCGCGCTTGTCCAGCACGGTACCCAGCATGCCAATCACCACCCGACGCTTTTTCATTGATTATCCTTAAAGATAAAAACCGATACCAAAAGATAAATAGTAGCGCTTTCCTGCCCGGGCGTCCTGAAAAGACAGGAAAATAAAATTTATAAATTTCATATGGTTATAAATTTATTTTTCCCTTAAATGAAACTGGCATGCTTCTGGCAAAGATAACCTCATCAGCACGCTGGAATCGCAGGGAATCATCATCCCGCCGGCGCACCGGGAACGGTAACACGTTATCCACGGGGCGTTCCGCCAGCAGCGAGACACCGGCAAAACATCGGTTTATCAGGTTCGAATCCTGAATTTGCGTTCTCCTCCAGAGAACTTAAACAGCAGTACCCGGCGGTTGGGTTGGTAACGACCGCCCAGAGCTGACGCCGGTAACGGCGCCGGGCGGCAGGCAGAAAAGACCAGAGCAGCGGTCGCTTCCCCCTCCCGCTTCGCGCCTGCATTCGCGTCAGCCACAACATTAAGGAAAGCAAAATGAATAACACATTGACGATTCGTAAAGGCCAGCTGGGTTTACTGGCGAAACAGGGCGACTTTTATCAGATTCTGGAAGCGGGCGAACATCGCCTGCCGTGGTTTAACAAACCGGACGTGGTGGTGATCGACGTGAACAGCGGCGACGTAGCCCCCGAACTGGCTGACTACCTGCGCCGGTTTCAGCCTGCATGGGTAGAGAAATACTGCCTGGTGGTCGATACCACCGATAACGAAACGGCGGCGATCTGGCGCGACAACGTGCTGGTGGAGATCGTCCCGCCTGGCGCACGGCGTCTGTTCTGGCGCGACGGCGACAGCCTGCGGGCCGTGCATCTGGATACCCGTGAGGTGCAGGTGCCGGCAGAGATCGTGACTGCCGTTCTGCAACCGCGTGGCCGCGATGCGGCGGTGAAGGGACGCGAGGCGATCCTCATTGTTAACGTACCGGCCTGGCATGTTGGGGTGCTGAAAATTGATGGCGTCACGCAGCCGCTATTGTCGCCGGGGTTGAGCGCGTACTGGAAAATCAACCATCTGGTGGAGGCGGAAGCGGTGGATACCCGCCTGCAGGCGCTGGAGGTTTCCGGTCAGGAGATCCTGACAAAAGATAAAGTGAATCTGCGCATTAACCTCGGTGCCAACTGGCGCTACGGCGACGTGTTGCAGGCATACGGCCAGCTGGCTAAGCCGCTTGAGCACCTCTATCGCGAGCTGCAGTTTGCCCTGCGTGAAGCGGTGGGTACCCGCACGCTGGATGAGCTGCTGGAAAATAAGCAGGTTATCGACGAGGTGGTGAGCGCCCAGGTGGTAACACGCATGGCACCGTTTGGCATTGAGATTGCCTCCACCGGGGTGAAGGACATTATGCTGCCGGGCGATATGAAAACTATTCTCTCGCGGCTGGTTGAGGCGGAAAAACTGGCCCAGGCTAACGTTATTCGCCGACGTGAAGAAACCGCTGCGACCCGCTCGCTGTTGAACACGGCAAAAGTGATGGAGAACAACCCGGTAGCGTTGCGTCTTAAGGAGATGGAAACCCTGGAGCGCGTTGCGGAGCGCATCGATAAAATTTCGGTCTACGGCGGCCTGGACCAGGTTCTGCACGGCCTCGTGAACATTAAAGGAAACACTCATGCAGCATAACGACTATCAGTTGATGGCGCGGGAGAACACCGCGCCGGTAAAAATGTGGACGCACGGCGTGCCGGTGGAGCCTGAAGCGCGCGAGCAGCTGCTGAAAACCGCACAGATGCCGTTTATTTTCAGACACCTGGCCGTGATGCCGGATGTGCATCTGGGCAAAGGCTCCACCATTGGCAGCGTGATCCCGACCAAAGGGGCGATTATCCCGGCGGCAGTGGGCGTGGATATCGGCTGCGGGATGATCGCGGTGCGCACCTCGCTGACGGCAGGGGATCTGCCGGATAACCTGAGCGGGCTGCGCAGCGCCATTGAGCAGGCCGTGCCGCACGGGCGCACCGGCTCCCGCACCCAACGCGATAAAGGCGCATGGGCGCGTCCGCCGCAGGAGGTGGATAGCCACTGGGCGCAGCTGGCTCCGCGCTTTAAGCGCCTGACGGATAAATACCCGCAGCTGCTGAAAACCAACAACTATCAGCATCTGGGTACGCTGGGGACCGGGAATCACTTCATCGAGATCTGTCTCGACGAACAGCAGCGGGTATGGGTGATGCTGCACAGCGGCTCGCGCGGCGTGGGCAATGCCATCGGCACGCTGTTCATCAGCCTCGCGCAGAAGGACATGCAACGCCATATCGCAACGCTGCCCGACCGCGACCTCGCTTATTTTGCAGAGGGCAGCAAACACTATGCGGATTACATCGAGGCGGTGGAGTGGGCGCAGGATTTTGCCCGCCATAACCGGGAAGTGATGATGTCGCGCGTGCTGTCGGCGCTCTCCTCGGCCATCGCGAAGCCGTTTATGACTCAGCAGGAAGCGGTTAACTGCCATCACAACTATGTGCAGAAAGAGCAGCACTTTGGTGAAGAGGTGCTGGTGACGCGTAAAGGCGCGGTGTCGGCGCAGAAAGGGCAGATGGGCATCATCCCCGGTTCGATGGGGGCGAAAAGTTTCATCGTGCGCGGGCTGGGCAATGAAGAGAGCTTCTGCTCCTGTAGCCACGGTGCCGGGCGCGCCATGAGCCGAACCGCTGCGAAAAAACGCTATACCGTTGAGGATCAGATCCGCGCCACCGCGCACGTCGAGTGCCGTAAGGACAGCGAAGTGATCGACGAGATCCCGATGGCGTATAAAGATATCGATGCGGTGATGACCGCTCAGGCTTCGCTGGTGGAAGTGGTGCATACGCTGCGCCAGGTAGTCTGCGTAAAAGGATAAGACAATGAACAACAACGGAGTGAGTACTGCCATGCGCGAGCGCGTGCGGCAGGAGCTGAAAGAAGTGGAGCAACGCTATAACGTGCGCGTGCTGTATGCCTGCGAGTCGGGCAGTCGGGGCTGGGGGTTTGCTTCCCCGGACAGCGATTATGATGTGCGTTTCCTCTACGTCCATCCCCCGGAATGGTATCTGCGCGTCGATCCGCCGCGGGATGTGATCGAGCTTCCCATTGATGAGGTGCTGGACGTGTCGGGCTGGGAGTGGCGCAAAGCGCTGGGCCTGCTCAAGCGCGCTAACCCGACGCTCATCGAGTGGCTGGATTCGCCGGTGGTCTATCAGCAGGATGACCACGCGCTGGCTGCACTACGGGCGCAGGTGCCGGCGTGGTTCTCCGCCGAGCGGGCGCGCTGGCACTACTATTCAATGGCGCGCAAAAACTTTCACGGCTATTTGCAGGGCGACACGGTGCGGCTAAAAAAGTATTTCTACGTGCTGCGTCCGTTGCTGGCGGTGCGCTGGATCGAAGCCGGGAAGGGAATGCCGCCGATGCGCTTTGCGCAGCTGCTGGAGGGGACGGTGGAGGATGCGCTGCTGCGCCGGGAAATCGACGACCTGCTCGCCATCAAACAGCGGGCCGGTGAAGCGGAATATGGGGCAATGCGCCCGCACATCCACGCGTTTATCCTGCAGGAGCTGGCGCGAGGGGAAACGCCGCCCGAGCTGCCCGGCAGCGATAACGCCGACCCGGCGCTGCTCGACGACTTACTGTTCCGCACGGTAATGGCCTGACGTTGTCAGGCCATTTTTTTATCACTCGAACAGGTTGTGATGCAGCTTCTGCACCACCTGCTCGGCGTCATTGCCCGGCACCAGGAAGCAGAGGTTGTAGCTGGAAGCGCCGTAGCAAATCATGCGAATGTTGAACGGCTCCAGCACGCCAAACACCTCTTTGCCGACGCCGCAGGCTTTGGAAAGGTTGTTACCGATCAGCGCCACCAGCGCCAGATTCTCTTCCACCTCAACGCGGCACAGGGAAGAAAGCTCAGTCAGTAAGCCCTGGGTCAGCAACGTATCGCCGGTGGAGGTAGAGCCGGTGGTGTCGAGGGTCAGGGCCACGCTCACTTCCGACGTGGTAATCAGATCCACCGAGATATTGTGGCGCGCCAGGATGCTGAACACTTCAGCGAGGAAACCGCGCGAGTGCAGCATGTTGAGACTGTGCAGGGTCAGCAGCGTCTGCTTGCGGCGCATCGCCAGCGCGCGGAACAGCGGCGGATTGGTGGTTTTGTTACACACCAGCGTGCCGCCCGCCGCCGGATCTTTGCTGGAACCGACGAAGACCGGAATATCACTGCGCACCGCAGGCAACAGCGTCGCCGGATGCAGGACTTTCGCGCCAAAGGTCGCCATTTCGGCCGCTTCTTCAAAGGCGATCTCATCGATGCGCTTCGCTGCCGGCACTACGCGCGGGTCGGTGGTGTAGATGCCTGGTACGTCGGTCCAGATATCCACGCGCGCGGCCTTCAACGCTTCACCGAGCAGCGCTGCGGTGTAATCGCTGCCGCCACGGCCCAGCGTGGTGGTGCGGCCTTTACCTTCACTGCCGATAAAACCCTGGGTGATCACCAGGCCTTCGCGAATGCGCGGCTGCAGCTGCTGAACGCAGAGCTCGGCCAGGGCGGTGACGTCCGGCTCGGCGCGGCCAAAGCGGTCGCTGGTGCGCATCACCTTGCGTACGTCAAACCACTGCGCCTCCACCGCGCGTTCGCGCAGCACTTCGACAAACAGCAGGGTGGACATCAGTTCGCCGTGGCTTACCAGCTCGTCAGTGAGGGCAGTGGAGGTCGCGAGCGACGCCGCTTCGGACAGGGTGGCGATGTTCTCCAGCAGACGATCGATTTCGTCGCGGATAACGGTCGGGTTTTGCAGGCGTTCGAGGATGTCATACTGGATTTTGCGGATCGCATCGAGCTTGACGAAACGCTCGGTCGCTTCCGGGCCTTCTGCCAGCGCCACCAGCAAATTAGTGATGCCCGCCGAGGCGGAAAGCACCACCAGCCGCACGGCATCATCGGAAAGGACCACGTCGGCGCTGCGGTTCATCGCGTCGAAATCGGCCACACTGGTGCCGCCAAATTTGGCGACAACGAAAGCATTTGTCATAACAACCTCGTGTCAGGGAGCCATCCGGGATGGCACAACGTTATTCAGCCATGGCACAAGGAGAGAGCGGTAAGGGGGCGGACGCAGACGGGAAAAACCACAACCACATTCACCCAGAAGCGCTCCACCTTGCGAAGCGTCCGACTGCGGGCTCTTCGGGTGACAACCCAGGGGATTCAGCCCCTGCGGTCGATAGCACGCGTTGCCAGACGCTGCGCTACCTCGGCGTTGCTCCCCCTCTCGTGCGGTCTGCGGACTGGCTCCTCACACACGATACCTGGGCAACGCGCCTCTTCTGGCCATACCCCTTGCCTGAAAGGCCGGGTATGTCGACTCGCATAACGAGTTCTTATTCATAAATAAAGGGTTGGCGGGGTTATTGTCAACGCCGGGGTTATGTGGATTTTTCATGTTATGCCGGGTGCCAGGAAAATATCTTATAACGGCTATACTTTGGGCTTTGAACGACCGTGCGATCTCCGCGGGGCAGCATGATAAAAATCATCGCACTTCCAGTGACAGGCGCTACAATCGACCGCAGTCACAGTTCTCAAATCACAAGAGTATTGCTATGAAAAACATCAACCCGAAGCAGACTTCAGCCTGGCAGGCATTAGAGAAACATTACGCTGACATGGAAACGGTGAGTATTGCGGATCTGTTCGCCAAAGAGAGCGACCGGTTCAGCAAATTCTCCGCTACCTTCGACGACCTGATGCTGGTGGATTACTCCAAAAACCGCATTACCGACGAAACCCTGAGCAAGCTGCTGGATCTGGCGAAAGAGACCGATCTGGCAGGCGCTATCAAATCCATGTTCTCCGGTGAAAAAATTAACCGCACCGAAGACCGCGCTGTACTGCACGTCGCGCTGCGCAACCGCAGCAATACGCCGATTCTGGTTGATGGCAAAGATGTGATGCCGGAAGTAAATGCGGTACTGGAGAAGATGAAAGCCTTCTCTGAATCCATTATCTCCGGTAGCTGGAAAGGCTACACCGGTAAGCCGATTACCGACGTGGTGAACATCGGCATTGGCGGCTCCGACCTCGGCCCGTTCATGGTGACCGAAGCGCTGCGCCCGTACAAAAACCACCTCAATATGCACTTCGTGTCTAACGTCGATGGCACCCACATCGCCGAAGTGCTGAAAAAAGTGAATCCGGAAAGCACCCTGTTCCTGGTGGCGTCCAAAACCTTCACCACCCAGGAAACCATGACCAACGCCCACAGCGCGCGCGACTGGTTCCTGAAAGCGGCGGGCGATCAGCAGCACGTAGCGAAACACTTTGCGGCGCTCTCCACCAACGCTAAAGCGGTCGGCGAGTTTGGCATCGATACCGCCAACATGTTCGAATTCTGGGACTGGGTTGGCGGCCGCTACTCACTGTGGTCAGCGATTGGTCTGTCGATCATTCTTTCCGTGGGCTACGACAACTTCGTCGAACTGCTGTCCGGCGCGCACGCGATGGACCAGCACTTCTCCAGCACCCCGTTTGAGAAAAACCTGCCGGTGCTGCTGGCGCTGATCGGTATCTGGTACAACAACTTCTTTGGCGCGGAAACCGAAGCCATTCTGCCTTACGACCAGTACATGCATCGCTTTGCGGCCTACTTCCAGCAGGGCAACATGGAGTCCAACGGCAAGTTCGTTGACCGTAACGGCAATCCGGTGGATTACCAGACCGGGCCAATCATCTGGGGTGAGCCGGGTACTAACGGTCAGCACGCGTTCTACCAGCTGATCCACCAGGGCACCAAAATGGTACCGTGCGACTTTATCGCTCCGGCGAAAACCCATAACCCGCTTTCGGATCACCACGCCAAGCTGCTGTCTAACTTCTTTGCTCAGACCGAAGCGCTGGCGTTTGGTAAATCTCGCGATGTGGTGGAGAAAGAGTTCGCCGATCAGGGCAAAGACCCGAAAACCCTGGATCACGTGGTGCCGTTTAAGGTGTTCGAAGGCAACCGTCCGACCAACTCCATCCTGCTGCGTGAAATTACCCCGTTCAGCCTGGGCGCGCTGATTGCGCTGTATGAGCACAAGATCTTCACCCAGGGCGCTATCCTGAATATCTTCACCTTCGACCAGTGGGGCGTAGAGCTGGGTAAACAGCTGGCGAACCGTATCCTGCCGGAGCTGGGCGATGAGCAGGCAATCAACAGCCATGACAGCTCCACCAACGGGCTGATCAACCGCTATAAAGCGTGGCGCGCTTAAGTAATAGTTTCTTCTTATAAAGCGCCAGCGTAATGCTGGCGCTTATTCTCAGACTAATCTTCTTGTCGCTTATTTCCCCGCCTTCACACCGATCAGGTTAATCTGAAAGTCGCTATAGCTGTGCAGATGGCATGCCATCCTTTTCAGAAAACCCCGACGTTCATGCTCTGATGGTTATATTTTAACTAATTGTAATGTAACGTTTTTATATTAAATTATATTGCCATTGTGATATATATTATCTGCTAGTCCTAAAACGCTTCCGCTATTTCCCCGGCACGTAAACGTGAAGGGGTTGTTGTGTATACTCGAATGCGCCTGAAAAGCTTTTCGGGCACCTCTCCATTCATTAAATGAAGGGAAATAGTTATGAAGAAAATTATTTATGGCATTCTTGCCATATCCTCGCTGGCGGCTTCGTCTGCCTGGGCGGATCCGGTTGCGGTCGGTGAAGCAGCAGGTAGCGCGGCAACGTCTGTGTCTGCAGGAAGTTCTACTGCGACCAGCGCCAGTACTGTAGGGTCGGTAGTCGGTGTGGCACTTGCTGCTACCGGTGGTGGCGATGGTTCTAACACCGGGACCACCACAACTACCACAACCAGTACCGCCACCCAGTAATCAGGGTGTTTTAACCATAACCACACTTCGGTGTGGTTATTTTGACCTCGGGGAAATATCGTGCAGCGAGTTGCGATAATTTTAGTGTGCCTGCTTCTACAAGCGTGCTCATCCACCACTAAAGGGTTGGGCACAACCCTCTGGAATAGCGTGCTTGGCGAAGATGGCGTACAGCTCACGGATGACGACATCCAGAACATGCCTTATGCCAGCCAGTATGTCCGGCTGAACAACGGACCACAGCTGTTTGTCGTGCTGGCGTTTGCCGAAAACGGCCAGCAAAAATGGGTAACGCAGGACCAGGCGACGCTGGTGACGCAAAAAGGGCGACTGGTAAAAACCCTGCTTGGCGGCGACAACCTGATTGACGTCTCTAACCTTTCCGCTGACCCGCTGGCAACGCCGAATCAAATCATTGATGGCACCGGCTGGACGCGCACCATCGGCTGGACCGAACACAAGCGCGTGCGCTATGCCACGGCCCGCTCAACCTTTAGCTGGGATGGCAATGACACCCTGACCGTGGGCAGCAGCGTGACGCCGGTGCGCGTGCTCGTTGAAGAGGTCGAAACCGATCATAAAAGCTGGCGCAATCGCTACTGGATAGATAGCGAGGGCATTATCCGCCAGTCGCAACAGTACCTTGGTGCAGACTATTTTCCTGTCACCATGACATTGATTAAGGCAGCGAAAGAATGAAACACACAGCACTCGCTTCGCTCATTTTCTGCCTCTCTTCCACCGCGGTTCTCGCCGATGCCACGGTCACTGTGATGCAGGGACCGGGCGTCGCGCCGCTGACCATTAGCGGTGCCAAAAGGCTGGCGGATGTGGTTTCCCAGCCGGCGCTGGCGCGCACCTGGTGGCCGGGAGCGGTAATTAGCGAACGCCAGGCGACGGCCGTGGCAGAGCAGCAGCACAAGCAGCTATTGAATACGCTGCGCCAGGTGGCCGCCGAAGAGGGTGGGGATGACGGTGCGGCAATCAACAGCCTGCGCGCCCAGCTTGAGGCGATCAAGGTGACCGGGCGGCAGATTGTCAATCTCGACCCCGATCGGGTACGCGTGCGCCAGCAGGATAACGTACCGGTAGAGGGGCAATATCAGCTGTGGGCCGGGGCGCAGCCCTCCACGGTAACGCTGTTTGGCCTGATCAATAAGCCTGGCCGCGTCACCTTCTCCGCGGGCCGCTCGGTGGTGGACTATCTGGATGATGTCAGCCTGTTGAGCGGCGCAGAGCGTAGTTATGCCTGGATTATTTATCCGGATGGACGGACGGAGAAAACGCCGATGGCGTACTGGAACCGACGTCATGTCGAGCCGATGCCCGGCAGCATCATTTTTGTCGGCTTCGCGGATTCCCTGTTTAGCTCCACCTGGGAAGACCTCAATGCGCAAATCCTTCGCTCTCTGACCCATCGGATACCGGATTGATGAAAAAGACCTGTCTCTACAGCGTGCTGGCGCTCGCCGTTTCGGCAGCCTGCCACGCTGAAACCTTGCCGCCGCCGGTTGGCCCGTCGCAGTCTGACTTCGGCGGCGTTGGCCTGATGCAGACGCCCACCGCGCGTATGGCGCGCGAGGGTGAAATCAGCCTTAACTACCGCGATAACGATCAGTACCGCTACTACTCCGCTTCGGTGCAGCTGTTCCCGTGGCTGGAAACCACGCTGCGCTACACCGATGTGCGTACCCGTGATTACAGTAACGTTGACTCCTTCTCCGGCGACCAGACCTATAAAGATAAAGCCTTCGATCTCAAACTGCGCCTGTGGGAAGAGGGTTACTGGCTGCCGCAGGTGGCGGTGGGCGCACGCGATATCGGCGGTACCGGCCTGTTTGATGCCGAATACCTCGTTGCCAGTAAGGCCTGGGGGCCATTCGACTTCACGCTGGGCATGGGCTGGGGCTACCTCGGCACCAATGCCAACGTCCGTAACCCGTTCTGCTCCTACAGCGATAAGTTCTGCTATCGCGACGGCAGCTACCAGCGCGCCGGTTCCGTAGACAGCAGCGACATGTTCCACGGCCCGGCGGCGCTGTTCGGCGGGATTGAATACCAGACGCCGTGGCAGCCGCTGCGCCTGAAGGTCGAGTACGAAGGTAACAACTACAGCGAAGAGTTCGCTGGCAAGATTGAGCAGAAGCGCAAGTTCAACGTCGGGGCCATCTATCGCGTCACCGACTGGGCCGACGTTAACGTCAGCTACGAGCGCGGAAACACCGTGATGTTCGGGGTGACGCTGCGCAATAACTTCAATGACCTGCGTCCGTCGTACAACGACAACGCGCGTCCGGCATATCGTCCGCAGCCGCAGGATGCGATCCTCCAGCACTCGGTAGTCGCCAACCAGCTTACCCAGCTGAAATACAATGCCGGGCTGACCAATCCGCAGATCCAGGTGAAAGGCGACACGCTGTATGTCACCGGCGAACAGGTGAAATACCGTGATTCGCGCGAAGGCATCGAACGTGCCAACCGCATCGTGATGAACGATCTGCCGGACGGGGTGCGCACTATCCGCATCACGGAAAACCGTCTCAATATGCCGCAGGTGACGACCGAGACCGATGTCGCCAGCCTGAAGCGTCATCTGGAAGGTGAGCCGCTGGGTCACGAAACTGAACTGGTGCAGCATCGCACCACGCCGATCGTGCCGGATCAGACCGATCAGGGCTGGTACATTGAGAAGAAGGACTTTGATATTCACTTTGACCCGGTGCTGAACCAGTCCTTCGGCGGCCCGGAAAGCTTCTACATGTACCAGGTTGGCCTGATGGGCACCGCTGACTGGTGGCTGACCGACCACCTGCTGACCACCGGTAGCCTGTTTGGCAATATCGCCAACAACTACGACAAGTTCAGCTACAGCGACTCGCCGGGCGACTCCTCGCTGCCGCGCGTGCGTACTATGGTGCGTGAGTACGTGAAGAACAACGTTTACGTCAACAACCTTCAGGCCAACTACTTCCAGTATCTGGGAAATGATTTCTACGGCCAGGTGTACGGCGGTTACCTGGAAACCATGTACGGCGGTGCCGGTGCCGAAGTGCTGTGGCGTCCGGTGGACAGCAACTGGGCGCTGGGCGTCAACGCCAACTACGTGAAGCAGCGTGACTGGCGTAGCGCGCAGGACATGATGAAATTCACCGACTACAGCGTGAAAACCGGTCACCTGACCGCCTACTGGACGCCGCCGTTTGCGCAGGACGTGCTGATCAAGGCCAGCGTCGGCCAGTATCTGGCAGGCGATAAGGGCAGCACGCTGGAAGTGGCGAAGCATTACGACAGCGGCGTGGTCGTGGGGGCGTATGCCACTATCACCAACGTGTCGGCGGAAGCCTACGGCGAAGGGGAGTTCACCAAAGGGGTGTACGTCTCTGTGCCGCTGGATCTGTTCACCGCCGGGCCAACCCGTAGCCGCGCGGCTATTGGCTGGACGCCGCTGACGCGTGACGGTGGTCAGATGCTGGGTCGTAAGTTCGATCTCTACAGCATGACCAGCGACAAGAGCATTAACTTCCGTTAATCAGTGAACAGCCCTCTCTCCGGAGAGGGCTGTTCATGTCTTACTTTGTCAGCCATCTCAATAACTTCACCTGCTTTCATCTCTTTTCGAATAACCGCGTTTGTCCCTCCACGCTCCTGCGGTAAACGCACACTAAAGATAAGCAAATAATGTGGATCTGGATCACACTTTTACCGTATAACGGATTTCCCGATTCGGTTAATAAAGGTGCGCTATGTCCTCAATGCTCCCGTCTTCACGCCCGCGCGTTGAGTGGGTCTCTTCCATCCTGCAAACGGTGCTTAACCTGGCGCTGTTATGCCTCGGGATCATCCTGATTATCTTTCTGGGTAAAGAGACGCTGCACCTCGCTGACGTGCTGTTCAGCGACGGGGAAAAAATCACCAAGTATGAGCTGGTGGAAGGGCTGGTGGTCTATTTCCTCTATTTCGAATTTATCGCGCTGATCGTGAAGTACTTCCAGTCCGGGTTCCACTTTCCGCTGCGCTATTTCATCTATATCGGCATCACGGCCATTATCCGGCTGATCATCATCGACCATAAATCGCCGATGGATGTGCTGATCTATTCCGGGGCCATCCTGCTGATGGTGATCACGCTCTGGCTGTGTAACTCTAAGCGCCTGAAGCGGGAATAAAAAAAGCGGCCCGCAGGCCGCAACAAACATCATAGTAAGGGATAACAGAACGCGCAGTGGCACAGCTTAACGATAACAAGGTCAACCTTTAACGCCGCCCGCCGTCAGCCCGCTGACCAGCCAGCGCTGGGCCAGCAGGAACACCACGGTAATCGGGATGGCAGAGAGTACCGCCGCTGCTGCGAAGTCGCCCCACAGGTAGTTTTGCGGATTGAGATACTGCTGCATCCCCACCGCCAGCGTGTAGCTATTCACGTCACGCAGCAGCAGCGAAGCAACCGGCACTTCGGTAATCGCGGCAATAAATGACAGAATAAACACCACGGCCAGAATCGGCACCGACAGCGGCAGTAGCACCAGACGGAACGCCTGCCACGGCGTCGCACCATCGAGCGCAGCAGCCTCTTCCAGCGACCCGTCAATGGTTTCGAAATAGCCCTTAATCGTCCAGACATGCAGCGCGATGCCGCCCAGATAGGCGAAGATCACGCCGCCGTGGGTGTTTAATCCGATAAACGGAATGTACTGGCCGAGACGGTCAAACAGCGCGTAGAGCGCCACCAGCGACAGCACCGCGGGGAACATCTGGAAAATCAGCATTCCTTTCAGCAGCGTCGCCTTACCGGGGAAGCGCATACGGGCGAATGCATAGGCGCAGGTGGTAGAGAGCGCGACAATGCCAATGGCGGTGATCGCCGCGACCTTAATCGAGTTCCACAGCCACAGCAGCACCGGGAACGGCGGCGGGGTGACCCGGCCGTCGGCGTGCTCAACGCTGAATCCCAGCGCCAGCCGCCAGTGCTCCCAGGAGATCTGCTCCGGGATCAGGCTCCCGGTGGCGAAGTTGCCCGCGCGCAGCGAGATGGCAATGACCATCAGCAGCGGAAACATAATGGCCGCGATAAACAGCAGGAGCCCGGCATGCGTTATCAGCAGGCGCAGCTTTTGAGATTTGGGTTGAACCATAGCCATCGTTTTTCTCCTCAATCAAACTTCATGCGTGTGGCTTTGAGATTCACAATCGCCAGCGCACCCACCAGCAGGAAAATCAGCGTGGCGATCGCGGCCGCCAGCCCGAAGTCCTGCCCGCCGCCGCCCTCAAAGGCGATACGGTAGGTGTAGCTCACCAGAAGATCGGTATAGCCCGCCGGCGTGGTGGTGCCGAGGCGATCCGGCCCGCCGTTGGTCAGCAGCTGGATCAGCACGAAGTTATTAAAGTTGAAGGCAAAGCTGGCGATCATCAGCGGCGTCAGCGGCTTGATCAGCAGCGGTAGCGTAATTTTGAAGAAATTCTGGAACGGACCCGCGCCGTCCATCGCCGAGGCTTCATAGAGATCGTCCGGAATCGCTTTCAGCAGCCCCATGCAGAGGATCATCATGTACGGATAGCCAAGCCAGGTGTTAACGATCACCACCATCGCGCGGGCGGTGTTCGGGTCGCTGAACCAGGCGGGTTTGATGCCGAACAGGCTGCTCAGCATCATGTTGATCTCACCGAAGCTCTGGTTGAACAACCCTTTGAAAATCAGGATCGAGATAAACGACGGCACCGCGTAGGGCAGGATCAGCAGTACGCGGTAAATGGCTTTGCCCTTCAGGGATTCCCACTGCACCAGACACGCCAGCACCATCCCCACCGCCACGGTCAGCACCACCGTTAACAGCGAAAACACCACGGTCCAGACGAAGATCGCCATAAACGGTTTCTGGATGCCTTCGTCAACGAAGACGCGCATGAAGTTATACCAGCCGATAGTCACGGTATAACCCGGACTAAGCTTGTCGCCCGCCCAGCCGCCGTCGGCATTCACCGACTCGTAGAAGCCAATGTCATTATTGGGCTGATACTTCACGCCGCTCTGGTTGTTGGTCAGCGTGCCGTCACCGGCCAGGGTATAGAGCGGGCGTGTACCGGAGAACTGACGCAGAGAGCTCATCACCAGTTCGCTCTCGTCCGGAAGCCGGGCGGTGATCTGGCTCAGCGCCTGGCGGTTCTGGGTGATCGCGCGCAGCGTAGCGCGTTCGCCGGCGGGCAGGGCGTCGGCCTCGTTCAGGGTTAACGTCTGCTCGCCGCCAAATGTAAAGGCGTCGGAAAGATAGTATTTGCCGCTGTCGCCATCGGTCAGCGCCAGCTGCCAGGCATCGCCCGACGGATAGAGGCCAAAGCTGTAGCTTTTCCCGGCCTGATACTGACGATCCAGCAGCACCTGTTGCGCGCGCTCCTGGGTGAGCTGGTTGGTGCTGCTGTAGTTGGTGAAGGCAATGGCAATGGTGCAGACCAGCGGGAACAGAACGAACAGCCCCATGCCGGCAAGGCCCGGATAGACATAGCGCCAGGCGTAGGTTTTACGTCTGGCGAAAATATAGAGCCCCGTGGCGCTGAGCAGCAGCGTCATGATGGCAAACAGGTACTCCCCCTGGGCGTACATCAGAACGACAAGATATCCCACCAGCAGGCCGAGCAGCGCGATAACCGACCATTTGAGCGTATCGCTTTGCCACCAGTGGGTCTTTCTTACAACATCCATGGGGTTCTTCCTCTACAACTGTGAATACTGACGTCAGGCGCGCTGCGCTTACCTGACCTACGGACCACGCCGCAGGACCAGGGCGGGTGAGCGGAACGCCACCCGCCGTGTTGCTTACTTCGTTACGCGTCCCTGGGCGTCTTTCAGCGCTTCATCTACAGACTGGCGACCGCTTACGGCGTTGATCACCGCGGTGCGAACCGCATACCAGAAGGCAGACATTTGCGGCACGTTCGGCATGATTTCGCCTTTCTGTGCGTTATCCATAGTGGCGGCAATGCGCGGATCTTTCGCCAGCGTCTCCTGGAAGGACTTCAGCGCGACTGCACCCAGCGGTTTGTCTTTGTTCACCATGTCGAGGCCGTCATCGGTCAGCAGGTAATTTTCGAGGAACTCCTTCGCCAGCTCTTTGTTCGGGCTGGCGGCGTTGATCCCGGCGCTCAGTACCCCAACGAACGGTTTCGACGGCTTGCCTTTGAAGCTCGGCAGCAGCGCAACGCCGTAGTTAACCTTGCTCTTATCAATGTTGCTCCACGCCCACGGCCCGTTGATGGTCATTGCGGTTTCGCCCTTGTTAAAGGCGGCTTCAGCGATGGAGTAGTCGGTGTCGGCGTTGATGTGTTTGTTTTTCACCAGCTCAACCAGGAAGCCAAGACCCGCTTTCGCGCCAGCGCTGTCCACGCCCATGTCTTTCACATCGTATTTGCCGTTCTCAAACTTGTAGGCGTAGCCACCGTCTGCGGCAATCAGCGGCCAGGTGAAGTACGGTTCCTGCAGGTTGAACATCAGCGCGCTCTTACCTTTCGCCTTCAGCTCTTTATCCAGCGCCGGGATCTCTTCCCAGGTTTTCGGCGGGTTGGCGACCAGATCTTTGTTATAGATGAGCGACAGCGCTTCGACGGAGATCGGGTAGGCGATCAGCTTGCCGTTATAGCGCACGGCGTCCCAGGTGAACGGGTAGAGCTTGTCCTGGAACGCTTTATCCGGGGAGATTTCTGCCAGCAGGCCAGACTGTGCGTAGCCGCCGAAACGGTCATGCGCCCAGAAGATAATGTCCGGACCGTCGCCGGTCGCGGCCACCTGCGGGTACTTCTCTTCCAGTTTGTCCGGATGCTCGACGCTGACCTTGATACCGGTGTCTTTCTCGAATTTCTTACCAACCTCGGCCAGGCCGTTATAGCCTTTATCGCCGTTAATCCAGATAACCAGTTTCCCTTCTTCAATTTTGGCAAGGGCAGAGGCCGGGAACATCATCGTTGTCAGAACGGACAAGGCGAGGATGCGCACGCCGGTTTTCATTTTCATAGATCCCATCCTTTTTGCTGAGTGCACATGGATATACAGGTGGTGGCTTTTACAGGGCACAGTCTGCGTATCTGGCAAGCGCTTCTCATCCTCCTGTGGCCTACGCCCCACCGTCTGGTTGTGTGATCCCGGCAACATAAAATGGAGTTATGTGTCCAGGCGCACACAAAAAGGCGCGGAAAATTAAAACCTTCGTCACGAAAATCGCTGTCGCCGCGCCTGGCCGGTGGCAGACGTCCGGCCCTCATCCTCCCGCCTCCTCCCCCATAAAAAAGCATGGGGGTGGAGGATTACCTGAACCGGGTCAGCTCGCATAGTCACGGCATTGTTGTTTTTGGCTGACCGTTGTAACGAAGGGAGAAAGGCATGGCGAGCGTGCAGTTGCGGAATGTAACGAAGTCCTGGGGTGACGTGGTGGTATCGAAAGATATCAATCTCGACATTCAGGAAGGGGAGTTCGTGGTATTTGTCGGGCCATCTGGCTGCGGCAAATCAACGCTGCTGCGCATGATCGCCGGGCTGGAAACCATCACCAGCGGCGATTTGCACATTGGTGATACGCGCATGAACGATGTCCCGCCCGCCGAGCGCGGCGTCGGCATGGTGTTCCAGTCCTATGCGCTCTATCCCCATCTCTCCGTCGCGGAGAACATGTCTTTCGGCCTGAAGCTGGCCGGTGCCAAAAAAGATTTGATTAATCAGCAGGTCACCCAGGTCGCTGATGTGCTGCAGCTCGGACACCTGCTGGATCGCCGTCCGAAAGCGCTTTCCGGCGGGCAGCGCCAGCGCGTCGCCATTGGCCGTACTCTGGTGGCGCAGCCGCGGGTGTTCCTGCTGGATGAACCGCTGTCGAACCTGGATGCAGCGCTGCGCGTACAGATGCGCATAGAGATTTCCCGTCTCCATAAGCGACTCGGGCGCACCATGATTTACGTCACTCACGATCAGGTCGAAGCGATGACGCTGGCCGACAAAATCGTGGTGCTGGATGCCGGGCGCGTGGCGCAGGTCGGCAAACCGCTGGAGCTGTACCACTATCCGGCAGATCGCTTTGTCGCGGGCTTTATCGGCTCGCCGAAGATGAACTTCCTGCCGGTGAAAGTGACAGCCACCGCTATCGATCAGGTGCAGGTTGAGTTACCGAACCGTCAGCAGGTCTGGCTGCCGGTTGACAGTGAAAACGTGCAGGTGGGTGCCAACATGTCGCTGGGCATTCGTCCTGAACATCTGCTGCCCAGCGATATCGCTGACGTCACGCTGGAAGGCGTGGTGCAGGTTGTCGAACAGCTCGGCCACGAAACGCAGATTCATATCCAAATTCCGGCCATTCGTCAGAACCTGGTCTACCGCCAGAATGACGTGGTGCTGGTAGAAGAGGGTGCCACATTCGCCATCGGTTTGCCGCCAGAGCGTTGCCATCTGTTCCGTGAAGATGGAACCGCGTGCCGTCGGCTGCATAAAGAGCCAGGCGTTTAAGCATTCCATAACAAAAGAAAAGCAAGGTCTCAGGAGACAGAACGATGATTACTCTGCGCAAACTCCCTCTGGCAGTGGCTGTAATGGCCGGCATTTTCGCCGCCCAGGCATCCGCTGTTGATTTCAAAGGCTACGCCCGTTCCGGTATTGGCTGGACTGGCGGCGGCGGTACGCAACAATGTTTCCAGGCAACCGGTGCCGATGCCAAGTATCGTCTTGGTAATGAGTGCGAAACCTACGCTGAAATTAAGCTGGGCCAGGAAGTGTGGAAAGAGGGCGATAAGAGCTTCTACTTCGACTCGAACATTGCCTATAAATCCGATCAGATCAACGACTGGGAAGACAGCAATACCCCAGCCATTCGCGAATTTAACGTCGTCGGTAAGGACCTGATCGATGCGCTGCCGGGTGCCAATATCTGGGCCGGTAAGCGTTTCTATCAGCGTCATGACGTGCACATGATCGACTTCTACTACTGGGATATTTCCGGCCCGGGTGCGGGTCTGGAAAACATCGACGTTGGTATCGGTAAGCTCTCCTTCGCGGCAACCCGTTCATCTGAGCAGGGTGGATCTTCCGCATTCGGCGATGTTGATCCAGAAACCGGTATCAGAACCTATAACAACGAAGTGCCGAACGATGTCTTTGACGTGCGTTTAGCTGGTATCGAAACTAACCCGAACGGCGCATTAGAGCTGGGCGTGGACTACGGTCACACTAACATTCCTGACGACTACTACCTTGAGCCGGGCGCGACCAAAGATGGCTGGATGTTCACCGCTGAACATACACAGACTATCGGCACTGGCTTCAACAAGTTCGTGGTGCAGTACGCTACCGACTCTATGATTTCTCAGGGTAAAGGCCAGGCGCGCGGTGGTTCTGTCGATAACGACGGCAGCATGATTCGCTTCCTCGACCACGGTTCAATCAGCCTGGGCGATGACTGGGACATGATGTACGTCGGTATGTATCAGGACACCGACCGTGACAACAATCGCGGCAACACCTGGTGGACCGTCGGCGTGCGTCCAATGTACAAGTGGACGCCGATTATGAGCACCCTGATGGAAGTGGGCTACGACAACGTGAAATCCCAGGAAGTGGGCGAGCGTAACAGCCAGTACAAAATCACCCTTGCGCAGCAGTGGCAGGCAGGCAACAGCATCTGGTCTCGTCCGGCTATCCGTGTATTTGCGACCTATGCCAAGTGGGATGAGAAGTGGGGCTACGTGAAAGCTGACAACGACAGCGCAACCTCCTTCGCGGCCACCAACGGCACCTTTACGCCGTTTGGCACCACCAGCCGTGGCGACAGCGATGAAGTCACCTTCGGCGCCCAGATGGAAATCTGGTGGTAATTCTGTGTCATGACCACATGAGGGGCGCTGCCCCTCATTCGTTAACCCTCAATTAAGTAAGAGCCTTAGTGAAGCGCGCTATTGCCTGGCTACCGCTTCACTTCATCATCTGAGGTCATCACAATGAAAATGAAAAAAAGCGTCATTGCACTCTGCCTGAGCGCAAGCCTGTTGGCCGTGCTGCCCGTAACCGGCTTCGCGGAAGTGAACATCGTGCCGCAGAATACCGCCGCCGCACCGGCCATCCCGGCCTCGGCGCTGCAACAGATTGTCTGGACCCCGGTTGCGCCGTCGCAAACCCAGACCGCCGTGCTTGCCAGCGCGGGTCAGTCGCTCAACGCACCTGGTATCAGCGGGAAAGTTGCCGCCTGGAGCGTCCCGGCTAATGTCGGCGAGCTCACCATCACCCTGACCAGCGTGGCCGATAAGCAGCGCAGCGTGTTCGCACCGAACGTGCTGGTGCTCGATCAGAATCTCTCTCCGGCGGCCTATTTCCCGTCGAGCTACTTCGAATACAAAGAGCCGGGCGTGGTGTCTGAAGACCGCCTGGAAGGCACCATCAAGCTGACCCCGGCATTAGGGCAGCAGAAGATCTATGTGCTGGCCTTTACCACACCGCAGGATCTCCAGCAGACCACCACCATGACCAACCCTGCGAAAGCCTATGCGAAGGGCGTAGGGAATGCGGTGCCTGACATTGCTGACCCGGTGGCGCGTCATACCGCTGACGGCACGCTGAGATTGAAAGTAAGTACTAACTCAGCTTCCAGTATTCTGGTTGGCCCGCTGTTTGGCTCCTCCGGCCAGGCATCGGTGACCGTGGGCAATACCGCTGCGCCCGCGCAGGCTTACAGCGCCCCGGCACCGGCCCAGGCTTATGCCGCACCCGCCCCGGCCAGCGTGCCAGCCCAGGCGCCAGCGCCGAAAGCGGCTCCGGTACTGAACGATACGGAAGCCTACTTCAATCAGGCCATCAAGCAGGCCGTTGCCAGTGGGGATGTCGATAAAGCCCTGAAACTGCTGAATGAAGCCGAGCGTCTGGGTTCCACCTCCGCCCGTTCTGTTTTTATCAGCAGTGTAAAAGGCAAGGGGTGATCGTTTCCCCACATTGCTGATGCTTGCAATACCTGGTGCGCTTCGGCGCACCCTTTTTCCTGTGGCGAACGCTTGCGTTATCCCTCACCTTTCCCCATCCTGTTCCGGTTCTGCGTTACAATGCTTGTTATGACGACTTCCGGAGTGAAACGCATGTCCCACCCTGCGCTGGCGGAGCTTCGCGCACTGTCCTTTTTTGATGAGATCCCCTCCCTGAGCGGCGAACTGCTCGACTGGCTGTTGCTGGAAGATTCCATGACCAAACGCTTCGAACAGCACTGCGAAAAGGTGAGCGTAATTGTCGTTAACGAAGGTTTTGTCGGCCCGGACATGGCGCGCGATGCCCTTGAGCTGCTGCCCGCAGAACCGCATTACTGGCTGCGGGAGATCCTGCTGTGCGGTGATGGCGAACCCTGGCTTGCCGGGCGCACGCTGGTCCCCGAGTCCACCCTGAGTGGCCCGGAACTGGCGCTGCAGCAGCTTGGTACCACGCCGCTCGGGCGCTACCTTTTTACCGCATCCACCCTGACACGCGATTTTATTCAGGTAGGCCAGCGTGATGCGCTCTGGGGGCGACGTTCGCGCCTGCGCCTGTCAGGCAAGCCGCTGCTGCTGACCGAGCTGTTTTTGACAGCATCACCACTATATGAAGGGGAAAACTAATGGAGTGGAGTCTGACGCAAAGCAAGCTGCTGGCTTACCATCGGCTGATGCGTACTGACAAACCTATCGGCGCGCTGCTGCTGCTGTGGCCGACGCTGTGGGCGCTGTGGGTCGCTGCACCCGGCGTTCCGCCGCTGTGGATCCTGGCGGTGTTTGTCACCGGCGTCTGGCTGATGCGCGCCGCGGGCTGCGTGGTTAACGACTACGCCGATCGTAAAATCGACGGGCACGTTAAGCGAACCGCGCATCGTCCGCTACCGAGCGGGGCGGTGACGGAAAAAGAGGCGCGCAACCTGTTCATTATTCTGGTGCTGCTCGCCTTTGCGCTGGTGTTGACGCTGAACCTGATGACCATCCTGCTGTCGGTGGCTGCGTTGGGGCTGGCATGGATGTATCCATTCATGAAACGCTACACCCATCTGCCGCAGGTGGTGCTGGGCGCTGCGTTTGGCTGGTCGATCCCGATGGCGTTTTCCGCCGTCAGCGAAACGCTGCCGCTGAGCTGCTGGCTGATGTTCTTCGCCAACATCTGCTGGACCGTAGCCTATGACACCCAGTATGCGATGGTCGATCGTGACGACGACCTGAAAATCGGCGTGAAATCCACGGCAATCCTGTTTGGACGTTTCGACAATATGATTATCGGCATCCTGCAAATTATGGTACTGGCGCTGATGGCGACGGTAGGCTGGCTGAACGGGCTGGGCTGGGTGTTCTACGCTTCGCTGGCAGTGGCGGGCGCGCTGTTTATCTATCAGCAGCGTATCACCGCCGGACGCGAGCGCGAGGCCTGTTTCCGCGCGTTTCTGAACAATAATTACGCAGGGATGGCGCTGTTTATTGGTATTGCGGTCAGCTACCTGACGCGTTAAGCCCACCCTGTGTGGGCTACGGAAACGAAAAAGGCGGGAGAACCCCGCCTTTTTTATTGGCTTAGTGAATGCTTTGTAGGGCGGGTAAGCCTGCGCACCCGCCACGACGCTTCCCGAAGGTGGGTGCGCTGCGCTTACCCACCCTACGTGGGTTACGGAGACGAAAAAGGCGGGAAAACCCCGCCTTTTTTATTGGCTAAGTGAATGCTTTGTAGGGCGGGTAAGCCTGCGCACCCGTCACAACGCTTCCCGAAGGTAGGTGCGCTGCGCTTACCTACCTTACGTGGGCTACGGAGACAAAAAAGGGGGGAGAAATCCGCCTTTTTTGTTGGCTTAGTGAATGCTTTGTAGGGCGGGTAAGCCTGCGCACCCGCCACGACGCTTCCCGAAGGTGGGTGCGCTGCTCTTACCCACCCTACGTGGGTTACGGAGGCGAAAAAGGCGGGAAAACCCCGCCTTTTTTATTGGCTCAGTGAATGGCTATCAGCTGGTCTGCGCCGAGGCGCTTTCAATAGTCAGACGCACGTCAGAGGTCACCAGCTCGCCCAGCAGCTGGTAAATCGCCATGGTGCGGGTCGGATCGGCATCTCCGGTATCGCTGATGTAACCTTCGTCGCGCAGCGTCAGCACCAGCGTGCTGAAGACCGCTTTGTCGAAGAACTCCGGCGCGTTGATGCCGTGCAGCACCGACAGGCGCTGAGCCACGGTACGGCTCTCTTTTTCCAGCGTACCGCGGTTGATCGCCGGGTTAGCGCTCAGCAGCCAGAAGGTAATGGCGTAGCGCTGAAGCGTTTCCCGCACCCCGGCAGCCAGCAGCTGCAGCGTGCGTGAGCGTGCCGGATTAAGCTGAAGCTGCTCGCCGTTGGCGACGATTAACCCCTGCTGCAGCATCTCTTCCAGCAGGGCATCAATGACGCCACCCAGCTCTGATTTATCCCAGCGCAGGAACAGCTCGGTTTTCAGCATCGGATAGATAACTTCAATCTGGCTCAGCAGCGTTTCACGGCTGATGTTGCGGTGCTGGGTAACAATCGCGGCAATCAGCGATGGCAGCACCAGCATGTGCAGAATGTTGTTACGGTAGTACGTCATCAGCACTGCCTGCTCGCGCGGCAGGATGATGATGTCGCCGATGGTATCTTTCTCAACTTCGAACTTGTTCATCTGCAGCGCGTGATCGATAAGCTCATCGGCGGTGGCAGCAGGCACGGTCGCGTCCGCGGCATACGGCACGTTACGCAGCAGGCTGAGATAGCAGTTCAGCTGCTCGGTAAGCTGTTCGCGGGTCAGCGAACGCTGGCGTGACGCAAGCAGGGCTGTGCAGCAGAGGTTCATGGCGTTAGCCGCACCGGCGTTGTTGATGCGCACCATCAGTTCACTGGCAATGCCGTTGACGGTTGGCGTCAGCCACGCCGGACGTATCGCTTCGATCGGGTCAACCGATTCGCGCCACTCCGGCACGTTATCATTCAGCCATGAGGTCAGCGACATCGGCTCGCCGAAGTTGACATAGCCCTGGCCGAGATTGCGCAGCTTGCTCAGCCCGCGCACCATCTGCAGCAGGCTCTCTTTCTCTTTCGTAGCGCCGCGCAGCTCTTTGGCATAGGTGCCCACTTCCATGACGTGCTCGTAGCCGATGTAAATCGGCACCAGCGTAATCGGACGCGTGCCGCCGCGCAGCATCGCCTGAATGGTCATCGAAAGCGTGCCGGTTTTCGGATCCAGTAGGCGACCGGTACGGGAGCGTCCGCCTTCCACGAAATACTCAACCGAGTAGCCGCGGCTGAACAGTTCGCCGAGGTACTCACGGAACACCGTGGAATAGAGCTTGTTGCCTTTAAAAGTACGACGGATAAAGAACGCGCCCAGACGGCGGAAAATCGGGCCAGCGGGCCAGAAATTCAGGTTGATGCCCGCAGCAATGTGTGGCGGTACCAGCCCCTGGTGATAGAGCACGTAAGAGAGCAGCAGATAGTCCATATGGCTGCGGTGGCAGGGCACATAGACGATCTCGTGACCGTCGTGGGCCAGCTGACGTACGCGCTCAGCGTTATGAACGTTGATGCCCTGATAGAGACGGTTCCAGGTAAAGCCCAGCACGCGATCGCTCACGCGAATAGCTTCATAGGAGAAGTCAGCCGCGATCTCTTCCATCAGCGCGACGGCATTCTGCTGCGCCTTTTCATGGGAGATCTTTTTGGTACGCGCTTCGTCCTCTACCGCACGGGCAATCGCTTTTGACGCCAGCAGCTTATTGAACAGATCCTGACGCACCGGCAGGCGGGGGCCAACGGTGGCCAGACGCTGGCGGGCAAAGTGCATACGCGCCACGCGCGCCAGCTTTTGCGCGATAATTTTATCGGTGCCGTGCTCGGTGGCCATGCGGCGCAGCGAAACCGGCGGCGAGAAGCGCACAAAGCTGTCGCGCCCCAGCCAGGAGATAGCGACGAACTTCTGAATGCCGTTCAGCATGCGCAGCGGCGGGTTAACCTCACCCTTTTCGCGGCCCGGAGAGCGGCCAAACATCACCGAAACCGGCACCATCTGCACATCGAGATTCGGGTTGCTGCGGTGTAAATCCAGATAGTCGTGGAAGAGCTTAATAGACTCTTCTTTCGGCGTGTAATAGGTGAACACGCGCGGCCCGCTGTGAATGAACACGTAGCGCGGCAGAATAGCGCCGTCGATTTCCAGCGGTTCAAGCGGGTCGGGTAAATCATGCGCCAGGCATTGTTCGCGCAGCGCCAGCAAATCTGCCTTAGAGTTATAGGGCAGCACATACATAATAGGGCGAGAGGTATCCAGCCCTAATTCGGCGCAGGGGTCTGCCGGAATAGACTTGGTCTTTACCAGGACACTTAATGGTAAATTCAGTAATTTGTAGTAAATTCGTGGCCAACCGGACATAAACGATGTAAAGCCTCTGGTTAATAATGCAATCGCGCCGCAAGAATATCAGAATCCGTTGGGAATTTCTGTGCTGCGCTGAAGGCGACGTAAAAGCATTGACGCTCAGAATTCAAAAAGGTTTCTTTTCATGGCGAATAACACCACCGGGTTAACCCGTATTATCAAAGCTGCAGGCTACTCCTGGAAAGGGTATCGCGCAGCCTGGAAAAATGAAGCCGCCTTCCGCCAGGAGGCCGTCGCGGCAGTTGTGGCAATTGCGATTGCATGCTGGCTGGATGTTGATGCCATCACGCGCGTTCTGCTGATCGGTTCCGTTTTGCTGGTCATGATTGTCGAAATCCTTAATAGCGCCATTGAGGCGGTAGTGGACCGAATCGGGCCGGAATTCCACGAGCTTTCCGGGCGTGCCAAAGATATGGGGTCCGGTGCGGTACTGCTGTCTATCATCACCGCTCTTATCACCTGGGGCACGCTACTTTGGCAGCATTTGCGATAACCTTTCCAGAACGGGCCGTGTGTCTGGTTTTTTGCGCATTTTGTGGTTCCAAAGTCGCCTTTGACTGTATATACTCACAGCATAACTGTATATACACCCAGGGGGCGGAATGAAAGCGTTAACGACCAGGCAGCAAGAGGTGTTCGATCTCATTCGGGATCATATCGGCCAGACCGGCATGCCGCCTACTCGTGCGGAAATTGCAGCGCGTTTGGGGTTCCGTTCCCCGAACGCGGCGGAAGAGCACCTGAAAGCGCTGGCGCGTAAAGGCGTCATTGAGATCGTTTCAGGCGCATCGCGCGGCATTCGTCTGCTCATTGAAGAAGCTGAAGGGCTGCCGCTGATTGGTCGCGTTGCGGCGGGTGAACCGCTGCTGGCCTCCCAGCATATCGAAGGTCACTATCAGGTTGACCCGTCCCTGTTCAAGCCGAGCGCAGACTTTCTGCTGCGTGTCAGCGGGATGTCGATGAAAGACATCGGCATTATGGATGGCGATCTGCTGGCGGTGCATAAAACCGAAGAAGCGCGTAACGGCCAGGTTGTGGTGGCGCGTATCGAAGATGAAGTGACCGTAAAACGTCTCAAAAAACAGGGCAACATCGTTCAGCTGTTGCCTGAAAACAGCGACTTCGATCCTATCGTGGTTGACCTGCGCGAACAGAGCTTCACTATCGAAGGCCTGGCAGTGGGTGTGATCCGCAACGGCGAGTGGCTGTAATCTCCCTCTGATTTTAACCTCATGGTGCCGCGTGTTGCCGTGAGGTTAGCCTTCTGACCTCATTACCAGTTCGGGGCAGCATGTCGTTCTTCTCCTCCACTGATAAAGCGTTGTGGCGTCTTGCGCTGCCAATGATCTTCTCGAATATCACCGTGCCGCTGCTTGGCCTGGTGGATACGGCGGTGATTGGTCATCTCGACAGCGCAGCCTATCTTGGCGGCGTGGCGGTAGGGTCAATGGCAACCAGCTTCCTGTTTATGCTGCTGCTGTTCCTGCGTATGAGCACCACCGGGCTGACGGCCCAGGCGTTCGGTGCGAAAGACCCCGCCGGGCTGGCGCGGGCGCTGGTACAGCCCCTGATGCTGGCGCTTATTGCCGGCTTCGCTATTTTTCTTCTGCGTACCCCGCTTATCAATCTTGCGCTGCACATCACCGGTGGTAGCGACGACGTGCTGCTTCAGGCGCGCCGCTTTCTTGAGATCCGCTGGCTGAGCGCGCCCGCCTCGCTGGCAAATCTGGTGCTGCTCGGGTGGTTGCTGGGCGTGCAGTATGCCCGTGCACCGGTGATCCTGCTGGTAGTGGGTAACCTGCTCAACATCGTGCTCGACCTGTGGCTGGTGATGGGGATGCAGATGAACGTGCAGGGCGCGGCGCTCTCAACGGTTATCGCCGAATATGTCACCTTCCTTATCGGCCTGCTGATGGCGTGGAAAGTCCTGCGGTTGCGGGGTGTCAGCGTAACCATGTTGAAAGCGGCATGGCGCGGGAATATGCGTAAGCTGCTGGCGCTTAACCGCGACATTATGCTGCGGTCGCTGCTGCTTCAGCTCTGCTTCGGTTCCATTACCGTTCTTGGGGCGCGGCTGGGCGGCGAGGTGGTGGCGGTGAATGCTGTGCTGATGACGCTCCTCACTTTTACGGCCTATGCGCTCGACGGTTTTGCCTATGCGGTGGAAGCGCATTCCGGGCACGCATTTGGCGCGCGCGATCGCTCCTCGCTGCTTGATGTCTGGCGCGCCGCCTGCCGGCAGGCAGGGATTGTCGCGCTGGCATTTGCCCTGGTCTATGCCTGTTTCGGTTCCACCATTGTCGCCATGCTGACCTCCATCGACAGCCTGCGGCAGCTTGCCGGGCACTATCTGCCGTGGCAAATCCTGCTGCCGCTGGTGGGTGTCTGGTGTTATTTGCTGGACGGTATGTTCATTGGCGCCACCCGTGGCCGTGAGATGCGTAACAGCATGGCGCTGGCCGCTCTGGGGTTTGCCCTGACGCTGCTGTCACTTCCGCTGCTGGGTAATCATGGTTTGTGGCTGGCGCTGTGCGTCTTCCTGGCGCTGCGAGGGGTGACGCTGGGCTGGATGTGGCGGCGTTTCTGGCAACAAGACCGCTGGTTTACATAGTCAGTTACATCCCTTTACCGGGCTTTAAGCAGCCTCCAGCTTCCTGATTTTGCAGCCCTTTCATGGTCATTTTTCATGCGCCCGGGAGTGAAAATGGTTAAATATTCCGAATCACCGCCCCGTTCCCGCAGGCTCGTCTACAATTATTATCACGTCCAGCAGGAAATGAGATGAATGTCAGGACGGTTCATAAACGCAATCTCATAAACCGAACGATGAGGACATTATCATGAATAAAGACGAAGTCGGCGGTAACTGGAAACAGTTCAAAGGTAAAGCGAAAGAACAATGGGGTAAATTGACCGACGATGACATGACTGTCATTGAAGGTAAGCGCGATCAGCTGGTTGGTAAGATCCAGGAGCGCTACGGCAACAGCAAAGACGAGGCTGACAAGCAGGTTACTGACTGGGAAACCCGTCATAACTATCGCTGGTAAAGCACGCTAACTCAATTGTGCTGACCCTCGGGGCCTACCCAGCCCAGGTACAAGGATGTACCACTTAACGCCTTCACTACTTCCCGCGCTTTTTTCCCTGCACTGAATGGTCATGGTCGCATGCACCAGGATGGCGGCAGGCTTCCACTTCAACACAGCCAGAACACAACCCGTGTGCTTCAATCACATTGTGCCGTAAGGCAAAGCCCATCCGCGCCGCGACGGCCTGGAGAATATCTTCTACCCCATCTGCGCTCTGCTCTTTGACCTGCCCACAGCGATCGCATATGTACATTGCTGAAGTATGGGTCGGCTGATCGATCAGATGACACAGTACATAGCTGTTGGTGGACTCCACCTTATGCACAAACCCCTGCTCAAGCAGAAAATCCAGCGCACGATAAACGGTGGGCGGCTTAGCCTGCGGTTCGCTCTCGCGCAGCAAATCCAGCAGATCGTAAGCGCTGATCGCCCCTTTTTGCAGCGTCATCAGACGCAACACTTCAAGGCGCTGTGGCGTCAGGCGCACATTACGCTGCAGACAGAGCTTTTCGGCCTGCGTTAACACGTTTTGAGATGTGGTCATATCCATCAGCAACCTCCGGGAAAAGTAGGGTGTTACTTTATCACAAAGCTGATAAAACTCCGAGACAGCACTTCTGCTCGGTGCCGCTCAACCATTCGCGAGGTTAATGATGAAACGTCCTGAATTTATCCGCCACTGGCGCGAACTCGAAGGGGAAGACGATTCAGCCTATCCGGACAGCCCGGAGCGGTTTTCCATCGGCGCACCGCTGGCGCGAAGCCTTGGTCTCTCCCGGCTCGGGATCCATCACGAGCGCCTGCCACCGGGCCGCCGTACTTCTTATCCTCATGCCGAAAGCGCTGAAGAGGAGTTCGTGTTTGTGCTGGAAGGGTTTCCTGAAGCATGGATCAACGGCGAGCTCTGGCCGCTTGAGCCGGGCGACAGCATCGCTTTTCCTGCCGGAACAGGGATTTGCCATACCTTTATCAATAATACCGACAGCGAGGTTCGCCTGTTAGTCATTGGCGAAGCCAATAAATCCAGCAACCGTGTTTATTATCCGTTAAACCCCGACTATGCCGCCACGCGCCCGGATCGCTGGATTGACCCTCCCCACCAGATTTTTACATCTCATAACGGCAAACCTTCACGAAAATGAAACCCTCGTCTATATACATTGAGTAACATAAAAAAAGTACAGGGAAGTCGGGAACTTTTTGGGTCATACCCGTTTTGATTCGGTAACACAGCAATCACCAGCCTCTGGCCGCTTGAAAAGGCGGGGGTATAAGTCTTCATCTGATAATAAGACGGTACACTGTGAAAAAAATAATCAAACCTTCGGTGATATCTATCGCACTTTCATTGGTACTTGCGCACCAGGCAAATGCAGCAAATAACTGGGCGGAAGCACGTAACGATGCGATGGGTGGAACGGGCGTTGCGTCAGCCCGCTATGGCAGTGGTGTGTTAATCAACCCGGCGTTACTGGCGAAAGCCAACCCCGAGGATGACATTACGGTGATCTTGCCTTCGGTTCAGGCGCAAATTACCGACCCGGATAATTTGCGTGATGAAATCGATGAGATTAACGATCGTATTGATTACTACGACGATATCGTTGACAGCCTGGGGCCAGAGGATCTGCTGAATATCGGCACCCGTTTCCGCCAGTTCCAGGGCGCAGCGGGCGAGCTGGCAGACAAGCTTGAATATCTTGATGGTAAATCGGCTCGCGCCAGCGCTGCGGCAGGCGTGGCGGTGAGCATTCCGAACGATGTCTTGTCAGTGGCATTTGTTACCAAAGCTTATGCCCACGCGCGCATCAGCTCGGACGTCGATCCGAACGACATCACCTATCTGCGTAATATCCAGAATAACGATCTATTCGCCGGGGGCGAGATCCTCGACGCGGTGATTAACGGCGGAGATGCCATCACCGACAACCTGCGCTCGTCGGCATTTGGTCGTGCAGCTATCGTCACCGATTACGGCGTGGCGGTGGCGAAAAAGTTTGATATCGGCGGTGTGCCGGTCTCCCTGGGCGTGACGCCGAAACTGCAGCAAACCTGGCTGTATAACTATTCCGCGTCCATCTACAACTACGACAGCAGCGATCTGCGTAACAGCCGCTATCGTAAGGATGACACCGGATTCAACGTTGACGCTGGTATCGCGGCCGATCTCAGTGAGAACTGGAGCGTCGGGTTAAGTGGGCAAAACCTGATGTCGCGCGACCTCGACACTAAAGAGGTTAACGGCTTCAAGGATACCTATCAGATCCGTCCGCTGGTGACCGCCGGCGTTTCCTGGCAAAACGATCTGGTTACGCTCAGCGCCGATGGCGATCTGACGCCAACCAAACACTTCAAGAGTGAAGATGACTCACAGTATGTTGGCGTCGGTGGCGAAATTCGTCCGCTGAGCTGGCTGGCGCTGCGTGCCGGTTACCGGGCGGACGTCAAAGATAATGATGCCGACGTCGTCACCGCCGGTGTGGGCTTTGCACCATTCGAAAAAGTACGTGTCGATCTCGCCGGGATGGTGGGTGAAGACGAAACCTGGGGGGCCGGGGCACAGCTGAGCCTCACCTTCTGATGCGATGCCGGAGGCTCACGCCTCCGGTTCTTTTTTATGCTATAGTGCTGCCCCTGTTTTTGACCGGTAAACCGAACCTGTAGCCACTATGTTGCCTGAAAACCCCGTTTCGACTTTTCCCGCACACCGCTTTTCCATCGCGCCGATGCTCGACTGGACCGATCGCCACTGCCGCTATTTCCTGCGTCTGCTGACGCAGCATACGCTGCTGTACACCGAAATGGTCACCACCGGGGCCATCATTCACGGCAAAGGGGATTACCTGGCGTACAGCGAAGAGGAGCACCCGGTCGCACTGCAGCTTGGCGGCAGCGATCCGGCGCAGCTGGCGCACTGCGCAAAGCTGGCCGAAGCGCGTGGCTATGATGAGATCAACCTTAACGTCGGATGCCCTTCTGACCGTGTGCAGAATGGTCGTTTCGGTGCCTGCCTGATGGGCGATGCCCAGCTGGTGGCCGACTGCGTAAAAGCGATGCGTGATGTGGTGTCGATTCCGGTTACCGTTAAAACCCGTATCGGCATTGATGAGCAGGACAGCTACGAATTTCTCTGTGACTTTATCGACACCGTCTCCGGGCGCGGCGAGTGTGAGATGTTTATCATCCACGCCCGCAAGGCCTGGCTCTCCGGCTTAAGCCCGAAAGAGAACCGCGAGATCCCGCCGCTGGACTACCCACGCGTCTGGCAGCTCAAGCGCGACTTCCCGCATCTGACGATGGCGATTAACGGCGGTATTAAAACCCTGGCCGATGCGAAATCGCACCTTGAGCATCTCGATGGCGTGATGGTCGGGCGTGAGGCCTATCAGAACCCCGGTATTCTGGCGACGGTTGACCGTGAGATCTTCGGCGTGGCAGGCAGCGACCGCGACCCGTTCGACGTTGTACGCGCCATGTATCCCTATATCGAGCGTGAATTAAGCCAGGGAACTTACCTCGGGCACGTCACCCGCCATATGCTTGGCCTGTTCCAGGGCATTCCCGGTGCGCGTCAGTGGCGTCGTTATCTCAGCGAGAACGCCCATAAGCCAGGGGCTGATATTCAGGTGCTGGAGAACGCGCTGCAGCAGGTTGCAGGTCGGCGTTAATCACGCTAAAAGATAGTGAATTTGACCACGCCCTGTGCTTTTGCACGGGGCGTTTTGTTTGTTAATCAACACGTTATTTCTGGCACGAATCTTGTAATAACCCGGTATCATTTTCAGGAGGACAAGAACCATGTTGGAGCTACTGTTTGTGGTGGCGTTTTTTCTGGTGCTGCTGGGTACCGGCGTTTCGCTGTTCGGTATTCTGGCGGCGTTGATTCTGGCAAGCGTGGTGATGATGCTGGGCGGGCTGTTCGCGCTGTTTATTCAGATGCTGCCGTGGCTGCTGCTGGCGGTGGTCGTGGTGTGGATCGTGCGGGCGATAAAAAGACCCGATTCAACGCGTTATTACAAAAAGCGTCGCTGGCGTTACTGATTCCTGAGCGCTTGATCACATCTTTGTAACCTGGTGTGCAGTTTGGCGGGTGCAGAATAGGATTTACGGCGGCGATCTGTCACTATGCACCGGCTGTAACGCAAATTCATCGTTCTGTACCCTACATACAGACGAACAAAAAGAAAAAGGGCTTCCTTCGGGAAGCCCTGATTATTTATGGGATCAGCAGGCTCGATCCCTGAGTGGCACGACTCTCCAGCGTTTCGTGCGCGCGCTGCGCATCCGCGAGCGCAAAGCGCTGACTCTCCGGCACCTCAACCTTGATAACCCCACTGGCAATCAGCGAAAACAGTTCGGCGCTGGCTTCGTCCAGCTCCTCGCGGTTGGTAATGTAGCCCTGAAGCGAAGGGCGGGTGACGTAGAGCGAGCCTTTCTGATTGAGAATGCCGAGATTCACGCCGGTGACCGCGCCGGAAGAGTTGCCGAAGCTCACCATCAGCCCGCGGCGCTGCAGGCAGTCCAGGGACGACTCCCAGGTATCTTTCCCTACCGAGTCATACACCACGCGCAGCTTTTTACCGCCGGTCAGCTCGCGTACCCGTTCACCGACGTTCTCTTCCCGATAGTTGATGATCTCCCAGGCACCGGCCTGCTTCGCCCGCTGCGCCTTCTCGGCAGAGCCGACGGTGCCAATAAGCTTCGCGCCCAGCGCTTTTGCCCACTGGCAGGCGATAAGTCCCACGCCCCCGGCGGCGGCATGGAACAGAAACGGCTCGTCCGGCTGGATCTCGTAGGTTTTACGCAGCAGATAAAACACCGTCAGCCCTTTCAGGAACGAGGCCGCCGCCTGTTCGAAGGAGATCGCGTCCGGCAGCAGCGCGGCTTTGTCAGCCGGCACGTTATGCACCGAACTGTACGCGCCCAGCGCGGACTGCGCGTACACCACGCGGTCGCCCGCTTTAAGGTGCTTTACGTCGCGACCGACCTTGCTGACAACACCAGCGGCTTCTGTGCCAAGACCCGCCGGCAGGGCCGGAGGAGGATAAAGCCCGCTGCGGATATAGGTATCGATATAGTTAATACCGATCGCTTTATTCTCTACCTGAATCTCATGGGCAGCGGGGTCGGCTGGGGTAAACTCCACGGCGTTAAGTACCTCAGGCCCACCATGCTTGTGAAATTCGATACGTGTTGCCATGTCTCCTCCGGTGTCATATCGTTGTGCGGCGGCGATACCCGTCACCCGGTCGCATCACGGCCAATGCCGCATGTAACCTGATTCAACAAGGGTATATAATGCCCCGTCTCCCTAATCTAACTCGGTAACTCCATTCACTATGGCAGGAAATAAACCCTTCAACAAACCTTCTGAAACGCGCGATCCACAGGTCGCCGGGCTGAAAGTGCCGCCACACTCCATCGAGGCGGAGCAGTCGGTGTTGGGTGGGTTGATGCTGGACAACGAGCGCTGGGACGACGTTGCTGAGCGCGTAGTACCCAACGATTTTTATACCCGTCCCCATCGTCATATTTTTACCGAAATGCAGCGCCTGCAGGAGATGGGTAAACCCATCGACCTGATTACGCTTTCGGAATCGCTGGAGCAGCAGGGCCAGCTTGAGGGCGTGGGCGGCTTTGCCTATCTGGCCGACCTGTCGCGCAACACGCCCAGTGCAGCGAACATCAGCGCCTATGCCGACATCGTGCGCGAACGTGCGGTGGTGCGCGATATGATCAGCGTCGCCAACGAAATTGCCGATGCCGGGTTTGACCCGCAGGGGCGTAACAGCGATGAGCTGCTCGACCTGGCGGAATCGCGCGTATTCCAGATTGCGGAAAACCGCGCCAATAAAGACGAAGGCCCGAAAAGCGTCGATCAGATTCTGGAAGCCACGGTTGCGCGTATCGAGACCCTGTTCCAGCAGCCCCATGACGGCGTGACCGGCGTGGATACCGGCTATCAGGATCTCAACAAAAAGACCGCCGGCCTGCAGCGCTCGGATCTGATTATCGTGGCGGCGCGTCCGTCGATGGGTAAAACCACCTTCGCCATGAACCTGTGCGAAAACGCGGCGATGTTGCAGGACAAACCGGTGCTGATTTTCAGTCTGGAGATGCCCGCAGAGCAGATCATGATGCGTATGCTCGCCTCGCTTTCCCGCGTCGACCAGACCCGCATCCGTACCGGCCAGCTTGACGATGAGGACTGGGCGCGTATCTCCGGCACCATGGGTATTCTGCTGGAGAAGCGCAATATGTACATTGACGACTCCTCCGGCCTGACCCCAACCGAAGTTCGCTCCCGCGCGCGCCGCATCTTCCGCGAGCACGGCGGCCTGAGCCTGATCATGGTCGACTACCTGCAGCTGATGCGCGTGCCGTCGCTTTCCGATAACCGTACGCTGGAGATCGCTGAGATCTCGCGCTCGCTTAAAGCGCTGGCGAAAGAGCTGCAGGTGCCGGTGGTGGCGCTCTCGCAGCTTAACCGCTCACTGGAGCAGCGCGCCGACAAACGCCCGGTGAACTCGGACCTGCGTGAATCCGGCTCCATCGAGCAGGATGCCGACCTGATCATGTTTATCTACCGTGATGAGGTGTACCACGAGAACAGCGACATGAAAGGCATTGCTGAGATCATCCTCGGCAAGCAGCGTAACGGTCCAATCGGTACGGTGCGCCTGACGTTTAACGGGCAGTGGTCGCGGTTTGATAACTATGCTGGCCCGCAGTACGACGACGAATAATTAATTTGGCTATTTTACTTGCGATTTTGGGCTTGGGCAGTGCTCGCCATCCTCACGTACTTCAGTACGCTCCGGTGGCTGTGCGCTGGCCGCACCCAAACTCGCTGCGCCAATAACGCCAAATTACCGACCAAAGAAAACCAGAGACTCAACAACAGCAAGGAAAGACAATGCAAGCGGCAACCGTAGTCGTAAATCGCCGCGCTCTGCGACACAACCTGCAACGCCTGCGCGAACTGGCACCTGCCAGTCGGCTGGTGGCGGTGGTGAAAGCAAACGCCTATGGGCACGGTCTGCTGGAGACCGCCCGTTCACTTCCCGATGCCGATGCGTTCGGCGTGGCCCGTCTTGAAGAGGCGCTGCGCCTGCGCGAAGGCGGTATCACACAACCCATTCTGCTGCTGGAAGGCTTCTTTAACGCCGACGATCTGCCGATGATTTCCGCGCTGGGGCTGCACACGGCGGTGCACAGCGATGAGCAGCTGGTCGCGCTGGAACAGGCGAACCTTGATAAGCCGGTCACGGTGTGGATGAAGCTGGATACCGGGATGCATCGCCTGGGCGTGCAGCCGGAAGAAGCAGAGGCGTTTTATCAGCGTCTGGTCCGCTGCCCGAACGTATGCCAGCCGGTAAACGTTGTCAGCCACTTCGCCCGCGCCGATGAACCAGCGTGCGGCGCTACCGAGCGCCAGCTGGATATCTTTGCCACCTTTAGCGAAGGGAAGCCGGGGCTGCGCTCGATAGCGGCGTCTGCCGGCATTCTGCTGTGGCCGCAGTCGCATTTTGACTGGGTACGTCCGGGGATCATCCTCTATGGCGTCTCGCCGCTGGAAGGCGGGGCGCGCGCCGCCGATGCCGGGTTTATGCCGGCGATGTCGCTCACCTCCAGCCTGATTGCCGTGCGCTCCCATAAAGCGGGCGAGCCGGTAGGCTATGGCGGAACCTGGGTCAGCGCCCGCGATACCCGGCTCGGCGTGGTGGCAATGGGGTACGGCGACGGTTATCCGCGCTGTGCGCCCTCGGGCACGCCGGTCATCGTTAACGGTCGGGAAGTGCCGATTGTGGGACGCGTGGCGATGGACATGATTTGTGTCGATCTTGGCCCTGAGGCGCAGGAGCGTGCCGGGGATGAGGTGCTGCTCTGGGGCGACGCGCTGCCGGTTGAGCGCATCGCGGAAATAACAAAAGTGAGCGCTTACGAACTTATTACGCGTCTGACCTCGCGGGTGGCGATGAAGTACGTGGAGTAATCCTGCTGCGCCTGGCGGGTCTCGCCCTGAGGCCCGCTGCAAACGCCGGTTCCGGCTATACGCATAACGCCTCAGTAACCTCTCGATCTCATCCTCTTTCCGGTTTATTGTGTCCGCTTACCCCACCGTAAAGCAGGAGAACCACGCGTGTTCCAGAATGTTGACGCCTACGCCGGCGACCCGATTCTTTCCCTGATGGAGCGTTTCAAAGAAGACCCCAGCCCGGACAAAGTCAACCTCAGCATCGGCCTCTACTACAACGAAGCGGGCATCATTCCGCAGCTGGATGCCGTAGCGCAGGCCGAAGCGCGTCTCAACGCTCAGCCGCACGGTGCGTCGCTCTATCTGCCGATGGAAGGCCTGATCTCCTACCGTAATGCCATCGCGCCGCTGTTGTTCGGCGACGATCACCCGGCGCTGCGCGACGGACGTATCGCCACTATTCAGACGCTCGGCGGCTCTGGCGCGCTGAAGGTGGGTGCCGATTTCCTGAAACGCTACTTCCCCGGTTCGCAGGTCTGGGTCAGCGATCCGACGTGGGAAAACCATGTTGCTATCTTTGCTGGCGCGGGCTTTGAAGTACACACCTACCCGTGGTTCGACGATGCCACCGGCGGCGTGCGCGTTGACGCGCTGCTGGAAACGCTGAATACCCTGCCGGCGCAGAGCATCGTGCTGCTGCATCCGTGCTGCCATAACCCGACCGGTGCCGATCTGACCAATGATGAGTGGGACCGCGTCACTGAAGTGCTGAAAGCCCGCGAGCTGATCCCGTTCCTTGATATCGCCTACCAGGGCTTTGGCGCAGGCATGGAAGAGGACGCTTACGCTATTCGCGCCATCGCCCGCGCCGGATTGCCTGCGCTGGTCAGCAACTCGTTCTCAAAAATCTTCTCGCTCTACGGTGAGCGCGTCGGCGGTCTGTCCGTGGTGTGCGATGATGCGGATGCCGCCAGCCGCGTGCTGGGCCAGCTGAAAGCGACGGTGCGCCGCATCTACTCCAGCCCGCCGAACTTTGGTGCGCAGGTGGTGGCTACCGTGCTGAACGATGCCACGCTGAAAGCCAGCTGGCTGGCGGAAGTGGAGGTCATGCGCCTGCGTATCCTGGCGATGCGTGAAGAGCTGGTTGAGGTGCTGGAAACCGCCATGCCGGGCCGCGATTTTGGCTATCTGCTGCGCCAGCGCGGCATGTTCAGCTACACCGGCCTGAGTGCTGCTCAGGTCGAGCGGCTGCGCGAGGAGTTTGGGGTTTACCTGATCGCCAGCGGACGCATGTGCGTCGCCGGCCTCAACAGTCACAATGTGCATCGCGTCGCGCAGGCCTTTGCTGCGGTGATGTAAGTACTTGCTTACTTTTGACAGCAGAAGCGAGGCGGGAAACCGGCCTCGCTTTTTTATTGCTGTTGCCGCTATTTACATTAAATTACCGCGAAGATTTTGCCTTTTGGCGCGCAGCTTACACACTTAACGGGACATTCTTTCACAGGAGCGAATTATGTGGGTTCAACAGACCATGACGCTGAAAGCCAGGTCACGCGGTTTTCATCTGATCACCGATGAGATCCTCGGCCAGCTACCGGAGCTTTCACGCGTTAAAACGGGCCTGCTTCACCTGCTGCTCCAGCATACTTCCGCTTCCCTTACGCTCAATGAAAACTGCGACCCGACGGTACGCCAGGATATGGAACGCCATTTCCTGAAAGCGGTGCCGGAGGATGCCCCGTACGAGCACGATTATGAAGGCCCGGACGATATGCCCGCGCACATCAAATCGTCGTTGCTGGGGGTATCGCTGATGCTGCCGGTGAGTCACGGGCGGCTGCAGCTCGGCACCTGGCAGGGCATCTGGCTGGGGGAACACCGTATTCACGGCGGTGCGCGAAAAATTATCGCCACGCTACAAGGAGATGAAAAATGACCCATTCGGAGATCCTGCAATACTGCATGAATAAAGCGGGCGCCAGCCAGGATATACATAGCGGCCTTGATGCGACGCAGATAAAAGTGGCGGATGTGCTGTTCGCGATGGTGCACGAGGCGGATGGTCGCCCGGTGGTATCGCTGAAAACCAGCCCGGCGCTGGCGGAACTGCTGCGCGACGAGCATGAGGATGTTTTCCCCAGCGCGCAGCTGAATAAAGCGCACTGGAGCACGGTGCATCTGGACGGCGAGCTGCCGGATTCCCAGATTTATTTCCTGGTGGATGCCTCGTACCAGCAGGTGATCGATACGCTACCGGACAGCGCCCGCCAGCAGTTAGGCAGTTAAAAAAAACGCCCCGACCGGGGCGTTTTATCAGGCTTTCAGCAGCGGTTTCAGGAAGCGCGCCGTGTGCGACGCTTCGCATTCTGCCACGGTTTCTGGCGTGCCGGAAACGAGGATCTCCCCGCCGCCGCTCCCGCCTTCCGGGCCGAGATCGACAATCCAGTCCGCGGTTTTAATCACGTCCAGATTGTGTTCAATCACCACGATGGTGTTGCCCTGATCGCGCAGCTGGTGCAGCACTTCCAGCAGCTGCTGGATATCCGCGAAGTGCAGACCGGTGGTCGGCTCATCGAGAATATAGAGCGTCTGCCCGGTGCCGCGCTTCGACAGCTCGCGCGCCAGCTTCACGCGCTGGGCTTCACCGCCGGAAAGCGTGGTGGCCGACTGACCGAGACGAATATAGGTCAGGCCCACATCCATCAGCGTTTGCAGCTTACGCGCCAGCGCCGGTACGGCATCAAAGAACTCGCGTGCTTCTTCAATGGTCATATCCAGCACTTCGTGGATGGTCTTGCCCTTATATTTGATCTCCAGGGTTTCGCGGTTGTAGCGCTTGCCCTTGCACTGGTCGCACGGCACGTAGATGTCCGGCAGGAAGTGCATCTCAACCTTGATCACCCCGTCGCCCTGACAGGCTTCGCAGCGCCCGCCGCGCACGTTAAAGCTGAAGCGGCCCGGCGTATAGCCGCGTGAACGCGCTTCCGGCACCCCGGCAAACAGCTCGCGCACCGGCGTAAACACGCCAGTATAGGTCGCCGGGTTAGAGCGCGGCGTGCGGCCGATCGGACTCTGGTCGATGTCGATAACCTTATCGAAATGCTCCAGCCCCTGAATCTCGCGATAGGGTGCCGGCTCGGCCAGCGTGCCGCCGTTGAGCTGGCGCTGGGCCAGCGGGAACAGCGTATCGTTAATCAGCGTCGATTTACCCGAGCCGGAGACACCGGTCACGCAGGTAAACAGGCCAACCGGCAGCGTCAGGGTGACGTCTTTCAGGTTGTTACCGCGCGCACCGCTGAGCTTGAGCACCTTCTCCGGATCGGCCGGGACGCGGTTTTTCGGCACCGTAATCTGGCGCTTGCCGCTCATAAACTGCCCGGTCAGGGATTCCGGCACCGCCATAATGTCTTTCAGCGTGCCTTCCGCGACCACCTGGCCGCCGTGCACCCCAGCGCCTGGCCCGATATCAATCACGTGATCCGCTGTGCGAATCGCGTCTTCGTCATGCTCCACCACGATCACGGTGTTGCCGAGGTTGCGCAGATGGATAAGCGTGCCGAGCAGGCGTTCGTTGTCGCGCTGGTGCAGACCGATAGACGGCTCATCCAGCACGTACATCACACCCACGAGACCGGCACCGATCTGGCTGGCCAGACGAATACGCTGCGCCTCGCCGCCGGAAAGGGTTTCTGCCGAGCGGGAGAGCGTCAGGTAGTTCAGGCCGACGTTCACCAGGAACTTCAGGCGATCGCCAATCTCTTTCAGCACTTTCTCAGCGATTTTCGCGCGCTGGCCGGAGAGCTTCATGTTGTTGAAAAACTCCATCGCGTGACCGATGCTCATATCAGAGATGGTCGGCAACGCGGTGTTTTCAACAAACACGTGGCGCGCTTCGCGGTTCAGACGCGTGCCCTCGCAGGTTGCGCACGGGCGGTTGCTGATAAATTTCGCCAGGTCTTCACGCACCGCAGAGGATTCGGTCTCTTTGTAGCGGCGCTCCATATTGTGCAGCACGCCTTCGAACGGATGGCGGCGTACGGACGTGTCGCCGCGATCGTTGATGTACTTGAATTCAATCGTCTCTTTGCCGGAGCCAAACAGCACCACCTTCTGCACACTGACGCTCAGGCTGTCCCACGGGGCATCGACATCAAACTTATAGTGCTCCGCCATCGAGCGCAGCATCTGGAAATAGTAGAAGTTACGGCGATCCCAGCCGCGGATCGCACCGCCGGCCAGCGACAGCTCACCGTTCTGGATCACGCGGTCCGGGTCGAAATACTGCTGCACGCCCAGGCCGTCACAGGTCGGGCAGGCACCGGCCGGGTTGTTGAACGAGAACAGACGCGGTTCCAGCTCGCGCATGCTGTAGCCGCAGATCGGGCAGGCGAAGTTCGCTGAGAACAGCAGTTCAGGCACGCTGGTGTCGTCCATGTCGGCAACTATCGCGGTGCCGCCGGAGAGATCCAGCGCGGTTTCAAACGACTCGGCCAGGCGCTGGGTCAGATCTTCACGTACCTTAAAACGATCGATGACCACTTCAATGGTGTGTTTCTTCTGCAGCTCAAGCTTCGGCGGATCGGAGAGATCGCACACTTCACCGTCGATACGCGCGCGGATATAACCCTGGCTTGCGAGGTTCTCCAGCGTTTTGGTGTGCTCACCTTTGCGCTCTTTGATGATGGGCGCCAGCAGCATCAGGCGTTTACCTTCCGGCTGCGCCAGCACGTTATCGACCATCTGGCTGACGGTCTGCGCCGCCAGCGGCACGTCATGATCCGGACAGCGCGGCTCGCCGACGCGGGCATAAAGCAGACGCAGATAGTCGTGAATTTCGGTGATGGTCCCCACGGTCGAGCGCGGGTTGTGCGAGGTGGATTTCTGCTCGATAGAGATCGCGGGCGACAGCCCTTCGATATGATCGACATCCGGCTTTTCCATCAGGGACAGGAACTGACGCGCATAGGCCGAGAGCGACTCGACGTAGCGACGCTGCCCTTCCGCATAAAGGGTGTCAAAAGCCAGAGAGGATTTGCCTGAACCCGAAAGCCCGGTAACGACAATCAGTTTGTCGCGAGGGATAACGAGATTGATGTTTTTGAGATTATGGGTGCGGGCGCCCCGAACTTCGATCTTATCCATTCACCTTTCCCGGAATAAACGCGTAAGCCTGGTATTTTCTCCACCTTGAGTGACATAACAGCGACATAGCGACGGTCATGTCATCGCGGCCGGAGACAGAAGGACAACCGGCGATCTGAAACGGCTAATTATGACACAAATTAACCTGAATGGATATACAGTATTGGGAGGCGCTTTCCGGATGAGGCTGCAAAAATGTTTATCGGGAAAGACATTGTGGAATGAGCCTCCCAGCGATTACACTGCGCGGTTTCAATGGTAGACTTCACGGTTTACACTCTTAAAGAATCGTTTTTCAGGAGACATGAACATGGCCAGCAGAGGCGTAAACAAGGTGATTCTCGTCGGGAATCTGGGTCAGGACCCGGAAGTGCGCTATATGCCGAATGGTGGCGCAGTTGCCAACATTACCCTGGCCACGTCAGAGTCATGGCGCGACAAACAAACCGGCGAAACCAAAGAGAAAACTGAATGGCACCGCGTTGTGCTGTTCGGCAAGCTGGCTGAAGTGGCCGGTGAATACCTGCGCAAAGGTTCTCAGGTTTATATCGAAGGTTCCCTGCAGACCCGCAAATGGACCGACCAGGCCGGTGTTGAGAAGTACACCACGGAAGTCGTGGTTAACGTTGGCGGCACCATGCAGATGCTGGGTGGCCGTCAGGGCGGCGGTGCACCGGCTGGCGGCGGCATGGGCGGCGGTCAGCAGCAGCAGGGCGGTTGGGGTCAGCCTCAGCAGCCGCAGGGCGGCAACCAGTTCAGCGGCGGCGCGCAGTCTCGCCCGCAGCAGCAGAACAATGCCCCAGCGCAGTCTAACGAACCGCCGATGGATTTCGATGACGACATCCCGTTCTGATTTGCAGCACTGTTTGCATTCGGAAACAAAAAAGCCTCTGTTTACAGAGGCTTTTTTTATGTCATTTCATTTCCGCTACGCTGAAACGCAGGCAAACCGGAGGTTACATCACCGGAAACTGCGGCGGTGCCTGATACGCCATATCCACCATAATGGTCTTAATATTGGCCCAGACGCGGGCGATATCGAGCAGGGTGATGCCCAGCAGACCCGTGGCGAACCAGCAGGCAGCCGCGATACCGAGGCCGGTGCAGACGATTGCAAGACCGCGATAGTCAGTCTTACGCAGCTGAATATGCAGCGTGCTGGCCATAAACATCAGCAGCGCACTCAGTAACGGCCAGCGCATCAGTAATACGCCGGTAGTGATGGTAGCCATCAAAACATCCTCAACAGAAAACCACCTCCGCCAGCACATCAGGCAGATGTACGCCGCGGAGAAAATATCATAAACAGGAAATTGCACTCTGTTACAAGAGTTGTGTGAACTATATCACGTTTGGTTATTAATTCGCCAGATGCCGCGCCGCTTTACGCCCCGGTTTTACAAATCTCACGTTGGCCCGCACCTGGCGGCTGACCCCAGATGCACTTTTAACAGCAGCGTCTGGTTTTTTCGTGTTTAACGTTGAGAATAAAAAAAGCACAACCCGCAGAAAATAAAAAACGTCACCCCGTAATGGCAGCATCTGAATTTAGCTTTAGGCAATTTGCTTATATTATCAGCAGCCCTCAGCAGGCCGCCTGAAATACAAAAGTCAGTTGCTAAAATGCCGCTCTTCATGCACCGTAATGCGATTTTGTGAATGTCTCAACGCGGTCAAAAGTGACACGTTTTGCAGGGATATCAAACCATCATGCATCACAGGGCAGGGCGTAACGCGTTGCGTATTACCGGTATTATCATGGTGGTGTTATTGCCTGTGATTTTTGCCGTCTGGTTTGCCCAGCTGCGTGCGGTCAGCGATACCCGGGATCACCTGCGCTCCTTCGCACACTTAATACTCAACCGCACCAGTATTGTCGTGGATGATGCGATGCGCGCTCGCGCGATGGCAGAGTCATTCCGCGGGGCATCATGCAGTGACGATCATCGAAAATTTATGCTCGATATTGTGCGCGGGCATTTATTTGTTGAAGATCTTGTTTATGCCCGCGGAAATAATTTCCTGTGTTCGACTCAATTAACGCTTTCAACGCCCTTAACCCTGCGACGGGCAAATTTCAACGATACGTCTGACACGGCTATTTATTATTATCGTGATACCCCGTTTTATGCCGGCTATAAAATGTTATATATGCAGCGCGGGAATTATGCTGTGGTGATTAATCCGCGCGCGTTTGGCGATGTGATGTCTGACGATACCTCGCTGGTATATGGCACCTATGACACGGTTAACGACGAATTCTTTTCCCTGAGTGCGCACGCCGATATGCAGACGTTAAGTCCGCTGATTCAGCGTAACCAGCAGACGTTCCAGCTCGACGGGCGCTTTTATACTATTGCCCGCTCCGCGACGCGTCCGGTTGCCATTATTGTCTCCACGACCATGACGCGGTTTCATGAACAGTTCTGGCATCAGTTAACCCTGACGCTACCGCTGGGGCTGATTTGTAGTCTTATTGTCTCGCTGGTATGGTCGCGCACTCGTCAGCAGCTAAAGTCCCCGCGCCGCCGCCTGCAGCGTGCGCTGCGCCGTCAACAGCTGCGTCTTTATTATCAGCCGATTATTGATATTCGACAGGGGCGCTGTGTCGGGGCGGAAGCACTACTTCGCTGGCCGGGTTTTAACGGCACGGTAATGAGCCCGGCGGAATTTATTCCGCTGGCGGAAAGTGAAGGCATGATTGCCCAGGTCACCGACTACGTTGTCGATCAGCTGTTCATCGATCTGGGTGATTATCTGGCCCGTCACCCTGATATTTATATTTCGCTCAACCTGTCGGCATCGGATTTTCATTCGCCGCGGCTTATTGCAATGATCGCTGAAAAAGCGAAACAGCATCAGGTGCGCCCGCAGCAGATTAAAATTGAAGTTACCGAGCGGGGCTTTATTGATGTCCCTAAAACCACGCCGGTTATTCAGGCGTTTCGTCAGGCCGGGTATGAAATTGCGATTGACGATTTCGGCACCGGCTATTCCAACCTGCACAACCTCTATTCGCTCAACGTCGATATTCTGAAGATCGATAAATCCTTTATCGACACGCTCGCCACCAACAGTACCAGCCACCTTGTCGCTGAACATATTATTGATATGGCCCACAGCCTGCGCCTGAAGATTATTGCCGAAGGGGTGGAAACCGCCGAGCAGGTGAGCTGGCTGCTGAAACGTGGCGTCCAGTATTGCCAGGGCTGGTATTTTGCGAAGGCGCTGCCGCCTCAGGGATTTATCGCCTGGATGGATAAACCTGAGGCGGCGGAGCCTGCCCGGCAAGGCGCGTAACCTGTCACTTACGCACTCTGGCGATAGTCGGTCGGCGTGCGGTCAAACTCGCGGCGAAAAACGCGCGAAAAAGTCTGCTGCGACACATAACCGTAATCCATCGCAATATCGAAAATGGGCCGTTCTGTGGTGCGCAGCGCTTCCGCCGCCATCAGCAGACGGCGCTGACGAATGTATTCCCCCAGCGTCTGGCGCTTCACGGTACGGAACATCCGCTGCAGATACCATTTTGAATAGCCTGACTTCTTTGCCACCACGTCGATATTCATGGGTTGATCGATGTGTTCATCGATCCACGCCGTCAGGGTGTTGATGATCTCCTGATGTGACATAGCTCTTCCTCGTGCTGAGTTATCGATTAGCCGTTCAGTGTGGCCAGGAGTATAATTCCTCAAGTTAACTTGAGGTAAAGCCCCATGGAAAAGAAAACTCAACGGGTAAAAACGCTGCTCACACCGGGTGAAGTGGCAAAGCGCAGCGGCGTGGCGGTTTCGGCGCTGCATTTCTATGAGAGCAAAGGCTTAATTCAGAGTACGCGCAACGGCGGAAATCAGCGGCGTTACCGGCGTGATGTGCTGCGTTATGTCGCGATTATCAAAATAGCGCAGCGCATTGGCATTCCGCTCGGCACCATTAAGGATGCGCTCGGCGTGCTGCCTGAAGGACAGAGCATCAACGCCAAAGCCTGGAAGCAGCTCTCCTCCCAGTGGCGCGAGGAACTGGATCGCCGCATTCACACCCTGACAGCGCTGCGTGACGATCTTGATGGCTGCATTGGCTGCGGTTGCCTGTCGCATCGCGACTGCCCGCTGCGTAACCCGGAGGATCGCCTGGGCAGCCAGGGTACCGGAGCGCGTCTTCTTGAGGAGTGATTTTTCCTGCCCGGCGGTTGCCGGGATTGCTGAACGATAATTTTCCGCCGTCTGGCCGGACCCTTTCCTATAGTTAATTAATTGAATATCCAGGAGGTTCGCCATGCTGATCGTTCACCACCTTAATAATTCCCGCTCGCAGCGTGTGATTTGGGCGCTGGAGGAGCTGAACCTGCCGTACCAGATTGTGCGCTATCAGCGTGAGCCGACGATGATGGCCCCGCCCGCGCTGAAGAAAGTGCACCCGCTGGGCAAATCACCGGTGGTGGAGGATAACGGCCTGATCCTCGCGGAATCAGGGGCCATTCTGGAGTATCTGCAGGAAACCTACGACCCGGCAAGCCTGCTGCGTCCGGAATCGCCGGGTGAGAAGCTGGCGTGCCGCTTCTGGCTGCACTATGCCGAAGGCTCGCTGATGCCGCTGCTGATGATGAAACTGGTGTTCAGTAGCCTTGGTAAAAAGCCGGTGCCCTGGGTGCTGCGTCCGGTGGGAAAGGCGCTGGGGCAGGGCGTGCAGAAAGCCTGGCTCAATAAGCAGCTGGTGACCCACGCGGACTACATTGAAAACCACCTGGCGCAGTCGGCGTGGTTTGCCGGCGACACCTTCAGTATCGCCGATATCCAGATGAGCTTCCCGGTCATGGCGCTGCTGGCGCGCGGCGGGATGCGCGATCTGGAACACACCCAGGCCTGGTATCAACGTATCCAGGGCCGTCCGGCGTTTCAGCGCGCCATTGAGCAGGGCGGCCCATTCGAGATCCCCGGCGCGTAAGAAAAGTGTTAACAGGTTGCGCAGCAACGATAACGTTTGCGCACACGCTGGCGAGGGATTCGCCATCCGGACGTTATTTTGGCGAAACGTCGCAAATTATGTTTGAAAAGCGCAGTAAGAACACTGGATAATCGTTTGCTTCAGTCAGCGCCCGCCGTTTATCCGCGGGCGCTGTCGATTTTTAGCCGTCTTCTGTATGCGGAGTTAAACGTTTGCTTTTTTGCGATCCCCCTTTGGTCGCAACGCAGCGCAGGACTGAAACGTTTGATAAGCAGCGGGTTGTCCACCGCATACCGGAGCGAACGATAATAATTTCAGGGGATGTTTCACTATGTCTACGCCTTCTGCGCGTACCGGCGGTTCACTCGACGCCTGGTTCAAAATTTCTGCCCGCGGCAGCACCGTGCGCCAGGAAATCGTTGCCGGTCTGACGACCTTCCTCGCGATGGTTTACTCGGTGATCGTGGTACCGGGCATGCTGGGTAAAGCCGGTTTCCCACCTGCGGCGGTGTTCGTCGCCACCTGCCTCGTGGCGGGCGTAGGGTCAATTCTGATGGGGCTGTGGGCGAACCTGCCGCTGGCCATCGGTTGCGCGATCTCCCTGACGGCATTCACCGCCTTCAGCCTGGTACTGGGTCAACAAATCAGCGTTCCGGTGGCGCTCGGTGCGGTATTCCTGATGGGCGTGCTGTTCACCATCATCTCCGCAACCGGCATCCGTAGCTGGATTTTGCGTAATCTCCCCCAGGGCGTTGCGCACGGTACCGGCATCGGCATCGGCCTGTTCCTGCTGCTGATCGCGGCTAACGGCGTCGGCCTGGTCGTGAAAAACCCGCTCGACGGTCTGCCGGTGGCGCTCGGCCACTTCGCCAGCTTCCCGGTGATCATGTCGCTGATTGGTCTCGCGGTGATTATCGGTCTGGAAAAACTTAAGGTGCCGGGCGGCATTCTGTTGACCATTATCGGGATTTCCGTGGTCGGCCTGATTTTCGACCCTAACGTACACTTCTCCGGTCTGTTCGCCATGCCGTCCCTGAGCGATGAAAACGGCAATTCGCTGATCGGCAGCCTCGACATCATGGGCGCGCTCGACCCGATCGTGATCCCAAGCGTGCTGGCGCTGGTAATGACGGCAGTGTTTGATGCCACCGGCACCATCCGCGCCGTGGCGGGACAGGCTAACCTGCTGGACAAAGACGGACAGATCATCGACGGCGGCAAAGCCCTGACCACCGACTCCCTGAGCAGCGTATTTTCAGGCCTGGTCGGTGCTGCACCGGCGGCGGTGTATATCGAATCCGCCGCGGGTACCGCTGCGGGCGGCAAAACCGGCCTCACGGCGCTCACCGTCGGCGTGCTGTTCCTGTTGATCCTGTTCCTGTCGCCGCTCTCTTACCTGGTGCCGGCGTATGCCACCGCGCCAGCGCTGATGTACGTTGGCCTGCTGATGCTGAGCAACGTGGCGAAAATCGACTTTGCTGACTTCGTTGATGCGATGGCCGGGCTTATCACCGCCGTGTTTATCGTGCTGACCTGCAACATCGTCACCGGCATCATGATCGGCTTCGCGTCGCTGGTGATTGGCCGCGTGTTCAGTGGCGAATGGCGTCGTCTGAATATCGGCACCGTGCTGATCGCGGTCGCACTGGTGGCGTTCTACGCTGGCGGCTGGGCGATCTGAACCCATTGATTTTCCTGAGGTGCGGGCTACGGCCCGCATTTTTGTTTTTAAGGCACATCCTGTTTCCTTTATGTTCACCCTGATGTCTTATCATTATGTGTGACAGGTTAAGTGTTTTAAGAAAACAGACATTCAGGGAACGCATGGAAATCTTCTTTACTATTTTGATCATGACCCTCGTGGTCTCTCTCTCCGGGGTCGCAACGCGTATGCTGCCCTTCCAGATCCCACTGCCGCTGATGCAAATCGGTATCGGTGCCATTCTCGCCTGGCCCACCTTCGGGCTGCACGTGGACTTCAATCCTGAGCTGTTTCTGGTGCTGTTTATTCCGCCACTGCTGTTCGCTGACGGCTGGAAGACGCCGACGCGTGAGTTTCTCGACCACGGGCGGGAGATTATTGGCCTTGCGCTGGCGCTGGTGCTGGTTACCGTCGTCGGGATTGGCTTCCTGATTTACTGGCTGGTGCCGGGCATTCCGCTGATCCCCGCGTTTGCGCTGGCCGCCGTGCTGTCACCGACCGATGCCGTGGCGCTGTCCGGCATTGTTGGCGAAGGGCGCATTCCGAAGAAAATCATGGGCATTTTGCAGGGCGAGGCGCTGATGAACGACGCCTCTGGCCTGGTGGCGCTTAAGTTTGCCGTGGCCGTGGCGATGGGCACTATGGTGTTTACCGTTGGCGGCGCGACGCTGGAGTTTGCCAAAGTCGCCATCGGCGGTCTGCTGGCCGGTATCGCCGTCAGCTGGCTGTACGGACGTTCGCTGCGTCTGCTGAGCCGCTGGGGCGGCGACGAGCCCGCAACCCAGATCGTGCTGCTGTTCCTGCTGCCGTTCGCCTCCTACCTGATTGCGGAACACATTGGCGTGTCCGGCATTCTGGCGGCGGTTGCCGCCGGGATGACTATCACCCGTTCCGGGGTGATGCGCAGCGCGCCGCTGGCGATGCGCCTGCGTGCCAACAGCGTCTGGGCGATGCTGGAGTTCGTGTTTAACGGCATGGTGTTCCTGATGCTGGGGCTGCAGCTGCCGGGCATTATGGAAACGTCGCTGAGCGCCGCTGAAGCCGATCCGAACGTGGAAATGTGGATGCTGTTCACCGACGTGCTGCTGATCTACGGCGCGCTGATCGGCGTGCGTTTCCTGTGGCTGTGGGTGATGAAGCGCTTTAGCGTGCGCTTCCTGAAAAAGAAACCGATGGAGTTTGGCGCATGGACCACGCGCGAGCTGCTGATCTCCTCCTTCGCCGGGGTGCGCGGGGCGATTACCCTCGCGGGTGTGCTCTCCATTCCGCTGCTGCTGCCATCCGGCGAGCCGTTCCCGGCGCGCTATGAGCTGGTGTTCCTCGCCGCGGGCGTCATCCTGTTGTCGCTGTTTGTTGGCGTGATCATGCTGCCGTTCCTGCTGAAGGACGTCGAGGTCACTGACCACGGCAAGGCGCGTAAAGAGGAGCGGATGGCAAAATCCGTGACCGCCGACGTGGCGATTGTCGCTATCGAAAAAATGGAGCAGCGGCTGGCCGCAGACGTGAATGAGAATATCGATAATCAGCTGCTCAAAGAGGTGAGCTCGCGGGTCATCGGTAATCTGCGTCGCCGCGCTGACGGGCGCAACGATGTGGAAAACTCAGAGCTGGAAGAGAGCCTGGAGCGCCGCTTCCGCCTGACGGCGCTGCGTTCCGAGCGTGCCGAGCTGTATCATCTGCGTGCGACCCAGCAAATCAGCAACGAGACGCTGCAAAAAATGCTGCACGATCTCGACCTGCTGGAAGCGCTGCTGATCGAGCACAAGTAACGCGACGGGGCGGGGTGATGCGTCACTCCGCCTCTGCCGCAGGCCAGAATTCGCGGCAGCAGGCAATCCATGCCCGCGTGCTGTTCGACAGCCATACCCCGTCGCGCCAGAACAGCGACAGCCGCCAGCGTAGCGGGCTGTCCAGCGGCAGCCAGAGTAGCGTTGAGGCATCCAGCTTCTGACATACCGGCTCCGGCATCACCGCTATTCCCATCCCCGCCTGCACCATCTGCGCCAGAAACTCCCACTGACTGCTGCGTACCGCCACCGTCGGTGTCAGCCCCAGACGGGTAAACGCCGTCAGCAGCTGCTGGCTGGGAGCAAACGTATCGCTGCTGAGCAGCAGCGGGTAACGGGAGAGGGTATGCAGATCAACTGAATGCACGGAAGGCCAGGGGCCGGAGCGTGGCACTACCGCGCACAGCGGGTAGCTGAACAGCGGCAGACTGGCAAAGCCGTGCTGCTCGTCCACCGGCTGAAACGTGAGGGCGGCATCCAGAGTGCCGTTCAGCACCGCCTGCTGCGCCGCGGCATCGTCATATTCGATAATGTTAACCCTGATGCCAGGATAACGCTGGCGGTAGAGACTGACCGGCCCGGAAATCTGCACGCCCGGCAGGCTGGAAACCCCGAGCTGCAGGGTTCCGGCATTCATCTGATTAATATCTTCCAGGGCGGTTTCCAGCTCGCGCAGCTCCGCTAAAATGGTTTCCGCGTGGTCGTACAGCACCTGTCCGGTATGGGTGAGCAGCAGCTTGCGCCCCTCGCGAATAAGCAGCGTCGAGCCAACTTCCTCTTCCAGGTTACGTAGCATTTTACTGATGGTCGGCTGCGTCACATAAAGCGCATTAGCCGCCTGGGTATAGCTCTGGCGACGGACGACCTCAACGAAATAACGCAGCGTTTTGATATCCATATGCCCGACCCGGCTGGTGAGAAACTATTATTTTAATTCATAACTGCTTTGGATGACTTTGCGCTCGCTATCAATTTTTATGAATAGTTGAGTTCATTCTTAAAAATTCATCAGAGTTAAGAATAATAATCTGTAGTTACCGGGTAATAGCCGTGTTGTATAGCGCCTTACAGAATAACTGGCTGATAACATTGTTAATAATGAAAAAGGATGATTTTGCGAATTTTCGCAGGATATTACGGCGATGAATTAGATTGTTTTTGTCGATTCTTAATTTATTGCTGTTCGCGTTTTATACATTGCTTTCCTGTGGCGAATTAATTAATTTCACCGCCTTTGTTTCTGGCATCTACCTCTACCGCGCCTGGCGCGAGACATTTAAATATCATGGCAATGAATTCCAAACATTATCTGGCGATAATGCTTTCTGCGTTCCTTCTTCAGGGCTGCACCCTGATACCGGGCAGCGATATTTCTCTGCATAATAAAAATAGCGAAGCGCAGAAAAATAAGGCGGGCAGCGATATCAGTAGCGCCGTCACGCTGGCACCCATTACCCCGCAGCTGATTTCGACGCTGGCAGTCGCATTACCCATTGCGCGTCAGAATACGGCGCTCAATGAACAGGTTTCTCATTACGAATACCAGATCGGCTCGGGTGACGTACTGATGGTCACCGTCTGGGATCACCCGGAACTGACCACGCCGGCGGGGCAGTACCGCAGCGCGAGCGACACCGGCAACTGGGTGCAGCCGGACGGTGCCATTTTTTATCCCTACGCCGGAAAAGTGCAGGTTGCGGGCAAAACCATTGCGCAGGTGCGCGAAGCCTTAACCCAGCGGCTGGCACCGTGGATTGAAGAACCGCAGGTGGACGTCAGCGTTGCTGCGTTTCGCTCGAAAAAAGCCTACGTGACCGGGGAAGTGAAAAACTCCGGCCCACAGCCGGTTACCAACGTACCGCTGACTATCATTGACGCCATCAATCAGGCCGGTGGTCTGCTGGAGAACGCCGACTGGCGCCACGCGGTCTATACCCACGACGGTAAAAAGGAAGTGATATCGCTGCAGGCGTTGCTGAAAGCCGGCGACCTGACCCAGAACCGCCTGATGGAAGATGGCGACATTCTCTATGTGCCGCGCAACGACGATCAGAAAGTGTTTGTTATGGGCGAGGTGAATAAGCAAACCACGCTGAAAATGGACAGCAGCGGCATGACGCTCACCGAGGCGCTGACCCAGGCCGAAGGCATCAACCAGAATGCCGCCGACGCCACCGGGGTCTTCGTGATCCGCAGCACCGCGGGCAGTACCCCTCCTGGGGACAAGCTCGCCACGCTCTATCAGCTTGATGTGTCTGATGCCAGTGCGCTGGTGCTGGGTACCGCCTTTCAGCTTCAGCCCTACGACATCGTTTATGTGACCACCGCACCGGTCTCGCGCTGGAACCGCGTCATCAGCCAGCTCATTCCAACCATCAGCGGCATACACGACATGACCGAAACTACGCGTTATATCAGGCAATGGTGATGATTCGTTCCGTTCAGGTTATCTGCATCGGCAACCTGTGCCGCTCGCCCGTGGCGGCGCTGCTGCTGAAGCAGGCTGTGCCGGCGCTGAACGTCTCCTCCGCCGGGCTGGAAGCCGTCACCGGTGCGCCAGCGGATGACGTTATGCAGTCTCTTGCCGCGGAACAGGGGCTGGACCTCAGCGGCCACCGGGCCACGCTGTTCTCTCTGGCGCAGGCCGCACACTACGATTTACTGCTGGTGATGGAGAGCAGCATGCGCCAGCGCCTTCTGCGAGCCGATCCCACGCTGTGCGGAAAAATTAAGCTCTTTGGCCAATGGCTGGCGGGAGATCGCGAGATCGCCGATCCCTACAAAAAAAGCCGGGAATTCAATATCACCATTTTTCAGCGCATTGAGGACGCCGCCTTCACATGGAAAGAGATTTTTTGCCCCTGACGGGGAGTGAGACCCACTATGCAATCTGATAACCGCACCGATAAACCCGATATCGATCTGCTTGAGCTTATCGCTGAACTGCTGCGCCACAAAATACAGATCGCCGCGATCACCCTGACGAGCATTCTGCTGTTTACGCTGTATGCATTCTGCGCCTCGCCGGTGTACCGGGCGAATATGCTGATTCAGGTGGATGAAACCTCAAGCCAGAATCTGCTGGACCGTATCACCGACAACATGGTGGGCGACAGCCAGCACTCGGCAACCGAGATCGGCCTGCTGCAGTCGCGTATGGTGCTCGGAAAAGTGAGTGAGTCGCTGGGCATGCTGACAGACGTCAAACCCAGCGGTTTTCTGGCGCGGCTGTTTTCAGGCCGCGACGGCGCACGCTCCGCGCTAACGGTGGGGGCGCTTGCGGTGCCGACGGAGTATATCAACGTGCCATTGACGCTGCAGGTGATCGGGCCGGAGCGCTATCAGCTGACGCTGCCAGAGGGCGAAACCCTGACCGGGCGGGTCAACCAGCCGCTGCGTAAAGGAGAGTTAAGTCTGCTGGTAACGCATATCAATGCCGAGCCAGACAGCGAATACACCATCACTCACCTCTACGAGCTGGATGTGGTAGAGAGCCTGCTGAAGCAGCTCAAAATCAGCGACGTCGGTAAAGAGAGCGGCCTGCTGTCGGTGCAGCTGACCGGCAAAGATAAAGTGCAGATCGCGCGCACGCTCAATGCAATCGGGCGCTATTACCTGGAGCAGGGGCTGGCGCGCAAGGCGGAAGAGACGACCAAACGGCTACAATTTGTTGACGATCTGCTGCCGGATATCGAAAAACGCCTGAACGACGCGATTGCCAGCCTGCGTGATTTTCAACAGAGCAATAAATCGGTGGATATGTCGCTGGAGGCGAAAACGGCGCTGGATACCACCTCTGCGCTGCAGACCCAGCTCAACGAGGTGATGTTCAGACGCGCAGAGATGTCCAAGCTCTACACGCCCGGCCACCCGATGTCGCGGTCGCTGGCGGAAAAAGAGGCGGTGCTGAAGAAGCAGCTCTCGCAGCTCAACCGCAACATCTCCACCATGCCGCGCAAGCAGCAGGAGATCCTGAAGCTGACCCGCGACGTGCAGACCAACCAGGAGATCTACACCCAGATGCTGACCCGGCGTCAGGAGCTGCAGATCATGAAGGCCAGCACGGTAAATAATGCGCGCATCGTTGACCCGGCGGTGGCGGAAACGCGTCCTGTGGCACCGAAGAAATCGCTGCTGTGCATCATGGGCATGCTGCTCGGGCTGATGGCATCCTGCGGCTGGGTGCTGTTTAAAAAGGCGATGCGCAACGGGTTACGCTCTGCTGCCGATATCGAAGAGAGCGGTGTAGAGGTGCTGGCGATGGTGCCGGTGAGCAAATGGCTGAAACAGCAAAATCAAAAAATCTCCCGGAAGTTACAGGTGCGTTCGCGCACGCTGCTGGCGAAAGAGAATTCAACCGATGTTTCCGTCGAAGCCATCCGTAATTTACGCACCAGCATTACCCTTGGCCTGGCGCGAAAAACGGACGCGATTATTGCGGTATCCAGCGCCACCACAGGCGTGGGTAAATCCTTTGTCGCCAGCAATCTGGCCGTTGTACTTGCTCAGGCGAACAAGCGCGTGTTGCTGATCGACGCCGACCTGCGCTGTGGCACCCAGCATCATCTGCTGTCCTGCCCGCAAAAACCGGGGCTGTCTGAGGTGTTGAATGGCCGCGCATCGTTTCAGGATGTGCTGCGCGACGGGCCGGAGCAAGGCATGAAGGTGCTGCCGTGCGGGCAGTACGTGAATCGCTCCTCTGAGCTATTGATGCACAGCGCGCTGGCTGACGGTCTGCGCTGGGCCAGTAGCCAGTTTGACTACGTGATTATCGATACGCCGCCGGTGCTGCCGATTACCGATGCGGTGATCCTCGGCAAACAGGCCGGACGCGTTCTTCTGGTGGCGGGTTACAACAAGGAGTCGCAGCAGGAGTTTGCGCTGGCGGTGAAGCGGTTTGAAGGTAATGGCGTACCGCTGTTTGGTGCGGTGCTGAACGGTATCGAGCCGGATACGCACTACGGCTACCGTTACGAAACCTTCCAGTACGGTAGCACGCAGGCGGAGTAAAAATTCCCGGCCGGGGAAGGCCGGGAGTGTCACTTAGTGGGCGCGGCCCTGCTCAATGCCGATCCCGGTCTGGGAACGAATAAACTGCGCACGGAACTGCTCGCGCTCGCGCAGGCCTTCCGCGCTGTTATCGGTAATGGAGAACACCCAGATGCCGATAAACGCCACCGCAATCGAGAACAGCGCCGGGTACTCATACGGGAACACCGGTGCGGCATGGCCGAGGATCTGCACCCAGATTGTCGGGCCGAGCACCATCAGGATCACCGCCGTCAGCAGCCCCAGCCAGCCGCCAATCATTGCGCCGCGCGTGGTCAGCTTCGACCAGTACATGGAGAGCAGAATGATCGGGAAGTTGCAGCTCGCCGCAATCGAGAAGGCCAGCCCCACCATAAAGGCGATGTTCTGATTCTCGAACAGAATGCCCAGCAGAATAGCAATCACGCCCAGCACCAGTACGGTTATCTTCGACACCCGTAGCTCGTCGCGCTCGCTGGCGCCGCGGCGGAACACGTTGGCATAGAGATCGTGCGATACCGCCGATGCGCCCGCCAGCGTCAGACCCGCCACCACCGCCAGAATCGTCGCGAACGCCACGGCAGAAATGAAGCCGAGGAACAGGTTGCCGCCTACGGCATTCGCCAGATGGACCGCCGCCATGTTGTTGCCGCCGATAAGCGCGCCCGCCGCATCTTTAAACGCCGGGTTCGCGCCGACCAGCATGATGGCGCCAAAGCCGATAATAAAGGTCAGGATGTAGAAGTAGCCCATAAAGCCGGTCGCATAGAACACGCTTTTGCGCGCTTCACGCGCATCGGACACGGTAAAGAAGCGCATCAGAATATGCGGCAGCCCGGCGGTACCGAACATCAGGCCGAGCCCCAGCGACAGGGCCGAAATCGGGTCCTTCACCAGCCCGCCCGGACTCATGATCGCTGCGCCTTTCGGGTGCACCGCCATCGCCTCGCTGAACAGGTTGCTGAAGCTGAAGCCGACGTGCTTCATGACCATAAACGCCATGAAGCTGGCCCCAAACAGCAGCAGCACCGCTTTGATGATCTGCACCCAGGTGGTCGCCAGCATGCCGCCGAACAGGACGTACATCACCATCAGCACCCCGACCAGCACCACCGCGATATGGTAGTTGAGGCCGAACAGCAGCTCGATAAGCTTCCCGGCACCCACCATCTGGGCGATGAGATAGAGCGCCACCACCACCAGCGAGCCACAGGCCGACAGCATACGGATCGGTTTCTGCTTCAGGCGGTACGACGCCACGTCGGCGAAGGTGTAGCGCCCGAGATTACGCAGGCGTTCCGCAATCAGGAACAGAATAATTGGCCAGCCTACCAGGAAGCCGAGGGAGTAGATCAGCCCGTCGTAGCCGGAGGTGAATACCAACGCTGAGATGCCGAGGAAAGACGCGGCGGACATGTAATCCCCGGCGATTGCCAGGCCGTTCTGGAAACCGGTGATGTTGCCCCCGGCGGTGTAATAATCGCTGCGGGTGCGGGTCCGTTTCGACGCCCAGTACGTGATACCCAGCGTGAAGGCCACGAACACCACAAACATGCCAATCGCCTGCCAGTTCGTGGGCTGGCGCTCCACCACGCCGGTCAGGGCATCGGCGGCGTGCGAGGCGAAAGGCAGCATGGCGGCAAGCGCCGTCAGAAGTCGTTTCATGATTTCACCTCGCGGATCACCGCGTTATTCAGCCGATCGAACTCACCGTTGGCGCGCCAGACATAGACGCCGGTAAGTAAGAATGAAATCAGGATCACGCCGACGCCGATGGGTATGCCGCGCGTAACGCTGGTGCCGGCATGCAGCGGCGTGCCGAGCCAGCCCGGCGCGAAGGCGATGAGCATAATGAAGCAGATATAGATAACCAGCACGATCAGCGACAGGATGGTCGCGAAGCGCTGCCGCTTATGCACTAACTCCTTAAAATGCGCACTTTGTTCTATCCGCTGATAAATGGGGTCATTCATCACAGCATCTCCAGAGGTGAGACAGGTTTTTATTATTCCCTCTCCGGCTGGGAGAGGGTTAGGGTGAGGATACGCTCCCCCGAAGTGGGGGAGGAAAACGGTGTTACGACGGCATGGCGATGCTCTGTTTCTCCTCAAGCAGTTTCTCTACCACGCCAGGATCGGCCAGCGTCGAGGTATCACCAAAGTTACTGGTATCCCCGGCGGCGATTTTGCGCAGGATGCGGCGCATGATCTTCCCGGAGCGGGTTTTCGGCAGGGAGTCGGTCCAGTGCAGCACGTCCGGCGTCGCCAGCGGGCCAATCTCTTTACGTACCCAGTTACGCACTTCGGCATACAGCTCCGGTGTCGGCTCCTCGCCGTGATTGAGCGTCACGTAGGCGTAGATCGCCTGGCCTTTGATGTTATGTGGAATACCCACCACCGCCGCTTCGGCAATTTTCGGATGCGATACCAGGGCCGATTCAATCTCGGCGGTGCCGAGACGGTGACCTGAGACGTTCAGCACGTCATCCACGCGCCCGGTGATCCAGTAGTAGCCATCTTCATCGCGGCGCGCGCCGTCGCCGCTGAAGTACATGTTTTTAAAGGTGGAGAAGTAGGTCTGCTCGAAGCGCTCGTGATCGCCAAACAGGGTGCGCGCCTGGCCCGGCCAGGAGTCGGTGATCACCAGATTGCCCTCGGTGGCCCCTTCCTGCGGATGACCTTCGTTATCCACCAGCGCCGGCTGCACACCAAAGAACGGACGCGTCGCCGAGCCGGCTTTCAGCTCGGTAGCACCCGGCATCGGGGTGATCATGAAGCCGCCGGTTTCGGTCTGCCACCAGGTATCCATCACCGGGCAGCTCTCGTTCCCGATTTTCTTCCAGTACCACTCCCAGGCTTCCGGGTTAATCGGTTCGCCCACGGACCCAAGAATGCGCAGCGACGTGCGGTCGGTGCCTTCGATAGCCTTATCGCCTTCCGCCATCAGGGCGCGAATTGCTGTCGGGGCGGTATAGAGAATGTTGACCTTATGCTTGTCCACCACCTGAGCCATACGCGCCGGGGTTGGCCAGTTCGGTACGCCCTCGAACATCAGGGTGGTGGCCCCGCAGGCCAGCGGGCCGTACAGCAGATAGCTGTGGCCGGTGACCCAGCCCACATCGGCGGTACACCAGTAGATGTCGCCCGGATGGTAGTCGAAGACGTATTTGAAGGTGGTAGCGGCATACACCAGATAACCGCCGGTGGTATGCAGCACCCCTTTCGGTTTACCGGTGGAGCCAGAGGTATAGAGGATGAACAGCGGATCTTCGGCATTTACCTCAACCGGCTGGTGGTGGCTGTTGGCTTTCTCATTAAGCTCATGCCACCACAGATCGCGTCCTTCCTGCCAGGCGATATCGCCCCCGGTGCGTCTGAACACCACCACGTGTTCCACGGTGGTGACGTTCGGGTTTTTCAGCGCATCGTCCACGTTCTTTTTCAGCGGGATGCTGCGTCCGGCGCGCACGCCTTCATCGGCGGTGATCACCAGGCGCGAGCTGGAGTCGATGATGCGCCCGGCGACGGCTTCCGGCGAAAAGCCGCCGAAAATCACCGAGTGCACCGCGCCAATGCGGGCGCAGGCCAGCATCGCCACGGCGGCTTCCGGCACCATCGGCATATAGATGGCGACCACATCGCCCTTTTTGATGCCAAGGTCGGTCAGGGTGTTGGCGAAGCGGCAGACGTCCCGGTGCAGTTCACGGTAGGTGATGTTTTTGCTCTGGCTGGCGTCGTCGCCCTCCCAGATGATGGCAACGCGATCGCCGTGGTCATGCAGATGGCGATCGAGGCAGTTCGCCGCCAGATTCAGCGTGCCGTCTTCATACCATTTAATCGAGACGTTACCGGGGGCGAAGGAGGTGTTTTTCACCTGACTGTAGGGCTTAATCCAGTCGAGGATCTTTCCCTCTTCCCCCCAGAATGCGTCAGGATCGTCGATTGAATGCTGGTATTTCGCCGCGTATTGCTCCGGAGAGATCAGGCAGTGTTCCGCAATATTTGCGGGAATAGGGTGTTTGCGGATTTGGCTCATGGCTATTTTTCTCCTTGTAAGATGTTAATGATATGTCACGTAAACGTTAATTGCGGAAGGTGCCACGAGCTTTGTTTACTATTTGCGCGACAGATCACGCTATGTCTGAATCGTATGAAAATTCAGCAACTGAATCTTTGAAGAGAAATAGTTATCAGCAGGAATTATTGAGGGAAACGCAAAATAAACACAAATCATAACAATTAGTTATGGCACGACATGGATATAAACTCGCGTTTTAAAATAAAAAATCAGTGAAATGCCCTGTTCTTAAAGGGTTGCGCAGCATGCCGTGCAAATGGTACTGATTACGCGCATCAAAAATCCCACATAACATAGCCTGGTTACTCCCCCATTCAGAAAGTGTCGTTCCTCTGCGGACACGCAGGGCACGGGGGCGTGACGATTTGATTCAGGAAATTGCGTTTATGAAGAATATGAAAGTCAGCCTGGCCTGGCAGATTTTGCTGGCCCTGGTGCTGGGTATCCTCCTGGGGAGCTTTCTGCATTACCAGACCGACAGCCGCGAATGGCTGGTAACAAATCTGCTGTCGCCTGCCGGCGATATTTTTATTCACCTGATCAAAATGATCGTGGTGCCAATTGTTATTTCTACCCTGGTGGTGGGCATTGCCGGCGTTGGTGACGCTAAGCAGCTCGGGCGTATCGGCGCAAAAACCATTATCTATTTCGAAGTGATCACGACGGTTGCCATTGTGCTGGGCATTACGCTGGCGAATGTGTTTCAGCCAGGCAGCGGGATTGATATGTCCCAGCTGGCGAGCGTGGATATTTCGAAATACCAGCACACCACGGAAGAAGTGCAGAGCCACGCCCACGGTTTGATGGGAACCATTCTCTCGCTGGTGCCGACCAACATTTTCGCCTCGATGGCGAAGGGCGACATGCTGCCGATTATCTTCTTCTCGGTGCTGTTCGGTCTCGGACTGTCGTCGCTGCCGTCCGCCCAGCGTGAACCGCTGGTCACGGTGTTCCGCTCCGTGTCCGAAACCATGTTCAAAGTGACCCACATGATCATGCGCTATGCGCCGGTCGGGGTGTTTGCGCTGATTTCCGTGACCGTGGCTAACTTCGGTTTCGCCTCGCTGTGGCCGCTCGCCAAGCTGGTGATTCTGGTGTACGTGGCGATCCTGTTCTTTGCGCTGGTGGTGCTGGGTGCCGTGGCTCGCATGTGCAAACTGCGCGTGATGACGCTGATCCGCATCCTGAAAGACGAGCTGATCCTGGCCTACTCCACCGCCAGCTCCGAGAGCGTGCTGCCGCGTATTATTCAGAAGATGGAAGCCTACGGTGCGCCACCGGCCATCACCAGCTTCGTGGTGCCGACCGGCTACTCGTTTAACCTCGACGGCTCCACGCTCTACCAGAGCATCGCGGCGATCTTCATCGCCCAGCTCTACGGCATTGAACTGTCGCTGAGCCAGGAGATCATTCTGGTGCTGACGCTGATGGTCACCTCAAAGGGCATCGCTGGCGTGCCGGGCGTCTCCTTCGTGGTGCTGCTGGCGACGCTGGGCAGCGTCGGTATTCCGCTGGAAGGTCTGGCGTTTATCGCCGGTGTCGACCGCATCCTTGATATGGCACGTACCGCTCTGAACGTGGTAGGTAACGCGCTGGCGGTACTGGTGATCGCCAAGTGGGAGAACAAGTTCGACGCGGAAAAAGCCCAGGCTTACGAACGCGAGCTGTTCGGCAAGTTTGATAAAACCGCCGGAAACTAACCCGCCTTACGCACCGCCAGCCATTGCGCAGGCGGTGCGCCTTTTCAGACGCCTTCCTTTATAGCTGTAGCGGCCGGGTAAAACGGAAATGGGTCTGCTGATAGCCTTCACGTTCATAAAAACGGTGCGCCTCTTTACGCGCCACACCGGTAGACAACTCCGTCAGCTCAGCACCCGCTTCGCGCGCCTGCTCCTGCGCCCATGCCAGCAGCTGTTTACCTACGCCCTGCCCGCGGGCTGATGGCGTAACCACCAGCTCCTGAATCTCGCCGATCCAGTTCACGTGGTGCAGGTGAAACTGCATGTGCAGCCCAAGCAGCCCCACCGGATGGTCATTCAGAAACGCCAGCAGATAGCGACGATTGTGATCCTGAAGATTGGCGGCATAGCCGATATTGAACGCCTGGCGATCGAGCTCCTGCTCTTTGAGGTCGCAGATCAGGGCGTAAACCGTATCGGCATCGTCGAGAGTGGCGAGGCGTAAATCACAGTCGGGCATGGTTCCTCCTTCGTCAAATAGTCGTAGCCTTACGCTAAACCTGATTTCTGACTGTAGCAGAGCGGGGGAGGATGCGGATTGCCTGCTGTCCGAATCTCCCCTAATCTCTAGCGGAACACGGCCACCGCATCCACCAGACGCGTAGCCTGCTGCTTCACCGTGGCGGACGTTTTCGTTCCGGCAAGCACCAGCTCCGCATTCTGCTGGGTGATGTCGTCCAGTTCGTCTACCGCGCGGGTCAGCTCGCTCAGCCCCTGGGCCTGGTGTACCGTAGCGGCGCTGATCTGGCCGATCAGCTGGGTGACGTTTTTCACCTGCTGCACGATATCGCCCATGGTACGGCCGGCTTCCTGGACGTGCACTGCGCCGGACTCCACTTTGCCTTCGCTGGCCTCAATCAGACGGCGAATATCGCTGGCGGCGGTGGCGCTGCGGCTGGCGAGGCTGCGTACTTCCCCGGCCACCACGGCGAAACCTTTACCCTGTTCCCCGGCGCGCGCCGCTTCCACCGCCGCATTGAGCGCCAGGATATTGGTCTGGAAGGCGATGCTGTCGATGAGTGAGGTAATGCTGCCGATCTCCCGCGTGCTGCTGGCAATCTGCGTCATCGTCGCGATCACCGTTTCCATCGCCGCGCCACCGTTGATGGCCGCCGAGCTGGCCGCTTTGGACAGCTTATCCGCTTCGCTGGCGGTGTTGGTGTTGTCCTGCACGCTGCCTGCGAGATGGGTCATGGTTTCCAGCGTCTGCTGTACGTTGGCCGCGGTCTGGCGGGTACGCTCGTTAAGATCGTCATTCCCCTGCGCCAGCGCCTCGCTGCCGTTGCGCACGTTCACCACCTGACTGCTGACATCGTTTACCAGCCAGCGGAACATCAGCCCGGACTGACTGATGGCGCGCAGCGTAATACCAATCTCATCAGCTCGCTGGAGATGCTCCACGCTGTGGCTGGCGCCGGTGGCTACGTTCAGCGCCTGTTTGCACAGGCGTTCCACCGGGCGGGAGACCTGCCACTCCAGCCACAGGTCGGCCAGCAGGCTCAGCAGGGCGGTAACGCCGAATAATGTCGCGGCCTGGGCCAGCGGCAGCGCCATCCACCACAACAGCAGCGCCATCAGCGGCTGGATCAGCAGCAGCGGCGTGCGCACCCGCCAGCGTAGCGGCATGGTTTTCAGCAGGCTGAAGACGCGCCCGAACCCCTTGCGCACCAGCAGGCCACGGTGAAAGACGTACCCCTTCAGGGTGTTGTTGTTCATGGCGTCGTAGAGGCGCTGAGCCTCGGCGGTTTCCCGGGCGCTGGCTTTAGTGCGAATCGACATGTAACCGATGGTCTGGTTATTGCGCACAATAGGCACGGCATTGGCGCGAACCCAGTAATAGTCGCCGTTTTTGCGTCGGTTCTTTACCAGGCCGGTCCAGGGTTCACCCTGTTTCAAAGTGGCCCACATATCGGCAAACACCTGACGCGGCATATCCGGGTGGCGCACCAGATTGTGCGGATGGTTGATGAGTTCATCACTGGTAAAACCGCTCGCGGCAATGAAGCTGTCATTGGTGTAGGTAATATAACTTTGGGTATCCGTGGTGGACATCAATGTCGCATTATCTTCAAGAATATATTCTGTATCGGTTACATAAGAAGCGCTGCGCATTTTTTACCTGCCTGAAAAATAGGAATTGCCGAAGAAGGCCCGATATAAGTTTCGGCTGAAAGTAAATTTGCTTTAACGCTAAATAGTGATGCCGATCGTTTTTTTGAAAGATGAGCGAGATATGCGCAATAAATTGGCAGTGGCTAATTTAAGTAGTGCTTAATATGAGTTTAGGTGTGCTTTATATCGTTGATTTTAAAGATGATTTGCTGAAGGGCGTTGCGAGGCTAATAGTTAACCACAGATAAAATAAAAAACCCAGCCTTTTCATTTAATAATTTAACACTCTATATTCGAAATTAAATCTGCGCACGCCTTCTGTTAATTCACAGTTTATTTATCGCCAGTGAGAAATATAAATATAAGCTCACTGCGCTGACGTCACGTTTGCCCGGCCCGCAGGCGGAAAGGGCGCAGGATGAAGCGCACCGCAGCAGCCAATGGAATGCGCAGCGTGAACGCCAGGCAACACGCCGCAGGCGCAGGCGTAAATAATGCGGCATGCGCTGAACGGTAAAATAAAAAATGCCCCCTGCGCAGTACGCAGTGGGGCACGGATACAAGGGTGCTGGCCTGACTCAGTTCTTTTTCACGAACTCGGATTTGAGTTTCATCGGGCCAAAACCATCAATTTTGCAGTCAATGTTATGATCGCCCTCTACAAGGCGGATATTCTTCACTTTTGTGCCGATTTTCAGCATGGAAGAGCTACCTTTGACTTTTAAATCTTTTACTACGGTAACGCTGTCGCCATCGGCCAGCAGATTACCGTTTGCATCCCTGACGACAAGCGCATCGCTGCCGGTTTCTGCCGGTGCATCCTGCCATTCGTGGGCGCACTCAGGGCAGATATACATGCCGTTATCCTCGTAGGTGTACTCACCGTTACAGTTCGGGCAGTGGGGCAGTTCCATGTTAAAAACCTCGCTAAATGAATACGCTGCGCAAAACAGTCATCTCACCCGTTGAAATGCACATGCGCCGCAAAAGAACGCTATTGTACAGCAAATCCATGCAAAAAAAGGGACTATTTTGCCCTGCACTTGTTAGTGCGGGGGCGATTCTGAGACGATTATGATGCCTGAGATTAAATGCAGGAGTGCGAGGCATATATCGGCTTTTATTCCGGATAAATGCTACTGTTAACCTTATTACCCTTTAATGACTCTTTTTTCTTTTCTTCTGCCAGGCGCTCATGTAATTTGCCTGCGGATAAATGCTTAACGATCTCCGGCGCAATTTAGTATAATTGCGTGCGTTTTTCTTTTTCCTGAATCATGACAATGATGAGGCCTTGCGTATCAGGGATTATTTCCCCTGATAATTCTGTGCCACACTTCTGCTCCGACACGTTATGCGCAATAACACGCAAGCGGGCAGTTATCAGTTATATGTTTTCCTCACGTAATTATAAAAGCTGTTATCTCATTATTAAAACTATAAGACTCTAATAAAAGCTAGATAATTTGTGTTAAGGAAAGATTTTTTCATGCACACACAGACAGTTTTTGAACTTAATCAGGAGGCCGAGCGTCTCCTGCAGCTGGCATTACAACATCTTCAGGCGCTGCAAAACGTGCCGTTCGCCGCTCTGCATCAGGACTCCTCCGGGGCTTCCGTGCTGCCGCTGCATTTCAGTCAGCAAGGCATAGAGGATCAGCAGGAGACGCTGCAAAACGAGCTGCGAAAAATTACCCGTCAGGAGATGGTGCTGGCTATCGTCGGCACCATGAAAGCCGGGAAATCAACCACGATCAATGCCATTGTTGGTAAAGAGGTGCTGCCCAATCGCAACCGGCCGATGACCGCGCTGCCGACGTTGATCCGCCACACACCCGGCCAGAAACAGCCGGTGCTGCATTTTCCCCACGTCGCGCCTATCGAAGCGCTGATGGGTGAACTGCAGCAGCAGCTGCAACACTTTTCCCGCGATCTGCTGGCCCAGCACGTCGAGCTCGATCGGGATATGGCCGCGCTGCTTGAGCGCATTGAGCAGGGCACCCATTTCGAAAAACACTATCTCGGCTCGCAGCCGATCTTTCACTGTCTGAAAAGCCTTAATGACCTGGTGCGGCTGTCGAAAGTGCTCGGCGTGGCGTTCCCCTTCAGCGCTTACGCTGCCATTGATCATGTTCCTTTTATCGAAGTGGAATTTATTCATCTGGCCGGGCTGGCACAAGGGCACGGGCAGCTGACGCTGCTGGATACGCCGGGGCCGAACGAGGCGGGGCAGCCGCATCTGCAGCAGATGCTGAGCGAGCAGCTGGCGCGGGCCTCGGCGGTGCTGGCGGTGATGGATTACACCCAGCTCAAGTCGGTCTCGGATGAAGAGGTGCGTCGCGCTATTTCCGCCGTTGGCAATGGGGTGCCGCTGTATGCGCTGGTGAATAAGTTCGATCAAAAGGATCGCAACAGCGATGATGAAGATCAGGTCCGGGCGCTGATCTCCGGCACCCTGATGAAAGGCGATATCCAGCCGGAGCACATTTTCCCGGTCTCCTCGATGTGGGGTTATCTGGCGAACCGGGCGCGGGACGAATTAGCGCAGCGCGGCCGCTTGCCAGATCCCGCCGAGCAGCGCTGGGTACAGGATTTTGCCGAGGCGGCGCTGGGACGACGCTGGCGTAATGCGGATCTGGCCGACAGCGCTGCGCTGCGTCAGGCCGCCGATCTGCTGTGGGAGGATTCGCTGTTCGAGCAGCCCGTAACGACCATTCTGCATGCCGCTCACGCCAGCGCCTCGCTTTACGCGCTGCGCTCTGCTTCCCATAAGCTGCTGAACTATGCGCAGCGCACCCGCGACTATCTGGCGTTTCGCTGCCAGGGGCTGAACGTGGCCAGCGAGGCGCTGGCGCACAATATCGCCGGGCTGGAGCACGATCGTCAGATGCTGGCTCACAGCCAGCAAGGCATCGAAGAGGCCGTTCAGCAGGAGGTGGTACGCACTCTGGAAACCGTAGCCGCCTGCGTCAATAATCAGCAGCTGCACCTGAGTCGCGACGTGGAGTTTTACTTCAGCGAAGGCATGCTGCCGCAGACCGGGCGGCCCGACCCGCTGGAGATGCCGCAGGCCCGGCGTCGGGATTTTATCCCCTATAGCAGCCGCCTGACGATGGAGAATGAGGATGATGCCCGCCTGATGATGCAGGCCATCCGTTCTGCCTGCGAACTCATTCTGCACCGCGGTCAGGAGCGCCTGAGCCGTGAACTGGCAGGATTGCTGCCAGCGCTGGAAGGCAACCTGTCGCGCATTCTGCACGACGCGCTGGCACCGGTTCAGCAGCGGGTCTCCGACGGGTTACAGGATGCCGGTTTTCGTACGCGTATCGTGCTGCCGGCGTTTCAGGCGGCGGCGTTGCATCTGGACGTGCAGCAGCTGTTTCACAATGCCGTGGCCCCGCAGGATATCCCCGTTGCCACACCGCGCCGGGCGGGCGGAATGCGCGGCACCATGGCGCGCTGGCTTAACAGCAGCGACTGGGGCTGGGAGGATGCGGTTGCCACACGCACCCACTACTTTATCGATCTCGATAACCTCAAGCAGAGCCTGCTGGCGCATATCAATCAGTTTGGCGACCGCCTCAACTATGCCGTCACCACGCAAATCAACGGTTCGGTTGGCGCTGGCCTGACGACCTTTTTCGCGGATTTTACCCGCGTGCTGGGCGATATCGACGCCACGCTGCGCCAGAGTCTCGCGGCGCGGCAGCAGAGCGAAGCACAGCTTCAGACGCTTGAGCGCCAGCTTCAGCGCTGCACGGCATCCATTGCCTGGCTGCAGGAGGATGCGCGGCTGTTGCGCGACGATATTCAGACGCTGTTTGCGGAGCCGCTGCCATGAGCCGCCCGTTACTTGAGGGGCCTGGCCGGGTGCTGACGTGCCTGCCCGCCCGGTTTATGACCGATCTGGCCGACAGCCTGGATACCACCCGGCACGCCTGTCCGCTCCTGGACCCGTTTCGCGAGCGGTTACAGCAGGAGATGATTGCCCGCAGCCAGCAACCGCCCTGGGCGCTGCCGGACATGCTGGCTACGCGCGCCGATCTGCGGCTGGCGTGGCTGGAGCAGCTGATGCACCTCTGGTCCCCCGGACAGCTGGCGCTGCTGCATATGAGTACCCGACTGGCGGTGGTGTGCGGCAATCAGACCGGCAATATACAGCTGGCAATGGGCAACGTGCTGCGCCAGTGTCGCGAGCGGCTGGCGCGGCGTGAGGCTTTTCTGCGCCAGCGCGACATGGTGCAGGAGGCCTGGACTCATGCCGAAAAGACGCTGTATCGCTGGCGCAGCGGAGAGTTCGCGGCCTGGTCTCCGGCAGGACGCTGCTATATTGCGCTGGAAGAGCTGCGCTGGGGACCGTTTGGCGATGCGATGCGGCTGAGTGCTCCGCATGAGCGCGTGCGCCTCAAAGAGATGCTGCGGGAGCGGGCGACGGGCCTGCTGGCGACCAGCGTGGACGCCGCCCCTCGCACCCGCCACTTCTATTCCCGGTGGCTGTCGACACCGTCTTCGGCAGGACTGATGGATTATAAAGATACCCTGAGCTGGCTCGGCGCGTGGAGCGACGGGGAGCACCACCCGGTGAGCCGCTCGGTCACGCAAACCTGGCAGAGCGTGGCGCTGGGTATGCCGAGGCTCTGTTCCGCCGCCCGGTTAGTGGATGCCTTGGTGGAGGAGCTGTTCAGCGAAGGCTGACGCGAAAAGCAGAACGCCCCCGCACCGGATGAGCGGGGCGGGGGCGTGACTGGATTTCCTGCCGGGATGTTACGGCTGCGTTGAGCGCTCCGGCTCTACAACCTGCTCTTTGTGGTAGACCTCAGGTTTACCAATGTATTTGGCATACAGCGCGGTGATGATTGGCACCAGAATCGCGGTGACGATCACGCTGGCGGCGACAAGCGCGGTAGCGGAAGCGGCAACCGGTTCAAACGCCGGGTTAATCTGAGCGATGATTACCGGGTTAGCAACCGCCGCGCCGGCGGCAGAAGAGGCCGCAACACCCGCCGTACCGTTACCGCCGCCGATGAATTTGTCGGCCAGAATCAGCGGGATACCGGTGATAACGATGACCGCCAGACCCAGGACGATACCCAGCAGGCCGGTGTCCAGAATCACGTTCAGGTTGATGGTGTTACCCAGCGCAAAACCGAAGAACGGGATCAGGGTTGGCGTGGCTTTGCTGAAGAACGCGCGCAGATCGTGGTCGAGGTTACCGAGTGTGAAGCCGATCAGGAACGGCAGGACAGCCCCGATAAAGTGATGCGGTTCGAAGGACGCGAGGCCGGCAGAACCCAGGATCACCATGGTCATCAGCGGGCCGGATTCCAGCGACATCAGAACGAACGCCCCGGACTCTTCTTTCGTGCCGTACTGGTTCATCAGGCTGGCGTACAGACCGCCGTTGGTCATGTCCATCGCGGAAACGATCGCCAGCACTGAGAGTCCTGCGAAGAAGCCGGTCTGAATGCCGGTGTCCGGAATAAAGGAGGCGGCAATCATCGCCACCAGCCAGGCTACGGCGATTTTGGTCAGCACCAGGGTGCCGGATTTACGCAGTACTGTACCGGTGGCGCGCAGGTCAATCGACGCCCCGATACAGAAGAACCACACGGCAAGGATTGGTACCGTACCGGTAATCATTCCTTTAGTGAATGAGCCGAAATAATTTCCGGTTTCCGGGGCAAAGGTATTGAGCATTGCGCCGAGTAACAGAGGAATAAGCATCATCCCGCCAGGGATACGCTCCATAGTCGCTTTGATTTTCATACACGAACCTCACTTTCTGCCTGGCATTGCGGCAAGTAAAAGACAAAAGAATCCTGCAATGAAAAATTGATATTTTTCAAAGTGTTATTTGTATGTGTCGCTGAGGGCGTTGCGGTAGGCCTGCAGCGTGCATCTGGCGTTCAGTTAACAGGATGTGAGAAAGGTTTCCGCTCCTGAATGCTGTTTGATGGGAATATCATGAAGTCTTTGGAATATTGATTCAATGATAATGAAACGCTGTTTTAGTTATCTTGATCACATAATTGAGATGAATAATCTCGGGGTGCTTTAAGAGGAAAAAGTATTGTAAAAGGCTTGTAATTAACTGTGAGGAAAATCGCTTTGCAGGTGAATAATGACGTCGCTAATAATGTGGAAAACGTCTCGTAAGACGATAAGAACTTTCTACCAGACGAGGCGTTAAAACCCCGAATTTATTCGGGTCAATTAGCCTGAAAATGATATTTGTCCGGTGCCAGGTAAAGTCATGCAAAATAATGTGAAGTTGATCACTTTTTGAAACGCTGGTAGGGTAGTGACCGTCAAATGACCGCGCGGCCGGCCAGAAAGGCACCTTATTACCCCCAGAATTCCCCCGCCCTCTGCGCCATTGCGCGTTATATGACCAGCCAGAGATTGCAAACCTGCTACGCTTGAAGTTAAGCGACATGGCCGCGACTCAGGCCTAAAAAAATAAAATTTCTTCAGTGCGCCAGATCCTTTTGCGCATCGTTATTTCTGGCTTTCCGGCAAGCATGAAGCGACTGATAGAGGATAATAAATGAAATTAAGAAGGAAGAAGGTTCAGCCGATTACGCTCGGCGACGTAACCATCATTGATGATAGCAAACTCCGCAAAGCCATCACCGCCGCCTCGCTGGGTAACGCGATGGAGTGGTTTGACTTCGGCGTATACGGATTCGTAGCCTATGCCCTCGGGAAAGTGTTCTTCCCGGATGCTGACCCCAGCGTGCAGATGATCGCCGCCCTCGGTACGTTCTCCGTTCCATTCCTTATCCGCCCGCTGGGTGGCCTGTTCTTCGGTATGCTCGGCGATAAGTACGGTCGTCAGAAAATACTGTCCATCACCATTATTATCATGTCGGTCAGTACCTTCTGTATCGGCCTGATACCGTCCTACGCCTCTATCGGCATCTGGGCACCCATCCTGCTGCTGCTGTGTAAGATGGCGCAGGGCTTCTCGGTCGGCGGTGAATATACCGGTGCCTCCATCTTTGTGGCGGAGTACTCCCCGGACCGTAAGCGCGGCTTTATGGGTAGCTGGCTCGACTTCGGCTCTATTGCCGGCTTCGTACTGGGTGCGGGCGTGGTGGTGCTGCTTTCCGCAGTCGTCGGCGAGAACAACTTCCTCGACTGGGGCTGGCGTATCCCGTTCTTCCTGGCGCTGCCGCTGGGTATCATCGGGCTTTACCTGCGTCACGCGCTGGAAGAGACTCCGGCGTTCCAGCAGCACGTGGATAAGCTGGAGCAGGGCGATCGCGAAGGCCTGCAGCACGGCCCGAAAGTGTCGTTCAAAGAGATTGCTACTAAGCACTGGCGCAGCCTGCTGACCTGTATCGGTCTGGTGATTGCCACCAACGTCACCTACTACATGCTGCTCACCTACATGCCGAGCTACCTGTCGCATAACCTGCACTACTCGGAAGATCATGGGGTGCTGATTATCATCGCCATCATGATCGGTATGCTGTTTGTACAGCCGATTATGGGTCTGCTGAGCGACCGTTTTGGCCGCCGTCCGTTTGTGATCATCGGCAGTATCGCGCTGCTTATCTTCGCCATCCCGGCGTTCATCATGATCAACAGTGACGTGCTGGGGCTGATTTTCGCCGGTCTGCTGCTGCTGGCGGTGATCCTGAACTCCTTTACCGGGGTGATGGCTTCCACGCTGCCGGCGATGTTCCCGACGCACATCCGCTACAGCGCGCTGGCAAGCGCCTTTAACATCTCGGTACTGATTGCCGGTCTGACCCCGACGCTGGCCGCCTGGCTGGTGGAGAGCAGCGGTAACCTGATGATGCCGGCCTACTATCTGATGGTGATTGCGGTTATCGGTCTCATCACCGGCGTGACCATGAAAGAGACGGCTAACCTGCCGCTGAAAGGCGCGACGCCTGCCGCCTCTGACCTGGCGGAAGCGCGTGAGATCCTGCAGGAGCATCACGACAACATCGAGAACAAAATTGAAGATCTCGACCGCGAAATCGCCGAGCTTCAGGAGAAGCGTACGCGCCTGGTGCAGCAGCACCCGGACATTAAAGAGTAATGTGTCGCGCAACCTACCAGAGCAGCCTGCGGGCTGCTCTTTTTTTTTGCCGTTTTCCGCCACTGAGTGCGCTGCGCACTCGCCACCTCGCCGTCCCACAGGCATAAAAAAAGGGGAGGCGTTAGCCTCCCCTGTTCAACCCGGTGCGCTTACTTGTTGAGATCGATGCGCACGATGTTGTCCGGGCCGTTTGTGGAGTGGTCCTTGTTGAAGGACTGCTTCACGGTGACAAACAGCGTCTGGCCGTCGTCAGAGAGCAGCAGGCTGTTCGGATGCGGCGGCAGGCTCCAGCTGTTTTTCACCGCGTAGGTGGTGGCATCAAGGCTCAGCACTTTCCCGGCATCACGCTGGGTGATGTAGATCTCGTGGCGCTTCGCGTTGAATTTCACCGCCAGCGAGTCGCCGACCGGCAGCTTTTTGATCACGTCCCCGGTGCGAATATCCAGCACCAGCGTGGTTTTCGCTTTCGAGCTGTCGGTAACGAACAGGCGACCGGTAGCCGTATCTTCGGCGAAGTTCAGCAGCAGAGCTTCTTTCTCGCCCAGCGGCTTCCAGCGTTTCTCGATGCGGTTGGTACGCGGGTTAACCACCAGCACTTCACCGCCGCCGTTCGCCACGTACAGGCGCTGGGTTTGCTCAGAGTAGAGCAGACCGGTCACCCACTTGCCGGCGTTCTGAATGGTTTTCGTCAGCTTCATGGTCTTCGCATCTACCACCCAGATGACGCCCGGATCGGCCACGCCGCCGATGTAGAGCTTGCCATCAAGCAGCAGCACCTGACGCGCGCCGTACGGGAAGCCCTCTTTGTTGCGCTCTTTAAACATCACGCGCGCTTTGACTTTACCGTCGGCGGTATTGATGGCGCTCACGCCGCCGTCCAGCGAGTTAGTCACGTACAGCGTGTCACCCGCCGGGCTGATGGCCATGCCGAAGTTTTTCAGGTCGGTGTGGGTCGCGCCGATGGTTTTCAGGGTTTTCGGATCGAGCTTGTAGACCATCCCGCCCTGTACATCCTTGAAGCCTTCTGCGCTGGCAACGTAAAGCGCGTCACCTTTCGGGGCCAGCGCCATTTCGTACAGGCCGTCAGCCAGATCACGCTGCTGGAGATTCGTCGCCTGCGTGGCCGGGGCTTTCTCTGGCGCCGTTGCAGGTTTGGTTTCGGCGCTGTGTGACACACAACCGCTGAGCGTTACCGCAACCAGCAACGCCAGAGCAGATGTTTTTACCTTCATTCCAGAACTCCTTGCCAACCATAGTAAAAGGCGACGATCCGAATTCGACCCGTCGCTGCGGGGTCATGTCAACTGCGCATGCTCTAAGAAAGAGAATGAGAATTGTACGCATTAACTTTTTCATGGCAAGGATTAGCGAAGGAAATCAATGGCCGGGACGGAGGGCCTTAGCATCCCGCCGCGATATAGTCGCCGTTGGCGCTGACGGGAATGACCGTCAGGAACAGGATGAGGGCAAACAGCATCAGCGCCAGACCGCCCGCTACGCGGAGGGCGAGCAGCAGCCACTGTAGCTGGCGCGGTGGCCGGTTATCGGCATAGCGCAGGGCCGCCTGACGCGCATAGCGCACCGCCAGCGACATGCCCATGATCGACAGTCCGGTGCCCAGCGACATGGTCATCACTGCGGCAATCCCCCAGGTGACAATCCCCAGCGCGTTGGAGAACAGCAGGATCATGATTGCCCCGCTGCACGGGCGCGCGCCGATGGCGAGAATAATCCCGAGCCGCGTTTTCCAGTCGCCCGCCTGAGCCTGAGCGTGACCCACGCCGTGATGCCCACAGCCGCAGCTGGCATCATGCTGATGCGGGCGAAAGGCGGTAAAGCGCGGCGCGGGTCGCAGGGCGGGCAGGCTCTCTTTCACCGCGCGCAGCACCAGCCACAGCCCGAAACCGCCGATCAGCACGGCGCTGATCTTCTCTACGTACCAGCGGCTCTGGCTGAGATCGCCTGCCGCCAGGTTGAACCCCACGGCGAGAATAAATACGAACAGGATGGCGCTCACGCCCTGCATCAGGCTGCCGAAGAAGGGGATCAGCCGCGTCGCTTTCAGGGTTTCGCGGTTGGTGGAGAGGTAAGTGGTGGCGATAAATTTGCCGTGGCCGGGGCCAATGGCGTGCAGCACGCCGTAGATAAACGCCCCGGTGAGCAGCCACAGCCCGCCGGTGTACTGATGGTTATTTAGCTGGAGCAGGTAGAGCACCAGATAGCGATGCAGGGCGATCTGCAATGACAGGCACCACTGTAAAAACGCGCCCCAGTGCGCATGCAGCGTAAATGCGCCGACGATGGCCAGCACGGCTATCATCAGCGGGGCGGCAAAGGTAAGGGGAGCGGGGCGGGTACGTGTTGTCATGGGATCACCGGATCGGGGCTGGTGGCTGGAGTATAGATGTTCAGCCCCGGCAAGCAACAGCGTGGGGCGGATCTTTACGTTGTGGCCAGGGGCAGGCGGACCGCGGCGCGACAGCCCGTCGCGCCTTCACGATTCTGCAAAATAAACTGGCCGTGATGCAGCTGGGTAATGCGCGTCACGATGCTTAGCCCGAGGCCAATACCGCCGTAGCGGCTGTCCATGCGCACAAAGGCTTTGCTCAGCTCGCCGCGCTTCGCCTCGTCAATGCCCGGCCCCTGGTCATCGACGATAAGCTCGACGGCACCGTCATGCGGGTGGATAGCCAGCGCAATCACCGCCTGCTCCGGGCTGTAGCGGTGAGCATTCTCCACCAGGTTGCGCAGCAGAACGCGCAGCAGCGTGGCATCGCCCGGCACGGTATCCGCTATGCCTGACGTCGGCAGCGTCAGGGTTTGCCGGCGCGTGCTGAGCATGGTGGTCAGCTCATCGTGCAGCGGCAGGATCACGTCCTCGCGCAGCGACACGTGCTGATAGATACCCGCCGAAAATGACTGGCTGACCCGCGCCATCTGCAACAGCTGCGACACGCTCTGCGTCATCTGATCGATACGCGTCAGCAGCGGCGCAACGTCAATGCCCTGCGCCTTCGACAACAGCTCCAGATGCAGGCGTATGCCCGCCAGCGGCGTGCGCAGCTCGTGCGCCACGTCAGCCGTAAATAAGCGCTCACTTTCCAATGTGGTGTTAAGCCGGGTGACCAGCTGGTTAATAGCGTCAGCCACCGCATCCACCTCGGTAACGTTGCTGGTCAGGGTCACCGGCGTCAGGTTGTCCGCAGTGCGCGTTTCCAGCTCGCGCTGCAAATCCAGCAGCGGGCGGGTGATCCACTTTACCGCCTGGAAACAGATGCACAGCGTCAGGGTGATCATCACCAGGCTTGGCACCAGCAGGCTGGCCACCGCCTCGCGGATCTCATGTTCGATATGGCGATGGTTATTGCGGTTGTGCAGCGCGCCCTGCACCAGCAGCTGGATCTGCTCTTTGCTCTCGTGCCACAGCCAGAAGGCGCTGATGAACTGGCACACCAGCAGGATGCCACCGATAGTGAGCATTAACTTCTGGCGCAGCGTCATGGAACGGGGTAGCAGACGTGTAAACATGGCTCAGCGCGTCTCCGGAGTGGGCACCAGCATATAGCCGAACCCGCGATGGGTGCGGATGCGCGACTTGCCGATCTTCTCGCGCAGGTTGTGGATATGCACCTCCAGCGTGTTGGTCGACGGCTCGTTATCCCAGTTATAGATGTCGTTGAACAGGATCTCGCGGTGCACCGGATTGCCCGCCTTCAGCATCAGGCGCGACAGCAGGGCGTACTCTTTGGGCGTCAGTTCCAGCAGCGCCTCGCCGAGCCAGATCTGACGGCTGGAGATATTCAGCCGCAAATCGCCCACCGTCAGCGCGTTGTCACTCTGATTATGATGCCGACGCAGCAGCGCCCGGATGCGGGCGTGCAGCTCCTCCAGCGCGAAAGGCTTCATCAGGTAGTCGTCCGCCCCGGCATCCAGCCCGGCGACGCGGTCGTGTAGCGTGTCGCGCGTGGTGAGGATCAGCACCGGCTGGCTGTGCTTGCGCTGGCGCAGACGGCGCAGCAGGTGCAAGCCGTCCTCATCGGGCAGCCCGAGATCGAGGATCACCAGGCTGTAAATCCCGCTCTCCAGGCTGGCCTGGGCTTCGCGCGCGCTGGTGACACCATCGCAGGTGTAACCTTCGGTCTGCATCGCCAGCATCAGCCCCTGCAGCAGCAAGGTATCGTCTTCAACAATCAGGATCTTCATTTAGCTCGCTCTCCGGCAGGGTGCCAGCACATCGTCCGCCGCATGGTATTCCCGGGTTTGCACCCCGGTCAGCGCCAGCATGGTAGAGAATAAGTTATCCTGGGAGTACGCGTCGCGGGCAGCGCGCGTCTGCATACAGGCTTCATCAATGGCGTATCGGGTCTGGTAATCCTGCGACAGCCAGATCAGCATCGGCACGTGCTTCTGCGCTTCCGGCGCGATGTGGTAAGGCAGGCCATGCAGATAGACACCGTCTTCGCCCAGCGATTCCCCGTGATCTGAAAGATAAACCAGGCTGGTGGTAAAGCGGTCCTGATGCGCCTTCAGCAGCGCAATGGCCTTATCCACCACGTAATCGACGTACAGCACGCTGTTATCGTAAGTATTGATCAACTGTTGCCGGGTGCAGGTCTGGATCTCGTTGGTGTCGCAGGTCGGCGTAAAGGTGCGGAACTGCGGCGGGTAACGATTGTAATAGGTTGGGCCGTGGCTGCCGATGGTGTGGATCACAATCACGCCGTTCTGCTTCAGGTTGCGAATATAGTCGTCCAGCCCGTGAAACAGCACCTCGTCGTAGCATTCGCCATCGATGCACTGGCCCGGCAGGTTCAGCTGAGTCACGTTCTGGTGCGGCACCCGGTTACACACCCCTTTGCAGCCGCCGTCGTTTTCATTCCACAGCACGCTCAGCCCGGCGCGCTGCAGGATGTCCAGCAGCCCTTCCCGATGACTGGCGAGCTGCTCGTTGTATGCTTTGCGCGGCATCCCGGAGAACATGCACGGCACCGAGATCGCCGTCGCCGTGCCGCAGGAGGTGGTGTGCGGGAAGTAGATCACCGCGTCCTGCGCCAGACGCGGATTGGTCACACGCCCGTACCCACCGAGCGAGAAGTTATCCGCGCGCGATGTTTCGCCCACGATGAGAATGGTGAGGTTCTTCTTCTCGCCAGCCTGAGCCTGCGGGCTCAGGTGCGCATCTTCACCCAACCGCACCAGCGGCAGGTTGTCCATTTGATGATGGCGATACCAGGACCACACCGCCACGATGCTGTTCGACGGATTGATGGCCTTCACCAGCTGTGTGTCGTTGCGAAACAGCGAGGCGTAATCCTTATAAAAGAAGAACGCGATCAGCAGGATAGCCAGCAACGTGACCGCCAGCGCTGCCAGCCGCGGCACCACAGCCTTCGCCAGCGAGGCCGCCGGTTTATATTTCACCCAGCAGACCAGCAAAGCCATCGCCACGCCGGACAGCAGCAGCGTGATGACCAGGCGCGGCGACATCAGCGCAAAGCTCTCCGCCGGGGTGGTATCCACGATGTTGGTGATCATCGAACGATCGATGATGACCCCATAGGTGAGGATAAAGTACTGCGCCGCAGCGGCGAGCAGAATAAACAGCACCGCCAGCGGTCGCTCCAGCCAGACAAACGACGCGAGCAGCAGCAGCACGCTGATAATGCTGAACAGCGCCACCGGCATTGAGGCGACGATCAACCCGTTATGCAGGCTGTTGAGCGGTACCAGCGCCAGCACCTGGCGGTAAAACGGGATATTCAGCAGCAGCGCAATATACGCAGCACAGGCCAGAATCACGCCCAGGCGGGGCCTTTTGATGGTCAACATAGCAACGGCATCCGGAATAATGATGCCGCTATGGTTCCAGAAGTTAATTAAGGGAAGCTTAAGAAGTTAAGGTACGGGTATCGATGGTGGTTTGTCAGAGCCAAAAGAGAAAATCAGCTGCTGGATACAGGCGTGATGAAATTCCTGGCAGGTAAACCGCGCTTTTGTTTGAAGGCGCAGGTTAATTATGCTCGGCAAACAGCGCTTCCATTGCGGTTACCGGATAAAACAGCGCCTGGTGATTATCGCCAGTAAGCGGAATAAACCCGAGGCTCAGATAAAAACGGCGGGCTTTTTCATTCAGCGCATCAACAAACATGCCGTGGATACCCACCGTCAGCGACGCCTGGTAAACGACCTTCATCGCATGGCTGACCAGTGTGGATCCCCAGCCTTCGCCCTGCAGCTTTTGATCTATTGCCAGACGGCCGAGCGTAACGGCGGGCACGTTGCGGTACGGCATTTTCTTTTGCTGCGTTCTGGAGGGCAGCTGCGCTTTCTCGAAACAGCTGCCGGACAGGGTGTAAAACCCACGCACTCTGGCAGCCTCATCGGTTGTTCGCAGAATATAAGCTCGCAAGACCCGGCGGCTGTGCTGCCGTTGCAGATGTTCGGTCAGAAACGTGTTTAACGTCGCATCACCGCAGTCAAATGCGGTGGTGTCGTAGCAGCAGCCCTCCGCCAGAATCTCAATTTTCAGGCCGGGCATCGCTTACTCCAGATCCTTCAGGCGTCTGGCGGCGCGTTTCAGTTTTGCAACGGGCACCGGAGGAGTGCTGATGGCATCCATCACCTGGTCCCACGAGGCGTCATTAAGCACGATACGCCGATGCTGCTCGATAATTTCCGCCGCCCGTTCCGAGGCGCTGTTCAGCATAAACTGGCTCATTGTCTGGTTCGTCATCGCGGCGGCTTCCTCAATCATATTCTTATCCTCCAGACTGAGCCTCAGGTCGATTCGCTGGTTTTTTTGAGCGGGCATATCAAGGCTCTCCGGTGCCGATTTTGTACGGTTTTATTCCGTACAAATAGTACGCCCGCTGCGGTCGCTATTCAATCGCAAAAACCAGAAAGCCGGTAGGGTTTTTGCAGAGTTTTGCGAGGCGGTTTCCTGATTATCATTTTGCCTCGCTTTCGGGCGCGACGTCGCTTGCCGCCGGTAATGCTTAGCGGTATTGTGCGCTCGCACCTGCAAATTCAGGTGCCGGGATTGGAACCCCGGAGTATTGTTACAGGCGACACAGGTTCACTTTGTGTCGTGCGCACGGCTACACCTCAATGGTGGGCTGGGCGAGGGCACCGCAAGGTGCGCCGGTTCCCTGTAACGCCGGTAGTTCCAACCTCGTTCAGTCCGCCACCCAGGAGATTGGAACCTCTGGTGGTGGGTTTATCATCCCGTTACAGGAGGCTGCCGCTATGGCTACGACCCTCACCCTGACTCACCCGTTACTCACCGTTCCTTTCAGCGCGACCACGGATTTCACTCTTCTCGCCGACCACTGCGAGCAGTTTGTCGAAACCCTGATAGAGAGCGACGATCCGGCATTAAAAATGGCGCTCTGCGGCAGGCTCAATGCATGCCTGTCGGTGCTGGAACCCACATTACTCGACCCGGTGCCAGCGCATCTGGTTGACAGCCTGACGGTGGATTCACTGCCCGTGCGAACACCGCGTTTCGATCCGGACTGCACCCAGCTCTGCCGCTACTGCCTTACGCTAACGCATCTGCTGGCAGGGCAGGGGTTATCCCCGGAGACGGAGCGACAGCTGAGCGGGTTGCTGTACGATCTGATCAACTATTTCACCGCAGAAATGAAAGCCCCGCGCTGGATACGCACCGCGGATGGCGTGAGATGTATTGAGGATGAGGCATTATCGCAGGGCGGGTAAGCCTGCGCACCCGCCGCTGCTGCGTTTGTGAAGGTGGGTGCGCTGCGCTTACCCACCCTACGTGCAGCGCAGAAGCAAATCATCGAACCCCAGAAAGCAAAAACCCGCCTTTTGGGCGGGTTCTTTAAATAGTGGTGCCCGGACTCGGAATCGAACCAAGGACACGGGGATTTTCAATCCCCTGCTCTACCGACTGAGCTATCCGGGCAACGGGGCGAATTAAACCTTAATCCGCGAGTGGCGTCAACGGTGTTTTCCCCTCACCCCGTTTGTTTGCTCAACTTTACGGCGATTCTGGCGGGGTTGGCTTTAAAATGCCCAATATTCACGCCTCTTCCGCATCGCTGGCATAGGCTTTCCATCCGTCTTCAATGCCTGTAATACGACGTGTACCAGACAACGTATATCCCGCTGGTGCCGTGTTGTCATTGCGGGGTGAATCGAAGGTGAGAAAGCCTTCAATGCCGTTCTCAGCAGAGTAGTAATACAGATTAATCAACGTGCCGACGTAGCACGCTCCGTCGTGCCAGGCTGGCAGGAGGGCAACCTGTTCAGCATAGATCACCGGGCGCCCAGCGGAATATAAATCTGCCGCGTCGGCGGGGGTGCCGGGTGGAACAGGGCAGACAGGGGCATCTTCGGCGCGGAGCGATTTTCCGCGAGCTATGGCCTTCTGGACACGCTCCAGTTCGTCCATCAGGGATTTTTGCTCGTTCGCCGTCAGCGCCGGGGTTGCATCTTCTGTGGGTGAAAGCCGCAGATCGTAGTGATAACGCACCGTTACCGCCGGAGCCTTCGCGGCATCGCTGAACGGACGCAGCAGCCAGTAGGTGTCTGAGCCAAACACACCGTCGCGCAACAGGGCATAGATCTGGCCATTTATCTCAATCCACTCCGCATGCTGGTCGGCACCGCGCCCGGCAGTAGAGTACAGCACGCCGGACATCGGCCACATAGCAACGTTGGCGTTATACCGCGAGCGCGAATCGACAACCGAGAAGCGATCACCCGTGTTTTTACGCACCCCCGTATAGTTATACAGGCTGGTGCCGCCCACATAGCTGTCAACGATCAGATCGCGCTTACCGTCGTTATCCAGGTCTACCAGCGTATAACTGATGCCTGCTTCGTTACCATCCACCACAATTTTCGAATTTACAAACGCCTGCCACTCGTCGTCGCTGATCGCTGCTGAGGGTTTGCGGTCAGGCGTGTCGGGGTTCAGCGTGAACCGGGTTTGCACGGCCTTCACCGGGAAGCGTTGCGCCAGGGCGGTGACGGCATCTTTGTCCTGAAGGGTGTCCATTGCAGCGCGCAACGTTTTCAGCGCCAGCCGATCGGTATCGACATCCGCTTTCATGCGTACGTTGCTGATCAGTGTCGGCAGGATCCAGACGCCGCCTGCACCCATGCCACTGCACATTCCTGAAGAGATCGCTTCGCTCCTGACGAAGCCTTCGCCATTCCAGTAGCGGCTCTCGGCGGAAAAGCAGTCGCCGAGCCCGCGCCCTTTATGCGATGAAAAAATGAATCCATCGGTAAAGTCGCTGGCGTCACTGGTGACGAACTGAGGCGGCGTGTTAAGCGCGTTGTCGGTAAACCAGACGGCATAACTTTCGTTATAGGCACCGCGCCAGCAGAGGGTGGTGACGGTAACGTGCTTATCGTCGATGGGCGTTTTAACCCACGGCTCCGCACGTTCTTCCTCTCCGATATCGCACTCCGCGGCGAATTTCTCCCGCAGCTGCGGCTCGATTTTTGCCAGCTCGGCAGGCGTCAGCGGTACAGATTTTGCGTCAGAAATGGCGGGATAACGCACTACCAGAGGGATGTCGCGGGGCATTAATACCGTATTGTTGCTGCGTTTTCCCGGGCGTATCAGCGCGCCCGGAGTATTAACGCGCTGCTGAAAGTCGTCCATTTTCAACAGCACCGCGTTGGAGCCAGAAGAGGAGAGCCTCAGGCGGCGCGTTTTGCTGCCAAATTCTATAAGGCGGTCCTCGCGCAACGCCTGGAGTAGCGCATCACGTTGGGTTGCATTGAGTAGCAGATAGCCGTTCTCTCCCCACTCCAGCGAGCCTTCGGAATTACCATCAATAAACAGCGTCTCCGGTGACAGTGACTCAGGATCGTCGATCTCGTTGGCGAAGGTTGCCTGAACATTAACCTGCGCCAGAGGTCCGGCTTTACGGGTCAGCAATACGCTGATTTCGCCATCATTAACGCCATAACCCGCCGCCCGGCAGGTGCCGGTGTTATCGCAGGCGATTTCCCAGTCGTTATGTTGAAACTTGATGCCCTCGAGTGGGGCCGCATGAAGCGAAGCGCTGAACAGGGCGGCAAACAGGGCCGTCGGCAGGAGACGCATATAAAGTCCTTTTTAAGAGTAAAATCGGACAAAGTATATGCGTATCAGGGTGATAACTATACTGCCAGAACCAGCAGGTTCAGGTCAGCGCGCCGCCTTTGCGGCACTGGGAGAAGCGCAGAATATCTTCCGCCAGCTGGCGTGCAGTATCCACATCCGCCTGGCTGCGATTGACCAACATCCGGCTCAGGCAGCCTTCCAGCACCAGCTCCATCTGTTTTGCCACCATCGCCGGGTCGTCCACTTCCAGCTCGGTCAGCAGCTGATGGCTGAAGTCGTACGCATTGCGCTTCTGCTGATCGGCAAGCTGGTGAATCGGGTGCGTCGGGTCGGGGAAAAAGGTGCAGGCAGCGATAAACAGGCAGCCCGGATAACGCTGACGGGTCACGCAGTCGGTCAGCGCCTGATAGCGCGCCAGCAGTTTTTGCTCGTGAGTTTGCGTGTCGTCGTGCAGCAGTTGGCGACGCCAGGCGTCAACCTGCTGGCTGAGATGCCGCAGTGCGTCGTAAAGCAGCGCTTCGCTGTCCGGCCAGAAACGTTCGAGCGCTTCCAGCGGGTAGTCGACGCGGGTGGCTACCATGTCCAGCGTGGTGCTGGAGAGTCCTTGCTGTTCAAGGAGTTGCAGAGCCTGGTCAAGAACCGCTTCGCGTTCCACAGACTGTTCCTCCATTTATTTCGGTGATTTATCCCACATAGAGTGTCGTTTACCGATCCCGATTGTGCAAATGACGGGTAAACGCCTCTGCCTTTGTAAAACCGGTAACCCGGCGGGCCGGTTGTTCGCGCCCGTCGGCGTCAAAGAACAAAATCGTCGGCAGACCGAGCACCTTAAGGTGCGCGAGCAGGGCGCGATTCTGCGCGTTATTGACGGTGACGTCCGCCTGCAGCAGCACGGTATCGCTCAGCGCCTGCTGCACCTGCGGATCGCTGAAAGTGTATTTCTCAAACTCCTTACAGGCGACGCACCAGTCGGCGTACAGATCGAGCATCACCGGCTTGCCCTTCGCCGCCGCCAGCGCGGCATTCAGATCATCAACGCTGGCGATGCGGGTGAAGTTGAGATGGGCCTGGTGCTGGGCTGTAGGCACACCAAACGCCCAGTCCTGCAGCGGGCGCGCGCTGATGACCGCGGCGGCCAGCAGCAGGATCTGCACCACGCGCACCCAGGCGCGGGTAGCGCTCAGGCTGGCGATAAAGGCCCAGGCAGAGAAGGCGACGCCGAGCGCCGACCACATCCGCAGCCCCCAGGGTTCGCCCACCACGCGCTCCAGCAGAAATACCGGCAGGGCGAGGATGACAAACCCGAATGCGACTTTCACTTTCTCCATCCACGGCCCGCTTTTCGGCAGCAGACGGTTGCCGAATACTGTGACCAGCACCAGCGGCAGCCCCATGCCGAGCGCGTAGAGATAGAGCGTGCCGCCGCCAAGCCACAGGTTACCGCTCTGGGCGATGTAGAGCAGAATGGCGCTGAGCGGCGCAGTGGTGCAGGGGGAGCAGATCAACCCGGCAATCGCGCCCATCGCGAATACGCCACCTGGCGAGCCGCCGCGCTGGCGGTTGCTCATCAGGGTTAAGCGCGTCTGAAGCGCAGACGGCAGTTGCAGGGTAAACAGGCCGAACATCGACAGCGCCAGCAGCACGAAAACGATCGACAGGCCGATGAGCACGTAAGGGTGCTGGAGCGCGGCCTGGAACTGAAGCCCGGCGGCGGCGACCACCAGGCCAAGCGCAGTGTAGGTCAGCGCCATGCCCTGGACGTAGATAAACGCCAGCAGCAGCGCGCGTCCGGTAGAGAGGCGTTGCTGGCCGCCCAGCACGATGCCGGAGATCAGCGGGTACATCGGGAGTACGCATGGGGTAAAGGCAATACCAATCCCAATCAGCAGCGCCCACAGCGCCGAAAAGGGCAGCGGGGCGGGCGCGGGGCTGGCTGCTGTGTTCTCCACGGGCGCGGTACTCGCTGCCGGAGCTTGCTCGGCAGGCGTGACGGCGCTCAGCGGCACCACTCGGGTTTCCGGCGGATAGCAGAACCCGGCAGCGGCACAGCCCTGATAGGTCACGGTCAGGGTTGCGCCCGGCCCGGCGCGGCGAATATCGACGGGCAGCTGCAGCTGGCGGGTGTAGATCTCGCTCTTGCCGTAGAACTCATCCTCGTGCGGCGTGCCCGGCGGCAGCGCCAGCGGCTCGGTTTCCGCCTGCGCCGGGGTGACGGCGATCTGCTTGCGGTAGAGGTAGTAACCGTCGCGGATCTGCCAGCTCAGGGTCAGATCGCGATCCTGCTGGATGAAGTCAAAAGCAAAGGCCTGGTCGGCAGGCAGATACTGGCTTTTCGGCTGGGCGTCAAAAAGCCCGGCCAGGGCTGAGGTGCTGCATAACAGCAGGATCAGCGTAAGGATGCGTTGAGCCATGAGAGGTAATCACTATCTCCGTGGAGAACCGGCAGAACCAGCAATTCAGGGGTTTGATACGGGTGAAGGTTTTTCAGGCAGCGCAGCAGCGGCTCCTGACGCGAGGTGTCGCTTTTCAGCACCATCTGTACTTCGTATTCCTGCTCCAGTTTGCCTTCCCAGTAGTAGAGCGAGGTTGCGCCCGGCAGCAGCGTGACGCAGGCGGCGAGCTTTTCCGCCAGCACTTTGGCGGCCAGCTCCTGGGCGGTGGCTTCATCGGGAGCGGTACAGAGAATTACAACAGCATCGGGCTGGGTCATAGCAACCTCGTCTCGGCGAAAAAAGGCACTATATCACGCGGGCGGAAGGGGTTCATGAAACGGGCCGCTGGCGCAGCCCGCTTTTTTGTCACCTGAGGTTACGGCTCTACAGCAGTACGCTGCCCAGCAGGAAGCCAAAGCAGACGGCCAGCACCACGCCGATGGTGCCGGGAATAAAGAACGGGTGGTTAAACACGAAGCGCCCGATGCGCGTGGTGCCGGTATCGTCCATCTGTACGGCGGCGACCAGCGTCGGGTAGGTCGGCAAGATGAACAGTCCGGATACCGCCGCGAAAGAGGCCACGGCAGTCAACGGCGACACGTTCAGCGCCAGCGCCATCGGCATCAGTGCTTTAGCCGTGGCTGCCTGAGAGTAGAGCAGGGCGGAAGCAAAGAAGAAGATCAGCGCCAGCAGCCACGGGTGCCCCTGAATCACGCTCCCGGCGGTGGCTTTGATCCAGTCGATGTTGGCAGAAACAAAGGTATCACCCAGCCAGGCGACGCCGAGAATACAGATACAGGCGCTCATGCCGGCTTTAAAGGTGCTGGAACTCAGGATGGATTCGGTCTCAACGCGACACAGGATGGTCGTCAGGGTCGCGACGCTCAGCATGATAATCAGGATGGCGCTGGTGGTGTTCATCAGCGGCGTGGCGACAATACCGAGACTCGGGCTGTTGACGATGGCGTAGATCACCACGCAGACCACGCCGAGCAGGAACAGGCATACCGAGGTGCGTGCGCGCGGCTTCAGCTCGATTTTCTTGTCGCCGCGCAGGGCAACCAGCCCCTCTTCAAGGCGCTTCTGGTAAACCGGGTCGTCAGAGAGCTTTGAATTAAACAGCACTGACACCAGGAACGACATCACCAGCACCGCCAGCAGCGTGGACGGGATCACCACCGACAGCAGATGAATGTAGCTGACGCCGTGGGTTTCCATCACCGACGACATATACACCACGGCGGCAGAAATGGGGGAGGCGGTAATGGCAATCTGGGCTGCGACCACGGCGGTAGAGAGCGGACGGCACGGTTTGATGCCCTGCTCTTTCGCCACTTCGGCAATCACCGGCAGGGTGGCGAGCGAGATATTGCCGGTGCCGGCGAAGATGGTCAGAAAATACGTGACCACCGGCGCGAGAATGGTGATGTATTTCGGGTTGCGGCGCAGCAGTTTCTCGGTCTGGTGGACGAGATAATCCAGACCGCCAGCCACCTGCATGGCAGAGATAGCCGCGATCACCGCCATGATGATGGAGATAACGTCAAAAGGAATATTCCCCGGTTTGACGCCGATGGCGGCCAGCACCAGCACCCCGAGGCCACCGGCAAAGCCGATGCCTATCCCCCCGAGCCTGGCGCCGATATAGATCGCCAGCAGAACGATGATGAGTTCAACGACTATCATGATTGCTTCCTTGTGAGTTAAGTAATAGATAAACGAATGTTGTGATTTCGTAGCCGTATAAAACGAAAAAGGCACGTCCGGAGGACGTGCCTTGATAAGCGTTTACCCTGTTCTGTTATTGTTCGCTTTCATCGGTATAACGTTTCGCTTTATAAACCGGATGCATCAGATTATGCACTGAGAAAATATCGTCAAGCTCTGCTTCAGAGAGCAGACCTCGTTCCAGTACCACTTCACGCACGCTCTTACCGGTTTCGGCGCAGATTTTACCCACGATGTCGCCATTGTGGTGGCCGATGAACGGATTGAGGTAGGTGACGATACCGATGGAGTTATAAACGTAACCTTCGCACACTTCTTTGTTCGCGGTTATGCCATTGACGCATTTTTCCAGCAGGTTGTAGCAGGCGTTGGTCAGAATGTGAATGGATTCAAACATCGCCTGGCCAATTACCGGCTCCATGACGTTCAGCTGCAGCTGGCCCGCTTCGGACGCCATAGTGACGGTGGTGTCGTTGCCGATCACCTTGAAGCACACCTGGTTCACCACTTCCGGCACTACCGGGTTCACTTTCGCCGGCATGATGGACGAGCCCGCCTGCAGTTCTGGCAGGTTGATTTCGTTCAGGCCAGAGCGCGGGCCTGACGAGAGCAGGCGCAGGTCGTTGCAGATCTTGGAGAGTTTTACCGCCAGACGCTTCAGGGAGCTGTGCACCATCACGTAGGCGCCGCAGTCTGACGTCGCTTCGATCAGATCTTCCGCCGGCACCACCGGCAGGTTGCTCACTTCCGCCAGCTTCTGCACCGCCAACTGCTGGTAGCCGTCCGGGGTGTTGAGGCGCGTACCGATGGCCGTTGCGCCGAGGTTCACTTCCAGCAGCAGTTCCGCGGTGCGCAGCAGATTTTTAGTTTCTTCATTCAGCAGCACGCTAAAGGCATGGAACTCCTGGCCGAGGGTCATCGGCACCGCATCCTGCAGCTGGGTACGGCCCATCTTCAGGATGGTTTCGAACTCTACCGCTTTACGCTGGAAGCCTTCGCCCAGCTGGTTAATCGCATCGACCAGCTTAACGATAGAGGTGTAAACGGCGATACGGAAACCGGTCGGGTAGGCGTCGTTGGTGGACTGGCACTTGTTAACGTGATCGTTCGGGTTGAGGTACTGATACTCACCTTTCTGGTGGCCCAGCAGCTCAAGGCCGATGTTGGCCAGAACCTCGTTAGTATTCATGTTAACGGAAGTGCCCGCGCCGCCCTGGTAAACGTCCACCGGGAACTGATCCATGCACTTGCCGTTGTTCAGGACTTCATCACATGCTGCGATAATCGCGTTGGCCACTTTCTTAGGAATGGTTTGCAGTTCCTTGTTGGCCAGCGCCGCGGCTTTTTTCACCATCACCATGCCACGCACAAACTCAGGGATGTCGCTGATTTTGCTGTTGCTGATGTAGAAATTCTCAATCGCTCTCAGAGTGTGTACACCATAGTAGGCATCCGCTGGAACTTCCCTGGTACCCAACAAATCTTCTTCGATACGAATGTTGTTTAACATGTGAACCTTCTTTTTCAAGCTGCCGATGAAAACACTAAATACGCAGTATTTATGTGGTTATGCTGGTTTTCAGACCGACGATTATTTCCTTAATCGCTCTGATACCCACGATCATATGCTGATAATAGCGAAATGCAGTAATCTGGATCACTTATTATGACAACAATTTCATTACATTTATTAATATGTGAAATGGCTCACCGCAAAAAACTTTACCCATTCCTTACCCGCAGCCCGCATTGAAATCCCGCGTGGTCGCCTCCATTACCTCTGGATGGCGTTTCGCCACCCCATTTTCGCTGAGGCCTTGCGGCGTCAGCTTATCGACAGGAGAACCCAGTGCGCTGGATACCGTTAGTTGCCATATTTCTTTACGTTTATATCGAGATCTCCATCTTCATCCAGGTCGCCCACGTCTTTGGCGTGCTGTTGACGCTGCTGCTGGTGGTATTCACCTCGATTATTGGTATGTCGCTGGTGCGCAACCAGGGCTTTAAAAACCTGATGATCATGCAGCAGAAGCTGGAAGCAGGCGAAAGCCCGGCGGCAGAGATGATCAAAAGCGTGTCGCTGATTATCTCCGGCCTGCTGCTCATCATTCCCGGCTTCTTTACCGACTTCCTCGGCCTGCTGTTGCTTCTGCCGCCGGTGCAGAAACTGCTAACCCTGCGCCTGATGCCGCACCTGCGCTTCAACCGTATGCCGGGCGGCGGCTTTACCACGGGCGACAGCAACGGGCAGACCATCGACGGCGAATATCAACGTAAAGATGAAACGCCGCGACGCCTGGAAGATCGCGATCGCGACGGGCAATAAAAAATTTTTGTTATTCCCCCCTTGAAGGGGGAATTTTCTATCCCCATCTCTCAGGTCACCAGCCGATAACCCGTTAGGGTCGGCGTTACCCCACAACTGATACTGACTTTCTCAAAGGAGAGCTATCAATGAGTATTCGTCCGTTACATGATCGTGTCATCGTCAAGCGTAAAGAGGTTGAGTCCAAATCTGCAGGCGGCATCGTGCTGACCGGTAGCGCAGCAGGTAAATCAACCCGTGGCGAAATCATCGCAGTCGGTAAGGGCCGCATCCTTGATAACGGTAGCGTTCAGCCGCTGGACGTAAAAGTTGGCGATATCGTCATCTTTAACGATGGTTACGGTGTGAAAGCTGAAAAGATCGACAATGAAGAAGTGCTGATCATGTCTGAAAGCGACATTCTGGCGATTGTTGAAGCGTAATCCACGCGCGAACTCACTGAACATACGAATTTAAGGGAAAAGAGAAATGGCAGCTAAAGACGTAAAATTCGGTAACGACGCCCGTGTAAAAATGCTGCGCGGCGTAAACGTACTGGCAGACGCGGTTAAAGTAACCCTGGGCCCGAAAGGCCGTAACGTGGTACTGGATAAATCCTTCGGCGCACCGACCATCACCAAAGACGGCGTATCCGTTGCACGTGAAATCGAGCTGGACGACAAGTTCGAAAACATGGGCGCCCAGATGGTGAAAGAAGTGGCCTCCAAAGCGAACGACGCGGCAGGCGACGGTACCACCACCGCAACCGTACTGGCTCAGGCTATCGTTAACGAAGGCCTGAAAGCCGTTGCGGCCGGCATGAACCCGATGGATCTGAAGCGCGGCATCGACAAAGCGGTTATCGCAGCGGTTGAAGAGCTGAAAACCCTGTCCGTACCGTGCTCTGACTCCCGCGCTATTGCGCAGGTAGGTACTATCTCCGCTAACTCCGACGAAACCGTAGGCAAAATGATTGCCGAAGCGATGGACAAAGTCGGTAAAGAAGGCGTGATCACCGTTGAAGAAGGTACCGGCCTGCAGGACGAGCTGGACGTGGTTGAAGGTATGCAGTTCGACCGTGGCTACCTGTCTCCGTACTTCATCAACAAGCCGGAAACTGGCGCCGTTGAACTGGAAAGCCCGTTCATCCTGCTGGCTGACAAAAAAATCTCCAACATCCGCGAAATGCTGCCGGTACTGGAAGCCGTTGCGAAAGCAGGCAAACCGCTGGTTATCGTGGCTGAAGACGTTGAAGGCGAAGCGCTGGCGACCCTGGTGGTTAACACCATGCGCGGCATCGTGAAAGTTGCTGCGGTGAAAGCACCGGGCTTCGGCGACCGTCGTAAAGCTATGCTGCAGGATATCGCAACCCTGACCGGCGGTACCGTTATCTCTGAAGAGATCGGTATGGAACTGGAAAAAGCCACCCTGGAAGACCTGGGTCAGGCAAAACGCGTTGTGATCAACAAAGACACCACCACCATCATTGATGGCGTGGGTGACGAAGCGGCAATTCAGGGCCGTGTTGCTCAGATCCGCCAGCAGGTTGAAGAAGCCACTTCCGATTACGACCGTGAAAAACTGCAGGAGCGCGTAGCGAAACTGGCAGGCGGCGTTGCGGTAATCAAAGTTGGCGCAGCAACCGAAGTTGAAATGAAAGAGAAAAAAGCACGCGTTGAAGATGCCCTGGCTGCGACCCGCGCCGCGGTAGAAGAAGGCGTGGTTGCTGGTGGTGGCGTGGCGCTGGTTCGCGTTGCCGCTAAACTCTCTGAGCTGACTGGTCAGAACGAAGATCAGAACGTCGGTATCAAAGTTGCACTGCGTGCGATGGAAGCGCCGCTGCGTCAGATCGTTTCTAACGCCGGCGAAGAACCGTCTGTGGTTGCTAACAACGTGAAAGCGGGCGACGGTAACTACGGTTACAACGCAGCGACCGAAGAGTACGGCAACATGATCGACATGGGTATCCTGGACCCAACCAAAGTGACCCGTTCTGCGCTGCAGTACGCCTCTTCCGTGGCTGGCCTGATGATCACCACCGAGTGCATGGTGACCGACCTGCCGAAATCCGACGCGCCTGACTTAGGTGCTGCCGGCGGTATGGGTGGCATGGGCGGTATGGGCGGCATGATGTAATTGCCCTGAGCGCAGCGTCTCGTCTGCACTCTTCCGCACCAGAAAACCGGCTGATGTTTCAGCCGGTTTTTTTATGCGCTGAAAACCTTAACACCCTGCGTTCCGTCTGAAAAATACCCCCAGCTGATTCTGAGTTTCCCGCTCCTGTGGCCGTGTCGCTTGTTACACCCGTTACAAAAGGTCATATAACGCCTGTCGTTGCCATGAGTATCTGCTCCGGCACCGATCTGGCTGGCCAGCGGCGGTACATGACATCCGCTGCGCCATAACCGATAACGGGAAAAAGGAAATCTATATGAATGATAAATGGGATATTTATAAGGATAATAAAAATGAATGGCGCTGGCGCCGCACTGCGCCGAATGGCGTTATTGTGGGGGCATCCTCGCAGGGTTACGTAAACCGGAGCGACTGCGTAGAAAATGCCCGTCGTCACGGTTACACGGGTAGCTGACGTCTCTGCCGCGACGCGCCAGTTTGCTCATTTGAGCCAACAACGCGTTTCAGCACGCAAAACCCCCGGCCAGAAATGGCCGGGGGTTTTTCTTTTCGTCACGTTTTTAGTATAAGGTTGAGTCGGGCAGGGTTTGTCCAGCTTATCGAATATGAGGAATAACATGCGCTTAAAAGTCTCAGCAGGAATGGTTGTGGCAGCGCTGCTGCTGGCCGGTTGTTCGAGCGGCAACGAGCTGTCCGCAGGCGGGCAGGGTGTTCGCTTTGTAGAGGAGCAACCAGGCTCAGAATGCCAGCTGATCGGCACGGCCACCGGCAAACAGAGCAACTGGCTGTCTGGCCAGCACGGCGAAGAAGGCGGCTCAATGCGCGGTGCGGCAAATGCGCTGCGTAACCAGGCGGCGGCGATGGGCGGCAACGTGCTGTACGGCGTCACCAGCCCGAGCCAGAATATGCTGTCCAGCTTTGTGCCAACCGCAAGCGAAATGGCCGGTCAGGTCTACAAATGCCCGAACTGACGGGCTGACGTCGTGGAAGGCAGGCCGTAACGGCTGTCACGGCCAACTGAAGCGGCATAAGGTGGATAAGCGCGACGCCTCCACCTTTTTTATTACTGCTGGCGCAGCTGCAGATCCAGCGGCGTTTTACTTGGCTCGCCGCCAATCTCTCGCGCCAGGCGCGGCACCAGATAACCCGATACCAGCGACAGCAGCTCGCGCACGATGCGACGCGCGTCGTCGTCACTCACCATGAAGTGCGCCGCCCCCTGCACTTTGTCCAGCACGTGCAGGTAATAGGGCATCACCCCGGCATCGAAAAGCGCATTGCTCAGCGCCGCCAGCGCCGGTGCGCTGTCATTGACGCCCTTAAGCAGTACGCTCTGGTTAAGCAGCGTGACGCCAGCGTGGCGCAGCCGCGCCATCGCCGCACGGAAATCGTCGTCGATCTCCCGGGCGTGGTTGATATGGTTAACCAGTAGCACCTGCAAACGCGAACGCGCCAGCCGGGACACCAGCCCGTCGGTAATGCGCGCCGGGATGACAATCGGCAGACGGCTGTGAATGCGCAGGCGCTTAAGATGCTCAATCGCTTCCAGCTCGCCAATCAACCAGTCCAGTTCGTGATCTTTTGCCATCAGCGGGTCGCCGCCGGAAAAAATAATCTCATCCAGCTCCGGATGGGCGGCAATATACGCCAGCGCCGCTTTCCAGTTGCGCTTGTTGCCCTGATTATCGGCATAGGGGAAGTGACGGCGGAAGCAGTAGCGACAGTTCACCGCGCAGCCGCCTTTCACCAGCAGCAGGGCGCGGTTGCGGTACTTATGCAGCAGTCCGGGCACTACGCTGTTCTGTTCTTCCAGCGGATCGGTGGTGAATCCGGGCGCAGCGATAAACTCTTCCTGCGCGGTAAGTACCTGTCTTAGCAGCGGATCGTCTGGGTTTCCTTGTTCCATCCGCGCGACAAACGCGCGCGGCACGCGCAGGGCGAAAAGACGTCGTGCTTCGCGGCCTGCCAGCAGGTCGGGAAAGGTGTCTATCTTTAAAAGATGCAGCAGCTCATCGGGATCGGTTATTACATCTGCAAGTTGCGATAACCAATCTTCTCTGGATGGGGTATTTAGGGTTACAATATGCGCCATTTTGTGGCTTAGCTACCAGTTAACAATTTTCAGAGGGCCTTATGGCGACTTACTATAGCAACGATTTTCGTGCTGGTCTTAAAATCATGATGGACGGCGAACCTTATGCGGTTGAAGCCAGCGAGTTCGTTAAGCCGGGTAAAGGCCAGGCGTTCGCACGCGTTAAGCTGCGTCGTCTGCTGACCGGTACCCGCGTTGAGAAAACCTTCAAATCTACCGACTCCGCAGAAGGCGCAGACGTGGTAGATATGAACCTGACCTACCTCTACAACGACGGTGAGTTCTGGCACTTCATGAACAACCAGACCTTCGAGCAGCTGGCTGCCGATGAGAAAGCCGTGGGTGAAAACGCGAAGTGGCTGCTGGATCAGGCTGAGTGCATCGTGACCCTGTGGAACGGCCAGCCGATTTCCGTGACCCCGCCGAACTTTGTTGAGCTGGAAATCGTTGAAACCGATCCGGGCCTGAAAGGCGACACCGCAGGGACTGGCGGCAAGCCGGCGACCCTGAGCACTGGCGCTGTGGTTAAAGTTCCGCTGTTCGTACAGATCGGCGAAGTTATCAAAGTGGATACCCGCTCTGGTGAATACGTTTCTCGCGTGAAGTAAGCGCGGAAAACCTGCGGCGTGGTGCCCTGCCACGCCGTTGTTCAAGGATGGCAAGGATGATGCACCGCTTTCTCTCTTTCCTGCTTATCGCTCTGGTGTGTGGTGTCGCGCTCAGCGGCTGCAACACGGCGCGTGGTTTCGGCGAAGATGTCCAGCATCTGGGTGGCGCAATCCAGCGCGCAGTACAGTAATTTCTCCTTCTCCTAAAATTATTACCTTTTCCGGCAGCGGTTGCTTTTTTAGCTATGCTTAAGTGGCTATACACAAAACAACTTTGGCAATAAAAGGAAGATATTATGTTGAAGAAAGCAATTGCGACGTTCTTTTCTGTAGTAGTCCTTTCATCTTTACTGACCGCCTGCAATACCACCCGCGGCGTGGGTGAAGATATTCAGGACGGCGGCAGCGCCATCTCTGGTGCAGCGACCAAAGCCTCACAGTAAGCCTGCTCCTCGGTACGGCTGTCTGGCCGTACCGTCATTACCCCTCCGCCATCTCCGGCAGCGCCAGAAACAGCGAAAAACGATTATCCGCGCCCAGCTTCATGCGAATATTGCGCTTGTAGGTGTAGACCGTTTTCACCGTGATACCCATTTTTGTTGCGACCACGTCGTTACTGGCACCCTTAGTCCACAGCGCCAGCACCCGCTCTTCCCGTAGCGTCAGCAGCGGCTGGACCGGCTTCGGTTCACCAAACGGCGGACGCGACACCAGCGCGTCCTGAATCAGCTGACGCAGCGCGCTCAGCGACAGGGATTTGTCCACCGAACGCCAGCTGGTTTGCAGCGCGCAGTAGTCATCCAGCACCGCAGCGCGCCCGCTCTGCAACAGGATTAAACGCGTGGTATTACCGCAGGCGGCAAAAATCGAAGAAAGCTGCTGAATATGGTGTAGTTCACCCATAAAACTGTAGAGATCGGCAATCACCATATTGGGCTGCCATTGCAGGATATGCTCACGGGCATGAAGCAGGTTATCGATACCCGTAATGGAGAATGAGGAGGCAAAGTTGTCGGGATGATTGAGCCACGCTTTCAGGCCGTTGCGGCTGAAGTGACAGCGGTCAATCACTAAAATTTTATACATGGTCTGCTTCGCGTTCGAGAAAGATATGTGCCCCGTTTCCCGGACGAAGGAAACGCATCATCATAGGAAGATCTCTGACCAGTTGAAGGCTTGATCTGAACAGACAAGTGCCGCTATTTCCGGCTTTTACCCGGGAAAGCGCGGTAAAGATGAGAAAAAAGGGTTGAGATAAGCCTTTTTTGACGACATCATTATTCTCGCTTATCACAAGGCCATATGGGACGACCCCTATGCGCATCATCAAATCGGGGACGGCCCCACCGAAAATGGAGCCTGTTATGGCCTGGTTAGTGCTTGTTATCGCTGGTCTGCTGGAAGTTGTTTGGGCGGTCGGCCTGAAATATACCCACGGTTTTACCCGCCTCACGCCGAGTATTATTACGGTGACGGCGATGATCGTCAGTATCGTGCTGCTGTCGTGGTCGATGAAGACGCTGCCAACCGGCACCGCCTACGCCGTCTGGACGGGCATAGGCGCGGTTGGCGCGGCGATTACCGGTATCGTGCTGCTGGGCGAATCCGCGAGCGTTGCGCGTATCGCCAGCCTGCTGCTTATTGTGGCGGGGATTATCGGGCTTAAAATCAGCACCCACTAACGTGGGGTCTGTTTCACCCAGATAAGTTTATTCACTTCAAACCCTTGCCGGGTCGCGACATCCAGCATCCTCTGTTTTACGTCCGGCGTTATCGTCGGGTTACGCGAGAGGATCCACAGATAGTCGCGATTCGGCCCGCAGACCAGCGCATTCTGATAGTCATCATCCAGCGCAATCACGTTATAGCCGCCGTAGAACGGGCCGAAGAACGACACCTTCAGCGAGGCGCGCGTTTTGTCATTGGTGGTGAAATAGGCTTTCCCTTCGCTCTCCTGCCACATCCCGCGTTCCGGGTTGTAGCCGCGGTTGATCACCTTCAGGCCACCGTCATCGCGCAGGCTGTAGGTTGCCGTCACGCGCTCCAGACCGCGTTCGAAGCGGTGATCCAGGCGGGCGATTTCATACCAGGTGCCGAGATAGCGCTGGGTATCAAAATTCTCAATAACCGTGACGCCTTTCGGTGGCGTGGGTGAACTACAGGAAACCACCAGCAACGCAGCGGTGACGGCGGCAACAACAGGTAAGATCCTCATCGCTAATTCCCTCCAGCATTTTTATGCTAAGTGTAGAAGATGCGGGAAATTTTGCGTGCCGGAAAGCGACGTGGCCTGCCGGTGTGGCAGGCCAAAAGCGGAGTCAGAGGGTGAGGACGCCGATCAGCGTCACGATGCTCAGGATCGCCGCGAGACCGTAGAACACCCATTTCCCTGCCGGTACGTGGATTTTCAGGTCGTGCATAGCGTGGTGAATGCGGTGCAGCCCACACCAGAGCGGCAGAACAATCATCAGAAAGAGAAACAGTCGTCCGATAAGCGTTTGTGAGAATGCCAGAATGCGCTCATAGCTGAACGCATCGCCCGGGCCGAGGCCCAGCGGCAGCAGAATACCGACCAGCAAAATCACTACCGGTGCGACAATGGCACTCCACATGCCGCCTGCGCCAAATAGTCCCCAGAACAGCGGTTCGTCAGAACGTTTTGGGTTGGGATTAATCATCGTGGTTTCCTCACCAGAACAGCGCAACGCCGAGAATAACTATCGTCACCACAACAGTGACGCCCCAGAGTCCTTTGATCACCGGTCCTGGCCCCATCTTTTCACCCTTTACGATGACAATGGCGGCCTTCGGAGCCAGCTCAAACCAGGTTTTGGTGTGCAGCAGCGCGGCAGCCAGGCTGAGCAGATTGATCAGCAGCACGATGGGATTTTGCAGGAAGCCGATAAAGCCCTGCCAGCCCTCCGGCCCGTGCTTGAGCGCAAAAAGGCCATAAAGCAGCACGATGCTGAACCAGACCGCCGGCAGCGCCGTGCCTTCACGCAGCATATAAAAGCGGTAGAAGGGCAGGCGTTTCCACCAGGTCGGCGTCATGGGTTGCACGTAAGGTTTACGTTTGGTGGTCATGGTCATGCGCTCCTTGCGTCGGGTTTCAGGGTGGCAATGAGGAAATCTTTCGAACTTTCCACTTTGCCCTGCTGAATGGCGGCCGCCGGGTCAACGTGTTTCGGACAGACTTCAGAACAGTAGCCGACGAAAGTGCAGGTCCAGACGCCGTTCTGGCCGTTCAGCTGCGGCATGCGCTGGGCTTTACCGCGATCGCGGTTGTCGAGATTGTAGCGGTGCGCCAGGGTGATTGCCGCCGGGCCGATGAACTCCGGATTCAGACCAAACTGCGGGCAGGCGGCGTAGCAGAGGCCGCAGTTGATGCAGCCCGAGAACTGATGGTACTTCGCCATCTGCGCCGGGGTCTGAACGTTTGGCCCCTGCTCTGGCGTGCGTGGGTTACCGATGATGTACGGCTTAATCGCCTCCAGGCTCTCGATAAAGTGGGTCATATCCACCACCAGATCGCGCTCTATGGGGAAATTCGCCAGCGCCTCAACCTTCAGGCCGTGCGGATAGTCGCGCAGGAAGGTTTTACAGGCCAGCTTCGGTACGCGATTGACCATCATTCCGCACGAGCCGCAGATCGCCATCCGGCACGACCAGCGGTAGCTCAGATCCGGGGCGAGGTTGTCTTTGATGTACCCCAGCGCATCCAGCAGCGACGTCTGCTCGTCCCAGGGCACGTCATAGAACACGCTGTGGGGCGCGCTGTCCGTTTCCGGGTGATAGCGCACCACCTCAAGCTTCATGATTTTCATCTCAGCCATTCGCCGTCTCCTTCTTCTCGGCTGCTTCAGACTCTGCCCCGTACACGCGTTTCGCTGGCGGCAGGGTCGTGATCTTCACATCGCTGTAGGCCAGGCGCGTGCTGCCGTCGGCCTCGCGGAATGCCAGGGTATGTTTAAGGAAGTTCACGTCGTCACGTTCAGTGCAGCCTTCGTCGAGACGCTGATGCGCGCCGCGCGACTCCTTGCGCGCCATCGCCGAGTGCGCCATGCATTCGGCGACATTCAGCCCGTGCGCCAGCTCGATGGTATAGAGCAACTCGGTATTAAATACGCTGGAGGTGTCGGTGATACGCACGTGCTGCATGCGCTCCTGCAGTTCAGCCAGCTTGTCGATGGTTTTCTGCATCAGCTCCGGGGTACGGTAGATGCCGCAGCCTTCTTCCATTGCGAGGCCCATCTCGTCGCGGATCGCCGACCAGCGCTCGTTGCCTCGCTGACTAACCAGCATTTTCAGACGCTGCTCAACGTCGGCGGCCTGAGCATTAAGCGCCGTATCGTTAGCCGGGGAAGCGGACGCTGCGCGCGCCATTGCCTGCTCGCCCGCCAGGCGACCGAAGACCACCAGTTCCGCCAGCGAGTTAGAGCCGAGGCGGTTGGCTCCGTGCAGGCCAACGGAGGAGCATTCGCCCACGGCAAACAGCCCCTGCAGGCGGGTTTCACATCCGGCGTTGGTTTCAATCCCGCCCATGGTGTAGTGGGCGGTCGGGCGCACCGGGATCGGGTCTTTCACCGGATCGACGCCGACATAGGCTTTCGCCAGCTCGCAGATAAACGGCAGACGTTCCAGCAGCTTTTTCTCACCGAGATGACGCAGATCGAGATACACCACATCCCCGCGTGGCGTCGCGACGGTGCGGCCTTTGCGCCACTCGTGCCAGAACGCCTGGGAGACTTTGTCGCGCGGCCCCAGCTCCATGTACTTGTTTTTCGGCTCGCCGAGCGGGGTTTCCGGCCCCATACCGTAGTCCTGCAAATAGCGGTAGCCATCTTTATTCACCAGAATGCCGCCTTCGCCGCGGCAGCCTTCGGTCATCAGGATGCCGGAGCCGGGCAGGCCGGTGGGGTGATACTGAACGAACTCCATATCGCGCAGCGGTACGCCGTGGCGCAGCGCCATGCCCATGCCGTCGCCGGTGACGATCCCGCCGTTAGTGTTGTAGCGGTAGACGCGACCCGCACCGCCGGTCGCCATCACCACGGCGTTAGCGCGGATCTGCACCAGCTGGCCTTCCATCATGTTCATCGCCACCAGGCCACGGGCATGACCGTCATCCACCAGAATATCGAGCACGAAATGTTCGTCGAAGCGCTGGATCTGCGGGAACTGCAGGGAGGTCTGGAACAGGGTATGCAGCATATGGAAGCCGGTTTTGTCGGCGGCAAACCAGGTGCGTTCGATTTTCATACCGCCGAAGCGGCGCACGTTGACCGAGCCGTCCGGGCGACGACTCCAGGGGCAGCCCCACTGTTCAAGCTGGGTCATTTCGGTCGGACACTGGCGTACAAAATAGTCCACCACGTCCTGCTCGCACAGCCAGTCGCCGCCGGAAACCGTGTCCTGAAAATGGTATGCCAAGCTGTCGTGATCCTGCGTCACCGCCGCAGAACCCCCTTCAGCGGCGACGGTATGGCTACGCATCGGATAGACTTTTGAAATCAGCGCAATTTTAGCGCTCGGGTTGGCCTGCGCCGCCGCGATGGCGGTCCGCAGTCCGGCACCGCCCGCGCCAATAACCGCAATATCGGCTTGATAAGTTTGCACGACACTCCTCCTGGTATATGGGTTACCGCCGCGCCTTCCAGCCAGGCATAAGCACGACGCGATTTCCTGCTCCTTTGTGGGTAGGGCAGTATAACCGCAGGGTTTTCAGGGAAATTTGACGCGTTCGATTTTTTTGCGCTTCTTTGGTGCAATCCGCGGCAGGGAAGAGAAAGGCGAGAAAACAGGCAAAATAATGCGCAAAATTTGTCTCGCTGTCGGGTAACGAGTAGACTTCCTGCCCTTGTTTGACTTCGGAGAATCACCCATGAGCGAGACGGCCACCTGGCAGCCGAGCGCATCCATCCCCAACCTGCTTAAACGCGCCGCCATCATGGCGGAGATCCGCCGCTTCTTTGCGGACCGTGGCGTACTGGAGGTGGAAACCCCCTGCATGAGCCAGGCGACGGTAACAGACATTCACCTGTTCCCGTTCGAAACCCGTTTTGTCGGACCGGGTCACTCCCAGGGGCTGAATCTGTATCTGATGACCAGCCCGGAATACCATATGAAGCGCTTGCTGGCCGCGGGCTGCGGCCCGGTATTCCAGCTGTGCCGCAGCTTCCGTAATGAAGAGATGGGGCGTCACCACAACCCGGAATTCACCATGCTGGAGTGGTATCGCCCGCACTATGACATGTACCGTCTGATGAATGAGGTGGATGACCTGTTACAGCAGGTACTGGAGTGCAGCTCAGCCGATTTCCTCTCTTACCAGCAGGCGTTTCAGCGCCATCTGGAAATCGACCCGCTGTCAGCAGATAAAGCGCAGCTGCGCGAGGTCGCCGCAAAACTCGATCTCAGCAACATCGCCGATACCGAAGAAGACCGCGATACCCTGCTACAGCTCCTGTTCAGCGTCGGTGTTGAGCCGCATATTGGCAAAGAGCGCCCGGCGTTTGTCTATCACTTCCCGGCAAGCCAGGCGTCACTGGCGCAGATCAGTACCGAAGATCACCGCGTGGCGGAGCGTTTCGAGGTCTATTTCAAAGGAATTGAGCTGGCGAACGGTTTCCACGAGCTGACCGATGCCCGCGAGCAGCAGCAGCGGTTCGAACAGGATAACCGCAAGCGCGCCGCGCGCGGCCTGGTACAGCAGCCGGTGGATCACAACCTGCTGGATGCGCTGAAAGCGGGTCTGCCGGACTGCTCCGGCGTGGCGCTGGGGGTTGACCGCCTGATTATGCTGGCGCTGGGCGCTGAGAGCCTCGCCGAGGTGATCGCTTTCCCGGTCGATCGGGCCTGATCTGAGCAGCAAAGAAAAAGGAGCCATGCGGCTCCTTTTTTTATGGCGGTTACATACTGCCCGGCACGCGTTTGCCGCGCCCGGCGCTGTTAAGCGTGGTCGCGGCGGGGCGTTTGGCATCCAGCGTTTCAAGGCGCATCTGGAACGGCGGGAACGGCAGATCGATACCGTGTTCGCGATACCCTGCCAGGATCAGCTGGTGGATCTCATGGCGCAGCGGCATACGGTGGACCATTTCCGCAGCGTAGATACGCAGCTCGAACAGCTGAATACCCTGCTGCAGATCGACCAGGAACACTTCCGGCGGCGGGTTATCGATCACCAGCGAGCAGCGCTCGGCGGCGGTATAGAGGATCTGCGTTACCTCTTCGCTGTTGGCGTTGGTCGGCGCCGGCACGGTTAGCACCACGCGCGTCACGGAATCTGACAGCGACCAGTTGATGAACTGCTCGGTGATAAAGGCCTTGTTCGGCACGATGATCTCTTTGCGGTCCCAGTCGCTGATGGTGGTGGCGCGGGTGTTGATTTTGGTGACGCTCCCGGTCAGATCGCGGATGGTCACGGTATCGCCAATACGAATCGGCTTTTCGAACAGGATAATCAGGCCAGAGATGAAGTTGGCGAAAATTTCCTGCAAGCCAAAGCCCAGCCCGACCCCCAGCGCGGCTACCAGCCACTGCAGTTTTGACCACTCGATACCGATGAGCGAGAAGCCCATCAGCCCGCCGACCAGCATCAGCAGGTATTTGGTGATGGTGGTAATGGCGTAGCCGGTACCCGGCGTCAGATCCAGATGCTGCAACAGCGCCAGCTCCAGCAATGCCGGAAGGTTACGCACCAGCTGCAGCGTGATGATCAGCACCAGAATCGCGATGAATACCGCGCCGAGGGTGATCGGCTCCAGGCTCTCAACGCCCTGCACGGTGGACGAGACATCCCACAGCTTGATGTTTTCCAGGAAGCCAAAGGCGGAGTGGATCTCTGACCACAGCACAATCACCGACAGCAGGGCGATCAGCATCAGGATAGAGCGCACCAGACGCAGCGACTGGGCACTGATGGTATCCAGATCGACCTCCGACACTTCCACTTCCAGCGCCGCACCTTCAGTACTCACCGAATGCGGCGGCTCCTCTTCGCCACGGGCGCGCTGCGCCAGAATTTCGGCGCGGCGGTGTTTGGCACGGTCAAAGGCCAGACGGCGACGCTGGATGAGCATCCAGCGACGGATGATGTGGTAGACCACCAGCAGCAGGAACCAGATGGCGACCGAGGTCTCCAGCCGCGCCAGCAGCGCCTGGGCCGTGGCCAGATAGCCCACCAGCGAGGCGAGGATCGCCAGCAACGGCGCGCTCATCATCAGATTCCACAGCATGCTGTTGACCATGTTGTCGCCGTTGCCCTCTTTATCAAGATAAAGCGGGATGCCGGCGCGTTTCAGACTCAGCGTCACCAGCGCCAGCGCGCCGCAGATGAGGATGAAGCACAGCCGCCCGAGGGTGCCGGAGAACTCACGATCGTTGAGATTATCGAACATGATGAGGGCCATGATCAGCGGCACAATCAGCCCGATGCTCATCAGGTAGTAACGCATGGCGCGCGCCACGCGATCGCGCGGCCAGCCGAAGTGAGCGACAAACAGCCCGTTTGAGCGGGCGAAGGTCGCGCAAATCATCACCACCCACAGCAGCGGTACGGTGGCGGTAATGCCATCGCCCACCGCGACGGCAATAGGCCACGGCCAGGCTGAGCGCAGGCCATAACCTAACGTTGCCCACAGCACCGGCAGCGGGGACGCCACCAGAATCGACCAGAACACGGTGCGGATTGTGAGCCAGAAGTGATCCTGGGTCACCTTGCCAACCTTCTCGCTGGAGCGCTCAAGGAAGGCGGTAAAGTGGCGACGGGAGTAGATGCTGAACCCGACCAGAATCAGCGCCCCGAACAGCGGCAGCAGCGTTTCTTTGCTGGTCAGCATCATCACGCTGGCTTTGCCGAGCTGGCTGAAGGTGTCGAGTGAAATCAGGCGGCGCAGATCCTGCACGATATCCAGAGGCCAGGAGACGGTCAGCGGGCTGACGTCGGACGTCCAGAACAGATAGCGGTGCGTGGCTTCATTCACCTCCTTCAGGGCATCCTCAAGCTGGCTGTTCGAGACTTTCAGCTTGGTCAGCTCAAGGATCAGCGTATCACCACCCTGCAACAGGGAATTCAGCAGCTCGCGCTGGGTGCGCAGCTGGGCTTCGAGAATGCGGTTCTGCTCGGCGGTAAGGTTGCTGCCGTCGGCCTGCCGGATCTGGCGCAGCTGCGGCTGCTTGTTAAGCAGATCCTCGTAGCGCATGCGGTGCACACGCAACTGCGCCATTTCGGTGTCCAGCTGCTGCGGTTTCGGCATTTCCGGCAGGCGGGCCACCTGGGCACGTAACGCTTCGCCCAGCACGTTGGAAACGCCCAGCCACTGCGACTGTTCGCGCAGGGTGTTCAGCGCCTGGCGCACCTGCAGCGTCTGCCCGGACGCCTGACGCTGCTGAGAGGCCACCAGATCCATACGCTGGGCCTGCTGGTTCAGCGCCTGGGACAGCTCGCGGTTCACTTTGAACTGTTCTATCAGGGCAGGGGGCAAATCGGCGCTATTTTCCGCCAGCAGCTCGGTGCTTTCGAGCGCGCGCTCGGCCTCCTGCTGACGTTGATTGTTGACCTGGTTGCGTAGCGCCTGGAGATAGCCGTCCAACTGCTGACTCTGCTTCTGCGCCAGCTCGGCACGCAGGCGCGAGAGTTCCTGACGGTTATTGGCGGAGAGCTGCGCCAGCTCCAGCTCATCGACCAGCGCTTTCAGGCGGGCGGACTCGGCCTGCAGGCCGAAGCTTTGCGCCTGAGCCAGCGGCGTGCTGCCGGCGGGCAGGCTGCCAACGCGGCGCTCGACTTCGTTCAGCTGACGGCGGGCGTCGGTTTGCTGCTGGGGAAGCTGACTCAGGGAGTCGTTGATCTCGCGGGTACGCTCCTGCTCCTGCTGGGCCTGGCGGCTTTTTTCCAGGAGCTGGCTGCTGACCTGCAGGATCTCCTGATTAAGCTGATCGGTAGTCATGCCGGGCGGCACTTTCTTGGGCTCGTCGCGCAGATTATTCAGCTGCACACGCAGGGTTTGCGAGAGCTTAGGGAAGTTATCAATAACCTGTTGATACTGAGCGGCGCGCTCGACGGAGCCTTTTTGCTCTTCAAGCGCGTTAAGGGCGGACTGGAGGGCTTCTACGGTTTCAGCCTGATTAGGCAGATTTTTCGCAGCTTTCGCCTGCTCCAGCTCCTGTGAGATTTGTTTTGCGTCGGGGGCGTTCGCTGCGTGCGCCCCCAGGCTGAGGCACCAGGCCATCAGTACAGTGATAATCAGGCGCACGGAAGAACCCTTTTTGCTGTTACACGTCGTCTTTGTTATCGACCAGAGGATTGGCGTCGCGCTCGGCGTCGATCTCCTCCTGGGAAACTACTGCCGGGGTTACGTCAGCGATAACCGCGTCGGTAGAAACGGCCAGTGGCTCGCCGATTTTGGTGACTGACAGGCTTTGCAGATGCGGTGTCAGTTCCACTTTACCCGGTGCGAACAGGTTGATAACGGTGGAGCCAAGTTTGAAGCGGCCCATCTCCTGACCCTTAAGCAGCGCCACGGCGCCTTCGCTTTCGCCCGCCGGCCAGGTCCAGCGCTTGATGATGCCTTCGCGCGGCGGCGTAACGGTGCCAGCCCAGACGGTTTCGATGCTGCCGACAATGGTCGCGCCCACCAGAATCTGCGCCATCGGGCCAAATTCGGTATCGAACAGGCAGATAACGCGCTCGTTACGCGCAAACAGGTTCGGCACGTTCTGGGCCGTCAGATGGTTTACCGAGAACAGGTCGCCCGGCACGTAGATCATCTCGCGCAGAATACCGTTACACGGCATATGGACGCGGTGATAGTCGCGCGGTGACAGGTAGGTCGTGGCGAAGCTGCCGTTACGGAACAGGTCGGCCATCAGGTAGTTACCCGCCAGCAGGGCTTCGAGGCTGTAATTGTGGCCTTTAGCCTGCAGGATCTTGTCATCGTCAATGCGGCCCAGCTGGCTGATGACGCCATCCGCAGGCATAACCAGCACGTTTGGGTCGGTATTGAGCGGGCGCACGTCGTCACGCAGCGCGCGTACAAAGAAATCGTTGAAGGTGCGATAGCTGGCGGTATCAGGCTTCTGCGCCTCTTTCATATCGACCTTGTAGTATTTTACAAACAGGTCAATCACCAGTTTCGTCAGCCAGCCGGCACGTTTGCTTGCGCCCCAGCCCGCCAGGCGAGTGAGCCACAGTTTCGGCAGAATGTATTGAAGCGAAAGTTTGATGTCGTTTAGCAAGGTAGCCTCCAGGCTAATGGTTTTGCCAGTCCTTGCCCGACGCCGCGGCGTCAGGCAGTACAAAAAAGGGCGCGATAATAGCACAAATCCGCAATACGGCTCGCTATGCTACTCACCGCACGCGAATCAGTCATCGGTTGCGGAGAAGCTTTTACGCGTTTTTACCTCAGCCATGCTTTCCAGGATGCGGTGGTAGTTATCGAAGCGGGTTTCGGCGATGTCGCCGCGCTCGACGGCTTCGCGAATGGCGCAGCCCGGGTCGCTGCCATGCTTGCAGTCGCGGAACTTGCAGTGGCCCAGATAGTCGTGGAATTCGATAAAGCCGCGGGTGATCTGCTCCGGCTCCAGGTGCCACAGGCCGAATTCACGCACGCCGGGGGAGTCGATGACTTCGCCGCCGCCCGGGAAGTGATAAAGGCGTGAGGCGGTGGTGGTGTGCTGCCCGAGGCCGGAGTTGTCGGAGACGTCGTTCACCAGGATGCGATCGTCCTTCAGCCCCAGCAGATTGTTAAGCAGGCTCGATTTGCCTACGCCAGATTGCCCGGCGAAGATGCTGGTACGATCGATCAGCGCCTCTTCGAGCGGCTTCAGGCCTTCGTCCTGATAGCTGGAAACCAGCAGCACGCGGTAGCCAATCTTGCGGTAAATATCCATCTGCTCGTTAACGAACGCCAGACCGGCTTCATCAAGCAGGTCGGTTTTGTTGAGCACCAGCAGCGGTTCAACTTCCAGGGTTTCGCAGGCCACGAGATAGCGGTCGATGATGTTCAGCGACAGCTCGGGCAGAATGGCGGAAACGATAATAATCTGGTCGATATTGGCGGCGATCGGCTTTACGCCGTCGTAGTAGTCCGGACGGGTCAGTACCGAGGTGCGCTCGTGTACCGCATCAACAATCCCTTTACCCTGGACGTTCTCTTTTACCGGACGCCAGACCACGCGATCGCCGGTCACCAGCGAGCGGATAGTGCGGCGAATGTTACAGCGATGCACGGTGCCGTCTGTCGATTCGACGTCGGCGTGCTGACCAAAACGACTGATGACGCGCCCGTCACGCGGCTCGCCAAACTGCGAGTCGTCGGGATCGGCTTTCTCCGTAGTCTGTTTAAGACGGCGCTGGTGATTAGCTGACACGCGGCGCTGCTGACCTTTGGAGAGTTTATTTTTGCTCAATCTTAATGGCTCCTGGTCGCCCCTGGTGGGCAAAACCTCTATGATACCAGCTATTGTAAATGAATTAACTGCCTGTCACCCGAGCGTGACGCGATAACGGATGGAAAATAGCATGAGTGCCAATGAAAACAACCTCATTTGGATCGATCTTGAAATGACCGGCCTCGATCCTGAGCGTGACCGCATCATCGAAATCGCCACCCTTGTCACCGATAAAGATCTTAACATTCTGGCAGAAGGCCCGGTGATGGCGGTGCACCAGTCCGACGCCCAGCTGGCGCTGATGGACGACTGGAACGTGCGCACCCACACGGCAAGCGGCCTGGTGGATCGCGTGAAAGCCAGCGCCTTTGATGACAGCGCCGCCGAGCAGGCGACCCTGGCGTTTCTGCGTGAATGGGTGCCGGCGGGGACGTCACCCATCTGCGGCAACAGTATCGGCCAGGATCGTCGTTTTCTCTTCAAATATATGCCGGAACTGGAAGCCTACTTCCATTATCGCTATCTGGACGTCAGCACCCTCAAAGAGCTGGCGCGTCGCTGGAAGCCGGAAGTGCTGGACGGTTTTAAAAAGCAGGGTACGCACCAGGCGCTGGACGACATCCGCGAGTCGGTGGCGGAGCTGGCGTATTATCGCGAGCATTTCATCAAGCTGTAACCCATAGAAAAAGCCCTCAAATGAGGGCTTTTTGCTGCCGGGATTAGAGCGTTCGCGTGCCGAAGGCGTTCAGCCAGTCCTGCTCAAACTTGCCCGTCGCGGCGCTGACCGCCGGTGCCGAAATAAACTGCTCTGCCACGTCCACCGGAAGCGTAATGGCCTCACAGCCCGCCAGTAAACAGGCCAGCGCCTGACGCGGGGTTTTGAAGCTCGCCGCCAGCACTTTTGCGCCAGGGGCATGCAGAGTCAGCAACTGCTGTAGTTCAGTGACGGTCTGAATGCCATCTCCGCCCTGAGCGTCCACACGGTTGACATAAGGGGCGACGTACTCTGCGCCCGCGAGTGCGGAAAACAGGCCCTGGGCAGCGCCATAAACCGCGGTGCCAAGCGTAGGGACCCCTTCTGCTTTCAGCAGCTTCAGCGCTGCCAGCCCTTCTGCGGTGACCGGCACTTTTACCACCAAATCGCTGATAATGCCGCGCAGCTTGTGGGCTTCCTCAACCATCTCCTCTGCACGGTTTGCCATCACCTGAGCGAACAGTCTTCCACCGCCGCCGAGCGCGTCGCGCAGCGCCGGAAGCACGCTCTGCACCGGCTGCTTCGCGCTGGCAATAATGCTTGGGTTGGTGGTCACGCCCGCGAGAGGGAAGATGCGCGCCAGTCGTTTTACGGCATCGACATCAGCGGTATCCAGATAGAGTTCCATCGATCGCTCCTCAAAATGTGAGATTTAACAATTTTTGAGCAGTATAGGGACGCGCCCACGCCTGGCTTTGATCGCCATCAACGTTATTTCAAATGAAAGTCATTTAATTTTCATTCGAAATTAACAGGGCAAAGGCGATGATTTTCAATATCCAGCGTTATTCCACGCATGACGGTCCCGGTATTCGTACCGTTGTCTTCCTTAAAGGCTGCTCGCTGGGCTGCCGCTGGTGCCAGAATCCGGAAAGCCGTGCGTCGGCGGCGGAGCTGCTCTATGACGCGCGGCTGTGTCTTGCCGACTGTAGGTTATGTCAGGAAGCCGCACCGCAGCTCATTGAACATCAACAGCACGGCTTACTGATTCACCACGAGCGTATCCAGCCTGGTGATATCGACGTGCTGCGCGACTGCTGCCCAACCCAGGCGCTGACGGTGTGCGGTAACCGCGCGACCGCAGATGAGATCATGGCGACGGTGCTGCGCGATAAACCCTTCTATGACCGCAGCGGTGGCGGGCTGACACTGTCCGGCGGCGAACCCTTTATGAACCCAGAGCTGGCCCACGCGCTGCTCAAGGCGAGCCGCCAGCAGGAAATTCATACTGCGGTGGAAACCTGCCTGCATGTGCCGTGGCGCTATATCGAACCGGCGTTGCCGTATACCGATCTTTTTCTCGCTGACCTGAAGCATGTCGACAGCGTTGCGTTCAAAACCTGGACCGACGGGTCGGCGAAGCGGGTGCTTGCTAACCTCAAACGCATCGCTGAAAGCGGAAAAGCGCTTACCGTGCGCGTGCCGCTGATCCCCGGCTTCAATGCCGATCCTGCGTCAATACGGGCCATCACCGATTTTGCTGCTGACGAGCTGCACGTCAGCGACATTCATTTCCTGCCATACCACACGCTGGGAATGAACAAATACCTGCTGCTCAACCAACCTTACCTGGCACCGGACAAACCGCTGAACGATCCGGCGCTGCTCGATTTCGCCGTGGACTACGCGCACCGCAAAGGTCTGACGGCCACCCTGAGAGGATAATGCTATGACTATGCTGAAACTGGACGTTCTGAGTCCCCGCATTAAGGCGCATAAAAATGCGCTGGTAAATATCGTCAAACCCCCGGTTTGTACCGAGCGCGCGCAGCACTATACCGAGGCGTACCGGGAGAATATGGATAAGCCGGTACCGGTTCGCCGCGCCATGGCGCTGGCTCACCATCTTGCGGCTCGCACGGTCTGGATCAAGCACGACGAGCTGATCGTCGGCAATCAGGCAAGCCAGGTGCGCGCTGCGCCGATTTTCCCGGAATACACCGTCTCGTGGATCGAAAAAGAGATCGACGATCTGGCGGATCGGCCGGGGGCGGGTTTCGCCGTCAGCGAGGATAATAAACGGGTGCTGCATGACGTCTGCCCGTGGTGGCGCGGGCAGACGGTGCAGGATCGCTGCTACGGCATGTTTACCACTGAGCAAAAAGCGCTGCTGGACACCGGCATCATCAAAGCCGAAGGCAATATGACTTCAGGCGATGCGCACCTGGCGGTGAACTTCCCGCTGCTGCTGGAAAAGGGCCTCGACGGGTTGCGTGACATCGTCGCGGCGCGACGCGCGCGCATCAATCTTACGGTGCTGGAAGACCTGCACGGCGAGCAGTTCCTGAAGGCCATCGATATCGTGCTGCAGGCGGTTAGCGAACACATCATGCGCTTTGCGGATGAAGCGCGTCAGATGGCGCGCAGCGAGCCGCGGGAAGGGCGGCGCGACGAACTGTTGCAGATTGCGGAAAACTGCGACGTTATCGCCCATGAGCCGCCGAAAACCTTCTGGCAGGCGCTGCAGCTGTGCTACTTCATTCAGCTGATCCTGCAGATCGAATCCAATGGCCATTCGGTCTCCTTCGGGCGCATGGACCAGTATCTTTACCCCTGGTACCGCCGCGATGTCGAACTGGAACAGTCACTATCCCGCGAACAGGCGCTGGAGCTGCTGCACGGCTGCTGGCTGAAGCTGCTGGAAGTGAACAAAATCCGCTCTGGCTCGCACTCTAAAGCCTCGGCGGGCAGCCCGCTGTACCAGAACGTGACGATTGGCGGTCAGAACCTGGTGGACGGCGTGGCGACGGATGCGGTCAACCCGCTCTCGTATGCCATTCTTGAGTCCTGCGGACGGCTGCGCTCCACCCAGCCAAACCTGAGCGTGCGCTATCACGCCGGGATGAGCGATGACTTCCTGGATGCCTGCGTGCAGGTGATTCGCTGCGGCTTCGGCATGCCGGCATTCAACAACGACGAAATCGTCATTCCCGAATTCATCAAGCTTGGCATTACGCCGGAAGATGCTTATCAGTATGCCGCAATCGGCTGTATCGAAACCGCAGTCGGCGGCAAATGGGGCTACCGCTGCACTGGCATGAGCTTTATCAACTTTGCACGCGTGATGCTGGCTGCGATGGAAGGCGGGCGTGACGCCACCAGCGGCAAGGTATTTTTGCCGCAGGAGCAGGCGCTGTCGAAAGGCAACTTCCGGCATTTCGATGAAGTGATGGCCGCCTGGGATCGCCAGATTCGCTACTACACCCGCAAATCCATCGAAATCGAATACGTGGTAGATACCATGCTGGAGGAGAACGTGCCGGACATTCTCTGCTCGGCGCTGGTGGATGACTGCATTGAACGGGCGAAAAGCATCAAGCAGGGCGGTGCAAAGTACGACTGGGTATCCGGCCTGCAGGTCGGCATCGCCAACCTTGGCAACAGCCTGGCGGCGGTGAAAACGCTGGTATTCGATCAGGGCGTGATTGGTCAGCAGCAGCTGGCGCAGGCGCTGGCGGATGATTTCGAAGGGCTGACTCACGAGCAGCTACGGCAGCGGTTGATCAACGGCGCGCCGAAGTACGGCAACGACGACGACACCGTAGACACCCTGTTAACCCGCGCGTACCAGACCTATATCGACGAAATTAAGCAGTACCATAATCCGCGCTACGGTCGCGGCCCTGTTGGCGGCAACTACTATGCGGGCACGTCCTCCATCTCCGCGAATGTGCCTTTTGGCGCCGCGACGATGGCGACCCCGGACGGGCGTAAAGCGACCACGCCGCTGGCAGAAGGCGCCAGCCCGTCTTCCGGCACCGATCATCTCGGGCCAACGGCGGTCATCAGCTCGGTCGGCAAGTTGCCTGTCGGGTCGATTCTCGGCGGGGTACTGCTCAACCAGAAGCTTAATCCTGCCACGCTCGATAACGACAGCGATCGTCAGAAGCTAATGCTGCTGCTGCGCACCTTCTTTGAGGTGCATAAGGGATGGCATATTCAGTACAACATTGTGTCGCGTGAGACGTTGCTGGAAGCGAAAAAGCACCCTGACCAGTATCGCGACCTGGTGGTGCGCGTGGCGGGCTACAGCGCGTTCTTTACCGCCCTGTCGCCGGATGCCCAGGATGACATCATTGCCCGCACCGAGCACTCGCTCTGAATCTGGTATAAGCTTACAGGCCGGTTCGCCGGCCTTTTTTCATGGCAATAACCCACGGTTACCTGTTGCCAGGCCAGAAGAAGCAGAATTGTGCTTTCATTTTAGTCAGATTGTTGATTAAATCGGCAGTCGGAACAAAATCGCAAAAAAGTGACGCCAAACTATTGCGGCAGGAAGGAATTCTCGTATAATGCGCCTCCCGTGACGGTACAGAAATGTTTGTCACGCAGAGCGGGAATAGCTCAGTTGGTAGAGCACGACCTTGCCAAGGTCGGGGTCGCGAGTTCGAGTCTCGTTTCCCGCTCCAAAATTTAAAAATGCCGTCAGGCACGCATCAAGCACCACCCAAGCGGGAATAGCTCAGTTGGTAGAGCACGACCTTGCCAAGGTCGGGGTCGCGAGTTCGAGTCTCGTTTCCCGCTCCAAAATTTGAAAATGCCGTCAGGCATGCATCAAGCACCACCCAAGCGGGAATAGCTCAGTTGGTAGAGCACGACCTTGCCAAGGTCGGGGTCGCGAGTTCGAGTCTCGTTTCCCGCTCCAAATCTTCTTCACCATTTATGATTATCCACAGCGGAAACATCGTGCTGCGGGCGATATTCATTTAAATGTCACACAGTTTTAAACAGAGTTATCCACAGGCGCGTGAATTTTGATCGGCCACTAGTCGGATTATTATTATCTGGCAAGTTTCTATAAGTTATTGTTATTTATAATCTTATAATTTAACAAAAACGCCGCCTGGCTTGTTTGACGCTTTTATGGCCGTTGAATGACAAGGTGTTTTTAATTTTATACACAATTATTCAGGCGCTCAGGCGTCACGCGGCAATCCCTTTTCCACTACCCGCACCAGACGCTGCTTCTGCGGCAGCTGTACCTCCACGATATTCGCGTTTCGCTTAGCCAGCTGCTGTTCGATTGCCCACTCAATATGCTCATCCAGAAGCGGATGCTCGCCCTGACGCTGCTGCAGCGCCTGCAACACGGCTTCATCCCAGGACGCGTTGCCCAGCGCGACCGCAATATTGCGCAGCCAGCGCAGATGACCGATACGGCGAATCGCCGACCCTTCCGTAACCTTCAGAAACCGTGCTTCGTTCCAGGCAAACAGTTCGATCAGTGCCGGGGCGTGAAGCGCCTGGCGTGGGCTGAAGTCCGGCTCGTCCGTAAGCTGCGAGAAGCGGTTCCACGGGCAGATAAGCTGACAGTCGTCGCAGCCGTAGATGCGGTTGCCGATGAGCGGGCGAAATTCTTCCGGGATCGCGCCTTCTAATTCAATCGTGAGATAGGAGATGCAGCGGCGGGCATCCACCGTGTATGGCTCGACGATGGCGCCGGTGGGGCAGATGGTCATGCAGGCCACGCAGCGCCCACAGCCCTCCTCGACGGGGGAATCAATTGGCAGAGGGAGATCGATCAGCAGCTCACCGAGGAAAAAGAACGAACCGGCATCGCGGCTGAGAATAAGTGAATGCTTACCTGTCCATCCGAGGCCGGCTTTTTCCGCCAGCGGACGCTCCAGAATGGGCGCGGAGTCGACAAAGGGTCTAAAATTCAGCGTGGAACAGTGCTGCTGGATCATCTCGCCCAGCTTTTTCAGGCGGTTACGTAACAGTTTATGGTAATCGCGCCCAAGCGCGTAGCGGCTTACATAGCCCAGCGTCGGGTTTTTTAGCGTACTGGCAAACGCCGCGTTGGCGGGCAGATAATTCATGCGCACGCTGATGACGCGCAGTGTACCGGGCAGCAGTTCGTGAGGGCGAGCGCGCATCATACCGTGACGCGCCATCCACTCCATTTCGCCGTGATACTGTTTATCGAGCCACGCCTGCAGCTTTGGCTCGCTGGCGCTGAGATCGGTATCGGTGATACCCACCTGCTGGAAACCCAGTTCGGTACCCCACTGTTTAATATTTTGCGCTAACTGATTGAGATCGAGGGGCTGAGACATGACGGACCATAAGATTAAAACTCACCCGGCCAGTATACCACACTCGGTCTGGCCGGCGGACTGGCTGCGCGCGGCGGAACGCGAGGCGGCGGACAGCCTGGGCATCACGCTTTTCGAGCTTATGCAGCGCGCCGGCGAGGCGGCGTTTCGCCTCACGCGTGAATGCTATCCCGATGCGCAGCACTGGCTGGTGCTGTGCGGGCACGGCAATAACGGCGGCGACGGCTATGTGGTGGCCCGTCTGGCGCAGAGTGCGGGCGTCACGGTCACGTTGATGGCACTGGAAAGCGATAAGCCGCTGCCGGAAGAGGTGCAGGCCGCGCGTCAGGCGTGGCTTGATGCGGGTGGCGAGATCCACGCTGCTGACGCAATCTGGCCGGAAACGGTCGAGGTCATCATTGATGGGCTGTTGGGTACCGGCATCCACGATGCGCCGCGCGAGGCGGTCAGTGCGCTGATTGATAACGCTAACGCCCATCCTGCGCCGGTCATCGCGCTGGATATTCCCTCCGGACTGCTGGCAAATACCGGCGCCACCCCCGGCGCGGTGATAAACGCTGCGCATACCCTGACGTTTATCGCCCTGAAACCGGGGCTGCTGACCGGCAAAGCGCGGGATGTTACCGGACGTCTGCATCATCATGCCCTCGGGCTGGAGAGCTGGCTTGCCGGGCATCAGGCACCGATTATGCGCTTCGCTGCCCCGGATCTCGGCCGCTGGCTGACACCTCGCTGCCCCACCTCCCACAAGGGCGATAACGGCAGGCTACTGATTATCGGCGGCGACAGCGGCACCGCCGGGGCGATCCGCATGGCGGGTGAGGCGGCGCTGCGAGCCGGTGCCGGGCTGGTGCGGGTATTGACGCGTGCGGAAAATATTGGCCCGCTGCTGACCGCCCGCCCGGAACTGATGGTGCAGGAGCTGACGGACGCTACGCTGGAGCAGGGTCTTGAGTGGGCTGACGTGCTGGTGATTGGTCCCGGACTGGGTCAGGAGAAGTGGGGCAAACGCGCCCTGCAAAAAGCCGGGAACTTCCGCAAGCCCATGCTGTGGGATGCGGATGCGCTCAACCTTCTGGCAATCCACCCCGATAAACGTCACAATCGCGTCATTACGCCGCATCCAGGCGAGGCGGCGCGGCTGCTGCACTGTAGCGTGGCAGAAGTGGAGAGCGACCGCTTACTTTCAGCACGACGTCTGGTACAACAGTACGGCGGCATCGTGGTGCTGAAAGGCGCAGGAACCGTGGTGGCGGATGAATCCCACCTGGCGCTGATCGATGCGGGCAATGCCGGTATGGGCAGCGGCGGCATGGGTGACGTGCTTTCTGGTATCGCAGGTGCGATGTTGAGCCAGAAGCTGGAAGCCTACGAAGCGGCCTGCGCGGCCTGTGTGGCGCACGGCGCGGCGGCAGATGAAGTTGCCAGCCGAACCGGCACCCGAGGAATGCTGGCGACGGATCTCTTTTCGACGCTGCACTATTTTGTTAACCCGGAAATGAACTGACCTGAACCATGATGAATCGTGTTATTCCCCTATCCGACGAACAGGCGACTTTAACTCTTGGCACGCGCGTGGCGCAGGCCTGTGAAGGGGCCACGATAATTTACCTTTATGGCGATCTGGGGGCGGGAAAAACTACCTTCAGCCGCGGTTTCTTGCAGGCGTTGGGCCATGCGGGCAACGTGAAAAGCCCGACCTACACGCTGGTGGAGCCGTATACCCTCGATAATTTGATGGTGTACCACTTCGATCTCTATCGTCTGGCCGACCCCGAAGAGCTGGAGTTTATGGGTATCCGCGACTACTTCACTAACGACGCTATCTGCCTCGTTGAATGGCCGCAGCAGGGCGCGGGCGTGCTGCCGGAACCGGATATTAAGATCCATATTGATTATCAGGCCCAGGGACGCGAAGCCCGCGTTGAGGCGGTTTCCGCATCGGGCGAAGCGTTACTGGCGCGGCTTGCCGCTTCACAAGGATGACAGCATGAGAATTCGCGTAAAAGAGTGGTTGATGGCCGCACTGCTGTTGCTGTGTGCACCGGCTTTTGCGGCGAGTTTATCTGATATTCAGGTGTCGAACGGCGACAGCCAGGCACGTATCACGTTTAGTTTTGTCGGTGAGCCTTACTACGCCTTCAGCCAGCAGGGTAAGCGCAGCGTCGCCCTCGACATCAAACAGACAGGGGTGATTCAGGGGCTGCCGCTCAACTTCAGCGGCGATAACCTGGTAAAAAGCATTCGCTCCGGTACGCCGAAAGATAACCAGTCGCTGCGGCTGGTGGTGGATCTCACCCAGAACGGGAAAACCCGGGCGGTAAAGCAGAAGAACGGTGCTAACTATACGGTGGTGTTTACCATCAATGCTGATGCGCCGCCTCCGCCGCCAGCCCCGGTCGTGGCGCAGCGCAGCGCGCCGCAGCCCGTCGCGCGTCCGTCACAGCCCGCGCAGCCGGTTAAAAACCCCTTCAATGACAGCAGCGACCGCACAACCAGCGTAGTCAGCAGCAACACCACGACGCGCCCGGTTGCACAGGCCCGCGCACCCGCAGGATCGGGGCAGGTGGTGGTGGCGATTGACGCCGGTCACGGCGGTCAGGACCCGGGTGCCATTGGACAGGGCGGCACGCGTGAGAAAAATGTCACCATCGCTATCGCCCGTAAACTGCGCACGCTGCTCAATGCTGACCCAATGTTCAAAGGCGTGCTCACCCGCGACGGCGACTACTTTATTTCAGTGATGGGCCGCTCGGACGTGGCGCGTAAGCAGAACGCCAATGTGCTGGTATCTATCCATGCTGACGCCGCGCCAAACCGTCAGGCGAAAGGAGCCTCGGTGTGGGTGCTTTCCAACCGTCGCGCTAACAGCGAGATGGCGGGCTGGCTTGAGCAGCACGAGAAGCAGTCGGAACTGCTGGGCGGCGCGGGCGACGTGCTGGCCAACAGCGACGCCGATAAGTATCTCAGCCAGGCGGTACTGGATTTGCAGTTCGGACATTCCCAGCGCGTCGGGTATGATGTGGCGACCAAAGTGCTGAGCGAAATGCAGCGTGTCGGTTCCCTGCACAAGCGCCGCCCGGAACACGCCAGTCTGGGCGTGCTGCGCTCCCCGGATATTCCTTCTCTGCTGGTGGAAACCGGGTTTATCAGCAACAGCAGCGAAGAGCGTCTGCTGGCGAGCGACGATTACCAGCAGCAGATCGCCGACGCCATCTATAAGGGGTTGCGCAACTATTTCCTGGCGCACCCGCTACAGTCCGCGCCCGATAGCCAGAGCAGCCAGACCGTGCGTTCTGGCCAGGCGGGTAGCGGAATGTTGACCAACTAAGGAGTAGCCATGCCGATTCAGATCCTGCCGCCACAGCTTGCGAACCAGATTGCCGCTGGCGAAGTGGTGGAGCGCCCTGCGTCGGTGGTGAAAGAGCTTATCGAGAACAGTCTCGATGCGGGCGCAACGCGCATCGATATTGATATTGAACGCGGCGGCGCGAAGCTTATCCGCATCCGCGACAACGGCGTGGGCATCGGCAAAGACGAGCTGGCGCTGGCGCTGGCGCGTCACGCGACCAGCAAAATTGCCTCGCTCGACGACCTTGAGGCCATCATCAGTCTTGGTTTTCGCGGTGAAGCACTGGCCAGTATCAGCTCGGTGTCGCGCCTCACGCTCACTTCCCGCACTCAGGAGCAGCAGGAGGCCTGGCAGGCCTATGCCGAAGGGCGCGATATGGACGTGACGGTGAAACCTGCCGCGCATCCGGTTGGCACCACGCTGGAAGTCCTCGATCTCTTCTACAACACCCCGGCGCGCCGCAAGTTTATGCGCACCGAGAAAACCGAGTTTACGCATATTGATGAAGTGGTTCGCCGCATCGCGCTGGCGCGGTTTGATGTCACCATTAACCTGAGCCACAACGGCAAAATGGTGCGTCAGTATCGCGCCGTGCCGCAGGGCGCACCGCGCGAGCGTCGGCTGGGCGCAATTTGCGGCACGCCGTTCCTGGAAAAAGCGCTGGCGATTGAGTGGCAGCATGGCGATCTGGCGCTGCGTGGCTGGGTCGCTGAGCCAACCAGCACCAGCGCCGCGCTGGGTGATATTCAGTATTGCTACGTCAATGGGCGTATGATGCGCGATCGGTTAATTAACCACGCGATTCGCCAGGCCTGCGAAGACAAACTCGGCGCGGGCGATCAGCCGGCGTACGTGCTCTATCTGGAGATTGACCCGCATCAGGTAGACGTCAACGTCCATCCGGCCAAGCATGAAGTGCGGTTCCATCAGTCGCGGCTGGTGCATGATTTCATCTACCAGGGCGTGGTTACCGTGCTGCAACCCCAGGCCGAGCCCACGCTGCCCCTGAGCGCCGCGCCGGAACCGGAAGCGCCGCGCTGGCAGCCGGAAAACCGCGTAGCGGCGGGGAAAAATCACTTTTCCGATCCTGCAAAGGCGCGGGACAGCGCTCCGCGCTCCGATGTCGGGGAGCGCCAGGCGGCAACCGGTGCTTCTTCCGCACCGCGCCAGAGCGCGGGTGTCAGCTGGCCCAACGCTCAGCCTGGCTATCAGAAACAGCAGGGTGCGCTCTATCAAAAGCTGATGGAAACCCCGGCGGCGGATAATCGCACGCCAACCGTCACACCGCCGCCAGCGCTGAAGCATGATGCGCACTCCCACAGCTTTGGACGTGTACTCACCATTATTGAACCGCATTTTGCGCTGATGGAACGTGAGTCCACGCTGGCACTGCTGGCGCTACCGGTGGCAGAGCGCTGGCTCAGACAAGCGCAGCTGGTGCCGGGCAGCGAAAAGCTCTGCGCGCAGCCGCTGCTGATTCCGGTTCGTCTGAAAGTGGGGCCGCAAGAGCTGAAAACGGTGGCGCAGACCCAGGCGCTGCTGGCAAAAATGGGTATCGAACTGTTAACTGACTCGCAACATGTGACGATTCGGGCGGTGCCTTTACCCTTACGCCAACAAAATTTACAAATCTTGATTCCTGAACTGATAGGCTACCTGGCGCAGCAGACAGAGTCGCGAGAAGAGGACGTAGCCCAATGGCTGGCACGTCATCTGGCAAGTGAACACCAGCAGTGGAACATGGCCCAGGCCATCTCCTTACTGGCTGAACTTGAGCGACTGTGTCCGCAACTGGTGAAGTCACCGCCTGGTGGTTTGTTACAACCTGTTGATTTACATCCGGCGATGAAAGCCCTGAACCATGACTGAAGTAAGCAAGACTGGCCTGCCACAGGCAATTTTTTTAATGGGGCCGACGGCCTCGGGTAAGACAGCGCTGGCAATAAACCTGCGGAAAACATTACCGGTAGAGTTGATTAGCGTAGACTCCGCCCTTATCTACAAGGGAATGGACGTCGGCACTGCGAAACCGACCGCCGAGGAGCAGGCGCAGGCGCCGCACCGGCTGTTGGATATCCTCGACCCGGCGCAGGCCTATTCCGCCGCTGACTTCCGCCGCGATGCACTGGCTGAAATGGCGGAGATCACCGCAGCCGGGAGAATCCCACTGCTGGTGGGCGGAACCATGTTGTACTTCAAAGCGTTACTCGAAGGACTGTCGCCGTTGCCGTCGGCAGATCCGGAGATCAGGGCAAAAATCGAGCAACAGGCAGCAGAGCAGGGATGGGACGTACTGCACCAGCAACTCCAGTCAATTGACCCGGTTGCGGCAGCACGGATTCATCCAAATGATCCGCAAAGGCTTTCCCGGGCACTGGAAGTTTTTTTCATTTCGGGTAAAACTTTAACGGATCTGACGCAAACGTCAGGAGACGCTCTGCCTTACCAGGTGCATCAGTTCGCCATCGCCCCGGCGAGCCGTGAACTGCTCCATCAACGAATTGAGCAGCGTTTTCATCAGATGTTAGCTTCAGATTTTGAAGCTGAAGTGCGGGCGCTTTTTGCTCGCGGAGATTTGCATACGGAGATGCCTTCCGTTCGTTGTGTGGGTTACCGACAGATGTGGTCATATCTGGAGGGTGAAATATCACACGATGAAATGGTTTATCGAGGTATTTGCGCCACGAGGCAGTTGGCGAAGCGCCAGATGACCTGGCTGCGAGGCTGGAAAGAGGTGCACTGGTTAGACAGTGAACAGCCTCAGCAGGCTCTCGACAGCGTTCTCCAGGTTGTTGGCGCCGGGCAACACTAAATGTGTACAATCAACTCGTATTGCGCGGATTTTAGGTAGTTTTCAGGACCACATGGTTCTAAGTACAAAACAAGCATATAAGGAAAAGATAGAATGGCTAAGGGGCAATCTTTACAAGATCCGTTCTTGAACGCACTGCGTCGCGAACGTGTTCCAGTTTCTATTTATTTGGTGAATGGTATTAAGCTGCAAGGTCAGATTGAGTCTTTCGATCAGTTTGTGATCCTGTTGAAAAACACAGTGAGCCAGATGGTCTATAAGCACGCCATTTCTACTGTTGTTCCGTCTCGTCCGGTCTCTCATCACAGCAATAACACCGGCGGCGGTTCCAACAATAACTACCATCACGGTAGCAACGCGCAGGGTAGTGCTGCGCCGCAGCAAGACAGCGAAGACGCCGAGTAAGGCTGACGGCTGTTGTTCCATGTCGGGGAACCAGTTCAGCTGTGTTCCCCGCTGGTATTTTATGAGGGTTTACGCTTGTTTGACCGTTATGATGCCGGTGAGCAGGCGGTGCTGGTACACATCTATTTTACGCAAGATAAAGACATGGAAGACCTCCAGGAGTTTGAATCTCTGGTCTCTTCCGCTGGTGTCGAAACGTTGCAGGTGGTTACCGGTAGCCGCAAAGCACCGCACCCCAAGTATTTTGTTGGTGAAGGTAAGGCAGTCGAAATTGCCGATGCAGTAAAAGCCACTGGGGCATCAGTCGTGCTTTTTGACCATGCGTTGACACCTGCTCAGGAACGTAACCTTGAGCGTTTATGCGAGTGCCGCGTTATCGACCGCACTGGCCTGATCCTTGATATTTTTGCTCAGCGTGCCCGCACCCATGAAGGGAAGCTGCAGGTTGAGCTTGCGCAGCTGCGCCATCTCGCCACTCGCCTTGTGCGTGGCTGGACTCACCTTGAGCGTCAGAAAGGCGGGATTGGTCTGCGCGGCCCCGGTGAAACCCAGCTGGAAACCGACCGTCGCCTGCTGCGCAACCGAATCATGCAAATCCTCTCGCGCCTTGAGAAGGTAGAAAAACAACGAGAACAGGGGCGCCGGTCACGAACCAAAGCCGATGTGCCAACCGTCTCGCTGGTGGGCTACACCAACGCCGGTAAATCCACCCTGTTTAACCAGATAACCGAAGCCCGCGTCTATGCGGCGGACCAGCTGTTCGCCACGCTCGACCCGACGCTTCGCCGCATCGACGTCGCCGACGTCGGTGAAACGGTGCTTGCCGATACCGTAGGGTTTATCCGCCATCTGCCGCACGACCTGGTTGCGGCATTTAAAGCGACCCTGCAGGAGACGCGTCAGGCGACGCTGCTGCTGCACGTCATCGACGCGGCGGACGTTCGCATGCAGGAAAACATAGACGCGGTGAATATCGTGCTCGAAGAGATCGATGCTAACGAGATCCCGACGTTACTGGTGATGAACAAGATCGACGCGCTGGAGGATTTCCAGCCGCGCATCGACCGTGATGAAGAGAACAAGCCCATACGCGTCTGGCTTTCTGCGCAGACGGGTGAGGGAGTGCCACTGCTTTTCCAGGCTCTGACGGAACGGCTGTCAGGTGAAATTGCGCAGCACACGCTGCGCCTGCCACCAGATGCCGGGCGTCTGCGGAGCCGTTTTTATCAGCTTCAGGCGATAGAAAAAGAGTGGATGGAAGAGGACGGCAGCGTTGGCATACAGATCCGTATGCCGGTAGTTGACTGGCGTCGTCTCTGTAAACAAGAACCAGCCCTGGTGGATTACGTTATCTGACCGGCTGGCTGCCTGAAGAATTTTCCCCTCTCTGGGGGGTACCCAAAAGATGTCGGGTATATCACCGCACAACAATTATGGAGCATAAACATGGCGTGGAATCAGCCCGGTAATAACGGACAGGACCGCGACCCGTGGGGAAGCAGCAAACCAGGCGGCAACTCTGGGGGAAATAAGGGTGGACGTGAACAAGGGCCGCCCGATCTGGATGATATCTTCCGTAAGCTGAGCAAAAAGCTCGGTGGTTTCGGCGGTGGTAAAGGTTCAGGCGACAATAACGGTAGCGCACCGCAGGGGCCGCGTAACCATATGGGCGGGCGTATTGTCACTATCGCTGCCGCCGCTGCTGTGATTATCTGGGCGGCCAGCGGATTTTATACCATTAAAGAAGCCGAGCGCGGTGTGGTTACCCGATTCGGCGAGTTCAACCGTCTGGTTGAGCCGGGTCTGAACTGGAAGCCGACGTTTATCGACGATGTGGTTGCGGTGAACGTTGAGTCCGTACGCGAGCTGGCCGCCTCTGGCGTGATGCTGACCTCGGACGAAAACGTGGTGCGCGTGGAGATGAACGTACAGTACCGCGTTACCGATCCGCGTCATTATCTGTTCAGCGTAACCAGCGCCGACGACAGCCTGCGTCAGGCTACCGACAGCGCGCTGCGTGGCGTTATCGGTAAATACACCATGGATCGCATCCTGACCGAAGGCCGTACCGTTATTCGTAGCGATACCCAGCGTGAACTGGAAGAGACCATTAAGCCGTACAACATGGGTATCACCCTGCTGGACGTCAACTTCCAGGCAGCCCGTCCGCCGGAAGAGGTGAAGGCCGCATTTGATGACGCCATTGCCGCCCGTGAAAACGAGCAGCAGTACATCCGTGAGGCAGAAGCTTACAGCAACGAAGTTCAGCCGCGGGCTAACGGTCAGGCGCAGCGTATTCTTGAAGAAGCGCGCGCGTATAAGACCCAGACCGTGCTGGAAGCGCAGGGTGAAGTTGCACGCTTCGCTAAAATCCTGCCGGAGTATAAAGCGGCACCGGAAATCACCCGCGAGCGTCTCTACATCGAGACCATGGAGCGCGTGCTGAGCCATACCCGTAAAGTGCTGGTCAACGATAAAGGCGGCAACCTGATGGTGCTTCCGCTCGACCAGATGCTGAAAGGCAATGCGGCTCCGGCTGCAAAAAATGATAACAGCGGTGATAACTCTCTGCTGCGTCTGCCGCCGGCGTCATCCAATACCGGCAGCAACCGCGCCAGCAGCGCATCGTCGTCATCATCGAATGCCGATATCATGGACCAACGCCGCGCCAACGCGCAGCGTAACGACTACCAACGCCCAGGGGAATAAACGATGAGGAAGTCAGTTATTGCGATAATTATCATCGTGCTGGTCGTGCTCTATAGCTCGATTTTCGTGGTGAAAGAGGGCGAGCGCGGTATTACCCTGCAGTTCAGCAAGGTGGTGCGTGATGAAGACAACAAGCCGCAGGTGTACGAGCCGGGCCTGCACTTCAAGATCCCGCTGATTGAATCAGTGAAGACCCTTGATGCGCGTATCCAGACCATGGATAACCAGGCCGACCGCTTTGTGACCAAAGAGAAGAAAGACCTGATCGTCGATTCCTACATCAAGTGGCGCATCAGCGACTTCAGCCGTTACTACCTGGCAACCGGCGGGGGCGACATCTCCCAGGCCGAAGTGCTGCTGAAGCGTAAGTTCTCTGACCGTCTGCGTTCAGAAATCGGGCGTCTGGATGTGAAAGACATCGTTACCGACTCCCGTGGTCGTCTGACCTCTGAAGTGCGCGAGGCGCTGAACTCCGGTTCTGCCGGCACCGAAGACGAAGTGGAAACCCCGGCAGCGGACGACGCTATTGCTAAAGCCGCCGAGCGCGTAGCGGCGGAAACCAACGGTAAAATCCCGGTGGTTAACCCGAACAGCATGGCAGCGTTAGGTATTGAAGTGGTGGATGTGCGTATCAAGCAGATCAACCTGCCGACCGAAGTATCCGAGGCGATCTTCAGCCGTATGCGCGCCGAGCGTGAAGCGGTAGCGCGTCGTCATCGTTCACAGGGTCAGGAAGAGGCCGAGAAACTGCGCGCGGCGGCGGACTATGAAGTTACCCGTACGCTGGCAGAATCCGAGCGTCAGGCACTGATCCTGCGCGGTGAAGGTGATGCCGAAGCGGCGAAACTGTTTGCTGACGCGTTCAGCCAGGATCCGGACTTCTACGCCTTTATCCGTAGCCTGCGTGCTTACGAAGGTAGCTTCCAGAGCAATCAGGACGTGATGGTACTCAGCCCGGACAGCGATTTCTTCCGCTTTATGAAGTCGCCGGGCAACAGCACTCGCTGATCCCGCGTCAGGCATAATGAAACCACCCGCTCCGGTTTACCGGCGGGTGGTTTTCTTTTTCTGGCCTCCGGTAAAGCGCTTCAGGTATGCTGCGCAGCAACCTGATATAAAGGAACACCCAATGAATTCAACGATCTGGCTGGCGCTCGCCCTGGTTCTGGTGCTTGAAGGCCTTGGGCCGCTGCTGTTTCCGCGGCTGTGGAAACGAATGGTGCTCAGCATTAGCCAGCAACCGGATACGCTTTTGCGTCGCTTTGGCGGCGGTCTTGTGGTTGCAGGCGTGGTAATCTACTACATGTTGACGAAAACGATTAACTGAGCACAAGTCTGGGTTTATCGCCGATTTTAGTTGTCTAAAAGTGCTGATCATCATGAAAACCGATGGTAGAATCCTTTTTTAAGCAAACGGTGATTTTGAAAAATGGGTAACAACGTCGTCGTACTGGGCACCCAATGGGGTGACGAAGGTAAAGGGAAGATCGTCGATCTCCTGACTGAAAGGGCTAAATATGTTGTGCGCTACCAGGGTGGTCACAACGCAGGCCATACTCTCGTAATCAACGGTGAAAAGACCGTTCTCCATCTTATCCCCTCAGGTATTCTTCGCGATAACGTCACCAGCATCATTGGTAATGGTGTAGTGCTGTCGCCGGCTGCGCTGATGAAAGAGATGAAGGAACTGGAAGACCGCGGTATCCCGGTTCGTGAACGCCTGCTGTTATCTGAAGCCTGCCCGCTGATCCTTGATTATCACGTCGCCCTCGACGTGGCGCGTGAAAAAGCACGCGGCGCGAAAGCGATTGGTACCACCGGTCGTGGTATCGGTCCGGCTTATGAAGATAAAGTGGCCCGTCGCGGCCTGCGCGTTGGCGACCTGTTCGACAAAGCCACCTTCGCTGACAAGCTGAAAGAAGTGATGGAATACCATAACTTCCAGCTGGTGAACTTCTATAAAGTTGACGCCGTTGACTACCAGAAAGTGCTGGATGACGTGATGGCTATCGCTGACATCCTGACCGCGATGGTGGTGGACGTATCTGACCTGCTGGATCAGGCACGTCAGCGCGGCGACTTCATCATGTTCGAAGGTGCGCAGGGTACGCTGCTCGACATCGACCACGGTACCTATCCGTACGTGACCTCCTCTAACACCACCGCCGGTGGCGTGGCGACCGGTTCCGGTATTGGTCCGCGCTATGTGGATTACGTGCTGGGCATCATCAAGGCTTACTCTACCCGCGTTGGCGCCGGTCCGTTCCCGACCGAGCTGTTCGACGATATCGGTGAGTTCCTGTGCAAGCAGGGCAACGAGTTCGGCGCCACTACCGGTCGTCGTCGTCGTACCGGCTGGCTGGATGCGGTTGCGGTGCGTCGTGCGGTGCAGATCAACTCCCTGTCAGGCTTCTGCCTTACCAAGCTGGACGTGCTGGACGGCCTGAAAGAGGTGAAAATCTGCGTCGGTTACCGTATGCCGGATGGCCGTGAAGTGACTACCACCCCGATGGCGGCGGACGACTGGGAAGGCATCGAGCCGATCTACGAAACCATGCCGGGCTGGTCTGAAACCACCTTCGGCGTGAAAACGCGCAGTGGCCTGCCGCAGGCAGCGCTGAACTACATCACGCGTATCGAAGAGCTGACCGGCGTGCCAGTTGATATTATTTCAACCGGCCCGGACCGTTCAGAAACCATGATCCTGCGCGACCCGTTCGACGCATAATCATTGAGGGGCGCGCTATGCGCCCCTTGTTACTTTTATGCTATCCTGCTTTGCCTCTTCCACTGATTTCACGCCGTTTTCTCACCCCGACGAAGCGCAAATAAATTAGCGGCTCCATAGCTGGCTGGTTTATCATCAATATGATACATACCCTTTATCCATCCGGGTTCAGACCGTATCGCAGGCGATGATAGAAATGGTCACCTTAAGCGCGGCGGTGTCATTTTCCTGTAATCCAAATCATTAAGGGTATGTCGCCCGATGGCGACCGCGTTATTTCCCATAGTCTGAGGTTGATGTGCAGTTAACGAGTTTTACCGATTTCGGTTTGCGAGCACTGATTTACATGGCATCGCTGCCCGAGGGGCGCATGACCAGCATTTCCGAAGTGACCAGCGTGTACGGTGTGTCACGCAATCACATGGTGAAAATAATCAATCAACTGAGCCGTTCAGGCTATGTGGCCGCAGTACGCGGAAAAAACGGCGGTATCCGGCTGGGTAAACCAGCACATGAAATCTGTATCGGCGATGTGGTTCGTGAACTCGAACCGCTGGCGCTGGTGAATTGTAGTAGCGAGTTTTGTCACATCACGCCCGCCTGCCGTCTTAAGCAGGTGCTGGCAAAAGCAGTACAAAGCTTCCTCCAGGAACTGGACAACTACACGCTTGCGGACATGGTTGATCATAACCAGCCGCTTTATAAATTACTGCTGGTGGAATAAATATCCGCGGATTTCAGGCTGCGTCACAGCATTGACTGGACGATCCTTGCGGCATAGATAACTATGTCAGAAGGTAAACACATAAGCCAACAGCCTGAAACGACGGGTAATTCCACCAGAAATGACAACGGAGGAACCGATATGTCACAAGATCCTTTTCAGGAACGAGAAGCCGAAAAGTATTCCAACCCTATCCCGAGCCGGGAATTCATCCTTGAACACTTAACCCGGCGTGAAAAACCCGCCAGTCGTGATGAACTGGCTGTTGAGCTGGGCATTGAAGGCGAAGAGCAGCAGGAAGCGCTGCGCCGCCGCTTACGCGCGATGGAGCGTGACGGTCAGCTCGTCTTTACCCGCCGCCAGTGCTATGCCCTGCCGGAGCGCCTTGATCTGCTCAAGGGGACTGTCATTGGTCACCGCGATGGCTTTGGCTTTCTGCGCGTGGAAGGCCGCAAGGACGACCTGTATCTCTCCAGCGAACAGATGAAAACCTGCATTCACGGCGACGTGGTGCTGGCGCAGCCGCTGGGCGCGGATCGTAAAGGCCGCCGCGAAGGGCGCGTGGTACGCGTGCTCGAACCGAAAATGAGCCAGATCGTTGGCCGCTACTTCACCGATGCGGGCGTCGGCTTTGTGGTACCGGACGACAGCCGCCTGAGCTTCGACATCCTGATCCCGCCAGAAGAGATTAACGGCGCGCGCATGGGCTTCGTGGTGGTGGTCGAGCTGACCCAGCGTCCGACCCGCCGCACCAAAGCGGTGGGTAAGATTGTGGAAGTGCTGGGCGACAACATGGGCACCGGCATGGCGGTCGATATGGCGCTGCGCACCCATGAAATCCCGTACGTCTGGCCGGAAGCGGTCGAACAGCAGATTGCCTCCCTGAAAGAAGAAGTGCCGGAAGAGGCGAAGATTGGCCGTGTTGACCTGCGCAAACTGCCGCTGGTCACCATCGACGGCGAAGACGCCCGTGACTTCGATGACGCGGTCTACTGTGAGAAGAAACGCGGCGGCGGCTGGCGCCTGTGGGTGGCGATTGCCGACGTGAGCTACTACGTGCGTCCGCCAACCCCGCTGGACAACGAAGCGCGCAACCGCGGTACTTCGGTCTACTTCCCGTCGCAGGTGATCCCGATGCTGCCGGAAGTGCTCTCCAACGGTCTGTGCTCGCTCAACCCGCAGGTTGACCGTCTGTGTATGGTCTGTGAAATGACCATCTCCGTCGGTGGACGTCTGACCGGCTCTCGCTTCTACGAAGCGGTGATGAGCTCCCACGCGCGTCTGACCTATAACAAAGTCTGGCAGATGCTGCTGGGCGACCAGGATCTGCGTCAGCAGTACGCGCCGCTGGTGAAGCCTATCGAAGAGCTGCACAGCCTGTATAAAGCGCTGGAGCAGGCGCGTACCCAGCGCGGCGGCATCTCCTTCGAAAGTGAAGAAGCGAAGTTTATCTTCAACGCCGAGCGCCGCATTGAGCGTATTGAGCAGACCCAGCGTAACGATGCGCATAAGCTCATCGAAGAGTGCATGATCCTGGCGAACATCTCCGCCGCACGCTTCGTTGAAAAAGCAGAAGAGCCGGCGCTGTTCCGTATTCACGACCGTCCGACTAACGAAGCGATTACCTCGTTCCGCACCGTCCTGGCAGAGCTGGGCCTGGAGCTGCCAGGTGGCAACAAGCCGGAGCCGCGCGACTACGCGCAGCTGCTGGAGTCCATCGCCGGGCGTCCGGACCATGAAATGCTGCAAACCATGCTGCTGCGCTCCATGAAACAGGCGATCTACGATCCGGAAAACCGCGGTCACTTCGGCCTTGCGCTCCAGCACTACGCGCACTTCACGTCGCCGATCCGCCGTTACCCGGACCTGCTGCTGCACCGCGCCATCAAATATCTGCTGGCGAAAGAGCAGGGCCACAAGGGCAACAGCACCGAGAGCGGCGGCTGGCACTACAGCATGGAAGAGATGCTTCAGCTGGGGCAGCACTGCTCCCTGACCGAGCGTCGCGCCGACGAAGCGACCCGCGACGTCGCCGACTGGCTGAAGTGCGACTTTATGCAGGACCAGGTGGGCCAGGTGTTTAACGGCGTTATCGCCAGTGTCACCGGCTTCGGGTTCTTTGTGCGTCTCAACGAGCTGTTTATCGACGGCCTGGTGCACGTCTCCTCGCTCGACAACGACTACTACCGTTTCGACCAGGTAGGCCAGCGTCTGATTGGCGAATCCGGCGGCCAGACCTACCGCCTCGGCGACCGCGTGGAAGTGCGCGTTGAAGCCGTCAACATGGACGAGCGTAAGATCGACTTCACGCTCATCTCCAGCCAGCGCGCGCCGCGCAACGTCGGTAAAACCGAACGTGAACGCGGGAAAAAAGCGCCCGGTGGCAAAAGCGGTGGCCGTCGTCAGGCAGGCAAAAAAACCAACTTTGAGCCGGACAGCGCATTTCGCAGCGAGAAGGGCAGAGGCAAGGTGAAGAAAGAGAGCGCTGCCCGCCCGGAAAAGAGCGAAAAACCGGCAAGAAGCAGTAAAAAACCGTCGGCGAAATCACAGAAGATTGCCGCCGCGACCAAAGCGAAACGCGGGTCGCGCAAGAAAGCGACTGACTGAGTATCTTCTCCCGGCGGCGTTCCTCAGGTGCGCCCCGGGAGTAAACCAATAACAGAGTTAATACGAGTATTTTCATGAGTGAAATGATTTACGGCATCCACGCGGTGCAGGCCCTGCTGGAACGTGCGCCGGAGCGCTTTCAGGAAGTATTTATTCTGAAAGGCCGCGAAGATAAACGTCTGCTGCCGCTTATCCACGCGCTGGAAGCCCAGGGCGTGGTAATTCAGGTCGCCAACCGTCAGTGGCTCGACGACAAGAGCGAAGGCGCGGTGCATCAGGGAATTATTGCGCGCGTGAAGCCGGGTCGTCAGTACCAGGAGAACGATCTGCCGGATCTGATCGCTGAACTCGATAACCCGTTCTTCCTGATCCTCGACGGCGTAACCGATCCGCATAACCTCGGTGCCTGCCTGCGCAGCGCCGATGCCGCCGGCGTGCACGCGGTGATCGTACCGAAAGATAAATCCGCTCAGCTCAATGCCACCGCGAAGAAAGTAGCCTGCGGCGCAGCGGAAAACGTGCCGCTGATCCGCGTCACCAACCTGGCGCGCACCATGCGTCTGCTGCAGGAAGAGAACATCTGGATCGTCGGTACCGCCGGCGAAGCCGATCACACCCTGTTCCAGAGCAAAATGACCGGCCGCATGGCGCTGGTGATGGGCGCGGAAGGGGAAGGTATGCGCCGCCTGACCCGCGAACACTGTGACGAGCTGATCAGCATTCCGATGGCGGGCAGCGTTTCCTCGCTGAACGTCTCGGTTGCCACCGGCATCTGCCTGTTCGAAGCGGTACGCCAGCGCGGTTAAGCCCGCCAGCCTGAAAACGCCATCCTGCGGGGTGGCTTTTTTATGTCTGCGCCCCCAGTGTAAAGTTTTATCAGCCCGGCGAGGATATACAGGCGGGCTGCTACTATAAGCGCCACAGGGGTTTGCCCCTGCAAACCAATAAAATTTACCGCCTCGGGAGACAGGATTGTGCAGACATTTCATGGATTAATGGCGTTCGCCGCCTACTTTTTTATCGGTCTGGCGATGATCAACTGCTTTATGTTCATCTACACCCGCATCACGCCGCACAACGAGTGGCAGCTGATTAAAGATAATAACAGCGCGGCGGCTGTTACCTTCAGCGGCGCCATTATCGGCTATGTCATTCCGCTGGCCAGTGCCGCCATCAACTCCGTCAGCATTGTCGACTATCTGATTTGGGGGGCGATCGCGCTGGTGGTTCAGCTTATAATCTACGGCGGCGTGCTGATGTATATGCCGAAGCTGAGCGAAAAAATCATCAACCGCAATCTTGCTGCCGGCATCTTTATGGGTGCGGCGTCCATCGCCGGTGGTATTCTCAATGCGGCATGTATGACATGGTAAACACAACACAGGGATAAGCATGGCGGCAGCAAGGAAGACGCGCAAAAAAAGGAATCTCCCCAGCCCGGTAATGCGGGCATCCGACCTCGAAAAGGGGTCGTGGGAGAAAAAACGCAAAGGCCCCACCATTCTCACCCTCGCGATCATGGGCGGTGCCGCCTTTTTCGTGCTGCGCGGCAACAGCGACGAGGCCAATGCCAACGACGGCGACGGCCTCTACTATGGCTCACCGGAAGCCTGTCACGCCGACGATCACCCGCTGGAGGCGTGTAACGCCGCCTGGGAAAATGCGCGTCGGGAGTTCGAGAAGGGCATCCCTTCTCCGATGAGCTGGGAGCAGTGCTTCAACAGCTATCAGAACTGCAACTACAACGCCGAGCGTAAAACCTGGGTGCCGGTGATGGCGGGATTCCTGCTGGCGCAGCGCGAGCAGGAGGAGCAGAGCAGCCAGAGCGGGTCCGGCTATACCAGCTCAACGTATTACTCCAGCGGCAGTCATTACTACTATTCTCGTCCGGCCTGGCGCGATACGCAGGGGCGCTATACCTGGCGTTCGCGATCTCCTGGCAGCGTCAACGGCTACACCAGTAAAACCGCCGATACCCTGTCCCGCGGGGGCTTTGGTCGCGCCAGCGCGCATCACAGCTTCGGAGGCTAAATGCTTCGCCATAATGTGCCGGTGCGCCCCGGCCTCGAACGCATTGCCCGGGAACACGGCTTCAACTTTCACATCATCGATAATGAAATTTACTGGGATGAGAGCCGCGCCTACCGGTTTACGCTTCAGCAGATAGAGACGCAGATAGAAACGCCCACCGAAACGCTGCATGAGATGTGCCTTGAGATCGTCGACCGCGCCGTGCGCGACGAGGCGATGATGACGCGTCTCGCCATCCCGGAGCTCTACTGGGACGCTATCGCCCGCAGCTGGCACGAACGCGATCCGTCGCTGTATGGCCGCATGGATTTTGTCTGGAGCGGCAGCGGGCCGGTGAAGCTGCTGGAGTACAACGCCGATACCCCCACCTCGCTTTATGAATCCGCGTATTTCCAGTGGCTGTGGCTGGTGGACGCCCGCCGTCACGGCCTGATCCCGCGCGATGCCGATCAGTTCAACTCCCTGCAGGAGAAGCTGATTGCCCGCTTTGCCGCCATCGCTACCGCCGAGCCGCTCTATTTCTCCTGCTGTCAGGAATCGGAAGAGGATCGCGGCACGGTGCTGTATCTGGAGGATTGCGCGCGCCAGGCCGGGCTGGAGACGCGCTTTTTGTTCATCGAGGATATCGGGCTTGGCACCGGCGGGCTGCTGACCGACGAGCAGAACCGGATCATTACCCAGGCGTTTAAGCTCTATCCGCTCGAGTGGATGATGCGCGACGACTACGGCCCGCTGCTGCGCAAGCGCGCTGAACGCTGGTACGAGCCGCTGTGGAAAAGCATTCTCAGCAATAAAGGGCTGCTGCCGCTGCTGTGGCAGCATTTCCCTGACCATCCCAACCTGCTCCCCGCCTGGTTTGCTGACGACACCCCGCCGACCTCAGCGCTGGAGGCGTATCGCGGCTACGTGCGCAAGCCGCTGTTTTCTCGCGAGGGCGGCAACGTCACGGTCTATGACCGGGGCCATCGCATTATTGAGGATGTGCAGGGCGATTACGGTCACGAGCCGATGATCTACCAGGCGTTCGCCCCGCTGCCGCGCTTTGGCGACAGCTATACGCTTATCGGTAGCTGGCTGGTGGGCGACGAGGCAGCGGGTATCTGCCTGCGCGAAGACGCCTCGCTGGTGACCAAAGACACCTCGCGTTTTGTGCCGCACTACATCGCCGGCTAGCGAATTCCCTTTTTTGTGACGTTACCCCGGCGCAGTGACGCTGGCGCTGTCCATACTTAGTGGCGTTGCCACTTCGGGGAGGGACTCACAATGCGCTGGCAAACCCATACCGTGTTTAATCAGGTTGCAGCCCTTAACAACAGTAACCTTTTTCTCTCTGATATCCCGCTGCGCGAGGCGGTCAGCCGTGAAAGCGCACAGTGGGATGCGGAACTGCTCGCCAGCATCGGCCAGCAGCTCGGCACCGCCGAGTCGCTGGAGCTGGGGCGGCTCGCCAACGCTAACCCACCAGAACTGCTGCGCTACGATGCCACCGGCGAGCGACTCGACGATGTACGTTTTCATCCCGCCTGGCATTTGCTGATGCAGGGGCTGTGCGCCAACCGGGTGCATAATCTGCCCTGGCAGGAGGAGGCCCGCATCGGCTCGTTTGTCGCCCGCTGCGCCCGCTTTATGCTCCATGCCCAGGTGGAAGCGGGAACGCTCTGTCCGGTTACCATGACCTTTGCCGCCACACCGTTGCTCATCCAGACGCTGCCAGCGCCGTTTCGTCCGTGGCTGAAACCGCTGCTTAGCGACCGCTACGATGCCCATCTTCAGCCCGGCAGCCAGAAGCGCGGCCTGCTGATCGGCATGGGCATGACCGAGAAACAGGGCGGATCGGACGTGCTGAGCAATACCACCAGGGCGGAGCCGCTGGAGCGCCGCGGCCCCGGCGAGGCGTACCGGCTGGTAGGGCACAAGTGGTTTTTCTCGGTGCCGCAGAGCGATGCGCACCTGGTGCTGGCTCAGGCAAAAGGCGGGCTGTCCTGTTTCTTTCTGCCGCGCTTTCTGCCGGACGGACAGCGCAATGCGGTACGGCTGGAGCGGCTGAAAGATAAACTCGGCAACCGCTCGAACGCCAGCAGCGAAGTGGAGTTTCACGATGCCGTCGCCTGGCTTATCGGCGAAGAGGGGGAGGGGGTACGCCAGATCCTGAAAATGGCGGGCATGACGCGGCTCGACTGCGCTCTGGCCAGCCACGGCATGATGCGGCGCGCACTGTCGGTGGCGCTGTATCACGCCCATCAGCGCCAGGCGTTCGGCAAAAACCTTATCGATCAGCCGCTGATGCGCCAGCAGACAGGCCGCATGGCATTGCAGCTGGAGGGGCAGACGGCGTTTCTGTTTCGCCTCGCCCGCGCCTGGGAGCAGCGCAGCGACGCGCGGGAAGCCGCATTCTGCCGCCTGTTTACCCCGGCGGCGAAGTTCTCCGTCTGCAAAGCGGGCATTCCTTTTGTTGCTGAGGCGATGGAGATCCTCGGTGGCAGCGGCTACTGCGAAGAGAGCGAGCTGCCGCGGCTCTACCGGGAAATGCCGGTAAACAGCATCTGGGAGGGGGCAGGGAATATTATGTCGCTGGATGTCCTGCGGGTGCTGGCGAAGCAGCCTGGAGTAATGGAGATGCTCAGTGCGGAGTTTGATGAGGTGAAGGGCCAGGACCGGCATTTCGACCGGGCCTGGCGTCAGCTACAGCAGCGGCTGCGTAAGCCCCATGAAGCGCAGGCGCGCGACATTACGCGCCAGCTTGCGCACCTTGCCTGCGGGGCGCAGCTGCTGCGGCACCTCTCTCCGCCGCTGGCGGAAGCCTGGTGCCGCATGATGCTCGATCCGCGCGGCGACACGCTGATTAACACGCAGGTGCTGGATGACCTGCTGTTACGCGCCACCGGCGGGGTGGGCTAATCCCGCTTAAAGACGGAAAATGCTCACCAGTTCGTTCAGATGGTGCCCCTTCTCGCGCAGGGTCTGGGACGTCTGCTCGCTGCGTGAGACGCGCTCGGCGTTGATGTGCGTCGCTTCACCAATCTGGCTCATGGCGATGTTCACCTGGCCGATACCCGCCGACTGCTCGTGCGAGGCATGGTTGATCTCGGTCACCAGCTGATCGATCTGATCGATGTGGGTGATGATGGTATCCATCGCGTTGCGCGTCTGCTCCGACAGGGCATGACCTTCGCCCACTTTGGTCAGGGTATCGGCGATAAGCTGCTCGATCTCTTTCACCGCGTTGGCGCTGCGAGCCGCCAGAGCGCGCACTTCCTGGGCCACGACCGCAAAGCCTTTCCCGTGTTCACCCGCGCGCGCCGCTTCGACGGCGGCGTTCAGCGCGAGGATATTGGTCTGGAAGGCAATGGACTCGATAACGTGGGTAATATCGGCGATACGCTGGGAAGCGCCGCGAATATCATTCATGGTCGCCACCGCATTACCTACGGTTTCGCCACCCTCATGCACCGCCTGCGCGGCCTGATTTACCAGCTGCTGGGTCTGCGACATGTTTGCGGCATTCTGCTGCACCGTGGCGGCAATCTGCTCCATGCTGGCGGAGGTCTCTTCGACGCTGCTGGCCTGCTTGTTGATCTGCTCGCTGATCTCCACGCTGTCGGCGGCCAGCGCATCGGTACCGCTGCTGATCTCGCCCGCGGCGTCGCGCACCTGGTGCACAATCTGCTGCAGGCCGTTGCCGATGCCGTTGATCGCCTGAATCAGCTCGCCCACTTCATCTTTACGGCTGGAGTTGATGGTGGCGCGCAGATCGCCGGCGGCATAGCTCTGTCCAAGCGTGATGACTTCGCGCAGCGGCGTGGTCAGCCAGCGGCGGATCATCACCACAAACAGCGCGGCAAACAGCAGGGAGATCACCAGGCCGGCAATCAGGAACTGGTTGCGCATGGTGTTGACGGCGGAGAGCAGAGAAGCTCTGTCTACTTCACCGATAATCGCCCAGTTCCAGCCCGGCAGATGGGTAAAGGAGAGCATGGCAGTGCGACCATCCGGCTTTTCCATCTCAAAGGTGCCGGATTCGTCGGTCATGATGCGCTGCTGAATCTCATCAGCCCACTGCGGACGTTTACCTTCCTCTTTGGCATGGAACAGGAATTTGCCATTGTTAGCACCCGGCGAGCGATCCAGCACGTAGAAGTGGCCGCTGTCGCCCAGGCGACGGCTGAGGATCTTGTCGCGCATCACCTGCCAGGAGTTACTGATATCCACGCCAACGAAGATAATGGCGATGGTCTGGCCGCTGGCGTCCTTCACCGGCTGATACTGCGTGATGTAGCGCTTGCCAAACAGCTTCGCCAGGCCGCGATAGACCTCGCCTTTATTTACCGGCGCAAACGCCGGGCTGGCGCGATCGAGCAGAGTACCAATCGCACGGCTGCCATCCTCTTTACGCAGCGAGGTCGCTACGCGCACGAAATCGTCGCCGCTGCGCACGAACAGGCTCGCAATCGCCCCGGTGCGCGCCAGGAAGTCGTCCGGAATGGTGTTGTTTTCGTGCAGCGCCACGTCGCCGCCTTTCAGCAGCGGAACGGTAAAGTTATTGATGGTGCGCGTTTCGCTGGCATCCCGGCTTAACGGCTGGGGCAGGAAACTGGTAAAGAGTCGGGTAAAGCTTTCGACCTCTTCCGTGAGGCTGCTGTCAAACATCACCGCCATATCCACCACGCCCGTGGTCTGGTTATGGAGATCTTCAAGCGCCAGCGCTTCCAGCTGCTGGCTTGCCTGATGGCTTAACGTCCATGTAAATAACAGGAACAGTACCGCGACGGTGCTGCCGGTCAGTAATGAGAGTTTTGCTCCCAGTCCAAGGTGCCGGAAAAAATTAATCATGACATAGCCCAATAAGTAAACGAACGAATGGTGGCTCGTTCAACGGCATCGGGCGGGGAACATTTACCTGTTAAATGTAAGAAATTATTTCCCAGGTAAATTAATTGATCATGATCATTGCAAGTTTAATGAATAGACAATTACGTCACACAAAGCGGTGACGTAATAATCAGAAAGCGGATTTATGCGTAAATAATGGCCTGGACCCGCCAGTTATCGGGGTTGTGGTTCTCCTGCATCTGCACGATACGATACCAGGAAGCGCCCTGTTCGTCTGCTTTCAGGGCAATGATCCGTTCCACATCCTGCGCACTGCCAAAAATATTATTTACCGAAATCAGCCCGATCTCATTCAGGCCGGTGACCCGGTCGGCGCAGGCGCGATCCGCCGACTGGGCAGAGGTGGTAATAAGTCCCACTGATAACAACAGCGTGGTTAAGGCAAGAGATCGTTTCATCGTCAGCTCCATTTACGTTACCCCGTTACGACAGGGCACTCCTTCGCAGGCCAGGCCATCCCTTTTCAGACATGAAAACCATTGTGCACAGGAAACGCTAAAACGGCGCAAAGCAGTGTAAATATCGTGCAAACCGTTACTTACGATAGAGAATGGCCTGCGCGTACCACTGACCCGTCACCACCGTTTCATCGTTAAGCACGATAACGTAGTAGTCTGCTCCGGCCGCGACGGCCTTCTGATGCAGGGCTGCTTCACTGTCGCTCGGCGCGCCCTGTACCATCACGCTGACCGTTCCCATGCGCTGTAAACCCTGGGTCTGATTACGCTGGATCTCCTGCGGCGCATCGGTGAGCGGCGGGGCAGGCTGAGGCGTACCTTCCAGCACGGAACAGGCGCTTAACAGCAGCGCCAGCACCGGTATAACCATCCGACGAATATGCATGTTTTGTTTCCTGATGAGGTTAAGTGTAGTGGCAGGCGCGCTCACGATAAGGGAATGATCCCTGTTTTGTTATCTCTGACGCGCTTTTTCACGTTTTTTATTCTGGTAACCCGCCGCCACGCGATGCGTTTGCGCTGAGTGACCGGTTGCGGTCCAGGCAGCATCATGGCATACAGAAAAAAAGTATAGCGAGGTGTGGGTATGATTGAAGTGTATACCGAGCGGTTTGCCGGCATTGAGACGCTGCATGCGGTTCCGGCGGGTATGAAAACAGCGGCGTTGCCAACGGTAGTGTTTTACCACGGCTTTAGCTCCTCAAAAACCGTCTACAGCTATTTTGCTGTTGCGCTGGCCCAGGCGGGATTTCGCGCCATTTTGCCCGATGCGCCGCAGCACGGCGCACGCTTTGACGGCGATGCGGCCGTTCGCGTGCAGCAGTTCTGGCAGATCCTTCAGCAGAATCTCAGCGAGTTCGCCCCGCTGTCAGCTGCTCTGCGTGAGGCTGGTCTGATTCAGCCCGGGCAGCTGTATGTTGCCGGCGCGTCGCTGGGTGGAATGACCGCGCTGGGCCTGATGAGTACGCATCCGGAGATTGACGCGGTGGCATCGCTGATGGGCTCCGGCTATTACACCTCGCTTGCCCGCTCGCTCTTTCCGCCAGTGGACTGGAATCGCCCCGGCGCGCGCGCGGAATTCGAGGCTATCGTCGCGCCGCTCGCGCGTTTCGAAGCTGTGCGCAATCTTGAACGTCTGGCACATCGCCCGCTGTTTCTCTGGCATGGCGAGGCGGATGACGTTGTGCCCGCCACGGAATCCTTCAGCCTGCAACTGGCGCTGCAAACCGCCGGGCTGGCCGAAAATCTGCGCTGGCAGTGGGAGGCGGGAGTGAAACACCGCATCACGCCCGCGGCGCTGGACGGCTGCGTTGCGTTCTTCTCCCGGATTGCAGGAATTAATTAATCATTCACCTTGAGTTCGCCCCGGAACGCCAGTATGATTACGCGTCAATTTTTCAGCCGCCCTTTAACAACGTTCCTTGCCTCCACGGGCCGCGGCTGACCCAGACAGGAGGCTGAATAATCCGTAAGGAGCAATTCGATGCGTCATTACGAAATCGTTTTTATGGTCCATCCTGACCAGAGCGAACAGGTTCCGGGCATGATCGAGCGTTACTCTGCTGCTATCACTGGTGCAGAAGGCAAGATCCACCGTCTGGAAGACTGGGGCCGCCGTCAGCTGGCTTACCCGATCAACAAACTGCACAAAGCACACTACGTTCTGCTGAACGTTGAAGCGCCGCAGGAAGCGATCGATGAGCTGGAAACTAACTTCCGCTTCAACGACGCCGTTATCCGTAGCATGGTAATGCGTACCAAGAACGCAGTTACCGAAGCATCTCCGATGGTTAAAGCGAAAGACGAGCGCCGTGAGCGTCGCGATGATTTCGCAAACGAAACCGCAGATGATGCAGATGCTGGGGATTCTGAAGAGTAATTCTGATGGCCAACCGTCTGGTTTTGTCCGGCACCGTGTGCAGGACACCCCTACGAAAGGTCAGTCCATCAGGAATTCCACACTGCCAGTTCGTGCTTGAGCATCGTTCAGTGCAGGAGGAAGCCGGGTTTCACCGGCAGGCGTGGTGCCAGATGCCTGTAATAATCAGCGGGCACGAGAACCAGGCCATTACTCACAGTATAACGGTCGGTACGCAACTCACCGTGCAGGGCTTCATTAGCTGCCACAAGGCGCGAAATGGTCTGAGCAAAATGGTGTTGCATGCCGAGCAGATTGAATTGATAGATTCTGGAGACTAGCCAAATGGCACGTTATTTCCGTCGTCGCAAGTTCTGCCGTTTCACCGCGGAAGGCGTTCAAGAGATCGACTATAAAGATATCGCTACGCTGAAAAACTACATCACCGAAAGCGGTAAGATTGTCCCAAGCCGTATCACCGGTACCCGTGCAAAATATCAGCGTCAGCTGGCTCGCGCTATCAAACGCGCACGCTACCTGTCCCTGCTGCCGTACACTGATCGTCATCAGTAATCGGTCACGGTCCATTAATACGACTTTGAGAGGATAAGGTAATGCAAGTTATTCTGCTTGATAAAGTAGCAAACCTGGGTAGCCTGGGTGATCAGGTTAACGTTAAAGCGGGTTACGCTCGTAACTTCCTGGTACCACAGGGTAAAGCTGTTCCTGCTACCAAGAAAAATGTTGAATTCTTCGAAGCACGTCGTGCTGAACTGGAAGCCAAACTGGCTGACGTTCTGTCTGCTGCTGAAGCGCGCGCTGCGAAGATCAACGCACTGGAAACCGTTACCATCGTGTCTAAAGCAGGCGACGAAGGTAAACTGTTCGGTTCCATCGGTACTCGCGACATCGCTGACGCTGTAACTGCAGCTGGCGTTGATGTTGCCAAGAGCGAAGTTCGTCTGCCGAACGGCGTTCTGCGTACCACTGGCGAGCACGAAGTGGACTTCCAGGTTCACAGCGAAGTATTCGCTAAACTGACTATCAACGTGGTTGCTGAGTAATTCAGCCCCTGCGCGATAATCAGGTAAAAACGCCGGCCTTGTGCCGGCGTTTTGCTTTTCTGGCGCGCTTAACCTAGCGCACCCGCAGGAAGCTGCCGTCCGGCTGACGGGTAAACAGCGCCTGCACCCCTTCACCCATCTCCACCGTTAGTCCGGTCACCACGCCGTTGGCGTTCTGCCGCACCTGCACCATCTGCCCGCTCTGTAAGTTACTCAACGGCTTGCCGTCGCCCTCTACCTTTGCCATCGCGTACACGTCTTCCGCAGGCAGGTTGTGATCGCGGAACAGCTGCGCCAGGGTTTTACCAGAATCGACCCGGTAGCTGCGCCACTGCTGCTCGATATCGTTCTCCTGGAACGGCGCTGGCGCCTGCTGTGCTGGTGGCGCGTTTGTGGTTTCCGGCGCGGCGGGCGCCACAGGCTGCGCCTGCATCACGTCCCGATCTATCGCTACCGGCACAGGCGTGCGCTCGGTCTGCGGACGCGGGGAGGGCCAGAGCACGGCGGCGATCACCACCAGCGCCGCAATGATGATCCCTTTGCGGTGCAGGGACGGGAGCGGATCCATCAGTCGGACACGATCCGGCGCGTTCCAGATCCGCATCAGGGTAGGTTTCAGATTCAATCGCCCGGGCATAACGCCTCCTGCCAGGTTAACCGTCACGGCGTCAGTCCGGCGCGCTATGCCCGGCTGACCGCTCATCCATGACGTAAAGAAAACCGCGCTTACGCTCAGGGTAATAGCCTGAATGGCGCGCTGTGATGAAGCCATTATAGATCGCTAACTGCTTGAAGACCGTAGCAATGCCCGCTTTCGTGACCGCCTGCGCGCTCAGAGGTCAATTTTTAAGACTGTTCGTCAGCGGCGGGTCCAGGCAGGCTTTTGACGCAGAGTGTTTTACCCACCGGGCAGCGGCTGTTATGCTGCCCGCTATTTTTATAAACGCGATGAAAGGATAACCCATGACAACCCCTTCTTTTGATAGTGTCGAAGCGCAAGCAAGTTACGGTATCGGTCTGCAGGTCGGTCAGCAGCTGCGTGAATCTGGCCTCGAAGGTCTGCAGCCGGAAGCGCTGGTAGCAGGCCTGCGTGATGCGCTTGAGGGGAATCAGCCCGCGGTGCCGGTTGATGTAGTACATCGCGCGCTGCGTGAAATTCACGAGCGTGCAGACGCGGTGCGTCGCGAGCGCCAGCAGGTAATGGCGGAAGAAGGCGTGAAGTATCTGGAAGAGAACCGCGAGCGCGAAGGCGTAAACAGCACCGAAACCGGTCTGCAGTTCCGCGTTCTGACCCAGGGCGAAGGCGCTATCCCGGCGCGTACCGACCGCGTGCGCGTTCACTACACCGGTAAGCTTATCGACGGCACCGTATTCGACAGCTCCGTCGCGCGCGGCGAGCCGGCTGAATTCCCGGTAAACGGCGTGATTGCCGGCTGGATTGAAGCCCTGACCCTGATGCCGGTTGGCTCCAAATGGGAACTGACTATCCCTCATAACCTCGCCTACGGCGAGCGCGGCGCGGGTGCCTCCATTCCGCCGTTCAGCACCCTGGTGTTTGAAGTCGAGCTGCTCGAGATCCTGTAATCTCCCGTTTCCCTCGCCTGTTATCGTCCCGGGCGGGGGAAAAATCCGCACCGCAGCGCCTTTAATTTGTTGTTACGCCGCAAACCGCGATTTTATCTTGCAAATAGCCGGGTTAAGGGTATTTTTGTGAGCTATTTCGCGTTGCGAGAGTGATTAGACACTCAATTTAAACATAAAATTAACATTATATTTAAAACATAGTACTCATCTCGCCCAATCTTACCTACTATCGAAATGCTTCAGACAGACACCCCAACTCCGGATACAACGACAGGCCAGCAGAGCCTGAACAACACAGACAGGTACAGGAAAAAAACATGGTAGATCAGGCTAAAGTGGCTGAGGTAGCGAAGGCTCAGGGTGAGCAATCGCTACGCCGCAATCTCTCAAACCGACACATTCAACTTATTGCCATCGGCGGTGCGATTGGTACCGGGCTGTTTATGGGCTCCGGGAAAACCATCAGTCTCGCCGGGCCGTCGATCATCTTTGTGTACATGATCATCGGCTTCATGCTGTTCTTCGTGATGCGCGCGATGGGCGAACTGCTGCTCTCGAATCTGGAATATAAGTCCTTCAGCGATTTTGCCGCCGACCTGCTCGGCCCGTGGGCAGGCTACTTTACCGGCTGGACCTACTGGTTCTGCTGGGTAGTGACCGGTATGGCCGATGTGGTTGCGATAACCGCCTACGCCCAGTTCTGGTTCCCCGGCCTGTCGGACTGGATCGCCTCGCTGGCGGTGATCGTGGTGTTGCTCTCCCTGAACCTTGCCACGGTAAAAATGTTTGGTGAGATGGAGTTCTGGTTCGCGATGATAAAAATCGTCGCCATTGTCTCGCTGATTGTGGTCGGCCTGGTAATGGTGCTGATGCACTTCCAGTCACCGGCCGGCGTAGAGGCTTCCTTTGCCCACCTGTGGAATGACGGCGGCTGGTTCCCGAAAGGCATCAGCGGCTTCTTTGCCGGTTTCCAGATTGCGGTGTTTGCGTTCGTTGGGATTGAGCTGGTGGGGACTACCGCCGCCGAGACGAAAGATCCGGAGAAATCCCTGCCGCGCGCCATCAACTCCATCCCGATCCGCATCATCATGTTCTATGTTTTCTCGCTGATCATGATTATGTCGGTGACCCCGTGGAGTTCGGTAGTACCTGACAAGAGCCCGTTCGTTGAGCTGTTTATGCTGGTGGGTCTGCCGGCAGCGGCAAGCATCATCAACTTCGTGGTGCTGACCTCCGCAGCGTCATCCGCGAACAGCGGCGTGTTTTCTACCAGTCGTATGCTCTACGGCCTGGCGCAGGACGGCGTGGCACCGAAAAGCTTCGGTAACCTGTCGAAGCGCGCGGTGCCGGCCACCGGCCTGACGTTCTCCTGCATCTGCCTGCTGGGCGGCGTGGTGCTGATTTACCTGATCCCGGATGTCATCAAGGTGTTCACGATGGTAACCACGGTGTCGGCGATCCTGTTTATGTTCGTCTGGACCATCATCATGTGCTCCTATCTGGTGTACCGTAAAAAGCGCCCTGAGCTGCACGCGAAATCCATCTACAAGATGCCGCTGGGCATTGTGATGAGCTGGGTGTGCATGGCGTTCTTTGCGTTCGTTATCGTGCTGCTGACGCTGGAAGACGATACCCGTCAGGCGCTGATGGTGACGCCGCTGTGGTTTATTGTGCTGGGTCTGTGCTGGTGGTTTATCGGCAAGAAACGTCTGGCGCGCCTCGGAAAATAAAAAAACGGCCGCCCAGGCGGCCGTAAACATGCATAAATCAGGGTGCTCTCGGGCACCTTTTTTTATTCGCCTGCGAGGGCACGCGGGAACAGAACGTTGTTTTCCAGGCTGATGTGGTTCATCAGATCGTCAATCATCTCATTGATGCCGTTATACAGCGCACGCCAGGTGGTGCAGGCATCGTCCGGCGGGGTGACGTTATTGGTGGTGTGCTTGATCACTTCCAGCAGTTCGCCCGCTTCATCGTGCTCGCTCTCCATCACGCTTACCGGCCCGCCCGCCTGGCTCCCCATCCCCTGTTTGATCATCGGGAACAGGATGCGTTCCTCTTTCATCATGTGGCTGGTCAGCTCCTCGTGCAGCATCGTCAGATATTTGGTCAGCCCGCGCGGCACCGAGGCTTTCGCGGCGTGCACGCGCTCTACTTTTGTCGCCTGCAGAATCAGCTCCGGGAGCTGCTCGCGGTGGCGGTCATGGTAGCGCACGATAATGTGGTCGATGATCTCCGGCAGCGGCGCGCTGCGCCAGTCTTTCTCCAGCGGCGTGGCGGAAAGCGCAGCCAGCTCGGCCTCAATCGCTTCCAGATCCAGATTCTGGCGCGTCGCCGCCTTTAACAGCGTCTGCCTGCCGCCGCAGCAGAAGTCGAGATCATGTTTACGAAACAGGGCGGAAGCGCGAGGGACAGACAGCGCCAGTTCCCCTAAAGAGCGGTCACGGAAGTTCATCATCGATACCCTTAGTTGAAAAATATAACATGCATATTAAATGCAACTTTAAGGCGGCGCTATTACTCTTTGGGGTCAGTACCACCATTTTTGATGAGGTTAATAAAAGGTTTTTTATTTATTACCAGCAAGTTATGGAAAGGTATTTGTAAGGCGTAATTCCAGTCAGAAATGAATAAGGGAATAGCACAACTGAATAAATAATTATTAACCCTGCAAAGGGTTATCAGCGTCATTAAAATTAGCGGCGAGATGAAATAAAAATTATCATATTAAGCTGCTGTATTTAAAGGTTTTAGTCATTCTCATAAGCGCTTTTAATTAAACATATATCATATTTTGCCGATATAACCTGTGAAGGCAATATCCTGCAAAACAATAAGGTTAAATATGTTTAAGCAAATTAAAGTTATCACCATGTTAATTTTGGTGCTGGCAGTGTTGGGCTCCCTGCAATTAATCTCCGGGGGACTTTTCCTTAGCGCGCTGACAAAAGATAAAGACAACTTCGCTTTATCACAAATTTCCAGCAATAACGTGACGGAATTTACCGACGCCTGGATCAGCCTTAACCAGACGCGTATCACCCTCAACCGCGGTATGCTGCGCCTACAAAGCAGCATGGCGGGCGCCATCAACGGTGGCGATCTCGATGCGCTGGTGAAAAATGCCGATCGTCTGCTGGCCCAGGCGCAGAAGCACTATAAAAATTACGAAGCCATTCCGGAAACCCCGGGCCTTGACCCTCAGCTGACGAAAGATCTGGAAGAGCAATACGCCATTTATCACGGTACGTTGACTGAGATGAATAAGCTGATGGCCGCCAATCAGCTGGAAGCGATGTTCAAACTCAACGCTGAGCAGAAACAGAACGCCATGCAGGCGGTCTATCTCGACTGGCGCGCAGCCCAGACCAAACTGGCTGAGAAAGGCGTGGTCGAGAACGAAGAGGGCTTCCGCAGCATGATCTGGGGGCTGAGCGCCATCATGGCGATCGTGATTGCCGTCATCGTAATGAGCTGGATCGGTCTGCAGCGCGTGCTGCTCACGCCGCTGAAGCAGATTATCGAACACATCCGCACTATCGCTGCCGGCGATCTGACCAAAGAGATCGACGCAAGTGGCCGCAACGAAATGAGCCTGCTCTCCTCTAACCTGAAAGAGATGCAGCAGTCGCTGGTGCGTACCGTCAGCGCCGTTCGCGACAGCACCGACACCATCTTCACCGGCGCGGGTGAAATCTCTGCTGGTAGCAACGACCTTTCCTCGCGTACCGAACAGCAGGCCGCCTCGCTGGAAGAGACCGCTGCCAGCATGGAGCAGCTGACCGCGACCGTGAAGCAGAACGCCGACAACGCCCGTCAGGCAACCCAGCTGGCGCTTAACGCGTCGGAAACCGCAGGCAAAGGCGGCAAAGTGGTGGATGGCGTGGTGCGTACCATGACCGAAATCGCTTCCAGCTCCAGCCAGATTGCCCAGATCACCAACGTGATTGACGGTATCGCCTTCCAGACCAACATCCTGGCGCTGAACGCCGCGGTAGAAGCTGCCCGCGCTGGCGAGCAGGGCCGTGGCTTTGCCGTGGTGGCAGGGGAAGTGCGTACGCTGGCAAGCCGCAGCGCCCAGGCCGCAAAAGAGATCAAAACCCTGATCGAAGCGTCCGGCTCCCGCGTGGATGCGGGTACCGAGCTGGTACGTGAAGCAGGTGACACCATGAAAGAGATCGTGGCGGCCGTCACCCGCGTGACCGACATCATGGGTGAAATCGCCTCGGCGTCTGATGAACAAAGCCGCGGTATCGACCAGGTGGGTCAGGCGGTCTCTGAGATGGACAAAGTTACCCAGCAGAACGCCTCGCTGGTGGAAGAGTCTGCCTCTGCAGCAGCAGCACTGGAAGATCAGGCCAGCCGTCTGAGCCAGGCCGTTGCGGTGTTCAAGGTCAGCCGTAGCCAGGCTGCCGCTGCGGTGCGCACCGAACTGGTGAAGCCAGACCTGAAGAGGCCGCTGGTTGCCGCACCGGCGGGTGCCAGCGATTCCAACTGGGAAACGTTCTGAGTCCCTTTAACGCCCCGGCATAGCCGCCGGGGCATTACGCCGTTACTTCCGGGTAGCGGCGTGCGCTTCAGACGACAGCACCTCGCTTTTTATCGGCTTCGCCCGCACCGCAATCACCACGCCCACCACCAGACAGGCAATGCCGATCGCCGCGATCAGCGGAGGCAGGCTCTGACGCAGCAGGAAGGTATAGAGCAGTCCCGCCAGGGTTTCAAAAACGATCAGCGGACCGAGGATCACCGTCGGCAGGCGCTGGCTCGCTTCATTCCAGCACATCGCACCCACCCATGAACACAGCACCGCAATCGCCAGCATCAGGCCGATAAACACCGCAGGGCGTGGCCCAAACGGCAGGCTGAAGGCGGCATCATCTGCGGCAATCCACCAGCAGGCGGCGACATAGCCCACCAGCGACACCGGCAGCGTAACCAGCGCCTGGGCGGTGGCCCACATCATCGGATGTTTATCCGGATGTTCACGCAGCCACCGGGCGTTACGCAGCGCATACCAGGCCCAGCAGGCCACAGCGATAAAGGCCAGCCCGACGCCGCTGAGATAACGCCAGGTATCTCCTCCGGCGCTACCGCTGGCGGATTCCGCATGGTTTACCAGCAAAATGCCAACGGCGATGATCGCCAGCGACGGTGCCAGCCGCCGCCACGGCAGATGCCCGTCGCGCTGGCGGTAGAGCAGGTTAGCGAACACCGGGATCACCACCGGCAGCGTGCCGATAATCATGGTAGAGACCGGTGCACCGGTACGCTGAATAGCGCTGGCCAGGCAGAGATAATAGATAAGGTTGCCCGCCAGGGTCAGCGCCAGCGCAGTCAGCCAGTCGCGTGACGTGAGCTGGCGCAAACGCGCCCGGCCCAGCCAGGCAATCGGCACCGCAATCAGCCCGAGGGCCAGATAGCGCCCGGTGGATTGCAACGCCGCCGGATAGTCAGGAACAATCAGCGGGCCGACAAAGATCAACCCCCACATCAACCCTGCGAGCAGGGCATACGCTACGCCACTTAACATTCACTTATCGCCTCTGGTCAGAAGAGACGGAGTGTAGGGCAGCAGGGAGGGCGGTTCTTGTACCAGATTGCGCACTGCCGTGCCGGCGACCTGCTTCTGGTAGCGTACCGGCGTGATGCCGTAGCGGCGCATAAAGGCGCGGGTCAGGTGTGACTGGTCGGTGAGCCCGGTGGCCGCCGCGACCGTCGCCGCCGGCATTCCCTGGGCCAGAAACAGCTTGGCGCGCCACAGGCGGATCGCCATCAGCATCTGGTGCGGCGTGACGTGAAAATGCGCCTTAAACTGGCGCAGGAAGTGATACGGGCTGAGCGACGCGACGCGGGCAATCTCGTCCAGCGTCAGGGATCGGGCATAGTTGTCGTGCAGGTAGTCACGCACCCGGTCAAAACGGGGAGCGGCAGACGACCGGGAGACCGGCGAGTGCCGGGCGTAGGGCAGAAACGCCTCGATAAGCTCCAGCAGAATGCTTTGCTGAGCGAGCGGATCGTCGTAGTACCACAGGCTGTTAATCAGCTGGCTGACGCGCAGGGCGCGCTGCGGATCGTGCCGCTCCACCCCGTCAAACCACCAGTTTTGCTTCCCGGTGACCTGCTCCAGCAGCATTGGCTCAAGATAGATCATGCGATAGCGCCAGCCGTCATCGGTGATGGCTTTTCCGGTGTGCAGCTCGTCCGGGTTCATGGTCAGCAGCGAATTGGCAGAGGCGATATGCTGCACGCCGCGATAGCGAAACCGTTCCGCACCGGTTTCCACCGCGCCGATACCGAACGCTTCATGGGTGTGCGGCTCGAAGCTGTGCTGCGCGATATGGGCGTGATACAGCTCAACGCCGGGCAGGTGCGGGAGCTGGCGAAAGCTGGCACGGTCACGTTCATCGGTAAACTGGTCAGGAACTCCTTGCACCGTCACCCCCTCAGTGGATTCACTCCATTATAGGAATTCGCCCGCCCGCTGCTAACAGATTATTAACATGAGCATGAAAAACCTCCCCCGGCGGGGAGTAATGCCAGTCAGTTAAGCATGTAGGGTGGGTAAGCGTAGCGCACCCACCGGTGGATGCGCAGCAGCGGCGGATCACCTTTACTGACAAGGATTACCCCGGCGGGGAGGCGAAAGGGTTATTCGACGCGGGAGAGTTGCGCGCTGTCGCACCCGGCGTTACGGCATTCGCGCTCAATCCGCTTCAGCAGGTCGATGCGGCTGCGCATTTTTTCATTGGCACACATCAGCAGCAGCGTGTCGCCTTCGGTGCAGTCACGGTCGCGCACCTTCAGCCAGGCGATCTGCGAGTCCTTGAGACTCTTTTTCTGCCCGGCGTTCAGCGTCGTGATGGTTTTTTTGTACTGCTGATTGAGTTCTTCATCGCTCTGTACCAGCTCCAGCGAGGCGCAGTAGGCGCGATCGTAAGGGGTGCGCGGGCTGTCGCAGCTGATGGCGAAGGCGCTGCCGGAAGCGATGAAGAGGGAACCTGCCAGAAGAAGTGCTTTCATGATTCGTCCTTGTTACCTGTAATTTTAGGCGTGGCGATGCGCCACGCCGCTATCATAGCGGGTAACGAAACGTCAGGCAGCCTGCCAGTTTTTGGCAGGCCAGCCTGTGGGTTACAGCATGGCTTTCAGGCTCGCGGCCAGTGGCGTGGTCGGGCGACCGATCAGCGTACTGAGCTGGTGGCCGTCATCAAACAGCCCGCCCTTCGCCGCGCCTGCATCCGAGTCCGCCAGCAGTTTCGCAAACCCTTCCGGTAAACCGGCCCCCATCAACGCCGCCGCGAAGTCCGCTTCGCTCAGGTTCTGATACGCCACGGTTTTGCCGCTGAGTGCGCTCAGGGATGCGCAGAGATCGCTCAGCGTCCAGGCGTCATCCCCTGCCAGTTCGTAGACGCGTCCCGCCTGGTCGTCGAGCGTCAGCACGCGTGCTGCGGCTTCGGCGTAATCTGCCCGGGTCGCCGAGGCGATTTTTCCTTCACCGGCACTGCCGATAAACAGGCCGTGCTGGAGCGCCGCCGGTACGCTTGCCAGATAGTTTTCACTGTACCAGCCGTTACGCAGCAGGGCGTAAGCGAGGCCGGAATCCGCCAGCAGCTTTTCCGTTTCAACGTGCTCAGCCGCCAGGCCGAGCGGCGAGGTATCGGCATGCAGCAGGCTGGTGTAAGCGATGAGCTGAACGCCTGCCGATTTTGCCGCCTCAATCACGTTGCGGTGCTGGCTGGTGCGCTGGCCCACTTCACTGGAAGAGATAAGCAGCAGCTTTTCCACGCCCTGCAGCGCCCGATCCAGCGCCGCCTTATCGTTGTAGTCGCCGCGACGTACCTGCACGCCTTTATCGCTCAGGGATTGCGCTTTGGCCGGGTCACGCACAAGGGCGACGATCTCACTGGCCGCCACGGTTTTCAGCAGTGCATTGATAACGAGCTGGCCCAGTTGGCCGGTTGCGCCGGTAACAGCAATCATGGTGTTGTCCTTCTTGTCTGTTGTGTGTTGTGGCACAATAGCAACCTTACTAACTTTTAGTAAGTACGTACAAAAAGGTAAGTGTCAATGACCCAGTCTCTCACCGACCAGCTGCGCACCGGCAATCTGTTTGCTGGCGAGTGCCCCTCCCGCGATGTGCTCAAACATGTCACCAGCCGCTGGGGCGTGCTGATCCTCGTTGCGCTGCGCGACGGGACGCTGCGCTTCAGCGATTTGCGTCGCCGTATCGGCGGCGTCAGTGAAAAAATGCTGGCCCAGACGCTACAGTGGCTCGAAATGGACGGGTTTGTGAACCGCGTCTCCTTCCCGGTGGTCCCGCCGCATGTCGAGTACAGCCTGACGCCATCCGGGGAGCAGGTCAGTGAAAAGGTCGCCGCGCTGGCCGACTGGATAGAGCTTAATCTGCCGGACGTCATGGCATACCGCGCCGGGCGTGAAGGGGTGGATGCGGCGTGATGAAAAAGCGCACGCTTTGCCCCGTGCGCTTTTTTAATTACTTCTGCAAATCCAGCTTATAGATGGCAAAGCCGATATCGTCGGTAGCGACCTGCTGCATCGGGTACTGCGCGTGGCTGCGAATGAACGCCGCCGCTTTGTCGCCCGGTGAGGTTTCGAAGCGGATATCCAGCGGCGTATCGCTGTGGATCGGTGCCAGTCGCCAGTTGTTATCGGCTGCCGGGTGGATCTCGCCGTTGCGTTTGGTTTCCGCGCCAATCCATGCGGCCAGCACCGCGCGGTTTTCATCCGGCGAGGCAAAGGCAATATGGCTGTCGCCGGTGCCAGCGAACTTGCCACCGTAAGCGCGATAGTTGTTCGTCGCCACGAGGAACGTAGCGTTCAGATCGACAGGTTTACCGTTAAAGGTGAGCTGCCTGATGCGCTCGGCCTGCGGGTTGATGACCTGGCATTCACCGTCGTATTTCGCTGGCTGGGTGACGTCAATCTGGTAGTTCACGCCGTCGATCACGTCGAAGTTGTAGGTACGGAAGTCATCCCAGTTGATCAGCGACTGCGGCTTGCTGCTGTGAATATCGATCTGGTTGAACTGCCCGGCAGAGCACTCCAGCCAGTCCTTCACTTCCTGGCCCGTCACTTTCATTACGACCAGGGTGTTCGGATAGAGATAGAGGTCGGCGGCATTGCGGAAGGTCAGCTGGCCTTTTTCCACTTCGACAAAGCTCGCCGGGTCGTTTTTACGCCCGCCCGCTTTGAACGGTGCGGCGGCAGTCAGCACCGGAAGATTCGCCAGATCCGGGTCGCCCTGAATGAAGTGCTCCACGTATGCGCGCTGCGCGTTGTTCACCACCTGTACGGTCGGGTCGTCCTGCACCAGCGACAGGTAGCTATACATGTTGTCCGCTGACTTGCCGATCGGCTGGCTGACGAACGCGCGGGTCGCATCGTGATCCGCTTTCAGGACTTTCACCAGGTTGGTATCTTCGGCTACCAGCGCTTTTTTCGCCGCCGCATCGTAGATGGGACGCGCTTCGGCTTTTGATTGCGCCACTTTCCAGCTGCCGCCCTCGTTGTTGAGCACCAGATCCACTACGCCAAGATGGTCGCCCCACATGCCGGGCATCACCGCCGGAATACCGTTCAGGGTGCCTTTCTCAATGTCTGCGCCTTTGATCGCAGCAAAGTCTTTGCCGGGGAAGACCGCGTGGGCGTGGCCGAACAGAATGGCATCGACGCCCGGCACTTCGCTCAGGTAGTACACCGAGTTCTCCGCCAGGGTTTTATACGGCTCGGCAGAAAGACCGGAGTGAGCAATCACTACCACAATATCAGCGCCTTTCTCGCGCATCTCTGGTACATAGCGGCGCGCGCTTTCAGTGATGTCGTTGACCGTCACCTTGCCCTCAAGGTTGGCTTTATCCCAGGTCATAATCTGCGGCGGCACGAAGCCGATGTAGCCGATTTTCAGGGTATGGGATTTCCCGTCCTGATCTTTTACCGCGGTATCCTGAATGAGCCACGGCGTGAACAGCGGCTTCTGGGTTTTCACATCAATGATGTTGGCGTTTACGTATGGAAATTTTGCCCCCGCCAGCGCCTTATGCAGGTAATCCAGTCCGTAATTGAACTCGTGGTTGCCGAGGTTACCGACAGCGTAATCCAGTGTGTTCAGTGCTTTATAAACCGGGTGGATCTCGCCCGCTTTCAGCCCCTTCGACGCCATATAGTCGCCCAGCGGACTGCCCTGAATCAGGTCGCCGTTATCCACCAGCACGCTGTTGGTCGCTTCGCCGCGCGCCGCATTGATAAGCGACGCGGTGCGCACCAGACCAAACTTTTCCGTCGGCGCGTCTTTGTAGTAGTCGAAGTCCATCATGTTGCTGTGGAGGTCAGTGGTTTCCAGAATACGCAGATCCACCGTGGCGGCGTGCACGCTCCCGGCAATCAGCGTGGCCAGGAGCGTTGCGCTAAACTTAATCATGAGAAGGGTCCTTTTTCGATCTGAGCCACAGAAAAGTATGTACTTACAGACTGTTGCTTACAAAAGTGTGAATGCTGCCAGAAAGCGCCCGGCGTTAATCTGCATTGCTTCACAGATAGCGTAATCAGACGCAATACGATATAAAAAAACTATGACGCAAAAACAATGAGTTATTCATAAGCAGCCCCTGCTGGCTGCGGCACAACATGAGGTGGACGATGTTAGAACAAATTTGCCAACTGGCGCGTGAGGCAGGAGAGGCCATCATGCAGGTTTACCAGGGTGAGCAACCGCTGGAGGCCACCAGTAAGCTGGACGACTCTCCCGTCACCGCCGCCGATATCGCCGCGCACCGTATTATTGTCGCCGGGCTACAGGCGCTGGCGGCGGACATTCCGGTGATCTCAGAAGAAGATCCGCCGGCATGGGACGTGCGTAAAAGCTGGAACCGCTACTGGCTGGTGGACCCGCTGGACGGCACCAAAGAGTTCCTGAAGCGTAACGGTGAGTTCACGGTGAACATTGCCCTGATAGAGGACGGCAAGCCGGTCATGGGCGTGGTCTATGCCCCGGTGCTGAATACGCTGTATGCCGCGGCGGACGGTAAAGCCTGGAAAGAGGAGTGCGGCGTGCGCAAAGAGATTCAGGTACGGGAGGCGCGTCCGCCGCTGGTGGTAGTCAGCCGCTCGCACGGGAATAACGCTGAGTTGCAGGAGTATCTTGAACAGCTGGGCGAGCACCAGACGACGACCGTCGGCTCCTCGCTGAAGTTCTGCCTGGTGGCAGAGGGGCAGGCCCAGCTGTATCCGCGCTTCGGGCCGACCAACATCTGGGATACCGCCGCAGGCCATGCGGTCGCTATGGCCGCCGGGGCGCAGGTTCACGACTGGCAGGGGAAAACCCTCGACTACACTCCGCGTGAATCCTTCCTTAACCCCGGCTTCCGCGTCTCTATTTACTGAGCAGCTTATGCAGCAGGCTGACGACCTGCTGCACTTCATCCTGCGTCAGGCCGCCATCTTTGGCGAACTGCACGCGCCCGTCTTTATCGAGCACCACCACCGCAGAACCTTCCTCTTCCAGCTGCCATGCCCCGCGCGCCGCGCCGTTTTCATCAACCACGATCTGCGACCACGGGAACTGTTTCTTATTGGTCTCCAGCGCGCTGCGCACAAACATGCCGGAGCCGGGAATCACATCATCAGTGTTAACGATAGTAGTGGTCTGGTAGGTGTCATGCGGCAGATTCGCGGCTTTGATGGCCTCAATTACGCCGGCGTTTTTCTCTTTGGCTGAGGTTCTTCCCGCCATGTGAAGCAGAACACGAACTTTCCCCGGCAGCTGCGCGCTATTCCAGTTTTTGTAGCTAAACTTATCGTTATCCAGCATCAGCTCTCCTCTGTCGTTGATGCCGACAGGCGAGACCCGCTGATGTTGCTGAAAGTTATGCGCCGAGGCCAGAAGCGGCATCAGCAAGAGGGTAACTACCAGGGTACCGCGCAGGATCATGGTTAACTCCATAAGGTTGTTGAATAAGTGATCGGACCACTCCGCCGACCCTGTTAAAGCATATGTGCTATCCCGCCGCTTTTCCCGCAACCTTGATGCCAGTTTGCGCGCAATCGCACAGAACAGCACAAAAATGGCGTCTTATTCTGGCGTAGGTTTGTTACTGAAAAGAATACTCTTAAAAACTGTCATCAAAAGGTAAAAAAACTTATAGAGACTGTGTCTCCTGAGTTTTGTGGTCTATAGTCATCTGGCTATAAATTTTGCGCCTGTCCCTGTCGGACCAAGAGTGGCTCCGCTGAGGCGTAATACTAAGCAGGAGTAAAAAAGTGAAAATCTTCCAACGGTACAACCCACTGCAGGTGGCGAAGTACGTGAAAATCCTGTTCCGTGGACGGTTATACATCAAGGACGTAGGCGCTTTTGAGTTCGATAAGGGCAAAATCCTTATCCCGAAAGTGAAAGACAAACAGCATCTGTCTGTGATGTCTGAAGTTAACCGTCAGGTTACGCGTCTGCATACCGAGATGGCGTAACCACAACGTGCTATGCAGTAAACAGCAGTAAATCAAAACGGCCCCGATGGGGCCGTTGATGTTTGTGCGGTCAGGCGCTGGTATTCGCGTCAGGAAGCTTCGGCGTCAGCGGCGAGGTTTTGGTATCGAGCCGCGTGACCAGCAGCTGGTCGATGCGGAAGTTGTCGATATCCACCACTTCGAATTTGTAGCCAGAGAACTTCACCGAGTCGGTGCGTTTCGGGATTTTACGCAGCATGAACATCATAAAGCCGCCGATGGTCTCGTAGTTGCCGGACTGCGGGAAGTCGTCGATATCCAGCACGCGCATCACGTCATCAATCGGCGTACCGCCTTCTACCAGCCACGAGTTCTCATCACGCGCCACGATCTGCTCTTCCATCCCCTGGCCCACCAGGTCGCCCATCAGCGTGGTCATGACGTCGTTCAGGGTGATGATGCCTACCACCAGCGCGTATTCGTTCATGATCACCGCGAAGTCTTCACCGGCGGTTTTAAAGCTTTCCAGCGCTTCAGAGAGCGTGAGGGTGTCCGGCACAATCAGGGTATTGCGGATCTGCACGCCGCTGGTGAGTTTCAGGCTCTGATTGCCCAGCACGCGGTTCAGCAGCTCTTTTGAATCAACATAGCCGACAATGTGGTCGATATCCTGATTGCACACCAGGAACTTGGAGTGCGGATGCTCGGCCACTTTGTTCTTCAGGCTTTGCTCGTCTTCATGCAGATCGAACCAGATGATGTTTTCGCGCGAGGTCATCGACGACGGCACGGTACGCGACTCCAGTTCAAACACGTTCTCAATCAGCTCGTGCTCCTGCTTGCGCAGCACCCCAGCCAGCGCGCCGGCTTCCACTACCGCATAGATATCATCGGAAGTAATGTCGTCTTTACGCACCATCGGCAGCTTGAAGATGCGGAAGATGATGTTTGCCATGCCGTTAAAGAACCAGACCAGCGGCCGGAACAGGAACAGGCAGAAGCGCATCGGGTTGATGATGCGCAAAGCCACGGCTTCTGGCGCAATCATACCGATGCGTTTCGGGGTGAGGTCGGCAAACAGAATGAACAGGCTGGTCACCAGCGTAAAGGAGAGAATAAAGCTGAACTGATCTGCCAGTTCCGGCGACATAAAGTTGTCGAGTACGCTGCGGAACACCGGGGAAAATGCCGCGTCGCCGATGATACCGCCAAGAATGGCAACGGCGTTGAGACCGATCTGCACCACGGTGAAGAAGGTACCTGGCGTTTCCTGCATTTTAAGGATGCGCATGGCATTGATGTTGCCATCGTCAGCCAGCAGCTTAAGTTTGATTTTTCGCGAAGCGGCCAGCGAGATCTCAGAGAGTGAGAAGAACGCACTGACGGCGATGAGAGCAAGTATCAGTAGAATACTGTTTAACATATCTTATCCAGCCTGCAGGCCAGATCCTCGGAAGGGAAAGTTGAAAAATCCATGTGGTAACCACGTGAAAAATGGGGTCAAAAACCACGATAGCCCATAATTTCAACGGCTAGTATAGCAGCAGGGCGGGAAGGGCTGCCAGAGGGGAGTGATGAGGGGGTGTGCGCAACCGTGTAGATAGCCTCGTGACCGGCCTGTACCGGAAAGAAGATTTCAAACCCAGCACGGTATCTGAAGGTGGACGGTAAATAACATAAAATATAAATCACTTCACGCAGAATTCTGATTTATCTTCACTCCGTAATAATAAATTTGAAGGTTCAGTCATCGACCCAGATAATTTACTCCCAACGCGTGCTGCGCTTGAGGAAAACGCATACACCCTGCATGGAGTGATTATGAATGGAATAACGGTTACGTTTGACTGTAAGAATAAATTCCGGGCGCCGACCTGGGGATTAGTGGATTTATTTAAATGGAAAGTGTTATCGAAGCAACTCGGCGGCGGCATTGATTATATTCAGGAATTCAAAAATGCCTGGGTGAGGTTTAATAAGCAAAACATCAGGGCAGCGGCGCAGAAGCAGCGTTTACCCGCTGAGTTAATTGCTGGCGTTTGTTGGATCGAGGTGGCAGGCGACCCAAATTTTATCGATCGCGTCGCTTTTATCGCCAGACTGATTGACTGGAGTGGGCCTTCCATCGTCGATAAAACGCTCACGCAAACGAGCCCACCAGAAAAAACCTCCTTCGGCTCGGTCAGTATGCAGTTGCGTACCGCTGCCCATACGCTTGGGCTTAACCCAGCTGATTTGAGTCTCCTGCAGCTAACCCAACTGGCATCATGTCTGGAGTATGACGCTTTCAACATTGATATCGTTGCCAGACACCTTCGCCAGTTAGCAAATCAAGACGGATTTACTGGTGAAATAAACAGAGACCAGGTACGCATAATTGGTGCGCGTTACAACCGCGGCAGTGCGCTGACGCTTGATGCAATCAGAAAAAACACCAGCTACGGCGATTTTATTGTCAGCAACTGGAACCATTATTCACAGCTGCTATGGTGATGTAAAAATGAATAAGTACTGGCGAACGGGTATATATCTTACCTATCTGGCAGGGATTGTGTTGCTTATGCTTTTTTCTGGCTCGAAATATGAGTGGATGTCAGAGGTTGACCCTGGCGTATCACCTTCTCTTATTGCGCAAGATAGCGATAACCGCATGTTATTTCGTATCCTGATCCTGATAGTCATTACCGGGGCACAGTTAATTATTATGCTGAAATCGCTATTGCTCCCCGAACGTACCCTGTCATTAATACTGGTTGTGTTAGCGTTAATTCTGGCTTTTTGAATTACCTCACCTCAGTCAGGCTGAAAAATCAAAAGCGCCGCAGTGCGGCGCTTTCACAGTGGAATCAGCCAGCGTTAAGCTGCGGCGGCAGGCAGACACCAATCCCGCCGATACCGCAGTAGCCATACGGGTTTTTGTGCAGATACTGCTGGTGGTCGTCTTCCGCGTAATAGAACGGCGTTGCCTCGGCGATTTCCGTGGTGATGCGGCGATCGTCACCGGCCGCGTCCATCGCCGCCTGGAAACGCGCGAGGCTGGCGCGGGCAGCGGCATCCTGTTCTGCGTTCAGCGGATAAATCGCCGAGCGGTACTGGGTACCGTGGTCGTTACCCTGACGCATGCCCTGGGCCGGATCGTGGTTTTCCCAGAACACCTGCAGCAGCTGCTCATAAGAGACTACGGACGGGTCATACACCACGCGCACCGCTTCAGCATGACCGGTCTGGCCGGAGCACACTTCACGATAGGTCGGATTCGGCGTATAGCCACCGGTGTAGCCCGCCGCGGTGCTGTAAACTCCCGGCAGCGCCCAGAACAGGCGCTCCACGCCCCAGAAGCAGCCCATCGCGAACAGCGCGACGTCCATCCCTTCCGGCACGTTAGTCATCGAGTGGCCATTAACCGCATGCAGGGTGGCAACCGGCATCGGCGTGCTGCGGCCGGGCAGCGCTTCGTCGCTGGATACGAGGTGTTTCTTATCAAATAACGTCACAATAGTGGTCTCCCGCGAATGAATGAAGTGTTAACAACCTTTACTAAGGTTGTCACAGGGTGCCTGTTTGCGGACAATACGCTTTCGCTTTAAGCGAAACGTACTGAAGGCGATTACTGCGGCAGCCAAACGGCGGCGCGGGTCATCAGGGTATGGTCTGCGCGTGTTCGCTCACGTAAAGCGAGACGCAGCGTGACTTTTGCCGCACACCGCCTAAATTAAAACATAAGAAATATTTGGGTGATCGTCTGTTTTTCAACTCCGGTTGTTGGAGTTTTGTTACGCCGCGGAGCGGTACCACGTTTCCTTCAGGGGTGGAAACAAGGATATTCAGGAGAGAACGTGCCACGATTCCGTCTTATGTGTATTGCCAGCCTGCTGCTGGCATCGGGTGCCGCGAGCGCGGCGTCGGTGCGGTTGCAGGTTGAAGGGTTATCCGGCGCGCTGGAAAAAAACGTCCGCGCTCAGCTCTCGACTATCCAGAGCGACGAGGTCACGCCAGACCGTCGTTTTCAGGCGCGCGTTGATGATGCGATAAGAGAAGGGCTGAAAGCCCTCGGCTACTACGAACCGACGATTGATTTCGAACTGCGTCCGCCGCCGGCTAACGGCGGTCGGCAGGTACTGCTGGCAAAAGTCACTGCCGGCGAGCCGGTGCGTATCGGCGGCACGGATGTGATCCTGCGCGGCGGTGCGCGTGATGATAAAGATTTTATCGGCCTGCTGAAAAAACGCCCGGCGGTGGGCACGGTACTGAATCACAACGACTACGACAGCTTCAAAAAAGGACTCACCAGCGTCGCACTGCGCAAGGGCTACTTCGACAGCGCTTATAAGAAAAGCCAGCTCGGGGTGGCGGTGGAGCGTCGTCAGGCGTTCTGGGATATCGACTACGACAGCGGCCAGCGCTACCGTTTTGGGCCGGTAACCTTCCGGAACTCGCAGATCCGCGATGAATACCTGCAAAACCTGGTGCCGTTCGATGAGGGCGACTACTACACCTCCAGCGATCTCGCCGAGCTGAACCGTCGGCTCTCCGCAACCGGCTGGTTTAATTCGGTGGTGGTAGCCCCGGAGTTCGAAAAATCCCGCAAAACCAAAATCCTGCCGCTGCAGGGCGTGGTTTCGCCACGCACCCAGAACACCATTGAAACCGGGGTGGGGTACTCCACCGATGTCGGGCCACGCCTGAAAGCGACCTGGCGCAAGCCCTGGATTAACTCATACGGCCACAGCTTCACTACCAGCGCCAGCATCTCCGCGCCGGAGCAGCAGCTTGATTTCAGCTACAAAATTCCGCTGCTGAAAAATCCGCTGGAGCAGTATTACCTGGTGCAGGGCGGCCTGAAACGCACCGATTTAAACGATACCGAAGCTGACTCCACCACCCTGGCGGTGTCGCGCTACTGGGATCTCTCCAGCGGCTGGCAGCGGGCCATCAACCTGCGCTGGAGCCTCGATCACTTTACCCAGGCCGATGTCACCCACACCACCATGCTGTTCTATCCGGGCGTGATGATAAGCCGCACCCGCTCGCGCGGCGGCCTGATGCCTACCTGGGGCGATTCACAGCGTTATTCGGTGGATTACTCCAATACCGCATGGGGATCCGATGTGGACTTCGTAGTGTGGCAGGCGCAGAACGTCTGGATCCGCACCCTGCAGGATCGCCACCGCTTCGTGGTGCGCGGCAACCTGGGCTGGATCGAAACCGGTGATTTCGACCGTGTCCCGCCCGATCTGCGCTTCTTCGCCGGGGGCGATCGCAGCATTCGCGGCTACAAATATAAATCCATCTCGCCGGAAGACAGCGAAGGTAAGCTGACCGGGGCGTCAAAGCTTGCCACCGGATCGCTGGAGTATCAGTACAACGTCACCGGCAAGTGGTGGGGCGCCGCGTTTATCGATTCGGGTGAAGCGGTGATGGACATTCGCCGTAGCAACTTCAAAACCGGGGCCGGTGTCGGCGTGCGCTGGCAGTCGCCGGTAGGCCCGATCAAGCTTGATTTCGCCGTCCCCATCGGTGATGAAGAGAAGAAAAACGATCTGCAGTTCTACATCGGTCTGGGGCCTGAATTATGAGTTTATGGAAGAAAATCAGCCTCGGCATCCTGGTGTTTATCCTGCTGCTGCTGGGCACCGTGGCCTTTCTGGTGGGCACCACCACCGGGCTTCACCTGCTGTTTAATGCCGCGAACCGCTGGGTGCCGGGGCTGGAAATCGGCTCTGTTACCGGCGGATGGCGCGACCTGACGCTGCAAAATATTCGCTATGACCAGCCGGGGGTAAGCGTCAACGCCGGGCGGATACACCTCGGCGTGAAGCTGGCCTGCCTGCGCGACAGCAGCCTGTGCGTCAACGATCTGTCGCTGAGCGACATCAACGTGGTGGTGGACACCAAAAAGATGCCGCCTGCCGCCCAGGTGGAAGAGGAGGAGAGCGGCCCGCTTGATCTCTCGACGCCGTATCCCATTACCCTGAGCCGGGTAGCACTCAACAACATCAACATCAAAATCGACGACACCCTGGTGTCGGTGATGGATTTCACCTCCGGCCTGAACTGGCAGGAGAAAAACCTGACGCTGCGCCCGACTACCCTGCAGGGCTTGCTGATCGCGCTGCCGGAAGTCGCGGAAGTGGCGCAGGAAGAGGTGGTGGATCCGAAAATCAATCAGCCGAAGCCGGACGAGAAACCGCTTGGCGAGACGCTGAAAGACCTGTTTGCAAAACCGGTGCTGCCGGAGATGACCGATGTCCATCTCCCGCTCAACCTGAATATTGAGTCGTTTCGCGGCGAGCAGCTGCGCGTCACCGGTCCGACCGAGCTGACGGTGCGCAACCTGCTGCTGAAGGTGAGCAGCATTGATGGCAAAACCTCCCTCGACACACTGGATATCGATGCCAACCAGGGCACGCTCAATGCCACCGGCACCGCCGAACTGCGTAACAGCTGGCCGGTGGATCTCACCCTCAACAGCACGTTCAACGTCGAGCCGCTGAAGGGCGAGAAGGTGAAGCTGAACATCGGCGGAGCGCTGCGCGAGCAGCTTGAGGTGGGGGTCAATCTTTCCGGCCCGGTGGATATGGTGCTGCGCGCCCAGACGCGGCTGGCGGAAGCCGGACTGCCGCTCAATCTGGATATCACCAGCGAGCAGCTCTACTGGCCGTTTAGCGGCGAACGGCAGTACCAGGCCGACGATCTGAAGCTGAAGCTCAGCGGCAAAATGACCGACTACGCGCTGTCGTTCAAAACCGCCGTGCGCGGCGCGCAGATCCCGCCGGCCACTATCACGCTCGATGCCAAAGGTAACGAGCAGCAGATTAATCTCGACAGCCTGCGCGTGGCGGCGCTGGAAGGCACCACCGAGCTGAAAGCCCTGCTCGACTGGCAGCAGGCGATCAGCTGGCGTGGCGACCTGACGCTCAAAGGCATCGACACCGCGAAGGCCTTCCCGGAGTGGCCGGCAAAACTGAACGGCCTGATGAAGATGCGCGGCAGCCTCTACGGCGGCACCTGGCAGCTTGATGTGCCGGAGCTGAAGCTGGACGGCAACGTGAAGCAGAACCGCGTGAAGGTCGCCGGTCAGCTTAAGGGCAACAGCTATTTGCAGTGGACCATTCCGGATCTGCACCTGGAGCTTGGCCCTAACAGTGCCGATGTAAAAGGCGAACTGGGAGTAAAAGAGCTGGCGCTGGACGCGAAGATTGATGCCCCCAATCTGAATAACGCGCTGCCGGGTCTGGGCGGTACGGCGAAAGGGCTTATCAACATTCGCGGCACCGTGGATGCGCCGGAGCTGCAGGCGGACGTTACCGCCCGCGGGCTGCGCTGGCAGGAGCTGAGCGTGGCTCAGGTGCAGCTGAAAGGTGACGTGAAGTCTACCGACCAGCTGGGCGGCAAGCTGAATCTGCGCGTGGAGCGCGTGGTGCAGCCGGGCGTGAATATCGGTCTGGTGACGCTGGATGCCAGCGGCAGCGAGAAGCAGCATAAGCTGGCGCTGCGCGTGCAGGGCGAGCCGGTGGCGGGCCAATTGAATCTTGAAGGCAGCTTCGATCGCGCTGAACAGCGCTGGCGCGGCAACCTGAACAATACCCGTTTCGACACGCCGGTAGGCCCGTGGTCGATCAGCCGCGCTATCGCGCTCGATTACCGCGGTAAAGAGCAGAAGGTCAGCATCGGGCCGCACTGCTGGAATAACCCGAATGCCCAGCTGTGCGTACCGCAGACCATCGACGCGGGTGCCGCGGGGCGTGCTCAGGTCAATCTTAACCGCTTCGATCTGGCGATGCTGAAACCCTTTATGCCGGAAACCACCCAGGCCAGCGGCGTCTTTACCGGTAATGCGGATGTCAGCTGGGATAACACCCAGGAAGGGCTGCCGCAGGGGCAGGTTCGCCTGGCCGGGCGCGGCGTGAAGGTGACCCAGACGGTGAACGATGCGGCGCTGCCGGTAGCCTTTGATACGCTCAACCTCAACGCCGAGCTGCGTAACAACCGCGCTCGTCTGGACTGGCTCATCCGCCTGGCGAACAACGGCCAGTTTGACGGCCAGGTCGAGGTTACCGACCCGCAGAACCGCCGCAATCTCGGGGGTAACATCAACATCCGTAACTTCTCGCTGGCGATGGTGAACCCGATCTTCTCCCGCGGCGAGAAGGTGACCGGTACCCTGGGAGCCAGCCTGCGCCTCGGCGGCAACGTTGAGCAGCCGCAGCTGTTCGGGCAGATGCAGCTCAATGGCGCAGAGGTTGACGGAAACTTTATGCCGTTCGATATGCAGCCGAGCCAGCTGGCGCTGAACTTTAACGGCATGAGTTCCACGCTGCAGGGCGTGGTGCGCACCCGCCAGGGTGAAATCGCCCTGAGCGGCGATGCCAACTGGAGCCAGATCGATAACTGGCGGGCGCGTATTGCCGCCAAAGGCAGCCGGGTACGCATTACCGTGCCGCCGATGGTACGGCTCGACGTCTCGCCGGATGTGGTGTTTGAAGCCACGCCGAACCTGTTTACACTGGATGGCCGCGTTGATGTGCCCTGGGCGCGTATCGTAGTGCATGAATTGCCTGAGAGCGCGGTCGGTGTCTCCAGCGATGAGGTGCTGCTCGATAACAACCTTAAGCCGGAAGAGACGCAGAGCGCGGGAATTCCGATTAACAGCAACCTGATCGTCCACGTCGGCAATAACGTGCGGCTCGACGCCTTCGGGCTGAAAGCGCGCCTTACCGGCGATCTGAAAGTGGCGCAGGACAGCCAGGGGCTGGGGCTTAACGGCCAGATCAACATCCCGGAAGGGCGCTTCCATGCCTACGGCCAGGATTTGATTGTGCGCAAGGGCGAGCTGCTGTTCTCCGGCCCGCCGGACCAGCCGTTGCTGAATATCGAAGCGATTCGTAACCCGGACGCCACGGAAAATGACGTTATTGCCGGCGTCAGGGTGACCGGGTCGGCGGATGAGCCGAAGGCAGAAGTGTTCTCCGATCCGGCGATGTCGCAGCAGGAAGCCTTGTCCTACCTGCTTCGCGGCCAGGGTCTGGAGAGTACGCAGAGCGACAGCGAAGCCATGACCTCCATGCTTATTGGCTTGGGGGTTGCACAAAGTGGGCAGGTTGTGGGTAAAATCGGCGAGACGTTTGGCGTAAGCAATCTGGCGCTGGACACCGAAGGGGTGGGCGATTCCTCCCAGGTGGTGGTCAGCGGCTATGTGCTGCCGGGTCTGCAGGTGAAATATGGGGTGGGCATTTTTGACTCTCTGGCGACGCTTACCCTACGCTATCGCCTGATGCCTAAGCTATATCTGGAAGCCGTGTCTGGGGTCGATCAGGCACTCGATTTGCTCTATCAGTTCGAGTTTTAGCAATGCGAATATTTGTCTACGGCAGTTTACGACGCAAACAAGGCAACAGCCACTGGATGACCAACGCCCAGTGGCTGGGGGACTTCGACGTCGATAACTATCAGCTTTTTAGCCTGGGCCACTATCCGGGCGCGGTACCTGGCGAAGGTAGCGTAAAAGGCGAAGTGTATCGAATCGATGCCAGCACCCTCGCTGAGCTTGATGCCCTGCGCACCGCACGCGGTGAATATAAGCGTCAGCTGATTCAGACGCCGTATGGAAGTGCATGGATGTACGTGTACCAACATTCGGTCGCTGGACGCACAAGAATAGAAAGCGGGAACTGGTTAGACAGAACCCCGTAATAAAACGCACAACGCCACCTTCGGGTGGCGTTGTTTTTTTGGGGCTGCTGAGCGCTGTGGTTATGCGCTTTTTAACGCGTAACGCATCAGGCGTGGTCGACCGCACCGCGCAGTTTAAACACGCTAACCGACGCCAGCAGACGCTCCGCCTGGCTGTGCATCGACTGCGCTGCGCTGGACGACTCCTGAGACAGCGTGGCGTTTTGCTGGGTAGCGGCATCCATGTGCGTCACGGCCACATTCACCTGGTCGATACCCGTGCTCTGTTCATGGCTCGCCATTGAGATGGTGTCGATAAGTTCGCTCACCTGCTTCACGCGCTGCAGGATCTCGTCCATCGCATCTCCCGCCTCTTTCACCAGCTGATTACCATCGGCGATACGTGATACCGAGCGGTCAATCAGCACGCGAATATCCTGCGCGGCCGAGGCCGAGCGCTGCGCCAGGGCACGAACTTCGGCGGCGACCACGGCGAAACCGCGCCCTTCGGTGCCAGCGCGCGCGGCTTCCACCGCAGCGTTAAGCGCCAGAATGTTGGTCTGGAAGGCGATGCTGTCGATCACGCTGATGATGCTGTTGATTTCGGTGGAGAACTGATGGATCTCGCTCATGGTGTGGACGACTTTCTCTACCGCATCGCCGCCCTGGCCCGCGACGTCGCAAGCATTGCGCGCCAGCGTGCTGGCGTGGCGCGAGTTATCAGCATTGTTCTTCACTACCGAGGTCAGCTCTTCCATCGAGGCCGCCGTCTGCTCCAGCGCGCTGGCCTGCGCCTCATTGCGTGATGACAGTTCGCGGCTGCCCTGCGCGATTTGTGCCGACGCCGTGGCGATGGTTTCGGTGCCTTCGCGCACGCCGTAGACGATGTCGGTCAGGTTATGGTTCATCTCGCGCAGCGCGCGCATCAGCTCGGCGGTTTCGTCACGCCCAACCACCGGAATATCGGCCTGCAGATCGCCGGCGGCAACGGTACGGGCGATGTTTACCGCCTGGGCCAGCGGACGGGTAATGCTGCGGATCAGCCACAGGGTGATCAGCGCCCCGACAACCAGCGTCAGCCCCATCGCGATAAGCAGCATCAGCCGCGTTTTCTCAAACTGCGCCAGGTTGCGGGCGTCAATCTGCTGGTGCAGCTGCGCGGCATGGGCGAGGGTGGCCGCTACCAGATCGTCGATCATCTTCGTCGGCTGGCGGTCGATACCGGTCACCAGTTTATCCACGTGCTGCGGGCTGTTGATATCACCTGGCACGTATTGCTTCAGCGCCGCACTGTATTCCCGCTCCAGCTGAGCATGCAGCGTGCGGGTCTGCTGCGCGGTATCGGTGTCCATACCGAGCTGCGGCAGCAGCGTGATCAGCTGCGCAAGCAGCGCCTGGGTTTTCTCGCTCTGCGCCACAAAGGCGGTGTGATACTTCGTGAACGCGTCCTCCCCCTGGGTGCCGCGCAGCAGCGTGTTCTTCCACTCCTGAACCTGGATTTTGAACTGCACCTGCGCATTTCTGGCGGTATCGATACTCTGCGCGATCAGCATCTGGGTACGCATGGTGTCATTGCTCTGCGCCAGGCTGTCGGCGTTAATGGTGATGCCGCGCAGGCCAATGAACAGCGTAGCGAGCAGCAGCAGGGTAGCCAGCAAGCCGAGGCGCTGTCCGATGGTGAGATGATTGAGTTTCATAGATGATTTCCGAGGTGAACATCAAACCCGACTTAACCGGGGCTTAAGCCGATGTTATCGGAAATTAAGTATAAGACTTTATAAAAACGGCGGGAAATTTACGTTTAAATACAGGATCTGGCGGTGATATGTCGTGATATCAGGGTTTTATTGCAGTTATATGACAATAATATGACAGCACAAACAAAAACACCGCCCGAAGGCGGTGCTTTTTGCGTTAGCGTAAGAATTACTTCTTCGCAGCACGCTCGAAGGAGGCAACGATCTCTGCTTTCGCAGCAGCGGCGTCGGCCCAGCCTTCAACTTTAACCCATTTGCCTTTTTCGAGATCTTTGTAGTGCTCGAAGAAGTGGCCGATCTGCGCTTTCAGCAGTTCCGGCAGGTCGTTCACGTCTTTGATGTGATCGTATTCTTTGCTCAGCTTGGTGTGCGGAACGGCAACCAGCTTGGCGTCTTCGCCCGCTTCGTCAGTCATTTTCAGCACGCCAACCGGACGGCAGCGGATAACAGAACCCGGCTGCAGCGGGTACGGGGTCGGGACCAGGACGTCAACCGGGTCGCCATCCAGAGACAGGGTGTTGTTGATGTAACCGTAGTTGCACGGATAGAACATCGCGGTGGACATGAAACGGTCAACAAACAGCGCACCGGTGTCTTTGTCGATTTCGTATTTGATTGGATCTGCGTTGGCAGGGATTTCGATAACAACGTAGATATCTTCTGGCAGATCTTTACCCGCCGGAACGTTGAGAAGGCTCATGTCTGTTTCCTTAAAATGTATGGCAAACAAGTGCCGGGTATTATAGCTAACTGCGGCTAATTGTCTCAGGTTGTTTTTACCCCCGTGCGGCTCGCTGCCTGTTTTTCAGAACGTTATTCGGAGTGATTTGTCCATAATCACAGCCGCATCATTTATAAATTCTTGTAACCGCTTACAAAGCGCGTTTTTTTGTGCATATCGCTATAACTTTTTCCTCATCAGTGAGATAGCGGGCCAGGCGCGCCACTGCGCTTGTTCGCCGTCATGCCGCGCTATACCTGACTTTAACATTTTCGTTACTTTTTCGATTTGTGATGTAACGCATTCAGTTACATAGCACGTTGTCTATAGTCATCCCGCAGGTGAAGTCGTCACTCACACTACCCTACGAGGATAAAAATATGTGGAAGCGCTTACTTCTTGTCACAGCAGTGTCGGCGGCGATGTCGTCTTTCGCGATGGCCGCTCCGTTAACCGTGGGATTCTCTCAGGTTGGCTCCGAATCGGGCTGGCGCGCAGCGGAAACTAACGTTGCCAAAAGCGAAGCTGAAAAGCGCGGCATCACGCTGAAAATCGCCGATGGGCAGCAGAAACAGGAAAATCAGATCAAAGCGGTGCGTTCGTTCATCGCTCAGGGCGTGGATGCCATCTTCATCGCACCGGTGGTGGCGACTGGCTGGCAACCGGTGCTTGAAGAAGCGAAAGACGCTGAAATCCCGGTTTTCCTGCTCGACCGCACCATTGATGTGAAAGATAAATCGCTCTACATGACCACCGTAACCGCAGACAACGTGCTGGAAGGGAAGCTTATCGGTGAGTGGCTGATCAAAACCGTAAACGGCAAGCCGTGTAACGTGGTGGAGCTGCAGGGTACGGTGGGTGCCAGCGTGGCCATCGACCGCAAGAAAGGCTTCGCGGAAGCCATCAGCAACGCCTCCAACATCAAAATCATCCGCTCTCAGTCCGGCGACTTTACCCGCTCTAAAGGCAAAGAGGTGATGGAAAGCTTTATCAAGGCTGAGAACAACGGCAAAAACATCTGCATGGTCTATGCCCATAACGACGACATGGCGATTGGCGCAATTCAGGCCATCAAAGAGGCCGGCCTGAAACCGGGCAAAGATATTCTCACCGGATCCATCGACGGCGTGCCGGACATCTTCAAAGCCATGATTGACGGCGAAGCCAACGCCAGCGTGGAGCTGACGCCAAACATGGCCGGGCCGGCGTTCGATGCGCTGGAAAAATTCAAAAAAGACGGCACCGAGCCTGAAAAAATGACCATGACCAAATCGACGCTCTACTTGCCGGATACGGCAAAAGAAGAGTTAGAGAAGAAGAAAAACATGGGGTACTGATCCCGCGTGGCGGCGGGTGCGCTGCGCTTATCCATCCCGACATTCAGGCTACATGGGTGGATAAGCGTTAGCGCATCCACGCTGTTGGCAGCATGCAGGCAGTGAGGAGGTGGCCATGCCCCATGACAAATATCAGGAAATTTTGCGCACCGAAGGATTAAGTAAAACCTTTCCCGGCGTGAAGGCGCTCGATCGGGTGGACTTCAGCCTGCGGCGCGGCGAAATCATGGCGCTGCTGGGGGAAAACGGTGCCGGAAAATCGACGCTGATTAAATCCCTGACCGGCGTTTATCAGCCGGATGGCGGGACCGTCTGGCTGGAAGGCCAGCCCATTGCACCTAAAAATACCGCCCATGCCCAGCAACTGGGTATCGGCACCGTCTATCAGGAAGTGAACCTGCTGCCGAATATGTCGGTGGCGGATAACCTGTTTATTGGCCGGGAGCCACGGCGCTTCGGCTTTCTGCAACGTAAAGAGATGGAAAAACGCGCCACGGCGCTGATGGCGTCCTATGGCTTTGCCCTTGATGTGCGCGAGCCGCTGAACCGTTTTTCCGTGGCGATGCAGCAGATCGTCGCCATCTGCCGCGCCATCGATCTCTCAGCGAAGGTGCTGATCCTCGACGAACCCACCGCCAGCCTCGATGCCAAAGAGGTTGAGATGCTGTTTACCCTGATGCGTCAGCTGCGGGATCAGGGCGTCAGTCTGATCTTCGTCACCCACTTCCTCGATCAGGTGTATGAGGTCACTGACCGCATTACCATCCTGCGCAACGGGCAGTTTGTCGGCACGCGCGACACCGCCGATCTGCCGCAGATCGAGCTGGTCAAAATGATGCTGGGCCGCGAGCTGGAAACCAACGCGCTGCAGCGCGCCGGGCGCACCTTGCTGAGTGAGAAACCGGTGGCGGCATTTAAGGATTTCGGCAAGAAAGGCGTGATTACCCCGTTCGATCTTGAGGTTCGCCCCGGTGAGATCGTCGGCCTCGCCGGCCTGCTGGGTTCCGGCCGCACCGAAACCGCCGAAGTGATCTTCGGTATCCGGCCTGCCGACAGCGGCAGCGCATTGATCAAGGGTAGCCCGCGCACGCTGCGATCGCCGGCCATCGCCTCCCGGGTCGGGATCGGCTTTTGTCCGGAAGATCGCAAAACCGATGGCATCATCGCTGCCGCATCGGTACGCGAGAACATCATCCTGGCGCTGCAGGCCCAGCGTGGCTGGCTGCGGCCCATCCCGCGCCGGGAGCAGAATCAGATCGCCGAGCGTTTTATCCGCCAGTTAGGCATTCGCACCCCGAGCGCCGAACAGCCGGTGGAGTTTCTCTCCGGCGGCAATCAGCAGAAGGTGCTGCTGTCGCGCTGGCTGCTGACGCGCCCGCAGTTCCTGATCCTTGATGAACCCACGCGCGGCATCGATGTGGGCGCTCACGCCGAAATTATTCGCCTGATTGAAACCCTGTGCGCTGATGGTCTGGCGCTGCTGGTCATCTCGTCTGAACTGGAGGAGCTGGTGGGTTACGCCGACCGGGTCATTATTCTGCGCGACCGCAAGCACGTGGCGGAGATCCCGCTCAGCGAGCTGTCGGTCCCGGCCATCATGAATGCCATTGCGGCGTAAGGAGAGAGACGTGATGCCCCGTTCCCTGCCTCAAACCGGGCGAGCTGAACGCCGCTTCCGCTGGCCGCCGGGTGTCCCACAGCTGGCAGCGCTGGCGCTGATCCTGCTGGTGGACAGCCTCGTCGCCCCGCATTTTTTCCAGATCCTGTTGCAGGATGGCCGCCTGTTCGGCAGCCCGATCGATATTCTTAACCGTGCCGCACCGGTCGCGCTGCTCGCCATCGGCATGACGCTGGTGATCGCCACCGGCGGCATCGATCTCTCCGTCGGGGCGATCATCGCCATTGCTGGCGCCACAGCGGCAACGCTCACTGTTGAAGGCCATAGCCTGGCGGTAGTGATCCTCGCCGCGCTTGGTGCCGGCGTGCTGTGCGGATTGTGGAACGGCGTGCTGGTCGCCATTCTCAAAATCCAGCCGTTTGTCGCCACGCTGATCCTGATGGTTGCCGGGCGTGGCGTGGCGCAGCTCATCACCTCCGGTCAGATCGTGACCTTCAACTCGCCGTCGCTCTCCTGGCTCGGCAGCGGCTCGCTGCTGCTGTTCCCGACGCCGGTCACCATCGCCCTGGTCACGCTCATCCTGTTCTGGGTGCTGACCCGCAAAACCGCGCTCGGCATGTTTATCGAAGCGGTGGGCATCAACATCCGCGCCGCGAAAAACGCCGGGGTAAACACCCGCATCGTAGTGATGCTGAGCTACGTGCTGAGCGGTCTGTGCGCCGCCATCGCCGGGATTATCGTCGCCGCCGATATTCGCGGGGCGGATGCCAACAACGCCGGGTTGTGGCTGGAGCTGGACGCCATCCTCGCGGTGGTGATTGGCGGCGCGTCGCTGATGGGTGGGCGCTTTAACCTGGCGCTGTCGGTTGTCGGGGCGCTGATTATTCAGGGCATGAATACCGGGATTCTGCTGTCCGGCTTCCCGCCGGAGCTGAACCAGGTAGTGAAAGCGGTGGTGGTGCTCTGCGTGCTGATTGTCCAGTCGCCGCGCTTTATTACGCTGATTAAGGGAGCACGACGCCATGATAAAACGTAACCTGCCGCTGATGATTACCCTCGCGGTGTTCGTGCTGGGGTATCTCTACTGCCTGACGCAGTTCCCCGGTTTCGCCTCGACGAGAGTGATCTGCAATATCCTGACTGATAACGCCTTTCTCGGCATTATTGCCGTCGGTATGACCTTTGTGATCCTCTCCGGCGGTATCGATCTCTCGGTCGGGTCGGTGATCGCCTTTACCGGGGTATTCCTTGCTAAAGCCATCGGCTACTGGGGTCTGTCGCCGCTGGTGGCGTTCCCGCTGGTGCTGGCGATGGGCTGCGCCTTCGGTGCCTTTATGGGGCTGCTGATCGATGCGCTGAAAATTCCGGCGTTTATCATCACCCTCGCCGGCATGTTCTTTCTGCGCGGCGTCAGTTATCTGGTGTCGGAGGAGTCGATCCCCATCGATCACCCCATCTACGATACTCTTTCCAGCCTGGCGTGGAAGATCCCCGGCGGCGGACGCCTGAGTGCGATGGGGCTGCTGATGCTGGGCGTGGTGGTACTCGGTATCTTCCTCGCCCATCGCACCCGCTTTGGCAATCAGGTGTACGCCATCGGTGGTAACGCCACCTCGGCGAACCTGATGGGGATTTCCACCCGCAGCACCACGATCCGCATCTATATGCTCTCCACCGGGCTGGCGACGCTGGCCGGCATTGTCTTCTCCATCTATACCCAGGCAGGTTACGCGCTGGCTGGCGTCGGGGTGGAGCTGGACGCCATCGCTTCGGTGGTCATCGGCGGTACGCTGCTTTCCGGCGGGGTGGGAACGGTACTGGGCACGCTGTTTGGCGTGGCAATTCAGGGGCTGATCCAGACCTATATCAACTTTGACGGCACGCTCAGTTCGTGGTGGACCAAAATCGCCATTGGCCTGCTGCTGTTCATTTTTATTGCGTTGCAACGGGGTCTGACAGTGCTGTGGGAAAACCGCCAGAATGCCGCCGTAACGCGGGTTAACGTCGCCCCGCGCCTTCCATAAGTTTTTGTTATGGAAAGAAATACCTAATATTTCCCCGGTTATTGCCGATAACGATTTTCTGACCATTTCACACGCTATCGCGATGACCGGGAAACGTCACATGCTGAAAAATCTGTCTGTTCGTACTGGTTTGTTGTCCCTGCTGGCAGTTATGACGCTGCTGCTGTTAGTAGTTAGTGGTATCGGTATTTACTCCCTCACACAAAGCTCCAACGCGCTGCAACGTATCAATCATCTCCAGGGTGAGCAGATGGTGCAGCTCAGCGATGGCTATACCCTGATGCTGCGCGCCCGCAACGAAGCCGGGCAGGCGGTACGCCAGATGGAAGTCGGCATGCTCGACGATGCGGCGGCCGCCACTAAAGCCATCGAAAATGAAGTGGTTAAGGCCAGGGCGCAGCTGAAAGCCGTTATCGCCACCCCGGTCGATGATGAAGAGGGGCAGCGGCTGGTCGCCAGCCTGGCGAAAGCGTTCAGCGCTTATGACAGCAACGGCATCACGCCGATGCTGGCGGCGCTGCACGCCCAGAGTCCGGATCAATATTATGACCTGCTGGAAAACGGCCTGATCCCGGTGGCCCGGGATTTCAACAACGCCATGCAGGCTTTCAAGGCCTGGGGCGACGCGCGGGGTAAAGCGGAAGTAGCTGCGGTTGCCACCCAGAAAAACGTGGTGCTGACGCTGATGATCATCGCTGCGGCGTTGACTGCGGGCATCATCGTGCTGGTGTGGCTGGCGCTGCGCCACCTGTTGTTGAAGCCGCTTGAACAGTCGATAGCGCAGCTGGAATACGTCGCGGCGGGGGATCTTAGCCGCGAGCTGCCACCCGCCAGCGATAACGAACTGGGTCGGCTGGCGCACGCCATCGAAACCATGCGCCAGGCGCTGCGCGAGTCGGTGCAGCGCGTGCGCGATGCCAGCTCACAGATTGATACCGGCAGTCGCGAGCTGACCGCCGGTAACCTGAACCTCTCTCAGCGTACCGAGTCCACCGCCACCTCGCTGGAGCAAACTGCCGCCAGCATGGAGCAGATCACCGCTACCGTGAAGCAGAACGCAGAGAACGCCGAGCAGGCGCACAAGCTGGCGCAGGCGGTCTCTGACACCGCCGATCACGGCAGCGAAATGGTGTGCTACGTCATCGAGAAAATGCGCGACATCGCCACCAGCTCCGATCGTATCGCTGACATTCTCGGCGTAATTGACGGTATCGCTTTCCAGACCAACATTCTGGCGCTCAACGCCTCGGTGGAAGCGGCGCGTGCCGGCGAGCAGGGGCGTGGTTTCGCGGTCGTGGCGACCGAAGTGCGCAACCTCGCCAGCCGCAGCGGTGAAGCCGCGAAAGAGATCCGCACGCTGATCAGCGACTCCCGGACCCACGTCGGGGAAGGGCGCGAGCTGGCGCAGCAGGCCGGAGAGACGATGGATGATATCGCCGCCGAGATAATGCGCGTGACGCGTCTGATGAAAGAGATCGCCAGCGCCTCGCACGAACAGAGTCGCGGTATTGAACAGGTAAATATCGCCGTCAGCCAGATGGATGAATCAGCCCAGCAGAATGCCGCGCTGGTGGAGGAGTCGTCCGCGGCCACGCGCTCGCTGGAGGAGCAGTCTCAGCAGCTGACCGAAGCGATGGCTTCTTTCCGGTTGCAGCCTCAGGCGTAAATGCAAAAGGGCAGCCTCGGCTGCCCTTTGTTTTTTTCCGGCGAAGCTTACGCGTCCGGGTAGTCGTGTATCAGACGCTCGACGTCATTCACCATGTGCTCGTTGCCGACAAAGAACGGACGGCGCTGGTGCAGGCTTTCCGGCTGGATATCCAGAATACGCTCTTTGCCGTCGCTCGCCTTGCCGCCGGCCTGTTCAGCCAGGAACGCCATCGGGTTGCACTCGTACAGCAGACGCAGTTTCCCTTCCGGGTGGCTGGCGGTGCTCGGGTAGAGGTAGATGCCGCCTTTCAGCAGGTTGCGGTGGAAGTCAGCCACCAGTGAGCCGATGTAGCGCGTGGTGTACGGGCGCTGCGTGGCTTTATCCTCTTCCTGGCAGTATTTCAGGTATTTTTTCACACCCAGCGGGAAACGGATGTAGTTCCCTTCGTTGATGGAGTAGGTATTACCGCGTTCCGGGAAGCGCATGCGCTCCTGGCTCAGGCAGAACACGCCCAGTGACGGGTCGTAGGTAAAGGCATGGACGCCACAGCCGGTGGTATAGACCAGCATGGTGGACGATCCGTACACCACATAACCGGCGGCAACCTGCTTGTTGCCCGGCTGGAGGAAGTCCTCCATGGTGACCGGGGTTCCGACCGGCGTGACGCGGCGGTAGATGGAGAAAATCGTGCCTACCGATACGTTAACGTCGATGTTGGACGAGCCGTCCAGCGGGTCCATCAGTACCACGTATTTCGCGTGTTCACAGCCGTCGAACACCACGATTTCATCTTCTTCTTCAGAAGCGATACCGGCGACGATATCACGGGCGCGCAGCGCCGATTTCAGCTTCTCATTAGCGAACAGATCGAGTTTCTGCTGCACTTCGCCCTGGACGTTTTCAGCGCCGCTGGCACCAAGAATATCCACCAGACCGGCTTTGTTAATGTCGCGATGGATAATTTTCGCACCGAGCTTTATTGCCGACAGCAGCGCGGTCAGTTCCCCGGTGGCGTGCGAGAACTCATGCTGCTTCTCAACAATAAATTCACCTAACGTTTTCATAACACTTTCCCTGCTCTGAGATTGAGTAAAGCGATGCCGTGATAGTAACAAACTATCGAATAGTAGCGCACAGGTGAATCGCGCCAGCAAAATGCGGATTATCCTGAAATGCATTTATCCCCTGCAAACGAGGCGTTAGAATGTGCGCCGAACTTCGCGCCTGTCCCATCAGGCCTTTTTCCTCCGCTGTATCACTGGCGGGCAGCAATAGCAGCGCCTGATGGGACAGGCACATATAAAGGATCGTGACGTATGCGCATTCACATATTGGGGATTTGTGGCACCTTCATGGGCGGCCTGGCCGTACTGGCCCGTTCGCTTGGCCACGAGGTAACGGGCTCGGATGCCAATGTTTATCCCCCGATGAGCACCCTGCTTGAAAAAGAGGGCATCGAGTTAATTCAGGGCTACGATCCGAGCCAGCTTGAGCCGCGCCCGGATCTGGTGATCATCGGCAACGCCATGACGCGTGGCAATCCGTGCGTCGAAGCGGTGCTGGAGCAGGGCATTCCGTATCTGTCCGGGCCGCAGTGGCTGCATGACTTCGTGCTGCGCGACCGCTGGGTGCTGGCCGTTGCCGGTACCCACGGCAAGACCACCACCGCCGGCATGCTCACCTGGATTCTGGAATCCTGCGGCATGGCACCGGGCTTTGTGATCGGCGGCGTACCGGGGAACTTCGACGTCTCTGCGCGTCTTGGCGACACGCCGTTCTTCGTGATTGAAGCCGACGAATACGACTGCGCCTTCTTCGACAAGCGTTCCAAGTTTGTGCACTACGCGCCGCGCACCCTGATCCTCAACAACCTTGAGTTTGACCACGCGGATATCTTTGACGATCTGAAAGCGATCCAGAAGCAGTTCCATCACCTGGTGCGTATCGTGCCGGGGCAGGGGCGTATCATCTCCCCGGAGAACGACATCAACCTGAAGCAGACGCTGGCGATGGGTTGCTGGAGTGAGCAGGAGCTGACCGGCGAGCAGGGTATGTGGCAGGCGAAAAAGCTGACCAACGACGCGGCCTCCTGGGAAGTGTGGCTGGCGGGCGAGTGCGTCGGCCAGGTCAACTGGTCGCTGGTGGGCGAGCACAACATGCAGAACGGCCTGATGGCTATCGCGGCGGCACGCCATATCGGTATCACCCCGGCGGACGCAGCGCAGGCGCTGGGCTCGTTCATCAATGCCCGTCGTCGTCTGGAGCTGCGTGGCGAAGCGGATGGCGTGTGCGTGTATGACGATTTCGCCCATCACCCGACCGCAATTCTGGCTACCCTGGCCGCGCTGCGCGGCAAAGTGGGCGGTACCGCGCGTATTCTCGCCGTGCTGGAGCCGCGCTCCAACACCATGAAGATGGGCATCAGCAAGAACGATCTCGCCCCGTCGCTGGGCCGCGCCGATGAAGTGTTCCTGCTGCAGCCGCAGCATATTCCGTGGCAGGTGGCGGAAGTGGCGGAAGCCTGCATTCAGCCGGCGCACTGGAGTGCCGACATCGACACGCTGGTGGAGATGATCACCAAAGCCGCGCAGCCGGGTGACCACATTCTGGTGATGAGCAACGGCGGATTCGGCGGCATTCATCAGAAGCTGCTCGACGCGCTGGCAAAAAAAGCCGACGCAGCTAACGACCGGTTTTAAGCCCGCCGGAAATGAAAAACGCCTCTCAATGAGAGGCGTTTTTTTTGCGTTACTGCTGACCTTCGGCCAGTTCGCGCAGGTACTGGAAGATGAGGCGCGAGGATTTGGGCGGCTTATTGCCCTCTTTCTCTTTTTTGGCGTTGCGGATAAGCGAACGCAGCTGCTGGCGATCCGCCTGCGGCCACAGGTTCAGCACTTCCGGCACCGCGTCATCGCCGTTCTCAATCAGGCGATCCCGCAGCTGCTCTAACTTATGGAACAGCGCAACCTGCTGGTTGTGGCGGTTTTTCAGTTTGTCGAGCGCCTGACGAATCGGCTCCACGTCGCGCTGGCGCAGCATTTTGCCAATCAGCTGCATCTGGCGGCGGCGGCCTTCTTTCTTGATGCGCTGCGCCAGCTCAATGGCGGCACGCAGATCGTCATCCAGCGGAATTTTATCCAGGGCGTTTTTGCCCAGCTCAACCATCTCGGCGCCGAGGCGTTTCAGCTCTTCGGCGTCGCGCTTAATTTCGCTTTTACTGACCCAGATAATTTCATCATCGTCGTCTTCGTTTTCATTATCAGGGACTTCATCGAGCCAGTCATCGGGCTGCTTAGTCATTCTCAGGCTCCTTAAAAAAGAGGCTAATACTACCAGTTAAGGCGCGCACTGCGAAATGGTTCTCTGTTAGACTCAAAAAGACGTACTAACACTCCATCCTACATTATGGCATTCGCGATGAAAGTAATCACACAAGTAGCGCAGCAGCGCAAAGCGCTGGAAGAGGCGGTATCTCAGGCACTTGAACTTGCTTCCGGTAAAGCAGACGGCGCCGAAGTGGCGGTAAGTAAAACCACCGGCATCAGCGTCAGCACCCGCTACGGAGAGGTGGAGAACGTTGAATTTAATAGCGATGGCGCACTCGGCATCACGGTGTACCACCAGAACCGCAAGGGCAGCGCCTCCTCAACCGATTTAAGCCCGCAGGCCATTGCCCGTACCGTGCAGGCGGCGCTGGACATTGCGCGCTACACCTCCCCGGACCCGTATGCTGGCGTGGCGGAGAAAGAACTGCTGGCCTTTGAAGCGCCGGATCTTGACCTGTTCCATCCGGCGGACATCGACCCGGATCGCGCCATCGAACTGGCGGCCCGCGCCGAACAGGCGTCCCTGAACGGCGATCCGCGCATCACCAACACCGAGGGCGGCAGCTTCAACAGCCACTACGGCGTGAAGGTATTCGGCAACAGCCACGGCATGTTGCAGAGCTACTGCTCGACCCGCCACTCGCTCTCCAGCTGCGTGATTGCTGAAGAGAACGGCGACATGGAGCGCGATTACGCCTATACCATTGGCCGCGCGCTGGGCGATCTGGAGTCCCCGGAGTGGGTCGGCCAGGAGTGCGCCCGTCGTACCCTGTCGCGCCTGTCGCCGCGCAAATTGCCGACCATGAAAGCCCCGGTGATCTTTGCCCGTGAAGTGGCGACCGGTCTGTTCGGACATCTGGTGGGTGCCATCAGCGGCGGCGCGGTCTACCGTAAGTCCACCTTCCTGCTGGACTCCCTCGGCAAGCAGATCCTGCCGTCGTGGCTCACCATCGAAGAGCACCCGCACCTGCTTAAAGGCCTCGCCTCGACGCCGTTCGACAGCGAAGGCGTGCGCACCGAGCGTCGCGACATCATCAAAGACGGCATTCTGACGCAGTGGCTGCTTACTAACTATTCCGCGCGCAAGCTGGGGCTGAAAAGCACCGGTCACGCGGGCGGCATCCACAACTGGCGCATCCAGGGCCAGGGCCTCGGCTTTGACGCGCTGCTAAAAGAGATGGGCACCGGGCTTATCGTCACCGAGCTGATGGGTCAGGGCGTCAGCGGTATTACCGGCGACTACTCGCGCGGCGCGGCGGGCTTCTGGGTAGAGAACGGCGAAATCCAGTATCCGGTGAGCGAAATCACCATTGCCGGCAACCTGAAGGATATGTGGAGCAATATCGTGACCATTGGCGACGATATTGAAACGCGCAGCAATATTCAGTGTGGGTCCGTACTGCTTCCGGAGATGAAGATCGCCGGCCAGTAATATCAGGGGAGCGCAACGCTCCCCTTTTTCATCACAACAATAAAAAGGTGCCGTCATGCGTAAGACACTGTTAGCAATGTTGACCGTTTCATCCCTGTTTGTTGCCTCATCGGCGGCTTTTGCTGCCGATCTGGACGAAGACATGGACATCCTGAGTGAAAACTATCAAATCGTACTCAAAACCGATGACGCCGGTGAAATGAAAACCGCGCTCGGCAAGATGCGCGCCGCCGCGCTGGATGCAAAAAAATCCGCCCCGGTGAAGCTGGAAAACAGCGCCCCGGACAGCGCAGAGATGCAAGATTACCGCCACGGGCTGGATACGCTGGTGGGGCAGATTGATGACGCGCTGGCGCTGGCAGGTGCCGGAAAAGTGAAAGAGGCGCAGACCGCTGCCGAAGCCTTCAAAACCACGCGCAATACCTACCACAAGAAGTACCGCTAATCATCAGGGCCAGCGCCACCGCGCTGGCCTGCGTCGTATCATCGCAATATGACGTTGCCCCCGCAGACGTTACCCGCCGTTCGTTCGCTTTTTACGTCGCCCGACGCTTTTCAGAAAGTGGCGTACTTTGGCGAAAAAAGGGTGCCTGAGAGCCTCTCGCCCCACAACGGTAGCGGGGGTTTCCCCCCGCCGGTTTACCTTCGCGTACTGGGTTCGTAAGCCAGTCGCACCGCGACTTCATACTCACCATAGCGGATCCTGATCTCGCACAGCGCGGGCCGTGTGAGCAGGGCAATGGTCACTGTCGTCAGACAGACGATCAGCACCGCCGCCATCGTCAATGCGTGTCGTTTCATGGTTACGCCTCCTTGCTTTGCAGCAGTGAAAAGGCTAACCTTCCGTTGTTGGTTTGGAAGGGAAAGCCTCACTTTGATGAATAATCAGGTGGGGCTTTTTACTGCCTGCCGTTCACGACAGACAAACCAGTCCTGCGCTCAAGACAGCCAGTCTCAAGCACCCACGCTCATTCTATCCAGCCGTCATAAGCCGCGCTTATTTCCTGTGTAATCCTTCGGCGCACGCCGCAAAACAGAACCCGCTTTTTTTCGCCTGTCCGCCTCCCTTTCAGGTGATATTCATCACATAAACCCAGCATAAAGTAATCATTCACGCGATTTATGTGGAACAGATCACTGCCGCCGCTCGCGCTTCCACATGGAAGTGGAAAAGAACTCGCTACAAACCCCACCAGCCCACCGTTAGTGTTACCCCATCGCAACACAGAATATATGCAGCGTTAACAACGGAGCGGTAATGAACGACGCAGTGTGTCAACAAACGGAACAGACCGCGCAACTCGGCGATCGCATGCTGGCCTGGGTATTCGCCCTGCTTAAGCGTAACCACATCACGCCAAACGCGGTGCAGGAGCAGATGCTCAGCTCGCACGTGCGGGCGATGGCGCACCGGTCAGTGAGCGGCGAGCCGCTGCCGGACGTGGAAGCAGAGCTGTTCGACGAAATCTCCGAGGAGTCGATGCAGCTGGCGCAGGCGGTGGTGGATGAATTCGGCAACCTGCCGGTGGAAGAGGCCTGGCTTTTGTCGGTGCACTTCGAAGTGGCGAAAGACAATCTCTAAGCGCAAAGGAGCGGAATATGGAACAGATTACAGTGGTGATTGGCGACCGTCTGGGCAAAGGCCAGAAAGTGGGCGCAGGGGTTGAGAAAGCCGGTGGCCGTGCGGTAGTGGTGCCGGGCGTGGCGGCGGATATGAAGCTGGGCGACGTTATGAAAGCGGAAAACGCCACCTTCGGGATCTCATTTTGCGGCAGCGGCGGGGCCGGGGCAATCACTGCCCAGACCAAACACGGCTACAAAGCAAAATACGGCATGCGCTCGGTGGAAGAGGGCGTAACGGCCATCAATGAAGGCTGCAACGTCCTGGGCTTCGGCTTTATGGATAAAGAAGAGCTGGGTGAACGCCTGGTGGAAGCCTGGAAGAAGAAGTACGGCAACTGACATGAAAGAGAAATTCACCACCACGGTGAGGGTCAGCGGTAAAGGAGAGAGTAAGGCGCGGGCCTTCTCTGACGCCCTGAGCCACGTTCAGAGGGCGATGCTGAAGTCCTCCAGCCAGGTTTTGCTGCGTATTGAGCCACAGGATGTGCAGGTTGTTCATGCGCGGGAAACGGTGCGGAAAGAGGCGTTTCTGTTTTTCTTTCTGCGCCGTGAAAGACGCATTTTCAGCGTGGAGCTGGAAGTGACTGTCAACGTGACCGCGATTAATCCCGATAAGGTCGATTTCGTCACGCAGTAATCCACTTTCCCTCCGAATATCCCGCTGGGCGTTGCCGATGCGCGACGCTCCGGGTAGTCGCTTGCGGGGACCACAACACAACAGAAGGACGGAGTAATGTTCTTAATAATATTAATAAAATCGCTCATCATCGGCGCGCTGGTTGGCGTCGGTGTGGGGGCCGGGGCTGCTCGCATGTTTCATGCTCCCACCACCCAGGGAATGGGGGCATTTCGTACGCTGGGGGAGCTTAACTCCTGCGAAGGCGATCCCGCCTCGCATTTCTCGTTTGGTCTGGGCTTCTTCTTCAACGCCTGGGCGTCGTCGGTGGCTGCCGGCTCGTTCACCCAGGACGTTGACCATCGCATCATTCCGAACTGGGGTGCGGCGGCGCTGATGATGAAAAACCGCAACGTGGCGGAAACCCTGCACGATCCGAAGAAGATGGCCATTGCTTGTGGCGTCATCGGCATGATCGTGGTTGCCTTCCTCAACACCACCGCGTCCGCGGTGCCGGCTGCGCTGCAGGTGACGGCCGTTAAGGTGCTGGTCCCTGCCGCTAACCTGCTGGTCAATACCGTGATGCCGGTGATTTTCTGGCTGGCGGCCATCGATGCCGGTAAGAAATCGGGCTTCTGGGCCACGGTATTCGGCGGCGCAGCGCAGCTGATCATGGGGAACGCCGTACCGGGTCTGGTACTGGGCATTCTGATTGGTAAGGGCGTAGAAGAGAGCGGCTGGAATCGCGTCACCAAAGTGATGATGACGGCCATCGTTGCGCTGTTCGTACTGAGCGCGTTCTTCCGCGGCTTCGACATCAAGATGATCGAGTCCTTCCACCTGGGCGTGCCGAACTGGCTCGACCTGATCCACAACGCGGTCAGCGGCAAATAAGGGGCTGATGATGGAAGAGAATAAAGGTTTCTGGTATGCCGACTGGTCGTTCCCGATCCTCGTCGGCCTGCTCTCCTCCGGCGTGTTTGCCGGGACGCACATGTACTACCTCTACGGTATCGGCGCGTTTAACGAAGTGGCATTTGTAGCAATGCTGAAAGCGGGCATGGATACCGGCGTCTACGGCGCGGTGGCGGCGTTCGGTGCCAGCTTCCTGTTTGCGCGCATTATCGAGGGATCGCTGGTGGGTATCCTCGACATCGGCGGCGCGATTCAGACTGGCGTAGGTCTTGGTGTCCCGGCGCTGCTGCTGGGCGCAGGCTTCGTATTCCCGGTGGCGAACTTCGGTGCCTCGCTGGTGACCGGGCTGGTGATTGGTCTGGCGATTGGCTACCTGATTATCCTGGCGCGTAAGTTCACCATCAATCAGAGCGACTCCACCTATGGTGCCGACGTGATGATGGGCGCGGGCAACGCTTCCGGGCGCTTCCTTGGGCCGCTGATTATCCTCAGCGCGATGGCGGCATCCATTCCCATCGGTATTGGCTCGCTGGTCGGCGCCCTGGTGTTCTACCTGTGGCAGAAGCCGATCACCGGCGGCGCTATCCTCGGTGCCATGATCCTTGGGTCGATTTTCCCGGTAGCCCTTTAAGACCGCTGTCCCACGCGCGCATCGTCCGGCGCGTGGGCAAACAGGAGCCTCCTATGTATGATTTAATCCTGCGCCGCGCCCGTCTGGTGGACGATACCGTCATCGACATTGCGATTCAGGACGGCAAAATTGCCGCGCTGGGTGACATCACCGGCTCCGCGCGCAGCGAGCGCCAGCTGTCCGGCGACTACTACCTGAGCGCCGGCTGGATTGATTCCCACGTACACTGCTACCCCAACTCACCCATTTACCACGACCAGCCCGACAGCGTCGGCATCGCCACCGGCGTGACGACCGTCGTGGACGCCGGCAGCACCGGCGCGGACGACATCGACGACTTTTATCAGCTCACCCGCCAGGTAGAAACCGAGGTCTACGCCCTGCTCAACATCTCGCGGGTTGGCCTTATCGCCCAGAACGAACTGGCGAACATGGCGAACATTGACGACGCGGCGGTACGCGAGGCGGTGACGCGTCATCCTGACTTTATCGTCGGCCTGAAAGCGCGCATGAGCAGCAGCGTCATCGGCGATAACGGCCTGAAGCCGCTGGTGCGCGCCAAAGCGATGCAGCAGGAGAACGGCGGCCTGCCGCTGATGGTGCATATTGGCAATACCCCGCCGGAGATCGATGAGATTGCCCCGCTACTGGCGAGCGGCGATATCATTACCCACTGCTATAACGGCAAGCCGAACCGCATTCTGACGCCGGAAGGCGCGCTGCGCGCCTCGATTACCGACGCCCTGAAACGCGGCGTGCGGCTGGACGTAGGGCACGGCAGCGCCAGCTTCAGCTTTGCGGTGGCGCAGCAGGCCATCGCACTGGGCATCCTGCCGCACACCATCAGCTCGGACATCTACTGTCGCAACCGCATCAATGGCCCGGTGAAAAACCTGGCGCACGTGATGTCGAAATTCCTCGCCATCGGCCTGTCGCTGCCGCAGGTGATTGAGTGCGTAACGCGCCACGCCGCCGACGGCCTGCGCCTGCGTCACAAAGGACGCCTCGAACCGGGCGCTGACGCCGACTTTACGGTGTTCGCCCTGCGTCGCCAGCCCGTCCTGTTTACCGATTCTGACCAGAACAGTCTTGCAGCCGAGCTGCAGCTGCTTCCGCTGGCCGCCGTGCGCGCCGGGAAGTGGTTCACCACCGAACAAGGGAGTGCGGAACATGCCTTCGATTTATGAGAAATATCAGTTAAAACCGGTGATTAACGCCTCGGGGCGCATGACGGCGCTGGGCGTCTCCACGCCGCGGCCTGAGGTGGTCGAGGCGGTGACCACCGGCATGAATCACTACTTCGAGATGAAAGACCTGGTGGACAAAACCGGGGCGTACATCGCGCAGCTGCTTGAGGTGGAAGCGGCGACCGTAGTCTCCTGCGCCTCGGCGGGGATCGCCCAGTCGGTGGCGGCGATGCTGGTACAGGACAGCCAGTGGCTGCTGGAAAATCTGCACACCACGCCCATTGAGAACAACGAGATCGTGCTGCCGAAAGGGCACAACGTGAACTTTGGCGCGCCGGTCGGCACTATGGTGGCGCTGGGCGGCGGACGCGTGGTCGAAGCGGGCTACGCCAACGAATGCTCTGCCGATCAGCTGGCGGCGGCCATTACCCCGCGCACCGCCGCCATTCTCTATATCAAGTCCCATCACAGCGTGCAGAAAAGCATGCTCAGCGTGGAACAGGCGGTAGTCGTCGCCCGGAAGCACAACCTGCCGCTGATTGTGGATGCCGCCGCAGAAGAGGATCTGCACGTCTACTATCGCGCCGGGGCGGATCTGGTGATTTACAGCGGTGCGAAAGCCATTGAGGGGCCGACCAGCGGGCTGGTGATCGGCAAGCAGCAGTACGTCGAGTGGGTGAAGCGCCAGTCGGGGGGAATTGGCCGCGCCATGAAGGTTGGTAAAGAGGGCATCCTCGGCCTGACCTGCGCCATTGAACACTACCTCAGCGCCAGCAAAACCACCGGTGACGAAATGGTGGCGCGTATGACCCCCTTTATTGACGAACTTAACCGCCTGAACGGCGTGACCGCGCGCGTCGTCTGGGATGCTGCCGGGCGCGACATCGCCCGCGCAGAGATCAAATTTGATGAAAGCGTAACCGGCATCGCCACCGGCGAGCTGGTCAGCGCTCTGAAGCGCGGCGAGTACGCCATCTATTTCCGCGGTTACAAAGCAAATGAAGGCATCGTCGAAGCCGATGTGCGCAGCGTTACCGAAGATCAGCTGGCAATCATCGCCCGTAGCATCGCCGTTTTACTCAAGGAGACCCAGGCATGAAACTGACCCCCAATTTTTACCGCGACCGCATCTGTCTGAACGTGCTGGCCGGCTCGAAGGATAACGCGCAGGCGATTTACGAGGCGGCGCAGGGGCATGTGCTGGTGGGCGTGCTGTCAAAAAACTATCCGGACGTGGAGAGCGCGGTGGCGGATATGCGCGAGTACGCGGCGCTGATTGATAATGCGCTCTCGGTCGGGCTGGGGGCGGGCGATCCGAACCAGTCGGCGATGGTCAGCGAGATCTCCCGCCAGGTACAGCCGCAGCACGTCAATCAGGTATTTACCGGGGTGGGCACCAGCCGGGCGCTGCTTGGCCAGCAGCAGACCGTGGTGAACGGTCTTGTCTCGCCAACCGGCACGCCGGGAATGGTGAAGATCTCCACCGGGCCGCGCAGCAGTAAAACCCCGGACGGCATTGTGCCTGTAGAAACCGCCATCGCGCTGCTGAAGGACATGGGCGGCAGCTCCATCAAATACTTCCCGATGGGCGGGCTGAAAAGTGAAGCGGAGTACCGTGCGGTGGCGCAGGCCTGCGCTGAGCACGACTTCTGGCTGGAGCCGACCGGCGGTATCGATCTGGACAACGTCGAGGCGATCCTGCGCATTGCGCTGGAGGCTGGGGTGAGCCGAATCATTCCGCATATCTATAGCTCAATCATCGACAGCGCCACGGGCGATACCCGTCCGGATGATGTACGTCAGCTGCTGGAGATAACCAGAAGGCTGCTGGGCTAACGCCGCTTTGCATCGCGGCACGTAATCCGTAACTATGGCTGTGACTACTGGCGGTACACCGGGTGCGATGGCGCGCCCGGGCAACGAGAGGAAACTGCAGTGCGATTCCCGAATCAACGTCTGGCTCAACTGTTTTCCCTGTTACAGAACGAGCCGCTGCCGCAGGATGAGCTGGCGCGCCGGCTCACCGTTTCCACGCGTACCGTGCGTGCCGACATCACTGCCCTGAATGAATTGCTGTTACACCACGGGGCGCAGTTTGTTCTCAGCCGCGGCACCGGTTACCAGCTAAGCATCACCGACGCCGGGCGCTATGCGGCGTTGCAGACCGCTCACCCGCGCCAGCTGCGCATCCCCCGCACCGGGCCGGAGCGCATCCACTATCTGCTGGTGCGCTTTCTCACCGCCGCCTACTCGCTGAAACTGGAAGACCTGGCCGAGGAGTGGTTTGTCAGCCGCGCCACGCTGCAGGGCGACATGGCCGAAGTGCGCGAGTGGTTCAACCGTTACAACCTTTCTATCGAGACGCGTCCGCGCCACGGCATGAAGCTGTTCGGTAGCGAGATGTCGATCCGTGCCTGCCTGACGGACCTGCTCTCCCGGCTCATTCAGGAGGACAGCGAGCATCCGCTGGTGAACAAGGAAGCGCTGAACGCCGGGGTGCCACAGCAGCTGGAGCAGGGGTTACAGGCCTGTTTTAACCACTACCGCATCCGGCTGACGGACGAGGGGGAGCAGTTTATCCGCCTCTACTGCGCCGTGGCGGTGCGGCGCATCAGCGAAGGTTTCCCGCTCTCGGATTTCACTGCGGATGACGTCGGGGATAACGTGCGCGAGGCTGCGCGCGATATCGCCGGGCTGCTCCAGACCCTGACCAGCAAAACGCTGTCGGAGTCGGAAGAGCACTGGCTGCGCGTGCATATCGCGGCACGCCAGGTGCAGGATCTGGCCCCCAGCACCATCAGCGCCGACGATGCCGGTGCGCTGGTGAACTACATTCTGCGCTACATCAATACCCACTTTAATTACAATCTGCTGACCGACGCACAGCTCCATGCCGACCTGCTGACCCACATCAAAACCATGATCACCCGGGTGCGCTACCAGATTTCGCTGCCCAATCCGCTGCTGAGCAACATCAAGCAGCACTACCCGCTGGCGTGGGATATGACGCTGGCGGCAGTATCCAGCTGGGGGAAATACACGCCGTACGCCATCAATGAAAACGAAGTCGGTTTTCTGGTGCTGCATATCGGCGTTGGGCTGGAGCGGCACTACAACATTGGCTATCAGCGCCAGCCGCAGGTGCTGCTGGTGTGCGACACCGGCAACTCCACGGTGCGCATGATTCAGGCAATGTTGCTGCGCAAGTACCCGCAGCTTGAGGTTACGCGCATTATCTCCCTGCGCGACTATGAGCAGCTCGCCAGCGTAGAGGAAGATTTTGTCATCTCTACGGCGCGCATCAGTGATAAAAACAAGCCGGTGGTGGTGATGTCGCCGTTCCCCACCGACTACCAGCTGGAGCAGATTGGTAAGCTGGTGCTGGTGGACCGCACCCGGCCCTGGATGCTGGAGAAGTATTTCGACGCCGGGCATTTCTGCATCATCGACGAGCCGATGGATCAGCAGGCGCTGTTCCGCAGGTTGTGCGGAGCTTTAGAGCAGGAAGGCTTTGTTGATAGCGAATTCCTCGCCTCGGTGGTGGAGCGTGAAGCCATCGTCAGCACCATGCTCGGCGACAGCATCGCCCTGCCACACTCGCTGGGCCTGCTGGCCAACAAAACCGCGGTCTACACGGTACTGGCCCCGGAGGGCATTCCCTGGGGCGACGAAACCGCGCACGTCATTTTCCTGCTGGCGATCAGCAAGAGCGAATACGAAGAGGCGATGGCGATCTACGATCTGTTCGTCACCTTCCTGCGCGAGCGCGCCATGCCGCGCCTGAAAGCGTGCCGCAGCTTCGACGAGTTTAAAACCGTGGCGGTGGAGTGCGTCAGCCGGTTTTAAACCGGTACCAGGGCTTATGGTAACTAGTTGATCTTACGATGTTATGTGTTGGTTTGTGGCGTGAAGCGCATCACAAACCCGCCGGATCAATGGGTGCCGTTTTTGACGCGCGTTTTCATGCCTGTTTATTAACCGGCTGATTTTAAGTCATTAAAAATCCCGGTTGCCTGATTAATTCGATAATCGTATCGATCCCCCTGTTTAATGAATTGGTTTCGCCCGCCGCGGCTTCGCAGAATGGTGCAACATTCACTGTTCGGGAGTCGTTATGTCGTTATCACTCAGCAACAATTATCCCTTCTATGCCGCCGACCTGCTGCGCGCCGCGAAGCCAGGCTTCCAGCCGCGCATGGCGTTAATTCTGGGATCGGGCCTCGGGGCGCTCGCCGGGCAGATGGAGAACGTCACCACCCTCGCGTATGAAAAATTGCCGGGTTTCCCGGTCAGCACCGTGCAGGGCCATGCCGGGGAAGTGGTAATGGGTACCCTGCACGGCGTGGATATTATCTGCATGAAGGGCCGCGGGCATTTTTATGAAGGGCAGGGCATGGGCATTATGACCCACGCGGTGCGCACCTTCAGGCTGCTTGGCTGCGACTTCCTGCTTTGCACCAACGCTGCCGGCTCCCTCAATCCGGCCATCCCGGCCGGTAGCCTGGTGGCGCTGACCGACCATATCAATACCATGCCGACCTCACCGCTGGAAGGGCCGAACGACGATCGTTTTGGGCCACGCTTCTTCAGCCTCGCTAACGCTTACGATGCAGAGCTGCGCGCCCGGCTGCACCTGTCCGCGCAGGCGCTTACGCTGCCGCTGCACGACGGGGTCTTTGTCTCCTACACCGGGCCTAATTTCGAAACCCCGGCTGAAATTCGCATGATGCAACGAATGGGCGGCGATGTGGTGGGGATGTCGGTGGTGCCTGAGGTTATCGCCGCTCGCCACTGCGGCCTGAAAGTGCTGGCGGTCTCCGCCATCACCAATATGGCCGAAGGGCTGAGCGACGTGGCGCTGTCGCATGAGCAAACGCTGAAATGCGCCGCGCTGGTCACCGACGATTTTATGCGCCTCATCGGCCATTTCATTAAAACCTACTCTCGCTAATCCGCTACCGGAGCGGGCATGGACAGGCCTGCTCTCAGGAGTTATGACATGACACAACAGCCTTTTTCACGCGGCAACCTGAATGCCATTTCTTATCTGAGCTATTACTTCGTCGGGGCGCTGGTTTCTACCCTCGGCATCGTGCTCTGGCCGTTATGCCAGGCGTTTAATAAAGATCCGAGTTTTATCGGCCAGGTCTTTACCCTGATGAATCTCGGCATGTTCGTGCCGATCATGCTGGGTGGGTTGCTGATGAAAAAATGGGGCCTCAAGATGCCGCTGGTTATCGCGGCTGCGGCCACGGTGGTGATCAGCGCCGTGCTTTTTATCACGCCGACCCTGACCATGTTCAGTATTGCGGTAGCGGGCATTGGTGCCTGCGGCGGGGTCTTTATGACCCTCGGCAGCTATCTGGTGGTGCGCATTAATCCGGATGAAAAGCGCCGCTCCGCCAGCCTCATCTTCACCGACTTCTTCTTCAGTCTGGCGGGTGCCACGCTCTCCTTTTTACTGGCGTGGCTGTTTAAGCTGGGCGCAACCTGGATGGCGATGTACGGCATCATGGGGGCGCTGGGCGCGTTGATGCTGGCGTTAAGCCTGCGCTGCCGTTTTCCCACTACCGAGGATGAGAGCGCACCGTCCACGCCGCAAGCCACCGCGGATGAAGGGTGGGGCGCTGCGGTGTATCTGCTCTGCTTCGCGCTGTTCGCCTTTTTACTGGCAGAACCGATCTTCACGATGTGGACGCCGGGCTATCTGCAGTCGCGTTTCACGCTGCCAGCCGAGGAAGCCGCGCTTTTTACCACGGTCTACTGGGTGACGAAGGCCATTGGCCTGTTCGTGAATCAGTTCACCGTAAAATGGATGCAGCTGCGCACCTTCCTGCTGATCTGTACCGTTGCCGGGCTGCTGGCTATCGCCATCATTGCCAACAGCACGAATACTACGCTGATACTGATCGCCTGCGGCGTGTTTGGCTTCTTCAATTCCGGGCTATTTTCCGGGCTGATGAGCTACGGCTCGCTGCAGATAAGCCAGAGTTCGCCAACCTTGCTGTCTGCGCTGCTGACCTGCGGTACGGTAGGCACGCTGGTGTTTGCCAGCGTCTCATCGCTGGTTAATCAGCAGTTCGGAATACAGGCGGCGGTGAATACTTCCACCGTAGCCTATGGCGTCCTGCTGATAACGCTGATCGCCGCGGTGCTATGCAGCCGGGCAGAGCGGCTACACCGAAACGGGGCAATGGACATTTGACGATGTCTGAGCCGGAAGTGCATGATGACAATCCCTTTTTTCAACACGTCATCGCCATGCCCGAACTGAGTGCTAATAGTCGAATCAGCCTGCGGATGCTGCGCTATTTCCAGGTGCTGGCGGAAGAGCTGCATTTTGGACATGCCGCCGGGCGGCTGAATATTTCTCAGCCACCGCTGAGCATGCAGATAAAAGAGCTGGAAGAGATTATGGGCTGTGCGCTTTTCGAGCGAACCAGCCGTAAGGTTGTGCTTTCGGCCACGGGCATCGCGCTGAAAGCCGAGGTGGACCGGTTGCTCAGCGCCACCGAGCAGTCACTGAACTATGTGCGACAGACCGGGCGTCACGCCCATCAGCGCATCCAGATTGGCATCATCGGCAGCGCGCTGTGGGGGGCGCTGCTGCCGCGGCTGAGTGCGTTTAAGCAGGATTATCCTGACGTAGTGTGGCAGCTTCATGAGCTGTCGCAGTTACAGCAAATCGATGCGTTAAAATCGCGCACCATCGACGTTGGTATTCAGCGCAACCTCACGGCACATACGGAAAGAGGCATTCATTGTCAGCTTATTTCCCATGAGTCGCTGCAGGTCGCCGTGCCGGAACAGAGCGCGCTCAGCCAGCGCAAGCGCGTGACCCTGAAGTCCCTCGCGCATCAGCCGTTCATCTCGCTCTCCTTCAGTCACAGTGATTTTGCCTCTCAGCTCTACGATTACTGTGTCAGCGCGGGCTTTTATCCGCATATCACCCATCAGGTACGTGAACCGCAGACCGCGCTGGCGCTGGTCAGTGCCGGCATGGGTATCGCGTTGCTGCCTGAAAGCTGCGCGTTAATTCAGTGGCCAGGCGTGACCTTTATTTCCCTGCGGGAAGCTATCCCGGCCGATCTCTATGCGCTCTGGTATGGAGAAAAACAGCCTGAAATTGTTAACCATTTTATTAATACGCTGGTTACTTCTGCGCTCTGTTAAATATCCGGAAAGCGTTCCGGAAAGATATTAATAAATATCCAGTCTGCCTCAGGAAAAGTAACCAGGTATTATTTGACCGGAAACTGTGCGTGCGCAGTCAGAATAAGAGAGGGCAGCGGATAAATACTATTCCGGTGCGCATATCGCGCCAGGGAATATTTATCCGCAATCACTTTTGATCTGACACTCATTCACATTAAGGGCAATGAAAATGGAAATTCGCCACTGTTCTCCGCGGGGCGCGACGTTATTATCGCAGACGTATGAATCGCTGGAAGACGCCGTAAACGAGGCTGCAAATCAGGCGGTTCGTGCTTACTGTCAGGGCACGTTCAGCGTCGGCGGCGTTATGCTCGACAAAAGCGGTAATGTGTTAAATGCACTGCATAATAACGTGGTGGAAGACGGGATGACATTCGATCCGACCGCCCATGGCGAGCGGCAGCTTATCGACTGGTATTATGATCAAATCTCTTCTGGCGCACTATTGCCGCCGCCGGAAGAAATTACTATCGTGACCTCGCTCGACCCGTGCTGTATGTGTTCCGGCTCGATCCTCAGCAGCGGTTTTAATGTCGTGTCTGCCGCCTTCGATACCTTTTCCGGCATTGATTACACACCCTTGCCGATTTCCCCTCATTAGATCCTGCGTTACGCCCGGTAGCCCAGGCTACTTTCAGTTATCCAGAAGTGGGCGGCGACTCCTGTTTTGCGCGTCCTGCGACCTCGGCACCGCTACCTGCTTTTTTTAGCCAGACGGTGATTAATCAGAACACCCAGGCGCTGTGTTTATCCCTGTTTGAAGCCACGCTGTCCGGGGTTCAGGATACGGTGAATAACGATCTTCCGCCGGAGCTGTTGATCGATCCGGCGACGCTGGCACCTGACGATCCGCTGGTTATTGCGCTCAGAGATATCTATCCCCAGGCGCTCACCTATAAAGCGCCGTCACTGGGGACGCCGGACGCAGGTCTGGCGCCTTATCTGCTTGAAGCGGCAGCCATCGATGCTGAACGGGGCGGTAAGGGCAGCTCGGTAGCCTTTCTCGATTACTTCGGCAACCTGATGCTGTGCCTGCCCGGCAATCAGGTCCACTCCCCGGTGCAGACGCCGTTTATGCTGACTACCCGAAGCTGGGCGCAGCTGCGTCATCAGCTTTATCAGCAGGAAGGGGATCGCGTATTGCAGTATTTTGGTCATCCCAAATATGGCACGTTCGTGCTGACGCTGGGGCAGGATACCTCAGCATCCAGCCTTATTGATTTAGGAGCTTATGGGTCCACAATGGAAGAGGCGTTACCGGCAGAAAATCCGTGGTCACTGCAGTATGTCGTGCCCTCGATCCCGCAAAGCGCGTTGACGGCGTATTGCCAGGCGCTGCCGCCGCTTTACAGCCAGTCGATTGGCGTTATGCCACGGCAGGTCAGCGATCGGGCGCTGATTGATGCTGTGACGGCAGGTTTACCGCTGACAACGCGACGCGCACCGGTGGAGGCATAGCGTCTCAGGTGCCCGCCTGAAGGCGGATACGCCTGTCCGCCTTCACATTAGCGCAGCCGGTGCACGACCTGGTTGCTGCTGCCGCGCCAGATCAGAGCCGGGTCTTTCAGATCCTGCACAAATTTTCCGTCCACCAGCACGTTGATAAGCTCAACCACCTCACGCTGGGCACTGTTGAGCTCATCCAGCGTATAGCCCGTCCAGACCCAGATATCTTTCCCGCGGCATTCGGCGTGAACGCGCTGCACCAGTTTAAGGATCGACGGCACGTTTTGCGGATGCAGCGGATCGCCGCCGGACAGCGACAGTCCCTGACGCTTGATACGCGTATCGTTGAGATCGGCGATGATGCGATCTTCCATTTCCGCAGTGAACGGTAGCCCGGAGTTGAGCCGCCAGGTGCTTTTGTTGTAGCAGCCTGGGCATTCGTGGATGCACCCTGCGACAAACAGGGTGCAGCGGGTGCCGGGGCCGTTGACGATGTCTACAGGATAGTACTGGTGATAATTCATTTTTTCCTCGTCGCAGTTGGCGCCGTAGCGGCGTTGGCTGCGCTCACTCACCCGGGTCACTTACTGATGTAAGCTCCCCGGGATTCACTCGCTTGCCGCCTTGCTACAACCCCAACTGCTTAGAGGAACCTCGTCGATGTTGGCGCCGTAGCGGCGTTGGCTGCATTTGCTCACCCGGGTCACTTACTTATGTAAGCTCCCCGGGATTCGCGCATTTGCCGCCTTGTCCTGGCGTCAATTGCTTTGCGAAAAGCAGCGCAGCTTTCCAGGGAAAGGTTACCCTCCCTGTAATTTTGCATCCCTGTACGCCGCGCTTTTGTAGGGTGGGTAAGCGCAGCGCACCCACCGTTTATGCGCAGGCTTACTCGCCCTGTAATTTTGCATCCCTGCACACCGCGCTTTTGTAGGGTGGGTAAGCGCAGCGCACCCACCGCGTAACTGAACAAAACGGGTCAACCAATCTGCCCGTTTCCGAGATGCTTAACCCTGCGCTTCACCTCTTCCTGCTTGCCGGCGTTAAAAGGGCGCGCGTCCGGGCTACCGAGATAGCCACAAACGCGGCGGGTGACCGATACGCGTGAGGCGTCGTGATTGCCGCATTTCGGGCAGGTAAAGCCTTTGCTGGTGCACTCGAACTCACCGGTGAAACCGCACTCGTAGCACTCGTCGATAGGCGTGTTGGTGCCGTAATAGGGCACGTGCTGATAGCTGTAATCCCACACGTCTTCCAGCGCCTTCAGGTTGTGCTGAATATTCGGATACTCGCCGTAACAGATGAACCCGCCGCTCGCCAGCGGCGGATAGGGCGCTTCGAAATCAATCTTGTCGTACGGGTTAACCTTTTTCTCTACGTCAAGGTGGAAGCTGTTGGTGTAGTAGCCCTTATCGGTGACGCCCTGTACCACGCCGAACTCGGCGGTGTCGAGGCGGCAGAAGCGGTCGCACAGGTTCTCACTCGGCGTGCTGTAGAGGCTGAACCCGTAGCCGGTCTCATCCTTCCACTGCTCCACCGCCTGACGCAGGCGTTCCACGATAGCCAGTGCTTTGGCGCGCAGCGCCTCGCTGTCATAGACATGCTTGCCATACAGCGCGTTGATGGTTTCATGCACGCCGATATAACCCAGCGAAATGGACGCGCGGCCGTCTTTGAAAATCTGCGAAACGTCGTCATCCGCATTTAACCGCACGCCGCACGCCCCTTCCATGTAGAGAATGGGTGCCACCCGGGCTTTAACGCCCTCCAGCCGGGCGATGCGGGTCATCAGTGCTTTACGCGCCAGCGCCAGGCGGTTATCCAGCAGTGCCCAGAACGCGGCCTCGTCGCCTTTTGCTTCCAGCGCGATACGCGGCAGGTTAAGGCTGATAACCCCGAGGTTGTTGCGTCCGTCGTGGATCTGCTCGCCGTTCTCTTCATACACCCCGAGGAAGCTGCGGCAGCCCATCGGCGTTTTGAACGAGCCGGTGACCTTCACGACCTGGTCATAGTTGAGAATGTCCGGGTACATGCGCTTGCTGGCGCACTCCAGCGCCAGCTGCTTGATGTCGTAGTTGGCATCGCCCGGCTTGTGATTCAGCCCGTCGCGGATGGCGAACACCAGCTTCGGGAATACGGCGGTTTTACGGTTTTTCCCCAGACCGGCGATGCGGTTACGCAGAATCGACTGCTGGATCAGGCGCGACTCCCAACGGGTGCCGAGGCCAAAGCCGAAGGTCACGAACGGCGTCTGGCCGTTGGCGGTATGCAGCGTATTGACTTCGTACTCCAGCGACTGGAACGCGTCGTAGCACTCTTTTTCCGTGCGGGCGTGGGCGTAGCCGTCCACGTCCGGGATATTCCATTCATGGGCAATCTGACGGTGCTTCTCAAAGCTCTCGGTGACAAACGGGGCCAGCACTTCGTCGATGCGGTTAATGGTGGTGCCGCCGTAAATATGGCTCGCGACCTGGGCGATGATCTGCGCGGTGACCGCGGTGGCGGTGGAGATAGACTTCGGCGGCTCGATCTCGGCATTGCCCATCTTGAAGCCGCGCGTCAGCATGCCTTTGAGATCGATGAGCATGCAGTTGAACATCGGGAAGAAGGGCGAGTAGTCGAGATCGTGATAGTGGATCTCGCCGCGTTCGTGGGCGAGCACCACATCGCGGGGCAAAAGGTGCTGGCGCGCATAGTGTTTGGCGACAATCCCGGCCAGCAGATCGCGCTGAGTTGGGATCACTTTGCTGTCTTTATTGGCGTTTTCGTTCAGGAGCGCCGGGTTGGTTTGCTCCACCAGGCCGCGGATCTCTTTGTTAAGGCGGCCCTGTTTCTCGCGGGCGATATCGCGGTCGTGGCGATACTCAATATAGGCGCGCGCCAGCTGCTTGTAATTGCCCGCCATCAGCTGATTCTCCACCGCCGTCTGGATCTCATGAATGTCCACTTCACGACGATGCTGCATCTGACTGCTGACGATTTCCGCGACGGTGGCGCAATAGTCTACGTCATCGACTCCCGCTGCCTGCGCTGCACGAAGAATCGCTTCGTGAATGCGCGCTGAATTGAAAGGTACTTTACACCCGTCTCGTTTCACTACATGCGGTGTCATGATCACTCCATATTAAGCACAGGTTATCCACAGAAACTCCGTCGCGCGGCATGAGGGCTATCTTCCGAATAAATCCTCAGTAACGGCGAAGCCGGCCCGTTTTATCCACAGCCTTGTGTCGATTTCAACAAAGCCTGACTGGTGAAAGGGTAGCCTGAAATAACAAGATATTGGGCCGCGGTGGATTTTAATGTCTATATATAGTGATTTGCATCAAACAAGTTTGCGGTTTTATTGATGCAGGACAAAGCAAAGCGGCGAGCGCGCTCAGCATCTGCGCTGACGGATGCGAAATATTTACGCCATGAATTTTTCGATTAAAAAATCGACGAATGCCCGCACCCGTGGGGCCAGGCGGTGGTTGGGGTACTTCACCCACAGCGGCTGCGGCACGGGCCAGTAGGGCTCCATGAGCGGCACCAGGCGGCCTGCTGCGATGGGCGGCGCCAGATACCAGTCAGCGAGCGAGACGATGCCCATATCCGCCAGCGCCGCGTCGACCAGCACGTCGGGAAACGTGCTGATAAGAAACGCGTGCTGCTCTTCCATCGCCAGTTCGTCAGTAAGCCAGCTTTGCAGCTTGCCGTTGCCGGGGTTGCGGTGAACGAGGCAGCGGTGATGCAGCAGCTCCTGCAGGTGCTGCGGCGTGCCGAAGCGCGCCAGATAAGCGGGCGACGCGGCGAGCATCATGCGCATCGGGCGGATCTCGCGCGTCACTACCCGGCTGTCCTGTACGGTGCGCTGGCCGACCGCCACGTCTATCCGCTCGCCAATGAGGTTGACGCGGCGCGGGTCCATCGCCAGATCCAGCCGTACCTGCGGGTATCGCGCCTGAAACGCGGGCAAGGCTGGCATCAGCAGATAGCGACCAAAACCGGGGATAACGCTGGCGCGCACCAGCCCTTGCGGCTCGTCGGCGGGTTTTTCCAGCGCCTGATTTAACGCGTGCCACAGCGGCGCCACCTGGTCACGCAGCGCCGCTCCTTCTTCCGTCAGGACTACAAAATGGGTGTTGCGCTGGAACAGCACGCGGCCAAGCCGCGCTTCCAGCTGGCGCACGCTTTTGCTCACGGCGGCAGGCGTCACGCCCAGCAGGCGCGCGGCGGCGGAAAAACTCTGGCTCTGCGCCGCGGCCAGAAAAGCCGGTAGCAGGCGATGCACGTCGGAAGTCAGCGTCATGGTTGATACCTTTGGTTGAAACAGATATGCCCGGAACCGCGCTACAGGTTAATCCTGCGTCGTGCCAACATTACCTCAACAATACCGTTGAGGAGAGAAAAAATGAAAAAAGTACTGGTGCTGGCCGGGCACCGTTACCCGGATGAATCACGTGTTAACCACGCCGCCATCGAGGCGCTGAAGGCGCTGCCACAGGTGACCGTGCATGAGCTGATGCGCGAATACCCGGATTTCCGGATCGACGTGAAGCGCGAGCAGGCGCTGCTGCTGGCTCATGACGCGGTGGTAATGCTGTTTCCATTCTGGTGGTACAGCGCGCCCGCGATTTTAAAAGAGTGGCAGGATCACGTGCTGGAGCACGGTTTCGCGTATGGCAGCGGCGGTGAACGCCTGCATGGCAAACCGTTTATGCTGATGGTGTCGACCGGCGGCAACGCTCAGGCGTATTCGCCTCAGGGCTACAACCGGTATCCGATAGAGGAGTTCTGGCTGCCGTTCCACGCGATGGCCAATATGACCGGCATGGTCTGGCAGACGCCCGCGCTGATTCAGGGCACGCATGTGCTGAGCGATGCCGATCTCGACGCGGGCGTGGCGCAGTGGCTGAGCCGCGTGAACGCGCTGGTCAGTAAATGATGCCCGGCGGGTGCCGGGTAACATTTACTGTTGCAGCCAAATCACGGCTTCAAAGGGGCGCAGGTTGAGTTCTGCGGGGGCAGGGGAGGCGTCCGGGTAGTTGCTCATCAGCACCTGCCAGTCACCGCTGAGGGCGTCCGGCATCCACTGCTGGCTGTCCCGGCTCAGGTTGGCGGCCACCAACAGCGTCTGGTCCTGCCACTCGCGACGGTAGCACCAGAGGTGCGGATGGTCGGGCAGCAGATCCTGATAGTTGCCCTGGGTGAAGACAGGCTGGGCTTTGCGCAGGCGGATCAGCGTCTGATAGGCGTGAAACACCGAGTCGGGGTCGCTCATCGCCGCCTCGGCATTAATGGACTGATAGTTATCGCACAGGCCGATCCACGGCGTGCCGGTGGTAAACCCGGCGTTAGCGCCTGCCGACCACTGCATCGGCGTGCGGCCGTTGTCCCGTGACTTATGGGCGAGGATCGCCAGCAGCTCTTCCGCCTGGCGGCCATGCCCACGCAGTTCAGCGAACATGTTGTGGCTCTCCACGTCGCGGTAATCGACAATGCGCGTAAAGTGCGGGTTGGTCATCCCCAGCTCTTCGCCCTGGTAGATAAAGGGCGTGCCCTGCATACCGTGCAGCACCATCGCCAGCATTTTCGCGGCGGGCACCCGCAGTTCACCCTCATCGCCAAAACGCGACACGATGCGCGGCTGGTCGTGATTACACCAGAACAGCGCGTTCCACGCCCGGTTATGCATGCCCTGCTGCCAGTGGCTGAAAATAGCTTTCAGCGCCACGTAATCCGGCGCGGCAAGGGTCCACTTTTGCCCGCCGAGGTAGTCCACCTTCAGATGATGGAAATTGAAGGTCATCGACAGTTCGCTGCCGTCGAGGGCCGCGTAGCGCTGACAGTGCTCCAGCGTGGTCGAAGACATCTCTCCCACGGTCATCAGCCCGCGTGGCCTGAACACCTCGCGGCTGAACTCCTGCAGGTACTCGTGGATACGTGGTCCGTCGGTGTAAAACAGGCGACCATCTCCCGCCATGTCCGACGCAAACGCCTGATCTTTGGAGACCAGGTTGATCACATCCAGCCGCAGCCCGTCCACGCCGCGATCGGCCCAGAACGCACAGACCTTCTTTAATTCAGCGCGCACCTCCGGGTGTTCCCAGTTGAGATCGGCCTGCTCCGGGGCAAACAGGTGCAGATAGTACTCAGCGCTTTCGGCATGCCAGCGCCAGGCGCTGCCACCAAACTTTGAGCGCCAGTTATTGGGCGCCTGCTCTGGCGTGCCCTCGCGCCAGATATAGAACTGACGATACGCACTGGTTTTGTTCACCGCGTCATGAAACCACGCGTGCTGGGTGGAGGTGTGGTTGAACACCATATCGAGGATGATGCGGATCCCGCGATCGTGCGCCTCGGTCACCAGCCGATCAAAATCATCAAGCGTACCGTACGTCGGGTCGATAGCCGTGTAGTTCGCGACGTCATAGCCGTTATCCACCTGCGGAGAGATATAAAACGGGGTCAGCCAGATCGCATCCACGCCGAGGGTCTGCAGGTAGTCGAGGCGCTGGATCACGCCGGCCAGATCGCCGGTGCCGCTGCCCGTCGTGTCCTGAAAGCTCTTAGGATAGATTTGATAAATCACGCCGTGCTGCCACCAGGGCGGAACTGTTTTCATCTCGTTTTCCTGCATTGCTGAAGAGGGCGTTAGCGCTGCCAGGGGCGACACCGGGCAACTGCCTCCGGGTTGTGAAAATCGCTGCGTCAGTAGCAAGCGTAGTCGGGTGCGCAGGGGTGAGCATCTGTTGAAAGGTAAAGAGTGCGTAATCAATGGTGCAGGGGATAAATAAGCAGGGTGATAACGAAGGAGTCAGGCAGAGGTTTGATTGAGAAGTGTTGGTGAGGGGATCGTTCCCGTTAAGGGGCGACAAAAATGAACAGCACGTAAAGGGTTAATTTAACGTGGCGGGGATCACTATCTGTTTCAGCTCAGCCTGACGCGTAATCTGGCCCATAAGCTGAACGGCGGCTTTACGCCCGGCTTCCGCGTACCCCAGCGATACGCCAACCAGATCCGGATGCAAAAACGCAATCAGCGGGGTATAGCCGATGCTGGCCAGCTGAATACGGAGCTCCGGATGCTGATGCAAATATTTACCGGCACCGAGCGCCATGGTATCGGTGCCACACACCACCGCGGTGGTATCCGGCGTCAACGTACGGGTAAAATTTTCATAGCTGTTCACCATCGTCAGACCCGGCTGCACCACGTGCGGCGTGAGCTGATGGCGTGCGCAGAAGTCCAGATACGCCTGATGGCGACGCAGCCCGGTAGTGATGTCGCTGTCCGGGACGCCGAGGAAGCTGATATGGCGGTGCCCCATATCATACAGGCGCTGAAGCAGCAGCTGCATAGCACCCTCGTCGTCATAGCAGACCGACGCAAATCCCGACGCATCACGCGCCACCAGCACCAGCGATGGCTGCCACGGCTGCAGCATCTCCGGCGTTACCCCGCTGAAACCAAAAATCACCACCCCGTCGATATTGCGGCTGCGCAACATCCTGAGATGCTCGGCGATCAGTGCCGGAGAGAACTGGCTCTCCATCATGATCGGGTCATAGCCTTCGGCATAAAAGACCGGCAGCATGGTTTGCACCGCCAGGTTCTCCGACAGCGAATCGAGGCGCGTGACGATTATCGCCACCACCTTATCGCTCTGGCCGCGCATGGCACGTGCCGAGCGTGACGGCGAGAATCCCTGCTCCTGCATTACCGCTTCAACCCGCTCCCGGGTACGTTCATTGACGCCACTTTCGTTATTAAGCACCCGGGAGACGGTGGACTTTCCGACCCCGCTTAGTCGTGCTATGTCTTTGATAGTAAGCCTTTTATTCATCAGTTATTGGATGTCCTCTGTTAGCAATTTGATCACTGAAGGTAAACCTCCTGTTCTGAAACACAAGGGGTAATGTCTGGTTTAGGAAGGGTTTAGAGAGACGTCAGTAATATACCCACACTTTATGGTGTCTTGCTGCCGCTTGCCCGGCCGCAGGATTTCTTATGTTTTTACCGGAGGTGCTATGAATCCTGATCCTGCCCCCGACCCCGCAGGGGTAACGTTCTTCCGGTAATGCAGCCCACGCTGCCTTGCCGGACTCAGCAAGGCAGCGACGTTTTTATTCCGTCCCTGCAACTCTGTTTGTGCTCAGGCACCGGCCTCGCCATGCCTGAAAAATAACGCGCACCGATTCCGGGCGCGGAGGGACAGCTATGTCTGTAAAAAATCTGACCCGGCAGCTGCTGGCGCAGCTCAGCCGCCATCTACCTTATCGTCTGATGCACCGCGATCCGCTGCCGGACGGAAAGATCCTTAAGCGTACCGCGGTTCCCGCGTCGCTTTCCAGTGCCTGTCTGCGCTACGGCAAAGCAAGCCACGCCCAGCTGTGGGCCTTTTTCGGCAGTCATCCGGAAGGGCTTAATGCCCGGGAAGTGGCCGCTGCCCGCGAGCGTCACGGTGAAAACGTCATTCCCGGCGAGCAACCCGCCCCGTGGTGGCGGCATCTGTGGCGCTGTTACCGCAACCCGTTCAACCTGCTGCTGACGGTGCTCGGCATCGTCTCGTATGCCACCGAAGACGGGTTTGCGGCGGGCGTTATTGCGCTGATGGTGGTTATCGCAACGCTGCTGAACTTCATTCAGGAGGCCCGCTCCACCCGCGCCGCAGATGCCCTGAAAGCGATGGTGACCAACACCGCCACGGTACGCCGCGTGCTGAACGATCTCGGCGAATATGACTGGCTTGAGATCCCGATAGATCAACTGGTGCCGGGGGATATCGTGAAACTGGCTGCCGGGGATATGATCCCGGCGGATCTGCGCGTGCTCAGCGCCCGGGATCTGTTTGTGGCCCAGGCGTCGCTGACCGGTGAATCACTGCCGGTGGAGAAAGTTGCCTCGACCCGCCATCCCGACCAGACCCACGCCCTGGAGAGCGATACCCTGTGCTTTATGGGCACTAACGTAGTGAGCGGCACAGCGCAGGCAATGGTCATCGCCACCGGGGCGAATACCTGGTTTGGTCAGCTGGCCGGGCGGGTTAGCGGCCAGGAGAGCGAACCCAACGCTTTCCAGCAGGGCATTGGTCGCGTCAGCATGCTGCTGATCCGCTTTATGCTGGTGATGACCCCCGTGGTGCTGCTGATCAACGGCTTCACCAAAGGTGACTGGTGGGAAGCGGCGCTGTTCGCCCTGTCGGTGGCGGTCGGCCTGACGCCGGAGATGTTACCGATGATCGTCACCTCGACTCTGGCGCGCGGCGCGGTGAAGCTGTCGAAGCAGAAAGTGATCGTCAAGCATCTGGATGCTATCCAGAATTTTGGATCAATGGATATTCTCTGCACTGACAAGACCGGCACGCTGACCCAGGATCGCATCATGCTGGAAACGCACACGGATATCGCCGGGAACCGCTGCGATCGGGTGCTGGAAAACGCCTGGCTGAACAGCCACTACCAGACCGGCCTGAAGAATCTGCTTGATGTGGCGGTCCTGGAGGGGCTGGATGAGGCCCGCGCCCGTGAAGCCGCGGCATGCTGGCAGAAAGTGGATGAGATCCCCTTTGATTTTGAACGCCGGCGCATGTCGGTGGTGGTCTCCCGGGAGGCGCAGACGCACCAGCTGATCTGCAAAGGCGCGCTGGAGGAGATCCTCAGCGTCTGCACCCATGCCCGGCAGGGAGACGACGCCGTGGTGCTGGATGCAGCCCGGCTGGAGAACGTGCGCCGCGTTACCGACGAGCTGAACCGTCAGGGGCTGCGCGTGGTGGCGGTTGCCACCCGTCAACTGCCGGCGCGCGCAGGGGATTACAGCCGTGTGGATGAGTCGGATCTGATCCTCGAAGGCTATATTGCTTTCCTCGATCCGCCGAAAGAGAGCACCGCACCGGCGCTGAAAGCGCTGCACGCCAGCGGGATCGCCGTAAAGATCCTCACCGGTGACAGTGAGCTGGTGGCTGCCAAAGTGTGTCGCGACGTCGGGCTGGTCACCGGCGACGTGGTGACCGGTGCCGGGCTGGATGCCATGAGCGATGAAGCGCTGGCCGCGCTCGCCAGACGCACCACGCTGTTTGCCCGTCTGACGCCGCTGCAAAAAGAGCGCATTGTGCGTCTGCTGCGCGAAGAGGGCCACGTGGTGGGCTTTATGGGTGACGGCATTAACGATGCGCCCGCGCTGCGCGCGGCGGATATCGGGATTTCCGTGGATGGCGCGGTGGATATTGCCCGCGAAGCCGCCGATATCATTCTGCTGGAAAAAAGCCTGATGGTGCTTGAAGAAGGGGTTCTCGAAGGGCGGCGCACCTTTGCCAACATGCTGAAATACATAAAAATGACTGCCAGCTCTAACTTCGGCAATGTGTTCAGCGTACTGGTGGCCAGCGCCTTCCTGCCGTTTCTGCCGATGCTGCCGCTGCATCTGTTGATCCAGAACCTGCTCTACGATGTGTCCCAGGTGGCGATCCCGTTCGATAACGTTGATGAAGAGCAGATCCGCACGCCGCAGCGCTGGAACCCGGCCGATCTCGGACGCTTTATGCTGTGCTTTGGCCCGATCAGCTCGCTGTTCGACATCATCACCTTCTGCGTGATGTGGTGGGTGTTCCAGGCCAACGTGCCGGAGGCGCAGACCCTGTTCCAGTCCGGCTGGTTTGTGGTCGGGCTGCTCTCCCAGACGCTGATTGTGCATATGATCCGTACCCGCCGCGTGCCGTTCCTGCAAAGCCGCGCCGCCTGGCCGCTGATCGTCATGACGCTGCTGGTGATGTCAGTGGGTATCGCGCTGCCGTTTACACCGCTGGCCGGCTGGCTGCATCTGCAGGCGTTGCCGCTCAGCTACTTCCCGTGGCTGGTGGGAATTCTGGCGGGCTATATGGTCATGACGCAGTGGGTGAAAGGGATCTACACCCGCCGATTTGGCTGGCAGTAATCTCATAAATGGCGAGATGTGATAGTGCTCTCGCCATTAGCTTGATGAATAGTTCCTGGCATGGTAACTGATTGTTTTTGCCGCATCTGGCCCGTCAGAAAAAAGGAACTGCTATGGTCTTTCCGCGTCGTTCAGTGCTGTTGCTCTGCTCATTAATGACCGCTTATCCGGCGCTGGCTGCCCCCGCCGGCGATCTGCCGCTGATGCCCTGGCCGCAAAAGGTTGAACGACCGGCAGGCCAGGGGGAGCTGGTCCTGAACAATGCGGTAACCATTGCGGTAGGCGGCGATGATATGGGCGACGCGGTTGAGCGGTGGCGCGAGCGTATCGCACGTCAGACCGGCTGGGTGCTGAAACCGCAGCCAGCCCAGCCTGACGCACCGACGATCAACATCGTTATCAAACAAAAAGTGGCGGCAGTTCCGCAGGCAGACAGCGACGAGCGCTATCAGCTGAGCGTGACGTCCGACGGCGTTACGCTCACCGCGAATACCCGTTTTGGCGCGATGCGCGGCATGGAGACGCTGCTACAGCTTATTCAGAATGGTCCCCGTCATACTGCGATCCCACTGGTGTCGATTGAGGACGTGCCGCGCTTCCCCTGGCGCGGGCTGCTGCTTGATTCGGCGCGCCACTTTATGCCGCTGCCGGATATTCTGCGCCAGCTGGATGGCATGGCCGCGGCGAAGCTCAATGTCTTTCACTGGCATCTGACGGACGATCAGGGCTGGCGTTTCGCCTCGGCCCGCTATCCGAAGCTGCAACAGCACGCCAGCGACGGGCAATTCTACACCGCAGAGCAGATGCGCGAGGTGGTGCGCTACGCTGCGGCGCGCGGTATTCGCGTGGTGCCGGAAATCGATCTGCCGGGGCATGCTTCGGCTATCGCCGTTGCTTATCCCGAGCTCATGAGCGCCCCCGGTCCGTATGAGATGGAGCGCCGCTGGGGCGTGCTCAAGCCGGTGCTCGACCCGACGAAGGAGGCGACCTGGACCTTTATCGATGCGCTGGTCGGGGAACTGGTCGCCATTTTCCCCGATGGCTATCTGCACATTGGCGGCGATGAGGTGGACGATAGCCAGTGGAAAGCGAACCCGGCGATTCAGAACGTCATAAAAGCGAAAGGGCTGGCAGACAGTCACGCGCTTCAGGCGTGGTTCAATCAGCGCGTGGAGAAGATCCTTGAAAAACATCAGCGCCGCATGGTGGGCTGGGATGAGATTTTCCATCCTGACCTGCCAAAAAGCATTCTGATCCAGTCCTGGCAGGGGCAGGACGCCCTCGGCAATATCGCCAGCCAGGGTTACAAGGGCATCCTTTCTACCGGATTCTATCTCGACCAGCCACAGTCGACGGCCTATCACTACCGCAATGAGGTGTTGCCGCAGGGGCTGCATGATGTGGATGTGATTGCTGCTGACGACAGCGCGCAGAGCTGGGCCTTTACCCTGCCGCGTCTCAAGGGCAGCCCGGTTGAGGGCAGCTTTACGCTGATTAATCACCCGCAGCATGGCTGGCGCGGCTTTATTGATTTTAACGGCAAGTCGCGTCGCGCCCTGCACGACATTCAGTGGCTCAGCGATACGCAGCTGACGTTTCGGGTTGATACCTGGATGGGCGATACCCAGGCGGTGTTTACTCTCAACGATCGGCAGCTCAGTGGCTACACGCTGCTCGGTAACGCCCGCTATCCCACTACCGGCAGCAAACTGGATGCGGTGCCAGCCGGACGGGCGCCGGTGGTGCCGTCCGTAGCCCAGAGCAGCAATATTATTGGCGGTGAAGCGGCGCTATGGGCGGAAAATGTGGTTGCGCCGGTGCTGGATATCAAACTCTGGCCGCGTGCTTTTGCCGTCGCTGAACGACTCTGGTCTGCGCAGGACGTTAACGACGTCAGCAATATGTATCAGCGCCTGGAGGCCATCGACAGCTGGAGCACGGTATCGGTAGGGCTGCGCCAGCATACTCAGCAGGTGGAGCAGTTCACCCGTCTGGGCGGCAGCCGCGGCGTGCTGCCGCTGCAAATTCTCGCGCAGGCCATCGAGCCGGCGCAGTATTACACCCGACAGCATCTCAAATTCCAGGCGGGAAATTACCATCAGTTTGAACCGCTCAACCGTTTTGCCGATGCGTTACCCGCCGAGAGCGAGGAGGTGCGCCAGATCAACGGCTGGGTCAGCGCGCTGATTGCCGACCCGGAGAGCAGCGAAAGCGCCGGGGCGCTGCGCCACGTATTCAGCCGCTGGCAACATAACGTGCCGGACGTGCTGGCGCTGACGAGCGAGAATTATCAGCTGGCGGCGCTGAAGCCGGTGGTACAGGACGTTGAGACGCTGGCGGGACTGGGTATTCGGCTGGTGGACGTGGTGGCCCGACAGGGAACGCTGAATCCGGACGAGCGCGCCGTGATCCAGAAACAGCTCGACAGCGCGGCGCTCACCCGCGATGAAGTGGTGATCGCTGCCGTGGCTCCGCTGCAGCGGTTGCTGAATGCGACAATAGAGGAATAAGGCTTTTCCCTCTGCCCGCTGGCGGGGAGGGAAGGCCGTCGCCCGTAAAAAAGGCCACCGCGGTGGCCTTTTTCCTGAGTGCTCGCGCTTAGCGACGCACCGCGATGGCTTCGATTTCAATCTTCACGTCTTTTGGCAGACGGGCCACTTCTACACAGGAGCGCGCCGGGAAGGTGGCGTTGTGCTCGGTGAAGAACGCTTCGTAGGTAGCGTTAACGGTCGCGAAGTCATTAAGATCTTTGACGAACACGGTGGTTTTTACGATATCGCCCACTTTCAGGCCAGCCGCTTCCACAATCGCCTTGACGTTATCCAGCGACTGACGCGCCTGTGCGGCAATGTCGTCCGGCACGGTGCCGGTTTTCGGATCGACCGGGATCTGACCGGAAGTGATGATCATATTGCCCAGATCGACGCCCTGAACATACGGGCCGATAGCTGCGGGTGCATTTTCCGTCGCGAGAGTGCGGGACATAATTTCTCCTGAAGTTAGCTGCAGTGGGTAAGACTCGGGTCATTATACACATCATCATTGCGGCTGCACGGCTGGCAAAAAGCCCTCGCGCCGCCGCAAATGCGGCTGTTAGCCGTTAGCCAGTACCACGTGATGCGAGAATTCTTTCTCGCAGTATTTGCACTTGAGGGCGATATCCCCGGCACGCTGTTTCACGCCGAAGCTGGAGGCCACCGGCTCGTTGCGGCTGATGCAGTTGCCGTTCGGGCACACCAGCACGCCAACAATACGCTCCGGCAGGCTCGGGCGGCTTTTGCCCACCACGTCGTAGTCGTCGATCCGGTTAACCGTCGCCTGCGGGGCATACAGTGACAGCTGGTTTACCTGCTCGTCGGTCAGGAAGGTGTTCTCGATTTTAATCAGATCTTTGCGGCCCATCTCACCGGACGGCAGGTTGAGGCCGATGGTGATGCGCTGGTCGGTTTCGGTGAGTTTAAACAGGGTGAGTAGCTTGAAGCCGACCTGGGCCGGAATATGGTCAATCACCGTGCCGCGTTTGATGGCTTCAACCTGAAGTTTATTGTCGTGTGTCATGTGCATTCTCCCCTTACAGCGCCAGATCGCGATTCAGAACCAGCGCCAGCAGTGCCTGGCGCGCGTAAATACCGTTGCCCGCCTGCTGGAAATACCAGGCGTGCGGCGTTTTATCCACATCGGTGGTGATCTCATCCACGCGCGGCAGCGGATGGAGCACCTTCATGTTGTCGCGCGCGCCCTGCAGATCGGCCGCGCGCAGCACAAACTGCGCTTTCACGTTGGCGTACTCCGACGGGTCGAGACGCTCTTTCTGCACGCGGGTCATATAGAGAATGTCCACTTGCGGCATCACCTCGTCGATAGTGTCATGCAGGCTCCAGGCGATGCCCTTCTCATCAAGCATATCGAGAATGTACTGCGGCATCGCCAGCGCGCCCGGCGCGATAAACCAGAAGCGGTTGCCGCTGAACTTCGCCAGCGCCTGGGTGAGCGAGTGCACGGTGCGGCCATACTTCAGGTCGCCGACCATCGCAATGTTCAGGTTTTCGAGGCGCCCCTGTGTTTCCTGAATGGTGAACAGATCGAGCAGCGTCTGGGTCGGATGCTGGTTTGCGCCATCGCCCGCGTTCAGCACCGGCACGCCGCCGGAAAACTCGGTTGCCAGACGCGCCGCGCCCTCCTGCGGGTGGCGCATCACGATGGCATCCACATAGGTGCCGATAACCGAAATGGTATCAGCGAGGGTTTCGCCCTTTTTGCCCAGCGAGGTGTTGCTGCTGTCCGAGAAACCTACCACCGACGCGCCCAGGCGATGGATCGAGGTTTCAAACGACAAACGGGTGCGGGTCGAGGCCTCAAAGAAGCAGCTGGCGATCACCTTATGCTTCAGCAGCTCCGGCTGCGGGTTCGCTTTCAGCTTTGCAGCGGTCGCCAGCACCAGTTCAAGTTCTTCACGACTGAGATCGTTTATGGAAATGATGTGTTTCTGATAAAGCGGATTCGTCATGGTTATCTCCTGAACGCCGGGCAAAAAAAAGCCCCTCAACGAGGGGCTTCAGTAATGGGGTAATGCAGCGGAAAGAAAAAATGGAGCTGCTGCGCCAGCGCTGTGGCGACGCGACAAGACGGATTGTTCAGTCAACAGAACCATGCTTCCTCCCGGCAAATTGCCCGGCATTATACCCGCCTGGGATCGCATATCAAGGATCGAATGCACATTCCCGGTAAGCTAATCGATTACATTGCATAAAAAATCATTAATAGTGAATAAATCAGGCAGGCGTCGGGCAAGGCTCAGGGCAGCTATCTATGGAAATATGCGCTGGCGCAGGTTTAGCGCATAAAGCACTGGTACGGATACGGCATTCCTCGTATAACGATGAAAATGAAACATCGTTTTAATTAAGGGGTAAATCATGCTGACTGGAAATATTAACGTTCTGCGTCCGTGGCTGCAGGCGGATCTGCGCGAGGCGATTGAGTGGGTGAAGCAGAACATCACCGACGCGACGCCGCTGGGTAAACATGACATCGACGGCAACCGCCTGTTCTGCCTGGTATCCGAAGACAGCACTCAGCCGATCGCTGAGCGCCGTGCCGAGTACCACGCCCGCTATCTGGATATTCAGATTGTCATGCGCGGCACCGAAGGCATGACCTTTAGCACGCTGCCGGCCGGTACGCCGGACACCGACTGGCTGGCGGATAAGGACATCGCGTTTCTGCCGGAAGGCGAGCAGGAGAAGACCTTCGTGATGCAGGAAGGGGATTTCGTGGTGTTCTGGCCGGGCGAAGTTCACAAGCCGCTGTGCGCCGTGGGCACGCCCGCCACCGTGCGTAAAGTCGTGGTGAAAATGCTGGTGGCGTGAGGCTGCTGGCGGGTGCGCTGGCGCTTACCCGCCCTATAAACTATCCCGTAGGGTGGATAAAAATCGTAGGGTGGGTAAGCGTCAGCGCACCCACCATAAAAACCGAGTGCAAAATCGTAGGGTGGGTAAGCGTCAGCGCACCCACCATTAAAACCGCACCCGCCTTACAACCGTTACGCCAGCGTCGCCACCATCACCGCTTTGATGGTATGCATGCGGTTCTCCGCCTGGTCGAACACGATGCTGTGCGCCGACTCAAACACCTCATCCGTTACTTCCATTCCGCCGTGCAGGCCGTACTCCTGCGCCATCTGCTGGCCAAGCGTGGTCTGGTCATCGTGGAACGCCGGCAGGCAGTGCAAAAACTTCACCTGCGGATTACCGGTTAACGCCAGCATCGCGCTGTTAACCTGATACGGCCGCAGCAGCGCGATACGTTCCGCCCACTTCGCCTTCTCCTCACCCATCGACACCCAGACATCGGTATAGATGAAGTCAGCCCCGCTCACGCCGGACGCCACGTCCTCGGTGAGGGTAATACGTCCACCGTTATGCGCTGCCAGCGCCTGGCATTCTGCCACCAGGCTCTCTTCCGGCCAGCAGGCTTTCGGTGCTACCAGCCGCAGGTCGAAGCCCATCAGCGCCGCTGCTTCCAGCAACGAATTGCCCATGTTATTACGCGCATCGCCCGCGTAGGCGAGGGTCATGTCGCGCAACGCTTTACCCGGTGCGTGCTCCTGCATGGTGAGCAGATCCGCCAGCAGCTGGGTGGGGTGGAATTCGTTAGTTAACCCGTTCCACACCGGCACGCCGGCATACTGCGCGAGGGTTTCTACAATCTCCTGGCCGTGACCGCGGTACTGAATGCCGTCATACATGCGGCCCAGCACCCGGGCGGTGTCTTTGATGGACTCTTTATGGCCAATCTGGCTGCCGGACGGCCCCAGGTACGTGACGCGCGCGCCCTGGTCAAAAGCGGCAACTTCGAAAGAGCATCGGGTGCGGGTTGAGTCTTTTTCGAAGATGAGCGCGATGTTTTTGCCCGTCAGCTGCGGGGTTTCGCTACCGTTTTTCTTGTCGCGCTTGAGCGTGGCGGCAAGACCGAGCAGGTGGGTGATTTGCGCAGGGGTAAAATCAAGCAGTTTCAGGAAGTGCTTACCAGAAAAATCAGACATAGTTCCCTCACATGGCTGATGCCACTATTTGAATTAAAATTCAATTTATATGTATGAATATTCATTTGCAACCCTGAGGCAGAAATCTTTACTGTGAAAGGTGGAGGCATTCTCCGGCGTGTGTGAAAATAAGAGTATCTGCCACCTATGAGGAACCCATCATGGCAAACCCGGAACTCCTGGAAGAACAGCGCGAAGAAACGCGTTTGATTATTGAAGAATTACTGGAAGACGGCAGCGATCCGGACGCGCTGTACACCATCGAACATCATCTTTCGGCAGATGATTTCGAAACCCTGGAAAAGGCGGCGGTTGAAGCGTTCAAACTGGGTTATGAAGTGACCGATCCGGAAGAGCTGGAAGTGGAAGAGGGCGATACCGTCATCTGCTGCGACGTGGTGAGCGAAAGCGCGCTGAACGCCGAGCTTATCGATGCGCAGGTTGAGCAGCTACTGAACCTCGCCGAGAAGTTTGGCGTCGAGTATGACGGCTGGGGCACCTACTTCGAAGATCCGAACGGCGAAGAGGGTGACGACGGCGACGATGACGAGCTGGTGGACGACGAGGACGACGACGGCATTCGTCACTAAGTAACCTGTGCGGCAGCCCCCGCTGCCGCACCGCAAGGACCGGACATGAACTACCCGCAATTACTCGCCCCGATACTCGATTTCCTCCACTGCCCGACCCCCGATGCCTGGATTGAAAAAGCCAGACAGCCGGAAAACCTGCCGCTGCTGCTCACCGACCACATGATCTGCGAACTGAAAGCGGCCCAGACCGCGATGCTGCTGATCCGCAAATATGTCGCCGACCAGCGCGGCGGTGAAGCGCTGCTGAGCTGGCTGAAACCCTATGAGTCCTTTACCTACGGCGGTGGCCCGGAGCCAGATTTTGTCGCGCTGCATAAGCGCATCGGCAAAAGCGTGATGCCGCACACCGACGATCCCTGGGGCCAGCAGCTGATCGACAGCATGGTGCTGCTGATCAAAGAGGAGCTTCACCATTTCTGGCAGGTACGTGAAGTGATGATGAAGCGCGATATCCCCTACGTGAAGATCACCGCCAGTCGCTATGCGCGCGGGCTGATCCGCGATCTCCGCACCTGGGAGCCGCAGCGGCTTATCGATAAGCTGATCTGCGGGGCGTATATCGAAGCGCGCTCCTGCGAACGCTTCGCCGCGCTGGCACCGCACGTTGATGAGGAGCTGCAGGCGTTCTACCTGTCGCTGTTGCGCTCGGAAGCGCGTCACTATCAGGACTACCTGACGCTGGCGCAGTCGATTTCCGATGACGACATCACCCCGCGCGTGCGCCACTTCGGCGACGTGGAAGCCGCGCTGATTACCACACCCGACAGCGAATTCCGTTTTCACAGCGGCGTTCCTGCCTGACTCTCCTAATATTGGTAGTTGTCAGCCTGAGGAGGTGCAATATTTCCTCAGGCTGGTAAAACGTATCGGCTGCATCGACCAACAAGGATCTCTATGAACTGGACGCACATTATTGTTGCAGGCTACGCGGGCGCGGTTATTGCGCTGCTGGTAACCCTGCTGCGTAAAAAAGGCTGGGTAAGCAAGGCGGGCGCGGTGGTGCTGGCGCTGGCGGCAATTGCCCTCTGGAACGTGCTGGACGCGCGCTATTTCATGCCGCAGCGCCAGAGCGTGCAGACACAAAGCGAGGCGGAGCGATTCGATGCGGCCTTTGCGAAGCTGCCGATCTACGGCGTGCTGAAAGAGCAGGAGCCGCAGTTTATGGCGCAGCTGCGCGATCGCTCGCTGGCGATGCAGAAAGAGGGCAAGTCGGAGCAGCAGATTATCGACGCCATCCAGCCCGAGATCATGACGTTGCAGATCAAGCGTCTGCAATCCGCGCCGGATGCCAACGTGGTGGCATTTATGCAGGCCAATATGCAGCAAACCGCGCTGGTGCAAAAAGAGAGCGACGATGCCTGCTTCCGCTTTCTGTTTCCGGGGGTGAAGGGCGGAATTAACGCTGCCCGGTTGCTGCCGCAGGACGTAACGCTGCACCGCATGGAAGTGGATGCGGAGATGATGCGTGCCGCCTGGGGTGAAACGAAGCATACGGTGACCGAGGCCGAGCGCCAGCGGGCGCAGCGTGACGTACAGCCGATCCTGCAAAAGCTTACCGACCGCTACGGCAGCGATTTCTCGCTGATGGCCACGCCGCAGCAGGCGATCGGCAAAGAGCAGCGGGTATGCAATATCGTGCAGGATCTGTGGCGGGAAGTGTTACAGCTGCCGGCGGATCGCGCGGCGGGCATTATTCGCCTGTCGATGGAAATGACGGGCCAGTAAACCGGCCCGCAGTGCTACAGGTTTTTCAGCATCCGCACTTCGCAGTCCACGTGGCCGGTACAGCCCAGCGGGGCGGAGATGTGGTCGAAGCCCAGGCTTTCATAGAGGGCGATGGCCTGCCGGAGAAACGCGGTCGTTTCCAGATAGCAGCGGGTGAAACCCTGTTCGCGAGCGAAGTCCAGCGCCTGTAGCGCCAGCTGGCGGGCCAGCCCCTTACCGCGCGCCGCAGGCAGAAAATACATTTTTTGCAGTTCGCAGATACCCGGTTCGCTGCAGGCGAGTGGCGCAAGCCCGCCGCCGCCGACCACCTCGCCGTTATATTCCACCACCCAATAGGCGTGGCGCGGCTGACTGTAGAGCTGATACAGGGCGTCAAGATTGGGATCGGCAACGGTATAGCCTTTATCTGCCGTTAAGCCAAATTCCGCGGATACGGCGCGAATAACGCGCGCAATGGCAGGATTATCATGTGCGGTGAGCGGACGAAGTCGTAATTCACTGCTTGCTGAGGGACTGCTCTGCATGGTCTGACCTGGTTATTAACTGGAAAACACGCGAGCGATCAATATAAAACAAACGTATCGCAGATGAAAAATAAAAACCCGCTGCGTTATCGAATTAACCTTGCTGCCATTTTTTACTGGCAGCCTATAACCGCGCAGGCGCAACCTGCGTTTTAATAACTCCCCCTGATTTCAGGGTTTTTTATTTCTTTCAGGATGAAAGCGTATGAATTCACTGTCGAGTGAGACCAACACACAGCGCCACAAACTCAAATTTCATGGTACTGCCGATACCTGGTACGGTATCTGGCTGGTTAATTTACTTTTATCGTTTATTACCTTCGGTATTTATTCCGCCTGGGCGAAAGTACGCACGTACCGTTATTTCTACGGTAATACCGAACTGGCTGGCGACCACTTTGATTATCATGCAAAGCCGATGCAGATCCTGCTGGGACGCATGTTAACTATCGCCGGCATTATTGTGTTTTATATCTGTACCCTGCTGGCTCCGACGCTGGCGGGCGTAATGCTGCTCGCTTTCCTGGCGTTGCTGCCGTGGATCATCGTGCGCAGCTGGCGCTTTGAAGCCATCATGTCGAGCTACCGCGGCGTGCGTTTCAACTACCGCTGTCATGTTGGCCGCGCCTGGATGACGTTCCTGGTCTGGCCGGTGCTGGCATATCTGACGCTGTTTATCCTGCTGAGCATGGCGTACGGGCTGGTGGCGGTCACCGGTATGCAGTTCCTTGCTGTGGCGCTGGTGGCATTGTTCATCATCCCCGGTTTTGTCGCGGTAAATGGCGTCCTGAGCGCCGTGCAGCATGACCTGTACGTCAATAACATGTTCTTCGGCAATTCCGCCTTCAAAGGCGTGATGAAAAAAGCGGCCTTCGTGAAGTTCTCGCTGATCTCGCTGCTGCTGGCGGTGCCGTTTATCGTGCTGATCGGTATGCTGATGGGGGCGCTCATCATGACGATGGTGACGATGAGCGAGTACGGTGTCAGCGATGAAGCGATGGGTGAGATGGTAGGGGCAAATGTCAGCAGCTTCCTTCTCACCTACCTGATGATGCTGGTATGGGGCATGATGACGCGCGCATACCTGACCGTCGCCCATCGCAACTACATGTTCAACCAGACCACGCTCAACGACGGGAAAATCTCCCTGCACTCCAGCATGAAGCTGCTGCCGTACCTCTGGCTGCTGTTTGTTAATGCCCTGATTATCTTCTTCTCGGCGGGCCTCGCCACGCCGTTCGCGCAGCTGCGTCATGCTCGTTACATGGTCGAGACGCTGGAAGTGGAAGGCGACATCGACACCCTGGCGGTGCAGGCGCACACCGACACCGCGCAGAGCGCGCTGGCGGAAGAGCTGGTGCAGGAACTGGATCTCAATGTCGGCATCTGAACTTGAGTGTGACGGCTACTACCAGTATCCGGGGCAGGCTGCCAGGGAGGCGGCCCGCATCACCTTTCGCGACGCCTCCCTGACGCTGCGGCTGGATGCCGGGGAGCGGCTGTTTACGCTCTCCCAGCTGGAGATCCGCCCGGCACCGGAAGGCGTCCCGCAGGCCATCACCTTCCCGGACGGCGGGCGCTTTATGCCCGCCAACCCTGCCGCTTTTCGTCACTGGTATGAGAACCGCCACCGCAAACCGCCCCTGATTAATGCCCTGGAGCGCCGCAAAAGCGGCATTGCGGCGGCGCTGATCGGCACGCTGCTTACCGCGGTGTTCTATGTGGCGGTGCTGCTGCCCTGGCTGAGCGAGACGATTGCGTACCATCTGCCGGTGGCGGTGGAGCAGCAGCTGGGTGAAGTCAGCGAGCAACTGCTGGTCGAGCAGGGGTTCAGCAACAGCAGCCTGAGCGCGGCGCGTCAGGCGCAGCTGCAAGCGCTGTTTAGCGCGGTTACCCCGGCTGAGATGCGCGATAAAGGCGGGCTGCGCCTGCTTATCATGCACTTCCCGGAAGGGGCCAACGCGCTGATGTTGCCGAATGGCACCATGATCCTCAGCGATGAGCTGGTGGCGCAGGCGAAAAGCGACGATGCACTGGCCGCAGTGATGCTGCATGAGATGGGTCACTACCGCTACCGGCACTCGCTGCAGATGCTGGTGCGCTCGTCGCTGATGACGCTGTCGATGATGCTGGTGGTGGGGGACGTGGACGGCATTGGTGATACGCTGCTGCAGTCGGCGGTATTCGTCAACGAGATGCGCTTCTCGCGCGGGATGGAGAATGAGGCCGACGAATTCGCTATTGCCGAAATGAAGCAGCAGGGCCGTTCGCTGCAGGGGATGGTGCAGATCTTTGCCGCGCTTAAGGATGAGCATCCCGACGATGACGGGCTGACGATGCCCGACTGGCTCAGCACCCATCCGAACATGGAAGCCCGCCTTGAGCGCATCAGGGAGGCATCAGGAGGGTAAACCCAGGGTGGGTAAGCGCAGCGCACCCACCGCATAACACCCATAAAAAAACCGGGCCTGGCCCGGTTTTTTGTTATCGCTTCTCTTACAGCGCGCTGATAACCGCCTGCTGCTCAATCAGCTTCGCTTTCGCGTCCTGATAGCCTTCGATCTTCTCGCGCTCTTTAGCAACTACCGCTTCCGGCGCGCGCGCCACAAAGCCTTCGTTGCTCAGTTTGCTTTCGATACGGGCGATCTCCTGCTCGACCTTCGCCACTTCTTTGGCGAGACGGTCCAGTTCGGCCGCTTTATCGATCAGGCCCGCCATCGGGATCAGCAGCTCGGCGCCGTCGATGATTTTGGTCACGGAGACCGGACCTTTATCGTCGGCAGACAGCACGGTGATGCTTTCCAGACGCGCCAGCGTTTTCAGGAAGTTCAGGTTTTCGTTAACGCGACGCGCGGCGTCAGCGCTGCACCCGCGCAGCAACAGCTCCAGCGGTTTACCCGGCGCGATGTTCATCTCGGCGCGGATGTTACGCACGGCGATAATCGCCTGCTTCAGCCATTCGGTATCGGCCAGCGCGGCTGCGTCAACCTGAGCAGCATCATACGCCGGGAACGGCTGCAGCATGATGGTATCCGCATCAATGCCTTTCAGCACTTTCACGCGCTGCCAGATGGTTTCGGTGATGAACGGAATGATCGGGTGCGCGAGACGCAGCAGACCTTCCAGCACGTTCACCAGCGTATTGCGGGTGCCGCGCAGCTCGGCCTCAGAGCCGCCGTTCATGACCGGCTTGGTCAGCTCCAGATACCAGTCGCAGAACTGGTTCCAGGTGAATTCGTACAGAATGCCGGCCGCGATGTCGAAGCGGAAGTTGTCCAGCGCTTCGCGGTAGGCTTTCACCGTCTGGTTGAACTCCGCGAGGATCCAGCGATCCGCCAGCGACAGCGCGATCTCGCCGCCGTTGAAGCCGCAATCCTGGTCTTCGGTGTTCATCAGCACGAAGCGGCTGGCGTTCCACAGCTTGTTACAGAAGTTGCGGTAGCCTTCCAGGCGCTTCATATCCCAGTTGATGTCGCGACCGGTCGAGGCCAGCGCCGCCAGGGTGAAGCGCAGGGCGTCGGTGCCGTGCGGCTCGATGCCGTCCGGGAACTGCTTCTCGGTGCGCTTGCGGATTTTCTCTGCCAGCTGCGGCTGCATCATGTTGCCGGTACGCTTCTCCAGCAGGTCCGGCAGCGAAATGCCGTCTACCATGTCCAGCGGGTCAATCACGTTGCCCTTGGACTTGGACATCTTCTGGCCTTCGTCGTCGCGGATAAGGCCGGTCATGTAGACGGTCTTAAACGGTACCTGCGGCTTGCCGTCTTCATCTTTGATGAAGTGCATGGTCATCATGATCATGCGCGCAATCCAGAAGAAGATGATGTCGAAGCCGGAAACCATCACGCTGGTCGGGTGGAACTGACGCAGCGCGTCGGTGTTTTCCGGCCAGCCGAGGGTAGAGAAGGTCCAGAGCGCGGAGGAGAACCAGGTGTCGAGCACGTCTTCGTCCTGGCGCAGCTGCACGTCGGCGCTCAGGTTGTTTTCCTGACGCACTTCCTCTTCGCTGCGGCCCACGTAGACGTTGCCTTCCGCGTCGTACCACGCCGGGATACGGTGACCCCACCACAGCTGACGGGAGATGCACCAGTCCTGAATATCGCGCATCCAGGAGAAATACATGTTTTCGTACTGCTTCGGCACAAACTGGATGTCGCCGTTTTCTACGGCTTCCACCGCCGGCTTCGCCAGCACGTCGGCACGCACGTACCACTGGTCGGTCAGCATCGGCTCGATAACCACGCCGCCGCGATCGCCGTACGGTACGGTCAGGTCGTGAGGTTTGATCTCTTCCAGCAGGCCGAGGGCGTCTACCGCCGCAACGATGGCTTTACGCGCCGCGAAACGTTCCATCTTCTGGAACTCTGCCGGGATGTCGCTGGAGTAGACGTCAGACTCGTTGCCTTTGGTGTCGTACACTTCTGCGCTTTCACGGATATCGCCGTCAAAGGTCAGAATGTTGATCATCGGCAGGGCGTGGCGACGGCCAACTTCGTAGTCGTTGAAGTCGTGCGCCGGGGTAATCTTCACGCAGCCGGTGCCTTTTTCCATGTCGGCGTGCTCATCGCCCACCACCGGAATACGGCGGTTGACCAGCGGCAGCATCACAAACTTGCCGATCAGATCTTTGTAGCGCGGATCTTCCGGGTTCACCGCCACGCCGGTATCGCCCAGCAGGGTTTCCGGACGGGTAGTAGCCACCACCAGATAATCTTTACCGTCGGCGGTTTTCGCGCCGTCGGCCAGCGGATAGCGGATGTGCCACATCGAGCCTTTCGACTCGCGGTTTTCCACTTCCAGATCGGAGATTGCGGTGCGCAGTTTCGGGTCCCAGTTCACCAGGCGTTTGCCGCGGTAGATGAGATCTTCTTTATACAGGCGCACGAACACTTCTTTCACCGCGTTGGAGAGGCCTTCGTCCATGGTGAAACGCTCGCGCGTCCAGTCCACGGAGTTGCCGAGACGGCGCATCTGGCGGGTAATGGTGCCGCCGGATTCCGCCTTCCACTGCCAGATTTTATCGATGAACGCGTCGCGGCCGTAATCGTGGCGGGTCTTACCCTCTTCAGCCGCGATTTTGCGCTCTACCACCATCTGGGTGGCGATACCCGCGTGGTCCGTCCCCGCCTGCCACAGGGTGTTTTTGCCCTGCATACGCTGGTAGCGGATCATGGTGTCCATGATGGTCTGCTGGAAGGCGTGACCCATATGCAAACTGCCGGTGACGTTCGGCGGCGGGATCATGATGCAGAAGCTTTCCTGGCTCTCATCGCCATTCGGCTTGAAGTAGCCCTGCTCTTCCCAGTGCTCGTAAAGCGGCTGTTCGATATCTTGTGGGTTATATGTCTTTTCCATGTCTGCTATGTCGTTCCGGGCACCGGCGGGGTGGCCGTAGTCAAGTGGAAACCGGCGACGCGATAGGCTTTATAGCGTTCGCGCGCCAGTTGTTTCTGAGAATCTTCGTGAGGTACGAAGTCTATCACTTCAGGGAAAGCGGTGGCAAAAGCTGCAAACTCGGGCAGCAGGCTTATCAGCACATCGCGCGCCGCGCTGCCGCGCTTCTGCGGCCAGGCCAGCTCAACCGGCGCACCGGCACGCGGACCTTCGCCCGCGAGGTTGTGCGGCACAAAGCTGTTGGCATCCCGCTGCCAGAGCGCCTCATCCAGACGCACCGCCTGGGCTTCGTCGATACAGGCTACCAGCACGCGTTTCCCGCTGCGCCAACGTTCTGCGGCAAGGTCACACACCAGCTGTTCGACGGCGTTAAGGCCATCCTGATGGGTGTCGTTTTCCAGCAGATAAAACGTTGCGTTTTTCATGATATGGGGCTTCTTGTGATGGATGTAAATCATGCACCCTCAGCCCGGCGCTCTCCCTCGTGGTGAAGGAGAGCGCCGTCAGGGCGAGGGGGATTTTATCTTACTCTTCGCCGTTATACCCGGCACGGTTGAGCAGGAACTGGGACAGCATCGCCACCGGACGACCGGTTGCGCCTTTCGCTTTTCCTGAACGCCATGCGGTACCGGCGATGTCGAGGTGCGCCCAGTTGTACTTACGGGTGAAGCGCGACAGGAAGCAGCCGGCGGTGATAGCCCCGCCCGGGCGACCGCCGATGTTCGCCATATCCGCGAAGTTAGAGTCGAGCTGCTCGTAGTACTCGTCGCCCAGCGGCAGACGCCACGCGCGATCACCCGCCTGCTCGGACGCGCCGATAAGCTCGTGCGCCAGCGGATTGTGGTTCGACATCAGGCCGGTGATGTGGTGGCCCAGCGCGATCACACAGGCACCGGTGAGGGTGGCGACGTCAATCACCACTTCCGGCTCGAAGCGCTCGACGTAGGTCAGCACGTCGCACAGCACCAGACGGCCTTCGGCGTCGGTGTTCAGCACTTCAACGGTCTGGCCGGACATAGTGGTCAGCACGTCGCCCGGACGATAGGCGCGCCCGCCAGGCATGTTTTCACAGCCCGCCAGCACCGCGGTGACGTTCAGCGGCAGCTGCAGCTCAGCCACCATGCGCATCACGCCGTAGACCGCTGCCGCGCCGCACATGTCGTACTTCATCTCGTCCATGCCTTCGCCAGGCTTGAGGGAGATGCCGCCGGAGTCGAAGGTCAGCCCTTTGCCCACCAGCACGATCGGACGCGCCTCGGCGGTTGGATCGCCTTTGTATTCGATAACCGACATCAGGGATTCATTCTGCGAGCCGGCACCCACCGCGAGGTAGGAGTGCATGCCCAGCTCTTTCATCTGCTGCTCGCCGATCACGCGGGTAACGATATTTTTGCTCCAGGAGTCCGCCAGCTGGCGCGCCTGGGAAGCCAGATAGGCCGGATTACAGATGTTCGGCGGCATGTTGCCGAGATCTTTCGCCGCTTTAATACCGGCGGCAATCGCCAGACCGTGCTGAATGGCGCGCTCGCCGCTGGTCAGTTCGCGACGGGTCGGCACGTTGAACACCATCTTACGCAGCGGACGGCGCGGCTCGCTCTTGTTGGTTTTCAGCTGATCGAAGCTGTAGAGCGACTCTTTCGCGGTTTCCACCGCCTGGCGCACTTTCCAGTAGGTGTTGCGGCCCTTGACGTGCAGCTCGGTCAGGAAGCAGACGGCTTCCATCGACCCGGTGTCATTCAGGGTGTTGATGGTTTTCTGGATCACCTGCTTGTACTGACGCTCGTCCAGCTCGCGCTCTTTGCCGCAGCCAATCAGCAGAATACGCTCTGACAGCACGTTAGGAACGTGATGAAGCAACAACGTCTGCCCCGGTTTTCCCTCAAGCTCACCGCGACGAAGCAGGGCGCTGATGTAGCCGTCGCTGATCTTATCGAGTTGTTCGGCGATGGGGGAGAGGCGTCGCGGTTCAAACACGCCCACAACGATGCAGGCACTCCGCTGTTTCTCCGGGCTACCGCTTTTTACACTGAACTCCATGCACTACGCTCCTGAATCTTAAAGACAACGGCGGTGGCGACGGTTAGAATTGCAACCTTTCGTAACGCGCACTCCGCTGTTGCGATGACTTCGTGTTAATCTTAACGTGTTTACGTTTCGGGCACGTCAGAACAAGTTCTGGGTCGCGAATTCGCTGGATGAGCCAATCTTTGCGACGTTTTCAACGACTCAAGAGAATAAATGACGTTTAAGCCTTGAAACAAGCGATTTTCCTGCAAAAAGACTCGTTTTCACAGGCGTAATTAATGTGATAATCATAAGATATCTGGTCCGGGAGACGCTCAAGAGCCAACTGGCAATCCTTTTTATCCTGCTGCTGATCTTCTTCTGTCAGAAGCTGGTAAGGATTCTTGGGGCCGCTGTTGACGGCGATATCCCGACAAATCTGGTGCTTTCCCTGCTCGGTCTGGGTGTGCCTGAGATGGCGCAGCTGATCCTGCCATTAAGCCTGTTCCTCGGCCTGCTCATGACCCTCGGCAAACTTTATACCGAGAGTGAGATCACCGTCATGCATGCCTGCGGGTTGAGCAAAGCGGTGCTGGTTAAAGCGGCGATGATCCTCGCGCTGTTCACCAGTATTGTTGCGGCGGTAAATGTGATGTGGGCTGGCCCCTGGTCGTCTCGTCATCAGGATGAAGTGCTGGCCGAAGCGAAAGCTAACCCCGGCATGGCGGCGCTGGCCCAGGGCCAGTTCCAGCAGGCCACCGACGGCAACGCGGTGCTGTTCATCGAAAGCGTTAACGGCAGCCAGTTCAACGACGTGTTCCTCGCGCAGCTGCGCCCGAAAGGCAGCGCCCGTCCTTCCGTGGTGGTGGCCGACTCCGGCGCGCTGAGCCTGCGCGCTGACGGTTCGCAGGTGGTGACCCTCAACAAGGGCACGCGTTTCGAAGGCACCGCGATGCTGCGCGACTTCCGTATTACCGATTTCCAGGATTACCAGGCGATTGTCGGCCACCAGACCGTGGCGCTCGACCCTGACGACAGCGCGCAGATGAACATGCGCACCCTGCTGAGCAATGACTCTCCTGGCGCGCGCGCCGAGCTGCACTGGCGTCTGACGCTGGTGTTCGCCGTAATCGTGATGGCGCTGATGGTAGTGCCGCTGTCGGTGGTCAACCCGCGTCAGGGCCGCGTACTCTCAATGCTGCCGGCGATGCTGCTTTATCTGGTGTTCTTCCTGCTGCAGACCTCGCTGCGCTCCAATGGCGCGAAGGGCAAGCTGGACCCGCTGATCTGGATGTGGCTGGTGAACCTGCTTTATCTGGCGCTGGCGGTGGGCCTCAACCTGTGGGATACCGTGCCCATGCGTAAACTGCGTGCCCGATTCGCACGTCAAGGAGCGGTGTGATGCCTGGTTTTGGTGTACTTGACCGCTATATCGGTAAAACGATTTTCAACACCATCATGATGACGCTGTTCATGCTGGTGTCGCTCTCCGGGATCATTAAGTTTGTTGATCAGCTGAAGAAGGCCGGGCAGGGTGACTACAGCGCACTTGGCGCGGGTATGTATACCCTGCTGAGTGCGCCGAAAGACATCCAGATCTTCTTCCCGATGGCGGCGCTGCTGGGTGCGCTGCTCGGGCTGGGGATGCTGGCCCAGCGCAGCGAGCTGGTGGTGATGCAGGCTTCCGGCTTCACCCGCCTGCAGGTAGCGCTGGCAGTGATGAAAACCGCTATTCCGCTGGTGCTGCTGACAATGGCCATCGGCGAGTGGGTCGCCCCTCAGGGCGAACAGATGGCGCGTAACTACCGGGCGCAGATGATGTACGGCGGCTCGCTGCTCTCCACTCAGCAAGGGCTGTGGGCGAAAGACGGTAACAACTTCGTCTATATCGAGCGCGTGAAGGGTGATAACGAGCTGGGCGGTATCAGTATCTATAGCTTCAACGACGAGCGTCGCCTGCAGTCGGTGCGCTACGCGGCCTCCGCGAAGTTTGATGCCGGGCAGAAAGCCTGGCGTCTGTCGCAGGTGGATGAATCCAACCTGCAAAATCCGCAGCAGATCACCGGCACCCAGACCGTGACCGGTACCTGGAAAACCAACCTCACGCCGGACAAGCTCGGCGTAGTGGCGCTGGACCCGGATGCGCTGTCGATTACCGGCCTGCGTGATTACGTGACCTACCTGAAGTCCAGCGGCCAGGACCCAGGGCGCTACCAGCTCAACATGTGGAGCAAAATCTTCCAGCCGCTCTCCGTGGCGGTGATGATGCTGATGGCGCTGTCGTTCATCTTCGGCCCGCTGCGCAGCGTACCGATGGGCGTGCGCGTGGTCACCGGCATCAGCTGCGGCTTCGTGTTCTACGTGCTGGACCAGATTTTTGGCCCGCTGAGCCTGGTGTATAACATCCCGCCCATCATCGGCGCGCTGCTGCCAAGTGCCACCTTCTTCCTCATCAGTCTGTGGCTGATGATGCGACGAAATTGATAGTGCAGTGATGGACGTAAAAGAGAGGCGATGGCCTCTCTTTTTTTGCCTGAAGGGTGAGGGGGGGCTGGGTTTGTAGGGTGGGTAAACGAAGTGCACCCACCGTTTGTGGCGTGGGGGCTATGTGATTGCGGCAAAGGTTCCGTTCACCAGAGCACCGCACTTACATGGGAACGCTGCTGCACGTGAACGGGTGAAGGGGGCTCGCCGCCACCCCCTTCACTATCCCGGCTCCCGGCCAACAAAACCGGCCCGTTGGGCTGCCCTTGCCTCCGGCGTTTCGCTTCCGGTCGGGCGCGATACCCCATCCCGGGGCTCGCGCCTTCTGGCGGTTCCCGACCGCCAGCCCGGACTCAACGCCTGCGGCGCGGCGGTTTTGATGCCGGATGGGGCCACGCCTCGGCTTATGGGTTCATGGTGGGTGCGCGTTGCTTACCCACCCTACCGGTTTCAGGACGGGCGTTGTACCCACCGTTTACCGTGCAGCCATTTCCAGTAGTTGTAGGGTGGGTAAGCGCAGCGCACCCACCGTTTACCGCAGACTCACCGTTTACCACCTACCATTTACCACTCACCCATTTTCAGCAAAATCTGCCTTTTCTCCGCGGGACGACACAGGGACTATGCTGTGTACTACGTTTCAAAAAATAGTGGGAAGCTATGTCCAGATTTTTCTATAACGAGCGCACCCGCCTCGTCGACGATGCCCTTGAAGGCATCATTCTTAGCAGCCGTTTCGGCAACCTGACAAAACTCGATATCGACCCGGCCATTCGCGTCGTGGCGCGCAGCGACTGGGATAAAAGCAAAGTCGCGGTGATCTCCGGCGGTGGCTCGGGCCACGAACCGGCGCACGCTGGTTTTGTCGGGAAAGGGATGCTCACCGCTGCGGTATGCGGTGACCTGTTCGCCTCGCCGAGCGTGGACGCGGTACTGAACGCCATTGTCGCCGTCACCGGCGATCGCGGCTGCCTGCTGGTGGTGAAAAACTACACCGGCGACCGCCTTAACTTCGGCCTCGCAGCGGAGAAAGCCAAGCGCTACGGCCTGAAGGTTGAGATGGTCATCGTCGGCGACGACATCGCCCTGTCGGACAACAAACAGCCGCGCGGCATCGCCGGGACAGCGCTGGTGCACAAGATTGCCGGCTACGCCGCCGAACAGGGGAAATCCCTCAGCGAAGTGCGCGATATGGCGCAGAAGGCGTGCGATAACCTCTGGAGCCTTGGCCTCGCGATGCAGACCTGCAACCTGCCGGGCAGCGACGAAGAGAGCCGCATCAAACCGGGCCAGGTGGAACTGGGCCTCGGCATCCACGGCGAACCGGGCGCTAGCGTGGTCGCCAGCCACAACAGCCGCGAGCTGGTCGCCACCCTGGTGGAACAGCTCCAGCAGCAGGCAGGCCCGGACGCGCGCCTGGCGGTGCTGATCAACAACCTCGGCGGCACTTCGGCGCTGGAGATGGCCCTGCTCACCAGAGAGCTGGCGCACTCGGCGCTGCGCGAGCAGATCGACTACCTCGTCGGCCCGGCCCCGCTGGTCAGCGCCCTTGATATGAAAGGCTTCTCGCTCAGCGCCCTGCGCCTGAACGACGAGTTTATCGCCGCGCTCACCGCCCCGGTGGAGACCAGCGGCTGGCAGCCTGCAGTAGCGTTCGCGCCGATGAAAACCCAGAAGCAGAACATGGTGCACGACAGCGTCGAGTATCACGCCTCGGAGAATGCGCAGGTGCAGACCACCCTCGCTATCGCCACCACCACGCTTATCGAGCTGGAGAACCGCCTCAACGCGCTGGATGCTAAAGTGGGCGACGGTGATACCGGCTCGACCTTCGCCAAAGGCGCGCAGGACATCGCCCTGCTGCTGGTGAACAAGGAGCTGCCGCTCAACAACACCGGGCAGCTGTTACAGCTGATTGGCGAGCGGCTGGCAACGGTGATGGGCGGCTCCAGCGGCGTGCTGATGTCGATCTTCTTCACCGCTGCGGGCCAGCGCGTCGCCGAGGGCGATGCCCTGCCGCAGGCGCTGCAGGTCGGCCTGCAACAGATGAAGCGTTACGGCGGGGCCGATCTCGGCGATCGTACCCTGATCGACGCCCTGCAACCGGCGCTGGAAGCCCTGGCGCAGGGCGGGATTCAGGCTGCTGCTACGGCCGCACAGAAGGGGGCCGACAGCACCGCGCAGATGCAGAAGGCCGGTGCAGGACGTTCGTCCTACATCAACAGCCAGAACCTCGACGGCGTAACCGATCCGGGCGCGATGGCGGTGGCGGAAGTGCTGACCGCGCTGGCGAAGTGACAGCGCGCATCCTTCCGGGCGAGTAAGCGCCCACAAAAAAGGCTCCTCACGGAGCCTTTATTATTTCAGCGCGGGATTAAAAATCCGCTTTCAGCACCACGCGGTAGCGGGCTTTGCCGTCACGCACGTGCTGGATCGCCTCGTTGATGCGCGACATCGGGAACTCCTCGGTCTGCGGCGCCACTTTGGCACGACCAGCCAGCTTCATCAGCGTGCGCAGCTCGTGCGGTGACCCGGTAGAGGAGCCAGCGATGCTGCGGTCCCCGGCAATCAGCGAGAACGCCGGCACTTCGAACGGCTTCATTACTGCGCCAACGGTGTGGAAGTTACCGCCATACGCCAGCGCCTGGAAGTACGGCATCCAGTCCAGCGACACGTTCACGGTGTTGATGATGAGATCGAACTGGCCCGCCAGCGCTTTCAGAGCTTCCGGATCGCGGCTGTTCACCACGCGATCGGCACCCATGTCGAGGATTTCCTGCTCTTTGGACGGGTTAGAGCTGAACGCTGTTACTTCGCAACCCATCGCGCGCAGCAGTTTGATGGCGATATGCCCCAGACCGCCGATACCGATTACGCCCACCCTGCTGGTGGCGGTGACATGGTGCATCAGCAGCGGTTTGAACACCGTAATGCCGCCGCACAGCAGCGGACCGGCGGACGCCGCGTCGATGGATTCCGGCAGCGGGATGGCCCACTGCCAGTTAGCGCGGATCTTATCCGCAAAGCCGCCGCGGTTGATGATGGTCGGCACGCTGCCTTCCACGCAATTCACCTGGCTGCCGCTGATACAGGCATCGCAGTGCCCGCAGCTGTCTGCGGTCCAGCCGATACCGACGCGCTGACCTACTTTCAGGCCTTTATCCTGCGCGCTGCTGCCGAGCGCATGTACGCGGCCAATCACCTCGTGACCCGCAACCAGCGGATACTGCGAGAAGCCCCATTCGTTGTCGATCATCGACAGGTCCGAGTGGCAGATACCGCAGTACTCTACCTGGATTTCAACGTCTTCCGGCTTCAGTTCGCCCGCGTCGTATTCATACAGCTCAAGCTCGGCACCGGCCTGCGGCGCGGCGTAACTTTTGATTTTCGACATCACAGTTTCCTTTTTGGTGGCTCTGACATGCAGTGTAGAACATGCCACACCTGAAAGCGGGTTGCGATTGGTGCGGTGGGGGAAGGGGTGAAGACGTTTGCAGGCCAGCAGAGCAAGGGAATCAGCGCAGCGCTGAAATTTTCAGCATTCAACGGGACTTAGCCACCGCGCAGCTTGCAAGGTGGCCGCTGACAGGTATAATCCACAACGTTTCCGCATCCCCTTCAGTGCCGAAGTGGCGAAATCGGTAGACGCAGTTGATTCAAAATCAACCGTAGAAATACGTGCCGGTTCGAGTCCGGCCTTCGGCACCATCGGAACATCAATAGACGTCAACGGACGTCTTTTTTGTGCCTGAAATCCAGTATCCGCAAGGCTTTCCTCGCTTTTTCACTCAACCTAAGTCAACCTGATTCAATCTACATCAACTTACTGATGCGGGTACAACTGCGGGTATATCCCGGTTCGATAATGTTTGTACCCACACAGAACCCTTGAAAGGATACTCATCATGGCTCTGAGTGATGTGAAGGTTCGTTCGGCTAAACCTGAAGCAAAAGCCTATAAGCTTACTGACGGTGAAGGCATGGTGTTGCTGGTTCACCCTAACGGTTCCAAATACTGGCGGCTGCGTTATCGTTTTGGCGGTAAAGAGAAGATGCTGGCGCTTGGGAAATACCCTGAAGTGTCGCTGGCGGATGCCCGAGCACGCCGGGATGAAGCCCGTAAGCTGTTAGCTAATGGCGTCGATCCCAGTGAAAACAAGAAAGCCGTTAAGGTAGAGCAGGAGCAAGAGGCGATAACGTTTGAAGTGGTTGCCAGAGACTGGCATGCCAGCAATCAAAAGTGGTCTGCATCGCATAGCGCTCGTGTATTGAAAAGTCTGGAGGATAATCTCTTTGCTGCCATCGGTAAGCGGAACATTGCAGAACTGAAAACGCGAGACCTACTTGTTCCCATCAAAGCCGTAGAGTCATCAGGGCGTCTCGAAGTCGCCGCCCGTTTACAGCAGCGGACTACCGCTATTATGCGCTTTGCTGTGCAGAGTGGCTTAATCGACTATAACCCCGCGCAAGAGATTGTCGGTGCGGTTGCTACGGCGAAAAGAAAGCACCGTGCGGCTCTGGAGCTTAACCGTATACCTGAATTACTTCACCGCATTGATCACTACTCTGGCAGAACGTTAACCCGACTTGCTGTCGAACTTACCTTGTTAGTCTTTATCCGCTCGAGCGAACTGCGATTTGCCCGTTGGTCAGAAGTAGATTTTGAAACGGCCATGTGGACGATCCCCGGTGAGCGTGAAGCGCTGGACGGTGTTAAACATTCACAGCGTGGTTCTAAGATGCGGACGCCCCATCTTGTTCCCTTATCGCGGCAGGCTCTAGCCATTCTGGAAAAGATCAAAAGCATGAATGGGAATCGAGAGCTGATTTTCGTAGGCGATCACGATCCGCGTAAGCCGATGAGTGAGAACACAGTGAATAAGGCGCTGAGAGTGATGGGTTATGACACGAAAACGGAGGTCTGTGGGCATGGATTCAGGACGATGGCTTGTAGCTCATTGATTGAATCGGGTTTGTGGTCGAGAGATGCGGTGGAAAGGCAGATGAGCCATCAAGAGCGTAGCTCTGTGCGTGCGGCTTACATTCATAAGGCGGAGCATCTGGGGGAGCGAAGGCTGATGGTGCAGTGGTGGGCGGATTATCTTGATGCGAATCGTGATAAGGGGGTGAGTCCGTTTGATTACTCTAAAGACAAAAAACGATAGCAATGATTTGTTATAAGTTCCTGCAGTCCAAAATATCACTAATTGGCATATGACCTCACTGGAACCTATGTCGGGTATCTATGCCCGACATGTATCCTGAATTTAAACATGTTGAATATGCATGTCTTCCTGTCCATACGTTCAATGTTTTCCCAACTAAAGTAATTTAATTTCATCTTGAATTTTTTTTATTTTTTTCGCATTTTGGGATACGATTTGCATCGTTAAGCACAACGATAAGGACCATTATGATCCGTTGCCATCTTGCTCGGCTCATGGGCGAACATAAGATGCGAATAGCCGATGTTGTCAGGGAAACTGGCCTGAGTCGCAACACTATCACTTTGCTTTACAAAGAGACTGCTCAGAAGGTTGACCTGGATACCTTAGAAAGGCTTTGCGTGCTTTTTGACTGTGGAATACACGATTTACTGCAAAAGGTTCCTGCTTCGCAGAATCGTACAGAGAAAAATTAATGACACTGATTAACCTAAAGGATCTCGAGGCCCATCTTTGGCATGCAGCCCATATTATCACTGGGCCTATTGATGCGTCAGATTACAAAACGTACATATTCCCAATCCTATTCTTCAAACGCATTTGTGATGTATATGACGAAGAATTTGCCGATGCGATTGAGAAGGTTGGGGATGCAGAACTTGCCAAGGGGAAGATGTTTCACCGCATTCAGATACCGGAGAATTGCCACTGGCGCGATGTTTTCGCTGAGACCAAAGACATTGGCCAGGCCTTAAAAGACTCCTTCCGTGGTATAGAACTGGCAAACCCTAAACTGCATGGCATTTTTGGCGATGCCAGTTGGACCAATAAAGAACGCCTTTCAGATGAGTTACTGGCTACGCTACTTAATCACTTCAATAAGGTGAATCTGGGTGTTGCAAGTGTCCGTGATGATGTCATGGGCCGTGCATATGAGTATCTAATCAAACGTTTTGCAGACAAAGCTAACAAAAAAGCTGGTGAGTTCTACACCCCACGTACAATAGTTCGTTTGATGGTTAACATTCTCGATCCCAAAGCGGGTGAGAGTGTCTACGATCCCGCCTGTGGTACTGGTGGTATGTTGCTCGAGACTATTCACCATGTAAAAGAAAACGGTGGCGATCCGCGCTTGCTAAAAATTAAAGGTCAGGAAAAAAACCTGACTACCGAAGCCATCGCGCGAATGAACCTGTTCCTGCACGGTCAGGAGGATTTCGATATTGTTCGCGGGGATACGCTCCGTGAACCTAAGTTTTTACAAAGCGATCGTTTAGAAACCTTCGACTGCGTTGTTGCCAACCCACCATTTAGCTTGAAGGAATGGGGATACGATCTGTGGTCGAACGATCCCTATGGTCGTAAGCAATATGGTCTGGCGCCTAAAACAAATGGTGATTTTGCCTGGGTGCAGCATATGTTTGCCTCACTTAACGACAATGGACGTATGGCAGTCGTGTTACCTCATGGTGTGCTGTTTCGTGGTGGAGCTGAGGGGGGAATACGAACCAAATTGCTGCAAGAAAATCGCATCGTAGCGATTATTGGTGTCGCTTCCAACCTGTTCTATGGGACTGGGATTCCTGCGTGTATCTTGGTGCTGCGCAAATCACGCCCGGCAACGCATGAAGATCATGTATTGATCATTAATGCTGAAGAAATCTATACCAAGGGGCGCGCGCAGAATACGCTGTCCAACAAGCAGGCCGATGACATTTACCAAATCTATCATGACCAGGCGCAACAGGGGCCAGATGCAAAAGAAATCGAAGGCGTTGCACGCTGGGTACCTCTGAAGGAGATTGAAGAAAATGACTTCAATCTAAATATTGCTCGTTATGTGCAAAAGCCACTCGAAGAAGAAACCATCACTGTGGAAGAGGCGCTCAAGGATTTTCAACGGAAGCTGGCTGAACTGGAAAAAGCAGAAGAGGAGCTGGAAACCCTGCTTATCAAAGAAGGGTTCGAGGTATGAGTACCATGAGTAATAAAAAACTGGAAGAGCTGCTCTGGGGAGCTGCTGAGTTTCTTCGCGGCCAAATCGACGCATCAGACTACAAGCAGTATGTCTTCCCATTGCTGTTTTACAAACGCCTGTCAGATGTCTATCTGGAAGAATATAACGAAGCGCTGGAACTCCATGAAGGCGATGCTGAATACGCAGCCATGCCGATGTTTCATCGTTTCAACATCCCCTCTGAGGCAGCTTGGGAAAAGGTCCGCAATACTAGTAAAAACATTGGTGAAGCGATTCAGAATGCGCTTCGACTGATTGAAGCCAATAACCCGCGTTTACATGGCGTCTTCGGTGATGCGCAGTGGACCAATAAAGAGCGCCTGCCCGATCATCTGCTGGCTGATCTGATTGAGCATTTCAGTAAAATTCCGCTCGGTATTAAATCTGTCGCCCAAGATGATCTTGGTGAAGCTTACGAATACCTGATTAAAAAGTTCGCTGATGATTCCGGCCATACGGCAGCAGAGTTTTATACCAATCGAACAGTCGTGCATTTAATGACGCGCATTATGGGCTTAAAACCGGGTGAAACTGCCTATGATCCGACGTGCGGCACTGGAGGGATGTTGCTAAATGCAGTGATGGATCTTCGTGCAAGAGGGGAAGAATGGCGCTCTGTGCACCTTTATGGCCAGGAAGTGAACCTGCTGACTTCAGCTATTGCTCGTATGAATATGTTCCTGCACGATATTGAAGAATTTGATGTGCTACGTGGTGACACTCTGGCTGAGCCTAAGTTTATTGAAAACGATCGGCTCAAGCAGTTTGATGTAATTTTTGCCAACCCGCCATATTCCATCAAAAAATGGAATCGTGACAAGTTTGCAGTCGATCCTTATGGACGTAATTTCTATGGCGTACCGCCCCAAGGATGCGCTGATTATGCTTTTTACACCCATATCATCAAAAGTTTGAAACCCGATACCGGTCGCGCTGCCATGCTCTGGCCACACGGTGTTCTGTTCCGCGATTCTGAGCAAGCCATTCGTAAACAGGTGATAAAATCCGACATCATAGAAGCGGTGATTGGTTTGGGACCAAATCTGTTTTACAACTCGCCGATGGAGTCTTGCGTGGTGGTGCTTAACAGGAATAAGCCAGCTGAACGCAAAAACAAAGTTTTGTTTATCAACGGGGTTGAGTATGTCACTCGTGAACGTGCCCATAGCCGTTTATCCTATGAGAATTTAACGGTGCTATGTGAGGCTTACTTTACACCTGAAAAGCAAAGCAATATCACCGCGTTGATTGATATCGACGTTATAAAAGAGAATCTCTATAACATGTCAATTCCACTATATGTGCAAGCACAAAGTAACGCAGAAGCACATAACATTGAACATGTAATTGAGGCGTGGAAAGTAAGTCGCACTCAGCTAAAAAAACAAACTAATAAATTATTCCAAAGCCTTGCAGCGCTTGGATATAACCTTGAAAGCAAGGTGGAGCAGTAAATGGTTGAACAAAAATTACCTGAAGGCTGGCAGATGGTGAAGTTTGGTGATATCGCGAAACATATCTCCAAACGTATAGAACCGAGCGAGACAGACCTTGATATTTATGTTGGTTTGGAGCACTTAGACCCTGATAGCCTGAAGATCAAACGTCATGGCACACCCAGCGACGTTGAAGGGCAAAAGCTTTTAGTGAAAAAAGGCCAGATTATTTTTGGTAAGCGTCGTGCTTATCAACGTAAGGTTGCTGTAGCTGATTGGGATTGTATTTGTTCGGCTCATGCCATGGTGCTGGAAGCCAATTCAGCAAAGGTTATTCCTGAGTTTTTGCCATTTTTTATGCAGTCTGATGTATTTATGAATCGTGCAGTGGCGATTTCTGAAGGTTCATTATCTCCAACAATTAAGTGGAAAATTCTTGCACAGCAAGAGTTTCTTATCCCACCTACTGATAAGCAAGAAACTTACGTATCTATTCTAAAGAAGATATCTTCAGTGGTGGCGAGCTCAGAACGTGCTTTGGCACAGGCAAATTTGCTACATGATGTGTTAGGTATAAAGAGTTATAGCACTACGAAAAAACTAACTACCCTGGATAGCTTGTGTATAAAAATTCAGGATGGAACACATTTTTCACCCCAAAACATCGGTTCATCAGGTGACTATCAGTATGTAACATCCAAAAACATTCGTATGGGTAAAATGGAGTTTTTAGAAAAGGAGTACATTTCACAAGAAGAACACAAAAAAATATATACCAGATGTGATGTTAGAAAAGGAGATATTTTACTTACAAAAGATGGAGCTAATACAGGTAATGTATGCCTAAATGAACTCGATAGTGAAATTAGCTTACTCTCTAGTGTCGCCTTTTTAAGGGTGGATCCTAATAAAGCAGATTGTAACTATGTTTATCACTGGCTAATGTTGAGAACTACACAAAGAGATATCTCATCACAAATGGCTGGGAATGCGATTACTAGACTTACATTGAAAAAAATAAAATCAATGATGATTCCAGACCTTTGCCTAAACGAGCAAAAGCGAATAGGTGATCTTCTATCTAGAAGTCACGCATTAATCCAAATATTTAACAACAAAATTGAACATCTAAAGAGATTGAATAGAGCAATCTTGGCAGCTGAAGAAAATTAATGAGATGAGAAAATGTTTAACGAACAAACCGTTACAGAAAATGGAATTATCGACCGTTTAAAAGGTTTAAGCGGAGTCAAGTGGACTTACTGCCACGGTGAAAACCTGCCTAAACAAGCGCAGGATATCTTCGTTGATGAGTGGCTAAAAGACGCGCTTTGTTCGTTAAACCCTGATATCGGTAGACAGTCTGACTATGCCGATGAGGTCATTTACAAACTGCGAGGAGTGGTTTTAGAAGCCCGCCATACCGGCTTGGTAAAGGCCAACGAAAACTTCCAGGAATGGTTGATGGCCGACAAAACCTTGCCTTTTGGCGAGAATGGAGACCATATCACCATCAATCTGATTGATTTTGACAATATAGAAAATAACCACTTTGTGGTGGCACAGCAGGTCCACTATATCGCGGCCACTGAAGTCTATTTTGATATTGTCCTTTATGTGAACGGTATACCACTGGTGGTGGGCGAAGTTAAAACCGCAACACGCCCTAGCGTAACCTGGCAAGACGGTGCCGCCGACTTTATGGGCGGCAAAAAGTACTACTGGAAAAATGTTGAATCTTTCTTTGTACCTAACTTGCTGTGTTTTGCCAGCGAAGGAAAAACCTTTGCTTATGGTGCCATTAATGCCCGAGTTAAAGACTGGGGGCCCTGGCATAATACTGAGCTTCGTGATGAGATTCTGCCGGGATTGGCATCGGTACTCAACAGCTGCGAGAGTTTGTTAAATCCACAGACCTTAATGCAATTACTGGAATCTTTTGCATTATTTTCAACCGTCAAAACGGGCAAAAATACTCCACCTAAACGCGTTAAAATCCTGCCGCGTTATCCGCAATTTGAAGCAGCAAAACAAATCGTTGAGCGTGTTCGTAGAGGCTATCCAAAGAAAGGTCTGATTTGGCATTTCCAGGGATCGGGCAAATCCTTGCTGATGCTTTACGCTGCTAAAATGCTGCGTGCCGACAATGCGTTAAAAAACCCAACGGTACTCATCGTAGTGGACCGGCGAGATCTGGACAGCCAAATTAACGAAACCTTTGGTGGAGCCGACGTTAAGAATCTGATTAAAGTGCAAAGCTGCAAAAAGTTGGGCGAATACATTGAGCAAGACAGCCGTGGCATTTTGATCACCACCATATTTAAATTTAAAGATATCGAAATTGACGATAGCAACCCCAATGGCCTGAACAACCGTGACAACATTATAGTGTTGGTTGACGAAGCTCACCGTACCCAGGAAGGTGGGTTAGGCGAGAAAATGCGCTGGGCGTTGCCCAATGCCCACTTCTATGGCCTGACTGGCACACCGATTTCTGGTATTGATCGTAATACATTCAAGTTGTTCGGTGCCGAAGAAGATCCGGGTCGCTATATGAGCCGCTATAGCTATAAGCAGTCGATCCGGGATGGCGCGACTAACCCGGTGAAGTTCGAACCTAGGTTGGCTGAACTCCGAGTGGATCGTGATGCTATCAACGAAGAATTCGAGCAACTGGCTACCGAAAACAACCTGGATGAAGAAGAAAAAGCAGCATTGTCCAGACGCGCCGGCAAGCTGGCCATCATGCTGAAATCTCCGAGACGCATGGCTGCGGTGAGTAATGACATTGTTGAGCATTTTACCAGCCATGTTATGCCGAAAAAGATGAAAGGCATGGTTGTGGTATACGATCGCGAAGCCTGTGTGCAGATGTATTATTTGCTCGGTGAAAAGCTCGGTTTTGATGCAGTTGAAGTGGTTATGAACGTTGACCAGGCTCCGGTTAAAGCTGAAGAGGGTGGTAAAAAAGATAAGCTCAACAAGGACTGGCTCAAATGGCATGACGAACTGGAGCTACCTGTTAAACAAGCTGATTTCGAACGCTGGCAGCACATTGATGCAGAAGAGCAGGCACAAAAGGATCTGATTGAATGCTTTAAAGATCCTGTGCATCCGTTACAGCTTATCATCGTTACCGCCAAGCTGCTTACGGGCTTTGATGCACCAATTTGCTACTGCATGTACCTTGATAAGCCTCTACGCGATCATACTCTTCTTCAGGCCATGTGCCGAACCAACCGGTTGTATGAAACCGATGATGCACGAAAAGACATGGGATTAATTATCGACTACCTCGGCGTTTTCGAAAATCTGCGTACCGCTCTGGCCTACAACCCTGATGAAATTGAAGGGGTTGTAAAGGGAATCGAGGCATTTAAAGAGCTATTGCCGTTACAACTGAATAAATGTCTGGCCTTCTTCCCTGGTGTGGATCGTTCCATAGAAGGTTTTGAAGGTATTATGGCTGCGCAAGAATGTTTGCCAACTAACGAGAAGCGTGATGAATTCGCTGCCAGCTTTGGAGTGTTATCTAAGTTATGGTCAGCTATCAATCCAGATCCTTTTTTAACCCCTTATCGTCAGGACTACAAATGGCTGGCGCAAATTTATGAATCGGTGCGTCCGGTGGGGCAGACAGGTGCGCTTGTTTGGGCTGCGCTTGGTCCTGAAACCATCAAAATGATCCATGAGCATACTGATATCAATCGTATTCGCGATGATATTGACGAGTTGATCATGGATGAGCACGCAATTTTTACCCTGACCGCTAAAGAACAGGAACAACGCGCCAAGCGCCTAGAGATTGATCTTATGGGGCGTTTGCGCGGCAGTCATGACCCTAAATTTGTGGCATTGGGCGAGCGTTTGGAAAAACTGCGTCAGGACTATGAAGCTGGTGTTATCAAGGCCATCGACTGGTTGAAAGGCCTGTTGGATGCTGCGAAAGATACCGTACAAGCCGAGCGCGAAACGGGCGAGCGCCCAGTAACTGAAGCTGATAATAAACAGGCGTTGACCAAGCTTTTCTTGGAAACACGCCCAGAAACTACCCCTAAGTTAATCGGTGATGTTGTAGAGCAAATTGATAAAATCGTCAAAGCCACACGCTTTGATGGCTGGCAAAACTCCAACAGTGGCCCGCGTGAAATCCAAAAGGCGCTTTTGTTGACCTTGGCCCAGTTTGGACTAGGGAAAGATAAAGAGTTATTCCGGAAAGCGTATGGGTATATAGAAGAGCATTACTGAAATTTTCTTAATAAATTTATTTTTTAATTTATATGGAAGAGCTATTGGTTGCTCTTCCACTCTTTTTCCTGTTTATAGAAAGAATAAAGATACTGTATCTCTATAATGATGTTGGTTTATGTTTTTTTATGGTTAATTTAATAGGATTTTTATTTTTGTTTTATATTACAATTTTCCTTTTATTAAAAAAGTCGAACTTTTTGAGGGGTAAAATGATTCTATTATTAATATAAAAGAATCATTTTACTCAATCATAAACCTGAGGATGGAGTTTTTGTTACCATCAGATTCAATATTGTGGTAACAAAGAAGATATTTTATCTGGTTGCATCCATTCTAATCCGGAAGAACTTAAGTAACCGACAAATGTTGGGTTCTTTTTATAGTGTGAACTATTATTAGTCCATCTAAGTGCCCCATAACCGGCCATCAAACGATGTCCTATCCACCTTTCATCAATTAATTTGAAACCGCTTGGCTTATTCAACAGAAGCAGACTCCCCATAAATGCAATCCAATCTGAAGATTTTATTAATCTATTACCATATGCATGGAAAGATCTTCCGCTATTGTAGACGAAAAATGACATTTGCCAGTGCTCTGATAATTCTCGTAAAGGATTTGCATCAATAACTCCTCTGTCAACTTTACCAAAATCAATTAATGGAAAATGATAAGAGCTACCGAAACTATTGACTAATGAATGAAATGCCAATTCTTCATTTCCATTCATATCTTCAATTATGTCATATAGTGTTTTTTCATTAAATTGTTTGAATGGTAGCGTTAAGCCTGAACGATCGTCTATAAAAGACTGCGGTGTATATCTATACTTACTTAATTGCAGCGAAATATCTTGTGGTAGCTCATTTTTTTTGATGCTTAAACCAATAAGATGTTTTACCAAACTAAATGGATGTTTTTGTATATGGGTATAAAACTGCTGGAATTTATCCATATTACTTCACCTTGATACCTTTGAGAAGTTGATACATTTCCATCGAGAACTGATCAGTCATACCTGAAACAAAGTCAACAATTAAATGCATTCTTAACGATAGTTCTTTTTCGCGAGAAATACTCTCAAATTTTTCAACAAACAAATCATCGCTATAATCATTGTGATTATACGGTATACCAACTATTGCGGTAGAGTATGATTTTAAATGTTTTCCTGGCAGTCGATTAAATAATCTTCTTTCAATGTGCAAATGATTATTGCGAATTTTTTATTATTCTTTAAAATTAAAGATAAAAATTTATCTTTTGGTAGTTTTATTAAAGATGTATACTCGTCAAGTATTCCTTTTATTATAGCAAAGCCGGACAATTCCATACACTCTGCTTCTGCTGATGTAAAAAGGTAGTTTGACGTATAGTCTTTTAAAATATCTAAAAGATCATATTCAAAACTTCCTTTTGATATTATCTCTTCTTCTCGTTCTTGCTTTATAAGTTGGTGGTAATCTTTAACAAAAATTTCTGCAACTCTTTTCACTAAAAAATTAGATAAAGAAGTTTTAAAGAAAAGAAAATTACTGACAGGTACAGGGTTATTATTTGTTAAGCATGATATTAATTCATCACATTCGATTTCGAAATCTTTGTGGTTTATTTTTAGTTGTTCAATTCGGCTGCATGTGAAGTCACTAAAGTGTTTTACAGTGATTATTCCTTTTTCAATACCATCCTCTATATCACTGATGCAATATGAGATATCGTCAGATGCCTCCATTAAAAAGCCAAGAGGATGACGAGAATTTTTCTTCATCTTCAAGGTGTTCCATGCACTTTCCATTACGTCTTTTTCAGTTGAGAAATAACCTATTTTTTTACTAAATGGTTTTTTTGAATCTAATTCATCTGGGCAAAAAGTATATTTTATAAATGCTGTAAGTTGGGTGTAGGTTAAATTAAGTCCGAAATATCCATCATCACCTTGTAATTTTGTTATTATTCTTAAACCCTGTGGGTTGCCATCAAAATGTATAAAATCAGAAAGTAAATTTTGACATATTTTTTTTGAAAAAGTTTCAGCAAGTGCAGTTTTCAATGCGTTTTCAACTGAGTCTGATTTACTCCACTCAACAATTGCTGCCTCCCCAAAATGACCAAAAGGTGGGTTTCCAATATCATGCATTAGACATGCAGTCTCAACTATATTTGATACAGACAAGCTATTCTTTTGCCAAAACTCTTTAATTTCATTATCTATATCAGAACTTTCAGCTATTTTCTCAATAATTGCTGCAACAATATAGCGACCAATGTGCGAAACCTCTATAGAGTGAGTCAGTCTAGATCGTACTGCTGAATTACTTTCTAAGGAAAAAACCTGTGCTTTTTGTTGCAATCTTCTGAACGCAGCAGAGTAGATCAATCTTGCACGATCACTTTGTGTAGATGCCAAGATGGTGTCATGCTTTGCACTAGATTTTCGGTGGCGAGAAGTTGAAATTAAGGTTTCCATTTTTGTCCTCTTAGCAAAAGAATATTTATTCTACGATAACCGTTTTCACTCATTTGTTAAAACGCCAACACGCCGCAGGTTTATCTAGCCGTACTGAAGGTTCATCCTCGAATCATATGCAGGATGCTGTACTCTTAGCTCGTTGATACCACTCGGCTGCTTTAACTGCATGTGGGGCTCACCACATGACAATTGCATTTTAACGCTCCCTGCCAGTAGCTGGGTATCAAACATTGCCTAATATTACTCATAATCAATATGTTAATCACGACTGGTTCAGATTCTACACTAGGCTTTAACGATATTGGTACAGTGCGTTCGTTTATTGTGAGGAAACGCTTAAAGGTAAGCGGTCATGCTATCTAGGATATCATTCTGACTTGCAAATGGCTGATGCCAATCGCCATCAACAGTTTCCATAATGCACTAAAATTTCCCAACACAAACAAATCCTTGCGATCGTACTCGCATCGTGGACAATGTTTAACCATGAGGATTTTATATCAACGAAATCAATAGTTTTATTTAAGTCACGGGATGGGGAATGGACAGCAATACTCAAGGATTCACTTCATACTGGCGTAATACCTTAGCTGATGCCGAGTCTGGAAAAGGGGCATTTGAGCGTAAAGATGAAGATTCATTCACACGATGGATGGAAGTCGATCGGGGAAGACTGGGTGAAGAGATCGTGCAATCGTTCTTCGAGGGCGAAGACGAGCAGGTTAAAACCGTCGAGGTGTTGTTACGGCCGCAGGTGTGGATCCGCCTGTTAAAGCATGGCAAGGAACGTACGGCAGGCGCACCAAGTATAGTTACGCCTCTGGTGACTTCTGCACTGTTGAACCGCGAAGGCTTTTTATTCCCTACATCGCCAGCCACCATTCCCCGTGACCTGCTCGAACCTCTCCCTAAGGGTACCTTTTCTATTGGTGAAATGCCGGAATATGACAAGTACAAAACCACGCATGATTCAATTACTTTTGGTCCCAGTAATGAGGATGAGCTGCTTGTTGAGACTGATGATCAACGAGTGGAACGATATGCTCGTTATCAGCAGTTGTGGCAAAAGTACCTTAAAGACACTGATGAACTTTTAAAAAATGTTGCTGGCAGATGGCTCGCATCACCTGAGCAATATGAACCAGCTGGATATGGCTACATTATTAAAGCCAACCAGCCTGGAGGGGCCAGCCTCCATATCCTGCCTATGTACGATCATCTGCTGTCGTGCAAAAAAGAGGTGCCATTGCTGGCGCGCTTTGCCTCGAAAGATAAGTTTCCTGTTGAGCCGCTCCTTGCCAGTAATGCCATGTTCAGTGAGCGTCTGGGGCATTCTGGTGATAAATTTCCGCTGGCTGTGGCGCAGCGCGATGCCCTTAGCCATTACCTCACTCAACAGCCGGGCGATATTCTTGCCGTGAACGGTCCCCCGGGAACCGGGAAAACTACTCTGGTTCTTTCAATCATTGCTACTGAGTGGGCGAGGGCAGCTTTAAACAAAACTGAACCGCCGGTGGTGATTGCGACATCAACCAACAATCAGGCCGTCACCAACATTATCGAGGCCTTCGGTAAAGATTTTGCTACCGGCACTGGGCCTATGGCCGGGCGTTGGTTACCTGAAGTAAAAAGCTTTGGCGCTTACTTCCCGTCTTCGGGACGGAGAGCCGAGGCGGTAAAAAAATACCAGACGGAAGACTTTTTTAACCGTGTTGAATCCCTTGAATATGTTGAAGATGCCCGGTGCTTCTTCCTTGAAAAGGCAAGGGCAGCTTTTCCTAGTAAGGAATGTCATTCACCTGAACAGGTTGTGGATCTCTTGCATCAGCGTTTGGTTGAAATCTCTGCAGAGCTTGAGCAAATCGAGCCTGCGTGGGATGACCTCAACGCAATTCGTCAGGAGCGGCATGCCATCAGTGACGATCTCGAACAGTATATTCAGGATAAGAGAACGTTACTGCTCAATAGCACAAATGAAATCTCGCTATTAACGCAAGGCAAAAAACAGTGGGAGCAATATCGAGCCGGTGAGTCGATCAGGTACACTCTCTTCTCCTGGCTTCCTGCCGTGCGTACTAAGCGTCACTATCAAATGAAGCTGTTTTTGGAGGCTACGTTTGGCGAAAGAATGACAGCATTCCAGGGATCTCAGCCTGATGGAATTGATGCCTTTATCGATGGATTGATTGAACAAGCTCATAAAGAGCAGGCTGGGTATCAACAGCAAATTGATCTTGCTGAGGACATTTCCCGACGTGAAAGCGAAGCAGCTATACGCTGGCACGATATTACTCACTCACTGGGAAATCCGGGCGAAACAGAGTTGAGTCTGCATGAAGCCGATGAGCTTGCAGATACACAGCTCCGTTTCCCGGCGTTTCTGCTGGCGACGCATTACTGGGAAGGCCGGTGGCTGATGGATATGGCTGCTATCGATAACCTTCAAAAAGAAAAAGGTCTTAAAGGGGCGAAGGCCATTAAAGCCCGCTGGCTGCGTAGAATGAAACTAACCCCTTGTGTCGTGATGACCTGCTTTATGCTTCCTCACCATATGCTCATCAGGGAGCATGTTGGCGGCAAGAAGTTTGATGATGGCTATTTATATAACTTTGCCGATTTGCTGATTGTCGATGAAGCGGGGCAGGTGTTGCCTGAGGTTGCGGCAGCTTCTTTTGCACTGGCGAAGAAAGCCCTGGTGATTGGTGACACAGAACAGATTGCGCCTATCTGGAATAGCTTGCCCGGTATTGATATCGGCAATATGGTTGAGGAGAACATTCTTCCGGGAGGTACGCAGGAAGAACTTACTGAAGCTTATGCCCTGGTGTGTGACTCTGGAAAAAGTGCTGCATCTGGTAGCGTTATGAAGGTTGCACAGTTTAATTCCCGCTACCAGTACGATCCGGATCTGGCGAGAGGGATGTACCTTTATGAACACCGTCGTTGCTTCGATAACATCATTGGCTACTGTAACACCCTCTGCTATCACGGTAAGTTGCAGCCCAAACGAGGGGAAGAAAAAGAGACAATATTTCCAGCAATGGGATATTTGCATATCGATGGTAAAGGTATGCAGGCCAATGGTGGAAGTCGCTATAACGACTTTGAAGCGAAGACGATAGCGACATGGCTTGCAGTGCACAAAGAGGAAATCGAGCGTCATTATGGCGAACCTCTACATAAAGTAGTGGGGGTTGTTACCCCATTTTCGGCACAAGTCAGTACGATTAAATCGTCATTACGTAAGCTGGATATCAATTGCAATGGTGACGAAAACTTGCTGACAGTAGGTACGGTTCACTCATTACAGGGAGCAGAACGGGCAATTGTGCTTTTTTCTCCCGTGTATTCGAAACATGAAGATGGCGGATTTATCGACAGCGACAGCAGCATGCTGAACGTTGCCGTTTCACGAGCTAAAGACAGCTTCCTGGTCTTTGGTGATATGGATCTGTTTGAGATCCAACCCGGATCGTCACCTCGGGGATTGCTGGCGAAATACCTGTTTGCTTCCACTGATAATGCATTGCAGTTTGAGTTTCAGGAGCGCCAGGATTTAAGTACCTCACAAACGCAGATTTCAACCCTACACGGGGTGGAGCAACATGATGCGTTTCTGAATCAGACTTTTGATGCCACTAATCAGAGCATTACTATCGTTTCCCCGTGGCTCACCTGGCAAAAACTGGAACAGACAGGTTTTCTGGCATCGATGTCTCAGGCGCGCACCCGTGGTATTGATATCACTGTAGTAACGGATAAAACGTTTAATACAGAGCATGCAGATTTTGAAAAGCGCAAAGAAAAACATCAGCGCCTAAATGAAGCATTGGAAAGGTTGAATGAAATGGGCGTCACGACAAAGCTGGTTAATCGTGTTCACAGTAAGATTGTGATTGGTGATGAGGGGCTTCTCTGCGTCGGTTCCTTTAACTGGTTTAGCGCTACGCGCGATGAGAGATATCAACGATACGATACGTCGATGGTATACCGTGGCGAAAGTTTAAAAAGCGAAATTAAAACGATATATTCTAGCCTGGAACAACGTCAGTTGTAATTCTCAAGTATCGTTTTCCTAGTTAACGTTCGAGACACCACCAGGTAGCATTGCTTTAGGGTGTTACCTAGTGGTTACATACGGCATTGTTTTGTAGTTGCAGGACCGCAATTTCCTTATACTTCAGATGGCTAAATGGTGACAGTAGTGCGTTATTTTATGCGCTCTATAAAATTTTACGCATTAGCTTGATAAAGAAAAATATGTCACTAATGCTGCTAATACCTTGTAATAAATTGATAAGGGATATATTCGTGTTGAAACTGGTTTTAACGTTGGAATTATCCCAAACCTTTTTTCGGTAAAGCCCCAAAAAGTGTCGAGCCTCCACCAGCGCATGCCGGTACAAAAGTACCTTTATTTTTTTGTTTTGTTCCGCTAGCCGAGTTGTACGAAAGCTATTTTGACCAGTTACTTGTTGTTTCTTTTAGCTGGGCATTGATTGCTATGGTGCTTATTCTCATTATTTATAAAAAAGTCAGGTGATTCACCTCTTTTTTAAAGAAAGTTTGATAAAGATGGTGAGATATTACTTCGTGTTGGGCCGGGGCAAATGGTTAATCTATTTTTGACAGGCTCCTTTTTGAAGGTGAAGAAGTGATTTTTGATTTCTGGCTAATCCGCAAGCTTAATTCTCTTGGTGTACATAAAATAATCAAGTGTGGGCCAGATAGACAGTGATTCAAAAAGCATTATGTTGACGTTATAGAGCCTATCGGTCAGGAACTCTGTCGCTGGGTCTGACCCTATATAAATTCATATCATCAGGTCAGGGGATAATCGCTGAAAGTTATTCCGAGGTCACACAATGGAATATCTGCTAACTTTCTGATTTTATTTTTTGATTATATTATGCCGAAATTCGGCTCAGCCCTTTGCACTCACCCCCTAAACACCTCCCGCCGATGCCACTCCACAAACGCCTCTCTCGGGTAGTTCTCTACTGCTTTCGGTAACTGAATTTCCTCCCCGGCAAAATCCCAGAACAGTTTCTGCACCATCCCGTTGCCGTTTACGCCTTCCGACACCACCACGCACATGTCGCAGTCCAGGCCAATCGCGCCGCGGTCGAAGGCGTTGTGGTGGATCGAGCACAGCGCCAGCCCGTTCGGTACCTCGCAGGGGCCGTTAAACTGTTTCCAGCGGATGTGCGCTGCTTCAAGTGCAATCGGGGCGTTGTCGTGGCGCATGTCGAAGCCGCAGATGGCGCAGCGGTAGTTGTAGGCGCGCAGCACGTTGAGGCGAAACGCCGGGTCGCGCTGTTTGAGGGATAACACGATGTCGAAGCCCAGCTCATCGGCGAGGGTTTGCTGGATGCCGACCGGGAAATGCTTTTCAAGGATCTGCGTTGCCAGCACGTCGATAACGGTGCTGTTCTCGTCGATCAACGCGAAATGTTCTGCGTCGAAGCCGCCAGCAACCCTGTACTCAAACAGTTCGCGTCTGGGTGGCTCTTTGCTGCCGGTGGTGGAGCAGCGCTCGGCGTTCTCCAGTTCCCAGAACCCGTCGCCGCGCAGGCGCCAGAACGGCATCGTCGGTTCATGCTGGCGGCGCGTCGGCCCATATCGTTCCAACAGGCTCAATAGCGCGTCGTGGATTTCGGTGCCGTAATCGAACAGTCTGCCGTGGCCCCGTTTATAGTGCGACAGCACGTAGAGCAGCAGCAAAGGCTTGTGCGGTGCGCGCTGGTCGCCCTTGCGCCAGATTTTCGGTTCAGACAGTTTTTTGCCAAAGGCGTCGAGCGTATCGGAGGTTGCCATGAAGTCAGCATTCATCAGCTAAATAAGTAAACTGCGATGATGCTCGCAAAGGCAGGCAGGATCAAGGCGTTAGCGTGCGGAGCGGGCAGGGACTGTGCGCTTCGTAGCACTGCTTCTGTCCAGGTTATTATTCACTGCCTCCGTCGTCCGTCTCATTCCGCGAAATATATATTTGCTTCTGGCACTGAACTTCCTTTATATAACGGCTGTGTCTGTCAGGAATATAGAATTGAAAAGAATTTTACCTTCAGGTAATTATTAATAATAAACTAGTGTAGCAAGTAAATTTACGAGGCAGGGATGTTAAAGGCGACGGTGTTATTTTCACAGGTGGTTGTCGGGATTTATCTGGCGGGGGACATAGCCAGGCAAAACCCTAAGTTCGACGCGTTTTTATCACTGGTCGAAGATGGCTATCACAATTTAAATAACAGGATCAAAGAAGCGCAGATACAGGAGGGTATGGGCCTGCTCAGAAAGCTGGCTGGAGTCTGCGCCTTTATCTTCTTTCTGCTGCTGATAACCGTACCGCGTCTGAGCTCAGACCCCGAGTGGTATAGCACAGTGTTTATTTACTGCTTTTTCGGTGCTATTGCGGTCTGGGGCGGGCTGTCGTGGTGTATGCAGCATACGAAAACGCTGGGCAACGCTGGCGGGGTGATTTGTCTGACTCTCGTCTCGCCGTTTGCGCTGGCGCTACTGGAAAAGCAAACGGGCATACCGGTTCTGGCGCAATTCCTGGGGCCGCTATTTTACCTGTTCGCAAAGCTGGGTTTTCCCATTGACCCGCTTCCAGGTACATGGGCGATGGCTTTTATTCTCTGCGGCTTTCTGATATTCGCGCTGGTTGTTCAGTATATTCTGACCTGGGCGATCGCAATTCCCATAATGGCGCTCTCTGTCCTTGCGGTGGTTGGTATCATTCAGTTTGCTAAGATAGTGAACGTTATCGCTCCAAAAAAAGCCTTTTCCGGGCTGATGATCGTCATCTTTATTTTATTAGGCGTAGTGCAATACGTGTGGCTATAAAAAATAACGGCGTGTTCTCCACGCCGTTACGCTAATTATTAATGCAGGCAGCAGTTCTTATATTTCTTCCCGCTGCCGCACGGGCACGGGTCGTTGCGGCCTGCTTTCGCTTCCACGGTGACGGGTTTCTGGCGCAGCGCGTCGGGTTCGTTTTCCAACAGTTCCTGCCAGTAACGCCAGAGCTGCAGCGCGGCCGGGCCGATGGCGGCCTGGCTCTCGGCGTACGCTTCCGGCGTCATCTGCTCCAGCTGCGCCACATTGTCTTCGCGGCCGTGCAGGGCGATGGCGTCCAGCTCCGGCTTCAGGCTTTCCGGCAGGGATGACCAGTCATCCAGCGCCACGCCGCGCATATAGCCGTAGCACCAGTCCTCGACCACCATGTACTCTTCGCCCTCTTCCTCGCGATAGCCGAACAGCGGCTCGAACTGCTCCGGCGCATCGTTCAGGCGGTCGGCGATGTCGTTCATGTGCTGGAAGGTGAGGTTCATGAAGCGCGTCATCTCGCGCTCGTTGGTCCAGCGCGGAATGTGCTTCTCGCCACCCCACAGCGCCATCAGCCATACGGCGGGTTCAATCTCGCGCGGGCCGGAAAGGATCGCCGTCAGCATGCCGTCCAGCTCAGAGACATCCAGCACGGATGCATCGTGGCCATATTTCGCGAGCAGCTCATCGAGCCATTCGAGTTCTTTTTCGTTCAGGGGTCCCTGGTTCATCTAGTCGCCTTCTTAGTTTGTTAACCCTTACCCGAGGTGTCAGGTAAACAACGCCATGTTGCAGGGCAGACTGTCATTATCGGTCCTCAGGCAGGGCGTGGCGACCTTTTCTTGTCGGTTCGTCAGGTTAAGCGCCGTAATAGTCGCCTCTGAGTATATGTTTTCAAGCGTTAGTCCCTTATGTCACCTGGTAGAATAGTCACCAGATATTGCGCCTGAGCGCATTCCAGGGCGACAGTCATAAAGGAATATAAAATGAAAAAATATGCGGGAGCGCTGTTACTGACGGCTATGCTGGCAGGCTGTAAGGAAGAGAGTAGTACAGCAACCGGGGAATATCTGATTGAGGATGTCAGCTTCGTCTGTGAGTTTGATAAAGATATTTACGATGACGCACAACTAGCACAGGAAAAGCGTTATCAGAGCAGTAAAAATAATATCCTTGTTGCGTTTGCCGAAGACAGCGTGTCGTGGGCGTCATTTGATGAGGTATATAGCCAGCCAATAAAAAATGGTTTAATCGTCATTGGCGATGTTACTTATCGTATTGGTGTGGCCAGTCAGGGCGAACAGATAACACTGACATCAGCTCAACCTGATGCGTGCGGCTGGTTTTCATGTGAAATTACCTTCCGGTTAAAACGTGCGGAAGAGGGATCTCCCGAACTGAAAGCAATCAAAAATGAGATCGCCAGTCATGAAAAAGCCCGGCATCAGCAGTTACTGATCGACCAGACGTATATAAAAAGCCAACTGGATGCTCCCTTTTATGGCGTAATGTTGTCTCTTGATGACGCTATCGCGCTTAAAGTTCCGCTTAAATTCTATAACGCAATAGCAAGCGCATATGTTGCAGAGTTTCCGGAGGATCTTGATTATCTGTTTACAAACGAGAAATTGCAGGCAGGGAGTGTGGGTTATCAAAACTTGAAGGATGAACCCGTTGAAGGTATGCAGGCTTATTTATATTCGACAACAGCAAGCTTCCAGGATATCGATCTTCAGTTATTATTAAAGCATCAGCGCACAGTAGTGTATCAGGATAATAATGGTGCGATATATTATGATCATAGTGGCAAGCTAAAGGCGGTCTCTGTATCTTATCACCCTGAGGCTCATAAATATTTCTTTGGGGTAATAATTGCGCCGGATATCGAAACCGTAACGAAAGGCTTTAATATTCTGCGCACCGCTAATCCAGCGTCACAGGTTGAGGGAAATACCTCGGCAAATGATTTAACCTTATCACAAGCTGAATCAGAGGAAAGATACAATACCAGCGTCAGAGACTATTTTGATACTAACGCTGTAAACACGGCCATTCTGGACCGCGTTACAGCCCTCATGGCTATCCCTCAAATATTTGTTTATCCGGTAGAGGGTTGTATGGAACCCGTTGAAATTGATGAGATGAAACCTTCGTTAGTAAAAAACGAGATTGGCATCGATATTTTCAATAAACCAGTTAAACAGTTAATTGCGGCAGACAAGCGTACTTCCGCTGGCACAGTGTTGCAGGATATTGTTTATAACACTGACCGCTTTAACAGGCTCACCTATCGCTATTATGTTGCTATCGGGCAGGGGCTTACGCTCAGGGTCAACGTGCCTTTAAATGGGGGAGCGCTACATGAAAAAGTAATGTTCTTGCATGCCTTGCGCACGCTGGATTTTACTGGCTTGCCGTCCCTGCCAGAAGGTGCTCATGAGAACATTCACCGTTATCACAGCGCGGAGTGTCTGGATGCCAGGCCATACGACCATTATTTTCATGTCGATGAAGGGATCATCGACCGGCAAGGTCATCTCACTAACATGGCCCCCTGATACCCTTAGACTACAGCTAACCTCTTCATATCCATGCCCCGTTAAGGGGCATTTCTATAGATGGCGGTATTGATGCTGAGAATAGAAAAATCACTATATTGGTAGTTGATGATTACTTATTTACGCTCTCGTGAAGTTGTGTCGTTATCCGTTAAGAAAACCAGTTAAATAACGCATAACGCGATCTCATCACGCTCAAATCTGATTATACAGAAACGATATTGCGGTTATGAAATACGCCGCCCTATGATGGCGCTCTCCACTCTGGCAGGCGCAACGCGGGATATTATTTCCCGTGAATGATGACGCCTGCGTAAAACCGGGGCGTTATCATGAGGCTATTGCGCGGCGAGTATGCTCTGCGGCATATCGACGATATTTATCTGGACGATCTGGCTTATATTCTGGACCCGAATGTCGCGGCCCGGGAGTTCTCCCGCTATATCAAGGATCAGCGCCAGCGGGAAGCCTGGCCCCATGCCTCCTTTAATATGCCGATGCTGCGCTGGCCCGGTATCAACGGTGGCTCATCCTGGGAATTTCTTAATTCCATCAGGAATGGCCGGCAGGTGCTGGTCAGAAACGCGTTCTCAGGGCAGGAGTTGCAGGGCGTGTTTGCGGGTAAGGATAAGCTCAAAGCGGACTTGCCGCTGGCGCTGCGCCATCGTCTCGGCACCGTCATTGCCAGCCAGCTTAAAAGACCGCTGATGTCGGTTCATCCCGTCGCGGATGCGCCCGTGGCTACTTATAACGATAACCTGTGCCGCCCGGCGGATAACCCGCTCGCTAACGGCGTATTCGTCTGGACGGAAGTGATGGGGGCAGGGCATGTCTTTGTCTCGGTTCATCAGAATAACGTAGCGCACGTATATACCTATGGGCGCTACGGGCAGACCGCCTGCATGGGCTTAACCGGAGACGGGGTGCTGAATTATCTGGTGGGGGAAAGCGCGCGCGATAATTACCGGGATGAGCTTTACCGTAAGCAGGCCAGAGTATTTTTAATCGCCGATGCGGATATCGTAAAAACCCGGTTTTTTTTCGAGACGGCATGGGCGGCAGGTAAAAAGGTAGGGCCGCTTCCCGAGGATAAAAAAGTTACCCAGGAAAGGGGGCGCATTATTGATGGGTATGACGTTACCGGCAGCAACTGCGCAACCCACTCCCAGCAGGGTATGAGCGCGGCGGGCTCAACGGTATTTACTACCGAGGTTATGCTGCGCGAGATTGATCCTGCGGGCCTGGCCGAACAGGATTTTACTATTCCCACCTCTGTTCAGCGCTGGCTGCTGCATAAAGCCCGGAGCGTTAAGTTTATGAACGTGGTTGACGTAACGGATGACTTTAAAAGGGCATATCCGAACATTGAAAGCCTGACGGTGAATAAATATAAACCTCGCGCTATCGTCGAAAAAGCGATGTCGGAAAGCCTCTCTGCCATCGGTGCGCCGGTGGGGTATTCAGGTAAAACCGTGGATGGCGTTCTCGGAGATATCTGTGACGCTGAATAGCTCATACCGCCGCTGGGGATGCGCTATTAGTATCAGTACCCTCTATTATGCTGCGCTGGTCATTGCGTGGCAGGAATACAGCGCAGCCGAAAACGAAATAAAGCGTTCGCTCAGCGCAGGCCTGGTGAATATTGAAGCGGGAACGGGAGCGCTTGATACGCTTTTTTATGTTCACGACAACGTATTTATGGTGAGTTTCTTTGGTTACATCACTGCGTTTTCACTGATTGCCGTTATCTATAAGCTGTTCCCGACGTCGAAACAAAAACGAGAATGCCTGGAAAGCCAGTGCGTTATTTTTGCGCGGCGTTTTCTTATAGTGCTTATCGCCACGGCATATTTACTCTGTGTTCTCTTTTTAGAGATGGGATTCGCTCTGACTGCCGATGTGGATAAAGGTGTGGCTTTTACGAGTGAGATCGATCGTGTGGTTATTATGAGAGCCTTCAATGGTATGGCAGAAATAATGGTTGTAATGATTCAGGTCGCCGCATATGGTTATCTTGTTTCCTTTCTCTTATTTGTGCTGCTGATAAAAAAGTTGCGCGCCGCGGATAGATAATCTGGAGGTACGTGTTGCAAAATAAATCCACTCTGCGCTGGCGCTACGCGCTTGGCATTTCAGCTGTATATTACGCAGCGCTTGCCGTTGCCTGGGCAGGATATACCCGTGCTCACCAGCATTACGTGGAGCATATCTCCACGCCACTAGGCGGTATCGAAAGTTGTGCGAGTGCCATTGACGAATTGGGGATCTGGTATACGTACTTCCTGATGCTGGGTATATTCGGCTACCCGCTGGCTTTAATACTGACGGGCATCGTCTATAAAGTGATTCGCTAGCCCTCCTGGCCTGAAGAAATAAGGAAGCGATATGCTTATGCGCATATTATTGAGTGGCATCATTATCCTGCTCTATTATCTCAGTATTGGCATTGCTGTGCTTTCTTCTGGCACTACGGATAAATACCTTAACTGGTGGTATGACATCGACGGCGCTATTACACCGTCCTGCCTGCGTGCAATCGAAGAGATCGCGTATGTAGACGGTGCGACTTTTCTCGTTATCAGCGTCGGTTATCTTATTTCTTTTTTTCTTTTCGTACTGGCGTTCAAATTTACCGCTTAGTGTGTTGATGAAAACGTTCGTTTGTATTCATTAAATCAATAATAAATAAGCGGTTGCGATAAATAAAAAGCGGCGTAGTATTTTGGCTCCAGTTCTCATTTCACAAGATCGTGAGCGATGGCAGAAATAACACTCCCCTGTACGTTATTTGAAACGCAGAGATGGATGGTAATGAGGTTGCGCCGTTGAAGCTTAAACTTAAGGTCGCAATAGTGTTTATGATTATTACGTTATCCACGCTACTCGTAAATCGGCTTGTTCTGCTAATGAAACCTGTGAATGTTGCTTACGTCAGGAGTCAGCATAGCACAAGCGATATCGTGGTGGATAATTTCCCGTTTACTGAATCCGGACGCCTGGCCTGGTGGAAGGAAAATAAAAGGATGCTGGAAGAGAAACTCGCCATTCCTGCCATAGACAAAACGGAAGAAGCATGGTCAATCACATTCTGGAATTATGGTGAAGGCTTCAAACAATATACGGATGACGGTGGTTATTTTTTGAATCCTTTTTATAAAGAGCTTTACTGCTTTGATGACATAGCAGATGCCAAAAAATGTATTGATAAAGATGTTGCTATGATAGTTTCACGAACGTCAACAGGAAAGATTTTATTTACATTAGAAACGGGATATTACTGCCTCAATAGTAAAGACGAAATCATCAAGGCTCAGGGGTATTCATGCCCCGCAGGTAGAAATTATCGATAGTGTATATAGGTCTGGCAAGTTTACTAGTCGCTGCACACCGTTAATTGTATGATTTTATATGGCTTGTATCTGTGCTGCGTTAACATAAAAGGAGTTATTATGCGTGGTTCATTTAAATTTGCCGCTATTTTTGTGTCATTATTGGTTGTGATTGTAGCGCTCTGTTTTTATTTCAGGAAAACAGCCATCATAGACATATTCACTCATCGGGATGCCAGCGATATTGTCGTGTCCGGTTTTCCGTTAACAGCGCAAGGTAAAATAAACTGGTGGTCCGGGCATCAACAAGAATTAAAAGCACGCTATAAAGTCCCTCATGCGGATCGAACTTATGGAACATGGACGATACGTTTCTGGGATATCGGAAGTGGCTATCAGGCTATACAAGCGCGTAACGATAATTTTTTCAGTTTCTCTGAGAATGAGCAATACTGCTTTTCAGAAATTAAATACGAAAAGCGCTGCGTGAATAAACCTGTCTTATTCGAAGTAAGTCGTTCAATGGACGGTATCGTCACGCTCACAGCCGGAGATAATTATTACCGCCAGCAGACTAATGGCGAAATTATCGCATCCAGCGCTCCGTAGTTTCTGAAGACTCAGGTATGGCTTGCAGGTCGTCAGCATAATCTCTCCGGGAATGGGGTCATGCATGCCCGCCGCCATCCAGTTAAGAAACACGGCGCGACGACGGGTCTGCCCCATCACATACCTGCTTCTATCCATCCCGGCAGCTGCGACAGCAGATAGAGCACCAGCCCGATGGTGCCGCCGACCAGCGTACCGTTGATGCGGATAAACTGCAGATCTTTGCCGATATTAAGCTCGATCTGCTGCGACATCTCTTTGGCATCCCAGCTTTTAACCGTATCGCTGATGTGGCGCGTCAGGAACGCCGCGAATTCCGGCGCGACGTTGCGTGCAGCCTGCTCCAGATGTTCATTAAACGACGCACGCAGCGCAGCGTCGGCCACCAGGGTTTCACCAAACCACTGGCCGGCTTCGGCGATGCGCAGCCGGATGCGGGAATCCTCCGACTGCATATCGGCCTTCAGCCAGCGGCGCAGGTCGCCCCACAGCTCGCTGAGATAGCGGTTGAACGCCTCGTCCTCTTTCAGGTACGACTTAATGTCATCGGCTTTCTGCGCCATCTCCGGGTCGGTTTTCAGGCGCTCGATAAACGTCAGCGTGGCGCTGTCAAACGCCTGACGCAGCTGGTGGCGCTGGTCGTGAGTAATATCTTCCAGCAGGGAATTCACCGCGTTCGACACCATCTCCGCGCTGTGTTCGCCCAGCCATTCGGTTGGCAGCACCATCGACTTGCGCGGATGTTCGGTATGCAGCCAGTGAACAATCTGACGGGCGATGAAATCCCGGGTGCTTTCGCGTTGCAGCAGGCCGGTCAGCTTCGCGATTAGCGCGTCCAGTAACGCCTGATGACGGTTGTTTTTGGTCATACTTTCCAGCATCAGCGCGCTGGTGCCGGTAAGGTCCACTTTGTCGATTGCCTTATGGACGGCGCGTTTGAGCAGCAGCTGAATGCGGCTGTCGTCGGTGAGGTCGAGAAAGCCGCCGATGACCTGCAGCAGGTGCTGCCCCACGCGCTGAGCGTTCTCCGGTTTGCTGAACCAGACGCCGATCATCTGCGCCGGCTCGTGGCGACGAATCAGCGCAATCAGCGACGGGGTATCGAGAAACTTCTCCTGCACGAAGCGCCCGAGGTTATCGCCGATGCGATCTTTGTTGCGCGGAATAATCGCAGTATGACGGGCGATAAGCGGGAGCGGCACCCGGCGAAACAGCGCCACGACCGCAAACCAGTCGGCCAGCGCCCCGACCATCGCCGCTTCGGCAATCGCCTTTACGCCGCCCACCCAGACGTTCGGCGGCAGAAACAGGGTGGTGACAAAGGTCGCCGCGGCCAACAGCAGGAGCGACAGCGCGATACGCTTCGCGCGTTTGAGTTCGTTTATTTTTTCCATGAGGTAAGGATATAACCCATACCGGGAAGGCGGTAGGGTAAAAGTCCTGCTGTGAAAAATACGCTGGCGAAAAACCCCTGACAGCGAGGCTTTTCGCCGCGTAAGACGCTAATCAATTTTTATAAAAGGGCAGGCGGTCTGTACCAGCTGGATCTGTTCATTTGAGATATCGAAGCGTCGGAACCCGGAGAATTGCGTCTGGGAAATGGGGTTACCGGTGTCGATTTCATAGCCGAATTTGACGCCCTGCTTATACAGCGTTTTCTTGTCGGGATTAATGATGTAGACACAAAACCAGGTGTGCAGGATGCCTCTGTTCGCATGACTGAGTTCAGTCGGAATATCATTGATCGTGCCGTGCTCTGAACCCGGAAAATAAAGCGATGAGAGCGATCCTGGTGCGGCGTGATTATCGATATTCCATCTGCCGGGATAATTAGTACCCACCTGCGTGGCGGGGTAGATTAACTGGCACATCGGCAATCCCAAATCATTGCTCAGACGATAAGTCATCCCAAACTGAATATCGTGCGACTCGTTATCGTGGCGGGTGCGTAGCGAATACTCGATGGTAAAGCGGTCAACGGTTACGGTTGGCATAAGCGATCCTCTTGTTAAATAACCTCAGCATGAATGACGAAGCCCGAATACGGCCGGGCTGCGTCAGTCAATGAAGAATAAGGTTCAGGTGCCCGTTAACCAGGGGGATCGCTTCCCCTGAATGAACGCAGGGTGATGCTTCACCCTGCGCAAAAGCGCATTACCTCTCCGTCATCAGCCCAGGTCTTTTCACCTGAAGATGCCGCCTTTTCGCATTCCTTGCGCTTTACGCCCCTCGTTTCTTGATACTTACCCTGATAAGTATTAGTTTAGCCGCCCTGATCAAGGGGGACGTATGACCGAAGACGAATTGTTTGCCCGCCGCCCGCTGGGGATGCGCATGGCGATGGTAGTGCGGCAGTGGCGCGCGGTGATTGACCACGCCATTACCGATACCGGCCTGACGCAGTCGAGCTGGACGGTGCTGATGCAGCTTCATCAGCTGGGAGACAACGTGTCGGTCAGCGAGCTGGCGGAGGTGCAGGGTATTGAGCTGCCGCCGCTGATGCGCACCCTGAACTGCCTTGAAGCGCGCGGCTATCTGGTGCGCAGCGTGTCGCCCTATGACAAGCGCATTCGCCTGCTGGCGCTCACGACGGACGGACAAGCCGTGCTTGAGACGCTGAATCAGGTGATCCAGACCTGGCAGCAGCGCCTGACAGAAAACATTCCTGCCGAACAACTGGACGTGTTCAGCGCCACCCTGAACCAACTCGCCTGCAATTTGCGGAGCTTCCGCGCAGAAGATAATAAGACTGAATAAAAAAATGATGACCCCTGAACAAAAGTTTGCCCGCTGGGTAAGGGTGAGCATTGGCAGTTTTCTGCTGATGTTCGTCTACTTTATCGTTGCGGATATCTGGATCCCGCTGACCCCGGACGCCACGGTGCTGCGCGTGGTAACGCCGGTGTCCGCCCGCGTCTCCGGCTATGTGGCACGCGTGCACGTGCACAACAACAGCCAGGTGAAGCAGGGCGATCTGCTGTTTGAGCTGGACGACACGCCGTTCGTCAATAAAGTCGAGGCGGCGCGCATTGCGTTGCATCAGGCACAGCTTTCCAACGACCAGCTGGATGCCCAGCTTGCCGCCGCGCGCGCTAACCTGAAAACGGCGCATCTTACCGCCCGTAACGATAAGGTGACCTTCGACCGCTACCAGCGGCTGAGCGCCATGCAGAACGTGTCGCAGCAGGATCTGGACAAGGTGCGCACCACCTGGCAGACCAGCGAGCAGGCCGTGCACAACATTGAGGCCAGCATCAGCGAACTGACGATTGCCCGCGGCGAACGCGACGACAGCCGCAACGTGACGCTGCAAAAGTACCGTAACGCGCTGGAAGAGGCGCAGCTCAATCTCGGCTGGACCAAAATCCGCGCCGAAGCCGACGGCACGGTGAGTAATGTCCAGCTCAGTCCCGGCTGGTATGCGTCGGCAGGCTCCGCCGCGCTGGCGCTGGTGAATGACAAAACCGATATCGTGGCCGATTTTCGTGAGAAAAGCCTGCGTCATACCGTAGCCGGAACCGACGCCGCGGTGGTGTTCGATGCCCTGCCGGGACAGGTGTTCCACGCTCATGTGACCAGCAGCGATGCCGGTATCCTCGCCGGACAGGAAGCGGTGGATGGTCAGCTCTCGCAGCCGGAAGAGTCCAACCGCTGGGTGCGCGACGCTCAGCGGATGCGTATTCACGTGGCGCTCGACCAGCCGCTGCCGAAAACCCTGCCGACCGGGGCGCGGGCCACGGTGCAGCTCTATAACAGCGAAGGGCCGTTCGCGAGCTTCTTCTCCGGGCTGCAAATTCATCTGGTCAGCCTGCTGCACTATGTTTATTAAGCGCGCCTCAGACCGCACCATCACCACGCTGGCGCAGGTGTTTACGCCGCACGACAACGTGGTGTTCACCGCCAACGACTTCCGCCAGACGCTGCGCATCGTGTTTGGCGGCATGATTGCGCTTAGCATCTCCAGCTTCTACAACACCCAGTATGGGGTGTTTTACGTGGTCTATCCGCTGATGCTGCTGTCGCTGGTGCCGGTGTTTAACCGCCACGTGGCGAAGCAGTTCATCTTCAGCGCGGCGATCAACTGCGTGGAGATGGTGTTTATCATCGGCTTCCTTTCGCAGTGGCCGGTGATCATGACGCTGGTGGTGTTCGCCCTCTACGTGATGCGCTTTCGCTTTATGAGCCAGGGGCCGCTGTTCCTGTTCGGCTCAATGGGCGTGGTGTGCCAGACCACCATGCTCAACTTTATGAGCTATCCGACCAACGACTGGCACGTGCTGCTGTTTTCCAATATCGAAGGCAGCATCATGGCGGTGTGCCTCAGCGCGCTGATGAACTACCTGCTGCCCGACGTCGAGCCGCGGGTGCGCCCGCCGGTGATTGAGAAAGACGCCGCCCGGGTGCGTCACGAGTCGCTGCTCTCCGGCAGCGTGGCGACGATGGTGTTTGTGGTGTTCCAGGTGTGCAACCTCAGCGATTCGCTGTCGGCGCTGATGGCCGCGGTGCTGACGCTGTTCCCGATGCACTACCGCGGCGCGGTGCTCAGTTCGCTGTGGCGCGTGGTGGGCGTGACGCTCGGCTGCCTGTACATTCTGGTGGTGCAGCTGCTGCTCTATAACCACAGCAGCCATATGCTGCTGATGATGCCGCTGATTGGTCTGGGGCTGGGGTTTGGCGCGCGCCTGCACGTGATGGAGAAGGTCGGGGCGGGAGTCGGGTTTGCCAGCGTGACCACCATCGGCATTATGTTCGGCCAGAACCTGCACCCGGAGCAGGACCTGGTGTTCAGCGATCTCTACCGTATTGTCTCGGTCTCCACCTCGCTGCTGCTGACGTTGACCATGGTGTTTCTGGTGCATCTGATCCTGAATCGCTTTGCGGCGACGCGCTATATCGTCAACGGGTAATCCTCTCCGCCGGTTCGCCGACCGGCGGAGAATATATTCTTCCAGTACCAGGTATTAATGATTAATTTCCCTGCGCGATAACTCGCGGCGGTAATTATCAACTGCGAAGCATTAATGTTCTGTTATTTAATTTATTCAAACTTGTATATAAAAAATAACGCTAAGGTTATGGCTAAAAGTTTAGCGCGGCGTAATAACTGTCTTTTTTATCAGCAATTTTCCCCGCCGCGTAGGGTGCGAGGACAGCCCGCAGGCCGCGCCAGCACTGGCGTGGCAGCAATAACCCCGCGATAGCGCGAACACTTTTTCAGCGCTCACTTTCCCCGCAGAAAATAACCCTTCCCATATAAAGTTTTCTTATGGCAGGCCGACAACCTTGGTATCTGTCGTATAGAGAATGAGAAACCATGTTAAATCGTATAAAAATTGTCACCAGCTTACTTATTGTGCTGGCCGTATTTGGCATTTTACAAATGGCGTCCGGAGGCTTGTTCTTCAACGCTATTAAGAATGACAAAGAAAACTTCACCGTTTTACAAACCATCCGTGAGCAGCAGTCCACGCTCAACGGCAGCTGGGTTGGCCTGTTGCAAACCCGTAACACCCTGAACCGCGCCGGGATCCGCTACATGATGGATCAGACCGGTATTGGCAGCGGGGCCACCGTTCAGGATCTGATGCAGACTGCCAGCGGCATGCTGAAACAGGCTGAAACCCAGTGGGCGGCCTATGAAGCCCTGCCGCGCGACCCGCGTCAGAGTGAAGAAGCGGCGCGCGAAATTAAGCGCAACTACGACATCTACCACGGCGCGCTGGCCGAGCTGATCCAACTGCTGGGTGCGGGCAAAATCAACGAGTTCTTCGACCAGCCGACCCAGAGCTATCAGGATGGTTTTGAGAAAGCCTACACCAGCTACCTCTCTCAGAACGACAGCCTGTATCAGGTGGCGGTAGACGGCAGCAACAGCTCCTACAACCTCGCCATCTGGATCCTGATCGGCGTGCTGGCAGTGGTGCTGGCGGTGATCGTGGCGGTGTGGTTCGGTATTCAGAGCGCGCTGATCTCCCCGCTTAACCGTCTGCTCGACAGCATTCGCCACATCGCCAGCGGCGACCTGGTGCGTGGCATCGACGTGCACGGCACCAACGAGATGGGCAAACTGGCCGACGGCCTGCGCCACATGCAGGGCGAGCTGGTCAGCACCGTCAGCGACGTACGCAGCGGCGCTGATGCTATCTACAGCGGCGCGAGCGAAATCTCTGCCGGTAACAACGATCTCTCCTCCCGCACCGAGCAGCAGGCGGCCTCGCTGGAAGAGACCGCAGCCAGCATGGAAGAGCTGACCGCGACCGTGAAGCAGAACGCCGAAAACGCCCGTCAGGCGAGCCAGCTGGCGCTGAGCGCCTCTGAGACCGCGCAGAAGGGCGGTAAAGTGGTGGATAACGTGGTGCAGACCATGCGCGACATCGCCGGCAGTTCGCAGAAAATCGCCGACATCACCAGCGTAATCGACGGCATTGCCTTCCAGACCAACATCCTGGCGCTGAACGCCGCGGTAGAAGCCGCCCGTGCTGGTGAACAGGGCCGTGGTTTTGCGGTGGTGGCAGGTGAAGTACGTAACCTGGCCCAGCGCAGCGCCCAGGCAGCCAAAGAGATCAAAGGCCTGATCGACGACTCTGTCAGCAAGGTAGACGTGGGGTCGACCCTGGTAGAAAGCGCCGGTGAAACCATGGGCGAAATCGTTAATGCGGTAACCCGCGTGACCGACATCATGGGCGAGATCGCCTCGGCGTCCGATGAGCAGAGCCGCGGTATCGACCAGGTGGGTCTGGCAGTGTCCGAGATGGACCGTGTCACCCAGCAGAACGCCTCGCTGGTGGAAGAGTCCGCCGCAGCGGCAGCGGCGCTGGAAGAGCAGGCGAGCCGCCTGACCCAGTCCGTGGCGGTATTCCGCATTAAGCAGGATGCCCGTCAGGATGTACGCACCTTCAGCGCACCGAAAGCTCCATCGGCACCGGCCACCCGTAAACCGGTGATTGCCGACAGCGGTGAGAACTGGGAAACCTTCTGAGGTTTGCCTCGATGACCAAAGGGTGGCGCGAGCCGCCCTTTTTTTATGCGTGGGTGTGTGGCAGGTGGGTGCTGAGAAGGCCAGTTATCGTAGGGCGGGTAAGCCCGCGCACCCGCCGCTGCGGCTTTCCGAAGGTGGGTGCGCTACGCTTACCCACCCTGGGTGCTGACCGGCGTTCGTTGAGTATCGTAGGGCGGGTAAGCGCAGCGCACCCGCCATCATGACTACCCCTGTGCCCAGACGCGCGGGCCGGTGATCTCCTGGTTACCGGTCTTCGCCGTCAGGGCCGCGCTGACAGCCTGGCCTGCGCCCTCCTGAACTCCCTCCTTCACGCCCTGTTTCAGCCCTTCGCGCACGCCAGCGGTGATCGCCGCACGTCCTGCCGTAGCGGCCACGCCGGCTGCGCCAACGCCGGGGATAAGGATGCTGAGGCCGGTTGCCACATAGCCGAGAATATCCAGCAGCTTAAAGATGCCGCCGCCTTTCTCTTTTTTCTGGTCCGGCTGGGTTTCCTGTCCTGCTGCCATATCCTCCTGAGCGCTCATCTCAAGCGGCGTGGTCGGGGCATTTGCCAGCTGCGGTGGCGGGGCGACCTGGCCTGAGCCTTTGCGGATAAAGGCATCAAGATCGCCCTTGCCGATATTGCGATCGTTGGCCTTGTTAAAGAAGTTGCCGCCCGCGCCGTGCTTGCCGTTATCCAGCATCGAGAACAGCATTGAGTTCGGCTGGCTGAGCAGGTTGGCGGCATCGCGCACCTCCTGGCTGTTCTTCGGATCGTTGGCGATGTCTGCGAGCTTGCCGGGCTTGATGCCGCCGCCCTTGAAGAAGATGTCCTTGTTGTTCTGAATGGTTTCCAGCGCCTTATTCTCCTGCGGCGACAGCTGCACGTTCTGTGCCGCCAGGTCACACAGGCGGTCGCGGGACACGGAGGCATTGGGATCGTTTTTCCCGGTGAATTTTTGCCATTCACCGGGGTTATTCGTGAAATACTTTGCCGCGGCGGCGACCTGCGGCGGGCACTTGCCCATATCCTGGGAGCCATCGGCAATCTTCTGCAGGGTTTCCAGATTGACCTTTTTCGGCAGGCTTTCCGAGTAGAGATAGAGCTCGCGCATGGCGTCATTGCCGGACATCTCGCGGGCCGGAGAGCCGGGTCTGGCATCCGACGGCACGTAGTCATGGGTATAGGTTTCGGCTTTCGCATCGGCGTACTGCCGCATCGCCGGGAGTTCCTGCCAGGCGCGAATGTCTTTGGAGCTGATCTTGCCGTCGGTTTTGCCGTTTTTCGCCGGGTCGATGGCAGCGAACATCTCCGGATTTTTCACCAGCGCATCCAGGGCTTTTCGGGCGTCGCTGGGCGTGGCAGGGTCATCGCGTAGCTTCTCAATGCCTTCGCGGTCCAGCGGCTTCTTCAGCAGGTTTTCGTTGCGGCCGAGCGTAGAGACCACCTCTTCAAACGGCATCTCGCCTGGCGCGGCCTGCGGCGTAGTGGCCTGGGGCTGCGGCTGGGCTGATTCAGACGGGCCGTTCAGGCCACTCAGCAGGCTGGTAATCAGGCCGACAAACAGCTGATCGAGCGGCGGCGTGTTGTTGCCCGGCATGGTTGGGGTCTGCATCTGCCCCGGTGCCAGCGGCATCATGGCTGACAGCGGATTGCTCCCCGTGCTTTTGGCATCGGGCAGGCGTGCTGCCGGGTCCCCTTTGCCGGGCAGACCGGCATCGCGAGGGGCAGTAAAGGTGGATGGTGAAAAACCAGAAAGGCGCATCGGTGACCCTCCTCGTGGATGAAGATCCTTGTGTGGACGAGGAGGGGAAAAAGTTCCATCGCCCCTCTCCCGCTAAGAGAGGGAAGGGCGTTATCCGTTGCGGGCCACCACCTTGATATCCACCATGCCGATACCCAGCTGGCGCGGGGCGTGCCCGAGAATGTTGCCCTCGTTGGTCACCTGCGGGTCCGGCGGCGTGATGGTCAGAGTGTTGCTGCGCGTCGGATTATCGAAGTGCAGGATGGTGGTCGTGACCTCATCCGAGAGCGTCAGCGTCTGCTCGCTTTTACCGACCCGCACCGGGACAGGTTTACCGGCATTCGGGCCATAGGCTTTGGCGGTGATCACCAGATCGAACTTCTCCGGCAGCGACGTGCGGTATTCAATTTTCACCTCGTCGCCAAGCTGGGCGTTGGACCAGCGGCCCCAGGATTCCGGACGCGAAATACCGCTGAACTGCTTCACCTCTTCCGGCGCGCCGGCCACGTTGAATACGAAGCTGTCGGCTTTATAGCGGATGTCGTTATCCACCACTTTCAGGGCATCGACGTTGTGCTGATAGCGGGCGGTATCGATAACGCTCTGGGTAAACGCGGCGTTGCCACGCCAGCGGGCGCTATCCACGCGCTGCACCTGCTGCTTACCGCCGAGCTGACCCTGGGCGACGCACCAGTCGGTAGAGAGCGACAGCTCGGGCTGCCACAGGCGCGCCATTTTGTAGCAGGCGTCGATCCAGATAAAGCGGTCGCGCGGGGTGAAATCCGCCAGCTGGAAACGCAGCGGTGCGGAGTATTCGCTCTCCGGCAGCGGCTCGACGCGGGTTTCAGATACCCGCAACAGCAGCGGCAGGCGGAAACGGGTGTCGGAGAAGGCGATCATTTTCTTGTCAGTATCAACGGTGAACGCGTCGATATGGGTCGGGAATTTCCACAGGCGGATAATGTCCGGTTTCCAGGCCAGCACCTTCTCTTTCATGTTGAGAAACACCTCAGAGAGCGACTGCCCGGAGAGGCTGCTGCGACCGAGGCCGATGAAGTTATCGCCGCCGAGCATATCCAGCACCGTCGCGCCGTTGTCCATGGTGTTGCGTTTCACCGCCACCAGATCCTGCTGCGGCTGGTCACCGCGCAGCACGAAGAACAGGTTGTTGCGATCCTGCTTCGTCAGGTATTTCCACGCGGTGTTGTTCATCGCCAGATGATCCGAAGAGACCACGATCACCGTGTCTTTAAACCACGGCGAGGCTTTGATTTTCTCGATCAGCGCCGCGATGTGCTCCTGGCTACAGGTCACCGCGCTGAATGACTGGTTCGGCTTATCGTCGATGCTGTAGCTTTTGCGTTTACAGGTGCGGGAGATAAAACCGTCCGGGTGGTGGGTGTCTACCGTCAGGGTAAACAGCGAGAAGCGTTTCCCTTCTGAAGAGAGTTTCTGGTAGGTCTTCCACACTTCGTCCAGCACCGTGTCATCGTAGAAACCCCAGTCGTTGCGGTAAGCCGGGTCGGCGACCACGCTTTTCAGCTCCTCGGCACCGTACAGGTGGTCGAAGCCGTGAGATTTCAGGAACACGTCTTTCCCGGCGAAGCGCAGGTTCGCTCCCTGCATAAAGTAGTTTTCGTAGCCGGAGTTCTTGAGGATATCGCCCAGGCAGACGTTCTGCGGGAAGAAGCTGGAGACCGAGGCCGAGGCGTTGCCTTCGAACGGGGCGAACAGCGGAATGCCGCACTGGGAGGCCACCATGCCGGCGATGGTGTAATCGGTGCCGGGCAGCTGGGCGGTATGGCTGAAATCGATGCCGCTGTTTTTCAGCGCCCCCAGTTCCGGGGCCAGCTGCGGGAAGGCGGCATCGTCAAAATACGTACGCTCCAGGCTTTCGGCGTAGATGTAGACCAGGTTGAGCTTCGGGTTCTCAATGGTTGCGCGCGGCTCTTTATACCAGGCGCTGAAATCGGGATCGCCGTCCCGGGTCTGGGATTTCACCAGGTCGGTAATCTGCTGAAACGCCGGGCTGGCATCCACAGAGGCCAGCGCCAGTACCAGGGCCAGCACGCTGTAGCCATAGTGGCCGGGGTGATGCCGACGGCGGCGCAGTATCCACGCCAGAGCGCCAAATACGGCGACCAGCGCCACGGCAATGCCGGCGCCGGGAAGCAGGTATTTACTGATGCCAGCGCCGGTCAGGCTACTGGTCAGGGTATAGAGTACGGCATCGGTGATGCCTTCACCGGTAAAATAGTTACTGGCATAGAGGGTGATATTTAAAATGACGCACAGGCCCAGCACCAGCAGCGTGGCGATGAACCAGAAAGTATTACGGCCTGCTTTAAAGGCATATATCGCCACCGAGGCGATAAACAGCGTAAACGAAAGCAACTCTGACAACGCCTGATCCTCTCAGTAAACAGGCTGCGCCTGCCGGGATGCGTTTTATGTGCGCGTACTGTAATGGCACTGCCACAACCCTGCAATTCTAGTGTCATCAAAGTGTGTTTTCGTTCAGAATTAGTTTATTAATGTGATTATTTGACCCTGGTCGCATCATCTCTGCTTTAATTCCGCACCATAAACCTTACAAAAATGCTTACTTCAATCCGCTTATGGTGGTTAATGCTGCTTTTTTACAGGGCGCAATGTAAATATTGCTGAATTTAAACAAAAATATTTTTACCTTTCATGATTTAACTTATGTGCCTTAACGCGATAATATATCCTGGTAACTCGCTTACACAGCGCGGGATTACCGAACTATCGATGCGTTAACCCCCCACCATCCATTAAAAGAAAAGATCATGATCGTATATGTATTTGGTTTTATCGTGCTCTTTGCGTTCGCTATTTTTTGTTTCGTTATGCACAGAAAAGAGAGCAATAAGCGACGTCTGCACAGTAATCGCCAGCGTTATCGTCTGGGTAAAAAATCTGCCTGAATGGGATGAAGGGTAGAGGTAGCAGAAGCGTGGCGGCCTCAGGGCCGCCATTTTACTAAGAGATGAAGCTAAGGCTCTGATTCAGAATGACATCGCAGGCTTTGAGCTTAATTTTTTTGCCGATGCCCGAGTTGCTCAGGGTATTCAGATTAATTTGTTGGCCGTTGCGGGTGTTCAGCAATCCGGTTAACCCTTCCAGATAACCCGGTTTTTCACTCTGCTCCTGCGGAGTGCTCAGGCCAAGCTTGTCCAGCAGCTGATTTCTGACGTTCTCCGGGTCGGTCGCGATCAGCAGCTTCTGCTTCACGCAGTACTCAAACACGCCCGCCACGTTAGGCATTGAGCCTGCGGCCAGCGCCTGGGTGCCGCCCGTCAGCAGACTGGTCAGCGATCCGGCGTCCTGCTGGGTTCCATTACCTTGACTCAGCTGCGTTGCCGCCGCGGAGAGTTGATCCTGCCAGCTGGCAGCCTGCGCGCCCGGAGCGATAATCGCAGCGGCCAGCGCCACAGCGGTAAGGTGTCGTGCTATCGCCGTCATGGTGATCCTCAGTAAATTTTGTCGCGGTAGCTGTCCCAGTCGAAGATCAGATTCAGGCTCTTGCCGAGCTTCATCCGATCCATCACCCGTTCCCCCAGCTGACGATACATCCCGGCTTCGTCGAGGTTGGTCAGCATACCGGTAGGACGACGGGATGAGGTGCGACGATCAACGATCTGGTTGATCACCACTTTTTCGTAGCGCGATTCGTTCTGCACGCCGATCTCGTCGATCACCAGCAGATCGACGCGGCTGAGATCGTCCAGCAGGCGCTCTTCGGTCTTTACCGTATCGCTGTTATTAAAGGTTTCACGCATCGCCGACATGATGTCCGCCACCGAAATAATCAGCACCGTTTTGTTGCGGCGCAGCAGCTCGTTGCAGATGGCGGCGGCAAGATGGTTTTTGCCGGTACCCGGCTTGCCGGAGAAAATAAAACCGGCCATCGTCTTACCAAAGTCCACGGCGTAGAGGCGCGCTTTCTCACGCACGATTTTCTGCTGCGTGGTGGTGGCGACATAGTTTTCGAACGAGCAGTCGCGATGCAGCTCGCGGATGCCGGAGCGGCCAAACTGGCGCTCCATTTTTCTGGCTATGTTTTCCCGCTCGAGCGACAGGGCATGTTTGCGACCCTCTTCCTGCTGCCAGGCCATCCACTCTTCGCTCGATTTAAACGCCGGCTCTATGCCTTCCGGCACCAGGCGTTTAAGACGGGACATGATATCTGCGGGCTGTTTCATCGCTACCCCCTGAAACCTTTGAATACTTTGTAATCCGGCTGGCCGAGCGCGTTGATGTCGTGGGTCTGTGCGCCCGGTTTTGCGCGCCCGATCTGCAGGCTGCGCGCCAGTTTCTGCTGCCACTGCACGTGGTGGAACACTTTGCCTTCCGCCTGCCAGTAAGTCACGAAGGAGGACAGCTCCTCCGGCGTTACCGGCGCGCTGAGGGTGATACCCCACAGCGCTGCCATGCGCTGGAACTCCGGATCGGGCTGCCAGCCCTGGTACATGGCGAATTTACCCATCGGTGCCGGGATCGGGGCCGCCGGAGCCGCATCGTCAAAGAACGGCGCTTCCAGCGCAACGTCAGAGGCGGGTTTTGCCAGCTGCGCTTCCAGCGTCAGCAGATGCGCCAGTCGCTCAGCGCTGATGGCATAGAAAGCGGGCGCGTTCTGATCGAACACCGCCAGCGTGCCTTGTCCGGCGCGGGCGAGAGCTTCTCGCGGTTCGCGGCAAAACGCTTCCAGGCTGATGATATCCGGGGTGAGAATTTTGGAAGACATAAAAACTATCTCTGAAAACAATACGTTAGCCTGGCCACTGAGGGTGTCAGCGGTGCCGGGCGTTATTGCCTTCATAGTAGCACAGTGGAGCAGGGGAATTGAGCAGAAGCTGAAGGCCCCTCGCAGAATGCGAGAGGCCGGGAAGCATCAGTTAATGATGTTCAGGGTAACGTCGATGTTGCCGCGGGTGGCGTTGGAGTACGGGCAAACGATGTGCGCCGCATCAACCAGTTTCTTCGCTTCTGCTGCATCCATACCCGGCAGGTGGATGTTCAGCTGTGCTTCAATACCAAAGCCGGTTGGCAGCGGGCCGATACCCACTTCGCCTTCAATAAAGGCGTCTTTCGGCATGTCGATTTTGTCGCGACCGGAGACAAATTTCATCGCGCCGAGGAAGCAGGCAGAGTAGCCAGCCGCAAACAGCTGCTCCGGGTTAGTCACTTCACCACCCATGCCGCCCATCTCTTTCGGGACGCCCAGTTTTACATCCAGCACACCGTCAGAGGAGGTGGCGCGGCCGTCACGGCCTCCGGTCGCTTTGGCTTTGGCGCGATAGATCACTTTTTCTAAAGACATGGCAGGTTCCTCATTGTTTATCAAGCGCTATGCAATAGCGCGCTATTTATATGCGGTTTTTTTGTCACCCCGTAGGGTGACGTTTTACGACTTATTCAGGTTATCGCGAAACGCTTCCAGCTGCGTTTTCATGGTCATCAGGCTGTCCATATCGCAGGAAGCCGCACAGCGAATCGATTCCGGGATGCCCACGGCTTTTGCTTTCAGCGCCTGGCCGGCCTCAGTGAGCGTGACTGCAACCTGACGCTCATCCTGACGAGAACGCAGGCGGCGCAGCAGCCCGGCAGCTTCAAGACGTTTCAGCAGCGGCGTCAGCGTGGCGGAGTCCAGGAACAACCGTTCGCCGATTTCCGATACCGTAATGTCATCTTTCTCCCACAGCACCAGCATCACCAGATACTGCGGATAGGTGAGTTCCAGCGGTGCCAGCAGCTGGCGATAGAGCTTATTCAGCGCCAGGCTGGTGGAGTACAGCGCAAAACAGAGCTGATCATCGACCGGAAGCGTCTGCGCGGTGTCTTGTTTCGGTGTCGTCTTCATGATGATGAATATAGGTAGTGCGCAATTTAATTGCAAGAAATATTTTTAGCTTCACACGCGCGGGCGTTTGCGGTAGAGCCATAGACCCGGCAATGACAGGCCAATCGACAGGGCGGCCACGATAAACGCCGCTTTCAAAAAGTTGATTACCAGCGACGCCATCAGCACTTCACTGTAGCCGAAGTGCGCCAGTTTCACCGCTGCAATCATCGCACTGTAGGCGGAGATACCGGGAAACATCGGGATCACCGCTGCCACGGTAAAGACCTTCGGATGGGCCAGATACCAGCGTGACCACTGAATACCGAGGCTGCCGACCAGCATCGCGGCGATAAACGAGCTGTATTCGATATTCACCCCCATGCTCAGCAGCACGGTGCGGCTACCGTGACCAATGGCACCGAGCAGGGCGCACCAGGCCAGCGCCCGGGACGGAACGTTAAATACCATGGCAAATCCCAGCGCCGGGATCGCCGACAGCAGCATGTCCTGCGCCAGGCTGAACAGCGCGTTGATTACGCCCATCCGCGAAGCCCCCACAGCGACAGCGCCATCACCACGCCGATACAGGTGGCAAGCGTCAGCAGGCTCGCCATCGCCCAGCGTGCCAGGCCGGTGTTAATGTGGCCTTTGAACATATCCGCCACGGCATTAATCAGCGGAAACCCCGGCACCAGCAGCAGGACGCTGGCGGCCATCGCGATGGTCGAGGTGTTATGCAACACCGGTAGCGTCAGCAGCAGGCCGGACACCGATGTAGCGACAAACGCGGTCAGGCAAAAATTAATCTGCGGATGCATCTGGCGGTGCGTCAGGAGCTGGCGCACATACATGGCGATACTGCTGGCGAGAAACGCCACCGCCGCGCCGTCCCAGCCGCCGTTGTTCAGCTTGCAGAAGCAGGCGCAGGAAAGGCCGACCATGCCCACTACCTGCCAGCGCGGATAGCGAAAAGGCCGGATATGCGCGAGCCGTTTCTGCACCTCGTGGGGGCCCAGTAGGGCGTGCTCCGTCATAATGACAATATGCTGGACCTGGGTCACCACGTGCATATTGATGCCGCGGTCGTGATTCTTGCGCGTTGACGTCAGGCAGCGGCCGTGCCGGATGGTGGTAAGGACAATGGCGTTAGCTGAAATTGAACTCTCCACGCTCTCCATTCCCAGCGCTTTACCCAGCCGGGTGGAAAGCTCTTCCACCAGCGCGCTCTCCGCACCGTGCTGCAGCAGTAAGATGGCGCACTGAATACATAAGCGGGTGACATCCCGCTGCAAGGCGTGGTCCGGCATAACGTCTTCCACAGACAACTCAAAAGGCCTTCAGTTTTAACACAGGGCGACATCGCGCCAGACCGGGGTCAGATCAAGTTTTATGCAGTTATTATCCCGGAACGGCGCTTGTTAACCAGGGTCAGGCAGGAAAATATATGCGTCAACGCAGTGCGATATTTATTGCCGTAATTTTTTCAGATATTTCGCTGGGTAAATTACGGTCAGGATGAATATAAAATAGCGACCATTCACCGACTGTCCCACCGTTATTATTCACGGGATTTTTACCGGTAGCAGTAATAACGGATTAACGCTGACGTTAGCCAGCGTTAGCTGACAAATACAGGGAAGGACGCTATGCCCAAAGGACGAAAAAGCACCGCGGTAATCATCAGTCAGATCCCATTAGTACAAAGTGGATTGCAAAATATCATTCACGATTATTTCCCGGAAACGGCTATTAATTTCCTGCATTACAGCCATGAATTAAATCCGCTGCAGTTTCGTCAGGCGGATTATATCATCGCCGATCTGTGTGCAGAATCCGGCAATGCCCGTCAGGCCTGCCGTCACTACTATTCACTGCTGACTGCCCATGCCACACGCTGCATCTTTTTTGTTCCCCCTGAATGCTATCCCATTGCCGTTGAGTTACTGATGCGCCCGGGCTGTACGCTGCTGTCGCGCGTGGAGCCAATTGAGAACATCATCAAAGCCATACGCAACGGCGATGAAGCGCCGGAGCTGATCAGTAAAACCCTCGCTTCACCGCTCTGGCAGGCCAGCATGAACGCCACCCATCGTCAGGTGAAGCTGACAATTTCAGAACGGCAGGTGCTGCGCCTGCTAGGTAAAGGCTGGTGTATCAACCAGATAGCGGTAATGCTGAAGAAAAGCAATAAGACCATCAGCGCGCAGAAAAATAGCGCGATGCGCAGGCTGGCGCTGCGCAGCAATGCGGAAATGTTTGCCTGGATTAACAGCGCCGAAGGCATGAAGATGCTCAGCCTGATGCCGGTGCCAAAGGATACGGCACCCGGGGTGGGGGCGTAATCAACGGCACAGGCGCGGTAATGTGCCGTAATCATATCGTCAGGCGGGGCGGCAGCGGTTACTGGCAGACGTCAATCCAGCTGGCCTGGGTTAGCGAGGCCATACGCTCCGGGGAGATACGTACCGCGCTGTGGATGGCACCTGCAGCCGGTAGCACTTCCTGATACTGTTTTAGCGACACGTCACAGTAAACCTTCAACGGATTTTCCAGTCCGAACGGGCAGACGCCGCCGACCGGGTGCCCGGTCCAGGTGACCACCTCATCGCAGCTCAACATGCGCGCTTTGGCACCAAATACCGTTTTAAGCTTCTTGTTATCAAGGCGGGCGTCGCCTTTAGCAACCACCAGAACAATGTCGTTCTTCACCTTCAGCGACAGCGTTTTCGCAATCTGCCCCGGCTCTACGTTGTGCGCGCTAGCGGCAAGCGCAACCGTAGCCGTACTCTGGTTCAACTCGATAATGTCGATATCGGGGGCGTGCTCGGCAAAAAACTGGCGTACAGATTCCAGACTCATTTCTTTCTCCAGGCTGATTCTGTGCTAAATCTGGCACAGCGTGACGCGCGCTGTAAACTTCTTCATGCATTCCTGGCCCGACGGGCTTTTTCTGGATCTCCTTCACAATCACAGAAACCGGTTACTGTAACCGGTTGCAGTGTCTCAGGCGCAGCATAATACTGAACCCGTAACCTCCTACCCAATAATAAGAGTCGTCTATGAAGCGTATCCTGTTGTGCTGTGCCGCTGGCAGGTTTGCCAGCGTGGGCGTGAACACACTAAGGCCGAAGGTGAAAACGTATGCGCGTCACGTTAATACGTCTGAACGCCGTCCGGTTATCACGTCAGCTTTTCTCTCTCACGGCTGTATATCAGCGCGACGACATATTTCCAGTCCAGCAGATACCGATATTACGCCGGCAAAAACGGCGATCGCCTTTGCGGCGTTGCCAGCTGGTAATAATAAAATGACGCACAGCGAAAATAATGTCGCCGGCGTCCCGCAATTCGTCGCCTGACAGGAGAGTCATTATGTCTGCCAATCATGCTGCATTTAATGTTATTTTCCGTTTCGTTGAAAATTACGTCAGTCCGGTTGCAGGGCGTATTTCCGCTCAGCGTCACGTGATGGCGATCCGCGACGGGTTTATTTCCGCGATGCCATTTATGATCGTTGGCTCCTTTTTACTGGTATTTGCCTACCCGCCGTTTTCACCCACCACCACCTGGGGATTTGCCCGCGCCTGGCTCGATCTGGCGAAACAGTTTGAAGGACAGATACTCACGCCGTTTGATATGACGATGGGGATCATGTCGATCTATATCTGTGCGGCTATCGCGTATAACCTCGGCAAGCATTATGTGAAATCCCACGCGCTCGATCCCTTTATGTGCGCCATGCTGTCGTTGATGGCCTTTATGCTGGTGGCGGCACCGAAAACCAACGGCGCGCTGCCGGTGGACAGTCTTGGCGGCACCGGAATCTTCACGGCGATCCTGGTGGCTATCTACTGCGTTGAGATGATGCGTTTCCTGAAGGCGCATAACATCGGGATCCGCTTGCCGGATGAAGTCCCGCCGATGATCAAGAACTCCTTCGATCTATTGATCCCGGTGCTGGTGGTGGTTCTGACGCTCTATCCGCTCAGCCTGCTGATCCAGTCTCAGTTCGATATGCTGATCCCGCAGGCCATTATGGCGATCTTCAAACCACTGGTCTCTGCGGCTGATTCGCTGCCGGCCATTCTGCTGGCGGTGCTGATCGGTCACCTGCTGTGGTTCGCCGGCATTCACGGCGCGGCGATTGTCTCAGGCATGCTGCAGATGTTCTGGTTGACCAACCTCGGGGCAAACCAGAGCGCGCTGGCGCAGGGCGCACCGCTGCCGCATATCTTTATGGAAGCGTTCTGGACCTTCTTTATTGTGGTAGGCGGCTCGGGGGCGACGATGGGGCTGGTGCTCTGCTATTTGCGCAGCCGCTCGGCACATCTGCGCTCAATTGGGCGGTTGAGCGTGGTGCCCAGCATTTTCAATATCAACGAGCCGGTGATTTTCGGGACGCCTATCGTGATGAACCCGGTGTTCTTTATTCCGTTCCTGTTAGCACCGATGGTCAATGCGGTGCTCGCCTGGGGGGTAATGAAGCTGGATCTGATAGGCCGGGTCATTTCCGTGGTGCCCTGGACCGCCCCGGCGCCGGTTGGTGCGGCATGGGCGCTGGGCTGGGATTTCCGCGCTGCACTGCTGGTGGTAGTGCTGGCGGTGGTCTCGGCGGTGATCTACTTCCCGTTCTTTAAAGTGTATGAGAAGCAGCTGCTGGCGCAGGAGGCGGCGGAAGCGGAAAAAGCCGCAGCAGAGGAACAGCAGGTGGCGTAACGCTCCGGCGTTTCAGGCATAAAAAACCACCCTGCGGGGTGGTTTTTTACGGGGGGTGACACGCTATTTCAGCGTGCAGTCGCCGCACTGGACGACGTCCGGCAGGCGATAGCGCTGACAACAGGTACGACGCACCAGTAGCCCATCGCGCAGCACTACCGTGCGGTAGAGCGGGTTATCATCGCCATTCAGCAGCTGTTTTTCAAAGAAGCAGGTATGGCGCAGCGCGTCAGCGGTTTCGTCGCCGATTACCGCTTTCATCTCGCCGAGGAACCAGTTGATCAGATAGCCGGTGTTGCTCCAGATAAGCTTACCGTTGATATCGCCGGAGGCCTCCAGCGCAGCGATAACAGGCGCAATGCCGTCGGTCACCAGTTTCTCAACCCGCTCGCGGGGCGTCAGCGGCGTGGCATCGCGATCTTCATGCACATCAATCCAGAAGCAGGCTGCGCGGCCGGTTTCATGAAATTCGACGTGAAAGTGTTCCGGGGCCACATCCAGTGCCTGGCTCTGCGTTAACAGCGCCAGCAGCACCGGCGGCACCATCAGACCGATATACCACTGCGCCCAGAGCGATTTCAGCGGCTTGTTCTCCCGCGAGAGGGTCGGCTGATTACGGTAGATATGGTCGGAGTAGCTGGCCATCAGGCTGGTCAGCGTGGCCGGGCGCGACCACTGGGACAGCGTCAGCGCATCACGCGGCGACGGTTCATCCAGCTTGATGATGTCGTTGAAGTAGGGACGCTGCGCGGTAAACAGCTCGCGTAAGATCGTGGATAGCCCGGGCTGCGGGGCGACAATACCCGGCTGCCAGACGAGGTTATCAACGATCTGAGTTATGCGATAAGCCATAGCGCAACGTTAGCGGTAATCTAAATGATAATGATTGCCAATCCTAACTATAGAGGTTATCGATAGCAAGTAAATTCCGTGCGCATGTGAGTTAACCGCCGGAAAACGTCAGGCGGCTTTGACGTCGTCGCTGGTGAGGATGTGGTTGCGGCCCCGATGTTTTGCGCTGTAGAGCGCGCGGTCTGCTTTTTCCAGCGCGGCCTCAATGCCTTCTTCGGTCAGCGGGGCGAGACCAATACTCACCGTGACATGCGTCGCCACGCTGTGATTAAACATATGCGGAATGCGCAAATCGTACACCCGCTGGCGGATACGCTCGGCGGCGTCCCGGGCCAGCTCTGGCGTGGTGCTGGTAATAATGACCAGAAACTCTTCTCCACCGTAGCGGACGACAATATCCCGGGATCGCACCGCATCGCGAATGGCGGCGGAGACGCGGATCAACGCCTGATCGCCCATCATATGGCCGTAATGGTCGTTATAGGCTTTGAAGTGATCGATATCCAGCAGCAGCAGATGATGGCCTTTGCTGCCGGAGGCGAGCAGGGTGTCGAATCGGGCATCGAAGCCGCGGCGGTTATACAGGCCGGTCAGCGGGTCAAGCATGCTCAGATCGTTCAGCCTGGCTTTCTCCTGGATGAGCTGCGCCATTAAGCCCTGAGCAAAGCTGTCGTTGCGGGTCTGAATGCGATGCTGAATAGCGATACCCGCCACAGGAACAATGAGCGAATAGAGCACTTGCAACCAGTGCTCGCCGCGGTCAATCCACATCACCGTGCAGAACACCGGCAGGCTATGTAACGCAAAGGCGCTGAGATGATGAGTAAAAGCAATGGCGCCAATAAACAGCACGCTTAACAGGGCGATCATTATATAGCTGGAGTGAAAATCCGGAACCACACCGCTTTTATTCGCAATATGCCAGGCCCACAGCGAACCAAACAGAAAGGCAATAATGCGAATATCGATTTTTGCTTTTTTATTTAATCCGTTAACAACCAGCAGGGCGCTACTCAGCAAGCCAATCAGCAGAATGGGTGGGGCGACATAATGCACGTGATACAGCGGACTGATCATACTGAAAGTGGCAGAGAGCGCGTTGAGGATCAGAAACAGACGCAGCGACAGACGGTATTTCTCGTGCGTCAGGGAATGCCAGGAACTCAGGGTCATAAATATCGTTACTTACCAGCAGGATAATATTGTGTGAGTGATACCAATAAGAAAATAACGCCAATAATAGTGCGCGTATTACGCACCAAAAAATTCAGAAGAATATATTTTGGCGCTCAATCTAACACCGCCTGAAATCCCTGTCATCCGCTATGCGCAAACTTTAGCCAATAGTCTGATAACAATAACTTGATAATGAGAAAATTTATCATATGATATTGGTTATCATTATCGTTGTGAAAGGGCGTGCCATGTTGCAGAGAACGCTTGAAAGTGGATGGGGAGTGTTGTTGCCGGCATCGCTGGTGGCCGCGCTGGCGCTGGGCGATCTGACGTTTGCGCAGTGGCGCGTGGTAGTGGTGCTGGGTTTGCTGGCGACGGCGGGGATGCTGTATCACAAGCGGCTGCGCCACTATGTGTTGTTGCCGTCATGCATCGCGTTTGCCAGCGCCATGATGCTGGCGATCATGAAGATAGCGCCATGATGACGATAAAAATCACTGGGATAAACGTTTGAAAGCTCAACAGGGATAAAACAGAGGAACTACCGGAAGGTTACTTTAAGAAAACCACTTTAGAAGTGGTGCGAGGGGAGGGACTTGAACCCTCACGTCCGTTAGGACACTAACACCTGAAGCTAGCGCGTCTACCAATTCCGCCACCGTCGCATTTCTTTTTTCTGATATCGTCATCGCATTGGTGCGAGGGGAGGGACTTGAACCCTCACGTCCGTTAAGACACTAACACCTGAAGCTAGCGCGTCTACCAATTCCGCCACCGTCGCCCGGTGCGAGAGATATCTTGTGGTCTTTTGGTGCGAGGGGAGGGACTTGAACCCTCACGTCCGTTAGGACACTAACACCTGAAGCTAGCGCGTCTACCAATTCCGCCACCGTCGCATACCAGCAATACATAAGAAGTATTGCAACCACGGAGGCGCATTCTAGATGTTTTCTGATGCACGTCAACAGTTAATTTAACGCCGCTTTTCTGACTGCTTTAAAAAGCGGCGTTTCGGTTCACGCGCTTAGCGTTTTGCCTTACGGCCCATTACTGCACGGTACACTTTGAAGCGGCCGGTTTGCGCCATCACTTCGTGATTGCCGAAGGCCTCGTCGAGCACCTGCGGATAAGGCAGGAAGGCGTTGGCCACGATGCGCAGCTCGCCGCCGATATTCAGATGACGCACCGCACCGCGGATTAGGGTTTGCGCAGCGTCAAGGCTGGTCTGCATCCCGTCGTGGAACGGCGGGTTAGAGATGATCATATCGAAGCGCCCGGTGATATCCGAGAACACATCGCTGGCAAGCACCTCGCCTTCGATACCGTTCGCGGCAAGCGTGGCGCGGCTCGCTTCCACCGCTGCGGCGCTGACGTCGCACAGGGTGAGACGCACTTTCGGCGAGTGGCTGGCAAGGGTCACGGAGAGCACGCCGGCACCGCAGCCGACGTCCAGCACTTTGCCTTTGGTGTGCGGCGTTAAGGTGGAGAGCAGCAGTTGGCTACCGACATCCAGCCCGTCGCGGCTGAACACGCCCGGCAGGGTTTTGATGGTCAGACCGTCGTGCTGGTACTCGCCCCAGGCGCCATCCGCATTGAATGCTGGCTTCGTCTCAAGACGTCCATGATAGAGGCCACAGCGGCGCGCGCTGTCGATCTTATTCATCGGCGCGTACTGTTCCAGCATCTGCTCGGCGCTGCGCACGCCGCTGCGGTTCTCGCCAACCACGAAAATATCGCAGCCGATCGGCAGCAGGGAGAGCAGGTTGGTCAGCTGGAACAGCGCTTCCGGCTTGTTTTTCGGCCAGTAATAAATGAGCGTGTCGCTGTCACCCACTGCGGCGGCATCCGCGACCAGGCTATAACTGGCGCGCTCGCCCATCTGGCGGCTGAGAACCTGCCAGTGATGGTACTGCTGCGTATGAACGCGGCTGGCGGCGGTATCCAGTCGGGCGGGCAGGTCGTCCTGCAGATCGCCGGCAAACAGAATGCGGCTCGCTTCGAAATCATCACTGTGGCGCAGCAGAACTTCACTCGCCGGGGTAAAAGCAGACATGAAAACACTCCTTCTCAATCAGGCCGCGGATTATAACCTGTTCAGCACGTCCCTGCAGCGCTCTTCGCACCGCAATCGCCGCCGGGAGGCATTGATGGCGCGTAAAGCGCGGATTTGCTATATTTGCGCCCCTGTTAAATGAGAGGGTTTCGCGATGACATCCCGACGCGACTGGCAGCTTCAACAGCTGGGTATCACGCAGTGGGCGCTGCGCCGTCCTGCCGTGTTGCAGGGGGAAATCGCCATCACGTTGCCGGCCCATATTCGTCTGGTGATGGTGGCAGATGCACCGCCGCCGCTGACCGAGCCGCTGTTGCAGGATATTCTGCGCGCGATGACCTTAAGCCCGGATCAGGTGTTGCAGCTCACGCCCGAACGCGCGGCGATGCTGCCCGAGGATGACGACCGCCGCTGTGCCACCTGGTGTCTTGGGGTCGACGACGCCCCGGTACTGCACGGTGCGCAGCTTCTGTCACCCACCTTTACTGACCTTCAGCACAGCGCGCCGGCCCGGGCTGCGCTATGGCGACAAATTTGCGAACATGAACACGATTTCCTTACTCACCCCGAGTGACCTGGCTGCGGCCTTCGCCATTGAACAACGCAGCCATGCGTTTCCGTGGAGTGAAAAGACCTTCGCCAGCAACCAGGGCGATCGCTATCTCAATCTGGGGCTGAACGTAGATGGCACGCTGGCGGCGTTTGCTATCACGCAGGTGGTGCTGGATGAGGCGACGCTGTTTAACATCGCGGTTGACCCGGCTTACCAGCGCCGCGGTTTCGGGCGGGAACTGCTTGAGCACCTGATTCAGACGCTGGAGCAGCGTGATGTGTTCACGCTCTGGCTGGAAGTGCGAGCCTCCAACGCACCCGCCATCGCGCTGTATGAAAGCCTGGGCTTTAACGAGGCGACGATTCGCCGCAATTACTATCCCACTGCCAGCGGACGTGAAGACGCCATCGTGATGGCGCTGCCGCTGGGGTGAAATCATAAAAAAGGTGATGTAATGAACTGGGACTGGATTCTGTTTGATGCTGACGAAACGCTGTTTACCTTTGACGCTTTTGGCGGCTTACAGCGGATGTTTCTGGACTACAGCGTGACCTTCACCGCTGAGGATTATCAGGATTACCAGGCGGTGAATAAGCCGCTGTGGGTTGATTACCAGAACGGCACCATCAACGCGCTCCAGCTTCAGCATCAGCGTTTTCAGGGCTGGGCCGACAGGCTCAACGTCGGTGCCAGCGACCTCAACAGCGCCTTTTTAAATGCGATGGCGGAGATCTGCGCCCCGCTGCCCGGCGCCCGCTCGCTGCTCGACATGCTGCACGGCAAGGTAAAGCTCGGCATCATCACCAACGGCTTTACCGCGCTGCAACAAATCCGCCTGGAGCGCACCGGTTTTCGCGACTACTTCGACCTGCTGGTCATTTCTGAAGAGGTAGGGGCCGCCAAGCCGGATCGCAGAGTGTTTGATTACGCGCTGGAAAAAATGGGCAATCCATCGCGCGACCGCGTGCTGATGGTGGGCGACACCGCAGAGTCTGATATTCTGGGCGGCATGAATGCCGGGTTTGCTACCTGCTGGCTTAACCCGCATGGTCGCGAACTGCCGCCGGGCATTGCCCCGACCTGGCAAGTCACCTCGTTAAGCGAACTGGAGCAGCGCCTGTGTAAACATTGATTGTCTGCCAATAGCTCTTGAGTACAATAGCCGCAAATTTCGAATCACCCGTCGCGCGGGGCTGCCCGCGCGCAGACACAGAAGATCAAAATCATGACGTTGTCTCCTTATGTACAAGAGGTGGCCAAACGCCGCACGTTTGCCATTATCTCGCACCCCGATGCCGGTAAAACCACCATCACTGAAAAAGTGTTGCTGTTCGGACAGGCTATTCAGACTGCCGGTACGGTAAAAGGCCGCGGCTCCAGCCAGCATGCGAAATCCGACTGGATGGAGATGGAAAAGCAGCGTGGTATCTCGATTACCACCTCGGTGATGCAGTTCCCGTATAAAGAAAGCCTGGTGAACCTGCTTGATACCCCGGGGCACGAAGACTTCTCGGAAGATACCTACCGTACCCTGACCGCGGTCGACTGCTGCCTGATGGTCATCGACGCCGCGAAAGGGGTTGAGGATCGTACCCGCAAGCTGATGGAAGTTACCCGTCTGCGCGATACGCCGATCCTGACCTTCATGAACAAACTTGACCGCGATATCCGCGACCCGATGGAGCTGCTGGATGAAGTGGAGAGCGAGCTGAAAATCGCCTGCGCCCCCATCACCTGGCCGATTGGCTGCGGCAAGCTGTTTAAAGGTGTTTACCACCTGTATAAAGACGAAACCTACCTCTACCAGACCGGTAAAGGTCACACCATTCAGGAAGTGCGTATCGTCAAAGGGCTGAATAACCCGGAGCTGGATGCCGCCGTGGGCGAAGAGCTGGCAGCCCAGCTGCGCGACGAGCTGGAGCTGGTGCAGGGTGCCTCACACGAGTTCGACAAGGAACTGTTCCTGAGCGGCGAAATCACCCCGGTGTTCTTCGGAACCGCGCTGGGCAACTTCGGCGTTGACCACATGCTGGACGGTCTCGTGGAGTGGGCGCCTGCGCCGATGCCGCGTAAAACCGATACCCGTGAAGTGAAAGCCGAGGAAGATAAGTTCAGCGGCTTCGTGTTTAAAATCCAGGCCAACATGGATCCGAAACACCGCGACCGCGTTGCGTTCATGCGCGTGGTGTCCGGGCGCTACGAGAAAGGCATGAAGCTGCGTCAGGTGCGCACCGGTAAAGATGTCGTCATCTCTGACGCCCTGACCTTTATGGCGGGCGACCGCGCCCACGTTGAAGAAGCGTATCCGGGCGACATCATCGGCCTGCACAATCACGGCACCATTCAGATCGGCGACACCTTTACCCAGGGTGAAACCATGAAGTTCACCGGTATTCCGAACTTCGCGCCAGAGCTGTTCCGCCGCATCCGCCTGCGCGATCCGCTGAAGCAAAAACAGCTGCTTAAAGGGCTGGTACAGCTTTCAGAAGAGGGCGCGGTGCAGGTGTTCCGCCCGATCGCTAATAACGATCTGATTGTTGGTGCGGTCGGTGTGCTGCAATTTGACGTGGTAGTGGCGCGTCTGAAGAGCGAATACAACGTGGAAGCGATTTACGAATCGGTTAACGTCTCGACCGCGCGCTGGGTTGAGTGCAACGACGTGAAGAAGTTTGAAGAGTTCAAACGTAAGAACGAAGTGCAGCTGGCGCTGGATGGTGGAGATAACCTGGCTTACATCGCGCCGACGATGGTCAACCTGAACCTCACCCAGGAACGTTATCCTGACGTGCAGTTCCGCAAAACCCGCGAGCATTAATCCTTAAACAGGGCGCGCCAGCAGGCGCGTCCTGCCTCATTTTCCCTGATTTCCCTGTCATATTAGTCCCTTGCGGATTCCTCTTAATTTCCCGCTTTTTGCGCGTTGTTGGTGTTTTTTCCACCAGCTTTCCAGGCGTTTTTATCATTGTGATCTATATTTAACACTGTGATGACATGTTGAGTGGTCATAAACACCAGCAATGAACTCAATCGCGGATGTAAATCCAAAAGTTTAGCGTCATTGCAAAATTTAACACTGACTTAATTCGACACACCGGTGGGAAGCGGTAACCCGGTCTTCATCAGAAGACAACGGTAAAGGCCACGTTAGCGTGACTGACAGCCGCCTTGGTGTGACGAAAAGCTCAAATTATGAGCAAACCAAAAAGGAATAAATCGATGAATAAGACTAAGATTTCTAAAACTCTGCTGGCGGTAATGTTGGGCTCTGTAATGGCTGGTTCTTCAGCGTTTGCTGAAAGCACGACTACAGATAAAGCGCACGCTACGGCAGACAGCGCAGGGCAAAAAATCGATAACTCTGTAGATAAAGTCGGTAACTTCATGGATGACAGCGGTATTACCGCAAAAGTTAAAGCCGCGCTGGTAGATGACGAAACCGTTAAAAGCACCGATATCTCGGTTAAAACCGACGATAAAGTCGTTACGCTGAGTGGTTTTGTTGAGAGCCAGGCGCAGGCAGAAAAAGCCGTTTCCATCGCGAAGAACGTTGAGGGTGTCTCCTCCGTGAGCGATAAGCTGCATGTCCGCGACAGCAAAGAGCAGTCGGTAAAAGGCTATGCAGGTGACGCGGCTACCACCAGCGAAATCAAAGCCAAGCTGCTGGCTGATGACATCGTGCCGTCCCGTATGATCAAAGTTGAAACAACCGACAACGTTGTTCAGCTCTCCGGTACCGTAGAAAACCAGGCGCAGTCTGAGCGGGCCGAATCCATCGCGAAAGCCATTGATGGCGTGAAAAGCGTGAAAAACGATCTGAAAGTTAAGAAGTAACTATCGAACCCCTCAGCCCGGGCGTTGCCCGGGCGAGACGGTAAGCATTACCACCAATAAATCGCCAGTGAGCTACCTGAGCGCTCACTACAGAGCAATTTGCTTAACACTATGGTAAAGGAGAGTCATATGTTTCGTTGGGGCATTATTTTTCTCGTCGTTGCACTGATCGCAGCCGCACTGGGCTTTGGTGGCCTTGCAGGTACCGCAGCCGGCGCTGCTAAAATTGTCTTCGTGGTCGGGATTATCCTGTTCCTGGTCAGCCTGTTCATGGGCCGTCGTCGCCCCTGACATGTCGGAATAAGCAATTATCCGCCCGGAAAGCCAGTCTCGTGACTGGCTTTTTGGGTTTCTGCGTCCGGGAAATTGTTGTACCTTTGAATAAAATCCGATGAAGTGCGTTACGGCTTCATCTTATAACAACAAAAAACAGGAATTCAGGGTGGGACAGCGCATACCCGTTACGCTCGGCAACATCGCGCCGCTGGCGTTAAAACCGTTCCGTCCCGGTACTCTCGCGCTGGTTTGTGAAGGCGGAGGGCAGCGAGGCATCTTTACCGCCGGCGTACTGGACGAGTTCATGCGCGCCGAATTCAACCCGTTCGATCTCTTCTACGGCACCTCCGCCGGAGCGCAGAATCTCTCGGCCTACGTCTGTAACCAGCCGGGTTACGCCCGTCGGGTCATCACGCGCTATACCACATCAAAAGAGTTCTTTAACCCGGTGCGCTTTGTGCGCGGCGGCAACCTTATCGATCTCGACTGGCTTACCGAGGCAACCGCTGCGGCCATGCCGCTGGCGATGGATAACGCCGCGCGCCTGTTCGATAAGGGAAAAAACTTCTACATGTGCGCCTGTCGCAGCGACGACTACTCGCCGGGCTACTTCGCGCCGCAGAGCACCGACTGGCTCGACATCATTCGCGCCTCCAGCGCGATACCGGGTTTCTACCGCAGCGGCGTTTCACTTAACGGCATCAACTACCTCGACGGCGGCGTCAGCGATGCGATCCCGGTCCAGGAAGCGGCGCGGCAGGGTGCCACCACGCTGGTAGTGATCCGCACCGTGCCGTCGCAGATGTACTACACGCCGCAGTGGTTCAAACGCATGGAGCGCTGGATGACCGACAGCAGCCTGCAGCCGCTGTTAAATCTGGTGCAGCATCATGAAACCAGCTACCACGCCATTCAGCAGTTCATTGAGAAACCGCCGGGCAAGCTGCGCATCTTCGAGATCTACCCGCCGAAGCCGCTGGCCAGCATGGCGCTTGGCAGCCGTATTCCCACGCTGCTGGAGGACTACAAAACCGGGCGGCTGTGCGGGCGTTACTTCCTTGCAACAGTAGGTAAGCTGCTGACGGCGACACCGCCGGTTACCCGGCACATTACGCCGGTGGCAACTCCCATCGCACCGGCACCTACGCTGGTGGTACCGCCGGCGACCGTGGCGAATGACGCGACGGTCACGCCGCTTGTTGAGGCGCCCGAAGCCAATGATGCGGCATTTACCGATGAGGACAGCGCGTGACATATCGCTTTATCGACACCCACTGCCACTTCGACTTTCCGCCGTTTACCGGAGATGAAGCCGCAAGCATTGCACGGGCGGCGGAAGCGGGGATCGCGCAGATCATCGTCCCGGCGATCGAAGCGGATCGCTTTGCTACCGTGCTGGATCTGGTGCGGCGCTTCAGCGCACTGCGCGGCGCATTGGGCCTGCATCCGATCGTGATCCATCGCCATAACGACGCCTCGCTGGCACGGCTGGAACAGTTTCTCCAGCAGCGGCATCCGCAGATCGTCGCCATCGGCGAAATCGGCCTCGATCTCTATATGGACAACCCGATGTTTGAGCATCAGGAAGCGATGCTCGACGCACAGCTCAGGCTGGCAAAGCAGTATCAGTTGCCGGTGATCCTGCACTCGCGCCGCACCCATGACAAACTGGCGATGCACCTCAAGCGCCACGCGCTGCCGCGGACCGGGGTCGTACACGGCTTTGCCGGTAGCCTGCAGCAGGCGCAGCGGTTTATCGATCTGGGGTATTACATCGGCGTTGGCGGCACCATTACCTATCCGCGCGCCAGCAAAACCCGGGATGTGATGGCGCAGCTCCCGCTCGATGCGCTGCTGCTGGAAACCGACGCACCGGACATGCCGCTCAACGGCTATCAGGGTCAGCCCAACCGCCCCGAACGCGCCGCCCTGGTTTTCGACGTACTTTGTGAGCTGCGCCCGGAGCCGCCAGAGGTCATTGCCGACGCGCTGTTTGCCAACACGCAGCGCCTGTTTGCGCTCGCGCCGCGTTAATTTTCCCGCCTGTTAAACGTCGTACATCTTTCGTCGCTATGCTTGCCGCTCCGACGAGCCGTTTTGCGCTGTGCCAGAATGTTATTTTTATAACATGCGCGGGCAGGCAGCCACATTACCCGAGCCGGGCAGGCAGGCATGACGCGCACGGTAAATAGCGTTGTTTTGTTATTTTAATCACATATACTGGCTTCATTGTTGCACTGTTGCTTCAAAATTATGTGAAACGACACGCAAAATAAGCCGGGTAATGCGTGTTATAATTTTAACATTGCCTGCGATGACTGGCGGTGAGATGGATCTCAGCGTGCTGGCAGCGATGCCACTCTTCTTCATGGAACCACGACCGCCTCACCGTGTTGCGTTTCTCGCCGCAAGCCACTTTATTTCCTGGAGAAGACGATGACCGATTTAACCAAAAGCAGCCTGCGTGCCCTGCAGCTGATGGACCTCACCACCCTGAACGACGATGACACCAACGAAAAAGTCATCGCCCTGTGCCACCAGGCGAAAACGGCTGTGGGTAACACTGCTGCCATCTGCATCTATCCACGCTTTATTCCCATTGCGCGTAAGACACTGAACGAACAGGGCACGCCGGATATCCGCATCGCTACCGTTACTAACTTCCCGCACGGTAACGACGATATCGCCATCGCGCTGGCAGAAACCCGCGCCGCCATTGCCTACGGTGCAGACGAAGTTGACGTAGTGTTCCCGTACCGTGCGCTGATCGCCGGCAATGAGCAGGTCGGTTTCGATCTGGTGAAAGTGTGTAAAGACGCCTGTGCCGATGCCGGCGTGCTGCTGAAAGTGATTATCGAAACCGGCGAGCTGAAAGAAGAAGCGCTGATTCGCAAAGCCTCTGCTATCGCTATCAAAGCTGGCGCTGATTTTATCAAAACCTCCACCGGGAAAGTGCCGGTCAACGCCACGCCGGAAAGCGCACGCATCATGCTGGAAGTGATCCGCGATATGGGCGTGGAGAAAAACGTTGGCTTCAAACCGGCCGGTGGCGTGCGCACTGCGGAAGACGCGGCGCAGTACCTGGCGATAGCCGACGATCTGTTTGGCGCTGACTGGGCCGATGCCCGTCACTACCGCTTCGGCGCGTCCAGCCTGCTCGCAAGCCTGCTGAAAGCGCTCGGTCACGGCGACGGCAAAAGCGCCAGCAGCTACTGATCTCTTTGCGGCGGGCAACCGCCGCCTCTTACCTGATCTCTCCCGGGGGTTACTGTGTTCCTCGCTCAAGAAATTATTCGTAAAAAACGTGATGGTCATGCGCTCAGTGAAGAAGAGATCCGCTTCTTCATCAACGGCATTCGCGACAACACCGTCTCTGAAGGGCAGATCGCCGCGCTGGCGATGACCATTTTCTTCCACGACATGATCATGCCAGAGCGCGTGGCGCTCACCATGGCGATGCGCGATTCCGGCACCGTGCTGGACTGGAAAAGTCTCAACCTGAACGGCCCGATCGTGGATAAACACTCCACCGGCGGCGTGGGTGATGTGACCTCGCTGATGCTTGGCCCGATGGTCGCGGCGTGCGGCGGTTATATCCCGATGATCTCCGGGCGCGGCCTCGGTCATACCGGCGGTACGCTCGATAAGCTGGAAGCCATTCCGGGCTTCGATATCTTCCCGGATGACAATCGATTCCGCGAAATTATTAAAGACGTGGGCGTGGCGATCATCGGCCAGACCAGCTCGCTGGCCCCGGCAGACAAACGCTTCTACGCCACCCGCGATATCACCGCGACCGTCGATTCCATTCCGCTGATCACCGCCTCTATTCTGGCTAAAAAGCTGGCCGAAGGGCTGGATGCGCTGGTGATGGACGTCAAAGTGGGCAGCGGTGCGTTTATGCCGACGTTTGAGCTGTCTCAGGAGCTGGCCCAGGCCATCGTCGGCGTCGCCAACGGTGCGGGCGTGCGTACCACCGCGCTGCTGACGGACATGAACCAGGTGCTGGCCTCCAGTGCCGGGAATGCCGTGGAAGTGCGTGAAGCGGTGCAATTCCTCACCGGGGAATACCGCAATCCACGCCTGCTTGAAGTGACGATGGCGCTGTGCGTGGAGATGCTGATCTCCGGCAAACTGGCTCGTGACGAGGCCGATGCGCGCAGGCAGCTGCAAGCGGTGCTGGATAACGGCAAGGCCGCAGAGGTGTTTGGCCGCATGGTTGCCGCGCAGAAAGGCCCGGTCGATTTCATTGAAAATTACGACCGCTACCTGCCAACGGCGACGCTCACCAAAGCGGTATACGCCGATCGTGCCGGGTATGTGAGCGAAATGGATACCCGCGCGCTGGGCATGGCGGTGGTATCAATGGGTGGTGGTCGCCGTCAGGCATCCGACACCATCGATTACAGCGTTGGTTTCACCGAAATGGCCCGTCTGGGCGAAAAAGTGGACAGTGAACGTCCGCTGGCGGTGATCCACGCGAAAAGCGAAGCCAGCTGGCAGGACGCGGCGCTGGCCGTGAAGGCCGCGATTCAGGTGGCAGAAAATGCGCCCGAAGAGACACCGGTTGTCTATCGCAGAATCAGCCAATAAATGGCATACTGATCTGATCACTCTTTTATGTTAACTCCGACCAGAACACGTTGCCGTTAGCGGTAAATCACGCAACGTGCGCCGGGACGAGTTTCACAGCGCAATACGTACGGAGAAACTATGAAACGTGCATTTATTATGGTGCTGGACTCTTTCGGAATCGGGGCGTCTGAAGACGCCGAGCGCTTTGGCGATGCCGGTTCTGACACCCTGGGTCACATTGCGGAAGCCTGTGCTAAAGGCGAAGCCGATAAAGGCCGCAGCGGCCCGCTCAACCTGCCGAACCTGACGAAACTCGGTCTGGCGAAGGCGCACGAAGGCGCAACCGGGTCTATCCCGGCCGGTATGGACGCGAACGCGGAAATTACCGGGGCATACGCCTGGGCGCATGAGCTCTCTTCCGGGAAAGACACCCCGTCAGGTCACTGGGAAATCGCCGGCGTACCGGTTCTGTTCGACTGGGGTTACTTCACCGACACCGAGAACAGCTTCCCGCAAGAACTGCTGGATAAACTGGTCGAGCGCGCCGGGCTGCCGGGTTACCTCGGTAACTGCCACTCTTCCGGCACCGTGATCCTCGACCAGCTCGGCGAAGAGCACATGAAAACCGGCAAGCCGATTTTCTATACCTCTGCCGACTCGGTGTTCCAGATTGCCTGTCATGAAGAGACCTTTGGCCTCGACCGCCTTTACGAGCTGTGCGAAATCGCCCGTGAAGAGCTGACCGAAGGCGGCTACAACATTGGCCGCGTAATTGCGCGTCCGTTTGTTGGCGACAAAGCGGGCAGCTTCGAGCGTACCGGTAACCGTCACGACCTCGCGGTTGAGCCGCCGTCACCGACCATCCTGAAAAAGCTGGTGGATGAGAAGGACGGTCAGGTGGTGTCCGTGGGTAAAATTGCCGATATCTATGCCAACGTCGGCATCACTAAAAAAGTGAAAGCCACCGGGCTGGATGCGCTGTTTGACGCCACCATCAAAGAGATGAAAGCGGCGGGCGATAAAACCATCGTCTTCACCAACTTCGTTGATTTTGACTCCGCCTGGGGTCACCGTCGCGACGTTGCCGGTTATGCGGGCGGCCTTGAGCTGTTCGACCGCCGTATGCCGGAACTGCTGGAGCTGGTGGGCGAAGATGACATCATCATTTTCACCGCCGACCACGGCTGCGACCCGACCTGGAAAGGCACCGACCATACCCGCGAGCATATTCCGGTACTGGTGTACGGCCCGAAAGTGAAGCCTGGCTCGCTGGGCCACCGCGACACCTTTGCCGACATCGGCCAGACCATTGCGAAATACTTTGGTCTGAGTGAGATGGACTACGGCAAACCGCTGTTCTGATTTTAAAATAACTACCGCTCAGGCCAGCAGTTACGCTGGCCTGACCTTGCTTTAAGGAATAATAAATACAATGGCTACTCCTCACATTAATGCAGAAATGGGTGATTTCGCTGACGTCGTGCTGATGCCGGGCGACCCGCTGCGCGCGAAACACATCGCAGAAACCTTCCTCGAAGACGTGCGCGAAGTGAACAACGTGCGCGGTATGCTGGGCTATACCGGTACCTATAAAGGCCGCAAAATCTCGGTAATGGGTCACGGTATGGGCATCCCGTCCTGCTCCATCTATACCAAAGAGCTGATCACCGATTTCGGCGTGAAGAAAATCATCCGTGTTGGCTCCTGCGGCGCGGTACGCGCTGACGTGGAACTGCGTGACGTGGTGATTGGTATGGGTGCCTGCACCGATTCCAAAGTTAACCGTCTGCGCTTCAAGGATCATGACTTTGCCGCCATCGCCGATTTCGACATGGTGCGCAACGCGGTTGATGCCGCGAAAGCGCTGGGCGTTGACGCGCGCGTGGGCAACATCTTCTCTGCCGACCTGTTCTACACCCCGGACCCGTCCATGTTCGACGTGATGGAAAAATACGGCATCCTGGGTGTGGAAATGGAAGCCGCGGGTATCTACGGCGTGGCCGCAGAATTCGGTGCTAAGGCGCTGACCATTTGCACCGTGTCCGACCATATCCGTACCCACGAGCAGACCACTGCTGCTGAGCGTCAGACCACGTTCAACGACATGATCAAAATCGCACTGGAATCCGTTCTGCTGGGCGATAAAGAGTAATAGCTGTTACGCCGCGCTTACGCCATCCGGAGTAAGCGCGGCGGTATTTCACGCCTTCCTTCGCTGCTGATATTCTCCTCGTAAACTTCTCCATCTCATTAAATTCACTAAATAAATAATCAATAACCCACGCCCTATTCCTGGTTTTTCGCGACCCTTATCCGGCTTGATAAAAATCAATCGCGACGCCGGGGCGATGGCCGAAACTCGCTCCTTTTTCACGGAAGAAGTGTGAGCATGAGTAAAGAAACGACTACGCCACTGGCGATAACCCGTCGGCGCTTCCTGCAAAGCAGCTCCGCGTTAGGGGTGCTTCCCTTTGTGTCGCTCAGGCCGCCGGGGCGGATACCCCATCCTCCGGCACTGTAGCCCCGGTCGCAGAAGAACAGGTGGTCGCCACCTGCAGCACCTTCGACTGCGGCGGTAAATGCGATATTCGCGCCCACGTCAGTGAGGGTGTAGTAACGCGTATCAGCACCCGTCCTGATGAGGCGCTTGATCCGGAGATGCCGGTGATGCGCGCCTGCGTCCGAGGCCGCGGCTACCGCCAGTTTGTCTATCATCCGGATCGCCTTAAGTACCCGATGAAGCGCGTCGGTAAACGCGGCGAGGGAAAATTCGAGCGCATCAGCTGGGATGAAGCCACAACGCTTATTGCGGACAACCTGAAACGGATCACCGCGACCTATGGCCCGGCATCGCGCTACGTCCACGTCGGCACCGCGGTGTCCGGCGGCGCGTTCTCTGGCGATAAGATGGTACGCCGCCTGTTGAATCTCAACGGCGGCTATCTGGAGAGCTATCACTCCGTCAGCATGGGCAATACCGCCGCCGCCACGCCCTATACCTACGGCGTCGCCGCCAGTGGCAGCTCGCTGGATACGCTGGCCGAGACGCGCCTGGTGATCCTCTGGGGGCATAACCCGAACGAAACTATCTTCGGGCATACCAACCACTACTTTCAGCAGATGAAGCGCAACGGCACACGCTTTGTGGTGGTTGATCCACGCTATTCGGATACCGCCGCGTCGCTGGCCGACCAGTGGATACCGCTGCTGCCCACCACCGATAATGCCCTGATGGACGCGATGATGTACGTCATCATCACAGAGAACCTGCACGATAAAGACTTTATCGCGCGCTATACCCTCGGCTTTGATGAGCAGAGCATGCCAGCGGGCGTGCCGGAAAATGAGTCGCTCGTTGCCTGGCTTACCGGCAAAAAAGATGGCGTGGCGAAGACCCCGGAGTGGGCGGAAAAGATCACCCACGTACCGGCGCAAACCATTCGCCAGCTGGCCCGCGACTATGCCACCACCAAACCCGCCGCGCTGATTCAGGGCTGGGGGCCGCAACGCCATGACTGCGGTGAGCGCACTGCCCGTGGTTCGACGCTGCTGGCGACCATTACCGGCAACGTTGGCGTGAAGGGCGGCTGGGCCGCTGGCTACGGCGGTATCGGCAACCGTAAATTCACCACCGGCCCGGAGATGCCAGACAATCCGGTGAAAGAAAAGATTTCGGTGATGAACTGGGTGCAGGCGGCGGATGACGCTGCGCAGGTTACACCGGAACAGGGGCTGACCGGTGGCGACAAACTCAACAGTAATATCCGGCTGCTGTTTTCGCTGGCGGGGAACTATCTCGCTAACCAGAACCCGGATCTGCATCAGGCGGTGAAGGTGCTGGAGGACACGTCAAAAATCGAGTTTATCGTAGTGAGCGATCTCTACCTGACCCCGAGCGCGAAGTATGCCGACCTGCTGCTGCCGGAAACCAGTTTTCTGGAGCGCTGGAATATCGGCGAAACCTGGGGCACCGGTAACTACCTGATGCTTTCAGAAAAACTGATCGAGCCTGAGTTTGAGCGGCGCTCTGACTACGACTGGTTGTGCGAGGTTGCGCACAAGCTTGGTCTCGGTGAAGCGTTCAGCCAGGGGCGCAGCGAACAGCAGTGGATCGAACACATCTGGGAACAAACCCGTCAGGCGCTACCGGAGGAGAAGCTGCCGGACTTCGCCACCCTGCGCCAGCAGCGGCATCATGTCTTCAAAAGCGCGCCTTACGTGGCGTTCGAAGAGAACATTCGCGATCCGCAAAACCATCCGTTCCCGACGCCATCCGGCAAGATCGAGATCTTTTCGCAGCGCCTGTATGACATGCAGCACCCCGAGATCCCGGCGCTGTCGCACTACGTTCCCGCTCATGAAGGCCCGGAGGATGCGCTGCGCCAGAAATACCCGCTGCAGCTCATCACCTGGAAAGGGAAGAATCGCGCCAACTCCACGCAGTACGCCAATCCGTGGCTGCAGGAGGTCCAGCAGCAAAAACTGTGGATCAATCCGCTTGATGCCGATCGCCGTGGGGTGGTGCAGGGCGATACGGTGCGCATCCATAACGACCGCGGCGTGTGTCAGGTTGTGGTCGAGGTGACGCCGCGCATTATTCCGGGCGTGGTGGCGATGCAGGCGGGAGCCTGGTGGCAGCCGGACGCGCAGGGTGTCGACCGCGGCGGCTGCGCCAACGTGCTGAGTTCGGCGCGCATCACCGCGCTGGCGAAAGGGAATTCACATCAAACCATGCTGGTGGAGGTAACAAAGCATGAGTCAGTTTAAGGAGTACGCCCCCGTCAGCCCGGTGCAGCTGGGGTTTTATATCGACAGCGCGCGTTGTTCGGGCTGCAAAGCCTGTCAGGTGGCCTGCAAAGATAAAAATAATCTCGAACCGGGCCGCCGCTTTCGTCGCGTGTATGAAGTGAATGGTGGAGGATTTATTCCCACCGGGCAGGGCGGCATGCTCAACGACGTGTACGCCTACACGCTCTCCATCTCCTGCAACCACTGCGACGATCCGGCCTGTACGAAAAACTGCCCGACCACCGCGATGCATAAGCGGCCGGGCGACGGCATCGTGCGGGTTAACACCGACCGGTGCGTGGGCTGCGGCTACTGCGCCTGGTCCTGTCCCTACGGCGCGCCGCAGTTCAATCCGCAGACCGGGCAGATGTCGAAGTGTGATTTCTGTATCGACTTACAGGCGCGGGGTGAAAAACCGGTTTGCGTGGCGACCTGTCCGCTGGGTGCCATTCACTTCGGCCCGATCGATGAGCTACGTAAGGTTTTTGGTACACAAAGTGAGGTGAAGGGCTTACCGGATGCCGCCATTACCCGGCCAAACCTGATTGTAAAACCACACCAGGGTGCCCAGCGCGAGGAGAAGCATCATGCATGAGATACCGCTTCTGATGTTTACCCTGCTGATGCAGATGTCGGTGGGGTTAACGCTGTTTATCTCCCTCGCCCTGCTGTTGCTCAGTGGTGAAGAGACGGCGAAAACAACCCGGCTTATGATTGTCCCGCTGCTGGTGGGATGCGTCAGCGCCGGGGTGGGGCTGATCTGCTCCATGCTGCATCTTGGCTATCCGCTTAACGCTCTGAATGCGCTTCGCCACTTCGCCAGCTCCTGGCTGAGCCGCGAGATCATTTTTGCCGGTGCTTATCTGGCGATGCTCGGTGCAGCCACGCTGCTGGCACTGCTTAAACATGTGCTGTGGCGCTGGCTGATGCCGTTCGCGCTTGCGCTGGGGCTTATCGATATCTTCTGTATGAGCGCCATCTACGCCCACTCCGGGGTAATGACCTGGACGCACTACACCACCTGGCTGCTGTTTTTTGGTTCGGTCGGGGTGACGGGCGCGGTAGCGCAAAGCTGGCTGGTTGCTCATCCGCAGGAGCAGGCGGTACGAAGCACGCTCCTGTGGAGCGGAGCAATAACGGCGCTGGTGGCGCTGGCAGTGCGCGCTCTGTTCCAGCCGTTTTATCTGGAGTATCTGGCGCAGATGAGCCTCAGCGATGTCGTGACCTTTCCACATCAGCCGCTGCGGGCCTGGTGTGCACTGGCGGCGGTTCGTACTCTCGCCTGGCTGTTGGCTTTCGTCGGCGCGGCGCTGCTGGTGATTAACGCCCGCTACCAAAAACGGGTGACGCTCATCTGTGCCGCCGTGGCGTTAGTGCTGAGCGAAGTGCTGTTCCGCTACGTCTTCTTCAGCATCGGCTGATGAAGCTGTTCCCCCTCGCACGCCTCTCCGTGTCACCCGGCACAGGGGAGGCGTGCCTGCGTAAACACCTGCCGTCCCATCCCTGCGATGCATGCGCCAGCGTATGCCCGGTTGAGGCTATAACGCTGATGCCGGGCGCTATCCAGCTTGACGCGACGCGCTGCCTGCACTGTGGGCGCTGCCTGTTTAGCTGCCCGGTCGATGCGCTGGAAGGTCTCCCCGCGCCAGAACGTTATCTCAGGGACGGCGCGCTGGTTGCACCGCTTGCCGCGCTAGCACCTGCGGTGGATGAGCTGCTGATGTGGCACCGGGAAAAGGGTGTGCGGGTCGTGGAAATGGTAATAGATGAACACCCCGGTTGGGTGCTGGCAGTGGCGGCGCTAAACCTGAAGCTGGCGGACCTTGGCGAACCGGGCTGGTCCATTGTGCCGCCCGCGACGCAGCACAATGTCAGACGTCGCTGGCTGCGATTGCCGGAGCGCGTCTCGCTACCGACAAGCGTTTCACCCGGGAGGCGGGCGAGACGGCGCATCTTTGCCGAACATGCCGAATTTCAACCCGTCATCGCTCAGGCAGCCTGTACGCTTTGTGGTGCCTGCGCTCGCATCTGCACCGAATCCGCGCTGCGCTTTACGGCAGACCGGCTCGAAATACGGCCCGAGCGCTGCACCGGTTGTCAGAGTTGCAGGGTGGTTTGCGTACCGGGTGCCATCTCGCTTGAACCTGGGCAAGCCGTCGCGCCCCGTTACGCTGCTTTTTATCATGCTCACTGCCGGATCTGTCAGCAGCCCTTTCGCGCCTGGCAGGCGGACGCTACCACATGCCCGCTGTGCCAGCGGCATCGCTACGGTATGCGGGAAGCGTAGATCATAACGCGCGAATTTAGTGTCAAGTATCTATTCATAATTAGCGCCATTTTTATATTTCTTGTTTTATATATCAGAGAAATAGCGCTATAAATCTATTCAGGTATCTATTCACGAATCTATTCATATGAGCGCATTGACTGACCTTCTGCTTGCCGGGCCACGTTCCGGTCCCGATATACGCGGCTTGCTTGGGATTAGCCAGGCGACTTTTTCACGCCTGGTGAACGACGAACCGCAGATCGTCTCATTCGGTAAAGCCCGCGCTACGCGCTATGCGCTGCTGCGCCCGGTCCGCGGAACAGCGGCGTTCCCTCTGTGGCAGATAGATGAACGCGGGACCGTCTGGCCGTTTGGTACGCTCTGGCCGTGTTGGCCGCAGGGAAGTTGTCTGGTTGCCCTGAAAAACGGGCTGTGGCAATGGTTCGATGGTTTACCCTGGTATTTAACCGACCTGCGTCCACAAGGTTTCCTGGGGCGGGCATGGGGCAAAAAACTGGCTGCTCGCGCTGCGCTGCCGGACGATATCCGGCTATGGCAGGAAGAAGAGGTGCTGCTGGCGCTAAGCATGACCGACGGCGAACATCCGGGCGGCTGGTTAATCGGCGATAAAGCGTATCAGCGCTGGCTTCATGCAGAACGAAACCAGCCGATCCCGCAGCAGGATAAACCCGCACGCTACGCCCTGTTGGCTCAGGAAGCGCTGGCGGGAGAAATTGTTGGCTCATCAGCGGGCGGAGAGCAGCCCAAATTTTCCTGCTATGCCATGACCGATTCTGGTCCAGCGCAAGTGCTGGTGAAATTTACTGCCCCGCAGCGGAATGCGGTAAGCCAGCGCTGGGCCGATCTGCTCTGCGCCGAAGCTATTGCGCTGGATGTGCTGCGGAACGACGGGATCGCAGCGAGTGAGGCGCGCTGGTTCACTCATCCTGACGGGCAGGCGTTTCTGGAGGTCCGGCGTTTTGACTGTGAAGGGGAAGAGGGAAGACGCTCTATCGTCTCGCTGGAATCACTGCAGAGCGAATTTGTTGCCGGCGCTGGTCACTGGCCGGTAGTGGTGAAACAGCTGGCTGCGCAAAAACGGGTAGAGGCGCAGACGGTCGAATGTGTTGATGTTTGCTGGGCATTCGGACGACTCATTGGCAATACCGATATGCATGCCGGGAATCTCTCCTTTTTCCTGTCTGATTTCCCGGTCCAGGTTACGCCGGTATATGACATGCTGCCAATGGCGTGGGCGCCCAACAGGGCGGGCGGCATGCGTGAGAACGCGATTGATGTAGTACCGGAGACGGTAGTCGCCCGTATGCACTGGTCGCGCGCGCTGATGCTGGCGGAACGATTCTGGCAGCGCGTCGAAGGCGAGCCGCGCATCAGCGAGGCATTTCGTATCATTGCGCGGGAGATGCAGGGCAAGCTGCATCAGGCTGCTGGCCTTATCGCACGAATGGCGTAAGGCCAGACTGCATTAGCGCACCGCTGTTGCGATCCAGGCCGCCACTTCGCGCAGCTCTGCTTCCTGCTGCGGAAAATCAACGATCAGCGCTTCACAGGCCTGCTGCAGCCTATCAGCGCGATAGAGCGTGCCCGGCAGCCGGTTTGCCAGTGCTTCTAGCGGGGCCGGATTCAGGCTATCGGTAAACACCTGGGTGCGGGTGATGTGCCCTTTCTCAATGTCGAAGTGTAGCTCGACGCCGCCCCAGGTAAAGCGCTCGTCCAGCAGATGGCTGAAGGCGGGGGCCTGACCAAAGTTCCACTCCCAGCTGCTCTGGCGCGCAAAGGTCTCCGCGAAGCCTGGCAGATCCGGGAACGCGTCCGGTGAAATCACTTCCGCTTCGACGCGCTCGCCGTAGTATGCGAAAAACGCCTCCGTGACCGCTTCACAAATACGTTCGTGCGTAATGCCCGGCAACAGATCGTTGAGATTGGCGACGCGGCCGCGCACCGAGGTAATTCCCTTGGCCTGTAACTTTTTCTTGTCCGGATTCAGATAGTTGGCCAGACGGCTGAGGTCGGCATTAAGCAGCAGCGTGCCGTGATGAAAGCCGCGATCCGGCGTTTCGCGATAGGCGGAGCCGGACACTTTCCGATCCCCGTCCGGGGTTTTCACCACCAGATCGTTGCGTCCTGACGCTTCTGCCGTCGCACCAAGCGCCGTCAGGGCGTTGAGCACGATGGCGGTGGAGACGCTTTTATCGTATTCGGGTTTGCCGGCCATAAAGGTAAAGCAGGTGTTGCCGAGATCGTGGAACACCGCGCCACCGCCGCTGCTGCGCCGGGCGAGACGCACGTTATCCTCTTCCATGCGCCGGGTATTGCACTCTTTCCACGGGTTCTGTGCCCGGCCAATCACCACGGTGTCGGCATTACGCCAGAGAAACAGCACGCGCTGGGTGGCAGGCATCTGACGGAATATGGTCTCTTCTACCGCCAGATTAAACCAGGGATCAAAGGAGTCGGAGAGCAGCAGGCGAAGCGTTGGCATAGCGGATTTCCTTTACCGGAGCGGGGGGGCATGTTAACACGAACCCGCCGCCCGACGATCACGGGGCTTTTTTCTCCTCGTGCTCTTCCTCTTCCGGCACCGCTTTGCTGGCGGTCAGCAGGAACGGCGACTGCTGCCAGCGGCTGCGTTTTCCCTGCAGCAGGGTACGGGCCAGCACTACGCCGATAGCCAGCGCCAGCAGGATCATCAGGCGCAGGATGTTGGTGGTGTTATCAACCTGCTTCGCCTCGGTGGGCAGCGTGTGCGTATCCAGCGTCAGACGCAGGAAGCCAACCGGGCCGCTTTTCCCCTCGATGGGCTGAACAATTTGCTGATTGAAATAGCTACCCGCTTTTTTGCCGTCCAGCGCCAGCCGGTCGCGCAGAGAGACCTTTTCGCCAGCGCGGGCAATCATATCGCCCTGCAGGTCATACACCCCGGCATCGAGAATGCGGCTGCTGTCGGTGAGGTTGTTGAGCAGGGCGGTGATGCGCTTTTCGTCAGGGTTGTCGGTCGCCACCAGCGGCGCGAGAGAGTAGCTCACCTGCCGGGCCAGGGTCTGCGCCAGCTCCTCCAGCTGTAAATTACGGGTTTGCTGGTGGCTCTGGCTGAACCAGGATGCACCCTGCATCAGAGCCACTAATAATGCGAGACAGAGCAGCACAATGACTGCACGATGAAGCCGGAATTTCAGTTTTGCGCGAGCCATATTCCACCTGCTGAAAATTTGAAGCTTAATGTTGCCAGAAGCGCTGCGGACAGGGTAGCCTCAGGCGTTGTTTTTAGCCGAGACATTCCCTCCGGGCGCGCAATGTCAGGCTCTTTTTCAGCCCGACGATTTTATACAGGAGCAGTAATGCCAAACAGTCTGACCTGGTGCGATCTGCCAGACGATGTTTCTCACTGGCCAGGGTTGCCGCTTTCATTGAGTGGTGATGAGGTAATGCCGCTGGATTATCACGCAGGCCGCAGCGGCTGGCTTCTGTACGGTCGGGGGTTGGATAAAGCACAACTGACCCAATATCAGCACAAGCTTGGCGCCGCGATGGTGATCGTTGCCGCCTGGTGCGTCGAAGACTATCAGGTAATTCGTCTCGCAGGCTCGCTCACGCCACGCGCTACGCGTCTGGCACATGACGCCGGGCTGGACGTGGCACCGCTCGGCAAGATCCCGCATCTGCGCACCCCGGGTCTGCTGGTCATGGATATGGACTCCACGGTGATCCAGATTGAGTGCATTGACGAGCTGGCAAAGCTTGCTGGTACCGGCGAGCAGGTATCGGAAGTCACCGAGCGCGCGATGCGCGGCGAACTCGACTTTACCGCCAGCCTGCGCGAACGCGTGGGTACGCTGAAGGGCGCGGATGCCGCTATCATGCGCCAGGTGCGCGACGCACTGCCGCTGATGCCCGGCCTGATTCAGCTGGTGCTGAAACTACAGTCCCTGGGCTGGAAAGTAGCGCTGGCCTCCGGCGGTTTTACCTTCTTCGCTGAATACCTGCGCGATAAACTCCATCTTGATGCGGTAGTCGCTAACGAACTCGAGATCATGGACGGGAAGCTGACCGGCAACGTGACCGGTGACATCGTCGATGCGCAGTACAAAGCAAAAACCCTGAAGCGGCTGGCCGAGCAGTATGATATCCCGATGGATCAAACCGTTGCCGTGGGCGATGGTGCCAACGATCTGCCAATGATCCAGACGGCGGGGCTGGGTATTGCCTACCACGCCAAGCCGAAAGTAAATGAAAAAACCGAAGTGACGATCCGTCACGCTGATCTGATGGGCGTGTTCTGCATTCTCTCAGGCAGTCTGAACAAGAAATAACGAGGTACAAGGTGGCGAAAGCTCCAAAACGCGCATTTGTCTGTAATGAATGTGGTGCGGATTATCCGCGCTGGCAGGGGCAGTGCAGCGCCTGTCATGCCTGGAATACCATCACCGAAGTGCGTATCGCCGCCTCGCCGACGGTAGCGCGCAACGAACGCCTCGGCGGCTATGCCGGCAGTGCGGGCGGGGCGAAAGTGCAGAAGCTTTCCGACATCAGCCTGGAAGAGCTGCCGCGCTTTTCCACCGGCTTTAAAGAGTTTGACCGCGTGCTGGGCGGCGGCGTCGTGCCGGGCAGCGCGATTCTGATTGGTGGTAACCCTGGCGCCGGCAAATCCACGCTGCTGCTGCAAACCCTGTGCAAACTCGGGGAGCAGATGAAAACGCTCTATGTCACCGGTGAGGAGTCGCTCCAGCAGGTGGCGATGCGCGCCCATCGTCTGGGGCTGCCGACCAACAATCTCAATATGCTCTCCGAAACCAGCATCGAGCAGATCTGCATGATTGCCGAGGAGGAGCAGCCAAAACTGATGGTCATCGACTCCATTCAGGTGATGCACATGGCGGATATCCAGTCATCGCCGGGCAGCGTCGCGCAGGTGCGTGAAACCGCCGCCTATCTGACGCGCTTCGCCAAAACCCACGGCGTGGCGATTGTCATGGTTGGCCATGTGACAAAAGACGGCTCGCTGGCCGGGCCAAAAGTACTGGAGCACTGCATCGACTGCTCGGTGCTGCTTGACGGCGACGCCGATTCCCGCTTCCGCACCCTGCGCAGCCACAAGAACCGCTTCGGCGCAGTCAATGAACTGGGCGTATTCGCCATGACCGAACAGGGGCTGCGTGAAGTCAGCAACCCGTCCGCCATCTTCCTGAGCCGCGGCGATGAAGTCACCTCCGGCAGTTCGGTGATGGTGGTCTGGGAAGGCACGCGTCCGCTGCTGGTAGAGATCCAGGCGCTGGTGGATCAGTCGATGATGGGCAACCCGAGACGCGTTGCGGTCGGCCTGGAGCAGAACCGTCTGGCGATCCTGCTGGCGGTGCTGCACCGTCACGGCGGCCTGCAGATGGCCGATCAGGACGTCTTCGTTAACGTGGTGGGGGGGGTGAAGGTCACCGAAACCAGTGCCGACCTGGCGCTGCTGCTGGCAATGGTCTCCAGCCTGCGCGATCGTCCGCTGCCGCAGGACCTTGTTGTGTTCGGCGAAGTCGGGCTGGCCGGTGAGATCCGTCCGGTGCCGAGCGGGCAGGAGCGTATCTCCGAAGCGGCGAAGCACGGTTTCCGCCGCGCGATTGTGCCGGCTGCCAACGTGCCGAAAAAAATCCCCGAGGGAATGCAAATCTTTGGCGTGAAAAAGCTTTCTGATGCGCTAAACGTTTTTGACGATTTATAATTAGCAATTCAATCGGTTAATTACCCGGTTGTTCGCGTCCGGCAGCGTCCGGAGGCGAGCAACAGCGGGAGGCAGGAGGCACCTTGTCATCATTCGAGTATCTGAAAACCGCGATCCGTCAGAAGGGGTGTACCCTTCAGCAGGTCGCGGCAGCCTGCGGCATGACAAAGGGCTATCTCAGCCAGTTGCTGAACGCCAAAATCAAAAGTCCCAGCGCGCAAAAGCTTGAGGCGCTGCACCGTTTCCTCGGCCTTGAGTTTCCGCGCACGCAAAAGAATATCGGCGTGGTATTCGGCAAGTTTTATCCGCTGCATACCGGGCATATCTATCTGATCCAGCGCGCCTGTAGCCAGGTGGATGAGCTGCATATCATCATGGGCTACGACGAGAAGCGCGACCGCGCGCTGTTTGAAGCCAGCGCCATGTCCCAGCAGCCTACGGTGCCTGACCGTCTGCGCTGGCTGCTCCAGACATTTAAATACCAGAAAAATATCCGTATTCATGCGTTTAACGAAGAGGATATGGAGCCGTATCCGCACGGCTGGGACGTCTGGAGCAACGGCATCAAAACCTTCATGCAAGAGAAGGGCATTGCGCCTGACTGGATTTACACCTCGGAAGAGGCCGATGCCCCGCAGTATCTGGAGCATCTCGGCATTGAAACGGTGCTTATTGATCCGAAACGCACCTTTATGAACATCAGCGGGGCACAGATCCGCGAAAACCCGTTCCGCTACTGGGAATACATCCCTACGGAAGTGAAGCCGTTCTTCGTGCGCACTGTGGCGGTGCTGGGCGGCGAATCGAGCGGTAAATCGACGCTGGTGAACAAGCTCGCCAATATCTTCAACACCACCAGCGCCTGGGAGTACGGGCGCGACTATGTCTTTTCCCACCTTGGTGGTGACGAGATGGCGCTGCAGTACTCCGATTACGACAAGATCGCGCTTGGTCACGCCCAGTACATCGACTTCGCGGTGAAGTACGCCAACAAAGTGGCCTTCATTGACACCGATTTTGTCACCACACAGGCGTTCTGTAAGAAGTACGAGGGGCGCGAGCATCCGTTCGTTCAGGCGCTCATCGACGAGTACCGCTTCGACCTGGTGATCCTGCTGGAGAACAACACGCCCTGGGTTGCCGACGGATTGCGCAGCCTTGGCAGCTCTGTGGATCGCACGGAATTTCAGAGCATGCTGGTGGAGATGCTCGAGGCCAACAACGTCGAGTATGTGCACGTCGAGGAGTCCGACTACGACAGCCGCTTCCTGCGCTGCGTCGAACTGGTCAAAAAAATGATGGGTGAGCAGGGATAGCCTGGAGCTGAAGGTGGGTGTGCTGCGCTTACCCACCCTACAAATGCCGCTGTGCTGAAGGTGGGGGCGCTACGCTTACCCACCCTACAAAAACGTTACCTCATCGTAGGGCGGGTAAGCGGCGCGCACCCGCGACATGCTTAGTAGGCGATAACCACTTTCCCGCGCATATGGCCGTCGAGCACGGCATCGTGTGCCTGCTGCAGGGTTTCAACGCTCAGGCCGTGCAGCGTTTTGCTGAGTGAGCTTTCCACCACGCCGTCGTCAACCAGCTTCGCCACCGCATTGAGGATCTCACCCTGACGCGCCATGTCGGCGGTCTGGTACATGCTGCGGGTGTACATAAACTCCCAGTGCAGCGCGGCGGATTTCAGCTTCAGCTCGTTCTGATCCAGCGGATGCTCGTTCTCTACGATGGTGCAGATATGGCCCTGCGGGGCGATCAGCTTGCTGACGTTAGCCCAGTGGCCATCGGTATCATTGAGAATAAAGATGTAATCCACGTACGTGATGTCGTGCTTCGCCAGTTCACCCGGCAGATCCTTATAGTTCACCACCAGATCCGCACCGCGATCGCGGCACCACTGTGCAGAGTCTTCCCGGGAAGCGGTCGCGATAATCCTGATGTTGCTGTGGTGCTTCGCAAACGGGATGGCGAGAGAACCTACGCCGCCCGCGCCACCGATGATCAGCAGGGTTTTGTCCGCTCCGGCATCCTGAATGTTCAGACGTTCGAACAAACCTTCCCAGGCCGTCAGGGCGGTAAGCGGCAGGGCGGCGGCGGCGGCCCAGTCGAGGGTGCGCGGCTTGTGGCCGACAATGCGGGCATCAATCAGCTGATGGGTGGTGTTACTGCCCGGACGCGTGATGTCCCCGGCGTACCAGACTTCATCTCCGGCTTTAAAGCCGGTCACCTTGCTGCCCATCGCTTTGACGATGCCGCTGGCATCCCAACCCAGCACGCGTGGCTCCTGCAGGCCGTTTTTCACCAGCCCTTTGTGGACCTTGGTGTCCACCGGGTTCACGGAGGCGGCTTTCACCTCCACTAATAAATCGTAGTCACCCGGCGTCGGTTCCTGCTGGGAAATCTCAATAAAGTGCTTAGGATCCTGCGGGTTAACGGCAATCGCTTTCACAGACATATTTTTTTCCTCAATGGGTGAGACGTTCAGGCTGTTGTATTCAATGTAGTCTATGCCTGGGTTGTTAAGCTGATAAGATGGACAATCAAGAATGGCGTGTTCGTCTCAGGTGAACAATCATGTTTAAGTCGCTTCAGGATATGGCACTGTTCGCGCTGGTGGCCGAGTGCGGGAGCTTCACGGCTGCCGCCCGGCGGGCAGGCTTGCCCAAGTCCAGCGTCAGTCAGCGCATCAGCCAGCTGGAAAACAGCCTCGGCATCCGCCTGCTCAACCGCACCACCCGCACGCTTAACCTGACCTTTGCCGGCGAGCATTATCTGGTGCACTGCCGTGAAATGCTCACTGCCAGCGAGCGCGCGGACCACGCTATCCAGCGGCTGCGGCAAAACCCCAGCGGACGGCTGCGCATCACCAGCCCGGCGGGGATCGGCGCAACGCTGCTGGCGCGCATGAACGCCCGTTTCCAGGAGGCGTATCCCGACGTCATGCTGGAGGTTTCGGTGTCGGATGATATCCGGGATCTGGTGCTGGAGGGGTTTGACGTCGCGCTGCGCACCGGTAAGCCGCAGGACTCGTCGCTGATAGGCCGTCTGATTGGCCACTGCCCGCGTCATCTGCTGGCCGCGCCTGGCTATCTGGCGCAGCATCCTGCGCTGACGCATCCGGGCCAGCTGGCGTCGCACCGCTGTATCACGCACCGGGCGTGGGCGGAATGGGTGCTGCATCGCGAGCAGGAGTATTACCGCTGCATCCTGCCCAGGCAGCATCTTACTGATAACCTGCTGTATGCCCGCGAGTGCGCCGTGGCCGGAGCGGGGGTGACCCTGCTGCCGTCATTTTTGCTGGAGGATACCCTTGAGCGGGGCGTGCTGGTGCCGGTGCTGGAGCAGTGGCAGGCGGAGGGGAACGATCTTTATCTGGTCTATCCGAGCCGCAAACTGAACTCACCGGCGCTGGCCAGCTACATCGACTTTGCGATGGCATTCCGCGACATTAAGGATTTCTATCTGGGATAAAAAAGAGAAGGGCGAGTGCCCTTCTCTGAGTGGTGCGATTACTTGGTAATACGCTTGTACTTGATACGCTTCGGCTCCAGCGCTTCCGCGCCCAGGGTACGTTTCTTGTACTCTTCGTACTCGGTAAAGTTACCTTCGAAGAATTCGACTTTACCTTCATCCTGATAATCGATGATGTGGGTCGCGATACGGTCCAGGAACCAGCGGTCGTGCGAGATAACCAGCGCACAGCCCGGGAACTCCAGCAGGGCGTTTTCCAGCGCGCGCAGGGTTTCGATATCCAGGTCGTTGGTCGGTTCATCAAGCAGCAGCATGTTGCCGCCAACCTGCAGCAGCTTCGCCAGGTGCAGACGACCGCGCTCACCGCCGGACAGCTCGCCCACGCGTTTGCCCTGATCGACACCTTTGAAGTTGAAGCGGCCTACGTAAGCGCGGCTTGGCATTTCGGTGTTGCCGATCTTCATGATGTCCAGCCCGCCGGACACTTCTTCCCACACGGTTTTGCTGTTGTCCATCGCGTCACGGAACTGATCCACCGACGCCAGCTTCACGGTTTCACCGAGATCGATGGTGCCCGCATCCGGCTGTTCCTGACCGGACAGCATACGGAACAGGGTGGATTTACCCGCGCCGTTCGGACCGATGATACCGACGATCGCCCCTTTCGGGATAGAGAAAGTCAGATCGTCGATCAGTACGCGATCGCCGTAGGATTTGCGCAGGTTCGACACTTCCAGCACTTTATCGCCCAGACGCGGTCCCGGCGGAATAAAGAGTTCGTTAGTCTCGTTACGCTTCTGGTATTCAGTGCTGTTAAGCTCTTCGAAGCGAGCCAGACGCGCTTTGCCTTTGGACTGACGGCCTTTAGCACCCTGACGCACCCACTCCAGCTCTTTCTCGATAGATTTACGACGCGCCGCTTCCTGAGACGCTTCCTGAGCCAGACGCTGATCTTTCTGCTCAAGCCAGGAGGAGTAGTTGCCTTCCCACGGAATACCTTCCCCGCGGTCAAGTTCGAGGATCCAGCCCGCCACGTTGTCGAGGAAGTAACGGTCGTGGGTAATCGCCACTACGGTTCCTTCGAAGTCGTGCAGGAAGCGTTCCAGCCAGGCCACGGATTCCGCATCCAGATGGTTGGTCGGTTCGTCGAGCAGCAGCATGTCTGGTTTTTCCAGCAGCAGGCGGCACAGTGCAACGCGGCGGCGTTCACCCCCGGAGAGGTTAGCGATTTTCGCATCCCAGTCCGGCAGGCGCAGAGCGTCAGCGGCGCGCTCCAGCTGCACGTTCAGGTTGTGACCGTCGTGCGCCTGGATGATCTCTTCCAGCTTGCCCTGTTCGGCGGCCAGTTTGTCGAAATCGGCATCCGGGTCGGCATACAGCGCATAGACTTCGTCCAGACGCTTCAGCGCGGTGACCACTTCAGACAGCGCTTCCTCAACGGATTCGCGTACCGTGTGCTCAAGGTTGAGCTGCGGCTCCTGCGGCAGGTAGCCGATTTTAATGCCGGGTTGCGGGCGGGCTTCGCCTTCGATTTCGGTATCGATGCCAGCCATGATGCGCAGCAGGGTAGATTTACCGGCACCGTTGAGACCCAGCACACCGATTTTCGCGCCCGGGAAAAAGCTCAGCGAGATATTCTTCAAAATATGACGTTTCGGCGGTACGACTTTGCCGACACGATGCATGGTATAAACGAATTGAGCCACGTTGCGACTTCGCCTCTTTTATAGTGAGTAAACTGGTTCGTATCAGATGCGAAGTGTAGCCTTTTTCATGGCCCAAGCCCAGCCATCAACGCCCGGCGTGTTATGTCGCGCAGGCCGCCACACAAAGCGTAAAAAAATGTTCATATCATGGCGCAACCGGGCATGCCTGGTTAGCATGAAAAGGTTGTGCTGTAAGCACACCGGCTCAGGGGCGGCATGAGGCTGCCGCGGGAACAACGATATTGAGGAGTCACTGTGGGAAAAGCCAAACATGCCGTCTGGCGCGTGCTTGCGGCCAGCGTGTGTCTGATGACCGTAAGCAGCCTGGCGCGTGCCGATTCACTGGATGAACAACGCAGCCGCTATACCCAGATTAAACAGGCGTGGGACAGCCGCCAGATGGCGGTGGTGGAGCAGATGATGCCCGGCCTGCGCGACTATCCGCTCTATCCCTACCTGCAGTACCGTCAGCTGACTGACGATCTGATGAACCAGCCGGCGCTGGCGGTGAGCCAGTTTATCCAGCAGAACCCGACGCTGCCGCCGGCACGCGCGCTGAAATCGCGTTTTGTGAACGAGCTGGCGCGGCGCGAGGACTGGCGCGGTCTGCTTGCCTTCAGCACTACCGAGCCGGGCACCACCGAGGCGAAATGTAATTTCTACTACGCGAAATACAACACCGGTCAGACCAGCGATGCCTGGATTGGGGCGAAGCGCCTGTGGCTGACCGGGAAAAATCTGCCGCCGGCCTGCGACCGTCTGTTCTCGGCCTGGCGCAGCTCAGGCACGCAGCAGCCGGAAGATTACCTTGAGCGCATTCGCCTGGCGATGAAAGAGGGCAATACCCGTCTGGTGGGGCAGTTGGCTGTAGAAATGCCGTCGCAGTATCAGACGCTCTCTTCATCGCTGATAAGCCTCGCCAACAACCCTGACAGCGTGCTGAGCTTCGCGCAGACGGTGGGAGCGACCGACTTTACCCGCCAGCTGGTGGCAGTAGCCTTTGCCAGCGTCGCCCGTGAGGATGCGGACAACGCGCGCATGATGATCTCCTCTCTGACCCAGGCGCAGAAACTCAATGCCGATCAGGTGCAAGAGCTGAACGAGCTGGTGGCCTGGCGGCTGATGGGCAACGATATCACCGCTGAGGAGGCTCACTGGCGTGACGACGTCATCATGCGTTCCCAGTCCATCTCGCTGATTGAGCGCCGCGTGCGTATGGCGCTGGGAACCGGCGATCGCGGTGGGCTGAACACCTGGCTGGCGCGTCTGCCGATGGAAGCGAAAGAAAAAGACGAGTGGCGCTACTGGCAGGCCGATCTGCTGCTGGAGCGCGGGCGTGAAGAAGAGGCCAAAACCATTCTGCGCGATCTGATGCAGACCCGCGGCTTCTATCCGATGGTCGCGGCCCAGCGCCTCGGCGAGGATTACCCGCTGCGCGTCGATAAAGCCCCGCAGGTTAACAGTGCCGTGTTCCAGGGGCCGGAGATGGCCCGCGTGCGCGAGCTGATGTACTGGGGCATGGACAACACGGCGCGCAGCGAGTGGGCGAATCTGGTGGTCAGCCGTCCGGTAAACGAGCAGGCGGCGCTGGCGCGCTATGCCTTCGACCAGGACTGGTGGGATCTCAGCGTGCAGGCCACCATCGCCGGTAAGCTGTGGGATCAGCTGGAAGAGCGTTTCCCGCTGGCCTGGCAGAGCACGTTCGACCGTTACGTCAGCAACAAAGACATCTCGAAAAGCTATGCGATGGCGATTGCCCGTCAGGAGAGCGCCTGGAACCCGAAGGTGCGCTCCCCGGTGGGGGCGTCTGGCCTGATGCAGGTGATGCCCGCTACCGCGAGCCACACGGTGACGAAGTTTGGCATTCCGGGTTACAGCAGCAGTAATCAGCTGCTCGATCCGGAAATGAACATCAACATCGGCACTACCTATCTGCAGAGCGTTTATGAGCAGTTCGGCTATAACCGCATCCTGTCGTCGGCAGCCTACAACGCCGGGCCGGGGCGAGTAAGGACGTGGCTTGGCAACAGCGCCGGGCGCCTCGATGCGGTTGCCTTTATCGAGAGCATTCCATTCTCTGAAACCCGCGGCTACGTGAAAAACGTGCTGGCTTATGACGCGTATTACCGTTACTTCATGGGGGATAAGCCAGCGTTGCTGACCAGCAGCGAATGGCAGCGCCGTTACTGATTTGACGTCGGGTATGTTATGCTGCTGTACTAGTTAATGAGTATTCCGGATGGCGGCATAACATGACCCAACACGCGCCCTGGTCTGCAGAGCAGGCCGAACAACACAATCAGGAGTGGCTTCGTTTCGTGGAGCTGCTGAAAAACGCGTTCGATCGCGATCTGCATCTTCCGCTGATGATGCTGTTGTTGACCCCTGACGAACGTGAGGCGCTCGGCACTCGCGTGCGTATCATCGAAGAGCTGCTGCGCGGTGAGATGAGCCAGCGCGAACTCAAAAATGAACTGGGCGCCGGCATCGCCACGATTACTCGTGGCTCTAACAGCCTGAAAGCTGCTCCGCCTGAGCTGCGCGTCTGGCTGGAGCAGGTGCTGCTCAACGGCGATCAGTCGTAAATCGCGTTATGGAACGGGCTTAACGCCAGCACTACCGCCTGGTGGTAAACGCTGCTGCGGGTCAGCACCCCGCCGGTGAATACGCCGATGGCACCCTCTTTGCGGCCGATGGCGTCAATGCCGGTCAGGGCAGACATCACCGGCCCCAGCGGTTCACCTTGATACACTTTCTCCAGAATAGATTCTGGCAGCGGCAGCGTGGCGGATCGCGCTTCGCCGCGCTTATCTCCACGTTCAATTACCACCCAGCTAAAGGTGCTGCCTTCGTCAATGCCGGCTTCGATGGCAACCCAAAAATCCGCCTCGGGTTTCAGCGCCCGCGCATTCTGAACGCGAATACGCGCCCCGGCGCGGGTCTCTTCGCTGCCGAGCGGCTGCTCGGGCACGCCGGTCTCGACGACCACAGATTCGATATGGCAGGATGCGGTGCCAAAAATGGCCTCAAACGCGTGCAGAATCGCCTTAATTTTGGCGGGATTAGTGGTGGCACAGATAACTTGGTGCATAATCATTTAACATTCTGATAAAACGTGTGCAGCAGTATAACGGATAAAAAGTATGTTACAGGTATACCTTGTTCGCCACGGCGAAACGCAGTGGAACGCCGAGCGACGCATTCAGGGGCAGTCTGACAGCGCCCTGACCGAAAAGGGTGAGCAGCAGGCGCAGCAGGTGGCTGAACGCGCCAGAGCGCTGGGCATCACCCATATCATCTCCAGCGATCTGGGACGAACGCGTCAGACCGCCAGTATTATTGCTCAGGCTTGCGGGTGTGACGTGACGCTCGACGCGCGCCTGCGCGAGCTGGATATGGGCGTGCTGGAGCAGCGCCATATCGACGGTCTGACCGAGGAAGAAGAGGGCTGGCGTCGTCAGCTGGTGAACGGCACGCCCGACGGACGTATTCCGGACGGCGAGTCGATGGTGGAACTGAGCGAGCGCATGCAGAGCGCGCTGAATGCGTGTCTGGAGTTGCCGGAAGGGAGTCGTCCGCTACTGGTGAGTCACGGCATGGCGCTGGGCTGTCTGGTCAGTACCATTCTCGGTCTGCCCGCCTGGGCGGAACGCCGCCTGCGTCTGCGCAACTGTTCGCTTTCCCGCGTTGATTACCAGCAAAGCCCGTGGCTGGCATCAGGCTGGGTGGTGGAAACCGCAGGCGACGTCTCACATCTGGACGCCCCTGCGCTGGATGAAATGCAGCGTTAGCCGTTAGCGGCGAATCGGAATCAGGTACTCGCAGCGCAGATAGCGCGGCGGCTCCTGGTGTTTGGTTTCGTCGCGCGGGAAGAAGCGTTCAATATCCTGGCCCTTACGACGGGTCAGGTTGAGCGAAGGCATACAGGTGCCGTACACCGTCAGGATGAACTCCTGCAGTCCGGTTCCCGGCCCCTCATAATCGAACTGCACGTAGTCACCGCCATCCAGGGTAACCGCGTGGGCATTCGGCAGGCAGTTTTCAGCCAGCTCCGGTGGCAGCGCGGTGGTGTAGAACACCTCCTGTTCGTCATCCCGCTCGATGCTGGGACGCGGCTCGTGCAGCCCGTACAGCTCCGGTGGAATGGTCGGGCAGTGTTCCAGAAACGCGCGCCAGAACTGGATGCGCATCTCGTTACGGAAATCGGAAATCTGCTCCAGCGCGCAGCTGTAGCTCTGGGTGAGACCAATCAGGTGCATCGGTGGCAGCGTAACGAATTTATGCTCCGGGAGCGTAAAGCTGTCCAGCCGCAGCGGCGGGCGAATGCCGTACGCGCTCCAGTCGGCCGAGCGGCGATAGAGCGCTGGCGTCATGGAAAACTGTTTTTTAAACGCGCGGGTAAAAGTTTGCTGCGAATCGAATCGATATTGCAGGGCAATATCGAGTATGGGACGCGCGGTGAGGCGAAGCGCCACCGCTGACTTTGACAGCCGGCGCGCGCGTATATAGGCACCAATTGCGTGCCCGGTAACGTCTTTAAACATCCGTTGTAAATGCCACTTGGAATAGCCCGCTTTAGCCGCCACGTTATCTAAAGAGAGGGGATGATCCAGGTGGCTTTCCAGCCAGGTAAGCAAGTCGCGAATGATCCCAGCCTGATCCATAAAATATCCTCATCCAGCATGAGAGAGTGCTTGAAACTAAGGTGCGGATAATAGCATTTTTTGTTTTTTTAGCATTCTGTGTTTTTTGCCACGCCTGAGGCTTTTTTTCTACAAAATTCGCGTCAGGCGTGTAACGCAGTGATAATTAAACTTTTTTCAACACAGTGTAATAATCACACCAGGCAATATTTTAAAAATGGTAACAATATGAAATATAGACACTTAACTTTTGCCGCGCTGCTTTCGCTTTTCAGCTTCCACGCTGCGGCAGAGGAGATCGGATCGGTCGACACGGTATTCAAGATCTTCGGGCCGGATCATAAGATTGTGGTTGAGGCATTTGACGATCCGGACGTAAAAAACGTTACCTGCTACATCAGCCGCGCTAAGACCGGTGGTATCAAGGGTGGACTGGGTCTGGCGGAGGATACGTCAGATGCAGCGATCTCATGCCAGCAGGTAGGGCCGATCGAAATTAGCGAGAAGATCAAAGCGGGTAAAGCGCAGGGGGATGTGGTGTTCCAGAAACGCACATCGCTGATATTCAAGAAGCTACAGGTGGTGCGCTTCTATGATGCTAAACGCAACACGCTGGCGTACCTCGCGTACTCAGACAAAGTGGTGGAAGGCTCACCGAAAAATGCGCTCAGCGCGGTTCCGGTGATGCCCTGGAAGTAACCCCCGGCGCCAGAAATGAAAAAAGGGCAGTCAGCTGCCCTTTTTTACGTAACCGGGAGTTATTCCTGTAAGTCGCCGCAGAAGCGGTAACCTTCGCCGTGAATAGTGGCGATGATTTCTGGCGTGTCCGGCGTGGATTCGAAGTGCTTACGAATGCGACGAATGGTCACGTCAACGGTACGGTCGTGCGGCTTCAGTTCGCGACCGGTCATTTTCTTCAGCAGCTCGGCGCGCGTCTGGATTTTGCCCGGATTTTCACAGAAGTGCAGCATGGCGCGGAACTCGCTGCGCGGCAGCTTGTACTGTTCGCCATTCGGGCCGATCAGAGAACGGCTGTTGATGTCCAGTTCCCAGCCGTTAAATTTATAGCTCTCAACGCTGCGGCGCTCTTCGCTGACGGCGGCCAGGTTCATGGTACGCGACAGCAGGTTGCGCGCACGGATTGTCAGCTCGCGAGGATTGAACGGCTTGGTGATGTAGTCATCGGCGCCGATTTCGAGGCCAAGGATCTTGTCGACTTCATTGTCGCGGCCGGTCAGGAACATCAGGGCAACGTTAGCTTGTTCACGCAGCTCTCGCGCCAGCAACAGGCCGTTTTTACCCGGCAGGTTGATGTCCATGATCACCAGGTTGATGTCATTCTCAGAGAGGATCTGATGCATTTCAGCGCCATCGGTGGCCTCAGAAACATCGTAGCCTTCTGCTTCGAAAATACTTTTCAACGTGTTGCGTGTTACCAACTCGTCTTCAACGATAAGGATGTGCGGGGTCTGCATGTTTGCTACCTAAAATTGCCAACTAAATCGAAACAGGAGTACAAAAGTCCCTGACCTGCCTGCTGCATGATATAAATTAACATGCCGGGCGTAACATGACTAAAGTACGTAATGGCGTTCTTGATGCACTATTCGTCTACGTCAACAACATCATTAGCCTGGTCTTGGGTACTTTTTCTGTGGACCCGACGGTGTCAAAAACGGCTGATATCCTAACCATTTTAACAGCAACATAACAGACCAGGGCGGCTACGACACCCAATAAAACTACGCTTCGTTGACATATATCAAGTTCAATTGTAGCACGTCGAGCGTTTCATGAAATTGACGTCTCACAGAACGCGATTCGGTCACAATTTTATAATCAATCATGTCGTTTCACCCCCTAACTAATAAACAAGGTGAATAGAAATAACAAGCGATATTTTCATCGGGTTTATTCATGATAAACATAAGGATAACATGCGGTATCCTCATAACAAAGCGGCCAGCAACTCGGATAAATCCATAAGCAAAGTTTATATATTTTCGGCGTAACCGCCTGTTAATTGTTGCTGTAATGTAATTTTTTACGACGTAATAAGAGGGTGTAAATCTATCTGGTTACGCGTAATGCAGAGAAGAGAAAAATATGGAGTTTCCTGTTGTACTGGTAGCGCCTGCCCGCGCTGAAAACATTGGCGCTGCAGCCAGAGCGATGAAAACCATGGGCTTTACCCGGCTGCGTATTGTCGCCAGCGACGCGTGGCGCGATGAAGCTGCCCGGCGCGTAGCGCATGGCGCAGGGGATATTCTGGATAACGTGGAAACCTTCGACACTCTGGCCGATGCGCTGGCTGACGTCGACTTTACCATCGCGACCACCGCGCGCAGCAGAGCGAAGTTTCACTACTACGCCACCCCACAACAGTTACTGCCGCTGCTGGAAGAGAAGCGCCAGTGGCTGACGCGCTGCGCGCTGGTATTCGGGCGTGAAGATTCTGGCCTGACCAATGACGAGCTGGCGCTGGCGGATGTTCTCACCGGCGTGCCTATGGTGGCGGATTACCCCTCGCTTAACCTTGGCCAGGCGGTGATGGTTTACTGCTATCAGCTCTCTTCACTGATGCAGCTTGCAACCGTCAGCGTTCCGTCCGGGGAAGCGAACCAGCTGCAGGCGCTGCGTCTGCGCGTCACCTCGTTACTGGAAAGGCTGGAGGTGAGCGATGACGTGAAAATGGCGGACTGGCTGAGCCAGCGTCTGGGACTGCTGGAGCAGCGCGACACCGCGATGCTGCATCGACTGCTGCACGATATCGAAAAAAAATTGTCAGAATAACCTGCTGCTTAATGGACTCATGACCGTGCAGAATATCGCTATGCTACGACCATAAGCAGTGGTTATGGTTGGAAAGCCTCTGCCGTACAGCGAACCGCGGTTGTGGTTAATAAACAGCCAAAAACAGAAATGCGTTGACTTCACCCGGCGGATACTTTAACCAATAGAGACACACACAAAAAGATTCAGAGCACACAACATCCATGATTCGCATCAGCCTGACCACCACTATTACAACCATCACCATTACCACAGGTAACGGTGCGGGCTGACGCGTACAGGAAATACTGAAAAAAGCCCGCACCTGAACAGTGCGGGCTTTTTTTTCGACTAAAAATCAAAGGGCAACCACAATGAGAGTGTTGAAATTCGGCGGTACATCAGTGGCAAACGCGGAGCGGTTCCAGCGCGTTGCCGACATTCTGGAAAGCAATGCCAGGCAAGGGCAGGTAGCGACCGTTCTTTCTGCACCCGCAAAAATTACCAACCACCTGGTGGCGATGATCGAGAAAACCATCGCCGGCCAGGACGCTATTCCCAACATCAGCGACGCCGAGCAGATTTTCGCCCAGCTGCTGGACGGGCTGGCGCAGGCCCAGCCGGGCTTCGACCTTGCCGGGCTGAAAGCGGTCGTCGCGCAGGAGTTCGCCCAGATCAAACACGTGCTGCATGGCATCAGCCTGCTCGGTCAGTGCCCGGACAGCATCAACGCGGCGCTGATCTGCCGCGGTGAGAAGCTTTCCATCGCTATCATGGCTGCGCTGTTGCAGGCGCGCGGCAACAAGGTCACCGTTATCGACCCGGTAGAAAAACTGCTGGCGGTAGGTCACTACCTCGAATCCACTGTGGATATCGCTGAGTCCACGCGCCGCATCGCTGCCAGCCGTATTCCAGCGGATCATATGGTGCTGATGGCCGGTTTCACCGCCGGTAACGAAAACGGCGAGTTAGTGGTGCTGGGCCGCAACGGGTCCGACTACTCGGCGGCGGTGCTGGCGGCCTGTTTGCGCTCCGACTGCTGCGAAATCTGGACCGACGTTGACGGCGTCTATACCTGCGACCCGCGCCAGGTGCCGGACGCCAGGCTGTTGAAGTCCATGTCCTATCAGGAAGCGATGGAGCTGTCCTATTTCGGTGCTAAAGTCCTGCATCCCCGCACCATCACCCCCATCGCCCAGTTCCAGATCCCTTGCCTGATTAAAAACACTGCCAATCCGCAGGCGCCGGGAACGCTGATTGGCGCGACCAGTGAGGATGACGGCCTGCCGGTGAAGGGCATCAGTAATCTCAATAACATGGCGATGTTCAGCGTCTCCGGGCCGGGCATGAAAGGAATGGTCGGCATGGCGGCTCGCGTCTTCGCTACCATGTCCCGCGCCGGGATCTCGGTGGTGCTGATCACTCAGTCCTCCTCGGAATACAGCATCAGCTTCTGCGTCCCGCAGAGCGACAGCGAACGCGCCACCCGGGTGATGGAAGATGAGTTCTACCTGGAGCTGAAAGAGGGGCTGCTGGAGCCGCTGGCGGTGATGAACCGGCTGGCGATCATCTCAGTGGTGGGCGACGGTATGCGCACCCTGCGCGGCATCTCGGCGAAGTTCTTTGCTGCGCTGGCGCGCGCCAATATCAACATCGTGGCGATTGCCCAGGGCTCTTCCGAGCGCTCTATCTCGGTGGTGGTCAGCAATGACGACGCGGTAACCGGCGTGCGCGTCACCCATCAGATGTTGTTTAACACCGATCAGGTGATTGAAGTGTTTGTGGTCGGCGTCGGCGGCGTCGGCGGGGCGCTGATCGAGCAGCTTAAGCGTCAGCAGAGCTGGCTGAAACAGAAGCATATCGATTTACGCGTCTGCGGCCTCGCGAACTCGCGCGCGCTGCTGACCAACGTGCACGGGCTGGATCTGGAAAACTGGCAGGCGGAACTGGCGGAAGCGAAAGAGCCGTTCAATCTTGGCCGCCTGATCCGCCTGGTTAAAGAGTACCACCTGCTCAACCCGGTGATCGTAGACTGCACCTCCAACCAGGCGGTGGCCGATCAGTACGCCGACTTCCTGAAAGAGGGGTTCCACGTGGTGACGCCGAACAAGAAGGCCAACACCTCGTCGATGAACTACTACCACGAGCTGCGCCGCGCGGCGGAAAAATCGCGCCGCAAGTTCCTGTATGACACTAACGTCGGTGCCGGTCTGCCGGTGATTGAAAACCTGCAAAACCTGCTCAATGCCGGCGATGAGCTACAGCGCTTCTCCGGTATTCTTTCCGGATCGCTGTCGTTCATCTTCGGCAAGCTGGATGAAGGCATGAGCCTGTCGGAGGCTACCACTCTGGCACGCGAGATGGGATACACCGAGCCGGACCCGCGCGACGACCTGAGCGGCATGGACGTGGCGCGTAAGCTGCTTATCCTGGCGCGTGAAACCGGCCGCAGCCTTGAGCTGGCGGATATCGTGGTGGAGCCGGTCCTGCCGGCCAGCTTCGACAGCACCGGCGACGTCAGCGCCTTTATGGCGCGTCTCCCGCAGCTTGATGACGAGTTCGCCGCCCGCGTCGCTCAGGCGCGTGATGAAGGGAAAGTGCTGCGCTACGTCGGCAATATCGAAGAGGACGGCGTCTGCCGCGTGAAAATCGCTGCCGTGGACGGTAACGATCCGCTGTATAAAGTGAAGAACGGCGAAAACGCGCTGGCGTTTTACAGCCGCTACTACCAGCCGCTGCCGCTGGTGCTGCGCGGCTACGGCGCTGGCAACGACGTAACCGCTGCCGGGGTCTTCGCCGACCTGCTGCGCACCCTCTCATGGAAGTTAGGAGTTTAAGATGGTTAAAGTATATGCCCCGGCTTCCAGCGCAAATATGAGCGTCGGCTTTGATGTGCTGGGTGCGGCGGTGACGCCGATAGACGGCTCGCTGCTGGGTGATTACGTCACCGTTGAGGCTGCCGAACGCTTCAGTCTGCAAAACCTCGGGCGTTTCGCCAGCAAGCTGCCGGACGCGCCGCGGGAAAACATCGTCTACCAGTGCTGGGAGCGCTTCTGCCAGGAAATTGGCAGGGAGATCCCGGTCGCCATGACGCTGGAAAAAAACATGCCGATCGGCTCCGGGCTGGGGTCCAGTGCCTGCTCGGTGGTTGCCGGGTTAATGGCGATGAACGAGCACTGCGGCAAGCCGCTGAGCGATACCCGGCTCCTCTCCCTGATGGGCGAGCTGGAAGGGCGCATTTCCGGCAGCATCCACTATGATAACGTCGCCCCCTGTTTCTTAGGCGGCATCCAGCTGATGATCGAAGAAAACGGCATCATCAGCCAGGAGGTGCCAGGCTTTGATGAGTGGCTGTGGGTGCTGGCATACCCCGGCATTAAGGTTTCCACCGCCGAAGCGCGCGCCATCCTACCGGCGCAGTACCGCCGTCAGGACTGCATCAGCCACGGGCGTCATCTGGCGGGCTTTATCCATGCCTGCCACACCGGACAACCGGCGCTGGCTGCGAAGCTGATGCGGGATGTTATCGCGGAGCCGTACCGCACCAAACTGCTGCCGGGCTTCAGCGAAGCGCGCAGCGCTGCCGCAGATATAGGCGCGCTGGCGTGCGGCATCTCCGGCTCCGGTCCGACTCTGTTTGCCGTCTGCGATAACCCGGAAACGGCGCAGCGGATGGCGGACTGGCTCGGTCAGCACTATCTTCAAAATCAGGACGGATTCGTCCACATCTGCCGCCTGGACACGGCTGGCGCACGAGTACTGGGATAACGAATGAAACTCTACAACCTTAAAGATCATAACGAACAGGTCAGCTTCGCACAGGCGGTAACGCAGGGTCTTGGCTCACAGCAGGGCCTCTTTTTCCCGCATGACCTGCCCGAGTTCAGCCTGACCGAAGTGGACGACATGCTGGAGATGGACTTCGTATCCCGCAGCAGCAAGATCCTGTCGGCGTTTATCGGCGATGAAATTCCGGCGGAGATCCTCGAAACCCGCATCCGCAACGCCTTTACCTTCCCGGCCCCGGTGAAGGAAGTGCAGAGCGACATCGGCTGCCTGGAGCTGTTCCACGGCCCGACGCTGGCGTTTAAAGACTTTGGCGGCCGCTTTATGGCGCAGATGCTGACCCACATCAGCGGCGACAAACCGGTCACCATCCTCACCGCCACCTCCGGTGACACCGGGGCCGCCGTCGCGCACGCCTTCTACGGCCTGAAAAACGTACGCGTGGTGATCCTCTACCCGCGCGGCAAAATCAGCCCGCTGCAGGAAAAACTGTTCTGCACCCTCGGCGACAACATCGAAACCGTCGCCATCGACGGCGACTTCGATGCCTGCCAGGCGCTGGTCAAACAGGCGTTTGATGACGAAGAGCTGAAAACCCAGCTCGGCCTCAACTCCGCTAACTCCATCAACATCAGCCGCCTGCTGGCGCAGATCTGCTACTACTTTGAAGCGGTGGCCCAGCTGCCGCAGGAAGCGCGTAATCAGCTGGTGATTTCTGTGCCAAGCGGCAACTTCGGCGATCTCACCGCCGGTCTGCTGGCGAAGTCGCTTGGCCTGCCGGTAAAACGCTTTATCGCTGCCACCAATGCCAACGACACCGTGCCGCGCTATCTGGAAAACGGCAAGTGGGAACCAGACAGCACCCGCGCCACGCTCTCTAATGCGATGGACGTCAGCCAGCCGAACAACTGGCCACGGGTGGAAGAGATTTTCCGCCGTAAAATCTGGCGCCTCAACGAGCTGGGTTATGCTGCGGTGGATGATGAAACCACCGCCTCCACTATGCGCGAACTGAACGACGCCGGGTATGTCTCCGAGCCACACGCCGCCATCGCTTACCGCGCGCTGCGCGACCAGCTTCATCCTGGCGAGTACGGCCTGTTCCTCGGCACTGCCCATCCGGCGAAGTTTAAAGAGAGCGTGGAGGAGATCCTCGGCCAGACGCTGGATCTGCCAGAGGCGCTGGCCGAACGTGCCGAGCTGCCGCTGCTGTCGCAGTTCCTGCCAGCCGATTACGCCGCGCTGCGTCAGCTGATGATGAAGCCACGCGACTAAGGCACATTTGCAACCACAAAGGGGAAGCATGGCTTCTCCTTTTTTTATGCCCAAATGTGAAGAAAATAAGCAGGAAAGTGGCAGGAAAAAAGGAGGTTTTCCCAATAAATGCGGGCACTTAGCAATTAGGACGCCACCGGATAACCCGGCAGCCGGGTAACGCGTAGGCTTGCTTCATCAGCCCCGCAGTGGGGAGTGTAGCGAGGAGTAAACATTATGCTGAAACCTGTGATACTGGCTTTATCCGTCATGCTCATGACGCCCGTGATGGCACAGGCGGCAGACATCACGCTGTTACCGTCGGTGAAGTTACAGATTGGTGACAGCGATAACCGGGGGCACCGCTGGGACGGCGGCCGCTGGCGCGACCATGACTGGTGGCAATCGCACTATCAGTGGCGCGACCACCGCTGGCAGCCGCACGGCCACCGCGAAGGGCGTGGCCCGGAACGCCATCACGACCGCGACCATCGTCACGATCGCGGCTGGCACCGGCACTAACAAAAAAAGGCGGACCCGGTCCGCCTTTTCGCTGTGGTGCGTAATTAACGCTCGCTGCGCGTAAACACCAGCTCCGCGCCTTTCGACGCCGCCTCGTCAAACTGATAGCCGTCAAGATCAAAGCCGGTCAGCTGCTCCGGGCTGGTCAGGCGGTTCTGAATGATGTAGCGGCTCATCAGGCCGCGTGCTTTTTTGGCGTAGAAGCTGATGACCTTGAACTTGCCGTTTTTCTCATCAAGGAATACCGGCTTGATAATCTCCGCATTCAGCGCCTTCGGTTTCACGGCTTTGAAGTACTCATCGGACGCCAGATTAACGACGACGTTGTCGCCCTGAGCGGCCAGCGCCTGGTTGAGTTTGTCAGTGATGATTTCGCCCCAGAAGCTGTAGAGATCCTTGCCTTTGGCGTTGGCAAAACGAATGCCCATCTCCAGGCGGTAAGGCTGCATCAGATCGAGCGGGCGCAGCACGCCATACAGCCCGGAAAGCATACGCAGATGCTGCTGGGCGAAATCGAAATCCTCTTCGCTGAAGGTCTCGGTTTCCAGACCGGTATACACATCACCTTTGAACGCCAGAATCGCCTGGCGCGCGTTCTCTGGGGTGAAGTCCGGTTGCCAGTCGTGGAAACGGGTGGCGTTGAGATCGGCGAGTTTATCGCTGATGCTCATCAGCGAGGCGATCTGCGGGGCAGAGAGCTTGCGCGCCTCGGCAATCAGCTGCTGAGAGTAATCAAGCAGCTCGGGCTGGGTGTAGCGCGTGGTAGCAAGTTCGCTCTGGTAATCCAGCGTTTTGGCAGGTGAAATCAGAATCAGCATCGTCGTATCCCGAAAAATAAGTTGCCTGACTTTACCAAAAAACAGTCACGGCCTGGCCGATGGCTGCGATTAATCGTGATTTTTTTGCCGGAATCGTCCTGATTCGGTTGCGCAATACGCTGGCGAAGATGCGTAAATCCCCCGGCAACAAGGCGCTGGCGCGGATAAAGCCTATGAATTCTCATCGCTTAGAGCATTTTTTCTGGCGTGCCCTCCGCGGTTGCGCTGGCGATGCGGCGTGATATCATCGGGGCAGACCGATTACATCTCCCTAACAAGCAGTTCTAAGAGACTCATTATCATGACGGATAAATTGACCTCCCTGCGTCAGTTCACCACAGTCGTGGCTGACACCGGAGACATCGCGGCAATGAAGCTGTACCAGCCGCAGGATGCCACCACCAACCCTTCTCTCATCCTTAATGCCGCACAAATTCCTGAGTACCGTAAGCTGATTGACGATGCCGTGACCTGGGCGAAAAGCCAGAGCAGCGATCGCACTCAGCAGGTGGTAGATGCGACCGACAAACTGGCGGTCAACATTGGTCTGGAAATCCTCAAGCTGATCCCGGGCCGTATCTCCACCGAAGTGGACGCGCGTCTCTCTTACGATACCGAAGGCAGCATCGCCAAAGCGAAGCACCTGATTAAGCTCTACAACGATGCCGGCATCAGCAACGATCGTATCCTGATCAAGCTGGCTTCCACCTGGCAGGGCATCCGTGCCGCTGAGCAGCTGGAAAAAGAGGGCATCAACTGCAACCTGACGCTGCTGTTCTCCTTCGCCCAGGCGCGCGCCTGTGCTGAAGCGGGCGTGTACCTGATTTCCCCGTTTGTGGGCCGTATCCTCGACTGGTACAAGTCCAACACCGACAAGAAAGAGTACGCCCCGCAGGAAGATCCGGGTGTGGTATCCGTGACCGAAATCTACGAATACTACAAGCAGCACGGCTACGAGACCGTGGTGATGGGCGCAAGCTTCCGTAACGTCGGCGAAATCCTTGAGCTGGCCGGCTGCGACCGCCTGACCATCGCTCCGGCGCTGCTGAAAGAGCTGGCGGAAAGCGAAGGCGCGGTAGAGCGTAAACTCTCCTTCGCCGGCGAGGTGAAAGCGCGTCCTGAGCGTATGACCGAATCCCAGTTCTTCTGGGAACATAACCAGGATCCGATGGCGGTAGACAAACTGGCGGACGGTATCCGCAAGTTTGCTGTTGACCAGGAAAAACTGGAAAAAATGGTCGAAGCCCTGCTGTAATGCCACTGTGGCCGGTTCGCCGGCCACATCTTCCCGCGTTTCACCCTGTCTGCCAGCCCCGCCTGCGTGTATCATTCGGCAAACTGTACTGATTGACCGGAATCGATATGAATACTTTACGCATTGGCTTAGTTTCCATCTCCGATCGCGCCTCCAGCGGCGTTTACCAGGATAAAGGCATCCCGGCGCTTGAAGCCTGGCTGCAGCGCGCGTTGACCACGCCCTTCACGCTGGAAACCCGTCTTATCCCCGATGAACAGCCGATGATCGAACAAACGTTATGTGAGCTGGTGGATGAAACCGGCTGCCATCTGGTGCTGACCACCGGCGGCACCGGCCCCGCACGCCGCGACGTAACGCCCGATGCTACCCTCGCCATCGCCGACCGCGAAATGCCGGGCTTCGGCGAGCAGATGCGTCAGATCAGCCTGCACTTCGTGCCGACCGCGATCCTGTCTCGCCAGGTGGGTGCGATCCGCAAGCAGGCGCTAATCCTCAATCTGCCGGGCCAGCCGAAATCCATTCAGGAAACCCTGGAAGGGGTGAAGGACGAGCAGGGCAAGGTCGTGGTGGCAGGCATTTTTGCCAGTGTACCCTATTGTGTACAGCTGCTTGACGGGCCGTATATCGAAACGGCGGCCGACGTGGTAGCAGCTTTTCGCCCGAAAAGTGCAATTCGCCAGAGTAATGACTAAAAATACGTTTTGTATGGCATAACCTGATGTGGTGGTGGAGTATTGTTTTTTTGACGATATAGTAATTATCTGTTTACACCTGTATCGAAAACTAAATTCAATACTCCTCTTTACTCGAGTCATTTATGCCGAACGTAACCCGCCAACTCAATCGTCAGGATTACAAAACGCTGACGCTGGCCGCCCTGGGTGGCGCGCTGGAGTTCTACGATTTCATCATCTTTGTGTTCTTTGCAGCGGTGGTGGGCGAGCTCTTCTTCCCGCCGGACATCCCCGAGTGGCTGCGTCAGCTGCAAACCTTCGGTATTTTCGCTGCCGGCTATCTGGCACGCCCGCTGGGCGGCATCATCATGGCGCATTTTGGCGACAAAGTAGGGCGCAAGAAGATGTTCACCCTGAGCATCCTGCTGATGGCGCTGCCTACCCTCGCGATTGGTTTGCTGCCAACCTACGCGACGCTGGGCATTCTGGCTCCGCTGCTGCTGCTGGCGATGCGCCTGTTGCAGGGCGCGGCGATTGGCGGTGAAGTGCCGGGCGCCTGGGTGTTTGTTGCCGAACACGTGCCTGCCCGCCGCATCGGCATCGCCTGCGGTACGCTTACCGCGGGCCTGACGGTAGGGATCCTGCTTGGTTCGGTGGTGGCAACGGTGATTAACACCAGCATGACGCCGCAAACTCTGCACGATGGCGGCTGGCGCATTCCGTTCCTGCTGGGTGGGGTGTTTGGCCTGATGGCGATGTACCTGCGCCGCTGGCTGCGCGAAACCCCCGTCTTTATTGAGATGCAGCAGCGCAAAGCGCTGGCGGACGAGCTGCCGATCAAAACGGTGGTGATGAACCATAAAAAAGCGGTTGCCGTATCGATGCTGCTGACCTGGCTGCTGTCGGCGGGAATTGTGGTGGTGATTTTGATGTCGCCGGTGTGGCTGCAAAAGCAGCACGGCTTTGCGCCCGCGTTAACGCTGCAGGGCAACAGTATCGCCATCGTTATGCTGTGCATCGGCTGCCTGCTTGCCGGGCTGGCCGCAGACCGTTTTGGCGCCAGCAAAACCCTGATCGTCGGCAGCCTGCTGCTGGCGGTATGCAGCTGGATGTTTTATCACTACGCCGGGACGCACCCGGAGCAGCTGTTCCTGCTGTACGGTCTGGCGGGGCTGAGCGTGGGTGTGGTGGGCGCGGTGCCGTTTGTCATGGTGCGGGCGTTCCCGGCCGGGGTGCGCTTCACCGGGATTTCGTTCTCGTACAATCTTTCCTACGCGATTTTCGGCGGCATCACGCCGATCCTGGTCACGGGGCTGATGGCCGTGTCTCCGCTGGCTCCCGGCTGGTACGTACTGGCGCTTTCGCTGGTGGGACTGGCGCTCGGCATTCTGCTGCGTCAGGATTTGCATCATGAAGATGACGTGGCGCTGCAGGCGGTGGGAACGCGGTAATTTCTGGCGTCGTAGTGGTGGGTGCGCTGCGCTTACCCACCCTGGACGGTGACTCTGTTCACGGCGGGTAAGCTCGCGCACCCGCCGTAACCCTCACTCGCTCAAAAACAGTTCCAGCAGGGAATTGAGGAACAGCTTGCCGTGCTCGGTGATCTGCCAGTGCTGCGCGGTTTCGGTGAGATAGCCCTTCGCCAGCGCCGCATCAATTTGCGGACGGATCACCGCCTCGTCGAGCCCGGTATAGCGAGTAAACTCCTCACGCGGCGCGGCTTCCAGCAGGCGAAAACGGTTCATAAAGAACTCGAACGGCTTATCCTGCGTGGCGACGTCGTGCTGTTTATCCAGATATTTCCCCTGCATAAAGCCGCGCGGGTGGCGGGTTTTCGCGGTCCGCACAATGCGCCCGTCCGCCAGCGTCACCTTGCCGTGCGCCCCGCAGCCAATGCCGAGATAATCGCCGAAACGCCAGTAGTTCAGGTTGTGCTGACACTGATAGCCGGGCTTCGCATAGGCGGAGGTTTCATACTGCTGGTAGCCTGCCGCGCGCAGCAGCTGGTCACCCTGTTCAAAGATGGACCACAGCGCGTCGTCGTCCGGCAAGACCGGCGGGCGTGAGCCGAACAGGGTATTTGGCTCGATGGTGAGCTGATACCAGGAGAGGTGCGGAGGGTTGAGGGCAATAGCCTGACGCAGATCGCTGAGTGCCTCTTCCAGCGTCTGATCCGGCAGACCGTGCATCAGATCGAGGTTGAAACTGCGCAGGCCAAGCCCCTGAGCCAGCTGCGCGGCGCGTCTCGCTTCGTCCGCACCGTGAATACGCCCCAGCCGCGTGAGCTTTGCGTTGTCAAAACTCTGCACTCCAATGGAGATACGGTTCACCCCGGCGCGCTGATACTCAACGAAGCGATCCGCCTCGACGGTGCCAGGGTTGGCCTCCATGGTGATCTCCGCGTCGTGCGCCAGCGGCAGCCGCGCCCGTACACCGTCCAGCAGGGTTTGCATCGCCTCGCCCGACAACAGGCTCGGCGTACCGCCCCCGATGAAAATGGTCTTTACCTCACGTCCCTGTGCGTAGTGCACATCGGCATCCAGATCCGCCAGCAGGTGCTGCACGTAGTCGTCGTGCGGCACTTCGCCCTTCAGCGCATGAGAGTTGAAATCGCAGTAGGGGCACTTCTGTACGCACCAGGGAATATGAATATAGAGACTCAGGGGTGGCAAATTAGCCATTACGCATTGCTTCCAGTAACAGTTTCAGCGCCTGCCCACGATGGGAAACGGCACTCTTTTCTTCACGACTCAGTTCCGCCGCGGTTTTACCGGCAGACGGAACGTAAAAAATAGGATCGTAGCCAAAGCCGCCGTCGCCCGCCGGGGCGCGGGTAATTTCACCCGCCCAGCTGCCGTGGCAGACCAGCGGCGTTGGATCGTCCGCATGACGCAGATAAACCAGCACGCAGTGGAACTGTGCCTGGCGCTTGCCGTCCGGCACCGCGTCCAGCGCCGTCAGCAGTTTTTCCAGGTTCTGGCGATCGGAGGCGTCTTCTCCGGCGTAGCGCGCGGAGTAGATCCCCGGCGCGCCACCCAGGGCATCGACGGCGAGGCCGGAATCATCGGCGATAGCGGGCAGACCAGTGATCTGCGCCGCGTGACGCGCTTTCAGGATGGCGTTCTCAATGAACGTCAGCCCGGTTTCATCAGCGGACTCCACGCCCAGTTCGGTTTGCGCGACCACATCCAGGCCAAAATCTGCCAGCAGAGAGGCGAGTTCACGCACTTTACCGGCGTTACCGGTAGCGAGGACAACGTTTTGCATAGTAAATCCTTGATCAGGAAGTCAGTGCCGCGACGTCAGTCGGGATCTGTTGAGGATGAATAATTTTGACCTGTTTATGGCGGCCCAGTTCGCCTTTTTCAATCACGACATGGCTTTTCGCCACGCGAAACTGCTTCGCCAGAAACTTCACCAGATGGGCGTTGGCCTGACCATCCACCGGCGGGGCGGTAATGGCGACCTTCAGTTCGTCGCCATGTAAACCAACAATGCTGTCGCGGCTGGCCTTCGGCTGAATGTACAGCCGCAGCACCAGCCCGTCAGGCAACATGTCTACTGCATTCAAAGCTGGTACCACAGCCCCGGGAACAGGTCCATGCCCAGATAGTTCAGCATATAGAGAATAAGGATCACCACCATCGCGGAGAAATCGATGCCGCCCATTGCCGGCAGGAAGCGGCGAATCTGTGCCATCATCGGCTCGGTCATCTGCATCAGCACAAACTCAATCGGGCTGCGGCCCTGGCTGACCCAGCTCATGATGGAGCGGATGATGATTACCCAGAACACCATGGTGCCCGCCGCTTTCACCAGCGACAGCAAACCCACCAGCAGGTTAAGCGGATCGAGTGACACTACGCCTGCCTGAATCAGCAGCAGCAGCGGATATTTGATGGTGCAGAGGATAAACGCCAGCAGCAGCGAAGCGGTATCGATCGGCCCGAGCGACGGTAATACGCGACGCAGCGGACCAACCACCGGCTGGGTCACCTTCACCACAAACTGGGCGAACGGGTTGTAAAAATCGCAGCGCGACCACTGCATCCAGATACGTAACAGCAGCACCATCACGTACAGCTCAATTATGGTTTTGACCAGGAAAGTCAACGTCAGCATGGCATTCCTCAGGAGTTAACGTTAGGGCGAGCAGCGTAATCGCGCGCGCCAAAAATGGCGGTTCCGATGCGTACCATGGTGCTGCCTGCGGCAATCGCGGCGTCCATGTCATCGGTCATGCCTAAAGAAAGGGTATCCACGGACGGATACTGTTGTTTTAGCGCACGGAATGCTACCGCCATTTGATGGGCGACGGCAAACTGCCTGTCGTATGCCGTTTCCGGCGCCGGGATCGCCATCAGACCGCGCAGGCGTACACCCGGCAGCACGGCTATTTCCGCTGCCAGCGTATCCAGTTCGCTCAGGGTGATGCCGGATTTGCTCTGTTCATCGCTGATATTGACCTGAATCAGTACGTTGAGCGGCGGCAGATGTGCCGGGCGCTGCTCGCTGAGGCGGGTGGCAATACGCAAGCGATCAACGGTGTGGCACCAGTCAAAATGCTCTGCCACCAGACGACTTTTGTTGGACTGCAGCGGACCGATAAAGTGCCACTGTAACCCGGTTTGACCGGCATCCTGGAAGTGACGGATTTTTTCCACCCCCTCCTGAACATAGTTTTCCCCAAATGCGCGCTGCCCGGCCTCGATCGCTTCTGCGACGGCGCTCGCAGGCTTGGTTTTGCTCACTGCAAGCAGCGTAACTTCTTCTGAAGCCCGGCCGCAACGCTCAGCAGCAGCCGCGATTTTCTCCCTGACCTGTGCCAGGTTATGCGTTATCTCACTCATGGTTCAAGGATGGTCTGCGGAAATGGAAGAAATTGTGGCCCTTAGTGTAAAGCATAACGTCTCGGATCTACACCTGTGCAGCGCCTGGCCCGCACGCTGGCGACGCAGCGGTGTGCTTGAGCCGCTGCCCGGCACCGCTCCCGATCCTCAGACGCTGCTGGCGGGCTGGCTTAGCCCCGAACAGCAGGCAGCCTTTACCGCTGCAGGCCAGCTCGATTTTGCTGTCACCCTTGCGAGCGGCACCCGGCTGCGCGCCAACGCATTTCAGCAGCAGGCCGGGTTGTCGCTGGCGCTGCGTCTGCTGCCTGAACGCTGTCCAATCCTCGATACACTGGATGTGCCGCCCGCGCTGGCCGAACGGCTGACGGCGCAGCACGGCATCATCCTGGTTACCGGTGCCACCGGCAGTGGTAAATCCACCACCCTCGCCGCGATGGTGGACTGGCTTAATCAGCGTTTGCCGGGGCATATCCTGACGCTGGAAGATCCGGTGGAGTTTGTTCATACCTCGGTACGCTGCCTGATCCAGCAGCGGGAGATTGGCGTCCATTGCCAGAGCTACGCCGAGGGGCTGCGCGCTGCGCTGCGTGAAGATCCCGATATTATCCTGCTTGGCGAGCTGCGCGATACCGCCACCATCCGGCTGGCGCTTACCGCTGCAGAAACGGGGCACCTGGTGCTGGCAACGTTGCATACCCGGGGAGCGGCCCAGGCGGTGGAACGGCTGGTGGATGTCTTTCCGGCAGAGGAGAAGAGCCTGGTGCGCACGCAGCTTGCCGGTAGCCTGAATGCGGTGCTGGCGCAGAAGCTGGTGCCCGCGACAGGGGGAGGGCGCGTGGCGCTGTATGAACTGCTGATCAATACCACCGCTGTCGCCAGCCTGATCCGCGAAGGAAAAACCCATCAGCTGCCCGGGGTACTACAGACCGGGCAGCAGGCGGGGATGCTAACCTTCGAAGGCAGCCTGGCGCAGCGCCGCCATCAAGGTAAAATGGCCTGACTACCGTGTCTTGTTCAGCTAGCGCAGGTTGAGCGAGTAGAGCGCCGGTAACGCGCCGGCGCTGGCGAGGATCTCCAGTTTGATCTCATGCGCGGGTTCGGGGTGCACCAGGCGATGCTCGCGCACCGAGTGGTGGTTATCATTGACCTCGACAATCAGTGCGCCATTGAGCCACAGGCGATAGCGGTTCACGCAGTGGGGAGTAACCGCGCTGTCATGCCCCATCTGCACGGTTTCCATCGCGTTGTCGAAGTCGTTGTCAAAGATCAGCGTCAGCGTCTGGACGACGGGCGGATCATCCCAGCGCCAGGTGACGGTGGGCGCGCGGTCATCGTCGGCCGGTACCCAGGCGTTGGTATGCTGCTCGGGCCGCAGATGCCCATTGAGCAGATGCTCTGCAGCGTAGCAGCGCAGCGGCGGGTCAAAGGTCAGGGCGGGCATAACCTGATGCGGGCGGCGGCGCGGCAGCCAGAAGTCAAACTCATCCACGCCGTAGTCACCGTCGGCTATCTGGCGGGTATGTTTCGCCACGCGGGCATTGAGGCTGTTAAACACCGTCATCAGGCCGGGAAGCGCAGTATCGGTAAGGGCAATCTCGACGTCTGGCTGCGCCCCGAAGGCGAGAAACAGGTACTGGTCGCGCTCGCTCACCATGTTGAAATCAACCGGCAGTCGCTGTTCCCCGCTGACCTGCAGCGTCTGGCTGGCCAGAGTATGTTCCGGGGTGAAGTTTCCCGGTCGCTCGCTGGCAAGCAGGCTGACGGTGAGCGTCTGGAGGATGCGGCTTCGCAGCGTCAGGCCGATGACGGGCAGGCGCTCTCCGGCTTTAACCGGTAGCAGCAGCGCCATGCGCTCGCTCAGAGCCAGCCAGCTACCGTTAGCCTCCAGGTGCGAAAGCGCGTATTCACTGCTGGTGGTGACACGTGCCTGGCCCGCCGGATTGTTTAAGCGCTGGCGGGGTATGAAACACCCGGTCGCCTGCAGGTGCTGTTGCAGGTCGCCAATGCGTGCTGGCTCAGCCAGCTGGCGCGGGGAGATCTGCTGCTGATGGCACAGCGCGGCGGCGCGGCCCACCACTTCCCCCAGCAGCCCGCAGGTGCACATCACTCTGGCGCTGCCGAAGGCGACGTGGCTGGCGGAGATGAGGCGGCCAGTGAGGAAAAGATTGCTCAGCGAGCGGCTGTACAGGCTGCGAAACGGGATAGTGTAGGTACCTTTGCTGTGAAACTGACGGCAGCCATCGTGGGTGCTGTAGACCCCGTCTGCCGGGTGCAGGTCGATGGACCAGCCGCCGTAGCCGACGGCATCATAGTGGTCGCGTTGCTCGATGATGTCCTGCTGGCACAGCAGATGGTCGCCCATAAAGCGGCGGCTTTCGCGCTTGCCGGGAATAGCGCCCACCCACTCGATCGTCATGTTGTCGGCTTCGGGGAAGTCACCGGAATTTTTAATGTAGTTCCAGACGCCCCAGACGATTTTCCACAGCTCCCACTTGATGGTTTCGCTTTCATGCACGGTGTCGAGGCGTCCTCCCCACTCCAGCCACCACAGGTCACAGCCGTTGAGGGTCGAGGTTAGCCGCTTATAGCGCGGGATAGCGGTGATGTCCTGCAATGCGAAAGAGGGCGGGACAAAGTTGACCGGGCCGGAGGTCTGTTTCGTGTAAAAGTAGATGGAGTGTCCAAGCTTATAGCCGAAGCTGTCGCCGGGTGCCATCTTCTCGCCCAGCTCCGCCTGTTCTTCTGCACCTTCCCGGTATTCAGCACCCGCCAGATAGCCGAGCACGCCGTCGCCGGTAGCATCGCAAAACTGGAGAGCCTCAATATCGTAAAAGGTCTCATTGATGGGGTTGAAGCCGCAGGCGCCGGTAATGCGTTCGCCTGCGGTAACGACCTCAAACAGGGCGGTGTTGAGCAGCAGCGTCAGGCCGGGCTGGCTGCGTGCCAGGTCGAGCAGCACCAGGTCGAACATCACCGGGTTGCCCTCCTTGTTGCGCCACAGGTTCTCTTCGAGGATCTCGCCCATAATGCCGCCTTCGCGTGCCCAGCGGTTATTGTTACCCATGTGAGAGGTGGCCCCGTTGGCCCAGAGCCGCACTTCGCTGGAGGCGTTGCCGCCGAGCACCGGCCTGTCCTGTACCAGCACCACCTCCAGGCCATCGCGCGCGGCGGCGAGAGCCGCGCACAGCCCGGAAAGTCCGCCACCGGCAACCAGCAGATCGGCCTTCAGACGCTGGCGCGGAAAATGGCGGGCATCGGTTTGCTGAAAGATTTTCATAAACTGGTATCCTCTGGACTGGTTAAACATGTACCCGTTACGCGAAGCCCGCTATGTCATCACAACCAAACCAAAGTCTGATTGATGGTATCCGTTGCCTGCAGTACCTGGTTTCCAGCGGCAGGGCCATCGGCTGCCGCGAACTTGCCCGCCTGATGGGCATCAATACCACCCGCGTTAACCGCCTGCTGATGAGCATGGCTTCTATCGGTCTCACTACCCAGGACGAACAGCGCCGCTATCTGCCGGGGCCGGGTATTCATGCGCTTGCCGCTCAGGCCATTCGCGGTTCGGCGCTGTTTTCCCAGGCGCTGCCGCTGCTTGAGCGCCACGCGCCAAAAGATGTCGTCGTGGCGATGGGCGTGCTGTGGGAGGACCAGGTCATCTACATCTATCACTCTGAACCCGGCTCCCAGGTCAGCCAGGCGCTGGCCGGATTCCACATGCTGCCGGCGTGGCAGTCGGTGATCGGCATGTCGCTGCTGGCCGCCGAGCCGGATGACGCTCTGCAGGCGCGATTTAGCCCGGAGCAGTGGCAGCACCTGCAGCCGCACCTTGAACAGCAGCGCGCCACCGGGCACGTCATCTGGCGACACGACGATGGCGAAGTCTCCATGGCGACGACATTGGGGGCTCATAAAGCAGCCCTGGCGTTAGCCGGTATGTGGAACATCCCGGAGCACACTCTCAACGATCGGCTTAGCGAACTGCTGGCGCTCAGCGCCCGGCTGGGTGAAACATAACGCATCGCGGGTAGTCATAATGTTTCTTTTATAGAAACGTTATGGCAAAAGCAAAACGCCCGCGCTGAATTTGTGATCCCAGCGCGGGCGTTTATCGGGAATTGACCGGGCGCAACGGCCCGGTTGAGGATCAGGCGTGCTGCGCGAAATAGCTTTCGAGGATAACCACCGCCGAAGCGGAATCAACGCTGCCTTTGTTCAGGGCGCGAAAACCGCCGTTTTCGAACAGGCCGGCGCGCGCTTCCACAGTACTGAGGCGCTCGTCGTGCAGCGTAACGGCCACGCCAAAACGGCCATGCACGCGATTGGCAAAGGTGCGGGCGCGGGCGGTAAGCGGCTGTTCGGTGCCATCCATGTTCAACGGCAGGCCGACGATCACTTCGTCCGGCTGCCACTCTTTAAGCAGCCTTTCAATCTGCGTCCAGTCGGGGTTACCGTTGTTGGCTTTCAGCGCCGTCAGCGGGCGGGCGGTGCCGGTGATACGCTGGCCAATCGCCACGCCAATACTTTTGGTACCAAAATCGAAGCTCAGCAGAGTACCGCTCATCAGGCGTGACCTGCATCGACGGGCATCGTCTGAATATCAATCCCAATCAGTTTTGCTGCTTCGCGCCAGCGGTCGGCAATTGGCACCTTAAACAGGATGTTGAGATCTGCCGGGGCGGTCAGCCAGGCGTTTTCCAGAATCTCTTCCTCAAGCTGTCCTTTCTCCCACGACGAATAGCCAAGCGCAACAATCACTTCCGAAGGCTGCGTCGGCGTACCCAGGGTTTCCAGCACATCGCGTGAGGTGGTGATGATGGTGTTGTCAGAGATACGGATACTGGAGGAGAAATTATCCGGCGGCGTGTGGAGGATAAAGCCGCGATCTTCCGCCAGCGGACCGCCGACAAACACCGGTTTGTCGAGACGGATCGCCGGATCGCGCCCTTCAGGTTTGATCTTCAGCTTATCCAGCACCCCTTCGACCTTCAGGTTTTCCAGAGGCTTGTTGATGATGATGCCCATCGCACCGTCGTCGTTGTATTCGCAAATGTAAACCACGGAACGTTTGAATAGCGGGTCCTGGAGGCCAGGCATGGCAATAAGAAAGTGATGCTGTAAATTCATTGTCACAGGTTCAGTAGTCCCGGTTGAAAAAACGACAGTTTAGTATGCGGGGAAATCAGCGGTATGTCACTAGCCAGCGCTAAGACGACGCGGAAGGGCCAGCATGGCTGGCATTCTGGCCCTGTAAGCCGCGTCTGAAAGGGTTACTTCGCCAGACGCGCTTCGATGGCGTCCATCAGCATGCCGGTGATGGAAACCGGGAACGCGGCTTCGATTTCACGGATGCAGGTCGGGCTGGTGACGTTAATCTCGGTCAGGCGATCGCCGATGATGTCGAGGCCAACAAAAATCAGGCCTTTGGCTTTCAGCGTCGGACCAACGCGACGGGCGATCTCCCAGTCGCTGTCGGTCAGCGGACGGGCTTCGCCACGTCCCCCTGCCGCCAGGTTACCGCGGGTTTCGCCGCCCTGTGGGATACGTGCCAGGCAGTACGGCACCGGCTCACCATCCACCACCAGCACGCGCTTATCGCCATCAACAATGGCCGGCAGATAGTTCTGCGCCATGCAGTAGCGGGTTCCCAGCTCGGTCAGGGTCTCGGCAATCACGCCGATGTTCGGGTCGCCCTCTTTGACGCGGAAAATCGACGCGCCGCCCATGCCGTCCAGCGGTTTCATGATGATGTCGCCGTGCTGCTGCCAGAACGCTTTCAGCTGCGCTTTATTGCGAGTCACCAGGGTGTGCGGCGTGAGGTCGGCAAACCAGGCGGTGAACAGTTTTTCGTTGCAGTCGCGCAGGCTCTGCGGTTTGTTGACGATCAGCGTGCCTTGCTCTTCCGCGCGCTCAAGAATGTAGGTCGCGTAGATAAACTCGGTGTCGAACGGCGGATCTTTACGCATCAGAATGACATCGAGATCCGCCAGCGCCACATCCTGCTCGCTGGTGAATTCGTACCACTTATCGTAGTTCTGTTCGACGCTCAGCGTGCGTGTGCGAGCGTGTGCCACACCATCGTTCAGCCAGAGATCCGCCATCTCCATGTAGTGCAGCTCGTAGCCGCGACGCTGCGCTTCCAGCAGCATGGCGAAGCTTGAGTCTTTTTTGATGTTGATGGAAGCGATGGGGTCCATCACGATGCCGAGCTTAATCATTGTTGTTCTCCTGTAAAGCTGAAGCGTAAGGCGTCACGGTTGCAGCGCGCCGCGCCTGACGTTCAGGTTCAGCCCAGATCGCCAAACCGCACCTGTAGCGCGGTAATAGCGGTGAGCGCGGTCGTCTCTGTGCGCAAAACGCGTGGTCCTAACAGAATATCAGTAAACGCATGCTCTGCGGTCATGGCAATTTCATCGGCGCTCAGGCCGCCTTCGGGGCCGATCAGCAGGCGTACCCGCGTCACCGGCTGGCTCAGGGTGTTGATGCTTGCCTGCGCACGCGGGTGCAGATTCAGTTTCAGGGCATCGTCCTGCTCGGCGCACCAGGCTTCCAGATCCATCGCCGGACGGATTTCCGGAATGCGGTTGCGGCCACTCTGCTCGCAGGCGGCGATGGCAATCTTCTGCCACTGCTGGATCTTCTTATTCAGGCGCTCGGCGTCCAGCTTCACACCGCAACGTTCGGAGAACAGCGGAGTGATGACGTCCACGCCCAGCTCAATCGATTTCTGAATCGTGAACTCCATCTTTTCGCCGCGGGACATCACCTGCCCCAGATGCAGATGCAGCGGGGACTCCCGGTCGTCCAGCGCGGCGCTCAGCACCTTCACCTGCACGCTTTTCTTATCCGAGCGTACGATCTCCGCCTCGAAAACCTGATTACTGCCGTCAAACAGCTGCAGTGCCTGCCCGGCGCTCATGCGCAGGACGCGACCTACATGGTTAGCGGCGTCATCGCTCAGGGCGATCTCAGCGCCGACGGTAAGCGGCTCCGGGTGATGGATGCGGGGAATGCGCATGGCGTCTGTTATCCGTGTCGTAAGGCGCGGGGCGGAAGGCAACGCGGCCCCGGCGCGCAGTTAATCAAAGTGGACGCTAGTGTAGGTTACCCCTTTTGCGCCTGGCAAGCCCGCAGCACATAAGGGTTATGGTTGCCCTGCACGCGAGCGATACGCGCATCGCGCAGGCACTCCCATGCGCTCACCGGGTAGAGCTTATCCCAGGCGGTAAACAGCTGGGTCTGCTGGCGCGAGAGCGACAGTTTGTACTGGTCGCGCATATAGAAGTAGGTGCGGGCGATGGCGCCACGGGCGCGGGCCGGCGGCTCAGCCAGCTTCGCTTTGAAGTCCACTTTCATCGGGCACTGGCCGTACTGGCCTTCACCGCCGTTCCACTGGCTGTACATGAAGTTGCCGCGATCGCCATTTACTTCGCCGACCGCAGGCTGCAGGTTGTGCATGTCGCTCTCAATCTGGCGGTAAACCGGGTCTTTGGCGCAGTTTTTACGCCCGCCGTCCTGCCAGCACTGGCGCTGGTGACCAAACTGCCATGCCGGCACCACGTGCTCCCACTCGATGCGGCTGGCGCGGTTGGCGTTCTTACGCACTTTATAGCCGCAGGATGCCAGATCGACGACGCCTTTCTTGCCGTGCCAGTCAATTTTACAGCCGCAGTAAAAATCCCCCGGCGCGTCGGCGTTGATTTTTACCCCGGCGGCTTTGGCCTGAGAGAAGCTGTTAATCCCCTGACTGAGGGCCGGGAGAGCGAAGAGGGTGGCGGATAGCGCCAGAACAGAAATGCCGATACGTAACATGGCAGACTCCTTGTCAAAACGAGCCCGCACCGTAACCACAGATGGCGTTTGTTGCAATCAATAACAGCTGAAAATTTCCAGATCGGCGTCGGCGTTATGACGCCTCGTCGGAATGGGGGGTAAGACGGTTGCCGCACTGGGTGCAGCGGTATTCGGTTTCGCCGCGCAGCACGCGATTATGGCGACGGATGGTCAGCTGGTGCAGCTGGCAGCCGCAGTGGTAGGGGAAGGTATTCGCGCGTACTGACGCCACTTCGAAACGATGAGTGCGCTGCGCAGGCACGCCGAGCACGCTCTCCATCATCCACTTCCACTCTTTGCCATGCGGGGCCACGCGGCCAAAATGCTTCCACACCAGCAGGTGCGCCAGCTCATGCGGTACCACTTCCTCAACAAACGCCTGCTGATTTTCCAGCATCAGCACCGGGTTAAGGCGAATCTCATAGGGTTCCAGCCAGGCGGTGCCCGCAGCGGTGCCGCGCTGCTGATAAACCACGCTGGGTTCAGGATAGTTGCGCCCCAGATGCTGATTGGCGAGGGCGAGCTTTTCGCGCAGGCTGCGCATAACGGCCTGCTGAAGCGCGATGGGAAGACGAGGCGTTTTCATAGCGAGGGAGAATAACGTCTCGTGCGCATATTGACAATCTCCGTTATTAGTAGCGATTTGTGCGCTGCCGGTAATTAATCAGGGTCGTTCTTTTTAAACCCTGGACTAATAATATTCATTAACATTGTAGGCGTTCATGTAATTAATGAGGCGGGGTGGCTATTAATATTTTGCGTGAAAAGTCACAGTAAATATCAGGGCTGTTTAATTAAATGGGTGGGCGCAAAATATCTGTGATTGTAATTAACAGGAAACGTTAAGGGATATTTATGAAAATAAGAGGATGGCTTTTGGCATTAATTATTTCAGGGAGCTCGCCTGCGGCGATAGCGGATGAGTACCTTTCTGACTGGTGGCACCAGAGCCTGAACGTTATTGGCCGCTACCACACCCGCTTCGGCCCGATATTAACTAACGATCTGTATCCGGAATACACCGCATTTGGTAAAAAAGAGTGGTTTGATTTTTACGGCTACGTCGATATTCCTAAATTCTTCGGCGTTGGCAATACCCCGGACCACGGGGCGTGGGATGACGGCTCGCCGCTGTTCCTGGAAATTGAACCGCGTTTTTCGATTGATAAACTCACCGGCACCTCGCTGGCGTTCGGCCCGTTTAAAGAGTGGTATATCGCTAACGACTACGTTTATGACATGGGGGATAACCAGGCCTCCAGGCAAAGCACCTGGTACATGGGGTTAGGCACCGATATCTCTACCGGGTTGCCGATGACGCTGGCGCTAAACGTGTATGCCAAATACCAATGGCAAAACTATGCCGCCGCCAATGAGAATGAGTGGGATGGGTATCGGGTGAAAGTTAAATATGGCATTCCCATCGGCACCCTGTGGGGCGCGCAGTTTTCCTATATTGGCTTCACCAATTTTGATTTTGGCTCGGAATTAGGTGACAGGGATAGTGCACGCACCAATGATTCCATCGCGTCGTCCCATATTCTGGCCCTCAACTGGACGCACTGGAAAACGGCCGTAACGGCGCGCTATTTCCATAATGGTGGCCAGTGGAAAAATAATGCGACGCTCAATTTCGGTGACGGGGAGTTTAGCGTTCATGCGACCGGATGGGCCGGATACTTTACGGTGGGGTATGCGTTTTAAGCTGCGCGGATAAAAAAAGGGATGCCTGAGCATCCCTTGTTAACGTTAATCGCGAGAACCGATATCGCGCAGGCGACGCCCCTTCATCAGGTTGCGTTCGATGTGCTCCAGCGAGATATGCTTGGTTTCCGGCACCAGCCACAGGGTCAACACGATAAAGAACAGGTTCAGGCCAGCATACACCCAGAAGGTGTTGGCATTACCCAGCGTGTTGAGCATGGTCAGGAAGGTCGCACCGACGATCATGTTGGCAATCCAGTTGGTCGCGGTGGACAGCGTAATACCAAAATCGCGGCCTTTCAGCGGCTGGATCTCAGAGCACAGTACCCAAATCAGCGGACCGGCGCTCATCGCAAATCCAATGATAAACATCAGCAACATGGCGACCGCGAAGTACTGGGCGGTGGCGGAGTGAATGCCGATGTGCATCATGGTGCCCAGAATACCCATACCGGAAGCCATCACGATGAAGCCCAGAATCAGCGTCGGCTTACGGCCCCAGCGGTCCACCAGGCCGATAGCGATGAAGGTTGCCAGCACGTTAGTCAGACCAACGATAACCGTACCCCACATCTGCTCGGTGGTGTTGCTGTAACCCGCCAGCTCAAAGATTTTCGGCGCGTAATACATGATGACGTTCATCCCGGTAAACTGCTGCATCACCTGCAGCAGCACGCCGAGGAACACTGCACGACGGAAGTTGCTGTTCTCTTTGAACAGCGCCCAGCCGCTCTGTTTTACCTTCAGGCTTTCACGGATCTCTTCCAGCTCGCGTTTAGCTTCAGCGCTGGAATCACGCAGCTTCAGCAGCACGCGCTCTGCGTCGTGGAAGCGACGTTTTGCAGCGAACCAGCGCGGGCTGTCCGGCAGGAAGAACACGCCGATGAGCAGCAGCAGAGCCGGAATCGTGATGATACCCAGCATCCAGCGCCATGCACCGCTGTAGCTGAACGCGGTATCGGACAGGTAGGCACCCAGAATACCGATGGTGATCATCAGCTGATACATGGAGATCATACTGCCGCGGATTTTCTCCGGCGCGATCTCAGAGAGATAGAGCGGCGCGGTGTAGGAGGCAATACCTACTGCCAGGCCGAGCAGCACGCGGGAGATAATCAGCACTTCTACGTTCGGCGCTGCGGCAGAGCAGAGAGAGCCGATAACGAACAGCACCGCGCCAATCATCAGGCTGTACTTACGTCCGAGACGTGAAGAGAGCCAGCCGCTGCCGACGGCACCAACGGCGGCGCCGAACATCATTGAACTGACCACCCACTCCTGCTGGTGCGGTGTGATCTGAAAATCTTCAGTAATGAAGGGTAATGCGCCGGCAATGACGCCAATATCCAGGCCAAATAACAGTCCCGCCAGGGCTGCGAGAAAACAGACAAAGAACGTCATGCTCTTGTTAGAACGCCCCTGTTTTTTATTGTCAGGCATTGTGCCCTCCAGTTGGGTTATCACTTATGTCGGTGTAAAGGGTAGGTTAGCGCAGCGTAAAGTTATGTGAAGTTAATCACATAGGTGTAATCGGTTACACTGTGTGTGTTTTCCATAATCCTGAAATACGCTTGTAATACAGCTGCTTATTATACAGGAAGCGAAGCGGAGTGTTACAAAATCAGACTATACCGAACGGGGATGTAACAAAAAGCGGTGTTTATCGCGAGTGTCCGTTAATAAAATGGAAAATAGCTAATTAAATCAAATGTAATCGCTTTCAAATAAACGCGGTCAGAACGTGAAGGGAAGTATAGCCATGAGGAGAAAAAAGGGCGGCGGGGGCTAAAAAAAGAAAAAGGCCAGCGCGCGGCTGACCTTTTTTGCTGTGCGAACGGCGGCTTATTTCAGGCCGGCAGCATCACGCAGCAGCTGGGCTTTGTCGGTTTTTTCCCACGGGAAGTGGTCGCGACCAAAGTGACCGTAGGCTGCGGTTTCTTTGTAGATTGGGTGCAGCAGATCCAGCATCTGAATCAGGCCGTACGGACGCAGATCGAAGAACTCACGCACCAGCAGGGTCAGCTGTTCGGTGGCGATTTTCTCGGTACCGAAGGTTTCTACCATGATGGAGGTCGGCTCTGCGACGCCGATGGCGTAGGAGACCTGAATTTCGCAGCGGTCGGCAAGACCCGCAGCAACGATGTTTTTCGCCACGTAACGCGCCGCGTAAGCCGCAGAACGGTCAACTTTAGACGGGTCCTTACCGGAGAACGCGCCGCCACCGTGACGTGCCATGCCGCCGTAGGTGTCAACGATGATCTTACGGCCGGTCAGACCGCAGTCGCCCATCGGGCCACCGATAACAAAACGGCCAGTTGGGTTGATGAAGTATTTGGTGGACTCGTTCAGCCACTCGGTCGGCAGCACCGGCTTGATGATCTCTTCCATCACCGCTTCCTGCAGATCTTTCTGGGCGATCTCTTCGGAATGCTGGGTGGAGAGTACGACTGCGTCGATACCGACGATGTTGCCGTTGTCGTACTGGAAGGTTACCTGGCTTTTCGCATCCGGACGCAGCCACGGCAGCGCGCCATTCTTGCGCACTTCAGCCTGACGCTGCACCAGACGGTGTGCGTAGGTTACCGGGGCCGGCATCAGCACGTCGGTTTCGTTGGTCGCATAACCAAACATCAGACCCTGGTCGCCCGCGCCCTGCTCAAGCGGATCGCTGCGGTCAACGCCCTGGTTGATGTCCGGAGACTGTTTGCCAATCGCGCTCAGGACCGCGCAGGAGTTGGCGTCAAAGCCCATATCGGAATGAACATAACCAATCTCACGCACGGTGTTACGGGTGATCTCTTCGATATCAACCCATGCGCTGGTAGTAATTTCGCCGCCAACCAGCACCATACCGGTTTTGACGTAGGTTTCGCACGCCACGCGCGCTTTCGGGTCCTGCTCAAGGATCGCATCCAGCACCGCATCGGAAATCTGGTCAGCGATTTTGTCGGGATGCCCTTCGGATACGGACTCGGAGGTAAAAAGGTGTTTTGCCATGTTCTCTGTCACCCTGGATAAATCGGTAAGCTCAACGGTTTATGGGGATGTCTGAACGACATCCCTCTGGCGTGCAGGTTAAGACGCAGCCGTTAAGTGTTAATCAGCATAACTACGCGGATCAGGCTACGGTGCCACGGGGCAGTAGCCTGACATCCGTCAGGTATTTAGATGGATTAACATCTGGACGGCTATTCTAGGTTAATTCTTAACCCCATTTCCAGCAGTTTTTGATGTAGTGCACACTTCCTTTATCGGCAGCCAAACGTATTTCCTGACATCCCCGGTAAGTTGCCCAATTATATTTTGCATTTTACCCCTGTTCCCGGTATAAAACGGCGCGCGCGGCTTGTACCCGTCGTCTGCTGATAACGCTCTTATCACGGACGCGAAATAAGGTACGCAACGGTGATTAACGAGTTCGTCCTGTTGCCACTTCCCGCCGGGTTAAACGACTGATAGATTTGGCTTGTCGCTGGTCATGAAACGGCTGGCGTGGAGGTGATACCAGATAATGAACCACACTGTTCCGCATACTCTGCCGCACCGTTCTGGCGCGCGTTTGTCCCCCGTAATCAGCATCTCTGTTTTGCACACCTGCCGATGTTATACCCATCTCGGCGCTTCTCAGGATCCCAGGGCCGGTCTGGCTCAGTGAGGACTGAACAAGGGCGCTCTTGCACCGCAAGAGTTTTCTCGTGGTTTCGCCGTCCCGTCATACAGGGTTCGGATACGTGTTTTACAATGATATGAATCAGAAACCGGTCGCTCAGTCGGGGTTTCAGCGCTATGTGCTGGAAAGTCGGACTGTTTATGGGTTGTTATCGCAACTTTGGGCTGCGATAGTAGTCAACTGTTTTACACCCGTCGTCTTTCAGAGTGCGGATGCGCGGTCAGCGCACGGCAGTCTGAAATCCAAAGGGTCTACACTTTCGACAACAATTGAGGTTCGCTATGTCTGACGACATTTCTTCTTCTTCGCCTTCGTCAGCGGGCGAACAGGGTGTACTACGTTCCATGCAGGAGGTTGCGATGAGCTCCCAGGAAGCCAGCCAGATGCTGCGCACGTACAATATTGCCTGGTGGGGCAATAACTACTATGACGTCAACGAGTTAGGGCATATAACCGTCTGCCCGGACCCGGACGTTCCCCACGCCCGCGTCGACCTTGCCAAACTGGTTAAGGCGCGTGAAGCGCAGGGGCAGCGCCTGCCCGCGCTTTTCTGCTTCCCGCAGATCCTGCAACACCGTTTGCGCTCGATTAACGCCGCGTTCAAACGCGCGCGCGAGTCCTACGGTTATAACGGCGACTATTTCCTGGTCTACCCGATCAAGGTCAACCAGCATCGCCGCGTGATTGAATCTCTTATCCACTCTGGCGAACCGCTGGGGCTGGAAGCCGGCTCGAAAGCCGAGCTGATGGCGGTACTGGCTCACGCCGGTATGACCCGCTCGGTGATCGTCTGTAACGGCTATAAAGACCGCGAGTACATCCGTCTGGCGCTGATCGGCGAGAAGATGGGCCATAAGGTCTATCTGGTTATCGAAAAGATGACGGAAATCGACATCGTGCTGGAAGAGGCCGAGCGCCTGAACGTGATCCCGCGCCTTGGCGTGCGTGCGCGTCTGGCATCCCAGGGCTCCGGCAAATGGCAGTCCTCCGGCGGCGAAAAATCCAAGTTCGGCCTGGCGGCGGTGCAGGTGCTGCAGCTGGTTGAGACGCTGCGTGAAGCGGGCCGCCTCGACAGCCTGCAACTGCTGCACTTCCACCTCGGCTCGCAGATGGCGAACATTCGCGATATCGCCACCGGCGTGCGTGAATCGGCGCGTTTCTACGTTGAGCTGCACAAGCTCGGCGTCAATATCGAATGCTTCGACGTCGGCGGCGGTCTGGGCGTGGACTATGAAGGCACGCGCTCCCAGTCCGACTGCTCGGTGAACTACGGCTTGAACGAGTACGCGAATAACATCATCTGGGCCATCGGCGATGCCTGTGAAGAGAACGGCCTGCCGCATCCGACCGTGATCACCGAGTCCGGCCGCGCTGTCACCGCGCACCATACCGTACTGGTCTCGAATATCATCGGCGTGGAGCGTAACGAATTCACCCAGCCGGAAGCGCCTGCGGAAGATGCAGCGCGCGCGCTGCAGAGCATGTGGGAAACCTGGCAGGAGATGCACGAGCCGGGCAACCGCCGCTCGCTGCGCGAATGGCTGCACGACAGCCAGATGGACCTGCACGACGTGCATATCGGCTACTCTTCCGGCACGTTCAGCCTGCAGGAGCGCGCCTGGGCCGAGCAGCTCTATCTTGGCATGTGCCACGAGGTGCAGAAGCAGCTTGATCCAAGCAACCGCGCGCACCGTCCCATCATCGACGAGCTGCAGGAGCGTATGGCGGATAAAGTCTACGTGAACTTCTCGCTGTTCCAGTCCATGCCGGACGCGTGGGGCATCGATCAGCTGTTCCCGGTACTGCCGCTGGAAGGTCTGGACCAGGCACCAAAACGTCGCGCCGTGCTGCTGGACATCACCTGTGACTCCGACGGGGCTATCGATCACTACGTGGACGGCGACGGCATTGCTACTACCATGCCGATGCCGGACTTCGATCCGCAGAATCCGCCGCCGCTGGGCTTCTTCATGGTAGGTGCCTATCAGGAGATCCTCGGCAACATGCACAACCTGTTCGGCGATACCGAAGCGGTGGACGTGTTTGTCTTCCCGGACGGCAACGTGGAAGTGGAGTTGTCGGACGAAGGGGATACGGTCGCGGATATGCTCCAGTACGTGCAGCTCAACCCGAACACGCTGCTGACCCACTTCCGCGATCAGGTAAAACAGACCGATCTCGACGAAGCGCTGCAGCAGCAGTTCCTCGAAGAGTTCGAAGCCGGTCTGTACGGCTACACCTATCTGGAAGATGAGTAAGGACTGAAGGGCGATGTTTGCGGAGCGTTATGCCGCAAATGCCGCCCCATGCCGGGCAGGTTCTGTAGTGCTGAACATGACTATTACAGGCTTGAACCCGGCTGAAAATACGGCGATAATTCGCGCCAACATGCTGTACACGAATCAATCCCTTCCTCGTCGGGCCAACGACGCGGAGGGGATTTTTTTTACATCTTTTTCTGACGAGAGGTTTCGCTCATGAGCACCTTAGGCCATCAGTACGATAACTCCCTGGTATCTAACGCCTTCGGTTTTTTGCGTTTGCCACTGAATTTCCAGCCGTACGAATCTGACGCTGACTGGGTCATCACCGGCGTTCCGTTTGATATGGCGACCTCCGGTCGCGCCGGTGGCCGTCATGGTCCGGCGGCGATTCGCCAGGTGTCTACCAACCTCGCATGGGAAGGCAACCGCTTCCCGTGGGATTTCGACATGCGCAAACGCCTGAACGTGGTGGACTGCGGCGATCTGGTGTACAGCTTCGGCGACGCGCGTGAAATGAGCGAGAAGCTGCAGGCCCACGCGGAGAAACTGCTGGCGTCCGGGAAGCGCATGCTCTCCTTCGGCGGCGACCACTTCGTTACGCTGCCGCTGCTGCGCGCGCACGCGAAGCACTTTGGTAAGATGGCGCTGGTGCACTTTGATGCCCACACCGACACCTATTCCAACGGCTGCGAGTTTGACCACGGCACCATGTTCTACACCGCGCCGAAAGAAGGCCTGATCGATCCGAACCATTCGGTGCAGATCGGTATTCGTACCGAGTTCGATAAAGACAATGGCTTCACCGTGCTGGATGCTGCGCAGGTTAACGACCGCACCGTGGATGACATCCTGGCCCAGGTTAAACAGATTGTTGGCGATATGCCGGTGTATCTGACCTTCGATATCGACTGCCTGGATCCGGCATTTGCACCGGGTACTGGTACGCCGGTTATCGGTGGCCTGACCTCCGATCGCGCGCTGAAGCTGGTGCGCGGCCTGAAGGATCTCAACATCGTTGGTATGGATCTGGTAGAAGTCGCGCCGGCTTATGACCAGTCTGAAATCACCGCCCTGGCGGCGGCGACGCTGGCGCTGGAAATGCTGTACATCCAGGCGGCGAAGAAAGGCGAATAAACGCGAGTGAGAGAAAAGAGGGCGATAGCGCGCTTCTGCTCCATCAGACATAAAGAAGGCTCCTGCGGGAGCCTTCTTTTTTTGCGGATTACTGCGCCGCTGGCGGCGTCAGCCCGTCGGCCTTCATGCGCTCGCGAATGTGCTGGGCGCGCGCGTCTGACGCCGGGTGATCGTCAAACATTGAGCTTTGACGGCCCGCTTCCTGCTTCGCCAGTTTCTCGAAGCTGGTCACCAGACCTGACGGATTGATGTTGCGCTTGCGCAACAGATCGTAGGAGTAGTCATCCGCTTCGGCTTCCTGACGCTGGGAGAACTGCGCGTTCACCAGTTTCTCGCCGAGTTCACCAAGCTGTGACTGGGAAAGGTTACCCAGCACGCCGCCCGCTGAGGCTGCCGCCACGCGAATGGCGTTGGTGCCAAGCGCAACCTGCATGCCGCGCTTCACGTGGCCGAGCGCAACGTGGCCCATTTCGTGGCCGATAACCGCTTCCACTTCGTTGTCGGTCATCATGTCCATCAGCCCGGAATAGACGCGGATACAGCCGTTTGCCATGGCGAAGGCGTTGACGTCTTTGGTCACGTACACCTTGTAGTTCACCGGCTGGCCATTGATGTTGTCGCCCAGCGCGGCGGCAATTTTATTCAGCCGCTGCGTGTAGTTGCTGCTGGCCGGCGCAAGTGTCGCCTTGCTGTCCTGCTCTTTACAGGCTTCATCGCTCAGGGTTTTTACCTGCGCATCGCTGAGCGAATAAGCCTGATAAGCTTCCGCGCCAGAGGAGAGCAGGCCGTTGGAGTCCATATTCTGACAGCCTGTCAGCAGGGCAGCCGTACCGAGGCTGAGTAAAATGGCACGCATTTTCATGGAGGTAGCTTCCGCAATTAATTGACGACAATAACATTTTGCAGCCGACTGAGCCGCGCGTGGGGCTAAGTATAAAGAAGATAACGAGCCGCAGGCGAGAGACTTGCGCAACCTGCGAGCACGATCCAGAGATTTCTTACGCGGCGCAAGGATGCTCCATGTACATGACTTGCCGCTTGGGTTACATTGATGGCACTTTTTTTCGGGCGTAGCCCATAACGCGTAGTCGTCAAGTCGATAATCAGACATGGCCTTCAACTATCCGATCTGGAGTCAAAATGTCCTCTCGTAAAGAGCTTGCCAATGCTATTCGTGCGCTCAGCATGGACGCCGTACAGAAAGCTAAATCCGGTCACCCGGGTGCCCCGATGGGCATGGCAGACATCGCCGAAGTTCTGTGGCGTGATTTTCTGAACCACAACCCGCAGAACCCGTCCTGGGCTGACCGCGACCGTTTTGTACTTTCTAACGGCCACGGCTCAATGCTGATTTACAGCCTGCTGCACCTCACCGGTTACGATCTGCCGATTGAAGAGCTGAAAAACTTCCGTAAGCTGCATTCGAAAACGCCGGGTCACCCGGAAGTGGGTTACACCGCGGGTGTTGAAACCACCACCGGGCCGCTGGGTCAGGGCATCGCTAATGCGGTGGGCATGGCGATTGCGGAACGCACAATGGCGGCGCAGTTCAACCGTCCGGGTCATGAGATTGTCGACCACCACACCTACACCTTCCTCGGCGATGGCTGCATGATGGAGGGCATCTCCCATGAAGTGTGCTCTCTGGCCGGTACCCTGGGCCTCGGCAAGCTGGTGGCGTTCTATGACGACAACGGCATCTCCATCGACGGTCACATTGAAGGCTGGTTCACTGACGACACCGCAAAACGTTTCGAAGCCTACGGCTGGCACGTGGTGCGTGGCGTAGACGGTCACGATGCCGACGCCATCAAACGCGCCATTGAAGAAGCGAAGTCCGTTTCCGATAAGCCGTCCCTGCTGATGTGCAAAACCATCATCGGCTTCGGATCCCCGAACAAAGCGGGCACCCACGACTCTCACGGCGCGCCGCTGGGCGAGGCGGAAGTTGCCGCTACGCGTGAACAGCTGGGCTGGAAACACGAACCGTTCGTGATCCCGCAGGACATCTATGCGCAGTGGGATGCGAAAGAAGCAGGCCAGGCGAAAGAAGCCGCGTGGAATGAGAAATTCGCTGCCTACGCCAAAGCCTTCCCGCAGGAAGCCGCGGAATTCACCCGTCGTATGAAGGGTGAAATGCCGGCGGAGTTCGCAGAGAAAGCGCAGGCGTTCATTACGAATCTGCAGGCAAACCCGGCGAAAATCGCCAGCCGTAAAGCCTCTCAGAACGCGATCGAAGCGTTTGGCAAGCTGCTGCCGGAGTTCCTCGGCGGATCTGCGGACCTGGCACCTTCCAACCTGACTATCTGGTCTGGTTCGAAAGCCATCAACGAAGACGCGGCCGGGAACTACATCCACTACGGCGTGCGTGAATTCGGTATGACCGCTATCGCCAACGGTATTGCACTGCACGGCGGTTTCCTGCCGTACACTTCTACCTTCCTGATGTTCGTGGAATATGCCCGTAACGCGGTGCGTATGGCTGCGCTGATGAAGCAGCGTCAGGTGATGGTCTATACCCACGACTCTATCGGTCTGGGTGAAGATGGCCCGACGCACCAGCCGGTAGAACAACTTGCCGCGCTGCGCGTAACCCCGAACATGAGCACATGGCGTCCGTGTGACCAGGTTGAATCTGCGGTGGCGTGGAAATACGCGGTCGAGCGTCACGATGGCCCGACAGCGCTGATCTTTTCTCGCCAGAACCTGGCGCAGCAGGATCGTACCGAGCAGCAGCTGGCGGATATCGCGCGCGGCGCGTACATCCTGAAAGATTGCGACGGTCAGCCGCAGGTGATCTTCATCGCTACCGGTTCTGAAGTTGAGCTGGCAGTGGCTGCCTGGGACAAACTCGCTGCCGAAGGCATCAAGTCGCGCGTGGTTTCCATGCCGTCTACCGATGTATTCGACAAGCAGGATGCCGCTTACCGCGAGGCCGTACTGCCGAAAGCCGTCAGCGCACGCGTGGCTATCGAAGCCGGCATCGCCGATTACTGGTTCAAGTACACCGGCCTGAATGGCGCTATCGTTGGCATGACCACCTTCGGTGAGTCTGCACCGGCTGAACTGCTGTTCGAAGAATTTGGTTTCACCGTCGATAACGTGGTGAGCAAGGCGAAAGCGCTGCTCTAATCACGTCACTGAAACGGGTCGCTCAGGCGGCCCGTTTTTTTATCCGGTTCTTTCCTGCCTTGCTTTTTTATTCGTCTTTCCCCTGCAATTCCCTGCAATTATTCCAGTAAAAATGTGACCTGCGTCATGAAGCTGCGCTCATCAGGCGGTGGCAACGTTTCTTTTATTCCACGCTTCGCTTATGCTGGCTGAAGCGTTTCAGTTGAACATTTGTTCGATAACTGACCGGACAGCGAGAGTTTGTGACGGGCGAGGTTTCCCTCCGCCAGAGGCTGCATTACTCTGTTTGCCACTGGCGAAATGGGTACATCTTGCAGGAGTAATATGACGATACGCGTGGCGATAAATGGCTTCGGTCGCATCGGACGTAACGTGGTTCGGGCTCTGTACGAGACCGGACGACGGGCGGAGATCACCGTGGTGGCAATCAATGAGCTGGCAGATGCTGCGGGCATGGCGCACTTGTTGAAATATGACACCACTCACGGACGTTTCGCCTGGGATGTACGCCAGGAGCGCGAGCAGCTGTGGATTGGCGACGATATCATTCGTTTGCTTCACGAACCTGAGATCGAAAACCTGCCGTGGCGTGAACTTGGTGTTGACGTGGTGCTCGATTGTACCGGCGTCTACGGTAGCCGCGCCGATGGGGTGGCGCATTCTGAAGCTGGCGCGAAGAAGGTGCTGTTTTCACATCCGGGCGGCAACGATCTTGATGCCACGGTGGTATATGGTGTGAACCACGACGAACTGCGGCCAGAACATCGCATCGTCTCTAACGCTTCCTGTACCACCAACTGCATCATCCCCATTATCAAACTGCTCGACGATGCGTTCGGCATTGACTCAGGTACGGTAACTACCATCCATTCTGCCATGAACGATCAGCAGGTTATCGACTCCTGGCACCCGGATCTTCGTCGTACCCGCGCCGCGAGCCAGTCGATTATTCCGGTCGATACCCGTCTTGCAGCGGGTATAACTCGTATTTTTCCGAAATTTAATGACCGATTTGAAGCAATTGCGGTGCGCGTACCCACCATTAACGTGACGGCGATTGACCTGAGCGTCACCGTGAAGAATTCAGTAAAAGCCAGTGATGTCAACCAGTTGCTGCAAAAAGCGGCGCTGGATACATTTCATGGTATAGTTGACTATACGGAATTACCGTTGGTCTCAACAGATTTTAACCACGATCCGCACAGTGCCATTGTGGACGGCACGCAGACGCGGGTTAGTGGAGCGCACCTGATTAAAACGCTAGTCTGGTGCGATAACGAATGGGGCTTTGCGAATCGTATGCTCGACACAACGTTAGCAATGGCCGCTCAAGGTTTCAGGTAGGACGCGGGTTGCGTCTGCAAAACTTTAGAATCAACGAGAGGATTCACCATGTCTGTAATTAAGATGACCGATCTGGATCTGGCTGGTAAACGCGTTCTGATCCGTGCTGATCTGAACGTGCCGGTTAAAGATGGAAAAGTAACGTCTGACGCTCGTATCCGCGCCTCGCTGCCGACCATCGAGCTGGCCCTGAAACAGGGTGCGAAAGTGATGGTAACGTCCCACCTCGGCCGTCCGACCGAAGGTGAATACAACGAAGAATTCTCTCTGTTGCCGGTAGTTAACTATTTGAAAGACAAAATCTCCAGCCCGGTTCGTCTGGCAAAAGATTACCTCGACGGCGTTGAAGTCGCAGAAGGTGAACTGGTTGTGCTGGAAAACGTTCGCTTCAACAAAGGCGAAAAGAAAGACGACGAAACCCTGTCTAAAAAATATGCCGCGCTGTGCGACGTATTCGTAATGGACGCGTTCGGCACCGCGCACCGCGCTCAGGCATCTACTCACGGCGTGGGCAAATTTGCAGATATCGCCTGTGCAGGCCCGCTGCTGGCAGAAGAGCTGGACGCGCTGGGTAAAGCGCTGAAAGAGCCGGCACGTCCGATGGTTGCCATCGTGGGCGGTTCTAAAGTTTCCACTAAACTGACCGTGCTGGACTCCCTGTCCAAAATCGCTGACCAGCTGATCGTCGGCGGCGGCATCGCCAACACCTTCGTGGCGGCTCAGGGCCACAACGTGGGTAAATCCCTGTACGAAGCGGATCTGGTTGAAGAAGCGAAGCGCCTGTTGACTACCTGTGATATCCCGGTGCCGACCGACGTGCGTGTTGCAACCGAGTTCTCTGAAACCGCGACGGCAACCCTGAAATCTGTCTCCGAAATTAAAGATGAAGAGCAGATTCTGGATATGGGCGATGTGTCCGCTGAGAAACTGGCTGAAATCCTGAAGAATGCCAAAACCATTCTCTGGAACGGCCCGGTTGGCGTGTTCGAATTCCCGAACTTCCGTAAAGGCACCGAAATCGTTGCCCGCGCTATCGCAGACAGCGAAGCCTTCTCTATCGCTGGCGGCGGCGACACGCTGGCCGCAATCGATCTGTTCGGCATTCAGGACAAGATCTCCTACATCTCCACCGGTGGCGGCGCGTTCCTCGAATTTGTGGAAGGCAAAGTTCTGCCGGCGGTTGCGATGCTCGAAGAGCGCGCTAAGCAGTAATCCTTCATCAGGCGAGGCGACTCGCCTGATGTTTACACCTTTTCCACCCTATGGGTTTCGGATTGCAGGCACACCAGCGACGCTCGTTACAGCGCGACATTGATGCGGCTTCAACACGAAACACAACGGGTATAACGGCCGAAGATACAGGACAACGAATATGTCTAAAATTTTTGATTTCGTAAAACCTGGCGTGATCACTGGTGATGACGTTCAGAAAGTATTCCAGGTAGCTAAAGAAAACAATTTCGCACTGCCGGCAGTTAACTGCGTGGGCACTGACTCCATCAACGCCGTTCTGGAAACCGCAGCGAAAGTAAAAGCGCCGGTTATCGTACAGTTCTCTAACGGTGGCGCGGCGTTCATCGCCGGTAAAGGCATTAAAACTGACGTTCCTCAGGGTGCTGCAATCCTGGGCGCTATCTCCGGTGCGCATCACGTTCACCAGATGGCTGAACACTACGGTGTTCCGGTTATTCTGCATACTGACCACTGCGCCAAGAAACTGCTGCCGTGGATCGATGGTCTGCTGGACGCGGGCGAGAAGCACTTCGCTGCAACCGGTAAGCCGCTGTTCTCTTCCCACATGATCGACCTGTCTGAAGAGTCTCTGGAAGAGAACATCGAGATCTGCTCTAAGTACCTGGAGCGTATGTCCAAAATGGGCATGACCCTGGAAATCGAACTGGGTTGCACCGGTGGTGAAGAAGACGGCGTGGACAACAGCCATATGGACGCGTCTGCACTTTACACCCAGCCGGAAGACGTTGATTACGCGTACACCAAACTGAACGCTATCAGCCCGCGTTTCACCATCGCGGCGTCCTTCGGTAACGTACACGGCGTTTACAAGCCGGGTAACGTAAAACTGACCCCGACCATCCTGCGTGATTCTCAGGAATACGTTTCTAAGAAACACAACCTGCCGCACAACAGCCTGAACTTCGTGTTCCACGGCGGTTCCGGTTCTTCTGCGCAGGAAATCAAAGACTCCGTAAGCTACGGCGTGATCAAAATGAACATCGATACCGACACCCAGTGGGCAACCTGGGAAGGTATTCTGAAGTACTACAAAGAGAACGAAGCTTACCTGCAGGCTCAGCTGGGCAACCCGAAAGGCGAAGACCAGCCGAACAAGAAGTACTACGATCCGCGCGTATGGCTGCGTGCCGCGCAGGCCAGCATGGTGGTTCGTCTGGAGCAGGCATTCAAAGAGCTGAACGCGGTAGACGTACTGTAATCTGCTTTCTGTCCTGACGTTAAGGCCCGCATTCGCGGGCCTTTTTTATTTGCTCACGCTCTGTAACAGCTAATCCCGCCATTGGTTTGGCAAACTCCACGCTTTTTGTTTACCCTTTAAATACCTGCACATACCGCGCCTGGCGCGGATATTTTTTGCCCACAAGGGCCAGTTTGAAGGAACAGTAAATGGATGATTTGAACGTGGTAGACAGCATCAATAACGCCGGTGGTTGGCTGGTGAGGAATCAGGCGCTGCTGCTGAGCTACGCGGTTAACATCGTGGCCGCCATCGCCATCATCATCATCGGGATGATTATCGCCCGGGCCGTGGCTAACGGCGTTAACCGTGTGATGCGTGCACGGCACATTGATGCTACGGTCGCAGACTTCCTGTCGGCACTGGTGCGCTACGGTATCATCGCTTTTACGCTGATTGCCGCCCTGGGTCGCGTCGGCGTGCAGACAGCGTCCGTGATCGCCGTGCTGGGTGCCGCCGGTCTGGCCATCGGTCTGGCGCTGCAGGGCTCGCTCTCAAACCTGGCTGCCGGCGTGCTGCTGGTCACCTTCCGCCCGTTCCGTGCCGGTGAGTATGTCGATCTTGGCGGCGTAGCCGGTACGGTGCTTAATGTGCAGATCTTCTCCACCACTTTACGCACCGTGGACGCACGTATCGTGGTGATCCCGAACGGGAAAATTATCGCCAACAACATCATCAACTTTTCGCGCGAGCAGGTGCGCCGCAACGAATTTATTATCGGGGTGTCTTACGAAGCAGATATCGATCAGGTGAAGCAGATCCTGACCGAAATTATCGAGTCTGACGAACGCATTCTTAAAGATCGTGAAATGACGGTGCGTCTGAACGAACTGGGCGCCTCTTCGGTAAACTTTGTGATCCGCGTCTGGAGCAACAGTAGTGATTTACAGGCAGTTTACTGGGACGTACTGGAGCGCATTAAGAAGGCATTCGACGCCAACGGTATCAGCATCCCGTATCCGCAGATGGACGTTAATTTTAAACGCGTTAAGGCACCGCAGGACGACGCCGAACATACGCCGGTTAACCATTAATTACGCAGAGCCGACATCGCGTCGGCTTTTTTATAACTCTTATTATTAGCAATACTGATTAATGATTAAAATTATCAATTTCCGCTAATAACCTTACGGCGTTATAGTCTGCTCCAGTTTTCCTTATTCAGAGTATTGGCTGTGATTGCATATTATTTTCAAGGGCTTGCCTTAGGGGCCGCGATGATCCTTCCGCTGGGGCCGCAAAATGCTTTTGTATTAAACCAGGGGATTCGTCGTCAGTATCATCTGATGATCGCGGCGCTGTGCGCGTTCAGCGATATCCTGCTCATCAGCGCCGGTATTTTTGGCGGCAGCGCGCTGCTGATGCAGTCGCCACTGCTGTTAACGGCGGTCACCTGGGGTGGGGTGGCGTTTCTGCTGTGGTATGGCTGGGGAGCGCTGCGTACCGCGTTCAGTCGGGATATTGAAATGGAGAATGCTGCAACCCTGAAGCAGGGGCGGCTGCGGCTGATTGCTACCATGCTGGCGGTGACCTGGCTCAACCCGCACGTCTATCTGGACACCTTCGTGGTGCTGGGCAGTCTGGGCGGACAGATGGCGGAGGAGCCAAAGCGCTGGTTTGCCCTCGGCACCATCAGCGCGTCGGTGTTGTGGTTCTTCGGTCTGGCGCTGCTCGCCGCCTGGCTTGCCCCGCGTTTGCGCACCGTCACGGCGCAGCGCATCATCAACGGTCTGGTCGGCATCGTAATGTGGGTCATCGCCATTAAGCTTGCGCAGGACGGTTTCTCACACCTTTCGGCGTTAATTAACTAATCTTAATCCGATAGACTTAACCTGCGCAGGATTTACTCTCTGCGCAGAGGCTCGTCTGTTGCGACGAGCTGCATTTCCCGGCACACAGCAAGGAGAAATAACAGTGAAGTTTAAGATGATGGCCCTCGCGGCCGTGATTGGATTGAGCACCTTCCCGGCGCTGGCAAACGAACTGCCAAACGGCCCGCATATTGTTACTACCGGCACAGCAAGCGTTGATGCCGTACCGGATATCGCGACCCTGACCATCGAAGTGAACGTGGCAGCGAAAGATGCCGCGTCCGCGAAAAAGCAGGCGGATGACCGCGTTGCGCAATACCTGACCTTCCTGCAAAAAAATAACGTCGAGAAGAAAGACATCGCCTCGGCCAACCTGCGTACCCAGCCTGACTACGACTATCAGGACGGGAAAAGCATTCTCAAAGGTTACCGCGCGGTGCGCACCGTTGAAGTTACCCTGCGTGAGCTGGATAAGCTGAATGCGTTGCTGGATGGCGCGCTGAAAGCAGGCCTGAACGAAATCCGCTCCGTCTCGCTGGGCGTCGCGAAGCCGGAAACCTACAAGGATGAGGCGCGTAAAGCGGCAATTAAGGACGCGATGCACCAGGCTGAGCAGCTGGCTTCCGGCTTTAACAGCAAGCTGGGCAACGTCTACAGCGTGCGCTATCACGTCTCCAACTATCAGCCGCAGCCGATGGTGCGCATGATGAAAGCCGACGCCGCACCGGCTTCTGCCCAGGAGAGCTACGAGCAGCCGACGATTCAGTTTGACGATCAGGTGGATGTGGTGTTTGAGCTGCAGCCAGGCCAGAGCGGCAACACTGCCGCAACCCCGGCCACGCCTGCAACCACGCCGGCGCAGTAATTGCCGGATAAAAAAAGCCCCGCGCAGTCTGGCGGGGCTTTTTTGTTATTAGTCCTGACGCAAAACCCGATGGCCGTGGCTGAGCAGGGCATCGGTGACGTTGCGCATCATGCGGCTTTCCGGCGCAAACCGATGCCAGTAAAGCATCCGGCGCTGGAACAGGCCCGGCGTCAGGTCGATAAGCTCGCCGCTGGCCAGCTCTTTTTCGATCTGCAGATGCGGGATCATACAGCAGGTAGTGCCCTGGCGGGCGAGCTGCACAAAGGCTTCAGACGAGTTAACGATGTGGCAGGGCACGCTGCCCGGCGACAGGTCAAAGTTCTGCTGTAAAAACGCCTGGTGCATGTCGTCTAAGTGGTCGAAGGCGACGGCTGGCGCTTTCAGCAGGGCCGAGCGGGTAACGCCGTTCGGGAAGTAGCGATCGGCAAAGGCTTTAGAGCCGACAAACAGGTAGTCGAGCGCGCCGAGCTGGTCCACGAGGCAGCTTGGCAGCGCCTGAGACTGAATACTCACCGCACCCACCACTTCTCCGCGACGCAGCCGCTCCTGGGTGCGGGTTTCGTCTTCAACCTGCAGATTGAGGCGAATAGGGGAATCGGCCAGCACCGGGGCCAGCGCCGGCAGCAGCCAGGTCGCCAGACTGTCGGCGTTGACCGCCAGCGACAGCAGCAGCGGCGTGGAACCCGTCTGTTCGTCGCCCAGCCACTCCTCTTCCAGCAGCTCGACCTGACGCAACAGCGCCAGCAGTTTCTGACCCTGCTCGGTCGGACGTGGCGGCACGGTACGCACCAGCAGCGGCTGACCAAACATGTTTTCCAGCTGTTTGATGCGCTGAGAGACCGCGGACTGCGTAATACACAGCTTCTGGGCCGCGCGTTCAAATCCACGCTCGCGGATAACCGCATCCAGCGCCTGTAATGTTCTGTAATCCGGGCGTTTCATTGCTCTGCGCACTCCTGATTTTATTATGCCCCGCACTATGACATAAATTTGCCTTTGATACAGACCCTTTCGGTCAAATCACACTGCGGCGATTCCAGGCGGGAATGTCCCTGCGGATGGGGGTATAATCCGCGGCAGTTTTCTCACCACAGGCATAACAAACCATGACCCAGGATGAATTGAAAAAAGCCGTTGGCTGGGCGGCGCTCCAGTACGTGCAGCCAGGTACTATCGTTGGTGTCGGCACCGGCTCCACCGCGGCACATTTTATTGATGCGCTGGGTACCGTGCGTCACCAGATTGAGGGCGCGGTTTCCAGCTCGGATGCCTCTACCGAAAAACTCAAAAGCCTCGGTATTCCGGTGTTCGATCTGAACAACGTTGATTCGCTGGGCATTTATGTCGATGGTGCCGACGAAATCAATGAGCAGATGCAGATGATCAAAGGCGGCGGCGCGGCGCTGACCCGTGAGAAAATCATCGCCTCCGTCGCCGATAAGTTTATCTGCATCGCGGATGCCTCCAAGCAGGTGGCAATCCTCGGCAGTTTCCCGCTACCGGTTGAAGTTATCCCGATGGCGCGCAGCGCGGTAGCTCGTGAGCTGGTGAAGCTGGGCGGTCGTCCGGAGTACCGTCAGGGCGTGGTCACCGACAACGGCAATATCATTCTTGATGTGCACGGTCTGGAAATCCTCGACCCGATCGCGCTGGAGAATGCGATCAACGGTCTGCCGGGCGTGGTAACCGTCGGGCTGTTCGCCAACCGTGGTGCAGACATCGCGCTTATCGGCAGCGCAGACGGTGTAAAAACCATCGTAAAATGATCTGAAGGGAGCGCTGCGGCGCTCCCCCAGTAAAAAAATTCGTTATCGCTTAATTTGGTGACATCTGTCACACCTTGCCTCCCTTTCTCAAATTCATTCCGTTTAGTTTCTTCGGACCAGTGTTTTGTGCTACTGAGCTGCGCTGCATGACGTTTCCTCACGCGGCCCGCGCAAACGTTCATATTGCTGCAATAGTTTTTTTTGATATGTTGAAACAAAGCTGGTTACAAGCTCAGCACATTATCAGTACAGACAAACAGGGTCGGGAAATGGCAAAAGTATCGCTGGATAAAAGCAAAATTAAGTTCCTGCTGGTGGAAGGCGTGCACCAGAAAGCAATCGATAACCTGCGCGCCGCGGGTTATACCAACATCGAGTTTCATAAAGGCGCGCTGGACAGCGAGGCGCTGAAAGCGTCGATCCGCGATGCGCATTTCATCGGTATCCGATCCCGTACCCATCTGACTGAAGAAATTTTCGCCGCGGCTGAAAAGCTGGTGGCGGTGGGCTGCTTCTGCATCGGCACGAATCAGGTCGATCTTACCGCCGCCGCGATCCGTGGTATTCCGGTATTTAATGCCCCGTTCTCCAACACCCGCTCGGTCGCAGAACTGGTGATCGGTGAACTGCTGCTGCTGCTGCGCGGCATTCCGGAAGCGAACGCCAAAGCGCACCGCGGCATCTGGAACAAGCTGGCGGCCGGTTCTTTTGAGGCGCGCGGGAAGAAGCTTGGCATCATCGGCTACGGGCATATCGGCACCCAGCTGGGTATTCTGGCGGAATCCCTCGGTATGCATGTCTTCTTCTACGATATCGAAAGCAAGCTGCCGCTCGGGAATGCGACCCAGGCGCAGCATCTTTCCGACCTGCTGAACATGAGCGACGTGGTGAGTCTCCACGTGCCGGAAAATGCCTCTACCAAAGATATGATCGGTGCCGAAGAGCTGGCGCTGATGAAGCCGGGATCGCTGCTGATTAATGCCGCACGCGGCACCGTGGTGGATATCCCTGCGCTGTGCGATGCGCTGCGCACCCGACACCTTGCGGGCGCAGCCATTGACGTCTTCCCGGAAGAGCCGGCCACCAACAGCGATCCGTTCACCTCGCCGCTGATTGAGTTCGACAACGTGATCCTGACGCCGCATATCGGCGGTTCGACTCAGGAAGCGCAGGAGAATATCGGCATTGAAGTATCCGGCAAGCTGGCGAAGTACTCCGACAACGGTTCTACGCTTTCAGCGGTGAATTTCCCGGAAGTATCCCTTCCGCTGCACGGTGGGACCGTGAGCCGACTGCTGCACATCCACGAAAACCGTCCGGGCGTGTTGACGGCCATCAACCAGATTTTCGCCGAGCAGGGCGTCAACATCGCAGCCCAGTTCCTGCAGACCACGCCGCAGATGGGTTATGTAGTCATTGATATTGATGCCGAAGAGGACGTAGCGCAAAAAGCGCTGCAGAGCATGAAGGCTATTCCGGGCACCATCCGCGCTCGCCTGCTGTATTGATTAGTTTTGTTTCACATTTATACGCGCTAAAAACGAAAAAGCCCTCGCGATGCGGGGGCTTTTTTTTGATTACCACACCCAGAGGCGCGAAGGCGTAACCACCGCCGGAAGCGGTATATCCCACTCTTCGCTTGGCAGGGCATCAACCTGCTGACAATCATGCGCATAACCTACCGGCTGCAAACCATGCTGCTGCCAGTTCTGCAGCGTGCGATCGTAAAAGCCGCCGCCCATGCCCAGCCGCTGCCCCTGCGTATCGAATGCCACCAGCGGCGTCACCAGCACGTCCAGGCGCTCCAGCGGCAGCACGTCGCGCACGTCGAGCTCAGGCTCGCTGATGTTGAGACGATTGACCACCAGCTCACTTTCGGGATGGTAATGCAGAAACAGCAGATTGCCGGGACTGAACGGGTGCAGCACCGGAAGATAAACCCGTTTTCCGGCGCGCCACAGGCGATCGATCAGCGGGCGGGTATCCAGTTCGCCATCAAACGACAGAAATACTGCCACGGTATGCGCGAGCAGCATCGGGGCGTAAGCCATCATGCGGTCGGCGGCCTGTTCGGCAAAATGGGTTTGCTGTTCAGCAGTCAGAGTACGGCGTAATTGCCTGATATGTTTGCGTATTTCTTGTCGGGATGAAGCCGGGAGAGGATGTTGCGTCATGTCATACGCTTATCTGAAAGGTCGCGCGAAGCGCAATAACAAACGTGTGGTGAAAAGAGAAGGAATCTCCGAGATGCCGCCGCAGGCTGTAACCCTTGAACCCGTGGTTCAAGGTGAATGCGTCGTCACGGTTTTAAGGCTTCTCGGACGAACCGAGCATGCTCACCAACCGTGGACCAACACATTCTGTTTTTTTGAAATATCGGCTCAGGGGACTGGCCCGCTTGCGAACATCTCAGAGAAATTTTGTACTTCACGGTCACTCTAACATAAAGAACCCTGAAGTGTTATCCGTTATTCGAACTTTGGACCCGTTCTTTCGCTAATGCGACCCTGGTCAAGCAATGCCTGCTCAATGGTCTGCTGTAGCATCCGAATACGCTGTTCCATGCTGGAGGCGTAATCGCGGGTTTTAGTCTTTTCTTGTGCCAGCTCATAACAAACGTTAAGTGCGGCGATGAAGACCAGTTGTTCTGTATTTGTGACTCTAGTGCGAACTTTCAGATCTTGCAACCGCTGATTCAGGTCTTCTGCTGCCTGATTTAACGCATCTCTCTGTTCAGGAGGACAATTCACCCGCAGAGAACGGCCAAAAATTTGGATATCGACTGGTTGTGCAGACATGACACCTTCCTGCTGTTTGACTGCGCGTCGCTCGCCGCCGGGCTGGGCTGCGAAGGGGCGACACTATAGCTACCCTGATTTGATGGCACAAGCCCTTTCTGGTTCACCAGGGTCCAAAGTGGTAGCATATCACGATCTTATCCTCCCAACGACGACGAATGCTATGTCTACAAATACCGATTTACCTGGCTACGCGGAACTTGGCCAGTTACTTAACCAGCAGGATGTCGGCTTAACACCTGCGGAAATGCATGGACTGATCAGCGGTATGTTGTGCGGTGGAAACAACGACAGCACCTGGCAGCCGCTGCTGCACGATCTGACCAACGAAGGGCTGGCTTTCGGGCAAAACCTGGCACAGATGCTGCGTCAGATGCACGCCGCCACGGATATTGCGCTGGAAGATGATGGCTTCCAGTTCCAGCTTTACCTGCCGGATGGCGACGAGGTGACCGTATTTGACCGTGCTGATGCGCTGGCAGGCTGGGTGAATCACTTCCTGCTGGGGCTGGGCGTCACGCAGCCGAAACTCGATAAGGTCACCGGCGAAGCGGGTGAAGCCATCGACGATCTGCGTAACATTGCTCAGCTTGGTTATGACGAAGACGAAGATCAGGAAGAGCTGGAGATGTCGCTCGAAGAGATCGTGGAGTACGTTCGCGTAGCAGCCTTGCTGTGCCATGACCGTTTTAACCGCCAGCCGCCAACGGCGCCGGAAGTGCAGAAACCCACGCTACACTAATTGTTTCATCGCTTTTGAGGAGATGTCATGACACCCCAGGAATATCGTCGACGTCGCCAGGCGTTACTGGCAAAGATGGCTCCGGCAAGCGCCGCACTGATTTTCGCCGCGCCAGAAGCGCCGCGCAGCGCGGACAGCGAGTACCCGTATCGTCAGAGCAGTGATTTCTGGTACTTCACCGGCTTTAATGAGCCGGAAGCCGTGCTGCTGCTGATCAAAAGCGATGACAACCATAACCACAGCGTGCTGTTTAACCGCGTGCGCGATAAAAATGCTGAAATCTGGTTCGGACGTCGTCTCGGCCAGGACGCTGCGCCTGAAAAACTGGGCGTTGACCGCGCGCTGGCATTCGATGAGATCGACGAGCAGCTCTATCAGCTGTTAAATGGGCTGGACGTGGTGTATCACGCCCAGGGTGAATACCCGTATGCCGACACCATCGTGTTCACCGCGCTGGACAAGCTGCGTAAAGGCTCACGCCAGAACCTGGCAGCACCGGCTACCCTCACCGACTGGCGGCCATGGGTGCATGAGATGCGCCTGTTCAAATCCGAAGAGGAGCTGGCGGTAATGCGCCGCGCCGGAGAGATCAGCGCCCTTGCACACACACGCGCGATGGAAAAATGCCGCGCCGGGATGTACGAATACCATCTCGAAGGCGAAATCCACCACGAGTTTAACCGCCACGGCGCGCGTTACCCTGCTTACAACACCATCGTTGGCAGCGGGGAAAACGGCTGCATCCTGCATTACACCGAAAATGAAAGCGTGCTGCGCGACGGCGACCTGGTGTTGATCGATGCCGGCTGCGAATATCAGGGCTACGCCGGTGATATCACCCGCACCTTCCCGGTGAGCGGTAAATTCTCCCCGGCGCAGCGTGCGGTCTACAACATCGTGCTCGAATCGCTGGAAACCTCTCTGACCCTGTTCCGCCCCGGCACCTCTATTCAGGACGTCACCGGCGAGGTGGTACGCATTATGGTGAGCGGCCTCGTGAAGCTTGGCATTCTGCATGGCGAGGTTGAACAGCTCATCGCGGATAACGCGCATCGCCAGTTCTTTATGCATGGTCTGGGGCACTGGCTGGGGCTGGACGTGCATGATGTCGGTGCTTATGGCGCGGATCGCTCGCGTCCGCTGGAGCCGGGCATGGTGATCACCGTGGAGCCGGGCCTGTATATCGCGCCGGACGCCGACGTCCCTGCGGAGTACCGCGGGATCGGCATTCGCATCGAAGACAACATCCTTATTACTGAAGCGGGTAATGAGAACCTGACCGCCAGCGTCGTGAAACATGCGGATGAGATTGAAGCCTTGATGGCGGCGGCACGGCAGTCATGAGCGTGATTATCGCCGGCGGCGGCATGGCGGGCGCGACCCTGGCTCTTACTCTGTCGCATCTCACCAACGGCACGTTGCCGGTGCATCTGGTGGAAGCCCGGGATCCTGCCGCGGCAAGCCACCCCGGATTTGATGCCCGCGCCATCGCGCTGGCGCACGGTACCACGCAACAGCTGGCGCGTACCGGCATCTGGCAGGCGATTGCTGACCGGGCGACGCCCATCCATAGCGTGCACGTCAGCGATCGCGGCCATGCCGGCTTCGTTACCCTTGAAGCCAAAGATTACCGTATCGACGCCTTAGGACAGGTGGTTGAGCTGCACGACGTCGGCCAGCGCCTGTTTACGCTGCTGCGCAAAGCGCCCGGCGTCACGCTGCACTGTCCGGCCCGGGTGGCGGCGTTTGACCGTGCCCCCCAGCACGTCAGCGTCACGCTGGACAACGGCGAAACCCTCAGCGCGCAGCTGCTGGTTGCCGCTGACGGTGCCCGCTCGGCGCTGGGTTCCCAGAGCGGCATTGTGCATGAAGCGTACGAGTACGATCAGGTGGCGGTGATCGCCAATGTGACAACCGCCATTCCGCATGGGGGACGGGCGTTTGAGCGTTTCACTGAGCACGGCCCGCTGGCGCTGCTGCCGATGTCGGGCAACCGCTGCTCGCTGGTGTGGTGCCATTCGCGCGCTAAACAGCAGGCAATTCTCGACTGGAGTGACGAACAATTTTGCCTTGAGCTGCAGCGTGCCTTCGGCTGGCGACTGGGGCGCATCGTCCATGCGGGCGCCCGCAGCGTGTATCCGCTGACGCTCACCCGCGCACGCCGTCCCATTTCGCATCGCGTGGCGCTGGTGGGGAACGCGGCCCAGAGCCTGCATCCGATTGCCGGGCAGGGGTTTAACCTGGGCCTGCGCGACGTGATTTCACTGGCGGAGTGTCTGGCCGCTGCGCTACACGACGACCCGGACTGCGGTCGCTACACTGTATTAAGCGCCTGGCAGCAGCAGCGTCAGGCGGACAAAGCCGCGACCATCGGCATGACGGACGGGCTGGTGCACCTTTTTGCCAACCGCTGGGCACCGCTGGTGGCAGGCCGCAATGTCGGTCTGACGGCGATGGAACTGTTTACTCCGGCGCGAAACGCGCTGGCAAAGCGAACCCTTGGCTGGGTCGCACGTTAAGGAGACGAATGTGCAAAGCGTAGATGTGGCAATTGTTGGCGGGGGTATGGTCGGCCTCGCGGTTGCCTGCGGGTTGCAGGGCAGTGGCCTTCGCGTTGCGGTGCTGGAGCAGCATGAGCCCGAGCCGTTAGCCGCGAACGCGCCGCCCGCGCTGCGCGTCTCGGCAATCAATGCCGCCAGCGAAACGCTGCTGGCGAAGCTCGGGGTGTGGAACGACCTGCAACAGGGGCGTGTCAGTCCCTATCACGGCATGGAAGTGTGGGATCAGGACAGCTTCGGACATATTGCTTTTGATGATAAATCCCTCGGCTACAGCCATCTCGGGCATATCATTGAAAATGCTGTGATCCACCAGGCGCTGTGGGATAAAGCCCAGCGCTGTTCAGACGTTACGCTCATTGCCCCGGCGCAGATGCAGCAGGTTGCCTTCGGCGAGAACGACGCCTTTCTCACCCTGACCGACGGCACGATGCTGACGTCGCGGCTGGTGATTGGTGCGGACGGGGCGAACTCCTGGCTGCGCGAGCGCGCCGATATTCCGCTGACATACTGGGATTACCGCCATCACGCCCTGGTGGCAACCATTCGCACCGATGAGCCTCACGGTCAGGTGGCGCGCCAGATGTTTCACGGTGACGGCATTCTCGCCTTCCTGCCGCTGGCCGATCCGCACCTGTGCTCGATCGTCTGGTCGCTGTCGCCTGATAAAGCGCAGCAGATGCAGCAGGCCAGCGATGAAGCCTTCAATCAGGCGCTGTGCGTAGCGTTTGATAACCGCCTTGGGCTGTGCCACGTCGAAAGTGAGCGTCAGGTCCATCCGCTGGTCGGCCGTTACGCGCGGCAGTTCGCGTCTCATCGTCTGGCGCTGGTGGGCGATGCCGCCCACACCATTCATCCGCTGGCGGGCCAGGGCGTGAACCTCGGGTTTATGGATGCGGCTGAACTGATTGACGAACTCCGTCGTCTGCAGCGTCAGGGTAAAGATATTGGTCAGCACCTCTATCTGCGCCGCTACGAGCGCAGCCGCAAGCACAGCGCCGCGCTGATGCTGGCGGGAATGCAGGGGTTCCGCGAACTGTTTGCCGGCAGCAATCCGGCGAAAAAGCTGCTGCGCGATATTGGATTGAAACTTGCTGATACTCTCCCGGGTGTTAAACCGCAGCTGATCCGTCAGGCAATGGGCCTGAACGATCTGCCTGAGTGGTTACGTTAACTGCGTCACACTTTCCCTTTCCCGCCAACGGAAAGGGAAATCCTCCTCGTTTGAAATATTCTAATTTCACCCATTTTTTCGGATTAGATTTACTCATCTGACGTTTTTGGCAATGTAGTGAATTTTTTCCGCTTTCAACGATAAATGCTGCGTTACGCAGTGCCAGGCAAATGCATTCATTATTTATCAGCTTCATTTTGCGCTAAGGACAACCGAAAACTCTGTCACGCATTTCGGGTTTTACGGCCATAAGCTAATGTGATGACCCATTTTTACTTATGGTTAATCCCAGGCTTCGGTGATAAGTTCAGGCAAAAGGTAACGTTTGCGTCGCGGTCGGGAGTGACCGTGGCGGTGGGGTTTAACCTGGGCTTTTTTCAGGGCTGCATCCCCGTTCGTACCCGCTGACAACCCGAGGAAAAGATGGCTCAACAAACCCCTTTGTATGAACAGCACACCCTCTGCGGTGCGCGCATGGTCGATTTCCACGGCTGGATGATGCCGCTGCACTACGGCTCCCAGCTGGATGAGCATCACGCGGTGCGCCGCGATGCCGGTATGTTTGACGTCTCCCATATGACTATCGTCGACCTGCGCGGCACCCGTACCCGCGAATTCCTGCGTTTTCTGCTGGCTAACGACGTCGCTAAACTCACTGTCCCTGGCAAAGCCCTCTATACCGGTATGCTTAACGCTTCCGCCGGTGTCATCGATGACCTGATCGTCTATTTCCTTACCGAAGACTATTTCCGCCTGGTGGTGAACTCCGCCACCCGGGAAAAAGATCTCGCCTGGATCGAGGAACATGCTGCCGGGTACGGGGTTGAAATTACCGTGCGCGACGATCTGGCGCTGATTGCCGTTCAGGGGCCGCAGGCGAAAGAGAAAGCGGGCACGCTGTTCAGCGAGGCCCAGCGCCAGGCGGTTGACGGCATGAAACCCTTTTTTGGCGTCCAGGCCGACGATCTGTTCATCGCCACCACCGGATATACCGGTGAAGCCGGCTATGAAATCGCGTTGCCGAATGAAAAAGCCGCCGACTTCTGGCAGGCGCTGGTTAAGGCTGGCGTACAGCCGTGCGGCCTCGGCGCGCGCGACACGCTGCGCCTGGAGGCTGGGATGAACCTGTATGGGCAGGAGATGGATGAAGGCGTATCGCCGCTCGCTGCCAATATGGGCTGGACCATCGCTTTCGAGCCTGCCGACCGTCAGTTCATCGGGCGTGAGGCGCTGGAATCTCAGCGCGAACACGGCACCGAGCAGCTGGTCGGCCTGGTGATGACGGAAAAAGGCGTGCTGCGCGGTGGTTTGCCGGTGCGCTTTACCGATGCTCAGGGCAACCCCCAGGAAGGGATCATCACCAGCGGCACCTTCTCGCCCACGCTCGGCTACAGCATTGCGCTCGCCCGCGTACCCCAGGGCATTGGCGAGACCGCGATTGTCCAGATCCGCAACCGTGAAATGCCGGTGCGCGTGACCAAACCCGTTTTCGTTCGCGCCGGAAAAGCCGTCGCGCAGTGATGTCGATATCAGGAGAAAAAAAATGAGCAATGTTCCAGCAGAACTGAAATACAGCAAAGAACACGAGTGGCTGCGTAAAGAAGCCGACGGCACGTACACCGTGGGGATCACCGAGCATGCGCAGGAGCTGCTGGGTGACATGGTGTTCGTCGATCTGCCAGGCGTTGGCACTACCGTCAGCGCGGGGGACGACTGTGCGGTGGCGGAGTCCGTGAAAGCGGCTTCCGACATCTATGCGCCGGTCAGCGGTGAGATTGTGGCGGTCAACGACGCCCTTGGCGATGCGCCGGAGCTGGTTAACAGCGCGCCCTATGGCGAAGGCTGGATCTTCAAAATTAAAGCCAGCGACGAGTCGCAGATTGCTGCGCTGCTGGATGCCGCTGCGTACGAAGCACTGCTGGACGAGTAACAGTTTTCTCCCTCTTCGTCGGAAGAGGGCTGGGTGGGGGCGAAACAGCACCCGCCCTTAACCTCTCCGGCTGCGAGAGGCGACCACTATTCACCGCACGTTTCAGGAACCATCGCTCATGACACAGACTTTAAGCCAGCTTGAAAACCGTGGCGCGTTTATCGACCGTCACATCGGGCCGGATGCTCAGCAACAGCAGGAGATGCTGAACACGGTTGGCGCGGATTCATTAAACGCCCTGATTGCACAGATCGTGCCGAAGGACATTCAGCTCGCCATGCCGCCGCAGGTTGGCGACGCCACCACCGAGTTTGCCGCGCTGGCGGAACTGAAAGCGATCGCCGGGCTCAACAAGCGCTTTACGTCTTACATTGGCATGGGCTACACCCCGGTTCATCTCCCGCCGGTGATCCTGCGCAACATGCTGGAAAATCCGGGCTGGTACACCGCCTACACGCCATATCAGCCAGAAGTGTCTCAGGGCCGCCTCGAAGCGCTGCTCAACTTCCAGCAGGTCACGCTGGATCTGACCGGCATGGATATTGCCTCCGCCTCGCTGCTTGATGAAGCAACCGCAGCGGCGGAAGCGATGGCGATGGCTAAACGCGTCAGCAAACTGAAAAACGCCAACCGCTTCTTCGTGGCGGCAGACGTGCATCCGCAGACGCTGGATGTCGTGCGTACCCGTGCGGAAACCTTCGGCTTTGACATCATTGTCGATAACGCTGAGAAGGTGCTCGATCATCAGGACGTGTTCGGCGTGCTGCTCCAGCAGGTTGGCACCACCGGCGAGGTCCACGATTACAGCACGCTGATCGGCGAGCTGAAAGCGCGCAACGTGATCGTCAGCGTGGCTGCCGACTTTATGGCGCTGGTGATGTTAACCGCGCCGGGCAAACAGGGTGCGGATATCGTCTTTGGCTCCGCGCAGCGCTTTGGCGTCCCGATGGGCTACGGCGGCCCGCATGCGGCGTTCTTCGGTGCCAAAGATGAATTCAAACGCTCGATGCCGGGACGCATTATCGGCGTTTCCCGCGACGCGGCGGGCAACACCGCGCTGCGTATGGCGATGCAGACCCGCGAACAGCACATTCGCCGCGAGAAAGCCAACTCCAACATCTGTACCTCCCAGGTGCTGCTGGCCAACATCGCCAGCCTCTATGCGGTATTCCACGGCCCGGAAGGATTGAAACGTATCGCTAGCCGTATTCATCGCTTTACCGATATTCTGGCGGCGGGCCTGCAAAAAGGCGGCCTGAAACTGCGTCACGCGCACTGGTTCGATACCCTGTGCGTGGAAGCAACGGACAAAGCCGCAGTGCTGGCGCGCGCCGAAGCTGCGCAGATCAACCTGCGCAGCGACGTGCTTAACGCGGTTGGCATCACCCTGAATGAAGCCACCACCCGCGACGATATCGCGACGCTGTTCAACGTGCTGCTGGGCGACGATCACGGTCTGGACATCGACGGTCTGGATAAAGAGGTGGCGCTCGACAGCCGCTCTGTTCCGCAGGCGATGCTGCGCGATGATGCGATCCTGACGCATCCGGTATTCAATCGCTACCACAGCGAAACCGAAATGATGCGCTACATGCACAGCCTGGAGCGTAAGGATCTGGCGCTGAATCAGGCGATGATCCCGCTCGGCTCCTGCACCATGAAACTGAATGCCGCCGCGGAAATGATCCCGATCACCTGGCCGGAATTTGCCGAACTGCACCCGTTCTGCCCGGCGGATCAGGCGGAAGGCTATCATCAGATGATCGGTCAGCTCTCTGACTGGCTGGTGAAGCTCACCGGGTACGATGCCCTCTGCATGCAGCCGAACTCCGGCGCTCAGGGCGAGTACGCCGGCCTGCTGGCTATTCGCCGCTATCATGAAAGCCGCAATGAAGGCCACCGTGACATCTGCCTGATCCCGAGTTCCGCACACGGCACCAACCCAGCCTCGGCCCAAATGGCGAGCATGCAGGTTGTGGTGGTGGCCTGTGATAAGCAGGGTAACATCGACCTGACCGATCTGCGCGCGAAGGCCGAACAGGCCGGGGAGAAGCTGTCGTGCATCATGGTGACCTATCCGTCTACCCACGGCGTGTATGAAGAAACCATCCGGGACGTGTGCGACATCGTGCATCAGTACGGCGGCCAGGTTTACCTGGATGGCGCCAACATGAATGCTCAGGTCGGCATCACCACGCCGGGCTACATCGGCGCAGACGTGTCGCACCTCAACCTGCACAAAACCTTCTGCATTCCGCACGGCGGCGGCGGCCCGGGCATGGGGCCGATTGGCGTCAAAGCGCATCTGGCGCCGTTCGTACCTGGCCATAGCGTGGTGCAAATTGAAGGGATGCTCACCCGTCAGGGCGCGGTATCTGCCGCGCCGTTTGGCAGCGCCTCTATCCTGCCGATCAGCTGGATGTATATCCGCATGATGGGTGCGGAAGGGCTGAAAAAGGCCAGCCAGGTGGCAATCCTCAACGCCAACTATATTGCCAGCCGCCTGCAGTCGGCTTATCCGGTACTCTATACCGGCCGCGATGGCCGTGTGGCGCACGAGTGCATCCTCGATATTCGCCCGCTCAAGGAAACGACCGGTATCAGCGAACTGGATATCGCCAAGCGCCTGATCGATTACGGCTTCCACGCCCCGACCATGTCGTTCCCGGTGGCGGGTACGCTGATGGTGGAGCCGACGGAATCCGAAAGTAAGGTTGAGCTGGATCGCTTTATCGATGCGATGCTGGCGATCCGCACCGAAATCGATCGTGTAGCAAAAGGCGAATGGCCGGCGGAAGACAACCCGCTGGTGAACGCGCCGCACACGCAGAAAGAGCTGGTTGGCGAGTGGGATCACAGCTATACCCGCGAACTGGCTGCCTTCCCGGCAGGCTTCGACAATAAATACTGGCCGACCGTAAAACGCCTTGACGACGTATACGGGGATCGCAATCTGTTCTGCTCCTGCGTGCCGATGAGTGAATACCAGTGATAACTATCCTGTTGTAATCTGAGGGCGCTTCGGTGCCCTTTTTGTTATGGAGAAAATGATGACTGTTGCACTGGTGACCGGTGGAAGCCGGGGAATTGGACGCGCGACCTCGCTGCTGCTGGCGCAGGAAGGATACAGCGTGGTGGTGAACTACCACACTAACACAGAGGCTGCGCAGGCGGTGGTTAATGAAATTCGCCTCGCGGGTGGTACGGCGGAGGCAATCAGGGCTGATGTATCGGACGAGGCGCAGGTAGTGACGATGTTCGAGCAGATCGATCGTTTGTTCGGCCCGGTAGATGCCCTGGTGAACAATGCCGGCATTCTGTTTCAGCAGGCCCGTCTGGAGACGTTGACCGCGGCGCGCATCAATCAGGTGTTAACCACGAACGTCACCAGCTATTTCCTGTGCTGTCGCGAAGCGGTGAAGCGCATGGCGCACCAGCACGGCGGCAAGGGTGGGGCGATTGTTAACGTCTCGTCCGCCGCTTCGCGTCTCGGCGCGCCGGGTGAATATGTGGATTATGCTGCGTCGAAAGGTGCCGTTGACGCTATGACGACCGGTCTGTCACTGGAAGTGGCAGGGCAGGGGATACGCGTGAACGGCGTGCGGCCAGGATTTATTTATACCGAGATGCACGCCTCGGGCGGCGAGCCGGGGCGCGTGGATCGGGTAAAAACCGCGATTCCGATGCAGCGTGGCGGTCAGCCGGAAGAGGTGGCCCAGGCAATTGCCTGGCTGCTCAGCGATAAAGCTTCTTACGTGACCGGGAGCTTTATTGATATGGCTGGCGGGAAGTAATGACGACCTCCCCCTGTGGCAGGGGGAGGAAGAGGACTCAGAGCTGCTCGCCGTTGCTGGCGATAACGTCTTTGTACCAGTTGAAGCTCTTCTTGCGGGAACGAGACATATCGCCGGTTCCGTCGTCATGCTTGTTCACATAGATAAAGCCGTAGCGTTTGCTGTACTGCCCGGTGGTGAAGGAAACGCAATCAATGCAGCCCCACGGGGTATAGCCCATCAGATCCACGCCGTCGTAGGTGACGGCTTTCATCATCTCTTCCACATGGGAACGCAGGTAGTCGATGCGGTAGTCATCGTTGATGCTGCCGTCGGCTTCCACCTTGTCGTAGGCACCAAAACCGTTTTCAACGATGAACAGCGGTTTTTGATAGCGCTCGTAAAGTTCGCACAGCGCATAGCGCAGGCCAACCGGGTCAATCTGCCAGCCCCAGTCGGAGGCTTTCACGTGCGGGTTCGGCACGCTGCCCTGGAAACCGGAAAGCGCATCGCCGGACCCGCCTTCGGCTTTTACCGCGTTGGTCATGTAGTAGCTAAAGCCGAGGTAGTCGCAGCAGCCTTCACGCAGGATCTGCTCGTCGCCATCTTCCATTTTGATCGTAAACCCGCGACGCTCCCACTCGTTCAGCACATAGGTCGGGTAGTAGCCGCGCAGCTGCACATCGGTAAATACATAGCGCTCGCGCATGGATTCCTGAGCGAACATCACGTCTTCCGGCTTACAGGAGAACGGATAGAGCGGCACCATCGCCAGCATGCAGCCGATTTTCATCTCCGGATTGATGCGGTGTCCAATCTTCACCGCCTGGGCGCTGGCGACGAACTGGTGGTGCAGTACCTGATACATCACCTCTTCCGGGTTGTCGTGCTCGGTGTAGACCACGCCGGAGCAGCAGTAGCCAAACAGCGGCGCGCGCCAGTTACGCTGGTTATTGATCTCGTTGAAGGTCATCCAGTACTTAACTTTGTTTTTGTAGCGCTCGAATACCACTTCAGCGAAGCGCACAAAGAAATCCACCACTTTGCGGTTGGTCCAGCCACCGTACTCCTGCACCAGGTGCAGCGGCATCTCGAAGTGAGAGAGGGTAATGACCGGTTCGATGTTGTACTTCAGCAGTTCATCGAACATATCGTCGTAGAATTTCAGCCCTTCTTCGTTTGGCTGGGTTTCATCCCCTTTCGGAAAGATGCGCGTCCAGGCAATGGAGGTACGGAAGCATTTGAAACCCATCTCGGCGAATAGCTTGATGTCTTCTTTGTAGTGGCCGTGGAAATCGATAGCTTCATGGTTCGGATAGTATTTGCCCGGCTCTACGCGCTCAGTGATGACGCGCGGCACGCCGTGAGCGCCCCCGGTCAGTACGTCACAGATGCTCGGGCCTTTGCCGCCCTTATCCCAACCGCCTTCAACCTGGTGTGCAGCAACTGCGCCGCCCCATAAAAAATCTTTCGGTAATGTCAGCTTTTTCATATTTCATTGTCTCGTTGTCGGTTGGTAAATAAATGTCAATAAAACAATTACTACCGGGCCTTTAATAAAGTCTGCCAACGAGTCTAACAAAGGAAGATGAAAAGTCACGATATAACAAATAACGCAGCCGGTGATTTGTTACACCCAAAAAACAATATGTTTTTTATGCCAGCCGACGTGCCAGTTTACGGCCCAGAGATTCAAGAATATAAATCACCGGGATTTGCGTGGTGATGTCATAGACGCCCGCAATGCGCATGGGCTGCACATGCCAGGAGAGATTGAAGTCGGCAAGCTTAGCCAGTGAGGAGTTTTCATGGCTGGTGACGGAGAGCACCTTGCAGCGGTGCAGGCTGAACTGGCTGGCAAAGCGCAGGATCTCTTCGGTTTCGCCGGATACGGAGAGTACGATAGCCAGCGCATTTTTCGCCATGTCGCTGGTGACCGGGAAATAAGGGTCGTCAATATGGTTGCTGAATTTTCCGACATTTGAGAAAAAGCGCGCGCCATATTTCGCCAGTGCGCCTGAGGTGCCCGCTCCGACAAATATAATACGTTCCGATTGCAGAATAATATTTACCGCATCATCCAGTAAATTATCAAACTCTTCGTTATTTACGCTTCGGAAAAAGCTCATTATCTCGCTGGCACCGAAATTCGCTTGCTGCGGTTCATTCTGCTCTAAATATAATTTGAAGCGCACGCGGAATTCGGAATAGCCTTCGCAATTGAGCTTGCGGCAGAAGCGCAGCACCGTGGTGGTAGAGACTCCCGCTTCGTCCGCCAGCTCGCGGATGGTCATGTACATGACTTTGTCAGGGTTCTTGATGACATAGTTGTAGACCATCATTTCAAGATTATTCAGGCTGGCAATAGCGGAGTGGGTAAACATGGTCACAGTGCTGGTATCCCTTATTAAGCGCGCCTGTAGATTACCAGACGATGTATTACAGCAACCATCCCTTTTCATGGCTGCCGATAAATGAATAGCCGTGAGGCGCACGGCTATTCTGACCCCGCCGCCAGCCCTGACCATACAACTCTACCGGCCCCGAACTGGCCCCGCCGCCGCTCCCGAACTGCTACCTCTGCCGGTTCCAGGTTGCGCAGGCCAAATATATTTCAGCTAACAGGTGTTCACTGAAATCATTCTCAGTTACGCTAGTGATGCTTAACTTTTAGTCGCTTTCCAGGAGTTGCATCATGGTTCGTCAACCCTCCATCACACAGGGATATTCACTGGCTGAGGAAATCGCCAACAGCATTAGCCACGGCATCGGGCTGGTGTTCGGCATCGTCGGGCTTGTGCTGCTGCTGGTCCAGGCCATTGACGCCAACGCCAACGCAACGGCAATTATCAGCTACAGCCTCTATGGCGGCAGTATGATTTTGCTGTTTCTTGCTTCGACGCTCTACCACGCTATTCCACATGCGCGGGCGAAAATCTGGCTGAAAAAGTTCGACCACTGCGCCATCTATCTGTTGATAGCCGGTACCTATACGCCGTTTCTGCTGGTGGGGCTTAACTCACTGCTGGCGAAAGGGCTGATGATTGTCATCTGGAGCCTCGCGCTGCTGGGCATCCTGTTTAAGCTTACTTTCGCTCATCGCTTTAAGGTGTTGTCGCTGGTGACCTATCTGGCGATGGGATGGTTGTCGCTGGTAGTGATTTACCAGATGGTCATCAAACTGGCTCCGGCCAGCGTGACGCTGCTCGCCGCAGGCGGCATCGTGTATTCACTGGGGGTGATTTTTTACGTCTGTAAACGCATCCCCTATAACCACGCAATCTGGCACGGCTTTGTGCTTGGCGGAAGCGTCTGCCACTTCCTGGCCATCTATCTGTATATCGGTCAGGTGTAGCATGCAGGTGCGGCAAACGCAGCCGCACCTGACAGACCTTTACTCGTCGAGAGAGTAAGGCAGTGGTTCGATAGACAGGGTATGCGCAGCGTCATCGCGAACGCGGAATGCGCTTCCGGCTTCCATATCGTTATTCATCACCACCTGCACCAGCACGCGTCCGTCGTCAAGCTGGGCTGCCGTGAGTACCGTCCCGGTCCGGCGCCAGTTTTCACCCATCTGCATTTCCAGATCTTCGCCCGGCAGTGGAGCACGGCTCGCCTGCCCAGCAAGGAACCAGAGCGCGCGTTTGTTCGCTCCGCGGAATTTGGCGCGGGCGACCATCTCCTGCCCGGTATAACAGCCCTTTTTAAAGCTGATACCGCCCAGCGCCTGGAGGTTAGTGGCCTGAGGAATAAACTGCGCACTGTTTTCCGGTTCGATTACCGGGATGCCCGCCTCAATATCCAGCGCCAGCCACTGCTGGCTATTGTTAAGCTGCGCTTCGCCCTGCAGCTTCTCTGTTAATTCCTGCACCTGTGCAGGAGTGGTGACCAGCAGAAAACGTTCAGCAGGCATACCGAACCACAGCAGAGTGGTATCACCTTCGCGTACTACCTGGTTCTGTTCATCCGGCAGCGTAGTGAACAGGCCAGCAAGCGCAGCGCGTGCCTGGAAACCTGCGACGCCAAGCAGTACGCGGCTGTCGTCCGGTACGATAGTTACTTTTGAGAAAACGGCATATTTCTTCAGCTCGGTCAGCTGCGCGTCACGCAGGCTGCGGCGCAGGATCCACGCATAGCCTTCACCATCGCGGAACAGACGTAAATTACTCCACATCTTACCTTTAGCATCGCAGTGCGCGGCGAGCAGATGCTGGTTATCAGCCAGCGCGGCGACATCGGTCGTAACCTGGCCCTGAAGGTATTTTTCGCTTTCAGCACCGGTGATGGTGGCCAGCGCCCAGTCATCCAGCGAGATCAGCGTGAGCGGCAGGCGCGCCGAGGCAGCGGGCTGACGCGGTGGAAACGGTGTAGATGCCATAACTAAGTCCCGAATGTCACTTCGCAATATTAATGAAACCTAATGGTAAAAGAGCTGCCAGCCTTTGCAAGCGCTTTAAGAGGGCCATTCGTGCGGTAAACACGGCTTTGCGTACCGCTTCTAAGGATTTTTTGTAACTTGCAGTAGTGGGAAAATTTTCAGGAAAACGCCTCGTAATTCAAAACAATCCTGTGATGGCGTGGTCAAAAACACGATACACTAGTCGCCGTACCTTATTTCCGGCTTAAACAGGAATATAAAGATGGATATAACGAATAAAGCGCGAATTCACTGGGCGTGCCGTCGCGGAATGCGGGAGCTGGATATTTCTGTCATGCCGTTTTTCGAGCATGAATACGACTCGTTGAGCGATGACGACAAACGGCTTTTCGTTCGCCTTCTTGAGTGTGACGATCCCGATTTGTTTAACTGGCTGATGAATCATGGTAAGCCTGCGGACGCCGAGTTAGAGCGGATGGTGCTGTTAATTCAGAAACGGAATCAGGAACGTGGTCCTGTGGCACTCTGATTTACGCGTTTCATGGCGCTCGCAGTGGCTCTCTTTGCTGCTTCATGGCGTTGTGGCAGCTATCGTATTGTTCGTACCCTGGCCGCTGAGCTATACCCCCGTCTGGATGCTGCTCCTTTCTCTGGTGGTATTTGATTGCGTTCGCAGTCAGCGCCGCATTAATGCGCGTCAGGGCGAAGTTAAGCTGCTGATGGAGAATCGTTTTAAATGGCAGGGAGCGGAATGGGAAATCGTCGGTGAGCCCTGGACAATCCAGAGCGGCATGATGCTGCGTTTGCGTAAGCCGGGTAAACGGCGGTGTAAACATTTATGGCTGGCGGCAGACAGTATGGATGACCGGGAGTGGCGTAATCTGCGCAGGCTGATTTTGCAAACGCCGACGCGCAGCCATTATTAATGTGGTGTGGTGTTACCGGGACAGGCAGCAGTCGAATGGTCGCTGCTGCTCAGGAGAAACGCTCCGCCATTTCGCCAAGGATCTGCTCGCACCAGGCCTGAATACGCTCATCGCTCAGGTCATACTGGTTGGTTTCATCCAGCGCCAGGCCTACAAACAGCTGACCATCCGCGATAACAGGTTTCTGGCTGGTGAATTCATATCCTTCGGTTGGCCAGTAACCAATAAAGGTTGCACCGCGCGGCGTCAGTTTATCGTGCAGCATGCCAAGCGCATCAAGGAACCATTCGCCGTAGCCCAGTTGGTCGCCCATGCCGTAGAGCGCAACGATTTTGCCGTTGAGATTGATGTCATCAAGCTGGTCCCAGATCGCTTCCCAATCTTCCTGAAGCTCACCAAAATCCCAGGTTGGAATACCTAAAATCAGCACGTCGTACTGCGTCATCAGCGATGGAGCATCATCTTTCAGGTTATGAAGCGTAACCAGTTCCGGGCCAATAATGTCGCGAATTTTCTCGGCAGCCATTTCGGTGTAACAGGTGCTGGAACCATAAAAAAGACCAATGTTCATAACAATAACGTCTCATCTCATTCTGTACTGAGCGGCTAGTGTATCAGAATCGCGGCGCAATCAGGCATAATGCCGCAACGGCAGTTATCGGGAGGTTACCGTGGAGCAGGATATTGCTCGCATTGAACAGTTTCTGGACATGCTCTGGCTTGAGCGCAATCTCTCTGAGAACACGCTCCAGGCTTACCGCCGCGATCTAAAAAGCCTGGTTGAGTGGCTGGAACGTCACGGCCTTACGCTTGAAACGGCGCAGGCCTCTGACCTGCAGGCGCTACTCGCCGAGCGGGTTGAAGGCGGCTATAAAGCGACAAGCTCTGCCAGAATGCTCAGCGCCGTGCGCCGTCTGTTCCAGCATCTGTACCGCGAGAAAGTGCGCCCCGACGATCCGAGCGCGATGCTGGCATCGCCCAAATTACCCCAGCGTCTTCCGAAAGATCTCAGCGAAGCGCAGGTTGACCGCCTCCTGCAGGCACCGGTAGTTGACCAGCCGGTGGAATTACGGGATAAAGCGATGCTTGAGGTGCTCTATGCTACCGGCCTGCGTGTCTCAGAGCTGGTCGGCCTGACCATGAGCGATATCAGTCTGCGGCAGGGTGTGGTCAGAGTATTGGGTAAAGGTAACAAAGAGCGTCTTGTGCCGCTGGGCGAAGAAGCGGTTTACTGGGTTGAATACTACCTTACCCATGGGCGTCACTGGTTGCTGAACGGGCAGTCCAACGACGTGCTGTTTCCAAGCAAACGTGCACAACAGATGACGCGCCAGACGTTCTGGCATCGCATTAAGCATTACGCCACGCAGGCTGGTATTGATAGTGAGAAGCTGTCGCCGCACGTTTTGCGCCATGCCTTTGCGACTCACTTGTTGAATCATGGTGCCGATCTTCGCGTAGTACAGATGCTGCTGGGACACAGCGATCTGTCCACTACACAAATTTATACTCACGTTGCAACCGAGCGCTTACGGCAGCTCCATCAACAGCACCACCCGCGAGCGTGAGTGTCATACATACAGATTAAGGAAGGATAATGAACAAAGGTATCGTGCTGTTTTCCCTGCTCGCCGCGTCGCTCTCAACGTTTACCGCGCAAGCAGATGATGCCGCGATTGAAGCCTCTCTGGCAAAGCTGGGGGTGAAAAGTGAGTCCATCCAGCCAGCACCGGTTGCCGGGATGAAAAGCGTGTTGACTAACAACGGCGTGCTGTATGTCACCGACGACGGTAAGCACATCATCCAGGGGCCGCTCTACGACGTCAGCGGCGCGCAGCCGGTGAACGTTACCAATAAAATGCTGATGACCCGTCTTAACGCGCTCGATAAAGAGATGATCGTGTACAAGGCGGCGAAAGAGCAGCACGTTATCACCGTGTTTACCGACATCACCTGTGGTTACTGCCACAAGCTTCATGAAGAGATGAAGGACTATAACGCGTTGGGTATCACCGTGCGTTATCTGGCCTTCCCACGTCAGGGGCCGCAGAGCGAAGCCGAAAAAGGCATGCAGGCCATCTGGTGTGCTAAAGATCGCAACAAAGCCTTTGATGCAGCTATGAAAAATGGTGAAGTGCCTTCCGCAAGTTGCGATATCAATATCGCAAAACACTATGCGCTGGGCGTGCAGTTTGGTGTGCAGGGTACGCCAGCCCTGGTGCTGAACGACGGCTATGTTGTGCCGGGTTACCAGGGGCCAAAAGAGCTGAAAGCGCTGCTGGATGAACACAAGAAACAGGCACAGTAACGGGTGAAACAGCAAACACAGCTCCGCCGCAGAACGGTGGACGACACGGCGCAGCTGCCAGCTGAGTTATCGCCGCTGCTGCGTCGTCTGTATGCCAGCCGCGGCGTTAAAAGCGCCGCCGATCTGGAGCGCAGCGTGAAGGGCATGCTGCCCTGGCAGCAGCTGGCCGGTGTGGATACAGCGGTCGCTATTCTCTTTGATGCGTTGCGTGAAAACCTGCGCATCATTGTTGTCGGCGACTTCGATGCCGATGGCGCGACCAGCACAGCTCTGAGCGTACTGGCCTTGCGCAGCCTCGGAGCTGGCAACGTCGATTACCTGGTGCCGAATCGCTTTGACGATGGCTACGGGTTAAGTCCCGAAGTTGTCGATCAGGCGCATGCCCGCGGTGCGCAGCTGATCCTGACCGTTGATAACGGTATCTCGTCGCACAGTGGCGTGGCGCGGGCGCATGAACTTGGCATTCCGGTGGTGATCACCGATCACCATCTGCCCGGTGACGTACTGCCGCCTGCAGAAGCCATTATCAATCCTAATCTGGCCAACTGCGCGTTTCCGTCGAAATGCCTCGCCGGGGTTGGCGTCGCGTTTTACCTGATGCTGGCGCTGCGCGCCCATTTGCGTGAGGCCGGCTGGTTTGAACAGCAGGGCATCGCGATGCCGAACCTGGCTGAACATCTGGATCTGGTGGCGCTGGGTACGGTGGCAGACGTGGTGCCGCTGGATGCCAATAACCGCATTCTCATCTGGCAGGGGCTGAGCCGCATTCGCGCCGGAAGGTGCCGTCCGGGGATCCGTGCGCTGCTTGAGATTGCCAACCGCGACGCGCAAAAGCTCGCCGCCAGCGATCTGGGCTTCGCGCTCGGCCCGCGCCTGAACGCAGCGGGTCGTCTGGACGATATGTCTGTCGGGGTTGCGTTGCTGATGTGTAATGACATCGTGCAGGCACGGATGCTGGCAAGCGAGCTTGATGCGCTCAACCAGACCCGCAAAGAGATTGAGCAGGGGATGCAGGCGGAAGCGCTGACGCTCTGCGAGCGGCTGGAACGTAGCGGTGAAGCGCTGCCTGGCGGGATCGCTATCTATCACCCGGAATGGCATCAGGGCGTAGTCGGTATTCTGGCCTCGCGTATCAAAGAGCGCTTCCATCGCCCGGTAATTGCTTTTGCCCCGGCAGGTGACGGAACGCTTAAAGGTTCAGGGCGCTCCATCCAGGGGCTGCATATGCGCGATGCGCTGGAGCGGCTGGATACGCTCTATCCTGGCATGATGCTGAAGTTTGGCGGACACGCCATGGCTGCGGGCCTGTCGCTGCAGAGCGATCGCTTTGAGGAGTTTCAGCAGCGCTTCGCCGCGCTGGTGGGCGAATGGCTCGATCCGGCACTGCTGCAGGGCGAAATCTGGTCTGACGGCGCGCTTCAACCGCAGGAGATGACGCTTGACGTGGCGGAGATGCTGCGTGATGCCGGCCCGTGGGGGCAAATGTTCCCGGAACCGCTGTTCGACGGACGTTTTCGCGTGCTGCAGCAGCGCCTGGTGGGCGAGCGCCATCTCAAGCTGATGCTGGAACCCGTCGGTGGCGGCCCGTTGCTGGACGGTATCGCCTTCAATATCGATACCGCTTGCTGGCCGGATAACGGCGTACGCGAGGTAGAAATTGCGTATAAGCTTGATGTAAATGAGTTTCGCGGTAACCGCAGCGTTCAGCTTATTATCGACAACATCTGGCCGCTCTGAGGCCATAATCGCTATAAAAAGCGGCATGAATCCGGTAAACTTTTGCCCTTATGCCGCATTTTGACTAGCCAACTTAAAGATCCGCAAACCATGTTTGAAATTAATCCGGTAAAAAACCGCATTCAGGACCTCACGGAGCGCTCTGACGTTCTTAGGGGGTATCTTTGACTACGATGCTAAGAAAGAACGCCTTGAAGAAGTAAACGCTGAGCTTGAGCAGCCGGACGTCTGGAACGAACCAGAACGTGCACAGGCGCTGGGTAAAGAGCGCTCCTCGCTGGAAGCCATTGTTGAAACCCTCGATCAGATGACGCAGGGGCTGGATGACGTATCCGGCTTGCTGGAGCTGGCGATTGAAGCTGACGACGAAGAGACCTTCAATGAAGCCGTCGTCGAGCTGGATCAGCTGGAGCAGAAACTGGCGCAGCTTGAGTTCCGCCGTATGTTCTCCGGCGAGTATGACAGCGCCGACTGCTATATCGATATTCAGGCAGGCTCTGGTGGTACCGAAGCGCAGGACTGGGCAAGCATGCTGATGCGCATGTATCTGCGTTGGGCAGAAGCGCGCGGCTTCAAAACCGAAATTATCGAAGAGTCTGAAGGCGAAGTCGCAGGTATCAAATCCGTGACCATCCGCATTCAGGGCGAGTATGCGTTCGGCTGGCTGCGTACCGAAACCGGCGTGCATCGTCTGGTGCGTAAAAGCCCGTTTGACTCCGGTGGCCGTCGTCATACCTCCTTCAGTTCCGCGTTTGTTTATCCGGAAGTGGATGAAAACATCGATATCGAAATCAATCCGGCGGATCTGCGTATCGACGTTTACCGCGCTTCCGGCGCGGGCGGACAGCACGTTAACCGTACTGAATCTGCGGTACGTATTACGCACATTCCAACCGGTACCGTGACCCAGTGTCAGAACGACCGTTCCCAGCATAAGAACAAAGATCAGGCCATGAAGCAGATGAAAGCGAAGCTTTATGAACTGGAAATGCAGAAGAAAAATGCTGAGAAACAGGCGCTGGAAGACAACAAATCCGATATCGGCTGGGGTAGCCAGATCCGTTCTTACGTTCTTGATGATTCCCGCATCAAGGATCTGCGTACCGGTGTTGAAACCCGCAACACGCAGGCGGTGCTGGACGGCGATCTGGACAAATTCATTGAAGCAAGTTTGAAAGCAGGGTTATGAGGAACCAACATGTCTGAACAACAATCACAAGGCGTTGACGCAGCAGCAGATCTTAATAACGAGCTGAAAACGCGCCGTGAGAAGCTGGCAGCGCTGCGTGAGCAGGGCGTCGCGTTTCCTAATGACTTCCGTCGCGATCGTACCTCTGACCAACTGCATGCTGAATTCGATGGCAAAGAGAATGAAGAGCTGGAAGCGCTGAACGTCGAAGTTGCGGTTGCCGGTCGTATGATGACTCGCCGCATCATGGGTAAAGCGTCATTCATTACGCTGCAGGACGTTGGCGGCCGCATTCAGCTTTACGTCTCGCGCGACGATCTGCCGGAAGGCATCTATAACGAGCAGTTTAAGAAGTGGGACCTTGGGGATATCCTGGGTGCGCGCGGTAAGCTGTTTAAAACCAAGACCGGCGAACTGTCCATTCACTGCACCGAGCTGCGTCTGTTGACCAAAGCCCTGCGTCCGCTGCCGGATAAATTCCACGGCCTACAGGATCAGGAAGCGCGCTATCGTCAGCGTTATCTGGATCTCATCTCTAATGATGAGTCCCGCAAAACGTTCAAAATTCGCTCCCAGATTATGGCCGGTATCCGTCAGTTCATGGTGAACCGCGACTTTATGGAAGTGGAAACGCCGATGATGCAGGTGATCCCGGGCGGTGCGTCCGCGCGTCCGTTTATCACTCATCATAACGCCCTGGACCTGGACATGTACCTGCGTATCGCGCCGGAACTGTACCTGAAGCGTCTGGTGGTAGGCGGGTTCGATCGTGTGTTCGAAATCAACCGTAACTTCCGTAACGAAGGTATTTCAGTGCGCCATAACCCTGAGTTCACCATGATGGAACTCTATATGGCCTACGCTGATTACAAGGATCTGATCGAACTGACCGAATCCCTGTTCCGCACCCTGGCTCAGGACGTGCTGGGTACAACCGAAGTGCCTTATGGCGATTACATGTTTGATTTCGGTAAGCCGTTTGAAAAGCTGACCATGCGCGAAGCGATCAAGAAATACCGTCCGGAAACCGACATGGCGGAGCTGGATAACTTCGACTCTGCGAAAGCAATCGCCGAAAGCATCGGTATTAAGGTTGAGAAGAGCTGGGGTCAGGGCCGTATCGTGACCGAGATCTTCGAAGAGGTAGCAGAAGCCCACCTGATCCAGCCGACCTTCATTACCGAATATCCGGCAGAAGTGTCGCCCCTGGCGCGCCGCAATGATGAAAACCCTGAAATCACCGATCGCTTCGAGTTCTTCATTGGCGGACGTGAAATCGGTAACGGATTCTCTGAGCTTAACGATGCTGAAGATCAGGCGCAGCGCTTCCAGGATCAGGTTGATGCGAAAGCTGCCGGGGATGACGAAGCGATGTTCTACGACGAGGATTACGTCACCTCGCTTGAGCACGGCCTGCCGCCAACTGCCGGTCTGGGAATTGGTATCGACCGTATGGTGATGCTGTTCACCAACAGCCACACCATTCGTGATGTGATCCTGTTCCCGGCCATGCGTCCGGTGAAGTAAGTCCTGTTGATAACAGAAACCGCGCGCACGCGCGGTTTTTTTTTGCTCTGTTTGGGCGATTGAACAGATGCTGATAATATAAGCTGCTTGAATAATCAGTGAATTAGCGTAGAGGATGTGCTTTGAGTTTGGGTGGCCAGTTAACAGGATGGGGCGCGGCGGTATGTCTGAGCCTGACGCTTTTTATCGCAGGCTGCTCCGGCAGTAAATCGCCAGACTATGGCACGTTCAGCGGCTCGGTGTATACCGTCAAACGCGGCGATACCCTGTATCGTATTTCGCGTATGACCAATACCAGCGTAGCAACCCTGGCAAGAATGAACGGTATTTCGGCACCATATACGCTCCAGGTCGGGCAAAAAGTCAGGGTCAAGGGGAGCGGTAGTGCGAAAAGCACAGCAATGGCCCGCGCCACACCGGCAAAATCCCGCGCCTCCTCAGCGGTCGCAAAATCAGCAGCCCCACCGGTCGGTCAGCGCTGCTGGCGTTGGCCTGCATCGGGTAAAGTGATCATGCCGTTCTCGGATGCTGACGGCGGAAATAAAGGTATCGATATTGCGGGGCAGCGCGGGCAGGCCATCTATGCCGCCGGCGCGGGACGTGTGGTTTACGTCGGCAACCAGCTGCGTGGTTATGGCAATCTCATTATGATCAAACACGGTGAGGACTACATCACCGCTTATGCCCATAACGATACGACCCAGGTAAATAACGGCCAGCAGGTCAAAGCCGGTCAAAAGATCGCTACCATGGGGAATACGGGCGCAGACTCGGTACGGCTGCATTTCCAGATCCGCTATCGCGCCACGGCAATTGACCCTCAGCGTTATCTGCCGCCGCCGGGGCGTTCGCCCTCCTGTTAAGGGCTGAGCAAACGCTGATTTATCCATCAGTTAGCGTGCGTAAGGGTTGCCTAAAGACACTGAAGGTCTATAATCCCTTACGCACCTTATGCGGGCGTAGTTCAATGGTAGAACGAGAGCTTCCCAAGCTCTATACGAGGGTTCGATTCCCTTCGCCCGCTCCAGAATTTCTTTCCTCATATTCAGAACCTATCCTTTATTCATTATGATGCCAACATCATCATCAACTTGTCCTTTCAAGGATGAGTAAGCTCTGATCACAATCCCGTGACCGCTGCATTCAATCAGTTTTGTCGCCTGACGTTCACCATCAGTTGCCATGTAGTAACAATGAGGTGAAGTAAGGTCTGAAGCCAGCATACTTATAAACGTTGTCATTACAGTCTTTGTTTTTAGATAGATGCATGAATGAATAATGACAGAACTCTGTTGACAATCCTTCTTACAACCCTTTACAGCCTTCCCGCTTTTTCAGGCTTATAAAAAGCATGAATATATTGATTTTTTTAGTGAAATTTAAGAATACGCCAATGCGCCTGTGTTTCACTTTTATTTATCGCTGTAGTAACCTTCACAGGCTTTAAATTAATCTGAAAGTTAAAGCATTTGTATTAACGTAGGAAGGTATATTCCTGTTGTTTATATTTTCGATTTGATTATCAATATCTGTACATTGATAAACCTTAACCTCTGGCTCAGGCCATCTGTGTAGTGCATGTGCGTGAATCTACATTTCATTCGTTCATATCAGGGATAGTAGTCATGTTACAAGTTACTATTATTAGTAATAATGCTTATTTTAAATCAGGTCTACGTAACCTGCTGGCAGGAATGACCGGCGGCAATGATACAGGTGACACGTCGCCATTAAGCTTTTCCTTTCAGCATGATCCCTGTACCGTGCCGGATATAATATTTCGGGATTTTATGGTTACTATCAATATGACAAGCAGCAGGAGTTACCGTAACGTCCAGGCGCGGCAAGAGCGAGGCCAGGTTATACATATTCCTTTTACCTGTCGAGGGCTTACGATAGAAGAGATAGCAATGAAGGTGCGTAAAATTTTCCTTGTGGCCAGCGCTGGCTATGGTGCGGCAACCCACACTGATTTCTACAAATCCGCGGGTCTTAAACGCTATTTACAGCTTTCCGTAACGGAAAACAATATCATGTTGCTTACCGGACAAGGCAACGATACCAGTGAAATCTCACGACTTTTGCATCGCTCCGAGCGTACGATTGGAACCCATTGTCGAAATGCGATCAAGAAAATGGGTATGGAAAATCGGCTGGAATTTTACAAGTACGCCTCTTGTCTTGCTAAATATGGAGAAGGCAATGGTATTACCCTATGTATATAAAAAAGGGCCTGAGCGGCCCTTTTTTTAGCGAGGAAGGGTAGTTTGTGGATCAAAGCTATTTATCACCTGAACGTAATGCTTGCGCTGATACTCGCTGAATTCATCATCGGCTCGTAGCGTAAAAATAAGAAGTCCGCGCTGTACAGGGTTAACATCGCTGTGCCACGGTAAGCGAATAATGGACTGCACCTGACGAATGGTTTTTCCATCCTGCAGAAAATTATTTGCGATTTGAATAACCGGGAGCCTTGCCGGGCCTATTTCATGCGTCAGCATTTTACCCTCGGGTTTGAAACCGGGCAGCTGATTGCGCTGGACGTCGATTTGCTGTTCACACCAGGCATCGGGCGTCTGATCCTCCTCTAACAAGGCTCGATTAATCAGGATCTGATATTCATTGTCGTCCGGATCTTTGAACATAAGTATGTTTACGGTCCTGTCAATGACCGGTGCCTCTGTAATAAATGAACCTTCAAATAAAGCATAGGCTGCCAGGTTTTTTTCCATGTAATACGCTCTCCGTGTTATCAATGACGGCTATTTCACTATAAATATCTCAACCCGTCGGTTCTTTGCCCGCTCTGTTTTACTCTCGTTGTTGGCAAGGGGATGCCGGGCTCCGGCACCATAGAGAGTAAAACGTGCGGCTGGCAATCCGCTGTGATTGACCAGCCAGTCCCGTACGTTGCGGGCTCGTGCTTCGGACAACATGTTGTTCTGTTCTTCGCTGCCCGTGTTATCTGAGTAACCAACAATGACGATACGCGCTGCGTCGTCGTGGCGTAACGGCAGCGAGAGTGAGGCCAGCGTTTTTTCCTGCCCGGGGGGCAGCGTGGCGCTGGAGGAAGCAAACGGCGAAATTATCCCCGCTGCGGCGCGTCCGATGATGTATGACTCAGGATGAAGCTGCAGCGCGATTTCACGCTCAAGCGTTTCACAGTGATGCAGATGGGGCCAAAGTCGGTTTGCCACATGGCACGATGTAAGTTGCCGTTTTTTTTGCTCCAGGGCGGTATAAAGATGCGCTTTTTCCTGCACACCGGACTCGCCGGTTACTGACAACCCATTCATGAGCTGAGCAATTTGCCATGCGCGCAAGGCTGCTTCGCCGCTGACCGTCATTAACCCCAGGGCACAAATCAGGAGAGCGGCAAACGCGCCTTTATAACCGACGGAGAGGCCCGGCGGGTCAACCCGGGTTATTTTCGTTGTGCGATAAATCGACTGCGGTTCAGGTAGTGGCGGTGTAGAGAGCGATGCGGCCAGACCCGGTAAGAGCCCATAGTTTTGTTCACACCATGACGACCATGCGCCGTGGCGGATAAATCCGCTGCCATAATCGGCCAGCAATACGCCATTAAGCCTGAGCGGCAGTGTCGAAAACAGCGTATCCAGCGCATGGTGCAATCTGCCATCCTTCATCCAGTCGTGTAATCCCGAGGCAATAGCGTACCGGCGGAGCGCATGGTGATTACCCTCCGGGCAGGCAACGTTCGCCAGCGCCGCGGTCAGCGCTTCGCAAAAGCCATATTGTGGAGCATCTGCCGCCGGAAAGTCGCTGCTCCATATTGCCACGTCAGGGTCCTGTGCATGCCGCTCTGCGCTCATTTGTCCATACAGTGCAAACGTGCAGGGTAGCGGTTTATCAAGTGAAAGCGAGGCGAACGTATTTTTCCACATGGTTATTTGTGAATACGTCAGCGCGGACGTTGCGTGAGCATCAGGCATCAACGGGAAAAAACTCAGAGGGATGACTTCAGGGTGCTGGCTCTCGAGCCGGTGCAGATGGCGCGTTAATTCAGCGGGGCTGGATACCAGAAACCATGCTTTGCCCCTCACAAATTGAATGCCATCATTTTCCAGCGCGCCGGAAAACCAGGTTTTTGCCCAGGGTCCTAAAATAAAAACCACACTTTCACGCGTTTCATCACTGGTCGTGGTGGTAATCACGGGCTGCCGGCGCGCCAGATAGTTACGCCGAATCAGTAACGCACCGCTTAATGCGCCTGTCGACCACGGTAAAAAAGCGGTCAGCGGATGGGTATAACGCAGGGTGCATGCAAACAGGGCGATGAGAAACGTAGACCACAGCAGCAGGGCACAGGCGGGATGTTTTAAAACAGACATTGATAAAGTGCTTCCAGAGAATGAGAGCAGCAGACCCACAGTGTGGCCAGTAAGCCAGTTAACAGCGTGAAATCGATAATTACATGAGCCGATAACGGGATTCGGGACGAAAGCATTTCGGTTTGCACCGTCTCGCTGAGAAGAGCACGTTGCGGTGCTGGTACGGCGTTGCGCAATGAATGCGTAGCCAGCAGTGTTTCAAACGCGGATTTTTGTGCACAAGCCGCAGAGAGCAGTAACAGCATCCCGGATGCATAGTTCCGCATGGTGCCATGGGGGCTATCGAATAGCTGCGCAAGCGCCGCGAGTTGTGCCTCTGTATCGCATCGGTCAGAGAAAAACCACGGCTCCAGGGCGTAATGTTTCCAGGTCAGCCAACTGCGCGTAAGTTGCCGTTCGATAGTGCTGTCCAGCCAGATACATACGAGTCTGGAGAGCGTCTTTGCTTCTTCTGCTGGTATGCCTTCATCAGCCAGCGCACGCGTGAACGTATGCATGTAATCAATCAGTTGCGACTGAAGATCTGACAGCGAAGGGATAACGGCATCCAGCTGCAGCAGCGTATCGATAGCGATAAGTCTGTTAAAGACGAAAGCGCTCGTCACCACATTTTCTCCACGGTTTTTCCCCAGCCCTGCCGTTGGGTATAAGAACAAACTCTGACAACGGCAGGTTTTAGTGAAGGGGGCGTAGTGAAAGTCAGTTCTATTTCGTAGACATTTTTCTTGTCGCTAAAGCGTTGCGCCATCTCCTGCGGTGTGAAAGTTTTTTTCTCCAGCAGCGTATTATTTTCGCTATAAACACCGATGTGCCACCACCCGTCGTTATCGATATCAGCCATGATTTCATCAATGGTAAAGGTTATTTTTCGCTTATTAGGATGGACGCGTTGTGTAAACCACATCTCTTTACTAAAACTCTCGCCAGGAAAATAGCTTACCCGCTCACGGCCAATAACGTCCGGAATGACAGTCTGCGATAAAAAATGGACGCCGAGTCGTTGTTCAAAATCTGCCAGGGTTCGGATATTGCCATGACCGTAGCAGCCTAAATCGCAGGGCGAGGCGTCTATGCCTAATACTGAGCGTACCCGCTTTTTAGATATTTTATCGCGTTCCCACCAGGCAAGATCGACGCTACCCGTTTTTTTTGCATCGTTAGTATGATCGCTCCATATTTTACTGGCATCGCTGCGCTGGTAATAATGCCAGAGCAATATTTTATTAGGTGTATAAATGTCATAGCCATGGGTAAAGGCTCGCGCCGCCATGGCAATCTCTTCTCCCGCAAAGAAAATATCTGGGTCGTTAGGCACATCGCGTACAAAACTGCCGGGTGCGAAAATGAAACCTCCAGCCAGATAACCACAGCGGGCAGGTTTATCGCTTTTTAGTGGTGTTGAACTCAGCATCGGAATTCCATCTGCAGAAAACTCCCGAAATACCAGCCGGCTGATAAACTGCGTGCGTTTACTTTCATCTTCAGGATCGTAGGCGGGGGGATAGGTGGATAATACTGGTGACGTACCGTCAGCCTGTAGTTCAAGAAGCATGGCTATAGCTTCACGGTCCCAGTCAGGCGCAAAACGGCAGTGAGAATCAATTTGTAAAAACCACGCCTCATTACGATATAACCGCTCCGCCATATGGCGAGCCCAGCAAGCCCCCTTACTTTCATAATAATGCAAGCTGATTACGCTAATACGCGCATCACGGTATTCAAAAAAAGAGACGTCATAACTCTCAATTTTCTCCGTGTGCAGAAGTTTCATACCGAAGTCAATGAAAGGTGAAACATCACTGTCATGCTGACAACATATTGCAATATGCAGCGCAGCGGGATTTGCCGCATGGGCAATCATGTCCCGCAGGGTAGGTATCAGTTCCGGATCGCGATAGCTGGCGATACTGACAAAAATCGAGTCTGGCTGTGGTGTAACGACGTTATGGATAGGCATAATAATCAACGTAGCTGCAAAATGATTTCAGCCCGGGCGGTAAAATCACCGTCGGTCGGATGAGAGCTCCCTGTCGGAATTAATATCGCGGTCCAGTTAAACTGGGCTGGGATCATACTGGCTTTATTACTGATATTTTCGCTGGATGAGCCATCCACTTTCATATCCTGACCCTGTGCATTGCGAATTTTTATCCCCATACGATCGTCATGCCCACCCGCATCCATCACTTTTATATAGCTGTTATCAGATGACGGCGTGCTGGTGGTCAGCGTTGCGCTGGCCGAGTAATAACCGTAATCGGTGCGACAATTAATTTCGAAAGGCAGCGGACGCTGTATACCCTCTGTGGTTAACGTATTCGACGTTACGGTACCGAAATCTACCGTCTGTGAAGGCGTGTAAATGCATGAAGGGGTACTAATGACGGTGATTCGCCCGATATTTAATTGTTGGGTATATTGCGCAGGTGAATTATTAACCAGCCAGTTATACGCTATTTCACCCGCAGGCAATGCCTGCTCGCCATCAGGGTTTGTAAGCATAAGCGAATCCGCGGTTTTAAAAAATTGCACCCGGAAAAAAGAGGCTGATGGATAAATAAATCTGCCGACGTTCGCGCCGTCAGAAGGCGTGTAAGTCTGATTTGATGGATACTGTCCAAAAGCTCCGCCATTGTTCCATAACAGTTTTATACCGATGCCATCAATATTGGTTTTATAAATTCGAGTACTGGAGTCCTGCCCAGATAACCCGTAAGCGCTTTTACCATATGGGGTGCCTTTATGGCAGTCGATATACTCCTGATTATAGCCTTGTACCGGGCTATCAAATTGTGCAATGGGATTAACAGTATCAGCAGGCAGGCTGGCATCAATGGTTATCAACGCTGCAGGGATATTGGCAATCCACGGCCCGCCTGGGCTGGCAGGGTCTAAATCACACTCTGCCTGTACGTTTGCTGCCAGGGAATACAACACGGCCATCATAATTATTGTTTTATGCATGTCAGTTTACTCCTTGTCGTTCTCTAATTGAGAAACCATATCCGTAGGGATAACGCGTATTAATTCGGCAAAGCTTTTTCCCGCCGTTTTCTCAGCAAAATCGAGCAGCAGTATGATTGGGCTGCTGGGTTCTACCGCGCGAAACCAGGCGCGAACTTCTCGCAGACGCGCCAGCGCATCATCTCTGTTAACGGGTACTGATCTCGATGGGACTGGGGCACTGCCGACGGGCATTGTGTCTGCCCGTTCGATAACAGCAGCGGCAGTTTCTGAGGTAGCTTCTGGCTCAACCATCGACAGCACGCTGGGCGCGGATGATAAGTGTTCGTCGCAGGTTGAATGAATACTCTGTTGGGAGAACAGCGCCAGTATTTGCGCCAGTCGATCGAAATCGGGTGCGATATCATCAGGCAACGTGCTCAACAGCTGTCGGAGCATGCCTAACTCGTCCTGGGCGAAGCTAAACGCGGCGATGTCATTACACCAATTTTCTTGCCACTCCTGGCGAAGCGCCGCAATAGCCGCTTCAGGCAGGGCGCTGCCATCTCGGGGACCGATACAGGCCTTTTCAAACTCTCTGACGTTGACCGACAGCCCGGAGCGGGTTGGTAACGGAAGATTGCGAACATCAGCGATAAATCCTTCGCTGTCATTGAGCTCTGAAAACGCATTGGCACGCATCAGGGGTTCATAGTCGCCTTCGTCCATCAACTGAGGGTGAAGATCGTCAGGCCAGGTCTGCAACAGCATATTCAGCATATTGAGCCCTGCGGCGAGTTCAACGGCACCATGCTGCCGCATACGGCAGCGGATCAACGTGATGATAAGCCTTACATCCAGGGACTTAAGCAGCAGCGTCCGGCAGTCTCGCTCAACCTCGCTCCAGTTGATGGGTTCAGCTGCTTCGATAAAGTCACCATACTCGGCTTCCATTCGAGGCTGTAGTCGGGATTGCAACAGTAAAAATGCGGGATCATACTCAAGACTTTCCCCGCACGGTGCAGAGCCACAGAAGCTGTTTAAGATTGTCTGATAATAGGGCGACAGGTTGTTGTTTTGGTTATTCACTGGCGTTTCCTTACTATTTATTAGCGCGCCGATTCCATTGGGCCTGCTGATAGGGCATTGCTACAGGCTGAGTTCCGGTTCGAAACTCATACCAGATACGGGTTCGTCAGATGTATCTCTGGCAAGCCAGGTGGCATATCCCAACTGATGTGAACCGTTTAGCGTTGCTTCTGGCACTTCGTCGGAAGCCAGAATGAGTTTTACGTCCCAGGCATATTCAAATCCGACAAAGTTTCTTACCCATTCACGAAGTACGGGAAGATCTTGTCCCCATACACTAAAACGCATGTACTGCTTCAGGGTTAACGGCCCCAAAATGAGCCTGAATTTATGTTGTTTATCCTTAACGGTATTACCAAGAATCGCCGTCTCACCCAGCGTCAGTGAGGTTTCGTTGTTTCCGAGTTCCGATTGATCGACTGCATCAAGGAATATCCACTGTGGTGAAAACTCCTCAATGATGACCGGAATACCAAAGTAGTAATGAAGTGCACCAGATAGCCCTTCAGGGTTACGCGACTCCCTTACCAGATGGGCCGACGAAGCCAGGCGAGCGTGACCAGGTAAGGGGCTGGTGCTGTACTCCTCAGGATTCAGCCCGACAAGATTCGCTACGTAACGCGAAAAGCGTTCATCATCCAGCCGGTCAAGCGATGCGGTATCCTGCGCTACAAACCATGCTCTGTATAAATGCGATAAGGAGCGATGATGAAAAATATTAAGAAAATCAATCAGCGTCTGATCGTGAAGCTCTGAGCGAGTATAAGCCTGCTCTGTCATATGAAGCGGCATCGCACCCTGAGGGCCCCACACACCCAGGCCGAACAGCATGATATTAATTTTGTCCTGTTCGAGGCTTAACTGAGCCACCTCGCGGGGAGGAAATACCATATGCGCCTGCTGACCGATTCGGAAACATTCTTGCTCCGGTAAGCTTGCTCTCCCCGGCGGTGGGAACGTTGGCGTTCTGGCAGCAATCATACGCATCATGCTGATAAAACCTGTACGCCAGGGTTCGCTCTTGAAGCACCACGGGGGCATCTCACCAGATGAGATGTCATACGGAAAAACTCGCCCTTTCATTAAGCTGCCCCTCGCCTTCCCGGGCGTGCTTGCCATGTGCCAATAATCCCGCGCTGCATAGAGCGCAGTTCCATCTCGGTGAAAACGTTGATTGAGGCATGCCTGGCAATATAATTTTCCATAATGAGTCCAAACAAATAAGGACTTATGCCAGAGAAGCACTCTTCGTCAACTGTGAGCTCACAGCGAATGCCGCGACCATAGATCAATAAACCGTCCCCCGGCAGGCGACGCACAACTGGTGCTGTTTTACACCCTACCAGCCCGCTGATTTGCCGATTGGAATCTTGATCGGCGGTATCAACAAATAAGCGCAACATACTCCGTAGCGCCTCGCCGCCGGGTTTATGTTCAATATGCGACAGAGGTTGATAGTTGAAATTGAGTTGTCGTATTAGCCGCCACGCTGCTTCGCCAGCGGCAAACGGCGCGCGAGGCGCACCCGGCAAACAAATGAAGGTTGCGCCTGACAGAGGCGCAGCATCCGACGTCGTCAGATCCACGCCGCTGCTATGGGCAATCAGCTGGGGTAAATCCCGATTGGAAACCATCGCATCTACTGAAAGGTAACGAATATGATCGCTGTAGGGTGCTTCCAGTTGATCCACCAGTGAGATAAAAACTTCGGTGCCTGTGTAAGGCGTCCGGGTCTGGTATTTTCGCTGATTTTTATCCTTAACGCGGGGTTTACGGGTGAGCGAAAAATAACGCCCATAATTCCCATTATCTTCCTGGCGCGTTTGGAAAAGCGGGTTGAAGACAATTTCTTCGCTGCTTTCGGCCTGTTGGCCTCTTACTTTTTCAATAGAATAGACTTCGTAATCAAGAGGCCTGCTACGGTCGGGAACCACATGGAATTCATTCAGCGCCCGATTGATTTCAATTTTATCAAGGCGTCTGGGAAAAAGATTAATTGCTGGCGTACAAAATAGGGAAAAGCGAGAAGCATCAACGTGCCCAACAAGTTCCGGCGTGAGATGATCAAGTAGTATAATCACTTCAGCTTCATTACTGTTATTTTTACTTAATCCCTTCTTGAGTTGAGTAAGGGTGAAAAAATAGAAGCGCTGACGGCAGGCAAAGTATTCATGAACTAGATTATGTCCATGGAAAATATTCCATGATACCGGCAGCAGGCTTTGTGAAGGGTCCACGCCTTCGAACATCAATGGCGTTTTATTGATGACGACATCCTGCGACGAGCCCTCTTTACCTGAACGAATTATCATTGCGATCGTGTGCGCGTGTATTAGCTCAAATATATGCGAAACGATGCGTTCATCGCCATGTATATAGACTGGCAACCGGTCAAAGTCTGCTAACTGAGCAAACACTAAATCTCCCGGCACTTTGAGCCTGATACGTAATGCGCCTTTCAGTGTGCTTTGTTTAATTCGCCACGGTTCCATTGCCGGAATATCCGGTGGAGATGAAGTCAGGCGTGCATCAATAATTTCCAACGGCCATAACGTCACGTCCTGACCCGTGCGAAACTCGCAGCGTGTTGCTTCGCCAGGCGAGATTCGGGACCAGAATGCGCTGCCTTTACGAACATTATACCCTTGCGTGAGGTCCCCTTGCTTTACGTCCGGATGAAGCTTGATTACGCCTATTGAAGGTGTAGGGGAATTATATCCAGGATAAATTACATCAAGCAGGCGTTGCGTGAAGTGCGGAAACTCAGCATCCAGTTTTAACTGAGTACGTGCAGACATGAAGCAAAACGCTTCAATCAGCCGCTCTACATACGGATCGGCGACTTCAATACCATGCATGCCCAAACGCCCCGCGATCTTAGGGTGTTTTTCAGCGAACTCACCTGCCATTTCGCGCATAAATGTGAGTTCTTTATTGTAATAATCCAGGAAGGTCTGATTCATGTTACTACCTTATGAGCCTGCTTAAATCAAATTGATATATATTTTGTAATTATATTTTGTTGTGTTATACCAACTGAAAGATGATCTTTGAGAATGGCGTTATCCCACTTATTACTGGCTACTATCTCATCCATGTTTAGCATTTTCAAATTATCAAACTAATTGTACGTCCTGATTTTAGTTATTTTCTTTTCCTTTCAATGCCTTCCGGTGCTCTCTTTTGTGGATTAACGGAAATATCATCGATCATTATTCTTAATATTTGCTGGGGTAAATGATTAGGCTTTTGTTTCAGTTTGTTTGTCGCTACTCTTCACCCTGAACGCTTATAGCTGAAATAGATTTTTTGATTGATTTCTCATTTTGAAAAGGACGCTCAGGTAACGCGCATGGCTATTACAAGGAAAAATTTGTTTGGTAAGCTTAATACCACGCTCTTCAGAAGTATTGAGAGTGCTACTGCGCTGTGTAAACTCAAAGGAAATCCCTATGTTGAGCTCGTCCATTGGTTTAATCAGTTATGGAATCAGGAACAAAATAACGACTTTAAACTTATCATTTCCTGGTTTCATATTGATAGCAACACACTTGAGCGAGAACTGGTTGGGGCGCTTACACGCCTGCCCGGCGGCGCAAATGAAATCGTCGATTTCTCCTGGCAAATTGAACAGGTAATAGAACGCGCATGGATTTATGCAAGTCTTCAGTGCGAAGAGTCACGTATCCGTAGCGGACAGCTTATTCTTGCGATACTTGAGAATCCGGAATTGCGTCGCGCAATGCTTTCCATCGCACCATCGTTAGACCGCATTACGCTTGATACGCTCGACCGCGAATTTTCATCTATAACAGCTTCATCACCTGAAGTTTTCGAGACCGCGCAGGAAAATGGCCTCGCCCCAGGTGAGTCAATTAAGGCGATCTCAGTCCACCAGAGTGGAAACCTGGCAAACTATTCAACCGATCTGACAGCGATGGCGCGGGAAGGAAAAATCGATCCGGTTCTGGGGCGCGATCGCGAAATTAGCACCATGATCGATATTTTGCTGCGCCGTCGTCAAAACAATCCGTTATTAACTGGCGAAGCGGGGGTGGGTAAAACTGCTGTAGTTGAAGGGCTTGCGCTGGCCATTATTGCGGGCAATGTGCCTCCAGCCCTTGCTCAGGTACGTTTGCTGGCACTGGACATTGTCGCTCTGGCTGCCGGGGCCAGTATGAAAGGCGAATTTGAGGCGCGCCTGAAATCGGTACTTGAAGAAGCCTGTTCGTCTAAAGATCCGATTGTACTGTTTATTGATGAGGTGCATACCTTGATCGGCGCTGGCGGAGCAAGCGGTACTGGTGATGCGGCTAATCTTTTGAAACCCATGCTGGCGCGCGGTCAGTTGCGGACGATTGGCGCCACAACCTGGAGCGAGTTTAAACGGCATATCGAAAAAGATCCGGCTCTGACGCGCCGCTTCCAGGTTCTTCAGGTCGACGAGCCTGTTGAAGAGACTGCCGCCGCCATGTTACGCGGTCTTGTCCCTGTGCTTGAACGTCATCATGGCGTCTGGATTATGGATGAAGCCCTTCAGGCGGCGGTGCGTTTATCACACCGTTATATACCGGCGCGTCAGTTGCCTGATAAAGCAATTAGCCTTCTCGACACAGCTTGTGCGCGTGTATCAGCGGCGCAACATGCGCTACCGGCAGCCTTACAAGATATGAAGTTCCGAATGGAAACTATCCAGAACGAGCTGTCTTTGCTGGAAAAAGCACAGCAATTTGGGAAGGAAAATGTGTCACGCAGCACGTTGCTTCGACAGCAGCTTGCTGATTACCAGTGCGAAGCTGAGGCGCTTGAGAGCCGTTGGCAGCAAGAAAATGTATTAGTGCAGCAACTCATCACAACGCGTAATACGCTCTACGAAGCGATTCATAATGAAGCTGAGAATCATAAATCTGTTACAGGTTTAAAAGAGGATCTCTCTCGAGTCGAGGCGGAGCTTTTATCTTTACGGGGAGAGCAAACGCTGGTGCAGGCTGAGGTTAATGCTGACGTCATAGCAGGTATTGTGGCGGACTGGACCGGAATTCCGGTTGGACAGATGCTTAAAGATGACGTTCGTGCAGTGATGGAACTCCCGCAGCGTCTGGCGGCTCGCGTTATCGGACAAAATCATGCGCTGAGCCAGATAGGCGAAAGCATTATGGTGGCGCGCGCAGGTCTGGGGGATCCACAAAAGCCAATCGGCGTATTTATGTTGGTCGGTCCTTCAGGCATAGGTAAAACAGAAACCGCTCTGGCTATTGCAGAAAGTCTGTACGGTGGTGAGCAAAATCTTATCACCATTAATATGAGTGAATATCAGGAAGCGCATACGGTCTCTTCTTTAAAAGGCTCGCCGCCGGGCTATGTGGGTTATGGTGAAGGAGGCGTTTTGACCGAAGCCGTACGTCGCAAACCTTATAGCGTCGTGCTTCTTGATGAGATTGAAAAAGCGCATCCTGATGTACATGAGTTATTTTATCAAGTCTTTGATAAAGGCTGGATGGAGGATGGTGAAGGGCGTTATATAGATTTTAAAAACACCATCATCCTGTTAACCAGTAATACGGGAAGTGAGCTCCTGAGTAGTGCCTGGAGTGATGAAAATGTCATACCGGATGAGGCAAAGATAAACGAGGCCTTACAGGCTGAACTTATGACAGTTTTCCCTGCGGCATTTATGGGAAGAGTGAGTGTTATTCCCTATAAGCCGTTGGATAGGACCTCATTGAAAAGTATCGTCGCGCTGCATTTAAATCGATTAGGTAAGCGGCTCTACGATCATTATAAAGTGACCTTTGAGTATTCAGAGAACATCGTATTACATATCATTGAACATGCTCCTGTTGCTGAAACCGGCGTAAGAACACTCGTGCGCTATATTGAAAAAAACATCATGCCGCAATTAGGTGCTTTTATTCTTAAGAAAAATGAATCACTTTCTGATAAAAAATTAAATGTTGGGCTGGATGCAAAAAAGAATTTGCGATTACGCTTAGTTTAAGGGGAGTCGCAAAATTAGCAGTGATTAACTAGCACTTTGGGAAAACAGTAAATCGGTAAGATTTACTGATATAAACTATACGACATTCTAAGGAATAGATGTTATGTCAAAAATGAAAGTTGCTGTGTGCGCCATCGCTTTATCTCTTGCTTCTGTAAGCGTCAACGCAGCAGATGTCGTTGGGCAGGGTACTGTCACCTTCAATGGTAAACTCATTGATGAAACCTGCGTTATCGAGGATGGTTTTAAAGATATCATCGTTCAGTTGCCGACTCTTTCTACAAAAACACTGAATGCTGCAGGGGTTGAAGCGGGTTCAAAATCTTTTCAGATTAAAGTGAAAGATTGCCCGGCGGCCATCACTCAGGTAGCCGCCCATTTTGAAGTATTAAACAGCGAGTACGATGCATCCACTGGTAACCTGATCAACCAGTTAGAAGTTGACGATCCAGATAACTCTGCGACGAAGGTTCAGGTTCGTCTGTACAATACCGATTCAACTCAAATCCGTATCGGTTCAACAGGTAAACCGTTCCCGGTTGATAGTACGACTCAGGCTGCAACAATGGAATATCTGGGTGGTTACTATGCCACTGCACAAACTACTGCAGGCGATGTGAAAGCACAGGTTACTTATACCCTGGCGTATCCATAAGGATCATGCCCCGCTAAATAATAGCGGGGCATACATTCATAACGTAGTTCGTATATTTAACTGGTGTGTATTTAACACATGTTAATTAAGGCGCTGTTTATGTCGACTAGCAAAATTGCTGTAGCAGTATTATCAGTAATGTTATCATTTTCAGTGTCTGCTGCGATGACAATCAGCGGTACGCGTATCATTTTTCCCGGCGGGCAGAAAGAAGTTAGCGTCAGAACGAACAATAAAGGTGATCATCCGCCGCTGGTGCAAGTATGGGTTGATGATGGGAAATCCACAGGCGATGTGAATAATATGAAGGTACCATTCATAGTCACGCCGCCGATTTATCGTGTTGAACCGGGTAAAGGCCAGACGGTCCGTGTTATTTATAATGGCATGCCGCTTCCACAGGATCGTGAATCGCTCTACTGGTTCAATATGCTAGAAATACCTCCTGTCCAGGCCATTAACTCGGAAAATAAAAATCGGCTCGAACTGGCATTCCGTACACGTATAAAAATAATATATCGCCCCTCATCATTGGGATACAGTGGCGTAGGGAAGTTGGATAATGTTGCCTGGCAACTTATCGATAATCCACAGTACGGTCGCGGCGTAAAAGTGAGTAATCCTACCGCATATTATATGAATTTTGACGGCGGTGAATTTAAAGCAAATGGCAAGATATGGAAGATCGATCTTGATATGCTTGCCCCTCTCGAAACCAAAGAGTTTTATGCGAAACCCGCTATGCCAGTTGGCAGCCCGGTCAGCGATGCGACTTTCAGGATCATAAATGATTACGGGGCGGCAATGGTTCGAGAACTAAAAAGCGCATCGTCAAATACCCTGAAGCTTAGCGCGAATAATAAATAGTCATGCGCTGATTAACACTGGCGGCATAAGGAAGTTGTCGCTTTCTGCATCGTACTTGCAGCGGTATTGTCAGGAAGGAAACGAAAATTGAATCGCTTCAATAAAACTGATAAAGAAATAATAAATTATAATCACCTGCTATTTTTTCCGAAACGTCCATCCAGGCGCTTTGCATGTACAGTTTTTTATTCTTTTTTATTAATTCAGCGGGGCTGGGCAGTATCTCCGGAATATAGAGACAATGGCCAGTCACCAGCGGATGTGGAATATAATGCAGGGTTTGTTCATGGCTCAGGCATTGATGTTAGCCAATATGAAAAGGGCAATCTGGTAACGCCAGGAGTTCATACCGTCACTACTATTGTTAATGGCGATAATAGAGGCAAACATGATATTAATTTTGTTACTGAAGGAGACAGCCAAAGCGGTATTGCGTGCTTCTCTAAAGATGATCTTACAGCGCTGGGTATCACGCTGACTCAAAAAGGCCAGAAAAATAAAGAAAACGCGCAGAACGAGCCGTGTGCTCGTCTGGATTCGCTTATTTCTGACGCCAGGGTAGTTTATAACGACGGCGATCTGGAACTTAATATTATTATACCTCAGGCCAATATGGTTGCGGTTCCTCGCGGCTATATCGACCCAAAGCGGTGGGAGTCCGGGGAAACCGCCGGGTTTATTGACTATAACGCTAATATCTATAACGCCAGCTCAGACGCTCAAAAGGAGAATTACAGCGGTAATATAGGTTTACTGATGGGATTCAATGCAGGTGAGTGGCGTTTACGTAAACGCATCAATAGTAGCTGGATTAAAGGCGACGACAGACGTACACAAAGCCTGCTGGGTTATGCCGAACGAGATATAACTGCTATGCGTAGCCGTCTCACGATCGGTGATACCAACACGCCCGGCGAACTCTTTGACAGCTATGGTCTTCGTGGGGCTCAGCTGCAGTCTGACGATCGCATGCTGCCTGAGGGGCTACGTAATTATGTCCCTGTTTTACAAGGCACAGCAGAAACGAACGCACGGGTGACGGTTACTCAGCACGGCCAAAAAGTGTATGAAACTGTCGTCCCGCCGGGCCCCTTTAGGCTGGATGATGTCGGTGCCATGGGGTATGGCGGCGACATGGAAATGACCATTACCGAGGCCGATGGCAGGCAGCGCGTACAGACTATTCCTTTTTCAGCACCACCGATGCTGTTACATGAAGGCATATCCCGCTTCAGTGTGTCTGTCGGCGAGTTGCACGACGATACGGTGCGTGAAAAAGCAAAGATACTACAGGGCGTGTATCACTACGGTATCGGGAATAATTATACCGTCTATGCCGGTATGCAAATCGCAGAACATTATAAATCGGCTGCGGTGGGTAATGCCATTAACACTCCATTTGGGGGTGTTTCATTTGATATCACCCATGCGGAGAGTGAATTAAGCACGGGTAAAACTGCGTCAGGTAATAGCATCAGTGTGGGTTATACAAAATATCTGAACCAAACAGATACCAATATGACATTGGCTGCTTATCGCTACTCCTCAGAAGGGTTTTATACCTTCAGAGACGCAACCCTTGAGCGTTACGGGAATAATCTTGATGAAGATAACCTCGCGGTTGACTATCGCACTAAGCAACGGTTTACCGCAAATTTATCCCAGCAACTGTGGGCAAACAGCTCGCTGGCATTATCAGCCAGCCTGTATGACTACTGGGATTCGCGAGAGACTGGCAAACAGTATTCCGTCACCTTCAATAAAGCGCAGCGTTATTTTTCCTGGTCGTTAACGGCCATGCGTAGTGACGACGGTGAGGGCGAGTACGACGACAGCATCATGCTGGGGCTTAATATCCCGATTGGTGATTCACTAACGTCACAACCGTTGTTCAGTTCTATTTATTCTACCGTCAGTCATGATTCTGATGGGCGGGATACGTTCCAGCTCAACGCGAACGGAAGCCAGGGCGAGCAGAGTGAATTAACGTATGGCATCGGTACGGCAGCGTCCGGGATTCATGGCTCGGATGGGCAGGAGACGCTTTCGGGTAATATGAATTACCGTACGCCGGTTGGCCAGTTCGGCATAACCGCATCGGCAAATAATACGTCGTCACGTCAGGTATCACTTTCCGCCAATGGCAGTCTGGTTGCGCACCGCGGGGGAATTACTGCCGGCTCACAGCTGGGCGATTTCCCCTTTGCCATTATTCACGCAGAAGGGGCCGAAGGGGCTGCCGTCATGAATGGTTACGGAACGCATATCGACGGTAACGGGTACGCCATCATGCCATCTCTGACGCCGTATCGTGAAAATACGGTAATGGTAGATACCAAGGGTTTGCCGTCTGACGTGGACGTGATGGAGAACCAGAAAGTCGTTGTGCCTCGTATGGGGTCAGCGATTGGCGTAAAAATGGAAACGCTGGTCGGCAAACCGGTCATTATCATCGCGCGAAATGAGCAGCATGCGTTTTTACCCATCGGCACGCCGCTGGTTGATGATAAAAACATTCCCCAAAGCGTAATCGGCCAGGGGGGGATGGCATTCATTCGCGGCTGGGACCCGCTATCACAGTCACTGTTTGCTGTACTGAACGGCGGGCGTACACGGTGCCGTTTAGTGAATAGTAGTACGCGCCCTTCGTTGATGAGCGCTGAAAGCAGCACTATTGAACAGCGGGAGATGACATGTATCCAGTAATGCAAAGTGTGCAGGCGTGCTGCCTGCTGCTGGCGGGTGCGGTGGGGTTATGCTCCGTTGCCAGCGCTGAATCCTGTTCGGGGACAAATTGTAAGGTCGAGGTGCTGTTCAAAGGAACCTATCTGGAGGATACCTGTGACGTTGTGATCAACAATGGCTCATCATCGGAAAAAGTCGCGCTGCCGGTACTCTCCACGGCTACGCTGAAGTCCGATGGCGCAGAAGCGGGCAGCGTAACGTTTACTATTCTTTTGAAAGGATGTCCGACAGCAAAAACTATTTCGTTATGGTTTGCCAGTACTGATGCAGACAGTACAACCGGCAATCTTGTTAATGCTACAGGCGCTGAATACAGTAGCAATGTCCAGGTGCGTTTACGTAATGCAGCGGGAGCGCAAATGATAGTAAACGATCGAAATAGCACTCAGGATTATATTATTCCGTCGGCTGGCGGCGATATTGCGCATGACTATCAGGCAATGTATTACGCTAAGGGGGCTGCGGCCGTTACCCCTGGATTAGTGAGTTCTCTGGCAAGTATTAATTTGACGTATCGTTAATGGCGGCTTTTAGTATTTCTCTCTGAAATATTTATTCAGAGGAATATTTGTTCACAGTATCTTCAACTTCCTGACGATACTGTGAATTTTTAAATTACACAGTGAAAAGGACCATCATGGCTGTTAATAAACGTAGTTCGCAAAAGTTTATTGCACGAAACCGTGCACCTCGCGTCCAGATTGAGTACGACGTAGAAATCTACGGCTCTGAAAAAAAGGTCGAGCTGCCTTTTATTATGGGGGTCATGGCTGACCTGTCTGGTAAACCCCTTGAGCCACTTCCCAGCGTAGCTGACAGAAAGTTCCTGGATATTGATATCGACAATTTCGATGAACGAATGAAAGCGATGAAACCACGCGCTGCCTTTGCCGTGCCTAATACATTGACGGGTGAAGGGCAGCTAATGGTCGATATGACGTTCGAAAGCATGGATGATTTTTCCCCGGACGTTATCGCCACCAAAGTGGATGCGCTGGCAAGTTTACTGGAAGCGAGAACCCAACTTGCCAACCTGCAAACTTATATGGACGGCAAAGCGGGTGCAGAAGAACTGGTTATGAAACTGCTTCAGGATAAAGCTCTGCTTAATACGCTTGCATCTGCGCCGAAGGCTATTCAACAAGCCGCTGATACCTCAGATGAAGAATAATTAAGAAGAGAATAACCATGTCTACTGCTCAAACTATTAAAGAACAAGCGGCGCTTGCTGTAGCTGAACATAACGACTTTCACTCCCTGCTTTCCCGGGAGTTCAAAGTTAAGACCGATGAAACCAGAACGGCCGTTGAAGGGGCGGTGAAAACGCTTGCCGAACAGGCTCTGGCAAATACCGTTACGATCTCTGAAGATGCTTATAAGAGCATCGCTGCTATCATTGCGGAAATCGATCGTAAATTAACCGAGCAAATAAACCTCATCCTGCATCATCGTGAATTTCAGTCGCTGGAAAGCGCCTGGCGCGGGCTTAATTATCTGGTTACCAATACCGAGACCGATGAAAAGCTTAAGCTGCGTTTTATGGATATTTCCAAAAACGAGCTGCGCCGCAATATGAAGCGCTACAAAGGCGTGGCATGGGATCAGAGTCCGCTGTTTAAAAAGGTCTACGAAGAGGAATATGGTCAGTTGGGTGGTGAGCCTTATGGTTGCCTCGTGGCCGATTACTACTTCGATCACACCGCACCGGATGTCGATCTGTTGTCATCTATTGCGAAAGTCGCGGCGTCCGCACACGTTCCTTTTATCACTGGTGCTGCCCCCAGCGTTCTGCAGATGGACTCCTGGCAAGAACTCTCTAATCCTCGCGATTTGACCAAGATTTTTACCCAAAACCTGGAGTATGCGGCCTGGAACTCCCTGCGTCAGTCCGAAGATTCCCGCTACATTGGGCTTGCCATGCCTCGTTTCCTGGCGCGTTTGCCGTATGGCGTGCGTACGAATCCGGTCGATGCTTTTGATTTTGAAGAAACCACGGATGGCGCCGACCATAACAAATACGTCTGGTCTAACGCCGCCTATGCCATGGCAGCAAATATCAACCGCTCTTTCAAAGAGTATGGCTGGTGCACCCTGATCCGCGGGGTAGAGAGCGGAGGCGTTGTTGAAGGGTTGCCATCCCATACTTTCCCGACCGATGACGGCGGGGTGGATATGAAATGCCCGACAGAAATCGCTATCTCCGATCGCCGTGAGGCGGAGCTGGCCAAGAATGGCTTTATTCCGCTCATTCATCGTAAAAATACCGATTACGCGGCCTTTATTGGTGCGCAGTCACTGCAAAAACCGACTGAGTACTACGATGCCGATGCAACGGCGAATGCGAACTTATCCGCACGACTACCCTATCTGTTCGCCTGTTCACGTTTCGCGCACTACCTCAAGTGCATCGTACGCGACAAGATCGGCTCTTTTAAAGAGCGCGATGAGATGCAGCGCTGGCTCAACGACTGGGTAATGAACTATGTGGACGGTGACCCGGCGAATTCAACGCTGGAAACCAAAGCGCGTCGTCCACTTGCAGCCGCAGAGGTGGTTGTAGAGGATGTGGAAGGCAATCCGGGTTACTACCAGGCGAAGTTCTTCCTGCGCCCGCATTTCCAGCTTGAAGGGCTGACCGTTTCGCTGCGTATGGTCGCCAAACTGCCATCGCTTAAAGAAGCGTAATAACGAATAGCGAGCTGTCAGACGAGGTCCTTTCGGACGTCGTTTGGATAGCCATGTGTTTGTAATAGCAGTATTACAAATGGGAAAGGATTAGCCGAATAATATCCTTATTCGCTTTTCCTCTATTTATGTGGTTGTCAACTGAACACCAAATTAGTGCTTAAGAGGATTTTATGGCACAAGATATGTTTATTAAAATTGATGGCATCGAAGGGGAGTCTTTAGATGCCACTCATAAAAATGAAATTCAGGTTCTGAGCTGGAAATGGGATGTTTCACAACATTCTAATATGCACAGCGGTTCCGGCGGCGGCTCTGGTCGTGCCACCGTTGAGGACTTTATTTTCGTTCACTATACGGATAAAGCGAGCCCGAATCTGCTTAATTACTGTCTGACCGGTAAGCATATCAAGAATATTCAGTTCGTGATCCGTAAAGCAGGTGGCGATCCGCTGGAATATTTAATCATCAAATTCACCGATGTCATTATTACCCATGTCGGTATGCAAGGCTCGCTTGAAGATGAAGCGCGCCCGCGCGAGCAGGTGCGTTTCTCCTTTACGAAGATGACGCAGGACTACGTTATGCAGAATGCTGAAGGGCATAAAGCAGGCGTTATTTCTGCTACTTATGATGTTAAAGCTAACCTGCACGGTTAATAAATAACGTCTGAAGCGCTTCCGTTTCGCGCATGCTGACGGGAGCGCTACTCAGGCTCTATCACGCAATGGATGGTGCGCTCAGCTGGCCTCGCATTGCGGATGGCGCTTCTGCGCATGGAGAATATCGATATATGGAAATAAGAGTAAGGCGTAGCTGCCTGGCTTTTAACTACTGTCAAATTTTAACTCTGGCCATTTTTTTATCCTCCTGCCATTCCGTTGAGCCGCAGGAGAAAAATAAGGTTGATATTACGCTTGTCGCCGACAAGAAAGTTAACCCGAATGAAAAAGGGCAGCCTAGCCCGGTTGGTATTCGTATTTATGAATTAACAGGTACTGACGCTTTTGCGATGAGTGACTATTTCACTATTACAGACGGAAGCGATCCCGAGTTGCTTACGCAAATTAAAAAAGTGTCCGACGTAATGATTAAACCGGGCGAAAAACGCGAGCTGGAAATAACGCCTGCGGCAGATGCCGTGGCGCTGGGTATTGTGGCGGCGTATCGGGATATTAATCATGCGCAAGCCGTAACGACCTGGCCTGTCAATCGCAATGATGAACGTGCCTGGTATAGCCGGTGGTTTACACCTCCCTCGCCGGCATTACAGGTAGATATCGGATCGTTAGCTCTCTCTGTCAAGGAAGTGGAATAAGCCGTGAGAACAAATAAAGTTATCTGGAGTGAAGGATTATTTCTGCGCCCGCAGCTTTTCCAGCAGCAGGAGCGCTATTTTGAATATTTTGCCCATAAGCGCGCAGCGACAATCACTCCGTTTTTCTGGGGCTTTGCTCAATATGAAATCGATCAGGAGGCGCTTGCCTACGGCAAACTGGTGTTGCGCTCTGGTCGGGGCGTACTGCCTGACGGGACACCTTTCGATTTTCCCGGTCATGCCGAAAGCCCGGAACCCTTAACCATTACCCCTGAACACCTTGGTCAGGTTATCTGTCTTGCTGTGCCGCTGCGGCTGGACAATAGCGACGAGACGATTTTTGATCCCTGGGACACGCGTTCACTGGCCCGTTTTTGCGCGTTTGAAGATGAGATCACCGATACCAACGCGATCCGTCAGGGACCAAAACCGGTTCAGCTGGCGCAGCTTCGCCTGCGTCTGGTGTGCGAACGGGAGATGACGGAATCCTGGATCGGTTTGCCGCTGACCCGGGTTCGCGCACTGCAGCCAGATGGCAGCGTGCTGCTGCATCAGGACGATTTCATTCCGCCTGTCACCGGTTACGCAGCCAGCCCGCTGCTTGCCGAATGGCTGACGCATCTTAGCGGACTGGTAAAAATCCGCGCCGGGATGCTGGCGGGGCATCTGACCGGCAGTACCGGCAAGGCCAGTGCCAGCGCAGAGATCGTCGATTATCTGCTGCTGCAAATTTTTAATAAATACGAACCCATTCTCAATCATTTGCGCACCATTCCTGAGATGCCGCCGATTGTGCTCTATCAGGAGTTGGCTAAATTTGCCGGCGAGCTGTCCACCTTTCTGCGTACCCAGACCCGTCGCCCAAAAGCGGCACCGGGTTACGATCATGCGCGGCTTTATCCATCGATTCGCCCGCTGGTGGAGGAGATTCACGATCTGCTCAATCAGATTCTGGTACGCGCCGGACAGGTGATTCCGCTGTATGAAAAAGGGCACGGTATCTGGTCCGCCTCAGTAATGCCGCACGAGCTGCGTTCCTTCTCGAATCTGGTGCTGGCGGTGAACGCGCAGCTTCCCGCTGACGTACTGCAGCAGCAATTTTTCGCCCAGGTCAAAATCAGCGCGCCGCAGCAACTGCAGGATCTGGTTCGCTCGCATCTGCCCGGACTGCTGCTGCAAAGTTTGCCGGTGCCGCCGCGACAGATCCCGTATAGCGCCGGGTACGTTTACTTTGAATTGCAAAAAAACGGAACCTTCTGGGAGCACATCGCTGCCACCGGCGCGATTGCGCTTCACGTAGCCGGAGATTTCCCGGGCTTGCGCATGGAAATGTGGGGGATCCGTGAGTAATGAGTGACGTCCCGATGACCGATTCACCGATCTCACCAGCGTCAGACCTGACGCCGCAGGACGATGACAGTCTCCAGGCGCTGGGTAAATTTCTGATGAGTGAGTCGCAAAGTTTTTCCTCCGCTACGTCACCCACGACGTCGGCAGCGGCCACGCCTGAGGCAGAGATATTCGCCAGTGCCGGGCAGGAAGTTATCGTTAAAACCGAAAGCGTGCGGCAACGGGTTAATGCGGTGGCGGCTGCGGCGATGCCGCTGCTGGAAGCTGCCCAGCCCTTGCTGCGGGCTCTGAGTGAAATGCCGGAGTCGGTAAGTTCACCCGCTCATGCCGGCGTGCTGAAGCGGACCCTGATCAATGAGATCAATCTCTTCAGCGTCGTGTGTGATGAAACCAACATCCCGTGGAAAAAAATGGCCATTGTGCGCTATTGCCTCTGTACCGCTCTGGACGAGGCAGCGCATGCAACGCCATGGGGAATCGCCTGCGCCTGGTCACGCAGCAATCTGCTAAACCATTTCGAAGGTGATAACGACGGCGGTAATAAATTTTTCCTGTTGGTTGGTCGTCTGTCGGTGAACCCGCATGACTATGCCGACGTGCTGGAGATCATGCTGCGTATCCTGGGGTTAGGCCTCGAAGGACGCTACAGCATTATTGAAAACGGCGAGCGGCAGCTCACTAAAATCCGGCAGCAGTTGCTCACGTTGCTGCAAAGTACCCGTGACTCCGTGCCGGCTGCGCTCTCACCGCATGCCCGCGTTCAGCGTGAGGGAGGCAAGCGGCTGCGCTATGCGCTCCCGGTGCGTGTTACCGCCCTGTTTGCCGCGTTGCTGGTCGCCGGAACGTTTATCACCGCCAGTTATCTGCTTGCGTCGCGTGAAAGCGTGGCCCGGTTGCGTATCGATGCGCTGAGCGAATTGCGGGGTTTTGCGCTTCCGCCAGCCCAGCGTTTGCGGCTAGCCATTTTGCTGAAAGAAGAGATTCGACAGGGACTGGTCTCGGTGGATGAGAGCACCAGCCGGAGCAAAGTGATTTTCCATAGCGATGCAATGTTCCCGGTCGGTTCGGCCAGAGTCCGCCCGGAGATGATGGGCATCCTGAAACGGGTGGCAGAGGAAATACGGCGGGTCAACGGGCGCGTAGCCATTGTCGGCCATACCGATTCGCTGCCTATTCATAAACCCGGTATCGCGAATAACCAAATCCTCTCTGAAATGCGCGCAGCGGACGTGGCAAACGTGCTGAAAGCACAAGGGGTGCCCGCATCTTATATTCGCGTGGAAGGTATGGGCGATCGCCAGCCTGTTAGCCAGAACGATGATGCCCAGGGACGTGCGTCGAACCGGCGCGTTGAAATTTTCGTGACCTACAAATGAGTGCCTTCATGTTTTATGTAAACCGGCTTTTTTCGGGGCGATCGTTAAAAACCCTGTTGCTGTTCGCCTGCTTTATTACCCTGGCGGCGGCTATCTGGTATCTGGGCCCGTTTATCGGGTTCGGCAAAACGCGGCCGCTGGAGGGCGTGCAAACGCGCGTGGTGTTCATTTTGCTGGCGCTTGGGTGGTTTGCGCGTTTGTTCTGGCGCATTCCTTTCTTTGTGCTGGTTGCCGTCACACTGTGCGTGCTGGTCTGGGAGTTAGGGCCCTTTATACTGCTCGGCGATACATGGCCGCTCACCAGTACGCTGCGCCGGCTGGTCATCGTGGCTGTTATCGCATTCGTGACGCTGATCTATGCCGGCTGGCTGCTCCTGCTGGCACTGTCCCGCAATCCTCATTTGCTGGATGATTTTCATAAATTTCGCAAAGGTAAGGTCAAGCCTGCCCGCGAGATGACGGAAGTGGCAGGCATCATCCGTAAAGCCGCGGTGCGTACGCGGGGCGTGCGCACCGGGGTATCACGCTGGCGCCGCTTTTTCATGTTTTCTCAGGATGCGCTCCCCTGGTTTATGGTTATTGGCAACGAGCAGGCGGGAAAAACGTCGCTTATCGTCTCCTCAGGGCAGGAGTTTCCGCTGCCTGAACAACTGGCGCGCACTACGGCCAGGACAGTACCGACGTCACACTGCGAATGCTGGTATGCCAACGATGCCTTGTTCGTGGATACCGCGGGCCGCTTCATTTCTGACGCAGGGGACGCGCATCCGGAGTGGCAAGGCATCCTGAACGCCATCGGCAAATATCGACCGGTTAACGCGATTAATGGCGTGATCATTGCTATCAGCGCGGCTGACATCATGGGGGCTGAAAAAAGCGCACTGCGAGAGATGAGCGCACAGCTGCGTAAGCGGCTGAACGACATTCGCACAACACTCGGCATCCGCTTTCCGGCCTATGTGATCGTCACCGGTATGGATCGGCTGGCAGGTTTTGAAGCCTATTTTCGGGATCTCACCGCCGAGGCGCGGGAGCAGATTTGGGGAGTAACCTTTCCCTGGGGCGAAAAAATCAGCGCCACGCTGGCAGAGCAAAAAGTGGGAGACGAGCTTGCGCTGCTGGCATCGCGTATTGACGGTAATATCGCCGCGCGTCAGCAAGAGGAGTATGCCGTGGGCGAACGTCGTCGGATGTACGCCCTGTCGCTCGATTTCCGCACCCTTGCAGAAGGGGTGACCGCTATGCTGCAGAACATCTTTTTCGCGTCACGCTACGACGAGACTCAGTTTTACAGCACGCTGCGCGGCATCTATTTCTCCAGCGCGTGCCAGCAGAATGAACCGCCGCTGATCAATCCCTCAACGCTTATCCAGCGTTGGCGCCAGGCGCTCACTGACCGTTCTCACGACACAATGGAACGGCCGGATCGTGACGACATGCTCATTTCCAGCTGGAGCGGACGTCATTACTTTCTTAAACAGCTATTTGCCGAGGTGATCGTCAAGGATGCCGGTCTGGTGCGCTACAACCTGGAGGCGGCTGGTCGCAACCGCCTGCTGAACATTGCCGGACACGCGCTCTGCCTGCTGCTGGCTGCGCTGTTGTTTATCGGCATGATGACCAGCTTCATGCACAACGATGATTACCTGGACGTGGTTGAGAGTCGGCTCAGCGTGCTTGAAGACAGGGCGTCGCGCTTTCTGAAAACAAAAAGCGACAGCCTGGTGCCGCAGCTACTGGCGCTCAGTCAGGCATTACCCCAGGTACCGACGGCGGATGTCTACCATCCAACCCTGGACTGGCGCTACGGTCTGTACGTCGGTTTTCATATGGTGGATAACGCCACCGGACTTTATGAGTCTCTGTTACACCAGTTACTGCTGCCGCAGATCGAGCAGCAGACCAGTCAGGCGCTGCGCGATGCAATCGCGACGGGAGAAGGCGACGATCTTTATCAGGCGCTGAAGCTTTATCTGATGGTGTTTGGCGAGGGCAAATTCGATCGTGACACGGTCGAGGACGGACTATCAGCACGCTGGGAAAGCACCCATAAAATGGACGCTTACGGTAGCCCTGCGGTGTTTATCGGGCATTTGCGGCGCTTATTCGGTGCTGGCGACTGGCGGCAGTATGGTCAGGCCGCCGATCCGGTACTGATTCGTGAAGCCCGCGCCCGGCTGGCACAACAGACTCCTGAGGAGCGTATCTACCAGCAGGTTAAAACGCTGCTCTACCGGGACGCGCCGCCAAACCTCACGTTGACCACGCTGAGCGGCGAAGACGCTGCACCGGTCTTTGCGCTGGAAGATGAGACGTTGCGGGTGGACGGCATCCCCGGCCTGTTCACGCTCGAAGGCTATTACGACGTGGTTAAAAAAAAAGGGTTACCGCTGGTGGCCTCTTTCGCCACGGAGAATGGTTGGGTGATGGGACAGCCTGTCAGAACTGCTCAGGAGATGGAGCTTTATGGTCGGGTGCTGTCGCGCTATCTGCGTGATTACACCCACTACTGGCAACGTTTCCTGACCGATGTCCACCTGGCGTTTTCACGCGAGGCCCCGGAAGACGCCTCATCGGGTCTGTCGGTTGACCTCTGGCTGTTACGTACGTTGGCCTCCTCTCCGTCGCCGCTGACGCATTTTGCCAAAGAAGTGGCGCGGCAGACCACGCTGAGTGAACCGGGCGAGACGTTCGGCGACGTGCTGAACGTGACGCCGCGCAGCCAGACGCTGTCGCGCATGAAAAAATTTGATGCGCTGATGGCGCGGCAGGAGAAGAAACTGGTGCGTGCCGGAGTGGATGAGCATTTCAGCGCACTGCATGAATTTGTACGCGGTGGAGGGGCGACAGGCGGCGTAACCCCACTTAATCGCATGATTGCTCTGCTTAACGAGCAGTACACCATGCTGGTGATCGCAAAAAATGCGATGGCAGACGGCGATACTCCGCCGGTAACGGACGCTGGAAAAAAGTTACTCGCAGAGGCTCAGACATGGCCCGATCCCTTCCGGGAGATGGTGGAGCCTCTGCTGGCCAGCGCGTTCGACAATGTTGAGATACAGCAGGTGGCGCTCAACAACGATGCTATCAGTACAGGCATTGGTACCGTCTGCCGCGCCACGCTGGAAGGGAAGTACCCCTTCGCTGACGATGGGCAGGAGGTTACTCTCAGCGCCTTCAGCCGCTTTTTCGCCGCCGGCGGACTGGTAGACACTTACTTCGCCAAAAATCTGGCAGCAAAAGTAGACACCTCTTCATCGCCGTGGCGCTACAAAGGCACCTCTGACAGCACCGGCCTGGCCGTATTCGAACAGGCGGCGGAAATCCGTAACGCCTTTTTCCAGCAGGACGAGGGGCGAAAACTCAACCTCGGCCTGACATTCTCCGTTCCGCACCTTTCGCCCGCACTGCTGCAAGTGACGCTAGCCGTCGACGGGAACAAGTATAAATACGCGCATGGCCCGGTGACGCCGTTCTACGTGACGTGGCCTGGACCGCGCCCGGGAGCGGGATTGTTTGCCAAACCGGTCACCGTTCGTGGCGATGAAATTGCCGCCCTGCTCAGTCGTCTCCAGATTAACGGCCCATGGGCGCTGCTGCGGCTACGCGAGCGCGCCGTCAATATAGAGCTTCTGCCCTCCGGGAACGAACGGCTGAGCTATGACCTGGATAAGCGACGTATCGATCTTGAGGTCTCCGGGTTGCGCTACGGCGATACCAGTCTGATTGCGCTGCTACAGAACTTTCGCTGCCCGGAGGAGGGGTAAGCGAGATGCTGTTCAGCAAAAAAATACCGCTCGCGGTGAAGGCGGTCACGCCGACGATTGGGCGGTGGACGCATCGCTTTCACCGGCGTGATGCTACCGGTAGCGCACTCGCGACATTTCTCATCGCCCAGGGCGCGCAGCAGGGGCTACAGGCTGAGTGCTATCCGTGGTGTTTTGCACTACCCGGCGAGGCGCTCGGCCTGTCGCAGACGCTGACAGGCGCGGTCGCCATGCAAAGCGAGACCGTGCTGTACGCCTCGCTGTCAGATGTTGCGCTGCAGGAGTGCCTGCAGGAGCCGCATTCGCTGGCATTCTGGCTGGCCCGTGCGCTGGTTGCGCAGCCCCGGATGGTCGGACGCACGTCAGGACGGGTTTGCCGACACGTAGCAAGGCACTATCGCGCCTGCGCCGGGCTGAAACAGTCGCCGCCGCTACTGGCGTGGCTCCGTGACTGCTGCGAAGAGGACTATAGCGCCACTGAAAGTGGCGGGGTGCAGTTTATGCCGTGGGCCGGCTGGCCTGCATGCATCAATAAGGGAGGGTATCTGTGGCTGTGGAAACAAAACCAGCATGGGCGGATCGTCGCGTCACACCGTGTTCCGCTATCCGTCACCAGGGGGGCACACGTGCCAGTAAAAGGGATATTTCAATGAAAAGTCAGGTGTCATGATGTCGCGTACTATTACCTTAACCTCTCCGGCGATGCCGTCGCTTCTGGGCGAGCCTGCGCTGGTACTCTCAACGCTTACGGGTGAGGAGGCTTTTTCCACTCTTTATACCTATCACATCATGGTCAGGACGCCTGCTAACCCGGATATTCCCTGGCAGGCCGCCTCGAATGTGGATTTGAAAGCGCTTATCGGCAAGGAGATGACCGTCGAGCTGGAGCTGGATGGCAACGGGCTTGACGATGCGCGCGGGGTAGGCAAAGGCACGCGTGAAATTTCGGGCCTGGTGCAGCAGGCGCGCTTCATTGGCCGGGATGCCAATCAGGCGATGTTTGAGATAGTGATTCGTCCGTGGCTTTATCTTGCGGATCTCACGGCGGACTTCAAAATTTTCCAGCAAAAAAACGTCGTGGAAATCATTGAAGCGATCCTGGGCGACTACAACTTTCCCTTCGAAAAGCGCCTGTCAGGCAGCTATCCCCAGCTTGATTATCAGGTGCAGTACGGAGAAACAGATTTCGATTTCATTCAGCGCCTGATGGAAGAGTGGGGGATTTACTGGTTTTTTGAACATCAGGACCACAAGCATAAGCTGGTGCTGGTGGACAATGTTGGCGCGCATAAGCCCTATTTCAGCGAGGCATATCACGTCATTCATTATCAATCCGACGATCCCAAAGCGGACCAGGAGTACATCAGTCAGTTTTATACCCAGGAGACCATTACCAGCGGGCGTTGGGTAACGAATGATTACGACTTTCAGAAGTCGCGTGCCGATATCATGGCGCTCGACAATAAACCACGTAAGACCAGCTTTAACGATATGGAGATCTTCCACTGGCCGGGAGATTACGACAAACCGGCCATTGGTGAACAGCTGGCGCGCATCAGGGCGGAGGAGCGGGGGGCGATCGGCTCGCGTGCGGTCGGATCGGGTGAGATCCGTGGCATCGTATGCGGCTGCAATTTTGAACTGAAGGGTTGTCCGGTCGATAAGGCTAACCGCGAATACATGGTGATTTCGAGCCGGCTAACGGTCACTGAAAACCAACAATCCAGTGGTGTCGACGCTTTTCATTATGACGCTGCGTTTACTTTTCAGCCGACCACGAAAATTTATCGTCATCCACAAACGACGTTACGTCCGCGCACGCATGGGCCGCAAACGGCAATCGTTGTCGGGCCGCCGGGTGAAGATATCTGGACTGATGAATATGGCCGGGTCAAGGTACGTTTCCTGTGGGATCGCTATGGCAAAAACCTTGAATCAGATTCCTGCTGGCTACGCGTCAGTCAGGCATGGGCGGGCAACAATTTTGGCGGGATCTATATTCCGCGCGTAGGTCACGAGGTAATCGTCGACTTTATCAATGGCGATCCGGATCGCCCGCTTATCATTGGTAGCCTCTATAACAACGTCACCATGCCGCCGTGGGATCTGCCGGTCAACAGCACCCAGAGCGGGATCGTCAGCCGTACCGTAGGAGGCGGACGTACTAACTTCAACGGCATCCGCTTTGAGGATAAACCGGGACGAGAGCAGTACTGGGAACAGGCCGAACGCAACATGGATCGCCTGACCAAGAATAATGAGGTGCAGACCATCGGTGCCAACTCAACGCTTAAAGTCGGCGTGAGTCGCGATGTATCGGTTGGGCTGCATTACAACAAATGCATCGGCGGATTTTCCGCGCTGCAAGTGGGACTGGCACGTTCTACGGTCGTTGGTGCCGCCAATGCACTCTCAGTGGGCGGTGCAAACTCGCTTAATGTCGGTGGCGCCAATCTCACCAATGTGGGGGGATATAACGCCATGTCGGTAGGTGGTGCCCACCAGATTGCGGTGGGTGGCGCCGCAACGCTGGTCGCAGGCGGTGCAATCAGCATGAGCGCCGGTGGGGAACTCACCATCAGCGCCAGCGTGATCAAAATTGTTGGCTCCAGCAAGGTCGTTATTCAGGGGGGGCAGGTACAGTTGAACCCTGGTGACGGTTGTGGTTCCGGCGGCGGCGGCGGCGGTGGATTGGCAGCACTTTCCAGCCTTGCCGGATTAGCATTTGGCCTGATCGCATTGCCGATCCCGCTGCCGCCATACCCTGTCTGGCCGCCAAAACCGCCGAAGCCAACGGATGCGCCAACGGATGCGCCAACGGATACGCCAACGGATACGCCAACGGATACGCCAACGGAAACGCCGACCGAGACGCCAACCGAGACGCCAACCGAGACGCCGACCGAGACGCCGACCGAGACGCCGACCGAGACGCCGACCGAAACGCCGACGGAAACGCCGACGGAAACGCCGACCGAAACGCCGACCGAGACGCCGACCGAAACGCCGACGGAAACGCCGACCGAAACGCCGACCGAAACGCCGACGGAAACGCCGACCGAAACGCCGACGGAAACGCCGACCGAAACGCCGACCGAGACGCCGACCGAGACGCCGACCGAGACGCCGACCGAAACGCCGACGGATACGCCGGAGCCGTAAATACCGCGATCGAGCCATGGCGGGGTTACGTACCCGCCATGATAGTAAAATCATATTCAGGACAATCACACTATGCAAAACGCCGCACGTCTAAGCGATGCCATCAACCACGGGGGATCCGTTACCAGCGGTTCCGGTGATGTTTTTATCAACAATATTTCTGCTGCGCGGGTCGGAGACAGCGTAAATTGTTCCCAGCACGGAGGTAGCTCAATTGCCGCCGGATCCGGCAGCGTTACCATAAATGGCGCTCCGGCAGCGCGTCTTGGCGATCCTGCCGGTTGCGGAGCCACGATCTCAAGTGGTTCCGGGGACGTGTTGATTGGGTAATCGTTATGGAGTTGAGGCTTATCTGGCCTGATACTCAGGCCGCTTTTCAGATTACAGAAGGGTTTACATCGGAGCACCCGGCCTGGTTCTGTCCCGAACGGGGACTTTTTTCCACGTCATGTCCCGAGAGCGAGGCCGAACGCATCCTGTTTTACTGGCTTTTTTCGCTGCCGGTGATCGTTAATCGTTCGCGGGATTATCTGTGCCGCGTTGGCACACATATTCTGGACTATGGTCAGTCTCGCCCGCTGTTACCGGGGCTGGAAATCCAGATCGGGCAATATCGTATGCAGGTGCAGCAGTATGCCGCATCGTCGCCTGCGAGTGATGCGCTGGCGAAGCGCGTATTTAGTAGCGCCATGCAGGAGGCCGTGTCGGAGATGCCGGAGGATCTTCTTCCTCATATCGGGCACTACATGGCATGGCGGGCGCAGCACATTGAGGGCGATGAGGATAACAATCCGCTTAACGCCCTGGCGAATGAGTATAAAAGCGTGGTGCTGTGGGGCGAGCAGGGCAGCCGTACGGGCGTAACGATGGCGCGCGAGATCTCGCCCATGGCACCTGAAAGCGGGCAGTTTCTGGCATTGCGCGAGCAGATGGAAAAGAAAACCGTGACGGATTGTATTCTTGATACCGCCGGTCTGATGACGCGCGTGTGTGAGGAGCTGGATCTCAGCATGCAGGGAGAGATCGTCCAGCCGGAGGCGCCAAAGCATGACATCCTGCTGCTGCTTGCGCCGCCCCATTTGCAGCGCAATAAACCTGCCTCTCATTTATCATCGCTGATGCTTAATGAATTCTACAAAGCCGGGCTGGACACGCTGCTATAAGAGGCGATACCAGTCCCCCGTACGATCAAGGAGGAAGTATGGGGCAAAAAATTAAATATTTACCTACCCTGCTCGACAGGCTGCTGGATGATGAACCAAAAAAACAGCAAGAAGCCTGGGACGCGTTTCATTTTAACAGCCGGACGATGCGCGCCATTGTGCAACGCGATCTGCTGGCAATGTTGAACAATACCAATATTGAAGACCAGCTGGATGAACATCGTCATCACGCCGTCGCCGAGTCAGTTATGAATTACGGCGTGGCGGCGATGACCGGTGGCTGGAGCCATGCTCAGTCATGGACGCGCATTGAAGCGACCATCCGGCGCGCCATTCTCCGTTTCGAGCCGCGCATCATTGCGCAGTCGCTGCTGGTACGGCCCGTACTGGATAAAGACAATCCGTCGCGCTACGGTGTGATTCTTTTCGAAATCAGGGGATTAATCCACTGGGAACCGCGACCCATCGATCTCTGCTTTCAGGCCGCCTGGGACACTGAAACGCACGGCGCACGTGCTGTCTGATGGGCATTCATCCATCCGCATCAACATAACGCAATGTGATGTGCTTGCTTTCACTCATTTTGGATATCCATGAAAAGGGAAATTAATAATCGGCTCCCGGGAGCCGATTCCGATCGCAGAGTGAAGAGATAAAAGATGTGATGACCGTCGGGGCGGCGCGTATGCCCATCGGCTGCTTTCAGAGCAGGTACTTACTGCCGAAGCCGGACGGCTAATAACAGGGGCTTCCCCACTTCCGTATTCGCGTGCGCGTTAGTTCCCTGCGGTCCGTAATAGCGGTAACCCTATGGTACCGATCCTCATCGCCTCCCTGTCAAATTGTCGCCGCTCGCCTTGTGCTGCCGTCCGAATAAGAGCGCTATATGATTGTCACTCTTGTTATTATTATTTTGGAAATAAATAGACATATCTATGACGGTCTGACTTTTTTTAAATAAATGAGTAGATACAATCAGTTAAAATAAATTATTGAGGCGGGGTTCATTTTTGGTTTCAAAAATGAAAGTGTGATCGTTATTTGGTTTCAGGAGCCCGCAAGCCATTTTTATTGACGCCAGTCACGCTGCCGTATGCCATTTTTTTTGAAACAGACAACTACGATCTCGATCACCAAAAGCGCAATAATAAAAAAATAAAATCACATTCCATAAAAACGAAACATTATTTCAATAGGGGAAAGGTATGTTTAAGAAAACATTAGCGCTGGCGGTATTATGTGGGTCGAGTTTCGCTGCTCAGGCGGTCACCGTTGATTTACGTCACGAGTATATTGACAGCGGTTCGAATGCTGATCGCGTTGCCGTTTCACACCGTTTTGATAACGGCGTAGGTTTTTCCGTTGAGGCAAAATGGAAATCAGGCGGTGATAAACAGGACCAGCCTTTCTCAGATGTGGTAGGTAACGGTCATGAAGATCAAATTAGCTGGCGCTGGAAGGCCACCGACAATATCGCGATTACGCCAGCGTTCACCATTGAAAGTACTGACAGCCGCACTATCTATAAACCGAATATCCATGCGCAGTACAGCTTTGATAACGGCTTCTACGTGGCGGCGCGCTATCGCTATGAATATACACGTAATCCGAGCACACCGGACCGTGAGGATGATAAGGTTAACCGCGGTGATGCATGGGTTGGTTTTGCGCTGGGTGACTGGCGTACCGAGCTGAATTATGTGTATGCAAAAAGCACCGAAGGCACCATTCGTAATAATAACAAAGACTATTCCAACGAATATAATGCCAAGCTGGCATATAAAATTGATAAAAACTGGTCTCCGTATGTTGAAGTGGGTAACGTCGGGGTAAAAGAAACCGATGAGCGTCAGACGCGTTTCCGTCTCGGCGTCGCTTACTCTTTCTGATAAATAACCCTCCTTTCGGCCCCGTTTATTTAAGGGGCCGTTTTTATTTCCCGCCAGGGAATATTTTTGTTTCTGTAAGACAGCATAAAAAAAGGCCCTCCGCGAAGGAGGGCAAGGCCAGTTACAGAAAAACACACTCAGTTAAACGGTAATCATCTCCCGCTGTTCCGGTAATTTCGCAATATACAGTGCCGGCTTACCGTCTTTATCAGAGCTGTACAGGATGGCGGAATCATCCGGCGTGAACGACGGGTGCGGATGGGTGACCTGGCGGCTGTTGGCGAAGGTGGCCCAGGAGGTGTCGTGACGTGCCACGCGGAAATACGCTTTTTGTTTTACATCGAACACGTAGAGGTAAGGATCGTTTTCAATGCGGTAACCGCTGGTGTCTTTTACGTCAACCGGGGTGCCGGAACCGTCGCCAACCAGCAGCGTGCCGTCGAAGTTGCTCATCAGGTGCGAACAGGCCGGTATCGGCATAATTTCTTCATTAATAGCGGTTTCAGGATCGAAGCGGTAAACCGTGCGCCCTTGTTTGCCTTTCAGGTAGGAGACGTACACCAGCGCCGATCCGTTGGGCACCCAGAATTCGTGCGTGCAGCTTTCGCCCTCGGCGTGATCTTTTACCTTGCGTACGTTGCTGCCATCTTCATTCACCAGCCACATACGGGCGTCCACCAGATCGTGCGGCCCCTCGTGACAGAACGCCACGGTATTATCGTCAAACGGACGATAAATAGGATGACCAAGCCAGATGCGCTCATCGTGGATCACGGCACTTTCACCCGTCTGCAGATCGACGCGCAGCAGGCGACAGTGCGGCCCTTTGTGGAAGAACTCCTGGAAAATCTGCCAGTCGTTGAGCGGCACCCAGTCGCTTTTAGCAATTTCGATGCCGACCAGTTTGGTGCAGTCGCTGTTAGCTACCCAGGTGCCGTAGCCAACCCATTCATCGGGAACGCGGTAGATCTCGCGTTCCTCGAGCGTGGCCAGATCGACCTGCAGCAGGGAACGCTCGTTTTTCACATAGTAGAGCGACTTATCGTCCGGGGCGAGGAAGCCGCCAAAGGTGTTATCACCCGCGCCCTCGGTGAGCTGTATCGCGCTGGCATCGACCAGATCGAGTAGATAGTAGTTCCAGTGACCATCGAACTCGCCGGCGAACAGCAGGCGGCTGCCATCCTGGGTGAAGCACTTCTGATAGAAGTAGTTGCGGTGACAGGTTACTTCCGGTGGGGTTAAGCGGGTGACTTCTGCGCCGGTATCCGGGTCCCGGCTTACCTCATAATTAAGCTTAACCTTCATGCCTTTAGCCATCATGCACTCCTTTATTGCCGTCCCCGGCGCGTCGAATATGATTGGTTTGAAAACTGGGTATTAATTTATCAAAACAACGTTTCAAGGTGTGTGATTGCTCACGCACTTTACCAGGCTCGCGCCGATTTTATTTGCCAGGCTTATGAATAACGCCGTGACGCGGGTGCGGCATCACGCCGCCGGGTTAATGAAAAAGGGGTAGCAATACGATCCAGATCAACTCAGGAGTGTTTATATTTAACCATTTGATTGTTAATAATTTTTTTCGGCGAGGATTTTCGTGCGCCTGGGCCATTCGTGATCGCAATTCCAATTCTATTAATTCTTTCGCAAAAAAGTGAAACAACGTTTTAGTTATAATTGAAAACACGTTTTAACCGGGATAAGATGACCGTAGTTAAGAAACGGAACAGCGTTTTGCTGTTACATCCACGGGCAAATCGCACCCACCTAATTCCCCAGGAGGTTATTGTGGAAGTCAGACAAAGTATCCACAGCGCACATGCCAAAACCCTCGATACTCAGGGTCTGCGTGACGAATTTTTGGTAGAGAAAGTGTTCGTCGCTGACGAATACACCATGGTGTACAGCCACATCGACCGCATCATCGTTGGCGGCGTGATGCCGGTTGCGAAAACCGTATCCGTCGGCGGTGAAGTCGGTAAACAACTGGGCGTGACCTATTTCCTTGAGCGCCGCGAACTGGGCGTTATCAACATCGGCGGTCCGGGCACCATCACCGTGGACGGTCAGTGCTACGAGATCGGCCATCGCGACGCGCTGTACGTCGGTAAAGGTGCGAAAGAAGTGGTATTCGCCAGTGTTGATGCCTCTCAGCCCGCGAAGTACTACTACAACTGCGCCCCGGCACACACCACGTATCCGACGAAGAAAGTGATGCCGTCTGAAGTGTCGCCGGTGACGCTGGGCGATCCGCTCACCAGCAACCGCCGCACCATCAATAAATACTTCGTGCCGGACGTGCTGGAAACCTGCCAGCTCAGCATGGGTCTCACCGAGCTGGAGCCGGGCAACCTGTGGAACACCATGCCGTGCCATACCCACGAGCGCCGCATGGAAGTCTACTTCTACTTCAACATGGACGAAGACGCGTGCGTGTTCCACATGATGGGGCAGCCGCAGGAGACGCGTCATATCGTTATGCACAACGAGCAGGCGGTGATTTCACCGAGCTGGTCGATTCACTCAGGCGTGGGTACCCGCGCTTACACCTTCATCTGGGGCATGGTTGGTGAAAACCAGGTCTTTGATGACATGGACCACGTCGCTGTTAAAGATCTGCGCTAGTCGCGGACAGCATGAACTTATGCCTGTCCGGGACAGGCCTGACATAAAGGAAATCACATGATTCTGGATTCATTCTCTCTTCAGGGTAAAGTTGCCATCGTTACCGGCTGTGACACTGGCTTAGGCCAGGGTATGGCAGTAGGTCTGGCTCAGGCGGGCTGCGACATCGTCGGTATCAACATCGTTGAGCCGACCGATACCATTGAACAGGTTACCGCGCTGGGCCGCCGTTTCCTGAGCCTGACCGCCGACCTGCGTCAGATTGATGCCATTCCTTCTCTGATCGAACGCGCCGTTGCTGAATTCGGTCACGTTGACGTGCTGGTGAATAACGCGGGTCTGATCCGTCGCGAAGACGCGATTAACTTTAGCGAAAAAGACTGGGATGACGTGATGAACCTGAACATCAAGAGCGTGTTCTTTATGTCCCAGGCCGTGGCGAAGCAGTTTATCGCCCAGGGTAACGGCGGCAAGATCGTCAACATCGCCTCCATGCTCTCCTTCCAGGGCGGCATTCGCGTACCGTCTTACACCGCGTCGAAAAGCGCAGTGATGGGCGTGACCCGTCTGCTGGCGAACGAGTGGGCGAAACACAACATCAACGTGAACGCCATCGCGCCGGGCTACATGGCGACCAACAACACCCAGCAGCTGCGCGCCGACGAGCAGCGCAGCGCGGAAATCCTCGACCGTATCCCGGCGGGTCGCTGGGGTCTGCCGAGCGATCTGATGGGCCCGGTGGTGTTCCTGGCTTCCAGTGCGTCCGACTACATCAACGGTTACACCGTTGCCGTGGACGGCGGCTGGCTGGCACGTTAATCAACGCCAGTTATGGAAGAACCCTGCTACGGCAGGGTTTTTTTTGACTAAAAACCAGTCAAGTCCATATCAATGCCAGCGAAATATCCATACTTAAATCGACCCGCACTTCGAGTTTCCGTTTTAAATCGATAGTTATTAGCCAGTTGTGATTTGAACTTGAGAATAATCTAAAATTATAAAGTGAAATGTCCATCACAGAACCATAACCCGTAGCAATTAAATCCATATCTTCGCGTAATACCGCCTGACACCTCTGTGCATTGTTCTCCTAACTTCAGATAACGACTTTCTCTGTTCAGGCAAGGAACATGACCACTATCAGCAATCACTCAACTACCATGCCGCGTGCGCTGCAGGATTCACGCCGCATGAATCTGTTTGTTTCCGTCTCCGCCGCCGTGGCGGGTCTGCTGTTCGGGCTTGATATCGGGGTGATCGCCGGGGCGCTGCCGTTTATCACCGATCACTTCGCATTAAGCAACCGCCTGCAGGAGTGGGTGGTGAGCAGCATGATGCTCGGCGCGGCCATCGGCGCGCTGTGCAACGGCTGGCTGTCGTTCCGCCTCGGGCGCAAATACAGCCTGATGGTGGGCGCGATTCTGTTTGTCGCCGGCTCCATCGGCTCGGCCTTTGCCACCAGCGTGGAGATCCTGCTGGTCTCGCGTATCGTGCTCGGCGTGGCAGTGGGTATCGCCTCCTACACCGCGCCGCTCTATCTGTCGGAAATGGCCAGTGAAAACGTGCGCGGCAAAATGATCAGCATGTATCAGCTGATGGTGACGCTCGGCATCGTGGTGGCGTTTCTTTCGGATACCGCATTCAGCTATTCGGGCAACTGGCGGGCAATGCTGGGCGTGCTGGCGCTGCCGGCGGTGATCCTTATCGTGCTGGTGATTTTCCTGCCCAACAGCCCGCGCTGGCTGGCAGAGAAAGGGCGTCATGTGGAAGCGGAAGAGGTGCTGCGCATGCTGCGCGATACCTCGGAAAAAGCGCGGGAAGAGCTGAATGAGATCCGCGAGAGCCTGAAGCTGAAGCAGGGCGGCTGGAAATTATTCAAAGCCAACCGCAACGTGCGGCGGGCAGTGTTTCTCGGCATGCTGCTGCAGGCGATGCAGCAGTTCACCGGCATGAACATCATCATGTACTACGCGCCGCGCATCTTTAAGATGGCGGGTTTTACCACCACCGAACAGCAGATGATCGCCACGCTGGTAGTGGGCCTGACCTTCATGTTCGCCACCTTTATCGCCATCTTTATGGTGGATAAAGCGGGACGCAAACCGGCACTGAAAATTGGCTTCAGCGTGATGGCGCTGGGTACGCTGGTACTCGGGTACTGCCTGATGCAGTTCGATAATGGCACCGCCTCAAGCGGCCTCTCCTGGCTGTCGGTCGGCATGACCATGATGTGCATCGCCGGATACGCCATGAGCGCTGCGCCGGTGGTGTGGATCCTCTGCTCGGAGATCCAGCCGCTGAAGTGCCGCGACTTCGGGATTACCTGTTCGACCACTACTAACTGGGTATCGAACATGATCATCGGTGCTACTTTCCTGACGCTGCTGGATGCTATCGGCGCAGCGGGCACCTTCTGGCTCTATACCGCGCTGAACGTCGCCTTCGTGGGCGTTACCTTCTGGCTGGTGCCGGAAACCAAAAACGTCACCCTCGAGCATATTGAACGCAACCTGATGAAGGGCAAAAAGCTGCGCGATATCGGAGTATAAGGCAGTCAGTTACCATTAAAAAAAAGCCCTGCCGTTATCCGGCAGGGCAGGGTAAGACCGCAGTAACGCTTAGCGCATCGCGCGTTTCAGAATGCGCTCCGCCTGACGCTGGAATTCGGCAGCCGTCTCTTCCACGGATTTCTGACCGTAGTCGATGTACTGAATCGCGGTGCCGAACTGCGACACGATCTGCGGATCGTCGAAGTACGGCGAGACCGACAGCGTCGTTGGCAGCGACTGGGCCAGTTTCAGCCCGGCAACCGCCGGATCTTCATCTTTGATCACGCCGTCCTGGGTCAGCTGCGCCACCGCCTGTTTGCTCAGCGGTACGCCGCGCTCCAGGCCCAGCGTCGCCACGCCCTCTTTGCTGTTGAGCAGGAAGTTGATCAGCTCCGCGGCCTGTTTCGGGTTTTTGGTGGACTTACCGATGGACAGCATCTGCGCCGGTTTGAAGAACAGGCCCGCGTCCTTCGCACCCGGCAGCATCGGATACGCGCCCAGCTCCAGCTTCGCCGGCGGCTTCAGGTTGTCGGAGTATTTGGTAATGGTGGAGTTCCACATGTAGGTGCCGCCCCACTCCCCGGCAATCCACGGCTTCATCTCGTACATGTTGCTCTTACCAAACGAGGCATAGTATTTGGTGTCTGGCATCACGTGGCTGTCCACCAGCTTTTTGTACATGCCGAAGAACTCAACCCACTGCTCTTTGCTGTAGGTGAATTTTTTGGTCTTCTCATCCACCGCCGGGATGTTGTATTTCTGCACCATGTAGGAGTTCAGCAGCGCCAGCGTATCCTGGTGCTCCAGCACTACCGGGTAGTACTGTTTACCCAGCTTCGCTTCGAAGGCTTTCCCCGCCGCCATCAGCTCGTCCCAGGTTTTCGGGTACTCAACGCCCGCTTTGCTCCAGGTTTCGTTGTTGTAGTAGAACACGCGCGCCGTTACCGAGATCGGGATGCCGTTAAGCTTGCCGTCGATGGTGGTGGTCTGCAGCTCTTTCGGGTCGAACTGGCTGAGGTCAATGACGTCTTTCACCTGGTTCAGATCGTAGAAGCCATCGCCTTTTTTCGAGAAGATCGGCAGCCAGTTCCAGTTGGTCTGCATCACGTCCGGCTCGGTGCCGCCGGCAATCTGGGTGGTGAGGCGGGAGAGGTGCCCGTCCCAGCCGGTGTACTCCGCTTTCACGGTAATGTTCGGGTGCTGCTTGTGGAACTCCTCCAGCGCTTTCAGCGTCACCTGGTGACGGCCGTTGCCGCCCCACCAGGACATACGCAGCGTCACATCGTCAGCGGCATGGGAAGGAAAGGCACAGAGGGTAACGGCAGAGGCAATCGCTGTGCTAATCAGGACTTTTTTCATGGTACAGGACTCCTGTCAGAGGGAGATGTTCTGTTCTGTTTTTGCGTCAAAAAGATGACACTTATTCATATCGAACGTGAAATACACCTTACGATTCAGCCCCTTCTCAATCATCGGTTTGGCTTCATCGGAAGGAATGCGGCAGGTCAGCTCGAAGTCCGCCACCTTCAGGTAGACGAAGAACTCGTGACCCATATTCTCTACGCGCACCATCTCGCCGGTGACGTAGTCGCCCGCCAGCGGCTCATCAGACAGCACCACGAATTCCGGGCGCACGCCGAAGAAAATGTCCTGGCCCTGATAGCCGGCGGCTTTCTCCTGCAGGCGGTCGTTCAGCGCGAGGGTGTCATTTCCCACCGTAATGTGCAGACGGCCCGCTTTCTCAATCAGCTTGCTGGGTTTGATGTTCATTTCTGGCGCGCCGATAAAGCCCGCCACGAACATATTTTTCGGAAAGTGGTAGAGGTTGTCCGGGGTATCAACCTGCATGATGTGCCCGAGCTTCATTACGCAGATGCGGTCGCCCATGGTCATCGCTTCGGTTTGATCGTGGGTTACGTACACCGTGGTGGCTGGTTTGCCGGATCTTTTCAACTGCTTATGCAGATCGGAGATGCGGATACGCATAGAGGCGCGCAGCTTGGCATCAAGGTTAGAGAGCGGCTCATCGAACAGGAACACGTCCGGTTTCTTCACGATGGCGCGGCCCACGGCCACGCGCTGGGCCTGACCACCAGAGAGCTGGCGCGGAAGACGATCCATCAGCTCTTCCAGCTCCAGAATTTTCGCTGCCTCATCCACCTGTTGGTTGATCTGCTCCTTCGGCATTTTGCTGAGCTTCAGGCCGAACGCCAGATTCTCGCGCACCGTCATATGCGGATAGAGCGCGTAGTTCTGGAACACCATCGCGATACCGCGCGACTTGGGCGCCAGGTTGTTCACCAGCTTCTCGCCGATGCGCACTTCGCCGCCGCTGATGGTTTCCAGCCCGGCAAGCATACGCAGGGTGGTGGATTTGGCGCAGCCGGACGGGCCGACAATCACCATGAACTCACCGTCCGCAATGGTCAGGTCGATACCATGTACCGCTTTGAAGCCGTTGGAGTAGACTTTTTCCAGTTTGTTGAAAATCACTTCAGCCATGATATTCCCTCGTTAACCTTTGATTCCGCTGCTTGACACGCCCTGCACGAAGTAGCGCTGAGCCAGGAAGAACACAATGATGGATGGCAGGATGGAGATACTCGCCATCGCCAGAATTTCGTTCCACGGCGCCCCTTCGGTGACGTCGATGGACATTTTGAGCGCCAGCGCGATCGGGTATTTATCCACGCTGTAGACGTAGATCAGCGGTCCGATAAAGTCGTTCATCGACCACATGAACTGGAACAGCGCCACCGAGATAATCGCCGGCTTGAGGATTGGCACCACCACATACCACAGCACCTGGAACGAGTTGCAGCCGTCGATCTGCGCCGCTTCTTCCATGTCACGCGGCACGCCGCGCAGGAACTGGATCAGCATGAAAACAAAGAACCCTTGCGTGGCGAACGCCAGCGGCAGGTAGAGCGGCAGGTAGCTGTCCAGCATGCCCATTTCGCGGAACATCAGGTACTGCGGGATCAGCAGCACGGTGCTCGGCAGCAGCATGGTGGCGATAAGCGTGGTGAACCAGAACTTCTTCCACGGAATTTCGAAGCGGGCGAAGCCGTAGGCCACCACCGTGGAGGAGATGATGGTCAGCAGCACTTTCGGGATCACATACTTAAAGGTGTTCAGCATGTAGTGCCCGAAGTTGTACTCGGTCCCGGTCTTCCAGCCGTTGATAAACCCGTCCCAGGTGGCGTTTGACGGCCACAGCCCGAGGGTAGTGAAGATCTCATGGTTCGGTTTGAACGACGCCGAGAACATCCACGCCAGCGGGTAGAGCATCAGCAGGCCGACAAACAGCAGAATGATGTAGCGGAACCAGGCGCTGACTTTTTCGCGGCGCAGGGTGCGGGCCACTTCCACCTCGCCGGCCTGCATCCGTGCGGATAACTGACTCTGTTGAATATCAGCCATTTTTGCCTCCCTTATCGGCAGAGTAGAACACCCAGTACTTCGACGATTTGAAGGCAATCGAGGCGAAGAGCGCGACCACGAGGAACAGCACCCACGCCAGCGCTGCGCCGTAGCCCATATCAAAGTATTTAAACGCCGTGTCGTAGATGTAGAGCGAAAAAAGATAGGTGTAGTAGGTCGGGCCGCCGCCGGTGATCACGTACGGGCCGGTAAACTCCTGGAACGCCTGGGTGGTCTGCATAATGAAGTTGAAGAAGATAACCGGGGTGATCAGCGGCACGGTGACCTTCATGAACATCTGCCACTTCGACGCGCCGTCGATCATCGCGGCTTCATACTGCGACTGCGGCACGTTTTGCAGCGCGGCGAGGAAGATGACCATTGCCGAACCGAACTGCCAGACGCGCAGCAGGGTCACCGACATCAGCGCCAGCGACGGCTCACCCAGCCAGTTGATCGGGTCGAGGCCGAACACGCCAATAAAACTGTTCAGCAGGCCGTCGATGGCAAACAGCGCACGCCACAAAACGGCGATGGCCACGGAGCTACCGAGGATCGACGGAATGTAATAGGCGGTACGGAAAAAGCCGATGCCGCGCAGTTTGAAATTAAGAACAAACGCGATGCCCAGCGCAAATGCCAGCTTGAGCGGAATAGTAATAAACACGTAGGCGAATGTGACGCCCATCGATTTCCAGAACAGATCGTCCTCGGTCAGCATGTAACGGTAATTTTCAATACCGTTAAATACCGGTGGGTTCATCAGGTCATACTCGGTAAAGCTGAGGAAGAACGATGAGACAAAGGGGAAGGCGGTAAAGACTATCAGCCCAATTATATAGGGTGATATCCACGCCAGTCCCAGCAGCTTGTTTTCATTCATACATACCTACCTGGTATTCCAGAGTTAATAAAATCGTGGTCAAGAAAGTGAGTCGGTGCGTGCCACCTGAAACTGTCACATAACGCAACCAGTACCCGACGTAAGCTAAAGCGATACACAGGTATGCTGCTGTTATTAAATGTTTTTTAAACATGGTGATGCGGGCGCAGTCTGGTGGGAAGCATCGGTTTTAGAAATCTGATGAACCGCTGTTCCTGATTTGTAAAACGCCGTTTTAATTTATCTTATTGCGATTTGTTTCGGCGTCATTCTATTCATTTCAGAAATGTGATCAGGGTCGAAACGGCATTTCAATTAATTGAAGTGGACGTCAAAATCCGAATCTGAGGGTTGAGTTGGTGTAAAAGCCAATTTATTTGCGCACGCTCACAAAAAATAATTCAACGCTTAATCATTGCTGTTTTGCTGCGGCTTATGCGCAAGTAAATGTGACGGGATTAAAAAAACGAACGCAACGGTTCAGGTTCAATAATTACCGACGGCGCGACCGCCGTTATTTCACTGCCGGTTGAATAACCGGAGGGAGGGCTCTGGAACATAAACGCGGCACGTCAGCCAGTTTCAGAGGGCGGGTAAGCCTGCGCCCCGCCACGGCTGCGTTTCCAGAGGTGGGTGCTGATGCCGAAACAAAAAAGCCGCTTCAGGAAGCGGCTTTTTTACGACAGAACTACTGCAAAAAGTCTTCCCGCACCGGGGTGAAGGTATCAAGCAGCGTGCCGGGTTTGATGCAGACGCAGCCGTGCATGATGTGCGGCTCTTTATAGAGCGTATCCCCTGCTTTGACGCGGCGCGTCTCGTCGCCGATGGTGAAGTCAAACTCGCCGCTCATCACGTAGGTCAGCTGCTCGTGAGGATGGTTGTGCATCGGGCCGACGGCACCCGCTTCGAAATTCACTTCCACCTGCATCATTTTGCCATTGTGAGCAAGGATGCGGCGCGTGACGCCGTTACCTAAATCTTCCAGCCGGGTGTCCTGATGAAATACAAACATTCTGGCATCCTGTTAAGAGTGAAACATTGTTTCAAAGAATTTATCCTGGGCTGGCTAAAAAGAAAACGACAGCGGGCTGAACTGGAGCGTGGATCACATTTGTTTCGGTTTCGCACGGCGGGGGTTTAACGGTATAACCAGAGGCTGACACAGCGTGGAGACGAAAATGAACACTATCGGCTTACTGGGCGGCATGAGCTGGGAATCCACCATTCCCTATTACCGGCACATCAACGAAGGGGTGCGCGATCGTCTTGGCGGCCTGCACTCGGCCTCGTTGCTGCTGCACAGCGTCGATTTTCACGATATCGAACTGTGCCAGAGTCGCGGCGAGTGGGATAAAGCCGGGGAGATCCTCGCCCACGCCGCCGTCGGGCTTGAGCAGGCCGGGGCGCAGGCTATCGCGCTCTGTACCAATACCATGCACAAGGTCGCCGGACAGATCGAGGCCGCCTGTCGCGTACCGCTGCTGCATATTGCCGACGCCACCGGGCGCGCCATTAACGACCGCAGCATGAAACGCGTGGCGCTGCTCGGGACGCGCTACACCATGGAGCAGGATTTCTACCGCGGCAGGCTGCTGGCACAGAGCGGGATTGAAACGCTGATCCCCGATGAGCCCCGCCGGGTGCGCATCAACCAGATTATTTTTGATGAGCTGTGCCTCGGCAAAATCACCGCCGAATCCCGGAACTATTACCTGTCCGTGATCCAGCAGCTGGCGGAGGAGGGGGCAGAAGGGGTGATCTTCGGCTGTACCGAGATTGGCCTGCTGATCCCGGAAGCGGCGTCACCGCTGCCGGTATTCGATACCGCCCTGCTGCACGCCCGCGAGGCGGTGGACTTTATGCTCAGCCCCGCGCCAGCAGCTGTTCCAGCGGCGCGGTAAATTGCGTCATCGCGTTTTGTATATGGTCACAGAACGCATCCACCAGCGCAGAAGCCGGGCGGTGGCGCGGGCGGATCAGGCTGACGGTAAAAGGCACCTCCACGCTGAAGCGGCGCACGACCACGCCACTTTGCGCGTAATCCAGTGCGGTTAGCGGATTGACCACGGAGATGCCAACGCCCGCCCGAACCATGGCACAAATAGAGGCCGCGCTGTGGGTCTCCATTACCATCCGCCGTTTCACATCGTGCTCGTGGAACAGGGCGTCCAGCAGTTGCCGGTAGCTGTCGGTGCGCGACAGGCTGATGTAATTTTCCCCGGCGAAATCTTGTGGGGTCAGCACGCTTTTATGCGCCAGCGCGTGCCCTTCCGGTAACACGCACACTTCGTTCATCGTCAGCAGCGTTTCGCGCGTGGTGCCTGCCGGCGTGGTGATGGTTTCGGTCAGGCCAAGATCGTGGCGCTGGGCCGACAGCCACTCTTCCAGCAACGGCGACTCCTGCGGCACGATGTTGATACTCAGTTCCGGGTAGCGCGCCAGAAATGGCTGTATCAGCGGCGGCAAAAATGACTGAGAAAAGACCGGCAGGCAGGCGATAGAGAGCTCTCCCTGGCGAAACTCGCGCAGGCTCTCCGCCGCACTGACGATACGGTCCAGCCCGTACCACGAGCGCTGCACCTCTTCAAACAGCCGCAGTCCCTGTACCGTCGGGTGCAGACGCCCGCGGCTGCGCTCGAACAGCGCCAGGCCCGTTACCTTTTCAAAGCGCGCCAGCTCGCGGCTCACCGTCGGCTGGGAGGTGTGCAGCAGCGCGGCGGCCTCGGTCAGGTTGCCGGTGGTCATCACCGCATGAAAGATTTCGATATGACGCAGGTTAACGGCGGGCATGAGGGTTCTCCGGGTCAGCTAAGCCATATCATTTTTGCATAGACATTAAAGAAAACGATATTTTTTATTGCGAAGCGGCTGTGGCGTAATGAGGAAAATAGTAAGGAGATGCCCCATGCCGCGCCCGCACAACGATACCGCTCTCAATTCTTCCCGCCTCGTGGCCCTGAGCCAGCAGCACGGCTGCCCGGTCTGGATCTACGATGCCGATACCATTCGCCGCCAGATCGCCAGGCTGCGCCAGTTCGACGTGGTGCGCTTCGCCCAGAAGGCCTGCTCGAATATTCATATTTTGCGCCTGATGCGTGAGCAGGGCGTGAAGGTGGATTCGGTGTCGCTCGGGGAGATCGAGCGCGCGCTGGCCGCCGGGTACGATCCTCAGGCGAACCCGGACGACATCGTGTTTACCGCCGATCTGATTGATGCCCCGACGCTCGATCGCGTGCGCGAGCTGGCGATCCCGGTAAACGCCGGGTCGATCGACATGCTGGCCCAGCTTGGCGAAGTGTCGCCGGGCCACCGCGTCTGGCTGCGGGTTAATCCGGGCTTCGGGCATGGTCACAGCCAGAAAACCAATACCGGCGGTGAAAACAGCAAGCATGGCATCTGGTACGGCGATCTGCCGGATGCCTTCGCGACGCTGGCGCGCTACCAGCTGAAGCTTGCCGGTATTCACATGCATATCGGTTCCGGCGTCGATTACGGTCATCTGGAGCAGGTGTGTGGCGCAATGGTGCGCCAGGTGGTGGAGTCCGGGCAGGATCTGGAGGCTATCTCTGCCGGCGGCGGGCTGTCGATTCCGTATCGCGACGGTGAAGAGGCGATCGATACCGATCACTACTACGGTCTGTGGAATGCGGCGCGCGAGAAAATCGCGGCGCACCTCGGGCATCCGGTCATGCTGGAGATCGAGCCGGGGCGCTTCCTGGTAGCGGAGTCCGGGGTGTTGATCGCTCAGGTGCGCAGCACCAAAGCGATGGGCAGCCGTCACTTTGTGCTGGTGGATGCCGGGTTTAACGATCTGATGCGCCCGGCGATGTACGGCAGCTATCACCATATCACCGCCATTGGCGCGGATGGGCGTAGTCTGGCGCAGGCACCGCTTATCGATAGCGTGGTGGCCGGGCCGCTGTGCGAGTCGGGGGATGTCTTTACCCAGCAAGAGGGCGGCAAGGTGGAAACCCGCGCCCTGCCTGCGGTAGCCCCGGGCGACTATCTGGTATTCCACGACACCGGGGCCTACGGTGCGTCAATGTCCTCTAACTACAACAGCCGCCCGCTGCTGCCGGAAGTGCTGGTGGACGGCGATACCACGCGCCTGATCCGCCGCCGCCAGACCATTAGCGAACTGCTGGCGCTGGAGCTGCTGTGATCAGGCTGCCGGGTGGCGATAGTGTGGCCCGGCGGTCACCGACTCGCGCAGCACCAGCGTGCCGGTAAAGGGCGCGATCGGCGGCAGCGGCTGGTCGCTGGCCAGCATAATTGCCCGGTCGATAGCGGTAACGATCATGGTATCGATGGGCAGGTAGACCGTGGATAATCCCGGCTCCAGCCAGCGTGCGCTGGGCGCATCGTCAAAGCCAAACAGCGAAATATCCTGCGGAATGCGCCGTCCCGCCTGGTAAATAGCTTTCGAGGCGCCCAGCGCCATATCATCGTTGCAGGCAAACAGCGCGCTGAACGGCGTGCGGCTCGCCAGCAGCGCCTGGCACAGCTCATAGCCGCGGGTCATGGTAGAGTCGCCGTTTTTGACCCGGCTCTCATCCCAGGCGATGCCGTGTTTCTCCAGCGCATCGCGATAACCCTGCAGCCGCGCTTTCCCGGTCGGTGTGGCGATCGGCACCGTGATGCAGGCGATCTCCCGATGGCCCTGCGCAATCAGATACTCCACCGCCTGAAACGCGGCGTTACGCTGCTCGAAGAACACGCAGCGCTCGCGCGCCTCCTTCACATCCCGGTTAATCACCACCAGCGGCACGTTGATGCTGTCGATCAGCGCCATAATGGCCTGCTCGCTCATGTGGCGGGTGTAGAGAATAATGGCGTCGCACTGGCGGTCGACCAGCATCTGCACCGCTTCGCGTTCGCGCTCCGGGGTGTCGTGGCCGTCAGTGACGATAAGCTGTTTGCCGTGGGATTCGGTCTGGCGTGATGCCTGCTGCAGCAGCCGCCCGAAGTAGAAACCGTCGAAGGTAGACACCACCAGCCCGATGCTGTTGCTGGTGCGGTGCGCCAGCGAACGGGCGAGAAAATTAGGGCGGTAGCCAAGCTCTTCCATCGCGCTGAAAACCTGCTGGCGGGTGGACTCCTTCACCTGCCCGGTGCCGTTCAGCACGCGCGACACCGTCGCTTTCGACACGCCCGCGCGCGCAGAGACATCCCGCATTGTTACCATCAACGATATTCCTGATTAGCCCCGTTTTTTATGCAGTTTACCACACTCGACCGGTACGTAAGATCTCCCGCCCCCTCTCCGGCAGACAAACACGATCCCGACGAAAGCCCGCCGCGATCCGCCGATGATCCTCATGAGCGCGCTACCTGACGCTATTTTATGTGGCATACCAATTAGGCACGTTGATACGGTTTCTGGAATACCAAATACAGGTTGTGAGAACAAAGTCACAGAATAAAGCTGCGGGTGCCACTATGTTTTGGCATACCAAAACGGTACTCAGCTGTAACCCTACACAACAAAATAACGCCCCTTACTGAGGTATAACCCCATGGCACTACAGGAAAAGCTGATAGATTCTCTGGGCAGTTTTGCAACCAAGTTCAACAGTTACCGCTATATCATGGCCATCAAGGCCTCGTTCATCACGCTGATGCCGGTTATCATCGTCGGTGCGTTTTCAGTGTTGATCTCCAACATGGTGCTCGACCCGAAAAACGGTCTGGCCAGCTTTGAGTCGCTCTCGTTCCTGGCGGCGCTGAAGCCGATCACCAGCGCCATCAACTACGCCACGCTCAACTTCCTGAATATCGGCGCGGTATTCCTCATAGGCATTGAACTTGGGCGCATCAACGGCATTAAGACGTTGTTCCCCGGCCTGCTGGCGGTGATCTGCTTTATCTGCGTGACGCCAACCACGGTTGAAATGCTGGTGGATGGCGAAATGCACGTAGTGAAGGACGTGCTGCTGCGCCAGTTCTCGGATACCCGCAGCCTGTTCCTCGGCATGTTTATCGCTATCCTGTCGGTCGAAGTCTACTGCTGGCTGGAGGGTCGTCCCGGCCTGAAAATTAAAATGCCGGACACCGTGCCGCCTAACGTCTCCGCCTCGTTCTCGGCGCTGATCCCGGCGATCATTACCACCACGGTCATCGCCACCTTCGGCTTCGTATTCCATCAGGTCACCGGCATGTATCTGTATGACGCGGTGTACCAGGTGGTGCAGCAGCCGCTGGAGCGCGTGATGCAGAGCCTGCCGGGAATTCTGCTGCTGATGTTCGTCGCGCAGCTGTTCTGGGTGATCGGCATTCACGGCAACCAGATGATCAAGCCGATCCGCGAACCGCTGCTGCTGGGAGCGATCACCGTCAACATGAGCGCGTTCGAGCAGGGCAAAGAGGTGCCGAACATCATCACCATGCCGTTCTGGGACGTCTACATGAGCATCGGCGGTTCCGGCCTGACCATCGGCCTGCTGATCGCCGTGATGATCGCCAGCAAGCGCAAAGAGATGAAAGAGATCGCCAAGCTCTCCTTTGGCCCTGGGGTGTTTAACATCAACGAACCGGTGATCTTCGGCATGCCAATCATGCTCAACCCGATCCTGGCGATTCCGTTCATCATCACGCCGCTGATCACCGGCTCTATCGGCTATTTCGCTACCGTTATGGGCTTTGCCGGTAAGGCCGTGGTGATGGTGCCGTGGACCACGCCGCCGCTGATCAACGCCTGGCTCTCAACCGCTGGCTCGATGGGCGCGGTGGTGACCCAGCTTATCTGTATCCTGGTTTCCATTCTGATCTATCTGCCATTCGTGAAAATTGCCTCGCGTCGTGCGGAGCAGGCGCAGCTGCAGGCTGCAAAAACCGAAATGGCAAACAACGCGTGAGGACGATATGAGTAAACACACCGTGACGCTGCCGCAGGACTTTATTCTGGGTGCGGCCTCGTCCGCCTGGCAGACCGAGGGCTGGAGCGGCAAAAAGGACGGCCAGGATTCGTATATGGATCTCTGGTACAAAAACGACCGCCACGTCTGGCATGACGGCTATGGTCCGGCGGGTGCCACCGACCTGTTCAACCGCTACGAAGAGGACGTAGCGCTGATGAAGCAGGCGGGCCTCACGCACTACCGCACCTCCATCAACTGGTCGCGCTTCTTTACCGACTATGAAAACGGCGTTATCGATGAAGAGTACGCCACGTATTACGACCGCTTTATCGATGCCATCCGTGCGGCGGGCGTGGAGCCGATGATCTGTCTGGAGCATTACGAGCTGCCGGCATACCTGTTTGAAACCTACGGCGGCTGGTCATCGAAAAAAGTGGTTGAGCTGTTCGTGCTGTACGCGGAAAAGGTCTTCGCCCGCTACCACCACAAGGTGACGCGCTGGTTCACCTTTAACGAGCCGATTGTGGTGCAGACCCGCGTTTATCTGGATGCGCTGCGCTGGCCGTACGAGCAGAACACCCACACCTGGATGCAGTGGAACCACCACAAAAACCTCGCCACCGCGAAGGTGGTGCAGCTGTTCCGTGCGAAGGGGTATCAGGGCAGCGTCGGGGCGATCCTCAACCCGGAAGTGACCTACCCGCGCTCCAGCGCCGCTCACGATGTGCAGGCCGCCGAGCGCTATGACCTGTTCTACAACCGCGTCTTCCTCGACCCGATGGTGAAAGGGGAGTATCCGGCGGAGCTGATCCGCCTGCTGGATCACCACGGCGTGAAGTGGGAGTACACCGCCGACGAACTGGCGATTATCCGTGAAAACACCGTGGACGAGCTGGGGATCAACCTCTATTACCCGCATCGCGTGAAGGCACCGTCCCGCGCCTGGAACCCGGAGACGCCGTTCCATCCGGCCTGGTATTACGAGCCTTTCGAGCTGCCGGGCCGCCGCATGAACAAGTCCCGCGGCTGGGAAATTTATCCGCGCATCATCTATGACATGGCGATGCGCATTAAGGATGAGTACCGCAATATTCCGTGGTTTATCGCTGAAAGCGGCATGGGCATTGAGAACGAAGGCCAGTTCCGCAACAGCGATGGCGTGATTGAAGATGACTACCGCATCGCCTTTATCGGTGAGCATCTCTTTGAGGCGCTGCGCGCCCGGGAAGCGGGAGCCAACTGTCTGGGCTACATGCTGTGGGCCTTCACCGACAACGTCTCCCCGATGAACGCCTTTAAAAACCGTTACGGGCTGGTGGAAATTGACCTGCAACACCAGCGCGCGCGCCGCCTGAAAAAGTCGGCGACCTGGTATCGTGGCGTGAGTGAATCGCGCAGCCTGACCCTGAACCTTGATGATGACTGGAAATAAGGAGCGCAGATGAAACGCATTGTCCTGTGTTGTTCCGCTGGCATGTCCACCTCGCTGGTGGTGACCAAAATGGAAAAGACCGCTGCCGAGCGCGGTCTCGAACTGAAAATTTACGCCATTCCCGAGCAGAATCTGCGCGATGAGTTACAGAGCTACGCGGCGGATATCCAGGCGGTACTGCTGGGTCCGCAGGTGCGCTTCAAGCTGGCGGAGAACAAAAAGCTCACCGACGAGCACGGCATTCCCATCGCGGTGATCGATTCGGTGGCCTATGGCACGCTAAACGGCGCGAAAGTTCTCGATCAGGCACTGAGTTTGGTAAGCTAGCCGCCAACAATCGGCCGGGGTGATGCTCTGGCCGATCGTGGTTCACTACCCGTCAGAATAACGCCTGACGGGTAGACCTCTATTCAGAGCACAGGTGATATTGTGGATAAGGCAGTTGTCCCGCCCGAAAAAAAACAGTACCAGGAAATTGGCGACGATCTGAGAGCGCAAATCATTGCGGGCCACTACCCGCCAGGCTCCCGGCTGCCGCCGGAGCGCAACATCGCGGAGAAATATGGCGTCAGCCGCACCATTGTGCGCGAAGCGCTGCTGATGCTGGAACTGCAGGGAACGGTGGATATCCGCCAGGGATCGGGCGTCTACGTGATGCGCATTCCGCAGGAGCACGACGCCGAAGAGGATCGTTTTCTCAGCAGCGACGTCGGGCCGTTCGAAATGCTGCAGGCGCGCCAGCTGCTGGAGAGCAATATCGCGGCGTTCGCCGCCAAAATGGCCACTAAGGCCGATATCGACAATCTCAAGCGCATCTTGGAACAGGAGCAGCGCGCCATCGCCATTAATGACGCCAGCCAGGATAACCAGAAAATGTTCCATCTGGTGCTGGCCGGCGCGTCGCAGAATCAGATGCTGTTAGCCACGGTGGAAAGCATCTGGCACCACATGGACAGCAGCCCGCTGTGGCAGCAGCTGAGCGTTCATATTCAGAGCCGTACTCACCGCCTGAAATGGTTAAGCGATCAGCAAACTATCCTCGCCGCGCTGCGCCGCCGCGACGTGATGGGCTCCTGGCAGGCAATGTGGCAGCATCTGGAAAACGTAAAAAACAGTCTGCTGGAGCTGTCTGATGCCGATGCGCCAGATTTTGACGGCTATCTGTTTGAGTCAGTACCCATTTTTCAGGGCAAAATCGTATGATGATCCAGCCGCTGTATCAGGCTCCGCACCATGCAGAGCAGGTGACGGAGTGGCTGTGGCTGGCGTTCGGGCAGGGATTAAGCCGCGCATTTTTTGCCAGCGTGATCGAGCACAGTCAGCAGCCGGACGCGCTGCCGCTGACGTTTATCGCTACGGAAGGGGAGACGCTGCTGGGTACCGTCGGGCTGTGGCGCTGCGATCTGATAAGCCGTCAGGATCTCTTTCCCTGGCTGGCAGCGCTTTACATTGACGAGCCGCAGCGCGGCAGAGGGCTGGGACAGGCGCTGCAACAGCATGTGATTCAGTACGCGCGCCAGCAGGGCTATGCCAGTCTGCATCTGTACGCGGCATTTCGCGATTACTACGAGCGTTTCGGCTGGCAGCATATTGGCGAGGGCATCGACTATCCCGACACCCGCGTCAACCTGTACCGCTATACGCTTTAACCGTCAGACGGGCTGACTACCGAGTGGCGACGCACCAGCGTCGGGCTGAACAGGTGAGTGGTTTCTGGTGCAGGACGGTTATCCGCCAGCGACATCGCTAATTCTGCCGCCTGGGTCGCCATCGTCACGATTGGATAGCGCACGGTGGTCAGGCGCGGACGGACGTAGCGGGAAATCAGCACATCATCAAAGCCGATAATAGAAATCTCATTCGGCACATCGACACCGTTATCATTCAGCACCCCCAGCGCGCCGGCGGCCATAGAATCGTTGTAGCAGGCCACGGCGGTAAAGTTACGCCCGCGGCCCATCAGCTCGGTTATCGCATTCTCGCCGCCGCTCTCGTCCGGCTCGCCAAAACTCACCAGCCGATCGTTGCAGGGCAGGCCGTGCTCTTTCAGGGCATCATAATAACCGCGCAGGCGATCGTCGGCGTCGGAGATCGGGTGATTGGAGCAGAGATAGCCGATGCGGGTGTGGCCCTGGGCGATGAGATGGCGGGTCGCAAGCCAGGCGCCGTAGCGATCGTCCAGCGCCACGCAGCGCTTCTCAAAGCCGGGCAGAATGCGGTTAATCAGCACCATACCGGGGATCTGTTTCATCAGGCCGGTCAGCTCGCTGTCGGAGAGCATCTTGGCATGCACCACCAGCGCTGCGCAGCGGTGACGGATAAGCTGCTCTATGGCCTGACGCTCTTTCTGTTCGTTGTGGTAGCCGTTACCAATCAGTAAAAAGTTGCCGGTCTGGTAGGCGACCTGCTCCACGGCTTTCACCATCGCCCCAAAGAACGGATCGGAGACATCCCCCACCACCAGCCCGACCGTCTCGGTATTCTGCTGGGCCAGCGCGCGCGCATTGGCGTTAGGGTGGTAGTTGAGCTGTTCCATCGCACTCTGTACCGCCTGGCGCGAGGCATCGCTGGCTTTGGGCGAATCATTGATAACGCGGGATACCGTGGCGACCGAAACGCCTGCGAGTCGGGCTACATCCTTTATTGTCGCCATAGTACGCTTCCTGTTGGGTAAACGGTTACACTGCAAATAGTGTTGCGGAAAAGCGTGGGTAGTTCAAGGGCGAGGCCGGGGCGAGTGTCGCAAAGCGGGATGAGAATCACCGTGGCATGTAACAATTACAGCAATCCTCAAAACACGGTGATAGCGCATAGCAGCCGATAAATCGGGCGCATCAGCACGTTTTCCTCAATTTTTTCCGTCACTTGTAACAGTAAAACATGATTTTCACACCTGGTTGCACTTAGGCGCATTCCTTTGCTTTTTTCCAGTGGCGAAGGTGAGGGCGCCAATCCACAATCAAAGTCCCAGAGGTATTGATTGGTGAGAATTCCTGTACTTCTCGTACAATGCTTTGCACCAACCTGCGCGGATGCGCAGGTTTTTTTTCGCCCATTTTTTGGGGTCGCCCCTCGCTTTTAACTCGTATACACTGCCTCGATTTCGTCCCCAACTGCAGGGGAGCTACACAGGGAGTTGTTATGCTGACAGGTTTTTTGCGTTCACTGTTACGCGTGTTGTTTCGGGTCGAGGTGCTGGGCGATGCGCAGGCGCTGCGTGACCAGCGGGTGATCATCACGCCAAACCACGTCTCGTTCCTGGATGGCGTGCTGCTGGCGCTGTTCCTGCCGGTGCGCCCGGTATTTGCCGTCTACACCTCAATCAGCCAGCAGTGGTATATGCGCTGGATCAGTTCAGTCATCGACTTTGTCCCCCTCGATCCCACCAAACCGATGTCGATCAAGCACCTGGTGCGCCTGGTTAACCAGGGCCGTCCGGTGGTGATCTTCCCGGAGGGGCGGATTTCAGTGAGCGGCTCGCTGATGAAAATCTACGATGGTGCCGGCTTTGTGGCCGCGAAAGCGGACGCGACGGTGGTGCCGATTCGCATCGACGGCGCGGAGCTGACCTTCTTCAGCCGCCTGAAAGGGCTGGTTAAACGCCGCCTGTTTCCGAAAATCACGCTGCATATCTTACCCCCGACTTCTCTGCCGATGCCAGACGCACCGCGGGCGCGGGATCGCCGTAAAATCGCCGGCGAAATGCTGCATCAGATCATGATGGAAGCCCGTATGGCGGTACGCCCGCGTGAAACGCTGTTCGAGGCGCTGCTGGCCGCCCAGTATCGTTACGGCGAGCGTAAACCCTGTGTGCAGGACATTAATTTCAAACCCGACAGCTACCGTGGGCTGCTGCTGAAAACGCTGTTTGTAGGCCGCATCCTTGAGAAATACAGCAAGCAGGGTGAAACCATCGGGCTGATGCTGCCCAACGCCGCCATCACTCCGGCGGTGATTTTTGGGGCCGTCTCCCGCGCCCGTATTCCGGCGATGATGAACTACACCGCCGGCGTGAAAGGCATGACCAGCGCTATTACCGCCGCGCAAATCAAAACTATCTTCACCTCACGCCAGTTCCTCGACAAAGGCAAACTCTGGCCGCTGGTCGAGCAGATCGACCAGGTTCGCTGGGTGTTCCTCGAAGATCTGAAATCTGAGGTCACGCTGAAAGATAAAGCCTGGATCTTCAGCCACCTGCTAATGCCGCGCCTGGCGCAGGTGCCGCAGCAGCCCGAAGACGCGGCGGTGGTGCTGTTTACGTCCGGCTCGGAAGGCAATCCGAAGGGCGTGGTGCACAGCCATAAAAGCCTGCTGGCCAACGTCGAGCAGATCCGCACCATAGCGGACTTTACCGCCAATGACCGCTTTATGTCGGCCCTGCCGCTGTTCCACTCCTTCGGGCTGACCGTGGGGCTGTTCACGCCGCTGTTTACCGGGGCGGAAGTGTTCCTCTACCCGAGCCCGCTGCACTACCGCATCGTGCCGGAGTTGGTCTACGACCGGAACTGCACCGTGCTGTTCGGTACCTCTACCTTCCTCGGGCACTACGCGCGTTTTGCCCATCCGTATGACTTCTATCGCCTGCGCTACGTGGTTGCCGGTGCGGAGAAGCTGCAGGAGAGCACCCGCACGCTGTGGCAGGACAAATTCGGCCTGCGCATTCTGGAAGGCTATGGCGTTACCGAATGCGCGCCGGTGGTCTCGATTAACGTACCGATGGCCGCGAAACCGCACACCGTGGGGCGCATTCTGCCCGCGATGGATGCGCGTCTGCTGGCGGTGCCCGGCATTGAGCAGGGCGGTCGCCTGCAGCTTAAAGGCCCGAACATCATGAAGGGCTATCTGCGTGTCGAGAACCCTGGGGTGCTGGAAACACCGGCTGCTGAGAACGCGGCGGGCGAGATGGAAGCGGGCTGGTATGACACCGGCGACATCGTGACCTTTGATGAGCAGGGCTTTGTGGCGATCCAGGGTCGCGCGAAGCGCTTTGCCAAGATTGCAGGCGAAATGGTCTCGCTGGAGATGGTCGAGCAGCTGGCGCTGGCGGTATCGCCGGATAAGCTTCATGCCACGGTCATCAAAAGCGACGAGGCTAAAGGAGAGGCGCTGGTGCTGTTTACCACCGATCCTGAGCTGAAGCGCGATGTGCTTCAGCGACAGGCGCGCAGCAGCGGCGTACCTGAACTGGCGGTGCCGCGTGATATCCGCTATATCAAACAGCTGCCGCTGTTGGGTAGCGGCAAACCGGATTTCGTCACCCTGAAAACCATGCTTGAACAGGCAGAGACCCCACATGAATAATGCCGGACTCACTTCCCCCTCTATCTGGTCGCGGGGCATGGTGGCGGTGATCGCCGCCCAATTCCTCTCTGCTTTTGGCGATAACGCGCTGCTGTTCGTTACCCTGGCGGTGCTGAAAGCGCAGTTCTACCCGGACTGGAGCCAGCCGGTGCTGCAGATGGTGTTTGTGGGCGCTTACATCCTGTTTGCCCCGTTCGTCGGGCAGATTGCGGACAGCTTCTCGAAAGGGCGCGTGATGATGTTCGCCAACAGCCTGAAGCTGCTGGGTGCGGCCTCCATCTGTCTCGGCGTGAACCCCTTTATCGGCTATACCCTGGTGGGCGTTGGCGCTGCGGCGTACTCTCCCGCCAAGTACGGCATCCTCGGTGAGCTGACCTCCGGCGATAAGCTGGTAAAAGCCAACGGGCTGATGGAGTCGTCCACTATCGCTGCCATCCTGCTGGGGTCGGTCATGGGCGGGATCCTTGCCGATCTCAACCTGTTGCTGGCGCTGGGCCTGTGCGCTCTGGTGTATGCCGCGGCGGTGGTGGCGAACCTGTTTATCCCGAAGCTCGACGCCGCGCGCCCTGGCCAGTCCTGGCGTTTCGGGCCGATGACTCGCAGCTTCTTCTGCGCAAGCCGCACCCTGTGGCGCAGCGACGAAACCCGCTTCTCGCTGATGGGCACCAGCCTGTTCTGGGGGGCCGGGGTCACGCTGCGTTTCCTGCTGGTACTGTGGGTGCCACAGGCGCTGGGTATTACCGATAACGCCACGCCGACCTATCTGAACGCGATGGTCGCTATCGGCATCGTCGTTGGTGCCGGCGCGGCGGCTAAGCTGGTTACGCTGGATAAGGTTGCGCGCTGCATGCCTGCCGGGGTGCTGATTGGCGTAGCCGTGGCCATCTTCGCGGTGCAGCAGGCGCTGCTTCCGGCTTACGGGCTGCTGATCCTTATTGGCGTGCTGGGCGGCTTCTTTGTGGTGCCGCTCAATGCGCTGTTGCAGGAGCGCGGGAAACACACCGTCGGTGCAGGCAATGCGATTGCGGTGCAGAACCTGGGTGAGAACACCGCCATGCTGGTCATGCTGGGGCTCTATTCGCTGGCGGTAAAAGCCGGGGCGCCGGTGGTCGGCATTGGCGTCGGGTTTGGCGTGCTGTTTGCCCTGTCTATCGGCGGACTGTGGCTCTGGCGCCGCAAGCAGTAATAAAAAAGACCCGCTCAGGCGGGTCTTTTTTTGTCTCACTGGCGCGAAGACGCTCAGGGAGCCGGGTAGGTATAGACCTGATGCACCGCTTCCAGTTCGGCCAGCACTTCTTCGCTGAGCGTTACGTTCAGGCTTTCAACGTTCGTTTTCAGCTGCTCCAGCGTGGTGGCACCCAGTAACGTGCTGGCGACAAACGCCTGCTGACGAACAAAGGCCAGCGCCATCTGTGCCGGGTCCAGCCCGTGGCGTTTCGCGATCTCAACATACGCTGCGACCGCTTTCTGGGTCTGCTCGCCGCTGTAGCGCGTAAAGCGGCTGAACAGCGTGTTACGCGCCCCGGCAGGCTGCGCACCGTTCAGGTATTTACCGGTCAGCACGCCAAATGCCAGGCAGGAGTAAGCCAGCAGCTCAACGCCTTCATACTGGCTGACTTCGGCCAGGCCCACTTCAAAGCTGCGATTCACCAGGCTGTACGGATTCTGAATGGTGACGATGCGCGGCAGGTCGTGTTTCTCCGCCAGATGCAGGTAGCGCATTACGCCGAACGCGGTTTCGTTGGACACGCCGATATAGCGGATCTTCCCGGCACGCTGGCACTCTGCCAGGGCTTCCAGGGTTTCAAGCAGCGTCACCGGCGGCGTGGTGTCGGTCCAGGTATAACCCAGCTTGCCAAAGCAGTTGGTCGGACGCTGCGGCCAGTGCACCTGATAGAGATCAAGATAGTCGGTTTGCAGACGCTTCAGGCTGGCATCCAGCGCTTCGCGGATGTTCTTGCGGTCCAGCACCTGATTCGGGCGAATGGCGTTGTCGTTGTTGCGGCTCGGGCCGCTGACTTTAGAGGCGACAATCAGTTTTTCACGATTGCCGCGCTTCGCCAGCCAGTTACCGACGTAGGTTTCGGTCAGCCCCTGGGTTTCAGGGCGTGGCGGCACGGGATACATCTCTGCTACGTCAATCAGGTTGATTCCCTGGCTTACGGCGTAATCAAGCTGTGCGTGGGCATCGGCTTCGCTGTTCTGCTCACCAAACGTCATTGTGCCCAGCCCCAGCTGACTTATTTCAAGTGAACTATGGGGGATACGGTGATAATGCATAGCCGGCTTCCTGTTATCTGTCTGTCAGCGTCAGGTTATCCTGACGACAAGCGTCGTCCTCATTCACGCATCGCATGAAGAGGGGGCTATAAACATGGCAGAGGGGAAAGCAAAGGGGAAGTGGGCAGGGCAATAAAAATCAAAAGGCCAGCAGACGGCTGACCTTACACTTTAGCGCTCAATAATCTGTGATACGTCGTCGCGGTTGATCTGCATTTCGTTGCCCTGCGGATCGCGGTAGCTCACCAGACCGGTATCGTTATCAACCTGCGGCTTGCCTTCGGTCAGGATCATACGGCCATCTTTGGTTGCCATGACATAATCGCTGCTACAGCCGGAAACAGCAAACGCCAAACCCACAGCGGAAATTGCTACAGCCCATTTCTTCATCGTTATACGCCTCTTATGGTTCGGGTAAATAAATATAGAGTGTAGTAATAACTGCTAACTATGGGAGGGGTAAAGGAGGGAAATCTTAAAAAATGTGTATTTTGGCGATGAAACCGGTAAAAACGAGACTTCTCCCTCCCCGGTGAGGCGAGGGAGAAGCGCGCGACGGGCGTGTCAGAGCGGATTTTTCTTGCTGCGCAGCAGGTTAAGGCTCTCGACGGCAATGGAGAAGAACATCGCGAAGTAGATGTAACCTTTCGGCACATGCACATCGAAGCTCTCCAGCATCAGCGTGAAGCCCACCAGAATGAGGAACGACAGCGCCAGCATTTTTACCGAAGGGTGATGATCCACGAATTCACCGATAGGGCGCGCTGCAAACATCATCACGCCGACCGCGATAACCACCGCCGCCATCATGATAAACAGATGATCGGACAGACCAACAGCAGTAATCACCGAGTCCAGGCTGAAGATGATATCCAGCAGCATGATCTGGAAAATTGCCCCAAAGAAGGAGTGAACGTTGGTTTTGAGTCCTTCCTCTTCACCCTCGATCGATTCGTGGATCTCCTTACAGGCTTTCCAGATAAGGAACAGCCCGCCAAGCAGCAGAATCAGGTCACGGGCGGAGATCTCCTGACCAAACACCGTAAATAGCGGGTTTGTCAGGCGGATCACCCATGCAATGGATGCCAGCAGCGAAAGACGCATTACCATTGCACCTGCCAGACCCAGCTTACGCGCCTTCGCCTGTTGGTGTTTTGGTAGCTTCGCCACGACCAGAGAGAGAAAAATAATATTATCGATACCCAGCACAATCTCAAGCAGCGTCAGCGTGCCGAGCGCAAGCCATGCGTTAGGGTCCGTTATCCATGCAAACATCAAAAAATCCTGCCATAAAATAAAACGTCAATTATATGCCGCCCCCGCAGGCGCATACAAAAATTAATTGAGCGCCCGCTGCGCGGTTTACATCATGAAATGGCGCGCCAGTAACGCAGCGGTAAAGTTCTTTTTAAGGTAAAAGCCGCGCGGTAGGGTGAGGATGGGTTCGCCATGCGCGCCGAAGGCCTCGGTCAAAGCCTTACTGTTTGCGGCTTTAGGGCGCAGCTGCAGCACTTCGCCGTGGCGGGCAGTGATTCGTTCGACCTGGCCCAGCACAATCAGATCCATCAGCTCCTCCCAGTCGCGGCGCAGCTGCTCTTCTTCTTCCCGGTCCGGGCTCCACAGCAACGGGCTGCCGACCCGGCGTTCCGCCACCGGAATGGCGCGTTCGCCCTCTACCGGGATCCAGAGTACGCGCTTAAGTTTGTGGCGCACGTGGCTGGTTTCCCAGATAACACCGGTGTTGCCGGTCAGCGGTGCCACGCAAACAAAGGTGGTTTCCAGCGGGCGTCCCAGGCTATCTATCGGAATGGTTTTGAGTTCAATGCCAATGGCCGCGAAGTCCTGCTCGGGCTTACTTCCTGCGCTGGCACCGAGCCACAGCTCCAGCAATACCCCGATCCAGCCTTTATCGCGCTTCAGATCGGCCGGCGGCGTCAGCCCCACCCGCAGGGCGAGCTCGCCCAGCGTCAGGCCCGCGAGCCGCTGCGCTTGTGCCAGCAGTTCCGCTTCGTTTTCGGGGGGATGCGCTAATGGTTCGAGGGTATGCATAACAACTTTTACCTGTGGCGAAAAAATGAACAGCAGTTTTGCACCGTGTGGAAAACCTGAAACCGAACTTGCGGAACACAAGCAATATGATGATTTCACATGCTTTTTTTTCGTTAAATTTTTTGCTGCGCGTTGGCGGTTGTGGGTTTTCCAAAACTGGTCACTGACAATAAACAGGATCTTACACCATGTTATCCACAGAAAAATGGGATAACTGGGAAAACTTGCCACTACTGGTTCGATCCACAGCCTTGACGGATGCGGATAATCGAAATTTTACCCAATAGCTGGCCAGGAAACTGGCATTATCTGTGGATAAATACGTCTCTGGTCGATCTTTCATCATCACCAGGATCGTTGGTGTGACGATCATCACACAAAGCGGCGTGGAACGCGGGATGGTGCGAGTAACATGATGAATTTAAGCAAGAAAAATTACAGCGTCTTTGCGCGTCCTCCAGGAACTTTCTCACTTGTCCTCTGGTAATCATTCACTTCTACACAGTGATATCCACAGAAAAAGTGAATAAAACTACGTGACACGCACCACGCTTGTTTATAACTATCATCATTTTTGTGAGTTATTTAAATGTTATCCGGGTAACGGGGCCGCAAGAGAGTGGTTTACCGTCACAAAGGAGTATGAAACAATCGTTAATATTCAGGTTTATTTGAGGTAGTCCCGTGATCGACGATGATGGCTACCGCCCGAATGTTGGTATCGTAATCTGTAACCGTCAGGGCCAGGTGATGTGGGCCAGGCGCTTTGGTCAGCACTCCTGGCAGTTCCCGCAGGGTGGGATCAATCCAGGCGAGTCGGCAGAGCAGGCGATGTATCGGGAGCTTTTCGAAGAAGTAGGTCTCCAGAGAAAAGATGTCCGCATACTGGCCTCCACCCGCAACTGGTTACGTTACAAGTTACCAAAACGTTTGGTGCGTTGGGATACAAAGCCGGTGTGTATCGGCCAAAAGCAAAAATGGTTTCTTCTGCAGTTAATGAGCAACGATGCCGATATCAATATGCAAACCAGCAGCACGCCTGAATTCGATGGCTGGCGCTGGGTAAGCTACTGGTATCCGGTGCGCCAGGTTGTTTCGTTTAAACGCGATGTTTACCGCCGGGTGATGAAAGAGTTCGCCAGCGTAGTGATGGCTTTGCAGGAGACAACTCCGCAGCGGAATTCGCCGCCTGCTTATCGACGTAAAAGAGGTTAAGCCACGTAATCATGCTCACCCGCCTGCGAGAAATAGTCGAAAAGGTTGCCAGCGCCCCGCGCCTCAACGAGGCGCTGAATATTCTGGTGACTGATATTTGCCTCGCAATGGACACCGAGGTCTGCTCGGTGTATCTCGCGGATCATGACAGACGTTGCTATTACCTGATGGCGACGCGCGGTCTTAAAAAACCGCGCGGTCGCACCGTCACTCTTGCCTTTGATGAAGGTATTGTCGGTCTGGTGGGCCGGCTTGCTGAACCCATCAACCTTGCAGATGCGCAAAAGCATCCCAGTTTCAAATACATTCCAGCGGTAAAAGAGGAGCGCTTCCGCGCCTTCCTCGGCGTACCTATTATTCAGCGTCGCCAGCTGCTTGGCGTGCTGGTCGTGCAGCAACGCGAGCTGCGCCAGTACGATGAAAGCGAAGAGTCATTCCTGGTCACCCTCGCCACCCAGATGGCGGCAATCCTCTCTCAATCCCAGCTGGCGGCGCTGTTTGGCCAGTACCGTCATACGCGTATTCGTGCGCTGCCCGCCTCCTCTGGCGTGGCGGTAGCTCAGGGCTGGATGGATTCCACTCTGCCATTGATGGAGCAGGTTTCAGCCGCATCGACGCTGGATACCGCTCTTGAGCGCGAAAGACTTACTGCCGCGCTTGAAGAGGCCGCGGCGGAGTTTCGTCGTTACAGCAAGCGTTTTGCTGCCGGTGCGCAGAAAGAGACGGCAGCGATTTTCGATCTCTACTCGCATCTGCTTTCCGATGCGCGCCTGCGCCGCGAGCTGTTTGCTGAGGTGGATAAAGGTTCGGTTGCCGAGTGGGCGGTGAAGCAGGTTGTCGAAAAATTTGCCGAGCAGTTTGCGGCGCTGACCGATGGCTATCTCAAAGAGCGTGCCGGCGACCTGCGCACGCTTGGGCAGCGTCTGCTGTTCCATCTCGACGATACTATTCAGGGGCCAAATACCTGGCCGGAACGTTTTGTGCTGGTGGCAGATGAGCTTTCTGCCACCACGCTTGCTGAACTGCCTCAGGATCGTCTGGTTGGGGTCGTGGTTCGTGACGGCGCAGCTAACTCTCATGCCGCCATCATGGTGCGTGCGCTGGGCATTCCCACCGTTATGGGCGCCGATATTCAGCCGTCTGTCCTCCATCAGCGTACCCTCGTGGTGGACGGCTACCGCGGCGAACTGCTGGTCGATCCTGAGCCGCTACTGTTACAGGAATATCAGCGTCTCATTAGCCAGGAGAATGAGTTAAGCCGGCTGGCTGAAGATGATGTCGAACAGCCCGCAGAACTCAAAAGCGGTGAGCGCGTTCAGGTCATGCTTAACGCCGGGTTAAGCCCTGAACATGAGCAGAAGCTTGGCAGCCGCATCGACGGCATTGGTCTGTACCGCACCGAAATTCCCTTCATGCTGCAAAGCGGCTTCCCCTCTGAAGAGGAGCAGGTTGCGCAGTATCAGGGCATGCTGCAAATGTTCAACGATAAGCCGGTCACCCTACGCACCCTGGACGTTGGTGCCGATAAGCAGCTGCCGTACATGCCGATTAGCGAGGAAAATCCCTGCCTCGGCTGGCGCGGGATCCGCATCACCCTCGATCAGCCTGAGATCTTTTTGATCCAGGTGCGTGCGATGCTGCGTGCCAATGCCGCGACCGGTAACCTCAGCATCCTGCTGCCGATGATCTCCAGCATCGATGAAGTTGACGAAGCGCGTCGCCTGATTGACCGCGCCGGCCGCGAAGTCGAAGAGATGCTGGGTTACGCCATTCCGAAGCCTCCCGTTGGCGTCATGATTGAAGTTCCCTCAATGGTCTTCATGCTGCCGAACCTGGCCAGCCGCGTAGATTTTATCTCGGTTGGCACCAATGACCTGACCCAGTACCTGCTGGCAGTCGATCGCAACAACACGCGGGTCGCGAACCTGTACGATACGTTGCATCCGGCCATGCTGCGCGTGCTGGCGCATATCGCCCAGGAAGCACAGCGCGCTGAAATCGAGCTTTGCCTGTGTGGCGAAATGGCGGGTGACCCAATGTGCGTCGCGTTGCTGGTGGGCATGGGTTACCGTCATCTGTCTATGAATGGCCGCTCGGTCGCGCGCGTAAAATACTTACTGCGCCATATCGATCTTGAAGACGCGCAGACCCTGGCCCGACGGAGTCTCGAGGCACAGCTTGCCACCGAAGTCCGGCATCAGGTGGCGGCGTTTATGGAGCGCCGTGGCATGGGCGGGCTCATTCGCGGCGGGCGTTAAGTCCTGCGCTTTACTCTCTGCCGCTACGCTGCGCTGTCGTCGCATTCCGCTGAACTTGTCTGCGTTCACCTGCCTTTTCCACCGGTCCCGGTATTACATATCTTTTAAAACTTGCAGCCACCCGAGCCGGTTACGTTTATGTTATGATTCGCCACCTTATGGCGCCCGCCTGACGGGCATGCTTATCACCCGCTGTCCACTTCAGCGGTATAACAACGAATCGTGGTGACAGATGAATAGTGGCTATCTGCGTTTTCCAGAGTTTGATCCGGTAATTTTCTCAATCGGTCCGCTCTCTCTTCATTGGTACGGTCTGATGTACCTCGTCGGTTTCGTCTTTGCTCTGTGGCTTGCGGTGCGTCGCGCTAATCGCCCGGGCAGCGGCTGGACCAAAAACGAAGTCGAAAATCTGCTTTATGCCGGTTTCCTTGGCGTATTTTTAGGCGGCCGCATCGGGTATGTCTTCTTCTACAACCTGCCGCTGTTCCTTGAGAACCCACTCTATCTGTTCCGCGTCTGGGACGGTGGGATGTCGTTCCACGGCGGGCTTATCGGTGTGATTGTCGTCATGCTGATATTTGCTAAACGTACCAAACGCCACTTCTTCCAGGTTGCCGACTTTATCGCGCCGCTGATCCCGTTTGGCCTGGGGGCCGGACGTCTGGGCAACTTCATCAACGGCGAACTGTGGGGCCGCGTCGATCCGAACTTCTCACTGGCGATGCTGTTCCCCGGTTCGCGTGGCGAAGATGCCGCTCTGCTGGCTACTCACCCGGAATGGCAAACGCTGTTCAACACATACGGTGTACTGCCGCGTCATGCTTCTCAGCTGTACGAGATGGTGCTTGAAGGGATCGTGCTGTTTATCATCCTCAACCTGTACATTCGTAAGCCTCGTCCGATGGGCGCTGTCTCCGGTCTGTTTCTGATTGGCTATGGCGCGTTCCGTATCATCGTGGAATTCTTCCGCCAGCCCGATGCGCAGTTTACCGGCGCGTGGGTTCAGTACATCAGCATGGGGCAGATTCTCTCCATCCCGATGATTCTGGCAGGCATCGCCATGATGGTATGGGCATATCGTCGTCGCCCGCAGCCACAAATTTCGTGAGGATCCATGAAACAGTATCTTGACCTGATGCAGAAGGTGCTTGATGAAGGCACCCCAAAAAACGATCGTACCGGCACCGGCACACTGTCTATTTTTGGCCATCAGATGCGCTTCAACCTGCAGCAGGGGTTCCCGCTGGTAACAACGAAACGTTGCCATTTGCGCTCCATCATTCATGAACTGCTGTGGTTCCTTAATGGCGATACTAACGTCGCTTATCTGCACGAAAATAACGTCACCATCTGGGACGAATGGGCAGATGAAAACGGCGATCTCGGGCCGGTCTATGGCAAACAGTGGCGCTCATGGGCTACGCCAGACGGCCGTTATATTGACCAGCTTTCCACCGTGCTGGAGCAACTAAAAAACGACCCTGATTCACGTCGTATTATTGTCTCCGCCTGGAACGTGGGTGAACTGGACAAGATGGCCCTGGCGCCGTGCCACGCGTTTTTCCAGTTCTATGTTGCCGATGGCAAGCTTTCCTGTCAGCTATATCAGCGTTCCTGCGACGTGTTCCTGGGCCTGCCGTTTAACATCGCCAGCTATGCCTTACTGGTGCATATGATGGCCCAACAGTGCGACCTGGAAGTGGGCGATTTTGTCTGGACCGGTGGGGATACTCACCTGTACAGCAATCACCTCGACCAGACCCGTCTGCAGTTGACTCGTGAACCGCGTCCGTTGCCGAAGCTGATTATCAAACGCAAGCCGGCTTCGCTGTTTGATTACCGCTTCGACGATTTTGAAATCGAAGGCTACGATCCGCATCCTGCGATTAAAGCCCCCGTCGCTATTTGATGAAATTATCCTGACACAACCGGCGCCGCTTTCGCGCCGGTTTTTTTACGCCTGTTTTTAGCTTTACGACGCGAATTCCATTTTTTTTGCATCTTCCTGCAACCGCTAAAATTTCTTTCGAGACGCTTTCAGAACTGAATAACTGACGCTGGTACTGCATCGCCTTTCTGCCAGACTGCCGCCATGAACAGAAAACAACAGGGCTTTAGCCTCGTGGAAATGATGGTAGCAATGATCGTTGTGCTCATTCTGAGTGCCGGTGGGGTTTCAGCGTGGCAGCAGTGGCAGGCACAGCAGAGACTCGATCAAACCGCCCGGCAAATCCGCACCTGGCTTACGCTATTACGAAACGATGCCAACTGGCATAACCATGACCACCAGGTGCGGCTGCAGCGCAACGGCGAAATGTGGTGCCTTGTCAGTAACGGGTCGACTGGCGAACCCTGTCTGAAGGGGAAGACTTTTCAGTTTATGTCTGAATGGCCCGATATTCGCCTGGCGGAGCTCACTGAGGGGCTGGCGTTTTATGGCTTACGTAACTCAGCATGGCCTGGGCATATACGTATCTGTAATCGCGCCGGGGAGCGACTTGTCGTTTCGTCGGTGTGGGGACGTATTCGTATTGTCGACACGCCAGGGGAGGCGGTATGTCAATAGCGCGTGGCTTCTCACTACTGGAAATACTGATTGCTATGGCAATCAGCAGCACGTTGATGCTCAGTTCGCTGAAGCTGCTGCCCTCACTGCAAATGGCGGTGTTGCGTCAGTCTCAGGAAATTATCATTCAGGAGGATCTCTGGATGATGGCCAGAGTTATTGGTAAGCATCTTCAACGTGCAGGGTATTGCGCCGGTACCTGCTCCGGAGAAGGACTGACGGTAAGTAATAATGGGCGATGCATCATTGTGCGCTGGGATGCGAATAATAATGGCGTGTGGGAAAAGCCCATTCCTGGCGAATCAGAGCTGACCGGGTTTCGGCTGCATGAAAATGCGCTGGAAACCTTACGCGGTGCGAGAGCGTGCACAGATAGCGGCTGGGAGAAGATGAGCGAACCAGCGCTGTTTAGCATCACCGATTTTCAGGTCGTTACGCGTAATCTGCAGGGCTACCCTCCCCGCATGATTGTCACACTTGATGCCGTCGCAACACGAAATAGTGAGCAAACCTACAGAGTCAGCCATCAGGTGACCGGGTATAACCTGCCATGAACAAGATGAATGGTTTCTCTTCGATTGGCATGGTCATGCTGCTGTTGCTATGCGGTGGTCTGATGCTGGGCGGGTTACAGCTGCAACTGAATCCGCAACGCGCTGCCGCGGTAAGCGAAAGTGCGGCGATTAAAACCTTCGTACTGGCTGAAGCCGCGCTGATATGGGGGAGCCATCAGCCGTGGCAGCCAACAGTAAGCTGGCAGTGCCGCGCCACCGACCAGGCTTTCTCCCACGCGTGTGTGTTGATGACGGCAAGAAATCGCGTGATGCTCGCGGGGGTAGGGGGCGAGGGGCAAAAGGCAATAATACTCTGGCAGGCTGCTGCTTATGAGCAGGGCAACATTGTGCCCTTGCCTCACCGCTGGTCCGATTTTTGCCCTTTCAAAGAGGCCTTGCGATGCAAACTTCCATGACGTCCTGCGAAGCAGGTTTCAGCCTGATTGAAGTAATGATGGCAATGGTACTGATGGTCCTCGTCAGTACTTCGCTGATGGGCTATCACCGCGTTGTGAAAGAGGGGTTCAATACACAGTGGCAGTATCGGCAGCTATGGCGTATTGCGCAGGAGCAGGCCGATATTCTGCCGCCCACGCTACCAGTGCGCTGGAAGGTGAGCCGGATGCAGACATCAGGGGCGGGATGTGTCAGCATCACCGCTACGGTAACCAGCCCTTCGGGCCGGGAAGGGCAACTGACGCGACGTCACTGCCCGGTAAATGAAATTTCGCGTTAGGGTTGTCAGGAGCGAGCATGTTACGGGTTTATCACTCAAACCGCCTGGATGTTCTGGAAGAAATCATGGAGTTCATTGTTGAACGCCAGCGGCTTGACGATCCTTTTGAATCTGAAGTGGTACTGGTGCAAAGCACCGGTATGGCGCAATGGCTTCAGATGACCCTTGCTCGTCGTTTTGGTGTGGCGGCAAACATTGATTTTCCCCTCCCTGCACGTTTCATCTGGGAAATGTTCATTAATGTGCTCAACGGGATCCCGAAAGAGAGCGCATTTACCAAGCAGAGCATGAGCTGGAAATTGATGAGCATTTTGCCGGAGATGCTGTCCCGCCCGGAATTTGCCATGCTGGGGCATTATCTGCAGGAGGACGACGATGACCGTAAGCTCTTCCAGTTGGCATCGCGAATTGCCGATCTTTACGATCAGTATCTGGTTTACCGTCCGGAGTGGTTAAGTCGTTGGGAAACCGGAGACCTTATCGACGGCCTGGATGATGCTCAGCGCTGGCAGGCTCCGCTCTGGAAAGCGCTGGTGGAGCATACCGAAGCGCTGGGGCAACCCGGATGGCATCGTGCCAATCTGTATCAGCGTTTTATCACTACGCTTGAGCGTGCCGAGAGTTGCCCGCCAGGGTTGCCTTCCCGTGTGTTTATCTGTGGAATTTCCGCTTTACCACCGGTCTACCTGCAGGCGCTGGAAGCGTTAGGGAAACATATTGATGTCCACCTGCTGTTTACCAACCCCTGTCGTTACTACTGGGGCGACATCAAGGATCCGACTTTTCTTGCACGGCTTCAGAGCCGACGCCGTCAGCGTACGGCTCAGGCCGAAAGTCGTGCGTTGTTTAAAGATAACGATGCTGCGCCCTCGTTGTTTAACGATGATGGCGAGCAGGAGGTTGGCAATCCGCTTCTGGCTTCGTGGGGTAAGCTGGGGCGCGACTATACCTTTTTGCTTTCAGGGCTGGAGCGTTTTGAAGAGTTTGATGTCTTCGTTGACACCGAACCCGGCACGTTACTGCGCAATATTCACCACGATCTTCTGGAGCTGCACAACGCAGCGGTTGAAGGCAGCACGCTGGAAACGTATGAAACTAGCGTACAAAAACGTCAGCTTTCGCCTGACGATCGCAGCGTCACCTTCCATATCTGCCATAGCCCGCAGCGTGAGGTAGAGATCCTGCACGATCAGCTGCTGGCTATGCTGGAAAACGATCCCGAGCTGACCCCGCGCGATATTATCGTCATGGTTGCCGATATCGACAGCTACAGCCCGTATATCCAGGCCGTATTTGGCAGTGCCAGCAGCGATCGGTGGCTACCGTTTGCTATTTCCGACCGCCGCGCCCGTGAAGCACACCCGGCAGTTCAGGCCTTTTTAACACTGCTTTCGCTGCCAGATAGCCGTTTTGTGTCGGAAGACGTGCTGGCGCTGCTGGAAGTGCCATCGCTTGCCGCACGCTTTAACATTGACGAAGAAGGGCTGCGCTATCTGCGCCTGTGGGTGCATCAATCAGGCGTTCGCTGGGGAATGGATGATGACAACGTCCGCGATTTTTCACTCCCCGCCACCGGACAACACACCTGGCAGTTCGGCTTAACCCGTATGCTGCTCGGCTATGCGATGGAAAGCAGCGTCGGGGAGTGGCGCGACGTCCTGCCCTATGACGAATCAAGCGGGCTGATTGCAGCGCTGGTTGGGCATCTTGCCGATCTGCTGATGCAGCTGAACCTCTGGCGCAGGGGGTTAACGCAGGCACGGCCGCTGGTTGAATGGCTACCGGTCTGTCGCGATATGCTGGAGAGTTTTTTTGCAGCGGATCCGGAAACCGAAGCGGCACTGGCGCTTATTGAGCAGCAGTGGCAGGCCATGATTGAGCAGGGCGTTGAATCCCGTTATCAACGCGAAGTGCCGCTCACGCTGCTACGCGATGAGCTGGCGCAGCGTCTCGATCAGGAGCGTATCAGCCAGCGCTTCCTGGCCGGCCCGGTTAACTTCTGCACGTTAATGCCAATGCGCTCTATCCCATTTAAGGTGGTGTGCCTGCTGGGCATGAATGATGGTGTTTACCCGCGAACCCTTGCGCCGCTCGGCTTCGATCTGATGAGTCAGAAACCGGTGCGCGGCGATCGCAGTCGTCGGGATGACGATCGTTATCTTTTCCTCGAAGCGCTGATTTCAGCGCAACAAAAACTGTATATCAGCTATATCGGTCGCGATATTCAGGACAACAGCGAACGTTTCCCTTCTGTGCTGGTTCAGGAGCTGCTGGATTATATCGGCCAGAGCCATTACCTGACGGGGGACGAGGCGCTCAACTGCGACGAAAGCGCGTCGCGCGTTAAAGCGCATCTGGTACAGGTACATACCCGTACCCCCTTTGACGCGGCAAACTTTCTGCCGGGTCATGAGCGCCAGAGCTACGCACGCGAGTGGCTGCCCGCCGCATCGGAAGAGGGCGTGCCTCATGAAGCTTTTATCAAAACCTTACCGGCGCGCATTGAAGAGGAAATCAGCTTTGAGCAGCTTCAGCGTTTCTGGCGCCATCCGGTACGGGCATTTTTCCAGATGCGTCTTGGGGTCAATTTCCGCCTGGAAGAGCCAGGCCTGCCGGACGCTGAGCCGTTCACCCTGGATGGGCTCAGCCGGTATCAGCTTAATCAGCAGCTGCTGAACGCCCTGGTTGAGTCGCGAGATCCGGAGCCGCTATTCCGCCGCTACCGCGCCGCGGGCGAGCTGCCTTACGGTGCTTTTGGCGAAATATTCTGGGAATCGCAGCTGGCCGAGATGCAGTCTCTGGCAGACAAAGTACTGGCAGGGCGGGCTGAAAGTGAGAGTCTGGAAATCGATCTGACACTTGATGGCGTACGTTTGACCGGCTGGTTAATGCAGGTACAGCCGGATGGTCTGCTGCGCTGGCGTCCGTCGATACCCGGCGTGCGTGAAGGATTGCAACTCTGGCTCGAACATCTTGTCTACTCTGCTTCAGGTTATAGCGGTGAAAGCCGGCTGTATGGACGCAAGGATACCCAGTGGCGCTTCCCGGCAATGGATGCGCAACAGGCGAAAACGTATCTGACAGCGCTGATTCAAGGTTATCAGCAGGGGCTGACTACGCCGCTGATCCTGCTGCCAAAAAGCGGTGGAGCCTGGCTTGAAGCCTGTTATGACGCAACGACGGACGCTATTTTGTGGGATGAAGAGACCCAGCAAAAAGCGCTTAACAAGCTTCTTCAGGCCTTTGAGGGAAATCAGATGGTTGAAGGCGAAGGGAGTGATATTTGGTATCAGCGGTTGTGGCGCGGTATGGTGCCAGAGTACCAGGCCGCCATTATTGAACAGGCGCAGCGTTATCTGCTACCGCTGTTTCGGTTTAACCAGCCTGAATAAGTTATGAAGCGACCGGACCGGTGCCTGGCATCATAACCAGATTATGCCCGGGCCGGAAAATGACTGCTGCCGAATACAGGCCGCGGCAAGCAATAAATGATGATTAGCCGAAGTAACGCGATTGTGAGGTTCGTTAATGCCCGTGTACCGCACCTTGATTAAAGCATGTCTGTTCTCTTTTGCCCTCTGGGCACCTTTAAGTCAGGCCGCGCAAACCTGGCAACCCATACAGGAAACCATCAGGAAAAGCGAAAAGGATAACCGCCAGTACCAGGCGATTCGTCTCGATAATGGGATGGTTGTGCTGCTGGTATCCGATGCGAAAGCGGTGAAATCCCTGTCGGCTCTGGTCGTACCGGTAGGCTCGCTTCAGGACCCGGACAGCCATGCCGGTCTGGCGCACTATCTGGAACATATGTCGCTGATGGGGTCGAAAAAATATCCGCAGCCCGATGCGCTTTCTGAGTATCTCAAGATGCACGGCGGTAGCCATAACGCCAGTACTGCACCCTACCGTACTGCCTACTACCTTGAGGTGGAAAACGATGCGCTGGAAGGCGCGGTAGATCGTCTTGCTGATGCCATCGCTGAACCTTTACTGGCAAAAAAATATGCTGCGCGTGAGCGTAACGCGGTAAACGCTGAGCTAACGCTGGCTCGGGCAAGAGATGGTATGCGCATGGCACAGGTCAGCGCCGAAACGCTTAATCCGGCACATCCAGGCGCTCGCTTTTCGGGAGGCAATCTTGAGACGCTAAGCGACAAGCCCGGTAGCCCAGTACATGAGGCGCTACGGGCGTTTCACGATAAATACTACTCTGCCAACATCATGAAAGCCGTGGTTTACAGCAACAAGCCGTTACCCGAGCTGGCTCAGCTGGCGGCCAGTACATGGGGACGCATCCCCAATAAATCGATAACGAAGCCGGAAATTAGCGTGCCGGTGGTTACTGACGCTCAGAAAGGCATTATTTTGCACTACGTGCCTGCCCAGCCGAGAAAAATGGTCCGCGTTGAGTTTCGTATCGATAACAACAGCGACCAGTTTCGCAGCAAAACCGACGAGCTGGTGGGATATCTGATCGGCAATCGTAGTCAGGGCACGCTTTCCGACTGGCTGCAGTCGCAAGGTTTAGCCGAAAGCGTACGCGCTGATTCAGATCCCGTGGTAACCGGCAACAGCGGTGTGTTTGCCATCTCCATAGCCTTAACCGATAAAGGACTTGAACAGCGTGATAAGGTGGTGGCTGCCGTCTTTAGCTATCTGAACCTGCTGCGCGAGAAAGGCGTTGATAAGCGCTATTTCGACGAGCTGGCGCGGGTACTGGATCTCGATTTTCGCTATCCCTCGATTACCCGCGATATGGGATATGTAGAGTGGCTGGCTGACTCAATGATCAGGGTTCCGGTCGAACATACCTTAGACGTGGTTAACCTGGCTGACCGCTATGACCCGCAGGCAATTAAATCACGCCTGGACATGATGACGCCTGAAAATGCCCGCATCTGGTACATCAGCCCGGATGAGCCGCATAATAAAACGGCCTATTTTGTCCAGGCGCCTTATCAGGTTGAAAAAATCCCGGCAGCGACCTTCCGTGGCTGGCAGCAACAAGCGCAGCAGATCGCATTGACGTTACCGGCGCTCAACCCCTACATTCCGGATGATTTTACGCTGATCAAAGCCGACAAGGCTTATAAGCATCCTGAACTGTTGGTGGATGAGCCGGGCCTGCGGGTGATTTATCAGCCCAGCCAGTACTTCGCCAGCGAACCCCGGGCAGATGTGTCCGTAGTGCTCCGCAACCCGAAAGCAATGGACAGCGCACGGCATCAGGTGCTTTTCGCGCTAAACGACTACCTCGCTGGCCTGGCGCTGGATGAGCTAAGCAATCAGGCGGCAGTCGGCGGGATTGGCTTTTCCACCAATGCAAACAACGGGCTGATGGTAAATGCCAATGGCTACACACAGCGTCTGCCGCATCTTTATCAGGCGCTGCTGGAGGGCTATTTCAGTTATACGGCAACCAATGAACAACTGGCGCAGGCGAAATCTTGGTATGCCCGCATGATGGATTCTGCCGAGAAAGGAAAAGCCTACGATCAGGCCATCATGCCGGTGCAGATGTTATCTCAGGTGCCTTATTTCCAGCGCGAGGATCGTCGGGCGCTACTCTCCTCGATTACCCTGGACGAGGTATATGCCTACCGGTCAATGCTGAAAACGAACGCCAGTCCTGAATGTATGGTGGTAGGAAACATGAGTGCGGCGCAGGCGATACAGTTTGGCCGGACGGTGAAAACCTCACTGGGAACAGAGGGGGCGGGATGGAGTCGGAACCGTGATGTTGTGGTAGAGAAGGCGCAGGCGTTATTCAACAAGCCTGGCATTACCACTGACTCCGCACTGGCTGCAGTATTTGTCCCAGAAGGCTATAGCGAAGCGAGCAGCGCAGCATACAGCGCCATGCTGGGGCAAATCGTGCAGCCGTGGTTTTACAATCAGCTGCGCACTGAGGAGCAACTCGGGTATGCCGTGTTTGCATTTCCGATGAGCGTGGGCCGTCAGTGGGGAGTGGGCTTCCTGCTACAGAGCAGTGATAAACAGCCTGCTTATCTCTGGCAGCGCTACCAGGCGTTTTTCCCTGATGTAGAGAAACGGCTGCGCGGGATGGATGAAACCACGTTTAATCAGATTAAACAGGGGGTTATCAGCCAGATGCTGCAGTCTCCCCAGACGCTTGGCGAAGAGGCAGCGAAACTGAGTAAAGACTTCGATCGTGGTAATATGCGCTTCGATTCGCGCGACAAGGTTGTAGCCAGCATTAATACGCTGACGCCGCATCAGCTTGCTGATTTCTTCCACAAGGCGGTGGTGGCGCCCCAGGGCATGGCTATTCTGTCGCAAATCTCCGGCCAGCAGGCTGGCAAGCCAGGCTATGCCGCGCCGACAGGCTGGAAAGAGTGGGATAACGTCAGCAACCTGCAAAAAACATTACCGCTAGTGAGTGAGAAAGAATGATTTCCCCCGCAGAACCGCTTAATCCGTTACGTTTGCCGCTTACCGGTGAGCGGCTCATTGAAGCGTCTGCGGGGACGGGAAAAACCTTCACCATTGCAGCGCTCTATCTGCGCCTGCTGTTGGGGCTGGGTGAGGAGAATGCGTTCCCACGCCCGCTTTCGGTCGAAGAGCTGCTGGTGGTGACTTTCACCGAGGCTGCCACCGAGGAGCTCCGCGGACGTATTCGCGCCAATATTCACGAATTGCGTATCGCCTGCGTGCGCGGTCAGAGTGATAACCCGCTCTACAGCAGTCTGCTGGATGAAATTGACGACAAGCCTCATGCGGCAAAAACGCTGCTGCTGGCCGAACGGCAGATGGATGAGGCGGCTATTTTTACCATCCACGGTTTTTGCCAGCGCATGCTTAGCCTGAATGCTTTTGAGTCCGGCATGCCGTTTGAGCTGAAGCTGATTGAAGACGAGTCGCTGCTGCGATATCAGGCCTGCGCCGATTTCTGGCGACGTCACTGCTACCCGCTGCCGAAATCAGTGGCTCAGGTGATCAGCGAGACCTGGAGTGGCCCGGACGATCTGCTGCGGGACATCAACTTTTACCTCAGCGGCGAAGCGCCGCGCATCAAAACGCCCCCTGCGGATGATGAAACCATTGAGGCCCGGCATGAAAGACTGGTCGCGTTGATCGATGAAGTAAAAGCATTGTGGCGCGAGGCGCAGCCCGAGCTGGACGCAATTATCGAAAACTCCGGCATCAACCGGCAGCGCTTCAACCGTAAAAACCAGGCCGGCTATATGGACAAGGTGAATGCCTGGGCGCAGGAGAGCACCGTCAGCTATACGCCGCCTGAGGCGCTGGGGAAATTTGCCCAGAGTTTTCTTGATAGCCGCACTAAAGAAGGTGGAGAGCCGCCACGTCATCCGCTGTTCAGCGCTATTGATGCTTTACTGGCCCAGCCGCTGACGTTGCGCGACCTGGTTATCACCCGGGCGATGGCTGAGATCCGCGCCACGGTTGCCAAAGAGAAACGCCGCCGCGGCGAACTGGGCTTTGACGATATGCTCAGCCGCCTCGATAGCGCCCTGCAGCAGCCCGGTGGGGAGGCGCTGGCGCTGGCTATCCGCACCCGTTTTCCCGCCGCGATGATCGATGAGTTTCAGGATACCGATCCACAGCAGTACCGTATCTTTCATCGCATCTGGCATGGACAGGAAGGAACCGCCCTGCTGCTGATTGGCGATCCAAAGCAGGCCATCTACGCTTTTCGCGGCGCGGATATCTTCACCTATATGAAGGCACGCAACGAAGTTAGTGCTCACTACACTCTGGATACTAACTGGCGCTCATCGCCCGCGATGATTGAATGCGTGAACCGTCTGTTTTCACAGGTAGATAATCCTTTCCTGTTCCGCGATATCCCGTTTCAGGCGGTAAAGTCGGCGCCGCGCAACAGCGGATTACGTTTTACCTGGCAAGGTGAAACCCAGCCTGCGATGGCGCTCTGCCTGATGGAGGGCGATGGCGTCGGAGTAAGTGATTACCAACATTTTATGGCACGCGTCTGCGCCCAGCAGATCCGCGACTGGCTGGCTGCGGGCCTGCGCGGTGACGCGCTACTATGGCGCGGCGAGACCGCGCGGCCAGTCGCGGCCTCCGATATTACCGTGCTGGTGCGCAGCCGTAACGAGGCCGCGCTCATCCGCGATGCGCTATATGCGCTGAATATACCTTCTGTCTATCTTTCGAATCGCGACAGCGTTTTCAGTACGCCGGAAGCGCTGGAGCTGCTCTGGCTATTGCAGGCAGTGCTGGCTCCGGAAGTTGAAAATGCGCTGCGCAGCGCTATGGCGACCAGCATGCTGGGGCTGACAGCGGTAGACATTGAGCTGCTGAATAATGACGAGCAGGCCTGGGATACGCTGGTGGACGAGTTTGACGGCTATCGCCAGGTGTGGCTGAAGCGCGGTGTGATGCCCATGCTGCGGGCGCTGATGACGCGGCGTCAGGTAGCGGAAAATTTGCTGGCTACGCCGGGCGGTGAGCGACGCCTGACCGATATTCTGCACCTCAGTGAGCTGCTGCAGGAGGCCTCTGCCCAGACCGACAGCGAACACGCGCTGGTACGCTGGCTGGCGCAGCACATTGCCGAGCCAGATGCTAATGCATCAAGTCAGCAGCTGCGGCTGGAGAGCGACCGGCATCTGGTGCAGATCGTCACTATTCATAAATCGAAGGGGCTGGAATATCCGTTGGTCTGGCTGCCGTTTATCGCCAATTTCCGCGAGCAGGATCAGGCCTTCTACCATGACCGTACCACCTTTGATGCGGTGCTGGACCTCGACAAAGACCCGCAGAGCCTGGAGCTTGCCGAAGCCGAGCGCCTGGCGGAAGATTTGCGTCTGCTTTATGTGGCGCTGACTCGTTCAATCTGGCACTGCAGCCTGGGGATTGCGCCGCTGTTCCGCGGGCGCGGGGCGAAGAAGGGCGCTACCCATTTTCATCAGAGCGCTATCGGACGCCTGCTCCAAAAAGGCGATGCGCTGGAAGCATCGCAGCTTGTGGCCTGTCTTGAGGCGTTTTGTCACGGTCCGGTAGCACTGCTGCGCCCGGAAGCGGACGATGATTCCCCCTGGCTGCCGCCGGTGCGCGAAACCGCAGAGCTTGGCGCGCGAGCGCTGGCAAGGCGCGTGGTTGATGACTGGCGGGTCACCAGTTATTCAGGATTGCAGCAGCACGGAGCCAGCGTGGCGCAGGATCTGATGCCGAGACTCGACCTGGATGCCGCCGGAGAAGCGCATCCTGCAGAGCCTGCCGCCCCCTCGGCCCACAACTTTCCGCGCGGCGCTTCGCCAGGTACCTTTCTGCACGGCCTGTTTGAGAGCCTTGATTTTACCCAGCCGGTTGAGGCGCAGTGGGTAACCGAGCAGTTGCAGCTCGGTGGGTTTGATGAGAGCTGGCAACCGGTGTTGACCGACTGGCTGGAGGCCATTCTGCAGGCGCCGCTCAACGAAACGGGCGTATCGCTACGGCAGCTGGGCGCAAAAGAGAAACAGGTGGAACTGGAGTTCTATATCCCGATTGACGCCCCGCTACAGCCTCAGGCGCTTGATGCCCTGATTCGTCACTACGATCCGCTGTCGGCGGATTGCCCACCGCTAAACTTCCGTCAGGTGCGCGGTATGCTGAAGGGCTTTATCGACCTGGTGTTCCGCTGGCAGGGGCGCTATTACCTGCTGGACTATAAATCCAACTGGCTGGGTGACAGCGGAGAAGCCTATACCCGTGAGGCAATGGCGCGTGCTATGCAGTCGCACCGCTACGATCTCCAGTATCAGCTCTATACCCTGGCGCTGCATCGTTATCTGCGCCATCGTATGGCCGACTATGACTACGATCGCCACTTCGGCGGCGTCATTTATCTCTTTTTACGCGGCGTTGAGGGCGATGGCGCCAGCCAGGGCATTTTCACCACGCGCCCGGACGCGGTATTGATTGAAAAAATGGATAAATTGTTTGCCGGCGAAACTGCCGGGGAGAAGACGCAATGAAAATGCGTGAGCTACTGATCCAGGCCGTGGAGCGTAAATGTCTGCGGCCGCTGGATGCGCAATTTGCCATGATGATTGCTGGCGAAGACGAACCCGCCCTGATGCTGGCTGCGGCGCAACTGAGTTTTGACGCCGGTGAGGGGCATGTGTGCCTGCCGCTGGCATCCCTGACGCCGCACGACAGCTTTGCCTGGCGTGATGCTACCCTGGCGAAAGCGCTGTTCGATGAGGCGGGCGTGGAAGGTGACTGGCGCGCGGTGCTGCAGCACTCACCTGCGGTCGCCAAAGACGACGAGCCTGCGCCGCTCAAGCTTATCGATAATCGTCTCTACTTTAACCGCATGTGGCGCAACGAGCAGTGCGTGGCCGCGTTTTTCCGCGACGGCAACCGCGTTATTGAGCACGACGAAGCACGCATAGCGGCTACGCTCAATGCGCTGTTTCCCGGTGACGAAGCCCTTAACTGGCAGAAAGTTGCCGCAGCGGTAGCGCTGACGCGGCGTATCTCGGTGATCTCCGGCGGGCCGGGCACCGGTAAAACCACCACCGTGGCGAAGCTGCTGGCCGCACTACTGCAGATGGCGCAGGATAAACCGCCGCGCATTCAGCTGGCAGCGCCCACCGGTAAAGCCGCGGCGCGTCTGACCGAGTCGCTCGGCAAGGCGCTGCGCCAACTCCCGATCAACGATGCGCAAAAGGCGCTGTTCCCGGCGGAGGCGCGCACGCTGCATCGTCTGTTAGGCGCGCAGCCGAGGAGCCAGCGCATGCGGCATCACCGCGATAACCCGTTGCATCTCGACGTGCTGGTGGTGGATGAAGCCTCGATGATCGACCTGCCGATGATGGCGCGGCTGATCGAGGCGCTGCCGCCCGCGGCGCGAGTGATCTTTTTAGGCGATCGCGATCAGCTGGCCTCGGTCGAAGCGGGGGCGGTGCTGGGCGATGTCTGCCACTTCGCCAGCTACGGCTATACCTCATCACGCGCCGGGGAGCTGCAGCGGCTAACCGGGTGCGAGCTGCCGTGCGGTGATGAGGCGCGAGCAGCGCCGCTGCGTGATGCGCTCTGCCTGCTGCAAAAAAGTTATCGCTTCGGCAGCGATTCCGGCATCGGTCAGCTGGCTTTCGCGGTTAACCGTAGCGATCTGGCGGCGGTCAAAAGCATACTTCAGCAGCCGTTTGCGGATATCGCGCTGCAGTCGCTGCACACCCGTGAAGAGTGCGTCGCGATGGTGGATGCCCTGGCGCAGGGTTATCGCGAATTTTTGCAGGCGGTTACAGCACGAGCGGCACCCGAGGTGGTACTTGAGGCGTTCAGCCGCTTTCAGGTGTTGTGCGCGCTACGTGAAGGGCCCTTTGGCGTGGCCGGGCTGAATGAGCAGATTGAGCAGGTGCTGGCGCGCGGCAGGCATATTCGTCCCGATCCGCTCTCCCGCTGGTATGAAGGGCGTCCGGTGATGATTGTGCGTAACGACAGCGCGCTGGGGTTGTTCAACGGCGATATCGGCATTGCGCTGGATCGAGGGCAGGGGCTGCGCGTCTGGTTCCCGATGCCTGATGGCACAATTAAGTCAGTCCAGCCGGGGCGTTTACCGGCTCACGAGACGGCATGGGTAATGACGGTGCACAAGTCGCAGGGCTCCGAGTTTGATCATGCTGCGCTGGTGCTGCCGACGCAGTTTACCCCGGTGGTGTCGCGCGAACTGGTCTATACCGCCATCACGCGAGCGCGCAGTAAGCTGTCGCTCTATGCCAGCGAACGCGTGCTGGAGCAGGCGATAGATACGCGTATTGAACGGCGCAGTGGCCTGACGGCGATCTTTGGCGCGCACCAGATTCAGGCTCCAGAGGGAGCCTGAATCTGTCAGGTGAGGTCGGCCATCAGCACTTTCGAGCGGCGCTGATAGTTGTACATCTCTTTTTTACTCTCAGGCAAAGAGTCAATGTCCACTGGCGTAAAGCCGCGCTCCTGGAACCAGTGAATGCTGCGCGTGGTGAGTACAAACAGTTTGCTCAGCCCCATCTGCTTTGCCTGGGTTTCAATACGCTGGAGCAGAACCTCGCCCCGCGCCGAGCTGCGGTAGTCCGGGTGTACTGCCACGCAGGCCATCTCGCCGATTTTTTCCTCCGGGAACGGATAGAGGGCGGCGCAGGCGATGGTCAGATTGTCGCGCTGAATAATGGTGAACTTATCAATCTCCATTTCCAGCTGCTCGCGGGAGCGGCGCACCAGAATTCCCTGCTGTTCCAGCGGGCGAATTAGCTCAAGGATGCCGCCGATGTCGTTGATATTAGCCCGGCGGATCTGCTCGGCACTCTCCATAACAATCTGCGTACCGATGCCGTCGCGGGAAAACAGCTCCTGCAGCAGCGCGCCATCCTCCTGATAGCTGATTAAGTGGCTGCGGCGCACGCCGCTGCGGCAGGCTTTGACTGCGCCGCGCAGGAAACGCACCGTCCCGGAGTGAAAGTCGCCTTTCTCTTCGAGGGCTTCAACCCGGGCCTGGGCTTCATTGGGGAACAGCTCGGAAATGATGTTGCCGTCGTCATCGATGACGCCCTGAGACGAGCAGAAGCCAATCATTTTTTCCGCTTTCAGTTTGCTCGCCAGCTGGGTGGCAATCTCTTCTGAGGTGAGGTTAAAACTCTCACCGGTAACCGATACGGCAACCGGCCCCATCAGCACGATAGCGCCGCTGTCGAGCTGACGGTGGATCGCTTCTTCATCGATGCGGCGAATACGGCCGCTGTGGCAGTAGTCGATGCCGTCATCCACGCCTAACGGCTGAGCAATAATAAAGTTGCCGCTCACCACGTTGATATGTGCGCCCTGCAGCGGCGTATTATTCAGGCTCATGGAAAGGCGAGCGGTGATATCAAGCTGCAGCAGTCCCGCTGCCTGCTTAACCAGTTCGAGGGTTTTGGCGTCGGTCACGCGCGTGTGCTTGTGGTACACCGGTTCATGATGATGCGCTGCCAGGTTAGCGTCGATCTGTGGACGCGCCCCATAAACCAGCACCAGGCGGATGCCCAGACTGTGCAGCAGACCAATATCGTTGACGATGCTGGAGAAGTTCTCATGCTCAATGGCTTCGCCGCCAAGCATAATGACGAATGTCTTACCCCGGTGGGCATTAATATAAGGAACAGAATGGCGGAATCCCTGCACCAGTTCGATTCTACGCTCCTTAACCACGGTAACCCCTCATTGAATTTTTATTCGTAATTTTTGTATTTTTATTCTTTTGTGGCGCAGTGTGCAAGCAGGAATTTCATCCGCCCCTGAGGGTACGCGCCGAGGGTGAAGGAGATATGACGTAATGTTTACCCTTTTATAGATGACAGCGTTAGCGCCTTTCGCTAAAGTTTTGCTCCAATTTTAACAATCTACGCAGAATTTCAGGTTATTTACCCGGGAGTGGCATGTCAGGTTTTAATTCAGGCGTAAGCCGTCGTCATCTTTTGCAGGGGGCGGGGGCAATGTGGTTATTAAGCGTCAGTCAGGTTGGGCTGGCGGCTTCAGGCCAGGTCATCGCTGTGCGCGTCTGGCCTGCCTCCACCTATACGCGCGTGACCATTGAATCAAACCGCGTGCTGAAATACCGCCAGTTTGCGCTAAGTAACCCGGAACGCGTGGTGGTGGATATCGAAGGGATCAATCTGAATGCCGTGCTGAAAGGGTTGGGCAATCAGATCCGCAGTGACGATCCCTTTATTCAGTCGGCACGCGTCGGCCAGTTCGATCCCAATACCGTGCGCATGGTGTTTGAGCTGAAGCAGAACGTGTCGCCGCAGCTGTTCGCACTGGCCCCGGTGGCCGAATTCAAAGAGCGCCTGGTGATGGATCTCTACCCGGCTAACGGCAATCACGCGGAAGATCCGCTGCTGGCGCTGCTTGAGGATTACAACAAGGGCGAACTGGAGCAGAAAACCCCCTCCGGTGGTCCGCAGCCGGGTAAAGCCGGGCGCGATCGCCCGATTGTCATCATGATCGATCCCGGTCACGGTGGGGAAGATCCCGGCGCTATCGGCAAGTACAAGACCCGAGAAAAAGACGTGGTGCTGCAGATCGCTCGCCGTCTGCGCGCTCTGATCGAGAAAAAGAACAACATGAAGGTCTTTATGACGCGCAACGAGGATGTGTTTATCCCGCTCAAGGTGCGCGTTGCCAAAGCCCAGAAGCAGCGGGCGGATCTGTTCGTCTCGATTCACGCGGATGCCTTCACCAACCGCGCGGCGCGTGGATCGTCGGTATTTGCGCTTTCCACCAAAGGGGCCACCAGCACGGCGGCAAAGTATCTGGCGCAGACGCAGAATGCCGCGGATTTGATCGGTGGGGTGAGCAAAAGCGGCGATCGCTATCTCGACCATACGATGTTCGACATGGTGCAGTCGCTCACCATTACCGACAGCCTGAAGTTCGGGAAAGAGGTACTTAAGCGCCTGGGCGGCGTGAATAAGCTGCACAAAAACAGCGTCGATCAGGCCGGGTTTGCGGTGTTAAAAGCCCCGGAGATCCCGTCGATTCTGGTGGAAACGGCGTTTATCAGTAACGTGGAAGAGGAGCGCAAGCTGCGTACGGCGGCGTTTCAGCAGCAGGTGGCGGAGTCGATTCTGGCAGGGATTGAAGCCTATTTTGCCGATGATGCACGGATGGCGCGGCGCGGATAACGCGCCGTTTTTTGGCGGCGCTGAATTTCAGGCATAAAAAAACACCCTTAAGGGTGCTTATTTATAAGTTGGTTGCGGGGGCCGGATTTGAACCGACGACCTTCGGGTTATGAGCCCGACGAGCTACCAGGCTGCTCCACCCCGCGTCCGTCTTACTACTTCTTCTTTTTATTACGCGCTTTTGGCTGTTGCCAGCATCGTAATTGGTTGCGGGGGCCGGATTTGAACCGACGACCTTCGGGTTATGAGCCCGACGAGCTACCAGGCTGCTCCACCCCGCGTCCGTGGAAGCGCACTATACTCCGCTCGCTTTTCGATGCAACCCTTTTTTCCAATAAAACTCGATGTTTGGCTCAGGTTGACTAATTATCCGGCCATTTGTTTATTTACCAGGCGTATTTACTGTTACGCGCTGGCTTCACATTTCAATCCCAGGTACGGTTTGCTATCTTCCTTCGCACGCCGTGGCAAATTCCGGAGAGATCATGAAAGGACGTTGGGCACACTACCTTCTTACAGGGGCAATGATTACGCTGCTTGCCGCCTGTTCCTCAAAGCCTACCGACCGTGGGCAGCAGTACAGCGACGGGAAATTTACCCAGCCTTTCTCATTAGTTAATCAGCCGGATGCCACTGGCGCGCCGATTAACGCCGGCGACTTCGCCGAGCAGGTGAATCAGATCCGCAGCGCCTCGCCACGTCTTTATGGTAGCCAGGGCAATGTCTACAGCGCGGTGCAGGAGTGGCTGCGTGCCGGGGGCGATACCCGCAACCTGAACCAGTTCGGGCTGAATGCCTGGCAGATGGAAGGGGCAGACAACTACGGTAACGTACAGTTTACCGGCTACTACACGCCGGTGGTGCAGGCGCGTCATACCCGTCAGGGCGAATTCCAGTACCCGATTTACCGCATGCCGCCGAAGCGTGGCCGCCTGCCGTCCCGCGCCGACATCTATGCCGGGGCGCTGAGCGAAAACTACGTTATCGCCTGGAGCAACTCCCTGATGGATAACTTCATCATGGACGTGCAGGGCAGCGGCTATATCGATTTTGGCGACGGCAGCCCACTCAACTTCTTTGCCTATGCCGGGAAAAATGGCCACGCCTACCACAGCATCGGCAAAGTGCTGATCGACCGCGGGGAAGTGAAGCGGGAAGATATGTCGATGCAGGCGATTCGCCAGTGGGGGGAAACCCACAGTGAGGCAGAAGTACGCGAGCTGCTGGAGCAGAACCCGTCCTTCGTCTTCTTTAAGCCGCAGTCCTACGCGCCGGTGAAGGGCGCCAGCGCCGTGCCGCTGATTGGCCGTGCCTCGGTGGCATCGGATCGCTCGATCATTCCGGCGGGCACCACGCTGCTGGCCGAAGTGCCGCTGCTGGACAACAACGGAAAATTTAACGGACAATACGAGCTGCGCCTGATGGTGGCGCTGGATGTCGGAGGCGCTATCAAAGGCCAGCACTTTGATATCTATCAGGGCATCGGCCCGGATGCCGGGCATCGTGCCGGCTGGTATAACCACTATGGTCGTGTGTGGGTGCTGAAAAACGCGCCCGGTACCGGCAACGTCTTTAGCGGCTGATGACCGTGGCGGAGGCCACTGGCCTCCGTCATCCGCGCGTTTACTTTCTTACGAATTCACTTTCCGAGGTTTTTCATGTCTGTTGTTCTCACCGACGCCTGGCGCCAGCGCTTTGGCGGTACGGCACGTTTATATGGCGAATCTGCGCTGGCCCACTTTGCGGCCGCCCATATCTGCGTGGTCGGCATCGGTGGCGTAGGCTCCTGGGCCGCCGAGGCGCTGGCGCGTACCGGCATTGGCGCCATCACGCTGATTGATATGGATGACGTCTGCGTCACCAATACCAATCGCCAGATCCACGCCCTGCGCGATACCGTGGGCGTGGCGAAAGCGGAAGTGATGGCCGAGCGTATTCGCCAGATTAACCCGGAGTGCCGCGTTACCGTGGTGGACGATTTTGTAACGCCGGATAACGTTGCCGCCCTGATGAATCAGGGCTTCAGCTATGTTATCGACGCCATTGACAGCGTCCGTCCGAAAGCGGCGCTGATCGCGTACTGCCGTCGCTACAAGATCCCGCTGGTGACCACCGGTGGGGCTGGCGGGCAAATCGATCCGACGCAGATTCAGGTGGCCGACCTGGCGAAGACCATTCAGGATCCGCTGGCGGCAAAGCTGCGCGAGCGGCTGAAAAGCGATTTCGGCGTGGTGAAAAACAGTAAAGGGAAGCTGGGCGTCGACTGCGTATTTTCAACTGAAGCGCTGGTCTACCCGCAGGCGGATGGTTCGGTGTGTGCCGCAAAAGGTACGGCGGAAGGGCCGAAACGCATGGACTGCGCCTCGGGCTTTGGGGCGGCGACGATGGTCACGGCGACCTTTGGATTTATCGCCGTTTCCCACGCGCTGAAAAAGCTGCTGGCCAAAGCGGCGCGCGACGCCGCTGCGTAATACGCATCAAGCCTGGCGCGCGGCCTGCTGTACCGCCGCCGCCAGCGCAGCCAACCCCTGATTTCGCGAGGCGCTGAGCTGCGCCCGCAGCCCCAGTTCGTCAAACAGCGCCAGCGGGTCCTGCTCCCGTAGCAGCGACGCAGGCTGACCCTCTACCGCCGTCAGTAACACCGCCAGTAATCCACGCACGATGCGCCCTTCACTGTCACCATAGAAGTGCAGCGAGCCGTCCGGCAGCCGATCGTGTCCCAGCCAGACGCGGTTTTCGCAGCCGGGGATCTCCGTGGTGCGCTGTTTAATCTCTTCAGGCAGCACTGGAAGCTGTTTGCCCAGCATGATCAGCGCCCGGTATTTGTCTTCCCACTGCGTCAGCGGTGAAAAAGTCTGGCGCAGCGTGTCCGCCGTGACCGTGGTGCCGAACGGGTGGCCGGCGAGCGAAGTACCTGTCATTTAATCCCCCAGTATTTCAAGTGCGCGGTCGATGGCGTTTACCAGCGCATCGACATCCTGACGGGTATTATAGGGCGCAAAGGAGGCACGTAACGTGCCGCTGACTCCCAGGGCCGCCAGCAGCGGCTGGGCGCAGTGTTGCCCGGCGCGCAGCGCCACGCCGGATTCAGCCAGCAGCGTGACCAGATCGCTGTGGTGAATGCCGTCAAAATCAAACGCCAGCAGGCTGGAATCCTGGCAGCGGAACGAGCGGAAGCCGGGGCGGCTGGAGAGCGCGGCTTCGGCCAGCGTCGCCAGACCGCGGCTGTAGTTTTCCGCCTCGGTCAGGTCGATGTCCTGCAGCCACTCCAGCGCCGCGCTCAGGCCGATAACCCCCGCCACGTTGGGCGTCCCGGCCTCCAGACGCCAGGGGAGCGGCTGGGTGTCGAAGCCGTCAAAGGAGACGCGAACGATCATCTTGCCGCCGCCGAGCCACGGGGTCATCTCTTCCAGCAGCTCGCGCTTGCCGTACAGCACGCCGATGCCGGTCGGGCCGTACAGCTTATGGCCTGAGAAAGCATAGAAGTCGATATCCAGCTGCTGCACGTCCGGCGGGCAATGCACCACGCCCTGAGCGCCGTCGACCATTACCTTTACGCCTGTGGCATGGGCAAGCGTAATGGCGCGCGCCAGGTCAGGGCAGCCGCCGGTAACGTTGGACATCTGACCGAGCGCCAGCAGGCGAGTGCGGTCGTTAAGCAGGGCCGGGAGCTGCTCCAGCGCGGGCAGACGGTCTGGACCGATGGGCAGTTTCACCACGGTTGCGCCGGTCTGCTGCGCCACCATCAGCCAGGGCACCAGATTGGCGTGATGCTCGGCTTCGCTGACGATAATGTTATCGCCCGGCTGAAGACGCGGGCGCAGCCAGCACTGCGCCACCATATTGATGGCCTCGGTGGTGCCGCGCGTCCAGATAACGCTCTCGCTTTCCGGGGCATTTAACAGACGGGCCACGGCGGCACGTCCGGCTTCGTAGCGGCCGGTAAGCTGTTGGGCCTCTGCGAACTGGCTGCGGTGTACGTTCCCGGCGCTGAGGCTGTAGAACTGGCGGCTGGCTTCAATGACCGCCGTCGGTTTCAGGGCGGTGGCGGCGCTGTCGAGATAGACGCCCGCATCGGCCAGCGCAGGGAACTGCGCGCGAAAACGGGCCGGGCTGAATGCTTTCATGATATTCCTCGTGTCATTCCCACGATCGTCGCCCATTTTCCTGCATCGCACAAGGCTATTGATAACCATCGGAATTGTCCGTTTCACCTGGCGAAGTTGTAAAAGCAGGTTATGCTGAAAAGTGTCAGGTGAATGTTCTGGCCTCTTAGCAAAAGAGGCATACATAGTATTTGTGTCTACAAGGAGAAGAATTATGAATAAGGCAGCCGCTGTAGTTTCAGCATGTATGATGACCTTTGCACTCGCAGCTTGCTCAGGTCCGAACTATGTAATGCACACCAATGATGGCCGCACCATTGTCTCTGACGGCAAACCGACTACCGACAATGATACCGGCATGATTCAGTACAAAGATGCTAACGGCAACAAGCAGCAGATTAACCGCACCGATGTTAAAGAGATGGTCGCGCTGGAAGACTAATCTGCAGGCAAAAAAAAGCACCGCAATTTTGCGGTGCTACATTAATCACTATGGACAGACAGGGTAAATGTACAGGAAGTGAAAATGGGTAGCGTTGCTACCGTGGTCTGAAACGTCAGACCAATTGCAAACACAACAACACAACATCACAACCGTAAGCCAAAAGCCCTTCAGAACTCTCATCCTAAAAAACTTTTCGTTCCGGCTCAGGAAGTGCCGCCACTATAGGTATTTGCTGGTGCAACCTCAACGGACAATTTATAATGGCTCAGATAAAAAAAACTAATAGGTAACCTGTTGTTTCCTGTTTGTTAATTGCTGTTAACAATTGAACTCTGACGCCATGTCCAAGCGATTACCACCACTGAATGCATTACGTGTTTTTGATGCCGCCGCCCGCCACCTCAGTTTCACCAAAGCGGCCGAAGAACTTTTCGTCACGCAGGCCGCAGTAAGCCACCAGATTAAGTCATTAGAGGACTTTTTAGGGATAAAGCTGTTCCGTCGACGCAACCGTTCGCTGCTGCTCACCGAAGAGGGGCAGAGCTATTTCCAGGATATCAAAGAGATTTTTTCCCAGCTAAATGAGGCAACGCGCAAGCTGCAGGCAAGGAGCGCGCGCGGTGCCTTAACGGTCAGTTTGTTACCCAGTTTTGCCATTCACTGGCTGGTGCCACGTCTCTCAAGCTTTAACTCAGCTTATCCGGGAATCGACGTTCGTATCCAGGCGGTAGACCGGGAAGAGGACAAGCTGGCCGACGATGTCGACGTGGCGATTTTTTACGGTCGCGGCAACTGGCCGGGGCTGCGCGTGGAGAAACTTTACGCAGAATATCTGCTGCCGGTGTGCTCGCCGCTGCTGCTTACCGGCGACAAACCGCTGAAAACGCCGCAGGACCTCGAAAAGCACACGTTATTGCATGACGCTTCGCGCCGCGACTGGCAAACTTATACCCGCCAGTTGGGTCTTACTCATATCAACGTCCAGCAGGGGCCGATCTTCAGCCATAGCGCGATGGTACTGCAGGCTGCCATCCACGGTCAGGGGATTGCGCTGGCGAATAACGTGATGGCGCAGACGGAAATAGAGGCCGGGCGTCTGGTCTGCCCGTTTAACGATGTGCTGGTGAGTAAAAATGCCTTTTATCTGGTTTGTCATGACAGCCAGGCAGAACTGGGTAAAATAGCGGCCTTCCGCCAATGGATCCTGGCGAAAGCGGCCAGTGAACAAGAAAAATTTCGCTTTCGCTACGAGCAATAACAGATTCGCGTGCGCTGCACGCCTTACTTTAGGGTTATAACCACCATGACCAGCCGTTTCATGCTGATTTTCGCCGCGGTGAGTGGCTTTATTTTTGTTGCCCTGGGCGCGTTTGGCGCGCACGTGCTGAGCAAGACGCTCGGCGTTGTCGAGATGGGATGGATTCAGACCGGGCTTGAGTACCAGGCATTCCACACGCTGGCAATTTTTGGTCTGGCGGTGGCTATGCAGCGCCGGATCAGTATCTGGTTTTACTGGAGCAGCGTATTTATGGCGCTGGGTACCGTGCTGTTCAGCGGCAGCCTTTACTGCCTCGCGCTGTCGCATCTGCGTCTGTGGGCCTTCGTGACGCCGGTTGGCGGCGTCAGCTTCCTTGCCGGTTGGGTGTTGATGTTAATCGGCGCGCTGCGTCTTAAGCGTAAAGGCTCTGTGAATGAATAAAGTTATTTTGTACTGCCGCCAGGGATTTGAAAAAGAGTGTGCGGCAGAGATCACTGATAAAGCCGCTCGGCTTGAGGTGTATGGTTTTGCCCGCGTGAAGGAGAACTCCGGCTACGTGGTGTTTGAATGCTACCAGCCTGACGATGCGGAAAAACTGGGGCGCGATCTGCCGTTCAGCTCGCTGATCTTCGCTCGCCAGATGTTTATCGCCGGTGAACTGCTTACCGATCTGCCGCCGGAAGACCGTATTTCTCCCATCGTCGGCATGCTGCAGGGCGTGGTGGAGAAGGGCGGCGATCTGCGGGTTGAGGTTGCAGACACCAACGAAAGCAAAGAGCTGATGAAGTTCTGCCGTAAATTCACCGTCCCGCTGCGTGCCGCACTGCGCGAGGCGAAGGTGCTGACTAACTATGAAACCCCGAAGCGTCCGGTGGTGCACGTGTTCTTTATCGCGCCGGGCTGCTGCTATACCGGCTACTCGCTGAGCACCAACAATTCGCCGTTTTATATGGGTATTCCGCGTCTGCGCTTCCCGTCCGATGCGCCAAGCCGTTCTACGCTTAAGCTGGAAGAGGCGTTTCACGTGTTTATTCCGGCCGACGAGTGGGATGAGCGTCTGGCCAACGGCATGCACGCCGTGGACCTGGGTGCCTGTCCGGGCGGCTGGACCTATCAGCTGGTGAAACGCAACATGTGGGTCGCATCAGTAGACAACGGCCCGATGGCCCAGAGCCTGATGGATACCGGGCAGGTGACCTGGCTGCGTGAAGATGGTTTCCGCTATCGTCCGACGCGCAGCAACATCTCCTGGATGGTGTGCGATATGGTGGAGAAGCCGGCCAAGGTTACGGCGCTGATGGCGCAGTGGCTGGTGAACGGCTGGTGCCGCGAAACCATTTTTAACCTCAAGCTGCCCATGAAAAAGCGCTACGAAGAGGTGTCGCAAAACCTTGCCTCGCTGCGGGAACAGCTTGAATCCCAAGGCATTGCAGCCCAGATTCAGGCGCGCCAGCTCTATCACGATCGCGAAGAAGTGACGGTGCACGTGCGCCGCATGTGGGCCGCCGTCGGCGGTCGTCGCGACGAGCGATAAGCTTTCTCCTCTCACGCGCACCCACTTTTACGGTCGGGTGCGCGTCGCACATCCTCTACCGCTAAACTCTGCCCGCGGGTATGACTTTCCCTTCAGGCGTGCCGGGCTAACCGCAGCTGTTGCAGATTCCCGTCGAGCTGTAAATCCGTTCTCAGACGCGCCACTTCACGGCAGGTGAAAGCGCTGTCGCGGTGCGCTTCCAGCTTTTTACGCCACTTCTCCGGGACGGCATCCAGCCGGGCATACAGGTTTTCCAGCGTGCCGAATTCAGTAATCAGCTGCGTGGCGCTTTTCGGGCCGATACCCGCTACGCCGCCAATTTTGCTACTGCTGATCCCCGCCAGCCCCCAGAAATCAGGTAGCTGTTGAGGAGCGACGCCAAATTCTGCGGCGATAAAGGGCACATCGAGCCAGCGTTTCTGGAAATAGTCGCGGATGCGAATGGTCGGAGACAGCAGCTGACAGTAGCCTTTATCAGTGGAAACGATCGTCGCTTCGTGACCGGCCCCGGCGATTTTTACCGCCAGCGTCGCCGCCAGATCGTCGGCTTCATTGCCCTCCGAATGCCAGCAGGCGACGCCGCGGGCGATGAACGCCTCGCGCAGGCGCGGCATCTCAGCCACCAGATCGTCCGGCATCGGCGTGCGTCCGGCCTTGTAATCGGCAAGCAGCTGATGCCGCCAGCCGCTGCTGCGGGCGTCGTCATCAAATACCGCCACCGCGTGGGTCGGATTACTTTGTACCAGCAGCTGTTCCAGCGCGCTCAGACAGCCGTCGCGGCACGGGGAACCCTGCACGGCATGGATACGGCGGATCAGGTTTAAGGCATCAACAATTAATAAATGTACGGACACAGCGGGCGCTTCCTGCATAACAGAGTGGCGTAAGTGTGGCATTTTATGGCCCGGTCAGGCCAGGGGGGAAGTGTAAAACGGGAAAGCGGCGCGCAAATTCCTCTGCCCGTGGCGGGCAGAGGAGGACGGATATCAGTCGCAGGCGACGATCTTCAGCGCCAGGCCACCGCGCGAGGTTTCGCGGTACTTGGCGTTCATGTCTTTGCCGGTTTCGTACATGGTTTCAATGACTTTATCGAGGCAGACGCGCGGATCGCTGGTGCGGCGCATCGCCATGCGGGCGGCATTTACCGCTTTCACGGCGGCAATCGCGTTACGCTCGATGCACGGTACCTGAACCTGGCCGGCGACCGGGTCGCAGGTCAGTCCAAGGTTGTGCTCCATGCCGATTTCCGCGGCGATAAACACCTGCGCCGGGCTGGCGCCGAGCAGCTCGGCAAGCCCTGCGGCTGCCATAGAGCAGGCCACCCCCACTTCGCCCTGACAGCCTACTTCAGCGCCAGAGATCGAAGCGTTCATCTTATAGAGCGACCCAATGGCGCTGGCAACCAGCATGTAGCGTGCCAGAGAGTTAGCGTTCACTTCGCGGATAAACTTGTTGTAGTACGCCAGCACCGCCGGAACAATGCCGCAGGCACCGTTGGTTGGCGCGGTTACCACGCGTCCGCCCGCTGCGTTCTCTTCGTTAACCGCCAGCGCAAAGACGTTGATCCAGTCCACTACGCTCATCGGGTCGACGTTGGTTTTATCCTGGCTCACCAGCATGCGGCGCAGCGCGGCCGCACGGCGCGGAACGCGCAGCTTGCCGGGCAACACGCCCTCAGTGGTGGTGCCACGCTCAATCCCGCCGTGCATAACCGCCCAGACGCTGGCGAAGTGTGCATCCAGCTCCTGCTGGGTATGCAACGCCAGCTCGTTTTTCATCATCAGGCCGGAGAGCGACAGGCCGGTATCGTTGCAGTGTTTCTGAAGGTCGGCCGCGTTTTTGTAGGGATAAGGCACCGCTACGTCGCTGTCGCTGCTCTGCCCGAAATGCGCTTCATCAACGATAAATCCGCCGCCGATGGAGTAATACGTCTGGCTGTAGATGACCTGTTCGCCAGCCAGGGCAGTAATGCGCATGCCGTTCTCGTGCAGCGAGAGGTTATCGGCATGGAACACCATGCACTGGTCTACCGGGAACTCCACTTCATGCTGCCCCTGGGCCAGCATCAGACGTGAGTGGGTGTTCACATCCTGAATAAAGCCCGGAATGGCGTCGATATCCACCGTGTCCGGCAGGTTGCCGGCGAGGCCCATAATAATGGCGATATCGGTGTGGTGGCCCTTGCCGGTCAGCGACAGCGAGCCGTACACATCGACCACGACGCGGGTCGTGTTGAGCAGCAAACCCTGAGCAACCAGATCGTCCACGAACTGTTTACCCGCTTTCATCGGCCCGACGGTATGCGAGCTGGAAGGACCAATGCCGATTTTGAAAATATCAAATACGCTAATCATGATGCGTCCATGACGAGAAAAGAAGGATGGAAGAAGCGCCGCCGGGCGGCGGCGCTAAAGACTTAGCTGAAGAGGGAGTAGAAGATCGCAGAGATTGCGATAAGGCCCATGATGACTACGAACAGGTTGCTGATGTGGCCGCTGTACTTGCGCATCGCCGGAACTTTGGCAATAGCATACATCGGCATCAGGAACAGGATCATCGCAATGATCGGGCCGCCCAGGGTTTCAATCATCCCCAGAATGCTCGGGTTCAGCGTCGCCACAATCCAGGTGGTGACCAGCATGAACGCCGCAGTAATGCGGTTCAGCTTGTTAACTTCGATGGTTTTGCCTTTACCGCGCAGAGACTTAATCACCATGCCGTTGAAGCCTTCACGCGCGCCCAGGTAGTGGCCGAGGAAGGATTTGGTAATGGCGATAATGGCGATAATCGGTGCCATCCAGGCAATGATCGGCGCGTTAAAGTGGTTTGCCAGGTAGGAGAGAATCGAGATGTTCTGCTCTTTGGCGGCAGCCAGATCGGCAGGCGTCAGGCTCAGCACGCAGCTGAACACGAAGAACATCACGGTCAGCACCATCATAATGTGGGCAAACGCCAGAATTTTAGAGCACTTCTTCTCAGCATCCACACCGTACTCTTCACGCTTCGCGACGGCGAAGGAGGAGATGATCGGGGAGTGGTTGAAGGAGAACACCATCACCGGGATTGCCAGCCACAGGGTCATCCACAGGCCGTTACCGGTGGTGCTTGCGCTGCTGAAAGAGAGGGTATCCAGCGCGGCACCGCTCCACTGCGGGATCAGGTAGCAGGCCAGCAGCATCAGGGCGGCAACAAACGGGAACACCAGCACGCTCATCGCTTTTACGATCATCTGCTCACCGAAACGCACGATGGTCATCATACCGATAATCAGGATCAGCGCGAGCAGGGCACGCGGCGGGGACACCAGGCCCAACTGGTGGGTAATGAAGCTGTCCACGGTATTGGTGATCGCCACGCTGTAAACCAGCAGGATCGGGTAAATCGCAAAGAAATAGAGCAGGGTAATGACTTTACCGGCGCCAACACCGAAATGTTCTTCTACTACTTCGGTGATGTCTTCGCCCGGATTTTTACCGGACAGCACAAAGCGGGTCAGGCCGCGGTGGGCGAAATAGGTCATCGGGAAGGCAAGAATTGCCATGATGATCAGCGGGATCATGCCGCCAACACCGGCGTTGATAGGCAGGAACAGCACGCCTGCGCCGATGGCGGTCCCGTAGAGGCCCAACATCCACATCGTGTCGGTCTTGCGCCATCCGCTTTTCGACTCGACGGAAGCAACCGTGCTGGTTTGAGTGGTTTCCATTTTTTCTCCTGGAGGAAGTAAATTGCCGATTTAATAGCCAAATATGGTGAAATATGTTCAGTCTTTAATATGAAATAGTGTTTCGGGTCGTATTTTTATAATTTTCACCCGTAATTGTTGGCGGGCGGAAAGATACATATAAGTTATCAATCTATCAGTGATCCCGATCTCAATTGCAATAATCCGCTCTCTGTGCGGCTGTTTTTAGATCAATCGACCGCAAGGGGTGAATTCTTCAACATTATATTGGCGCGAAGGCTATCACCAATGGCGAAAGCAATAAACGCTGCGGCAGGCAGATTCAGATATTTATCTTTATTCATGAGATTAAGCAGCATATTCAGTCAGTATAAAATCAACTTACTGAATAATTATGGCGAGAGTCAGCGCAGGAAAGGCGTCGAAAGATAAGTTTTGCGTATGGATAAAAAGCGGACGACAGGGTGCCGTCCGCGAGCGGGATCAGGTACAAATTTCGTAGCAGGGGATATAAGCCGTGCCGGGAAGTTTCATGCGGTGCTGCGCGACAAAACCCTGGAGCAGGTCATCCATGCGCAGCATCATCTGCCGATCGCCGTGGATTTTATACGGACCCCAGGTTTCAATCGCTTTGATACCCACCTCTTTCACGTTGCCGGCAACAATGCCTGAGAACGCGCGACGCAGGTCGGCCGCCAGCTGTTCCGCCGGGCGATCGGGGTAGAGATTGAGATTCGCCATATTTTCGTGGGTCGGCACAAACGGCACCTGCAGGTCCGGCGCGATGCGGATCGACCAGTTGAAGCCGTAAGCATCGCCGGTTTCGCGACGGTTTTCTTTTACCAGCGGCATCGCTTTTTTCATCTGACGCGCCACCTCAGCGGCATCATCAATAATGATGGTGTAATAGCGACGCGCCTGCTCCCCGAGCGTGCTGACGATGAACTCATCCAGTACGCGGAAATAATCAGCGCTCTCGCGCGGGCCGGTGAGGATCAGCGGCAGCACCTGATTATCGTTGTGCGGGTTCATCAGGATACCGAGCAGGTAGAGCAGCTCTTCTGCGGTGCCAACGCCGCCGGGGAAAATAATAATGCCGTGGGCGATACGCACGAAGGCTTCCAGACGTTTTTCAATGTCCGGCATGATAATCAGCTCGTTGACCAGCGGGTTTGGCGGCTCGGCCGCGATAATCGACGGCTCGGTCATGCCGATGAAACGGCCCTCTTTATAGCGCTGCTGCGCGTGGCCCACGGCGGCACCTTTCATCGGCGCTTCCATCGCGCCAGGCCCGCAGCCGGTGCAGATATTCAGCTCGCGCAGCCCAAGCTGGGTGCCGACGCGGCGCGCATAGAGGTACTCTTTCTCGTTAATCGAGTGTCCGCCCCAGCATACCACCATGCTCGGCGCTTCGCCGACGTGCAGCGCCCGGGCGTTGCGCAGGATCGAGAATACCAGGTTGGTGATGTGGGTGGAATCTTCGAGGTTGAGGTGCTGGAAGCGGCCCGCGCTGCTGATTTGTCCGTTGACGAACAAAATATCGCGCAGTACCGCGAACAGGTTAGCTTGCAGCGAGCGGATCAGACGCCCGTCAACGAAGGCGTCTTCCGGTGGGTTAATCAGCTCAAGCTTGACGCCGCGTTCGCGACGCAGCACGTTGATATCGAAATTTTCGAAGCGCGACAGCAGCTCTTTGCTGTTGTCGGTCAGGCTACCAGAATTAAGTACGGCGAGGGAACAGTTACGAAAAAGCTGGTACAGATCGCTGCTGGCGGTGCGCTTCAGTATGTCCACTTCCAGCTGCGACAGCATATCCATTGAGCCAAGCGGGCTAATATGTGTAATCAAGCTATCTCCTTATGGGGCGATGAAGGCCGCGCCCTGGAGTTACAATAGCCCTGCTCACTTCACTTTAACAACTCGCCATACACAATATTTGCGGCGATTACTGACGCACCAGTCGTCCGATAGCCGGCGTGTAGGGTACGTTGCTGCGCCACGGATTGATATCCAGCCCGCCGCGACGGGTATAGCGCGCATAAACGCTTAATGCTTCCGGCTGGCAGAAGCGCTGAAGGTCGTTAAAAATCCGCTCGACGCACTGCTCGTGGAACTCGTTGTGATGGCGGAACGACACCAGATAACGCAGCAGCTTCTCACGGTTGATTTTCGCGCCGCGATAGCGGATCTGCACCGAGCCCCAGTCCGGCTGATTGGTGATCAGACAGTTGGATTTCAGCAGATGGCTGACCAGCGTCTCCTCAACCACCTCGTCGCCCGCAGCGCCCTGCAGGTAGTCGGCGTTGAACGCGTAGTTGTCGATAGCGATATCTTGGTCGTCGATGCACTCGCCCTCAAAGCGCGCCACCGGCTGCCCTTCGATATCGGACAAACGGAACAGCGCAACGTTTACATCACCCTGCGCACAGGCACTGAGGTCGCGTTGCAGCGTGTCTTTTACGTCATCCCACGAAGCGAAGCGCGTCTGGTTAAAGCTGTTGAGATAGAGCTTGAAGCTTTTCGATTCCACCAGATTAACGCTGTTGGCATTCAGCTCGACCTGGCCGACGGCGACCTGCGGCAGGCCGCGCGCGTTGAGCCATGAGAGCTCATACAGCGTCCAGATATCGCCGCCGTGAAACGGTAGGGCATCGTCAAGCAGGCCCAGCGGCAGACGATTCATACTGCGCGGCACCGGTTGCAGTAGCGTGGCATCGTAAACGTCGCGGTAGTCGGTTGTTTTACCGAGCGTCAGGCCTTGCAGCGCCTGATGATTTTCATAAGAGGACATGTGTCACCGTAATAAAGCAGGTAGTATATGGCGTTCGCACTAGTGTACCAGACGATGAGGATGAACGGCGTGGAGAGTGAAGTACAACAGGCACTGCGGGAGTTTACCGGGCGTTATTCTGATGCCTTTCGGGAAAAACACGGCACCCTGCCTGCCAGTGAAGCCCTGTACGGCGTGCCGTCGCCCTGTATCGTCACCAGCCTGCAGGAAAGCGTATTATGGCAGCCCGCGCCCTTTAACGGCGAACCGCGGTTAAACGGGGTTGAAAAAGCCCTCGATATTTTGCTACAACCCACAGTTCACGCGTTTTATACCACGCAGTTCGCCGGGGATATGCCCGCGCGGTTTGATGGTATGGTGCTGACGCTGCTGCAGGTCTGGAGCGAAGACGATCTGGTTCGCCTGCAGGAAAACCAGATCGGTCATCTGGTCACGCAGAAGCGCCGCAAGCTGAGTCCGACGCTGTTCATCGCCACGCTGGAGGAGGAAACGGAGGTTATTTCCGTCTGTAATCTTACCGGCGAAGTGCTGCACGAAAAGCTCGGCGCTAAGCAGCGCACCCGTCTTTCGCCATCGCTGGCGCTGTTCCTTTCAAGTCTCACGCCTGAGGTGTAGTCCAGTTTGCTCACGGGTTTGTGAGAGATCTCTTACAAGCCTTGTGAGAGATCGATGCTTTGTAAGAAAAGGATGAAGAAGCGATAATAAATATTATCCTTTAATTTCAATGAATTAATGTAATTCCCCTCTCTTTCAAACGAAACGTGACCCCCGGATTTATCCTAAGGTGGCTTGTAAGCCTGGCCGTAATCAAGGATTCTATACCTCGCCAACAGGACGTTGAGCAAATGTAGCGAACATCAGGATGATGACGCTGCGTTAAGCAGGACACACCAGAAGGTGCAGCAGGGAAGAGCTTCGGGATTGAAGCAGAGGATAACGCAGGACGGCGTAAGGGACACCTCCAGGAAGGAGATTGGGAGCCGAGAGGAGTTTCGGCGGGTCAGGATGACCAGGGATGATGTGTCAGGGGGGTGACACACATTAAATGTCAGGATGATATGCGCAGGATGCGGTACAAGGATTGTCGGTCAGGAGACCACAGGAAAAGTTTTCATGGATGAGCAGGGAGCAACCATGTAGCCGGACTGCTGCAAAACGAAACCGGGAGCACTGCTAAAGCAGTGCTCCCTTTTTTATGTTTTTTTCCCGCCAGCACGCTCGTGCTATTCTTCGCGTCTGTTTTTTAGAACGTTCAGGTCATCATGGAACACCATAACCGTATACGCCGCCAGCTGATGCGGATTGAAGAGGTATTGCGCGCGCACCAGCAGTGGCAGCCCGTCGCGCCAGACGCCTCCGCTTTTGAAAGTACCCAGCCCTTCTTCATGGACACCCTGACGCCGCACCAGTGGCTGCAGTGGGTGTTGCTGCCGCGTATGCACGCGCTGCTTGATGGCGGCCATCCGTTACCGAACGCCTTCGCCGTCGCGCCGTACTATGAAATGGCGCTGGAAGCGGCGCATGCTGGCCGCGATGAACTGCTGGTGGTCCTGCTGGATCTCGACAAGCTGTTTGCCGGTGACGACGCGTGACCATTGAAATCCTCTACCAGGACGAGTGGCTAATTGCCGTCAACAAGCCCTCCGGCTGGCTGGTACACCGCAGCTGGCTGGATCGCGATGAAAAAGTAGTGGTGATGCAGACAGTGCGTGACCAGATTGGTCAGCACGTCTTTACCGTCCATCGTCTCGATCGGCCAACCTCCGGAGTACTGCTGATGGGGCTGTCGAGCGACGTCGGTCGTCTGCTGTCGCAGCAGTTCGAGCAGCATCAGATCCAGAAGCGCTATCACGCTGTGGTGCGCGGCTGGCTTGAGGGCGACGCGGTGCTTGATTATCCGCTGGTGGAGGAGCTGGATAAGATCGCCGATAAGTTTTCCCGCGCCGATAAAGATCCCCAGCCGGCGGTGACTCACTACAAAGGGCTGGCAACCACAGAGATGCCCGTCGCCACCGGGCGCTATCCCACCACGCGCTATAGCCTGGTGGAGCTGGAGCCGCAAACCGGGCGCAAGCACCAGCTGCGTCGCCATATGTCCCACCTGCGCCATCCGATGATTGGCGACTCTAAGCACGGCGATCTGCGCCAGAACCGCGCCGCGGCAGAGCACTTCGGCTGTAACCGTCTGATGCTGCACGCCAGCCGCCTGATGCTCACCCACCCGGTGACCGGCGAGCCGCTGGTAATTAACGCCGGGCTGGACCGCGTCTGGATGGACGCCCTGTCACACTTTGGCTGGATCGGGCATCTCCCTGAAATCGAAAGGGTTGAGTTTCCCGAAGTCAGCGGTCAGGATGACGGCACGCAGGTTGATTAATCAGGAGTCACTCATGGCAGAAGTAGGCATTTTTGTCGGCACCATGTACGGAAACGCGCTGCTGGTCGCTGAAGAAGCGCAGGCAATTTTAAGCGAGCAGGGCCACCAGGCGCGGGTATTCGAAGATCCGACGCTTGCCGACTGGGAAGGGTATCGCCAGAAAATCGCGCTGGTGGTCACCTCCACCACCGGTCAGGGCGAACTGCCTTCCAGCATCGTGCCGCTGTATGAAGATATTCATGCGCGCATTGGTCATCAGCCCGAACTGCGCTACGGCGTGATTGGTCTCGGCGACAGTTCCTATACCCACTTCAACGGCGGTGCGAAAAAGTTTGATACGCTGCTGCAGGAGCAGGGCGCGACCCGTCTCGGCGAGCCGCTGTTTATCGATGCAGCGGACCATCCCGAGCCGGAAACCGTGGCGAATCCGTGGGTTGAACGCTGGGCCGCGCTACTGAGCTAACGCCTTTTATGGCTTATGCCCGCTCCGCCCGGAGCGGGTAAACATCCGCGTCAAGCGACGCCCGTCACACGTTTTGCCCTTCATACTTCCATACCGCCATTTTTCCGCACCTGTTTCATTTTTCGTGAACTACTCCCCATCGCTTTGGGCTTATGCAAGAAATCCCCCCGGCATGGGCATGCAATGTTGTGTGGCTGCACGGTGAGAGGGTGAATCCCCCTTCATATACTTTTCGAGCCGGTTACAAAAAACGCAGGGTTTCAGAGCGTCCTCTGAGCAAACTGCAACAACACCCACACCTCATTCTGATTACCCTACAGGTTGTGCTGTTCAGAATGAATGTAGCGACAAAGCTATAATTCAGGAGTGCAACAATGAATACAGTAAGCCAGGCGGCGCAGATGGCGGAGAAACGCACTAACGCCCGCTATTGGATTGTGGTGATGCTGTTTATCGTCACCTCATTTAACTATGGCGACCGCGCCACGCTCTCCATTGCCGGGTCGGAAATGGCGCGCGAGATTGGCCTTGACCCCATCGGGATGGGCTACGTCTTTTCTGCGTTTTCATGGGCCTATGTTATCGGCCAGATCCCGGGCGGCTGGCTGCTTGACCGCTTTGGCTCAAAACGCGTCTACTTCTGGTCCATCTTCATCTGGTCACTCTTCACCCTGTTGCAGGGCTTCGTCGATGTCTTTAACGGCTTCGGCATTATCGTCGCACTCTTCACCCTGCGCTTCCTGGTAGGTCTGGCAGAAGCCCCTTCCTTCCCCGGTAACAGCCGTATTGTGGCGGCCTGGTTCCCGGCCCAGGAGAGGGGAACCGCGGTGGCCATCTTCAACTCGGCGCAGTACTTCGCCACGGTTATCTTTGCCCCGATCATGGGCTGGCTGACCCACGCGGTGGGCTGGCACTACGTGTTCTTCTTCATGGGCGGCCTCGGGATCATCATCAGCTTTATCTGGCTGAAAGTGATCCATGAACCGAACAACCATCCAGGCGTGAATAAAGCGGAGCTGGAGTACATGGAGCAGGGCGGGGCGCTGATCAATATGGATCAGAAGAACGACCACAAAGTGCAGGTGCCGATGCGCGAAAAATGGGGGCAGATCAAACAACTGCTGGCCTCGCGCATGATGATCGGCGTCTATATCGGTCAGTACTGCATCAATGCCCTGACCTACTTCTTCATCACCTGGTTCCCGGTATATCTGGTGCAGGCGCGCGGCATGTCGATTCTGGAGGCGGGGCTTATCGCCTCGGTGCCGGCGGTGTGTGGCTTTATCGGCGGCGTGCTCGGCGGGGTGATCTCCGACTGGCTGATGCGGCGCACCGGCTCCCTCAATATCGCCCGTAAAACGCCAATTGTGCTGGGCATGCTGCTTTCCACCACAATGGTGATCTGTAACTACGTGGACACCGAATGGCTGGTGGTTGGCTTTATGGCGCTCGCCTTCTTCGGCAAAGGCATTGGAGCCCTGGGCTGGGCGGTGATGGCAGATACCGCACCGAAAGAGATCAGCGGCCTGAGCGGCGGCCTGTTTAACATGTTTGGTAACGTCTCGGGGATCGTCACCCCTATCGCTATCGGGTACATCGTCGGTGTTTCCGGCTCCTTTAACGGTGCGCTGATTTACGTCGGTATTCACGCCCTGGTGGCGGTCCTCAGCTACCTGGTGCTGGTGGGCGACATCAAGCGTATTGAGCTGAAACCAGTACAGAGTGGGGTGAAACAATGAGTACTCAGGCAAGCCCGCGCGTGACGGAGATGAAAGTGATCCCCGTGGCCGGGCAGGACAGCATGCTGCTTAACATCGGCGGGGCGCATAACGCCTGGTTTACGCGCAATATCGTGGTGCTGACCGACAGCGCCGGTAATACCGGGGTCGGTGAAGCGCCGGGCGGGGAAGTGATCTACCAGACGCTGGTGGACGCCATTCCGCAGGTGGTTGGGCAGGAGATTGCCCGCCTGAACCGCGTGGTGCAGCAGGTGCACAAAGGCAACCAGTCGGCGGATTTCGACACCTTTGGTAAGGGCGCCTGGACCTTTGAGCTGAAGGTGAATGCGGTGGCGGCGCTGGAAGCCGCGCTGCTCGACCTGCTCGGCAAAGCGCTCAACGTGCCGGTGTGTGAGCTGCTCGGGCCGGGCAAACAGCGCGACGCGGTAACCGTGCTGGGCTACCTGTTCTACCTGGGAGATCGGCGCAAAACCGATCTGCCTTACCTGGAGCAGGGCAAGGGCGATCACCCCTGGTATCACCTGCGCCATCAGGAGGCGCTGAGCGCAGAGTCCGTGGTGCGTCTGGCGGAGGCGGCACAGGATCGCTACGGCTTTAAAGACTTTAAGCTCAAAGGTGGCGTATTGCCGGGCGAGCAGGAGATTGAAACCGCAAAAGCGCTGAAACACCGTTTCCCGAATGCGCGCATCACCGTGGACCCCAACGGGGCCTGGCTGCTGGATGAAGCCATTGCGCTGTGCAAAGGGCTGGGTGATGTACTGACCTATGCCGAAGATCCCTGCGGCGCGGAGCAGGGCTACTCGGGGCGCGAGGTGATGGCGGAGTTCCGCCGTGCGACCGGGCTGCCGGTTGCCACCAACATGATCGCCACCAACTGGCGCGAAATGGGCCATGCGGTGATGCTCAATGCAGTGGATATTCCGCTGGCCGACCCGCACTTCTGGACGCTCTCCGGCGCGGTGCGCGTGGCCCAGCTGTGCGATGACTGGGGGCTGACCTGGGGCTGTCACTCCAATAACCACTTTGATATTTCGCTCGCCATGTTCACCCACGTCGGCGCGGCGGCACCGGGCAACCCCACCGCCATTGATACCCACTGGATCTGGCAGGAGGGCGAAGCACGCCTCACCCGCGAACCGCTGGAGATCAAGGACGGCACCATTCGCGTGCCGGATGCCCCAGGCCTCGGCGTCGAGCTGGACTGGCAGCAGATTGAACGCGCCCACGCGGCGTATAAACAGCTTCCGGGCGGGGCGCGCAACGACGCCGGTCCGATGCAGTATCTGGTACCTGGCTGGACATTCGATCGCAAACGTCCGGCCTTTGGTCGCTAACTTCGCTGTGAAAAAGGAAACTACCATGAGTACATATCAGGGCACGCCTGTGGTCACCAGCATGCAGGTTATTCCGGTCGCCGGTTACGACAGCATGCTGATGAACCTGAGCGGGGCGCACGCGCCGTTCTTCACCCGTAACATCGTGATTATTACCGATAACGCCGGCCATACCGGCGTGGGTGAAATCCCCGGCGGCGAAAAGATCCGTCAGACGCTGGAGGATGCCGCCGCGCTGGTGGTGGGGAAAGCGCTGGGTGAATATAAAAACGTACTGACGGCAGTGCGCGCGGCCTTCGCTGACCGTGACGCAGGCGGGCGTGGATTACAGACCTTCGATCTGCGCACCACCATTCATGTGGTCACCGGCATTGAAGCCGCGATGCTCGATCTGCTCGGCCAGCACCTGGGCGTGAACGTCGCTTCCCTGCTGGGCGACGGGCAACAGCGCAGTGAAGTGGAGATGCTTGGCTACCTGTTCTTCATTGGCGATCGCACCCGCACGCCGCTGCCGTACCAGAGCCAGCCTGACGAGCGCTGCGACTGGTATCGGATTCGCCATGACGAGGCGATGACCCCGGATGCCGTGGTGCGCCTGGCGGAAGCGGCTTATGAGAAGTATGGCTTCAACGACTTTAAACTGAAGGGCGGCGTGCTGGCTGGCGCTGAAGAAGCGGAGGCGGTAACCGCACTGGCGAAGCGCTTCCCGCAGGCGCGCGTTACCCTCGATCCGAACGGAGCCTGGTCGCTTAACGAAGCGATTTCGCTTGGCAAGCAGCTGCGTGGCGTCCTCGCTTATGCAGAAGATCCGTGCGGGGCAGAACAGGGCTATTCGGGCCGCGAAGTGATGGCAGAGTTCCGCCGCGCGACCGGGCTGCCGACCGCCACTAACATGATTGCCACCGACTGGCGTCAGATGGGCCATACCCTGTCGCTGCAGTCCGTTGACATCCCGCTGGCAGACCCGCACTTCTGGACCATGCAGGGCTCGGTGCGCGTGGCGCAGATGTGCCATGATTTCGGCCTGACCTGGGGTTCACACTCCAACAACCACTTTGATATTTCGCTGGCAATGTTCACCCACGTTGCGGCAGCCGCGCCGGGGACGATCACCGCCATCGACACCCACTGGATCTGGCAGGAGGGCAACCAGCGTCTGACGAAGCAACCGTTTGAGATCAAAGGCGGGATGGTACAGGTGCCGACTACGCCGGGACTGGGGGTTGAGCTGGATATGGACCAGGTGATGAAAGCCCACGAGCTGTACCAGAAGCATGGTCTCGGCGCGCGCGACGACGCACTGTCTATGCAATACCTGATCCCCGACTGGACCTTCGATAACAAGCGCCCCTGCATGGTGCGCTAACGTCTGAGTAATATCGCAGGGCGGGCACGCGTCGCGCACCCGCCTTTTTATCCGACACTTATTTTAATTATCAGCACCCGTAGGGCGGGTAAGCGTAGCGCACCCGCCTTTTTTATCACCGCGTTATTCCCCATCCCGCAATATTGCCTGCGCCTCGCGGGTCACGTTATCCATCTCATCAAGCAGCTCCAGCAGCTCTGGCTCCAGATCCTCCGGTGCCACGCCGGTGCGCAGCTGCTGTTCGATGAAATGGCAGATCTGCTTCAGGCGCGGCACCCCGCTGTAGCCGCAGCTGCCGTGCAGTTTGTGCACGATATCCACCAGCGGCTCGGTCGCGTTGCCATCCAGCTGCGCCTCAATGCGCTCGCGCACTTCCGGCAGGAAATCAACCAGCATCCCCAGCATGTCGCGCGCCAGGGTTGGCTTATTCGCGGACTGACGCAGCGCCAGCGCCCAGTCGAAGCTGCACGCTTTCTCCTGCGGCACAGGTGCAGGCAGTACCACAGCCGTCGGCGGGTTAATCAGATTGCCCGGCTGATAGCGCAGCAGCAGGCTGCGCAACTTGTCTTCTTCTATCGGCTTCGCCAGATAGTCATTCATCCCGGCATTGAGCAGCTTCTCTTTCTGCCCGGCCATCGCGTGGGCGGTCACCGCAATCATCGGGGTATGGGCATGATGCGGCAGCTTGCGAATCAGCTCGCAGGCGCGAATGCCGTCCATACCCGGCATCTGAATATCCATCAGGATGAGATCGAAAAGCCTGGTCCGCGCGTTATCCAGCGCCTGGGGGCCGCTTTCACACAGCACCACCTGTTCAACGTGATCCTCCAGCAGCGCGCCGATAAGTTTCAGGTTGGCGGGATTATCATCCACCGCCATGACGGTCATCGGCAGCTGCTGCTTATCCGCGCTCTCAAGGGGCGAGGCAATACGTTTGCGGCAGTGTTCTATCAGCAACGGCATCAGGCGCGTGGAGGTGATGGGTTTCAGCAGACAGCCGGCTGCACCGCCGTGTTTAAGATCCTCGGCGTTTACCTGCATGTGGCAGGGCAGCGCCAGCAGCAGGCAGTCGGTCATGGCAGCCGCTTTTTTGAAGCGCTCTTTTTGCAGCCCCATCTCTTCGCGCTGCGTCACCGGCACGGCCATCAGCAGCATGTCGTAATGCTCATCCGCTAATCCGGAGAAGGTCGGGCTGAAAATCACCTTCAGCGGCGTCGCCGCGAGCATATCCAGCGTGCTCTGCGCCGCTGCAACGTTTGACTCGACGTAGGCGATACGCTTGCCCTCAAGGCAATCTTTGGCGTGCCCATCGATTATCACATTCGGATTGAGATCGAGGTTGATGTTAAACCAGAAGGTGGAGCCGCGATTCGGCTGGCTGTGGAAGGAGACGTCGCCGCCCATTTCGTTCACCAGCTTCTGGGTGATCACCAGCCCCAGCCCGGTACCGCCGTGACGGCGGGAAATACTGGCATCTGCCTGGCGAAACGCCTGGAACAGCCGGGACTGGTCGCGCTCGGGAATGCCGATACCGGTGTCGCGGATCTGCACCTCCAGCTGCACTTTGTTATTGCTGATGGAGCGCTGCTCTACCAGCACATCAATGTTGCCGCTTTCGGTAAACTTAATGGCGTTTCCTACCAGGTTGGTGATGATCTGCTGCAGCCGCAGCGGATCGCCAATCACGTTGTCCGGCACATCGTTTTTGATGTTCAGCGTCAGCTCAAGTCCCTTGTCGTGGGCCGAGTGCGCCAGCAGCGTGACAACTTCATCCAGCGAGCCGCGCAGCGGGAACGGAATGCTTTCCAGGATCAGCTTGCCCGCTTCCAGCTTCGAGAAGTCCAGCACGTCGTTGATGATGGCCAGCAGGTTATTCGCCGAGCGCTCGATGGTCAGCAGGTAATCGCGCTGGGTCGGATTGAGATCGGTTTTCAGCATCAGGCGAGTAAAGCCAATCACGCCGTTGAGCGGGGTGCGCAGCTCATGCGACATATTGGCAAGAAACTCAGATTTAATGCGCGCCGCTTCCTGGGCTTTCTTCTTCGCCAGATCCAGCTCGACGTTCTGGATCTCCATCTGCTCCAGGGTTTCCCGCAGATCGGAGGTGGACTGGTCGATATTGTGCTGCATCTCCTCGTGATAGGCGGCCAGCGACATCGCCATCGAGTTGATGCCGTTTTTCAGCATGTCCAGCTCGCCGAGCACGAAGCCCTCCACCCGGCTGTCAAGCTGCCCGCGGCGGATACGGTCAACGGTATTTACCATATTACGAATCGGGCCAATGACGTCGCGCATCAGCCGCCAGGCGAAGCCGAGCGCCACCGCGATGCAGAACAGCATCATCATTGACGAGGTAAATATCTCTTTATACTGCTGCAGGCGTACCGACTTAAGATCGAGCTCCAGCGCCACGTATCCGAGGGTGTTGTTATTGATTTTGGCCGCAGTTATGGCCGATTCATCCGGGGAATAGCGTTCGGAGATAATTGGCGTGTGCAGGATCAGCCGATCGCCAGCGCGCGTCACCGTTAACTGTTGAGGGATATCCTGGCCCGGCGGCAGACGCAGCTCGGCGGGGTTCAGGTGAAAATTTGAGGTGACGAAGAGGTTATTCTGGCTGTCATAGACGGAGATGGCCCGCACGATGTCGGAGTGACGACGGTGCAGCACGCTAATCAACTGGCGGATCGACTCACGGTTTTGCAGGTTCATCCCGTATTCACTCGACACCGCCAGCGGCTCGATGATGCTGGCTCCGGCGTCCTCCAGCTGCTGCTGAAGGTCGTTATAGCGGTGCACCACAAAGAAAATACTTAGCATCAATCCGATGAGGACCGTGGGCGCCAGTATCAAAATCATCATGCGTGCCCGAAGGCTGTAGTTGGTCATGGGGTTCCGTTATGGGACAATCAGCAACATTCAGATTATTTAAGACATTAACGCAATGGCGCAATTTTATTCAGCAAAACGTCGCAATACTACGCGCGATATCATTACGGTCACCGCAGACGATCTCGACCCGTTTGGCCAGGGCGTGGCGCGTCATCAGGGTAAAGCGCTGTTTATTGCCGGGCTGCTGCCCGGGGAAACGGCTGAGGTAACCCTGACCGAGGAAAAGCGTCAGTTTGCTCATGCACGCGTCAAAAAGCGTCTTACCCACAGCCCCGAGCGCGTCACACCGGCATGCCCGCACTTCAACGTGTGCGGCGGCTGCCAGCAGCAGCACGTCAGCGAGACGCTTCAGCAGTCCAGTAAAGCGCGGGCGCTTGCCCGCATGATGCACCAGCCGGTTGATGAGATTATTTCAGGCCCGACATGGGGTTACCGACGCCGGGCGCGGCTCGGGTTGAATTTTGCGCCACGTAAGCAAAGTTTACAAATGGGTTTTCGCATGGCGGGATCGAACGATCTGGTGGATGTGCATCACTGCCCCATTCTGGCGCCCCGTCTTGAGGCACTGCTTCCGGCGCTGCGTGACTGCCTGAGCGATTTACACGCGGTACGGCGACTCGGCCATGTGGAACTTGTGCTGGCGGATAATGGTCCACTCATCGTGTTACGCCATCTGGCACCGCTGAGCGAGGCCGATCGCGAAAAACTGGAACGCTTTTCGCATTCCGAACAGCTTTCCCTGTTTCTGGCCGCGGAAAGCGACAAAATAGCCCAGCTTAACGGCGATGCTCCCTGGTATGAATCAGACGGACTACGCTTATCCTTCAGCCCGCGCGATTTTATCCAGGTCAACGACGCGGTGAATCAGCAGATGGTGGCCCGGGCCATCGACTGGCTGGCGGTGAACGCGCAGGATCGCGTGCTGGATCTGTTCTGCGGCATGGGCAACTTTACCCTGCCGCTCGCCCGGCGCGCGCAGGAAGTGGTCGGCGTCGAAGGCGTGGCTGCGCTGGTGGAGAAAGGCCGTGAGAATGCAGCCCGGAATGGGCTGCAGAATGTGACCTTCTGGCACGAAAATCTGGAAGAGGACGTCACGCGCCAGCCGTGGGCGGCAGCAGGATTCAACAAAGTGTTGCTGGACCCGGCCCGTGCCGGCGCGCCTGGCGTTATGCAGCATATTTTACGTCTGGCTCCGGAAAAAGTGGTGTATGTCTCGTGTAACCCAACGACCCTCGCCCGGGACAGCGACGCGCTGCGGGCGGGGGGATACCAGATTACGCGGCTGGCGATGCTGGACATGTTCCCGCACACTGGGCATCTTGAGTCGATGGCGTTATTCGAAAAAGCGTAACGGCATGGTCGGTACGCCGGTGAGACAGCAGGAAAGGGGCGGATGCGTGATTCCGCCTTGTGGTTGAGGTTTGCCGATGCGGGTAAACCTGTAGTCCCGAAAGGAGAGGACAATGGTTGCGGTAAGAAGTGCACATCTGAGTCAGGCAGGCGAATTCGATCATGAAAAATGGATCGCAACGCTCGGTATTTCAAGCCCGCAGACGTGCGAATACTTAGCCGAAACCTGGGTCTATTGTGAACAGCAAACCCAGGGGCATCAGCACGCTGAATTGCTGCTCTGGCGCGGCGTAGAAATGGTTGAGATCCTGTCCATGCTCAGTATGGACTGCGACACGCTGCGTGCTGCTCTGCTCTTCCCGCTGGCCGATGCCGCTGTGGTAACCGAAGACGAGCTGGTGGAACGGGTCGGCAAGGAAGTGGTCAGCCTGATCCACGGCGTGCGCGACATGGACGCGATCCGCCAGCTTAAAGCCACCCACACCGATGCCGTTTCCTCGGATCAGGTGGATAACGTCCGCCGTATGCTGCTGGCGATGGTGGATGATTTCCGCTGCGTGGTCATTAAACTTGCCGAGCGAATTGCCCACCTGCGCGAAGTGAAAGACGCGCCGGAAGATGAGCGCGTGCTGGCGGCAAAAGAGTGCACCAACATCTATGCGCCGCTGGCGAACCGTCTTGGCATCGGCCAGCTCAAATGGGAGCTGGAGGACTACTGCTTCCGTTATCTTCACCCTGCTGAATACAAGCGCATTGCGAAGCTGCTGCACGAGCGGCGCATCGATCGCGAGCACTATATTGATGAGTTTGTCGGCCAGCTGCGCCGCACCATCAAAGAAGAGGGCGTGAAGGCCGAAGTGTACGGCCGCCCGAAGCACATCTACAGCATTTGGCGCAAAATGCAGAAGAAGCATCTGGCCTTCGATGAGCTGTTTGACGTGCGCGCGGTGCGTATCGTTGCCGAGCGTCTGCAGGACTGTTACGCGGCGCTGGGCATCGTCCACACGCTGTTCCGCCACCTGCCAGACGAGTTCGACGATTACGTCGCGAACCCGAAGCCGAACGGCTATCAGTCCATTCATACCGTGGTGCTGGGGCCGGACGGCAAAACCGTTGAGATTCAGATCCGTACTAAACAGATGCACGAAGACGCCGAGCTGGGCGTCGCCGCACACTGGAAGTATAAAGAGGGCGCGCAGCGTAGCGGCAGCACCGGACATGAAGACCGTATCGCCTGGCTGCGTAAGCTGATCGCCTGGCAGGAAGAGATGTCCGACTCCGGCGAAATGCTCGATGAAGTGCGCAGCCAGGTGTTCGACGACCGGGTTTACGTGTTTACCCCGAAAGGGGATGTGGTGGATCTTCCCGCCGGCTCCACGCCGCTCGACTTTGCCTATCACATTCACAGCGATGTGGGGCACCGCTGCATTGGCGCTAAAATCGGCGGGCGCATCGTGCCCTTTACCTATCAGCTGCAGATGGGCGATCAGATCGAAATCATCACCCAGAAACAGCCTAACCCGAGCCGCGACTGGCTTAACCCGAACCTCGGTTATGTCACGACCAGCCGCGGGCGCTCAAAGATCCACGCCTGGTTCCGTAAGCAGGATCGCGATAAGAACATCATCGCCGGACGGCAGATCCTTGACGACGAGCTGGCGCACCTCGGCATCAGCCTGAAGGAAGCGGAAAAACATCTGCTGCCGCGTTACAACTTCAATGAAATTGATGAGCTGCTGGCGGCCATCGGCGGGGGCGATATTCGTCTCAACCAGATGGTGAATTTCCTGCAGTCGCAGTTCAACAAGCCGAGCGCTGCCGAGCAGGACGCCGCAGCGCTGCGTCAGCTGAAGCAAAAAACCTACGCGCCGCAGGGGCGCAGCAAGGATAACGGTCGCGTGGTGGTGGAGGGCGTCGGGAACCTGATGCACCACATTGCGCGCTGCTGCCAGCCGATACCTGGCGACGACATCGTCGGCTTTATCACCCAGGGGCGCGGTATCTCCATTCACCGCGCCGACTGCGACCAGCTGGTTGATCTGCAGTCGCACGCGCCGGAACGTATTGTTGATGCCGTGTGGGGCGAAAGCTACTCCGCTGGCTATTCGCTGGTGGTGCGCGTGACCGCCAACGACCGCAGCGGCCTGCTGCGCGACATCACCACCATTCTGGCGAATGAAAAGGTCAACGTGCTCGGCGTCACCAGCCGCTCCGACACGCGCCAGCAGCTCGCGACTATCGATATGGACATCGAGATCTATAACCAGCAGGTGCTGGGCCGGGTCCTGGGTAAGCTCAATCAGGTGCCGGATGTTATCGACGCGCGCCGCCTGCACGGCGGATAATCTCTCTCGACCATCACTCTTCCGCCCCCTCAGTGGAGGGGGCTGGAGCGCGATTGCGCGCTCCGTCAGCGAAACAGCAAGGACTTCACATGACGCAAATTGACCGCCTGCTCTCTATCATGACCCGCCTGCGCGACCCGCAAACCGGTTGCCCGTGGGACAAAGAGCAAACCTGGGCCACTATCGCGCCTTATACCCTTGAAGAGACCTATGAGGTGCTGGATGCCATTGCGCGCGAAGACTTTGACGATCTGCGCGGCGAGCTGGGCGATCTGCTGTTCCAGGTGGTGTTTTATGCCCAGATGGCGCAGGAGGAAGGGCGTTTCAACTTTGATGATATTTGTGCCGCCATCAGCGACAAGCTGGAGCGCCGGCATCCCCATATTTTTGGCGATGCTACAGCGCAAAACAGCACCGAAGTGCTGGCGCGCTGGGAGCAGATCAAAAGCGATGAGCGCGCGGAGAAAGCCCAGCACTCTGCGCTGGATGATATTCCCGAAAGCCTGCCGGCGCTGATGCGCGCCCACAAGATCCAGAAGCGTTGCTCGGCGGTAGGATTTGACTGGAACTCTATCGGACCGGTGCTGGATAAAGTGCATGAAGAGATCGATGAAGTGATGCACGAAGCGCAGCAGGCAGTAATCGAGGAAGCAAAACTGGAAGAGGAGATCGGCGATCTGCTGTTTGCCACGGTGAACCTTTCGCGCCACCTTGGAGCAAAAGCGGAAACTGCGCTGCAGAAAGCCAACCGCAAGTTCGAGCGCCGTTTCCGTCAGGTTGAAAGCATCATAGCCGCGCAAGGGCTGGCAATGGGTGAGGCTACGCTTGAACAGATGGAAGCCGCCTGGCAGCAGGTTAAACAGCAGGAATATGATATTTAAGGCGTTTTTTCGCTGAAACCGGTTTGCGGCCAAAACTTAAATGACAAGCGGTTGATTTACGTCAAAAACATTTTTATCCAGGCGGCTATTTTCATGAGCCTCAGGAGCGCAGCGGCAGTGATGTAAGCGTGCCAGGCGGGCCATTAGCGCGCTAACAGCGTGATAACGGCATGAATAACAACGGTCGGGGAGAGGCGGGCTGCGGAAAATACTGCATAACGCCAGCATAGTCTGCCCGGTCGCGGACGAAGGAAAGTTTGTGGCGCCCAGGCTGTTCGGGTATACTACTTTCCCGTCCTGGTTATCCACCGTCTTTTAAACCTAACTTCTCAGGTTCAGCATGACAACGAACTATATTTTTGTGACCGGCGGGGTCGTATCCTCTCTGGGTAAAGGCATTGCCGCAGCCTCCCTCGCAGCCATTCTTGAAGCCCGTGGCCTCAACGTGACCATCATGAAACTCGATCCGTATATCAACGTCGATCCGGGTACCATGAGTCCTATTCAGCACGGGGAAGTGTTCGTTACTGAAGACGGCGCTGAAACCGATCTTGACCTCGGTCACTACGAGCGTTTCATCCGCACCAAAATGAGCCGCCGCAACAACTTCACCACCGGCCGTATCTACTCTGACGTACTGCGTAAAGAGCGCCGTGGCGACTACCTGGGCGCGACCGTTCAGGTTATTCCGCACATCACTAATGCCATCAAAGAGCGCATCATTGAAGGTGGCGAAGGCCACGACGTGGTGCTGGTGGAAATCGGCGGTACCGTCGGCGACATCGAATCTCTGCCATTCCTGGAAGCTATTCGTCAGATGGCGGTAGAAGTGGGCCGCGAGCGCACCCTCTACATGCACCTGACTCTGGTGCCGTACATGGCGGCAGCCGGTGAAGTTAAAACCAAACCGACCCAGCACTCTGTTAAAGAACTGCTCTCTATCGGTATCCAGCCTGATATTCTGATTTGCCGCTCCGATCGTGCCGTTCCGGCGAACGAACGCGCGAAGATTGCGTTGTTCTGTAACGTGCCTGAAAAAGCGGTTATTTCACTGAAAGACGTTGATTCTATTTATAAGATTCCGGGGATGTTGAAATCTCAGGGGCTGGACGATTATATTTGTAAACGATTCAGCCTGAACTGCGCCGAAGCAAATCTGGCAGAATGGGAGCAGGTGATTTACGAAGAAGCCAATCCGTCAGGTGAAGTCACCATCGGGATGGTCGGTAAATACATCGAGCTGCCGGATGCGTACAAATCCGTTATCGAAGCGCTGAAGCACGGCGGGCTGAAAAATCGTCTGACCGTCAACATCAAGCTTATCGATTCCCAGGATGTGGAAACGCGCGGCGTAGAAGTACTGAAAGATTTAGACGCCATTCTTATCCCGGGCGGCTTCGGCTACCGTGGGGTTGAAGGTAAAGTGGCGACCGCACGCTATGCGCGCGAGAACAATATTCCCTACCTTGGCATCTGCCTGGGTATGCAGGTTGCGCTGATGGAGTTTGCACGTAACGTCGCGGGTATGGCTGACGCCAACTCAACGGAATTTGTGCCAGACTGTAAATACCCGGTCGTGGCGCTTATCACCGAATGGCGTGATGAGAACGGCAACGTTGAAGTACGTACCGAGAAGAGCGATCTCGGCGGCACCATGCGTCTTGGCGCGCAGCAGTGCCAGCTGTCCGATGAGAGCCGCGTACGTCAGCTGTACGGCACGCCGACTATCGTCGAGCGCCACCGTCACCGCTACGAAGTTAACAATATGCTACTGAAGCAAATTGAAGCAGCAGGTCTGCATGTTGCAGGCCGTTCCGGTGATGATCAGCTGGTTGAGATCATCGAGGTTCCGAACCATCCGTGGTTTGTTGCCTGTCAGTTCCACCCGGAATTTACTTCCACCCCGCGTGATGGGCATCCGCTGTTTGCCGGCTTTGTTAAAGCCGCGAGCGAGTACCAGAAGCGTCAGGCGAAGTAACAAGCAGTTATAACGGCAACGCGGCGTTTACGCCGATACCCATCACGCTGTAGCAGGCTTCATCGATCGCCAATATTTCCGGTCGGTGAACAAAAGCCGCTACAGCGTGTCAGTTAAGGAAGCGCGTTGTTTGTCTGGAGTTTTAGTTTAACTTGCTAGAGGAAAACCCAATGTCCAAGATCGTTAAAGTCATCGGTCGTGAAATCATCGACTCCCGTGGTAACCCGACTGTTGAAGCGGAAGTTCACCTGGAAGGCGGTTTTGTTGGTATGGCTGCTGCTCCGTCAGGTGCTTCTACTGGTTCCCGCGAAGCGCTGGAACTGCGTGATGGCGACAAATCCCGTTTTCTGGGTAAAGGCGTAACCAAAGCTGTTGGCGCGGTTAACGGCCCGATTGCTCAGGCTATCCTTGGCAAAGACGCCAAAGATCAGGCTGGCATCGATAAGATCATGATCGACCTCGACGGTACTGAGAACAAATCTAACTTCGGTGCAAACGCCATCCTGGCCGTTTCCCTGGCGAACGCTAAAGCAGCTGCTGCTTCTAAAGGCCAGCCGCTGTATGAGCACATCGCTGAGCTGAACGGCACTCCGGGCAAATTCTCCATGCCTCTGCCGATGATGAACATCATCAACGGCGGCGAGCACGCAGACAACAACGTTGATATCCAGGAATTCATGATTCAGCCGGTTGGCGCGAAAACTGTGAAAGAAGCCATCCGTATGGGTTCTGAAGTTTTCCATAACCTGGCAAAAGTTCTGAAGTCTAAAGGCATGAATACCGCTGTTGGCGACGAAGGCGGCTACGCGCCGAACCTGGGTTCCAACGCCGAAGCGCTGGCTGTTATCGCGGAAGCGGTAAAAGCAGCAGGCTACGAACTGGGCAAAGACATCACCCTGGCGATGGACTGCGCAGCGTCTGAATTCTACAAAGACGGCAAATACGTGCTGGCTGGCGAAGGCAACAAAGCCTTCACCTCTGAAGAGTTCACCCACTTCCTGGAAGACCTGACCAAACAGTACCCGATCGTCTCTATCGAAGATGGCCTGGACGAATCTGACTGGGACGGTTTTGCTTACCAGACCAAAGTACTGGGCGACAAAATCCAGCTGGTTGGTGACGACCTGTTCGTAACCAACACTAAGATCCTGAAAGAAGGTATCGACAAAGGCATCGCTAACTCCATCCTGATCAAATTCAACCAGATCGGTTCTCTGACTGAAACCCTGGCTGCAATCAAGATGGCGAAAGATGCGGGCTACACTGCCGTTATCTCTCACCGCTCTGGCGAAACTGAAGACGCTACCATTGCCGACCTGGCTGTGGGTACCGCTGCAGGCCAGATCAAAACCGGTTCCATGAGCCGTTCTGACCGCGTTGCGAAATACAACCAGCTGATTCGTATCGAAGAAGCTCTGGGCGACCGTGCACCGTTCAACGGCCTGCGCGAAGTGAAAGGTCAGTAATTTTTACTGCCGCTTCACGTTGAAAAACCCGCTTCGGCGGGTTTTTTTATGGGCGAAACGTAGCCATCTTCTCAATCTTTAGTTACGCAAAGGTGGAAAGTTGCGCTTCACTGAAAGGAGGTTCAGTGTAGGTGGGTCATCAATAACAGGTAAGGAGACAGTGATGAAAGCAGCCGTAGTCAGCAAAGATCATTCCGTTGAAATTATTGATAAAACTGTGCGTCCGCTTGAGCACGGCGAGGCGTTACTCAGCATGGAGTGCTGCGGTGTATGCCACACCGATCTGCACGTTAAAAATGGTGATTTCGGTGATGTCACCGGCCGCACGCTGGGCCATGAAGGCATCGGTATCGTGAAATCTGTTGGGCCGGGCGTGACCTCTCTCAAGGCCGGCGATCGCGCCAGCGTCGCCTGGTTCTTCCGTGGTTGTGGCCACTGTGAATACTGTAACAGCGGGAACGAAACCCTGTGCCGCAGCGTGACCAACGCAGGCTACACCGCAGACGGCGGCATGGCCGAAGAGTGCATCGTGGTGGCCGATTACGCGGTAAAAGTGCCGGATGGCCTCGATTCTGCCGCCGCCAGCAGCATTACCTGTGCGGGCGTCACTACCTACAAAGCGGTCAAAGTATCCAACATCAAGCCGGGCCAGTGGATTGTGATTTACGGGCTTGGCGGCCTCGGTAACCTTGCGCTGCAGTACGCGAAAAACGTGTTCAATGCGAAGGTCATCGCGGTAGACGTTAACGATTTACAGCTCGATTTCGCCAAAGAGAGCGGCGCTGACCTGGTGATCAACTCGCGCACGGACGATGCTGCGAAAATCATTCAGGAGCAGACTGGCGGGGCGCATGCCGCCGTTGTCACCGCGGTAGCGAAAGCCGCGTTTAACTCCGCGGTTGATGCCGTGCGCGCCGGGGCGCGTATCGTGGCGGTAGGTTTGCCGTCAGAATCCATGAGCCTGAACATTCCTCGCCTGGTGCTTGACGGTATTGAAGTGGTGGGCTCCCTGGTCGGCACGCGTCAGGATCTGGCGGAGGCCTTCCAGTTCGCGGCTGAAGGCAAGGTGAAGCCGACGGTAACGCTGCGCCCGCTCGAAGACATCAATGCCATTTTCCACGAAATGGAGAGTGGGAAGATTAAAGGGCGCATGGTTATCGATTTTAAGCATAAATCAGTCCGTTAAGCGTTCTGCATAACGAGCCGGCACCGGTGCCTCAGGGCGTCGGTGCCACAACAGATGACCCCCGCGCTGAGTTCTGCGATAATCACGGTTTACCGCAACCAAGAGTGAATCATGCAGTACCCGATTAATGAAATGTTCCAGACTCTCCAGGGCGAGGGTTACTTCACCGGCGTTCCGGCCATTTTTATCCGTTTGCAGGGATGCCCGGTAGGCTGTGCCTGGTGCGATACCAAACACACCTGGGACAAGTTAAGCGATCGGGAAGTGTCGCTGTACAGCGTGCTCGCCAAAACCAAAGAGAGCGATAAGTGGGGCGCAGCAAGCAGTGAAGAGCTGCTGGCGATTATTGAGCGTCAGGGCTGGACCGCGCGCCACGTCGTGATCACCGGTGGAGAACCCTGCATTCACGATCTGATGCCGCTGACCATGGCGCTGGAAGCGCTCGGCTTCAGCTGCCAGATAGAAACCAGCGGTACGCACGATGTGCGTTGCACCACTGGCACCTGGGTAACGGTGTCGCCGAAGGTAAACATGAAAGGCGGATACGACGTGCTCGCCCAGGCGCTGGAGCGTGCGGATGAAGTGAAACATCCGGTAGGGCGTATGCGCGATATCGAAGCGCTGGATGAGTTACTGGCGACGCTTGATGACCATAAGCAGCGCGTGATTGCGCTTCAGCCGATCAGTCAGAAAGAAGACGCCACGCGCCTGTGCATTGAAACCTGTATCGCCCGCAACTGGCGGCTGTCGATGCAGACCCACAAGTATCTGAACATAGCCTGATCGTTTTTCCTCGCCCTGCCTTCTCCCTCTGGAAGAGGGCAGGTGAGACCACGCTTATTCGCCGCGATACACGCAACCCGCGGTGCAGGTCTCTTTCACCATCACCGCGCTCAGCAGCGGCAGCACCGGTTTCATCTCATTCCAGATCCACGCCGCCAGCACTTCACTGGTCGGATTCTCAAGGCCCGGGATATCGTTGAGATAGTAATGATCGAGGCGGTTATACACCGGCTTAAATGCCGCTTTCAGCTCGGCAAAGTCCATTACCCAGCCGGTATGCGCATCCACGTCGCCGGTAATTTCCAGGCGCACCATGAACGAGTGCCCGTGCAGGCGACCGCATTTGTGGCCTTCCGGTACATGCGGGAGATGGTGGGCGGCTTCGAAGGTGAAATCTTTAAACAGCGTGGTTGGCATAACAGCGTCTCAGTATGGCTAAAAATAAGGCTTAAAAGCGCTGCATACTACCGGAATTGCTTTTTTTTCGCATTAGCTAAAACCCGCATATACAGCGAAGCGCGCAGCGGGCCGCGCAATATGATAAAAATATGATATTTATCAAGGAATTAATTAACCAGTTTTAACGTTATTAACTACCCAAAAAAACGATTAGTTGATTTGGTTATTTATTATTTCCAACCCTTCTTTAGTTGTTATTATCCTCGCCGTTAACCTTACATTCTCTTCTGTTATTCCCGCACGGACAGGGTGCGAAACAGCTTTGCTACTGGAACTTAACGACGCATGACGACTCAGGCCCCACCTTCAGCATTGCTTCCGCTTAACCCGGAGCAACTGGCGCGCCTCCAGGCCGCTACCACCGATCTTACGCCCACTCAGCTGGCCTGGGTGTCCGGCTACTTCTGGGGCGTGCTCAATCAGCAGCCGGGTGCTGCCGCGCAGGCACAGCCGGTCGCGGTTGAAACGCCGGGCGTTACCATTATCTCCGCTTCCCAGACTGGCAATGCTCGCCGCGTAGCGGAAGCGCTGCGTGACGAGCTGCTGGCGGAGAAGCTGAACGTTAATCTGGTGAACGCCGGGGATTACAAGTTCAAGCAGATCGCCCAGGAGAAGCTGCTGGTGGTGGTGACCTCGACCCAGGGTGAGGGCGAGCCGCCGGAAGAGGCCGTCGCGCTACATAAATTCCTGTTTTCTAAAAAAGCGCCGCAGCTTAACGGTACCGCCTTCGCGGTGTTCAGCCTCGGCGACAGCTCCTATGAGTTCTTCTGCCAGTCAGGTAAAGATTTCGACAGCAAACTCGCCGAGCTCGGCGGTGAACGCCTGCTGGACCGCGTCGATGCCGATGTGGAGTACCAGGAGCAGGCGAAAGCGTGGCGCGCCAGCGTGGTGTCGGTACTCAAAGCGCGCGCACCGGCCGCTTCTCCGGCTCAGGTTTCCAGTGCTGCCAGCGGTGCCGTCAACCTGGTCGATTCCACGCCGTATACCAAAGAGCAGCCGCTGAGCGCCAGCCTGGCGGTGAACCAGAAGATCACCGGTCGCGACTCGGATAAAGACGTGCGCCATCTGGAGATCGATCTTGGCGATTCCGGCCTGCGTTACCAGCCGGGGGATGCGCTTGGTGTGTGGTATCAAAACGATCCGGCGCTGGTTAACGAGCTGGTCGAGCTGCTGTGGCTTAAGGGTGACGAGCTGGTGCAGATTGACGGCAAAGCGCTGGCCCTGAGCGAAGCGCTGCAGTGGCATTTTGAACTGACGGTGAATACCGCCGCTATCGTAGAGAACTACGCTGCGCTGTCACGCAACGAGACGCTGCTGGAGATGGTAGGGGATAAAAGCAAGCTTCAGCACTATGCCGCCCTCACCCCGATTGTCGATATGGTGCGTTTCGCCCCGGCGCAACTGGAAGCCGAACAGCTTATCAGCCTGCTGCGTCCGCTGACGCCGCGCCTCTACTCTATCGCCTCGTCTCAGGCTGAGGTTGAGAGCGAAGTGCATATCACGGTCGGCGTCGTGCGTTACGACGTTGAAGGCCGCCCGCGTGCGGGTGGCGCATCCAGCTTCCTCGCCGATCGCATTGAAGAAGATGGCGAGGTGCGCGTATTCATCGAGCACAACGACAACTTCCGCCTGCCGGCCAACCCGGAAACCCCGGTGATTATGATTGGTCCTGGCACCGGCATTGCGCCGTTCCGCGCTTTTATGCAGCAGCGTGCCGCCGATGAAGCACCGGGTAAAAACTGGCTGTTCTTCGGCAACCCGCACTTTACTGAAGATTTCCTGTATCAGGTCGAGTGGCAGCGCTACGTCAAAGAGGGCGTACTGAGCCGCATCGATCTCGCCTGGTCCCGCGATCAGGAACATAAAATATACGTACAAGACAAACTGCGCGAACAGGGCGCAGAGGTGTGGCGCTGGCTGAATGACGGTGCCCACATTTACGTCTGCGGTGATGCCGGTCGCATGGCCAAAGACGTTGAGCAGGCTTTACTGGACGTGATCGTCGAATTCGGTGGCATGGACACCGAAGCGGCGGATGAATATTTAAGTGAGCTGCGCGTAGAGCGCCGTTATCAGCGAGATGTCTACTAATGAGCGATAAACATCCCGGCCCTCTGGTGGTCGAAGGTAAGCTGGCCGATGCCGAGCGCATGAAGGGCGAGAGCAACTATCTGCGCGGCACCATTGCGGAAGATCTGAATCATGGCCTCACCGGCGGCTTCAACGGTGATAACTTCCTGCTGATCCGTTTCCACGGTATGTATCAGCAGGATGACCGTGATATCCGCGCCGAGCGCGCTGAGCAGAAGCTGGAGCCGCGCCACGCCATGATGCTGCGCTGCCGTCTGCCTGGCGGCATTATCACTCCTGCACAGTGGCAGGCGATCGATAAGTTTGCCGGGGATAAAACCCTTTACGGCAGCATCCGTATCACCAACCGCCAGACCTTCCAGTTCCACGGCATTCTGAAAAAGAACGTCAAACCGGCGCATCAGATGCTGCATGAGGTGGGCCTTGACGCGCTGGCAACGGCGAATGACGTCAACCGTAACGTGCTCTGCACCTCAAACCCGGTTGAGTCGGAACTGCATGCCGAAGCCTATGAATGGGCGAAAAAGCTCTCTGAGCACCTGCTGCCGCAGACCCGCGCCTATGCAGAGATCTGGCACGATAAAGAGAAAGTGGCGACCACCGATGAGGAGCCGATCCTCGGTAAAACCTATCTGCCGCGTAAGTTCAAAACTACGGTGGTGATCCCGCCGCAGAACGACGTCGATCTGCATGCCAATGACATGAACTTCATCGCCATCGCTGAAAACGGCAAGCTGGTGGGCTTCAACCTGCTGGTGGGCGGCGGTCTCTCCATCGAACACGGCAATAAAAATACCTACGCCCGCACAGCAAGCGAGTTTGGCTACATCCCGCTGGAGCATACCCTGGCGGTGGCGGAGGCGGTGGTTACCACCCAGCGCGACTGGGGCAACCGTACCGACCGTAAAAATGCCAAAACTAAGTACACCCTGGAGCGTGTCGGCGTTGACGTGTTCAAAGCCGAAGTGGAACGCCGCGCAGGCATCACCTTCGCCCCGATCCGCCCTTACGAATTCACCGGCCGCGGCGATCGCATTGGCTGGGTGAAGGGCATCGACGACAAGTGGCACCTGACGCTGTTCATTGAGAACGGACGTATTCTCGACTATCCGGATCGTCCGCTGAAAACCGGGCTGCTGGAGATCGCGAAGATCCACAAAGGCGACTTCCGCCTCACCGCCAACCAGAACCTGATTGTCGCGGGCGTGCCGGAAAGCGAGAAAGCAAAAATTGAAGCGCTGGCGGTGGCTCATGGGCTGATGAATGCCGTGACGCCGCAGCGTGAAAACTCAATGGCCTGCGTCGCGTTCCCGACCTGTCCGCTGGCGATGGCGGAGGCCGAGCGCTTCCTGCCGGCGTTTGTCGATAAGGTGGAAGCCACCATGACCAAGCACGGCGTGGGCGATGACCATATCGTGATGCGCGTCACCGGCTGCCCGAACGGCTGCGGGCGTGCGATGCTGGCGGAGATCGGTCTGGTGGGCAAAGCGCCGGGGCGCTACAACCTGCATATCGGCGGCAACCGCATCGGCACGCGTATTCCGCGCATGTACAAGGAAAACATCACCGAGCCGGAAATCCTGGCCTCGATCGATGAGCTGGTTGGTCGCTGGGCGAAAGAGCGCGATGCGGGCGAAGGCTTTGGTGATTTCGCGGTGCGCAGCGGCATTATTCGTCCGGTGCTCGACCCGGCGCGTGATTTCTGGGAATAGCGTCTCTCTTTCACGCCGGAGAGGGAATAACCTCCTCTCCGGCGACATACCTGCGAGGTGAACATGTCTTTACTCGATCTCAACGCGCTGCATACGCTCTCTAAACCCGATCGCGCTCAGGCGCTGGCAGAAACCAATGCTCAACTGGAAGCCCTGAGCGCCGAAGCGCGCGTGACGTGGGCGCTGGAAAACCTGCCAGGCGAGTTTGTCCTCTCCTCTAGCTTTGGTATCCAGGCGGCGGTCTGTCTGCACCTGGTGACGCAGCAGCGCCCGGATATTCCGGTGATCCTCACCGATACCGGCTACCTGTTCCCGGAAACCTATCAGTTCATCGACGAGCTGACTGAAAAGCTGAACCTGAATTTGCAGGTTTACCGTGCGGCGCAAAGTCCGGCCTGGCAGGAGGCGCGCTACGGCAAGCTGTGGGAGCAGGGCGTGGACGGCATTGAGAAATACAACGACATCAACAAGGTCGAGCCAATGAACCGGGCGCTGCACGAGCTGAACGCGAAAACCTGGTTTGCCGGCCTGCGCCGCGAACAGTCCGGCAGCCGCGCCGAACTGCCGGTGCTGGGCGTGCAGCGCGGGGTATTTAAGGTGCTGCCGATCATCGACTGGGATAACCGCACCGTTTACCAGTATCTGCAGAAGCATGGCCTGAAATATCACCCGCTGTGGGATCAGGGTTACCTCTCGGTGGGCGACACCCATACCACACGGAAATGGGAACCGGGCATGGCGGAAGAGGAGACGCGCTTCTTCGGCCTGAAGCGCGAGTGCGGGTTGCACGAGTAATCACATCAAGGGGAGCCGCGCTCCCCTTTTTTACTGCCGCTTGCTCTGCGCCAGCTCGGTAATCAGCGGCAACAGCACGTTTACCACATCGCGGCTGCGCTTCTCTACCCGCCCTGGCAGGGCGCTGTCGATATGGGCAATATTATCCAGCTTCGGATTATGCCACGCGTTGCCGTCCGGGAAGGCTTTGCTTCGCGCAACCTGCTGATAACCATCGTGCTTGCCGAGCGACCAGTTAGTGGCCTCAACGGTCAGAACCGGTACGCCGTACTGGTCAAAGGACTCGGCATCGTTACAGCAGCCGGTGCCTTTCGGGTATTTTGCATTCAGCCCCGGACTGGTGGCCGCGCGAATGCCTTTGTGGGCGGCGATAGCCAGCGCGCGGTCGCGGGTCAGCTTCACCACCGCAGCAGGCGTCGATTTCCCGCTGTTGAAGTAGAGCTTGTCGCCGACAATCAGGTTATCGAGATTGATCACCAGCAGCGTGTTGACCCGGTCACGTGCACTCATCTTTTCCACGTAGTTAATCGAGCCGAAGCGGCCTTCCTCTTCGCCGCTGGAGGCGATAAAGCGCACCGTGTAATCGGTGGGCACATCGCGCAGGCGCTCGGCCAGTTCCAGCATCACTCCCACGCCCGCCGCGTTGTCATCCAGCCCCTGATAGGTCAGCCCGCCGAGATTGTTACGGGTGTCGCTGTCATTTTGCGGCGCGAAGGTATCAAGGTGCGCCATCACAATGATCTGGTACGGCGATGCGGCTTTCTTACCAGCAATCACCATATGGCCTTTGACATGCTGCCAGTCAACCTGGCGCGCGGCATGGCGGTACGGGTAGTGGATATCCAGCTCACGAATATCGCTCTGGTAACCCATACGGGAAAACTGCTGATTCACGTAATCAGCGGCCAGCATCTCTGCCGGGGAGCCGGTCATCCTGCCGGGAAAGACGGTAGCCAGATACCGGGCATGCTGTGACGCCACAGCGCCGGGTTTGGGCGTCGATGGCGCGGCCCAGGTCTGGGAAGAGAAGCACACGCCGAGGGCAGCGACCAACGCCGCACGGCGCAACGCGGAAAACATAATTCGTCCTTTGAAAGAGAGGGGGGAAGATGAAACTTCTTCAAATTGTAAGTAATTCGAAAACGCCTTGCCCATGTTTATTGTGATATCGGCCCGCTTTTCACGGCGCGTTAGCACTTTTTGTCATGAGCTTTTGCCAGCGTTTATTCTTTTGTGGAACTACTCATTCCAATTCGTAATTTCATTCGCTGACACCCCACCCCTATAGTCACCTCTGGCCCTTACTGTTAATGAGTTGTGTCGCTGTGGACTATCTCCCCTTATTCGCCTCGCTGAAAGGCCGCCCGGTGCTGGTTGTCGGCGGTGGCGAGATTGCCGAACGCAAAATTATCCTGCTGCGACGCGCGGGGGCTGACGTACAGGTCGTGGCTACCCGGCTCAGCGCGCCGCTGCAGCAGCTGGCCGACCAGCAGCAGATCCACTGGCTGGCGCAACAGTTTACCCCTTCGCAGCTTGACGCGGTTTTCCTGGTTATTGCAGCCACCAATGACCGGGCGCTTAACCGACAGGTGTTCGACGAGGCCAACGCCCGTCAGCGTCTGGTGAACGTGGTGGATGACCAGCCGCTGTGCTCCTTTATCTTCCCGTCGATTGTCGATCGCTCGCCGCTGGTGGTGGCGATCTCCTCCGGGGGCAACGCACCGGTGCTGGCGCGCCTGCTGCGGGAAAAAATTGAAGCGCTGCTGCCCGTCAGCCTGGGCCGTATGGCTGAGGTCGCCGGGCAGTTCCGCGAGCAGTTGAAGCAGGCACTGCCGACCACTGATGCACGCCGTCGCTTCTGGGATCGCGCGTTTCGCGGCCGCTTCGCCAGCCTGATGGCGACCGGCAACGAGCAGGCGGCCCAGGACGCGCTGGCAGCAGAGCTGGCGCAGCCGGATGCGCAGCAGGGCGAAATTATTCTGGTCGGCGCCGGGCCTGGCGATGCGGGGCTGCTGACCCTGCGCGGGCTGCAGGTGCTCCAGCAGGCGGACGTGGTGCTCTATGACCATCTGGTGAGCGATGCCGTGCGTGATCTGGTGCGCCGCGATGCAGAGTGCATCTGCGTCGGCAAGCGCGCCGGCGAGCACGGCGTACCGCAGCATGAAACCAACCAGATGCTGGTGGATCTGGCGCGGGAAGGCAAAACCGTGGTGCGCCTGAAAGGCGGCGATTCGTTTATCTTCGGGCGCGGCGGCGAGGAGCTGGAAGCCGCCGCCCAGGCAGGCATCCCCTTCCAGGTGGTGCCTGGCGTCACGGCAGCGGCAGGAGCCACGGCCTATGCCGGTATTCCGCTGACCCACCGCGACTACGCCCAGAGCGTCACCTTTGTGACCGGGCACTACAAAGCCGACAGCGCACCGTTTGACTGGGCGCAGCTGGCGCGCAGCCATCAGACCCTCGCCATCTACATGGGCACCATGAAAGCGGCGGAAATCAGCCAGCAGCTCATCGCGCACGGCCGCGACGCGGCAACGCCGGTGGCGGTGATCAGCCGCGGTACCCGCGAGGATCAGCAGGTGCTCACCGGCACGCTTGAGGAGCTTGAACGCCTGGCAACCCAGGCTCCGATGCCAGCCCTGCTGGTGATTGGCGAAGTGGTCGCGCTACACACGCAGCTTGCCTGGTATCAACCCCATCGACAGGCGGAGGGGTATCGCCCCGCCGTGGTGGATCTGGCCTAGCGTCGGACCACCCTGATTGTAACGTTAATGCCTGGTGTGACCGGGCCGGAAAGGAAAGGATATGGACCAGAAACGACTCACCCATTTGCGACAACTGGAGGCGGAAAGCATCCATATCATCCGTGAAGTGGCGGCCGAATTCGCAAATCCGGTGATGATGTACTCCATCGGCAAAGATTCGTCGGTAATGCTGCACCTGGCGCGTAAAGCGTTCTATCCGGGAACCCTGCCGTTCCCGCTGCTGCACGTCGATACCGGCTGGAAATTCCGCGAAATGTATGAATTCCGCGACCGCACGGCCAAAGCCTACGGCTGCGAGCTGCTGGTGCATAAAAACCCGGAAGGGGTGGCGATGGGCATTAACCCGTTCGTGCACGGCAGCGCCAAGCACACCGACATCATGAAAACCGAAGGGCTGAAGCAAGCGCTGGACAAGTACGGTTTCGATGCCGCCTTCGGCGGTGCGCGCCGCGACGAAGAGAAGTCCCGCGCCAAAGAGCGTATCTACTCCTTCCGCGACCGTTTCCACCGCTGGGACCCGAAAAACCAGCGCCCGGAGCTGTGGCACAACTATAACGGCCAGATCAACAAAGGCGAAAGCATTCGCGTCTTCCCGCTCTCCAACTGGACCGAGCTGGATATCTGGCAGTACATCTATCTGGAAAATATCGAAATCGTTCCGCTCTACCTGGCGGCTGAGCGCCCGGTGCTGGAGCGCGACGGCATGCTGATGATGATCGACGACGATCGCATTGACCTGCAGCCGGGCGAAGAGATTAAGCAGCGTATGGTGCGCTTCCGTACCCTCGGCTGCTGGCCGCTTACCGGTGCGGTGGAATCCACTGCGCAGACGCTGCCGGAGATCATCGAAGAGATGCTGGTCTCCACCACCAGCGAGCGTCAGGGCCGCGTCATTGACCGCGACCAGTCAGGCTCTATGGAGCTGAAGAAACGTCAGGGTTATTTCTAAGGAGCCGTCATGAACACCACTATCGCACAACAAATTGCTCAGGAAGGCGGCGTCGAAGCGTACCTGCACGCCCAGCAGCACAAAAGCCTGCTGCGCTTTCTGACCTGCGGCAGCGTGGATGACGGGAAAAGCACCCTGATTGGCCGCCTGCTGCATGACACCCGCCAGATCTATGAAGACCAGCTCTCGTCGCTGCACAACGACAGCAAGCGTCACGGCACCCAGGGCGAGAAGCTTGACCTCGCGCTGCTGGTGGATGGCCTGCAGGCGGAGCGCGAGCAGGGCATCACCATCGACGTGGCTTATCGCTACTTCTCCACCGAGAAGCGTAAATTTATCATCGCTGATACGCCGGGGCATGAGCAGTACACCCGCAATATGGCGACCGGGGCGTCAACCTGCGACCTCGCGATCCTGCTAATTGATGCCCGCAAAGGCGTGCTGGATCAGACCCGTCGTCACAGCTTTATTTCGACCCTGCTGGGTATTCGCCACCTGGTAGTGGCGATAAACAAAATGGATCTGGTGGCGTACAGCCAGCAGACCTTCGAGCAGATCAAGCAGGATTACCTGACCTTCGCCGCCGAACTGCCGGGCGATCTGGATATTCGCTTCGTGCCGCTCTCGGCGCTGGAGGGCGACAACGTTGCCAGTAACAGCACGACGATGCCGTGGTACAGCGGCCCGACGCTGCTGGAAGTGCTGGAAACCGTCGAAATCGCCCGTCCGGTGGAAGCGCAGCCGCTGCGTTTCCCGGTGCAGTACGTTAACCGTCCGAACCTCGATTTTCGCGGTTATGCCGGTACGCTCGCTTCCGGCCATATCAAAGCGGGTCAGCGCGTGAAAGTGCTGCCGTCCGGCGTGGAGTCCACCGTGGCGCGCATCGTGACCTTTGACGGTGACCTGCCGGAAGCCGCGGCGGGCGAGGCGATTACCCTGGTGCTGAATGACGAGATCGACATCAGCCGTGGCGATACCATTGTCGATGCCGCCGATGACGTCGCCGCGGTGCAGAGCGCGCTGGTGGACGTAGTGTGGATGGCGGAGCAGCCGCTGAGCGCAGGCCAGAGCTACGACGTTAAAATCGCAGGCAAGAAAACCCGCGCCCGGGTGGATGCGGTTCACCACCAGGTGGACATCAACAATCTGACCCGCCACAGCGTTGAGCATCTGCCGCTGAACGGTATCGGACAGATTGAGCTGACGTTCGATGAGCCGCTGAATCTTGACAAGTACCAGCAAAACCCGGTGACCGGCGGGCTGATTTTTATCGATCGCCTGAGCAATGTCACCGTGGGCGCCGGGATGGTTTCTGAACCCCTGACCGGAGCACGCAGCGCGCAGTCGGACTTCAGCGCCTTTGAGCTGGAGCTGAACGCCCTGATCCGCCGCCACTTCCCACACTGGGAGGCGCGCGACCTGCGCGATCTGGTGGGAGGCAAATAATGGCGCAGCATGACGAAAACGTTGTCTGGCATCCACATCCCGTGACCGTTGAGCAGCGCGAGCAGCTTCACGGCCACAAGGGCGTGGTGCTGTGGTTTACCGGGCTGTCCGGCTCGGGGAAATCCACCGTTGCCGGAGCGCTGGAGGAAGCCCTGCACCAGCTCGGCATCAGCACCTATCTGCTTGACGGCGACAACGTGCGCCACGGGTTGTGCAGCGATCTTGGCTTTAGCGATGACGATCGCAAAGAGAACATCCGCCGCGTCGGTGAAGTGGCGAATCTGATGGCCGACGCCGGGCTGGTCGTGCTCTCTGCCTTCATTTCCCCGCATCGCGCCGAACGGCAGATGGTGCGCGAGCGGGTCGGGGAGGGGCGGTTTATCGAGGTATTTGTCGATACGCCGCTGGCGGTATGCGAGGCGCGCGATCCCAAGGGGTTGTATAAAAAAGCCCGCGCTGGCGAGCTGCGCAATTTCACCGGCATTGATGCGGTTTATGAAGCGCCGGAACAGCCGGAAATTCACCTCGACGGCCAACAATTAGTAACAAAATTGATTGCGCAATTGTTAGACCTGCTGCGGCAGGGCTATATCATCAAATCCTGAGGCACTGCCGGGATGCCTTTTATCCCGGCAGGCCAGTTACAGGATTACCTATGCGCGACAGCACCCATATGATTTATTCACAGGCTGAATCACCGGATAAGCGTGACATCGAGGAGACAACCTGGTCAGTGCCTGGCGCTATCCTGGGTCTGCTCTCCTGGCTGCTGGCGCTCGGCATCCCGTTCCTTATCTACGGCTCCAACACGCTGTTCTTCCTGCTCTACACCTGGCCCTTCTTTCTGGCGCTGCTGCCGGTCTCGGTGGTGGTTGGGGTCGCGCTGCACTCTCTGCTCAATGGTCGACTGCTGCTCAGCATCATCGCGACGATTATTACCGTTGCGATACTATTCGGTGCGTTATTCTTATGGCTGATGGGCTAGCCCGCCACATGCTTCAAACCGTAACAGACGTTATGCAGGTATGTAGCGCTTCGTAACCACGACAGCGCCCGGAATTGTGTGCTACATTCTGCCGCATTCAGGTGACCCCGGATTACAGGCCATGCGTGGCCGCGAGGGTAGAGTGTTGCGGCAAGTTATGGGATGATGTTGCCGTTTTTCAGGGGGCGGAATGGGCAAACTAACGCTGCTATTGCTGGCTTTACTGGTCTGGCTACAGTATTCGCTGTGGTTCGGCAAAAACGGCATACATGATTTCAGCCGCGTCAGTGAAGATGTGGCGGCACAGCAGGCGACTAACGCCAAACTCAAAGCGCGAAACGATCAACTCTTTGCTGAAATTGACGATCTCAATGGTGGCCAGGAGGCGATTGAGGAGCGCGCACGCAATGAATTGAGCATGACCAAGCCAGGGGAAACCTTCTACCGCCTGGTTCCGGAAGCGTCTAAGCGCAACTGGGGGTCAGGACAAAACAATCCCTAACCAGACTCAGGTTACTACATGGTCGTCTCACCGAATGTCGTTGCCGTTGTGCCGGCTGCTGGCATTGGCAGCCGGATGCAAGCGGAACACCCCAAGCAATATCTCTCTATCGGCGATAAAACCCTTCTCGAACACGCAGTGGCAGGGCTGCTTCGCCATCCCCGCATTGTGAAAGCGATCGTTGCCATCAGCGCCGATGATATCTGGTTCCACCGCCTGCCGCTGGCGACCGATCCCCGCGTGGTGGTGGTGCAGGGTGGCGGCGAGCGCGCCGATTCCGTGCTGGCCGGGCTGCGTCAGGCAGGCGATGCGCCCTGGGTGCTGGTGCACGATGCGGCGCGCCCCTGTCTGCATCCCGACTGTCTTGAAAAGCTGCTGGCGCTGACTGCGCGCAGCACCATCGGCGGCATCCTTGCCGCACCGGTGCGCGACACCATGAAACGCGGCGAACCGGGCCAACCGGCCATCGCCCACACGGTGGATCGCGTTGATCTCTGGCACGCGCTTACCCCACAGCTTTTCCCCCGCGAGCTGCTCCACGACTGCCTCACCCGCGCCCTGAATGAGGGGGCAAACATCACCGACGAGGCGTCGGCGCTGGAGTATTGCGGTTATCACCCTGAACTTATCCACGGTCGCGCAGACAATATTAAAGTGACCCGTCCGGAAGACCTGGCGCTTGCGGAATTTTACCTTACCCGGTTAACCCTCCAGGAGAATGCATAATGCGTATTGGACATGGTTTCGACGTACACGCCTTTGGCGGCGAAGGCCCGATTATCATCGGCGGTGTCCGAATCCCTTATGAGCAGGGGTTGCTGGCCCACTCCGACGGTGATGTCGCGCTGCATGCCCTTACCGATGCGCTACTCGGCGCGGCGGCGCTGGGCGATATTGGCAAGCTGTTCCCGGACACCGACCCGGCGTTTAAAGGCGCTGACAGCCGCGAGTTGCTGCGCGAGGCCTGGCGCCGTATTCAGGCGAAGGGTTATACCCTCGGCAACGTTGACGTGACCATCATCGCCCAGGCGCCGAAGATGCTGCCGCATATCCCGCAGATGCGCGTGTTTATCGCCGAAGATCTCGGCTGCCATATGGATGACGTCAACGTGAAAGCCACCACCACCGAAAAGCTCGGCTTTGTCGGGCGTGGCGAAGGTATTGCCTGTGAAGCGGTGGCGCTGCTGGTGAAGGCGCGCCAATGATCGATGTGCACAACCTGACGTACCTGCACGGCGCCCCGCAGGGCAGCGGCACGCTGAAAGCCAACCCGGAAGATTTCGTGGTGCAGGAAGATCTTGGCTTCGCGCCGGACGGCGAGGGCGAGCAGCTGCTGGTGCGCATTCGCAAAGAGGGCTGCAACACGCGGTTCGTTGCTGACGCGCTGGCGAAATTCCTGCGCGTACACGCTAAAGAGGTGAGCTTCGCCGGGCAGAAAGACAAACACGCGGTGACCGAACAGTGGTTCTGCGTACGCCTGCCGGGGAAAGAGATGCCGGATATGTCGGCCTTCACCCTTGAAGGGTGCCAGGTGCTGGAGTACGCCCGCCACAAGCGCAAGCTGCGGCTCGGGGCGCTGCGCGGCAACGCGTTCCGGCTGGTGCTGCGCGACGTCACCCGGCGCGATGAGATGCAGGCCCGGCTGGAGCGCATCGCCACCGAGGGCGTACCGAACTATTTCGGCATCCAGCGTTTTGGCATTGGCGGCAGCAACCTGCAGGGCGCGCTGCGCTGGGCGCAAAATCCTGGCCCGGTGCGCGATCGCAACAAGCGTAGCTTCTGGCTCTCTGCCGCACGCAGTGCGCTTTTTAACCAGCTGGTCAGCGAACGTCTGAAAAAAATGGACGTTAATCAAGTTGTTGACGGCGATGCGCTACAATTAGCCGGGCGCGGTAGCTGGTTCGTTGCCACGCCGGACGAGATGGCCGATGTACAGGCGCGCGTCAACAGCCACGCGCTGATGATAACCGCAGCGCTGCCGGGCAGCGGCGACTGGGGTACCCAGCGCGATGCGCTGGCGTTTGAACAGCAAGCCCTTGCTGAATGCGTGGATTTACAACATTTGCTGGAGCGTGAGAAAGTAGAGGCCGCGCGCCGCGCAATGCTGCTCTATCCTCATGAACTTTGCTGGGACTGGTGGGACGACGTTACCGTCGAGCTGCGCTTCTGGCTGCCCGCCGGCAGCTTCGCCACCAGTGTGGTACGGGAACTGATGAACACGTCAGGTGACTATGCGAATATTGCTGAGTAACGACGATGGTATCCATGCGCCAGGCATTCAGACCCTGGCGAACGCCCTGCGGGAATTTGCCGAGGTGCAGGTGGTTGCGCCCGATCGCAACCGCAGCGGCGCGTCCAACTCGCTGACGCTGGAATCCTCGCTTCGTACCGTCAACTTTCCCAACGGCGATATCGCGGTGCAGATGGGCACGCCGACCGACTGCGTGTTCCTCGGGGTTAACGCCCTGATGCGTCCGCGTCCGGATGTGGTGGTGTCAGGCATCAACGCCGGGCCAAACCTCGGCGATGACGTCATCTACTCCGGTACGGTGGCGGCCGCGATGGAAGGCCGTCATCTCGGCTTTCCGGCCCTCGCCGTGTCACTCAACGGCCACCAGCACTACGATACCGCCGCAGCCGTCACCTGCATCATCCTGCGCGGCCTGGCGCGGGAACCGCTGCGCACCGGACGCATTCTCAACATCAACGTGCCCGATCTGCCGCTGAGCGAAATCAAAGGCATCCGCGTTACCCGCTGCGGCAGCCGCCATCCGGCCGATCAGGTGATTCCCCAGGAAGATCCGCGCGGGAATACTCTCTACTGGATAGGCCCGCCGGGCGAGAAGTGCGATGCCGGGCCGGACACCGATTTTGCCGCCGTGGATGAAGGCTATGTGTCGGTGACGCCGCTGCATGTGGATCTGACGGCCTACAGCGCGCAGGAGGTTGTGTCAGGATGGCTGGAGCGCGCCGGAGTAAATGAACAATGGTAAGCGCGCGCATACAAACCCTGCTGGCACAGCTGCGTTCTCAGGGCATTAAAGACGAGCAGGTGCTTGAGGCCATTGCCTGCGTGCCGCGCGAAAAGTTTATCGACGAAGCGCTTGAGCACAAAGCCTGGGAAAACGTCGCGCTGCCTATCGGTTCCGGGCAAACCATTTCTCAGCCCTATATGGTCGCACGCATGACCGAGCTGCTGACGCTGACGCCGGAGTCCCGGGTGCTGGAGATCGGCACCGGTTCCGGTTACCAGACCGCCATTCTCGCGCATCTGGTGCACCATGTCTGTTCCGTTGAACGTATCAAAGGGCTGCAGTGGCAGGCGCGACGTCGCCTGAAGCAGCTCGATCTGCACAATATTTCAACCCGCCACGGCGATGGCTGGCAAGGCTGGCAAGCGCGCGCGCCGTTTGACGCTATTATTGTTACCGCCGCACCGGCAGAGATCCCGGCTGCGCTGCTGTCGCAGCTCGACGATGGCGGTGTGATGGTCTTGCCGGTGGGTGACGAGCAGCAGGTGCTGAAGCGCGTGCGTCGTCGCGGCGGCGATTATGTCATTGACACCGTGGAACCGGTGCGTTTTGTACCGCTGGTGAAGGGCGAGCTGGCCTGAACCAGGAGTTTTTCCTGTTGCCTGGCGGTAAGTTATGCGTAAAGTGAGCGCACTACGCCAGCGTTAACGCACCCGTCCGCGGGATTTTACGTCACGCTAGTTACTTTTTTATCGGGGGAATAATGAGCACGGGAAGCCCACTTCACACAGCACGCCGGGCAGTCACACTGTCGCTTATCGCGCTGGCAGTCGCAAGCTGCAGCAACAATAACACCTCGCAAGCTCCAATCAGTTCGGTGGGCGGCAATGCCGGAACGGAAAATTCCGGCGGCATGCTGGTCACGCAACCGCCTAAAATGGGCACGGTATCGCCTGCACCCACACCGCAGATTCAGTCCGCGCAACCGGTCATTTCTGCTCCCGTTTCGCAGCCTGCTCCGGTGCAAAACACGGTCAGTGAACCTGTACAAACCCAAAATGGGCGTATAATTTACAATCGTCAGTATGGGAATATTCCTAAAGGTAGTTATACCGGTGGAAATACTTATACGGTCAAACGCGGCGATACGCTGTTCTATATCGCCTGGATCACCGGGAACGATTTCCGTGACCTGGCGCAGCGAAATGGCGTTGCGGCCCCGTACAGCCTGACTGTCGGGCAAACGCTTGAAATTGAAAATGCTTCAGGACGACCAATCACTCCGGGAAATACCGTCTCGGCCGCTGACGCCAGCGCCCAGGGACTGGCGACTAAACCCGCGCAAAATTCAACCAGGGTGGTTGCGTCCCAACCGACAATTACGTATTCTGAAAATTCAGGTGAACAGAGTGCTAATAAGATGTTGCCGGGTAATAAGAGCGCTGGGACTATTGTCACAGCACCTGTTACCGCACCGGTTGTTAGCACTACCGAACCCGTTGCCAGTAGTCAGACAGCCAGTGCCCCTGTTTCATCGTGGCGTTGGCCAACTGATGGCAAAGTCATCGAAAACTTCTCTTCCTCCGAGGGTGGGAACAGAGGTATCGATATCGCAGGCTCTAAGGGACAGAGCATCACGGCGACCGCAGATGGTCGGGTGGTTTACGCAGGAAATGCGCTGCGCGGTTACGGTAATCTTATCATCATAAAACATAACGATGATTACCTGAGTGCCTACGCCCATAACGACACAATGCTGGTCCGGGAACAACAAGAAGTTAAGGCGGGGCAGAAAATCGCTACCATGGGTAGCACCGGAACCAGTTCAACACGTTTACATTTTGAAATTCGTTACAAGGGGAAATCCGTAAACCCGCTGCAGTTTTTACCGCAGCGATGAGTCGATGTAGTACCGCGCGTGCGGACTCACTCATGTCAGCGAACATGACGCATGAGTCGCCGTCAGGTGCTGTATCCAGGGATCACGGGTAGGAGCCACCTTTATGAGTCAGAATACGCTGAAAGTTCATGATTTAAATGAAGACGCGGAATTTGATGAGAACGGAGTAGAGGTTTTCGACGAGAAAGCCTTAGTAGAAGAGGAACCCAGTGAGAACGAACTTGCCGAAGAAGAGCTGTTATCACAGGGCGCTACACAACGTGTACTCGATGCCACTCAGCTGTACCTTGGTGAGATCGGTTATTCCCCGCTCTTAACCGCTGAAGAAGAAGTTTACTTCGCACGCCGCGCGCTGCGTGGTGATGTGGCATCCCGCCGTCGCATGATTGAAAGTAACCTGCGTCTGGTGGTGAAAATTGCACGTCGTTACAGCAATCGTGGTCTGGCACTGCTGGATCTGATTGAAGAAGGTAACCTCGGCCTGATTCGTGCCGTTGAGAAGTTTGACCCGGAACGCGGGTTCCGTTTCTCAACCTACGCAACCTGGTGGATCCGTCAGACCATCGAACGCGCCATCATGAATCAGACCCGTACCATTCGCCTGCCGATTCATATCGTGAAAGAGCTGAATGTGTACCTTCGTACCGCACGCGAGCTCTCCCACAAGCTTGACCATGAGCCAAGCGCGGAAGAGATCGCAGAGCAGCTCGATAAACCGGTTGACGATGTTAGCCGTATGCTGCGTCTGAACGAGCGTATCACCTCGGTTGACACCCCACTGGGCGGTGACTCTGAGAAAGCGCTGCTGGACATTCTGGCCGATGAGAAAGAAAACGGTCCAGAAGACACCACGCAGGACGATGATATGAAGCAAAGCATCGTCAAATGGCTGTTCGAACTGAACGCCAAACAGCGTGAAGTGCTGGCACGTCGCTTTGGTCTGCTCGGTTATGAAGCCGCAACCCTGGAAGACGTAGGCCGTGAAATCGGTCTGACACGCGAACGCGTGCGTCAGATTCAGGTAGAAGGTCTGCGCCGTCTGCGCGAAATTCTGCAGACGCAGGGCCTGAACATCGAAGCGCTGTTCCGCGAATAATACGACGTTGTATAAAAAAGGCCGGTCAAATGACCGGCCTTTTTTTTTGCTTGCTGATAAGGCCGGCGTGCCGGCCTGCAACTTAATTCAGCGTGTAGTCGAGCGTGATCTCGGCGTTCAGCACCTGTGAAACCGGGCAGCCCGCTTTGGCTTTCTGAATGATGGCGTCAAACGCGGCATTTTCGATATCCGGCACGCGTACCTTGCTCTGCAGGGCGATTTTGGTGATCGCAAAGCCAGCGTCTTTCTTATCCAGCGACACATCCGCCGTGGTATCAATGCTCTGCGCGGTATACCCTTCATCACCCAACATAAGGGAGAGCGCCATAGAGAAGCAGGCCGCATGTGCCGCACCGATCAGCTCTTCCGGGTTAGTTCCCGCTGCACCCTCAAAACGGGTGTTGAAGCCGTACGGCTGCTGGTTCAGGGCGCCGCTCTCGGTAGACACAGTACCTTTTCCGCGTTTGATATCGCCTTCCCAGTGTGCTTGCCCTTTCTTATGAATGGTCATGCTTAGCTCCTTTTTTCTCTGAATGAAGTGCTAAGTATAGGAGCTGATAACGGGGTTGGGTGGGAACTCGGAGCCTTCCGGGTTTGAGGGTGCTCCTCCCCTACTGAGGTAAGGAAGGAGCAGGCTAACTACACCAGGTTTTTCAGGCGGTAGATCCACTCCAGCGCCTGACGCGGAGAGAGGGAGTCGGGGTCGAGATTTTCCAGTGCTTCCAGCGCCGGGGAGGTCTCCTCCGCCGGAACCAGCAGCGACATCTGGGTGCCGTCGATTTGCGTGGCCGCCGCGTTGCCCGACAGGCTCTCCAGCTCGCGCAGTTTGGCTCTGGCGCGCTTGATCACCTCTTTCGGCACGCCCGCCAGCGCCGCTACCGCCAGGCCGTAACTTTTGCTCGCCGCGCCATCCTGCACGCTGTGCATAAAGGCGATGGTATCGCCATGTTCGATAGCGTCCAGGTGGACGTTCGCCACGCCTTCCATCTTCTCGGGCAGGGTGGTCAGCTCGAAGTAATGGGTCGCAAACAGCGTCAGCGCCTTAATGCGGTTCGCCAGACTCTCGGCGCAGGCCCAGGCCAGCGACAGGCCATCATAGGTCGAGGTGCCGCGCCCAATCTCATCCATCAGCACCAGGCTGTTTTCCGTGGCGTTATGCAGGATGTTGGCGGTCTCGGTCATCTCCACCATAAAGGTTGAGCGTCCCGACGCCAGATCGTCCGCCGCACCGACGCGGGTAAAGATGCGGTCCACCGGACCAATCTCCGCCTGCGTTGCCGGCACGAAGCTGCCGATGTGCGCCATCAGCACAATAAGCGCGGTCTGCCGCATATAGGTACTTTTACCGCCCATATTCGGGCCGGTGATAATCAGCATCCGGCGCTGGGGCGAGAGCGACAGCGGGTTTGCGATAAACGGCTCGTTCAGCACCTGCTCCACCACCGGGTGACGGCCTTCGGTAATGCGAATGCCTGGTTTATCGCTCAGCGTCGGGCAGTGATAGTTCAGCGCATCAGCACGCTCGGCAAGGTTAACCAGCACGTCCAGCTCCGCCAGCGCCGCCGCGCTCTGCTGAAGATCGCCGAGGTGCGGCAGCAGCAGATCGAACAGCTCCTCGTAGAGCTGCTTCTCCAGCGCCAGCGCTTTGCCTTTCGAAGTCAGTACCTTGTCTTCGTACTCTTTGAGTTCCGGAATGATGTAGCGCTCGGCATTCTTCAGCGTCTGGCGGCGCACGTAGTTGATGGGCACCAGATGGCTCTGTCCGCGGCTGACCTGAATGTAGTACCCGTGTACCGCATTAAACCCGACCTTCAGGGTATCCAGCCCAAGCTTCTCGCGCTCGCGGATCTCCAGCCGGTCGAGGTAATCGGTCGCCCCGTCGGCCAGCGCGCGCCACTCGTCCAGCTCGGCGTTATAGCCGGGCGCGATTACACCGCCATCGCGTACCAGTACCGGCGGTGCTTCGATGACCGCGCGTTCCAGCAGCTCGCGCAGGTCGGTGAACTCGCCCATGGTATCGCGCAGGGTCTGTACATAATCGGTGTCGACATCGGCCAGCATGTCGCGCAGCGCCGGTAGCTGCTGGAACGCGTGACGCATCCGCGCCAGGTCGCGCGGGCGGGCAGTACGCAGCGCCAGACGCGCCAGAATACGTTCCAGATCCCCCACCTGGCGCAGCACCGGCTGGAGCTCGGCGGTGCGCTCCATCAGCGCGCTCAGGGTCTGCTGGCGCTTGCGCAGCACGTCACGATCGCGCACCGGCATATGCAGCCAGCGCTTGAGCATCCGGCTGCCCATCGGCGTGACCGTGCAGTCGAGCACCGACGCCAGGGTATTTTCAATGCCGCCGCTGAGGTTCTGGGTGATCTCCAGATTGCGGCGCGTGGCGGCATCCATAATGATGCCATCCTGCTGGCGCTCCATAGTGATGGAACGAATATGGGGCAGGGCGGTGCGCTGGGTATCTTTTACGTACTGCAGCAGGCAGCCTGCAGCACACAGCCCACGCGGCGCATTTTCGACGCCGAAGCCGATCAGATCCCGCGTGCCGAACTGCATGTTGAGCTGCTGACGCGCGGTGTCGATTTCAAACTCCCACAGCGGACGGCGGCGCAGCCCGCGGCGGCCATCGATCAGCGCCATATCAGTAAAATCTTCGGCATAAAGCAGCTCGGCAGGGTTGGTGCGCTGCAGCTCGGCGGCCATGGTTTCTTTATCCTGCGGCTCGCTGAGGCGAAAACGGCCAGAACTGATATCCAGCGTCGCGTAGCCAAAGCCTTTCGCATCCTGCCAGATGGCAGCCAACAGATTGTCCTGACGCTCCTGCAGCAGCGCCTCGTCGCTGATGGTGCCTGGCGTGACGATACGCACCACTTTGCGTTCCACCGGCCCCTTTGACGTTGCCGGATCGCCAATCTGTTCGCAGATGGCCACCGACTCACCGAGGTTCACCAGCTTCGCCAGGTAGTTCTCCACCGCGTGATGCGGCACACCGGCCATCGGGATCGGCTCGCCCGCCGACGCGCCGCGTTTTGTCAGGGAGATATCCAGCAGCTGCGACGCACGCTTCGCATCGTCATAAAACAGCTCGTAGAAGTCACCCATGCGGTAGAACAACAGGATCTCCGGATGCTCCGCTTTCAGCTTCAGGTACTGCTGCATCATGGGGGTGTGGGCGTCGAGATTAGCCATTGTGCTCCAGCGTTTGATGTCTATGTTATTGAATTTCAATGAGGGCGTGAGTTTAGTGTTCTCATCAGGTGCACGCCTTTTCAATACATCTCATGAAGGTCGGAAGAGTGACGCAGCCGCGCTGCATCGTCCGCATTGCGTTTCATAAGGATACAGGGCGCATGATAACGAAGTCTGGGAAGCAGGAAAACAACAGGGCAAGCGGGAGGGATGAAAAGCACGAAGCGCTTCGTAAAAATCAATCGCAGCGGCAGCCAGGCACCGATATATCCTGGATATGACATTTTTATGAACACAGTCACAAATGCATAAGTTTCTCTTCTGTTCGTGAAACCAGAGGCGCGTAGCGCTCACTCAACCTTATCGTTGCGCGATGGGAAGGGGCGGTACTCATTTCGCAAGGTCAAGAGTGGGTCGGCGCTTCGCGCTGGCTTAATCGCAGCAGATTTTAGCGGAGTGAGAAACATGGTTAACCACGTAGGCGGTCACCGACCGCATATTGCCCACAGCAATACCAACGACATCGAGCTGTCGAACAGAGGATCACAGGAAACCCAGTCCGCTGCACGCGCAGATCAAGCAGCAACGGCCCGGCATAAAAACATCAATGACATATCCCATATCCTGACGAACTATTTCCCTGCTGATATTGCGAAAGAGAAAGCCACTGCGCTGCACGATGAGCTGGGCCAGAAGCCCAGCGATGTCGAGGCGGTGATAAAAAAAGGTTACGAGTTTGACAAGGTGACAAAAGCGTTTGAAGGTGCCGTCGGTGCGCTGGGCTATGCCCTGTCGGAGGTGCCGGGTGATCTTATTGGTAAGGGCATTTGTCATCAGTTGGGATTACAGCCCGGCACCCATGTGCACGATATGGTTTCCGGTATGGCAGGCGGCATGACGGCAGTAGGGTTTAAAGCCGTGCTGGAAAAAGTGTTTGCCAACAGCGTGAAAGATACAAAATGGATGCAGGCCGATATGGACGCGCTGGAACCCTATATGCAGGAAGTGGTGAAAAAACGCGACAACGGTGTGCATAAGGTGTCTCAGGCCGCTATGGGTGGGTCGGGCTTCGATGCGCGTAATATTTTCACCGGTTCCGTGGCGGTGGGGACACAGGCGCTGCCAGAAAATGACCCACATGCGCCACCGCCCGGTATCCTTGAAAGCACCACAAAGCCTGGCTATATCGGCAATAAAGTCGTCAGCGGTGTCCTGACCGCAGCGGCAGGCTCATTAAGCGGTGTGGTCCAGAATAAATACGACAGACTTCACGGTCCCGAATTTCTGTTTGGCCGTACCGACTGGAAAGAGCGCTATATGGCGCTGTCGAAAACCACGATGTCCGATCAGATTTATAACGGAGGAAAAAATCGACTGGCGACCGCGGGAAGGGATGCTTTTACCACCGGCGATAACTGGCGTGCGGGTTTTGCGAACCTTGGTACACCGAATCAGTTCGCAGAAAAGGTCGCACTGGGTGTCGGGCTCGGGTTGACCAACATGGCAAAAACAAGTGCGCGTGAAGATGTCTTTGCGGATGCTATCAGCAACACAGGCCTTGATCGAACCTCTCTGTTGTCCAGTCCGGCATTCCGCTCAAGAGTGGAGGCCGCTGCGCAAGGGGCGAACCTCGGTGCGGCAGCGCTGGCTTATTTTGGTCAGGGGTTAGCAGGTGTCAGCACGACCGAGCTCATGGCGATGTATCATCGCTGGCGTGATTCCGGGGCTGAGACGACCGGCGATACCACTACGCCATCACCGGCTGCGGCGCAGAATATCCCGCTGCCAGACGGGGGCGACAGCGCGTTAGCCACCCCCGCCAGCTCCGTTCACTCTGCGGCAACCAGCGCCGAAGATGCCTCACCGCCGTCGCGCCCGGCCAGCCCGGCAAGCACCGCTGAGACTACCGGGTCGAATGTGGAGCAGGACTTTGACAGCACCGCCGCTACGGCTGCCAGCAGCCCGCGTCCGGCCAGCCCGGCAAGTTCGGCAAGTCCCGCCAGCGTCACCGGTTCGGAGATGAACCGGATGTTTGCCAGCAACGCCACCACGCCCGCTGGCACAGCGCGTCCGGCCAGTCCGGCGAGTACCGCTGAGACAAGCGGGTCGAATGCGGAGCAGGACTTTAACAGCACCGCCGCTACGGCTTCCAGCAGCCCGCGTCCGGCCAGCCCGGCAAGTTCGGCAAGCCCTGCGAGCGTCACCGGTTCGGAGATGAACCGGATGTTCGCCAGCAACGCCACCACGCCCGCCGGTACACCGCGCCCGGCCAGCCCGGCGAGCACCGCTGAGACAACCGGGTCGGATGCGGAGCAGGACTTTAACAGCACCGCCGCTACGGCTGCCAGCAGCCCGCGTCCGGCCAGCCCGGCCCGCCCGGCAAGCCCTGCGAGCATCACCGGTTCGGAGATGAACCGGATGTTTGCCAGCCACGCGACCACGCCCGCCGGCACACCACGCCCGGCAAGCCCGGCCTCATCAGTGGTTACCGGGCAGGATGTGCCGTTACCCGACAGCCGCGAGGGATCCATCATCAGCGACACCGCGTCGATCAGAAGCCGCGCCAGCGCACCGCCGGTCGCCTCGCGTCATCAGATGGAAGCCCAGCAGCTGGCAGAGCGTATCGGTAAGATGACCTCGCCCTCCAGTAAATCGCTATAAATTATATGGAAAGGCTGACCGCCGCAGGCATTGTCCTGCGGCTTTTTTATAGCGGGAGAAAGCGTTACTCACCAGAGATTATAAAAGTAGTATCAGCGAAGTGGCACGCGGGCAATTTATTTATCTGGCTTAATGCAAATTATCTGGTGTGGATTTTATCCTGACGTGAATTATTTCTGGCTTGTCCTTTTTAAACCGCTGCATCGGTCTTAACGATATTAATCTCCCGCGCTCGCTTTTATAATTTTTTAACTTTAAAGGATGTCAATAAGAACAGTCGGGATGTTCGTGCGTATATTAACAGGGATTTTATTTACCACACTGGTACTGCCGGTCATGGCCGCGCCATTATCACCAGCGGATCGCGATGCGGTGCGTCAGCAGCAGGAGCAACTGCTGCTCAACACGCAACAGCAGCGCGACGAACTGGAGCGCAGCACGCCGCTGCCGCAGGCCGCGCCCGCGCTGCCGGCTACATCATCTTCCGGACCATGCTTCTCCCTGCATACCATTTCCCTGACCGGCGTCACGCTGATACCTGCCCGCGACCAGCAGCGCCTGCTGGCCCCCTGGCGTAACCGCTGCCTGACGCTCGCCGATATTACCCGTCTCACCGATTCAGTTTCCGACTGGTATATTTCCCGCGGGTATATCACCAGCCGCGCGTTTCTTACCGAGCAGGATTTATCCCACGGCGAATTAACCCTCGTGATACTGGAAGGAAAATTACGCGCCATTCAGCTCGACGGAAAAACGCCGCGCATGCTGAAGATGGCATTTACTGGGCTTACCGGGAAAGTGCTTAATCTGCGCGATATTGAGCAGGGGATGGAGCAAATTAACCGACTGCGTAACGAACCGGTGCAGATTGAAATACTGCCCGACGCCGAGCCGGGATATTCAGTAGTGAATCTTACCGCCCGTCCGGAATTTCCGTTAAGTGCCAGCCTGAGTCTTGATAATAGCGGTCAGAAGAGTACCGGAGAAAAGCAGCTTACCGGCACGCTGTATGCAAATAATATTGCCGGCCTCGCCGATAAATGGTTTATCAGCGGCGGGCGCAGCAGCGATTTTGCCACCGCTTACGACGCGCAAAATTTCCAGGCCGGGCTGAGCGTGCCCTTTGGTTACACCCTGCTCGATTACAGCTACAGCTGGAACAACTACCGCACCACCTTCACCAACAGCGGGTTCGACTGGATCTCCACCGGCGACAGCAAAACCCACCGCTTCAACGCCTCGTGGGTGGCGTTTCGCAACGGCGACGTCAAGACCGTGCTGGCGGCAACGATTACTCAGCGCAGCACCGGCAACTGGCTTAACGACGCTCTGCTGGCCAGCAGCTCGCGCAACCTCTCAAGCCTGACGCTGGGCATCAACCATACCTGGAAGGTGTCCGGCGGCGTGGCTACCTTCAACCCGGCATTCAGCCGCGGCATGCCCTGGTTTAACGCCGAATCGGATGCCGGTAAATTGCCGGACGAACCGCGCGCCGCGTTCCGCAAATGGAGCCTCAGCGCCAGCTTTCAGCGCCCGGTCAGCGGCAACCTTTACTGGCTCACCAGCCTGTACGGGCAGTGGTCCCCGGACCGGCTCTACGGCAGCGAACGCCTGTCGCTGGGCGGGGAAAGCTCGGTGCGCGGCTTTAAGGAGCAGTACATCTCCGGGGATAACGGCGGTTACTGGCGCAACGAGCTGAGCTACCCGCTGGTCTCCCTGCCGGTTATCGGCGACATCACCGGCACCCTGGCGCTGGACGGCGGCTGGCTGCACCGCGACAGCCTCGACCGCTACGCCGCCGGCACGCTGTGGGGCGGGGCGCTCGGCCTCAGCGCCAGCGGGCGCTGGCTCAGCCAGCAGATTTCGGTTGGCACCCCCCTGAAGTATCCCGACTGGCTCGGGCCGGACCACGTCAGCGTCAACTGGCGCGTCAGCGTACTGTTTTAAGAGAGAGTGATTATGGATAACCTCGCTTTGCCGGTGAAATTCTCCCAGCGCGCTGTCAGCTGGCTCATCATCAGTCTGCTGGTCTGGCAGCCGGTCGCCCCGGCGTTTGCCGCCGCGATAACGCCGAACGGCGCGGCCCGTATGGATAAGGCCGCCAACGGCGTGCCGGTGGTGAATATCGCCCCGCCCAACGCGGCGGGGATCTCTCATAACCAGTTCAAAGACTATAACGTCGGCAAAGAGGGGCTGATCCTCAACAACGCCACCGGACAGCTCAACCACACCCGGCTGGGCGGGATTATCCAGAACAACCCCAACCTGAAAGCGGGCCGGGAAGCGAAGGGTATTATCAACGAAGTGACCGGCGGCAGCCGCTCGCGGCTGGAAGGGTACACCGAAGTGGCGGGCAAAGCGGCAAACGTGATGGTGGCCAACCCGTATGGCATCACCTGCAGCGGCTGCGGCTTTATCAACACCCCGCAGGCCACGCTCACTACCGGTAAACCGCAGTTCGACAGCAAGGGCAACCTGATGGCGCTGGACGTCACCCAGGGCAGTATCACCGTGGAAGGCAAAGGGCTGGACGCCAGCAACAGCGACGCGCTGTCGCTTATCTCCCGCGCCACGGAGGTGAATGCTGCGATCCATGCTAAAGATCTGACCGTAACCGCCGGGGCCAACCGCGTTGCTGCCGATGGCAGCGTGACGGCGATTAACGGTGCAGGCCCGGCACCGACCGTGGCGGTGGACACCGGCGCGCTCGGCGGCATGTACGCCAACCGCATACATCTGGTTTCCAGCGACAAGGGCGTCGGGGTCAACCTCGGCAACCTCACCGCCCGGCAGGGAGATATCACCCTCGACGCCAGCGGTAAGCTGGTTCTGAACAACACCCTGGCCAGCGGGGCGCTGACTGCAAAGGCCGACAACGTGCAGCTGCGCGGCGAGCATAAAACTGGCGCGGCGCTGAACGTCGCCAGCCGCGGGGATGTTGGCCTGCAGAATGCCACCCTTGCCAGCGACGGTAAGCTCACGCTCACCGGGAAAGGTTCAGCCACGCTGGCGGGCTCCTCGCTGACCAGCGGCGATACCCTGACGCTTGCCGGTAAGCGGCTTACCCTCGACAAAAACAGCCGGGCAGACGGCGCGCGGGACGTGACGCTGAAGGCCGACGCGCTCACCCAGCAGGGGACGCTGCTCGCCGGTGGCGACGCCACGCTGGACGCAGCGCGCAGCGATAACAGCGGCATGGTCGCTGCCAGAGGCCAGCTCATCGCGACGGGGGAAGCGCTCACTAACCGCGGCACGCTGCAGGGGCGCGACCTTACACTGCGTAATACCGCGACCGACAACAGCGGCACGCTGGCCGCCGACCGGACGCTTAAAGTCAACACCGGCTCACTCATCACCGGGGCGGACTCGGTGCTGACCAGCAAGGGCGACATCGCCCTGAACGCCGGGCAAAACGCGGACCTCGACGGACGACTTAACGCTGGCAGCATGCTGAGCGCGACGGCAGATACGCTTCGCACCCGTAACACCGCCCAGTTACAGAGCGAGGGCGACCTGACGCTGAGCGGCAATGCCCTGCGTCTGGACGGCACCCAGGCCAGCAAAGGCACGTTGAGTGCGACGGCAGATGCGCTGACGCATGGGGGTAAAAGCAACGCGGCGGCGATGAAACTGGAGGCCACGACGCTGGTTAACACCGGCACGGTGGTGGCGGACACGCTCGATGCGACGGCAGATGACGTCAACAACAGCGGGCTGCTGCTGGCAAACGGCACCCAGACGCTCAACGCGGGGGCGCTCACTAACAGTGGCACCCAGGGTGCGCAGACGCTGAACCTGACTGCCGATACCATCAATAATACCGGCACGTTGCAGGGTACCGGGCAGCTCACCGCGACCGGACAGACGTTCAGTAACGGTGCGAGCGGCAAGCTGCTTTCCGCAGGCACGCTCAGTCTGAACGCCGATACGCTTGAGAACCTCGGTCTGATTCAGGGCCAGGACACCAGTCTGACCGCCAGCACCCTCAAAACCGGCGCAGGATCGTATACCCTGAGCGGCGGGGCGCTGACGCTGGATGCGGAACAGCTCACCACGCTGGGTACGCTGCAAGGACAGACAGCAGTGGTGACGGCGAACGGCTGGAAGCACGACGGCTCGTTGCTGGGGCTGGATGCGCTTGATGCCAGCGTAAATGGCACGTTGGATAACACCGGTGATCTGCTGAGCCAGGGCGCGATGGCGTTCTATGCGCAGACGCTGAATAACGGCGGCCAGATGGTGAGCGTGGGAGACGTCACGCTTGATGGTGCGCAGCTCACTAACCGCGGCAGTATTCAGGGCGACACCCTGAACCTGCACCAGAACAGCATTCGTAATGAGGGTACTCTGACCGGGGTCAGCGGTATGACGCTGGCGGCACGCGCACAGCTGATGGCGCGAATGGCGATGGCGGCCCCACAGCAGCAGCTAATCAATGATGCAACCGGGACGTTGCAGACCGGCGGCACGCTGGACCTCCATTCTGGCGAGGTGACTAATAACGGAAGCTGGCAGGGCAAAAACATCCTGCTCGATGCGCAGTCGCTTACCAACCGCGGCGCGATTCAGAGTGCGGATGCGCTGACGCTCGCGCTGCGCGATACGCTGACCTCAACCGGCGACAGTAAGATCACCGCCATCGGCAGCGCTGTTCTGGATGCGCAGATCCTTGTCAATCAGGGACAGTGGGCTGCAAAAAATCTGATGCTCACCGCTGACCGTGTTGAGAACGACGGCAGCGTGCTGGGAGATGACGGGCTTACGGTCAGCGCCGGGCAACTGACCCAGCAGCAAAACGGAAAACTGCTGAGCGGCGCAGACATGGTGCTGGATGCTACCGGCCTGAACGCGCTGGGGCAGATAGCGGCTCTCGGCAACCTGACGCTGACGGCGGCCCAGGCTATCAGCAACGGCGCGACGCTGGCGGCGGGTAAACAGCTCGCCGTGAGCAGCACGGGTGCGCTGGAAAACCGCGGCGTACTGCAGGGCGAAGGCGTTACGCTGAGCGCGGGCGGGCAGCTTACCAATGCCGGAAAAATTGCTGCCGGCGCAGATGGTGCCACCCTTAGCGGTAGCCACATTGTCACCAATGACGGCAGCACGCTGCAAAGCGGCGGCGACCTGAGGCTCACCAGCCGGGGCAATATCACCCTGAACGGCTTTACCGGCACCACCGGCAACCTGACCGCCAACGCACCGGGATCGTTACTGAACACCGCCCTGCTGTACGCCGGGAATAATATGATGCTCTACGCCGACAGCATCAAAAACCAACGTGGAGATATGCTGGCGGGTAATAATCTGACGATGCAGAAAGATGCCGCTGGCAAGGCTAATAGCGAGATTGTAAATACCTCCGGAAATATTGAGACGGAAAAAGGGGATATTACGATTCGGACGGGGCATCTGCTGAATACCCGAGAAGGTTTGAGTGTTGTGGAAAGTGTGACTAATAACGCTTCTTCTCTGCATGGAACATTACGAGTTAACCTACTTGATATAGATAAGGCCAAGCTTGGATATAACGAAACAGAAAGATGCGCAGGTAAAAATGACGTTTGCAGAAAGTCGCGAACTGTTACTATTCGCGAAGATGATCAAAGAGAAATATTGATAAGTAAAAGAACAGTAACTGTGGTTTCATCAGGTCCGGCAGCCAATATCGCGGCTGGTAATAATTTAACCGTTAGCGCGACTTCCCTGGAGAACAAAGCCAGTTCACTTTTCGCAGATGAAGATATTATGCTTTCGGGCGAGGCTTTAACAAATTTATCAGCGGAAAATGGGAGTACAAGTACTTATGGGGTTTATAAGTACAAATGTGATATCAATACCAGATGTGGAGCTCATGGTAGGGATATACAGCCAAACACTTCAGTTACGTCTTTAGTTAGTAATGGTTATGCCAGGAAATTAAATTATACTTATATACTCCAGCCTGAACTAAAAAACATAACCACTTCTGATGGTGTGGTCTTTAGCTCTGTTATTCAGGCAGGCGGCATTATTACCGCTAATTTTATCAATGATATCAGTAATGACGGTATAACAGCATATGCTGGCAAAGCCAACGGCACGATTACCCGCCCGCCGTTAACTCCATCAAGTCATCAGGAGCTCAGCGACTTAACACAAAACGCAGCGGATGTTGGCGATGAGATATTGGTAAATACATCTACCTGGCGCGATGAAATCGACTCGGCACTCTCGTTGTTGAATAGTGGAAGCGAAATCGAAGATGTTTCTGACGTTAACACCAGCGCCTATCCGTTGCCGACAAGCCAGAATGGCTATTTCGTCACTGACACCAACCCGAAAAGTCCGTATCTCATCACTGTTAACCCGAAGCTTAACGATCTGGGCCAGCTCGATCCGGCGCTGTTTGGCGATCTGAATAAATTGCTGGGCATCAGGCCGGGTGCAGCCCCGCAGGAAACACGCTCCACTTACACTGATGAAAAACAGTTCCTCGGCTCGTCTTATATGCTGGACCGCCTGAAACTCAACCCTGAATATGACTACCGTTTTCTCGGTGATGCCGCTTTTGATACCCGCTACGTCAGTAACGTTGTGCTCAACCAGACCGGCAACCGCTATCTGAACGGCGTCGGCTCTGAGCTGGAGCAAATGCGTTATCTGATGGACAACGCCGCCGCGGCGCAGTCGTCGCTGGGGCTGAATTTTGGTGTCTCGCTCGATGCAAAACAGGTCGCCGCGCTGGACCACAGCATTCTGTGGTGGGAGAGCGGCACCATCAACGGCGAAACCGTGATGGTGCCGAAAGTCTACCTGTCGCCGAAGGACGTGACCGTTAATAACGGCAGCGTGATTGCCGGGAATAACGTCTCGCTCAGCGGCGGGAATATCACCAACAATGGTAGCACCCTGCTGGCGAAGAATGCCCTGACACTCGACAGCCAGAACAGCATCAGCAACCTCAGCGACGGCCTGATGAAGTCAGGCAGTGGGCTGAACCTGAACGCCATTGGCGATATCAACAACGTCGGTTCCACCATCAGTGGTAAAACCGTTGCGCTTGAAAGCCTGACCGGGAACATCAGTAACATTACCCAGGCGGAACAATTTGCTGTCGATGCCCGCGGTAATCACGGCAGCGTCAGCCTGAAAGATACCGTGCTCGGTAGCACGGCCAGCATCAGCGCGACGGATAAGCTGTCGCTCGCGGCCGGAAAAGACATCACCCTGACCGGCGCAACGCTTGCCTCCGGCGGCGATGTAGTGATGAATGCCTGGGGCGATATCGCCCTGAATGCTAATCAGATAAACGATGCGTACAGCCAGTCCGGCTTTCGTCACGTCGACTCAACCAGCCGCGCGACCACAACCCAGCAAGGCAGCACCATCACCGCTGGCGGCAATCTGGTGATGAACGCCGGGAAAGATTTAACCGCGCAGGCCAGCGATATCAGTGCCGGGAAAAATGCCAGCCTGAGTGCAGGCAACGACCTGAACCTTAACGCCGAAACCACCGGTACCTCGCGCCGTGATGGCGGAAAAACCAGCTACAGCAAGGGCATCGATCGCACCACCGTCAGTGCCGGTGAGGACTTAGCCCTCGCCGCCGGACGCGACATCAACAGCCAGGCCGCGGGCCTTGCCGCTGAAAAGGATGTGAAGCTGCAGGCCGGACGCGACGTGAATTTGCTGGCGGAAGAGACCGGGTCCGGGAACAGCAGCAAAGCGAAGAAAAAAACCATCATCAATGATCATGTGCGCCAGCAGAGAACGGAGATTGCCAGCGGCGGCGACACCATCCTCCTTGCCGGGCGGGATGTGGTAACGCAGGCGGCACAGATTGTCGCCAGCGGCGATGCAGGCGTCAGCGCCGGACGCGATATCACGCTCGATACCGCCACCGAAAGCGACTACCACTACGAAGAATCGAAGAAAACCAAAAAAGGGTTCCTGAGTAAAAAGACCACCCACAAAATTTCTGAGCAGAGCAATACCCGTGAGGCGGGTACGCTTATCAGCGGCGATAACGTCACGCTGAATGCCGGACAGGATCTGAAGCTGGTGGGGGCATCAGTGGTGGGCGACGGCAACGTGGCGCTCAACGGTGATAACAGCGTCACGCTGGAGGCCGCCACCAACACTGATTCCTCGTGGCAGTTTAAGGAAACCAAAAAAAGCGGGCTGATGGGCTCAGGCGGGATTGGTTTCTCCATCGGCAGCAGCAAAACGGTGCATGACCTGCGCGAACGCGGCACTACCCAGAGCCAGAGTTTCAGCACCGTCGGCAGCACGGCGGGCAACGTGTCTGTGACCTCCGGGGGGCAGACGCGTATTGCCGGTGCGGATGTGATTGCCGGTAAAGACCTGACGGTGAAGGGCGATAATGTTGTTATCGAACCGGGCCATGACAAACGCACCCGCGATGAAAAGTTTGAGCAGAAGACCTCCGGGCTGACGCTGGCGCTCAGCGGGTCGGTCGGGTCGGTGGTCAACGGGGCGGTCACCGCCGCGCAGGCCGCCCATGAAGAGAGCGACAGTCGTCTGGCCTCGCTGAAAGCCACGCAGGCGGCGCTGTCGGGCATACAGGCCGGGTTGCAGCAGCAGCTCAGTGCTGCGCAGGGCGCGTCCGCGGCTGATACCGCGTTCCAGATTGCGGTCTCGCTTGGTGCGCAGAGCTCTAAATCGAAAACCTATGAAGAGAGCGACACGGTTACCGGTAGTCGTCTCACCGTTGGCGATAACCTCGCCATCACCGCCACCGGTAAAGGCAACGCGGCAAACAGCGGGGATATCACCGTAGTTGGTAGCCAGCTTAAGGCCGGGAAAGATGTTACGCTGGATGCCGCCCGCGATATCAATCTGATTTCCGGGCAGAACACCAACCTGGTCACGGGCAGCAACAGCAGCCATGGCGGTAGCGTGGGCGTCGCGCTGGGATTCGGCGGCACCACCAACGGGCTGAGCGTGTCGGCCAACGCGAACGCCAGCAGCGGCAAACAAAAGGGGAATTCCCTCACCCACAGTAACACCACCGTGGATGCCGGTAATACGGTAACGCTGGTCAGCGACCGCGACACCGCCCTTGCCGGTGCGCAGGTTAAAGGCTCGCAGGTAACGTCTGACGTTGGCCGCAGCCTGACCATCGCCAGCCAGCAGGACATCGACAACTACACCAGCAAGCAGGGCAGCGTCAGCGGCGGGCTGAGTTATACCTTTGGTGGTGGTGGGCCGGGCGGCAGCTTTAGTTTCAGCCGTGACAAAATGGACAGCAAATACCGCAGCGTCAACGACCAGAGCGGGCTGTTCGCCGGGGCAGGCGGGTTCGACGTCACCGTGGGTGAGCACACCCAGCTCGACGGCGCGGTACTGGCAAGCACGGCAACCGCAGACAAAAACCGTCTCGACACCGGCACGCTGGGCTTCGGGGATATCTACAACGAAGCCGACTTCAGGGTACAGCACCAGGGCGGCGGGTTCAGCACCGGGGGCATCGGCGCGCTGATTGCCAGCAACATTGGCAATGTGATGCTGGTGGGCGCGGGCAGCAACGGGCATTCTGATGGTACCACGCAGGCCGCCATCAGCCAGGGCACCATCGTAGTGCGGGACCAGGACCGGCAGAAACAGGATATCGCCGACCTGAGCCGCGACGCGCAGAACGCTAACGACAGCATCAGCAATATCTTCGACAAGGAAAAAGAGCAGCGCCGCATGGAGCAGGCGCAGCTTATCGGTGAGATTAGCTCGCAGGTCGGGAAGATTGTCTCGACGTTCGGTGAGATTGCGGCGACCGAAAGCGCGAATGAAAAAATGAAAGGCGTGCAGCAGGAGGACAGGGAGAGTGCACGTCAAGCGTGGGAAAAACTCAATCCGAATAAAACGGCGACAGAACAGGACATCTCACAGTATCTCTACGACGGGTTCTATAACAGTGCCCTGGAGAAGAGTGAGATGGGGACGGGCGGGTCGTACCAGCGCGCCATCCAGGCCACCACCGCTATCGTTCAGGGGCTGAGCGGCGGCAATATTAACGCAGCACTTGCCGGGGCGGCTGCGCCATATCTTGCTAATCAAATCGCACAGCATATTGCTAAAGAGGATAAGGAAGCACGCCTGATTGCGCATGCCGTTCTCGGTGCAGCCCTGGCGGCCGTCCAGAAACAGGACATCGCCGCAGGGGCAGCGGGTGCCAGCATCGGTGAGCTGACCGGGGTGATTGCGCTTGAGCTCAAAGGCGTCACGGCAGGCGAGCTTTCCGAGGCGGACAAGCAGACCGTGAGCGCGCTGGCGACGCTGGCGTCAACCCTGGCCGGCGGGCTGATTGGTGATAGTGGCGCAACGGCGGTGAATGCGGGCCTGGCCGGGAAGAATGCGGTTGAGAATAACCACCTCAGCCCGGAGCATCAAAAAAACCGTAGTGCAGAACTTGTTAGCTGCGGCAATGACACCAATTGCTTAAGTAGTGTCCGTGAACACTATGCTGAAGAATACGAGAGGGTTCAAAAAAAGATAAATACCTGCTCAAGTGCTGAGGACTGCATATCCATTGCGAAAGAACTGAAACAGTGGAAAACAGAAAACAGTGCAAGAAGCGATGAACTAACTGCAAGGATACGCGATAAAGGCGTTGACTCTCTTACCAAAGCTGAGCAGCTGGAATGGAAAAATCTGCGTGGCGCACAATCGAATTTTGAGGGTTCAATCAACACCCTGCTTTATCGCGCGAAAATGTATGGCGGTTCAGAAGATACTACAACTGAACTTGTTAACATTTTTGGTCATGCGGCGATAGCGAATGCTGCAGGTGTTACTGGCGGGGTCGCGAAAGCGAATGGCCGCGGTAGTCAAGGAAGTGCAATTCCCGTACCTTATCCCCAGAAAGCCAGCAATGGGATAGTTTATCAATCGAATGGAAAACATACTCCCGGTCAAAATGGTTATCATAGAAATGCCGGCACTGAACCTGCAAATTCTATTCAACTTTTTGGAAAATCGATGGAAAATGGTAAGAAGAGATATGCTTTGGATGAAAAAGGTGAGGTCCATCAATTTACAAATACAAATGATGGGACATGGCATTGGTCAGGGAGCACCGGGGATGCGTCAGTCCCTATAAAGAAAAGTGATATACCAAATGCTGTCAAAAAACAGTTTGGTCTACCAGGTAAATGGAGATAAAGATGATTATTGGTGATCCCTATCGATTTGCCATATGGGTGGAGCTCATTCCTCAATGGAGTGAAACTCATAAGAATGGTTTATTTTATTTTTTTGTGAACGGAAATATGTATCCAGATGATATCAGAACGTCAACACTTTCTGTTGATTTCAACGATGTTATTGATGAAGAGAATGCTCTTATATCGTTGCCCTGTGATGATGATTTTTTTAATGCACCATCAAATGAGGCCTTTCAAACTTTGTATAAGTTGGCATATCCTGAGTCGACACAGGAGGATGAATACCCAGAGCAAGTGTTTGATTTTTGCGCATCCCCCACTATTATTAAAGACTCTGGGGCGCTGTTTTTTGCTGTTGCAAGCGAAAGCGCAGTGCGGATTATCGGTGGAAAAATAACGACTCTTGTTGATGCTGGTGATCGTAAAATATGGAAAGATATTAGCAATCCCCACATTGAGAGCGTGATTATTAAGAAAAAAGAGCTAGAGGAAATAATAGACCGCTTGAAAGAATACATGAGTTGTATTCTATAGCATTTAAGCTATCGTAATAAATATCAGCTAATAAATTTAGCCAGACTTTTTGTATATGCAAAAAATATTTCCGAGGCGGGGTTTTTTTATTATTGTCAATAGATTGTTAATGTGCGCTTCGTGCTAATTTATTGGTTTTTTGATAAAGCTAATGATCGCATATCATTAATGTTTGTAATAACTAATCATTCGCTGATGTAAATACCTTACGGTCCGATATTAATTTTTATACTATGAGGTGGTTTAAGATGTGTTATATGAACTTACTCTGCAGTATGAGGAAGTTCGTGTCATTACCGATAATACCGATATTCAAAATAGTTAACTCAGTTAAATTAATATATTGGCTTAAATTGATTAAAAAACCAAAGCTGCAGACACCAAATAACTGATAATTAAATAAGCACACAAATGATATAAAAATTACAATCACCTCACCCCAAAATAAAAACCGGGCATCAACCCGGTATCACTTTCACATCTCACATCAATCAGCAAAATTATCCCGCCAGTGTTTTTCACTGCGCTCGCGCGCTTCGGCGGGGAGGTCGCGCAGTTCCGGCAGGCCGTCGCTGGAGCCGTAATCCATCGTGCTGCTCGCTTCGTCCTGCTCATCCTTTGCTGCAAAGGTCAGGGTTTCATCGATCTTTTCCCAGTCGCCGCCGCTGTGCTGGTAAATCAGCGCATAGGTCGGGATTTTCTCGTCGTCGCCATAAACTTCATATTTATGCGTGGGAGCATCGTCCGGGCCGAACTGCAGCGTGTCGATAAGTGTGGAATCAGCCATCGTTTTCTCCTCTGTCAGTAAGCTTTAAGCGTAGTCTATCCTCAGCCTGGCAGCGCTCGCGCAGCCCCTTCAACGCCTCCAGCCCCTCTGCTGACCAGCGTTAAAGCGTGATGTAAATCTCACTTTGCATCTGATTTTATAAGGTGTATTTTATATGCATCTTATTTGCGCTTTACCTGACTCTTTCGTGCCTCGCCGGTTGGCTGGCGGCACAGAACTTAAGCCTTTCGGGCTTACAGCATGAGGTAAGATTATGAATATGATTATCCCTTCGCATTACGTTCACACCCGCGCCACCGCCTTCTTCGATAAATCCAGCGTGCCTGCTGCGCTGCTCAGCCACCACAACACCAAAGCCGGGGTCTATGGCCGTCTCTCCGTCATGCGCGGGGCGGTGAAATACTTTGGTTTTCCGGACGCGGAAAGCACCACGCCGGATCTGGAGCTGGTGATCGAGGCCGGCAGTTTTGGCATCAGCCCGCCGCAGAAATGGCACCGCATCGAACTTCTTACCGACGATACCTTTTTCAATATTGATTTCTTCGCCGAACCGGACGCCCAACTGAATGGCAAAGGCTTTGGTCAGGTGGTCAACACCAGTAAGGCGTAGCAATGAACAGGATCGAAATTCCCGCCCATTATGTTCACGTTCGCAGCACGCCGTTCTGGAGCCTGCAAACCGCGCCGCCCGGCATCTGGCAGCGTCATCTCGATGCCGGCACGCGCCAGGGCGTCTTGCCGCGTCTGTCGGTAATGCGCGGCGCAATACGCTACTGCCGCTATGCGGACCAGCACAGCCCCGACGTGGTGGAAAGCTTCGTGATTAACGCGGGTCAGTTCGGCGTGTTCCCGGCGGAGGAGTGGCATCTGATCGAGGCGCTGTCTGACGATGTCATCTTCAGCGTTGATTTTTATGTTGATCCACAGATTCTTCTTGAGGAGTGAAACAGGCGATGGACGTTGCAACTGAAAACAAAGGCTACACGCTGGGACTGAAAAACCGTGAAACCGGGCAGAACGCCAGCAAGGTGTATATGAAACCGATGGCGCTGTATGTGCCTGCCGTGGCCGCCGCCGCGGTCGCCACCCTGGCCCGGACGCTGGGCGAGGCGCGGGGCAGCGTGGTGCTGACGGTGACCAACAACAATAACGGCGTGTCGGTGGATAAGGATTTTGCCACCCTTGAAGACGCGACAGACGAGACCAACGCGGCAGATGCCGTAAAAGCGCTTATCAATATCGTGCGTGGCTACGATGACGACGATGAGCATAACGTCTGCGGCTGGTAGCGCGCCGCGTCGAGCTGAATGGCATCAAACCCCAGTCGCGCTGCTATACGGGCGTGGTGCAGCGCCTGAAATAACCGCATTACTCTGAAACGCTCAAATATTATGCGCCATCACTGTCGTCGGGTAGTATGATTCCGGTAAAGATTACAGGGAGTTAGTGACAGAGGCAGAGGCAGCCAGAAAGGATGATATAGCCAGTGGGCATGGATGTTTCCCGAGTACCGCGATAACCGAAGGTAGCCCGAATGTGTTTATTAACGGCCAGCCTGCCGCCAGAGTCGGTGATGCCGTCGCGCCACACGGTTGCACCTGCGGTAACGGCTGTGGTACGCATGCCCGCGTCATCGCAGAAGGTGCATCATCGGTATTTATCAACGGGAAGCCCGCGGTCGCCGTTGGTCATGGTATTAACTGCGGTGGTGTAGTTATCTCTGGCAGCAGTAATGTCTTCATCGACAGCGGGGAAAATAGCGCTTCTGATGATGCTTCATACCCATCCTGGATGCATGCGTCTGATAAGGGCGCAGTTCAGCATCCTCCCCCCGATGTGGCATCTTCCGGATTCAGTGATGGGGTGCCGGCGGCAGGTCAGCAGGCACAAGCCTCGCGGCCGGAGCCCATGCCTCTTCCCGCACTTATTTACCAGACCCTACGCCAGATGGATGACGATAAAGCCAAAGACATGCATCACGGCGATCTGGATGCGCTGACGCTGCGTAATCAGCTGAAACTCGATGTGGATACGGTATCTGCAAGGGTAAATGCCCGTACGCTAAGGCTGCTGAATCAACCCAATCCTTACATGATATCGTCGCCGTATGCGATCGCGGCAATACCAGACACTATGCCAGTGGTTAGCCGCGAGGAGGCCGCCACTCTCATGTTTGATGAATTCCGGGAACTGGCGAAGCTGTTCTCTTTTCATGGCGAATATCAGCACATCATTACAGAGATGATTACGCATATTCAGGACAACAGCGGCACGCCCTACAGCAGCCCCTTACTGGACCAGGCGCTGAGAGAGCAGATCATGAATGACCGTTCAGAACAAAGCTCTTTATTGAAAATAAAAAGCGCGCTGAAGGCTGCAATCAATTACGAATATGGGTTCATTCCTCTCAATGAGAAGGACGATTTATTCGATGAAAAGGGTAACCTCAAGGAAGTTAATGCAGCTGTACTCCCTAAGTTTGACCGTCTGATAGACCGTACCAACGGATTAGTGATCGCCGTTCATGATATGTGGGCAGCGCATATCACACTGGAATCACTGGAGGTGACGGGCGATAGCTTCCGGGCGAAAGTGCACTACCGTATTCAGAATCACTTTGGCCTCGATGATGACGATGTGCTCAATCCTGTTTATCGAGAATTTCGTATATTCCGGCTGTGGTTTGCGCTCCAGCGCTGGAAAGAATATGGCTACAGGCCTTTTATTACTGAGATAAATGCGACCGTTGAAATAAGCGGAGGACGGGGTGAATAAGCGACTGATAGCGGGTGTTATTGCGGCTGCATCCTGCGGCTATCTGCTATGGCAGTATTTTACGCCAGTTGAAATTGTGGCTGTCCATGAGGGTAATACGATACTGGTCAGGCATTTTCCGTATCTGAAAAGCCGTCAGATAGCCTGGTGGCAAGCTAATAAAGATATGATCCAGGAGAAGTACGGGATTCCTGAAGAATACGATAGTTATTACTACATCTCTTTTGTGGATTTTGGGGATGGATATCGTACTGAACCGAATGAAAGTTTGTTGTTCTGGACTGATGACGTTTACTGTTTTTATGACATCAAGACAGATGCTCGTTGTGTTGACAGGAAACCACTTCTTACTGTGAGATGGAGCAGGAATAACGGGCTGGAATTTGAATCGTATTAATTTACTCGTTAATGCTAACGTTAATCTGTTAAGCATCTTCCTGAATCCTTTTTCGCGCGCAATCCCTTGCCTTGTAAACATAATTACGCTGGCAACAAAGCTCCAGCTCCCCGTATCCACCTTTGAAACGAAGCAACGGCGGGTGCGCAGGCTTACCCGCCCTACAACACTGACAAGCATTAAGCACAGCGCTCCGTTTTATATTCGTTCGTAGGGTGGGTAAGCGTAGCGCACCCACCTTTGAAACACAGTTACGGCCGGTACGCAGGCTTACCCGCCCTACAACACGACAGACCACCTCAACTCTGACAAGTATTAAGCATAGCGTTCCGTTTTATATTCGTTCGTAGGGTGGATAAGCGAAGCGCACCCACCTTTAAAAAACGCAGCAGTGGTGGGCGCCTGGCCCAATAAAAAAACGGAGCACAGCGCTCCGTTTTTTGTGGTCAGTCAGTACAGGCCGCGGGGTGGCGGTGCTTATTTGTCGACGCCAAAGCCCTGCTTGAGGATCGCAGGCAGCACATTAGGGAAATAGACGTGCTGATAGTAGCCGCTTACGCTGGCGCTCCAGGTGTCGCCGTCGGTACGGCCGATGGCCTGCCAGTGGTCGAGCATCTGCTGGTTATAGCGGGTGATTTTCTCTTCCAGACCGGCGGTTTTGTAGGTCTCATCGTGGCGGAAGGTGTCGAGGGGCAGACGCGGTTTGTGATGCGAAGGCTGATCAACATGTCCAATCACCACGCCGGCAACCGGGAAGGTATGTCCCGGCAGTTCAAGCAGGCTGGTCAGCGCCTGCGGATGCAGACGGATACCGCCAATTGGCACAATACCCAGCCCTTCAGAGCGGGCAGCGGCCATCACCGAGCCCAGCGCGATGCCGATATCGGTGGCACCCGCGACGATACTTTCAATACTTTCGTGAGCCACCTGCTGGTTACCGATAAGCTTCATCCCGACTTCAGTTTTATACATATCGAGAACAAAGGTGACGAAGACCGGCGCTTTCGCAATCCACGGCTGGCCGCCGGCGATGCGGGAGATCTCGGCGCGCTTTTGCGCGTCGCGGGTGACGACAACCGACACCTGCTGAGAGTGCACCGAGGTAGGCGCGTGGTAAGCCGTGCTCAGAATACGTTCAAGCGTAGCGTCATCAATGGCTTTATCGGTAAAGCTGCGCTCGCTTTTGTGGTCGTTAAACAGATCAATAATGGCGTTCATGACGTCTCCTTATAAGTCGAAAAAGCCTACCAGCCCCGCGCACATCTTTATTTATCACTCTATGCGCTATGCGGTTGGGCGGCACGGGTTGCCGGCGCAAAAGCCGCCGGGAAAACGTCGAAGGGGGAGGCGGACGAGGCCGTTATCAGGTAACGGCCTCGTCCGGTGTGGCATCAGGACTTGAACAGGTTTTTCAGGGCGTGCGGCTGGCAGCGCTGGTACTGGCTTGCCACCGTCACCTGGGCACCCAGCTTCGCGGCGGCATGCCACGGCCAGCGCGGGTCGTAGAGCGCGGTGCGCGCAATGCCGATAAAGTCAGCGTCACCGCTGGCGATGATGGACTCGGCATGTTCAGGCTCGGTAATCAGCCCCACGGCGACAACCGGGATCGCCACGGCGTTTTTCACTGTCTGCGCCAGAGGCACCTGGTAGCCCGGGTAGACGTTTATCTGCTGCGCGGGATGCAGGCCGCCGCTCGATACATGGATCACATCCGCCCCACGGGCTTCCAGCATTTTCGAGAACTCCACGGCTTCATCAACGGTAAAACCGTCGTCTACCCAGTCCGTGGCAGAGATGCGCACGCTGACCGGCTTGTCTGCCGGGAACGCAGCGCGCACCGCGTCAAACACTTCCAGCGGGAAACGCGCCCGGTTCTGCAGCGATCCGCCGTAGCTGTCGGTGCGCTGGTTGGAGAGCGGCGACAAAAACTGGTGCAGCAGATAGCCGTGCGCCGCATGCAGCTGAATGACATCAAACCCGAGTCGCGCTGCGCGTTTTGCCGCCTCGGCAAAGCTGTCACGTATTGCCGCTAAACCGGCGTCGTCCAGCGCCTGTGGCGGTGTGGAATCCGCGCTCCAGGCAACGGCGGACGGGGCCACGGTCTGCCAGCCTTTTTCATCATCCGGCGCGAACGGTCCGGCGTTATCCCACGGGCGCGCGGTGGAGGCTTTTCTCCCGGCGTGCGAGAGCTGGATGGCGAGCGGAATGGCAGACCAGCTGCGGATGGCGTCAACCACGCGCTTCATCGCCGCTTCGCACTCATCGCTGTAGAGCCCGACATCAGCCCAGGTGATCCTGCCTTCCGGCGATACCGCGCTGGCTTCAAACGTCAGCAGCCCGGCTCCCGACTGGGCCAGCTGCCCGAGGTGCATCATATGCCAGTCGTTCATACAGCCATTCTCTGCCGAATACTGGCACATAGGCGCGATGACGATGCGGTTAGCCAGCTCCAGATCGCGGAGTTTATAAGGCGTAAAAAGTTGCGGTGCAGACATAGCATTATCCCCTTAATTGGTAAAAGTCTTGCGCGTACCTGTCCTGAGACCTTCTGCCATCTTAGATCCCCGACGGCAATTCTGCGTGATCGGTATGTGGCGTTAAGGGAAAAACGTCCACATTACCCGCGTGCCGCGCTGCGCTGCATAATCGCCAGCGCGCTGAGCATCAGCGTCAGCCCAACGATAAGCGTCAGCGTCGCCATCGCCATCCCCTGGCCCACGGACCCCTGTTCAAACTGCCGCCAGATAAACACCGCCACCGTCTGCGTTCCGGCGGGGGCCAGCAGGAGCGAGGTCACCAGCTCGCGCGACGCGATGGCGAACACCATCAGCATGGCGGCGAGCAGCGCCGGGGAGACCAGCGGCAGCACGATGGCGCGCAGCGCCTGAAACGCCGTCGCGCCGTGTACCCGCGCGGCAGGCTCCAGATTGCCGCCCAGCTGGCGCAACGCGCTGCCGACGTAGCGCACCGGCCACGGCAGGAGCAGGCAGCAGTAAGAGAGCAGCAAAATCGCCCAGGTGTTGTAGGGCGAGACCGGCCAGAAGGTCCGGTTCCACAGCAGGATCAGCCCCACGCCCACCACAATGCCGGGCAGCGCGGCGGGCATCAGCGACAGCGCGTCGATGATGCCGCGTCCTTTAATGCGCTGCACCACCACCAGCCACGCGGCGAGCAGGCCCACCGCACCGGTAATCACCGCCGAGGCCAACGCCAGCGACAGGCTGGTGCCGAGCGCGGTTAACGCATCGCCCTGCTGAGCGAACAGCGCCGCGTAGTGCGCGGTGGTGGCGTTCGTCAGCGTCAGCCCGCCGGAGAGCGTGCCCATCACCCCGGTGACCGCCATCGACAGCCCCGGCACCACGACCGCGAGAAACCCGATGCTCGCCATGATGGCCACCACCGGCACGGCTGCTATACCGAGGCGCGCACCGCTGTTTTCTGTGGGTTTACCGGTCACGCTGGTGACGTCGCGTCCGCCGGTCAGCTTGCCCTGTAGCCACCAGGCGCATAGCGCGATGGTAATTAATATCAGCGACAGCATCGACGCGCCGGGCAGGTCGATGGGCCAGTCGGCGAGCTTTTTCTCAATCCCTACCGTCAGCATCACCACGCCCGAGCGTGTACCCAGCGCGGCAGGCACGCCGTACTCTTCAATCGCGAGGGTAAAGGCCAGCAGCATCCCGGCGGCCAGCGAGGGCGAGAGCATCGGCAGCGTCACGTGGTAAAACGCCCGACACGCGCTGGCACCGTGCACCCTGGCGACCAGCGCCAGCCGCTGCCCGCTGGCGAGCAGGCTGCGCGATACCGCGAAGTAGACCACCGGAAAGATGTTGAGCGTCATCACCAGCACGATGCCGGTTTTGCTGAACAGCAGGGCATTAAGATCAAAACCCAGTAGCTGCGCCAGGTAGCCGTTGGTCTGCAAGACCAGCATCCACGACAGCGCTGCGATGTAGGGCGGCGTCAGAAAGGGGATCAGGAACAGCAGATCCCACAGGCGCGGGCAGGGCAGGTTGAACAGCCCGCGTGCTACACCGAGCGGCAGGCCGAGGCAGGCGCTGAGCAGCGCCACGCCCGCGGCAATCTGCAGCGTGCCGCCAAACATGGCCGGCAGCTGCGGGTCGGAAAACAGCGGCGCGATACCCGAGAAAGCGCCTTCCAGGGAGCCGGCGCTGAACTGCGGGAAAACCGCCTGCAGGAGGATAAACAGCAGCGGCAGCGCCACCAGCACCAGCAGGGCGGCCAGCGTGACAATCGAAAGAAGTCGTTGGTTCACAGCGAATATCCAGAAGACGGGGTTGCCCCCGTCGGGTGAAAATTATTGAGCGAACAGCGTACTGAAGCGTTTGAGCACCGCGCTGCGCTCGCTGGTACCGTCGCTTCTGGTGGGCAGCAGTTTCAGTTCGGTGAACAGCGGGCGCTTCGCCTGCACGTCGGTGCGGGCCGGCATCAGCCAGGCGTCGGCCACCATTTTCTGGCCTTCCGGCGACAGCACGTAATCAACAAACGCCTTCGCATCCGCTTCATGCTGGGTGGTTTTCAGGATCATCATCGGGCGCGGGGCGATCACCGTCCCGCTGGCCGGGAAGATCACCTTCAGGGATTCGCCCTGCTCAATGTTGCCGTAGGTAACGTAATCCACCGCACCGAACACCGCCGCTTTCGCCCCCTGCATCACCGGCGTGACGGCCTGCGCATTCGGCCCGCTGACCACCATGCCGTTCTGTTTCAGGTCTTCAAACAGCGTCCAGGCTTTATCGCCCATGCCGTTTTGCAGACCAATCAGCAGATCCAGCGACGCACCGGAGAGCGCCGGGTCCGGCGTCGTTATCTTGTCTTTAAACGCCGGCGCGGTCAGATCATGCCACTCTTTCGGTTCCGGGGTGCCGCTTTTGGTGTTCCAGACGATCCCCAGCGCCGAGACGCCCTGCGCCACGTAGTCGGCGCTCTTCAGCGTGTCCGGCACCTCACCCGCGTTGGTGCTCTGGTACGGCAGCAGCCAGCCGCGATTGTGCAGATCCTCGGCGGTGTCCCAGGAGGCGGAGATCAGAATATCCGCCTGCGGATTAGCCTGTTCGGCTTCGAGACGGGCCATGACTTTGCCGGTAGTGGCCTGGAAGATATTCACCTTCACTCCGGTTTTCTTCTCAAAGCCGCTGGCCAGCCCTTTCGCCAGCGAGCCAGGGCCGGCGGTGTACACGGTAAGCGCGTGCGCGCTGGACATCATAACGGACGACAACACCATGGCTAACGCAACTCCTTTCTTCACGGACAGTTTCATGTGGTTTCCCCTGAGGATGATGTAACAGATCGAATGGCGTCTACACGCCCGGCAGACAGATGAACAATGCGGTCAGCGAGGATCTCGGCTTCGCGGCGATCGTGGGTGACGTACACCGCGGTAATGCCGAGCTGGCGCAGCAGGGTAGCCATGTCACGGCACAGGGATTCGCGTAGCTCGCTGTCGAGATTGGAAAGGGGTTCGTCGAACAGCAGCACGCGCGGTTCGGCGACAATCGCCCGGGCCAGCGCTACGCGCTGCTGCTGCCCGCCGGAGAGGCCTGCGGGTTTACGCCCGGCGAACTCACTCAGCCCGACGCGCGCCAGCGCTCCGGCGACACGGCGCTCACGCTCCGTGCGGGCAACGCGGCGCATCTTCAGCGGGAAGGCGACGTTCTGCTCAACCGTCATATGCGGCCACAGGGCATAATCCTGGAATACCATGCCGATGTTGCGCAGCTCAGGCGGCAACGCCCAGCCGGATTTCGCCACCAGGCGGGTGCCAAAGTGGATGGTGCCCGCGGCGGGTTGGGTCAGGCCGGCAAGCAGGCGCAGCAGGGTACTTTTGCCGCAGCCGGAGGGGCCGAGCAGCGCCACCACGGTGCCAGCGGGAATGTCGAGATCGATCTGATTGAGCACGGTCTGGCTACCAAAAGCATAGCTAACACCGGCCAGGCGGATATCGGTAAACGCGTCCATCAGCGCCCTCCCACAATGGGAAAGCGTCTGCCACCCGCGGTCTTCATCCTGCGGGGCGCGTCCACCTGCACTAACGTCAGGGGAGCAAACATATTGTTATCCTCTTTGGGATTTGCTGGCGCTGACTATAGGCAGGGAATATGACGGAGAGATTACGGTGATATTACGCCGGAAGCGCTTAATAACATGTAGACAGCTATTTTTGATAGCGTGAGGCTGCAGGCCTCACGCACGATAAGCATGTTATTATTTACTCATCAGCTTACCCATAAAGTTTTTACATTTATTTTTGGCTGGCCATCCTTTGACCAAATTTTTGCCGTATTGATTAAATAACTTTTGTTCATCAGTGTTCATCGAAATAACTTCAGAGTCCGGTATTTCGAAAATGCGTTCATTCTGCATTATGTAATACGTCTTGCCAGGCTCAGGAATAAAGGAGAGTCTGGAGTCAGCAATGTATCTACCATAATTTCTGGTCTGCTCGTAGGCATAAAAATTACCAGGCTTTATTTTGGCTTTAATTACATTACCACTGGCTGCGAAAACATTCGAATCAAGCTCGTAACGCGTATCCATATCGAAGCAGGCATCGGTATCAACATATTTATAAGTGGTAATATAAATGGTTCCTACGCTGCCTTCATAATTTCTTGCATAGATAGTGGCGGCATCACTTCCTTCATATTGGCTATAATCGAGCGGTAAAATATTTGAGCAGCCGGATAACAGTAAAGCAGATAAAAAACACAAACTTCCTTTCCACATAACGCCTGTCCTGATGATTAAATAACGAGCGGGTTGGTTTGATGTTAAACACTGAATGATAGTTTTTTCTACACAAAAGCAAAACTACCAGATTTGAGTGCTCTGATTAGTTTTTATCGTAAGTGCCACAAGAGAGTAGGTGCAACGGGCAGGACCGGCTCGTTAAAATTATGCCCGCACGCTGAAGAGCTCATGCATGCGGGCATAGAGGTGAGGAGTTATCAGCAAATGCGATTACCGCCGCGCCCCCTCGGTCGCGACCGGCGTTTCTACGCGTTCCATGGCAATCGGGATGCTCTTGTACGCCGGAATGCCGCTCTGTGTGTCGTGGCTGTCGAGCGGCACCAGCACGTTGGCTTCTGGATAGTAAGCGCCAACGGAGCCGGGGGCCATGTCGATCACGACGATGGTCAGATTGTGCATGCGGCGCGAGGTCGGATTGCCGTCCGGGTCGAGGGCCACCACGTTCACCTGATCGCCGACGCGCAGCTGGCGCTTTTCGGCTTCGTCCGGGTTGATAAACAGTACGTCGCGCCGGCCGGTGACGCCGCGATAGCGGTCGTTCAGGCCGTAGAGCGTAGTGTTGTACTGGTCATGGCTGCGCAAAGTGGTCAGCACCAGATCGTGGCACTTCAGCGAGCGCGGGTCCTCATTGATACCCTGCATCACCTTAAACTGCGCCTTGCCGGTGGGGGTGTTCCACTCCCGCTCCGAGGCGGCGTTGCGCAGGCGGAAGCCGCCTGGCCGTTTGACCCGCTCATTGAAGTTCTCAAACGCCGGGAATACCGCCTCGATTGCCTCGCGGATAAAGCTGTAGTCGCCGATCATTTTGTCCCAGTTGACCACGGTGTCCGGCAGGGTGGCTTTCGCCAGCCCGGCCACCAGCGCCGGTTCGGATTTGAGATGTGGCGAGGCGGGCTTCAGGCTGCCGCGCGACGCGTGGACCATCGACATGGAGTCTTCCACCGTAATGCTCTGCTCGCCCGAAGCCTGAATATCGGTCTCGGTGCGGCCCAGCACTGGCAGCAGATAGTTGTGCTTGCCGAGCAGCAGATGCGAGCGGTTGAGCTTGGTAGCCATGTGCACCACCAGGTCCAGATTACGCATCGCCGGGAAAGTGACCTGCGGATCGGAGATAGCTTCCGCCAGGTTGCCGCCTAGGCACAGCAGCGCTTTCGCTTTCCCGTCGCGCATCGCCTGGATCGCTGCCACTGCGCCATGACCGTGCTTCTGCGGCGGCGTAAAGCCAAATACCCGTTCGATACCGTCGAGCAGCGACTGCGGCGGGATCTCAGTGATGCCCACGGTGCGATCGCCCTGCACGTTAGAGTGACCGCGCAGCGGGCAGACGCCCGCGCCCTGCTTACCGATATTGCCGCGCAGCAGCAGCAGGTTAGCGATCTGCTGAACGTTCTGGGTGCCGTACTGGTGCTGCGTAATCCCCATGCCGTAGCAGATGATGGTGCGCTCGGCTTCGGCATACAGGCGCGCGATGTTCTGGATCTCCTTACGCTCCATACCGGAGACCTTCAGGATATGGTCCCAATCGGTGGCATCCAGGTCGGCCTTCAGTTCGGCAAAGCCTTCGGTGTGTTCCTCGATAAACGCCTCGTCGATAACACCCGGCTCGCCATTTGCCAGCGCCTGGTCATGCATCGCCAGCAGGATCTTCATCACCCCTTTGAGCATCGCCGCATCACCGCCGACCCGCACTTTGTAATAGGTGGACGCCAGCTCGGTGGAGCTGAGCGACAGCATCTCGATCGGGCTTTGCGGGGAGGTAAAACGCTCAAGGCCGCGCTCGCGCAGCGGGTTAATCGCCACGATAGTCGCCCCGCGCTTCGAGACTTCACGCAGCGTACCGAGCATGCGCGGGTGGTTAGTGCCGGGGTTATGACCGATGCACAGCACCAGGTCGCAGTGGTCGAAATCTTCCAGCTCTACTGTGCCTTTACCGACGCCGATCGACTCCGGCAGGCCCACGCTGGTGGGTTCGTGGCACATATTGGAGCAGTCCGGGAAGTTGTTAGTGCCGTATTCACGGGCGAACAGCTGCCACAGGAATGCCGCTTCGTTGGAGGCGCGGCCCGAGGTGTAAAACTCGACGCTGTCGGGATCGTCATAGCTGCGCAGATGCTCGCCGATTTCGCGAAACGCGGTCTCCCACTCAATGGGCTGATAGGTATCGCTGGCCGCATCGTATTTCATCGGATGGGTGAGGCGGCCTTCGCCTTCCAGCTCAAAGGCGCTGCGCTCCCACAGCTCGCTCACCGGATGGGCGGCGAAAAATTCCGGGGTGGTACGTTTGCTGGTGGCCTCCCAGGAGACCGCCTTGGCACCGTTTTCGCAGAACTCAAAGGATGAGGCGTGCTGCGGATCGGGCCAGGCGCAGCCGGGGCAGTCAAAGCCCTGCGGCTGGTTCACTTTGAACAGGGCAATCACGTCCTGCTTCACCGACATCTGGCCGCGTATCGCGTCGGCAACCGCCTTTAACGCGCCCCAGCCGCCCGCAGACCCGCCATAGGGTGCGATGCCAATAGTACGATTTTGCTCTTTCATAATGCTCCACACTGTCTGTTAGCTGCTTTTTCTTTAAGCCTGGTACAGCAAATGCATACCAGGCACCGACAGGCGGCATTAATGTAGAGATAAGGTTATCAAAATGTTTCCGCGCTACGGTTGTCTGCGCCACAGAGGGCGAAATAGTCATTCAGTTACGGGGAGATACGTTAAACTTTGGTTATCCCGTTGATAACGCTCGCAGGCATCCCGTGCGCATCGCCACTATTACCAACATTGCTTATATCGCTACGGTACTTCTGACCCTGTCGTCAGGGGTGTCGCTGTTTATGGCGTCGAATGCCGAACGCACCGAGCGTGATGCGGTGCAGCAGAGTCGGGTGTTTGATGCCCTGACCCAGGAGTTAGAAAAAGAGGCGTTCTCCCTTACTGAGCTGGCGCGTCAGGCGGCAATCCACCCGCAGGGTGACGATATCCAGGCCTGGAAAACGACGCTGGCAGAGGACAAGCGTAAGGAAAAACATCTGGCATCGTTGCAGGATGTTGGCGCCTCGACGGAAGAGTTGATGCTGCTCCAGCGCGCGCTGACGGTGCTGGATACGCTGGAGGAGGAGCAGGGGACGGCGATCGCATCGATCGAGGCGGGGCAGCGCGAAGCGGCCATTAGCCTGCTGTTCAGCCGGGAGTATGAGGCGCAGCTTGGCCAGGTCGAAAGCCACTTCGAGCACTTCCGCAGCCTGCTTGATCAGCGTACCGATGCTGCCGTTGCCGAGGCCACGCAGCTTTCCCAGCGCCTGCGCACCCTGTCTGAGGTCATGGTGGGCCTGACCGCGCTGCTGTTCCTGTTTGTGCTGGGCTTTATCATCCGCCATCGCATTCTGCGCCCGGTGATCACCCTCAGCGATGTGGTAAACCGGCTTGCTACGCAGGATTATGCAGTGCAGACCCCAACTCTGGCCCACGTCGATGAAATCGGTGATATGGCGCAGGCCATCAGCATCTTTCGCGAAAACGGCCTCGCCAGACAGCGCCTTGAGCAGGAGCGCGACGCCGACTGGGAGACGCGCAAGCTGCTGGCGCGCATGACGCGGCGCTTGCAGGGGTGCGACTCCTGGGGCGACATCATCATGGCGACCACCGTTTTCGCGCCGAATATCATTCCCGGTGCCGGAGGACGGCTCTATATCCTTGATGAGCAGGCCAACACCATGCGCTGCGTCGCCCGCTGGCTGTTATCCCCCAGCGACCAAGAGTCCTTTCCCCCTGACCAGTGCTGGGCGCTCAAGCGTGGGCACCTGCACAGCCCGCTGCGTGACGCGGTGGATATGCCCTGCACCCACGTGCCTGCGGAGGCTGCGCATCTGGCAATCTGCGTGCCGTTGATAGCCCAGAATAAGATTATCGGGCTGCTGTCGTTCCTGAACCACGATACCGGGCGGGAGCTGCCCTATATCTATATTGAACTGATGGGAGAGACCCTTGCGCTGGCGCTGGCGAACCAGAAGCTGCGTGATTCGCTGACGAAGAAAGCGGCGTTCGATGCCCTGACCGGCATGCGCAACCGCACCGATTTTGAGGAGACGTTGCAGATGGCGCTGGCACAGGCGAAAGCAACGCAGAGCGTGCTGAGCTGCATGATGCTCGACATCGATCACTTCAAAAAGCTCAACGATACCTGGGGCCATGAGGCCGGGGATAAAGTGCTGACGGAGGTCGCGGCACTGGTTACCGCCAGCCTGAAGGGCAACGGCACGGCGTTCCGCTACGGCGGCGAAGAGTTCCTGATTATTTTGCCGGACGTCGATGAGGCGCAGGCTGTCGCCCTGGCCGAAGAGATCCTGCATAACGTTGCAGGCCACCGCGTGCTGTACGATGCGCGCCAGATCGGCCCTGTGTCGATATCTATCGGTCTGGCGGTGTGGCCGCATCATGCCAGAGCGGATAACCTGGTGCGTGCCGCCGATCTGGCGCTCTATCATGCCAAAGAGAACGGGCGCGGCCAGATTCGGGTGGCGCGTAAGGCGGGATGATGGTCAGGATGCGCCAGCGCTGGCTGGCTGACAATTCTCACACAGTACGCTGATTTCTATCGCTTTCCTGTCAAGCAGACTCCCTGCAGCCGAGACCGTGGTTTCAATTTTTTTCTCACACCAGGGATCGTTAAACTCATGTACTGAACCACAGACTGAGCACACCATAAACAGGCAGAGGCGCTGCGACGAATGCGGGGAGCGGGCAAAAAATTTGCTCTGGCTATCGATTTTGACTACCAGCCCGAGGCGAAGCAGATAGTCGAGGGCGCGGTAAACGGTGGCGGGCCTGGCATTCGGACTGTATGTTTTTAACGCTTCAAGCAACACATACGCCCCCACGCCCCGGTTCCCGGCGCGGCGGACAAACAGATAGATCATCTGCCGCGGTCTGGTAAAGCGCTGTGCGATACGATCGTGTTCAAGGATCAGCCGTTCCAGCTCCGCCTGTTCCTGGCGGGTAACGTTTAATTCCATGTCTGAGACAAGCTGCTGTATCAGCATATTTTCCCCCGCTACCGGTTTAACCTTGCCGCTGCATGGCGCAGGGTCCGTCCGGTGATGATCTACGATGTCGGATCGCTGTCTGTCTTTGCTGCGTTACGACCCAAGTGATGTAGAAATGGCATACCCTGTGTTATAACGTAACAAAATCGGCGCAACGCCCTCTGGTGGCAGAGAGAGGCACGTTCAGGAGCAGAGCATGAACATCACAAAGGTACTGGCAGTATCGCTTTCAGTTGTCTCGGGCAGTGCAATGGCCTTTCAAGCCAATGACCGTAGCCCGACTGAATCAAACCAACCGCTTCAACGCCTTGAGAGCCAGGCTTTCAGCTCGTATTCTCAGCATGCCTCAGCGCTTCAGGCCCCCTTCGCTGACACCTGCTCTGCGCTGCCGCTAAACGGCTGCGGCTGCGCATTTTGCGCCATGCTGCGCAGCCAGCGGATGTAATGTCTCTCTCTTAAAAACGGCCTGATGACTCAGGCCGTTTTTTTATCACTCTGCTTTATGGTCTGCGTCGTGATGGTCGTGATGATGTTCTCCTCCGTGCATTTTGCCGGAGCCGCCTACCGCCACGATGTTAAACGGGTGACCTTCCACGCTAATCGCCTTGCCCTCTTTCAGATCGGCGGCGTTCAGCACGTGAATTTTGCTCTGCAGCGGATCGGTGATGAAGATGTTGTCTTCAGCAACCGCAATACGCGGACGCGGATCGTTCCAGTGGCCGTCCATAGAGTACGGCTCGGTCACGCGCACCGATTTAGTAATTTCGCCTTTCAGCACGTCAATCTGATTCAGCTTGCCGTCTTCGGTGAAGACGTAAGCGTATTTCGGGCGTACCGGGTCGACAGCGAAATGCACCCGGCGGGTCGGGAGCTGCACCAGGCGGAAGCTCTGCGCGTCGCTCGGGTCGATGAGCACAATGCGGTCCGGGCCGTAGTTGCCGATGAAGTACTGCATCCCTTTGCCGCCGATAAGCGTCGAGACGCTGCCTTTCGGCAATGCGCTGGAGTAAGGCAGATGACGGATTTCCGGCGTATCGCCTTTCTGGGTCACCAGCAGCAGGCCGGTTTCACAGGAGAGCGCGTAGGTATCGCCGGAGCCGGCCGAGCCGTGCAGGCCAGGACAGGCAATGTCGTTACCGACTTTTTTGCCGTCCAGGCCCACGATGCGCGCGCCAACCGGGCGTTCAGAGGCATCGTCCGGATTGGGGATCGAGACCACAGCATAGTTATCGTACGGTACGGCTACGCCGTGATGCGGCGCAACCACATCCACCTTTTTCGCATCGCTTTTACCGTCCTGCACCGCCGCTTCGCTGTACACCAGGGCGTAGCGCTCGCCGTCAAACCACTGGGCAACCTTCCCCTGGCGCTCAACAAAGTGGCCCGGTTTCTGGCCAGTGAACTGGGTGCTGAGCATTTTTGCTGGATCGACATCAATATCAGCGTGATCGCCGTGATCGTGGAAGGCGATGCCGGAGGCGATAGTGGACACCGTACCGGCGCTGCCCTGTACCGCAAACACCGTCGCGCCGCTTTCGCTGCGATAGAGCGAGGCCGGGCCTTTCACGGTGAAAGTGTTCAGTTTGTCGCCATCAAGGGCATCGATCACGTTGACCACCGGCTTGTCATGATCGGCAACAAACAGACGCCAGGCGGTGACGTCTTCTTCCGCGGCCGTAGCGGAACCGGCTGCGCCCAGCAGGATGGCCGCGATGGACAGCGGTAATAACAGCTTCTTCATGGGGATCTCCATTAGCAAATAGTCCGGGTTAAGGGTTAACGGCGGAATCGGGGGAAGTGCTGGCAGCAACCAGCGCGGACACCAGGGTGCTGGCATTGTGCTGCATCATGTCGATATAGGTGGCAGCCGGGCCTTCAGTGCCGGAAAGCGCATCGGAATAGAGCACACCGGAAACCGGCAACCCGGCTTCGGAGGCAATTTGTTCCACCAGCCGCGGGTTAGAAATGTTCTCGGCGAACACCGCCGCGGCGTGGTTTTTCTTTATCTCGCGCAGAATGCCCGCCACGTCGGCGGCTGAGGCCTCGGACTCGGTTGATACGCCCTGCGGGGATAAAAAGTGGATGCCGTGATCTTCTTCGAAGTAGCGGAAGGCGTTGTGACCCACTACCACGGTGCGGTGCGCGTCGGGAAGGCGGGCGACCTCGCTATCAATTTTTTCTGCCAGCGCCGCCAGCTTTTCGTCGTAGGCGTGAGCGTTGGTCTGGTAGCTGTCGCAGCCAGCCTTATCTGCCGCGCAGAACGCGGCGGTGATGTTTTTCACATACGTGCGGGCATTGGTAATGGATTGCCAGGCGTGAGGGTCGAAGGGGGCCGCGTGAAACACCGCTTTGCCGTTGTAAAAGTGATAGTGACCGCCCGCCGGATCGCGCAGGATCGCCGCGCCTTTACTCACTTCCGTCACCGGCGCAGTGCTTTCGCTGGCCTGAATCAGACGGGTGATAAAGCCCTCAAACTGCAGGCCGTTAATCAGAATGACATCGGCTTTCGCCATCGCAATGGCATCCGCCGGGGAAGGCTCATAGACGTGCGCATCGCTGTCCGGGCCGACGAGGGTGCGTAGCTCGATACGATCCTGACCAATATTCTTCGCCATATCGCCGAGGATAGAAAAGCTGGCGATGACGTTGAGCTTAGCGCTGGCCTGTAGGGGGGCCGTCAGAGCCAGCAGGGCAGCGACCGCAAGCGGCGTGATGATTCTCATGGTGATTTACTCCGTGCGCGCAGGGCGCGTTTTAGAAAAAGCGGGGCGACGGGCATTTTTCACCAGCGCGAGGCCGGTGGAGAGCAGATAGCCCACCCCGCTGGCAAGAATGATGGCCGGGCCGGAAGGCAGCGAATAGTGGTATGAAAACAGCAGGCCGCTGACGCAGGCCGTCATGCCGAGCAGGACCGCAGCGCAGCAGAGGGTGATGACGCGGCGGGTCCAGAAGCGGGCCGTCACCGCCGGAAGGATCATCAGCCCGACGGAGAGCAGCGTGCCCAGCGCCTGATAGCCCGCCACCAGGTTCATCACCACCAGCGCCAGAAACAGGAAGTGGACCGGCGAGCCAAGCTTTGACACGGCGCGCAGGAACAGCGGGTCCAGACATTCGGCGATCAGCGCGCGCCACAGCAGGATCAGCGCGATCAGTGAAATTACCGACACCGAGGCGATCAGCATCAGCGCATCGGCATTCAGCGCCAGTACGGTACCGAACAGCACGTGCATCAGATCGACGCTCGACCCGCGCAGCGAGACGATCAGCACGCCGAGCGCCAGCGAGATGAGGTAAAACGCCGCCATTGAGGCATCTTCTTTTTGCACCGTCAGGCGCGAGACGATCCCGGCGCCGATGGCAACAATCAGGCCTGCCACCAGCCCGCCGAGGGTCATCGGCACGATCTCCAACCCGTAGAGCAGAAAGCCAAATGCCGCCCCCGGCAACACGGCATGGGACATGGCATCGCCCACCAGGCTCATGCGTCTGAGGGTCAGGAATACCCCCACCGGACAGGCGCTGAGCGCCAGCAGCAGTGAGCCCATCAGGGCACGGCGCATAAAGCCGAATTCAACGAAGGGATTGATCAGCACGTCATACAGCCAGGCCATCATCGACCTCCTGCCGCGAATCGCGCCGGCTCATGCTGACAAAACGCGGGCGGCGCCTGACGGGCGCGCATCACCCACTGGGTTTCTCCCCAGGCCACCAGCGTGCCGTTGACCATCAGGGTTTCGGGAAAGTGTCGGCTGACCAGTTCGGGATCGTGGATCACCACGATGACCGTGCGCGCCTGGGCATGCCAGCGTTTTATCAGCTCCAGCATGGCCTGTACCGTGGCGGCATCGATGGCGTTGAACGGCTCATCCAGCAAAATGATGCTGGCATCCTGGACCATCACCCGCGCAAACAGGGCGCGCTGAAACTGGCCGCCGGAGAGGGCGCTGAGCGGTTTTTTTTCCATACCCGCCAGGCCGACCGCGACTAGAGCCTCGGCGATACGCAGACGATCTTCGCGCCGGTGACGGCGCAGCAGACCGCGGTCCTGCCACAGCCCGAGGGATACCAGATCGTACACGTTGGCCGGAAAGCTGCGATCCAGCTCGGAAATCTGCGGCAGGTAAGCGATACGGGCATCCGCCGCGGTGCGGCAGGAACCCGACTGCGGTTGCAGAATGCCGGCGATGCCTTTCAGCAGGGTCGATTTTCCCGAGCCGTTCGGCCCAACCACAGCGGTGAGGGAGCCTGCGCGTACCGAGCCGGTGATCGCGTTCAGGGCCGCATGACCCTCATAGCCCAGCGTCAAGTCTTCAAGGTGTACTGCAATGTCCGTCATCTCATTACGGTCCATAATATTCATTCTTTTCGAAATGTTATAACGTAACATTGCGCAATGTAAACGTATAATACTTACCTCAGCGATAAACGCGTGAGGGCAGAATAAACGAGCCATCCCCGTGGCTTATTTATTGACCAGCCAGCAGGAGCCAATACGATCAATTCCTTTGGTTCATATATTCGTCCTGTCTCGCCAGCAACCACGCGGGCTGACGATGGAAATTCATTTTTTCCCGTTACATGAATCGCTTAAATGTTGCGCTAAAAAGTACTGGATGTTTAACCAGTAAGGCGTATACTATTCGTACTGCCCGTGTGGGTGATGTTGTTAGTGAGTAAGTGGTGAAGCATATGATGATTCCATTTGAAAGCGTGACTTCTCTGGATCCGTCGGTGGCGATGAGTAGCCGTGAAATTGCCACATTGACAGGCGTAACCCACGGTGAGGTGAAGCGCATTATCAAAAGCCTCGAAACCGCGCAGCGTCTGTCGCAGCCGCTCAATGTGCTTGAGTCTGAGCGTGAAGATGACGTGCAGCAGGAGTTTTATCTGAACAAGCGGGATTCACTGCTGGCCGTGGCGCGTCTGTCGCCAGGCTTTACCGCCGCCGCGCTGGATCGCTGGCAGGAGCGGGAGCAGCGCGCCAGTATCCCGGACTTTACCAATCCGGCGGCCGCGGCGCGTGCCTGGGCTGAGCAGTACGAAAAGCGCCAGCGTGCCGAACAGGCGCTGGCACAGACGGCCCCGAAAGCGAACTTCTTTGATCAGTACGTGCAGGTTGAAGAGGCGCTGGGCTTTCGCCAGCTGTGCAAAATGCTGAAGGCGAAAGAGCCGGAGTTCCGCCAGTTCCTGCTTGAGCGCAATATTATGTACCGCCTGAATGGTACCCTGACGCCGCATCGGCACTACATTCAGTCTGGCTACTTTACGCTGCGTTCCGGGGTGGGTGAAAACCTTCACACCTTCTCTCAGGCGCGTTTTACCGCGCGCGGCGTGAAGTGGGTGGCAGGCCTTTGGGCGACGCACCTGGCCGCGCGGCCAAACGGCGCTGCCGCCTGATGCGCGGCGGTGTTATCGACAGGGCGCAGCGTTCAGCGTAGCCTGCGCCCGGTGCCCAGCGGAAGGGCACTTTCAGTGTTATTTCTCCTCGCCTTCGGCCTGTTCCGCGCCTTCCTTATCAGCCTCGCTGTCATTACCCAGCGTGAAGTTGATAATGTCCGACACTTTCATGTTCGAAGCCTGATCCAGCTTCTCCTGCGCGGTTGCCAGATGGCCGTCCACTTTCTGCTGCACGGTATCGGCGATGCCGTTATCCAGTGCCGCCTGCGCCTCTTTACCGGCGTTTTCCGCCGAAGTCACCAGATCCTGCGTTGCCGCATCGGCTTTCTCTTTCATTTCGCCAGCCTGCTGGGTCACTTCATCCAGCGTTGCCTGCGCTTTCTCTTTGGTCGCATCGTCGCAGGCGCTCAGCAGCACGGTGGCGGCCAGCAGCGCGATAAGGGTACGTTTTTTCATAGGAAACCTGTCAGTAAGGAAATCGCAATAGCCAGTGGGTGCGACGTAAAGGCGTGCGCAACCGTACTGTTTAGTGCTGTTACCCTACCTCAGGTTCCCTTTCGGAACGTATTGGAAGGTAAATAAATTAAAAGACTCACCCCGTGCTGTGGTATCCAGTGCTATGGGCAAACGCCACGCCGTGTTCACCACAGCTCGTCGAAAAGTAGCGCAGCGAAGGGGGAGTATTTATCCAATTGAGCCATAAATTATGATGGAAATATCAATCGTAGGAATAATTTAATAATACGCGAGTCTATTTGTGGACATAATAGTCATGGATTTTTTATCGCTAATGCTAAATAATCTTCGTGTTTAAAATTCTAATGATTTTCTGCGATTTGTTTATTATTGCTAACAACAGTAAATACATTTCCGGGAAGAATTATTGAAGCATATTATTGCAGCCGATATTATTTTCGCTATAACAAGAATGTGGCGGCGCCAGACGATACGACGTGTTGCTTTATCCAGCGCATTGCCTGTGTACGATTCTCTTGGTCTGCGTCACAGGAATTGTAAATTACCCTTAATTACATCAGTAAAAATATGAAAAAAAAACTCTGTGCTTGCATATATCTGCTTGCGCCCGTGCTTAATTGTTGGGCCGCTGACGCAGTGACGGTTAATGTTACCGGGAATATATTAGCTGCTCCCTGCGAGCTTAATGGTGGTCAGGACAGCCTGAGCGTAAATCTGGGGGATATTAGCGCCTCGAAGCTACAGGAGCCTGCGTCGTTCTCTGACTGGGTAAGTTTTAGCATTACATTAGATAAATGTCCGGCGGGTACCACGAAGGCAACTATCAATTTCAGTGGTACTGCTGACAGCGCCCACCCCGATGATATGTATATAAATACCGGAACGGCTACGAGCGTAGCGATTCAGTTGCAGGGCGCCGGGGGCGAGGGATTCGGAAATGGGCAAAGTTACACCTACACCGTCCATGAAGGAACAAACCCTTCCTATGCGCTGCGTACCCGCGTCTATTCAGATAAGGGGGGAGCCACATCCGGCACCGTTATTGCGGCCGTAACCGCTACGATGACCTATCAGTAACGCTGCACTCTCTTGATAACGAAACGGCTCCTGACGGGGCCATTTTGCTGTACGCATGTCCTCCCTGAAGACTGATACTCTCTCTTAATCCCTGATAACACTTGACCAGCATGAAAACGAGTGGAATGATACTGTTATGTTATAACATAACTAATGATTATCATGATTAAACACCTTGCTTCATTCGCCCTCTGCGCTGCGGCGCTTTTTCCCACGTTCAGCCAGGCAAAATACCAGCCGGTAACAATCGATAACTGCGGCGTCACTACCACCTGGCAAACGCCGCCCCAGCGCGTGGTCACCATCGGGCAGCACGAAACCGAGCTGCTGCTGGCACTGGGGCTGGAAAAAAACATCGTCGGCACTGCGGTATGGTTTGGCGCACTGCCGCCGTCGCTGCAGAGCGCCGGCAAAGGCTTAACGCGCCTGGCGGAAAACGCCCCCGGTTTTGAGGCAGTGGTCGCGCAGCGTCCGGATCTGGTGGCCGCGCAGTACACCTATCACGTTGGAGAGCAGGGCGAAGTGGCAACGCGCCAGCAGTTTGCCGGCCTCGGGATCAATACCTGGATAGCGCCGGCGGACTGCGTGGGCAAATCCCTGACCGCCGGATCGAATGGCGATGGCGGGCGCGATAAGCCCTTTACGCTCGATCTGATCTATCAGGAGATTGACGCGCTGGGGAAAATTTTTGGCGTTACGGATCGCGCGAGCGCCCTGGCAGCGACGCTGCGCAACCGGGTGGCGCAGGCGCAGCACACCGCCCGCGACGCGCTGAAGCACAACGCGCAGGGGAACGTGGTGTTCTGGTTTTCCAGTACCCGTCTCAATGGCGACCCGTGGGTAGCGGGCAGCGCCGGTGCGCCGGGCTGGATCGCCCGCACGCTCGGCCTGACTAACATCATTGACACCGCTGAAGAGTGGCCGGCGGTGAGCTGGGAAACCATCGCCCGCCGCGATCCGGATTACATCGTGCTGGCCAGCATGGCGCGACGCCTCTATCCGGCAGATGACGTTGAACAGAAGCTGGCGTTCCTGCGCAGCGACCCGGTGACCCGGGAGATGACGGCGGTGAAACGTAATCGCATCATCGTGGTCCCGGCAATGTCGCTCAACCCCTCGCTGCGCAACGTGGACGCCGTGGAAGCCATTAGCCAGCGCATTGCTGCGTTTCATACCGGCTCGTGATGCACGCCGCGTCGCTTAAAACCAGCGTGCTCACGCTGGGAAGCCTGGTGTCGCTCGGTCTGCTGATGGTACTCGCCGCCTCGGTCGGCGACGTGGCGCTCCCGTTCAGCCGCACCCTGAAGGCCATCGCCAATGGCATGGGCGTGGGCGACTATCCGCTACCGCCTCTGGAGCAGGGCATCATCTGGCAGTACCGCATGAGCCGGGCGCTGATGGCGGCGTGCAGCGGCGCGGGGCTGGCGCTGTGCGGGGTGATCCTGCAGGCGTTGCTGCGTAACCCGCTGGCGGAGCCGTATCTGCTCGGGATCTCGGCTGGCGCTTCCACCGGGGCGGTGCTGGTGATGCTGCTCGGCGTGGGCGGCGGCATGTTGACCGTCTCCGGCGGGGCGTTCCTCGGGGCGTGCAGCGCGTTCCTGTTGATTATGCTGCTGGCCAGAGGCGTCGGGCGCGACACCGGACGCATTATCCTTGCCGGGATCGCTGGCACCCAGCTGTTCAACGCCCTGACGGCGTGGATTGTCAGCACCTCCGCCAATGCCGAGCAGTCGCGCAGCGTGATGTTCTGGCTGCTCGGCAGCCTGAGCAGCGTGCGCTGGCCGGACGCACTGCTGGCAGCGGGGCTGATCGGCCCGGCCTTTTTACTGCTGCTGGGCTTCGCGCGACGGCTCGATACCCTGGCGCTCGGGGAAGAGATTGCCGCGACGCTCGGCACACGCATCACCCTGCTGCGCGTGGTGCTGCTCGGCATCACCGCCGCGATTACCGCCGTGCTGGTAAGCATGATCGGTGCCGTGGGCTTTGTCGGGCTGGTTATTCCGCACGCCGCACGGTTTCTGGTTGGCCCGCACCACCTGAAGCTGCTGCCCGCTGCAGCGCTCATCGGCGCGCAGTTTATGATGCTGGCGGACGTGCTGTCGCGCATTCTCATCGCGCATCAGGTGTTGCCGATCGGGGTAGTGACCGCGCTGGTGGGTGCCCCGGCGTTTGCCGTCATTCTCTATCGCAACAAGGGGAGATCTTCATGAGGATCAGCGCTGAACAGCTCAACGTCACCATCAACCAGACCGAGATCCTGCACGACATCAGCATTACCGTGCCGTTTGGCCGACGCATCGGGCTGCTGGGGCCGAACGGTTCCGGAAAATCGACCCTGCTGCGTGCGCTGGCAGGGTTGATCCCCGGCGCACGTGCGCAGGTCTTTATCAATGATGCACCGCTGAACACGCTGAGTGCCGGCTGGCTGTCGCGCCGCGTGGCGCTGGTAACGCAGCATCTGGCGCTGGATGCTGATCTTAGCGTGGAAGAAGTGGTGCGGCTCGGGCGCACCCCGTACCGCGGTGCGTTTTCCCCGTGGCGGAGTGAAGATCGGCAGGCGGTTGAGCAGGCGCTGAGCGACACCCGGCTCGACGGCCTGCGCCACAAGCGCTGGCACCAGCTCTCCGGCGGGCAACAGCAGCGCTGCGCCATTGCCCGGGCGCTGGCCCAGCAGCCCGCGATTTTGCTGCTGGATGAGCCAACCAACCACCTTGATATCCGGCATCAGCTGGAGCTGATGGCGCTTATTGGCAGTCTGCCGATGACCACCATCGTGGCGCTGCACGATCTTAATCTGGCAGCCAACTACTGCGACGAACTGCTGCTGCTCAATCACGGTGAGGTGGTGGCCGCCGGAAACGCCGGGGCGGTATTAACCCCGGCGCACATTCGTGACGTTTACGGGGTAGACGTCTCCATCGCGCGCAGCCCGCATACCGGGTATCACATCGCCTGGCATCACCAGGCAGCCACACCACGGCTCAAGCTGACGGGTTAACCACGCGCCATCACGGCGCGGTGATGATTAGTCGATCAGGCCGTTTTCATCGTAGAACGGCCACGGGCCATCGTACTGGCCGAGCGGCAGGTAATGGGTGCTTACACCGTGCGCACGACTCCAGCGGTGCAGCAGCATCCCGGGCGGCTCCAGCACAAAGTGCGCCGGGCCATCGGGGGTGAAATCCGGGGCCACCTGGTGTGAGGTGCCGGGCGCGGTGCAGACCACCACCCCGGCCAGCTGCGCCACCATAAAGCGATGCACGTGCCCGCACAGCACGCGCTCCACCTGCGGAGCGTTGATCAGCACCCGCGCCAGCCTGCCGTCATCGCGCAGGTTCTGGCGATCCATATGATCGATGCCGCTGATGAAGGGATGATGGTGCAGCATCAGGATCGTCGGGGTATCCGGCGCGGCGGCCAGCTGCTCCCTGAGCCAGGCGGCGCGGGCATCACACAGCTCACCCCAGGGCTTTTCCGGCACCGTGGAGTCAAGGCCAATCAGGCGTACCGGGAAGTCATCCACCGTCCAGTTGATAAATTCCCCCGCGACGGGCAGCCAGGGCTTGTCGGCAAAGGCGCGGCGAAATGCGGCGCGGTCATCATGGTTACCCGGAATGGCGAACCACGGCAGCGTCAGTGTATCGAGCAGCGCCCGCACTTCAGCATACTCCTCGTCCTTGCCAAAATCGGTCAGATCGCCGGTGATCGCTACCGCGTCAGGGGCCGGACGCAGGGCATTCAGCTGCGCGATGCAGTTTTTCAGTGCCCCCAGGGTATCGACTTTTTTATAGGACAGGCGTCCGGCGGTTTTAATGTGCAGGTCGCTTATCTGCGCCAGCACAAATGCATTGTTCAAACGGCAACTCCTCAGGAGGGGGATGAAATATCAAACAGGCTGTGCGGGCTGGCGTGTAAGCCAACCTGCTGGCCGGGGCTCCAGCGCTCGCGCGCCGGGCAGTCAACCTGCACATCGCGGCCAGGGGCCAGCTCAACCCGCACGCGCTGGCTCTGACCAAAGAAGGTGCTGTGCAGTACGCGGCCTTCCAGCAATGCACCGCCGAGCTCGCCGAGGTGAATATCCTCGGGGCGGCAGTAGAATTCGCCGCCAGGCAACGTCAGACGATTTACCGTGCCCACAAAGTCCGCCACGAAGGGGGTTGCCGGATGGTGGTAGATCTCACGCGGGGTGCCGATCTGCTCAATCTGGCCGTGGCGCATCACCGCAATGCGGTCGCCCAGCGCCATCGCTTCCTGCTGATCGTGGGTGACATACACCGCAGTGATGCCGAGCGTGCCGAGCAGCGTGCCGATATCCTCGCGCAGCTTGTCGCGCAGACGCGCATCCAGCGCGGCCAGTGGCTCATCAAACAGCAGCACCTTTGGTCGCGCCGCCAGGGCGCGGGCCAGCGACACGCGCTGCTTTTGCCCGCCGGAGAGCGCCTGCACCGGACGGTCGGCGAAACTACTCAGGTCCACCATCTCCAGCATCTCGCCAACGCGCTGGCGTATCTCGCTCTCCGGCAGGCGCTGAATGCGCAGGCCATAGCCGACGTTCTGCGCCACGTTGAGGTTGGGAAACAGCGCATAGTTCTGGAACACCATCCCGACGTTGCGTTTCTCAATCGGCAGGGCGGTGACGTTGCGCTCGTCGAACCAGACGCTCCCGCCGGGATCGCAGCGCTCCAGCCCGCTGATAATGCGCAGCGTGGTGGTTTTGCCGCAGCCTGACGGGCCGAGCAGTACCAGGGTTTCGCCTGGCTCAACGGTGAGATCCAGCGGATGCAGCGCGGTATGGTCGCGCCCGAAGGTGCGTGCGCACTGGCGCAGGCGGATAGATACGGGAAGCGTCATGAAGTGCTCTCTTTGTTACGGCGGCGCGGGCGGCTTATCAGGTGCATCGCCAGCAGCAGCGGAATGATCATCACTAAAAACAGCGTGGTATAGGCGGAGCCGATTTCGAGACGCATTGAGGCGTAGCTGTCCGCCAGGCCTACCGGCAGGGTTTTGGTCAGCGGCGTGTGCAGCATCCAGGTAATGTTGAACTCGCCAATCGACAGGGTGATCACCATAAACGCCCCGGCCAGCACGCCGCTGAGGCAGTTCGGCACCACCACGGTGAGAAACCGCTTCAGGGTGCCGGCCCCGAGGCTGGCCGCGGCTTCTTCCATAGAACGAACATCAATGGCTTTCATCACCGCCAGCACCGGGCGCACCATAAACGGCAGGGTGAACAGCACGTGGCCGATGAGGATAAACACCCAACTGCTGCGCAGCCCCTGCACGCCGCCGTAAACCAGCAGCAGCCCCAGCGCCGTCGCCAGCCCCGGGATCGCCACGGGCAGCATCAGGCACTCTTCAATCCAGCCCGCCAGCCGCGACGGGCTTTTCAGCAGCGCCCAGGCAGCGGGCACGCCAATCACCACGGTACAAACCAGGCACGCCAGCGCGATGCCGAGCGACAGCCAGAAGGTCGGGGCGTAGAGCGCCCAGACTTCGTCGATCCAGCGCAGCGTCAGGCCGCTTTTCAGGCCAACGAAGTAGTTTTCGGTAAAGCCCGCCAGCACCGACATACCGATAGGTACCAGCAGGAACAGGCATACCAGCAGGGTCAGCCCCAGCTGGAGCGAAAATAACAGCGGACGATTCACAGCGTGCTCCCCACGGTTGTGCCGGAGAAACGGCGCGCCAGCAGCAGCGCTCCCCAGGTAACCAGCCCCATGATCACCGACAGCGCCGCGGCGGTGGCGAAGTTGGCATAGTTGGTGAATTCGCCGTAAATAGTCAGCGGCAGCACGGTCAGTTCGGTGCCAAGCGTAAAGGCGGTGCCGAACGCCCCCATGCTGGTGGCAAAGCAGATGGCGCAGCTGGAGAGCAGGGCCGGCGCGAGGCCGGGAACGATCACGTCGCGCACGATGCGCCAGTTGCCGGCACCCAGCGAACGGGCCGCTTCCTCAAGGCTGCGGTCGAGCTTTTCGCAGGCGGCGACCAGCGTCATCACCACGCGCGGGATGGAAAAGTAGAGGTAACCCAGAAACAGGCCACCGAGGCTGTAGGCGAAGGTCCAGCGATCGCCGGTCAGGGCGGCACCGAGCTGAGAAAACAGCCCCTGCCGCCCGCCAAGCATAATGATAAGAAAGCCTACCACTACGCCGGGGAAGGCCAGCGGGAAGGTGAGCAGCGCCAGCAGCAGCCCTTTGCCGGGCACCGCATGGCGCGCCAGAAAACAGGCCACCACCGCAGAGACAGCCACCGCCGCCACCGACACGGCGGCCGACAGCAGCAGGGTGATCCCGAGACTTTCCAGATAGCGCGGGTTAGCCAGCACCGTCCAGTAGGCGTTCTGCTGCGAACTGCTGTCCGGCATCGTGCCGAGCACCACCAGCCAGCCAAACGGGATAAGCCAGAAAGCGACAAACACCGTCAGCGCCGGGACGAACGCGAACAGCACTGCACGCGGCAGCGGGTTGCGCATCCGGCGGGGTGGTCGCCCCCCTTCACGGGTGGGCGACGCGGCACTCTGCCAGGACAACGACATTACTTCACCTCGCTCAGGTACTGCGCCGAGAAGGCTTTCTGCGCATCAGCCATCTGCTGATAGTTAACGGTGCGGGCGCGGGCGTAATCGCTGTCCGGCAGGAACTGCGCTTTGGCCTGCTCAGACATGGCGCTCTCGCGCACCGGGCGCAGCCAGGCGTTCGCCCAGATTGCCTGACCGTGATCGGACAGCACGTAGTCGATCACTTTTTTCCCTTCCGCCGCGTGCGGTGCGTTCTTCACCAGGCTAATTACATAAGGCACCTTGATGCTGCCCTCTTTCGGGATCACAAACGCGATGTTGGCTTTATCTTTGTACTTCGCACGGTAAGCGTTGAAGTCGTAATCCAGCAGGATCGGGATCTCGCCTGACAGCACGCGCGCGTAGGCGGTCTGCTTCGGCACGATCGGGCTGTTTTTACTCAGTTGCTTAAAGTAATTGATGCCCGGTGTGAAGTCGTTGAGCGTCCCGCCTTTGGCGAGGTTCGCCGCGGTGGCGGCTGCGTAGCCAACGAAGGCGCTGGCCGGATCGAGATAGCCCACCATGCCTTTGTACTCGGGCTTCAGCAGATCGTCCCACGATTGCGGCACCGGCGCGCCGTTCAGGGCATCGACGTTAACCATAAAGCCGATGGTGCCGGAGTGCAGCGCCACCCATTTGCCTTCCGGATCTTTCATGTCAGCCGGAATGCTGTCCCAGCCCGCCAGTTTATAGCTGTCCAGCACCTCAGACTTTGCCGCCTGAATGCCGAAGGTAATGCCGAGATAGACCACATCAGCAACCGGCTGCGCTTTTTCGGCGACGATCTGCGCCAGCGCCTGGCCGGAATTTTTGTTGTCCTGCGGCACCACAATGCCGGTATCTTTGGCGATCGCTTTCAGCTGCGTTCCCCAGTCGGCCCACTCCGGCGGGCAGTTGTAGCAGATGGCGGACGCGGCCTGCGCCTGGGACGACAGCAGAACGGCGCTGGCGAGGCACAGTGAAGCAATAGTGGACTTTTTCATGGTGTTTCCCTGGTGTTGGTCAAACATCAAAAGCGCGCCGGAGCGATGCTCTCACCGCGGCGCAGCGTAAAATCAAGAATGCGTGAAGGGGTTTCCACGCCCTGAATCAGGTTCATCAGGCTCTCCATGGCGATGGCACCCAGCTCCCGCTGCGGCTGTACAACCGAGCACAGCGCCGGGCAGACCATCTCCCCCAGCGCAATGCCGTCAAAACCGACCACCGAAATCTGTTCCGGTACCGCATAGCCCAGCCGCTGCAGGCTGCCAATGGCGCTGAGCGCCAGCAGATCGTTGGAGCAGAGCAGGGCAGTGAGCGCATGCTCAGCGAGCAGCGCAGCGAGGCGACCGGCGTCAATCCGGGTGTGGTGCGCCATCTCCATCAGCGGCAGCGGCATCAGCCCGGCATCACGCATCGCCCCGCAATAGCCCTGATAGCGCAGCTGCGCGCGGTCAGATTGCTGTACCGGCCCGGCGATCATGCCGATGCGGATATGACCCAGCGTCAGCAACTGTTGTGTCGCATGCTGCATAGCGCGCTGGTTATCGACGCTGATGGTGATGAAGTTTGTCGCGCTGGGGTTATGCACCAGCACCGCTGGCAGCGGCTCCTGCTCCAGCAGCGCAAGGCAGGCGCTGTGCCGGGCGTCGGCTACCGTCAGCACCAGACCATCCACCCGCTGACGCAGCAGGTTTTCCAGCACGGCGGATTCGCGCCGGGTGTCGTAATCGGTGGTGGCGACCATCAGCGCATAGCCGTGTTCACGCGCCAGATGTTCCATCCCCTGTAACTGCTCGCTGAAGACCGGGTTACTGAGGGTCGGCAACATCACGCCGATAATGCGCGTTGACTGGGTGCGCAACTGGCGTGCCACGTAGTTGGGGCGAAAACCGAGGCTTTCGGAGGCAGCAAACACTTTGTTGCGCGTTGCTTCCCGCACTTTGTCCGGCTCAGAAAAGGCCCGGGCGGCAGTGGCGCGGGAGACGCCGGCAAGACGGGCAACGCTCAGTAAATCGGTCATGCGCTCTCTCGTTATCAGGAATGAGATCGATCTCATTTGCGGCTTATCCTGCGCGGCGCACATGTCAGCCCGATGACGGGAAGATGACGAAAGTATGTCGAAAAGCACCTAAAAATATTTCGGCTTGCCTTGATGATTGAACGCGTTACTATTTTGTAAGTAATTGATGAGTAATGGCTGTTTATTTGACACTGACAGGGAGAGAGTAATGAAGCTTCATATCTACGAACACTGTCCGTTCTGCGTACGCGGGCAAATGATTTTCGGTCTGAAAAATATCCCGTTCGAAAAAGTCATCATCATGGAGGGCGACGCTGAGACGCCAACCCGTATGGTCGGGCGCAAAATGGTGCCCATCCTTGAAAAAGACGACGGCAGCTTTATGGGCGAAAGCATGGATATCGTGAAGTACGTCGATGGCCTTAGCGGCGAGCGTATTACCGATGCGCCGGTCGATCCGCAGATTGAGGCCTGGGCCAAAGCCGCCACCGGCCCGCTGTTTAAGCTGGCGATCCCGCGCTTTACCCAGGGCGAATTTCCTGAGCTGGCTACGCCAGACGCCCGTGCCGCCTATCTGGCGCGGGAAGAAAAAGCCTTCGGCAGCATGAAAACCCTGATGGCCAGCACGCCGGAGTTGCTGGACGAGATGAACCAGAAGTTGCGCGAGCTGGAGCCGCTGGTGGCGGACCGCGAGCAGATCGATACCAGCGACTTCATCCTGTTCCCGCTGCTGCGTTCGCTGAGCATCGTCAAAGGTATTGAATTTGGCCCTTCGGTAACGGGCTATACCGTCAATATGGCGGTGCAGTCGAAGGTGTCACTGCTATCCGATCAGGCCCGCTAACGCCGGGCTAACCACTATCCCTTTCATCATCTGGAGAACATCATGACCGTACCTGTTGTTGCAATTTTTGTTGTCAAACCTGGCGCCGAACAGACCGTTGAAGCGATGTTTCGCGCGGTGATTGATACCACGCTGACGGAAGAAGGGTGCATCAGCTACCAGCTGAACCGCGACAGTGAAAACCCGCGTCGCTTCGTCTGGACCGAAGAGTGGCAGAGCCGCGAGCTGCTGCAAAAGCACATCGAGGCGCCGCACATCGCCACGCTGTTTGCCGAACTGCCGCAGTATATCGAAAGCTCAGACATCATCGCGCTGGAGAAAATGGCGGGTGGTGCGGCGAAGTAAGAATAATGGCTCCTGCGGGGGCCATTAACTCTTGCTAAGAGAAATAGCAGCGTCATCACGCTGATCTGTCATATACTTCATGCACGTTTTCATGATACCCAGGGGGAGCAGCGCTATGCGTGCCAGAAAAAAGACGACAAGTTACATCCAGCCCTCTCGTGAACGGTTGATACGAAGCGTAGTAACCTCGACCGCTATCGAAACCGAACAGTCACCTGAACAGGTGAAAACGACGCTTGATGCGCTGCGTGATAAATTAGCTCATTTACGACTGGCAAATTAATCGTTTCGTATTGCTCATTTACTAATTCTTCCATCAAACCATATTCCATATTCATGCCTGCATGAATGGCAGTGATGTACTGATCTTTCTTTTTCTCCCATGCATGGTAATCGAGGGGCGCAAAACCGGCCTGCACAGCCATAACATCTGCCACGAGACGAGCCAGACGACCATTACCTTCCCTGAATGGATGAATAATAATGAGTTCAACGTGCACAGCAGCGATTGCTCTAATGGTTTGTTCCCGGGTCATACCAGAGCATGGCGTGTATTTAGCGAGAAACTGATTCTCGAATCCGCGAAGAAGGAACGGCAAGCGGGCAGCGGCAGCAAAAAGAAAATTACTCTTACTGAGATTTACCGTCCGTATTTTTCCAGCCCATGTATAAATATTCCCTAACCATTGAAGATGCCATCTTTTAAGCAAAGCTATGGTTATTTTTCCACGTGGGAAGTGCTGTTCAAACACATGTACATAAAGTTTTTCCAGCAAAATGAGTTCTACCCCGTTAATCTCCTCAGCATCAATGATATTAAGTTTATTGGCTAACACATGCGCTTGTTCATCGAAGGTAAAATATCCTTCATCGTTGGTGATGCGATATTTGCTCACAGACATTCCCTTTGTCATCAGGCCAGACGGCTGAGCGTTAAGGCTATTACGTGCTGTAAGCGGGAACATTGATTATTATCAGGATGAAGGAGCATGGTAATGCTGGTTAACGAGCAGGTTGCAGGGGCCGTTATAGCCCCTGAAATACAAATGTATTATTCAATAAACGCGCTAACCGGCAGGTCAAACCGTTTCGCCAGCGCCTGCATGTGTTTTAACGTCAATGTCCGATCGCCTTTCAGAATACGGCTTACCAGCGATTTTTTACCGATCTCATTTTCGAAATCGCTTTGGGTCAGTTGATATTGATCCATCAGGGTACGCAGCAGTGCAACACCTGCCGGGATTGCCGCGGTGCGTGCATTGAACGCCGCAAATTCTGGTGCCGTTCGTTCATATCTGTCTATTCGGGCACTCAGCATCTCGACCAGCGGGCTGTCCGGTTCGTACTCAATCAGATACTCAATAAGCAGCAGCGCATCTTCATAATCTTTTCGTCCGGGACTGCTACCCAGTATGGGAACAATCTTTACCAGACTGTTTGCCGCCTCGATTGCTTCTGCATAACTCATTCTCTGTTTCTCCGGTAAAAATCGGTCAGCCGGTCATACTCTGCGTGGCTGGAAATATGCTTTATAAAAATTCTGGCCCGTTCAAAATCAGCGAAGAACATGATCCTGAGATGGCCGCCACCGACATTGATTACCCACCACTTTGCCCGATATTTCATCCTGTCCAGGCTGGGAAAACGTTTCTTCATCTCATCCGGTGAGGTATAGCACTCCCGTTTGAGCGTGCGATAAACATCATCAAGCGCTGCTGCCTGGCCAGGAAACAAGCGGGTAGCCGCCTCGAACGGTGCTCGTGAAACAATGTGCATCCCTCACCTCTGACGTTTCCATTATGGAAACAGGATAGCGCAGAGCTGAAGAGTTGACAATATGGAAACCGCAAAGGCCGCGCGCGTAAAAAAGGCGCCCGCAGGCGCCTTCTGGTGAATCTTATTTCGTGAACGCCTTACAGCTTCTGCAGAAACGCCAGCAGGTCGTTGTTCAGCTGATCCTGATGGGTAACGGCAAAGCCGTGCGGTGCGTTGTCGTAGACTTTCAGCTCGGCACCGGAAATCAGTTCGGCGGAAAGCTTACCGGTGGCCTCGAACGGGACGATCTGGTCGTTGCTGCCGTGGATCACCAGCGTAGGAACATCAACCTTCGCCACGTCGACGCGGAAGTCGGTTTCTGAGAACGCGGTGACGCAGTCGAGCGTACCCTTCAGCGAAGCCAGCAGCGCGATGTTCAGCGTCTGGGTCAGCGTGCCTTCAGATACCGACTGGCCCGCGTTCAGACCAAAGAACGGGGTCGCGAAGTCGCTGATGAACTGGGCGCGATCTTTACGCAACCCGTCCTTGATGCCGTCGAACACACTCTTATCGACACCCTGCGGATGATCGTCGGTTTTACCGAAGATCGGCGTTACCGCGCCCAGCAGCGCCAGGCCAGCCACGCGGGCGGTGCCGTACGTGCCGATATAACGGGTCACGTCGCCGCCGCCCATGGAGAAGCCCACCAGCGTCACGTCCTGCAGATCCAGATGGGTAATCAGGTCGTTGATGTCGGAGGCGAAGGTGTCGTAGTTGTAGCCTTCCCACGGCTGATCGGAGCGACCAAAGCCGCGGCGGTCAAAAGCGATCGCACGGTAGCCGCGCTCCGCCAGGAAGTTCATCTGGCTGTCCCACATATCGCCATCCAGCGGCCAGCCGTGGCTGAACAGAACCGGTTTGCCTGAACCCCAGTCTTTGTAATAAATCTGCGTGCCGTCTTTAGCTTTGAACGTACTCATAATGCGCTGCACTCCTCTGTGGTTGTCTGTAAACACTTAGCAGGTGATTCACTCCGGCGCGACCAGGTGGCGCACAATCGGAGTTGCTTCACCCCGCTGAAACGCTCTGACGCGACTCTGGATCACATAGTCATTTTCGGTGTGGCGCTCGTGCTGGCGCAGGTGCTCAATCCACGATCCCACGACAAAGGTTTCCACGAAGGTGCCGGGCTGCTGGATATCTTCGTACACCGACCAGGTCATGGCACCGCCGCGGCGGCGTACCCGGCGCAGCTCCTGAATCGCCGCGATAAATGCCGGCGCCTGCTGTGGATCAATCTGATATTCAATCGCCACCATCACCGGGCCACGCTCGTGCGCCACCGCCAGCTCTGCCGCACCCGCTTCAACGTGACTGTCGAGATTCAGCTCGGGATCTTTATCCAGCCGCCAGCGCAGCACCGTGGCGCTGGCCAGCACCATGCCGCCCGCGGCCAGGCACAGCGAGAGCGGAATAGAGAACAGCGCCGCCAGCTGGCCCCAGACCGCGCTGCCCAGCGTCATCGAGCCGAAAAATACCGTCAGGTAGACCGCCAGCGCGCGGGCTTTCACCCAGCGTGCAGCGCTGCGCTGCGCCCCTACATTGAGCGTGGAGAGCACCGAAATCCACGCCGTGCCGGTGAAAAACTCCAGCGCGGTCAGCAGCCAGAAGTGGCGCACAAACGCCAGCGCCAGCATGGTGAGGGCAAACAGCAGGCTCGCCAGCACCATCAGGCGATCCGGGTTGAGCTTCGCCCGCAGCCGCGGGAGCAGCATCGCACCGCAGATCGCCCCCAGACCAATCGACGCCAGCATAATGCCGTATTCGCCCGGCCCTAACCCCAGCTCGCGGCGTGCTACCAGCGGCAGCAGCGCCCAGCCAGCGCTGGCGAACAGGAAGAACGCCACGGTACGCACCAGCACGTTGCGCAGCACCGGGGCAGCATGGACGTAGCGCAGCCCGGCACGCACTGCGGAGAAGAAGTGTTCCGGCGGCAGCTTCTGCACGCTCGGCTCGGCCTTCCAGCGCCAGAGCACAATCCCGACGCCCAGCACTGACAGGGCGTTAAGCAGGAACACCACCCAGGGGCCAGCGAACGACAGGATCAACCCGCCGAGCGCCGGGCCGATGGCGCGGCTGATGTTGATGCCCAGCGAGTTCAGGGCAATCGCCGGGGCCAGCTCCTTCTTGCTCACCAGATCCGGCACGATGGCCTGGAACGGCGGCGAGCTCATGGCCGCGCCGGTGCTGAGCAGGAAGGTGGAGATCAGCAGCACCAGCGGCGTGACCTGGCCGGTCAGCGCCAGCGCGCTCAACCCGATGGCCACGATAAACATCCACAGCTGGGAGAAGAGCAGATAGCGGCGGCGATCGATAATGTCCGCCATCACGCCGGAGGGCAGGGCGAACAGGAACATCGGCAGGCTGCTGGCGGCCTGCACCAGCGCCACCCACAGCGGATTGGGGCTGAGCGACAGCATCATCCAGCTGGTGCCGACATCGCTCATCCACGAGCCGATGTTAGACACCACGGTGGCGATCCACAGCATGCGGAACACCGGCGCGCGCAGCGGACTCCAGGTTGAGCTGGTGGGAGCCGGTGGCGCGATTTCCTGCGGTACGCGGCTGAAGCTTTCATCGGCGTTGGTCATGCGCGGCCTCCGGTACGGATGCGCCAGCGGCCAGGACCGCACAGCGCAATAGTGATGAAGATAATCAGCAGCAGCCAGCCAAACTGCCCTTCGGCGATGCTCCAGCCGGGATGCACTGCCAGCATCGCCACCAGCAGCACAAGGATGATCGGCAGGCAGGCGAGGCGGGTGAACACGCCCAGGGCAATCAACACCGGGCAGATGACCTCCGCCAGAATCGCCCCCAGCAGGCTGACGTGCGGCCCGAAGCCAAACGGATCTTCAATGCGCGTCAGCTCGGCGCTGTAGTGCAGCACTTTCGGCAGACCGTGCACGTAGAACAGCAGCAGCGCGCCGGTGATGCGCAGGAAAAACAGCCCCGGATCGAGCAGGGGCGGAACGGCGTTAAGGGTATGGGTTTTCATAGCATCAGAACGCAAAGCAGCTGCAGCCGAGCGCGCCCCAGAAGGCGTTATCGTCTGAGACCGGAACATCGGAGCGACGCGCCACATCATGGGAGTGCTGGTGGACGCCACACGGGCCGCTGCAGTGGTGAACCTGTGCCATACCGACGCGGGCTGCCTGCGGCGGTGCGCTACGGTAGTGACCCGGCACGTTGACCACCGGCGACCAGTCCGGCAGCACCGGAATTGACGGCGGCGCCAGCGGGCCGAAGGTGCCGGCGGCGTAGACGATCTCGCCGTCCACAATGGTCAGCACGGATTCGATGCCTTTGATCTCCTCTTCCGGTACGCGGAAGTAGTCTTTCGACAGGATCACCATATCCGCCAGCTGGCCCGCTTTGATCAGGCCTTTCTTGCCCTGCTCGCTGGAGAACCAGGCGCTGCCGTGCGTCCAGAGTTGCAGGGCGGTATCGCGGTCGAGACGGGCATTGACGTCATACATCTGCATGCCGCCGACGGTGCGACCGGAAACCAGCCAGTAGAGCGCGGTCCACGGGTTATAGCTGGCGACGCGGGTGGCATCGGTGCCCAGGCCCACCGGAACCCCGGCCTCAAGCATTTTCGCTACCGGCGGCGTGTGGCGCGTAGCATCAATGCCGTAACGCTCGGCGAAGTATTCGCCCTGGAACGCCATACGGTGCTGCACGGCAATGCCGCCGCCCAGCGCTTTCACGCGTTCGATGTTGGCTTCGGTGATAGTTTCCGCATGGTCAAAGAACCAGTGCAGGCCGTTGAACGGGATCTCGCGGTTCACCTTCTCAAACACATCGAGCATGCGGCTGATAGATTCGTTGTAGGTCGCGTGCAGGCGGAACGGCCAGCGGTGCTCAACCAGATGGCGCACCACGCGTTCCAGCTCATCTTCCATCCCCGGGGCCAGATCCGGACGCGGCTCCAGGAAGTCTTCAAAGTCGGCGGCAGAGAACACCAGCATCTCGCCCGCGCCGTTGTGGCGATAGAAATCGCTGCCCTGGCCCGGCGTCAGCATGTCGGTCCACTTCTCAAAATCTTCCAGCTCGTGACCGGGACGCTGGGTAAACAGGTTGTAGGCGATACGAATGGTAAGCTGCTTTTTCGCATGCAGCTCGCTGATCACTTCGTAATCGTCCGGGTAGTTCTGGAAACCGCCGCCGGCGTCGATGGCGCTGGTCAGACCCAGCCGGTTCAGCTCACGCATGAACTGGCGCGTGGAGTTCACCTGCTGCTCTAGCGGCAGCTTCGGCCCTTTGGCCAGCGTCGAATAGAGGATCATGGCGTTCGGACGGGCAATCAGCATGCCGGTCGGGTTACCGTTGCCGTCGCGCTGGATCTCACCGCCTGGCGGGTTCGGGGTATCTTTGGTGTAACCCACCACGCGTAGCGCGGCGCGGTTGAGCAGGGCGCGGTCGTACAGGTGCAGGATAAATACCGGCGTGTCCGGGGCGGCCTCGTTGATCTCATCCAGCGTCGGCATACGGCGTTCGGCAAACTGGAATTCGCTCCAGCCGCCGACCACGCGCACCCACTGCGGGGATGGGGTGCGCAGCGCCTGCTCTTTCAGCATCCGCAGCGCGTCTGCCAGCGACGGAACACCTTCCCAGCGCAGTTCGAGGTTGTAGTTAAGGCCGCCGCGGATCAGGTGCAGGTGCGAGTCATTCAGGCCGGGAATAGCGGTATGGCCCTTCAGATCCACCACCTGAGTGCCTTCATCATGATGCTGCATCACTTCGGCGACGCTGCCGACTTCCAGGAATTTGCCGTCGCGGATCGCCGCGGCTTCCGCCAGCGGGTTTTCGCGGTCGAGGGTATGAAACGCGCCGTTAATCAGTATTAACTCGGCTTTATTGAGCGAAACCATAAATCTCTCCAGAACGAGGATGTCCGGTACAGGGACAAGCGTGAGGGCCACACAGCGAGCATGGCGCAGGCGATGGAGCGGATTATGGTCAGTGCGGGAAAAGGGCGTCTAGTTATACATAGAGATAATAGTTTCGCGTTCCAGGGCAGCCTAACATGCCTGCAGACCGGGGTTGTGACCCCTTTTTCGGCTCGCCAGACTGTGCTGGCGATGTTGTGCTTTTTACCTCATTGGATACCATCATGACTGACTCTAAACTTGACCTTCTGACACCCGATAACTGTCAAATCATCTTTATCGACCATCAGCCGCAAATGGCATTCGGCGTGCAGTCTATTGACCGCCAGGTGTTAAAAAACAACACCGTCGCGCTGGCGAAAGCCGCGAAAGTGTTCAACATCCCGACCATCATCACCACCGTTGAAACCGAAAGCTTCTCCGGCAATACCTATCCGGAGCTGCTGGACGTGTTCCCGACCCACGACATTCTGGAGCGTACCTCCATGAACTCCTGGGACGACCAGAAAGTGCGTGACGCGCTGAAAGCCACCGGTAAGAAAAAAGTGGTGGTTGCCGGTCTGTGGACCGAAGTGTGCAACAACAGCTTCTCCCTGTGCGCTATCGCTGAAGGCGACTACGAAATTTATATGGTGGCGGATGCGTCCGGCGGCACCTCAAAAGAAGCGCATGATTTCGCCATGCAGCGCATGATTCAGGTGGGCGTAATCCCGGTAACCTGGCAGCAGGTGATGCTGGAGTGGCAGCGTGACTGGGCACACCGTGACACCTACGACGCGGTGATGAACATCGTGAAAGAGCACTCCGGTGCGTACGGCATGGGCGTTGATTACGCCTACACCATGGTGCACAAAGCTCCGGCCCGCAGCAAAGGCGAGCACCGCACGCTGGCACCGGTACCGGCACGCTAATCCCCTGGCCGGCCGGATACCCCGGTCGGCTTTTTTCACCTACAGAGGAAAGGCTATGAGCGCCTTTTTGATCTCCTCCGCAGCCGGCGTGCTGATTGGTATGGTTTACGCCCTGCTGAACGTGCGCTCTCCCGCACCGCCCGCCATTGCCCTGATCGGCCTGCTTGGCATCCTGATTGGCGAACAGCTGACCAGCCGTTTTCTCGCGCACGCCGCCGCGACGTTTGCTTTCCTGCACTGATGGCCCGCTGCGGCGCGGCAATAGATATATTCTCTGGACACCCGTGGGGTAAATGTGATGAAACCATATGTCGTTTCACTGATAACCGGCGTGCTGGCGGGCGCGATTTACGCCCTGCTGCAGGTACACTCTCCTGCGCCGCCGGTGATTGCGTTATGTGGCCTGCTGGGCATGCTGGTCGGCGAGCAGCTGATTCCGCTGATCCGCCGCCTGAGGGCAGGCCAGCCCGTCACCCTGACGTGGTTTCGTCATGAGTGCGTACCGAAAATTAGCGGGACACCGCCGCCCGATGCCGATAACAACGCACAGGTGAAGTAGTTCTGGAGGAACATCATGGGGCAACCGCCACGCATTGCCATTATCGCCATCGTCGATGACGAACGCGCAGTCCGCAGCGGGCTGAGTAACCTGCTACAGTCCGTGGGCTACGAGACGGATACCTTCGACTCCGCCGAAGCGTTTCTTCGGGATAGCGCCAGGCTTGCGAGCGTCGTACTGGCCATTGTTGACGTCAAGCTTAAGGGCGCGAGCGGGTTTGAGTTGTTCACCCATCTCCTGCAGTTGCCCGCGCCACCGCCGGTGATTTTTATCTCCGGTCACGGGGATGAAGTGATGCATCAGCAGGCCATCGAACTGGGGGCCGTTGCTTTTTTGCGCAAGCCGCTGGATGTGGATATGCTGCTGGAACATATTGAGCGTATCCTGGCAGCAGGCGGTGAGGGCAGGGCATGAATAACTATGGGATAACGGTCAGGCTGCCGGAGGCGGGCACCGAAACGCCGGGCATTGAGCTTGATGACGCCGTGCTGCTTACCCCGGTTGCCAGTGACGGGTGTATCACCTGGCTACGCTGCCGTTATCCCCAGAGCGATGATGAACACATCATTGCGATGGCGGCCTGTGAAACCCTCGAAACCCGCGCTACGCAGCTGTTAAAGAATGAGTACACCCTGCGTCACTACCTGGGCGACTGGGCGGTAAAGCCCTTTGCCCGCGCTTATCACCGCGGGCGCTATGTGTTGATGTACGACAGGTTCAGTTTTACCCCGCTCAACCACCGCAGCGTGCCTCCCGCCACCATCGCCGATTTTCTCACCCTGGCGCTGCGGCTGTGTGCCCCGGTCAGGCAGATGCATCTGCGGGGGCTAATCCACGGCGATATCATGCCAGGGCATTTCTTCCTCGACGACCAAATGCAGTGCCGGCTGGCGGGCTTTGGCCTCACCACCGGGACGCGTACCACCTTAGCCGTGATACCTGGCACCAGCGGCACGCCGGCCTGGATGGCGCCGGAGCGTACCTCCCGGACCCGCTACACCCCCGATAGCCGTAGCGATCTCTATAGCCTCGGCGTGGTGCTGTATGAACTGTTAAGCGGCAGCCTGCCGTTTGAACCCGGCATCGGCCAGGAAGAGGGGTGGACGCATCACCATATCGCCACCGAGCCCCGGCCGCTGCAGCGGCTGCGCAGCGATACCCCGGAGATGGTGTCGGCGGTGATCCTGCGTCTGCTGGCGAAAACGCCCGATCGCCGCTATCAGACCGCCGACGGGCTTATCGCCGATCTGCATCGCTGCCTGGCAACCCTCACGCCGCAGGGCGATGTGCCGTCATTCACCCTCGGGCAACAGGATCGCGCCCCGGTGCTTCATCTCACCGATAACCCGGTGGTCGATCACCCGCAGGTGGCTGAACTGCTGGCGGTGTTCGACAGCGTGAAGCAGCAGGCCAGCGCTACCCTGGCGGTGATCAGCGGCCCGTCGGGCATTGGCAAAACCGCGCTTATCAGCTCTGCGCTGCGTGAGCTGCAACACCGTGACACCCTGATGGCATCCGGGAAGGTGGAACAATTTCATCTGGTGCTGCCCTTTGCCGCGCTGGCCTCGGCGTTTCGCGCGCTGATCATGCACGTACTGGGAATGCCACGCGAACAGGTGAACTGGTGGAGTGGGCGTCTCACGGCGAAGCTTGGTAGCTATGCGGGGCTGGCGGTGAATTTCATACCCGAGCTGCGGCTGTTGATCGGCCAGAAGCCGCGTTATCCCGATATCGCCGGTCAGGATGCCGGGGCGCGTTTCAACCAGATGGTGCAGTGCCTGGTGGAAGCCTTTGCGCTGCCGGGGCGTCCGCTGGTGCTGTTGATCGACGACGTTCACTGGCTCGACCCGGCCAGCCAGCAGCTACTGGCGCATCTGCTGCTTAACAGCCGCACGCTGCCGCTGCTGATGGTAGTGGCGCACCGGGACGAACAGGATGATATCACCTCGCTGTTACGCACCAGCGCCACCCGGACCGTGGAGATCCGCCCCGCACCGTTCAGCGTAAAAGGGATGGTCCGCTGGCTGGCGGAGTTGCTGCCTGCCAGACGCGGCAGCGTGACGGAGCTTGCGAAGCTGGTGCATGAGAAAACCGCCGGCAACCCGCTGTTTGCGCGTCAGTTTATCCGTCAGCTGATTGAAGATGAGCTGCTGATTGCCGATCGGCTGCGCGGAAAGTGGCACTACGATGCCGGGCAGATCCGCGCCCGGCACTACACCGAAAACGTGGTCAGTCTGATCCTGCGTCAGCTTGAAAAATTGCCGTCCGACACCCGGACGCTGCTGGGCAGCCTGGCGTGTTTCGGCGCCAGCGGCGATACCGCGTTACTCAGCCAGATGGTGGCGTTACCCGCTGATGAGCTGTGCCGACAGCTGCAGCCTGCCGTCACGGCGCAGATGATAACGCTGTCGGTCGGCGCGTGGGCCTTCACCCATGACCGCATTCAGGAGGCGGCGTTCGCGCTGCTCAGTAAGACGGAGCAGCAGCGGCTTCACCTCGATACCGCGCTGCTGCTGGCTGCGCGCTGTGCTGAACAGGGTGAGTGCGAGACGCTGTTTCGCACCGTTTACCATATCGGGGCCGCTATCGAGAGTGTGGCAGTGCACCCGCGCAACCGCGATTTTCTGCTGCTGTGTATGGATGCGACGCAGCGCGCCCGACGCGCCGGGGACGCCTTGTCCGCGCGCAGCTATCTGCGCATCGCCGACACGCTGCTCGAACGCCTGCCCGAAGCCGATGACAATCTGGCCTTTACGCTGCGCCTGGAAGAGGCCGGGTGCGAATTTATGCAGGGCAACCTCACCCAGGCGGCACGCCTGTGCGAGACCTTAATGACCCAGCCGGGCGGCGCGACGGAGGTGGCGATGGCGTCCCGGCTGCTGGCGGAAATTTACCTGCGCTATTCCAGTAATGCGCAGGCGCTGGAGGTGGCGCTGACCGGGCTTACGCGCTTTGGCATGGCGTTGAGCCGCACCCCCGATGATGCTGCCTGCGACGAAGCCTGGCAGGCACTGCGCGTACGCATTGGCGACGATCCGGCGGCGGTGTTTGGCGCCCTGCCGGTCATGGCGGATCGAGAGACTGAAGCAGCGATGGATTTGATGCTCAGCGCCCAGCTGCCCGCCTGTGCCGTAGAGCCGCGCCTGCACTTTCTGCTGCTGTGCAGGATGGTGCAGCTCACGCTCGATCACGGTGTCAGCGGAGCTTCAACCGCCGCGCTGGGCTGGTTTGGCGTGCTGATTGGCGATCGCTATCATGCATATGATCTCGGCTACCGGTGTGGCATCGTGGCGCGGGATCTGGTGCACCAGCATCGCTTTCAGAGCTTTGAAGCGCGCACGCTGCTGCCGCTCGATCAGCTCAGCGTCTGGACGCAACCGCTGAGCTACAGCGTCGAGTGTGCCAGGGCCTGCTTTGTCTCCGCGATTACCCACGGCGATCTCACCACCGCCTGTCTTGCCGCCTGTCACCAGGTGATCAACTTCATCACCCGGGGCGATCATCTCGACAGTATTCTGACTACCCTCGACCGCTGCGTGGCGTTTGTCGAGCGCGCCTGTTTCCCGGATGTCGGCAGAATGATTGCGATCCTGCGGCTCTACGTCGAGCAGTGGCGTGACCCCGGCCGCGGCACCTTCACCGGACACGGCTTTTTACCCGCAGAGCTGATGCAAACCGGCGATGCAAACACGCTACCGCCGTTGATGCTGTTCTGGTACTGGCTCTACAAAGGTATTGCGCACTATGGTGCCGGTGAATATGACGATGCCATCCGCTGCCTTGATGAGGCCGACGGCTTTACCTGGGCGGCACCGGGCCATTTTCATCTCTCCGATTACCACTATTTCAGCGCGCTGAGCCTGACCGGGGCGCTGACCAGCGCCAGCGTAACGCCGCGCCATCGCCAGCGCATCGCTGTCCACGTTGCGCACGTTGAGCACTGGGCGAGCGTCAACCCGGCTAACTTCGGGGATAAAATTGCCCTGGTGCGCGCCGAGCTGGCGCGGCTGGACGGCGATCGCGCGCTGGCGCTTGAGCTGTTTGAAACGGCGGCGAAGCGATCGCGTGATGTCGGCATGGATCACTGTAACGGCCTGGCGCACGAGCTGGCCGGGCGTTTCGCTTACGGCTGCGGCTACCACACCAGCGCCGGGGCGCACCTGAAAGCGGCTATCGCCGCCTGGGGGCGCTGGGGCGCGCAGGCGAAAGTCCAGCAGCTTGAACGCGAGTTTCCGGCGCTGGCACCGATAAAAACCCCGACGCCGTTCCCGGCGCACAGCTACGCATCGAATGATGAAATTCGCGATCTGCAAAGCGTCATTAACGCCTCGCGGGCGCTGTCGGAAGAGATCCAGGTCGATCGGCTGATTGATACCCTGATGACCATGCTGCTTGAACGTGCCGGGGCGCAGCGCGGACTGCTGATTCGCATCACACCGGAAAATGTGCCAGAGATCGAAGCGCGGGCGGAAAGCCATCCTGACGGGGTGCGAGTGCAGATTGTGAAAGCGACGCCGACGGAAACCGATCTGCCTTTATCGGTGCTGGCAACGGTGATCCGCACCGGGCAGGAGATCCGCACCGCGAAGCCAGGGCAGTTCAGCCCGTTCAGTCACGATCCTTACCTGGTCGCCTCGGGCGCGGCGGTACTCTGCGTGCCGATGTTCAAGCAGTCGCGGCTGGTGGGGGTGCTGTACGTTGAGAACCGCCTGATGCCGGATGTCTTTTCCGTCGAGCAGTCGCGGGTGATTGCGCTGCTGAGCGCCCAGGCGGCGATCTCGCTGGAGACCGCGCGCCTGTATGCGGAACTGCTGGAGGAGAACATTCAGCGCCGTCGGGTGGAGAAAGATCTGCGCGCCAGCCAGACGTCGCTGATCCTCGGCGAGCAGATCAGCCATACCGGCAGCTGGCGCTGGGAGATGGAGCAGGGGATTATTTTTATCTCGGCGGAGTACGCGCGCATCCTCGGGCTGCCGGAGAATCGCCAGTCGATGACCTTCCCGGAATTCATCTCCTTTATTCATCCCGACGATATGCCGCGCTTAAAGACGCTGATCAACAGCGAGCTGCGCTATGGCAAGCCGGTGCGCATTGAGCACCGTATCGTCCGCACCGACGGCACCGTCCGCTATATCATGGCGGTGGGCGAGCCGGTCGATATGGGCGCTGAGCGCAGCGATTACTTCGGCACCGTTACCGACACCACGGCACGCCGCGAATCCGAAGACGCCGTGCGTATTGCGCAGGCCGAGCTGGCGCGCGTTGCGCGGGCGACCACCGTCGGGCAGCTTACCGCGTCGATTGCCCATGAGATCAACCAGCCGCTGATGTCGATTGTGGCCAATGCCGCCGCCAGCCTGCGCTGGCTGCAGCGTGACCCGGCGCGGCTTGATAACGTGCAGGTGGGGCTGGAGGAGATCGCCAGCGAAGGGCAGCGCGCCGGGGAGATCATTCGCGGCCTGCAGGCCCTGACGCGCAACCAGACGCCAACGCCCGAAGCGGTGGATCTGCACCATCTGGCGCAGCACATCATGGCGCTGTCGCGAAACGAGATGGAGCGGCGCTATATCGCGCTGGAATACCATCTTCATGCCCGGATGCACACCTTCTGCGGCGACAGCGTGCAGATCCAGCAGGTGCTGCTGAATCTGATGATGAACGCCATCGATGCCATGTCGGAAGTGGAGACGCGCCCGCGCATTCTGACCATCTCCACCTCAAACCCAACGCCGGGTGAGGTCCGCCTTGAGGTGGCCGATACCGGAAATGGCATTCCGCCCGACATCATGGAGAAGGTGTTTGATTCATTCTTTACCACTAAGCCGCACGGCATGGGGATGGGGCTGACGATCAGCCACGCGATTATCGAGTGCCATCAGGGGACGTTGCGGGCGGAGACCGGTGACCGGCAGGGAAGCCGCTTCTGGTTCACCCTGCCGGTAGCGGCCATGCAGGGTGATGAGGGAGACTGAGCGTCAGGCGGCGGGGGCGAGCTGTGACAGACGGTGGCGCAGCTCACCGTGCGCCATCGCTACCTGGGTCGATTCCTGCAGTGCGTTCAGGTACTTGTAATGGAACTCGCTGCCGTTTTCCGGCCCCAGTGCCAGCTGGCTCTCCGTAGCCTTACGATAGTTCTCCACCGTCGCTGCCTCCACCGGATTTTCCTTGTCGTCCAGGCGCTCATCAATCTCGACCAGAATCTCTGAAATCTGGCGCAGCCAGGCGAACTGCGGGTGCGTGGTCAGCAGCTGCAGATGCTCAAACGGGCTGCCGGGATTACCAAAACGTTCGGTTTCCAGATCCACCAGCGCTTTATGCAGCTTGCGCAGCGCTGAAGAGATGGATTTAAGCTGGGTACGCGGGTCGGATAACGGATCGGTGATCATCGGGTTTTCTCCTGAAAACGGGGTACGGTGCCACAGCAAGGCGGCGGCAAAAAATTATCGGCTGCGGGACTTCACGATGTTCAGGCGCTCCGCGCTGCGCACCAGATCCGCCAGCGAGCGTGCCTGCATCTTCTCCATCACGCGCCGCTTATGCACTTTGGCGGTGATCTCGCTTACACCCAGCGCGGTGGCAATCTGCTTATTCAGCAGCCCGCCGATGGCCAGCTCCAGCACTTCGCGCTCGCGTAGGGTCAGCGACTGATGGCGCTGCGTTAACGCATGCTGTTCACGCAGATGGCTAAAGTTTTGCTGCGCCTGACGCAGCCCTTCCGCCACCGCCTGCAACAGCTGCACCGGGTTAACCGGTTTGGTGAGGAACTCCAGAGCGCCGGTTTTCATCGCCTTAACGGTAAGGGGGATAGTACCGAAGCCCGTGAGGAAGATGACCGGCAGCACCCGGCCCAGTCGGGACAGGCCATCCATAACATCAAAGCCATCAGCGGCGGGCATGTTCATGTCCAGCACCAGGCAGCCCGGCTTTTCGCAAAAGTCGTGGGAAAGAAACGCCTGCGCAGAATTGAAATCAGCCACCTCGTGGCCTTCGGACTGGAGTAACCGGACGACGGCGCGGCGGACGGCGTCATCGTCATCCACTACGTAGATTATCTGTTCCATATTCGTGCCCTGCGATGCTCTGGAAAAAGCAATCGAATCAACGGTATCCCGCCAGCCCCGGGCAGAATACAAAGCATAATTATGAAGAATAATTGGATGTGAATGTAATTACCATATCCATAAAACACCTTTTTTGTTAATGGTATTTTATGTTTCGGTTACAGGCTGGCGGAATAGCATCAGGCGCGTATCGCCGCGGATAAAATATATTTTCGTCAGGAAATCATTGCGTTGTAAAGATAAGTCGTTGTGCTGGATAAAGATTGTTCATAACAAACCGATAAACATTTCACAACATTCAGGGGTTTATCGGGGAACGCAGCACATGTTAAAAAACCTAAAAGTTATCACCGGGATTGTCATAATCCTTTTTATTTTCAGCCTGTTGCAGGTAGTTACCGGCGGGCTGTTCTACTCATCTGTCAGCCAGGATCGGGATAATTTCCAGAATTCAGGCCAGCTTAATTTCCAGCAGGAGCAGCTGGGCGACAGCATTCAGACGCTGGTGAAAACCCGCGTCACCGTCACCCGCGTGGCGATCCGCTTTCTGAAAAACCAGCGCGACCCGGCCTCGCTGGCAGCCATCGATAAGCTGCTCGGCGTGGCTGATGAAACCCTGGGCCGGGCGCAGAGCCAGTTTGAGGCCTATAAGAACGCCCCACGCCTTGCCGGACAGGATGAGGCGATAGCCCGCGATATTCAGGCAAAGCTCAGCGCCTATCACGATGTGCTGCAGGCCTCGATCGGGTTCCTGCGCGCCAACAACTATGAAGCCTACGGCAACCTGGATGCGCAGGCGGCACAGGATGCGCTGGAGAGCAGCTACAGCACCTGGCGGGCAGAGAATAACCGTCTGCTGCAGGTGGCCGCAGAGGATAACCAGCGCAGCTTCACCAGCATGCAGTGGACGCTGGGCACTATTGCGCTGGCGGTCGTGGCCATTATCGCGGTGATCTGGTTTGGCCTGCAGCATCTGCTGCTGGTGCCGCTGCAGCGTGCCATGACGCATATTCGCGCCATCGCTGACGGCAACCTGACGCACACCATTGAAGGGGAAGGCCGTAACGAGATGGGCCAGCTGGTGTCGACGCTGAAAGCCATGCAGCACTCGCTTATCCGCACCGTCGGGTCAGTGCGCGACAGCTCGGAATCGATCTATACCGGTGCCGGGGAGATCTCCGCGGGCAGTAACGACCTGTCATCCCGCACCGAGCAGCAGGCCGCTTCGCTTGAAGAGACCGCTGCCAGTATGGAAGAGCTGACGGCGACGGTGAAACAGAACACCGACAACGCCCGTCAGGCCGCGCAGCTGGCGAAGAATGCCTCGGAAACCGCTGGCAAGGGCGGGCGCGTGGTGGATCAGGTAGTCACGACCATGAAGGAGATCTCTGACAGCTCGCGGCAGATTGCCGATATCACCAGCGTCATCGACAGCATCGCTTTCCAGACCAATATCCTGGCGCTGAACGCCGCGGTAGAAGCGGCGCGGGCCGGCGAGCAGGGGCGCGGCTTTGCGGTGGTTGCCGGGGAAGTGCGTACCCTGGCAAGCCGTAGCGCCCAGGCAGCCAAAGAGATTAAGTCGCTGATCGACAACTCTGTGACCCGCGTGGGTATGGGGTCTGAGCTGGTGCATCAGGCGGGCGATACCATGAAAGAGATCGTTACGGCGGTAACCCGCGTCACCGATATTATGGGTGAAATCGCCTCGGCGTCGGATGAGCAGAGCAAAGGCATTGAGCAGGTCAGCCTGGCAGTATCACAGATGGACAGCGTAACGCAGCAGAACGCCGCACTGGTGGAAGAGTCGGCCGCGGCTTCGGCAGCGCTTGAAGATCAGGCCGATCGCCTGCGTCAGGCGGTGGCTGTTTTCCAGCTGAAGGCAAACCACAGCTCACCGGTACGTGACGTGCCGGCGGCGCGGGAGAAGCCACAGGCTCTGGTACCTTCGATGGCAGGCAAAGCCGGTGGAGAACACTGGGAAACCTTCTGAGTTTCCATGCGTTAACGGGAAGAGGCGTCAGCCAACGGTCACTTTAAAGAAGCTGTTCCTGATGCTGGCCGTAAAGTACGTCTCTTTCTCATTGCTCATCATAAACGTCTGATACGTTTTAGCGGGCACGCCTAAAAACTGCTCCACGCGGCCATTAGCGTGCTCAATTTCCATTACTGAACAGGTTGGATCGTAACCTGCGCTTTTGAATGTGCGGGACCGGAGTTCATGTCTTTTCATATCATTCGCGTCTTGTGGTGATGGTAAAAGAGTCATATCGGTCCAGCCTGGCGAAACTTTATACCTGCGGGTGTGGACGGCCGGCGCGCCGCTCAGGAAATATCATATTTTTTAGTTGCGTCGCTGCACCACTCTATGTATTTTTATGCATAATATTTGCATAAAAATAAGGATTCAGATGATGGTTAAGCAATTACTGCAGGCGTGTGGTCTGATGGTTGCCCTGGCGGGCAGCGCCTTTGCCGCTCAGGAAACGTACGTGGTGGGTTCTGGCGGCACTTACCGTCCGTTTGAATTCGAAAACAGCCAGAAGCAGCTCGAAGGCTTCGATATCGACATCATCAAAGCCATCGCCAAAGCGGAAAACTTCAACGTGAAGCTGGTTAACACCCCGTGGGAGGGGATCTTCGCCACCCTCGGTTCCGGCGATCGCGACATTATTATCTCCGGCATCACCATCACCGATAAGCGTAAGCAGATGGTGGACTTCTCTGCGCCGTACTTCCCGGCGGAACAGTCCATTGTCGTGCCGTCCGGTTCAACCGTCACCTCGCTGGATTCGCTGAAAAGCGAGAAAGTGGGCGTGGTAAACTCCAGCACCGGCGACATTGTGGTTTCTGACGTACTGGGCAAAAACAGCACCGCCATCAAGCGTTTCGATAATACCCCGCTGATGCTGCAGGAGCTGTTTGAAGACGGCGTCAGCGCGGCGGTGGGCGATGTGGGCGTGGTGAAGTACTACATCAAACAGCACCCGGAAAAGCAGTTCAAACTGGTGCCGGACGCCAAATTTGAACGCCAGTACTTCGGTATCGCCGTAGCAAAAGGTAACGACGAACTGCTGGCAAAAATCAACAGCGGCCTGAAGAAGATCGTTGCTGACGGCACCTATGCCACCATCTATAAGACCTGGTTCGACGAGAGCGTTCCGACGCTGCCGGCCCAGTAAGTTCACGCCTGATAAAGTGCGGCTATCGCGGGCCTCTGCGGTAGCCGCTTTTTTTAGAGAGACGCTATGACAGGATTTCGTTGGGAGATCATTCAGGAATACGGCCCGCTGTTTATGGAAGGCGCCTGGATGACCATCAAATGCACCATTATCTGTGTCATCCTCGGCACGCTGTGGGGCTTAACCCTCGGGCTGGGGCGCATGGCGCGCGCCGATCACGGGCCGTGGAAATACGTGCTGCGCTGGCTGGTGCAGTTCCCGGTGCGCTTTTACGTCAGCGCCATTCGCGGTACGCCGCTGTTTGTGCAGATTATGGTGGTGCATTTTGCGCTGGTGCCGCTGTTCATCAACCCGCGCGATGGCCTGATGGTGACCAGCGGCATCATGACCAGCGACCTGGCGCGCGGGCTGCGCTCGGAGTACGGTGCGTTTCTGTCCTGTATCGTGGCGATTACCCTGAACGCCGGGGCTTATGTTTCGGAAATCTTCCGCGCCGGTATTCAGTCCATTGATAAAGGCCAGATGGAAGCTTCCCGGGCGCTGGGCATGCCGTGGTGGAAAACCATGCGTCAGGTGATCCTGCCCCAGGCGTTTCGCCGCATTCTGCCGCCGCTTGGCAACAACGCTATCGCCATCGTCAAAGACTCCTCGCTGGCGTCGGCGATTGGCCTGGCGGACCTGGCCTACGCGGCGCGTACCGTTTCCGGTGCCTACGCCACCTACTGGGAACCCTACCTGACCATCTCCCTGGTTTACTGGGTGATTACCTTCATACTGGCGCAGGGCGTAAATCGTCTGGAAAAGAGGTTTGGCAAAAGTGATTCACATTAATAACCTCCACAAGCATTTCGGCGACAGCCACGTGCTGCGCGGCATCAGCTGCGACGTTAAACCCCAGGAAGTGGTGTGCGTTATCGGTCCCTCCGGCTCCGGTAAAAGCACCTTCCTGCGCTGCATGAATGCGCTGGAGAGCGTGAGCGAAGGTGAAGTCGAGGTGAATGGCTTTGCGATCCACGACCGGAAAACCGATCTCAATAAGATGCGGGAAAGCGTTGGTATGGTGTTCCAGCGCTTTAACCTGTTTCCGCATATGACGGTGCTGCAAAACCTGATGATGGCCCCGATCAACCTGCGCGGTATGAAACGCGCCGAGGCGGAAACGCTGGCCCTGAGCCTGCTGGCGAAGGTCGGACTGAGCGACAAGCGCGACGCCTGGCCATCGAGCCTCTCCGGCGGGCAGCAGCAGCGCGTGGCTATCGCCCGGGCGCTGGCAATGGGCCCGTCGATCATGCTGTTTGATGAGCCGACCTCGGCGCTTGACCCCGAGCTGGTGGGCGAAGTGCTTGGCGTGATGAAGGATCTTGCCGCTGAAGGGATGACGATGGTTATCGTGACCCATGAGATGGGTTTTGCCCGGGAAGTGGCGGACCGGGTGATTTTCATCGATAACGGCGTGATTCAGGAGCAGGGCACCCCGGAGCAGATCTTCACCGCTCCGACCAATCCGCGTACTGCTGCCTTCCTCAGTAAAGTGCTGTAAACCGCATCGCCGTCGGCACTGCCCGGCGGCTTTTTTTCACTGGATGTCGTCTGGCGAGGGGATCGCCATTCACGCTTTCTCTGAGATGGTCTACCATGAGCGCATCGTCATTTACGCTATATGGATATCTCATGCTCACGCGCCGCTTTGCCACTCTGTTACCGCTCTGTGTTCTGCTTGCCGCCTGTAGCAGCAAGCCGGGAAAACAAGAAACCGCTGCTGAAACCGTAGGAACCCCTTCCGGCGGCTTCCTGCTGCAACCCCAACATAACGTCCTGCTCGCTTCCGGTGATTTTGCCAACAACCCGGCGGCGCAACAGTTCATCGATAAGATGGTCAGCAAGCATGGCTTTGACCGCCAGCAGCTGCACGAGATCCTCTCCCAGGCGAAACGTCTGGACTACGTGCTGCGCCTGATGGACCGCCAGGCACCGACCAAAACCGGGCCGACGGGACCGACAGGCGCCTGGCTGCGCTACCGCGGCCAGTTCATCACCCCGGATAACGTGCAGAACGGCGTGGTGTTTATGAACCAGCACCGCGAAGCGCTGGCGCGTGCCCAGCAGGTTTATGGCGTACCGGCGGAGATTATTGTTGGCATCATCGGCGTCGAAACGCGCTGGGGCCGCGTGATGGGGAAAACGCGCATTCTGGACGCCCTCGCCACGCTCTCGTTTAACTATCCGCGCCGCGCTGAATATTTCTCTGGCGAGCTGGAGACCTTCCTGCTGATGGCGCGCGACGAGCAGGACGATCCGCTCAATTTGAAAGGCTCGTTTGCCGGCGCGATGGGCTACGGGCAGTTCATGCCATCCTCCTATAAAGAGTATGCCGTGGACTTTAACGGCGACGGCCATATCAACCTGTGGGACCCGGAAGACGCGATTGGCAGCGTGGCGAACTATTTCAAAGCCCACGGCTGGAAAACCGGCGAGCCGGTGGCCATCCCGGCGATGGGCCAGGCACCGGGGCTGAAATCCGGCTTCAACACCAAATACTCACCGGCCGAGCTGGCAGCAGCCGGGCTTACGCCGCAGCAGCCGCTGGGCAACTACAGTGAAGTGAGCCTGCTGCGCCTCGATGTGGGAACCGGCTATGAGTACTGGTACGGGCTGCCGAACTTCTACACAATCACGCGCTATAACCACAGCGCCCACTATGCGATGGCGGTGTGGCAGCTCGGGCAGGCGGTGGCGCTGGCGTCGGTGCGCTGAGCCGCGTGATGATGGAATGCGCGTCGAAGAAAATGATGTAATTGCCTGAAATAATTAGAAAGCGTTTCCGCGAGGGGCGCTTTCTCTCTACAATCGGAACCCACTATGACGGACAGCGAACTGACAGCATTAAGCCAGCAGGTTGGGGCGGCACTGAAACAGCTGGGCGCAACGGTCACCACTGCCGAGTCCTGCACCGGCGGCTGGGTAGCGAAAGTCATCACCGACATCGCCGGCAGCTCCGCCTGGTTTGAACGCGGCTTTGTGACCTACAGTAATGATGCCAAACAGCAGCTGATTGGCGTGGATGGCGCAACGCTTGAGGCCCACGGCGCGGTGAGCGAGCAGGTGGTCACACAGATGGCGCAGGGCGCGCAAAATGCCGCCGCTGCAAGCTATGCGATTGCGGTCAGTGGCATTGCCGGGCCGGACGGCGGCAGTGCGGAAAAACCCGTCGGCACCGTGTGGTTCGGCTTCGCCGGGCCGGCTGGCGAGGTGCTGGCCCGGCGCGAGCGTTTTGACGGCGATCGTGAATCCGTACGCCGCCAGGCCACGGCTTATGCCCTCACTACACTGTGGCAACATTTTCTACAAAAGGCTTGAGATACTGTATGACTATACAGTATAATTGCCGCAACAAAACAGAATGACGCAGCGTGGCGCAATAGGGCTCACCCTGCATGACAGGAGTAAAAATGGCTATCGACGAAAACAAACAGAAGGCGTTAGCGGCAGCACTTGGCCAGATTGAAAAGCAATTTGGTAAAGGCTCCATCATGCGTCTGGGTGAAGACCGCTCTATGGATGTTGAGACTATCTCTACCGGTTCTCTCTCGCTCGACATCGCGCTTGGCGCAGGTGGTCTGCCGATGGGCCGTATCGTTGAGATCTATGGTCCGGAGTCTTCGGGTAAAACCACGCTGACCCTGCAGGCTATCGCCTCTGCACAGCGCAGCGGTAAAACCTGTGCGTTCATTGACGCCGAGCACGCGCTGGACCCGGTCTACGCCCGCAAGCTGGGTGTTGATATCGACAACCTGCTCTGCTCGCAGCCGGATACCGGTGAGCAGGCGCTGGAAATCTGTGACGCGCTGGCGCGTTCCGGTGCGGTAGACGTTATCGTCGTCGACTCCGTGGCGGCGCTGACCCCGAAAGCGGAAATCGAAGGCGAAATCGGTGACTCTCACATGGGCCTCGCGGCACGTATGATGAGCCAGGCGATGCGTAAGCTGGCCGGTAACCTGAAGCAGTCCAACACCCTGCTTATCTTCATCAACCAGATCCGTATGAAGATCGGCGTGATGTTTGGTAACCCGGAAACCACCACCGGGGGTAACGCGCTGAAGTTCTACGCTTCTGTCCGTCTTGATATCCGCCGTATCGGCGCGGTGAAAGAGGGCGACGAAGTGGTCGGTAGCGAAACCCGCGTAAAAGTGGTGAAAAACAAAATCGCTGCGCCGTTTAAACAGGCTGAATTCCAGATTCTTTACGGTGAAGGCATCAACTTCTACGGCGAGCTGGTTGACCTGGGCGTGAAGCACAAGCTGATCGAGAAAGCGGGTGCATGGTACAGCTATCAGGGCGACAAGATTGGCCAGGGTAAAGCTAACGCCACTAACTTCCTGAAAGAGAACGTTGCTATCGCGACGGAGATCGAGAAGAAAGTGCGTGAGATGCTGCTGAACAATCAGGATGGCACGCCGGACTTCGTGGTCGATGACCACGACAAAGACGTCGAAGAAACGAAAGAAGACTTCTAATCCTAAGGGCTGCTCCGGCAGCCCTTGTTCTTTTCTACCGCTCCCCATTCTGGTTTCCGTACTATGTCAGATACCCCTTCTCCCCGCCGCTCCGGCTATGCCCGCCTTCTTGACCGCGCCACGCGTATTCTGGCGATGCGCGATCACAGCGAGCAAGAGCTGCGTAAAAAACTGGTTGCCACTTTTCCCGGCCAAAAAGAAGAGCCGCCGGCAGCGGAAGATATCGAAAAAGTCATTGCCACCTGCCTGGAACAACACTGGCTGGATGATGCCCGCTTTGCGCGTCAGTTCATTGCCAGCCGTGCGCGCAAAGGGTACGGCTCGCGTCGCGTGCGTCAGGAGCTGCAGCAAAAAGGCGTGGCGCGAGAGCTGTGCGATGCGGCAATGGCGGAGTGTGAAACCGACTGGACGCAGATAGCCTGGGACCAGGCGACGAAGAAATACGGTGAGCCGCTGCCAACGGAATTTGCGCAGAAAGCCAAAGTGCAGCGCTTTTTACTTTATCGCGGCTTTCTGATGGAAGATATCCAGGAAATCTACCGAAATTTTGCCGATTGACTGCACTCTGGGTTTTACTTCCCTGTAAAGAAAACTTATCTTATTCCCACTTTTTTCCCGATAAGCCGGGCAGGAGAGGGGGGATAATCTCTTCGCTCTTCCCGCCTTACGACACTCGTTAGCTTGATTTCAGGATAATTATGAGCAAGAGCACCGCTGAGATCCGTCAGGCGTTTCTCGATTTTTTCCACAGTAAGGGGCATCAGGTTGTTGCCAGCAGCTCCCTTGTGCCGAATAACGACCCGACCCTTCTGTTTACCAACGCCGGGATGAACCAGTTCAAGGATGTTTTCCTTGGCATGGACAAACGTAATTATTCCCGAGCGACGACCGCGCAACGCTGCGTACGTGCCGGTGGTAAGCACAACGACCTGGAAAACGTCGGTTACACTGCCCGTCACCACACCTTCTTTGAAATGCTGGGTAACTTCAGCTTCGGCGACTACTTCAAACAGGACGCCATTCAATATGCCTGGGAACTGCTGACCGGTGAGCAGTGGTTCAACCTGCCGAAAGATCGTCTGTGGGTAACGGTATACGAAACTGACGACGAAGCGTTCGACATCTGGGAAAAAGAAGTGGGCGTGCCGCGCGAGCGCATTATCCGCATCGGCGACAATAAAGGCGCGGCATTTGCTTCAGATAACTTCTGGCAGATGGGCGACACCGGCCCGTGCGGTCCGTGCACCGAAATCTTCTTCGACCACGGCGATCACATCTGGGGTGGCCCGCCGGGCAGCCCGGAAGAAGATGGCGATCGCTATATCGAAATCTGGAACATCGTGTTCATGCAGTTCAACCGTCAGGCTGACGGTACGATGGAACCGCTGCCGAAGCCGTCCGTGGATACCGGGATGGGCCTTGAGCGTATCGCTGCGGTACTGCAGCACGTTAACTCCAACTATGAAATCGATCTGTTCAGCAAGCTTATCGCGGCCGTGGCAAAAGAAACCGGCGCGACCGATCTGGCGAACAAATCCCTGCGCGTAATCGCAGACCACATTCGTTCCTGCGCCTTCCTCGTGGCCGACGGCGTTATTCCGTCGAACGAGAACCGCGGCTACGTGCTGCGCCGCATCATTCGTCGCGCAATCCGTCACGGCAACATGCTGGGCGCGAAAGAGACCTTCTTCTACAAGCTGGTAGGCCCGCTGATTGAGGTGATGGGCGCGGCAGGTGACGACCTGAAACGCCAGCAGGCGCAGGTTGAGCAGGTGCTGAAAACCGAAGAAGAGCAGTTTGCCCGTACGCTGGAGCGTGGCCTGGCGCTGCTGGACGAAGAGCTGGCGAAGCTGCAAGGGGATACTCTGGATGGCGAAACCGCGTTCCGTCTGTATGACACCTATGGCTTCCCGGTGGATCTCACCGCCGATGTTTGCCGCGAGCGCAACCTCAAGGTTGACGAAGCGGGCTTCGAAGCCGCAATGGAAGAGCAGCGTCGTCGCGCCCGTGAGTCCAGCGGTTTTGGTGCCGACTATAACGCGATGATCCGCGTTGACTCTGCGTCTGAATTCAAAGGCTACGACCAGCTTGAGCTGACCGGGCACGTTACCGGCCTGTTCGTTGATGGTAACGCGGTAGAGCAGATCTCCGCAGGCCAGGACGCGGTCGTGATCCTGGATACCACGCCGTTCTATGCAGAATCCGGCGGTCAGGTTGGCGATAAAGGCATTATCGGCGGTACCGGCTTTAGCTTCGACGTCAGCGACACCCAGAAATACGGCCAGGCGATCGGTCACGTGGGTAAACTGACCAGCGGTGTGCTGAAAGTGGGCAGCGGTGTGAATGCGCAGGTCGACGAAGCGCGTCGTGAACGCATCCGCCTGAACCACTCTGCGACGCACCTGATGCACGCCGCGCTGCGCCAGATCCTCGGCACGCACGTTGCGCAGAAAGGCTCGCTGGTAAACGATAAGGGGCTGCGTTTCGACTTCTCCCATTTCGAGGCCATGAAGCCTGCGGAAATTCGTGCCGTCGAAGATCTGGTGAACGCGCAGATCCGCCGCAACCTGCCAATTGAAACCAACATCATGGAGCTCGAAGACGCGAAAGCGAAAGGGGCTATGGCGCTGTTTGGCGAGAAATACGATGACCGCGTACGCGTGCTGAGCATGGGCGACTTCTCCACCGAGCTGTGCGGCGGCACCCACGCCCGTCGTACGGGTGATATCGGTCTGTTCCGCATCGTCGCCGAATCCGGCACCGCTGCGGGTGTGCGTCGTATTGAAGCCGTTACCGGTGAAGGCGCGCTGGCGATGCTGCACGCGCAGAACGATCAGCTGCAGGACATCGCCCAGCTGTTGAAAGGCGATAGCCAGAACCTCGGCGACAAAGTACGCTCGGTGCTGGATCGTACGCGCCAGCTGGAAAAAGAGCTGCAGCAGCTCAAAGCGCAGCAGGCCGCTCAGGAGAGCGCGGGTCTGGCTAACAGTGCGAAAGAGATCAACGGCGTGAAGCTGCTGGTCAGCGAACTGACCAATGTCGAACCGAAAATGCTGCGCACCATGGTAGACGACCTGAAAAACCAGTTAGGCTCCACTATCGTGGTGCTGGCGACCGTGGCTGATGATAAGGTTTCTCTGATTGCTGGCGTGTCTAAAGACGTTACCGACCGCGTGAAAGCGGGCGAACTGATTGGTATGGTTGCCCAGCAGGTCGGTGGTAAAGGCGGCGGTCGTCCAGATATGGCGATGGCTGGCGGCACCGATGCACAGGCACTGCCTGCGGCACTGGCAAGCGTTGAAAGCTGGGTGGCGTCAAAACTGTAATAACAATGGGGTGTCCTGACGCGCTAATGCGCCGCGTTGCGCTGGCGCGTTGAGGAACACTCTCAATTAACACAAAGTCAGGTTGAAGTTATCTATATCGGCTAAGCTTAGTCATAACAGAATGTAATGCCGTGACTGCTGACACATGAAGTGTTGGTCATCGCTTACTTTTTGGCGTTATATGATGGATAATGCCGGGATACAAGAGACCCGACTCTTTTAATCTTTCAAGGAGCAAAGAATGCTGATTCTGACTCGTCGAGTTGGTGAGACCCTCATGATTGGGGATGAGGTGACCGTGACAGTTCTTGGAGTAAAGGGTAACCAGGTACGTATTGGTGTTAACGCCCCGAAAGAAGTGTCTGTACACCGTGAAGAGATCTACCAGCGTATCCAGGCTGAAAAATCACAACAGTCCAGCTACTAAGAATATGGCGCCTCGCGTATCAATCACGAGGCGCTCCTGTTTGTCCCGCTCCTTTCTTACCTTTTCTCCCATTACCTTCCAATTTTCTCTCTGATTTGCCATTCAGCCATTACCGCCACGCATAAATCGCTGCTGCATGCTTGCAGAAATTCTTCGTAACTTGGATAACGCATCACGCTTTTACTGTTGATAAAACGGCCTTTTTGTTGGCAAATCACGCTAATTGGGTGCTAAATGTTCAAACGAAATTATCTCCCGAAAAATTGTTTGACTTATAAGACCCAGAAAGTAATATGTGCGCCACGCAGTGCCGATGAGTGGAAACACATTGAGGCACAACTCGTAAGAGGCGTGTGTGGTGAGGTGGCCGAGAGGCTGAAGGCGCTCCCCTGCTAAGGGAGTATGCGGTCAAAAGCTGCATCCGGGGTTCGAATCCCCGCCTCACCGCCATTTTGCATCCGTAGCTCAGCTGGATAGAGTACTCGGCTACGAACCGAGCGGTCGGAGGTTCGAATCCTCCCGGATGCACCATATTTCGCTTAGCTGTCAGCAATGATGATTAAGCAAATAACGCGGCAGCAACCGCGAGCACCAGGAAGGATAACACTGCGTAGCAGTGGCCAGCAGGGTAAGGCGTAAGCCGAATCATCCTCCTGAATGCACCATCTTCATCAGTGTTGCGGCATGATGAGCGACAGTGATTCAGTAGTACAGCAGTAAATCCCGATGCATCCGTAGCTCAGCTGGATAGAGTACTCGGCTACGAACCGAGCGGTCGGAGGTTCGAATCCTCCCGGATGCACCATATTTCGCTTAAGTGTCAGCAATGATGATTAAGCAAATAACGCGGCAGCAACCGCGAGCACCAGGAAGGATAACACTGCGCAGCAGTGGCCCGCAGGGTGAGGCGCAAGCCGAATAATCCTCCCGGATGCACCATCTTCATCAGTGTTGCGGCATGATGAGCAACAGTGATTCAGTAGTACAGCAGTAAACCCCAATGCATCCGTAGCTCAGCTGGATAGAGTACTCGGCTACGAACCGAGCGGTCGGAGGTTCGAATCCTCCCGGATGCACCATCTTCATCAGTGTTGCGGCATGATGAGCGACAGTGATTCAGTAGTACAGCAGTAATCCCAATGCATCCGTAGCTCAGCTGGATAGAGTACTCGGCTACGAACCGAGCGGTCGGAGGTTCGAATCCTCCCGGATGCACCATATTTCGCTTAGCTGTCAGCAATGATGATTAAGCAAATAGCGCGGCAGCAACCGCGAGCACCAGGAAGGATAACACTGCGCAGCAGTGGCCCACAGGGTGAGGCGTAAGCTGAATCATCCTCCCGGATGCACCATATTTCGCTTAGCTATCAGCAATGATGTTTATCCAGGCACCCTTCAATGTCAGGTGCGCAGTTAACAAACCCTCTGGCTCAAGCCAGTTTTTTTAAAGTCCCTCTTAGTTACAACATACTTAATACAGCGCTAATACCCTTGCGTTCTGCGCCTGTTTTCTGCTTTTCAACATCCCATTAGCAAACTTGCAACCGTGACGCGGATCACGTTTAATAGCGGCGCCCATTCTTATCTGACCTGACCTATGATCGTACGCCCACAACAACACTGGCTGGCCCTGATTTTTGTCTGGCACGGCTCGGTACTGTCGAAGATTTTTACCCGTTTACTGCTTAACTTCCTCCTGTCGGTTACCGTCGTGTTGATGTTGCCCTGGTATGCCTCGCTGGGGATCAAGCTCACCGTTGCGCCATTCAGTATTCTCGGGGTGGCTATCGCGATATTTCTCGGCTTTCGCAATAACGCCTGCTATGCGCGCTATGTGGAAGCACGTCAGCTGTGGGGCCAGTTAATGATTGCGGCGCGTTCCTTGCTGCGTGAAGTGAAAAATACGCTGCCGGACGATCCGGCCATTGGCGAGTTCGTCAGGCTACAGATTGCGTTTGCCCACTGTCTGCGCATGACGCTGCGTCGTCAGCCGCTGGCCGGGAAGCTGGATCGCTATCTCACCGCAGAAGACCTGCAGGCGGTTATCAGCGCCAATTCTCCTGCTAACCGCATTCTGCTGCTGATGGGTAACTGGCTGGCGGTACGGCGTCGGGAAGGGCAGCTCTCGGATATCCTGTTCCACAGCCTGAATAATCGTCTCAACGATATGTCGGTTGTGCTGGCTGGCTGTGAGCGCATTGCCAACACGCCGGTCCCGTTCGCCTATACGCTCATCCTTCACCGCACGGTTTATCTGTTCTGCATCCTGCTGCCGTTTGCGCTGGTTGTTGATCTGCATTACATGACGCCGTTCATCTCGGTACTGGTTTCCTACACCTTTATTGCCCTGGACGCGCTTGCTGAAGAGCTGGAAGATCCTTTCGGTACGGAAAACAACGATCTTCCTCTGGATGCCATCTGCAACAATATGGAGATCGATCTGCTGCAGATGAACGATGAAGCAGATGTTCCCGCGCGCATCCTGCCGGATAAGCGCTACCAGCTCACCTGAACACCAGCCCGGTTGTCGCTATTTCGTCCTGCCTTTATTGCTTCCCGCGCCAGAATGCGACAACTGGCGCGCTTTACGCTACATTAGCAGTCCGAAACATTGCGGGTGAGGACACGATGTACGATCGATACGATGGACTGATTTTCGACATGGACGGCACGATTCTGGATACCGAGCCGACCCACCGCAAAGCATGGCATCAGGTGCTGACAAAGTACGGGATGCGCTTTGACGAACAGGCAATGGTGGCGCTCAACGGCTCGCCGACGTGGCGTATCGCCCAGACCGTTATTGAACTCAATAACGCCACCCTTGACCCTCACCAGCTGGCCGCGGAAAAAACCGCAGCGGTTCGCGCCATGCTGCTGGATGACGTGCGTCCTTTACCCCTGATTGAAGTGGTGAAAACGTGGTATGGCCGTCGTCCGATGGCTGTAGGCACCGGCAGCGAAAGCGCACTGGCGGACGCGCTGCTCAGTCAGCTTGGTATTCGCCACTATTTCGACGCGGTGGTGGCTGCCGACCACGTCACGCATCATAAACCTGCTCCCGACACTTTCCTGCGCTGTGCTGAACTGATGGGCGTGGCGCCAGAGAAGTGCGTGGTGTTTGAAGATGCTGACTTTGGCCTGCAGGCAGCCCGGCTGGCAGGGATGGACGCTGTGGACGTGCGCTTGCTGTGAGCGATGCGCTAAGCCTGCTTTCCCTCTTCGCCAGCAGCTTTCTCAGCGCCACGCTGCTACCGGGTAGCTCCGAAGCGGTGCTGGTTGCGCTACTGGTCACGGGAAAGAGTCAGCCCTTGATGCTGGTATTAATAGCAACAATGGGTAATAGCCTTGGAGGGCTAACTAACGTTATTCTTGGGCGGTTTTTCCCACTGCGTGAACGTTCACCCAGACAGGAAAAGCTGGCCCGCTGGCTCAGACGGTTCGGGCCGGTAACACTTCTCCTTAGCTGGATGCCAGTTATTGGAGATTTGCTGTGTCTGCTGGCCGGCTGGCTGCGTCAGCCCTGGGGACCAGTGATTTTTTTCTTATGCCTTGGCAAGGCGTTACGTTATGTCGTAGTCACGTATGTAACGCTTCAGGGGATGACGTGGTGGCACTAATTGGTTGTTTGAACAAGGAACAGCGAATGCCGGTAATAAGCGCGCTGATCATACGATTAAAGACGACGTTCTTAATCATCAACCATTACAATTATGCTTAATAAAAATATTTCGACAGGCGGGAGGTCAATTTGATCCCGGACGTATCACAGGCGCTGGCCTGGCTGGAAGCACACCCTCAGGCAGTTGAGGGTATCCGTCGTGGGCTGGAGCGCGAAACGCTGCGCGTCACCCCGGAAGGAAGCCTTGCGACAACGGGGCATCCGGAAGCCCTGGGCGCAGCACTGACCCATAGCTGGATCACCACCGACTTCGCAGAAGCACTGCTGGAATTCATCACGCCGGTTGATGGCGACATCGACCATATGCTGACGGTGATGCGCGATATTCATCGTTATGCCGCGCGTAATATCGGCGACGAGCGTCTGTGGCCGCTCAGCATGCCTTGCTATGTGGAAGAGGGGCATGACATCGAGCTGGCGCAATACGGCAGCTCGAATATTGGCCGTCTGAAGACGCTGTACCGTGAAGGGCTGAAGAACCGCTATGGCGCGCTGATGCAGACCATTTCCGGCGTGCATTTTAATTTCTCGCTGCCGCTGGCTTTCTGGCAGGCGAAATGTGATGTGCAGGATGAGCAGAGCGGTAAAGAAGCGATCTCGGCCGGCTATTTCCGTCTGATCCGCAACTACTACCGTTTTGGCTGGGTAATTCCTTACCTGTTCGGTGCCTCTCCTGCGATCTGCGCTTCTTTCTTACAGGGTAAGCCGACCACGCTGCCGTTTGAGAAGACCGAATGCGGCATGTACTACCTGCCGTACGCCACCTCGCTGCGCCTGAGCGACCTGGGTTATACCAATAAGTCGCAAAGCAATCTCGGAATTACGTTTAACGATCTGCACACCTATGTGGCAGGATTGAAGCGCGCGATCAAAACGCCGTCGGAAGAGTACGCGGCGCTGGGGCTGGAAAAAGACGGCAAGCTGCTGCAGATCAACACCAACATTCTGCAGATTGAAAACGAACTCTACGCCCCGATCCGTCCTAAGCGCGTTACGCGCAGCGGTGAAACGCCGTCTGATGCGCTGATGCGTGGCGGGATTGAATACATCGAAGTGCGTTCCCTCGACATCAACCCGTTCTCGGCAACGGGCGTGGACGAGCAGCAGGTGCGCTTCCTCGACCTGTTCTTGATCTGGTGTGTGCTGGCGGATGCGCCGGAGATGAGCAGCGATGAGCTGCTGTGCACCCGTACTAACTGGAATCGCGTGATTCTGGAAGGCCGCAAGCCAGGCCTGACGCTGGGTGTGGGCTGCGAAACTGCCCAGCACCCGCTGCCGGAGGTGGGTAAAAATCTGTTCCGCGACCTGAAGCGCGTGGCGCAGACGCTTGACGGTATCGCCGGCGGCGACGCGTATCAGAAGGTATGCGACAACCTGGTGGCGAGCTTTGACGATCCTGAGCTGACCTTCTCGGCGCGTATTCTGCGTTCGATGATTGATGAAGGGATTGGCGGGACCGGCCGGGCGCTGGCAGAGCAGTATCGCGCCGAGCTGCGCGAAGAGCCGCTGGAGATCCTGAAAGAGGACGATTTCTCTCGCGAGCGTGATGCATCGCTGGTGCGTCAGCAGGAGATCGAAGCGTCGGACAGCGAGCCGTTTGAACGTTTCCTGCAGCGTAACGCCTGACAGAAAAGAAAAAGGCCACAATAATGTGGCCAAACTGTCATCTCTGAACTCAGGGATGATGATGATAACAAATGCGCGTCTTTCATATACTGAGAGTCGGCCAGAAAGAATTAGTTCAGTTAATTTTAAAAAAAATCACTATCGGAGGTGACAGATGCCATTGTTGGATAGCTTCACAGTTGACCATACCCGTATGGAAGCGCCTGCTGTACGTGTGGCAAAGACCATGAACACCCCGCACGGTGACACTATCACCGTATTCGATCTGCGTTTTTGCATCCCGAATAAAGAAGTGATGCCGGAAAAGGGCATTCACACGCTTGAGCATCTGTTTGCTGGCTTTATGCGCGATCACCTGAACGGCAACGGTGTCGAAATTATCGACATCTCTCCGATGGGCTGCCGTACCGGTTTCTACATGAGCCTGATTGGTCAGCCGGACGAGCAACGCGTTGCCGATGCCTGGAAAGCGGCAATGGCTGACGTGCTGAAGGTGAAAGAGCAGAACCAGATCCCGGAACTGAACGTTTACCAGTGCGGTACGTACCAGATGCACTCGTTGCAGGAAGCGCAGGATATCGCGCGCCACATTCTGGAGCACGACGTTCGCGTCAACAGCAACGACGAGCTGGCGCTGCCGAAAGAGAAACTGCAGGAGTTGCACATCTAGCGGCACATTGAGTGATAAAAAAACCACCCTGCGGGGTGGTTTTTTATTGTCTGCAATCCAGCGTCATGATGCTGACGGGAAGCAAACGTTATTGATCAGAGGTAGCTTGCCGGGTATTGAAGATAAGCAAATGAAAACGTAGTCGCGTTTCTTTTTTTAAAACTATCAATTAACCACAACAGTAAACAGCACTATCGCGCACAGGACAATAGATGCCAGCAGACCTGCCATAAAATAGATGGCGCCTGGGGAGTACTTCATTCGTTCTGAACCTTGACGTGTAATAGCGGATATATCTTATACCAGGAATAATCCTAAGTACAGTGAGTATGCAGGTTAAAGGCGTTGATTTATATAGAATAAATGTTAAGACCTTGAAAGCTATAGCATGCAGCGCCGCGATTATACGTGACGCAGAAATAAAAAGAATCTACCGCTTTTGGTGGGATATGTGCTGGCAGGCTGCGTATTATGAAAAATGCGTTGTTTCTTAATACAAATATGCCGCCGATTAATTCGGTTCCGAATATTGCTTCACGACGATTTCAGAAAACGTTAAGCGCAGGGAATGATGCGCAAAAAAAAGCGCCATCGCTGGCGCTTTTTTCAGTGTGCTCCACCGCCGCCGCTTCCGGCGCCAAACGGCGGTCTGGCAAACCAGACCAGCGTTAACAGCAGAAGGAACACGCCAGCCGACACCCAGAAGATCTCGTTTGCGGAGATGATCAGCCCCTGATTGGTGATCTGCTGGGCAATATAGCCCGACGCCTGCTGCTGCGTCATGCCCATCCCTTCCAGCTGGCTGTACATCTGCTGCGCGTTCGGATTGAACGCATTCACCGACTCGCTCAGCTGTGCATGGTGCATCGACTCGCGGTTGGTCCACAGCGTGGTGGTAATGGAGGTGCCAATCGACCCCGCCAGGGTACGGGTAAAGTTCGACAGGCTCGATGCCGCCGCCAGCCGCTCCGGCGGTAAACCGGACAGGGTAATGGTGGTAAGCGGCATAAAGAAGCACGCCACAGCAAAGCCCTGAATAAACTGCGGCCAGGCCGACGCCCCGAAATCCATACCCGGCTCGAAGGTGTACGCGCGCCAGTAGAAGCAGACGGCGTACATAATAAAGCTGAAGGTCACGAGGCGACGCATATCGAGGCGATGTGCGAAACGCCCGATGATCGGCGACAGCAGTACCGGTATGATCCCGACCGGCGCAGATGCCAGCCCGGCCCAGGTGGCGGTATAGCCATACACCTCCTGGAGCAGCTGCGGTAGCAGCACAATCGACCCGAAGTAGAGCATGTACGCCAGGCTGATACACAGACAGCCAATGGTAAAGTTGCGCGATTTAAACAACGAGAGATCGACTATCGGATTCTCGTCGGTCAGCTCCCAGACAATCAGGAAGCTAAGCGCCACCACCGCCACAATGGTCAGCACGATGATTTCGGTTGATGCGAACCAGTCCAGCTCCTTGCCCTGGTCGAGCATCACCTGCAGGCTACCAATCCCCACCACCAGCAGCGCCAGCCCCACGGCATCAATACGCCGCTGCTCGGTCCGGGTTTCCCGGTTGCGCAGCGTCTGCAGCGTCAGCAGCACCACCAGCGCACCGATCGGCACGTTGATAAAGAAGATCCAGCCCCAGTGGTAGTTGTCGCTGATCCAGCCGCCAAGAATCGGCCCGAAGATCGGCGCGACGATCACCGTCATCGACCAGAGCGCCAGCGCCACCGAGCGTTTCGCCGGCGGGTAGTTGCTCAGCAGCAGACTCTGGGACAGCGGGATCAGCGGCCCGGCAACAATCCCCTGCAACACGCGGAAGAAGATCAGCATGTTCAGGCTGGTCGACATGCCACACGCCCAGGAGGCGATCACAAAGGCGATGGTCGACCACAGGAACAGCTTTACTTCCCCGAAGCGCTTTGCCAGCCAGCCGGTGAGCGGAATCGAGATGGCGTTCGCCACCCCGAAAGAGGTGATAACCCAGGTCCCCTGGCTCATGGAAGAGCCAAGGTTACCGGCGATGGTGGGGATCGCCACGTTCGCGATGGTGGAGTCCAGCACCTGCATAAACGTCGCAAGCGATAGCGCGATGGTCATAATGACCAGCTGCGCGCCTTCCAGCGGTTTTCGCTGTGGCTGTTGCATGACTTCCTCCGCCGCTTAGCCCGCGTTCGCCTGCACGATTTCGTTGATGAGCTTGTTGACCGGCTCAAGTTTGATTTCGCGCGCGTTGCTCTCGTAGGCCGGCGCAGCGCGGGTCTGGGTCGCCAGCATCGCACCGTCGCGGGTGGTGGTGTCTACCGTCACCAGCGTGGAAAGCCCGATACGCAGCGGATGATCGGTCAGCTGCTTTTGATCCAGCTCGATACGCACCGGCAGACGCTGAACCACTTTGATCCAGTTCCCGGTCGCGTTCTGGGCGGGGAGCAGCGAGAAGGCGCTGCCAGTGCCCATATCCAGGCCCACCACTTTGCCGGTGTACTTCACGTCATCGCCGTAGATGTCGCTCACCACGGTAGCCGGCTGGCCGATACGCATGTGCGCCAGCTGGGTCTCTTTGAAGTTAGCATCGACCCACAGATGGGTTGCAGGCACCACCGCCATCAGCGGTGTGGTCGGGCTGATTTGCGCCCCCGGCTGGACCGCGCGACGCGAAACGTAGCCGGTGATCGGGCTGACGATTTTCGTACGCTGCAGGGCAAGCCAGGCATTACGCACTTCGGTAGCCGCGTCTTTCACTGCCGGCTGATCTTCCAGCGTGGTGTTGAGTACCATCGCCTGGTTGGCGTTGTACTGCTGGATAGCCACATCGAGCTGCGCCTGGGCACTGGCAACGGCGTCACGCGCGTGCTGCAGCTCCTCACGGCCAATCAGGTTAGCGCTGCCGAGCGGCACGCGGCGGTTGAAGTCGCTCTGCGCCTGCGCGAGCGCAGTCTTCTGTACCTCAATGCTGGCCTGCAGCTGCTTGCTGTTGATCATCAGCTGACGGGTCTGGCGTACGCTCGAGGCCAGCGCGGTCTGCGCTTTTTCAAACGCCTGCTGGGCATCGGTCGGATCGAGGGTGACCAGCACATCGCCCTGCTTCACGAAGTCGGTATTCTCAGCCCAGACTTTGGTTACGCTGCCGGACACCTGGGACATGATCTGTACCTGGTTACCCGCCACGTAAGCGTCGTCGGTCTCTTCGGCATAACGCAGCACCAGAAACCAGTAAATACCCCATGCCAAAGCAATAACAATAAAGAGCAGGGTCAAAATCAGCAGCACGCGCTTGCGCTTGCCGGATTTATTCACCGCTTGCTGCGGGGGGGTGTTCTCCGCATTTGCGCTCATGTTTTTCTCCACGATCTACTTTTTTTGTCATCGGCTGAGCCGACCTGTTTTATCAGAAAGGCCAGCAGTAAACTGCTGGCCTGTCAGTGTATCTCGTACAAAGCGAACGGACGTTTGCGAAACGAGCCGCTATCGTTACTTCGCGGTGGCGGCGATGAGGGTTTCGTCCTCATCCATCTGGTCGAGACGGGTAAGTAACTTGCGAGTGATGTGCTCCAGCTGCTCTTTTTCCGCCACGCTCAGGGCAGCCCAGAGGTGGTGCAGGCAGTTGTGCTGAGGGGGAAGTACCTGGCGCAGGAACTCATGACCTTTATCCGTGAGATGCAGGTGCAGGCAGCGGCGGTCATTGTCGCTTTCACGGCGCTCAATCCAGCCACGCTTTTCCAGTTCGTCAGCGATACGCGTAGCGTTAGTACGGGATGAGCCAAGCGCACAGCTCAGCTCGGAAGGCTGAATGCTGTGATTCTCCTGAGACTCAAGCGTAATCAACGCCATAAACAGCGTCTCGTTAATCCCCTGAGCTTTCAGCATCTTATTGCGGTTTTCCAGCAGCTTACCCTGCATATGCATACAGAGACGCGTCAGAAGGATCTCCTGGTACGGGAAATCTTCGTAGCGACTGGCGCGAAATTTTAGCATTTGTTCAATGGGCGTAAACGAACTATCCATCAGGTGTGACCTCATTAATTGCAGCCGATATAGTAACGACGGTAACAAATAAAGTAAATGTAATATTTGTCTGCGTTATGCTTCATACATTGCGTTACCGTCAGGGGTTGCGCATCAATCCATCATGCGCAACAGAAGCAGCGGTACGCTGCTGGCGTGATGTTTCCCGTCGCGGCCAGACGCCTGCGCGCCGGACGCAGCGCGGCCTGCCGACATCGCGTCAGGCATCGAACGTTCGCACGGTTGGCGGGCGCAGCGGCGGGAAAGGAGAGATCGAGTATCTTAACGCCTGTTACACAGGCGCTTAATGCGAGAGGGAAGGCAGGTGGCGCGCCGCGGCGTAAGTCGGGCCGGGCATCAAGTGTACCTTCTGGTAGTCGTACCGTCGGGCCATAAGTGGCTGGCGGACGCATCGCAGAAATATCCATGTCAGATGTAATAAATCACCAACGTTAAAATCACTCGATTCAATAACACCCCTTAACCTTATCAGAGTGTTTACGCCCTTAACACCCTGAAAGGGCGGTTAAGGGCGTAAAGAGGACTGTACGCGATCAGTGGATCTCGCTCTGGCGGTGATATCCTCGCCACCACACTACCAGATTTAGCAGGGCCACCACCGCACCGGCGATACATACCCCGTTCCATCCAGCGTGCTGATATGCCGATGCCGAGATCAGCGACCCGGCGGCACCACCAATAAAGTAGCTGGTCATATAGCCCGCAGTAAGACGGTTACGCGCATCGGGCTGCACCCGGTAGATCACGCTCTGATTGGTGATGTGTACCCCCTGGACCATCAGATCGAGCACCAGGATGCCGACCATCAGCGCCAGCACCGAATACTGCCCGGCCGCCAGCGCAATCCATGACAGCAGCAGCAGCACTAATCCCCAGGTAGTAGTGTGATGCGCTTTGCCTTTATCCACCAGTCCGCCGACCGGTCGTGCGCCCAGCGCGCCTGCGGCACCCGCCAGCCCGAACAGGCCGATGGTGCCATCGGAGAAGTTAAACGGTGGCGCGGCCAGCAGAAACGCCATCGAAGTCCAGAGGATGCTGAAGTTAGCGAACGTCAGGCAGCCCAGCAGCGCCCGGGTACGCAGCAGCGGATTGCGGGTAAACAGGCTGAACACCGAGCCGAGCAGCTGCGGATAGTTAAGGTGAGTTTCTGATTTCATCTTCGGCAGGCCGCGCCACAGCGCGAACGCCATCACCACCATCAACCCCGACGCGACCCAGAATACGGTGCGCCAGCCGCCGAGGCTGGCGAGCAGCCCGGAGACGGTGCGGGCCAGCAGAATGCCGAGCAGCAGGCCGCTCATGATGGTGCCGACCACTTTACCGCGCGTCTCCGGCGTGGCGAGCGTCGCCGCCAGCGGGACGAGGATCTGTGCCACCACGCTGAACAGGCCGGTGAGGGCCGTGCCGAGGATCATCATTCCCAGCGACTGACTGGAGGCGGTGATCAGCAGCCCGCCGGCGGCCAGCAGCGTCATCACCACAATCAGCCTGCGGCGTTCAAACATATCGCCGAGCGGCACCAGCAGCAGCAAGCCTGCCGCATAGCCGAGCTGAGCGGCGGTAACGATAAAGCCCGCCTGATTTGCACTGAGGGAGAAGGCGCGCGCGATGGTGTCGAGCAGCGGTTGTGCGTAATAGTTACTGGCGACAGCAAGGCCAGTGGCGACAGACATCAGCGCGATAAGCGCCGGGCTAAGCCCTTGATCGTGTTTATTCATTTATATGAGTTATGTTTCCTTTGCCAGGAGGACATCATAACCAATTGCGCGGCGGAGGTGAGGACGGGAAGGTGTTGGTTTGTGCGCTTTGCGGCTGGCGGCGCGCCGTTGTTGTGTTGCACGCGCCTGCCCATAAAAAAGCCCCTCGCCGTGAGGGGAGGGGCTGAAGAGAAGGTTAACGTACGGTTACTTCTGGGCGGCCAGTGCTTCTTTCACCCAGCCGTCGAACTGCTGCTGGTGCGCTTTGATCCAGCCGTCAACGTGACCCTGCACGTCGGCTTCTGAGGATTTCCCTGCACGCATCATCGCATTCTGAGCGTTGATGTCAGCGATCGGCAGCTTCATCACGGCAAACAGCTTCGCGGCGGCCGGGTTCTTCTCAGCCCAGGCCTTGTTCGCCACGATGTGCATGGTGTTCACCGGGAAGCCGTAGTTAGCGCCGTTCGGCAGTTTGGTATCAATGTCTTTCTGCTCACCCGGCAGGGAAGAGAACGGCACCTGCAGCCAGACCACATCTTTACCCGGCTTCAGCACGTCGCTTACCCAGTACGGCGTCCAGGTGTAGTACAGCACCGGTTTGCCCTCTTTGAAGCGGGTGATGGTATCCGCCATCATGGCGGCATAGTTACCCTGGTTATGCACCACGGTATTTTTCAGGCCGTAAGCATCCATCTGATGATTAATCACCGCTTCGCAGCCCCAGCCAGGCGTGCAGCCGGTCATATCCGCTTTGCCGTCGCCGTTGGTATCAAACAGCTTCGCGATTTTCGGATCTTTAAGCTGCTCAATGTTGGTGATTTTATACTGCTCGGCGGTTTTACGGTCGATGAGATAACCCTGCGCCGCGCCGGTGACGAATACCCCTTCACGGTAGAACTTGTTATCGCCGCCTGCTGCCGCGTACATGTCGTCATGCAGTGGCTGCCAGTTCACGGCGGTAAACGTGGCATCGCCAGCAGCCAACGAGGTGTACCCGACGTTGTAATCCACTTCGCTGGTGGCGTTCACGGTATAGCCGAGTTTCTCCAGCGCGCGGCTGACCAGCAGCGTCTGGAACGACTCTTCAGTGATGGTGCTCTGCACCGGCTGCACGGTGATGCCTTTACCCGGCAGGTCGGCGGCAAAAGTGCTGGTGGAAACAAGGGTGGCAAGGGCCGTAGCAAGAATTACGCTATGTCGCATCGTTGTTCCTTATTGTGATGTTCAGAGTGGTGCTGTGCCGGTGGGAAAACCACCGCGGATAACGCATCGCGCCCGGCAGGATTGCGCCGGGCGCAGAGGCGATTATTTAATGAAAGGACGCGTGACCAGACCAATCGGACCGGAGGTGTACCAGCGGCGGTTGCCGCGTGACCGGGAATCACGGCCCATCGCCTGGGTCAGACGGTCAAGGATGATGGCGAGGATCACAATCCCCACACCGCCCACGGTAGCAAGACCCATATCGAGTCGGCCAATACCGCGCAGTACCATCTGGCCCAGACCACCCACGGCGATCATCGAGGCGATAACCACCATCGACAGCGCCAGCATCAGCGTCTGGTTGATGCCTGCCATGATGGTCGGCATGGCCAGCGGGAGCTGCACTTTAAACAGCATCTGACGCGGGCTGGCACCGAACGAGCGCGAGGCCTCGATCAGGTCAGCCGGCACCTGGTTGATACCGAGAATGGTGAGGCGCACCACTGGCGGCAGGGCAAAGATAATGGTCACTACCACGCCCGGCACGTTGCCGATACCGAACAGCATCACGATCGGCACCAGATAAACAAACGCCGGGGTGGTCTGCATCGCATCCAGCATGGGCCGAATGATCTTCGCTGCCCGTTCGCTGCGCGCCAGCCATATGCCGAGCGGCAGGCCGATGACAATACAGAACAGCAGCGCCGTCAGGACCAGCGCCAGGGTGATCATCGCCTGCGACCAGGCACCAATGGCACCGATGGCAATCAGCGACACCAGGGTCGCAACGCCCATGCCGACGCTGGAGATCTGCCAGGCAATCAGCGCGAACAGGATAATCGCCACCGGGGCCGGCATGCCGAGCAGCAGCTGCTGGAACGCGCTGAGGATATAATCCACCGGCACGCGGATGCCCTGGAACACCGGGCGGAAGTGCAGCACGATCCAGTCGATGGCCTCGGTAACCCAGCTGTCGAGCGGGATCAGGGTCTTATGGAACGGGTCCATGATGTTGAAATGTTCAGGCGCGGGTGCCGGTGCGCTGGTCAGCCAGTCGGTTGAGCCATCGGTAGGCGTCTGCGTCGGGCTACCCCAGGCATCGGCGCTGCCGCTGGCGGCATCCTGTGCCGGTGCGGCTGCATTGCCCCACGCGTCTGCGCCGTTGGCAGCATCCTGGGTTGCTGCCTGATTTGCGGCATCCTGGGTCTGCGCCCCGGTCTCCCACGGATTAGTGGTTTGCTTACTCATTGTTTGCCCCCTCGCGATCTAAAGCCTTCAGCAGCATCCCTTTCGAGATGATGCCCAGATACTGCTGCTCTGCGTCCACCACCGGCACGGCGCAAGGCGCGATACCAACGGGCGTGAGCAGTTCGCTCAGTGGGGTGTCGGCCTCAACGGCTGACGGCGTATCGAGCAGCGCCGCATCCAGCCCCTGGCCGGCAGCGAGGGCGGCTTTCAGGGAATCGATAGACACGGTGCCAACAAACCTGTTGCCGCGCTCAATCACGTAACCGAAGTCGCGATCTTCATCCTGAAGTAGTTTCAGCGCGGAACGCGGACCGAAGCCCGGGGTTTTGCGCAGCAGCCCCACCGGCGTACGGCGGGCAATATCTTTGGCGCTGAACACCTGGCTAATATCGACGCCGCGGAAGAAGGTGCGCACATAATCGTTGGCCGGATTATTGAGAATTTCATCCGGCGTACCGACCTGCACCACTTCGCCATTTTGCATAATGGCAATGCGGTCGCCGATGCGCATGGCTTCGTCGAGATCGTGGGAAATAAACACAATGGTGCGCTGATGTCTGGACTGTAATTTCACCAGCTCATCCTGCATTTCGCTGCGAATTAACGGATCGAGCGCCGAGAAGGCTTCGTCCATCAATAAAATATCCGGATTAATTGCCAGCGCGCGCGCCAGACCGACACGCTGACGCATGCCGCCGGAGAGTTCATCCGGATAAGAATGCGCATAATTTTCCAGCCCGACCTGACGCAGGGCGTCAATGGCTTTTTCCTGACGCTCTTTCACCGGCACGCCGGCTAATTCCATACCGAACGCGGTATTATCCACCACGGTCATATGGGGCATCAGGGCGAAGGACTGGAATACCATCGCTATCTTTTTCCTGCGCACCTCGCGGAGCTCGGCGTCTGATATTCTGGCGATGTCGGTGCCATCAATCAAAACCTGTCCACGGGTAGGTTCAATCAGGCGATTGAGAAGGCGAACCATAGTGGATTTCCCGGAGCCGGATAATCCCATGATGACGAATATCTCGCCTTCTTCAATGGCCAGACTGGCATCAATGACGCCAAGTGACAGCCCGGTTTTCTCTAATATCTCGTTTTTCGAAAGCCCTTTGTCGATATATTTAAATGCCCGATCGGGGTGCTCGCCGAATATTTTATAAAGGTTTTTAACTTCTAATTTAATTGCCATGCAATAACATTATTCCTGTTATATATCGATAGTATTACCATTTGTGTGTGAAATAAAAACTGGCTATACCCTAACATACTCAGATTCTGAGACAACCCTCAAATGATTTGTGGCATGGAATTTGCCAAAGGCTGGTGGCGCGGGTTTCCCATGATATAAGGGCTGAGCGGTGATTGTTACAGGCAGATATTTTTGCAAATCTGGCGGGTAATTTCGGGTGAAACTGTTCGGATTCTTACGAAATTAATGTAAATATCAGTAGCAATACCAGGGAAAATAGTGGGTAAAAAAATAGATGGCGAATAAAAAAATAATGGGGCGAATAAATCGCCCCATGTGGAAATGAAATTACCTGAATTCGCCGTCAGAAATTCCAGTCTTCATCTTCGGTTTCCACCGCTTTCCCCATCACATACGAGGAGCCGGACCCGGAGAAGAAATCGTGGTTTTCATCGGCGTTGGGCGACAGCGCGGCGAGGATCGCCGGGTTAACTTCCGCCATCTCAGCCGGGAACAGCGCCTCGTAACCGAGATTCATCAGCGCTTTGTTGGCGTTGTAGCACAGGAAGGCGTTAACCTCATCGGCCCAGCCCACGTCCGCATACAGCGCCTCCGTATAGGCCAGTTCGTTATCATAGAGATCCATCAGCAGGTCGAGGGCAAAGGATTTCAGCGCCTCGCGCTCGCCTTCGCTCACTTTCTCCAGCCCTTTTTGATACTTGTAGCCAATGTAATAGCCGTGCACCGCTTCGTCGCGAATGATCAGACGAATAAGATCGGCGGTGTTCGTCAGCTTGCCGCGGCTGGACCAGTACATCGGCAGCCAGAAGCCGGAGTAGAACAGGAACGACTCCAGGAACACGCTGGCAATCTTCTTCTTCAGCGGATCGTCGCTGGCGTACTGCGCCATAATCAGGTCGGCTTTGCGCTGCAGCGGGGCGTTCTCTTCGCTCCAGGCATAGGCGGCGTCCACCTCTTTGGTCTGACAGAGCGTGGAAAAAATCGAGCTGTAGGAGCGGGCGTGCACGGCTTCCATAAAGCTGACGTTCGACAGCACCGCCTCTTCGTGTGGCGTGATGGCATCCTGCATTAACGTCGGTGCGCCGACGCTGTTCTGGATGGTGTCGAGCAGCGTCAGGCCGGTGAAGACGCGGATTGTCAGGCGCTGCTCCGCCTGGCTCAGGGTCTGCCAGGCCGGAATGTCGTTAGACAGCGGCACCTTTTCCGGCAGCCAGAAGTTGCTGGTCAGGCGGTTCCAGACTTCAAGATCCTTGTCGTCCTGAATGCTGTTCCAGTTGATTGCCGACAGGCGCGTTAAACGGGTCATCTTCTCTCCTTACAGCGCGCAGGACACGCAGCCTTCGATCTCAGTGCCTTCCAGCGCCAGCTGACGCAGGCGAATGTAATACAGCGTCTTGATACCTTTCTTCCAGGCATAAATCTGCGCCCGGTTGATATCGCGGGTGGTGGCGGTATCCGGGAAGAACAGGGTCAGCGACAGCCCCTGATCGACATGGCGCGTAGCCTCGGCGTAGGTGTCGATGATTTTCTCCGGGCCGATCTCATAGGCATCCTGCCAGAAGGCGAGGTTGTCGTTGGTCATAAAGGGGGCGGGGTAGTAGACCCGCCCGGTTTTCCCCTCTTTACGGATCTCAATGCGCGACACAATCGGGTGAATACTGGAAGTGGCGTGATTGATATAGGAGATAGAGCCGGTCGGCGGCACCGCCTGAAGATTCTGGTTGTAAATGCCGTAGCGCATCACGTCGTCGCGCAGCTGCTGCCACATCTCGCGGGTAGGAAGCTCAATACCGGCGCGGTCAAACAGGGCGCGCACCGCTGCGGTTTTCGGCTCCCAGCGCTGCTCAAGATATTGAGTAAAGTAGTCGCCGCTGGCATAGCGCGACTGTTCAAAGCCCGCGAAGCGCTGGCCGCGCTCTTTCGCCAGCAGCATTGACGTGTGCAGGGCGTGCCAGGTGATGGTGTAGAAGTAGAGGTTGGTGAAATCCAGCCCCTCCGGCGAACCATAGGCAATGCCTTCCCGCGCCAGATAGCCGTGCAGGTTCATCTGCCCCAGCCCGATGGCGTGCGACGCCGCGTTACCCGCCTCAACAGACGGCACTGAACGGATATGGCTCATGTCGGATACCGCCGTCAGGCCGCGCACCGCGATCTCAACGGTGCGACCGAAGTCGGGGGAATCCATAGTATGCGCGATATTCAGCGAGCCGAGATTACAGGAGATATCCTTTCCGGTATCCGCGTAATCCAGGTTTTCGTCATAGGTCGAGGCGGTGTTGACCTGCAGGATCTCCGAGCACAGGTTGCTCATGTTGATGCGCCCGGCAATCGGATTGGCGCGGTTCACGGTATCTTCGTACATGATGTAGGGATAGCCGGATTCAAACTGGATCTCCGCCACGCGCTGGAAGAAGTCGCGGGCGTTAATCCAGGTTTTGCGCACCTGCGGGTTCTCCACCAGCTGGTGGTACAGCTCAGAGATCGCCACATCGCCAAAAGGTTTACCGTACAGGCGCTCAATATCATAGGGCGAGAACAGCGCCATTTCGGCGTTCTCTTTGGCAAGCTGGAAGGTGATGTCCGGGATCACCACGCCCAGCGACAGCGTCTTGATACGGATCTTCTCATCAGCGTTTTCGCGCTTGGTATCAAGAAAACGCAGGATGTCCGGGTGATGCGCGTGCAGATAGACCGCCCCGGCACCCTGACGCGCCCCGAGCTGGTTGGCATAGGAAAACGCATCCTCCAGCATTTTCATTACCGGGATCACCCCCGAAGACTGATTTTCGATGCGTTTGATTGGCGCTCCTGCCTCGCGCAGGTTGGAAAGCAGAAATGCCACGCCGCCACCGCGTTTGGAGAGCTGCAGCGCCGAGTTCACCGCGCGGCCAATGGACTCCATATTATCTTCAATACGCAGCAGGAAGCAGGAGACCAGCTCGCCGCGCTGGCTTTTGCCACAGTTAAGGAAGGTCGGGGTGGCGGGCTGGAAGCGCCCGGCAAGGATCTCATCCACCAGCGCCTGCGCCAGCGCGGTATCGCCCTGCGCCAGCGTCAACGCCACCATCACCACGCGGTCCGGGAAGTGTTCCAGATAGCGTTTGCCATCGAAGGTTTTCAGGGTGTAGCTGGTGTAGTACTTCCACGCGCCCAGGAAAGTCTGGAACTGGAAACCGCTGCTGGCAGCCCGTTCAAACAGCGAAATAACAAAGGGGCGCGCGTAGCGGGCGAGCACACGGTTGTCGTAATAGCCCTCCGCCACCAGCCAGTCGAGGCGCGCTTGCTGGTCCGGGAACGCCACGGTGTTGGGCAGCACGTGCTGGCTGAAGAATGCCTCCACCGCCTCTCTGTCTTTCTCAAACTGAATGCGGCCCTGCTTATCATAGAGATTCAGCATGGCGTTCAGTGCATGGTAATCGGGCGCGGCGGCGATCACGCGCTCTGCGGTTGTCGTTGCCAAAATTCGGTTACTCCCTTACGCACATTTTCAATGTCTTGCGGGGTGCCCATCAGCTCGAAGCGATAGAGGTAAGGCACCTGGCACTTAGCGGCAATGACTTCCCCGGCGCGACAGAACGCCTCGCCAAAATTACGGTTGCCCGCGGCGATCACGCCGCGCAGCAGGGCGCGGTTATGGTCGTTATTTAAGAAGCGGATCGCCTGACGCGGTACGGCACCCGCCGTACCACCGCCACCGTAGGAGGGCACTACCAGAATGTAGGGCTGATCCACTTCAATCCGCTCACGCTCGTTAACCGGAATACGCACCGCCGGCAGGCCCAGCCGCTCAATAAAGCGGTGCGTGTTCTCCGAGGTGCTGGAGAAGTAGACCAGCAGGCTCATGCGCTGGCCGCGATGTCGTTGCGCAGACGGTTAATCATGTCCGGGCGGAAGCCGCTCCAGCTTTCATGGTCGGTGACTACCACCGGCAACTGGCGGAACCCCTGCGCGCGCAGGTCCTCAATGGCCTCCGGCTGCTCGTCGAGATTAATCAGTTCGAAAGCGAAACCGCGGCTCTCCATCGCGCGTTTGGTGGCGTGGCACTGAACACAGTCATTTCGAGTGTAAATAGTAATGCGCATGATTCGTATTTCCGTTTAGAATGCCAGCGCGCCGCGAGAATTCGCGGTGCTTCTGGGGTTGCCTGATGAAATAAATACTAGATGTAGTTAAAAATAAATTCAACCACGCAAGATATGGTGCTTCTCATGAAAAAGAGGCTGGCTGAGCGCCAGGGCGCATCACGCCTGGGATCGGGCGAAAAAGAGAAAGTCGCGTGGAAGAAACAGGCATAAAAAAACCCCGCAGCACAGGCGACGGGGTAAAAAAGGCATAGCTAATGAGGGTCGAGCAGGGAGTTAGCGGCGGGTCAGCAGCGCTCCGAGGAAAATACCTGCGGCAGCCGCAGCACCCACGCTATACCACGGCTTATCGCGCACGAAGGTATCGGCGCAGCCGGCAGCATCGCGTGCCGCCTGGGTAACGCGGCCACGGCCATTCATACGGGCGCGGGTTTCACGCAGCAGGGATTCTGCTTTACGACGCGCGGTATCCGCTTCGCCTTTGACATCGCTGCCCAGGGATTTCAGCACGTCTTCCAGCGAGTCGGCCAGTTTGCTGACGTCACTGTTAATATCATCAACGGCATAATCGACTTCGTTTTGGCTTGGTCGTCTAAACATTCGTTTTCTCCTTTGGGTTCAACGTGTTTAAAAGTGTAGCCTGGATTTTTGGCCTCTGAAGCGAATCGGCAACAATGCACGCCTTTCTGGACTTTTCCGAAAGCCCCGCTAATGCTCCTTATTGTAAGGTTGCGAAGCAGTACTGCTATGACGAGGAAAAGCTATGTATTTACGACCCGACGAGGTGGCACGCGTTCTGGAGAAAGCCGGATTTACCATGGATGCCGTGACGCCAAAGACCTATGGTTACCGCCGCGGTGAAGATTATGTGTATGTGAATCGCGAGGCACGTCTGGGCCGCACGGCGCTGGTCATTCATCCGACGTTAAAAGAGCGCAGCCAGTCGCTGGCCGACCCGGCCTCTGACATCAAGACCTGCGATCACTATCAGGAGTTTCCGCTCTATCTGGGTGGGGAAGCGCAAGCGCATTACGGCATCCCGCACGGTTTCAGCTCACGCATTGCGCTGGAACGTTACCTGAGCGGCCTGTTCGGCGACCCGCAGTAACACGGCGACGGGAGCGTCCCGTCGCACATCATAAGCTACAGCAGGGCACCAGGCTGCTGCGCCACGCGAAACAGGCGGCGGCAGTACTCCAGAAAATAGCCGTACGCGGCACCCATCATCATCGACACCACGATATTTGAACTGACGGCAGTGACAATCTGCTGCGCGTCTGCCCCCACGCTCCAGAGGATCACCGCATACACCGGAGACTGGAACGTCACATAAGCCAGCACATCCGCCCCGGTCTTAATCCAGCCCGCACCGCCGAGACGGCGCGCGGCGCGCATGGCGCTGTCGCGGTACAGCCCGTAGGGCCAGGCAATGACCATATTGATGGGGATCGCCACCAGGCGGGAAGAGAGCGACTGCTCAAAGCTCATGCCGGAGATAAATATCTCAATCATCATGTTAACGACGGAGCAATATACCACCATGGCAAAAATGTCAGCCGCCGCGTGGCGCAGGCGAGAGTGCGCAGAGAACATCGCAATGCTCCGGAAATGAAAAAAAGGTTAACAAACAGAAGGACAGAATGGCCTTTTACGATGGCAACAGAGTATATGGCTGGATATAACAAGGCAATTAGCGTTTAATTTTTATTTATTGGCCTTTTGTCTACAACATTCTCTGTGGTGCGATGAAATCACGTTACGATCGCGATCTTTGGCGGTGATGCAACATAAGTTCATTAAATTCAATGGTTTATTTTTTATTCATTATCTGGCAAAGGGCGTCATCGCGCGGCGTAGTCTGTAATATAAGGCTGGCAGCAACACTAACGGGAATGAGTGATTTTATTTTGCATATTGCGAAAAGGTAGTGAAAAACTCTGTTAAAGTGGAGTGAGTACTTATTCATTTTAATGCGTAGTTATGCGTATTCAGGGGAGGGCGGGCCTCCCCGGACAGGTCAGCAGACGCCGAAATCGCCGTCTTCTTTATACAGCGCCAGATCGGCCGCTTTAACGGTAACTTTGTCGCCCTGTTCATTGTCAGCGCGCACGGCGACCACCTGGTCATCGTTAACTTCCAGGACTTTCAGCTTCGGGCCGCCCATACGCGGCTGTACGTAATCACCAGGGTTAAACATTGCGTCTCTCCTTTTATGAGGTTGTTAACAGTAACCATAGCTCAACTGAATACTACGGTATAGCGATGCGTCGCGCTTTTACTTCTTAAAGTATTGGTCTAATTACATGATATGCCATCGTTTTCCTGAGCTTCTGCGCTGAACTGAAGCAGAACCTGAGCGGCAATAAACAGCATTTACCGCGCCAGTGACGGCACTCATAATCCAGGGAAATGTGAGCCGGGGTAAAGTAGTGTCGGCACGGTGGACGTTTCAGCGAAGCGAGCTACAATTAATTGTTAGCATTTACAATAACCTGGAAGACGTAACACAGGAGTAGCTATGGGTTTCTGGAGAGTCGTACTAACTATCATTCTGCCGCCGCTGGGCGTGCTGCTGGGTAAGGGCTTCGGCTGGGCGTTTATTATTAACATTATCCTGACGCTCCTCGGCTACATCCCCGGCCTCATTCACGCGTTCTGGGTACAGACGCGCAACTAAGTTTGCTAAAGCCACCGCTGGTGGCTTTTTTTACGCCTGCTTTCTGTACCTCAGTGTCCATTCAGGCTGGTAACGCGTAAGCTGTGCTGCCGGCTCATCATAAAAGGACATTAATCATGGCAGATACTCTCTACTGGAACCGCATGGTGCCGGAACTCACCGTCAGCGATTTCACCGCCTCGCTGCATTTTTACGTTGAGATCGTGGGTTTTACCGTCATGATCCGCCGCGAGGAGCCGGACTTCGTCTACCTTAATCTCGGTGAAGCGCAGCTGATGCTGGAGGCATATCACGACGGGGGATGGAACACCGACGAGCTGGTTCACCCCTTTGGCCGCGGCGTAAATTTCCAGATAGAAGTGGATGATGTCACCCCCGTGCTGGAGCGCCTGCAGCAGGCTGGCGTCGCGCTTTACCGTCCGCTACGTGAAAATCGCTACCCCACCGCCGACGGCATCGCCTGTCAGCGCGAATTTCTGGTGCAGGATCCCGACGGTTATCTGCTGCGTTTTAGCCAGTACCTTGAAGCATTATCTGAAGAGTAACCCGCAGCGGATAAATTATAAGCGCCGCTGTATATATAAAAATAACGAACCCTTGCACGGTATCACTCCCGGCGTATTATCCGCAGCCAATTCAGGACGCGACTCGCAGCGGAGGCAGTATGTCGGCAGTTATCTTCCCCAAAATTATATTCAAAACCCGGCGCTGGATGGATGACTATAGTTCCGATGATATGCGCTATGGTGATTTAAGCGAAAGCCAGCTCAGGAACGACTTCCGGCTAACGGATATTTCTGCGCATGTGGACCCCTGGCGACTCACCACATTTCGCGCCTCCCCGCAGCGGCAATCCTTATTTTATTCACCCACCATAATTCAGGAAAAGATAACCCCAGCGCGGTGCGCCAGCCTGCTGTTTGATGAGTTCAGGCAGCTGGCGCGCATGTTTTCATTTTACGGCCCGTACCAGCATGTAATTGGCGAAATGATTACTCATATGCAGAAAAACAGCGGGATGCCGTTTCGCAGCAGCAGCCTTGATGCTGCGCTGCGGGAACAGATAATGAGTGATACAAGCCGTAAAAGCTCACTGTTAAAGATCAATAAAGCGTTAAACGCAGTCATAGACTGGGATAAGCAGATAGTGGGAAGTTCACTTGAGGAGGCCGTAATAGCGCAGCTAAAAGATACGGTATTACCTAAATTCATTCGACTGAAAGACTCAATAAATGGCCTTGCACTGGTGGTGCATGATACTTCTGCAACACGCATTACTCTCAATACATTGACAATCGAAAATAATAGCTATCGAGGCACTGTGACTTTTGAGGTGCAGGACCATTTTGGGCTCGATAAAAACGATATTCGCAGCAAGGTTTTTTATCAGTTCCGCCTGTTTCGCCTGTGGTTTTACCTCCAGCGTTCGCAGCAGTTTGGCTACAGGCCTTTCATGACTAACATGCAGGCAACGGTGGAAATATCAGGTATGCGCGATGAAAAAATGTAAGGCAATACTCTTAATTTCAGCCGTATTCATCGTAATCTGGCTTATGTATTTAGCATTGAGTCCGACAAAGATTGTCGCTGTCCATATTAGTGATGGAGCCGCAAGGATTTTACTGGAAAACCCTCCGCTAACACGGCGCACTAAGATCCTCTGGTGGAAGCAGAATGCTGAGATGCTGCGACAGCAGTACAACATTCCGATTATTCATACGGATGGCTATTTCTATGTCAGCGTCTGGGATTTTGCTGACGGTTATAAAGAGGAGGAGGATAAAGATCGGCTCTGTTTCGAGGATATGCCCGAACCCCGAAACTGCATCGAAAAAGAGTGGGTGATGACGGTGCAGCGTTCAGTAAGTACTAAACGTATTACTTTCGATATTGGTAACGATAGCTATGAAATGCTGCCTGACGGGCGTCTTCGCAAGCGGCATTTCACATGGACAGTACGTTAGCAGGCAATAAGGATACGCGTAATGAAAAAACGCACCGCGTTCGCAGGCATTATTATTCTAACCGCCCTGATATTATTAATATGGATCACCCTGAGAACGCCTGAAATAAAGGCCGTTCATCGTGAATCATATTTCACCAGCGTGCTGATTGAAAACCCACCCCTTACCGCTCGCGGCGCGCTGACATGGTGGCGGGAGAATCAGGCAATGCTGAAAGCGCAATACCATATTCCTCAGGAGGACTGCGACCAGGTGTTTTATCTCAGCCTCTGGGATTTCGCTGACGGATATAAAGAGGAAGAAGATAAAGACCGGCTCTGCTTCGATGATATGCCCGCTCCGCGCAACTGCATCGATAAAAAATGGGTGATGACCGTCTCACGCGCCAGAAACGGCAAACGGATTTACGTGCAGGCGGGCACCCGCACCTGGGTACAGAGTGACGGCGGGGAATATATCAGCGTGGCGGATGATGAATAGCCACGCGGTCATTTTTTTTCTGCCCGCGCTGCGCATATAAAAAAATAACAGGCGATACTCTCAATTTCAGCGCGGGTTACAGTAATCCGGCTTATGTATCTGGCTCTGCATGGGAAAACGATCGGCGCAGTGCCCCGATCGTAGACATGGAACCGGTTAACCCGCCCCCACACCGCCCTGAATTAACGCAGAAAACGACTGCGCCGCGTCCTGCTCGCTGCATTGGCCGTTAATCATCAGCATCGACAGCGCATCCCCCGCGCCGATAAGGCCTGCGCAGCGGCGATACAGCTCGTCATCGGCCAGGGTACTCCATGGTTTGAGCGTTGCGGCGAACAGACGGACGTACTCCTCGATCAGCTCTTTATGTACGGCGACCATCTCTTCGCTGCCACCCAGCGCGGAACCAATGGCATGCCACTCCCCGCTGGAGTCTGCCGAGCAGTGGACCCAGGCGCTGGCCAGCACGTCGGCGGTGGCCTGCAGGCTTTTCGGCGCTTTGCTCAGCGCGTCGCGCAGCACGACAGAGTGCTGTTCATCGAGCGCACGGTACATGGCGGTTAACAGCCCGGAACGTGTCCCGAAGTGCTCATAGGCAACAGGCTTCGATACGCCCGCCCGCGCGGCCAGATAACCCAGCGTCAGGCGGTCGGCACCTTCTTCACGAATAATTTCCAGGGCGATATCCAGCATCTGTGCCCGACGCGCCGCGCGGCTCAGGCGGCCGGTAGCGGGAGCGTCCGGTAGCGTTGTATTTTTCACGGCAGGCCTCTCAGGGTTGCACAACTTACTATCAGTAGCTACATTGTTACTAATGGTAGGTTACTAAGAGTAACTTACCGAGCGTAAGTTATCTTAACTAACCCAGAGAGGTATCGCAATGTCACACGCACCCCTGCTTCTGATCGGCGGTTCCGGCGTGGTTGGCCAGTTTACCGCCCGCGCTATCCGCGCTGAACATCCCGATGTCCCGCTGCTTATCGGCGGACGCAACCTGGCGAAAGCGCAGGAGGTCGCCGCCAGCATTCCTTATGCCGGGGGCGTGGCGGTGGATCTGGCCGCCGACGATCTGGGCCTCGGTGACCGCGAGGTCGGCGGCGTGGTGGTGCTGGTGAAGGATGAGAGCCTGGCGAGCGTGCGTTTCGCCCAGGCACGTGGCGTGCCCCACGTCAGCATCTCATCGGGCGCAGCGGAGATTGGCCCCGACGTGGCCGCCTGGATCCACCGGCCGGACGCCAGCGCCGTGGTGCTGGGCGCGGACTGGCTGGTGGGGGCCGCCACTATCCCGACGCTGAAACTGGCCGAACGCTTTAGCCGCGTCGCTTCAATCAAGGTGGGCGCCTTGCTGGATGAACAGGAATCCGCCGGACCGGCCACCGAGCATGACTTTAAGCGCCTGGGCGAGATCATGCCCGCCGCGCTTACCCGTCGCGACGGGGCGTTCTTCTGGCGCGCCGGTGAAAACGCGCAGGCGCAGTTCCACGCCGTAGACGGCACCCCGGTGCAGGCAACCGCTTTCTCGCCGTTCGACATCATGGGGCTGGCCAACGCCACGGGCGCGCCGGATATAGCGTTCAACCTGGCGACGGCAGTTACGTCATCGCGCCGCCGTGGGGAGGCGATGTCCACCGAAATTATTATTGAGATAAGCGGAGAAGGGCATGACGGGCAGCCGCTGCGCCTGCGACAGGCGGTGGTGCACCCGCAGGGCCAGCGACCGCTTACCGCCGCCGGCGTGACGCTCCTGACCGAGCGTGTCACCGGGCTCGACGGACGTCCGGCCCCGGCACCGGGTCTTTACTTCCCGTATCAGCTGATTGATTTTGACACCTGGTATGCGCGCATTCAGAAAACCGGCGGGCAGCTTCTGACGTTAGACGTGCTGTAAGGCAGCAGGCAGGCCTTGTGCTGCCTGCCTGATTTGCACCTGGCATCGGTTAACGCCAGCGTAGCGTCTTTCTCATCATCCGTTGCCGATCCACGAACTGGCCGTGCGCATCATAATAGCGGCTCGGCCAGATAGCCTGCGGCGGCATGTCCAGCGCCTCGGCAATCAGCTTTTCGCCTTTTGGCCATGAACGATTTAGCGCATTACTTAGTGTGGACGACGCCAGCCCCGACGCGCGCGACAGCGCCGCCAGGTTGGTGCCACGCTTCTTCAGCGCGGCGATGATGTCGGCGGGGTGCCAGTCCTGGTGTGTTGCATGTGACATTTACAACCTCCTTGTGGGTTTGAATAACCGGAATCGCTAATGTATTTCAGCGTCAGGATTATCCCAAACCAGGATAATCAGGAGGTGGAGAAGATGCATGATCTGCGCCCGCCGGGAATACCACACTGGCTACCTGTAATTCACTACGCCATACGCGTTTTTACTCACCCAAAGCAACGGCTCTTTCCTGATACAGTTTACGTCGGTGTTCATATCATCGAAGCACAAAAGATCGGAGTCCTGATCGTAAAGGCTGTCTTTACGGTAGCCGTCCTGCCAGCCCATAAAGAAAATGCTCCATGAGCCGTCTTTATTAACGACAGGTATTCCGTAACGCTCCTGTAATTCACGCTGATGCGATTTAAACCACGCTTTCTGCCACCAATGCCAGCGCGGGAAATTTTCTACCAGTACCGTGGCAATGCCTTCTTCTTTATGTACAGCCATTACTTTGACTGGCTGTAACAGCCAGACTGCCCAGGCGATTAGTACGGTTAACGCTATCCATTTACACTTCGTCATAACGCCCGCCAACAATGGTTTTTGTAAAGTTCAACTCTGTTATGAAGGGATGATATCCAAAGTGCTCCCACCGTTGAAGAACAAACCAAATTCTGAACATGCGAAGTTCTTTGAAAAGTGGATTTTCGATATCAACAGCATCAAGGCCGAAATGATCTTGTATCCGGAATTGGATCTTTGCTACGAATTTATCTTTAGTGATAACAAGTTCTTGTAACGTAATATGCGTAGCCCACGTATCGTGTACGGCAATTCCAAGCCCATTTATCCTGTCCGTCCAGTGATCGAATTTTGGAAGGGTAGAGTGAGATACAGCCTGCCATAACATTTTCTCTTTACTGGCTGGGTATATTCCCCGAACCCAGTCAATATTTTTAATAAAAGCCCCCCGAAGATAGTGCACGGTACTATTTTTACCGTACATAAAAGGATGATTCGCCATTGCCTGATTAAACAGGTCATCAGTAAACGGCTCGCCAGTATTGCTTTGCAGATGATCAATCATTTTACGCATTAAATGCTTATAAGGCCCGTAAAATGAAAAGGCATCAGACAAGATCCGTAATTCTTCAAACATGATGCCCGCATTCTGCATGAGGCGAGTCTCATCATAGGCGTTGCAGCGGGCCGAGACATCTTTAAGGCCGTAAAGATCTATCAGGTTACTTCTTGAGAGATCCCCGTGACGCATATCGGCAGCGGCATAATCATCCATCAACTTCACCGTTTCGAATACCGAAACGGGTAAAATTAAAGGTGGCTCATTGTCATTCTTTATTTCAGGTACGTAGGCATTTTTTAGATCAATATACACCGGATCATCTCTGATGAGTGTTTCCGGTACTGGTTCATCATAAATCCATGAGCCTTGCCATAATCCTAACGATTTACCATAGCGAATAAATTTACTGCGTTCCATTACGTGTCCTTGTAATTATTTTTACTTACGCCTTTTGTGAGTATCATAAATATGGGTTTTAATGAGTTTCTGCTTCACTCTCTACAGAGCAGAGAATATTTTCTACCGGAACGGCGAGGTTTTGCTACACGCTGGAACCTGAATATGTAAAAGAAGGTGTGCAGAGGATTATTTGGTTGTTATTTAGCTGACGGCGGTATATATGCAGGCAAGCAATTAAACGTCTTTTATTCATTACATATCTTCAACTCGATACGATATATGAAAGAGAGGTATACGATATTTTCTGAGAATATCAAACGGCGCTATCTTTAGCGCCGATAATCCCAGCACTCACACCGAGGGTCACCGTTAACCGTGCCGGTGCGTAAGCACGGCCAGTCATCAGGAGAAACATACGTGACCACACTGACGCTACAGAAAGCCTTTGAGGCCTGTCAGGCAAACAAATCCGCCTGGCTGCAACGCCGAGATGAACTAACGCACACCAAACAGGCATAACGCGAACAGCTTCCCGGCAGGAGCCTGCAAACGCTGCGCAGTCTCAGAGACGTGTAAAAGTGGGACATTATCAGGCTGCCGGTCGCTATATCTGCTCGAATGAATAGGTGCAGCGCATCAGCATTCGTAACTGGCTGAATGATTTTATGCAGGCGCATGGCGCGGCGCTGGTCGCCGCCCTTGCCCCGGAGCTGATGAATTATTCCGGCTAGCATCCCGCCGTTCAGCGCTGCGCCATTCAGCATTCACTTGATGATCTGCGTGAGGCGCTACAGGTCTGGCTCTCCGCCGGTGAAAAAAACTAATTATTCCGTACAGGATAACGACATTTTAACGGCTATCGGATTCAGGCCCAACGCGGCTTCGCGCGATGCCAATCGTGAAAAATACACACCCGCACAGAACCTGAATTACGCCCGCCGCCGTGCAGAGCTGACCGTGCAGTAATCCTTTTAAAAATTCCCGAAAACCCCGCTGTTTTCCCGTAATAAAGCCATGCATGCATAAGGTGCATGGTTTTGAATGCGTTTTACCGACACTGGATCCCCCGCCAACGCCAGCACTGGCGCGCCCTGAGGCCGTTCATGTACCTGCATTAAAAGCGACCCCTTAAGCGGGCAGGCGGGGCGGGGAGAGCATTGCGCGCTAGTGGTAGAACGTAATATTAATATGAGCTCAGGTATGCGATATGTAGATGCAGTAATACCAACCGTCGATTCGTTGCAAATGTCATTTATTGTGTTTATTGGAGGCGTATTTTCAGAATGAGATGTATGGCACAAATCTAGTGCCTCTTCCCGTATAAAATTTTTACTGTCATCTCATATGTCTAACTACATTTGGAGGTTCTAATGGATAAATATCACATTACTAAGGATGGTGATAAATGGAAACTTCAGAAAGAAGGTAATGAAAGACCAAGTAAGACGGCGACAACTAAAAGTGAGATTGTCAGAGAAATGCAAGAGTATATGACTGATAAAACAGGCTCAGTTAAAATTCACAAAGAGGACGGGCGATTTCAGGAAGAGCGCACTTATCAGCGGAAAGATGATCCAAAAAAATCCAAAGGCTAATTGAGTGGAAGCCGCCTTGTGGCGGCTAATTAGATATTCTTTTGTTGCTAATTTCTTAGGTTGTATGTGTGAAGTAAGTCAATTATTTGTTCTATTCCTTGTGCGTTGTTCAATGTTTCTATCTCAACTTCATTTAACTTGAAGTAAATGTAGGTGTTGTTTGCTTTTTCACTGTTTGTTTGATATTTGATAATGTGGCATCCATTAAAATGGACATCCAGAAGAGATAAGTGATTTTTTCTATCGATGACAGGGTGGAATATTTTGTAATATTTTGAGTTAAACGGTTTTTTTCTTATGAAGTTAGGATTTAAAAATGAAACATCATTTCTTTTTATTAATAAGTTACATCTCTTGCATGCCACCGCTAAATTTTTAAGTGTGAACGTATATTCTGGGTATTGTGACTTGGGGAGAATGTGTTCAACATCAATGTTCATATTGTGTTCATTATAAAAATCCTTTAAGCAATAAGCACATTTGATACCATCATTACGGTTGGAAAGAATATATTGTTTGAGTTCTCTTCTCATGGGTTTAAGCAATTCATGCTCCCACACCTTTACCTTGTCATCGAATTTATTTTCGGATATAGCAGTGCGGATATGAGAGATATTCTCTGCTGTAAATGTGAAGTTAGGCATTTTTCACCATCTGATTTAATATTTCATTGGCTGCTTCAATTATTTTCACTTGGCTTTCATCAGGCCCGAGTGATTTTGTTTTATCTAATTTGTCGCGCGCTGAATTTATATCTATTTTTTTATTGTTGTAATCATTAAGGATCTCATTTATCTTGTAGCTGAAATATCTGCTTCTTGACGTTAATACACCGAACACATCCACCATTACTTCATCAATATTAGTTTCATTTCCTTCAAGGGGATAAAGGGTGCTATTTTCGGATTTGAAAACGCTTAGACCACTATGGTCTTCTACCGCCCCTATAACAATCATTGGGGAATGTGTCGCTAATATTATTCTTATGTCGAAATAATATAATAGATCCAGAAGGTTTGATGTGTATTTTTTTTGCCAACGAGGATGTAAACTATTCTCTGGCTCATCAATTATTATTACGCTATTATCCGATATATATGTAAGGATAAAAGCAAGTGTTGCCATGTAGCATGCTTCACCGGAGCTTAAATGAGATGATGGTATTATACCATGGCCACGACCTAAGGTTATTTCAATGTCATGTATTAAATGGTTCTTTTTTAGAATGCGCTCATGCTTTAACATTAGTTCAATGAGGCGATTATGAATGGTGTTAATTCTTTTTTCTGATTCATATGTGAAAGCATATTCCAAATAAAGTATGTAAGAGCCTTTCACTCCATGACCAGTAAAGTTAGCAGTGTCATCATTTATTTCGATTAGATTTCTTAAGTGATTCGTTATTTCATCGATATCATTACCGATTAACTCATTGTTGTACATCTCGGATTGAAATTTTCTAATGAAACTTTCATAAGGAAAGATTGTAAATTTAAATGTGAGTTGCTCATTGAAATCTAAATATGCCAATACTCTTGGGAAAATGTGTGCGTGCGATGACCCGATCATATCGTGACTGTTGCTTACTACTACTTTTTTTAATGCTTTGGTAAGTGTGTTAGATGACTGATTAAGAACGTGAAAACGATGGCTTTTTATTTTTGGGAATTTATTGGTTGATGTGTTTGATAAGCATATTACATTTTTTCCTGTAACGTATTCTTGCTTTGAAATTTCAGCTAATATTGAACTTTTCCCTGACCCATTATTTCCTGTGATAATGTTGACTAACGATGTTGATTCAAATTTCATCTATAGTTTCTCACTCTTGACTTTTAAGCCCCAAAAATTCATTAATTCTACTCTCTGCGCCAAATAAGTTGTACGATTATAGGCTCGTCTTACTTCATCTTTATCGACGTGAGCCAATGCTGCCTCAATAATATCTGAATTAAATTATGATTCATTCAGGTAAGTGCTCGCAATCGAACGCAACCCATGAGCTACTAACTTACCTTCATAACCAATTCTCTTCAAAGTAGCATTCGCAGTCTGGCTGTTCATCGGTTTTTTGGGATCATTTCTGCTCGGAAAAACATGTTCACGATGAGCACTGATTGGCTTCATGACTTCCAGAATCTCTAATGCCTGAGGAGATAGCGGCACAATGTGCTCACGCTTCGCTTTCATCCGCTCTGCTGGAATTGTCCAGAGCTTCGTATGGAGATCGATCTCTGCCCACCGAGCACCTGAGGCCTCAGATGGGCGTACAAGGGTCAGGAGCTGCCACTCAATAAGACAGCGAGTCGGAACAGATAGATTTGACATGATGAGAGAACGCATCAGCTTCGGCAATTCCTCTGGCCGCAGCGTCGGCATATTTTGTTTTTTTGGCTTTTCAAAGGCCATCCCGACACCTGATGCTGGATTTGCATCAATCAGACCAGTGTTAACGGCATAAATCATGAACTCGTTAATGCGTTGCACCAGTCGACGTACAGTCTCAAGCGCCCCACGTGCTTTTATTGGCTCAAGAGCTTCAACCAGTGTCCGGGCTTTGATTTGCTGAACGGGGATCTCACCAATAGCAGGGAATACATCTTTCTCCAGTGAGCGCCAAATGTCTTTTGCGTAATCAGGGGTTACGTTTTTGCTTTTGAGCTGGAACCAGTTAGCGGCGACCGTTGAAAAAATACTGTCCAGAGCGATTTGGTGTTCTTCCTCTCTAACTTCAGCTTGAACTTGAGGGTCGATAACATTAGCTAACAAGGCAAGGTAATCCGCTCTTAGCCCTCGGGCATCGGCAAGCGAAAAGACGGGGAAGGCATCGACCTCCATCATTGATCCCTGTTTTGTTGCAGGATGTTGATAATGGACACGCCAGAGCTTTTTTTCCGCTGGTTTTCACTATCAGGAAAAGCCCTTTGCCATCATGCAGCGTTAGATCCTTCTCTAACGGTGTTTATTGCGAAGAACTTCGGAGTAGGGTCTGTAGGAGTTATCCGTGCCACTATCGTAAATTGGCTACATTCTCAGGAATACATTTACCGGGTACCAATTTCTCAGGGTTTAGCCAAACCCTACGGACTACTACAGGCACAAAAAAACCCGCCAGGCTTTCACCTTGCGGGCTTTCAGGACTTCGTATCAGGCTCTGGTGACCATCAACAAAGAATTTTGGTGGGCTGGCGGGAGTTGAACCCGCGTCCGAAATTCCTACATACCATTCTTATCATAATGAAAACAGTAGTTTATGTTTAAAAACAAGGTTTTAGTGTTGTTTGGTGTTTGTCCATTTTATACATTTTTAATGCTCTGCCGCCAATGTGCCGCCATTTCATTAAACTTCTAGAATAGAAAAGATGACTAAATTATAATTAGTATGTATATAACATAGTTATCATTCTTACATACATAAGTGGGACGTGATGAAAAATAAAAAATTCGTAAGTGAGCTTTTCCTTGAGAATGGACAATTTATTTTAGTTGGCTTAACTGGACGAACCGGTTCTGGCTGCACAACAACAGCTAATATTCTTGAAGATGAAAAAACAATTTTCCCTGATGTTAGCAAACTACAAGGGTTCTACAAAGGGTTAGACGTCCATCGTTATAATATAGTTAAAAATTTTACAGAAAACCATTGGGAAAATTTTTACTCAATTAAGGTGAGTGATTTAATATCAGTATATCTTTTGACATTGACTGTAGAGGAAGCATCTGAGTTTATTTTTTCATCTAAAAACTCCATCAGTAAACAGCATTTAGATTTGGTATTAACTGGCGGGGTGTTTTCAGATAATCTGCTTTCGAAAAAATTTAAAAATGTGATTGAACATTTGCTCAATCATGATAGTGACTTGAAGCTTGATGTTAAAACCATAAATAAAGTCATATCAATTTTAAAATTAGTTAGAAAGTTTACAAAGCAATTTAAAGCTGAGCTAAATGAGATAAACTCGAATTTATATGTTTCAGCATATCAGTTGGCAGGTAAATCCATTAGACGGCGTGGATGTATTGAAGTTGATTTTGAAACGAATGACTTTATCCCTAAATCAGTTTTTCATTTGCCTGAAACTATCAACAGGGTTATCAAATTAATAAGAAAAAACAAACGAGATAAGGCATTGATTGTAATAGATGCAATTAGAAATCCATACGAAGCAAAATTCTTCAAGGATAGATACTCTGCTTTTCATCTAATATCTATAAATGCACCAGATGAACATCGTACTAATTATTTGCGAAAATTACATAAATTTTCCTCAGATCAAATTGAGGAAATAGATGCTGTAGAGTCTGGTAAGGGTGATAATTCGTACAAACATCTTACCAATCCAAATGTTACTAAATGTATTGAGTTATCCGATATACACATTTTTAATCCAAAGAATGAATTTGATAACGATAATATTTTAAAAGCGCAATTAGCATGGTACGTTGCGTTAATGAAACATCCAGGCCTGATAACCCCGACGGCAATGGAAAGGGTTATGCAAGTTGCGTACACAGTAAAATTAAATTCAGGATGTATATCAAGGCAGGTTGGAGCCGTAGTAACTGATGACGATAACTCAATAAAAGCAGTTGGTTGGAATGATGTTGCCAACGGTCAAATACCTTGCTCAATGAGATCGTTAGATGGCCTAATGTATGATTTTGATGAAAAAATATATAGTCATTATGAAAGGAATAATAGTTCTTTCAGGAACCAAGCCAAGGGGAAACTCTTAACTTTTAGGATGATTGATTCAGCTGGAGATGTATATAGGGGGCGGAATTTATCTTATTGCTTTAAAGACATCCACAATAGCCTTGATAAAGATAAAAAAGGTAATCAAGTTCATACTCGTGCATTACATGCGGAAGAAAACGCATTTCTACAACTTGCAAAATATGGTGGTGTAGGTATTCAGGGAGGGAAATTGTACACAACAGCAAGCCCCTGTGAACTCTGTGCGAAAAAGGCTTATCAATTAGGCATGTCGGAAATTATTTTTATTGATCCCTATCCGGGAATAGCTCAAGATCATATTATTAACATAGGTAGCAAGTCGCCAGAATTAGTCCAATTCAGAGGTGCCATCGGTAAATCATATCACCGGCTTTATGAGCAAGTTATTCCCATAAAGGATGAATTAGATTATCTTCTTGAGTAAACTACGATCACTTCCTCTCGAGGGATTTACAAGATGACCGGGGAGAGAACTTGGTCATCTTGTTGGTCGAAAAAATGTAAAGCTAATTTCCTTAATGGCATGCTTTATAACACGATTTAATGAACTGTTATCGTTGCCTTTATAATCTATTAGTTAAAATTAATCGTTCTGCAATTTTTATTTTAGAAACTTTGTTCAAGCATATGAAACATATCATTAGACCTAAAGTTATGAGATAACTACTTAAACCTATTTTTTGCCAAATATTAAAATGACTAATTTTTTCCATTGCACGTATGCTAAATAATATGGAGTAATTAAATGGAAGTGCTACCAATAGACTACTCATAAAATAAATTGAGGTTGTTAGTAATTTAACAAACCTTCTGTAAACTCTAAATTTGTATCTTTTTTTATTCCAACAAAATATATCATGCTGAGTTGATATGCTTATTAGACTTTGACACTTACTAAAGTCGTCAATGTCACGGACAGGGTTGATTGTTCTGAGTAAAGTTAACCTCTGATTTTTTGTCAGTGACTTATCTTTTGTTAAAGCAGCAATGCCATACTCTTCTGCGATATTTTTGAATATAACATCCTCAGAGTTTTTATATAAATAATATGCAAATTCACTCATGTTTTTACGTGACGTAAATAGCTTGTCTTTTCTATAAGTCCAACCAGACCTCAACCCAAATAATGAAATTATGATCGATAACCCAGGGAATAAAATTTTTGTAAATAATTCGAATTCATTACTCATAAGTAACTTTTATCTTAAATTGAATAGAGGGTTTTTGGTGACTGCGTCTTCAAGGTGATCGGGTGAAAAATGAGCGTAAACCATCGTCATTTTTATGTCGGCATGGCCTAGAATATCACGCAGTACCAGTATGTTTCCGCCGTTCATCATAAAGTGGCTGGCGAAGGTATGGCGCAGCACATGCGTGCACTGGCCTTCTGGCAAGTCGATACCCGCTCTTTTAACTGCGCGCTCAAAAGCTTTTCTGCAGGGTGTGAATAGCTTACCTCTGTTTTTGGGCAGCTCGTCATACAGAACCTGAGATATCGGTACAGTTCGGTTTTTCTTGCCTTTGGTTTTGGTATAGGTGATCCGGTATTTAGATAACTGATGGCCCTGCAGGTTTTCGGCCTCACTCCACCGCGCGCCGGTGGCTAGGCATATCTTTGCGATCATTAACAGGCTGGGGCTTTGAGAATCAGCGCAGGCATCAAGCAGGCGTTTAATTTCGTCTTGGGCAAGGAACGCCAGTTCCCCCTCTGCGATTTTGAACGTTGGTAGCCCGGCGAGCGGGTTAGGCGCTGACCAGTGGCCCAGCTTTTTCAGGGTGCCAAAAACGGATGATAAGTTACGCTGTTCCAGGTTTACCGTGCGGGGCTTTACTGGCGACATCAGCGCGCCGTCTTCGTTGCGTACTTCACCTTTTAATCGTGCTTCGCGATATTTTGTAAAGTCACCGGCGGTTAACTCAGAGGCGACGGGATCGCCCAGGCCATTGCAGATAATTTTCAGTTTCGCCATTAGGCGCTTGGGGTCTGCGAGCGTCTGGCCGTAAAGAGAGTGCCACTGCTCAATCACTTCTGACAAACGCCGCCGATCTTCCTTTTCACCCAGCCACGGCTTTTTGTTCACTTCATCCATGGTGAAGTTTTCGAATGCTACAGCCTCGCCCTTTGTCGCAAATTGCTTGCGCACGCGCTTGCCGTCACGCCCGTTCGGGTAACACTCGCACAACCATTTTCCGTTCGGCTGCTTTCTGATCGTCATAGTCAGATGCTCTTAATGACTTTTACTGCGCGGCCAATTACCTCAACGTCGTCGACAGAGCATTCAAAAGAGGTGTCATCTTGATGGACAATAATTTTGTTCCCAGGGATTCGGGCAATCTTCACGATATTTTTCATACCATCAATATCGATAAGCCAGATTCCGTTACTGAGCTGTTTTGCAGAGGTATCGACAACGTAATCCCCTTCAGTCGTTTTTACGTACAAACAATCTTCTGCTTTACCTGAAAGCAGCCCCTGATCAAGATAAATATCCTCCAGCTCATCAAAAGCACCGGTCTCTATCGTCACCTGTTTCACTGGCGGGACGACAATCTTAGAAAGAGGGCGTACTGTGGGCTGACTCTCGTTTTTGGACTTATTTTTTTCGTCTGTCTGAGGGTACATTTCTCCTTGCCCTGTTGTTAACCAGAGCAAAGAAATGCCTGTTTCAAGAGCGCATTGAATAATCCAGTCAGCAGGGAAACTGTCACGTAACAGTCTGTTTGCCATAGTACTTTTAGACGCTTGAAGGTGTTCAACTAAAGCAATCTGAGTATTGAAACCGTAGGCAGTCATTAACCTTTTAATGGCTTCCTTGCCTCCCGTATTTGCACCACTGCTAATCTTCAAGTTGAACTCTCCATTTGACAATCTAATATCGGGGTCGTAATTTATGTCCAACTTCTAAAGTGAGAGTTTGGAAGTTGGGGTTGAACATCATAAAACGCACTAAAACTAAGAGATACTGCACTATGAGCACAGATATTTCAATTCGAGTACCCAAAGAGATGGCTACGCCTGCAGAGTTCGCGGAGTGGGAGGGTATTTCCCGTGGCTCTGTATACCAAAAAATTCACCATGGTCAGCTTGCTAAGTACATGGTTAAAAAAGAGAAAAATAAAGGTCGTGTAAGCCTGCGTTACTTAATGTACAAAACCGATCAGGTCCGTGAGTCTCTTGGTCATTCCAACTTCCGCGTCATTGTTGGTCAGTAAGTTCGATTATGAGAACTTTTTAAGGGGCTCGCATGTTTGATTATAAGATTTCCAAACATCCACACTTTGAAGAGGCCTGCCGGGCTTTCGCACTGCGTCACAACATGGCGAAGCTGGCAGAACGCGCGGGAATGAATGTCCAGACGCTGCGCAACAAGCTCAACCCGGACCAGCCGCATCAGCTCACACCGCCTGAAATCTGGCTGCTTACCGATCTCACTGAGGACTCAACCCTGGTTGATGGCTTCCTGGCACAGATTCACTGCCTGCCATGTGTGCCGATGAACGAAGTGGCAAAAGAAAAGTTGCCGCACTACGTCATGAGCGCCACTGCTGAAATCGGGCGCGTTGCTGCCGGTGCTGTTACTGGCGATGTGAAAACCACTGCCGGGCGCCGTGATGTGATCAGCAGCATTAACTCAGTAACTCGCCTGATGGCTCTGGCTGCCGTTTCCATGCAGGCCCGCCTGCAGGCCAACCCCGCTATGGCAAGTGCGGTGGACACCGTAACGGGCCTTGGCGCTTCGTTCGGCATCATCTGAGGTGATTATGCTGACTAAAGAACCGTCATTCGCATCGCTTTTAGTTAAACAAAGCCAGGGTATTCACTGCGGCCATGGCTGGATTCTTGGGAAAGATGGCAAGCGCTGGCACCCGTCCCGCTCTCAAGATGAACTGCTGGCAGGGCTGACCACTACCAAACGGGGGAAACCATGGCTATTGAAGGCGCTGCGGCAACTGTTCCATTAAGCCCGGGTCAACGTATGGAAGGGCTGAACCGAATAGCGGAATTAAGGGCAAATGTGTTTGGTCTGAATATCGAGCCAGAGCTTGAAAGGTTTATTAAAGATATGCGCGACCGCCGCGATATAAACCATAAGCAAAATGAACGCGCACTGGCAGCCATATTCTTTATGGCAAAAATTCCGGCAGAACGTCACGGCGTCAATATTAGTGATCTGACTACTGACGAAAAGCGGGAACTGGTTAAAGCAATGAATCATTTTCGTGCAGTGGTGAGCTTATTTCCCAAACGGCTAACCATGCCGAATTAATCTACAACAGAAATTAATGGCGTAAACCCGCCGGGCATTCTTTTGCCCAAATTCAGGAGAAAGAGAAATGCAGAAAGAATTACCAAAAATGGTTGTGCCAGAAAACGACCAGCTTATGGCGGTGATCGATATTGCCAAACGTGAGGAGCGCAAAGGCCGCGCACTCGCTGTTTCAATCCGCCTTGAGGCGCTGGCAACCCATATCACCAACAAAGGGTTAAACGGTATTGAAGCGGCTGAACTGCTGCGCCGCGAAGCAACCCGCTACGAAAACGAATCACAGGAGCTGCACTAATGGCTGACTCTATGGACCTCGTACAGCAGCGCGTTGAAGAACAGCTGCAGCGCCACATCCACAATGCCCGCAACAGAGCGCCGGGCGTTTCCTGTGTGCTTTGCATCGAATGTGATGCTCCGATCCCTCCAGCGCGCCGCCGTGCCATTCCGGGCGTGAAGTGCTGCGTAACATGCCAGGAAATCGTTGAGCTGAAAGGGAAGCATTACACCCGAGGCGCGGTATAAGCTTCGGAGCCAGTCACTGATGCCTGAATTAATAAAAGACAAAGGCGGCCCGACCGTGGCCGCTGGGGCTTTCCCATGGAACAGCCCGAAAAAAGCACTTAACCCCTACTTGGACCCGGCGGAAGTAGCGCCGGTTTCTGCGCTTTCAAACCTGATTACTCTCTATGCTGCGGATAACGAGCAGGAACAGCTGCGCCGTGAGGCCCTGAGTAATGAGGTCTGGGAACGCTATTTCTACAATGAATCCCGCGATCCTGTTCAGCGAGAAATGGAGCAGGACCAGCTGATAAGCCGCGCCAAAATGACCCGCGAACAGCAGCAATTCAATCCCGATCTGGTCATCGTTGCTGACGTGAGCGCCCAACCGGCGCACATCAGTAAGCCGCTGCTTGAACGGATTAAATATTTCGAGGGCCTGGGCAAGCCGAAGGCATATTCCCGCTATCTGCGCGAAACCATCAGGCCGTGCCTTGAACGGCTGGAGCGCGTGCGTACCAGCCAGTTTTCTGCGTCATTCCGTTTTATGGCGAGCCACGACGGGCTGGAGGGCCTGCTGGTTCTGCCGGAAATGAACCAGGAGCAGGTTAAGCGGTTATCTACCCTGGTGGCGGCACACATGAGCATGTGTCTGGATGCTGCCTGCGGTGAGTTGTTTACGGATGAAGACGTTACGCCGGAGGAGATCCGCCGGTCATGGGAAAGGGTGGCCGCTGAGGCCATGCGCCTTGATGTGATCCCGCCTGCTTTCGAGCGGCTGCGCCGTAAAAAGCACCGCCGTAACCCGGTCCCATACGAACTTATTCCGGGATCGCTTGCCCGTATGCTTTGCGCGGACTGGTGGTATCGCAAGCTGTGGCAGATGCGGTGTGAATGGCGGGAAGAACAGTTGCGCGCGGTCTGCCTGGTTAACAAAAAGGCGTCCCCGTATGTCAGCTATGAGGCTGTGATCCACAAACGCGAACAGCGCCGCAAATCACTTGAGTTTTTCCGCTCGCATGAGCTGGTTAACGCCGAAGGTGACACGCTGGATATGGAAGAAGTGGTAAACGCCAGCAGCAGCAATCCGGCGCACCGGCGCAACGAAATGATGGCCTGCGTTAAGGGGCTGGAGCTGATCGCAGAAATGCGTGGTGAATGCGCCGTGTTCTATACCATCACCTGCCCTTCACGCTTTCACGCGACGCTTAATAACGGAAGGCCAAACCCGAAATGGACCAGTGCCACGGTCCGCCAGAGCAGTGATTACCTGGTGAATATGTTCGCCGCCTTCCGTAAGGCGATGCACAAAGCCGGGCTGCGCTGGTATGGCGTCCGCGTTGCTGAACCACACCATGACGGCACTGTGCACTGGCACCTGCTGTGCTTCATGCGCAAAAAAGACCGCAAATCCATCACCGCGATGCTGCGTAAATTCGCCATTCGTGAGGACCGGGAGGAGCTGGGCACCAATACCGGGCCGCGCTTCAAGTCTGAGCTTATCAACCCGCGCAAGGGTACACCGACCAGCTATATCGCCAAATACATCAGCAAGAATATCGACGGGCGCGGGCTGGCGCAGGAAATCAGTAAAGAAACGGGCAGATCACTGCGCGATAACGCTGAGAACGTAAACGCCTGGGCTTCGCTGCACCGTGTCCAGCAATTCCGCTTCTTTGGTATTCCTGGCCGCCAGGCGTACCGCGAGCTGCGCCTGCTGGCCGGTCAGGCTGCCAGAGTGCAGGGGGACAAGAAGGCAGGCGCGCCGGTACTGGAAAACCCGCGTCTGGATGCTGTGCTGGCCGCAGCTGATGCTGGCTGTTTTGCCACCTACATCATGAAGCAGGGCGGCGTCCTGGTTCCCCGTAAGCATCACCTTGTCAGAACTGCCTATGAGCTGAACGACGAGCCGAGCGCCTACGGCGATCACGGTGTTCGTATTTATGGCATCTGGTCTCCGATCATTGAGGGCCGGATCTGCACTCATGCAGTGAAGTGGAAAATGGTTCGTAAAGCCGTTGACCTTCAGGAGGCGACAGCCGACCAGGGCGCTTGCGCCCCTTGGACTCGTGGCAATAACTGTCCCCCTGTTGAAAATTTGAACCAAACAGGGGGGGAGGTAACGGATATCACTTCCATGGATGAAAAGGAGCTGCAGGACTACCTGCACGGCATGGGCAAAAAGGAACGGCGGGAGCTTGTCGCCCGGCTCAGGCTGGTAAAACCGAAACGGAAAAAGGCTTACAAGCATGAGATTTCTGAGCAGCAGCGCCTGCAGCTGGAGTATGAGCTGCAGTCCAGAGGGTTCGATGACAGTCAGTACGAGGTGAATTTACTTTTAAGCGGCGGCAGCATTCCGTCAGGGGGCGGGCTGCGCATCTTTTACCAAAACGGTCGGCTGCGTGAGGATGACAAATGGGGGCAGTATTACTGACAAGCCAAAATATTTTCTGATTTTGACTCATAGCAGGGCTTTCTTATTGAAGTCCAAAAAGCGTTTTACATTTAGAAATTGGTAATATACTGTATATATAAACAGTGTATATACATGCAGTTATGTTGTGTAAGTGGTCGTAACAGGAGGGAAAATGCAGGATTATCTTTTGGAGTCATTAAAACTTCAGCGCATAGATTTTTTCTTAAAACTGGTAGCGGCAAGCGATTGCAGCGAGGAAGAAAAGCGGCTGGCTATCCAGTGGGTTTCTGAGCTAACTGACGAGCTGATGGCGAAAATTCGTAACCATGAATACAGCCGCATAATGGACACTACCAGTTAAGGGGAATCCATGCGCATTGAAATAATGATCGATAAAGAGCAGAAGATAAGCCAGGCAACACTGGAAGCTCTTGAATCCGAGCTTTACCGAAATTTGCGCCCTCTCTATCCAAGAACAGCAATCCGCATACGTCAGGGAAGCGCTAAAGGCCTGGAGCTGAGCAGCTTAAAACTGGACGAGGATAAAAAGCTGGTAATGGGGATTTTGCAGCAGGTCTGGGAGAACGACTGTTGGCTGCATTGATACATTTTTTAGACCAGCCTGCTTGGAGCAGCCCGCTTGCTTTTCGTATCAATTTTGGTCTAAAGACTCGAGATTCTATGCAAAGAGCTGTATACTGACTGCAGTTTAGATGTGGAGCGTATGATGACTGTTAAGGTGATAGACCTTTTTTGTGGGGCGGGCGGGTTGACTCATGGCCTGCAACTTGCCGGGCTTGATGTGGTTGCTGGTATTGACCTTGAGGGGGAATGTCGATTTCCCTATGAAAAAAACAATAACTCAGTCTTTATTGAGCAAGACATAGCGAAGGTCACAAAAGAGCAGCTTCTTGAACTTTATGGTGATTCATCCGTTAAAGTTCTCGCTGGATGTGCTCCTTGCCAGCCTTTTTCCAAATATACTCAAGGTAAGGACAAAGCAGAAGATAAAAAATGGCCGCTACTATATGAGTTTGAGCGTCTGATTCGAGAGGTTTCTCCTGAAATTGTAACGATGGAGAACGTTCCTGACGTAACCAAACACAAAGTTTATGACGATTTTTATAACTCATTAATAGGCTTGGGCTATCAAGTGTGGGCTTCAAGGGTTGACTGTGTTGAATATGGCATTCCACAGAGTCGTGCTCGACATGTGCTGTTGGCGTCTAAACTTGGAAAAATTGAGTTAGTAAAATCTGAAAATTTCCCTCGTAAAACTGTCGCAGATGTTATTCGAGATTTACCGCCATTAGAATCCGGTGAGGCTGATCCACGTGATTTTTTACATCGTGCAAGCAAGTTGAGCCCTATTAATAAGAAGCGTATCATTCATTCAGTTCCTGGTGGAACTTGGAAAGATTGGCCTGAGGAACTGGTGGCAGCCTGTCATCTTAAATCCAGTGGTAAGGGCTATGGGAGTGTATACGGCCGTATGTCTTGGGATAAACCAAGCCCAACAATTACAACTCTTTGTTATGGTTTTGGTAACGGTCGGTTTGGTCATCCAGAACAAAATCGTGCGATCTCTTTAAGAGAAGCGGCATTATTGCAAACATTTCCAATGAATTATTCATTTGTAGAAGATAACTCAAAATTCAACATGCGAAATATTGGTAAAATGATTGGCAATGCTGTTCCTGTCGAGCTGGGTCGAGTTATTGGTCACGCTATTAAAAATCATTTGAATTAAAACTAAAGCCTGCTATGCAGGCTTTTTATTAGGAAGTTAAGTAACCATCGGAATGAATATAATCTTCAATATTGGTTGCTATGGCGTCAAGGTATGCAATTACTTCCAATGAGACATTTTCTAAATCTTGATACGAAACGTTTTTGCCTATTTCGGAAAATGAAACGTTACCATGCGCAAGATCGTTACGATGTTGTTTAATAGTGCTTAGTTTTTCCCCATGCTTAGTATGAATGTAATCAGATGATGTAGAAAAACCGTAAATTGTGGCTTTTTCCTTTATTTCATCACGATCTATATTGCCTGAGAATAATTTTTTCTTATTAAAGCTACCATAAGAAATCCCACAGGATATACCTTTCGTGAGTCCATTTATGAAATTTTCCACGCCTACAGAATCGCTCTTTAAACGTTTAACTATTTCAATACGCAGATTTTTTTTGAGGTTGTCAAATTGAACATTTTTATCATGCAAGGAATCATGAATAAAACAAATCGCTTCCCTCATAGTGGATTCAATAAGATTATATAAAAGAATGTATACTGCGCCCTTTAAAGTTTTACGAGATTCTGAAGTAATATTGAATTTATTTTTAGGGTCTTCTGTTGAAACCAATTCAGAACCTGCATGCTCAATGAACCTCAAAAGATCTAAATAGGCCAGTATTTCTCCTGACCTAATATCAAAGTCCTCGCGAAAACTTTCCATGTTAAACCTCTAACAATTTATCACGCACAAACTCAATTCGCTCTTTTACTTTGACTCGGCTATTCGCACCGTCAGAGGTTGTTAATATTTTAAATTCGTCAGAACTTAACCAGTCAAGATTCTGAGGCACGAGTGCTGAATGTTCTCTCAACGCTAATGCGACACCTACTGCTAAGGATTCATATCTGACTCGAGGGGTGGACTTCGCAGTAACTGTTTTTTTGAATCCAGCGGGGAAGTATTCGTTTACGAAGTTTAACATCTTGGCGAATTCTTCTTTCATAGAGTCCTGCTTGTGAGAGTCTACCTCTCCATTTTCCCGCATGTAATCATTAAGAAAATCACGGACTGAGTGATCAAAGTTTTCATAATTCTCAAGATATGCAAAAAAGCGTAGTGCGAATTCTAAACGTTCATCACGTTTTTCTTTTGCTTCAGATAATGGAGCTAAATCTTTAAATAGAGGGATGGCAGAGCAAGGCTTAATAACATGCGTGTAAAGTGAAGTTGAACCAAGCTCTGAGCCTTTTCTGACTTCCATATCCTTAAGAATGTCGCTACCTGAGTTAATCCTTTCAAAAAGGTCTCGGCGTGTCTCTTCGTTGCATTTTGAGCTTAATTCAATCACCCTTACAGGTATGCGCATAAAGCGACGCTGTCTAGATAGTGGTAAGTCTTGGAAAGTAAAACCATTTAGAGAATCTAAAGATTTCAAATCTTTTAAGGTTAACTCATTATGAATGAAAGCATGGATGGTTCTGACACGTTGCGAACCATCTACAATCTCAATTCTACCATCCAGTTCAGGGTCTTCGGAAAGAACATCAGCGGTAAAAATGTATGGAATAGGAAACCCGAGAATTAAGGATTCAATTAAACGTGATTGTCTTTTTTCGCTCCAAACGAAGTCCCTTTGGTAGTCAGGAACAAAAAGTTCGTTAGTATCATCTTCCAAGCCGCTGTGATACTTATTTACCAGTAACTCGACGGTAAACTCCTTCGTCTCGAAATCTACGTCTTTTTGCTCAGTACGTATTTGTTCTTCTGCATTCTGTTTAAAAACTTCTAACTGAGCGAGTAAATCAGCTCTTCTCTTCGCGTCAGCTTCTTTTTCTAGCAGAGCTTTTACTTCAACGAGTTCCATTTGCAGTCCTTTAACAAGTGTGGGTATTGGGTTTAGGGTAGCATAATGGATCAAGTGTAAAACATCATTAGCCGCATGAAATCGCGCAAAATCGCATGATCGTTTGATGATCTTTTTGCTTAGGACCGCCAGTTGTGGCGGGCTTTTGATTATGTCATGCAGGTGCATGAAAACCACTACGCAAAGCGGGCAGGCGTGGCGGGGATACGAGCGCGCGCGATGGGGTGAAATAGCAAAAATCCGGCGCAGCCTCCGGCCCGCTGGCGGCTTCAGTTCGAAGGGGTGAGGTGCAGCAGCAAAAAAAGAAGCGCCCCGCAGAAAGCTGCTGGGGCGCTGTGAGAGGTGGTCCGGGTGGGTCGGTTAGTCGTTGCGTTTGTCTTCGGTGAGTCCCAGCGTGTAGGGCTCGAAGCGGATCACCTCTTCGCCCAGCCAGTCATTAAGCTCCTGCAGGCGTTTCTGCAGCGGCATTAGTTCGTTACGGACAAAGACGCGGCTGGCCTTTTCCACATCACCAAAGCCGCCGGTATTGTTGGGAATGATGCCCATCATTTGCGGCGGTACGCGGTGCGCGGCCATCATGTCATCCCGGCTCACATTCTTGATATTCAGAAATTCATCCTTCGCCGCCACCTCTGACAGCGGGATGATCTGAATGCCGTCTTTTTTGCCGTTGGGCGAGTACATGAACAGGTTGCGGAAGTTGCCCGGACCCTTGGCGCTTTTCATGGCCTGGCGGATGTTGTTCACGTCCTCCTGGTTCTGCGCGGCGTCGGTCATGTACATGATAAAGCCCGCATGGCTGCCGTTAATGTAATACTTGCGGCGAAACAGCGTGGCGGACTCGTTGAGCAGGGCGGACGGAATGGCTGAGAGGTAGCCGGGCAGCCCGTAGATTTCCTGGTTAATATCAGGTTCAAGAAGATGGAAAATGCTTCCCGGCGTGAATTCGTAGGGCTGCGTTATGAATCCGTACTGCACAAACCAGTAGGTGTCCAGGTCAACGCCGCGGCGGGTATATTTCGCCAGGGCTGGCTCCAGTGAGAGAACGCCGCCGAGCCGGTTGGTGCGTTTCTCAAGGTAGGCGTTGCCGAATACCAGATAGTCCTGCACGAAACGGGAAAAGGCCTGCTGGCTGAGCAGGCGGTGCGGGATATAGGTGCTGCTGAGAATGTCACGCTTAACGGCAATCGGTGAGCTGTGATGCACGGCGGCGCGGTAGGTGCGGGCCAGCCCGTCAAAACTTACCGGGGGTTCATACCAGCGGTCCATCTGCACGCACTCCACATAATCCAGCAATTCCCGGCGGTCCAGTACCGGGATCGGGTCGCCAAAGCTGAATGCTTCTGCAGATACGCCGCTGCTTTGCTGAACGCTCTGTTTAGCTGCAGCGCGGTTTTTATTCCTCTTGCCCATCAAAAAATCTCCACAATGTTGCTGGTATTGGCGGCTTCGCCCTGCAGCGGTTCGTTAAACAGTGCGTGCATTGTTGCCCAGGCCAGGTCTGCATGGCTGGCTTCTTCGCTGCGGCTGGCTTCGTAGGTGGGGCGGTTCCCGCTGGCGGTGGTGGCGCGGCGGATTGCCATAAAGGACTGCGCAATGTCGGTGTGCCCGGCGTCAAACTCCAGGCGCCGGTGGCTGATAATGTCGTATGCCTTAAGCACCAAGGCGTTTTTAACGTTGGGGTTGTAGACAAACTCCCGGACCGCCGGGAAGAACGCCTTAACGTTCTCATAGACGCCGTGGCCGACGCCGGTCGAGTCGATGCCGATATAGGTCACGTTGTACTGCTGGGTCAGCTTCTTAATGGCGTCAGCCTGGGCGCGGAAGTCCATCCCGCGCCACTGGTGCCGCTCCAGAATGCGGAACTTGCCGCCCGGCACCGGGGGGGGTGCCACCACCACGCACCCGGCGCTGTCGCCGTTCTGCGTACCTTTCGCCGGGTCATAGCCGATCCAGACTTCACGCCAGCCAAAAGGGCGCAGCGCCAGCGCCTGAAAGTCAGACCAGACTTCCCAGCTGTCCACCATGCACGCCTGCAGCTCGCTCAGCGGGAATACTGACGCCAGGTCGTCAATGAATTCGCACATCAGCAGGTTCTGGTATTCGTCAGGGCTGTACTCCATGCGCAGCTGGTCCAGGTCGAACAGGTTACAGCCGCCGCGCACCGCATCCTCCACGGTGACGATCTGGCGGTACTGACCGTCCGGGCAAAGCAGGCCCGGGGCCAGATTGCTGTGGGTCAGGTCAATATCCACCTTGTCCGCTTTGGCGCGGCCCCGGTTGAACAGGGCGCCGGACCAGAACGGATAGGCGCTGTGGGTCAGGCTGGACGGCGTGGAGAAGTAGGTCTGCCGCCATTTCTTGTGAATGGCCATGCCGGAGGCCACCTTGCGCAGCTCCTGGAATTTCGGTATCCAGAAATATTCATCCAGGTACAGGTTGCCGTGGTAGCTCTGCGCCGTGCGGGCGTTGGTGCCGAGGAAGTACAGGCACGCGCCGTTGCTGAGCGTCATCGGGTCGCCCTTCAGCTCCACATGCGCTGCAGCTCGATCCCCGCTGCGGTGTGAAAAAAGAAAAGCAGCAGCTGGAGCGCAGATTGCGCAGTGACAGCCGCTAACGAACGTGCCCCGCGCACGGGCGGCACGGGGTCCTTACGCAACGCCCTGAATAAATCGGTGGCGTATGTCCGTGACAACCCGGACAAACTGCACCTTTTTGTTGATAACGGTTCGCTGGTCGCAACCGGTGCCCGTTCAATGTCATGGGAATATCGCTACACCCTGAACGTGGTGATTGAAGACTTTAGCGGCAACCAGAATTTAGTGATGGCGACCGTGCTGCTCTGGTTAATGACCAATCAACCGGACGCCATCAACAACCCGGAACTGCGCGAAAAACTTTTTACCTTTGACGTCGATATCCTGAGCAACGATCTGTGTGATATCAGCCTCAATCTGCAGCTCACGGAGCGCGTGATTGTAAACACTGACGGCACCGTATCGAGCGTTGAAGCGGTGCCGGAACCCGACATACCCGAAGAAATATGGACGGTGAAACGTGGATGACCTGCAGAGGGTGGATGACTGGCTGGCGGCCCTGCTGGCGAATCTGGAACCGGCAGCCCGCAACCGTATGATGCGACAACTGGCGCAGGAGCTGCGCCGGTCGCAACAGCAAAACATCAGGCTGCAGCGCAATCCAGACGGCACCGCCTTTGAGCCGCGCCGGGTGACGGCCAGAAGTAAAAAGGGGCGCATCAAGCGCCAGATGTTCGCCAAATTGCGTACCACTAAATACCTGAAAACCGCAGCCACAGCAGACTCTGCCAGCGTGCAGTTTGAGGGTAAAGTCCAGCGCATCGCCCGTGTTCACCATTATGGTCTGCGTGATCGAGTCAGACGCAATGGCCCAGAAGTGCATTATGCTGAGAGACGGCTATTAGGGATAAATTCATACCAAGTGCAACTTCTTAGTGATGCTATTTTACGCTGGCTAACTTATTGAACCAGCGCAAAGAAAGTCTATTATAAAGAGCAAGTTTTATTAAAACGTTACCTGCAACGCACCATCCCATGGTTGATTGGTACCAAGCAGAGGCATTGGTAATTCATTTAAGTGCCATGTTGGGCATGTTACTGTTTGAAATATACTTTCATAATTAGAACGCATTGGTGAGTCAAATAAATGTTCACCATAGTGAGCTTCCAGAATGATATGAATTGCAGCAACAGAGTTTATGAGCATTTCAAGAGTGGCGCGACTTTTATTACTACCTCTGTCATGTTTTACAACATTGTAAGAATCATACCAATTTAAACTTTGTGTTGGTTGTGTAGGTGACCAGTTAGCAAATGGCTGAAACGAGCCAAGGTCAGGGAACATTTTAAGTTTTACAGAGTACTGTTCGAGTTTCAAATAAGGTAGTGTTTTAACGTAATCATTCATAGTCATTCGTGCTGAATTGGTGTGGTTATTATCAAGTAAGGTTTTTTTGAGAAGATATTCGACCTCGGTGCAGCCAATGATCAGGCCTTCTCTTATTTTATTTCCATATGTTGTCAGGTTTTGTTGTTCTGGTTCAATGACGTCGAAGAGACTCGTTAATAAATTATATATACTATGAAAGGATCTTATCTCATCAAGCTTAGCACTGCGATTGTAAATTTCAGTGGTGCAGTTTTTGGTGTTGTAGTAAAGCCCTCTAATTGATCTTCTATAAAACTTACCTGGGTTAGTGTTAGGTATTAATTTTGTAATGTCTCTGTTTTGTATTGAGTCATGCCACAGAATAATGCTCAATAACCTTTCTGTTGGGTCAGTATTGGTTAACCAACCTAAAGATTCAGGTGACCTGTTTTCGTAGCCCTGACGATTACTCAAAACTCCTTCTAATAGTTCAAAGTCATCGAAAATTCCTGTGTTTATTAATATGTAATATCTATCATTTGTAGTGTCCATCCTAAAAAAACCATATTTACCACTCGCACATTCAAAAACATAGTTGCTCATAGAATTCCCTCCTCTTTTTAGATTTTCAGTATTCCATTGTGTCATACGAGAAACAAGTAGCTCGTTTCGCATTGCAATTAGTAAGTTGTCACTCTTAACACATGAACGCACAACTAACCGAAATCATGCGACTTATCACCAACCTGATCCGCACCGGAACAGTAACCGAAGTGGACCGGGAAAACTGGCTGTGCCGGGTGAAAATTGGTGAGCTTGAAACCAACTGGATTAACTGGCTGACTCTGCGCGCAGGCGGTGCCCGTACATGGTGGTGCCCGTCGCCGGATGAGCAGGTGGTGGTGCTAAGTATGGGCGGCAATCTGGAAACCGCTTTTGCCTTACCTGCGATCTATTCCAACCAGTTCGCGCCGCCGTCGGACTCCATGGACGGATGCGTAACGGAATACCCGGATGGTGGCTGGTTTGAATATGAACCCGCGACCGGCCGCTGGCATGTGCGGGGTATCAAATCCATGGTGATCGAGGCGGCAGATAACATAACCCTGAAAACGGGGGAGTTTGTGGTGGAAGCAAGCAACACGCGCATAAACAGCGAGGTGGTGATCAATGGTGGCGTCACCCAGAGCGGCGGCGCCATGAGTTCTAACGGGATCGTAATGGATAAACACGGTCATACCGGCGTTAAGTCCGGCGGCGATACATCGGGAGGCCCGGTATGACGCTATATATCGGCATGAGTCAGGGCAACGGCAGGGCCATTACCGACACGGACCACCTGCGCCAGTCGGTCAGGGATATTCTGCTGACCCCGCAGGGGAGCCGCATTGCCCGGCGGGAATATGGCTCCCTTCTGTCTGAACTGATAGACCAGCCGCAGAACCCGGCGCTGCGCCTGCAGGTCATGTCTGCGGTCTATGTGGCCCTGAGCCGCTGGGAGCCACGGCTTACGCTGGATTCCATCACCATCAGCAGCAGCTTTGACGGCTCCATGGTGGTTGAGCTAACCGGGAAGCGCAATAACGGCGCGCCTGTTTCCCTTTCGGTATCAACAGGAGCAGACAATGGCAGTAATTGACCTTTCCCAGCTCCCCGCGCCGCAGATCGTTGACGTGCCGGACTTTGAATCGCTTCTGGCTGAGCGTAAGGCCGCCTTTGTGGCCCTGTATCCGGCAGATGAACAGGACGCGGTGCGGCGCACGCTTGAGCTGGAATCTGAACCTATCACCAAACAACTGCAGGAAAACACGTACCGGGAAATCCTGCTGCGCCAGCGTATCAACGAGGCGGCGCAGGCGGTCATGGTGGCGTATGCCATGGGCGGCGATCTCGACCAGATGGCGGCCAACTACAACGTGAAGCGCCTGACGGTTACACCTGCCGACAACGACGCGGTGCCGCCGGTCGCAGCGGTGATGGAAAGTGACGAGGCGCTGCGCCTGCGTGTTCCTGCTGCATTTGAGGGGCTGTCCGTTGCGGGCCCGACGGCGGCCTATGAGTTTCACGCTAAAAGCGCGGACGGACGCGTGGCGGATGCCAGCGCAACCAGCCCGGCCCCGGCGGAGGTGGTGCTGACCGTACTGAGCCGGGAGGGTGACGGCACTGCGGGAGCCGATCTGCTGGCTGTCGTGGAGCAGGCGCTTAACAGTGAGAACGTGCGGCCGGTGGCGGACCGCCTGACGGTGCGTAGCGCCGAAATTATCCCGTACCGCGTTGATGCAACGATTTTTCTTTATCCCGGCCCGGAAGCTGAGCCGGTGATGGCAGAGGCTAAAGCCAGCCTGCAGAAGTACATCGCCAGCCAGACGCGGCTGGGACGTGATATCCGGCGCAGCGCCATTTATGCCGCGCTGCACGTTGAGGGCGTCCAGCGCGTGGAGCTGGCCTCCCCGCTGGATGATGTGGTGCTGGATAAGACGCAGGCAGCGTCCTGCACGGAATGGAGCGTAACCAACGGGGGCACGGATGAATAGCCTGCTGCCGCCCGGTTCGTCAGCGCTTGAGCTACGCCTGGCGCAGACTTGCAGCGGGATATCCGATCTGCAGGTGCCGCTGCGTGATTTATCGAATCCGGCGACGTGTCCCGTTGCTTTTCTCCCGTATCTGGCTTGGGCCTTTTCCGTTGACCGCTGGGACGAAAGCTGGGCTGAAAGCGTGAAGCGCCGGGTGGTGCAGGACGCTTTCTATATCCATCAGCACAAAGGAACAACCAGCGCCGTGCGGCGCGTCGTGGAGCCGTTCGGCTTTCTAATCCGCATCATTGAGTGGTGGCAGACCGGTGAAATCCCGGGCACGTTTCGCCTGGATATCGGAGTGCAGGACCAGGGCATTACGGAAGAAACCTATCTGGAGCTGGAGCGGCTGATTAGTGATGCAAAACCGTGCAGCCGTCATCTGGTGGGTATGTCCATAAACCTGCAGATCAGCGGCGATCTGTGGGTAGGTGCTGCCACCTATAGCGGCGAAGAGATCACGATTTATCCGTACATCAACGAAACCATTATCTCTGGCGGCACCGCCTATGAGGCTGCCGCGGTCCATGTTATTGACACTGTGAGAGTGAATCCATGAGCGTAAAATTTTATACCCTGCTGACGGAGATCGGCGCGGCAAAGCTGGCAAGTGCCGCCGCGCTTGGTGTCCCGCTGAAAATTACTAAAATGGCGGTGGGAGATGGTGGCGGGGTGCTGCCGACGCCGGACTCAAAGCAGACGACCCTGGTTAACGAAAAACGCCGGGCTGACCTCAACATGCTGTATATCGATCCGCAGAACAGCAGCCAGATTATTGCTGAGCAGGTGATCCCCGAAACGGAGGGCGGTTGGTGGATTCGTGAAGTTGGACTGTTCGACGATACCGGCGCGATGATTGCGATAGGTAACTGCCCTGAGAGTTATAAGCCGCAGCTCGCTGAGGGAAGCGGCCGCACGCAGACGGTGCGTATGGTACTGATTACCAGCAGTACCGAAAACATTACCCTGAAAATTGACCCTGCAGTGGTGCTGGCAACCCGCAAGTACGTGGATGACAAGGTGCTGGAGCTGAAGGTGTATGTGGATGACCTGATGGCAAAACACCTTGCGGCAGCGGACCCCCACAGTCAGTACGCACCCAAAGAGAGTCCGACGTTAACCGGCACGCCTAAAGCGCCAACGGCGCCCGCTGGGAATAACACAAACCAGATTGCCAATACGGCATTTGTGCAGGCGATTGCAGCGGCGTTAAGCAATGCGCTGGCGCTTAAGGCCCCGCTGGCAAGCCCGGGCCTGACCGGAACGCCGACGGCGCCGACAGCTGCGCAGACGGTTAATAACACCCAGATTGCAACCACTGCATTTGTGAAAGCTGCGCTCGCCGGGCTGGTTGGATCATCGCCCGCCGCCCTTGATACACTCAATGAATTAGCTGCTGCGCTTGGCAATGATCCCAACTTCGCCACCACTATGACCAATGCCCTTGCTGGCAAGCAGCCGCTCAACAGCACCTTAACCGATCTGTCCGGCAAGTCGGTTGCGGACATTCTCGAATACCTCGGTTTGGGAGAACTGGCAAAAACGCCCCGATGGCTCGTGACAACCGGGTCGAACGCTAACGGATGGTATGAGGTTTACAGCGACGGTTTTATTCGCTGTGGGAACAGCTATTCCCGTGACAATCCTTTGCTCATTTCTGCACCGAATAGCGGTCGCGAAATTGCCTTTCCGATTAGCTTCAAAACAAAAATCACCAATATCTCGATAGCTATTGACCAGCTGATCACAGGCTATCTGGAAACGTGCGGCCCCGTATATAAGGGCTTATCTTCAATGATGATTGTTACTGGTTATATTACGGGAACTGGCCCGGCGGGGCTGGGTTCGTTTGTAGGTTACTGGATGGCAGAGGGTTATTAAATGTGGTACTGGAATCCGTTAAGCATGAACGAGGCGCTTCCGGGCGTACATAATCTTGATGGCTGCACTCAAATAGAAAATGATGCGCACCCATTTAAACTTAGTGATGCGCCATCAGGAAAGTACTGGTGCAACGGTGAAGGTAATCATCCTGTGTTGATAGATATTCCACCTCCAACACGTGAGGAAACTATCAAGGGTGCAGCGCTTGAAATACAGAACAAAATTAATGCGGCCAATGATTTTATTAATCAAAACCAATGGCCTTCTTTATTAGCTTTCGGGCGACTCAGTGAGAAAGGAAAGACCGAATTCAATCAGTGGCTGGATTATCTGGACGCCCTGAAAAGAATTGATGTTTCAGGTGCGCCCGATATTTTATGGCCTACTCCACCGGCTGAGCCGGCCAGCTGATCTCTGGTGCGCTGGATGTATCGACCGACTCCAGCGCATCGAGATAATCAAGCCAGGAATTGAAAGCTGCCTTTTCTTCTTCGCTTAACCTCCCCAGCGCAAGCCGAGACGGCCATTGCCGCTCATTGATGAAGCCGTTAGCGTAGCTGCGCAGGCTGGACTTCATCTGCTCAGCCTCTTTCTCTGTGGCGTCACTTTGCGCGGCTGTGTCCGCAGGCCGGGTCACCGGTGCAATGCTCGACGAAGGTTCGGGCTGTGCTGTTAAAAACGGATACCCTTTTTTATTCGCGTGCGGTGTGATCACTTTTCCTGCGGCCTGCCCGTTTAATAATTCTAAATAAAGCTCGTCGGGAATTATCATCACGTCTTTCGGCAAGTTCGGGTAATCATTATTCTCGGGATAAAACCCGTTTAAAGATGGTGAATATCTCATTGTGATTTCCTTTTAAAAACCGATTGCCATCCAGCGCGCGCCGATAGTGGCGTTACTACTGGCGTCCTTATCCATGTAAATCGTCATGCCCTGCGTGCCGGTTTCGCTGATACAGGGAACAATATTGTTCGCTGTGAATTTTGAGTGTGGAGTCCATGTGCCATACAAAAACGAGGATGACCGAAGTGCTGGAGTGGCGGCATAAAGCGATTCAAAGAAGCGGGGCCAGCGATGAGTGACACTAACCTGCGCCTGCAGGTGATTCTAAATGCGGTTGATAAGATCACCCGCCCATTTCGTTCTGCGCAGGCCAGCTCAAAAGAGCTGGCTACCGCCATTCAACAGAGCCGCGCCAGGCTGAAAGAGTTAGACACTCAGGCGGGCAAAATTGAGGGCTTTCGTAGATCCAGCGCGCAGCTGGCAGTCACCAGCAATAATCTCAAGACCGCGCGCGAAGAAGCGGCCCGGCTCGCCACGCAGTTTACCAGTACAAACCGCCCGACGGCGGCGCAGGCCCGACTGCTTGAACAGGCGAAAAACCGTGTTACGGAACTGCAGAGCAAATACAACGGCCTGCGGCAGTCCGTCCAGAAGCAACGCCTTGCGCTGAATGAGGCCGGGCTTGATACCCGTAAGCTCAGCAGTGCCCAGCGCGAGCTGCGCCAGAACGCCGACGAAACCCGGCAGGCTCTGGACCGTCAGCAGAAATCTCTTAAACGGCTCGGTGAGCAGCAGGCCAGGGTCAATGCCGTCAGGGAGCGGTATTCCCGTAGTCTGGAGGTACGGGATCGCATCGCCGGAGCCGGGGCTACAACCTCAGCGGCAGGGCTGGCAATGGGCGCGCCGGTTGTGGCGGCGGTGAGAAGCTATGCCAGCATGGAAGACGCCATGAAAGGTGTGGCAAAGCAGGTCAATGGTCTTCGGGATGATAGCGGCAACCGTACTAAGCAGTTTTATGACATGCAGGCCGCCATCAAGGCTGCCAGCGAACAGCTCCCCATGGAGAATGGCGCTATCGACTATGCCGCACTGGTAGAAGGTGGCGCGCGCATGGGCGTGACCAATCAGGACGATCCCTTCGAAGACCAGAAGCGTGATCTGCTGGCATTTGCCAGTACGGCGGCCAAAGCGGCCACGGCATTTGAACTGCCCGCCGATGAACTGGCAGAAGGACTGGGTAAAATCGCCAGCCTTTACAAGGTGCCGACCCGAAATATTGAGCAGTTGGGCGATGCGCTGAACTACCTGGATGACAACGCCATGTCTAAGGGCGCAGACATTATTGACGTGCTGCAGCGTATGGGTGGCGTGGCTGATCGCCTGGACTTTCGTAAGGCGGCGGCGCTTGGCTCCACATTCCTGTCATTAGGTGCCGCGCCGGAAATTGCCGCCAGTGCATCAAACGCCATGGTGCGTGAGCTGTCCATTGCCACCATGCAAAGTGACCGCTTTATGGACGGCATGGACATGCTCAAGCTCAAACCCGAAGTGCTTGAGAAGCAGATGGCGAAGGATGCCATGGGCACCATTTTGCGGGTAATGGAGAAGGTGCAAAAGCTGCCGCAGGACAAGCGTCTGTCCGCCATGACGATGCTTTTCGGTAAGGAGTTTGGCGACGATGCCGCGAAGCTGGCTAACAACCTGCCAGAACTGCGCCGCCAGTTGCAGCTCACCGCCGGGAATGGTGCGAATGGTTCAATGCAGAAAGAGTCCGACATTAACAAGGATTCCCTTTCTGCGCAGTGGATGCTTGTAAAAACGGGTGCACAGAACGCCTTCAGCAGTCTGGGCGAAACGCTGCGCCAGCCGTTGATGGATATTATGGATTACGTCAAAAGCGTAACCGGTGGGCTGCGGCGCTGGATAGAAACCAATCCGCAGTTGGCAGGCACGCTGATGAAAGCCGCTGCCGCTACCGCCGCGATCACGCTGGCGCTGGGCACGCTGGCTGTTGCGGTGGCAGCCGTGCTGGGGCCGATTGCCGTGATCCGGTTTGGTTTGTCCATGCTGGGCGTAAAAACGCTTCCTTCTGTGTTCAATGCGGTTAAGCGCACCGGCAGCGCGCTGTCCTGGCTGGCAAATGCACCGCTTTCCGTGTTACGTCGCGGAATGAATTCAGCTGGCGGGAGCACTAACCTCCTTACTGCCCCGCTGAATGCTCTGCGGCGCTCAACCGGGGTGGCGGGCAATGCGCTGAAGGCCTTAGCCGGTGCCCCACTTAATCTATTACGCGCCGGAATGTCGGGCATTCGTAATGTTGTCGGTATGGTGATGAATCCTCTGGCAGCATTAAGGGGCGGATTATCTGCCGCCGGTAGCGTGTTACGTTTTCTGGCGTCCGGCCCGCTGGCCTTACTTCGTGTTGCACTTTATGGAATTTCAGGCTTGCTGGGCGCGCTGCTTAGCCCGATAGGACTGGTTGTGGCTGCGCTGGCTGCCGTGGCGCTGGTTGTCTGGAAATACTGGGAGCCCATCAGCGCATTTCTGGGTGGCGTAGTGGAGGGTTTCAAAGCCGCAGCCGGACCAATCAGCGAGGCGTTTGAGCCTTTGCGTCCGGTGTTCGAGTGGATTGGCGATAAGGTCAGGGCGCTATGGGGATGGTTCGGTGACCTGTTGACGCCGGTTAAATCCACGGCCGCCGAACTTAATAATGCGGCCTCTATGGGGCGACGCTTTGGTGAGTCCCTCGCTAAGGGGTTGAACATGGTCATGCACCCACTTGACTCGCTTAAAACTGGCGTTTCGTGGCTGCTTGAAAAACTCGGCATTGTCAGCAAGGAGGCGGCAAAAGCGAAGCTGCCGGATCAGGTGGTGAAGCAGCAACACGCTACGGTGAACAGTGACGGAAAAGTCGTGCTGCCTCCTGGCGGATTCCCCACGATGGGTTTTGCTGGCATGTATGACGATGGTGGCACGATTCCGCGTGGCCAGTTTGGCATAGTCGGAGAAAATGGCCCGGAAATCGTGAACGGTCCGGCAAACGTGACCAGCAGGCGGCGCACGGCGGCACTGGCTTCGGTTGTGGCCGGAACTCTGGGCATGGCGGCAGCGCCTGCAGAAGCTGCACCCCTGCATCCATTCAGCCTGCCTGCAATAGTATACAAGCAGAGCCAGCCTGCGAAAGCGGACCGCGCGCCGACAGTGATGCACTTTGAAACGCACGCGCCGATCACGATTTATGCGCAGCCAGGGCAGAACCCGCAGGATATCGCGCGAGAAGTTGCCCGCCAACTCGACGAACGCGAACGCCGCACCCGCGCGAAGGCGCGCAGCAATTACAGTGACCAAGGGGGATATGACGCATGATGATGGTGCTGGGGTTATACGTTTTCATGCTTCGCACGGTGCCGTATCAGGAGCTGCAGTATCAGCGCAGCTGGCGGCACGCGGTTAACAGCCGCGTCAATCGCCGCCCGTCAACGCAGTTTCTTGGCCCGGACAACGACTCGCTGACGCTTTCCGGCGTGCTTCTGCCGGAAATCACCGGCGGCAGGCTGTCACTGCTGGCGCTGGAGCAGATGGCAGAGCAGGGCAAGGCATGGCCCCTGATTGAGGGTAGCGGAACGATTTACGGCATGTTCGTGATTGAAAGCCTGAGCCAGACAAAAACGGAGTTTTTCGAAAGCGGTACACCGCGGCGGATTGAGTTCACGCTGGCACTCAAGCGGGTAGATGAATCGCTGTCTGATATGTTTGGCAGCCTGAGCGACCAGCTTAACAATCTGAAGGACTCAGCAGCGTCAACGATAGGAAATATTCAAGATAAGGTTGGAGGGCTACTGCAGTGAATTTTGGTTCTAAACTCCTCAGCCTGTATGGCAAAAGCCCGGCCTTCAGTATCGTGATCGAAGGTAAGAACGTTACAACCGTGATGGATAATCGCCTGATGAGTGTAACGCTAACAGACAACCGGGGGTTTGAAGCGGACCAGCTTGATCTGGAGCTGGACGACGCGGACGGGCAGGTTGTCCTGCCGCGTCGCGGCACGGTCATTCAGTTTGCGCTCGGGTGGGAAGGGCAGTCGCTTTTTCCAAAAGGGTCGTTTACGGTGGATGAAATTGAACACAGCGGCGCACCTGATCGCCTCACCATCCGTGCCCGCAGTGCAGATTTTCGGGCAACCCTGAATATCCGCCGTGAAAAGTCCTGGCATCAGACCAATGTGGGGGAGGTTATCAGGGAAATCGCCGCCCGGCACAACCTAAAAATGGCTATCGGGCAGGACCTGGCAGACCTGCCGCTGGATCACCTGGACCAGACAAACGAAAGTGACGCGAGTTTTCTGATGAAACTGGCGCGCCAGTACGGGGCTATAGCATCCGTAAAGGACGGTAACCTGCTGTTTATCCGGCAGGGGCAGGGGCGAAATGCAAGCGGTAAGCCGCTGCCGGTTGTGACCATCACCCGGAAGGATGGTGACGGCCACAGATTTACCCTGGCAGACCGTGGCGCTTACACCGGCGTTATTGCCAGTTGGCTTCATACCCGGGAACCAAAGAAAAAAGAAGTGACTAAAGTTAAGCGCCGCCGCCGGAAGAAAACCGCAAAACCTAAGGAGCCGGAGGCTAAACAGGGTGATTACCTGGTGGGGACGGATGAAAACGTGCTGGTACTTAACCGAACCTATGCAAACAGGGCTAACGCGGAGCGGGCGGCAAAGATGCAATGGGAACGGCTGCAGCGGGGGGTGGCTTCATTCTCGCTGCAGCTCGCAGAGGGCCGGGCCGATCTATATACGGAAATGCCGGTAAAGGTCAGCGGCTTTAAACAGCCGATAGATGATGCGGAGTGGACCATAACCACGCTGACCCACACCATCGGTCCGGATAACGGTTTTATTACCACCCTTGAGCTTGAAGTGAAAATTAATGATCTCGAAATGGAATGATTGGTTCCCAATATTGAATAATGATGTATCATTATTGCGATATCAGCAAAGGTGAGGGGAAACTATAATGATGAACTGCCCATTGTGCGGACTGGCAGCACATACACGCAGCAGTTTTCAGGTGTCCAGCGAAACTAAGGAGCGCTATAACCAGTGCACCAATATTGAGTGCGGTCATACATTCGTAACACATGAAACATTCGTTCGTTCAGTATGTCGCCCGCATAAAATCAGCGCAGCCCCACCTCACCCAAAAGGTTTGCAGGAACAATTTGCATACTAACCCGCTAAGGCGGGTTTTTTTATGCCTGCTGCCGCCACAACCGAAACGCCGTCGCCATTTTGCCGCCACAGACATAAAAAAAGGGGCTACGTTTTCACGTAACCCCTTGTTTTATTTGGTGGAGCTGGCGGGAGTTGAACCCGCGTCCGAAATTCCTACATCCTCGGTACTACATGCTTAGTTTGTCTTTACATTCGCCTGGCAGCTGCGGACAAACACGCCACTACCAGACTAGCCTGATTAGTTTTAACGCTTCAACCCCAGGCAGGGCATCCACGCGATCTCTTTTTGGTTTGACCTCTCTTGATCCCCGTCCTAAGAGCGGAGGCTAGGGAGAGAGGGCTCTAAGCAGGTTATTAAGCTGCTAAAGCGTAGTTTTCGTCGTTTGCGACTATTTTTTTGCGGTTTTTTTACGAGGCCTACCGCACCTCGGCATGCACCTTGGGTTTCGCGAATCCCGTCGAATCCAGAATCAGCCCCAGAAGTGTTTGCGAAGTATAGCAGAATTGTGACACGACATGCCAGTCCATATCACGTCCGCCGGTCACGCCCCACACCCCATGCGCGAAAGCGCTCAAAAAACGTTCATTCCTATCTCGCTGAAAATCCTGACGTTGCGCAGCAATCACCTGTGCGCTTTATATTATTTGCAATTATTCATGTTCGATAATATTCGTTCTGATTAATTAACCGTGTGCGCGAATAATAAATGAAAATACAGGATATATTTTTACGTTTCTTTATATTCCGTAGTTTCACGGTCACGGGTTATTTAATTTAACGCCTGTAATGCAATTATGTAGCAATACTTAACTAACGCGAAATAACTGCGGGATATATCATCTTTCATTGATAATTTTTTGTTATTTTTGGTTTTATATTGCCTATTCCCGGATCGTTGTTTATACCTTTACATAGAAGCGCCCGCCTTATTCTGCGCCAGCGCACGTAATAAAATATCAATACTTTCATGGTGTTGTGTAACTCCATAACCGCACGGCATATACCTCCTGCGCGCCACGCTTTTGCGTGACGTCAATGCCCTGCGTCTGCGCCATATACGGAGCGGTGAGGTAAAAAATATGAATAATGTTTTAGCATGAGGATAAAATGATGGCCGTGCAAAATAACCTTTCCGATTCCGTGGATATCCTTAATAAGCAAACGGGTGATGTCGTTTCGCAATATCCTCAGAGCGCAGACCGCGTTGTTAACCTTGCCGACACCAGTATTGTCAGGGTAAATGCTTCTCCCGACGTGGTTAATTTTTATGAGCGTCAGGGCGGGGACTTAATTGTCCATATGAAAGACGGGACCACGGTCCGCTATCAAAATTTCTTCCGTCTTGACCTTGACGGCCAACACAGCGAACTCATTTTTGAAGACAGCCTGGGCACGCACCACGCTGTCTTTCCTTTTGCCAGCGAGGCCGCGCCGGCCACCGCTGAAGTTATCGTTCCCACCTTCACCGATACCTCTCTCGGGGCGCTGATTGGTGCGGAAGGCCTGGGCGCCAGCGGTATCTCCGGGCTGGGTGTGCTGGGCGCTATTGCCGCCGCAGCGGGCGTGGCCGGGATCGCTATCGCCGCCAGCAACAGCGGCGGTGGCGGTGGGGATGATAACAACAACGGCGGCGGTGATGGTGGGAACGGTAATCCCAATCCAAACCCGAATCCTAATCCGCCGGATTCCACACTGACCGTCGATCCGCTTACCGCCGATAACACCGTTAACGTAGCGGAAAGCCAGCAGCCGCTGACGCTGAGCGGCACCACCAATGCCGCCAATGCCGGGAGGCCCGTGTCGTTCGTGCTCGGCGGGCGCACCTGGACCACTACCGTTGGCGAGAACGGCGAGTGGAGCGTCACCATGCCGGTGGAGCTGCTGCAGTCGCTGCCGCAGGGGCTGAACTCCATCAAAATCATCATGGTGGACAGCGAAGGGCGCACCATCTCCAAAGATTACTCGTTCAACGTCGATACCGTGCCGCCGGCGCTGGAGATGGGCGAGTTCGTGCCGGGTAACGTACTGGACTCAACCCATCTGAATGCAGACCGCTTCGTGCGTGGCTCCTCCGACTCGGCGGACGCCGGAAGCCGCGTCGTCATCACCCTGAACGGCAAAACCTACACCACGGTAGTGGGCGAAGACGGCAACTGGCTGTCGCGTATCCCGGTCAGCGATCTGAAAGCGCTGGCCGACGGCGGGGAATACACCATCACCTATACCGTGACCGACAAGGCCGGGAACGTCACGAAAGGTGAAATCGACTTCACGGTTAACCTCAACCAGGGTGCCATTACCGTTAATCCGCTGACCGGCGACAACGCGCTGGACGGTGCTGAGCTGCAGCTCGACCAGATCCTTACCGGCCAGACGCAAAATATTGCGGCCGGACAAACCGTGACCATTACCCTCGGCGGCAAAACCTATTTCGCCATCGTGCAGGGCGACGGCAGCTGGAAAGCCACTATACCGTCGGGCGATCTGCTGGCCCTGCAGGACGGTAGCCAGACGCTGGTGGTCAGCGTGCCGGGCAACAACGGCAGTGTCATCACCAAAGAGACGCCGATTACGGTGGATCAGAGCGAAACCAGCATTGCCATCGCCATTATCTCTACCGATGACTATCTCAACGCCGCAGAAATCACCCAGCCGCTGGAGATCCGCGGCGTCTCTACCGTCTACGGGCCGGGCGTCACCATCGTGGTGCAGCTCAACGATAAAAGTTATACCGCGGTGGTGGACGGTTCAGGTAACTGGAGTGCGGTGATCCCGACGGCGGATCTGGCTCTGCTTAAAGACGGCCCGCGCGAAGTGACCGCTACGGTAACCCTCGGTAATCAGAGCGCGTCCGATGAACATATTCTGAACGTGGCGATTAACCAGCTGCCAAAGCCGGAGATCGATACCCCGTTCGTGGATGGCATTCTCAATGGCCTGGAAGTCGGGCAGGCGCAGACCCTGACCGGGAATACCGGCGTCAGCGGCGTCGGTCAGAAAGTCTCGGTCGTGCTGGGTGGAAAAACCTATACCGGTACGGTCAACAGCGACGGTAGCTGGTCGGTAACAGTGCCTGCCGCCGATCTGCAGCAGCTACCGCAGGGAACCGCGCCGATCGTGGTGAACGTGTCGGACGCGGCGGGCAACAACGCCTCGCTGCCGGTTAACGCCACGGTAGACACCCTGCCGCCGGAGCTGGCCGTGCTGCCGATTAGCGGCGACGGCAAGCTGAGCAGCGCCGATCTCAATACCCCGCAGGTGCTGAGCGGCGTTTCCGCCGTGAGCGAGGCCGGGCAAACCGTCACCGTCACGCTGAACGGCAAAACCTATACCACCCAGGTTGGCGGCGACGGCAACTGGCAGATCGCTATTCCGTCAGCGGATCTGAAACAGCTTCCGCCGGATGACAGCATCGCCACCGTGCGCCTGACCGATGCGGCGGGTAACGTGCGTGAAGTGCAGCAGACCATCAACGTGAAAACGGCGGAGCCGACCATCGACGTCGCCACCTTCACCGCCGACAACACCCTGGATGCAGCGGAGCTGAAAACCGATCAGGTGCTGAAAGGCACCACCACCAACGTTGAAGCGGGCAGCGTAGTCACCGTTACCGTTAACGGCTCCACCTTCAAAGGCGTGGTGGGCAGCGATGGAACCTGGTCTGTGACCCTCCCGACAGGCGTGCTCCAGCAGCTCGCTAACGGTGAAGCGACGATCGGCCTGAGCGTCACCGACGGCTATGGCCAGACCGGAACCGGTTCCCATACCGTGGTGGTGAATAACGATACCGCCGGGGTCGCGATCAGCATTATCAGCAGTGACGATTACCTGAGCCGTGCCGAGGCGGATTCCCCGCTCACCATCAACGGCACCAGCGCCGGGCTGACGACCGGCACCGTGGTTACGGTGGTGATCAACGGCGTAACCTACACCTCGCCGGTGGATGCCGACGGAAACTGGGCGGTTACGCTCACGCCTGCGCAACTGCAGGCGCTGCCGGACGGCCCGGTCGAGATTACCGCCAGCGCGCCAGCCAACGGCGGCACCATCACCGATGAGCACGTTCTCAACGTCGCCATCGATACCGTGCCGGAGCTGACGGTCGATCCGCTGTTTGGCGACAACACGCTGAACGGCACTGAAATTCTTGAAAATCAGGTACTGACCGGGAAAACCGGTATCACCGGGCCGGGCCAGACCGTGACGGTGACCCTCGGCGGCAACGACTACGTTGGCACTGTGGATAACAACGGTAACTGGAGCGTAACGCTTCCCTCCGGTGCGCTGGACGGCTATACCAATACCGATTCGCCGGTGCCGGTGACCATCGAAGTGGGCGACGCGGCGGGCAACACCGACTCCAGCGTAGTCGACGTGATTGTTGACGTTACGCCGCCAGTGGTCACGGTGAACCCGTTTGCCGGTAACGACTTCCTCAACCTTACCGAATCCAACAGCGCTCAGGTCATCTCAGGCATCGCCGACGGGGCGGAAGTGGGTAGCCTGGTCACGGTGGTGCTGAACGGCGTGACCTACACCGGCACCGTAACCGGGGCTGACGGGGCCTGGTCCATCTCCATTCCGTCCGCGGCGCTGAAAAATCTGCCGGACGGCGAGAACACCTTCAGCGTCACGGTAGAAGACGCGGCGGGCAACAGCGTAACTATGCCGCATACCGTTAACGTCAGCATCGATCCGCAGAAACAGCCGCTGCTGACCGTCGATCCGGTGGCGGGCAATAACGTTATCGATGCCGCAGAACGTGAAGGGGCAGTGAATATTACCGGTACCGCGCTGAACGTCGGGGCCGGGCAGACCGTGACCGTTACCCTCGGCGAGCAGAGCTGGACCGGGCTGGTGGGCGTGGACGGCAGATGGTCGGTGAGCATTCCGCAGACCGCCATTGGCGGCCTGACCACCGGGGCATACACCCTGGCGGTGCAGGTCAGCGATGCGGCGGGTAACAGCACCACCGCAGAGCGTCCGTTTACCGTGGATACCACCGTCAGCGCCATCTCGGTTGCGCCGCTAACCGGGGATGACTTCGTCGGCCTTGACGACCTGACCAACGGCCTGACCGTCAACGGCGGCAGCACCGGGCTGGCGGACGGCACCGTGGTGACCGTCACCCTTAACGGCAAGCAGTACGAAGGCCAGGTGACCAACGGCAGCTGGAGCGTCACCATTCCTGAAGCGGATGCCAACGCCATCGCTGACGGCACCGCAACGCTCACCGTCTCGGCACGCGATACTAACGGTGCCAGCGTCAGCAAATCCCACGATTTCACCATCATTACCGATGCCGTGCCGGCCGTGAGCCTCAACACGCCGTTTACCGATGGCGTGGTGAACAGCAGCGAAGCGCTGGCTGGCGGCACTCTCAGCGGCAGCACCGGCGTGAACGGCGCAGGCCAGACGGTGACGGTGCAGATTGGCAGCGAAACCCTGACGGCGACGGTGGATGCTAACGGCAACTGGTCGGTGAATGTGCCGTCCAGTGTGCTGGGCAACCTCGCCGACGGCAGCACCGTCCCGGTAGTGGTCACCGCCACAGACCGCGTCGGCAATGAGAATGTGCTGAACAGCAGCATCGAGATCGATAAAACGCCGCCGGCCATCACCGTCGGCAACATTGGCGGTACCGACAATATCGTCAACGCCGCCGAAGCCGCAGGTTCGCTGGCGCTGAACGGCACCGCCACCCCGTACGATCCGGATAACCCGCAGTACGTGGTGGTGCAGGTGAACGGCCAGACCTATAACGCGCTGGTGCAGCCGAACGGCACCTGGAGCGTCACGCTCCCGGCCGGGGCGCTGAACGGCATGCCGGACGGCCCGGCAAGCGTGACCATAACCGCCACCGATGCGGCGGGTAACACCTCCAGTGCAAAAGGCAGCTTCACGCTGGACGCTTCACCGGCCAATGCTCCGGTAGTCACGCTTAATCCTGTGTCTGACAATAACTTTGTCGGGGCGGATGAGATTATCGATCCGCTGACCATCAGCGGCACGGTACAGAATGTGGAAGTTGGCCGTCCGGTGACGGTGGTGCTGAACGGCATCACTTACAACACCACCGTACAGGCGGGCGGCGTCTGGAGCGTTACCGTACCGGTAGAAGCGCTGGAAGCGGTGCCGGACGGGGTGCGCGAAGTGGTGGTGACGGTGACCGATGCGGCGGGGAATACCGACGACGCCACCCAGAATGTCACCTTCATTACGCAACCGGCCAGTCTGCCGACCCTGACCATCAACAACGTGGCGGTGGATAACATCATCAACGCCCAGGAGAAAGGCGAGCCGCTGACGATTACCGGCGTCTCCACTAACCTGGCGGCGGGTACCCGCGTCAGCGTCTTCCTGAACGACAAGATTTATCAGGCGACCATCGGTACCGACGGCACCTGGAGCGTCACCGTCCCGCTGGCCGACGTGGCCGCCCTGAACCTGACCAACTACAACGTGGTGGCCAATGCCAGCGATGCGGCCGGTAACCAGGCGGGCGACGTTCAGCCGATCGTCATTGACCTCACCGGGCCGGTGGTTGACGTCGATACCAGCACCGGCTTCCTGCAGGATGGCAATATCAGCATTGCTGAGCTGGCAAGCGAGCAGGTGCTGAGCGGCACCACCGCGCCTGGCTCCACCGTGGTACTGGTGATCAACGGCAAAGAGATCCCGGCGCTGGTGAACGAGCAAGGGGAATGGAGCGTAACCATTCCGGCAGCCGAACTGCAGGCGCTGCCGCAGGGCGAATCCGACCTTACCGTGCGGGTGACCGATCCGCAGGGCAACACCACCAATGAACCGGTGCCGGTCAACGTCAGCGGTCCGACGCTGCCGACCATCACCTTTACCGAGTCTTATACCGCCGGCGGTATCAATGCCACCGAGTTCGCCAACGGCGGCACGATCACCGGTACCGCCAGCGGTCTGCCGGAGAACACCGTCATTACGCTGTATATAGGCGATACCGCGATTGGAACGGCGATCGTGGGCGCGGGCGGAGCATGGACGGCGACCATTGCGCCGGGGGCGCTGGACGGCCTGACCAGCGGGCAGTATGACGTGGTTGCTCAGGCGACAGACGCCTTTGGTAACCCGGCACGCGGCACGCTGGCGACCGAAATCGTGCTGGAGGAGCCTGCGGCGACCCTGCCGGGTACGCTGTTTGATGACGGGTATATTAACGAGGCCGATGCGGCTGCCGGGCAGACCCTCACCGGTAACACCGGCGTTACGGGTAGCGGCCAGACCGTGGTGGTGAATATTCCGGGCCAGGAACCTATCACCGGTACCGTAGATGCTGACGGTAACTGGACGGTGCTGGTGCCGCCGGAAGTGCTGCAGGATCTGCCGCAGGGCGAAAATACCGCTACCGTTACCGTGACCGACAGAGCCGGAAATGAAAACACCGGCGAAGGCACCTTCATCGTGCGCACCGAGCCGCTGGCTCCGGCGACCCTGACGCCACCGTTTGGTAACGGCTATCTCAATGATACCGAGGCCGGGGTCGACCAGACCATCCGCGGTACTACCGGACTCGACGCCGATGAGATCGACACGGTACAGGTCAGCATTAACAACGGTCCGCTGCAGGATGCGGTGATTAATCCGGACGGTAGCTGGAGTCTGGTGGTGCCTTCCGACGATCTGCAAGCGCTGCCGGACGGCACCATTCCGGTGCGCGTCGTGGTCACCGATGTGGCGGGGAATACCTCAACCGGCGGCGGGAACTTCGAGGCTATCGTTAACGATCTGCCGGCACCGACGGTTCAACCGCTGTTTGGCGATGGCGTGCTGAACAATAGCGAAGCCGATACCCCGCAGGTGATCCGCGGCTCCACCGGGGTGACCGGCGAAGGCCAGACCGTCACCGTGACGCTGGGTGGTGAAGACTATCCTGCCACCGTGAACCCGGCAACCGGGGAGTGGAGCCTTACCCTGCCGCCTGAGGCCTTCACCGGCTTGCCAGTGGGCACCCCCCAGACCGTTACCATTGTGGCGACCGATGCGGCGGGGAACACCATTCCGATCACGCCGGCACCGACATTTACGCCGCAAACCGACCTGCCGACGCCGACCGCGCCCGATCTGTTTGGCGGCGATAACGTGTTGAACCTTGCCGAAGCCGCCGGGCCGTTAACGCTTACCGGCTCCACCGGGGTGACCGGCCCGGATCAGGCGGTCACCATTACTATTGACGTCGACGGCGTCACCTATCCGGCCACCGTCACGCCGGACGGCACCTGGAGCGTCGATCTCCCGGCGGGATCGCTGCAGAACCTCGATCCTTCCGTTCCGCATGAGATCATTGTGCGGGCGGAAGATCAGTACGGTAACATCGTGGAAACACCGTTCCCGTTTGAAGTGGCCTTCACGCCACCGACGGTGGCCGTTACCACGCCGGTGTTTGGTGATGGTACGGTCAATGCTTCCGAGGCTGTAGCAGGCACCACGCTGAGCGGCACCTTTGTCTCTGACCGGCCGGAAGGCGCTACCGTCACCGTGACTATCGGTGGCAAAGAATTTGCTGCGGTTGTCGATGAGGCAAATGGCACCTGGAGCCTGGCCCTGAGCGAAGACGACTGGGATGGCGTGGGGCGCGGCGCACAGAGCATTGTGGTCACCATCGAAGACGGAGCAGACAACACCGGCAGCACCACTCAGCCTGTGAATGTCGCGGTGGATACCCCGACGCTGACGGTCACCGCGCCGCTGTTTACCGACGGCACGCTGGACTTCCTGGAAAGCCAGCAGCCGCAGGTGATTAGCGGCACCAGCACCAATCTCGCACCGGGTCAGGCGATCAGCCTTATCATTGGCGGGACCACCATTACCAATGCTGCAATCGTGCAGGCGGACGGCAGCTGGTCCTACACCGTAACGCCACAATTCATGGACGGGCTGACCAACGGCCCGCTTACGGTGCAGGCAACGGTTACCGACGCCGCGGGTAACACGGGCGAATCGGCCGAGATCCCGGTCACGGTGGATATTACGCCGCCGCCTGTCAGCGCTACCGTCTTCAGCGTGGCGGGCGATAACGTGATTAACGCCAGCGAGGCCAGTTCGGGCAACGTCACCATCACAGGTACGTCGACCGGGTATACCGCAGGCCAGGTGATCACCATCTCCATTAACGGCACCGACCTCACCGGTACCGCAACCATTGGTGAGAACGGCACCTGGTCGCTGACGGTGCCGGCGTCAGAATTCCCGACCGACGGCGTGTATGAAGTGATCGCCACCGGCGAGGATGGCATCGAAAGCCCGCCGGTCAGCGTTACGGTGGATACCGTGCCGCCAACGGTGACCATCGGCGCAATTTCCGGGGACGACATCATCAACAGCACGGAAGTGGATTCTCCGCTGGTGCTGAGCGGTACTGCCAGCGCGGCCGATGCCGGGCGTCTGGTCACCGTCACGCTGAACAATAAAACCTACACCGCCACGGTGACGCCTGCAGGCACCTGGACGGTCACCGTACCGCAGGCTGACGTGAATGCGCTGCCGCAGGGTGAAAACCCGGTGACCGCCAGACTGACGGATGCGGCAGGTAACCCGAGCAATCTCGCGACCCGTCCGGTCAACGTGGACAGCGACGCGCCGCTGCTGGAGGTGGATACCCTGAGCCTGCCGCCGGTACTCAACACCGTGGAAGCGGCAACCGGCCTGCTGGTGCAGGGGCGCGGCGAGCCGGGGGACACCGTCACGGTTCGCATCGGGCCGCTGGAGTGGACCTCCACCGTCGGTCAGGACGGCAACTGGAGCTACACCTTCCCGGAACTGGATCTCACTACGCTGACCGACGGGCCGCAGGTCATTGCCATCACCACTACCGATGCGGCGGGTAACACCGCCTCGAACAGCGTCGGTCTGAACGTGGCGCTGAACAAGGGGCTTGGCGTGCTGGTGGACGATCTGTTCGGCGGCGACGGCATCCTTAACGTCGCCGAATCGCTGGTGACCCAGACCCTGACCGGGCAGGTCAGCGGGGATTCACGCGGGGCGACGGTACGCGTCACCATCGCCGGGACCGATATTGAGATCCCGGTGGGCGTGGTTGGCCCGGACGGACGCTTCAGCATCGACCTGCCGCCGAGCCTGTGGGAAGGGCTGGTGACAGACACCGTGCAGCTCAACGTGGACGTTACCGACGCGAACGGCAACACCACCAATGAGATCATCGACGTTGGCCTGGCGCTGACGGATCTGCCGGTGGTCGGCGATATCCTGGTGGGCGTGGATAACGCCATTAACCTGGTCGAAAGCGGGCTGAACCAGACCGTGACCGGTACCCTCACGAATGCAGAAAACGTCGCCAGCGTCGTGGTCACCCTGGCCGGGCGCACCTTCAACGCCGTGGTTAACGAACTGGGGCAGTGGACGGCGGAGCTGCCGTCCACACTACTCGGCACGCTGCCGGACGGGCAGATTGCTCTCGGGGTGAGGGTGACCGATAACGCGGGCAACGTCACCACCGGCAGCACGAATCTCACCGTTGCCGCCAACGTTCAGCCCTCGATCGTGCTGAATCCGCTGTTCGGGGACAACATTCTGAGCATCCCGGAGCTGCTTAACGGGGTGATCAGCGGCACCGCCAGCGGGCTGAACGGCCGCACGCTGACAATTAAAATCGGCGATACCACCGCCTTTACCACCAACGTGGATAACACCGGTAAATGGTCAATTGCTCTGCCGGAGGCGGTACGCGCCGCGCTGGAAGGGCTGGGCAGCGGTAACGTCGGCGTAACCGTCACCGCAACGGATACCTACGGCAACACCGCTCAGGCGGGCGGCAACGTGTCGCTGGATCTGCTGCGCCCGGTGCTGAATGCCGTGACGGTGTTTGGTGATGGCCTGCTGAGCGCCGCCGATGCGCTGGTCACCCAGACCATTAGCGGCACCGTGGGTAACGCGCCGGTCGGCTCGACGGTGAACGTTACCGTCGGCGGCAAAACCTTTGCCGGGCTGGTGGCCGCCAACGGCACCTTCGCCATCAACGTTAACCCGGCGGACCTGGTCGGGCTGGCGGACGGCACCCTCGCCACCAGCGTGACCCTGCGTACGCCGGACGGCAACACCTCCACCACGACCGGCCCGTCAATTAAGGTCGGGCTGGCTAACCTGCCGACGGTTGCCATTAACTCGCTGTTTGGCGGCGATGGCTTCCTGAGCCAGGCGGAAGCGGGAGTGGCGCAGACTATCTCCGGGGTTTCCAGCCTGGCGAATGGCACGGTGACGCTGCGTATCGGCAGCGAAACCCTGACCGGCACCATCACCAACGGAACCTGGTCAATCAGCGTACCGCCAGCCACGCTGCAAGGCCTGACTGACGGCGGCGTTAACGTCAGCGTCAGCGTGCGGGATGAAGTCGGCAACGTCGGCACCGGCTCGCAGCTGGTGAATGCCATCATCAATGCGGTTCCGACGGTGACGCTCGCGACGCCGTTTGGCGATGGCAACCTGAGCCTCGCGGATCTGCTCAACCCACAACTGTTGAGCGGGACCACCAGCAACCTGGCGGCAGGCACGGCGCTCACTATCACGCTTGGCGGCCTGACCTTTAACACCACCGTGGCAGCCGACGGTACCTGGCGTCTGCCGCTGCCGACCGCCAGCCTGCAAGGGCTGCAGGACGGCACGCTGACCGTAGGCGTGACGGCGAAGGATGTGGCAGGCAACGTCGCCAGCGCCACCCAGAACCTGGCGGTGGCGATCCAGCAGGTTCCTTCGCTGGTGATTAACTCGCTGTTCGGGGATGGCGGCCTGAGCGCGGCGGATATTCTTAACGCCCAGGTGATCACCGGGACCAGTACCAATGCGGTGGGATCGCTGGTGAACATCAGCCTCGGCGGCAAAACCTACCAGACCACGGTAGGCGCGGACGGCGGCTGGTCGGTGTCGGTACCGAAAACCGATCTCGGTGCGCTGCTCGACGGCACCCTGACGGTAAACGCCAGCCTGACCAACCCGGCGGGGAACGCGGCGAGCACCAGTGGTCTGGTGAACGTGATCACCCACAGCCTGCCCACCATCTCGCTCGGTTCGCTGTTCGGTAACGATGGCTTCCTTAACGTGAGCGAGGCCGCGGGCACCCAGACGCTGTCCGGACGCATCTCCGGCGGTATCACCGACGGCGCAAAAGTGGTGGTTACCCTGGGCGGAACCGCCTACAACGCCACGGTGAACCCGGACGGCACCTGGTCGCTGCCGGTTGCCAGCAACATTCTGCAGGGGCTAACCAACGGCGCGCTGAAAGTCGGCGTGGCGGTCACGGATAAGGTGGGGAACACCAACAGCACCAGTGCCGACGTTACGGTGAAACTCACCACGCCGGAGCTGACCTTCAACCCGCTGGCAAGCCTCAACCTGCTGACGCTGCTGAGCAAAGGCCTGACCCTGAGCGGGGGTTCACGCAACCTGGCGCCGAACTCGATTGTGCACCTCTCGCTGCTCAACGGCACCGTGAGCACGACCGCGAAGACCGACGCCAACGGTAACTGGAGCGCCAACATCGGGCTGGGGCTGAACATTCTGGAGCTGCTGTCGCTCTCCAGCGTGCTCAATATCTACGCTACCGATGCGGCGGGAAACACCGGTTACCTCAACGTCGGGCTGGGTGGGCAGATCATCTCCACCACGCCGCCGGCGGGCCTGATGGCAGCCACCGCCTCGGCGGATGAGATCGCCTTCTCGTTGCAGGCGGATGAGCAGCACACCGTGACCACAGCCACCAGCGAAGAACGCGCCGATCACACCCTTGCGGCAACGGCTACGGCTGCCACCGTCGCAGAAAGCGATTCTGCCGCCGCGCAAACCGCAGATGATGCCTACACTATTGGAGGGGTAAGCATCACCCTGGCCGATGGGCAGCAGCAAAGCGGTGATAGCGTCGAGGGCAGTACCGGCAGCGACACCATCCACCTTTCCGGCCTGGATTTCTCGCAGATCGACGGCGGCGCAGGGGTGGATACCCTGGTGCTGGACGGCGTCAACCTGACGCTGGACCTCATCGGACTCGGCAGCAAAATTCAGCATATTGAGATTGTTGACCTCGGGAAATCCGGGACCAACAGCATCACGCTGGACGCTAACGGCGCACTGTCAATCACCGACCGGCCTGAAGATGACCTGATCATCAAAGGCAGCGACGGCGATCGGGTAAATCTGGTGCACGGCAACGGGGATATCTGGGCGGTAAGCGGCCAGCGCGAAGTGGACGGCGTGCAGTTCGACGTCTGGCACAACAGCGGGCAGGGCAACACGCTGGGTGACGTACTTATCCAGCACGGCCTGCACGTCAATATGGTGTAACGCATGGCGGCCTCAGGGAGGAGGCCTTGCTGCTGATGCTATTGATAATATTAACAATATCACCACGTCGCCCGGTTGCGGGCAGGGGTAAGGTGGAACAATGAGAAAAGTAAAACCCGGTCGGGTGGCGTTGGTAGTACTGGCGCTGCTCGGGATGACGGGTGGGCTCAGCCCGTATGCGTCTGGCGAGGAGAATTTCAACTGGCAGGCGCCCCCCGGTGAGCAGCTCCAGGCCAGACTCACCATAAAAGAGGCGATCCTGCGTGCTTTCGCCCGCAATCCTAAAATCGCGCAGGCCTCAGCGCAAATCCAGGTCGGGCATGCCAATCTTGATGAAGCCCAGAGCGCCTGGTTCCCGCAAATCTCCCTCCAGGGTAACGCCGGTCGCAACCACCGCACCGACTCCGCCGGCTCGCTCAACAGTAACGCCGCAGGCGGTATCAATCTCAAACAGCTTATCTACGACTTCGGTAAAACCGGCGGCAGCATCGACGAGCAGGAAAATCTCTCCGATGCCTACCGCTACCAGCTCTACAGCACCCTGAACGAGGTCGGCATGGAAACCCTGCAAGCCTATTTGCAGGTGAAGCGCTATCAGGCGCTGACCGAAGCAGCAAAGCGCAACATCGACTCACTGAAAGCGGTGCAGGAGATGGCTAACCTGCGCGCCGATGCCGGGCTGAGTTCCCAGTCTGACGTGCTGCAGGCGCAAACCCGCATTGCCGGCATGAACGCCAGCTACGAGCAGTACCGCGCCCAGATGCGCTCCGCCCAGGCGGCGCTCAGCGTGCTCACCGGCGTGATGGCCCAGTCGCTGCCCGATCTGCCGGAAGATCTGCTGCGTCAGGAGATCTCCCTGAAAACTCTGCCCTACGAGCGCAACAGCGCGGTACGCAGCGCCCAGGCGAAGCAGCTGGCGGCGGAAGACCGCATTCGTCAGGCCCAGGCCCAGCATCTGCCAACGCTCTCGGTGCAGGCGGGGCGCACCCGCTACCAGAACGACGGCGGCAACTACTGGGATGACCAGGTGCAGCTGGTGGTGGATGCCCCGCTGTATCAGGGCGGGGCGGTTAACGCCCGGGTCGATGCGGCGGAAGGGGATCGCGCCAGCGCCCGTGCCGACGTGGAAGCCAGTAAGCTGGATATCAACCAGCGGGCCGCCACCGCCTGGGCCGATCTCACCGGTGCGCAGGCCCGTCAGCGGGCCGGCGAGCTGCAGTTTAACAGCGCCGAAAGCGCACGCGGCGTCTACCGGGATGAGTATCGCCTCAGCAAACGCAGCCTGAACGATCTGCTGAGTATCGAACAGGATGTGTTCCAGGCCGACAGCTCGGCGATCACCGCCCGCTATGACGCCTGGGATGCCGCGGTGCGCTACGCCGCCGCCGCCGATAACCTGCTCGACATGTTGGGTATTGAACGTACCCGCGTTACGGGTGATGACCTGCCCGCGCTGTAAGCGTGACACCGGGAAAAGGAGTACGTGATGTCAGAACGTCCGGATACTGAAAGCTGGATAAGCGCGATGGTCCGCGCGGCGGGGCGCTTCGGCCTGCCCGCCGACGCCCCTGCAGTTCGCCAGCAAATGCGCTGGTTTGAAAATTTACCGCTCTCCCAGCGCCTGGAGCGCATGAGCGGCCTGATGGGTTTACAGATGCGCATCGTGCAGAAAGAGCGCGTGCGCTGGAGCGCCCAGTCCCTGCCAGTGATCGTGGAGCTGGAGAGCGGCGGGCTGATGCTGCTTGAAGCGCTCGACGCCGACGGGCTGGCCAGTTACTGGCTCAGCGAAGGCGGCGATCTGGTGCGTGAAGAGGCGCTGGAAACTTTGCTGGAGCGTGCTAAAGGCGATGTGGTGATGCTCGGCATCGCCGCGCGCGGACGCGATGCGCGCATTGATGACTTCACTAAACCCTGGGAGCCGCACTGGTTCTGGCGGCACTTTCGTCATACCGGCCGCAAGCTGTTTGAGATCTCACTGGCGTCGATCATCGGCAACGTGCTGGCGCTTGGCGGCATTCTGTTCTCGATGCAGGTCTACGATCGGGTGATCCCCGCCCAGTCGTTTCCCACGTTATGGGTGCTGTTCTTTGGCGTGATCCTCGCTGCGTTGCTGGAATTCTTCATCCGCCTGGCGCGTACCCACGTTTCGGACATCATGGGGAAACACATCGATCTCAACGTCTCCTCGCTGTTCTTTGCCCGGGCAATGGCGATCAAAAACGATGCCCGCCCTAAATCCACCGGATCTTTTATGGCGCAGCTGCGTGAGATCGATCAGGTGCGCGAGCTGTTGACTTCCACCACCGTCGGTGCGGCGATGGACATTCCCTTTGTGCTGCTGTTCCTCGGCATCATGGCGCTGGTAGGCGGCCAACTGGTGGCGATCCCGCTGATCGCCATTCCGCTGATCGTCATTCCCGGCATTCTGGTGCAGTGGCCGATGGCAAAGCTGGCGAAAGAGGGGATGCGCGAGAGCGCGATCCGCAACGCGGTACTGGTGGAGTCGATTGAAGGTATCGAAGACATCAAATCCCTGCAGGCGGAGCCGTACTTTCAGCGCCAGTGGGAGCACACCCACAGCGTCGGGGCCAGTATCGGCATGAAGCAGCGCGTCTGGGGTGCACGCCTGAGCGGCTGGGCTTCCACCGTACAGCAGATGACTTACGCCAGCATGCTGGTGTTCGGCTGCTATCTGGTGATGGACGGGCAGATCACCACCGGGACGCTGGTGGCCTGTAGCCTGCTCTCGTCGCGCACCATTGCGCCGCTGATGCAGCTCACGATGGTCTTTTCGCGCTGGCAGCATGCCAAAACCGCGATGAGCGGCCTCAACGAGCTGCTGAAGAAGCCGCTGGATAACGACAACCAGAAGAAAATGGCGCACTGCCCGGTGCTGGCGGGGCACTTCCAGTTCCAGCAGGTGCAGTACAGCTATGACGAAGAGAAGGGCGATCAGGCGATTCAGATCCCGTCGCTGGAGATCAAGCCCGGTGAACGCGTGGCGATCCTCGGTAAGGTCGGGGCCGGTAAATCGACGCTGCTGCGTCTGCTGGCCGGGCAGTCCATCGCCACCAAAGGGAAGGTGATTATCGACGGCGTCGATCTGGCGCATATCGATCCGCGCGACGTGCGCCGCCAGGTGGGCTTTCTTTCCCAGGATTCACGCCTGTTCTTCGGCACCCTGCGCCAGAACCTGATGCTCGGCCACCCGAACGCCACCGAAGCCGAACTGCTGCAGGCGCTGCGCATCAGCGGCGCGCTCAGCATGGTGCAGCAGGATGCAGCGAGCCTCGACCGCCTGATCAACGAAGGCGGGCGCGGACTGTCCGGCGGTCAGCGCCAGATGGTGCTGCTCAGCCGCCTGATCGTACGCAATCCGCAGATCGTGCTGCTGGATGAACCTACCGCCTCAATGGATGAGCAGCTCGAAGCGCAGGTGATCCGCCAGCTCCAGCAGTGGCTCACCGGGCGCACGCTGGTGCTGGTGACGCACCGCCCGGCGCTGCTCAACCTGGTGGATCGCATCATCGTGATGGAGAACGGGAAAGTGATCGCCGATGGCCCGCGCGATCAGCTGCTTAAGCAGGCCCAACGTAACAGCAACGTGGCCTCGGTGGCCTGAAGGAGCGCGCGATGAGTCAACTGACAATGCAGGAAGATCTGGCGCGCCAGGGGCGGTTTTACTCGTCGGTGATCTGGCTGACGCTGGCCGGGCTGGTGGTGTTTTTCGTCTGGGCGTGGTTCGCGACCCTCGACGAAGTGACGGTCGGTACCGGGAAAATCACCCCCTCCACCCATGCGCAGGTTATCGAGAGCCTCGACGGCGGCATCGTCAATGCGCTGCTGGTGAACGAAGGGGATATTGTCGAGCGCGGGCAGCTGCTGGCCCGGCTGGATCCGACGCGCTTTGCGTCTAACTTTGGTGAAGCGGCGGCCCGGGTGCGGGCGCTGCGTGCTTCCAGCGAGCGTTTGCGCTCCGAGCTGACCGGCGAGCCATTGCGCTTCAGCCCGGAGTCGATGCGCGAGCCGGATCTGGTGGCGCGCGAGCGTCAGCTGTATGAGTCGCGCCGTCGTACCCTGAATGAAACCGTGGCTAACCTGCAAAAAACCTGGCAGCTGGTGATGTCGGAGCTGCGCATGACCCAGCCGCTGGTGGCGAAAGGCGCGGCCAGCGAGGTGGAGGTGATACGCCTGCAGCGCCAGGCGGCGGAGCTGAAAGGGAAGATTGACGAGGCGCGCAACCAGTTTGCGGTCCGCGCTCGCGAGGAGCAGGTGAAAAACAACGCCGATCTTGATGCCCAGCTGCAGGTGATGGCGGGGAAAGAGGATCAGGTGACCCGCGCGTCGCTCTATTCGCCGGTGCGCGGCATCGTTAAGGACGTGCAGGTGACGACGGTAGGCGGCGTGGTACAGCCCGGCGGCAAGCTGATGGAGATTGTGCCGCTGGAGGATCAGCTGCTGGTGGAAACGCGCATCAACCCGCGCGACATCGCCTATATCCGTCCGGGGTTGCCGGCGACGGTAAAGGTCACGGCCTATGACTCGTCCATCTACGGCAATCTCGACGGCACGGTAGAGGTGGTGTCGCCGGATACCCTGCAGGATGAGGTTAAGCGCGATCAGTTCTATTACCGGGTTTACGTGCGCACCCAAAAAGCGGAGCTACAGAACCGCGCCGGGAAAGTGTTCCCAATCCTGCCGGGGATGGTAGCGAACGTGGAGATCAAAACCGGGCAGAAAACGGTGCTCGATTATCTGATTAAGCCGCTGAATAAGGTGAAAGAAGCGCTGCGCGAGCGTTAACGCGGGGTAGGGTAGTGGTGGGTGCGCTGGCGCTTACCCACCCTGGGGGCGGTGCGACGCTGCGATAGGGCTGTGGTGGGTGCGCTGGCGCTTACCCACCCTACAGGCTCTTCGCGCAGTGTGGAGCAGCGGTGGGGTTCACCCACCCTGCGCAGAAGCGAAAGCCGGGTATCAGCGCCCGGCGTTTTTCATGATGCGGGCTTTGTCGAGCTGCCACTCGCGCTCTTTCAGGTCGGAACGCTTGTCGTGCTGTTTCTTACCTTTCGCCACGCCGATTTTTACTTTGCACCAGGCGTTCTTCCAGTACAGCGACAGCGCTACCACGGTATAACCGTCACGCTTCACCAGCCCGTAGAGGTTGTCCAGCTCGCGCTGATTGAGCAGCAGTTTACGGGTGCGGGTCGGATCGCAGACCACGTGGGTGGAAGCCACGTTAAGCGGAATGAAATGAGAGCCGAACAGGTACGCTTCGCCTTCAATGAGCGTGACATAGCTGTCGCTGATGTTCGCTTTACCGGCGCGCAGGGATTTTACTTCCCAGCCCTGCAGAGCCAGACCCGCTTCAAATTCTTCTTCGATGAAATATTCGTGGCGGGCGCGCTTGTTAAGCGCGATGGTGGCTGAGCCTGGTTTGTTTGATTTTTTCTTCGTCATAATGGCGCTCAGTATACGTAATCCAGTAGTTCAAAGACACCCCATCCGGTGGGACGGAAACGGATATCTTAGCATGAGTTCCGGCGTAGCGTTTTTCTTTAGTCGATGATAAATGTTATTATTTATGGGTCCTATGAATCGCAGGAAATGCTATGCCGCAGATTAGTCGTACTGCCCTGGTGCCATACAGCGCCGAGCAGATGTATCAGTTAGTGAACGACGTGAAATCCTACCCGGAGTTTATCCCCGGCTGCGTAGGAAGCCGCGTGCTGGAATCAAGCCCCAACCAGATGACCGCTGCGGTGGAAGTCTCGAAGGCCGGGATCAGCAAAACGTTCACAACCCGGAATACGCTAACCAGCAATCAAAGCATTCTGATGCATCTGGTTGATGGCCCCTTTAAAAAGCTCATGGGTGGCTGGAAATTTACCCCGCTCAGCCCGGATGCGTGTCGCATCGAATTCTCACTCGACTTTGAGTTCACCAACAAACTCATCGAACTGGCGTTTGGCCGCATCTTTAAAGAGCTGGCGTCTAACATGGTGAGTGCGTTCACCAACCGTGCCAAAGAGGTCTACAGTGCCGGGTGAGATCGCCGTTGAGGTCGTTTACGCGCTGCCTGAAAAGCAGTACCTGCGTAAAGTGACGCTGAGCGAAGGTGCGACGCTTGAAGATGCCATCGTGGCGTCGGGCCTGCTGGAGCTGCGTCCTGATATCGATCTTAAAAAGAATAAGGTCGGCATCTACAGCCGCGCGGCAAAGCTGCGTGATACGGTGCAGGATGGCGATCGGGTGGAGATTTATCGCCCGCTGATTGCCGATCCAAAAGAGCTGCGTCGCCAGCGTGCGGAGCGCTCGGCGAAGAAGTAACGCCGTCTCGCCGCTGTTCTGTCAGCCGATAAAAAAAGGTGCCTCAGGCACCTTTTTTGTTTTGAACATCGATGTTTTGTCACGTCTTTGTTTTATAACATCGCTCGCGCTTACTGCTTCGTCAGCTGCGGCTTGTTGTCGATGTTGGTCAGCACGCCATTGCTGTTAAAGGTGAGCGTCAGCGTCTGCTGGGTCACGCCTTCATGGCCAGGCTGCTGGCGGAAAACGTAGAACCAGGTGTTGGTTCCGAACGGATCGGACATCATCGGCGTACCCAGGGCGTAAGCCACCTGCTGCTGGGTCATCCCCACGCGCACTTTAGACACGTCGGTAGGTGCCAGGTAGTTGCCCTGGTTAATGTCGGGGCGGTAAACCACTCGCTCCAGAGTGGAACAGCCGGCGGTTAACATCAGAAGAACCGCTGCGACAGCAGTCAGCGTTTTACAGCGCATAGTGATTTGATTCCTTTTGGGGCCCGAACAGAACGCGGCGCATTCGTAATCGTAATATACCGATGATAATAAACCTTCAGGCAGTTTGAAACCTTAAGCCGCTTCACTATGACCCTGATAGTCGAAAAAAGTTGAGCAAATTTCTGCCCATATGACAATTTAACGACGTAACTGCTCTCTTTTTGTACGGGGAACGGGTGGGGCGCCCCACCCGTGTCATCGGGACTTAACCGTTATGCTGCCAGCAGCTCTTTAGCGTTGGCGAGGGTATTGCGGGTAACTTCGCTGCCGCCCAGCAGGCGAGCCAGCTCCTGCAGACGCGCACGTTTATCCAGCGGCTGCATGTGGGTTTCGGTCATCGCGCCATCGGTTTCTTTGCTGACGAAGAAATGCTGATGGCCACAGCCCGCCACCTGCGGCAGGTGGGTAACGCACATCACCTGCGTTGATTCCCCTAGCTGACGCAGCAGCTTACCTACCACCGCCGCCGTCGGGCCGCTGATCCCCACGTCCACTTCATCGAAGATCAGCGCCGGGGTTTCCATCTTACGTGCCGTAATCACCTGAATCGCAAGCGCGATACGCGACAGTTCGCCGCCAGAAGCCACTTTTGACAACGCCTGAAGCGGCTGGCCCGGGTTGGTGCTGACGCGGAAATCGATACGGTCGGCGCCCTCGGCGGTCAGGTGGTGCTCGTCAAATTCCACCTGAATCAGCAGCTGGCCGTGCGGCATCGACAGAGAGTGGATGCTCTCGGTGATCAGCTCGCTCAGCTCTGCGGCGTATTTGACGCGGGCATCATGCAGCTGGTGCGCCGTCTCCAGCGCCTGCTGATGCTGCACCGACACCGCCTGCATCAGCGCGTCCAGGGTATCGGACTGGGTGTCCATCTGCTGCTGCTCTTCCAGCAGCGAGGCGTGAAACGCCGGCAGCGCTTCTGGAGCAATGTGATGCTTACGGGCAAGGGTAATCTGACGCGAAATGCGCTGCTCCAGTTCGTACAGGCGATTAGGATCGAGATCGAGACGCTCGCAGTAGTGGCGCAGCTCGTCGCTGGCTTCGCTAATCTGAATCGCCGCCTCTTCAAGCATGTTCAGCACGCCGGAGAGCTTATCGTCCATCCCGATCAGTTCGGTGACCATGTTGCGCACGCTGTAGAGCTGGCTTTGCAGGTTGCTGTCTTCACCATCGGCCAGCGCGTTGAGCGCCTGCTGGCTGGTGGAGAGCAGCTGGCCGCTGTTGGCAAGGCGCTTATATTCTTCATCGATCTGCTCGAACTCTCCCGGCAGCGGGTTAAATTCGTTCAGCTCTTTAAGCTGGTAGGCGAGCAGTTCCGCACGGGCGGCGCGCTCCTGGCTCAGCTGCTGGTGCTGGGCCAGCGCACGGCAGCTCTGGTGCCATTCGCGGTAGGTAGCCGCCATCTTTTGAGTGAGCGCATGCTCACCTGCATAGCCATCAAGCAGGGTTTTCTGGTGATCGGGCTTAAGCAGTAGCTGGTGCGCGTGCTGACCGTGGATCTGGATCAACAGCTGACCCAGTTCGCGCAGCTGTGACAGCGGCACGGCGGTGCCGTTGATAAAACCGCGGGAGCGACCGTCGCTGCTGATAACGCGGCGGAGTAAACACTCACGCCCATCATCAAGCTGGTTCGCTTCCAGCCAGCGCAACGCCGCAGGGGTGTCTTTCAGGGAGAAGCGTGCGCAGAGATCTGCGCGACCAGCACCGGGACGCACCATGTCTGCGTCCGCACGACCGCCGAGGCACAGGCCGAGCGCATCAATCGCGATGGATTTACCCGCACCGGTTTCACCGGTGATGGCCGTCATCCCGGCGTGAAAATCGATTTCCAGCTCACGAACGATTGCGAAATTGCTGATGGTCAGTTGTGCCAGCATAGCCGTCTTCCTGTATAAACTAACATGACTGTGTTTTCGTACAGTATAATCTGGTTTTTTATACAGTAAAGCGGCTTCGCACAAAATCAGAACAATTTTTTAGACCAGCCCAGTTTAGAGCTTAACGTATTGAAATAGTTGTAGTCTTTTGGGTGTATCAGGTTGAGGTGGTAGTCGCAGCGGCGGATAAGCACGTCTTCGCCTTCCTGAATGGGCAGCGCGATCTGGCTGTCGCAGCTGATCTCCAGATCGCTGCGGCGGTGGGAAAAGCGCAAGCGAATGGTGCTGCTGCTGTTGATCACCAGCGGGCGCGCCGACAGCGTATGCGGGAACATCGGCACCAGGGTTATGGCATCAAGCGAAGGGGTGAGGATGGGGCCGCCGGCGGAGAGCGAATAGGCGGTCGATCCGGTGGGGGTGGAAATAATTAATCCGTCCGAGCGCTGGGAGAAGGCGAATTTTTCATCTATATAGACTTCAAACTCGATCATGTGCGCGACTTTGCCCGGATGCAGCACCACTTCGTTAATGGCGGTACTGATGCGGGTCTGGCAATCCTGCTGGCACACCTGTGCTTCCAGCAAAAAGCGCTGCTCGGCAATGTAATGCCCGTCGAGCACGTCGGCGAGCTGCTGTTGGGCGTTATCGGGGTCAAGGTCGGTGAGAAAACCGAGGTTGCCGCGGTTGATGCCAATAACTTTAATATCGTAGCGCGCCAGGGTACGCGCGGCGCCCAGCATGTTGCCGTCGCCGCCGACCACCACGGCGAGATCGGCATACTGACCGATATCTGCCAGGGTTCCGGTTCTGACGTGCTGCAGCTTCAGTTCCTGGGCAATCTGCTGTTCGACGATAACGTCGTACCCCTGCTGATCGAGCCAGCGCCAGAGCATTTCATGTGTGGTGAGGGCGGTAGGATGGCGTGGATGTCCGACAATACCGATACACTTGAAATGATTATTCATTTTGCTGGTGGTCCTTGTGCAGATTGGTTGACTCAAAACGTCAGGTTCCCTTGAAACCCGGAAACTGATCCCCATAATAATCCAGGTTAGCGAGTTGAATGCGAAAAAACGCGGAGAATTTCATGAGTAGTAAAGAACAGAAAACGCCTGAGGGGCAAGCCCCGGAAGAAATCATCAAGGATCAGCAGCAGGACGAGGTTGAGGCTGTTGAAACCGCCGATTCCGCTGAACAGGTGGATCCGCGCGATGAGCAGATTGCCGCACTTGAGGCACAGCTTGTTGACGCGCAAACCCGTGAGCGCGACGGCGTGCTGCGTATCAAAGCGGAAATGGAAAACCTGCGTCGCCGCACCGAACAGGATATCGAGAAGGCGCATAAATTCGCGCTGGAGAAGTTCGTCAACGAACTGCTGCCGGTGATCGACAGTCTCGATCGCGCGCTGGAAGTGGCGGACAAATCTAATGCCGAGATGGCGCCGATGGTGGAAGGCATTGAGCTGACCCTGAAATCCATGCTCGACGTGGTGCGCAAGTTCGGTGTGGAAGTGATCAACGAGACCAACGTCGCGCTGGACCCGAACGTGCATCAGGCCATTGCCATGGTGGAGTCTGAAGAGGTTGCGCCGAACCACGTGCTGGGCGTAATGCAGAAGGGCTACACGCTCAACGGACGTACCATTCGCGCTGCGATGGTGACCGTCGCTAAAGCGAAGGCGTAAGCCCCGCGCTCCCCTCTCCTGTGGGAGAGGGGAATATCGCTATTCCGCCACGCTCTCGCGCAGCGCTTTCACTGGCACCACTTTCACCTGCTTAATCATATTCTCCTGCACGTCGAGGATCTCGATATCGTACTGGTTGATGCGCACCTGCGTACCGGCCTGCGGGAACTCCTCCAGCGCTTCAAGCAGCATCCCGTTCACGGTCCGCGCATCGTCCTCTGGCAGATGCCAGTTAAACGCTTTATTGATTTCACGAATATTCGCGCTGCCTTCAATCAGCACCGAGCCGTCGTCCTGAGGGATAACCTCTTCCGCCAGACCCGGCGACATAGAGGTAGTGAAGTCGCCGACAATCTCTTCCAGAATATCTTCCACCGTCACCAGCCCCTGAATATCGCCGTACTCGTTAACCACCAGCCCGACTTTTTTCTTGTTGCGCTGGAATTTCACCAGCTGCATGCTGAGCGGCGTGCCTTCCGGGACGTAGTAGATCTCATCCGCCGCGCGCAGCATCACCTCTTTGGTGAACTCATTTTTCTCCGCCATCAGCCGCCATGCTTCGCGCATACGCAGCATGCCGATGGCGTCGTTGAGCGAATCGCGATACAGCACAATGCGCCCGTGAGGGGAGTGGGTGAGCTGGCGCACGATGGATTTCCAGTCGTCGTTAATATCAATCCCGACGATGTCATTGCGCGGCACCATGATGTCGTTGACGCTGACTTTCTCCAGATCGAGCACCGACAGCAGCATGTCCTGGTTGCGGCGCGAGAGCTTCGAATTCGATTCGTTAACCAGCGTGCGCAGCTCGTCTTTACTGAGCGCGGCGCTGACGACATTGTCCACCTTAATACCGCCGAGGCGCATCAGCAGGCGGGTCACCATATTCAGCAGCCACACCAGCGGCATCATCAGGATCTGCAGCGGGCCGAGCAGCACGCTGCTGGGGAAGGCGACCTTTTCCGGATAAAGCGCGGCGATGGTTTTCGGCAGCACTTCGGCAAACACCAGCACCACGAACGTCAGGATACCGGTAGCGATGGCGACGCCCGCGTTGCCGTAAAGGCGCATGCCGACGATGGTCGCGATGGACGAGGCGAGGATGTTAACCAGGTTATTGCCGATGAGGACCAGGCTGATAAGGCGATCCGGCTTGCGCAGCAGCTTCTCGACGCGACGGGCAGCGCGGTTGCCCTGTTTTACCTGGTGGCGCAGCCGGTAGCGATTGAGGGTCATCATGCCGGTTTCTGAACCGGAGAAATAAGCCGAGACCACCACCATGACGATCAGGGAGACGATCAGCGTGGTGGTTGAGATGTGTTCCAAAAGTGTGTCCTGTAAAGAGTGAAGGTTAGCGGATGAATTCCTGAATCATACGGCTACCGAAATAAGCGAGTGTGAGAAGCGTTGCGCCGGTCACGTTGAACCAGACCACGCGGCGTCCGCGCCAGCCTTCATGATAGTGGCCCCACAGCAGCACGATATAGACAAACCACGCCAGGATAGAGAGCACGGCCTTGTCGATGTTTTCCGAGCTGAACAGGTTATGCATATAGAACAAACCGGTGCAGAGCGTCAGCGTCAGCAGGACCACGCCCACCTGGGTGATGTGGAACATTTTGCGCTCTATGCCCATCAGCGGCGGCATTTCGCTGGTGAAAATCAGCCGTTTGTTTTTCAGCTGGTAGTCGATCCACGCCAGCTGCAGCGCATAGAGCGCGGCGATAATCAGCGTAGCATACGAGAACAGCGACAGCCCGATATGCACCATCATCCCCGGGGTGCCTTCCAGATGGGTGATGTACTCGTTGGGCACAAAGGCGGCCAGCGCGAGGTTAATCAGCGCAAACGAGTAGACGATCGGCAGCAGCAGCCAGCCGCGGTTATGCGAGGCGACAAAGGTCATCACCGAGCAGATCATCAGGCTCACCAGCGACCCGACGTTCAGCAGGCTCAGGTTCTGACCGCTGTCGTCGTCCGGAAAGATACGGGCTTCCAGCGCCAGCGCGTGGCAGATAAGCGCGATCACCGCGGAAAGGATTGCCATGCGGCGCCATGCGCTGTTCTTTGTGAGCAGGCCGGGAATGATCAGCGCCAGGCTGATGGAGTAGGCAACAAGCGCAAGCAGTGCAAAAACAGGCATATTGTAGTGTCGGTTGTCGGCAATTGAGAAAGAGAAGCAGTATAGCGCCAGCGGCGGCGCGCTCCAACCGTTGCTTACATCGCATAACAGCGGCTTCATGTTATACTCCGGGCCATTATTCTCCAGATGTCGCTGCGGCGGCCTTAAGTGACAACCTCAGGCAAAGACCATGTTTGATAATTTAACCGATCGTTTGTCGCGCTCGCTGCGCAACATCAGTGGCCGCGGGCGCCTCACCGAAGACAATATTAAAGAAACCCTACGCGAAGTGCGTATGGCGCTGCTGGAAGCGGACGTTGCGCTGCCGGTAGTGCGTGATTTTATCAACCGCGTTAAAGAGAAAGCGGTTGGTCATGAAGTGAATAAGAGCCTGACCCCGGGTCAGGAGTTTGTGAAGATCGTGCGTAGCGAGCTGGTCAGCGCGATGGGGGAGGAGAACCAGAGCCTCAACCTGGCCGCGCAGCCGCCTGCGGTGGTGCTGATGGCGGGCCTGCAGGGTGCCGGTAAAACCACCAGCGTCGGTAAGCTGGGTAAGTTCCTGCGCGAGAAGCACAAGAAGAAAGTAATGGTGGTCTCGGCGGACGTCTATCGCCCGGCGGCGATCAAACAGCTGGAAACCCTGGCGCAGCAGGTCGGCGTTGATTTCTTCCCGTCCGACGTAGCGCAAAAGCCGATCGACATCGTTAACGCGGCTCTGAAAGAAGCTAAGCTGAAGTTCTACGACGTGCTGCTGGTGGATACCGCCGGTCGTCTGCACGTTGACGAAGCGATGATGGACGAGATCAAACAGGTTCACGCCGCGATTAACCCGGTGGAAACCCTGTTCGTGGTCGATGCCATGACCGGTCAGGATGCGGCGAACACCGCGAAGGCGTTTAACGAAGCGCTGCCGCTTACCGGCGTGGTGCTGACCAAAGTGGACGGCGACGCCCGCGGCGGTGCGGCGCTCTCAATTCGTAACATCACCGGTAAGCCGATTAAATTCCTCGGCGTCGGCGAGAAAACCGAAGCGCTGGAGCCGTTCCACCCGGACCGTATCGCCTCGCGTATCCTCGGCATGGGCGACGTGCTGTCGCTTATCGAAGATATCGAAAGCAAAGTTGACCGCGCGCAGGCCGAGAAGCTGGCGAGCAAGCTGAAGAAAGGCGACGGCTTCGATCTGAACGACTTCCTCGACCAGCTTAAGCAGATGAAAAACATGGGCGGCATGGCGAGCCTGATGGGCAAGCTGCCGGGCATGGGGCAGATCCCGGATAACGTGAAATCGCAGATGGACGACAAGGTGCTGGTGCGCATGGAGGCAATCATCAACTCCATGACCCTGAAAGAGCGTGCGAAGCCGGAAATCATCAAAGGTTCGCGCAAGCGTCGTATCGCGATGGGCTGCGGCATGCAGGTGCAGGACGTTAACCGCCTTCTGAAACAGTTCGACGACATGCAGCGCATGATGAAGAAGATGAAGAAGGGCGGCATGGCAAAAATGATGCGCAATATGAAAGGGATGATGCCGCCAGGCTTCCCGGGCCGCTAACGGCCTGGCGTATTAGCCATTCTGACAGCGGGGCGTGCTCGTCGTCTTCAGGCACAGCGAGTACGCGCCGGCCACGGTACCCACACCGGTATCAAACTGGCTCCCGCGATATACGCCTGATTGCCCCCGGCTAACAGATGTAGATTGCATTTTCCCCAGAAATCAGTAAAATTTTCGGGCTTTTAATATGACGCCGGGCTCCGTTCCTCGATGGGGCCCGGTGTTTTATTCACACAAGAGGATGTTATGGTAACTATTCGTTTAGCTCGTCACGGCGCTAAAAAGCGTCCGTTCTACCAGGTTGTCGTTACTGATAGCCGCAATGCACGCAACGGTCGCTTCATTGAGCGCGTTGGCTTCTTCAACCCGATCGCTAACGAGAAAGAAGAAGGCACCCGCCTGGATCTGGATCGTATCGCTCACTGGGTTGGCCAGGGCGCGACCATTTCCGATCGCGTTGCAACGCTGATCAAAGCAGCACAGAAAGCAGCTTAATCTGTCACGGTGGTCATGATGAGCAAGCAACTCGCAGCGCAGGTTCCTGTTAACCCAATCGTATTGGGGAAAATGGGTTCGACCTACGGTATTCGTGGTTGGCTCAGAGTGTTTTCCTCCACCGAAGACGCCGAAAGCATTTTTGATTATCAGCCCTGGTTTATCCAGCGTGCCGGTAAGTGGGAGATGGTTGAGCTGGAAAGCTGGCGTCACCACAATCAGGACATTGTTATCAAGCTGAAAGGCGTTGATGACCGTGATGCCGCGAATCTACTGACTAATTGCGAAATTATCGTGGATTCCTCGCAGTTGCCGGATCTGGACGCGGGCGATTACTACTGGAAAGACCTTATCGGTTGCCAGGTAGTCACCACCGAAGGATACAGCCTCGGTAAAGTCATCGATATGATGGAAACCGGGTCTAATGACGTTCTCGTCATCAAGGCAAACCTGAAAGATGCGTTCGGTATCAAGGAGCGGCTGGTTCCGTTCCTCGATGGGCAGGTTATCAAGAAAGTCGATCTCGCTACTCAAACCATTGAAGTAGATTGGGATCCTGGTTTTTGAACCTCCGGATAATACGGTAAGAAACGGCACTATGTGGATTGGCATAATCAGCCTGTTTCCTGAGATGTTCCGCGCAATTACCGATTACGGGGTAACTGGCCGGGCAGTAAAAAAAGGCCTGCTAAGCATCCAGAGCTGGAGTCCACGTGATTTCGCTCATGACCGGCACCGTACCGTGGACGAACGTCCTTACGGCGGCGGACCGGGGATGCTGATGATGGTGCAACCCTTGCGGGATGCCATTCATGCAGCGAAAGCAGCTGCTGGCGAAGGCGCAAAGGTGGTCTATCTTTCACCTCAGGGACGCAAGCTTGATCAGGCGGGCGTCAGTGAACTGGCGGCACATCAGAAGTTAATTCTGGTCTGCGGTCGTTACGAAGGGATCGATGAGCGCGTGATCCAGACCGAAATTGACGAAGAATGGTCAATCGGTGATTACGTACTCAGCGGTGGTGAGTTACCGGCAATGACGCTGATTGACTCGGTTTCCCGGTTTATTCCGGGCGTACTGGGCCATGAAGCTTCCGCAACTGAAGATTCGTTTGCGGATGGATTGCTCGATTGTCCTCACTACACCCGTCCTGAAGTGTTAGAGGGCATGGAAGTACCGGCGGTGTTGCTGTCGGGTAACCATGCAGAGATCCGCCGCTGGCGTCTGAAACAGCAGCTGGGCCGCACCTGGCTTAGAAGACCTGAACTTCTGGAAAACCTGGCTCTGACTGAAGAGCAAGCAAGGTTGCTGGCGGAGTTCCAACGTGAACACGCACAACAGCAACATAAACATGATGGGCAAGCGTAAAACGCGCCCGATTATCAGTTTACCCAGGATAAGAGATTAAATTATGAGCAACATTATTAAGCAACTTGAACAAGAGCAGATGAAGCAGGACGTACCTTCCTTCCGTCCGGGTGATACCGTGGAAGTGAAAGTATGGGTTGTTGAAGGTTCCAAAAAACGTCTGCAGGCATTCGAGGGCGTGGTTATCGCTATTCGTAACCGCGGTCTGCACTCTGCATTCACTGTTCGTAAAATTTCCAACGGCGAAGGCGTTGAGCGTGTCTTCCAGACTCACTCTCCGGTAGTTGACAGCATTGCTGTTAAACGTCGTGGTGCTGTACGTAAAGCTAAACTGTACTACCTGCGTGAGCGCACTGGTAAGTCTGCTCGTATTAAAGAGCGTCTTAACTAAGATTCGCTTTCGCGACATCCCAATGAAAAAGCCTGGCATCTGCCAGGCTTTTTTTATGCGCGTTTGTAAAAACGCCCGCCAGCGCGCCTCAGCCGTAACACTGCGCCAGCAAATCCGCTACAATGCCGGCACTTTTCATTTTCCGGATCGACACACGTAATGACGCCGCGTAAAACCACACTGCAAGCAGCAAGCCTGGCTCTGTTCGCCATGCTGCTTATCGTGTTTGCGCCGCTGGTGTCGATTACGTTGCAGCTGGCGTCCCATTCGCCGGTGCAGATGATGCATCACGATATGCCGGGCATGATGATGCCGGAACATCACGCTCATCATGAAGGCATGGCGCATCACGACGCGCCTGAGCCGACGCTCAGCCAGCAGCATCAGGATGCCTTAATGCTGATGGAGCACGCCGGGGCATGTGGTTACTGCGTGTTGCTCACCCATATGCCAGGCCTGCTGATGCTGGCGGTAGTGATGCTGGGCGGCTCGCTGCGGCTTCAGCGCATCGCGCCTGCGCCACCGACCCTCTCTATCTGGCTGTTTATTCCCTGGCTCTATCCCCATACCCGCGCCCCGCCGCACCTGCCTGCTTTCTCCCGTTGATAACTTACAAACGTTGCGCTCCGGCGTAACGCGTTGGCTTTCATCCGTTAAGGAAAAAGTATGGCTACCTGCACTCCGCGACAGGCGTGGTTAACCCTGTTGCGACGTATTCATTTCTACATCGGGCTGTTCGTCGGTCCGTTTATTTTCATCGCCGCGCTCTCCGGCACCTTGTATGTGGCAACGCCGCAGCTGGAAAACACATTCTACAGCCGGGCACTGTTCAGCGACGCGCGCGGACCGGCGCATCCACTGGCTGAGCAGATCGACGTTGCGCAGCAGGTGACCGGCGGTCATTTGCGCCTGCACGCCGTGCGTCCTGCGGCTGAAACCGGTGAAACCACACGCGTCATGTATGCTGACCCGGCGCTGGGCGTTTCGGAAAACCGGGCTGTTTTTATCGATCCGGTTACGCTGGAAGTACGCGGGGATATGACGGTATATGGCACCAGCGGGATCTTGCCGCTGCGCCAGTGGATTGACTATCTGCACCGCTCGCTGCTGCTTGGCGATGTCGGGCGTCTCTACAGCGAGCTGGCGGCGTCCTGGATGTGGGTTGCCGCGCTCGGAGGCATCGTGCTGTGGTGGATGACTCGCCCGCGCAAAGTGCTGAAGAACCGCTTTCAGAAAACGCGGCGGCTGCACGTCACGCTGGGTTGGGTGCTGCTGGCGGGCATGCTGCTGTTCTCGGCGACCGGTCTGACCTGGTCGCAGTGGGCCGGGGGAAATGTCGATAAGCTCCGTACCGCGTTTGGCTGGCTGACGCCGCAGGTGAATACCGCGCTGCACGGCACCACCCCGGAGGTGCACGATCCCCATGCTGAACACCATATGCATCACGATATGGCGGACATGCCGACGCTGCATATCGCCTCACAGCAGTTCGACGGCGTGCTGGCCGCGGCGCGCCGGGCGGGTATTGATGCCGGTATGCTGGAGATATGCCCGCCGCGCGAAGCCGGTAAAGCCTGGACCGTGACCGAAATTGACCGCCGCTGGCCGACGCAGGTGGACGCCGTGGCGGTAGATGGCGCTTCGCTGGTGGTGGTTGATAAGGTTAACTTTGCCGATTTCCCGTTGATGGCGAAGCTGACGCGCTGGGGCGTCGATCTGCATATGGGCGTGCTGTTCGGGTTACCGAACCAGCTACTGCTGATCGCTTTCGGTATCGGGCTATGCGTGATGATTGTGGTGGGCTACCGGATGTGGTGGATTAAGCGTCCTGCTGGTGCAGCGGCCAGCCCGGCACAAACCATCACTCAGACATGGCAGGCGCTGGGAACCGGGGGAAAATGCCTGACGCTGCTGATAACCCTGGGACTGGGCATTGCGCTGCCGGTGATGGGGGTCAGCATGCTGCTGTTCTTTATCGTTGATATTCTGCGCTGGCGCAGTGCCAGACCCGCGCCGCGCCACTCTTCTTTCACGTAACCGCAGGGCGCCGTGTCGCCACGGCGCTTTATTTTTTCTCAAGGGCGTCACGGGCGCCCTGATCCATTCCACGCTGCCATGCCTCACGCAGCTGTCCGGCATTGTTCAGCCCGTCACAGCTGGCGGGATAGAGTTTGCCGTTCACGCCCCGGGCGTAAAGCGCTTCAGGCTGACAGATTTTCTTCTGTCCGCTGGCATAACCTTTCATATAGCGGCTGCGGTCCGGTTTCAGATCGTTATAGTTTGCCGCCAGGGTGGCGTCATCTTTAACAACCGCCCCGGCGATCGCATCGTCATACCCTGCCTGATACCAGTCGGTTTTGCCGGTATCAGAAGCGGGGAGATCGGGCGCCAGCTGACAGCCGGTCAGGATAAAAGCGATGGCGAGCAACATTGAACGTAACATGGGCGCGTTTCCTTACTGAATACCTTCTTAAAGCATAGCGAGCCACCACGTATTTAGCCGTCAGCGGCAATAAAAAGTGACGCCTGTGAAGGGGTGTAACCATAGGTTTACAAAATTAGGGTGTTTTCGTGATTAAAGGCAGCTATTAAATGCGTAATGTAAACATAAGTGTACGTATTTTGGATTGAAATGTTTACCGCTTATGATATTGTGATGGCTCCTCTACGAGGAACGACTATCGCAAACGAGCACATCGAGGATCGCCATCATGCAAAAAGACGCGCTGAACAACGTACATATCGCCGACGAACATATTCTCATCACCCCGGAACAGCTGAAAGCAGAATTCCCGCTCAGCCTGGCGCAGGAAGCGCAAATCGCCGAATCGCGTCAGACCATTTCGAATATTATTGCCGGTCGCGATCCGCGTCTGCTGGTGGTGTGTGGACCTTGCTCGATCCACGATCCTGAAGCCGCGATTGAATATGCTCGTCGTTTTAAAACCCTGTCTGAACAGGTCAGCGATAGTCTCTACCTCGTTATGCGCGTCTATTTTGAAAAGCCACGTACTACCGTGGGCTGGAAAGGGCTGATCAACGACCCGCATATGGACGGCTCGTTTGATGTGGAAGGCGGGCTGAAAATTGCGCGTCGCCTGCTGGTGGAGCTGGTTAACCTCGGCCTGCCGCTGGCGACCGAAGCGCTGGATCCGAACAGCCCGCAGTACCTCGGCGATCTCTTTAGCTGGTCAGCCATCGGGGCGCGTACCACCGAATCCCAGACGCACCGCGAAATGGCGTCTGGCCTGTCGATGCCGGTAGGTTTCAAAAACGGCACCGACGGCAGCCTTGCTACGGCGATTAACGCCATGCGTGCTGCGGCGATGCCGCACCGTTTTGTGGGTATCAACCAGGCCGGTCAGGTCTGCCTGCTGCAAACCCAGGGCAACCCGGACGGGCATGTGATCCTGCGCGGCGGCAAAGCGCCTAACTACAGCCCGGCGGATGTTGCGCAGTGCGAGCAGGAGATGGAAAAAGCGGGTCTGCGTCCGGCGCTGATGGTGGACTGCAGCCACGGCAACTCTAATAAAGACTACCGTCGTCAGCCCGCGGTGGCGGAATCCGTGGTCGCACAGATCAAAGACGGCAACCGTTCGATTATCGGGTTGATGATTGAGAGCCATCTGCACGAGGGCAATCAGTCCTCCGAGCAGCCACGCAGCGCCATGAAGTACGGCGTGTCGGTGACCGATGCCTGCATCAGCTGGGAAACCACCGAAGCGCTGCTGAGCGAGCTTCATCAGGATCTGAATAACGCCCTGTCGGCGCGGCGCGGATAAGAGGCACACATGGCTGCAGAACTGACCGCGTTACGCGATCAAATTGATGAAGTAGATAAAGCGTTGCTGGCCCTGCTGGCAAAGCGACTGGAGCTGGTGGCCGAGGTGGGCGAAGTAAAAAGCCAGTATGGTTTACCGATTTACGTGCCGGAGCGTGAAGCCTCAATGCTGGCGTCGCGCCGTGCCGAAGCGGAAAAGCTTGGCGTGCCACCGGATCTGATTGAAGACGTGCTGCGCCGCGTGATGCGCGAGTCCTACTCCAGCGAGAACGATAAAGGCTTCAAAACGCTGCACCCCGCGCTGCGGCCGGTGGTGATTGTCGGCGGTGGCGGGCAGATGGGGCAACTGTTCGAAAAAATGCTCACGCTGTCGGGTTACCAGGTACGCATTCTCGAAAAGGCCGACTGGGACAACGCGCCGGCACTGTTAGACGATGCGGGTATGGTGATCGTCAGCGTGCCAATCCACGTCACCGAAGAGGTAATTGCCGCGCTGCCGCCGCTGCCGGATGACTGTATCCTGGTCGACCTGGCGTCGGTGAAGAACGGTCCGCTGCAGGCGATGCTGAAAGCCCACGCTGGCCCGGTGCTGGGGCTGCACCCGATGTTTGGCCCGGACAGCGGCAGCCTTGCCAAGCAGGTGGTGGTGTACTGCGACGGGCGCGAGCCGCAGGCCTACCAGTGGCTGCTGGAGCAGATTCAGGTCTGGGGTGCGCGTCTGCACCGCATCAGCGCGGTGGAGCACGATCAGAACATGGCGTTTATTCAGGCGCTGCGCCACTTCGCGACGTTCGCCTACGGTCTGCATCTGGCGGAAGAAAACGTTCAGCTGGAGCAACTGCTGGCGCTGTCATCGCCCATTTACCGCCTGGAGCTGGCGATGGTCGGGCGTCTGTTTGCCCAGGATCCGCAGCTGTACGCCGACATCATTATGTCGTCCGGGGATAACCTCGCGCTGATCAAGCGCTACTACAAGCGCTTCGGGGAGGCCATTGCGCTGCTGGAGCAGGGCGACAAGCAGGCGTTTATCGACAGCTTCCGCAAGGTGGAGCACTGGTTTGGCGACTACGCCACGCGCTTCCAGAGCGAAAGCCGCTCGCTGCTGCGTCAGGCCAATGATATCCGGCAGTAACGCCAGAGCAGGATATACTGAAAAGCCAGTGGGGAAACCCGCTGGCTTTTTTTTCGCAACGGGAGTGTGAGCATGACTGAACCTCAACCGCTATTCGATTACATCGGGCATCTGCCGGAATGCCCGGTCTGGCAGGAAGAAGCGCAGGCGCTATGGTGGGCCGATATCCTTGAAGGAGAAATCCATCGCTATCACCCGGCAAGCGGCGATCACCGGGTGCTGCGCTTTCCGGAGGAGGTAGGATGCTTTGCACTGCGTGAGCAGGGCGGGTTTATCGTTGCGATGCGCAGCGCCATCTGGCTGGCGGACGAGAACGGCACGCTGGTTACTAAAGTGTGCGATAACCCCAGCAATCCGGCGCTGGCGCGGTTTAACGACGGCGGCACCGATCATCACGGGCGCTTCTACGCCGGCACCTTCTGGGGTCCGGGAGACTATAACGGCGCGCTGCTGGTCAGGGTGGATAACGATCTGACCCCGCATGTTATCCAGTGTGACATTCACGGTGCCAACGGTCTGGCGTTCAGCCCGGACGGCCGCTGGATGTACACCTCCGATACGCCCAACGGCATTATCTGGCGCACGCCGCTTGATGACAACGGCGAACCGGGCGACCGTGCGACGTTTAAAACCTTTGCGCAAGGCGAGGGCATTCCTGACGGCGCGGCTATGGACGTGGAGGGCTGCTACTGGAGTGCGCTGTTCGACGGCTATCGCATTGCGCGCTTTTCACCGCAGGGGGAGGAGCTGGAGAGCTACCGTCTTCCGGTGCGCTGTCCGACGATGGTGTGCTTCGGTGGCGAGCAGATGAAAACCCTGTATATCACCACCACGCGGGAGAACATGGATGAGCAGGAGCTGCAGGCGCGCCCGCTCTCCGGGGCGATCTTCACCCTGCCGGTGGCGGTGGCAGGGATGAAGAAAGGGCCGTTCCGCGAAGCTTAAGCCGGGTCGACCGGGACGACGTTCTCGCTCGGGTAGCAGCCAAGCACCTTCAGCGAACGGGTAATGGCGGTCAGTTCGCGCAGGGCCGCCTGCATGCTGGTTGATTCGAGGTTCGCCTGGATATCGAGATAGAACATCTCTTCCCACGGGTTGCCGTTGATCGGGCGGGACTCTAGTTTGGTCATGATCAGGTTGTGATTGCGCAGCACCAGCAGCGCTTCAACCAGCGCCCCTGCCTGTTGGCCGGTCGCCATCAGCAGGGTGGTTTTCGCCGGAACCTGATCCGAGACGTCGATGGCTTTACGCGCCAGCACGATGAAGCGGGTGATGTTCTGGGTCTGGTTGGCAAGATTACGCTCCAGCACCTGCAGCCCGTAGAGACTACCCCCAGCTTCATTCCCGAGCGCAGCGACGCGCGGTGAATTCGCCTGCGCGACCTTCTCCATCGCCGCGGAGGTGCTTTCGCAGTATTCAATTTTCCAGTGCGGGTAGCGGTTAATAAACTGGCTGCACTGCTGGAACGGCTGGGGATGGCTGTAAACCGTGTCGATTTGCTCAAGCGTCGTGGTGCCAGACACCAGCACGCAGTGATCGATGGGAATGGTCAGCTCGCTGACAATCGACAGGCTGGTGTGCTGAAGCAGATCGTAGACATCGTTAATCGCGCCGGAGCTGGTGTTCTCAATCGGTACCACCGCGTAATCGGCCTGGCCGGTTTCAACCTGCTGAAAGATGTCCTGGAATTTTGCGCAGCCGCTCTCGATAAACGTATCAAAGTGGCGAGCGGCATACTGGCGCGCCGCAAGGTGAGAGTAAGAGCCTTTTGGGCCAAGAAACGCAACTCTGGCCGAACGTGGATTGGTTTTATTGAGATGCTGCTGGAGTAACGCCTGCTGCGTCAGCACCGAATCTTCGATGATCAACTGAAACAGACGGGTGATGTAGTGCGCATCCAGCTGCTGCTTCTGCCCAAGCTGAATCAGGCGGTCCAGCAGGTCGCGCTCGCGATCGATATCCCGCACCGGGCGATGAGTGGTCAGCTTGGCTTTGCCCACCTCAACTGCCAGCAGACGACGCTCCGCCAGCAGCATCAGTAATTTTTCATCCAGCGCGCTGATCTTCTCACGCAGGGCCAGTAACGGGTTTTCCGCTGTCATAACGCCACCTTTTTTCTTGTTATCAATAAAAAAGCCTCCCGGTGTGGGAGGCTTTATTGTTCGTCTTCGCATTCTTTATCACATGACGACACGCCTCCCGTTCAGGGGAAGGTAAAAAAGAATGCGAAGAAAAACGGAAGTAATTTCATTGGGGATCTCTGTTGGCTACTCTCAGTAAAGTACCCGCTGGGTTTTCCTTGTGTCAATAAAAAACGCGCCCGCAGGCGCGTATGAAGAAAAGGCGATGAGTTACTCTTCTTTTTCTTCGACTTCCTCGACGAGGCTCATATCTTTAACGGAGCCGGTAGTACGGCGAGCTTCGCCCTTATGCTGAACCTTATTGAGCTGGCGCTCCAGCTTGGTGATCAGCTCGTTAATGGCGGCGTACATATCATCGTGCTTCGCACTGGCAACCAGTTGCCCGTTTGGCGTGTTGATGGTGGCATCGGCCACAAAGCCCTGCGGCTCTTTAGAGAGAATGATATGCGGATTGATTAACTGAGTTTGCCATTTTTCGAGCTTGGCGAGACGGTCTGCGACATGCTGGCGAATTGCCGGGGTGATGTCCATTTGCTTGCTGGTAATGTTCATTGTCATAAATGTTACCTCTCGTCTTTCCGTCTTGGTAACTTCAGCATAACGCCTCAACGGTCAAAATGTGTGATTTGAGTCACTTTTTTTCGTCACTTTTTGTCAATGAATGTTTTTTGTGATTACCGACAGGGAGAGGACAGAGAGAACTTGAGAAGCCCATTAAAACAGGCCATAGTTGATGGGATGACCTGCATGAAGCGGTTAACGAATCGCATAAAAAAACGGCAGCCACAGGCTGCCGTTTTTGCGTTCTGACGTTATCAGCTCGGATTGGCAGCGATGATTTTCGCCACTTTGTCTGCCTGCGCATTCAGCTGCAGTTCACGATAGGCGTTTTCCATCAGTTTCAGGCCATCGCGAGTCGCCTGCGTATCCGGATAATTACGCAGCATGCCTTCAACGCGATTAGTCACAGCTACCCATGCGCCACGATCGGTATAGTATTGCGCGACCGAAAGCTCATACTTAGCCAGACGATCTTTCAGATAGACCAGGCGCTTAGACGCGTCGGTCACGTACTGGCTGTTCGGATAGCCGCGCACCAGTTTAGAGAAGTCGTTGAACGCCTCGCGCGCGCGCTGAGGATCGCGGTCGCTACGGTCCACGCCGAAGAAGCCCTGCAGTGCGCTGTCATCCAGCGCCATGTTGGTCAGGCCACGCATATAGATTACATAATCGATATTCGGGTGAGTCGGATTCAGACGCATAAAGCGGTCGATGGCAGCCTGAGCCAGCGGCAGATCGGCATTTTTATAATATGCGTAGATCAAATCCAGCTGCACCTGCTGTGAGTACGGCCCAAACGGATAGCGGTTATCCAACGCTTCCAGTTGCGTTATTGCTGCTTTCCAGTTACCGTCCTGGAGTTTTTGCTGAGCAGTCGCGTAGATTTCAGAGGGCGGATTATCAGGAACCTCGTCCTTAGAACCGGAGCAGCCCGCCAGAGCAAGGCTCAACGTGGCAGCTGCCAACAAATATTTCATGCGCGTCATGACGTTTTGACTTTCCTCAGAATGTTTCCGGGAGACTTACCTGTTCCTGCTCCCGATTAAGACCAGCTACAATAGCACACTATGCCCGTCATACTTCAAGGCACATATTATACGGCTAAGCCGTAAAACCCAACGTTAACGAAGAAGCTGTATATGGCACAACGAGTACAACTCACCGCAACGGTGTCCGAGAATCAACTCGGTCAACGCTTAGATCAGGCTTTGGCCGAATTGTTCCCTGATTATTCACGTTCGCGCATAAAAGAATGGATCCTCGACCAGCGCGTACTGGTGAATGACGTCGTCAGCGACAAGCCGAAAGAGAAAGTATTGGGCGGCGAACGCGTTGCTATCAATGCTGAGATAGAAGAAGAGGCGCGTTTCGAACCTCAGGATATTCCGCTGAATATCGTTTATGAAGACGAAGACATTATCGTCATCAACAAGCCGCGCGATCTGGTCGTGCATCCAGGAGCCGGTAATCCGGACGGCACGGTGCTGAATGCCTTGCTGCATTACTATCCGCCTATCGTTGACGTACCGCGCGCCGGTATCGTTCACCGTCTGGATAAAGACACCACCGGCCTGATGGTGGTGGCAAAAACTGTCCCGGCGCAGACCCGTCTGGTAGAAGCGCTGCAGCTGCGTGAAATTACCCGCGAATACGAAGCGGTAGCCATCGGTCATATGACCGCCGGCGGTACGGTGGAGCAGCCGATCAGCCGCCATCCAACCAAGCGCACCCATATGTCGGTACACCCGATGGGCAAACCGGCGGTAACGCATTATCGGATTATGGAGCACTTCCGTATCCACACCCGTCTGCGTCTGCGCCTGGAAACAGGGCGTACTCACCAGATCCGCGTTCACATGGCGCATATTACCCATCCGCTGGTGGGCGATCAGCTCTATGGTGGCCGTCCGCGTCCGCCGAAAGGGGCGTCAGAAGCTTTCATTCAGACGCTGCGCAAGTTCGACCGTCAGGCGTTGCACGCGACCATGCTGCGTCTTTATCATCCGATCAGCGGCATTCTGATGGAGTGGAACGCGCCAATCCCGCAGGATATGGTCGACCTCATCGAGGCGCTGCGTAACGATTACGAAGAACACAAAGACAGCGTGGACTGGCTATGACAACACTGATTATTCCCGACTGGCCGCTGCCGCAGGGCGTGCAGGCGTGCAGCTCAACGCGTATCGGCGGGGTGAGCCTGCCGCCTTACGACTCGCTCAATCTGGGCGCGCACTGCGGGGATAATCAGCAGCATGTCGACGAGAACCGTGAACGGCTTCATCGCGCCGCGGGTTTTCCACAAAAACCGGTATGGCTGGAGCAGGTGCATGGCCGCGACGTGCTGAAGCTGACCGGCGCACCGCCAGTTGTTAAGCGTGCTGATGCGTCGTGGACTAACCAGCGCGGCACGGTCTGCGCTGTAATGACCGCAGATTGCCTGCCGGTGCTGTTCTGTAACAAAGCCGGCACTGAAGTTGCCGCCGCCCACGCTGGCTGGCGCGGCCTCTGCGAGGGCGTTCTGGAAGAAACCGTCGCCTGTTTTACCGACGCACCGGAAAACCTCATCGCCTGGATGGGGCCCGCCATCGGCCCTGATGCTTTCGAAGTGGGAGGGGAGGTCCGGGAAGCGTTTATGGCACATGACGCCCAGGCTGACGCGGCGTTCGTGCCGAAAGGCGAAAAATACATGGCTAATATTTATCAGCTGGCGCGCCAGCGTCTGGCTACGGCAGGGGTGACCGCCGTCTATGGCGGCGACCGCTGTACTTTCAGCGAAGCCGACGCCTTTTTCTCCTGGCGTCGCGACAGAACCACAGGCCGCCTGGCAAGTTTCATCTGGCTGATATAACCTATTGAATCAAGACGATCCAGTGCGGATAACTCCCCGCTTACATAATTAGCGTCTCTAACCTTGAATAATTGAGGGATGACCTCATTTAATCTCCAGTAGCAAATTTGACCTGTTATGGGAGGAGTTATGCGTCTGGATCGTCTTACCAATAAATTCCAGCTTGCTCTTGCCGACGCCCAGTCCCTGGCGCTGGGGCAAGACAACCAGTTTATCGAACCCCTTCATCTTATGAGCGCCCTGCTTAATCAGGAAGGCGGTTCCGTTCGTCCGTTATTAACCTCAGCCGGTATTAATGCCGGTCAGTTGCGTACCGCCATTGAGCAGGCACTGAGCCGTCTGCCGCAGGTGGAAGGTACCGGTGGGGATGTACAGCCATCTCAGGATCTGGTGCGCGTCCTGAATCTGTGCGACAAGCTGGCGCAAAAACGCGGCGACAACTTTATTTCGTCCGAGCTGTTCGTTCTGGCGGCGCTTGAATCGCGTGGCACGCTGGCTGATTTACTGAAGTCGGCCGGCGCTACAACAGCAAACATTACCCAGGCAATTGAACAGATGCGCGGAGGCGACAGCGTGAACGATCAGGGGGCTGAAGACCAACGTCAGGCTCTGAAAAAATACACCATCGATCTGACCGAGCGTGCCGAACAGGGCAAACTCGATCCGGTTATCGGGCGCGATGAGGAAATTCGCCGCACCATTCAGGTACTTCAGCGCCGTACTAAAAACAACCCGGTACTGATTGGGGAACCCGGCGTGGGTAAAACCGCCATCGTCGAGGGGCTTGCGCAGCGCATTATCAATGGCGAAGTGCCGGAAGGGCTGAAAGGCCGCCGCGTACTGGCGCTGGATATGGGCGCGCTGGTGGCCGGTGCGAAGTATCGCGGTGAATTCGAAGAGCGCCTGAAAGGCGTTCTCAACGATCTCTCTAAACAGGAAGGTAATGTCATCCTGTTTATCGATGAGCTGCATACGATGGTCGGCGCAGGTAAAGCCGATGGCGCGATGGACGCCGGCAACATGCTGAAACCAGCGCTGGCTCGCGGCGAGCTTCACTGCGTTGGTGCCACCACGCTGGATGAATATCGCCAGTACATCGAAAAAGATGCGGCGCTGGAACGTCGTTTCCAGAAAGTGTTTGTCGCAGAGCCGTCGGTGGAAGACACCATCGCCATTCTGCGCGGGCTGAAAGAGCGTTATGAACTGCATCACCATGTTCAGATCACCGACCCGGCAATTGTTGCAGCGGCCACGCTGTCGCATCGCTACATTGCCGATCGTCAGTTGCCGGATAAAGCCATCGACCTGATTGACGAAGCGGCATCCAGCATTCGTATGCAGATAGACTCCAAACCAGAAGAGCTGGATCGCCTCGAACGCCGCATTATTCAGCTCAAGCTGGAGCAGCAGGCGCTGATGAAAGAGTCTGATGACGCCAGTAAGAAACGGCTCGAGATGCTCAACGACGAGCTTGCTGATAAAGAGCGGCAGTATTCTGAATTAGAAGAAGAGTGGAAAGCTGAGAAAGCATCGCTTTCCGGTACTCAGACGCTGAAATCAGAACTGGAGCAGGCAAAGATTGCTATTGAACAGGCGCGTCGCGTCGGCGATCTGGCGCGCATGTCTGAACTGCAGTACGGCAAAATTCCTGAACTGGAGAAACAGCTGGAAGCTGCCTCGCAGTCTGAGGGGAAAACCATGCGGCTGCTGCGTAACCGTGTTACTGATGCAGAGATCGCCGAAGTGCTGGCACGCTGGACCGGCATTCCGGTGTCGCGCATGCTGGAAGGCGAGCGAGAAAAGCTGCTGCGCATGGAGCAGGAGTTACATAGCCGCGTGATTGGTCAGGATGAAGCTGTAGAAGCGGTATCGAATGCCATTCGTCGTAGCCGCGCGGGCCTGTCCGATCCAAATCGTCCGATAGGCTCCTTCCTGTTCCTTGGCCCGACCGGGGTAGGGAAAACCGAACTTTGTAAGGCGCTGGCAAACTTCATGTTTGACAGTGATGACGCCATGGTGCGCATCGATATGTCCGAGTTTATGGAGAAACACTCCGTATCACGGCTGGTGGGCGCGCCTCCGGGCTATGTCGGTTATGAAGAGGGTGGTTATCTGACGGAAGCAGTACGCCGTCGTCCTTATTCGGTCATTCTGCTGGATGAAGTCGAGAAAGCGCATCCGGATGTCTTCAACATTCTGTTGCAGGTTCTGGATGATGGACGCCTGACCGATGGGCAGGGAAGAACGGTTGATTTCCGCAATACCGTCGTCATCATGACCTCTAACCTCGGTTCCGATCTGATTCAGGAGCGCTTCGGCGATCTGGATTACGGGCATATGAAGGATCTGGTGCTGGGCGTGGTAAGCCAGAACTTCCGCCCTGAGTTCATCAACCGTATAGATGAAGTGGTGGTATTCCATCCGCTTGGGCAGCGCCATATTGCATCCATCGCGCAGATTCAGTTGCAGCGGCTGTATAAACGTCTCGAAGAGCGTGGCTACAGCGTCACGATGTCTGATGAAGCGCTGCAGTTGCTGGGTGAGAATGGTTATGACCCGGTATATGGTGCGCGTCCGCTGAAACGCGCTATCCAGCAGCAGATTGAGAACCCGTTGGCGCAACAGATCCTCTCCGGTGAGCTGATTCCGGGTAAAACGGTACAGTTAACGGTGAAAGACGACCGTATTGTTGCGGTGCAGTAAGGGTCAGAAACGCAAAACGAGCCTCGCGGGGCTCGTTTTTGTTTGTTTTCCAGGCGCCGCAGGCGTTAATTTATACGTATTGCCTGGAAAGTGAGCGAGCGGAATTTATTTTAAGAATTGCTCTTGTCAGTTTCTGAGAACTCCCTATAATGCGCCTCCACTGACACGGAACAACGGCGTACAGGCCGGCCTGTCAGGTGAAGGCGAGCGAAATAAATGCTTGACTCCACAGCGGGATAGCGTAGTATACGCAGCCCGCGCCGCTGAGAAATAAGCGAAGCGGCACTGCTCTTTAACAATTTATCAGACAATCTGTGTGGGCACTCGGGGCACTGATATCTTTCACGTCGCAAGACGAAAAAGCATTATCAAGTCTCAAGAGTGAACACGTAATTCATTACGAAGTTTAATTCTTTGAGCATCAAACTTTAAATTGAAGAGTTTGATCATGGCTCAGATTGAACGCTGGCGGCAGGCCTAACACATGCAAGTCGAACGGTAACAGGAAGCAGCTTGCTGCTTCGCTGACGAGTGGCGGACGGGTGAGTAATGTCTGGGGATCTGCCTGATGGAGGGGGATAACTACTGGAAACGGTAGCTAATACCGCATAACGTCGCAAGACCAAAGAGGGGGACCTTCGGGCCTCTTGCCATCAGATGAACCCAGATGGGATTAGCTAGTAGGTGGGGTAACGGCTCACCTAGGCGACGATCCCTAGCTGGTCTGAGAGGATGACCAGCCACACTGGAACTGAGACACGGTCCAGACTCCTACGGGAGGCAGCAGTGGGGAATATTGCACAATGGGCGCAAGCCTGATGCAGCCATGCCGCGTGTATGAAGAAGGCCTTCGGGTTGTAAAGTACTTTCAGCGAGGAGGAAGGTGGTGAGCTTAATACGCTCATCAATTGACGTTACTCGCAGAAGAAGCACCGGCTAACTCCGTGCCAGCAGCCGCGGTAATACGGAGGGTGCAAGCGTTAATCGGAATTACTGGGCGTAAAGCGCACGCAGGCGGTCTGTCAAGTCGGATGTGAAATCCCCGGGCTCAACCTGGGAACTGCATCCGAAACTGGCAGGCTTGAGTCTCGTAGAGGGGGGTAGAATTCCAGGTGTAGCGGTGAAATGCGTAGAGATCTGGAGGAATACCGGTGGCGAAGGCGGCCCCCTGGACGAAGACTGACGCTCAGGTGCGAAAGCGTGGGGAGCAAACAGGATTAGATACCCTGGTAGTCCACGCCGTAAACGATGTCGACTTGGAGGTTGTTCCCTTGAGGAGTGGCTTCCGGAGCTAACGCGTTAAGTCGACCGCCTGGGGAGTACGGCCGCAAGGTTAAAACTCAAATGAATTGACGGGGGCCCGCACAAGCGGTGGAGCATGTGGTTTAATTCGATGCAACGCGAAGAACCTTACCTGGCCTTGACATCCAGAGAACTTAGCAGAGATGCTTTGGTGCCTTCGGGAACTCTGAGACAGGTGCTGCATGGCTGTCGTCAGCTCGTGTTGTGAAATGTTGGGTTAAGTCCCGCAACGAGCGCAACCCTTATCCTTTGTTGCCAGCGATTCGGTCGGGAACTCAAAGGAGACTGCCGGTGATAAACCGGAGGAAGGTGGGGATGACGTCAAGTCATCATGGCCCTTACGGCCAGGGCTACACACGTGCTACAATGGCGTATACAAAGAGAAGCGACCTCGCGAGAGCAAGCGGACCTCATAAAGTACGTCGTAGTCCGGATTGGAGTCTGCAACTCGACTCCATGAAGTCGGAATCGCTAGTAATCGTGGATCAGAATGCCACGGTGAATACGTTCCCGGGCCTTGTACACACCGCCCGTCACACCATGGGAGTGGGTTGCAAAAGAAGTAGGTAGCTTAACCTTCGGGAGGGCGCTTACCACTTTGTGATTCATGACTGGGGTGAAGTCGTAACAAGGTAACCGTAGGGGAACCTGCGGTTGGATCACCTCCTTACCTTAAAAGATACAACTCCGCAGTGCTCACACAGATTGTCTGATAGAAAACGAGCAGTAAAAACCTCTCCAGGCTTGTAGCTCAGGTGGTTAGAGCGCACCCCTGATAAGGGTGAGGTCGGTGGTTCAAGTCCACTCAGGCCTACCAGATTCCTTCTGAATACTGCGTTGCGAAATAACTCGCATACTGATGTATGCGTCGTCATTCCGCGCCTTGTCTCAGAAGAAATCCCGGTAAGAGGTTAATCACTACGATGGGGCTATAGCTCAGCTGGGAGAGCGCCTGCTTTGCACGCAGGAGGTCTGCGGTTCGATCCCGCATAGCTCCACCATCAACTCAGGTTGATACCCTACTTCAGAGTGTACTGGGAACAGTATGCTGCGAAGTATTATGCTCTTTAAGAATCCGGAACAAGCTGAAAATTGAAACGACACACTGTTTCTGTTCTCCGTAAACAAGAACAGAAAAAGGTGTGTTCGAGTCTCTCAAATGCTTACGACACGACGATGAATCTCAGGAAACATCTTCGGGTTGTGAGGTTAAGCGACTAAGCGTACACGGTGGATGCCCTGGCAGTCAGAGGCGATGAAGGACGTGCTAATCTGCGAAAAGCGTCGGTAAGGTGATATGAACCGTTATAACCGACGATGTCCGAATGGGGAAACCCAGTGCAATTCGTTGCACTATCATGTCATGAATACATAGTGGCATGAGGCGAACCGGGGGAACTGAAACATCTAAGTACCCCGAGGAAAAGAAATCAACCGAGATTCCCCCAGTAGCGGCGAGCGAACGGGGAGCAGCCCAGAGCCTGAATCAGTTTGTGTGTTAGTGGAAGCGTCTGGAAAGTCGCAGGGTACAGGGTGATACTCCCGTACACAAAAACACACTTACTGTGAGCTCGATGAGTAGGGCGGGACACGTGGTATCCTGTCTGAATATGGGGGGACCATCCTCCAAGGCTAAATACTCCTGACTGACCGATAGTGAACCAGTACCGTGAGGGAAAGGCGAAAAGAACCCCGGCGAGGGGAGTGAAACAGAACCTGAAACCGTGTACGTACAAGCAGTGGGAGCACCTTCGTGGTGTGACTGCGTACCTTTTGTATAATGGGTCAGCGACTTATATTCTGTAGCAAGGTTAACCGTATAGGGGAGCCGAAGGGAAACCGAGTCTTAACCGGGCGTTAAGTTGCAGGGTATAGACCCGAAACCCGGTGATCTAGCCATGGGCAGGTTGAAGGTTGGGTAACACTAACTGGAGGACCGAACCGACTAATGTTGAAAAATTAGCGGATGACCTGTGGCTGGGGGTGAAAGGCCAATCAAACCGGGAGATAGCTGGTTCTCCCCGAAAGCTATTTAGGTAGCGCCTCGTGAACTCATCTCCGGGGGTAGAGCACTGTTTCGGCTAGGGGGCCATCCCGGCTTACCAACCCGATGCAAACTACGAATACCGGAGAATGTTATCACGGGAGACACACGGCGGGTGCTAACGTCCGTCGTGAAGAGGGAAACAACCCAGACCGCCAGCTAAGGTCCCAAAGTCATGGTTAAGTGGGAAACGATGTGGGAAGGCACAGACAGCCAGGATGTTGGCTTAGAAGCAGCCATCATTTAAAGAAAGCGTAATAGCTCACTGGTCGAGTCGGCCTGCGCGGAAGATGTAACGGGGCTAAACCATGCACCGAAGCTGCGGCAGCGACACTATGTGTTGTTGGGTAGGGGAGCGTTCTGTAAGCCGTTGAAGGTGGACTGTGAGGTCTGCTGGAGGTATCAGAAGTGCGAATGCTGACATAAGTAACGATAAAGCGGGTGAAAAGCCCGCTCGCCGGAAGACCAAGGGTTCCTGTCCAACGTTAATCGGGGCAGGGTGAGTCGACCCCTAAGGCGAGGCCGAAAGGCGTAGTCGATGGGAAACAGGTTAATATTCCTGTACTCGGTGTTACTGCGAAGGGGGGACGGAGAAGGCTATGTTGGCCGGGCGACGGTTGTCCCGGTTTAAGCGTGTAGGTGTGTGCTCCAGGCAAATCCGGTGCACTTTAACACTGAGGCGTGATGACGAGGCACTACGGTGCTGAAGCAACAAATGCCCTGCTTCCAGGAAAAGCCTCTAAGCATCAGGTAACATCAAATCGTACCCCAAACCGACACAGGTGGTCAGGTAGAGAATACCAAGGCGCTTGAGAGAACTCGGGTGAAGGAACTAGGCAAAATGGTGCCGTAACTTCGGGAGAAGGCACGCTGGTGCGTAGGTGAAGCGACTTGCTCGCGGAGCTGAAACCAGTCGAAGATACCAGCTGGCTGCAACTGTTTATTAAAAACACAGCACTGTGCAAACACGAAAGTGGACGTATACGGTGTGACGCCTGCCCGGTGCCGGAAGGTTAATTGATGGGGTTATCCGTAAGGAGAAGCTCTTGATCGAAGCCCCGGTAAACGGCGGCCGTAACTATAACGGTCCTAAGGTAGCGAAATTCCTTGTCGGGTAAGTTCCGACCTGCACGAATGGCGTAATGATGGCCAGGCTGTCTCCACCCGAGACTCAGTGAAATTGAAATCGCTGTGAAGATGCAGTGTACCCGCGGCAAGACGGAAAGACCCCGTGAACCTTTACTATAGCTTGACACTGAACATTGAGCCTTGATGTGTAGGATAGGTGGGAGGCTTTGAAGCGTGGACGCCAGTCTGCGTGGAGCCAACCTTGAAATACCACCCTTTAATGTTTGATGTTCTAACCTGGCGCCATAATCTGGCGTGGGGACAGTGTCTGGTGGGTAGTTTGACTGGGGCGGTCTCCTCCTAAAGCGTAACGGAGGAGCACGAAGGTTAGCTAATCCTGGTCGGACATCAGGAGGTTAGTGCAAAGGCATAAGCTAGCTTGACTGCGAGAGTGACGGCTCGAGCAGGTGCGAAAGCAGGTCTTAGTGATCCGGTGGTTCTGAATGGAAGGGCCATCGCTCAACGGATAAAAGGTACTCCGGGGATAACAGGCTGATACCGCCCAAGAGTTCATATCGACGGCGGTGTTTGGCACCTCGATGTCGGCTCATCACATCCTGGGGCTGAAGTAGGTCCCAAGGGTATGGCTGTTCGCCATTTAAAGTGGTACGCGAGCTGGGTTTAGAACGTCGTGAGACAGTTCGGTCCCTATCTGCCGTGGGCGCTGGAGAATTGAGGGGGGTTGCTCCTAGTACGAGAGGACCGGAGTGAACGCATCACTGGTGTTCGGGTTGTCATGCCAATGGCACTGCCCGGTAGCTAAATGCGGAAGAGATAAGTGCTGAAAGCATCTAAGCACGAAACTTGCCCCGAGATGAGTTCTCCCTGACCCTTTAAGGGTCCTGAAGGAACGTTGAAGACGACGACGTTGATAGGCCGGGTGTGTAAGCGCAGCGATGCGTTGAGCTAACCGGTACTAATGAACCGTGAGGCTTAACCTTACAACGCCGAAGATGTTTTGGTGTTGGATTTGAGAGATTTTCAGCTTGAGACGGATTAAAGCTTATGGCCGCGAGGCGGTAAGCGAACAGAATTTGCCTGGCGGCTGTAGCGCGGTGGTCCCACCTGACCCCATGCCGAACTCAGAAGTGAAACGCCGTAGCGCCGATGGTAGTGTGGGGTCTCCCCATGCGAGAGTAGGGAACTGCCAGGCATTAAATTAACATACCTGACCAGAACTTCAGGGCAGTTCACTACTCGACAGAGAGTAGGACAAAAGCGAAGCTTTTGAACGTTGCGCAGCAACGGCCCGAAGGGTGAATCGCACAGCGATTCATAAACTGCCAGGCATCAAATTAAAGAACCCTCAGCGAAAGCTGAGGGTTTTTTGCTTTTGTATTTCTGAAAACGTCCCGGCAGGTCATCTGCCCTTACCATCCCTGGTTGTCATCCAGGCTTCTGCCACCGCCGGCAGCTGCAGGATCAACCCTGTTGCATATCAGTCCATACCATCACAACACCGGCTGCCACCACATCCCTGCGCAGGGCCGCGCCGCCGGGTTCATATGTGAGCGTTGTACCACTCCGCAGGGAAGCGGGTTCACCACCCGTAAACGACCCGGTGGCAGACTGAAACTCCCCCAGCACACGTCAGTTTTCTGGCGTTTTCAACTGGATGCATGCTTCCCTGCCTCAGACATTTTCCGATATTGCCACTTCACCCTTTTTCCTCATCTATCCTTATGATGCCTGTTTCTGACCGGGAGGTATCATTCTGGCTAACAAACCCTTTGATTATCACCAAGATTTTTCCAGCATCGACTTCCGCAAACATCCTGAACTTTATCAGGTAGGGCGTGGCGAACAGGGCGTATTGCTGGTTGAACCCTATAAAAGCGAGATCCTGCCGCACTGGCGCTACAAAAATGCTGAAGCGGCAGAGAAATCAGCAGCAGCTATCTATGAGATGTTTGAAGCCTGGCGAGCAGAAGACGATTTTGTCGGCATGGATATGGCGCGGAAATTTATCCAGATGGGCTACACCCGCGCTCGTCGCTATGCCAACTACAAAGGCGGCAAAAAATACACCGAGGATGGTTCAACGCATCCGCGCGGCAATGATCCGGTAAAAGCTGCTGCTGCTGCCGTATTTAAAACCTGGTGGGATCGGATTCGCGCCGACGATGACTATCTGCGCCGCAAACGCGAGCATCAGTCAAAGTATGGCTAAGCGCATCCAGCTTTTCACAACAATTACCGTCTGGCTTCACAAAACCGTAGGCAGCAAATAATTAACACTTTATTTACTTTTTCAGCGAGCGCACTCTACGGCTTTCAGTAAAGAAGGCTGAATGCGTCTGATAACAAGGAGAAGATCATGACAGAAGTCACCGCTCGCACTGAACAGAAAGCCGCTGAGCATCTGGATACCCGCCGGCGCGTCTGGGCTATCGTGGGTGCTTCATCGGGTAACCTGGTCGAATGGTTCGACTTTTACGTGTACTCGTTCTGCTCGCTCTATTTTGCCCATATCTTTTTCCCGTCCGGGAACCCGACCACACAACTCCTGCAAACCGCAGGGATCTTTGCTGCCGGGTTCTTAATGCGCCCGGTGGGCGGCTGGCTGTTTGGCTGGATCGCTGACCGACACGGACGCAAAACCTCAATGCTTATCTCGGTATGCATGATGTGCTTCGGTTCACTGGTGATTGCCTGTCTGCCCGGCTATGCGCAGATTGGTACCCTGGCTCCGGTATTACTGCTGCTGGCGCGCTTGTTCCAGGGATTATCCGTAGGCGGCGAATATGGCACCAGTGCGACCTATATGAGTGAAGTGGCAATCGAAGGCCGGAAGGGCTTTTTCGCTTCTTTCCAGTATGTAACGCTGATTGGGGGACAACTGCTGGCGCTGTTGACGGTGGTGATCCTGCAGCAGGTGCTGGACGAGAAAGATCTCTATGCCTGGGGCTGGCGCATTCCTTTTGCAATAGGTGCCGTGCTGGCTATCGTCGCGCTATGGCTGCGCCGTTCGCTGGATGAGACCTCGACGGATGAAACCCGTGCACTGAAAGAGGCCGGGTCGCTGAAGGGACTGTGGCGTAACCGCAAAGCGTTCATTATGGTGCTCGGCTTTACCGCGGGTGGCTCGCTCAGCTTCTACACCTTCACCACCTACATGCAAAAATACCTGGTGAATACTGCGGGCATGCATGCGAATACGGCCAGCGCGATCATGACCGGGGCGCTGTTTATCTTTATGCTGCTGCAACCCTTTATCGGCGCGCTGTCGGATAAAATTGGTCGCCGCAGCTCCATGTTGTGCTTCGGCGCGCTGGCGACCCTGTGCACCGTGCCCATCCTTACCGCGCTGCAGAATGTCTCTTCGCCCTGGGCGGCGTTTGGTCTGGTGATGCTGGCTCTGATCATTGTCAGTTTTTACACGTCGATCAGCGGCATTCTTAAGGCTGAAATGTTTCCGGCGCAGGTCCGCGCGCTTGGGGTGGGCTTATCCTATGCGGTAGCCAATGCGCTGTTTGGTGGCTCGGCAGAATATGTGGCGCTGTGGCTGAAGTCGCTTGGCTCGGAAACAGCCTTCTTCTGGTACGTATCGGCGATGGGCGCGCTGGCTTTTGTGGTATCGCTAATGCTGCATCGTAAAGGGAAGGGGATCGCGCTTTAGTACTGCGCCATTTGCCACAGGGCGTAACCGGTGGTTGCGCCCGCGAGGTCCCAGGCGAGATCTTTCCAGCTCCAGCCGCTCCCTGCCGGGCGGCTGTCCCAGAGTTCTTTCGTGGCACCAAGACTTACCGCAAACATAAACCCAATTCCGGCGCTGCGATCGCGGCTCCAGCCCTGATGCTGACCCACTTCGTTACCGGCGGCGGCAAGCATTGCCGACCCAATGAAATGCTGGGCTTTATCCTGACCATACCAGGCGTCCTGCGCCTGATGACTGCATCCGCTTATCAATAACATGGCGAGTAAACCCAGCGAGCGCATACCAGCTCCATAAAAAAGCCCTGCAAGCAGGGCTGAATAATCAGAGGATACGGCTGATCAGCCGATCGATACGAATGCGGCGCAGGCGGCGAATAAGCTTGCGCACTTTTACCGGATACTCAGCAATGCTCTGCAGGTCGCGATAGTGCTGCACCACGGTAGTGTGGGTGCGGATAAGCTCAAGCTCGCGATCGCGCTGGGCAGCCAGTTCGTGTTGCGGGTCGTGGATCAGCACCGCATTCTCCAGATCGAGACGCCAGGCGCGCGGGTTCAGGTTGTTGCCGGTGAGCAGCATCCACTCGTCATCCACCCACATGCCTTTCAGATGATAACTGTTGTCTTCATCTTTCCACAGACGCACTACCAGCTGACCGCTGCTGACATAATACTGCAGGCGGCTCAGGAAACGGCGCAGGTTAATCTCGTAGAGATAGGGCAGCGCGCCGATGATTTTAAACGGCTGATCTTCAGGAATATAGAAGTCATTGGCGGTTTTATCGCCGACAATAATCTCCACCTGTTTGCCGCTGCGCAGTAGCTGAATAATGTTACGCACCAGCACAGCGGGCAGGTTGAAGTAGGGCGTACAAATCGTCAGCTTGCGCTCGGCGCACGGCATCAGATGGAAAATGGTTTTATTCAGCGGGCTGGATTTGCCCAGTCCGACCAGCGGCGTGACCGCCAGCTCATCGTTATCCGCATCGCCCTGATAGTTAAACACCGCATCGCGCAGCTCCTGGCGGAACAGGCGAATGTCGTTTTTAATCTCCTGGCTTTTCGGGCGGTGTTCTTCATCGAGGCGGTTAACGGCACGCCCCTGAATCAGATGCTGTTCAACCCAGCTAAACATCACATCCGCCAGCTGCGCGTTGCGGATCAGGTGATAGCGGTCATAGCGATATTTTTCATGCTGATGCAGATAGACATCGTTCAGGCTGGCGCCGCTGTAGAACACCGCATCATCGATGATAAAGCCTTTGAAGTGCAGAACGCCGAGGGCTTCACGGGTGTTGACCGGAACGCCGTACACCGGGAGGGTAACGCCGGGATTTTCCTGCGCCAGACGGGTGTACCAGTCGGCATTGGTATTTGATGCTGCGGCACCGATGCGGCCGCGCTGCGCGCGGTGCCAGTCAACCAGCACGCAGACCTCAAGTTCAGGGCGCTGGCGCTTCGCATCATAAAGCGCATTGAGAATGCCTTTACCACCATCATCCTGCTCAAGATAGAGCGCCACGATGCAGATACGGCGCGTGGCACCGGCGATTTTCTCAAGCAGCGTCTCCCGAAATGCTGCCGGGGAGTAGTGAAACGCCACGTCGTCAGCAGACTGAGAAAGCTTCGGTAGTTGGGCAAGGTGTTGTTGATGTTTATTGCGTTTAAATTTAGACAACATCACAGTGCGTATCTTCTCTATACAGTGGACGGTCTTCTGTGCAGTACAGCTGACAGAAGCGGGGGATGATACCACTACTGTCCGGGAATGTGGTCAACATTTCCAGTACCTTACTCACGAATCCGCGTGTGGTGACAGTGGCAAAGTCAGGCCGACAATTCCGTCTTCAAGCTGAATATCGACCTGAAAACCGAGTTTACGTGCCAGCGCGACCATCCCCTGATTACCCGGCATGGTGATGCCGTTAAGCTGCGCAATGCCGTGCTCGCGCGTATAGGCAATCAGTTTTTCCAGTAAGCGCCTGCCCAGGCCAAGCCCCTTCAAATCGGAACGCACCAGTACCGCAAATTCGGCATCGCGATTATCCGGATCTGAGATAGCGCGCGTCACGCCAAGGATCTCCTCTTCCGGCCCGGGATGACGCACTGCAACAAACGCCATCTCCCGATCGTAGTCGATCTGGGTCATATTGGCTAAATCTTCATGAGTAAATTCATTGATCTCGCTAAAGTAACGATAGTAGAGATCCTCTTTGGTGACCTGAGCAATAAAACGGCGCAGCTGTGGCTCGTCTTCGGGCAGGATCGGGCGGAACAGGCAGCGCTCGCCGTTTTTCATCTCAACCCACTCTTCAAAGCGGTGCGGATAAGGGCGGATCGCCAGCCGGGTTTCCGGATCGCCCTGCCAGGGCGCAATCTGTAACGTGACATCGAGGGCGATAAATTCTGAACCCGTCGACAGCAAGGGATGAATATCCAGCCGGTTAATTTCGGGGCAGTCCACCACCAGGTTCGATACCTGCACCAGCACCTGAGCCAGCCCGGCGATGTCCAGCGGGCGCAGCGCGCTGCGGGCGCGAATTTTTCCGCGCTTGATGGCCTGAATCACCAGATAGCGCGCCAGGTTCATGTTGAGCGGCGGGAGTGCCACCGCTGCCGCGTTCTGGCTGTCCCACTCGGTGCCACCTTCCCCCAGCATGATCAGCGGGCCAAACAGCGGGTCGACCTCGACGGCGATACGCAGCTCCTGCGCCCCGGCGCGATTGGCCATGCTCTGCACCAGCAGACCGTGAATGCGCGCCTGCGGCGAGGTCATTTTCACACGGTCAAAAATCGCGGTCGCCGCCTGATGCACTTCCGCCGCGGTGCGCAGATATAGCATTACCCCCTGCACGTCAGATTTATGCGGAATATCCGGCGAGCGCAGCTTAAGGGCGACCGGATAGCCAATCTGCCCGGCGATATGTACCGCTTCGCTGCTGTCACCGGCGATCCAGGTGGGCAGGGTTTGCAGTCCGTAAGCTTCAAGTATTGGCCGCACCTCGTGGGTATCCAGCGCCAGCGCACCGTCATTCAGCGCGTGCTGCAGCAGACGATGGGCATCCCCGGTATTGGCAGTAAGGTTGGGTGGCAGCGCCGGAGTTTCGCGCAGCTGTTTCTGGTTCCGGCGGTACTCCACCATATGCATAAACGCGGTGATGGTGCCTTCCGGCGTGCGATAGGTAGGGATGCCGGCATCGCTGAATAAGCGGCGCGCTTCCTGGGATGAAAACTCCCCGCACCAGTTGGTCAGCAGGGTGATGTATTTTCCGCGCGGATGTTGAGCGATCGCATCAATCAGCGCTCTGGCGCTGGCGCTGCCCGGTGCGGCGGCGCTGGGGGAGTGGATCACCATCAGCGCATCCACCTCCTGGCTGTCGAGCAGTACCGTTATCGCCTGCTGGTAGCGCTGGGCGGTGGCGTCATCCAGCAGATCGAGCGGATTACCCGGCGTAACGCTGTCCGGTAACACGCTTTGCAGCGCGTTGAGCGTCTCGTCACTTAAGGTTGCCAGCTTGCCGTTACGCCGCCACAGCTCATCAAGCGCCAGCGCAGCGGGTGCCGCGCCGTTGCTGACAATCATCACCCGCTCGCCGCGCAGCGGACGCATATGGCTCAGGGTTTCCACCGCCGAGAAAAGCTCATGGGTATCTTCCACCCGCAGCAGGCCGGCGCGTTGAATGGCGGCATCCCAGGCCTGATCCGATCCGGCATCTGCGTTTAACAGCTGCTGCGCCCCGGGGCTTCTGCCGCTTTTGATCACCAGAATGGGTTTATTACGCGATGCGCTGCGCGCGGCCGAAACGAAACGCCGGGCATCGCTCAGGTTTTCGAGATAAAGCAGGATCGCGGTGGTTTTGCTGTCCCGGGCAAGGTAATCCAGCAGGTCGTCCACATCGATGTCGAGACTGTCGCCCAGCGCAATAAAGTAGGAGAACCCCATCTCGCGCTGCTGCGCCCAGTCGAGAATGGTATTGGATACCGCCGCCGACTGGGAGATAAACGCCAGCTTGCCTTTGCGGATCGGCACCGGCGAAAAGCTGGCGTTCAGTCCCTGCCAGGGGGCCAGCAGGCCGAGGCTATTTGGCCCAAGCAACCGCATTTGCCAGCGGCTGGCGCAGGCGAGGAGTGCGGCATGCTGGTCAGGAGAGGCGGAAAGAATAATGCACGTTTTACAGCCCTTTTCTCCCAGCGCCTCCAGCAGCGCCAGGTTGCGTTTCGAATGGGTACAGAGCACCGCGAGATCCGGCGTAAACGGCAGGCTGGCGACATCAGGCCAGGCCAGCACCCCGCATACCGCTTTCCAGGCGGGCGTGACCGGAAGTACCGGGCCGCTGAATCCGCCCGCCAGCAAGTTGCGCATCATTAAGTAACCGGCGCGATCCGGCTTCATTGATGCGCCGATGACGGCGATGGACCTGGGACGAAGCAGCGCTTCCAGTCCGCGTTGGCTCATTGGGGATCTCCATCAGGCAAAGTGACCTGATGATTTTAAACGCTTTCTGATTCGTCTGCTGTGATACTGCCCGAATGATGGGGTTTCCCTGCCAGGTAGCGTTCGCGGAACAGGGAAAAGTGATCGCTCAGTCCACGGGCGGCCGCGGTGTCCCCCGCGAGGTCAAGCAGGGCAATTGCCACTTCGGCGGTGCAGTACTGCCCCTCAGCGTGCGCTTCCCGCAGTCGGTAAGCGGACACGCGCGACAGATCCACCGACATCACCGGGAAACCATCGAGCCACGGGCTTTTACGAAACATCTTGCGCGCTTCGGTCCAGGTTCCGTCGAGCATAATAAACAGCGGCGGCTTGCCGGTGAGCGGCGGGGTAGTGAGAACGGTACGACCGGCATCGGCGTAAGAGGCAGGGAAAACCACCACGGGCTGGTAATCGCCGCTGGCGACCAGATCGAGCAGCGCTTGCGGGGGCGCAGTGCGCGACCACTGAAAGGCTGTCGTCGTCGGCAGAATATCGGCAATCAGCCGCCCGGTATTGCTGGGCTTCATCGGTTCGGTATCGAACATCACCAGGCAGAATTCACTGCGGGCGGCAACGGGTGCCAGCGTGGCGCACAGGCACTGCTTTAACGGCAGCAGGCAGCGCTGACAGCGTCGGATACGGTTTCCGCGGGCCAGAAAAGGGCGGGTGGCGCGAGCCAGACGGTCGGCCCGAAGGCGTAAAACGGCGTTTTCAGTCATGGGGAAGGAAACAGGAAAAACACTATTCTGGCAGAGCGCGGGGCAGGGTACAAGCCTGCCCCGGCAGGTCAGACTGACTCGTTGAGCCAGCTGTCAAAAGGCGCTTTCGGCATTGCGCCGTTCAGCATGTCGACCATTTCACCATTTTTAAAAATCATGATGGTGGGAATGCTGCGAATACGGAAGCGGGCGCTCAGTTCGCGTTCAGCTTCGGTATTGATTTTAACAAAGCGCATTTTCCCGCTGCGCTCTTCCGCCACGTCTTCAAAGACGGGCGCAAAGTTACGGCACGGGCCACACCACGGCGCCCAGAAATCGACCACGACGGGCAGATCGTCTTTCAGCAACGTATCAAACGTTTCACCGGTGGCGTTGATCACTTCGCCATCGAAAAGCTCATGGCCGCAGCGCCCACATTTGGCGCCATCATCAATGCGGTCATCAGGAAGGCGGTTGACGGACTGGCAGGCGGTACAGACGGTATTCATCGTTAACCTCAGGCACATGTAGCCGGTTTGGTGAGCAATTTGCTCAATTTGTTTCAAAGATGTTACACATTATCATTCAGGTCAAAGATATCGACAACGCGATTTATTCAATGAGTACAATAGTTATTAGCTTTTGAGAGAAGGTCATGGCTATGCGCCAGTACATCGGGTAATCTTCGCGCTTCGCGCAGCGCTGGTGGAGAAAAGCATGAACGACGATTTAAAAGGTAAGAGCGGTAAGGTCCGCGTAATGTATGTTCGCGGAGACGATAACGCAGAAAAACGATCTGAAAATCCCCGCACCGGGAAAGGTGGAGGCCGCCCGCAAAGCTCCTCCCGCGCTGAAGGCGGCCGTCGTGGCGGCCGTGATGAAAACCGTAGCCGCGACGGCGGTCGTGGCCAGCGTGATGACCGCCGCGGTCGCGACGCGGGTCATGGTCAACGTGAAGAGAGTTCGCCGTGGCGCACCGTTTCCCGTCCGCCGCGTGACGATGCCGCGCAGGCAAACGCGGCGAATGCTGAACTGCCGAAAGGCTATGTCGATCCGGAAGTGATCCGCAAACAGCGTGCTGAAGAGGCGCGCGTCTACGGCGAGAACGCCTGTCAGGCGCTGTTCCAGAGCCGCCCGGAAGCCATCGTGCGCGCCTGGTTTGTCCAGAGCGTCACCCCTCGCTTTAAAGAAGCGCTGCGCTGGATGGCTGCCAACCGCAAAGCCTATCATGTGGTGGAAGACGCCGATCTGGTGAAAGCCTCCGGCACCGAACATCACGGCGGCGTCTGCTTCATTATTAAGAAACGTCACGGTATCAGCGTACCGCAGTGGCTGGCCCAGGCCGGCGAAACTGACTGCGTACTGGCGCTGGAAGATGTCGGCAACCCGCATAACCTCGGCGCTATCGTGCGCAGCTGCGCGCATTTCGGCGTGAAGGGCGTCGTGGTGCAGGATGCCGGTCTGCTGGAATCAGGTGCGGCGATCCGCACCGCAGAAGGCGGGGCCGAGCACGTTGAAGCTATTACCGGCGATGGCTTCCAGGCGTCTCTCGATGCGTTCCGCAAAGCGGGCTACGCTATCGTCACCACCTCCAGCCATAAAGGCACGCCGCTGTTTAAAGCTTCCATGCCGAAGAAAATGGTGCTGGTGCTGGGGCAGGAGAAAGAGGGCGTTTCTGAAACGACCTTCGCCGGTGCCGATCTGAGCATTGCCATCGATGGTACCGGGAATGTGGAAAGCCTCAACGTTTCGGTTGCCACCGGCATTCTGCTTGCGGAATGGTGGCGTCAGAACCACAGCTAAGCGACCGACGACATGAAAAAAGCCAGCATTGCGCTGGCTTTTTTTGTTATGCGTCCGGGAGCACCGGCTGCCAGTCGATGGGCGTTTCGCCGCGCTCGCTAAGCCAGGCATTGGCTTTCACAAAGTGATCGCAGCCAAAGAATCCACGGTGGGCTGACAGCGGTGACGGGTGCGGCGCTCGCAGTACGCAGTGCTTATTCCCGTCGATAATCGCCCCTTTTTTCTGGGCGTGAGACCCCCACAAAAGGAACACCACCCCTTCCCGATGCTGGTTGATAATCTCGATCACTTTATCGGTAAAGGTTTCCCAGCCTAAGCTGGCGTGAGAATGCGCCTGCCCGGCACGTACCGTCAGCACGGTATTGAGCAGCAGCACGCCCTGACGCGCCCAGCTTTCCAGATAGCCGTGGGTCGGACGTTCGAAGCCCGGTATCGAGTTTTGCAGCTCTTTGTACATGTTCACCAGTGACGGCGGCGGCGCAATGCCCGGACGCACCGAGAATGCCAGACCGTGCGCCTGACCTGGCCCGTGGTAGGGGTCCTGGCCGAGGATCACCACTTTCACATCCCCCAGCTCGGTAAAGCGAAAGGCGTTGAAGACGTCCTTCTGCGGCGGATAGATAGTGGTACCGGCTTCGCGCTCGGCGGCCACGGTTTGCAGCGTCTGCTGAAAATAGGGTTTCTGTTTCTCGTCTGCCAGCACGTCATGCCAGGTCAGGGGGCTTGTCATCTCGCTCTCCTGCGAAGGTTACTTCCTTTTAGCTTAACGTCTTATCGGGTAAGAACAAAACCTCAGTGCGCATTCAGCAACCCCGGTCATCCGGAAAAGTGAATTTTGATGCTAAACAAGAACCTGGACGTATACCCCTTCCCGGTATGCGGATTTAATTGATTTTGGTCAAAGAATCGCGCCTGTCTGGCTGGTATATAAACAGGATAGCAACAATGGTTTTACCAATGAGCCAGCGAGTCGCTGAGCCATCATCAATAATCGCCCGGGAGGCATACTATGATTACAGGTATCCAGATTACTAAAGCAGCAAACGACGCTCTGATGAACTCTTTCTGGCTGCTGGACAACGAAAAAGGCGAAGCGCGTTGCCTGTGTGCAAAAGGCGGCTATGCCGAAGATGACGTGGTGCCGGTGGCCACGCTGGGTGATATCGAATACCGTGAAATTCCGATGGAAGTAAAACCGGAAGTGCGCGTGGAAGGCGGTCAGCACCTGAATGTTAACGTGCTGCGTCGTGAAACGTTGGAAGATGCAGTTAAGCATCCGGAAAAATATCCGCAGCTGACCATCCGTGTTTCTGGCTATGCGGTGCGCTTCAACTCCCTGACACCGGAACAGCAGCGCGACGTGATCGCCCGTACCTTTACCGAAAGCCTGTAATCGCAGGCGAAAAAAAACGGCGGGGAGACCCGCCGTTTTTATTTTTATTCACCCTTTTCCGGGTTTTCCGCCGCTGCGGCTGATCCCGCAGGCTTACGGCGCTTGCCGATGTTTTTCTTGTCGCGATGGCGCACCTTCACGCGCGGCTTGTCTTTATCCTGCTCTTTCTTTTTCTCTTCGCGTTTCGCCAGCACCTTCTTCGACGGCTTACCGGTCAGCTTCTCGCTCGGCGCACGCGTCGTCGGACGCAGCTCGTCAATCACACGCGCCTTCAGCGGCTCGCTGATGTAGCGACCTACTTTGCCGAGCAGCAGATGGTCATGCGCTTCGACCAGTGAGATCGCCGTGCCTTTACGCCCGGCGCGGCCGGTACGGCCGATGCGGTGCAGGTAAGTATCGCCGGTGCGAGGCATATCGAAGTTGAAGACGTGACTGACGTCGGGAATATCAATCCCGCGCGCGGCCACATCGGTGGCAACCAGCACGTTAACGCGCCCGTCGGTCAGGCGTTTAATCGCTTCGTTACGCTTAACCTGCACCATCTCACCTTCGAGATAGCAGTTGTTGATGCCCGCTTCTCGCAGCCAGGTGGCCAGCTCGTGCACACGCTCGCGCTTGCGGACAAAGACGATGGAACGCGTGGCGTCCGGCTGCTTCAGCAGATGCACCAGCAGGGCGGTTTTATGTTCGATGTTGTCTGCGCGGTAGTACCACTGATGAATCTTCTTACGCTCGCGGGTGGACGGCAGGGCAGATACCTCAACCGGATCTTCCAGCAGGCGCTTCGCGAAGTCGCTCACTTCTTCACTTTCGAGCGTCGCGGAGAACAGCATGGTCTGCTTGCGCCAGCGGGTTTCACCGGCGATGGTTTCGATATCCTGCGCAAAGCCCATGTCGAGCATGCGGTCGGCTTCGTCGAGGATCAGCGTCTCAACCGCGCGGCAGTCGAAGTTCTCTTCTTTTATGTACTGCAGCAGACGACCGGTGGTCGCGACCACGATGTCCTGGTTTTCGCTGAACACCTCAGCATGGTTCATATAGGCCACACCGCCGGTGATGGTGGCGATGTCGAGATGCGTATGGGCTGCCAGTTCGCGGGCGTGTTCCGCCACCTGCATCGCCAGTTCGCGCGTCGGGGTCAGGATCAGGATGCGCGGCGGCCCTGATTTTTTACGCGGGAAGTCGATCAAATGCTGCAACGCGGGCAGCAGGTACGCTGCCGTTTTACCGGTACCTGTCGGCGCAGAGCCAAGAACGTCGCGTCCTTCCAGCGCGGGCGGGATCGCCTCGGCCTGGATGGCGGTGGGGCGGGTGAAACCCTTATCCTGGAGCGCATCCAGCAGGCTATCGTCGAGATCGAGTTCGGAAAAAGTCGTTACAGTCATGTTCTACCTCAGTGTGGGCCGCCGATTATAGACGTTCGGGCTGTAATGTTCATCTGTTTGTATGGTTATGCCTTTTAAGCCGCTTCGCTTTGCCCTATGCTAAACCGGAATTCAGATAAGGTAGCAAAGATGTCCCAGCCAAAATCCCCACTCCGCCGCAACGGTTTTACCTTCAAGCAATTTTTTGTCGCCCATGACCGCTGCGCCATGAAAGTGGGGACCGACGGCATTCTGCTGGGGGCCTGGGCGCCGGTTGCCAGAGTGAAGCGCATGCTCGACATTGGCACCGGTAGCGGCTTACTGGCGCTGATGCTGGCGCAGCGCACGCCGGATGACGTGACGATTGATGCAGTGGAGCTGGAGCCCGACGCTGCGGCACAGGCGGCCGACAACGTGCAGGCTTCACCCTGGCGCGAACGCATTCGGGTTCACGCTGCCGATATTCAGCCCTGGGCGCGGGAGCAAACCCAGCGCTACGAGCTTATCGTCAGCAATCCGCCCTATTTCCCACAGGGCGTTGAGTGTGCCACCCCGGAACGTCAGCAGGCACGCTATACCACTACGCTCGATCATAGCGCATTACTGTTCTGCGCCGCACAGCGTATTACCGAAGAGGGATTTTTTTGCGTGGTGCTGCCGGAGTCCGAAGGCGCAGCCTTTACGCAGAAGGCGCTGGAGATGGGATGGCACAGCAGGCTGCGCACCGATATCGCTGAAACCGAAGGGCGATTGCCGCACCGGGTGCTGCTGGCGTTTTCTCCGCAGGCGGGTGAGCTGTTCAGCGATCGACTGATCATTCGTGGGCCAGACCAGAGCTACTCTGAAGCCTACTGCGGTCTGACCCAGGCCTTCTATTTATTTATGTAGGCGTGGGGAACCAGCACTGACGGGCCGGCATCCTCAGCAACATCCGGATAATCAAGGGTGTAATGCAGGCCGCGGCTCTCCTTGCGCATCATCGCGCAGCGTACAATCAGTTCCGCCACCTGCACCAGATTACGCAGCTCCAGCAGGTTGTTCGAGACGCGGAAATGCGCATAGTACTCATCGATCTCCTGCTGCAGCATAGTGATGCGGCGCAGGGCGCGCTCAAGCCGCCGTGTAGTGCGCACAATCCCCACATAATCCCACATAAACAGCCGCAGCTCGTGCCAGTTATGCTGGATCACCACGCGCTCGTCTGCATCGTCCACCCGGCTTTCGTCCCAGGCCGGGAGCGCGTCATGAACGCGGGTCACGGGCAGACGGGCGCGAATATCTTCCGCTGCCGACCAGCCGTACACCAGACACTCCAGCAGCGAATTCGATGCCATGCGATTGGCACCGTGCAGCCCGGTGCAGGAGACCTCACCGATCGCATACAGCCCGTTAACGTCGGTGCGCCCGTGTTCATCCACCATCACGCCGCCACAGGTGTAATGCGCCGCCGGTACGACCGGGACCGGATCGGTAGTGAGATCGATACCCAGCGTCAGCAGCTTCTCGTAGATGGTCGGAAAGTGGTGACGAATAAACGCCGGGGATTTATGCGAAATATCAAGGAACATGCAGTCGGCCCCGAGACGCTTCATCTCGCCATCGATGGCGCGCGCCACAATATCGCGCGGTGCCAGCTCGGCACGCGGGTCGATTTCCGGCATAAAGCGGCTGCCGTCCGGGCGAGTCAGGTATGCCCCTTCGCCGCGCAGCGCTTCGGTCAGCAGGAAATTGCGCGCCTGAGGATGGTAAAGCGCGGTGGGGTGGAACTGGTTGAATTCGAGATTCGCGACGCGACAGCCAGCGCGCCACGCCATTGCGACGCCATCGCCGGACGCCACGTCAGGGTTGGTGGTGTACTGATAGACTTTTGACGCCCCGCCGGTTGCCAGCACGACGGCCTTCGCATGGCAGGTTTCCACCCGCTCCTGGTTGCGGTTCCAGATCCATGCTCCCACCGCGTGACGCGGACCCTCAACGCCGATCCGGTCTGAGAGGATCAGGTCCACGGCATTAAAGCGTTCGAGAATACGGATATTGGGATGGCTGAGCGCCTGGCTGACCAGCGTGGTTTCTACCGCTTTTCCGGTCGCATCGGCGGAATGCAGGATGCGGCGATGGCTGTGCCCGCCTTCGCGGGTGAGGTGATAACCCGCTTCGCCGTTCGCCTGGATCTCGGTATCGAACATCACTCCCTGATCGATAAGCCACTGGACGCAGTGCCGCGCGTTAGTGGCGACAAACTCAACGGCGTCACGATCGCACAGGCCGGCACCGGCAATCAGGGTATCCTCCACATGGGAAGCGATGCTGTCGGTTTCATCAAACACGGCAGCGATGCCGCCCTGGGCGTAAAAGGTCGCGCCTTCGCTGACCGGGCCTTTGCTGAGCACAATAACGCTGGCGCTGGCGGCGAGTCGCAGCGCCAGCGACAGGCCGGCTGCGCCGCTGCCAACGATCAGAACATCACAGCGATAATCGGGTGTGGTTGTCATGATGTGTTTAATTTACTAAACAAGGTTGCCGCAGCATAGCACCACATTTGCCAGGTGAGCAGCATTTTTTCGCCTTGCGGTTGTAAACGCTAAACCAGGCGGCAGGGAAAGCGGAAAAAGCAGCTGACAACCTGAGCAGCCAGGATTTAAAGAGATGAAATAAAAGTGCGCTTGCGTTAACCTGCACCCGGTCTGTCTGGCAACGTATTGTTAAAAGCCACCCTTTCACTGCAGCGGAACGTATAATGAACAGCGTAGAGCCTGCTTCCGCTCAACAGATCATAACAACAACGGCGTAACGGAATTTACAGGACGAATAGCGGTCATATCCCTGCTCGCAGCGCCAGCAGGTGCCGGAGTCGTTCCGATTACGCGTGGAGATGAGTTTTGAGGAGACATTACCTCGGATGAGCGAGCAGTTAACGGATCAGATCCTCGTCGAGCGGGTCCAGAAAGGAGATCAGAAATCGTTTAACTTACTGGTAGTCCGCTACCAGCATAAAGTGGCGAGCCTGGTTTCCCGTTATGTGCCCTCAGGTGATGTTCCTGACGTGGTGCAAGAATCCTTTATCAAAGCCTATCGCGCGCTGGACTCTTTCCGGGGCGATAGCGCCTTTTACACCTGGCTGTACCGCATCGCGGTAAATACCGCCAAGAACTATCTTGTCGCTCAGGGACGCCGTCCGCCGTCAAGTGACGTGGATGCCAACGACGCCGAAAATTATGAAAGTGGCGGCGCGTTGAAAGAAATTTCGAACCCTGAGAACTTAATGTTGTCTGAAGAACTGAAACAAATTGTTTTCCGCACTATCGAGTCGCTCCCGGAAGATTTACGTATGGCAATTACGTTGCGGGAGTTGGATGGACTTAGCTATGAAGAGATAGCCGCCATCATGGATTGCCCGGTCGGTACGGTTCGTTCGCGCATTTTCCGTGCGCGTGAAGCAATTGATAATAAAGTTCAACCGCTTATCAGGCGTTGACGATAGCGGGATACTGGAAAAGGTATAGGCATGCAGAAAGAACAACTTTCCGCTTTGATGGATGGTGAGACCGTAGACAGTGCGCTGCTGGCGGAGCTGTCTAAAGACGCATCGCTGCAGCAAACCTGGGAACACTATCACCTGATCCGCGACACGATGCGGGGTGATACCAGCGACGTGCTGCATTTTGACATCTCAGCGCGCGTGATGGCCGCCCTGGAAAACGAGCCTGCACACGGCGTTGCCCCGTTAATCCCGGAAGCGCAGCCTGAGCCGCAGAGCTGGCAAAAGATGCCGTTCTGGCATAAAGTCCGTCCGTGGGCGAGTCAGCTTACGCAGATGGGCGTTGCCGCCTGTGTTTCGCTTGCCGTTATCGTTGGCGTGCAGCAGTACAACACCCCGAGCGACGCCAGCGCCCAGCCTGAGACGCCGGTATTCAATACCCTGCCGGTAATGGGCAAAGCCAGCCCGGTAAGCCTTGGCGTACCGGCGGATAATCTTTCCGGTGCCGGCCAGCAGCAGGTGCAGGAGCAGCGTCGCCGCATTAACGCGATGCTTCAGGACTATGAACTGCAGCGTCGCCTCCACGCCGATCAAATCCAGGCGGATGAGAATCAGCAGGCAGCGGTTCAGGTACCAGGAAACCAGACTTTAGGAACTCAATCGCAGTAATGAAGCAGCTTTGGTGCGCCATGTCCCTTATGGCTGGTACCCTGTTCTTCTCAACAAACGCCCTGGCTGATACCGCATCCGGGGCGTTGTTGCAGCAGATGAACGCGGCAAGCCAGTCCCTGAACTACGAGTTAGCCTTTATCAGCATCAACAAGCAGGGCGTGGAGTCGTTACGCTATCGCCATGCGGTGCTGAATAACACCCCGCTGGCCCAGCTGTTGCAGATGGACGGCCCGCGCCGGGAAGTGGTCCAGCGCGGCAGTGAAATCAGCTACTTCGAACCCGGGCTTGAGCCTTTTACGCTCAATGGCGAATACATCGTCGATTCGCTGCCGTCTCTGGCTTACACCGACTTCAAACGCCTCGCGCCGTATTACGACTTTATCCCCGTGGGTCGCAACCGTATCGCCGACAGGCTGTGCGAAGTGATCCGCGTGGTAGCGCGTGACGGTACGCGTTACAGCTATATCGCCTGGCTTGACAGCGAAACCCATCTGCCGCTGCGCGTTGATCTGCTCGATCGCGACGGGGAAACCCTGGAGCAGTTCCGGGTGATCTCCTTTACCGTGAATCAGCAGGTGGAAGGCATGATGCAGAATCTCGCCAAAGCCAGCCTGCCGCCGCTGCTGTCGGTTCCGGCTTCTGATAACGTCAATTTCAACTGGGCACCTACCTGGCTGCCGCAGGGCTTTAGCGAAGTATCGAAAAGCCGCCGTCCATTGCCGGGTGTAGAGCTGCCGATTGAGTCCCGTCTCTACTCTGACGGGCTGTTTAGTTTCTCCGTGAACATCAACCGCGCGACCAGCGCCAGCGCCGAGCAGACGCTGCGCACCGGACGTCGCACGGTAAACACCTCAGTGCGTAATAATGCGGAAATCACCGTGGTGGGCGAACTGCCACCGCCAACCGCGAAACGCATTGCGGACAGCATCAAATTTAAGGCAAGCCAATGATCAAAGAGTGGGCGACGGTCGTGTCCTGGGAAAATGGCGAAGCGCTGCTGAGCTGCGACGTGAAAGCCTCCTGTAACAGCTGCGCCTCCCGCAGCGGCTGCGGCAGTCGCGTGCTGAATAAGCTCGGCCCGCAAAACACCCACACTATCGCCGTGTCCAGTGCTGAACCGCTGGTGCCGGGGCAGAAAGTGGAGCTGGGCATTGCTGAAAGCAGCCTGCTTGGCTCGGCGCTGCTGGTTTATATGGCACCGCTGGCCGGTCTGTTTATCATGGCGGGCCTGTTCCAGTCCTTGTTTGCCAGCGATCTGGCAGCCATGAGCGGCGCGCTGCTTGGCGGCGTGGGCGGCTTCCTGCTGGCGCGCGGCTGGGGCGAAAAGCTCACCCGCCGCAACGAATGGCAGCCGGTGATCATCAGCGTCGGGCTGCCGCCGGATGCGCTGCGCGTTGAAACCTCTACTCCTCAGGATAACCGCTGATCGCCTCGCGTGTTGCGGGTGCTGCACGCGTCTTCCTCTCAGACATTTCATCCAGCGACACCGCGTGCTGGATGAGCATTTCCCCGCTTTCTGGTTGTAGTGTAGAATGCGGCGTTTCAGACCACAGACAGCCACAGACAGAAGGCTCGAACTGCGCGTTGCGCGAAGCCCTGAAGGCACACGTAAGGCATAAAACTCCAAAATATGAAGAACATACGTAACTTTTCCATTATTGCCCATATCGACCACGGTAAATCGACGCTGTCTGACCGTATCATTCAGCTGTGCGGTGGCTTGTCCGATCGTGAAATGGCGGCGCAGGTTCTTGATTCGATGGATCTGGAGCGCGAGCGTGGCATCACCATCAAAGCGCAGAGCGTTACCCTCGACTATAAAGCGGCTGACGGTGAAACCTACCAGCTGAACTTCATCGACACTCCGGGCCACGTTGACTTCTCCTATGAAGTATCCCGTTCACTGGCGGCCTGTGAAGGCGCGCTGCTGGTGGTAGATGCCGGGCAGGGCGTAGAAGCCCAGACCCTGGCTAACTGCTACACCGCGATGGAGATGGACCTGGAAGTGGTGCCGGTTCTGAACAAAATCGACCTGCCGGCGGCCGATCCGGAGCGCGTGGCGGAAGAGATCGAAGACATCGTCGGTATCGATGCTGCCGACGCGGTGCGCTGCTCGGCGAAAACCGGCGTTGGCGTGCAGGACGTGCTTGAGCGTCTGGTCCGCGACATCCCTGGCCCGGAAGGCGATCCGGATGGCCCGCTGCAGGCGCTGATCATCGACTCCTGGTTTGATAACTACCTGGGCGTCGTCTCGCTGGTGCGTATTAAAAACGGCACCATGCGTAAAGGCGACAAAATCAAAGTGATGAGTACCGGACAGGTCTATAACGCCGATCGTCTGGGCATCTTCACCCCGAAACAGGTTGACCGTACCGAGCTGAAATGCGGCGAGGTAGGCTGGCTGGTGTGCGCCATCAAAGACATTCTTGGTGCCCCGGTGGGCGACACCCTGACCCAGGCGCGTAACCCGGCGGATAAAGCGCTGCCAGGCTTCAAAAAAGTGAAGCCGCAGGTCTACGCTGGTCTGTTCCCGGTCAGCTCGGACGACTATGAAAACTTCCGTGATGCGCTCGGCAAGCTGAGCCTCAACGACGCTTCCCTGTTTTACGAGCCGGAAAGCTCCACGGCGCTCGGCTTCGGCTTCCGCTGCGGCTTCCTCGGCCTGCTGCACATGGAGATCATCCAGGAGCGTCTGGAGCGTGAATACGATCTCGACCTCATCACCACTGCGCCGACGGTAGTGTATGAAGTGGAAACCACCAGTAAAGAGGTGGTGTATGTCGACAGCCCGTCCAAGCTGCCACCGCTGAACAACATCGAAGAGCTGCGCGAGCCAATCGCCGAGTGTCACATGCTGCTGCCGCAGGAGTATCTGGGCAACGTGATGACCCTGTGCGTGGAGAAACGCGGCGTGCAGACCAACATGGTTTACCACGGTAACCAGGTGGCGCTGACTTACGAAATCCCAATGGCGGAAGTGGTGCTCGACTTCTTCGACCGTCTGAAGTCCACCTCCCGCGGCTACGCGTCGCTGGATTACAACTTCAAGCGCTTCCATGCCTCGAACATGGTGCGCGTGGACGTGCTGATCAACGGCGAGCGCGTCGATGCGCTGGCGCTGATCACCCACAACGACAACGCCCCGTACCGCGGTCGCGAGCTGGTTGAGAAGATGAAAGATCTGATCCCACGCCAGCAGTTTGATATCGCGATTCAGGCTGCCATCGGCAACCACATCATTGCCCGCTCGACGGTGAAACAGCTGCGTAAAAACGTACTCGCCAAGTGCTACGGCGGTGACGTCAGCCGTAAGAAGAAACTGTTGCAGAAACAGAAAGAAGGTAAGAAACGTATGAAGCAGGTCGGTAACGTCGAACTGCCGCAGGAAGCGTTCCTCGCCATCTTACACGTCGGTAAAGACGGTAAATAATTAAGGAGTAGTCATGGCGAATTTGTTCGCGCTGATTCTGGTTATTGCGACGCTGGTAACGGGCATCCTGTGGTGCCTGGATAAGTTTGTTTTTGCCCCGAAACGTCGTGAGCGCCAGGCGGCGGCGCAGGCTGCCGCAGGTGGGGCGCTGGATGAGAAAACCGTGAAGAAAGTCGGGCAGAAGCCCGGCTGGCTGGAAACGGGCGCATCGGTATTCCCGGTGCTGGCGCTGGTGCTGGTGGTGCGCTCGTTCATCTACGAGCCGTTCCAGATCCCGTCAGGCTCCATGATGCCGACGCTGCTTATCGGCGATTTCATCCTGGTGGAAAAATTCGCCTACGGCATCAAGGATCCGCTGTACCAGAAAACGCTGATCGAAACCGGGCATCCGAAACGCGGCGATATCGCCGTGTTTAAATACCCGAACGATCCGCGCGTCAACTACATCAAGCGAGTCGTGGGTCTGCCGGGGGATCGCGTCAGCTACGATCCGTTCACCAAGCAGGTCACCATTGAGCCGAACTGCGCGTCAGGTCAGGCATGCGAAAGCGCACTGGCGGTGACCTATTCGGATGCGAAGCCGAGCGATTTCATTCAGACCTTCAGCTTTGCTGGCGGCGTTGAATCAAGCAAAGGCTTCTTCAACGTGCCGCAGGGTGAGAGCATGGATCAGGGCGTGCGCCTGGCGCAGCGTAACGAAACGCTGGGCGATGTGACGCACCGCATTCTGCTCAACCCGGAAGCGCAGGACAATGTGGGCGGCTACTTCCGCCAGACCCGCAGCCAGATCGCGACCTGGATCGTACCGCCGGGCTATTACTTCATGATGGGTGATAACCGCGACAACAGCGCCGACAGCCGCTACTGGGGCTTTGTGCCGGAGCAGAACCTGGTGGGTAAAGCTACGGCGATCTGGATGAGCTTCGAGAAGCAGGAAGGGGAGTGGCCGACCGGTCTGCGCCTCAACCGCATCGGCGGTATTCACTGATCTCCTGATTATTCCCGGTCACGCCCTCACGCGTTGACCGGGAATTTCATAATATGCCGTTGGCGCTTTTAAAATTATTTAGAATATAAATCTCGTCTGGCTAACGACATCCCCTCAGGTTCTGTATAGAATAATTTCCCGAAGTTTTTGGTTGGCCCCAAACGGGTGCCACGGCACACGAAACAGCGTTGATAGTTATCAGGTCTGTTCCGTGTGCTGAATAGTCGACGCATTCATTAACTGGTATCGCATGAACCCCATCGTAATTAATCGGCTCCAGCGCAAGCTGGGCTACACTTTTCAACATCAGGAGTTGTTGCAACAGGCATTGACCCATCGCAGCGCCAGCAGTAAGCACAACGAGCGGCTGGAATTCCTGGGTGACTCCATTCTCAGTTACGTTATCGCCAATGCGCTTTACCACCGCTTCCCGCGCGTGGATGAGGGCGACATGAGCCGTATGCGCGCCACGCTGGTGCGCGGCAATACGCTGGCGGAAATTGCGCGTGAATTTGAACTGGGTGAATGTCTGCGTCTTGGTCCGGGCGAACTGAAAAGCGGCGGTTTTCGTCGTGAATCGATTCTCGCCGACACCGTGGAAGCATTAATCGGTGGGGTGTTCCTCGACAGCGATATCAATACCGTTGAGCGTCTGATCCTGAGCTGGTATCAGACCCGTCTGGATGAAATCAGTCCGGGCGATAAGCAAAAAGATCCGAAAACGCGTTTGCAGGAATATCTGCAGGGCCGCCATCTGCCGCTGCCATCCTATCTGGTGGTCCAGGTGCGAGGCGAAGCCCACGATCAGGAATTTACTATCCACTGCCAGGTGAGTGGCCTCAGCGAACCAGTGGTTGGCACGGGTTCCAGCCGCCGTAAAGCGGAGCAGGCAGCCGCTGAACAGGCACTTAAAAAACTGGAGCTGGAATGAGCGACGAAAAGAGTTATAGCGGGTTTATCGCCATTGTTGGCCGCCCGAACGTAGGGAAATCCACCCTGCTGAATAAACTGCTGGGGCAGAAAGTCTCCATCACTTCGCGTAAAGCGCAGACCACCCGCCACCGTATCGTCGGTATTCATACCGAAGGCGCGTATCAGGCCATTTATGTTGATACCCCCGGCCTGCATATGGAAGAGAAGCGCGCCATTAACCGCCTGATGAACAAAGCGGCGAGCAGCTCCATCGCTGACGTGCAGCTGGTGATTTTTGTGGTGGAAGGCACGCGCTGGACCGCCGACGACGAGATGGTGCTGAACAAGCTGCGCGACAGCAAAGCGCCGGTCATCCTCGCGGTGAATAAAGTGGACAACGTGCAGGAGAAAGCGGATCTGCTGCCGCACCTGCAGTTCCTCGGCGCGCAGATGAACTTCCTCGATATCGTCCCGCTCTCTGCCGAAACCGGCGTGAACGTCGATACCATCGCGGCCATCGTGCGTAAGCACCTGCCGGAATCCGAGCATCACTTCCCGGAAGATTACATCACTGACCGTTCACAGCGCTTTATGGCCTCGGAAATCATCCGCGAGAAGCTGATGCGCTTCCTCGGGGCCGAGCTGCCGTATTCGGTCACCGTTGAGATCGAACGCTTCCAGACCAACGAGCGCGGTGGGTATGACATCCACGGCCTGATCCTCGTTGAGCGTGAAGGGCAGAAGAAGATGGTGATTGGCAACAAAGGCGCCAAGATCAAAACCATCGGCATTGAAGCCCGTAAAGACATGGAAGAGATGTTCGACAACAGCGTTTATCTTGAGCTGTGGGTCAAGGTTAAATCCGGCTGGGCTGACGACGAGCGCGCCCTGCGCAGTCTCGGCTACGGCGAAGACCGCTAAGGTCATGCCGGATGGAAGGCTGGCAACGCGCCTTCGTACTGCACAGTCGCCCCTGGAGCGAAACCAGCCTGATGCTCGATCTCTTTACCGAAGAGTCGGGCCGCATCAGGCTGATAGCCAAGGGCGCTCGCGCTAAGCGTTCAAGTCTCAAAGGCACGTTACAGCCCTTCACACCCTTGCTGGTGCGTTTTGGCGGGCGCGGGGAAGTCAAAACCCTGCGCAGCGCTGAAGCAGTCTCCCTGGCACTTCCTCTCAGCGGCATCGCGCTCTACAGCGGTCTGTATGTTAACGAACTTATCGCCCGCGTGCTGGAGCCGGAAACCCGTTTTTCCGAGCTGTTCTTCGACTATCTCCACTGCATTCAGGCCTTAGCCGGTGCCACCGGATCGCCGGAGCCAGCCCTGCGCCGCTTTGAGCTGGCGCTGCTCGGCCACCTGGGATACGGCGTCGATTTCCTGCACTGTGCCGGGAGCGGCGATGAGGTAGCCGATGAGATGACCTACCGCTATCGGGAAGAGAAAGGGTTTATCGCCAGTCTGGTGGTCGATAACGCGACCTTTACCGGCAGCCAGCTCAAAGCCCTGGCCAGTCGCGAATTTCCCGATATGGATCGGCTGCGGGCCGCCAAACGCTTTACGCGTATCGCCCTTAAACCCTATCTCGGCGGCAAGCCCTTGAAGAGCCGGGAATTGTTCCGCCAGTTTGTACCAAAAAGGACGGCGCGATAGTCAGCCTTTCCGGCAAACGTGTACACTGGCGGCAGAACACCACACTGATAAGCCTCTCAGAAGGCGACGTTTACTTACGAGGATAGTCATGGCTGCATTGCTGTTAGGCGTTAACATCGACCACATTGCCACGCTGCGTAACGCCCGTGGTACCGCTTATCCCGATCCGGTTCAGGCCGCCTTTATCGCTGAGCAGGCCGGTGCGGATGGTATTACCGTTCACCTGCGTGAAGATCGCCGCCACATTACCGATCGCGATGTGCGCGTGCTGCGCCAGACCCTCGACACCCGCATGAACCTGGAGATGGCCGTTACCGAAGAGATGCTGACCATCGCCTGCGACACAAAGCCACATTTCTGCTGCCTGGTGCCGGAGAAGCGTCAGGAAGTCACCACTGAAGGCGGTCTCGACGTGGCGGGCCAGCTCGACAAAATGCGTGATGCCTGCCAGCGTCTGGCGGATGCCGGGATTCTGGTGTCGCTGTTTATCGATGCTGACCACGCGCAGATCGATGCCGCCGTCGCCGCTGGCGCGCCGTACATCGAAATTCATACCGGCTGCTATGCCGATGCCGTCGATGAGGCCGCGCAGGCCCGCGAGCTGGCGCGCATCGCCGCCGCTGCAACCTACGCTGCCAGCAAAGGCCTGAAGGTGAATGCCGGCCACGGCCTGACCTACCACAACGTCCAGCCCATCGCAGCGCTGCCGGAAATGCACGAGCTGAATATCGGTCACGCCATTATTGGTCGCGCGGTGATGAGCGGCCTGAAAGAGGCGGTGGCTGAGATGAAACGCCTGATGCTGGACGCGCGTCGCTGATGGCGATCCTCGGCCTGGGTACCGATATCGTGGAGATCGCCCGCATCGAGGCAGTGATCTCCCGCTCCGGCGATCGTCTGGCGCAGCGCGTGCTGAGCGACTATGAGTGGACGCAGTATCAGGCGCATCAGCAACCGGTACGCTTCCTGGCTAAACGCTTTGCGGTGAAAGAGGCGGCGGCAAAAGCCTTTGGTACCGGCATTCGTAACGGGCTGGCGTTTAATCAGTTCGAAGTGTTTAACGACGCGCTGGGGAAACCGCGGCTGCGGCTGCGCGATGAAGCGGAACGGCTGGCGGAACAGATGGGCGTGAAATCGGTACACGTCACCCTTGCCGATGAGCGCCACTACGCCTGCGCCACGGTGATTATCGAAAGTTAAATTTTATCGGCGTGATGCAGCTGAACGAACTTGTCCCACAGCTGCTCGTCGTTCTCGACGTGCGCCGGATCTTTCAGAATGGTATTGGGGATCGGGCAGACTTTCTGGCAGGTCGGGGTGTCGTAATGACCCACGCACTCGGTACAGCGGTAAGCGTTGATTTCGTAGATGCTGTCTCCCATAGAGATCGCCTCGTTCGGGCACTCCGGCTCGCACATATCGCAGTTGATGCATTTCTTTGTGATAAGCAACGCCATTGGGAAATTCTCAAAACAACACAAACAGGGCGGGCATTATACGCCCATTCCCCCGTCAGACCAGTTTTTTTACCAGTGCCTCGCTGTGGCGGATACGCTCCGGCGCGTGCTCCAGATCCTGCTGCACCAGCGCCATAAACAGAAGATCCGCCAGCATCATCTGGGCGCTGGAGGAAGAGATGGCCGCGCTGCGCGTCGCCAGCTCCTCGGCGATGGTATAGAGACAGTGGGTCGCCCGCTGCTGCAGCGCATTCGGGCTGAAGCCAGTGATCGCCAGCACCCGCGCATTGGCGCGCAGCGCTTCATCCGCCGCGAGGTTGATTTCACGCCGCTCACCGGAGTAGGAGATCGCCAGCAGCACGTCGTCCGCCTCCATCGCCTGCACGGTTGCCAGCAAGGCGTGCATGTCCAGCTCCGCGACGGCGTTCAGACCGATCTTCATCAGCTTCCACGAGAAATTTTTTGCCACCAGCCCGGAGGCACCAATACCGGTGATCAGAATACGGCGCGCGTTGCGCAGCAGCATCACGCTGGTCAGCAGTTTCTCTTCGCTGTTGATGTCCAGCGAAGCCAGCATCGCCGCATAGTTATCCTGGATCAGTTTCTCCCCCACCAGACGCAGCGGATCGTCGCCCAGGATCTGGTTGTGCACCGGCACCGAATGCGGGGTCGGCGAACTGGCCAGCGCCTCGCTGATGGCCAGTTTCAGCGCCGGAAATCCTTTAAAGCCAAGCTTCTGGGAAAACTTCACCACGCTCGACTGGCTGACGCCCGCCTCGACGGCAAGCTGCTGGGAGCTGAGATGACGCGCTGCTTCCGGATTTTCCAGAATGTAGTCCGCCAGCTTCTGGTCACTCTGTGCCAGCGTTGGATAGCGCTGGCGGATACGAATTAAGCAGTTCACGGATCGCTCCCCGGCAAATGTGATCGTCGACATAAAGGCGTGAAATTAACTCGCCCGATTGAATTTTATATTCCATTATAGCGTGGTTATTATGAATTAAATATTCAGAGGTGCAATATGAATCTCGGCTCGCTGGTTTCTGAATCCCGGAACCCGGACACCATGGATCTCGACTCGCTTTCCACCCGGGAACTGGTTGAGTGTTTTAACCGACAGGATGCGCAGGTCGCCGATGCGGTACGCGCCACGCTACCCGAGGTGGCAAAGGCGGTGGATGCCGCCGCCGCCGCGCTCGCCGCAGGCGGACGCATTATTTATATGGGGGCGGGCACCAGCGGTCGCCTCGGCGTGCTGGACGCGTCCGAATGCCCACCGACCTTCGGCGTGCCGCATGGCGTGGTGATCGGCCTGATCGCCGGTGGCCCCGGTGCGCTGCTTAAAGCGGTGGAAGGGGCGGAGGACGATCCGGCGCTCGGCAAAGCAGATTTACAGGCGCTGGGCCTGACGCCGCAGGATCTGGTGGTCGGGCTGGCCGCCTCGGGCCGCACCCCGTACGTTATCGGCGGGCTTGAATTTGCAAAGGCTGAAGGCTGCACCACGGTAGCCATCTCCTGTAATCCGGCGTCGCCCATCGCCAGTATCGCCCGAATCGCTATTTCGCCGGTGGTTGGCCCGGAAGCGCTCACCGGCTCGACGCGTCTGAAGTCCGGCACCGCCCAGAAGCTGGTGCTGAATATGATCTCCACCGGGGCGATGGTGAAGTGGGGCAAGGTCTGGCAGAACCTGATGGTGGATATGAAAGCCACCAACGTGAAGCTGGTGGACCGCGCCTGTCGCATGGTGATGGAAGCCACCGGCGTGGCGCGCGACGAGGCGCAGACGGTGCTGGAGCAGACCGGCTACGACGTGAAGCCCGCTATCCTGATGATCCTCAGCGGTCTGGATGCGGAAACGGCGCGGGCGCGGCTGGCACAGCACAACGGCTTTTTACGCGCGGCCTTAGCGCAACAATAACGGGGGCGTCATGGACAAAACCTCAGCGCTGGCCAGCGGTATTCTGCTGGGCGTCGGCGGGCAGGGCAATATTCACCGGCTGGAAAACTGCATGACGCGCGTGCGCCTGGAAGTGCATGACGACGCGCGGCTGGATATTGCCGCGCTGAAAGCGCTGCCCGGCGTTAGTGGCTACGTGAAGCAGGGGGCGCAACATCAGCTGATTGTTGGCCCTGGCCGGGCGGCGCAGGTGGTGGATGCCATGCGCGCCGCGATGCAGCAGAGCGCTGCACCGCGTGAGGTTGACGCCATCGCGCAGAGCAAAGCCCAGGCGAAAGCGCGCTATAAAGCGCCGATGAGCGATGCCCTGCGCCAGCTTGCCAACGTCTTTATCCCGCTGATCCCGGCGTTCATCGCCTCGGGTCTGATCACCGGCATCATCAACATTCTCAAACGCCCGGACATCGTTGGCGACGTCGCCACCCAGTACCCCAACGTCCTCGGCCTGCTGGGCATTTTCGGCAGCGCGGTATTTGCCATCATGAATATTCTGGTGGGGGTTAACGCCGCACGGGTATTCGGTGGCTCAATGGCGATGGGCGGCGTGATGGCGGGCATTCTCTCCAGCCCGCAGCTGGCGCAGATCACCCTGTTCGGCGAGGCCTTACAGCCCGGACGCGGCGGGGTGATCGCGGTGCTGCTGGTGGTGGCCCTGATGTGCTGGATTGAGAAGCGGCTGCGCGAGCGCCTGCCCGGCTCGATTGAGCTGATCCTTAACCCGCTGCTGACTACGCTGATTACCGCCACGGTGGCGATTGTCGCGCTGCAGCCGCTGGGCGGTTGGATCTCCGATGCCATCGCCCACGGCGCGACGCTGGCCATCGACCAGGGCGGCCTGCTGGTGGGCGGACTGCTGGCCGGCACCTTCCTGCCGCTGGTGCTCACCGGGCTGCATCAGGGGCTGGTGCCGATCCACGTCGAGCTGGTACAGGCCCACGGCGTCAACGCGCTGTTGCCGGTGCTGGCGATGGCGGGCGTCGGGCAGATTGGCGCTGCCGTGGCGGTGCTGATGAAAACCCGCAATGCGCGTCTGAAAAAGGTGATTAAGGGCGCGCTGCCGGTGGGGCTGCTGGGCGTCGGCGAACCGCTGATCTTTGGCGTCACGCTCCCGCTCGGTAAACCGTTTCTCGGTGCCTGCCTCGGCGGTGCCGTTGGCGGGGCGCTGATCAGCTATTTCAAAGTCGCAACGGTCGTCACTTTTGGTATTTCGGGCCTGCCGCTGGCGTTAACCATCGTAACCGGAAAAGTTGCCATCTATCTGTTAGGCTATTTAGTAGCAGTAGCCGCAGGATTTCTTTTCACATGGTTCCTTGGCTTTAACGATCCAGAGGAGTGAGGTTTGTCTCAGAACGCGCGTCGGGTAGTTTTTTTCGATTTGGATGGCACGCTGCATCAGCAGGATATGTTCGGCACGTTTATGCGCTATCTGCTGCGTCATCAGCCGCTTAATGTGCTGCTCGTTATCCCGTTGCTGCCGGTGATTGGCGCGGGGCTGTTGATTAAGGGGCGTGCCGCGCGCTGGCCGATGAGCCTGCTGTTGTGGGGCTGTACCTTCGGGCACAGCGAAGCGCGGCTCAAGGCGCTGGAAAAAAGCTTTGTCGCCTGGTTCCGCACCCACGTGAAAGCCTTTCCGGTGGTGCAGGCGCGCTTAACCGAATACCTTTCCAGCACCGATGCTGACGTCTGGCTGATCACCGGCTCCCCGATGCCGCTGGTCGAGCAGGTGTATGTGGATACGCCCTGGCTGCCGCGGGTAAACCTTATCGCCAGCCAGGTGACCCGCCGCTACGGCGGCTGGGTGCTGACCCTGCGCTGCCTCGGTCATGAAAAGGTGGCCCAGCTTGAGCAGCAGATCGGCACGCCGCTGCGCCTCTACAGCGGCTACAGCGACAGCAAGCAGGACAACCCGCTGCTCTACTTCTGCCAGCACCGCTGGCGCGTAACGCCGCAGGGTGAGCTTCAGCAACTGGAGTAAACGCGCGGTCTCTCCTGATGCGTTTCACTAAACATTATCGCTGTGTATAATGCGCCGCCTTTTGTAGCTCAGGAGTTATCTGTGTCAGACAGCGAATTTACCCACGAATACTGGATGCGCCACGCGCTCACCCTGGCGCAGCGTGCCTGGGACGAGGGGGAGGTGCCGGTCGGGGCTGTGCTGGTGCATAACAACCAGGTGATTGGCGAGGGCTGGAATCGCCCGATTGGCCGCCACGATCCTACCGCCCACGCCGAAATCATGGCGCTGCGTCAGGGCGGGCTGGTGCTGCAAAATTACCGTCTGCTGGATACCACGCTGTATGTCACGCTCGAACCCTGCGTCATGTGCGCGGGGGCGATGGTACACAGCCGTATCGGTCATCTGGTGTTTGGTGCGCGGGATGCGAAAACCGGCGCGGTCGGCTCGCTATTGGATGTGCCGGGCCATCCCGGCATGAACCACGTAATGCAGGTTACGGATGGGGTGCTGGCAGAAGCGTGTTCGGCCTTACTAAGTGAGTTCTTTCGAACGCGTCGTCTTGAGAAAAAGGCCCTAAAGGAAGCGGCCCGAAAGGCGGTTTGATCAGCTCCTGCGGACGCACAATCGGGTAATCCGCAGCGATTTTCTCCAGGCGGGCGGCCTGCTTCTCTTTCTCCATCAGATAGCCAACCAGGCTTATCTGATACTTACGAATATTTTCTACATAGGCGTAAGCCTCATGCCCGCGCGCGTAGCCGTAGGTCGTCTTGCTGTAGTAGGGCTTCAGGCTCAGCAGTGACAGGCGCTGTTTTACGTCAGCCCAGCTGTCGGGATTGCCTTTCTGCTTCGCCGTCAGCGCTCTGGCATCCAGCATATGGGCGTACCCCATATTGTAAGCCGCCAGCGCGAACCAGATGCGCTCCTCTTCCGGCACCGTCTCCGGCACCTTTTTCATCATATCGCTCAGGTAGCGCGCCCCGCCGCTGATGCTCTGCTCGGGATCGAGCCGGTCAGTCAGGCCGACGCTCTGTGCGGTATTACGCGTCAGCATCATCAGGCCGCGTACGCCGGTGGGGGAGGTGGCCTGCGGGTCCCAGTGCGACTCCTGATAGGAAATGGCGGCCAGCAGCTTCCAGTCGATGTCGGTAGCGTACTTCTCAAACAGCGGCTGCAGATCCGGCAGCAGCGTGTCCACGGCACGCAGGAAGCTGCGGGTATCTACGTAGTCAAAGTCGTTGCCGTGACCGAGGTACTTCTCCTCCAGCCGCGCCAGAGTGCCGTCTTCGTTAATGCGGTTGAAGAAATCCAGCATCGCTGCCGCCAGCGTATGGTCGCCGTCGCGCTGGGTATACCAGCTTACCGGCTGCTCATCGGTCATATCCAGCGCCACGGCCAGCTGGGGATGCACACGCTGGAACAGGTTCACCGCCACCGAGTCGGCAATGGTGTAGTCAATTTTACCTTCCAGCACCTGGCTTAACAGCGTGTTGCTGTTGCGCTGAGGATCGATGGTCCAGCTGAGGTCCGGGTATTTGCTCGCCCTGAGCTTTTCCAGCTCGTTAAGCGCCGTATGCCCCGGCGCGATCACCAGCTGGCCGGGCTTGATAGCGCCGGGGTTGCGCGGACGCAGGGAACCCACGCGGTAAACCAGCTGCTGCGAAACCGAATAGTAGGTCGGCCCCGGCTCGTAGTGCCGGGTTCGCTCCGGGTTGTACACCAGCCCGGCGGCGAGCACGTCGGCATCATTATTATCAAGATCGTCAAACAGCTCGTTGATGTTCTGGCGTGAGGTGATCTCAAGCTTCACGCCGAGATAGTCAGCAAACAGCTGCGCCAACTCGTAGTCGAGGCCGTAGGCTTTGCCGTTGATCGAGGTATAGATAAGCGGGGAGGGAACGGTACTGACGCGCAGTACGCCGCGAGACTTTATTTCCGCCAGCCGGTTTTCCGCGCCGCCAAACCAGGGGATAGCGGGCCACAAGGCTAACGCCAGCAGCAGAGACACGATGCAGATAAACAGATAATTAAGCTTTAATTTTTTCAATCAGTTAATTCTCTGCGGTGTATCGAGCCCCGGCGGTAATGTGTAGTGTTATAGGTATGGTTAATGACAATTTGAGCGGCATTTTGCTTAACAATGAGTCAGTTGGCAACTAATTAGAGCGATTGGCGACGGCATACGGACGAAACGGCGGGCGATTTTATTTCTACGCAAACGGTTTCGTCGGCGCGCCGTATTCTCTATAATGACGCCCGTTTTCCCCTGCGCCCACTGACAGCGCTGCGCTGGCGCTGCAAAGACGAGAGACTTATGATGGAAATTCTGCGTGGTTCGCCCGCCCTGTCTGCATTCCGTATCAACAAGCTGCTGGACCGTTTCACGGCACTCAACCTGCCGGTGACCTCGGTTTATGCGGAATACGTTCACTTTGCCGACCTTAATGCGCCACTCAGTGCGGATGAACACAGCCGCTTAGCCCGCCTGCTGCAGTATGGCCCGAGCCTCAGCAGCCATGAACCGCGCGGTACGCTGCTGCTGGTGACGCCGCGTCCGGGCACCATCTCTCCGTGGTCATCGAAAGCGACCGATATCGCCCATAACTGCGGTCTGGCGCAGATCAACCGCCTTGAGCGCGGCGTAGCCTGGTATGTCGTCGCCGACTCCCTGAACGATGCGCAGTGGCAGGCACTGGCCGGCGAGCTGCACGATCGCATGATGGAGAGCGTGTTCGGCTCGCTGAACGAGGCGCAGCAGCTGTTTGCTCATCACTCCCCGGCCCCGGTGCAGAGCGTGGATCTGCTGGGCCAGGGCCGCGAGGCGCTGATGGAGGCCAATGTGCGTCTCGGTCTTGCGCTGGCGGAAGATGAAATCGACTATCTCCAGGATGCTTTTACCCGTCTGGGGCGCAACCCGAACGATATCGAACTCTATATGTTCGCGCAGGCCAACTCTGAGCATTGCCGCCATAAGATCTTCAACGCCGACTGGATCATCGACGGCGAACAGCAGCCGAAGTCGCTGTTCAAAATGATCAAAAACACCTTCGAGAAAACCCCGGAGCACGTACTGTCGGCGTATAAAGACAACGCCGCGGTGATGGAAGGCTCCCCGGTGGGCCGCTTCTTTGCCGACCACAGCGCCGGGCGCTACGACTACCATCAGGAAGAGGCGCACATCCTGATGAAAGTGGAAACCCATAACCACCCGACCGCCATCTCTCCGTGGCCGGGTGCTGCCACCGGCTCCGGCGGCGAGATCCGCGATGAAGGTGCCACCGGACGCGGTGCCAAACCGAAAGCCGGGCTGGTGGGCTTCTCGGTCTCCAACCTGCGTATCCCGGGCTTCGAACAGCCGTGGGAAGAGGATTTCGGTAAGCCGGAACGCATCGTTACCGCGCTGGATATCATGACCGACGGCCCGCTGGGCGGCGCGGCGTTTAATAACGAATTTGGTCGTCCGGCCCTGACCGGCTACTTCCGTACCTACGAAGAAAAAGTCACTAGCCACAATGGCGAAGAGCTGCGCGGCTATCACAAGCCGGTGATGCTGGCGGGCGGTATCGGCAACATTCGCGGCGAGCACGTCAGGAAGGGCGACATTACCGTCGGCGCGAAGCTGATCGTACTGGGCGGCCCGGCGATGAACATCGGTCTCGGCGGCGGGGCGGCCTCCTCAATGGCGTCTGGTCAGTCCGATGCGGATTTAGATTTTGCCTCGGTACAGCGCGACAACCCGGAAATGGAACGTCGCTGTCAGGAAGTGATCGACCGCTGCTGGCAGCTGGGCGATGCCAACCCGATTCTGTTTATTCATGACGTTGGTGCCGGCGGCCTCTCTAACGCCATGCCGGAGCTGGTGAGCGATGGCGGCCGCGGCGGGCGCTTCGAGCTGCGCGACATCCTCAACGACGAGCCGGGCATGAGCCCGCTGGAAGTGTGGTGTAACGAATCCCAGGAGCGCTACGTGCTGGCGGTGGCGCCGGAGCAGCTGGCGCTATTCGACGAGCTGTGCCGCCGCGAGCGCGCACCTTACGCGGTGATCGGTGAAGCCACCGAAGAACTGCACCTGACCCTCAACGACAGCCACTTCGACAACCAGCCGATCGACATGCCGCTGGACGTGCTGCTGGGTAAAGCCCCGAAGATGACCCGCAACGTGACGCGCCAGCAGGCCAGCGGCCAGCCGCTTGAACGTAGCGGGATCACCATTGCGGAAGCGGTGAAGCGCGTGCTGCACCTCCCGACGGTGGCGGAGAAAACCTTCCTCGTCACCATCGGCGACCGTACCGTCACCGGCATGGTGGCGCGCGACCAGATGGTTGGTCCGTGGCAGGTGCCGGTTGCTAACTGTGCGGTAACCACCGCCAGCCTCGACAGCTACTACGGCGAAGCGATGTCGCTGGGCGAGCGCGCGCCAGTGGCGCTGCTCGACTTCGCGGCCTCTGCACGTCTGGCAGTTGGTGAAGCGCTGACCAACATCGCCGCTACGCAGATCGGCGACATCAAACGCATCAAGCTCTCGGCAAACTGGATGGCGGCAGCGGGCCATCCGGGCGAAGACGCCGGGCTGTATGAAGCGGTAAAAGCGGTGGGTGAAGAGCTCTGCCCGCAGCTTGGCCTGACCATTCCGGTGGGTAAAGACTCAATGTCGATGAAAACCCGCTGGCAGCAGGGCGACGAGCAGCGTGAGATGACCGCGCCGCTGTCGCTGGTGATCACCGCGTTTGCCCGCGTGGAAGACGTGCGCGCCACCGTAACGCCGCAGCTTGCCATCGAAGACAACGCCCTGCTGCTGATCGACCTCGGCAAAGGCCACAACGCGCTGGGGGCCACCGCGCTCTCTCAGGTGTGGCGTCAGCTGGGCGATAAGCCCGCAGACGTGCGTGACGTGCAGCAGCTGAAAGGCTTCTATAACGCCATGCAGGCGCTGGTAGCGGATCGCAAGCTGCTGGCCTGGCATGACCGCTCCGACGGCGGCCTGCTGGTCACCCTCGCAGAGATGGCCTTCGCGGGTCACTGCGGTGTTGAAGCAGACATCACCCGCCTCGGTGACGACGCGCTGGCAGCGCTGTTCAACGAAGAGCTGGGCGGCGTGATTCAGGTGCGTGCCGCCGATCGTCAGGCGGTGGAAGCGGTGCTGGACGCACACGGCCTCGCCGACTGCGTGCACTATCTCGGCAAGGCGGTAGCAGGGGATCGCTTCACGCTGACCGCGAGCGGCGACACCGTCTTCAGCGAGAGCCGCACCACGCTGCGCGTCTGGTGGGCGGAAACCACCTGGCAGATGCAGCGCCTGCGTGATAATCCGGCGTGCGCCGATCAGGAGCACGAGGCGAAATCCAACGACAGCGATCCGGGCCTTAACGTAAAGCTGTCGTTCGATATCAATGAAGACATCGCGGCACCTTACATCGCAAAAGGTGCGCGCCCGAAAGTAGCGGTGCTGCGCGAGCAGGGCGTTAACTCCCACGTGGAGATGGCTGCGGCGTTCCACCGTGCGGGCTTTGATGCCATCGACGTACACATGAGCGACCTGCTGGCCGGTCGTCGCGGTCTGGACGATGTCCAGGCGCTGGTGGCGTGCGGCGGCTTCTCCTACGGTGATGTGCTGGGTGCGGGCGAAGGCTGGGCAAAATCAATTCTGTTCAACGAGCGCGTGCGTGACGAGTTCCAGACGTTCTTCCACCGTCCGCAGACCCTGGCGCTGGGCGTGTGCAACGGCTGTCAGATGATGTCCAATCTGCGCGAGCTGATCCCGGGCAGCGACCTGTGGCCGCGCTTCGTGCGTAACCAGTCCGACCGCTTTGAAGCACGCTTCAGCCTGGTGGAAGTGACCTCCAGCCCGTCGCTGCTGCTGCAGGGGATGGTCGGGTCGCACATGCCGATCGCCGTTTCCCACGGCGAAGGGCTGGTAGAAGTGCGCGATGCGGCACACCTCGCCGCGCTGGAGAGCAAAGGCCTGGTGGCGCTGCGCTTCATCGATAACTTTGGGGCGGTGACCGAAACCTATCCGGCGAACCCGAACGGCTCGCCGAACGGGATCACGGCGGTGACCAGCGAAAGCGGGCGCGTCACCATCATGATGCCGCACCCGGAGCGCGTATTCCGCACCGTAGCGAACTCCTGGCATCCGGAAGAGTGGGGCGAGGACAGCCCGTGGATGCGTATCTTCCGTAACGCCCGCAAGCAGCTGGGCTAACCGGACAAGGGGAGCGAAACGCTCCCCTTTTTTATGCAGATCGCTATTTCTCTCGCTGCGTTCATGCTGTTACTTTTAATTTGTGATGTAACCCGCAAATGTGTCGGGAATTTGCGACAGCGCCAGTCAGTCACTGTCGCCAAAAGGTGACATTTAAGTTATTGATTTATAATGACTGCGCAAGGCGACGTTTGGAGTGTTGTTTTTTGACGACAGGCCGGTGAAAAAACGTGCGCGATCTTCGTGGCTCGATTTAATCAATAATCACTTTAATATCAGTTAATTATAATTGAATTTTCAAAAGTGGCACGCATCCTGCAAGATAATACTCAGTGGCTCATTCACCTTCTTATGTCAGACCCTTCGGGAGCGCTACATAAACCTCAGAATGACGCACAACAAGGTGCCTGCCGTCCAGCTGCTGATTATCGCAATGCGTTATCAAACTTCGGGCGACACGTTGAGTAAGGCACCGCCTCATTTCACACGAAAGGCAGGGTAATTACCCTGCCTTTCGTGTTTCTGTCATTCGGCGCTTCCCACGCGTGCCGCACTCCGCTAGCATCCGGTTATTCCTTTTATCGCGAGATAACATGTTGAAACGCTGGCCTGTTGTATTCCCTCGTTCACTGCGCCAACTGGTAATGATGGCCTTTCTGCTGATCCAGGTGCCGTTGCTGGTGCTGGCCTGGCAGGCGTGGCAGAGCCTTAACGCCCTGAGCGATCAGGCCGCGCTCACCAACCGCACCACGCTGGTGGATGCCCGTCGCAGCGAAGCCATGACCAATGCCGCGCTGGAAATGGAGCGCAGCTACCGTCAGTACTGCGTGCTGGACGACCCGACGCTGGCCCGCGTTTACCAGAGCCAGCGCAAGCGTTATGCCCAGATGCTGGATGCCCATTCCGGCGTGCTGCCGGATGAGATGCTCTATCAGGCGCTGCGGCAGAACCTCAACGATCTCGCGCTGTTACAGTGTAAAAACAGCGGCCCGGACAGCGCCGCCGCCGCCCGGCTGGAAGCCTTTGCCAGCGCCAATACCGAAATGGTGCAGGCCACCCGCGCCGTGGTGTTCTCGCGCGGACAGCAGCTCCAGCAGGAGATCGCCGAGCGCGGTCAGTTCTTTGGCTGGCAGGCGCTGATCCTGTTTCTGGTCAGCCTGGCGCTGGTGCTGCTGTTTACCCGCATGATCATCGGCCCGGTGAAGGGGATCGAGCGGATGATCAATCGTCTCGGGGAAGGGCGCTCGCCAGGTCATACCGTGGCGTTCAAGGGGCCGCGCGAGTTGCGCTCCGTCGGGCAGCGTATTATCTGGCTCAGCGAGCGTCTGGCGTGGCTCGAATCCCAGCGTCATCAGTTCCTGCGCCATCTCTCTCATGAGCTGAAAACGCCGCTGGCAAGCATGCGCGAGGGCACTGAGCTGCTGGCCGATCAGGTCGCCGGCCCGCTGACCGCCGGGCAAAAAGAGGTGGTGGATATTCTGGATACCAGCAGCCGTAATCTGCAAAAGCTGATTGAACAGTTGCTCGACTACAACCGTAAACTGGCCGATGCCCAGGTCGAGCTGGAGCAGGTTGAAATCGCGCCGCTGGTTGATATGGTGATCGCTGCTCACAGTCTGCCGGCGCGGGCTAAAATGATGCATACCGACATCGCCCTTGAAGCGCAGGTGTGTCTGGCGGAACCGATGCTGCTGATGAGCGTGCTGGATAATCTCTATTCCAATGCGGTGCACTACGGCAGTGAATCCGGTACCATTTATATCCGCAGTTACACAGCCGGATCGCGGCTGCGGATTGAAGTCGCAAATACCGGAACGCCGATCCCCGCGGCTGAGCGGGAGATGATCTTCGAACCTTTCTTTCAGGGAAGCCTGCAGCGCAAAGGCGCGGTCAAGGGCAGCGGCCTGGGGCTGAGCATCGCTCAGGACTGTATTCGCCGCATGCATGGCGAGCTTCGTCTGGTGGAAGAGCACGGCACCGATGTCTGTTTTCGCATCGAGCTGCCTGTCCCTGAGCCGGAAACACCACAACAATGAGTCTGGACCTTATGAATTTACTGCGGCCCGTTTTGTCGCGCCTGAAACGCCCACGTCTTCTCCGCTCGCTGCTGTGCCCGGCGCTTGCCGGGATGCTGCTCAGCGGCTGCGTTGCCCATCCGGTGAAAAGCTCGCTTAAAAACAAAAATGAACCGCAGCTTCCGGATCATCAGCTGGCTGATTTCCTCTCTACCGACTGTCAGGACATCTGGCAGCTTGGCGGGCACAGTATTGAGACCAACCCGCTCTACTGGTTGCGCGGTATGGACTGCGCGCTGCGTCTGTCGCCGGTGGATGCCCGCGCCGAGGCGCGCCTGTGGTCGGCATACAGCTGGCAGGACACCTTCAAGCGCGGCATTTTACTGGCGAACGCCAGAATCAACCCGACCGAGCGCCGCCGCTTCATTACCGCGCTCGACGATCTGAGCCCCGGCATCCCGGCGCAGGTGCGCCCGCTCTACCAGGTGTGGCGCGACGGCCAGGCCTCGCTGCTGCAGCTTTCCGATGAGCGCACGCGCTACAGCAAGCTGCAGCAGAGCAGCGACAGCGAGCTGGACACTCTGCGCCAGCAGCAGCAGCACCTGCGCAGCCAGCTCGATCTGACCACGCGCAAGCTGGAAAACCTCACCGATATCGAACGCCGGCTGTCGTCGCGTAAACCGACCAGCAGCTATATGCAGGACAACGCTCATCCGAACGCGGACGAGGGCAAAGATGCCCCGGCGGCGGAGGATATCACCACGCCGGACAACAGCAGCACCGGTTCTGCCCCGGAGGAACTGACGCCATGACGCAACGCAAGCCTGCCCGTCTGCTGCTGGTGGATGACGATCCCGGCCTGCTGAAGCTGCTCGGCATGCGTCTCACCAGCGAAGGGTACAGCGTGGAGACCGCGGAAAGCGGAGCCGAAGGGCTGCGCATACTGACGCGCGAGAAGATCGACCTGGTAATAAGCGATCTGCGCATGGATGAGATGGACGGCCTGCAGCTGTTTGCCGAGATCCAGAAGCTGCAGCCCGGCATGCCAGTGATCATTCTCACCGCGCACGGCTCAATCCCGGATGCGGTGGCCGCCACCCAGCAGGGCGTGTTCAGCTTCCTCACCAAACCGGTGGATCGCGATGCGCTGTACAAGGCGATAGACGATGCGCTGCTGCACACCGTCTCCAGCAGCGATGATGCCTGGCGCGAGTCCATCGTCACCCGCAGCCCGATTATGCTGCGTCTGCTGGAGCAGGCGCGCATGGTGGCGCAGTCCGACGTCAGCGTGCTGATCAACGGCCAGAGCGGCACCGGGAAAGAGATCCTCGCCCAGGCGATCCACAATGCCAGCCCGCGCAGCAAGAAGGCGTTTATCGCCATCAACTGCGGCGCGCTGCCGGAGCAGCTGCTGGAGTCCGAACTCTTTGGTCACGCCCGCGGTGCCTTTACCGGCGCGGTGAGCAGCCGGGAAGGGCTGTTCCAGGCCGCCGAAGGGGGCACGCTGTTCCTCGATGAGATTGGCGATATGCCGATCCCGTTACAGGTGAAGCTGCTGCGCGTGTTGCAGGAGCGCAAGGTGCGCCCGCTGGGCAGCAACCGCGATCTGGATATTGACGTGCGCATTCTCTCGGCCACCCACCGCGACCTGCCGAAGGCGATGGAGCGCGGCGAATTTCGTGAAGATCTGTTCTACCGCCTCAACGTGGTGAACCTGAAGATCCCGGCGCTGAACGAGCGCGCGGAAGACATTCCGCTGCTGGCCGCCCATCTGCTGCGCCAGTCGGCGGATCGCCACAAGCCGTTCGTGCGCAGCTTCTCGACTGACGCCATGAAACGCCTGATGACTGCCAGCTGGCCGGGCAACGTGCGCCAGCTGGTGAACGTCATTGAACAGTGCGTGGCGCTGACGTCCGCCCCGGTGATCAGCGATGCGCTGGTGGAGCAGGCGCTGGAAGGCGAAAACACCGTGCTTCCCACCTTTGTGGAGGCAAGGAATCTGTTCGAGCTGAACTACTTACGTAAGATCCTGCAGATCACAAAGGGCAACGTCACTCATGCTGCGCGCATGGCCGGGCGCAACCGTACCGAATTCTATAAACTGCTGTCGCGTCATGAACTGGATGCCAACGATTTCAAAGAGTAGTTTCGCCATCCATTGGCGCTAAGAATATGATAGGGTGAGCAACCGATTACGTACCCATGATGAACACCTGACGGGCGAAGAGAGTTAAGGACCACCATGAAAAAGATTGATGCGATTATTAAACCATTCAAACTGGACGATGTGCGCGAAGCGCTGGCGGAAGTGGGCATCACCGGGATGACCGTCACCGAAGTAAAAGGCTTTGGTCGTCAGAAAGGGCACACCGAACTCTATCGCGGTGCCGAGTACATGGTGGATTTCCTGCCGAAGGTGAAGATTGAGATCGTGGTGCCAGACGATATCGTCGAGACCTGCGTCGATACCATCATCCGCACCGCTCAGACCGGAAAAATCGGCGACGGTAAGATTTTCGTCTTTGACGTAGCGCGCGTGGTGCGTATTCGTACCGGCGAAGAGGACGACGCGGCGATTTAAGCCCGCGTTCGCAAAAGAAAAGGCAGGTTTAAGACCTGCCTTTTTTGTTGGGCTTTTTCGGAAAAAAATTACAGTACCTTATGCGGCCCGAAGCACTCGTAGTGGATGCGGTCGCGATCCACGCCCAGCGCCACCAGCTGCTGCGCGGCAAACTGCATAAAGCCGACCGGGCCACAGAGCCAGAAAGTCATGGCCGGATCGCTGAACGCGCGCTGCTGGCTTGCCAGCTCCATCAATCCTTCGCTGTCAAAACGCACCGCCTCGCGGTCCGCCTCGGCTGGCGTCTGATACCAGACGTGAGAGGTGAAACGCGGCAGTTTCGCACCCAGCGCCGCCACTTCCTCGGCAAAAGCATGCACCTCGCCATTCAGCGCGGCGTGGAACCAGTTAACCTGGGCCGGATGCGCATTGTTCGCCAGCGTATCCAGCATCGCCAGCATCGGGGTCTGGCCGACGCCGGCGGAGATCAGCGTTACCGGCGTCTCTGGCGTAGCGTCCAGGAAGAAATCTCCGGCCGGCGCGGCAACCTGTACCACATCGCCAACGCGCGCGTCCCGGTGCAGCCAGTTCGACACCTGGCCGCCATCTTCGCGTTTTACCGCAATGCGGTAGCTGCGGCCGTTGGGGCTACGGGTCAGGGAGTACTGACGGATCTCCTGGTGCGGGAAGGCGTCCGGCTTCAGCCATACCGCGAGATACTGCCCCGGACGGTAATCCGCCACCGCGCCGCCATCAACCGGCTCCAGCTCAATGCTGGTAATCAAAGCGCTGCGCGGGGTTTTGTCGACGATGCGGAACGCACGGGTACCTTCCCAGCCGCCCCGTTTGCTGGCGTGCTCCTGATAGATCTCGGCTTCGCGATTGATAAACACCTGCGCCAGCACGCCATAGGCTTTGCCCCAGGCATCCAGCACTTCCTGACCCGGGCTCATCAGCTCGTCAATGGTCGCCAGCAGATGGGTTCCCACGATGTTGTACTGCTCCGGTTTGATAGAGAAGCTGGTGTGCTTCTGGGCGATTTTTTCCACCGCCGGCAGCAGCACCGCCAGATTTTCAATATTGGTGGCGTAGGCGCAGATGGCATTGAACAGCGCTTCCCGCTGGTCGCCGTTACGCTGGTTACTCATATTGAAAATTTCTTTCAGTTCGGGGTTGTGCTGGAACATGCGGTCATAGAAATGGGCGGTAAGTTTCGGCCCGGTCGCGGCAATGGCGGGAATGGTGGATTTCACGATGGCGATGGTTTGCGCGTCTAACATGGCAGGTCCTTTTTAATGTTGCATTTTAAATGCATGTTATAGGTGATACCCCTGCGTTGTAAAGGGGAAATACGCGGCCAGGGTAAAAACGAACGTGAAAAATCGACATCTCAAAAATGAAAAGAATTCGTGAAATCATGCCGGACTTATGTGTGGTCAAAGCCTTACGCGGCGCGGAGCCAATCGTTTGCGTAAAAAGCTTTGTCAAGACCTGTTATCGCCCCTTTAATCAGTTATACTGTGGGCCGCTGCCGACGGGGCAATGGCCTCAGGCGAAAATAAATACTGTTAGCTGAGTCAGGAGATGCGGATGTTAAAGCGTGAAATGAACATTGCCGATTATGATGCCGAACTGTGGCAGGCTATGGAGCAGGAAAAAGTACGTCAGGAAGAGCACATCGAACTGATCGCCTCCGAGAACTACACCAGCCCGCGCGTGATGCAGGCGCAGGGCTCTCAGCTGACCAATAAATACGCGGAAGGCTATCCGGGCAAGCGCTACTACGGCGGCTGCGAATATGTGGATATCGTTGAGCAGCTGGCGATTGACCGCGCAAAAGCGCTCTTCGGCGCTGACTACGCTAACGTCCAGCCGCACTCCGGCTCACAGGCTAACTTCGCGGTCTACACCGCGCTGCTGCAACCGGGCGATACCGTGCTGGGTATGAACCTGGCGCAGGGCGGCCACCTGACACACGGCTCCCCGGTTAACTTCTCCGGCAAACTGTACAACATCATTCCTTACGGTATTGATGAGACCGGTAAAATCGATTACGAAGACATGGCGAAGCAGGCGCAGACCCATAAACCGAAGATGATCATCGGTGGCTTCTCGGCTTACTCCGGTATCGTTGACTGGGCGAAAATGCGTGAAATCGCTGACAGCATCGGCGCATACCTGTTCGTTGATATGGCCCACGTGGCAGGTCTGATTGCCGCTGGCGTCTACCCGAACCCGGTTCCGCACGCGCATGTCGTCACCACCACAACCCATAAAACCCTGGCGGGTCCGCGCGGCGGTCTGATCCTCGCCAAAGGCGGCAGCGAAGAGCTGTACAAAAAACTGAACTCTGCGGTGTTCCCGAGCGCGCAGGGCGGCCCGCTGATGCACGTTATCGCGGCGAAAGCGGTCGCACTGAAAGAGGCGATGGAGCCGGAGTTCAAAACCTACCAGCAGCAGGTGGCAAAAAACGCCAAAGCGATGGTAGAAGTGTTCCTGAACCGTGGCTACAAAGTGGTGTCCGGCGGTACTGAAAACCACCTGTTCCTGCTGGATCTGGTGGATAAAAACCTGACCGGTAAAGATGCTGACGCAGCCCTGGGCCGCGCCAATATCACCGTGAATAAAAACAGCGTGCCGAACGATCCGAAGAGCCCGTTCGTCACTTCCGGCATCCGTATCGGTTCGCCGTCTGTGACCCGCCGCGGCTTTAAAGAAGCGGAAGTCAAAGAGCTGGCTGGCTGGATGTGCGACATTCTCGACAACATCCATGACGACGCGGTTATCGAGCGCGTTAAAGCTAAAGTGCTGGACATCTGCGCCCGCTTCCCGGTTTACGCGTAAGCGTACGCCATCTGAAAAAGCCGCCGCGAGCGGCTTTTTTTATGCCTGCAGGAGGGCACATGCGTATTCAGACCTTTGCGCAGCTGACCGGGCTGTCGGTTCATACCCTGCGCTATTACGAAAAACTCGGCCTGTTGAGTCCGGGGCGTAACGCCAGCGGTCACCGCGACTACCGGCAAAGCGACGTTGACTGGGTAAACTTCATCAAGCGGCTGAAGGCCACCGATATGCCGCTGGAGGCGATCCAGCGTTACGCGCAGTTACGCAGCGCGGGCGACAGCACGCTGGCCGAACGGCGCACGCTGCTGGCGCATCACGCTGAGCGGCTGGCCCGGCGGCTGGCGGAGCAGCAGGCGCATCTGCATCAGTTGGAAGTGAAAATGGCCTGGTATGATGACGCGCTGCTGAAAAACAGCGCTTGACCTGGAGTTAACTCGAAGCCTTACCGTTGTCTCCACATTCACCAAGGAGACACCATCATGACCCCATCCCGCTATGACACCGGCCTCGCACGTCTTGCCGCCATTGACGGCGCTGCCGGCGAAAAGGTGATCGCCGCACTGGCCGACATCGCGCCGGATCTCGGCAAATACGTGATTGAATTCGGCTTCGGCGACGTCTACAGCCGCCCGGGGCTGGATGTGAAAAGTCGCGAACTGGCGACCATTGCCGCGCTGACTGCGCTCGGTCACGCCCAGCCGCAGCTGGCGGTGCACCTGCACGCGGCACTTAACGTCGGGTGCAGCCGCGAAGAAATTATTGAAGTGATTATCCAGATGGCGCTGTACGCCGGTTTCCCGGCGGCGCTGAATGCGATGTTCACCGCTAAAGCGGTATTTATCGAGGCGGGTATTCAGTAAAACTCCCTGCCGCAAGGGCAGGGAGTGCGGTTACGGCTGCGTCTTGTCCGCGGTGCGGGTGTCGAAATCTGACGCGTCGTGACGCTCATGCAGCTGCGACGCCGGATCGCCAGAGAGACGATTCACCATCCGCCCGCGCTTCACCGCCGGGCGGCTCGCCACCTCTTCAGCCCAGCGCACCACGTTCTTATACGATTTCACGTCGAGGAACTCGGCGGCCTCGTAGATACCGTCCAGCACCAGCGCGCCATACCACGGGAAGATGGCGATATCGGCGATGCTGTACTCATCCCCGGCAATAAAGCGGCGAGTCGCCAGCTGCTGGTCCAGCACGTCGAGCTGGCGCTTGGCTTCCATGGAGAAACGCTCAATCGCGTATTCGATTTTCAGCGGCGCATAGTGGTAGAAGTGCCCGAAGCCGCCGCCGAGGTACGGCGCCGAGCCCTGCAGCCAGAACAGCCAGTTCAGCGCTTCGGTGCGGCCGGCATGGCTTTTCGGCAGGAAGTGACCGAACTTATCCGCGAGATAGAGCAGGATTGCCCCGGATTCAAACACGCGCAGCGGTGGGGTTTGCGAGCGGTCTTCCAGCGCCGGAATTTTTGAGTTCGGGTTCACGCCCACAAAGCCGCTGCCAAACTGATCGCCGTCGCCGATGCGGATCAGCCAGGCATCATACTCTGCAGCGGTAACGCCCAGCGCCAGCAGTTCCTCCAGCAGGATCGTCACCTTCTGCCCGTTTGGCGTCGCCAGCGAGTAGAGCTGCAGCGGATGTTTGCCCACCGGCAGCGCTTTATCGTGGGTCGCCCCGGAAACCGGACGGTTAATGGATGCCCAGGTGCCTGCGCCACCCTGTTTCCAGGTCCAGACTTTTGGCGGTTGATATTGATTTTCCGACATATTCGTTGCCCCGTTTGCCTGTTGTGAAGCTTCGAGTGTAGCAGGAAGCACAGGGCGGGTTTAGCAGGATGCGGCGTTAACACTGCCGCGAAACGGCAATGGCGCGCCGCGAGGAAAGCAGAAAGACAGGCGGCCGGAGCCGCCTGAGAGAGGGAATTATTTCAGATGCGCTTTCAGCTCTGAACCGGCCTGGGCCAGCGCGGTGCGCACGGTTGGCTCCTGGCTCAGGGCATTGAGCAGGCCGTAGTCGTGGATCATGCCGTTATAGCGGGTTACGGTCACCGGGACACCGGCGGCATCCAGTTTGCGGCCAAAGGCTTCGCCCTCATCGCGCAGCACATCAAGTTCAGCGGTCTGGATCAGCGTCGGCGGCAGGCCTTTCAGCTCGGCACTGGTAGCGCGCAGCGGCGAGGCCAGGATGTTGTTGCGGTCGGTTTCGCGGGTGGTGTAGTTATCCCAGAACCACTTCATCATGTTGCGGCTCAGGAAGTAGCCGTTCTGATATTGATCATACGAGGCGGTATCGAAGCGCGCATCGGTGACCGGCCAGAACATCACTTCATAGCGGATCGCCGGCGTGTGGTTACGTTTTGCCTGCAGGGCGACGGCCGCGACCATGTTACCGCCCACGCTGTTGCCCGCCAGCGCCAGACGGCTGCCGTCAACGCCGATTTCCCCTCCGTGCTCCGCGACCCATTTCGTGGCTTCATACGCCTGGGTGATGGCGACCGGGAAGTGGGCTTCCGGTGACGGCGTATAGTTAACGAACACCGCCGCCGCGCCGGATTCATTCACCAGGTCGCGCACAAAACGCTCGTGGGTCGGGAAGTCGCCCAGTACCCAGCCGCCGCCGTGGAAGAACATAAACACCGGCAGTTTACCGGTTGCCCCGGCGGGTTTCACGATGGTGAGCGTCAGCGGCTTACCCAGTGCGGTAATGGTTTTTTCACTGACATCAGCGGCTGGCAGGGCAGCGCCTTTCTGCGCACCGATCAGGACATCACGCGCCTGCTGGACGGAGAGCTGCTCAAGCGGCTTGCCGCCGGCGCCGTTCAGTGCGCTCAGGAAAGTCGCTACGCCAGCAGTCGGAGCAGGCGCATTGTCAGCCTGGGCGAAGGGAGCAACGGTGGAGGCCAGTACGGCTGCGGCAAGAACAGAATGCTTGATTGTCATTTTTAATCTCCTGCTATTGTGTAGTGTGCTATTTAAGTGGTGGCGTAAGTGCCGGTTGATGGAGTGAACTATAGCGCCTGGATTTTACATTGCAAGCAAAAATTTAATAAACAATTTAATTGTGCGCTATTTAAATGGCAGGGCAACGCCAGACGCCTCACATGCAGGCGCATTCCGGGGTCGATAAATAATGTTAAATTGATGTTACGCCTTGCATGAGGGGGAATTACCCGCGAGACTATCGCCGTCCAAAACGGGAGGGATTCATGGGACTGCATTCCAGAAACTGGCTGGCGCTCAGCTACTTCACCTACTTCTTCAGCTACGGCATTTTTCTGCCTTTCTGGAGCGTCTGGCTTCAGGGCGTTGGCCTGCCCGCCGAAACCATCGGTTTACTGCTGGGGGCAGGGCTGATCGCCCGTTTTCTCGGTAGCCTGCTGCTGGCTCCCCGCGTACAGGATCCTTCCCGGCTGGTCTTTGCCCTGCGCATTCTTGCATTGCTGACGCTGGTGTTCGCGCTGGCCTTCTGGCTGGGCACTGCCGCCGCCTGGCTGTTTGTGGTGATGGTCGGCTTCAACCTGTTTTTCTCCCCGCTGGTGCCGCTCACCGACGCGCTGGCCGGCACCTGGCAGCGGCAGATCGCGATGGATTATGGCCGCGTGCGGCTGTGGGGGTCGATTGCCTTTGTGGTGGGCTCAGCCCTGACCGGTAAGCTGGTCAGTCTTTATGACTACCACGCCATTCTGGTGCTGCTGTCGATCGGTATCGCGTCCATGTTGCTCGGTATGCTGCTGCGCCCTTCGGTGATGCCGCAGGGCGAAGCCCGCAGTCGCGAAGCGGCAGGCTGGCCGGCATGGCGGGCGCTTATTGCCAGCAGCTGGCGTTTTCTCGCCTGCGTCTCCCTGCTGCAGGGGGCGCACGCCGCCTATTACGGGTTCAGCGCTATCTACTGGCAGAAAGCGGGCTATTCCGCGTCGGTGGTGGGCTATCTGTGGTCGCTTGGCGTCGTGGCGGAGATCCTGGTGTTTGCGCTGAGCAACAGGCTGTTCCGCCGCTTTTCGGTACGCGGGCTGCTGCTGCTCTCGGGCATCAGCGGCATAGTACGCTGGGGGCTAATGGGCTGGACCACCGATCTGCCGTGGCTCATCGTGATGCAGATCCTGCACTGCGGCAGCTTTACGGTCTGTCATCTGGCGGCGATGCGCTACATTTCTGCGCGCAAAGGCGCCGAGGTAATTCGTCTGCAGGCGATGTACTCCGCGGTGGCAATGGGAGGCGGCATCGCCATCATGACGATGATCGCGGGCTATCTCTACCAGCACCTCGATAACGGCGTGTTCTGGGTGATGGCGCTGGTGGCGCTGCCGTCGCTACTGTTACGCCCCGGCGTGGCAGCGCCGCGTTAGGCTTCAAGAATGGCGCGAATGCGCGCCTGCTGATGTTCCCCCAGCGGCATAGTGGCGTGGATCAGCGGCGGGGAAAACAGCGGCAGGGAGGTGGCGTAGGGCGTCACAATCAGCGCGGCCTCCCTGGGGGCGCCCTGCTGCTGGAAAGCATGCAGCGTCAGATGGCGAATGTTGAGCGGCAGCAGCGTCAGTTCGCGCAGCTGCTGTTCGATCTCCTGCTCCAGCCGGGTATCGTTGCCGGTTAACAGCAGCACCTGTTTCTCATGCAGATCGCTCTCCTGCATCAGCCATGCACCAAATATCACCGCAACCAGTCCCACCTCTTCATCGGAAAAGTCGATGCCGTACTCGGTTTCAAAGCCGCGGAACGCCTCGCGCGTGGTGCGCATCAGGCGCGGATAGAGCCGGTAAACCTCTTCCGGCAGGCTGTTATCAATGCCGATGCCGAACAGCGAGCGCTCCAGCGCCTGCGCCAGATGAATATAGAGCTGATCGGCCAGCCCCTGTTCATCGCTGAAAGTCATGCCGGACAGCGCCCGGAAGCGTTCGATCATCTGACCAATGGCGAGCCGCAGCCGGATATCCTGCTGGTGGCTGTCGTTAAGAGGGTCCGGGGTGCGCAGCATCATAAACAGCAGGGCGAGGAAGCGCTGCTCGTTTTCATGGGGAAGCTGCATCACCCGGCGCTGCCAGTGCCGCACAATCTCCTGCGCCGCCTGATACTCGGTACGTGTCTGGGTCCACTGCTGCTGCGGCTCGGTAAACTCCGGCGTCAGGCCATCATGGTGCTGCAGCAGGCAGTACTGAAGGTAAAGACGCAGGAACTGGACATCGCGGGTGCCAAAGCTGCGCTGCAGACGGCGACCACACAGGTTGACCAGCGCCTGCAGGTTTGTGTCGTCATACAGCGCGGTGGCGATGCCAAGGGTGCGCAGACCGGTCTTCAGCGTTGGTGTGAAGTGTTGCTCGATAAAGTGCGGGCACAGACGCAGGCCGCGCCGCAGCCAGTGCAGCAGGCAGAGGCGGCGGTCGAGGGCGGAGCCGTCAATCCGGTAGCTGCCATCTTCGAGGGTCAGGATCGTCAGCCGGTGAAAGCGGGCAATCTCCTCGCTGGCGTCCAGAATATCCTGTCGGGCAATGCTGTCGTCCACGCCATTCACGCGTGCCAGAATTTCTGGCGTCACGATCTGTCCCGGCAGATAGAGCATCAATAACACCTGGCAGCGGCGCTGCGGACTGGAGAGCGCAGAGGACGGCGGGCATAATAGTGTCATCATCTGATTTTCCAGTTATGTTGAATAACGTTAAGAGTAGCTAACCTGTACCCGGCGGAAAGCGAGACAGACGGCTTTTCATTACGGAATTGTGGCTGGCTCACAGAATTTTGCATCTGAGGGAAAAATGCGCAGACAAATGCAGGGGATTATCGGCGCGGCAGCGTTGTGGATGCTGACCGGCGCACAGGATGCGTTTGCGCATCCGCACAGCTTTATTTCGCTGCAGTCGACGGTGGTGGTGCGGGATGACCAGTTTATCGCGCTGAAAATGCGCTGGACGATGGATGAAATTACTTCAGCAGATCTTCTCTATGATGCCGGTGATGCCCCGCCGGGCTCGGAAATCTGGAAAAAGCTCGCCGCCGAGGTGATGGCGAACGTGCTGGGCCAGCACTATTTCACCGAGGTGTGGCACAACGGTAAAAAGGTGAAGTTTATCGACCGGCCCACGTCCTATAGCCTGGAGGAGGAGAACCACCAGGCGGTACTTAACTTCGTGCTGCCGCTGGCTTCGGCGCAACCGCTCAGCGGGCAGACGTACACTTTTTCAACCTTCGACCCGAGCTACTACGTGGATATGAGCTACGCCGAGGACAGCGATGCCCGGCTGCCGCCGGCGTTGGCCTCGCGCTGCTCGCTGAAGGTGATGACGCCGTCGCCGGGGGATGAGGTGCTGGATTTCGCCTCTTCGCTCGATAAAGCGGATGCGCCGCCGGAAGATATGAATTTAGGTCGACAATTTGCTCAGCAGGTAACGCTTCAATGTCAGTAATCTTTACCCAACGCACCGCGTCACGCCGCTGGCTGCCGTTCTGGCCGCTGGCGCTGTTTGCTCTGTTTATGCTGATGGCCGGGCTGGCGCTCTGGCACTACTGGCCGCAGGTAATGATCAGCAGCATCCGCTGGCAGCGGGCGGTCAACAGTGAGATGAGCCAGCTGCTCAAGCGCGTGGCAGAGAACCCCGGTCAGGCGGGTGCGTCACTGCTGCTGTTCAGTTTCGTCTACGGCGTGCTCCACGCGCTGGGGCCAGGGCACGGTAAAGTGGTGATCACCACCTGGCTGGCTACGCATCCGTCGCGGCTGAAAACCAGCCTCGGGCTGACGTTTGCCTCCTCGCTGCTGCAGGGCGTGGTGGCGATTGCGCTGGTTACCGTGGTGCTGACGCTGCTGAAGCTGCCGGCGCGCCAGCTGCACCTCAGTGGTTTCTGGATGGAGAAGGGGAGCTATCTGCTGGTAGGCGCGCTGGGGCTGCTGCTCTGCTACCGGGCGATAAAACGCCTGCGCCGCCTGATGCCGCAGCCGCGCCGCTTCACCGCCTTTACGCCGCATCACCAGCATCACGCCAACTGCGGCTGCGGTCATCAGCATCTGCCGGATAACGAGCAGCTCGCCAACAGCGACGACTGGCGCGCCCGGCTGGCGATTATCCTTTCGATGGGAATGCGTCCGTGTTCAGGGGCGCTGATGGTGCTGCTGTTCAGCAAGGTGATCGGCGTGTTCGGCTGGGGGATGGCCTCGGCGCTGGCAATGGCGGCGGGGACGTCGCTGACCATCTCGGCGCTGGCGCTGCTGGTGCACAGCTTCCGGCGCGTCGCACAGCGGCTGAGCGCCGGAAGTACGCCCGCGCTGTGGCGCAGGGTGGGCGGGGCAACGCTGGCCCTGAGCGGCGGGGCGATATTGCTGATCGCCGCCCTGGTGATGTGGCTCAGCGCTCAACCGCCGGGGGGCGGGCTGCGACCGTTCTGAATTTCCGGCAACAAAAAAGGCAGCTGCTCGCGCACCTGCCTTTTTTCATTCGCGCTATGGATTAGCGCTTCATGGCTTCGCTGAGCTCATCACGCATAGCGGCGAGCATTGCTTTTACCACGCGCGGGTTACCGGCGACGATGTTACCGCTCATCAGGTGGTTATGACCGCCGGTGAAATCGCACACCAGACCGCCAGCTTCACGAACCAGCAGTTCGCCCGCGGCGAAATCCCACGGCTTCAGGCCCAGTTCGAAATAACCGTCAACGCGGCCGGAGGCCACGTAGGCCAGGTCCAGCGCGGCAGAGCCGGTGCGACGGAAGTCGGCACACTGGGTGAACAGTTTGCCAACGATGTTCATGTACGGGGTGGCGTGCTGTTTGGCTTTGAACGGGAAACCGGTCGCCAGAATGGTGCCATCCAGATCGCGAGCATTGCTGCTGCGCAGACGATAACCGTTGAGCTGTGCGCCCTGACCGCGAACGGCAGAGAAGAGTTCGTTACGCATCGGATCGTAAACCACCGCCACTTCGGTACGGCCTTTAATGCGTACGGCGATTGAGACGGAGAAGTGCGGCAGACGTTTGATAAAGTTAGACGTGCCATCCAGTGGATCGATAACCCATTGCACATCCTGATCGGTACCTTCATGTTCACCGCTTTCTTCGGTGATGATGGTGTGCTGCGGATACGATTTACGAATCACGTCGATAATCATGGCTTCTGCCGCTTTATCTACGTTGGTGACGAAATCGTTGGTGCCTTTCTGGCTCGCTTCTACAGCGTCGGGCGTTTCATAGTTCTTGGCAATTACGTTACCCGCTTTGCGCGCGGCACGCACGGCGATGTTCAGCATCGGATGCATCGGTTAGTCTCACTGGATGTTAAAGAACGGAAAAAACGCGCGGAGTATATACCCTTGCGCCCGGACGGTGCAACCTCATTTACCGGCTCGCCTACAACCTTGCCTGCGGGCAACAGTAAATCAAGGCAACCTTTACTGCGAAATTCAGATAATAAAAAACCCGCACCAGGCGGGTTTATTTTTATTATCTGCGGGGCTTAACTGCTCAGACGTAATGTCTTCTTCGCTATTGTAAACGTCGCGGATAATTAGCGCAGCTTACAGCGGAGTAACGTTACCCGCTGCCGGGCCTTTAGCACCATTTTCAATGGTGAAAGATACCTGCTGACCTTCATCCAGCGTTTTAAAGCTGTCGCTCTGGATAGCAGAGAAATGTACGAATACATCTTTGCTGCCGTCGTTCGGAGTGATAAAGCCAAAACCTTTATCAGCGTTGAACCATTTTACTAAACCAGTCATTTTGTTAGACATAGATATTTCCTTAATTGATGAGCCACATTGAGTAGCAAGGATGGCCTGATATTAGAGAGTTACTTATTTGGCACTTAGGAGGAGGCTCATTGAGGAGGGTATCTATTGATAACGCCTGAACTGAGGACTGCTTTACTAAAACTGCTTTCATAAGGTCTGTATTCCAAACCGAGGACGCCATTAAGACACAGGGAAATAATTTTAGCAACGGTTAGCTTTATTTATTTTAACCGCTTACACGCCCGGATGGCTGTATGGCTTTTACTCATGTAAAGCTATAAAAAGGTATTTCTCTGGCAGGGAATATAGTTTCCTTTATTAAGCGCAGCGCGGAAATGTCGGTGACTTCCGGCGTGACGCAATAACAGCAGGGTAGTCAATCTGTTCGGCGTGCACTATGGCAGACTGCACGCTGCGTCCGGTTCTTCAGCGCGCTGCATGCCTGTTTGTCACATCGCTGCAACATCCTTAGCGCAGGGGCGGATCATCCGGACGCTTTATGGTAGGATGCCGCCATATTTTTCCCTCGTACCGAATCGCTATGCTGCAAAACATTCGTATTGTGCTGGTTGAAACCTCTCACACCGGCAACATGGGCTCCGTAGCCCGCGCTATGAAAACCATGGGCCTGACTAACCTCTGGCTGGTCAATCCGCTGGTGAAACCGGACTCGCAGGCTATCGCCCTGGCCGCCGGGGCCAGCGACGTGATTGGCAATGCGCAGATCGTCGACACCCTCGATGAAGCCATTGCCGGGTGCAGCCTGGTGGTTGGCACCAGCGCACGCTCGCGCACCCTGCCGTGGCCGATGCTCGACCCGCGCGAGTGCGGCATCAAGAGCGTGGCGGAAGGGCAAAACACGCCGGTGGCGCTGGTCTTTGGTCGCGAACGCGTTGGCCTGACTAATGATGAACTGCAGAAGTGCCACTACCACGTCGCCATTGCCGCTAACCCGGAGTACAGCTCGCTGAACCTGGCGATGGCGGTGCAGGTTATCGCCTATGAAGTGCGTATGGCATGGCTGGCGACCCAGGAACAGCCTGCCGCTGCGCAGCCTGAAGAGACCCCGTATCCGCTGGTGGACGATCTGGAGCGTTTCTATGGCCACCTGGAGCAGGTGCTGCTGGATACCGGTTTTATTCGCGCCAGCCACCCCGGCCAGGTCATGAACAAGCTGCGCCGCCTGTTCACCCGCGCCCGTCCTGAAAGCCAGGAGCTGAACATCCTGCGCGGGATGCTGGCCTCAATGGAACAGAAAAACAAACCGCAAAAATAGCCCTGAATGGCCTGCGCAAGCGTCACGGCGCGGGGGCGAAAAACGGGATAAATCAGCGCGCAATACCCCGGTAAACTATCGGGGTAAATACTTGAGTAAAATAGTCAGGTAAATAGTTGACCATTTTAGTCGGGAATGTCAGACTTGCGCCTGCTATGTGATACACATCCCATTCAAAACCCCCGTCTCGAGGGGCATTTTTGAGGTAAGACATGAGACTGACATCTAAAGGGCGCTATGCCGTTACCGCAATGCTGGACGTTGCGCTGAACTCTGAAGCAGGCCCGGTGCCGTTGGCTGATATCTCCGAACGTCAGGGAATTTCGCTCTCCTATCTGGAGCAGCTGTTTTCCCGCCTGCGCAAAAATGGCCTCGTGGCAAGCGTACGCGGTCCGGGCGGCGGTTACCTGCTGGGTAAAGAAGCCGGCAGCATCGCGGTAGGCGAAGTCATCAGCGCAGTGGATGAGTCCGTGGACGCAACCCGCTGTCAGGGTAAAGGCGGCTGCCAGGGCGGCGATAAGTGCCTGACCCACGCGCTGTGGCGCGATCTTAGCGACCGTCTTACTGGTTTCCTGAACAACATTACTCTTGGCGAGCTGGTGAACAACCAGGAAGTGCTGGACGTGTCTGACCGTCAGCACAGCCATGAGACGCAGCGTCCGGGCCGTGGCCAGGACGGCATCGACGTGAAGCTGCGCGCGTAATCTGAAGCCTTTTTACCGTTTTAATTGAATCAGGCCGGGGGCGATACGTTGCCCCACTAAACTGGCGCGAAAGACGCCGGTGGCCTGCTTCGACATATTGAAGTGATGTACGGAGCTTAAGAGCAATGAAATTACCGATTTATCTCGACTACTCCGCGACTACGCCTGCTGATCCGCGTGTTGCTGAGAAGATGATGCAATTTCTGACAATGGACGGTACGTTCGGTAACCCGGCGTCCCGTTCTCACCGTTTCGGCTGGCAGGCGGAAGAAGCGGTAGATATCGCCCGTAACCAGGTGGCAGAGCTGATTGGCGCGGACCCGCGTGAAATCGTCTTTACCTCCGGTGCCACCGAATCTGACAACCTGGCGATCAAAGGTGCAGCCAACTTCTACCAGAAAAAAGGCAAGCACATCATCACCAGCAAGACCGAACACAAAGCCGTGCTGGATACCTGCCGTCAGCTGGAGCGCGAAGGCTTCGAGGTGACGTATCTGGCACCGCAGCCTAACGGCATCATCGATCTTAAAGAGCTCGAAGCCGCGATGCGCGAGGACACCATCCTCGTCTCCATCATGCACGTGAATAACGAAATCGGCGTGGTGCAGGATATTGCCACCATCGGCGACCTGTGCCGTGCGCGCGGCATCATCTTCCACGTGGATGCGACCCAGAGCGTTGGCAAACTGCCAATCGACCTGACCCAGCTGAAAGTGGACCTGATGTCCTTCTCCGGTCACAAAATCTACGGTCCGAAAGGCATCGGCGGTCTGTACGTGCGTCGTAAGCCGCGTATCCGCATTGAAGCCCAGATGCACGGCGGCGGTCACGAGCGCGGTATGCGTTCCGGCACCCTGCCTGTGCACCAGATCGTCGGCATGGGCGAAGCCTATCGCATCGCGAAAGAAGAGATGGCGAGCGAAATGGACCGCCTGCGCGGCCTGCGTAACCGTCTGTGGGATGGCCTGAAAGATATCGAAGAAGTGTACCTCAACGGTTCACTGGAGCAGGGCGTCCCGACCATCCTCAACGTCAGCTTTAACTACGTTGAAGGCGAGTCGCTGATTATGGCGCTGAAAGACCTCGCGGTCTCTTCCGGTTCCGCCTGTACTTCTGCAAGCCTTGAGCCTTCCTACGTGCTGCGCGCACTGGGCATGAATGACGAGCTGGCACACAGCTCAATCCGTTTCTCTTTAGGTCGTTTTACTACCGTTGAAGAGATTGATTACACCATCGAGCTGGTTCGCAAATCGATTGGTCGTCTGCGCGATCTCTCTCCGCTGTGGGAGATGTTCAAGCAGGGCGTCGATCTGAACACTATCGAATGGTCACATCACTAATCGGTTTACGACTTAAGGAAAAATCATCATGGCTTACAGCGAAAAAGTAATCGATCACTACGAAAACCCGCGCAACGTCGGCTCGTTCGACAACAACGACGAGAGCGTTGGCAGCGGCATGGTTGGCGCACCGGCGTGCGGCGACGTGATGAAGCTGCAGATCAAAGTCAACAATGACGGTATCATTGAGGACGCGCGCTTCAAGACCTACGGTTGCGGCTCCGCAATCGCCTCCAGCTCTCTCATTACCGAGTGGGTGAAGGGCAAATCTCTGGACGAAGCGCAGGCTATCAAGAACACCGATATCGCCGATGAGCTTGAACTGCCGCCGGTGAAAATTCACTGCTCTATCCTCGCGGAAGATGCGATTAAAGCCGCGATTGCGGACTACAAAAGCAAACGCGAAGCGGGTTCCAAATAATTCGATTCGCTACCGGGCAGGCTGACCGTGCGTCGCCTGCTGTGGTTTTCCCGCGATTTGAACTATGACGAGATAAATATAGAGGTTGTTGTATGTCGATTACCCTTAGCGACAGTGCTGCCGCGCGTGTGAATGACTTTCTCGCTAACCGGGGCAAAGGCTTTGGCCTGCGTCTTGGCGTGCGCACGTCCGGCTGTTCTGGCATGGCCTATGTGCTGGAATTTGTGGACGAACCCCAGTCGGAAGATACGGTGTTTGAAGACAAAGGCGTGAAGGTGGTTGTCGATGGCAAAAGCCTGCAGTTCCTCAACGGCACCCAGCTCGACTTCGTAAAAGAAGGGCTGAACGAAGGGTTTAAGTTCACCAACCCGAACGTGAAAGATGAGTGCGGCTGCGGCGAAAGCTTCCACGTCTGATACCCGCGATACCTTTACCCCACCGCGCCCGTCGCGCGTGGGGTATTGTTTTACCAGGCGACCCCTTTTCGCTGCCGTGGCGCATTGCCACCGGCCGAAAACGCATAATCAGAACGCTGAGAACGCTATGGATTACTTCACCCTTTTTGACCTGCCGGTCAGCTACCAGATCGATACCGCCAGCCTTGCGGCGCGCTATCAGGATCTGCAGCGTCAGTTTCACCCCGATAAATTCGCCAGTCGCCCGCAGGCCGAACAGCTGGCCGCCGTGCAGCAATCCGCCACCATCAACCAGGCCTGGCAGACGCTGCGCCATCCGCTTGGGCGTGCCGAATACCTTCTCTCGCTGCACGGCTTTGATTTAGCCTCCGAGCAGCACACCGTGCGCGATACCGCCTTTTTGATGGAGCAGCTGGAACTGCGCGAAGAGCTGGATGAGATCGAGCAGGCGCGCGACGCATCACAGCTGGACGGCTTTATGGCGCGGGTAGACGGCCTGTTCAACGCCCGGCATCAGCAGATGGTCGAGGAACTGGCAAGCAACGCGTGGCCGGCGGCGGCAGATACCGTGCGTAAACTGCGCTTTCTCGATAAACTGCGCAGCGCAACAGAACAACTCGAAGAAAAACTACTCGATTTTTAAGCCTGTACGGCATTATTTTCTGGAAGCTCAACATGGCCTTACTTCAAATCAGTGAGCCCGGCATGAGTGCCGCGCCTCACCAGCGCCGTCTTGCGGCTGGTATCGATTTAGGTACTACCAACTCGCTGGTTGCTACCGTGCGTAGCGGCCAGGCAGAAACCCTCGCCGACAGCCAGGGTCGGCACCTGCTGCCCTCCGTGGTGCACTATACCGCCCGGACGCACAGCGTCGGTTTCGACGCCCGTGCCCAGGCCGCCGACGATCCGGTCAACACCATCAGTTCGGTAAAACGCCTGATGGGCCGCTCGCTGGCAGACATCCAGGCGCGCTACCCCCATCTGCCGTATCAGCTGCAGGCCAGTGAAAACGGTCTGCCGATGATCAATACCCCGGCCGGTCTGCTGAACCCGATCCGCATCTCCGCAGACATCCTGAAAGCCCTCGCGGCCCGCGCCAGCGAAGCGCTGGCGGGCGAGCTGGATGGCGTGGTGATCACCGTTCCGGCGTATTTCGATGACGCCCAGCGTCAGGGCACCAAAGACGCCGCGCGCCTTGCGGGTCTGCACGTCCTGCGGCTGCTCAATGAGCCGACCGCTGCGGCTATCGCCTACGGGCTGGATTCCGGCCAGGAAGGGGTTATCGCCGTGTACGATCTCGGCGGCGGCACCTTTGATATCTCCATTCTGCGTCTGAGCCGCGGCGTGTTCGAAGTGCTGGCCACCGGCGGCGACTCGGCCCTCGGCGGGGATGACTTTGACCACCTGCTTGCTGACCACATTCGTGAGCTGGCAGGCCTGAGCGATCGCAGCGATAACCGCCTGCAGCGTCAGCTGCTGGATGCGGCGATTGCAGCCAAGATTGCCCTCAGCGCTGCCGATACGGCGACGGTTAACGTGGCTGGCTGGCAGGGCGAGGTGACGCGCGCCCAGTTCGAAACCCTGATTGCTCCGCTGGTGAAACGCACCCTGATGGCCTGCCGTCGCGCGCTGAAAGACGCTGCGGTGGACGCCAGCGAGGTGCTGGAAGTGGTGATGGTGGGCGGGTCCACCCGCGTACCGCTGGTGCGCGAGCGCGTCGGCGAGTTCTTCGGCCGCACGCCGCTGACCGCCATCGACCCGGATAAAGTCGTCGCCATCGGCGCCGGTATTCAGGCGGATATTCTGGTCGGCAACAAGCCGGACAGCGAAATGCTGCTGCTCGACGTGATCCCGCTCTCGCTTGGGCTGGAAACCATGGGCGGCCTGGTCGAGAAAGTGATCCCGCGCAATACCACCATTCCGGTGGCGCGCGCCCAGGAGTTCACCACCTTCAAAGACGGCCAGACCGCGATGTCCATCCACGTGATGCAGGGCGAGCGCGAGCTGGTGCAGGACTGCCGTTCGCTGGCGCGTTTCGCGCTGCGCGGTATTCCGGCGCTGCCGGCGGGCGGGGCGCATATCCGCGTCACCTTCCAGGTGGATGCCGACGGTCTGCTGAGCGTCACGGCGATGGAGAAGTCCACCGGCGTTGAAGCCTCGATCCAGGTAAAACCCTCTTACGGGCTGACCGATGGCGAGATCGCCACCATGATTCAGGATTCAATGAGCTTTGCCGAACAGGATGTGAAGGCGCGTATGCTGGCGGAACAGAAAGTCGAAGCCGCACGCGTGCTGGAGAGTCTGGAAGGCGCGCTCGTTGCCGATGCCGCGCTGTTAAGCGCCGCAGAGCGTCAGGTTATCGACGAGGCCGCTGCCGCATTACGCGCCGCCGCCGCGGGCGATGAGGCTGACGCAATAGAACAAGCCATTAAAAACGTAGACAAACAAACCCAGGAATTCGCCGCACGCCGCATGGACCAGTCGGTTCGTCGCGCGCTGAAAGGCCATTCCGTGGACGAGGTTTAACATGCCAAAGATTGTTTTTTTGCCTCATCAGGATCTCTGTCCGGATGGCGCAGTTCTGGAAGCGAAGCGCGGTGAAACTATTCTTGACGTTGCGCTGCGCAACGGCATCGACATTGAACACGCCTGCGAAAAATCCTGTGCCTGCACTACCTGCCACTGCATCGTGCGTGAAGGTTTTGACTCACTGCCGGAAAGCAGCGAAGACGAAGACGACATGCTCGATAAAGCCTGGGGTCTGGAGCCGGAGAGCCGTCTGAGCTGTCAGGCGCGCGTCACCGACGAAGATCTGGTGGTGGAGATGCCGCGTTACACCATCAACCATGCGCGGGAGCACTGATATGGGATTGAAATGGACCGACAGCCGCGAAATCGGCGAGGCGCTGTATGACAGCCGCCCGGACGTGGACCCGAAAACGGTACGCTTCACCGACATGCACCAGTGGATTTGCGATCTTGAGGATTTTGAAGACGATCCTCAGGCATCAAACGAAAAAATTCTCGAAGCAATTCTGCTAGTCTGGTTAGATGAAGCAGAATAATCATACTCTTCGTATGGCGGGAAGCAGAAAGCCTGAGCGCGCAAGCGCTGAAATATTTCTGCAACGCGCCTCATTCAGGGTATAGCGGGCTGCCTCCGGGCGGCCCGTTTTCATGTTTACTCATGAGCCAACAAGGACACAACAATGACAACAGAAGCCATGAACATTACGCTTACCATGCAACCTGCCGATGCGCGCTGGGGTGAGAACGCAACGTACAGTATCAACAGCGATGGCATCACGCTGCACCTTAACGGGAAAGACGACCTCGGGCTGATTCAGCGCGCGGCGCGCAAAATCGACGGTCTGGGCATCAAGCACGTGCAGCTGGCGGGCGAAGGCTGGGATACCGACACCAGCTGGGCATTCTGGCAGGGCTACAAAGGTCCGAAAGGCTCACGCAAGGTTGAATGGGCGCAGCTCGACGAGGCGCAGCAGCAGGAGCTGACCAGCCGCCTGAAAATCATCGACTGGGTGCGCGACACCATCAACGCCCCGGCGGAAGAGCTGGGTCCGGAGCAGCTGGCGCAGCGCGCGGTGGATCTGCTGAACGACGCGGGCGGCGACCACGTCAGCTACCGCATCACCAAAGGGGAAGATCTGCGCGAGCAGAATTACATGGGTCTGCATACCGTGGGCCGCGGCTCGGATCGTCAGCCGGTGCTGCTGGCGCTCGACTACAACCCGACCGGTGACGACAATGCCCCGGTATATGCCTGCCTGGTCGGCAAAGGCATCACTTTCGATTCCGGCGGCTACAGCATCAAGCAGAGCGCGTTCATGGACTCGATGAAGTCCGACATGGGCGGCGCGGCCACCGTGACCGGGGCGCTGGCGTTCGCCATCACTCGCGGGCTGAACAAGCGCGTGAAGCTCTACCTGTGCTGCGCCGACAACATGATCAGCGGCAACGCCTTTAAGCTCGGCGATATCATTCGCTACCGCAACGGTAAAAAGGTTGAGGTGATGAACACTGATGCCGAAGGCCGTCTGGTGCTGGCCGATGGCCTGATCGACGCCTGCGCCCAGAAGCCGGAGCTGCTGATTGACGCCGCTACCCTGACCGGCGCGGCGAAAACCGCACTCGGCAACGACTACCATGCGCTGTTCAGCTTCGATGACGCGTTAGCGGGTAAACTGCTGGCGAGCGCGGCGGCGGAAAACGAGCCGTTCTGGCGTCTGCCGCTGGCCGAGTTCCACCGCCATCAGCTGCCGTCTAACTTTGCCGAGCTGAACAACACCGGTAGCGCGGCCTATCCGGCGGGTGCCAGCACCGCGGCGGGCTTCCTGTCACACTTTGTGGATAACTACCAGCAGGGCTGGCTGCACATCGACTGCTCCGCCACCTACCGTAAATCAGCGGTCGAACAGTGGTCGGCGGGCGCCACCGGTCTGGGCGTGCGCACCATTGCTAACCTGTTAACCGCAGAGTAACAGCCTGCCCTGCGGGGTATGGCGGGTCGTAAGGTGGGTAGCTTCGCGCGCCCACCTTCTTCATTGCGGGCACCGGCGGGTAGCCCGGCGCAGTTAATATTGATCCACAGAGCAAAACCATGACACACGAGAAAAATACACTGGAAACCCTGCTGGAGCAGGCGGCCACCGAGCCTGCCTGGCGTCCGGCCTTCTTTCGTGAACTGCTGAACGCCACGGTGTGGGTGCCGGGCAGCGCGGCGGAAGGGGAGGCGGTTGACGCCGACAGCGCGCTCGATCTGCAGCACTGGGAAAAGGATGACGGCGCGTCTGCCATTCCGTTCTTCAGCTCGCTGGACGCGCTGCGGCAGGCGGTGGAAACCGAGCAGGCGTTTGTTGTAATGCCGGTGCGCACGCTGTTTGAGATGACCCTCGGCGAGACGCTGTTCCTGAATCCGAAGCTGCCCACCGGCAAAGAGTTCACCCCGTCGGAAATCCAGCATCTGATCGGCAAAGAGGGAAGCAGCCCTTTGAGTACCCAGCAGGTGCTGGAGGGCGGCGTCTCGCTGCTGCTTTCTGAAGTGGCCGAACCACCGGCGCAGATGGTGGACTCCCTGACCACGCTGTTCCGTGAGCTGAAGACGGTTAAACGGGCGTTTATCTGCTCCATCAAGGAACAGGCGGACGAGCAGCCGAACCTGCTGATCGGTATTGAAGCGGACGGCGATATCGAGTCGGTTATCCAGACGGTAGGAAGCGTTGCCACCGACACGCTGCCGGGGGATGAGCCCATCGATATTTGCCAGGTGGTGGAGGGCGAGAAGGGCATCAGCCACTTTATGATTGCCCACATTACGCCGTTCTATGAACGCCGCTGGGGCAGCTTCCTGCGGGACTTCAAAAACAATCGCATTATCTGATGCTCGCCCTGCTCGTTCCGGGCAGGGTCACTCCGTGGCATTGAGCAGCAGCAAATCCATCAGCAACACCAGGTTGGACTCGAACGAGGTGATGCCCGCGGCTTCAGCGGCAAAGTGCACCGCCTCGTCGTACAGCGGGAAGTGCAGATCCGCCATCCCGGCCAGGGTATTGGGCGAGGCGCGGGTAAACGCCACCACGCTCATTCCCACGTTGCGCGCAATACGCGCTTTATCCAGCACCTGCTCCGTCTCGCCGCTGCGCGATACCGCCACGAACACCTCGTAGCGTGAGGCGTTGCTGAGGAAAATATTGCGGCTGTCCCCCGGCCCGGAGATAAACGCCGTCTTGCCCAGCACCTGCAGTTTTTTGGTCAGGTACTCGGCAAACAGGTAAGAAAACCCCGCCCCGTAGAGAAAGAAGTGCTCCTTCTCGCGCAGCAGCTGAGAAAACGCCGCCATCTTTTCCGCCGTCACCCAGTGAAAGGTCTGCCGGTAGTTAGCCAGAAAGCGGTCAAACAGCGCCGGGAGCTCACGCTCCTGGCTGACAGGATGCGGGGCGATATGCGGTGCATCGGCCAGCAGCTGCTTGCAGTGCCACACCAGCTCGCTGTAGCCGCTGAAGCCGAGCTTCTGACACAGCCGCATGATGGTGGCGGTCGAGACAAAGGTCGCCTGAGCCAGGTCGCGCACCGTGATTTTTCCCACCAGCAGCGGGTGCTCCGTCAGGTATGACAGCACGCGGTATTCAGCGCGAGTTAACGACTCTCCACGCTGGAGCAGCGAGGCCAGGCGATTATCCATGACTACTGCGCCGGTTCGATCGGGGTATCGCTGCGGCTTCCCCATTCACACCAGGAGCCGTCATACAGCGTGACGTCTTTCACCTCAAGGGTTTCCAGCGCCAGCATCAGTACCGCTGCGGTGACACCCGAGCCGCAGCTGGCAATGATTGGCTTATCGAATGCTACCCCCTGGCGGGCGAAAATCGCCTCCAGCTCGTCGGTGGTTTTCAGCTGACCATTGATCACCAGATCGGTCCAGGGCACGTTGAACGCACCGGGTATGTGGCCGCGCTTCAGGCCCGGACGCGGCTCGTCGGCTTCGGCATTGAAGCGCGCCGCAGAGCGCGCATCGACGATCTGTGCGCTGCCTTCGAAACTGGCGACCATCACCTCCGGCAAGCGCTTCACCAGCGCCGGGTCGAAGCTGGCGTTGAACTCGCCTTCGGGTACGGTGACGTCGCCCTGCTCCAGCGGCAGCTCATCGCGCTGCCACTCCGCCAGGCCGCCCGCCAGAATCGACACGTTCACCACGCCGAATTTACGCAGCATCCACCAGGCGCGCGGGGCGGAAAACAGGTTACCGCCGTCATACACCACCAGATGCTTATCGCTGTTGACACCCAGTTCGCGCATCGCCACGGCAAAGCTCTCCGGGCGCGGCATCATGTGGGGAAGGGGGCTGGTGTGATCGGAGAGGGCATTGATATCGAACCAGAGCGCGCCGGGAATGTGGCCGGCGCGATAGTCGATGGAGATATCCAGATGCTCCTGGCCGGCCGGGGCCATGCGCGCGTCGAGGATCTGGATTTCCGGGTCATTGATGTGCTCTGCCAGCCAGTCGGCAGCGACAAAGAAAGGGGTCGACATAGGTGCCTCCGTTTCATACATAGTTAACGGATTGTCGGTGTTTTTTGGCATACCGACAAGCACACCCCTGCTAAGTCGCGAGCACGGTTGGATTTATTTCACGGCTTCCCCGTCCTGCCAGGCTTTTTTCAACTCCGGCCAGTAGGCCGCGTTGGCCGCGATCATCTCATCCAGAATCGCTTTCGCGTGCTGCATACTCGGCACGGTGCGGTTCAGGGTGAATGCCTGCAGCGCCTTCTCGTAGCTGCCCTCAATGGTGGCTTCCACCAGCAGCTGTTCAGAGGCGAGCTGCTGCATCAGCAGAGTCTGGTGGAACAGCGGCACCGCGCCCATGCGCACCGGCTCAGGGCCGTTGGCGGTGATGTAAGTCGGTACTTCCACCATGGCATCGTAAGGCAGGTTGGCGATGGCCCCTTTGTTTTCCACGATCACCAGATGGCGCTGGCGCAAATCAAAGGCCAGCGAGCAGGCGACATCGACAATAAACGCCCCGTGCACCCCGACGTGGAACGCGTCCGGTAGTATCCCGGTGCGCTTGTACTCCTCCGCAGCGGCAAACAGCTTTTTCTCGCGCCCGTCCATCACTTCGTTGGCCCGGGTGTAGTCCAGACGCTGGTGCGCCACGATGTCGTTCGGCATCAGGTAGTACTGTAAATACGGGTTGGGCAGATACTCCGGAAAGTGTTCCATGATCGGCTGGATGTTGCGCCAGGTTTTCACCCATGACGGGTCCGAGTGCTGCGGGTCGGTTTGCGCCGCGTCCTCGGTGAGCAGGCCAAATTTTGCAATGTGGCGACGCAGCTCCGGCAGGCGATCTTCCCCGTCTACCATCACGCGGGTAAACCAGCCGAAGTGGTTGAGGCCGAAGTAGTCCACCTCCAGCTTATGGCGATCGACGCCCAGAATCGCGCCCATATTGCGCATCGCCGCCACCGGCATATCGCAGATGTTCAGCACCCGCGCCTGCGGGCGCAGACGACGCACCCCTTCAGCCACAATCGCCGCCGGGTTGGAGTAGTTAACAATCCAGGCGTTGCTGTCGGCGTAGTGTTCCACCAGATCGATCAGCTCGACCATCGGCAGAATGGTGCGCAGCCCATAGGCCAGCCCGCCGGGGCCACAGGTCTCCTGACCCGGCACGCCGTGGCGCAGCGGGATCTTTTCATCCTGCTCGCGCATTTTGTACTGGCCGACGCGCATCTGGGCAAAGACGAAATGCGCACCGCGAAAGGCCGTTTCCGGGTCGCTGGTGGTGGTAAAGGTGATGGTCTGGCTGTGATCGCGAATCACCTTCTCCACCACCGGCGCGATGGTGTCCTGCCGGCTGCTGTCGATGTCATACAGGCGGATCTCCGCCAGCGGGAAATCCTCCAGCCGCACCATCAGGCTTTTAACGATGCCCGGGGTATAGGTGCTGCCGCCGCCGGCGATGGCTAAGATAAAAGGGGGTTTCAACATTGTTTATCTCCTTCAGAGCAGCGGTTCGACTGCTTCTCGCATTTTCTTCACATGCAGCCCGTAGACCACCTGAACGTTATTACCTTGTTTGATGATGCCTTTCGCGCCGGTGGCCTTCAGCTGCGGCTCATCGATGGCAGCCACGTCGCGCACCGTGACGCGCAGGCGGGTGTAGCAGTTATCCACCACGTCGATGTTGTCGCGTCCGCCGAGTCCGGCAACGATAGCCGCGCCCAGCGCGTCGTTATTGCCCTTCGCCTGATACTCCTGCTTGCTGTAGAGGCGCGTCTCCTCGTCATCCTCTTCCCGGCCAGGGGTCTTCATGTCGAAGTAGCCAATCAGGAAACGGAATACCAGGAAGTAGAGCGCGGCCATGATCAGCCCGACCAGGATGTACATCGGCCAGTTTGATTTGGTGGTGCCGAGCGGCAGGTTATAGAGGATGAAATCGATGAAGCCGTTGGCCCCGATGGCATGCACGCCAAAGAGATGGAACAGCATCATGCCAATCCCGGTCAGCACGGCGTGCACCACAAACAGCAGCGGGGCGACGAACAGGAACGAAAACTCAATCGGTTCGGTGACGCCTACCAGCATAGAGGTGAGGGCGGCGGGAATAAGGATGGCTTTGGCGGCGGCTTTACGCTCCGGCTTCGCCATCATGTACATCGCCAGCGCGGCGGCGGGCAGGCCAAACATCTTACTGATACCGCGCGCGTCCCACACCGTGGTGGCACTCAGCTGCTGCACCGACGGGCAGGCCATTTCTGCGAAGTAGATGTTGCGTGCGCCCTGATACACCGAGCCGCAGACCTCTTGCGTACCGCCCAGTTCGGTATAAAGGAACGGGGTGTAGACCAGATGATGCAGTCCGGTCGGCACCAGAATGCGCTCCAGGAAGCCGTAGATCGCCACGCCAAACGGCCCGGCACCTTTGATGCCGAGCGCCAGGGCGCTGATGCCCTGCTGCGCAAACGGCCAGAGCTCGCTCATGATCACGCCCAGCAGCATGGAGACCGGCAGCATGATAATGGCAACGAAGCAGTGCCCGGAGTAGATCGCCATCGCGCCGGAAAACTGCACCCCCGAATAGCGGTTATACAGGTAACCTGACAGCGCGCCGGTGAGGATCCCGGCGAACACGCCCATCTCCAGCACCTGCACGCCCAGCACCATGCCCTGGCCGGCAGCGCGCATCTGCTCTGCCGGGGCGATGTCGCCCTGCAACTGCAGCGTCACGTTCATGGCGTTGATAAAACGATAAAGGTCACGAGGCCAATCAGCGCGGCGTAACCTTTATCGCGACTGGCAAGACCGATGGGAATACCCACCGCAAACACCATCGCCAGGTTCGCCAGCACTGACACCGCTGATTTGGCGATAAACTGCCCGGTATTCTGCACCGCCGGATGGCCGAGAAAGGGCAGGTACTCGGCGAGATTGCCATTGCCGAGAATATTACCGACGGCAATAAACAACCCGACAATGGGCAGGATCAGTACCGGACCGTAGAGGGATTTACCGAAGTTTTGCAGGGCATTCACGGCTCGTCTCATTTAGCGCTCTCTTGTTATCGTCTGGCTAAAATGCGCACCGGGGTGCGAGATGGGAGTAAAGGTAGCAACCGCGCAGGGGAGATGGCTAACTATCTGATTGTTTTAAAAACAAATAACCCAAAAGGTAACATGTAACGTTTCAGGCTGTGATCGCGCTGGCATTTCTGTGAAGATGCGATGCGTTGAGGCTGGCGATCGTCCGGAAGTCACATTACGCACTCATCATGGTGAGGATTGCAGGGCATAATCTGGGTGCAGCGGGAAGGCATATCCCGGCATCAGACGGCAAACTGCGGGTAAATTGCGCGGTGTTGCCGATAATCGCGCTATTTTAAAAAAATGTTACCTTCATCCATAGGCAAGGGCGCAACGGGCCTTTATAATCCGCGCCACGCTAAAAACCGGCAGCGTTTGCTGGTGCTAACAGAACAACTCACAGAGGTAATCAATGGCTATTGAACGTACGTTTTCCATCATCAAACCGAACGCCGTCGCTAAAAACGTAATCGGTGCAATCTTCGCGCGTTTTGAAGCCGCTGGTTTCAAAATCGTCGGCACCAAAATGCTGCACCTGAGCGTAGAGCAGGCTCGCGGTTTCTACGCTGAGCACGACGGTAAGCCGTTCTTCGACGGTCTGGTGGAATTCATGACCTCTGGCCCGATCGTGGTTTCCGTACTGGAAGGCGAAAACGCCGTACAGCGTCACCGCGACATCCTGGGCGCTACCAACCCGGCGAACGCGCTGGCCGGTACCCTGCGTGCCGACTACGCTGACAGCTTCACCGAGAACGGCACCCACGGTTCTGACTCCGTAGAATCTGCTGCGCGTGAAATTGCCTATTTCTTCGCAGAAGGCGAAGTGTGCCCGCGCACTCGCTAATCCTGTCGCCGGGGATATTTACACTTTATTTACCCCCTTCAGCGTTCAGTGATGGCAACCCTGCCTGAGAATTTGTACAATACTGCGCCCCGGCAAGCTTACGCTGCCGGGGCCTTTTTATTTAATTCACCCTCCTGGGGCCACAACGTGTAACAACGAGGCCGGAAGAAAATTATGTCTGAATGCACTACCACGCCTGAGGTGTCATCCTCGGCGCTCTCCCCGAAAGCTGAAAAAATCAACCTGCTGGATCTTAACCGTCAGCAGATGCGCGAGTTTCTTCAAACGCTAGGCGAAAAACCGTTTCGTGCCGACCAGGTAATGAAGTGGATCTATCACTATTGCTGCGACGATTTTGATGAGATGACCGACATCAACAAGGTGCTGCGCGGCAAACTGAAGGAAGTGGCGGAAATCCGCGCACCGGAAGTGGTCGAAGAGCAGCGCTCCTCCGACGGTACCATTAAGTGGGCCATCGCAGTCGGCGACCAACGGGTTGAAACCGTGTATATCCCGGAAGAAGACCGCGCTACGCTGTGCGTCTCCTCCCAGGTCGGGTGCGCGCTTGAGTGTAAATTCTGCTCCACCGCGCAGCAGGGCTTTAACCGTAACCTGCGCGTGTCGGAAATCATCGGCCAGGTGTGGCGTGCGGCGAAAATCATCGGCGCGCAGAAAGTCACCGGCACTCGCCCTATCACCAACGTGGTGATGATGGGGATGGGTGAACCGCTGCTGAACCTGACGAACGTGGTGCCGGCAATGGAAATCATGCTTGATGATTTCGGTTTTGGCCTGTCGAAACGCCGCGTTACGCTCTCCACCTCGGGCGTGGTGCCTGCGCTGGACAAGCTCGGCGATATGATCGACGTCGCGCTGGCGATCTCCCTGCACGCGCCGAACGATGAAATTCGTGACGAAATTGTACCGATCAACAAAAAGTACAATATCGAAACCTTCCTCGCCGCGGTGCGCCGTTATCTGGATAAGTCGAACGCCAACCAGGGTCGCGTTACCATCGAGTACGTGATGCTCGATCACGTCAACGACGGCACCGAACACGCGCACCAGCTGGCAGAAGTGCTGAAAGATACGCCGTGCAAAATCAACCTGATCCCGTGGAACCCCTTCCCGGGCGCGCCTTACGATCGCAGCTCCAACAGCCGCATCGACCGTTTCTCCAAGGTGCTGATGAGCTATGGCTTTACCACTATCGTGCGTAAAACCCGCGGCGACGACATCGACGCTGCATGCGGACAGTTGGCGGGCGAGGTGATTGACCGTACCAAACGCACCATGAAAAAGCGTTTGCAGGGTGAACCAATCGCGGTGAAAGCCGTCTGACAGTGAGTCAATATGCCGCTCGCCAGGGTTGTCGGGCGGCATGTTCAGCATATCCAGTGGGATATAACTACTGTTTATGCGTTCTGTGCTCTGCCCGGCGTAATAATTACGGTGCGTTTTTTTCCGGTTTGAGGCAGTATGTAACGGCACAACAACAGGTTAGCGAGATGGCATCGTGACGAGCGGACTGGCGTGCGCAGACAGTGGGGTAAAAGCTGTCTATGGTTAACAGAGCCAGAGCGTCCGGATGACCGTTCAGGGGTTAATCTGCAAGGGATGCATCGCTTATACCGAGTGGGTAGCGGGCAACACCGCTTTTCGCAGAGCGCTTACGCGGTGCGGGCTGAACCAACGGGTTCTGGCTCTGCATCAGGTTCTTTTAATTTAAACAGTACCACCAGTCCAGCTAATGAATACTGAAGCCACTCACGACCAAAATACAGCACTCTCCACGGGCCAGCGCCTGCGCACCGCTCGTGAACAACTCGGACTGAGCCAGCAGGCGGTTGCTGAACGCCTTTGCCTGAAGGTTTCTACCGTCCGTGACATCGAAGAGGACACCCTGCCGGCCGACCTGGCAGCGACGTTTCTGCGTGGTTACATTCGCTCTTACGCCCGCGTCGTTCACATTCCTGAAGAAGAACTGCTGCCGGCGGCGAAAAAAGAAGAACCTTTTCGCCCGAAAGTGAATACCGTCCAGGGCATGACCCTCGGCAAGCGCCGCAAAAAGCGCGATGGCCTGCTGTGGAGCTTCACTATCCTGGTGGTACTGGTTGTTGTCGGTCTGACCGGCACCTGGTGGTGGCAAAATCATCAGGCGCAGCAGGACGAGATCACCTCAATGGCCGATCAGTCCAGCGCGCGTCTGAATGAAGGCAACCAGACCAGCCAGCCGATTGACCTGAACACCGGTGCGGCGTCGACAGACGCCACTGCGGTGGAACCTCAGGCTATCACCCCGGATCAAACCGTTTCGCAACCGGCTCCGGTTGCGCCAGCCGCAGAACCGGCACAGCCTGCAGAGGCGGCACCGGCTACCGCGGCCACTGACAGCCCGGCTGCCGCAGTGGTTCCTCCTGCGCAAACCGATATCAGTACGCTGCCGCAAACCCCGGCGACTACCGCTGACGCTGCGCCAACCGGTGCGGCGGCGGATGCCAATGCGCTGCAGCTGAGCTTCAACGCCGACTGCTGGCTGGAAGTGACCGATGCCAGCGGCAAAAAACTGTTCAGCGGCATGCAGCGCAGCGGTGGCAACTTAACGCTTGCCGGCCAGACGCCGTACCGCCTGAAAATTGGCGCGCCGGCGGCCGTGCAGATTCAATTCCAGGGTAAACCTGTCGATCTCAGTCGTTTTATCAGAACAAACCAGGTTGCTCGTCTCACCCTCAATGCCGAACAATCAGCAGCACAGTAACAGACGGGCGATTGCTGAGGGAAAAGTATGCATAACGAAGCGCCAATTCAGCGCAGAAAATCGAAACGGATTTACGTAGGTAACGTCCCGATTGGGGATGGCGCGCCGATCGCGGTTCAGTCCATGACCAACACTCGCACCACGGATGTGGAAGCGACGGTGAATCAGATCAGGGCGCTGGAGCGCGTGGGTGCCGATATCGTTCGCGTATCCGTGCCGACAATGGACGCCGCCGAGGCGTTTAAACTTATCAAGCAGCAGGTTAACCTGCCGCTGGTTGCCGATATTCACTTCGACTACCGTATCGCCCTGAAAGTGGCCGAGTACGGCGTCGATTGTCTGCGTATCAACCCGGGCAATATCGGTAACGAAGAGCGTATCCGCCAGGTGGTGGACTGCGCGCGTGACAAAAATATTCCTATCCGCATCGGCGTCAACGCCGGCTCGCTTGAGAAAGATCTGCAGGAAAAGTACGGCGAACCTACGCCGCAGGCGCTGCTTGAATCCGCCATGCGCCACGTTGATCACCTCGATCGTCTCAACTTCGATCAGTTCAAGGTGAGCGTGAAGGCCTCTGACGTGTTCCTTGCGGTGGAATCCTATCGCCTGCTGGCAAAGCAGATCGATCAGCCGCTGCACCTCGGGATCACCGAAGCGGGCGGCGCGCGCAGCGGGGCGGTGAAATCGGCGATTGGTCTCGGCCTGCTGCTTTCTGAAGGTATCGGCGATACGCTGCGCGTTTCGCTGGCCGCCGATCCGGTGGAAGAGATCAAAGTCGGTTTCGACATTCTCAAATCCCTGCGTATCCGCTCGCGTGGCATTAACTTCATCGCCTGCCCAACCTGTTCACGCCAGGAGTTTGACGTGATCGGTACGGTGAACGCGCTGGAGCAGCGTCTCGAAGATATCATCACCCCGATGGACGTCTCCATTATCGGCTGCGTGGTAAACGGGCCGGGCGAAGCGCTGGTTTCGACCCTGGGCGTCACTGGCGGTAACCGCAAAAGCGGCTTCTACGAAGACGGCCTGCGTAAGGATCGTCTCGACAACGACGACATGATCGCCCAGCTCGAAGCCCGCATCCGCGCGAAAGCCACGATGCTGGATGAGAGCCAGCGTATCCACGTCCAGCAACTTGAAAAATAATCTCAACATTGGGAAGCAGATAGCTTCCCGTGTATGATTGAACCCGCGAGGCGCCCGGCAAGCCGGTGTCGCCGGGAACGGGTTCATTTTTTGTATCAGACAGCAGAGAACTAACGTGGCAAAAAATATTCAAGCCATCCGCGGCATGAACGACTACCTGCCTGCCGAGACCGCACTCTGGCAGCGCATTGAAGGTACCCTCAAGCAGGTGCTCGGCAGCTACGGTTACAGCGAAATCCGTTTGCCGATTGTAGAGCAGACCCCGTTATTCAAACGCGCTATCGGTGAAGTCACCGACGTGGTTGAAAAAGAGATGTACACCTTCGAAGACCGCAACGGCGACAGCCTGACGCTGCGTCCGGAAGGCACTGCGGGCTGCGTGCGCGCCGGCATCGAACATGGTCTGCTGTACAATCAGGAACAGCGCTTGTGGTACATCGGGCCGATGTTCCGCCACGAGCGTCCGCAGAAAGGGCGCTACCGTCAGTTCCACCAGTTAGGTCTGGAAGTGTTTGGCCTGCAGGGGCCGGACATCGACGCTGAGCTGATTATGCTGACCGCCCGCTGGTGGCGCGCGCTCGGTATCGCAGAGCACGTCTCGCTGGAGCTCAACTCCATCGGCTCTCTGGACGCGCGCGCTAACTATCGCGACGCGCTGGTGGCCTTCCTGGAGCAGCATAAAGAGAAGCTCGACGAAGACTGTCTGCGCCGCATGTACACCAATCCGCTGCGCGTGCTGGATTCGAAAAACCCGGACGTGCAGGCGCTGCTCAACGACGCCCCGACGCTGGGCGACTATCTCGACGACGATTCGCGCGAGCACTTCGCGGGTCTGTGCGCCTTCCTGGACGCGGCGGGCATCAGCTATACCGTGAACCAGCGCCTGGTGCGCGGTCTCGACTACTACAACCGCACCGTATTTGAGTGGGTGACCAGCAGCCTCGGCTCACAGGGCACCGTCTGTGCCGGCGGTCGTTACGATGGCCTGGTAGAACAGTTGGGGGGCCGCGCTACGCCAGCTGTGGGCTTCGCGATGGGTCTTGAGCGCCTCGTTTTACTGGTTCAGGCGGTTAATCCGGAATTTAAAGCCGAATCCGTTGTCGATATTTACCTGGTCGCGTCTGGCGAAGGTACGCAGACGGCGGCAATGGGACTGGCAGAGCAGGTTCGCGATGCTATTCCCGGCATCAAACTGATGACCAACCACGGCGGCGGCAACTTCAAGAAGCAGTTTGCGCGTGCAGACAAGTGGGGCGCACGCGTCGCACTGGTGCTGGGCGAGTCTGAAGTAGCAGACGGCAACGTGGTGGTGAAGGATTTGCGCACCGGTGAGCAGCAGAACATCGCACAGCGCGAGCTGGCCGCTCATCTGCAGGCGCTGCTGGGTTAATCCCGGTAATTTATCGTAAGGAGAAGGACTGCGTGGAAATCTACGAAAACGAAAATGATCAGATGGAAGCGGTTAAGCGCTTCTTTGCTGAGAACGGCAAAGCGCTGATTGTCGGTGTGGTGCTGGGCGTGGGTGCGCTGATTGGCTGGCGCTTCTGGAACGATCATCAGACCGACGCGGCGCGTGAAACCTCGCTGGCCTATGACAACGCTATCGCCGCGGTGAAAGCCGGTGATGCACAGACGCTGGCCCCGGTTGAGAAATTCGCCGCGGACAACAAAAACATTTACGGTGTGTTCGCGTCGCTTGAGCTGGCGCAACAGCACGTGGATAAAAATGAGCTTGATAAAGCGGCACAGCTGCTGAGTCAGGCCCAGGCCGCCACCAAAGATGAAAATATGAAAGCCATCGTCAGCCTGCGCCTCGCGCGCGTTCAGGTTCAGCAGAAGCAGGCCGATAACGCGCTGGCGACGCTGGATACCATCAAGGGCGAAGGCTGGTCAATGATTGTTGCCGATCTGCGCGGCGAAGCACTGCTGAGCAAAGGCGATAAGCAGGGCGCGCTGGATGCATGGCGTAAAGGGGCGGCACTGAATACCTCCCCGGCGCTGAGCGAAATGTTGCAGATGAAAATTAATAATTTGTCCGTCTGAGAGGGACCCGATGCAATTGCGTAAATTACTCCTGCCAGGACTGCTTTCTGCCACACTGCTGAGTGGCTGTTCCCTGTTTAGCGGCGAAGAGGACGTGGTGAAGATGTCACCGCTGCCGACCGTAGAAAACCAGTTTGAACCGCAAACCAACTGGAGCACCTCCGTGGGTGACGGTATTGGCGATTTCTACTCCAATCTGCACCCTGCGGTGCAGGACGGGATTGCCTACGCGGCTGACCGTCATGGCAAAGTGAAAGCGGTCAACCTCAGCGACGGGAAAGAAGTCTGGTCCATCGATCTGGCGGAAAAAACCGGGTTCTTCTCGGCAAACCGTCCGGCGCTGCTCTCTGGCGGCGTCGCCGTTTCCGGCGGCAATGTTTACGTTGGCAGCGAAAAAGCACAGGTTTATGCGCTCAATATCGCTGACGGCAGCGTAGCGTGGCAGACCAAAGTAGCTGGCGAAGCCATCTCCCGTCCGGTGATTGCCGACGGCATGGTGCTTATCCATACCAGCAACGGTATTCTGCAGGCGCTGAACGAAAATGACGGTGCGGTGAAGTGGACCGTTAACCTCGATATTCCGTCGCTGTCACTGCGCGGTGAATCTGCCCCGGCAACCGCGTTCGGCGCGGCAATTGTTGGCGGCGATAACGGTCGCGTCAGCGCTGTGCTGATGCAGCAGGGCCAGATGATCTGGCAGCAGCGTATCTCCCAGGCCACCGGTGCGACCGAAATCGATCGCCTGAGTGATGTCGACACCACGCCGGTTGTGGCGGGCAACGTGGTGTACGCGCTGGCTTACAATGGCAACATGACCGCGCTGGATCTGCGCTCCGGTCAGGTGATGTGGAAGCGTGAAATCGGCTCGGTTAACGACTTCATCGTTGATGGTAACCGCATCTACCTGGTGGATCAGAACGATCGCATCGTGGCGCTGAACACCGAAGGCGGCGTAACGCTGTGGACCCAGAGCGATCTGCTGCACCGTAACCTCACTTCACCGGTGCTGTATAATGGAAATCTGGTGGTCGGGGATAGCGAAGGCTATCTGCACTGGCTGAATACCGCTGATGGTCGCTTTGTCGCCCAGCAGAAGGTAGACAGCTCCGGTCTGCGCACCGAGCCGGTGGTTGCCGAAGGCAAACTGCTGATTCAGGCAAAAGACGGTACGCTGTACGCTATTACGCGTTAATCGCCGGGCGAAAAACCTGACAAAAACGGCTCCTGCAATGCGCAGGGGCCGTTTGCTGTTTATAAAAATGGCGTATTTTCGCGCCATTGAAATAATGAATTATTGAGTAAAGAGGCTTTCAAAATGGTACCTGTGGTCGCGCTGGTCGGGCGCCCTAATGTTGGAAAATCCACATTATTTAACCGCTTAACGCGCACTCGTGATGCGCTGGTCGCGGATTTCCCGGGGCTGACTCGCGACCGTAAGTACGGTCGTGCTGAAGTAGAAGGGCGCGAATTCATCTGTATCGATACCGGCGGTATCGACGGCACAGAAGAGGGCGTGGAAACCCGTATGGCGGAGCAGTCGCTGCTGGCGATTGAAGAAGCTGACGTAGTGCTGTTCATGGTAGATGCGCGTGCGGGCCTGATGCCTGCCGATGAAGCTATCGCCAAACACCTGCGCTCGCGCGAAAAGCCGACCTTCCTGGTGGCCAACAAGACCGACGGTCTGGACCCGGATCAGGCGGTAGCAGATTTCTACTCTCTCGGCCTGGGTGAGATCCATCCGATTGCCGCGTCGCATGGCCGCGGCGTAACCAGCCTGCTGGAGCAGGTGCTGGTGCCGTGGATGGACGATGTCGATCCGCAGGAAGAAGTGGATGAAGACGCCGAATACTGGGCGCAGTTTGAAGCCGAAAACGGCGAAGGCGTGGAAGAAGAGGAAGAAGACGACTTCAACCCGCAGGATCTGCCGATCAAGCTGGCTATCGTTGGTCGCCCTAACGTAGGTAAGTCCACGCTTACTAACCGTATCCTCGGTGAAGACCGTGTGGTGGTCTTCGACATGCCGGGCACCACTCGCGACAGCATCTACATTCCGATGGAACGCGACGAGCGCGAGTACGTGCTTATCGACACCGCCGGGGTGCGCAAGCGCGGCAAGATCACCGATACCGTAGAGAAATTCTCGGTGATCAAAACGCTGCAGGCGATTGAAGACGCTAACGTCGTAATGCTGGTGATCGACGCCCGTGCGGGTATCTCCGATCAGGATCTCTCCCTGCTGGGCTTCATCCTCAACAGCGGTCGTTCGCTGGTGATTGTCGTCAACAAGTGGGATGGCCTGAGCCAGGAAGTGCGCGATCAGGTGAAAGAGACGCTCGATTTCCGCCTGGGCTTTATCGATTTCGCCCGCGTGCACTTTATCTCTGCCCTGCACGGCAGCGGCGTAGGTAACCTGTTTGAGTCGGTCCGTGAAGCCTATGACAGCTCCACGCGCCGCGTCAGCACCGCGCTGCTCACCCGCATCATGAACATGGCGGCAGAAGACCATCAGCCGCCGCTGGTGCGCGGTCGTCGCGTGAAGATGAAGTATGCGCACGCCGGCGGTTATAACCCGCCGATTGTGGTGATCCACGGCAACCAGGTGAAAGACCTGCCGGACTCCTACAAGCGCTACCTGATGAACTATTTCCGCAAGTCGCTGGACGTGATGGGTACGCCGATCCGCATTCAGTTCAAAGATGGCGACAACCCGTTCGCCAACAAGCGTAATACCCTGACGCCTAACCAGATGCGTAAGCGTAAGCGTCTGATTAAGCATCTGAAGAAAGGGAAGTAAGCCCTCACCCTTACTCTCTCTTTTCGCGAGAGGGTAAGGGGAAACCCCACCCGGAGGCTCTATGGAACTCACCTGTCCTGAATGCGGTAACAGCCTGGTGCCAGCCGACAGCGGTGCGCACTGCGAACATTGCCAGCGCGATTTCACCCCTGAAGCCCGTTGCCCCGACTGCCATCAGCCGCTTGAAGTGCTCAAAGCCTGCGGTGCAGTGGACTACTTCTGTCAGCACGGCCACGGCCTGATCTCAAAAAAACGCGTCGAGTGGGTGCCACTCCCGCGCTAGTCACAGATACAGTCTTCGCCACGCTTCCATAAATTCTGCAACCCCTGCGGCGCCGCATTCTCCGGAACCAGCAACACGATGTCGGCATAGCCCGCGCTGTCATGCCGGGTCCAGACGATCTGGATGCGATAGTAGCGCTGATCGCCCCGCCCTGGTGAATCAGGCTGGCCTGGCGGAAATGCCTGGGGCAGCGCCTGCTGAAGAATATCGAGCAAGCGCTGACGCTGCTCCGCATTCAGCTCAGCCAGCACAATGCGCCGTGGTGCCGAAAGGCGCGGAATAAACGCCACGCCGCCTTCGCGCGCCAGCTCGATCACTGCATCATCGGTCAGCTCGGGCAGCTTCATTACAGTACTCCTGTCGCCTTCCACGCCTCTTCGATGGCGGCCGCTACCCCGGCGTCAAAGCGTCGTTCGCCGTGACCGATGGTCAGCCGGGCAAAGGTAGCGAAATCGGCATCCTGAGGAAGTGAGCGGTCACAAACAGTGTCATACCAGGCCCGGCCTGCTTTCTCCCAGGCGTAGCCGCCCAGCGCTGTCGCGGCAAGATAGAAGGCGCGGTTGGGAATGCCGGAGTTGAGGTGTACGCCGCCGTTATCTTCCCGGGTGCGGATAAAATCATCCATATGCCCCGGCTGCGGGTCTTTCCCCAACAGCGGATCGTCGTAGGCGCTGCCCGGCTCTGACATCGAGCGTAGCCCGGTGCCGTTGATGCCTTCTGCCAGCAGTCCTTCGCCGATGATCCAGTCGGCCTGATCCGCGGTCTGATTACGCTGATACTGCTTTACCAGCGCGCCGAATACGTCAGAGAGTGATTCATTCAGCGCCCCGGCCTGCTCAAAGTAAATCAGGCCTGCTTCGGTTTCCGTCACGCCGTGGCTTAACTCGTGCGCTACCACGTCAATGGCAATGGTGAAGCGATTGAAAATCTCGCCGTCGCCGTCGCCAAACACCATCTGCTGACCGTTCCAGAAGGCGTTCTGGTATTCGCGCCCGTAATGGACGGTGCCCGACAGCACCAGCCCCTGGTTATCGAGCGAGTCACGCTGCCAGTTCTTCCAGAAAAAATCGTGGGTGATGCCGAGGTAATCGTAAGCTTCGTCTACCGCGACGTCGCCATTTGTCGGCTGGCCTTCAAAGCGCACCTGCTCGCCGGGCAACTGCTCCTTGTTCTGCGCGTCGTAGATATCGCGGGTCAGCTGGCCCGCTTCGGAGACGTGCGGCGCAGCAGGTTTCGGAATGCCGTGGGCCATCAGGGTCTGGACGTGGGTCAGGGTCTGGCGCGCGCAGCGCTGCTGCAGTTCAGACCCGTGGTCGATGATTTTACGCAGGATGTAGGGCGGGATTACTGAAGCGTACCGGGATGCTGTCATGCCGATCTCCTTGTTAAGGCGGGTGCCGTAAAAAAAGGAATATCAGCAGTATAGTTAATGACCGGCCCTGATGCCGTTACGGATTTTCCGGTTTACGCTTGCGGGTTTTCTTCGCCGGGGTGACGGTTTTTACTTCGCTCTCCACCCAGCCGTCCTGCACGCGGGTAGTCAGCACGTCGCCGGGCTGCGCCTGACGCGTCTGCTTCAGCACTGCGCCATCCGGTGCCGTGGTGACGCTGTAGCCGCGCGCAAGGGTCGCCAGCGGGCTGACGGCTTCCAGATGGGTGAGGACGCTGCCGAAGCGCTCACGGGTGCTGCTAAGGCGAGCTGCGATAGTCTGGCTGAGACGATACTCCAGCTGCTGATACCGGTTCTGCGCCCGGTGCAGCCGTCCCTGAGGATGCTGCTGATTCAGGCGCTGTTCAGCGCGCTGCTGGCGTTGACTACTCCGGCGCAGTTGGTTATCGAGCGCGCTGCTCATGCGCTGGCGCAGGCGGATAAGCGCGGTCTGCTGACGCGCCAGCCGCAGCTGGGGATGCTGCTGCTGTAGACGGTGCTGAAGCCGGGACTGGCGCTGGGTGCGGCTCACCAGCAGGTAGTCCATCGCCATCTCCAGCCTCTGACGGGCAGCCAGCACCTGGCGCAGCAGCTCCTGCTGGTTGCGGCTTACCACTTCCGCAGCGGCAGAAGGCGTGGGCGCGCGCAGGTCGGCAACAAAATCGGCAATGGTGACGTCGGTTTCATGCCCGACAGCGCTGACCACCGGAATGCGGCTGGCAAAAATGGCCCGCGCCACGCGTTCGTCGTTGAAGCTCCAGAGATCTTCCAGCGAGCCGCCGCCGCGCCCAACGATCAAGACGTCGCACTCATTACGGCGGTTCGCCAGTTCAATGGCACGCACAATCTGCGCCGGGGCGTCGTCACCCTGCACCGCGGTAGGGTAGATAATCACCGGCAGGGAAGGGTCGCGGCGCTGCAGGACGTGCAGAATGTCGTGCAGCGCAGCCCCGGTTTTTGAGGTGATGACGCCCACCTGACGCGCCGGGGCGGGTAGGGGCTGCTTATGCTGCTGCGCAAACAATCCTTCATCCGCAAGGCGCTGCTTGAGCTGCTCATACTTTTGCTGCAGTAACCCTTCACCCGCCGGCTGCATGCTTTCGACGATAATCTGATAGTCACCGCGCGGCTCGTAGAGCGTGATATTGGCGCGCACCAGCACCTGTTGACCGTGCTGCGGACGGAACGTCACCCGGCGGTTGCTGTTGCGGAACATCGCGCAGCGCACCTGGGCAGTATCGTCCTTCAGCGTGAAGTACCAGTGACCGGAGGCGGGCTGGGTAAAATTGGAAATTTCGCCGCTGATCCACACCTGACCCATCTCCTGCTCAAGCAGCAGACGGACGGTCTGATTGAGGCGGCTTACGGTAAAAATAGTGGAGCTGGCGTTTGCTGGCATGTGAGCGGGATCAAATTTTAAATCAGGGGGTTAATAAATCGATAGTAACGTGGAACGACGCATTAGCAAGGTTTTTTCTGAAAAAAGTGTGGAAGCAATCGGTTACGCTCTGTATAATGCCGCGGCAATATTTTATCTGTTCTCATTCACCTCCAGGTTGAGATATTGCCATGCTACGAATCGCTAAAGAAGCTCTGACATTTGACGACGTTCTCCTTGTTCCCGCTCACTCTACCGTTCTGCCGAACACCGCAGATCTCAGCACCCATCTGACCAAAACCATTCGCCTGAACATTCCTATGCTCTCCGCAGCAATGGACACTGTGACCGAAGCGCGTCTGGCGATTGCGCTGGCGCAGGAAGGCGGCATCGGCTTTATCCACAAAAACATGTCCATTGAGCGCCAGGCTGAAGAAGTTAAGCGCGTGAAAAAACATGAGAGCGGCGTGGTCACTGACCCGCAGACCGTGCTGCCAACCACCACCCTTCAGGAAGTGAAAGCCCTCACCGAGCGTAACGGCTTCGCCGGCTATCCGGTGGTGACTGAAGATATGGAACTGGTGGGCATCATCACCGGTCGCGACGTGCGTTTCGTGACCGATCTGAGCCAGCCGGTCAGCGTCTACATGACGCCGAAAGAGCGCCTGGTTACCGTGCGCGAAGGCGAATCCCGCGACGTGGTGCTGACAAAGATGCACGAAAAACGCGTCGAAAAAGCGCTGGTTGTGGATGAGAGCTTCCACCTGCGCGGCATGATCACCGTAAAAGATTTCCAGAAAGCCGAGCGTAAGCCTAACGCCTGTAAAGACGAGCAGGGCCGCCTGCGCGTGGGTGCTGCGGTTGGCGCGGGCGCGGGCAACGAAGAGCGCGTTGATGCGCTGGTTGCCGCTGGCGTAGACGTTCTGCTGATCGACTCCTCCCACGGCCACTCCGAAGGCGTATTGCAGCGCATCCGTGAAACCCGCGCTAAATACCCGGACCTGCAGATCATCGGCGGCAACGTGGCTACCGGCGCAGGCGCTCGCGCGCTGGCCGAGGCTGGCGTCAGCGCCGTGAAGGTGGGTATCGGCCCTGGCTCCATCTGTACTACCCGTATCGTTACCGGCGTGGGCGTTCCGCAGATCACTGCGGTATCTGACGCGGTTGAAGCGCTGGAAGGCACCGGCATCCCGGTCATCGCCGACGGCGGTATCCGCTTCTCCGGCGATATCGCGAAAGCCATTGCCGCTGGCGCAAGCGCGGTGATGGTCGGCTCAATGCTGGCGGGCACCGAAGAGTCACCGGGTGAAATCGAACTCTACCAGGGCCGCTCTTACAAATCCTACCGTGGCATGGGCTCGCTGGGCGCGATGTCCAAAGGCTCATCCGACCGCTACTTCCAGACCGACAACGCCGCCGATAAACTGGTGCCGGAAGGTATCGAAGGCCGCGTGGCGTACAAAGGCCGTCTGAAAGAGATTATTCACCAGCAGATGGGCGGCCTGCGCTCCTGCATGGGCCTGACCGGTTGCGGCACCATCGATGACCTGCGCACGAAAGCGGAATTTGTCCGCATCAGCGGCGCCGGCATCCAGGAGAGCCACGTCCATGACGTGACGATCACCAAAGAGTCGCCGAACTACCGTATGGGTTCTTAAATTTTCTCGCCCGGTGCCAGCACCGGGCGTTTATTTATTGTCAGCTACTTTCTGGAAAACGCGTCAATGACGGAAAATATCCATAAACATCGCATTCTTATCCTCGATTTTGGTTCGCAGTACACGCAGCTGGTCGCGCGCCGCGTGCGTGAGCTGGGCGTCTACTGTGAGCTCTGGGCGTGGGACGTTACCGAAGCGCAGATCCGCGACTTCAACCCGAACGGCATCATTCTCTCCGGCGGCCCGGAAAGCACCACCGAAGAGAACAGCCCGCGCGCCCCGCAGTACGTGTTCGAAGCTGGCGTCCCGGTTCTGGGCGTGTGCTACGGCATGCAGACTATGGCGATGCAGTTAGGCGGCCACGTGCAGGGTTCTGACGAGCGTGAGTTCGGCTATGCCCAGGTGGAAGTGAAAACCGACAGCGCACTGGTACGCGGCATCGAAGACGCCCTGAGCGCCGACGGCAAACCGCTGCTGGACGTGTGGATGAGCCACGGCGATAAAGTTACCGCTATCCCGTCCGACTTCGTGACCGTTGCCAGCACCGAAACCTGCCCGTTCGCCATCATGGCCAACGAGGAAAAACGTTTCTACGGCGTGCAGTTCCACCCGGAAGTGACGCATACCCGCCAGGGCCTGCGCATGCTGGAGCGTTTCGTTATCGATATCTGCCAGAGCGAAGCCCTGTGGACCCCGGCGAAAATCATCGATGACGCCGTAGAGCGTATCCGCCAGCAGGTGGGTAACGACAAAGTGATCCTCGGCCTCTCCGGCGGCGTGGACTCCTCCGTCACCGCCATGCTGCTGCACCGCGCCATCGGCGACCGTCTGACCTGCGTATTTGTCGACAACGGCCTGCTGCGCCTGAACGAAGCCGAGCAGGTGCTGGACATGTTTGGCGACCACTTCGGTCTCAACATCGTTCACGTGCCGGCGGAAGCGCGTTTCCTGGATGCACTGGCGGGTGAGAACGATCCGGAAGCCAAGCGTAAGATCATCGGCCGCGTGTTCGTGGAAGTGTTCGACGAAGAAGCGCTGAAGTTGCAGGACGTGAAGTGGCTGGCACAGGGCACCATCTACCCTGACGTGATTGAATCCGCGGCCTCTGCCACCGGTAAAGCGCACGTCATCAAGTCGCACCACAACGTGGGCGGCCTGCCGAAAGAGATGAAGATGGGCCTCGTCGAGCCGCTGAAAGAGCTGTTCAAAGACGAAGTGCGCAAGATTGGTCTGGAGCTGGGCCTGCCTTACGACATGCTGTACCGCCACCCGTTCCCGGGGCCGGGTCTGGGCGTGCGCGTGCTGGGCGAAGTGAAGAAAGAGTACTGCGACCTGCTGCGTCGCGCCGATGCGATCTTTATCGAAGAGCTGCGCCGTGCCGATCTGTACGACAAAGTCAGCCAGGCCTTCACCGTGTTCCTGCCGGTACGTTCGGTCGGCGTGATGGGCGATGGCCGTAAGTACGACTGGGTGGTTTCCCTGCGTGCGGTTGAGACTATCGACTTCATGACCGCCCACTGGGCGCACCTGCCGTATGATTTTCTCGGCCGCGTCTCCAACCGCATCATCAACGAAGTGAACGGCATTTCCCGCGTGGTGTACGACATCAGCGGTAAGCCGCCTGCGACGATTGAGTGGGAATAATCCCTGCGTCTGTTGCCATTCGTTATCAAGCCCGCAGGATGCGGGCTTTTTTATGGGTGCATTCTGGGCCGGGCAGGGGATATCCGTGCGAGAGGGGTCATCACGTCAGGGCCAACCGCTGGTGCGAGCGTTTTAACAAAACGGTATTAGCGCGTAATCAGGACGCAAAAAATCCCACCCCGCGAAGGGCGTCAAAAAACCGTGGTTAACAAGCTAGCGTTCGGTAGTGGTCGGTTCGATAGTCTGACTGATTTGCTGGATCTGCTGTTTGTCCTGGTGGTGATGCCAGGCGCCAACGGCGGAATAGACGAAGCGGCAGAAAAAGAGGAGGAAGCTGATAAGAAGCACGATGCGCGTCATTCGACTGTTAAAACGATGTCGTCTTCGCATTGCCGTAGCCTGTGTCACGAAATTACCCTTAGTGTTTACCCGGCCTTGCGGGCGATTCGGTTATTAAGTCACAGGGAAGCGGGGAGGTCAATTATTAATCATGTAAAAAAAGGTCAGTTGCGCAGGGTAGCGACGAGATGTGCATTTTTCAGCCTTATTAAGCGCAGCGCTGGCGCGGATCCGGCAATGAAAAAGCGCGATTTGTCTTTTGAGTTCGCCCCCGGAGAGCGGTATCATCTTCCACCGTAGCTACATAATAACCATTATTCTCTACACACCACGGTGGCGCGTGCTTCGTTGCACACAGGTCAGGGTCAGACACCAGCGTGAATCCTCGTCTGGCATACGGTTTTTCTCGAGCATCTATGCACTTAGCAAACTGGTACAAACGTCATAAAGATAAGTGGTGGGGCTTACCCCTGCTGCTGCCGCTGCTGCTGTTGCCGCTGGTCAGGCTCGGTAACACCTATACCACCATGGGCGACAGCACCGCCGTGCTTTACTATCTCCCGGTCGCCCTGTTTATCGCCCTGATGGTGTTTTTCGGCTGGGCAGCACTTCCCGGAATTATGCTGGCGCTGGTGGTACATCATTTAAACGACGTCGGGCCGAAAGAGACCGCCGTGGTGGTAATTCACTTTTTGACCACCATTATTATCAGCTGGGGTTGCTACCGGATATTTGTGCCGCATCGCTACGCCACGCTGTACGGGAATCATCGCGTCGGGGTGCAGCGCCTGTTCTGGCTGGTGCTGTGCAGCGCCTCGCTGTTCCTGATGCTGTTTCAGATGGCGAGCTTCGCCGGATTCTATGACTACCGCACCAGCATGGCGTCACCAAATCCCTTCTCGATACGCACGCTGATTAACTATCAGGGGCTGCTGGTGGGCGGGCTGACCGGGATCCCGCTGTGCTATTTCATCATCCGCGTGATCCGCCATCCACGCTACCTGCGCAGCTTTTTCTCACAGATGCGTAAGCAGTTCGATAAGCGGGTGACGCCGTTTGAAGTGTTGCTCTGGTGCGGAGTTGTGGGATCGCTAATTGCCCTGCTGCTGGTGCCGCTCAACAACAGCAACACGATTTTCAACAGCAATTACACGCTCTCGCTGCTGCTGCCGGTAATGCTGTGGGGGGCGATGCGCTTTGGGGTGATTTTTATCACCGCCGTCTGGACGCCGGTGATCATCCTGTTGACGCACTACTTCTCGCGCTACATTCCCGACTATCAGGGCTTCGACATTCAGCTGGCGATCGCCTCATCGAGCTTTGCGGTGTTCTCGTGCATCATCATCTTTATGGCGTTGGTGAGCACTCGCCAGCGCGAGCTGCATACCCGGGCGCGGCGCGTGGCCTATCTCGACCCGATTATCCAGCTGCCGAACCTGCGCGCGCTGAATCAGGATCTGGCGCGCACCCCCTGGTCGGTACTGTTTTTGATGCGCATGCCCGACCTCGATCTGCTGGGGCGCAACTACGGCGTGATGCTCGGCATCCACTACAAACAGCAGCTGGCGAGCTGGGTGCGGGAGGTGCTGCATCCCGATGAGCTGGTCTATCAGCTGTCGGGGGATGACATGGTGCTGCGCCTGAATACCGAGTTTCACAAAGAGCGCATTGATGAACTGGATAAGCGCATCAAATCTTTCCGCTTCGTCTGGGACGGGATGCCGCTCCAGCCGCAGGTGGGCATGAGCTACTGCTATGTGCGCACCCCGGTGACCCATCTGCCGCTGCTGCTGGGTGAAATGAGCACCATGGCGGATCTGTCGCTGGCGACACATCATCCGGAAAGCTTGCAGCGCACCGGCGCGAATCACGTCCAGCGCGCGGTGAAGATCAAAGTTGAGATGATGAACCGCCTGCAGCAGGCGCTGGATAACGATGAGTTTCGTCTGGTGGCGCAGCGTATTGAGGGCGCGCGCGGGGATCACTACTACGAGATCCTGCTGCGTATGCTGGATGACGACGGCGAGCTGATTACCCCGGACAAATTCCTGCCGGTGGCGCATGAGTTTGGCTTCTCGTCGCGCATCGACAACATGGTGCTGGAGAAAACGCTGCGCTTCATGCATACGCACCGCAAGGCGTTACCCGCCAGCCGCTTCTCCATCAACCTGACGCCCGCCTCGGTGTGCCGCGCGGTATTTACCAGTGAAGTGCGCCAGATGCTGGAGCGCTATCAGGTGGAGCCGTGGCAGATTATTTTTGAAGTGACCGAGAGTAACTCACTCTCCAACGTCGAGCAGGCTAACCTGACGCTCTCCCGCCTGCAGGCGATGGGCTGCCGGGTGGCCATCGACGACTTCGGCACCGGGTATGCCAGCTATGCGCGCCTGAAAAACGTTAATGCCGACATCTTAAAAATTGACGGCAGCTTTATCCGCAACCTGCTCTCCAGCAGCCTCGATTATCAAATCGTGGCCTCCATTTGCCATCTGGCGCGCATGAAAAAAATGCAGGTGGTCGCGGAGTACGTGGAAACAGAATCCATTCGCGACGAAGTGCGCAGGTTGGGTATCGACTATCTGCAGGGCTTTTTGATTGGCTATCCGGTCCCGCTGGAGACGCTGGTCGAGCTGGAAGCTGAAGAAGGGCGTGCAGTCCAGAGCGCGGTTCAGCTTCCTGGCTAATTCGGAAAGATAAAAAAAGCGGCATCCTCTGCCGCTTTTTTATTTACGCCGCCACATCGTCGGGGCTGGCATCCTCTTCAATTTTCAGCCGCCAGCCGGTTACCGCTTCCCAGTACTGCTGCTCACGCTCCAGGTCGAGTAACACCAGCGCGTTCTGGCTGAACCAGTTGTGCGGGAAACGCAGCGTCCAGTGGTTATCATCCGTTTTCAGCGTCAGGGACGGCGGTGTGCTGGTGGCCTGACGCTGGTTGTTAAGCAGCACGCCGAGGCGCAGCAGCTGGATCAGCGGCAGGAACTGCTTTTTCTTGAACAGGGTAAAGCGCGGCAGATCGTCGAGCTTCACCGCCTTGCGATGGCAGCGCACCAGCGTCGCCATCAGCTGCTGCTGCTCCTGGTTGAAGCCAGGCAGGTCGCTGTTCTGCAGGATATAGGCCGAATGGCGGTGCAGGCCGCTGTGATTGATACCCAGCCCCACCTCATGCAGCATCGCAGCCCACTTCAGCAGCGCGGTAAGCTGCGGATGTACCAGCTTCGGATTCTGCTGCTCCCACTGCTGATAGATAAGCGTCGTGGTTTCCAGCACCCGGTGCGCCTGATCGCGGTCAATATGGTACTGGTTCGCCAGACTCTGCGCGGTGCGAATGCGGATATCCTGATGGCGGAAGCGGCCTTCCATCTCATACAGCACGCCTTCACGCAGCGCGCCGTCAGAGAGGCGCAGCTCGCGGATGCCCAGCGCGTCGAACACGCCGCACAGGATCGCCAGCCCCGGCACAAATACCGCTTTACGCTCGTCAGACAGCCCCGGCAGGCTCAGCGCGGCGAAGCTGTTAAAGCCCATGACCGTTTCTGCCAGTTTTTCCAGCCGTTCCGGGGTGATAAGCCCATCCTTTTCGCCCATCTCCACCAGCACTTCATGCGCCGCCTTGATGGTGCCGGACGCGCCCAGCGCGGTGCTCCAGCCGTGAATGCGGTACTGCCAGGCAAGGCTCTCCAGCTTCTGCACCGCCGCCATGCGCGCGCGCTTGAAGTTCTCGCGGCTAATCACGCCGCCACGGAAGAAGTGCTGACCGAAGCTGACGCAGCCCATGCGACGGCTCTCTACCAGCTGCGGTTCAAAATCTTCGCCGATCACCAGTTCCGTCGAACCGCCGCCGATGTCGATCACCAGCTTGCGGCCGCGCTCCGGCTGGGTGTGCTCAACGCCCATAAAAATCAGGCGTGCTTCTTCATTCCCGGAGATGATTTCGATGGGGTAGGGGATAACCTTTTCCGCGCGCTGCAAAAACTCGCTGGCGTTTTGCGCCTGGCGCAGGGTGTGCGTGCCCACGATGCAGACGTTAGCTGCCTCAAATCCCTGCAGGCGCTCGGCGAACAGGGATAAGCAGCTCAGGCCGCGCTCCATGGCCTCTTCACTCAGGGTATTATTCTCATCCAGTCCGTCAGCCAGATGTACGCGCTGCTTCAGGCGACCAATGATCTGCATCGCGCCATCCACCACGCGGGCGATCACCATATGGAAACTGTTTGAGCCAAGGTCAACTGCAGCAAACTCCTGCGGGCGCGGGGCCTGATTCTGTATCGGCATACTTATTCTGGTTGCTCTAGTGATTTGATGTAGTCGTAAATCGCCAGCTGTGCGCGTACTTTGCGGCGGTTGCCGCGCGGCACATAGCGATTGCTCAGCTCTTTATCGATGTAACGCGCTTTTACGGTGTCGCTGAACAGCAGCTCCATAATGTCCAGCACCCGTTGTTTCAGGCGCGGATCCAGTAGCGCGACCGCCACTTCAATGCGGTAGTCGATATTACGCGTCATCCAGTCGGCGGAGGAGAGGTAGACCTTATCGTCGCCGCCATTCTTGAAAATATAGACCCGATCGTGCTCCAGATAACGGTCAACGATACTCATCACGCGAATATTTTCGCTGATCCCTTCCAGTTGCGGGATCAGGGAGCACATACCGCGGATCATCAGGTTGACCGGCACGCCGGAGCAGGATGCCGCATAGAGCCGGTCCACCAGCCCTTTGTCCACCAGGTTGTTCAGCTTCAGGGTGATCCCCGAAGGCTGGCCATTTTGCGCATTTGCGATCTCTTTATCCACCATTTCATACAACAGGCGGCGGCTATTTTGCGGCGAGACCAGCAGGTAGTCGAAATGCACCGGGCGATAGGGGTTTTCGATAAAGTTGAACACCCGACGCACTTCGTTGGTGATGCGCGCATCGGCGGTCAGCAGGGAGTAGTCGGTGTACAGCCGGGCCGTTTTCTCGTTGAAGTTACCGGTACCGATGTGGGCATAACGCACCACTTCGTCGCCTTCCTTACGCGAGATCAGGAACAGCTTGGCGTGAATTTTCAGCCCGGGTGCCGAGAAGATGACGTGCACGCCCGCTTCGGTCAGGCGCTTCGCCCAGTGGATATTGGCCTCTTCGTCAAAGCGCGCCTGCAGCTCCACCACCACCGTCACTTTTTTACCGTTGTGCGCGGCGTGGATCATCGAGTCGATGATGCGCGAATCCTTCGCCACGCGATAGATGTTGATTTTGATCGCCAGCACGCTTGGGTCGAAGGAGGCCTGGCGCAGCAGCTCCAGCACGTGCTCGAAGGTGTGATACGGATAGTAGAGCAGCACGTCGCGTTCGCGAATGGCGTCAAAACCGTTGCGGAACTTATCGAACCAGATATGGCGCAGGCGCGGCAGCGGCTTGTTCACCAGGTTGGCTTTGCCGACGTTCGGGAAACCAATGAAGTCTTTGAAGTTGTGGTAGCGTCCGCCGGGGATGATTGAGTCGTAGTGGGTGATGGTCAGCTTATCGCGCAGCATCTCGACCATCGCATCCGGCATGTCACGCTGATAGACAAAGCGCACCGGCTCAGCGGTCAGGCGCTGCTTCAGGCTGGAGGACATCAGCTCCAGCAGGCTCGACTCCATCTCATGCACCAGATCGTATTCCGCGTCGCGCGTCATCTTCATTGAGTAGGCGTTCAGCGCATCGTAATCGAAGAAGCCTTTGAAGATATCGTCGAGGCAGTAGCGCAGAATATTATCCAGCAGGATCATCGGCTTGCGGCGGCGCGGCGTCTCCGGAGGCAGGTTGACGAAGCGCGGCATCTTATCCGAAGGGATTTCCAGCAGCGCATAGCGGATGTCATCCCCGCGGATAATCTCTACTGCCAGATAGGTGTAATCGTCCTTCAGGAACTGCACCAGGTCGGTGTCGCGATTGATTAATGTCGGAGTAATGTGCTGACGCAGATGCTGTTTAAAGTACTGTCGCAGCCAGGTTTGCTGATTTGGCGAGAGCTGGCGCTCGTTGATGAGGAAGATCTGATTGCGCGCCATCTCCAGCAGCAGATCGTTATACAGGGTATCGAACTCCTGATCCGCTTTCAGCACCCGGGCCTGGATCTTGCCCAGCAGGTGGCGCGAGTGGGAGGTTAATCCCTGTTCTTCGGTGATAAGAATGCGTCGCTTCAGTTCGGCGAAGCGCACCTTATAGAACTCATCCAGGTTGTTGGAATAGATGCCCAGAAAGCGCATCCGCTCAATCAGCGGGTTACTTTTATCCGCTGCTTCCTGCAGAACACGCTCATTGAAAGACAGCCAGCTTAATTCTTTTTCGGTATATAGCTTTTCCTGACCCATTACTACTCACACTCCGGTTGGTAAACGCGGGACGTGACAACGCCGTCTCGTGGTTATTATGGCGAGCTGAACCCGCTTATGTCCAACTATGCCCGATAAGTATGACAGTTATCCGAAAAGGAGAGGGCGGATTGTGCCCGTAACCTGCAGTTGCACGTCCCGTAGCGCTGCGGGAAGGCGCAGAATAAAAAACGCCCTGCCGGGGCAGAGCATGGGGTTTTATTCGTCGGCTGCGTGGCCCTGAGGCGGAAGCTTCTGGCCGTCGAGCCAGGCCTCGTTGTCGCGCATCGCCAGCCTGCCTTCAGCAAACCAGCTCACCACCAGGGGATAGATGGCGTGCTCCTGGGCCTGCACCCGGGCGGTGATGTCCGCTTCGTCATCGCCGTCAAACACCGGCACTTTCGCCTGCAGGATCACCGGCCCGCCGTCCAGTTCGTCGGTGACGAAATGCACCGAGGTGCCGTGTTCGCTATCGCCGTTTTCCAGCACCTGACGATGGGTATGCAGTCCCGGATACTTCGGCAGCAGCGAGGGGTGGATATTGATAAGCCGTCCCGCGTAGTGCGCCACAAATTCCGGGCTGAGAATGCGCATATAACCTGCAAGCACTACCAGGTCCGGCGCATACGCATCGATCTCCAGCATCAGCTCACGGTCAAAGGCGTCACGGGTGGCAAACTGGCTGGCGCTCAACGCATGGGCCGGAATGCCTGCTTCTCTGGCGCGCTCAAGGCCGAACGCGTCGGCCTTGTTGCTGAATACTGCGCGCAGGGTGCCAGCAATTTTTTTACTGGCACAGGCATCAATGATGGCCTGCAGATTGCTGCCGTTGCCGGAGATCAGCACCACGATATTCATTTACTGGATAACCACGCGCTCGTCGGAATCCGAGGCCTTGATGACGCCGATTTTCCAGGCGGTTTCGCCTGCATCGTTCATCAGTTGAATGGCGTTGTCCGCTTCAGCCGCCGGCAGGGCGATCAGCATGCCCACGCCGCAGTTGAAGGTGCGGTACATCTCGTGCTGGCTGACGTTCCCGGCCTGCTGCAGCCAGTTGAACACGGCCGGCCACTGCCAGGAGGACTCGTCGATCACCGCCTGAGTGTTGTCCGGCAGCACGCGCGGAATGTTCTCCCAGAAGCCGCCGCCGGTGAGGTGGGCGATAGCGTGGACATCGCTCTGCGCAATCAGGCTGAGAATCGATTTCACGTAGATACGGGTCGGGGCCAGCAGGTGATCCGCCAGCGGCTTGCCGTCGAGCTCGGTGGTCAGCGGGTCGCTGCCGCTGACTTCCAGAATTTTACGCACCAGCGAGTAGCCGTTAGAGTGCGGGCCGCTTGAGGCCAGCGCCACCAGCACGTCGCCGTCAGCGACTTTGCTGCCGTCGATGATTTCTGATTTTTCCACCACGCCAACGCAGAACCCGGCAACGTCGTAGTCATCGCCGTGGTACATGCCCGGCATCTCAGCGGTTTCGCCGCCGACCAGCGCGCAGCCTGACTGCAGACAGCCTTCGGCAATACCGGTGATGACGCTGGAAGCGGTATCGACATCCAGTTTGCCGGTGGCGTAGTAATCGAGGAAGAACAGCGGTTCCGCACCCTGTACCACCAGGTCATTCACGCACATCGCCACCAGATCGATGCCGATGGTGTCGTGACGCTTGAGATCCATCGCCAGACGCAGCTTGGTGCCGACGCCATCGGTGCCGGAAACCAGTACCGGTTCGCGATATTTTTGCGGCAGTGCGCACAATGCGCCGAATCCGCCCAGTCCACCCATCACTTCCGGGCGGCGGGTCTTTTTCACAACACCTTTGATTCGGTCGACCAGAGCGTTACCTGCGTCAATATCAACACCGGCATCTTTATAGCTGAGAGAGGTTTTATCGGTCACTGCAGAGTCCCCACGCGGTTGCGGTTGGTGGTAAATCAGATGGCCTGTCAGGCTCAGGAAAGGGTGCCATCCGGAAAACGCGGCAATTCTATCAGTGCAGGCAAACGTTTGCGAGCCTCTTGTCTGTACGGTTAGCATTATTGTTCTTTATACTCATTTCCAGTCCGTTTGATTAGGATCAACGGCGCTGGATGTGGCGCGGCGGGAAAAAAGCGGTATAATCCCGCGATTTTTTTTGTGGTTGCCATCTTTTGGGGAGAAAGAGTATGAAGATCGTGGAAGTCAAACACCCACTCGTCAAACACAAGCTGGGGCTGATGCGCGAGCATGACGTCAGCACCAAGCGTTTTCGTGAACTCGCCTCCGAAGTTGGGAGCCTGCTGACTTATGAAGCAACCGCCGATCTGGCAACGGAAAAAGTGACCATCGAAGGCTGGAACGGCCCGGTGCAGGTTGAGCAGATCAAAGGTAAAAAGATCACCGTGGTGCCGATCCTGCGTGCTGGTCTGGGCATGATGGAAGGCGTGCTGGAGCACGTGCCGAGCGCCCGCATCAGCGTGGTTGGCGTCTACCGTGATGAAGAGACGCTGGAGCCGGTGCCCTATTTCCAGAAGCTGGTGTCTAACATCGACGAGCGCATGGCGCTGGTGGTTGACCCGATGCTGGCAACCGGTGGCTCAATGATCGCCACCATCGACCTGCTGAAAAAAGCGGGCTGCACCAGCATTAAAGTGCTGGTACTGGTGGCCGCGCCGGAAGGTATCGCCGCGCTGGAGAAAGCGCACCCGGACGTTGAGCTCTACACCGCCTCAATCGATCAGGGGCTGAATGAGCAGGGATACATCATTCCTGGCCTCGGCGATGCCGGCGACAAGATCTTTGGTACTAAATAAGCGATTTGATAATAAGAGCCGACTTGATAGTCGGCTTTTTTTTGGGCCATAACCCTGGGTGCCTTTTCACGAAGGGCAGGGAATAACGACAACACACAACACGTGAGGAAAACACTATGACGCGCCGTGCTATCGGTGTCAGCGAGCGTCCACCGCTGCTGCAAACCATCCCGCTCAGTTTGCAGCACCTGTTCGCCATGTTTGGCGCCACCGTTCTGGTGCCGATCCTGTTTCACATTAACCCGGCCACCGTGCTGCTGTTTAACGGCGTCGGGACGCTGCTCTATCTCTTCATCTGTAAAGGCAAAATCCCGGCCTATCTGGGGTCAAGCTTTGCGTTCATCTCGCCGGTGTTGCTTCTGCTGCCGCTGGGATACGAAGTGGCGCTGGGCGGCTTTATCATGTGCGGCTTCCTGTTCTGCCTGGTATCGCTGATCGTTAAGAAGGCTGGCACCGGCTGGCTGGACGTAATGTTCCCGCCTGCAGCGATGGGCGCTATCGTTGCGGTGATCGGGCTTGAGCTGGCTGGCGTCGCCGCCGGTATGGCCGGGCTGCTGCCGGCAGAGGGCGCGGCGGCGGACAGTAAAACCATCATTATTTCGCTGGTGACGCTGGCGGTGACGGTGTTCGGTTCGGTGCTGTTCCGTGGCTTCCTCGCCATTATCCCGATCCTTATTGGCGTGCTGGCGGGCTACGCGCTGTCGTTTGCGATGGGCGTGGTGGACTTCACGCCGGTTGCCGAAGCGCACTGGTTCGCACTGCCCACCTTCTACACCCCGCGCTTTGAGTGGTTCGCTATCTTCACTATTCTGCCGGCGGCGCTGGTGGTGATCGCTGAACACGTCGGTCACCTGGTGGTGACGGCGAACATCGTGAAAAAAGATCTGATCCGCGACCCTGGCCTGCACCGCTCTATGTTTGCCAACGGCCTGTCGACCATGTTCTCCGGCTTCTTCGGCTCCACGCCGAACACCACCTACGGGGAAAACATTGGCGTGATGGCGATTACCCGCGTCTACAGCACCTGGGTGATCGGCGGCGCGGCAATTATCGCCATCCTGCTCTCCTGCGTCGGGAAACTGGCGGCGGCAATCCAGATTATCCCTGTACCGGTGATGGGCGGCGTATCGCTGCTGCTGTACGGTGTGATCGGTGCATCCGGTATTCGCGTGCTGATTGAATCGAAAGTGGACTACAGCAAAGCGCAGAACCTGATCCTAACCTCGGTGATCCTGATCATCGGCGTCAGCGGTGCGAAGGTACATATCGGCGCAGCCGAGCTGAAAGGCATGGCGCTCGCCACCATCGTCGGTGTTGGCCTGAGCCTGATCTTCAAACTTATCAGCGTCCTGCGTCCGGAAGAAGTGGTGCTGGATGCGCCGGATGAGGAAGGGAAATCCCGATAAAATTTACGTTAGTTTTAAAGGCTGCCTTGGCAGCCTTTTATTTTGCAGAGGCATAAAGCATTCTTCGGAATGACAATTAAAGTGCCGCCAATGCGCGGCATAATGTCAGCTTACAGGCTGTTACTTCTTCGCATTAATTACCCTTTCTTTACTTATATCTCCCTTACTTTTCGAACGGTAAAATCGCAAGAAACGTAATAGCTGATCGAGATAACATGCTGAATTGCACTTTCTTATTAAACGCAAAGCCAATGTCGACGCTTTGCTGCCCGGGTACGGGATTTTTTCCTGCTTATTCTGGTCTTGCTGGCGTGTATCGCAACAATCCACAGACTATAGATAAAGTTAAAAAAGGTGCATTGCCGGTGGGTAAATATTATATCGTTAGTCGGCCGAACGGCGGGTGGGGTTCCGCGGTACGCGACAGGCTCGCATCATGGGGTAGTGGTTCTGACCGCGATCTGTGGTTTGCATTGTTTAAAGATGTCGGGTTATTGATGATGTTACTTTTATTTATACGGTACAGCGAAGAAGTTTTCGCCTTCATCCTGCCGGCTACCAGGGAATTAGCGAAGGCTGTATTACATTACCCTCATCGAGTGATTTCGCAATATTACGTGACGCGTTACTCAGTAATGAAACCTGTAATCTCACCCCGTTACTGACGGCATTCGGTACGATACATGTCTACTAAATATGACCTGGTGAAATACACTCTACGTGGTTTATTTTTGATTTGTTCTTTTCTGACGTTTTTTATTTTGCTGTTTTTTTATTTTCCGGAGCAGTGGTTTTACTACAGCGTTGTTAATCGTCTGCATCCGGCATTTATCAGCGAAGCTGACTGGGACAATATTTATATGTCAGTATTGTGCGTGCTGGCGCTAATGATAAATGGCCTGACAGTCATCGCATCGCAGTGGCTATTAAAAAAATAAAATCGAGCAATTAATGTGCGCCGGGCCGGTACAGGCTAAGCAGCGCATCGCGGTAAAACCGGGTAAGGATCCTTGCCCGGTTCAACAGCGAAGCGAAACTGTGTTACACTCGCCGCGTATTTTTGTAAGCCCGTTTGAGGTACGTCTGAACACACCGGCTCAGCTCTCGTTGCCACTCTTTCTACCCGATGATGAAACCTTCGACAGTTTCTGGCCGGGTGATAATCCCTCTTTACTTGCCGCGCTGCAGAACGTGCTGCGTCAGGATCACAGCGGTTATATCTACTTCTGGTCGCGGGAAGGGGGCGGGCGCAGCCATCTGCTGCATGCCGCCTGCGCCGAACTCTCTCAGCGCGGTGAAGCGGTGGGCTATGTGCCGCTGGATAAGCGCACCTGGTTTGTGCCGGAAGTGCTGGAAGGGATGGAGCATCTGTCGCTGGTGTGTATCGATAACATCGAATGCATCGCCGGGGACGCCCCCTGGGAAATGGCGATTTTCGATCTCTACAATCGGATCCTGGAATCCGGCCAGACGCGCCTGCTGATCACCGGCGATCGTCCACCGCGCCAGCTTAATCTGCAGCTTCCCGATCTCGCTTCGCGTCTCGACTGGGGGCAAATCTACAAGCTGCAGCCGCTCACCGATGAAGAAAAACTGCAGGCGCTCCAGCTGCGCGCCCGGTTACGCGGCTTCGAACTGCCCGAAGACGTGGGTCGTTTTCTGCTCAAGCGCCTCGACCGTGAGATGCGCACCCTGTTTATGACGCTCGATCAGCTCGATCGCGCCTCCATCACCGCCAAGCGCAAACTCACCATTCCGTTCGTCAAAGAGATCCTCGGGCTGTAAATAATAACGCCCTCGCAGGGAGGGCGTTGGTTACAGGATCTCAAGCACCTGCTCGGGCGGACGTCCGAGTCGCGCCTTATCTCCTGCCACGACAATCGGGCGTTCAATCAGTTTTGGGTTTTCTGTCATGGCAGCGATCAGATCCGTTTCGTTCAGGGATGCATCCGCCAGGTTGAGGGTTTTATACAGCTCTTCTTTGGTGCGCATCAGTTCACGCGCGCTGGCGAAACCAAGCTTGTGCAGCAGCCCCTTCAGCGTCGCCGCATCCGGCGGCGTCTCCAGATAAAGCACCACCTGCGGCTCCACGCCTTTGTCTTTCAGCAGGGCGAGCGTCTCACGGCTTTTTGAGCAGCGCGGGTTGTGATAGAGGGTAATCGTCTCTGACATGGTTATTCCTTACATCTTTTCATAGGGCTTGAAGCGCTGCTGCAGCTGGCGCAGCTGGTCAATGCGCGCATCGTAGCGCGCCTGTTGCAGGCTGCCGGTTTTAACCTGGCTGCTGGCGCTGCTGAGCAGGGAGATTGCCTGATCGAGACGACCCGTCAGGGACAGCACTTCCGCGCGGGCGGCCAGCTCCTGATCGCGGCTGTTAAGCGCTGCCTGCGCCTGCGCCAGCAGATCCCAGCCGTTGGTGTCTTCTTTATTCGCAAACGTATAGCGGTTAAGGATCTTCACCGCCTCGGCCGGCTGGCTGTTTTCCAGATACGCATTGGCGAGGTTGAGCTGCAGCACCGGATTATTGCGCAGGTCCGGCGCATTTTTCAGACGGTTGATGGCGTCGCTGGCCCGGTTAAGGCCAAGGTCGATGTCGGTCGCAAGGTCAAGATACCAGGCGTTGGCCGGGCTGGCGTTCAGCAGCGGCTGCAGTAGCGTTTTCGCTTCGGCGAAGTTTTTTGCTTCCATTGCCTGTAGCGCGCGCCCGTAACGGGCGGCGTGCTGCTCGCGCACGTTGCCTTTCGCCAGCGCATCCAGCAGGTCGCTGGTGAGCTGATTGCGGCCCGACTTATACATGCCGAGGGCACGCACCTTCGCCATATAGAAATCTTCTGAGGATTGCGCGACAACGGAACGCATCTGGTTGGCGCGGTTGCGGGCATCCGAGAGGCGGCTTTCCGGCAGGGGGTGAGTCAGCAGGATCTCCGGCGGACGGCTGGAGTAGCGCGCCTGATCGAGCAGCTTTTCCAGGAACGTCGGCATCGCCTGTGGATCGAAGCCCGAGCGCTGCAGCACCTGAATGCCGATGCGATCCGCTTCCTGTTCGTTTTGCTGGGTGAAGCTGATCATGCCCTGCTGGGTGCCGGCCAGTGTACCGGTCAGGGCTGCCATCCCCGCCTGCGGGCTGGCCATCGCCAGCAGAATCGAGCCGAGCGCGCCGACCCAGGTCAGGGGCGCGCTGCGTTTTTGATCTTCCATCGCACGCGCCAGGTGACGCTGGGTGACGTGGGAGATTTCGTGCGCCATCACCGAGGCGAGCTGGCTTTCATTGTCGGCATAGCGAAACAGCGCCGAGTGCAGCACCACATTGCCACCGAAGAAGGCGAAGGCGTTTATTTCGTCATTATTGATGAGCGAGAAGTGGAACGGCGTGCGCACCGAGTTTGCATGGCTTACCAGCCGCATCCCCAGCTTGTTGACGTACTGCACCAGCAGCGGATCGTTGATCAATGGCGCACTACCGCGCAGCTGGCGCATGTAGTAGTCACCCATCTGCAGCTCCTGTCCGATGGAGAGCGTGCTGCCCGCTGAGGTGCCCATGTCAGGCAGGTCGTCGGTGGTATCGGCCCAGGCGGGCGCCACCTGGGCGGCCATCAGGGTCGTTATGAGGGTCGCAACCAGCGTTTTTCTCAACTGCCTGAACATAACCTCTATCCTGTATCAATCAAATCAACATTTTGACCGGGCCGGCGCGGTTTCGTTCCGCATAATACCGGGCGCTCTCGGAGTGTAGCGGGTCAAAGACGATTTATAAAAACGATATTTACCGGGCCTGCTCTTTTCTGAACGCGGCTCGAAAAAGCGAAGTCTTTTCTGTCACATTTCGCTACACTTCCAGCCCTGTTTTGCCTTCCATCACCTTGTCAGGGACGGGTTATGCTTGAAATGTTAATGCAGTGGTATCGTCGCAGGTTCAGCGATCCTGAAGCGATAGCGCTGCTGGTTATTCTGGTTGCCGGATTTTGTATCCTCTTTTTCCTGCATGGGCTGCTGGCACCGCTGCTGGTGGCAATTGTCCTCGCTTATTTACTGGAGTGGCCTACCGCCCGGCTGGAGCGTCTCGGCTGCTCGCGGACGCTGGCCGCCTCGCTGGTGCTGATCCTGTTCGTTGGCATTCTGCTGATGCTGCTGCTGGTCGTGGCTCCGGTCGCCTGGCAGCAGGGCATCTATTTGATCCGCGACATGCCAGGCATGCTCAATAAGCTCTCCGATTTCGCCGCCACCCTACCGAAACGCTATCCGGCGTTGATGGATGCCGGCATCATCGATGCGATGGCGGAGAATATGCGCACCCGCATGATGGGGCTGGGCGACTCGGTGGTGAAATATTCCCTGGCGTCGCTGGTCGGTCTGCTGACGCTGGCGATTTACCTGATCCTCGTGCCGCTGATGGTGTTCTTCCTGGTGAAGGACAAAGAACAGATGCTGAGCGCCGTGCGCCGCGTTCTGCCGCGCAATCGCGGGCTGGCCGGACAGGTGTGGGTCGAGATGAACCAGCAGATCACCAACTATATTCGCGGCAAGGTGCTGGAGATGGTGGTGGTGGGCGTCGCCACCTGGATTGGTTTTGTGCTGTTCGGCCTGAACTACTCGCTGCTGCTGGCGGTGCTGGTGGGCATTTCAGTACTCATCCCTTACATCGGCGCCTTTGTGGTGACTATTCCGGTCGTGGGCGTGGCGCTGTTCCAGTTCGGGCTCGGCCCGGAGTTCTGGAGCTGCATGGCGGTTTACCTGATTATCCAGGCGCTGGACGGAAACCTGCTGGTGCCGGTGCTGTTCTCCGAAGCGGTGAACCTGCATCCGCTGGTGATCATTCTCTCGGTGGTGATTTTCGGTGGGCTGTGGGGGTTCTGGGGCGTATTCTTCGCGATCCCGCTGGCGACGCTGGTGAAGGCGGTGGTACACGCCTGGCCCGACGGGCTGTCGATAGAAGAGCGCTAAAAGAAAAGCCGACGTAAGTCGGCTTTTTTGTCTGTGTTACAGCGTAAACTCAGGCGTTCGCTTTCACCCAGTCCAGCACGATATCGTGGTGGTTGCTGGTTTTGAAATTGTCGAACACATGCTCTACCACGCCGTCAGGACCAATCAGGAAGCTGATGCGGTGGATGCCGTCATAGGTTTTGCCCATAAAGGACTTTTCGCCCCAGACGCCAAACTGCTGGCAGACGCTGTGGTCTTCATCGGAGAGCAGCGTGAAGTTGAGCAGCTCTTTTTCGGCGAAGCGCGAGAGCTTTTCCGGTTTGTCGGTGCTGATACCCAGCACTTCGACACCGGCTTTTTTCAAATCGTCCATGTTATCGCGCAGGCCGCACGCCTGAACGGTGCAACCTGGGGTCATGGCCTTGGGATAGAAATAAACCAGAACGCGCTGTCCCTGGAAGTCGGCCAAATTTACTTGTTCACCATCCTGATCGGGCAAGCTAAATTTCGGTGCGATGTCACCGGCTTTCAGTGAATTCATTACTCCTCTCCATCCTGTTCGTCGTGCTACGGGTAGTTCACTACGCTAATAGTGCCTTGCGCGTTGAGTTCTGTACATAGTGCTTTGAACGCCTGCTCGATTATTGATGCGTCGGACGAGGCCGGGCTGTGAGCGGTGATTTGAATAAAAAGCTGCGGCGGCGTGTCCGCTTTTGCCGGCTGGGTGCGCGACACCAGTTCGGCGATGTTCATGCCGTGAGCGTCAAACAATGCGGTGAAACGCTCAATCAAATGCGGCGAGTCGGGCACTTCTACCTGCACCCAGACGGTTTCCGGCATCATGGCGCGAGCCTGGCCGGTGGTACGCTTCATCACGATGAGCAACTCCAGCTCGGCGCCTTTCAGCGGCAGGGTGGATTCGATCATGGTGATCGCGTTCCAGCTTCCCGACAGCAACATGATGAAGGTGAACTCCTCACCCAGCATCGCCAGCCGACTATCCTCAATATTACAACCGCAGCTGCTCACGTGACGCGTGATGGTATTAACGATTCCTGGGCGGTCTGCGCCCAGTGCGGTAATGACAAGAAAATGCTGAGCTGATGCAGTCAAACCTGAACTTCCTGTGATTCGGTGAGGTAATCCTAAGGAAAGCATAAAAAAATCATCGGTACAACAGCCCCGGCGATGCCTCGTCGCTTGCTTTTACCGGGGCACCAAACGTACCATTGGGATTATTGTCTGCACAGAGGATGGCCCATGTTCACGGGAAGTATTGTCGCGCTTATCACACCGATGGATGACAAAGGTAATGTCTGCCGGTCAAGCCTGAAAAAGCTGGTTGAGTATCATATTGCCAACGGGACGTCGGCGATTGTTTCGGTAGGGACCACGGGTGAATCGGCGACGCTCAGCCACGACGAGCATGGCGATGTGGTAATGATGACGCTGGAACTGGCTGACGGACGTATTCCTGTCATCGCCGGCACCGGCGCGAATGCCACCTCTGAGGCCATTAGCCTGACGCAGCGCTTCAACGACAGCGGTATTGCCGGCTGCCTGACCGTCACGCCGTACTATAATCGTCCTACTCAGGAAGGCCTGTTCCAGCACTTCAAAGCCATCGCGGAACACACCGATCTGCCGCAGATTCTGTATAATGTGCCGTCCCGTACCGGGTGCGATATGCTGCCGGAGACCGTTGGCCGCCTGGCGAAAGTAAAAAATATTGTCGGTATTAAAGAAGCCACCGGGAACTTAACCCGCGTTCATCAGATCAAAGAGCTGGTCGAAGACGACTTCGTGCTGCTCAGCGGTGATGACGCCAGCGCGCTGGACTTCATGCAGCTCGGCGGTCATGGGGTGATTTCCGTCACTACCAACGTCGCCGCGCGTGATATGGCGGACATGTGCCGTCTGGCTGCCGCAGGGCAGTTCAACGAGGCACGCATCATCAATCAGCGCCTGATGCCGCTTCACCATAAATTGTTTGTCGAACCCAATCCGATCCCGGCGAAATGGGCCTGTAAGGAGTTGGGACTTGTGGCGACCGACACGCTGCGTCTGCCAATGACACCGATCACCGACGCAGGTCGTGACGCGGTTGCCAGTGCGCTTAAGTTTGCCGGTTTGCTGTAAAGTTTAGGGAGATTTGATGGCTTATTCAGTTCAGAAGTCGCGTGTAGCAAAGGTCGCTAGCGTTTCATTAATTATGTTGCTGGCTGCCTGCAGTTCCGATTCACGCTACAAGCGTCAGGTCAGCGGAGACGAGTCCTATCTGGATGCGCAGCCGCTGGCGGAGCTTCATGCACCCGCCGGGATGATCCTGCCGGTCGAAAACGGTAACTACAACATTCCAGTGACCAACGGCAGCGGCGCTGTCGGCAAGGCGCTGGATATTCGTCCGCCTGCACAGCCGCTGGCGCTGGTGACCGGCGCACGCACCCAGTTTACCGGTGATACCGCCACGCTGCTGGTTGAAAGCGGCCGTTCTGGCTCGCTGTGGCCGCAGGTTGTCTCCGTATTGCAGGGGCAGAATTATGCCATCGACAAACGTGACGACGCCGCGCAGACCCTGACCACCGACTGGGTGCAGTGGAACCGTGCCGACGAAGACGAACAGTATCGTGGCCGCTACCAGGTTTCCGTGAAGCCGCAGGGCTATCAGCAGGCAATCGTGGTTAAACTGTTGAATCTTGAGCAGTCCGGCAAGCCGGTTGCGGATGCCGCTTCCCTGCAGCGCTACAGCGCGCAGATGCTGAACGTTATCGCTGCGGATCTGGATAAAACCCAGGCTGCCGCTCAGGCCGCGCAGGAAAACCGTTCCGCTTCCGACCTTGATGTTCAGAGCGGTGCCGATGATGTCGGCCTGCCGGTGTTGATCGTCCGTGGTCCGTTCAATGTTGTCTGGAGCCGTCTGCCCGCAGCGCTTGAGAAAGTCGGCATGAAAGTGACCGATACGGCCCGCTCACAGGGTAACATCGCCGTAACCTACAAGCCGCTGTCCGACAGCGACTGGCAGGAGCTGGGCGCGCGCGATCCGGAGCTGCTGGCTGGCGACTACAAGCTTCAGGTTGGCGACCTCGATAACCGCAGCAGCCTGCAGTTCATCGACCCGAAAGGCCATACCCTTACGCAGTCGCAGAACGACGCGCTGGTTGCCGCTTTCCAGGCCGCATTCAGCAAGTAATACCTCAGGCCGGACGCGTCCGGCCTTTTTTTATCCTGTCTACGCAAACGTGTGCGTAGGCACGTAAGCCGAATTTACGCATTAATTATCAGGCCGCGCAGCGGTCACCACACCTGGAGTAATTGAAGATGCAAAAGCAAGCTGAGTTGTATCGTGGCAAAGCGAAAACCGTATACAGCACGGAAAACCCGGATCTGTTGGTGCTCGAATTCCGCAATGATACGTCAGCAGGAGACGGTGCGCGCATTGAGCAGTTCGACCGTAAAGGGATGGTGAACAACAAGTTTAACCACTTCATCATGACGAAACTGCAGGAAGCGGGCATTCCGACCCAGCTTGAAGCGCTGCTGTCCGACACCGAATCGCTGGTGAAGAAGCTGGAGATGGTGCCGGTGGAGTGCGTGATCCGCAACCGCGCCGCCGGGTCGCTGGTGAAGCGTCTGGGTACCGAAGAGGGGATTGAGCTCAGCCCGCCGCTGTTCGATATGTTCCTGAAGAATGATGAGCTGCACGACCCGATGGTGAACGAATCCTACTGCGAGACCTTCGGCTGGGTGAGCAAAGAGAATCTGGCGCGCATGAAGGAACTGACCTATCGCGCGAACGAGGTGCTGTTTAAGCTGTTCGACGACGCCGGGCTGATTCTGGTGGACTTCAAGCTGGAGTTCGGCCTGTTCAAAGGTGAAGTGGTGCTGGGCGACGAGTTCTCCCCGGACGGCGCACGCCTGTGGGACAAACAGACCATGGATAAAATGGACAAAGACCGTTTCCGTCAGAGCCTCGGCGGCCTGATTGAAGCTTACGAGGAAGTGGCGCGTCGTCTGGGCGTAAACCTCGACTGATAGTCCACTTTGCCGTATCTGAGCCGGGGCGGACTTTCCGCACCCGGCTTTTTTTTGCCTTTATTCCTTTTCACGCAGCCAGGCCGCGACATCAGCCACTTCAGGCGTAAACGTAGCGTTAAAGTGCTGGGAGAGTACTGCGGCCAGCTCACCGGCCTCGGGAAAGAGATGTTGCTGGCTATGCTGCCGCTGTGGAACTGGATCATCAGCAATAGCGCCGCTTTCAGGGCATCGCGCGAAGCCCACGAGCAACGTCACGGCGCAGCGTGAGCGTAATTGATGCGTGCGCATGCAGTATGGGCAGGAATGAGATGGTAATCCGCGCGTTAACCACCTACGATCTATACATAAAAACAAATCGTGAAGAGGTTAATTATGCGTTGGCAAGGTCGTCGCGAAAGCGACAACGTAGAGGACAGACGTAACGCCCGCGGGCCGGCGATGGGAGGGCGCGGTGTCCGCCTGCCGCGAGGGAAAGGCGGCATCGTGCTGCTGCTGGTCGTGGTGGTGGCCGGGTATTACGGCGTCGATCTCACTTCGCTGCTCACCGGCGAACAGCCGGTCTCCCAGCAGAGTACGCAGCGCTCCATCAGCCCGAACGAGGACGAGGCGGCGAAGTTTACGTCGGTGATCCTCGCGACTACCGAAGAGAGCTGGGGCCAGCAGTTTGAGAAGATGGGCCGCACCTATCAGCAGCCGAAGCTGGTGATGTATCGCGGCTCCACCCGCACCGGCTGCGGCAACGGCCAGTCCATCATGGGGCCGTTCTACTGCCCGGCAGACAGCACCGTCTACATCGATCTCTCATTCTATGACGAGATGAAGCGCAAGCTTGGTGCGGGCGGCGACTTCGCCCAGGGCTATGTGATTGCCCATGAGGTCGGTCACCACGTGCAGAAGCTGCTCGGCATCGAACCAAAAGTGCGTCAGCTGCAGCAGAATGCCAGCGAAGCGGAAGCTAACAAGCTGTCGGTGAGCATGGAGCTGCAGGCCGACTGCTTTGCGGGCGTATGGGGTAAAACCATGCAGCAGCAGGGCGTGCTGGAGTCCGGCGACCTGGAAGAGGCGCTGAACGCTGCTGAAGCCATTGGCGATGACCGCCTGCAGCAGCAGAGCCAGGGCCGGGTGGTCCCGGAGAAATTTACCCACGGCACGTCTGAACAGCGTTACACCTGGTTCAAACGCGGTTTCGACAGTGGCGACCCCGCCCAGTGCAACACCTTTGGTAATGACGTGCGTCTGTGATCCCCTCCTGCGATGACTAATTTGTCTGCCTTTACCGCCGCGCTGGCCCGAACGGGTCAGCGTCGTGTGCTGGTGCTTGAGGGTGATGACGCCTGGACAGAAACGCAGCTGGCACGTCTCTCCGCCGCGTTACCCGGCGACTGGCTAACGGTAAGTGAGCGCCCACAAGGAGAGCAGCACTTCCTGCCAGCCGCGGTTCGCACGCTGCTGGGCCGGGAGTTTACCCACGCCGTGTTTGATGCCCGGGACGGTTTTGCCGCCGACGCGCTGGCGGCGCTGGCAGGTACGCTGCGCGCCGGCAGCTGGCTGGTGCTGCTCACTCCGCCGTGGCAGCGCTGGGCCGCGCAGCCGGATAACGACAGCCGACGCTGGAGCGACAGGCCGGAACCCATTCCCACCCCGCATTTCGTCCGCCATTTTATCGCCTGTTGTCTGGAGGACGACGCCGTCCTGCACTGGCGGCAGGGTGAGCCGTTTCAGTTACCCACGCCGCCGGACGGCCCGGCGTGGTGCATGGCCTCGGGAGAACCCGAGCGCGAGCAGCAGCAGGTGCTGGATGCGTTGCTGTCCCTCCCGCGGGGCACAGCGGTAGTTACCGCCCCGCGCGGACGCGGCAAGTCGGCACTGGCCGGGATGCTGGTGCGCCGCTGGCCGGGCGCGGTGTTGGTGACCGCACCGGCTAAAGCCGCCACGATGGTACTGGCGCAGCATGCCGGAGAAGGCTTTCAGTTTATCGCCCCGGATGCGCTGGTCGCTGCCCTGCAACAGAACACGTTAGCTGGATATGACTGGCTCATTATTGATGAAGCTGCCGCCATTCCTGGGCCGCTGCTGCGCAGGTTGCTGGCCGGTTTCCCGCGCGTGCTGCTGGTCACCACGGTGCAGGGCTACGAAGGCACCGGGCGCGGTTTCATGCTGAAATTCTGTGCCAGCGTGCCGGGGCTGCGCACCTTCAGCCTCGAACAACCGGTGCGCTGGGCGCGGTACGATGCGCTGGAGCGCTTTATCGCTGCGCTACTGCTGTTTGATGACGACGATTTTCGCCTGCGGCCTGCTGGGGAATGCCGCATCGCCCCCCTGACGCAGCGGGCGTGGCGTGATAACCCCGGTCATATCGCAGCGCTCTATCGCCTGCTTTCCGGGGCGCACTACCGCACCTCACCGCTCGACCTGCGGCGTATGATGGACGCGCCTGGGCAGCGTTTTGCTCAGGCGCTGGCGGGCGAACGCCCGGCGGGCGAACGTCCGGCGGGCGCGCTGTGGCTGGTAGAGGAGGGCGGTCTGAGTACCGCGCTGAGTGCCGCCGTGTGGGCTGGATTTCGCCGGCCGCGCGGCAACCTGGTCGCGCAGTCGCTGGCGGCGCACGGCGGAAGCCCCGATGCCGCAACGCTGCGCGGGCTACGCATCAGCCGTATTGCGGTGCATCCGGCGCGACAGCGGGAGGGTATCGGCGCGCAGCTGATCGCATGGGCGCAGGCGAACGCGCATCCTGATTGTGATTATCTCTCCGTCAGCTTCGGATACACCCCTGAGCTGTGGCGCTTCTGGCAGCGCTGCGGCTTTACGCTGGTGCGTTTCGGTAGCCATCGGGAAGCGAGCAGCGGATGTTATACCGCAATGGCACTCCTGCCGTTGAGCGCAGCCGGACACGCGCTGGCCGGGCATGAACACCAGCGGCTGCGCCGGGATGCCACATGGCTCCAGCCGTGGATCGACGAGGAACTGCCGGTCATTCCCTCACACCAGGCTACCCTTAATGATGAGGACTGGCGCGAGCTGGCGGGATTTGCCTTTGCGCATCGCCCGCCGGAGGCCTGCATCGGCAGCCTGAACCGGTTGCTGCTGGCCGCTGACCTGGCCTTACCCGCGCTGCGTCGCTGGTTTAGCGGGCAGCAGCAGGGCGAAGAGGGCCGAAAAGCACAGGTGAAACAGCTTCGGCAGGAGGTGGGCCTGGCGCTTGCCAGCCTCGATCCCGAGCGCGGCAAAGCGTTACAGAGCAACATCGCCGCACTGCAATTTTTTTAACTGAGTCATTCAGTTAACTGGCATGGTCATTGAGATTACCCGGCGTAGACTGTTGCTCAGTACCTGAGGAGGCGGTAATGAAACATGACCACGTAGTAGTACAAAGCCCGGACGTTCCCCCCAGACAGCTGCTGCTGCTGTTTCACGGCGTGGGCGATAACCCGGTATCCATGAGCGAAATCGGCCGCTGGTTTGCGCCGCATTTCCCGGCTGCGCTGGTGGTCAGCGTCGGCGGTCCGGCACCCAGCGGGCCTGAACCTGGGCGAGAGTGTTTTCCGTGCAGGGCGTAACGGAGGAGAACCGTCAGGCGCGCATCGATGAGATTATGCCGCGCTTTGTCGAGACGGTACGCTACTGGCAGCGCCAGAGTGGATTAACCGGTGCGGCGACGGCGCTGATCGGATTTTCCCAGGGCGCCATCATGGCACTGGAAAGCACGCAGGCGGAGCCTGACCTGGCGTCGCGCGTTATCGCCTTCAACGGGCGTTTCGCTCGCGTGCCGGCGCAGGCATCGACCGGTGTTACCGTGCACTTTATCCACGGCGGTGAAGACCGGGTAATTGAGCTGGCTCATGCCGCAGATGCTGCCGAAGCGCTGGTTCAACTGGGTGGGGACGTTACGCTGGATATCATTGACGATCTGGGCCACGCCATTGATGAGCGCAGTATGGAGCGCGCCATTGAGCACCTGCGCTTTACCGTGCCGAAGCGCTACTTCGATGAGGCGTTAAGCGGCGGTAAGCCGAAAGATGACGATATCATTGAACTGCTGTAGCTCGTAAACGCACCGATAAAAAAAGCCCTCGCAGGAGGGCTTTTTTATTACGGCTTTTTCTTCGGCCAGTCGTCTTCGTCATCCCACTTATCGTTGAAATCACGATGCGGCGGCAGCTCTGGTTTGTTGGCGAGAAATTTTTTGTGATCGACGCGTTTCAAATCTTTAATCACGTTGATCAGCACCCCGACCATAAACACGATCACCAGTACCCACCAGTATTTTGCCAGCAGTTCCATGCGCTTATCCTCTTTACGTGGCAGTCGTCAGGCGACGAGCTGCTCCATGATACGTTGATACATCCGGGCCAGCAGTTGCAGATCGGCGGCGTTTACGCACTCGTTGATCTTATGAATCGTCGCGTTGACCGGCCCGAGCTCCACCACCTGCGCACCCATACGCGCAATAAAGCGGCCGTCTGACGTGCCGCCAGTGGTTAACAGCTGCGGTTTAATTTCATTATAGTGCGCAACCGCGTTCACCACCGCATCCACCAGCTTGCCGCGCGAGGTCAGGAATGGCTGACCGGAGAGCCACCAGTCGAGGGTATAGCGCAGCTGGTGCTTTTCCAGCAGCGCAATGACCCGGGATTTGATCATCTCGTCGGTCAGTTCCGTACTGAAGCGGAAGTTAAACTGTACGAACAGGTCGCCGGGGATGACGTTGTTGCTGCCGGTACCCGCCTTGATATTGGCAATCTGCATGCTGGTTGCCGGGAAGAAGTCGTTGCCCTGATCCCACTCAATGGCGACCAGCTCGTTGAGCATTGGCGCGGCGCGGTGCACCGGGTTATCCGCCAGATGCGGATAGGCGACGTGACCCTGCACGCCGTGAATGGTCAGGTTGCAGGTCAGCGAGCCGCGGCGACCGTTTTTTACCACGTCGCCCACCACTTCGGTACTGGATGGCTCGCCCACCAGGCAGTAGTCGAGGCGTTCGTTGCGGGCCATCAGCGCTTCCACCACCTTTACGGTGCCGTTCTGCGCGCTGGCTTCTTCATCGGAGGTAATCAGGAAGGCGAGACGGCCTTTGTGATTCGGGTGCTGGGCCACAAAACGCTCGGCGGCAACCACCATCGCGGCCAGCGAGCCTTTCATATCCGCCGCGCCGCGACCAAATAGCATGCCGTCGCGAATGGTAGGTTCGAACGGCGGGTTGATCCAGCGATCGGCATCCCCCGGCGGCACCACATCGGTATGGCCGGCAAACGCCAGCGTTTCACCCTGACCGCGCCATGCCCAGACGTTCTGCGTATCGCCAAAGTCCATCGCTTCGATGGTAAAACCAGCGGCGCGCAGTCGCTCGGTGAGCAGCGCCTGGCAACCTGCATCATCGGGGCTCAGGGAAGGGCGACGAATAAGCTGTTGCGTCAGCTCAATGACCGGGCAAGACATAGCACTACACCTCGTTGAAATACTGCTGATAGTTATTTTCATTGAAACCAAGCAGCATAGGCTTACCGGGCGCACAGAGCAATGGGCGTTTGATGATTGCCGGCATCGTCAGCATCAGCGCAGCGGCGGCAGAGGCGTTGGTAATGCCGTTGCGGGTCGCCTCATCCAGCTTGCGCCAGGTGGTGCCGCGGGTGTTGAGCAGCGCTTCGTAGCCCAGCTCGTCAATAAACCCCTGCAACAGCGCCGGCGTCAGGCCATCGGCGCGGTAGTCGTGAAAGCGATACTCTACCCCGGCATTTTCCAGCCAGCGGCGCGCTTTTTTGATGGTGTCGCAGTTCTTGATGCCGTACATCACAACCATAAATGAATCCTTTTGATAAAAAGTGCAAAAAATCGTTCAGTTTTTTAGAATGCTAATCATGATAACTAAAAGTGCGCTAAATATAACCCGGAGACAGGCGGCTTATTCAAGAATATAGCCCTGCTCGCGCATGGATAATAAGGACTCCGGACTGCTCGCTACCATTCCAGTGGTCAGCAGTGAAAACTGGTAGTTTTTATAAAACTCGACCTTATCGCAAACTGAATAGATAAAGACTTTACCAAAGGGTAATAGCGTACGGCTAATTTCATTCATCAGCTGTGCACCGTAACCACGACCCTGATAATCGGGATCGATCACCACGTCGGCGAGGTAGCTGGCCCAGGTTAAATCGCTGATTGCTCTGGCCGTGGCGATAAGCCTGTCCCCCTCATAGCCGTACCAGCAGAAGGTGCTGTGACGATACGCCTGGGCCAGCAGTTGCGGATCGCGGGCGTTCAGGCCGCCTCGCTCGATAAGCAGCGCCAGCGCACGCCAGTCCGGTTCCGGACAATTCTCTTTGGTCAGCAACTGCATCTTCAATACCCTCTCAGCGGCGAAAAATTAATATAAATGCTTGTTGGCTGTCACAGTCATTGCATAAAAAATAGCGGAAAATAGCCTCCAGCAACCCAGCATAGCGCGGTTGTACACTGGTTAAAATATCTTCACTTTGTAAATATATTCTCGTATAATTCTAATAAGAATACGAAGAGGTTGTTATGATTGAACACGAAATGGGGAACTGGAAAGATTTTATCGAAGCCATGCTTCGTAAATAACCTCCAGTAAGAAAAGCAAGAGCACGATGTTCTTAAATTAAAACAGTGCGATTCATCGCATGAGAATAAAGGCGGCTAATTAATAGCCGCCTTTTTTGTTCAGTTTTGCTGATGGTCGCTAAGCGGGAAGCGGCGGCGCACCAGGACAAAGAACAGCGGCACGAAGAAGATCGCCAGCACCGTTGCCGAAATCATTCCGCCCATAACCCCGGTTCCCACCGCATGCTGGCTGCCGGAGCCTGCGCCACTGCTGGTGGCCATCGGCAGCACGCCGAAGACGAACGCCAGCGAGGTCATCAGGATAGGACGCAGGCGCTGACGACAGGCCTCCAGCGTCGCCGCCAGCAACTCCTGCCCCCGGGCGTTAGCATCATTGGCGAACTCCACAATCAGAATGGCGTTCTTCGCCGATAAGCCAATCACCGTCAGCAGCCCCACCTGGAAATAGACGTCATTCTCCAGGCCGCGCATCCAGGTTGCCAGCAGCGCGCCAATGACCCCCAGCGGCACCACCAGCATCACCGAGAACGGCACCGACCAGCTCTCATACAGGGCGGCCAGGCAGAGGAAGACCACCAGCAGCGACAGGGCGTACAGCGCCGGTGCCTGCGCGCCGGAAAGCCGTTCCTGATACGACATCGCGGTCCACTCCAGCCCGAAATTGCCCGGCAGCTGGCTGACCAGATTCTCCATCACGTCCATCGCGGTACCGGTGCTGACGCCGGGCGCGGCTTCGCCGACAATCTGCAGCGCGGCATAGCCGTTGTAGCGCTCCAGCCGGGGCGAACCGGTTTCCCAGTGCGAAGTGGCAAAGGCCGAGAACGGCACCATCCCGCCCTGATTATTACGCACGTACCAGCGGGTGATATCGTCCGGCAGCATGCGGTATTTCGCTGCCGCCTGCACATAGACCTTTTTCACGCGCCCGCGATCCATAAAGTCGTTCACATAGCTGGAACCCCAGGCGGTTTGCAGCGTGTCGTTGATGTCATCTATCGATACGCCCAGCGCGCGCGCTTTACGCTGGTCGATGTCAATTTGCAGCTGTGGGCTGTCATCCAGACCGTTGTGGCGCACCCGGGTCAGCGACGCGTTATCGCCTGCCAGCGCCAGCAGACGGTCGCGCGCCGCCATCAGCGCATCGTGCCCGGCCCCGGCGTGATCCTGAAGCTCCATGTCGAAACCGGCGGAGCTGCCAAGCCCGCTGATGGCCGGCGGGCTGCTGGCAAACACCCGCGCTTCCTTGATTGCGCTGAATGCCTGAGTGGCGCGCTCAATAATGGCGAAGGAGGTGCCGGTGGTGGCGTCGCGATCGTCCCAGTCTTTCAGGCGCACAAACATCCGCGCCACGTTCTGACCATTGCCGCCAGGTCCGGAACCGATGGTGGCGAACACCGAGGTGACGTTATCTTTCTCATGGGTGAAGTAGTACTGCTCGATCTGCTGCACCACTTTCAGCGTTTGCTGCTGGGTAGCGCCGCTGGGCAGCTGTACCGAGGTGGTAAACATGCCGCGATCCTCTTGCGGCAAAAATGAGGTAGGCAGACGCAGGAACAGAAACACCATTCCGCCCAGCAGCAGGCCGTAGATAATAATCCAGCGCAGGCTGCGGTTGAGGATCTTCGCCACGCCGCGCTCGTAGCGCGCCGCGCTGCGGTTGAACAGGCGGTTGAAGGCACCGAAGAAGCCTTTCTGGCCGTGCTGCTCGCCTTTATGCAGCGGCTTGAGCAGCGTGGCGCACAGCGCCGGGGTGAGGATCATCGCCACCAGCACCGAGAGCACCATCGCAGCGACGATAGTGATGGAGAACTGGCGATAAATAGCCCCGGTGGTGCCGCCGAAGAAGGCCATTGGTACAAATACTGCTGACAGCACCAGCGCAATCCCGACCAATGCCCCCTGGATCTGGCCCATCGATTTACGCGTTGCCTCTTTGGGCGAAAGTCCCTCTTCGCTCATGATGCGCTCGACGTTTTCCACCACCACGATGGCATCATCCACCAGCAGACCGATAGCCAGCACCATCGCAAACATGGTCAGGGTATTAATGCTGTAGCCAAAAGCGTAGAGGGTGGCAAAGGTGCCGAGCAGTACCACCGGCACCGCAATGGTGGGGATCAGCGTGGCGCGGAAGTTCTGCAGGAACAGGTACATTACCAGGAATACCAGCAGCACCGCTTCAAGCAGGGTTTTTACCACATCGGTAATAGAGGCTTTAACGAACGAGGTGGTCTCATAGGCCACCTTATACTCCAGCCCGTGCGGGAAGTAGGCCGCCAGCTCATCGAGCCGCTTCAGCACCGCTTCCGCCGTCGCCATTTCGTTGGCCCCCGAGGCGAGCTTGACCCCCAGTCCGGAAGCGGCATGACCGTTATAGCGGCTGAGGTAGTCATATTTTTCCGCCCCCATCTCAACCTGAGCGACGTCGCCCAGCGTTACTTCCGACCCGTCCTGGTTGACGCGCAGCGTGATAGCGCGGAACTGTTCCGGGGTTTGCAGCAGCGACTGGGCGTTGATGGTCGCGTTCAGCGCCTGGTTATCTACCGATGGCGTACCGCCGAGCTGGCCGACCGCAATCTGGGCGTTTTGCGATGAGATGGCGTCGGTGACATCCTGCGTAGTGAGCTGATAGCTGTTAAGTTTGTTGGGATCGAGCCAGATGCGCATTGAGTAGGGCGAGCCGTAGGCATCGATATCCCCGACGCCGCTGACGCGGCTGAGCGGATCCTGAATGTTACTCGCCACGTAGTCGGCGATATCCTGCTTATCCATGCGCCCGTCGGTGGAGACGAACGCGATGGTCAGGATGTTGGTGTCCCCGGTTTTACGTACCGTCACGCCCTGATTCTGCACCGCCTGAGGCAGCTTGCGCATCGCGGACTGCAGCTGGTTCTGCACCTGCTGCACCGCTTCATCCGGGTCGGTGCCCGCCTGAAAGCTCAGGGTCACTGTCATCTGCCCGGTGCTGCTGCTCTGAGAGGACATATACATCAGGTTATCCAGCCCGGTCATATTCTGTTCAATGACCTGGGTAACGGTATTTTCCAGCGTCTGCGCCGATGCGCCCGGATAGTTAGCGGAAATGCGTACGTTAGGCGGCGCGAGATCGGGATATTGCTCCACCGGTAGCGAAAAAATTGCCATGCTTCCGCCCAGGCACAGCAGGATCGCTAATACCCAGGCAAATATCGGGCGATCGATAAAGAAATTCGCCATTAAATAAAGACCTCTGGATAAGTCGTTTCGTTATTATTGGTAGCCGCCATCACTGTAGCCGCTAACGGATCATCAAACGTGGAGAAAATAAGGAGATAATGTAAATTATCCTGCCGCTTTCAGGCGGTACGCTGTTATTTTAATCTAACAAATACAATGGTTTAACAAACGCAGTGCATCACCCTCACTGCTGCAACGTTCTGTTTTCATCACGGTTTATTTTTTGTCCCGCACGATGACGTTGGCTTTCCTGGCGCGGCGCGCGTCTTTAGCCTGGCGCAAAACCGCGCTGCGGCGGCGGCTCTTTACGTTTATTTAATCAGAGGCCGTGTTCAGGACATCCCGTGTCGAAGCGCGTAGAATACGCGCCGGAGCTGTGATTAATGGAGTCGCTATGCCGCTTAAAATTGACGTTATTAAAGATAAAATCCTGTCAGACAACTACTTCATCCTGCGCAACGTTACTTACGATTTAACGCGTAACGACGGGGAAGTGGTGCGCCATAAGCGCGAGGTTTACGACCGTGGCAACGGCGCGACCATTATGCTGTACAACCGCGACAAGAAAACCGTGGTGCTGACGCGTCAGTTCCGCGTCGCCACCTGGGTTAACGGCAATAAAGATGGCATGCTGATTGAAGCCTGTGCTGGCCTGCTGGATGCCGACGAACCTGAAGCCTGCGCGCGTAAAGAGGCCATTGAAGAGACCGGTTTTCAGGTCGGTGCGGTGGAGAAATTGTTCGAGCTGTATATGTCACCCGGCGGCGTGACCGAGCTTATTCATTTCTTTATGGCGGAATATGACGACTCGCACCGGACATGGGCGGGCGGCGGCGTGGAGGATGAGGATATCGACGTGCTGGAGATACCCTTTACCGAGGCGCTGGAAAAAGTCGCCAGCGGCGAGATCCGCGATGGCAAAACGGTGATTTTACTGCAGCAGCTTCAGCTGCGCGGCGTGATGGCCTGACTCACACCTCTTAAGTTGCATTCAAAATAAATCTATCCGATAAATCCGATTGAGCACAGCCGGGCGGCAACCGAAGATACGCGCCAGGCTGTTTCTTCTTCCGGGGTTTTTCTGTCCATGCACTATCGCATCCTTATGCTTCTCCTGGGGCTGTTTCTGGTATCAGCGGCTCAGGCTGCACCCGCGCAGAAGCGTTTCGATGACTGGCAGGTGACCTGTAACAATCAGAACTTCTGCGTAGCGCGCAACGTTGGCGATCATAAAGGTCTGGTCATGAGCCTGACCCGCAGCGCGGGCGCGCATGTTGACGTCAGCCTGCGTATCGATCTCGGCACGCTGGACAATGCTGCCGATAAAGCGCCGCCGGTAGCCGATCGTATGTTGCTTGACGGCGAGCCGCTGCCGCTCTCCACCGGAAAATGGCAGATTACCCCGCATCACCTGCGCACGGACGATCCCGCCACCGTCAACGATTTCCTTGCCCGCATTCAGGAAGCCCGGATCATTGCGCTGCGCGGTGGCGACAACGTGATTTCGCTGGTGGGTCTGAAGGCCGCGCTGCTGTTTGTTGACGCTCAGCAAAAGCGCGTTGGCAATGAAACGGCATGGATTAAGAAGGGCAACCAGCCGCCGCTGAGCGTCCCGCCCGCGCCGGCATTAAAAGCGGTGACCATCACCAACCCAACGCCTACGCCGCTCAGCGCCGAGGAGCGCAGTGCGCTGCTGGATTACGGCAGCTGGCGCATGAACAACAGCCAGTGCTCGCTGGACCCTGAACGGCGTACAGTTCGCGTATCGGCGCTCAGCGATGACAAGGCACTGATGCTTATCAGCTGCGAAGCGGGGGCGTACAACACCGTGGATTTGGCCTGGCTGGTGTCGCGCCACAAACCGTTCGCATCGCGCCAGATTCGACTGCGCCTGCCGTTCACACCGGCCAGCGGTAGCCCGGACATGGAACTGATGAATGCCAGCTTCGATGAAAAGAACAAAGAGCTGATTACCCTGGCGAAAGGGCGCGGTATTGGTGACTGTGGCTACGCAACCCGCTGGCGCTTTGACGGCCAGCGCTTCCGCCTGGTGCGCTACGCCGAAGAGCCGACCTGCGACAACTGGCTCAGCCCCGACGCCTGGCCCACGCTGTGGGTAACGAAATAAAATAATCGTCAGTCAGGGCGGGTAAGCCTGAGCCTGCCATGTCGATTTTCAACGGTGGGTGCGCAAGCTTACCCACCCTACCAGATTGGCCCGCTTAACTGATAAATATTATCCTGCCCTATCGGTTTTTATATATTTGCAGAGTGCTTTTGCCTCACGAATACGATCATACTAATGAGAATTCCGGGTGTTATGTATTAATGAAGTACGTAAGAAGCCAGCAAAAGTGCTCTGAATTATAACCGCGTCGTATTCCGAAATAAATATCTTTGAGTAGCCTCGGCAATATTAGCGGCAGTACTATGGCTGCTTATTATTAATGAGGATAAGGTAATGGCGCTAAACGGTAACTTTGTTATTAATGACGCTGACTATTCTCCTTTAACTATTTATGGCGTTGGAACCTTTCTGGCATTTTCGGGTAATGGGGCATATCGCAACCGTGGCGGATGCGTTTCACGACCTCAGGCCGGTCCTGTAGCCCCTGGCCGATACTGGGTGGTGGATCGACCATCAGGTGGTATCAAATCAAAATTTCGCGCTGGCGTTGCAGATCTGGTAAACAGCGCAGTTAATGGCGCCACCTTTAAACATAGCGACTGGTTTGCACTTTATCGTGATGACTGGAATATTGATGATGAAGTATGGGTAGAACATGTCAAACGTGGTCACTTTCGCTTGCATCCGGGCGTTCTGTCAGAGGGGTGTATAACATTACCGCACGAATCTGATTTCGCATGCATACGTAACGCCCTGTTAAGAACTAAAAAAATCGCTGTTCACTGCATGAAAAACCTGATGGCTTTCGGAATGATTGAGGTAGTGGCTTATGGCAAAAAATGCCCTTAAGTTATGCCTTAAATTATTCATATTTTTTGGAGTTATGTTCCTGGTTGGTAAAACCATACCTTATGACGGCATCGTTAAAGCCCTGCTTACTAAATACCTGACTTATAACGGCGCAGATACAGTTGCAACACTCATGACTGGCGAAAAGGATCCAGACGCCTGGTATTCAGTTTGCGAAGATGTTTTAATATTAACTCATATATTAATAACTATCCCATTCTACAGTGTGATAATTCTTATTTATGAGTGCTATCTGAATCGATTCACAGTTTTTGAGTCCGTAGCACATTATTTTATGTCTACATTCAGGCGATGCGTCAAGATAATCGCTTTGCTTATTATCTTTATCGTGCAATTGCGCGTGATACCATATCAGTTATTCGTTGAGCACATCCCGGGAAAATTACAGTTTTTATTGATGCTGGTTTTAAATGTTGCTGTCATCATTGCGCTTTATTGGTTTCTCTTATGTGTTGTCAGTAAACTCCACCCCGCTAAAAAGGAGATATAGCGATGCCAGTTCCCGCCTACCTGTGGCTTAAAGATGATGGTGGTGCAGATATCAAAGGCTCGGTTGATGTGAAAGACCGGGAAGGAAGTATCGAAATTATCGGATTTAGTCATGGCCTTAATCTGCCGGTTGATAGCGTTAACGGAAAGATAACCGGAACGCGCTCGCATTCCGCGATGCTAATCGAGAAAGAGTTTGATAGCGCCAGTCCTTACCTGTACAAAGCGGTAGCAAAAGGCCAGACGCTGAAAAGCGCCGAAATACGCTGGTACAGAATCAACTATGCTGGACAGGAAGAGTGCTATTTCGTGATGACGATGACCGGCGTAAAAATTACCGGCGTCAATCCGGGTATGCCAAATGTGAAGCTGGCGGGGAATACGCAGATCAACCATATGGAATCTCTGTCGCTGATGTACGAGAAAATTACCTGGCGCTATGTTGATGGCAATGTGGAATACACCGATGACTGGAATGTCAGAACGTAAGTCGACAAAAAAAGGCCCATGCCTGCGCATGAGCCTTTGTTGATTGACGGTATGGGGTTATTTGCCCAGCACCTTCTTCGTTTTCTCGACGACGTTTTCTACGGTAAAGCCGAAGTACGGGAACAGCTTCTCGGCCGGAGCGGATTCGCCGTAGCCGATCATGCCGACGATGGCCCCTTTCAGACCGACATACTTGTACCAGTAGTCCGCGATGCCCGCCTCGATGGCCACGCGTGCAGCGATGTCGGACGGCAGTACCGATTCGCGGTATGCCTCGTCCTGAGCATCAAACACGTCGGTAGACGGCAGCGAAACGACGCGGATGTTATGTCCCTGCGCGCTCAGTTGCTCAGCGGCCAGCATGGCAATTTCCACTTCCGAGCCGGTAGCAATCAGGATCGCGTCCGGCGTGCCGTCGCTGTCCTTCAGGATGTAACCGCCGCGCGCAATAGCATCAACCTGCTCCGGCGTACGCTCCATCTGCGCCAGGTTCTGGCGCGACAGGATCAGCGCCGTCGGGCCGTTGTGGCGCTGAATGGCTGCTTTCCATGCCACCGCGGTTTCAACCTGGTCACACGGGCGCCAGGTGCTGAAGTTTGGCGTCAGGCGCAGGCTGGCGAGCTGTTCCACCGCCTGGTGGGTCGGGCCATCTTCGCCGAGGCCGATAGAGTCATGGGTATACACCATGATCTGACGCGCTTTCATCAGCGCTGCCATACGCGCGGCGTTACGGGCGTACTCGACAAACATCAGGAAGGTTGCGGTATAGGGCACAAAGCCGCCGTGATGGGCAATACCGTTGGCAATCGCCGTCATGCCGAACTCACGCACCCCATAGTGGATGTAGTTCCCCGCCGGATCTTCCTTCAGCGAGGTCGAGCCGGACCAGATGGTGAGGTTACTCGGTGCCAGGTCGGCAGAGCCGCCCAGAAACTCCGGCAGTACCGGGCCGTATTCGTTGAGCGCGTTCTGTGAGGCTTTACGCGAGGCGATTTTCGCCGGCTCGGCCTGCAGCTTGTTGATGTAGTCGCGGGTCAGCTGCTCCCAGTTCTCCGGCAGCCCGCCGCCCATACGGCGGCTGAATTCGCGTGCCAGTTCCGGGTGGGCTTGCTCGTAGGCAGCAAATTTCTCATTCCAGGCTGCTTCCTGTTGCTGGCCACGCTCACGCGCATCCCAGGCCTGATAGATCTCTTTCGGGATCTCAAACGGCGCATAGTTCCAGCCCAGCTGTTTGCGGGTCAGCGCCACCTCTTCATCACCCAGCGCGGCACCGTGCGCCTCTTCCTTACCGGCTTTGTTCGGCGAACCGAAACCAATCACCGTGCGACAGATAATCAGCGATGGTTTGTCGGTGACGCTTTGAGCTTCCTGAATGGCTCGCTTCAGCGCTTCCGGGTCATGGCCGTCAATCTCATGCACGACGTGCCAGTTATAGGCTTCGAAACGCTTCGCCGTGTCATCAGTGAACCAGCCTTCGGTTTCACCATCGATGGAGATACCGTTGTGGTCATAGAAGCCAATCAGCTTACCGAGACCCAGCGTACCCGCCAGGGAGCAGACTTCATGGGAGATGCCTTCCATCAGACAGCCGTCGCCCATGAACACGTAAGTGTGGTGATCGACGATCTCATGACCCGGCTGGTTGAACTGCGCCGCGAGGGTTTTCTCGGCAATCGCCAGACCGACCGCATTTGCCAGCCCCTGGCCCAGCGGCCCGGTGGTGGTTTCCACGCCCGGCGTGTAGCCGATCTCCGGGTGGCCCGGAGTTTTTGAGTGCAGCTGGCGGAAGTTTTTCAGCTCTTCAATCGGCAGATCGTAGCCGCTCAGGTGCAACAGGCTGTAGAGCAGCATGGAAGCGTGACCGTTTGACAGAATAAAACGGTCGCGATCGTACCAGGTCGGGTTGGTCGGGTTGTGCTTCAGAAAATCATTCCACAGCACTTCGGCAATGTCGGCCATGCCCATAGGGGCACCGGGATGGCCCGATTTGGCTTTTTGTACCGCGTCCATACTGAGGGCGCGGACCGCGTTAGCAAGCGCTTGACGAGACATGTTTCTCTCCATGACAAAAGTTAAAGTTTGGCGGCCAGCAGATCTTCGAGTTTGCGCTGGTCAACAGCGAACTGGCGTATGCCATCAGCCAGTTTCTCAACCGCCATCGGATCCTGGTTGTGCTCCCAGCGGAATTCCGCTTCGGTCAGCGGGGCAGGGCGGTGGAAAGTCTGACGCGGCGGGACCAGCTTGCGCACCACCTCGCCCTCTTTAGCCTGCAGCTCTTTCAGCAGATCCGGGGAGATCGTCAGACGGTCACAGCCCGCCAGCGCCAGGATCTGCTCGGTGCGGCGGAAGCTGGCACCCATCACGATGGTGTCGTAGCGGTGCTGCTTGAAGTAGTCATAGATATTGCGTACCGATTTCACGCCCGGATCTTCGTCCACGACATACGGGTCCATCGGTTTGCGTGCCTGATACCAGTCGTAGATGCGGCCAACGAACGGGGAGATCAGGTAGACGCCGGCTTCGGCGCAGGCGCGGGCCTGCGCGAAGGAGAACAGCAGCGTCAGGTTGCATTTGATGCCCTCTTTCTCCAGCTCCTCGGCGGCGCGAATGCCTTCCCAGGTGGAGGCGAGCTTGATCAGGATGCGCGATTTATCAATGCCCAGTTCTTGATAGAGCTCCACGATGTGGCGCGCTTTGGCGATGCTCTTCTCTTTGTCGTAAGAAAGGCGCGCATCCACTTCGGTAGACACGCGGCCAGGGATGCTTTTCAGAATTTCCGCACCCACCAGCACCGCCAGTTTGTCGCTGGCATGCGCGACCTGCTTCTCCTGGGTGCTGCCCTTGCTCTTGCCGTAGCTAATGGCATCCTCAATCAGATGCCCGAAGTGCGGCAGGCCCGCAGCCTTCAGCAGCAGAGAGGGGTTGGTGGTCGCATCTTCCGGCTGGTAGCTGCGAATCGATTCAATATCACCGCTGTCGGCGACGACCGTGGTGAACTGTTTAACGCCGTCTAACTGATTCATCGTTAATACTCCTTGTAAAGCAAATGCTTGTGGGTGCGTTTCCTGTCACGCGCCCGGGAAATTTATGAGCTGCATAACAAAAAAGCATAGCAGACAGGCATGGCATTGCTTTAAAGACCTGGTAACATACAGCACCTGAATTGCTAACATTACCCGGTGGGAATGGTAAGAGTTTGGCTGCCTTCAAAGTTTACCGGCGGCGCAGACGGCATACTGAGCGGCACTTCAGGTGTGCCAGTGACTTCACCATGACGCTCCACTTATCAGAACGAGACGAAAAAGGATCCAAAAAATGGACGATCAGTTAAAGCAAAGTGCCCTCGACTTTCATGAATTCCCGATCCCCGGCAAAATCCAGGTCTCCCCGACAAAACCGCTGGCAACCCAGCGCGATCTGGCGCTGGCGTACTCCCCGGGCGTAGCCGCCCCCTGCCTCGAAATCGCAGCCGATCCGCTGGCGGCGCATAAATATACTGCGCGCGGCAACCTGGTGGCGGTGGTCTCCAACGGCACCGCGGTACTTGGCCTCGGCAATATCGGTGCGCTGGCCGGTAAGCCGGTGATGGAAGGGAAAGGCGTACTGTTCAAGAAGTTTGCCGGCGTTGATGTGTTCGACATCGAAGTAGACGAACTGAACCCGGACAAATTTATTGATGTGGTCGCGGCGCTGGAGCCGACCTTCGGCGGCATCAACCTCGAAGATATCAAAGCGCCCGAGTGCTTCTACATCGAGAAGAAGCTGCGCGAACGCATGAACATTCCGGTGTTTCACGACGATCAGCACGGAACCGCGATTATCAGCACTGCCGCCATCCTGAATGGTCTGCGCGTGGTGGAGAAAAATATCTCTGACGTGCGCCTGGTAGTCTCCGGCGCGGGTGCTGCCGCGATCGCCTGTATGAACCTGCTGGTGGCGCTGGGTATGCAGAAGCACAATATCGTGGTCTGCGACTCTAAAGGCGTTATTTTCAAAGGCCGCGACGAGAAGATGGACGAGACCAAAGCGGCCTACGCCATCGACGACAACGGCAAGCGCACGCTGGATGACGTGATTGACGGGGCGGATATCTTCCTCGGCTGCTCCGGTCCGAAAGTGCTGACGCCTGAGATGGTGAAGAAGATGGGCACCGCGCCGCTGATCCTCGCGCTGGCCAACCCGGAGCCGGAGATCCTACCGCCGCTGGCGAAAGAGGTGCGTCCGGACGCCATCATCTGCACCGGGCGTTCTGATTACCCGAACCAGGTGAACAACGTGCTCTGCTTCCCGTTCATCTTCCGTGGTGCGCTGGACGTGGGCGCGACGGCCATCAATGAAGAGATGAAGCTGGCAGCGGTGCACGCGATTGCCGAGCTGGCGCTGGCTGAGCAGAGTGAAGTGGTGGCGTCCGCCTATGACGATCAGGAGCTGAGCTTCGGCCCGGATTACCTGATCCCGAAACCCTTTGACCCGCGTCTGATCGTGAAAATCGCCCCGGCGGTTGCCAAAGCGGCAATGGATTCCGGCGTGGCGACGCGTCCGATTCAGGATTTCGAAGCCTACAAAGACAAGCTCACCGAGTTCGTCTACAAAACTAACCTGTTCATGAAGCCAATCTTCTCCCAGGCGCGTAAAGATCCGAAACGCGTGGTGCTGGCGGAAGGGGAAGATAACCGCGTGCTGCATGCCACTCAGGAGCTGGTGTCACTCGGGCTGGCGAAACCGATCCTGATTGGTCGTCCGAGCGTCATCGAAATGCGCATCCAGAAACTCGGCCTGCAGATCAAGCCGGGCGTGGACTTCGAGATCGTAAATAACGAATCCGATCCGCGCTTCAAAGAGTACTGGAACGAGTACTACAACATCATGAAACGCCGCGGTGTAACGCAGGAGCAGGCGCAGCGTGCAGTGATCGGCAACACCACCGTTATCGGCGCCATCATGGTGCACCGTGGCGAAGCGGATGCGCTGATCTGCGGCACCATTGGTGACTACCATGAACATTTTGGCGTGCTGGAGCCGCTGTTCGGCTACCGTGACGGCGTGAAAACCGCCGGGGCGATGAACGCGCTGCTGCTGCCGGGCGGCAACACCTTCATTGCCGATACCTACGTCAATGAAGATCCGACCCCGGAACAGCTGGCAGAGATTGCGATTATGGCCTCCGAAACCGTGCGTCGCTTCGGTATTGAGCCGCGCGTAGCGCTGCTGTCGCACTCTAACTACGGCTCGTCCAGTTCGCCGTCCGCCCTCAAGATGCGCGAAACCCTGCGTCTGGTGCGTGAGATTGCCCCGGACCTGATGATTGACGGTGAAATGCACGGCGACGCTGCGCTGATGGAGAGCATCCGTAACGAGCGTATGCCGGACAGCCCGCTGAAAGGGTCCGCTAACATCCTCATTATGCCGAACATGGAAGCCGCGCGTATCAGCTACAACCTGCTGCGCGTTTCCAGCTCCGAAGGTGTGACCGTTGGACCGGTATTGATGGGCGTTGCGAAACCGGTACACGTGCTGACGCCAATCGCCTCGGTGCGCCGTATCGTTAACATGGTGGCGCTGGCGGTGGTAGAAGCTCAGACCAACCCGCTGTAATCGCAGGCGCTGCATCAGCAGCGTTTTGCCGACGGGAGAGACGTTGAGAGACGCTCTCCCGTTTTTTATTTTATTCCGGAAATCGGCGTTTATTATTTAATAAAAATATGCTTTCCAATTCTTAATTTATCGCGTGAATATTTAAGGGCTGGTCGTTAATTGTTATTTTATATGTTCTATTAGTTCAGTCGGGCGGAAATAATATTTAGCATCCTGGGGCTCGACCCGGCAGAAATAACGCGCTATCTTCTCAGGGCTGTGATGCCATGCTTCAGCTGGCGTCAGCGCTATATCCTGTATGACAAAGCCTGCTGGCTCTCTGTTTCGCTAATACCGCTGGTATATTAATCTCATGAATAATGTGCGTGCGTGCATCAGGTAAATTCTCGCTGCGAACGCTCAGCTTTTAAGGCTGTTTGAGTGAAACGCAGTTATTGCAGCTATCAATAACTACGGAAGGTACGCGTAATGATCAATGTAATTATTCAGGACGTGGATAATTTTTTTAAACGCGGTCTCATTGAGGCGCTTCATCAGGCTTTCGAAGCGAAGTATCAGCGTTCATTGACCTTCTATGAAGAGATGACCGAAGAGACTATTGGCTATATGGATATTATTATCCTTGAGGTGCGCCCGGGCGATAACGTGCAGTGCTACCCGCTGCTGCAATACCGCAAAAAACGCAGCGTTATTGTCGGTTTCTATGAGGGCGACGCGCCGCTGCTTCAGCCGCGTGCGCCGCTGTGCCTGAAGAACATGGTCTATCTCAATAAGCGCAGCCCGATGACGAAAATACGCAACGATGTGCTGTTTGCCTGGAATGAGCACATTACCGGAAACTGTGAATGGGTGATGCCCAACTGTAAAACCTGTAGTCACGTTATGCTGTCGCGCCAGCAGCAAAAAATTGCCCATTTCACTATTAAGGGTTTTAATAACCGGCAGATCGCCGGGCTGATGAATATCAACGCTAAAACCGTCAGCGCCCATAAGCACTGCATTATGGAAAAATTTAATATCGATAATAATGCGGAGCTGGTGCAGTTTTTACGCCGCCGCATCGCTGTACGTCCGGATGATAATCTGGAAGGAACCTGTTAATCGTTACGTTAAATATCAGGGCCTCGTGAGCCCTGATAACCTTATATCCACGCTTTAACTTTCAGAAATTCGCTCAGCGCCGCTTCGGGGCTGTTATCTTCCGGTTGATAATTATATTCCCAGCGCACCAGCGGCGGCATCGACATTAAAATTGACTCGGTGCGTCCGCCGGTTTGCAGGCCAAACAGCGTGCCGCGATCCCAGACCAGATTAAACTCCACATAGCGGCCACGGCGATAAAGCTGGAATGCGCGCTCGCGTTCACCCCAGGGCATCGCTTTGCGGCGCTCAACCACCGGCAGGTAAGCCGCGGTAAAGCCGTTACCCACCGCCTGCATAAAGTTAAAGCAGTGCTCAAAGTCGGGAGCGTTGAGATCGTCGAAGAACAGGCCGCCGATCCCGCGCTGCTCGTCGCGATGTTTAAGATAAAAGTAGTCATCACACCACTTTTTGTAGCGCGGATAGACATCTTCCCCGAATGGCAGGCAGAGGTCGCGCGCGGTACGGTGCCAGTGCACCGCATCCTCTTCAAAACCGTAGAAGGGGGTCATATCGAATCCGCCGCCAAACCACCAGACCGGATCGGCACCCGGCTTTTCAGCAATGAAAAAGCGCACGTTGGCGTGGCTGGTCGGGATGTACGGATTACGCGGATGGATCACCAGCGACACGCCCATCGCCTCAAAGCTGCGACCGGCCAGCTCAGGACGGTGCGCGGTAGCGGAGGCGGGCATCGCGTCGCCGTAGACGTGCGAAAAATTGACGCCTGCCTGTTCAAAGATCGCGCCGTCGCGCAGTACCCGGCTGCGTCCGCCGCCGCCAGCTTCGCGCTGCCACGCGTCTTCGGTGAATGCCGAACCATCGACAGCGCTGAGCTGCCGACAGATGTCGTCCTGTAACGCAAGCAGGAAGGATTTAACGCGTTGGCTGTCAGGCTTCATAAATTAGCTACGTTTTGCATGGGCTTTCTGGTTATCAAACCAGTTGAAATAACTTACTACGCCGTCGGCAATGGCGCGGGCAATCTTCTGTCGAAAAGCCGTGGTACCGAGCAGGCGCTCCTCTTCCGGGTTGGTAATGAAGGAGGTTTCCACCAGCACCGAAGGAATGGATGGCGATTTTAGCACGACAAACGCAGCCTGTTCGGTTGCTTTACTGTGCAGGCGGTGCACCGGCTTAATCTGACGCAGAATGTGCGAGCCGAGCGTCAGGCTGTTTTTAATGGTATCGGTCTGCACCAGGTCGAACAGCACCTGCTGCAGTAAATGATCTTTATCCTTCGCCGCCTTACCGGCCAGCTCATCGGCGGCGTTCTCGCGCTCAGAAAGATACTTCGCCATCGCGCTACTCGCACCGCGGTTAGAGAGGGCGAATACCGATGCGCCTGCCGCCGACGGGTTGGTGAAGCCGTCAGCGTGAATCGACATGAACAGGTCGGCACCGTGCTGATGGGCAATTTCCACGCGGTCGTAGAGGGGAATAAAGTGGTCGCCGCTGCGGGTCAGCTTTGCTTCAATGCCGTGGCTGCGCAGCAGGGCGCGCACGTTTTTAGCAATCGCCAGCACCACGTGCTTTTCCTTCGACCCGTTATGGCCGATGGCACCGGTATCAATGCCGCCGTGGCCCGGGTCGAGCATCACAATGCGTTTTGCGCCCGGTTTTTTGGCTTTCGGTTTACTGTGCCCGGTGCTGGTATTCAGCGCCTTACTCTCTTCCCGGGCCAGGGCTTTGCTCATACCGGACAGCGTAAGCGCCGCAAGGCCCGTCAGCAGCAGCTGGCGGCGTGAGGTGGTTATTTTCAGGGATTTAATCGTGCTCATGCGGCCTGAGTTGCAAAATGGATGGTCAGTAAATGGAATATCGTATCGTAGCAGCGGAACGACAGCCTTGAAGCAGAAAAGTTTTAGTTTTCGTTTCAGGGCATTAATCGGCACGCTGAGGACATTCTTCAGTGTTGCTCAGGGATAATATTGGTTATTACCGCGCTTCGGTCCATAATCGGGGTTTAGCGATTAAAAAAGTGGGGATTACCATGGAGATACGCGTTTTTCGCCAGGAAGATTCAGAAGAAGTTATCACCCTGTGGGAGCGGTGCGATCTGTTGCGTCCATGGAACGATCCGGAGCTGGACATTGAACGCAAGCTCAACCACGACGTCAGTCTGTTTCTGGTCGCGGAAGTGGGCGGCGAGATCGTCGGGACCGTAATGGGCGGCTATGACGGCCACCGCGGCTCGGCCTACTACCTGGGCGTACACCCTGAATTTCGCGGGCGTGGCATTGCCAATGCGCTGCTGAGCCGGCTGGAGAAAAAACTTATCGCCCGCGGCTGCCCGAAGATCAACATCCAGGTGCGCGAGGACAACGATATCGTGATTGGCCTGTATGAGCGGCTGGGTTACGAGCAGGAAGACGTGCTGGTGTTGGGGAAACGCGTGATTGAGGATGACGAATACTAAGCGCGGGTATGAGCATCAGGCCCGCCGGGTGGCGGGCCGGTACGCTATCAGGATTTTGTGACTTTCTTCACGTCAATCTCAACGGAGTTCCAGTCTTTATCCACTTCGCCTTCGAGGCGCACTTTATCATTCGGACCGACGGAGAGCCCCTGCCAGACGTGATCGTCGATATCGACATTGACGTTACCGCTGGCATCGCGGAATTCATACAGCTCTTTACCCATTTTACGGACGATATTCCCTTCCAGCACCACCCAGGCGTCGTCGCGCAGGTTTTTCGCTTCGGCGACCGTCGTGCTGGCCGCGTCCGGACCGACAAAGCCGCCCTGTTTCTGGCTGGTGGTGCTGTCCGGGCCATTGAAGCCGCCCTTCTGAGCGATTGCCGGAGCGGCGACCAGACCACTTGCCGCGATTAACAGTGCGATTGTTGCTTTTTTCATTTCCATCTCCTTTGGTTGAGGGCGAAAGACTATCTTCGCGCCGGGACTACAGCGATAATTTTGGCCCTGATTCAGAAATAGCCCAAGAGTCTATACATGTTTTTACCATCGGATTACGACAGCTTCGGGCGGCTGAAACTGCCGCTGCTGTTCTGGGGCGTGCTGATATTGCAGGCCCGCACCTGGGTGCTGTTCGTTATCGCCGGGGCCTCACGCGAGCAGGGCAGTGCGCTGCTGACGCTGTTTTACCCGAATCGCGATACCTTCTGGCCCGGCCTGCTGGTTGGTCTGCCGGCGGCAGTCGCGTTTATGCTGAGCGGCAGACGACAGCAATGGCCTGTGATGTGGCGGGCATGGCGCAGCGTGCTGGTGGCAACCCAGCTTCTGCTGCTACTCTGGCAGGTGCTGCTGTGGTGGCAGGGCGAAGTGGTCACCGGCATCACGCTGGCGCTGCTGATTACCGACGTTTACGCCCTGTGGTGGATGCTGACCAGCCGTCGTCTGCGCGGCTGTTTCCAGCCGGAAAACGACTAACGGCACTTTTTGCGCCGCTGGCACTCAAAGGTGCGTGTCTGGAATTGTTAAAAGGAAGAAGTGATGAAAAAGCTGCGTGTATTGCTGTGCGGATCGGCGCTGCTGCTGTCCGGGTGTTCGACGCTGTCAAATGTCCCCTGGTCTGCCGCGAACCCGTGGAACTGGTTTGGCTCCTCGCTGGAGGTCACCGAAGAGGGCGTTGGCGATCTGACGGCGGCGACACCGCTGGAAGAGGGCGCAATCACCGATGCGCTCGGCGATGATTACCGGGTACGCAGCGGTATGAAGACGGAAAACGGCAATATCGTGCGCTATTTCGAAGCGCTGAAAGACGATCGTCTCGCGCTGGTGGTGAATGGCGATGCCACGGTGCGCCGCGTTGAGGTGCTGGATAAAGACATCACCACCGACAGCGACGTCAGTATCGGCACGCCGTTTACTGACCTCTATGACAAAGCCTATGGCAACTGCCAGAGCGCCAACACCCTGGAGAGCAAAGGCGTAAGCTGTAAAGCCCCGGGCAGCGAGCATATTCACTATCTGTTCAGCGGCGCATGGAGCGGCCCGGACGGCCTGATGCCGCCGGATGACGTGCTCAAACGCTGGAGCGTGGAGCGTATTATCTGGCAGCGCTAAGCATGCGCCAGCGCAACGGCAAAGGGTGAAACCAGGGTAGAATGGCGCGATTAATGCCACATGGTGTGGCATCTGTTCTTCAGGAGAAAAACGTGTCTCAGGTTCAGAGCGGCATTTTGCCCGAACATTGTCGCGCCGCTATCTGGCTGGAAGCGAACGCCAGCGATGATATCGCGGCCATTCGCGCTGGCTGCCGGGTGTTTGCGGATAAGCTGGCGACTTTCCAGCTGCAGTTTCCCGATGCGCATCTCGGGGCGGTGATTGCCTTTGGTCACGATCTGTGGCGCACCCTCAGCGAAGGTGAAGGCGCGCAGGAGCTGAAAAACTTTGCCCCGCTGGGTAAAGGCCTGGCACCGGCAACCCAGCGTGATGTGATGATTCACGTGATGTCGCTACGCCATGACGTGAATTTTTCGGTTGCCCAGGCTGCGCTTGCCGCCTTTGGCGAGGCGCTGACATTAGAAGAAGAAACCCACGGCTTCCGCTGGGTGGAAGATCGCGACCTGAGCGGCTTCGTTGATGGCACCGAAAACCCGCAGGGCGACGAGCTGCGTCGTGAGGTGGCGGTGATCCAGGACGGCATCGATGCCGGAGGCAGCTACGTGCTGGTCCAGCGCTGGGAACATAACCTGCGCCAGCTCAACCGCATCAGCGTCGAAGATCAGGAGATGATCATCGGCCGCACCAAAGTGGCTAATGAAGAGATTGACGGCGATGCACGCCCGGTAACATCGCACCTCACCCGCGTCGATCTCAAGGAGAACGGCAAAGGGCTGAAGATTGTGCGTCAGAGCCTGCCGTGGGGCACCGCCAGCGGTAAAAATGGCCTTTATTTCTGCGCCTACAGCGCTCGCCTGTATAACATTGAGCAACAGCTGCTGAGCATGTTTGGCGATACCGACGGCAAGCGTGACGCCATGCTGCGCTTCACCCGTCCCGTGACCGGTGGCTACTACTTCGCCCCGTCGCTGGAGCGCCTGTTCGCGCTCTGATCCTTCGCCCTCTTCGCGCACCGGAGAGGGCTGTTTCACGCCTGAATGCTTATTCCCTTTTACGCTTGCAAATCACCAAACGGTATATAAAAGCGTTATAGCTTTGCCACCGGTTATAAATACACTGAACCCTCATTCGTCGTCACACGGGTAAGGGTGAAACATGGCCGGTAAGTCAGTGAAAAAAGGGTGCTTTGCGGTAGCGGTCTCGTTGCTACTGGCAGGCCATGCGCAGGCAACAGAACTGCTGAACAGCTCCTATGATGTATCGCGCGAGCTGTTTGCTGCACTTAATCCTCCCTTTGAGCAGCAGTGGGCCGCCGAAAACGCTGGCGATAAACTGACGATAAAACAGTCCCATGCCGGCTCTTCAAAGCAGGCACTGGCCATTCTGCAGGGCTTAAAAGCAGACGTTGTAACTTATAACCAAGTGACCGACGTCCAGATCCTGCACGACCGCGGCAAGCTGCTCGCTGCCGACTGGCAGGCGCGGCTCCCAAACAACAGCTCGCCGTTCTACTCCACCATGGCGTTTCTGGTGCGCAAAGGTAATCCGAAGAACATTCACGACTGGAACGATCTGGTCCGCAGCGATGTAAAACTCATCTTCCCGAACCCCAAAACCTCCGGTAACGCTCGTTACACTTATCTGGCGGCGTGGGGTGCTGCGGATAAAGCCGACGGCGGCGATGCAGCAAAAACCAGAGCGTACATGACGCAATTCCTGAAGAACGTCGAAGTGTTTGATACCGGCGGTCGTGGGGCGACGACCACTTTCGTTGAGCGTGGCCTCGGCGACGTGCTGATCAGCTTTGAATCGGAAGTGAATAACATCCGCAAGCAGTATGAAGCGCAGGGCTTTGAAGTGGTGGTGCCAAAGGTGAATATCCTCGCGGAATTCCCGGTGGCGTGGGTGGATAAAAACGTGAAGGCCAACGGTACCGGGAAAGTGGCGAAGGCCTATCTCAACTACCTCTACAGCCCGCAGGCCCAGACCATCATCACTGACTACTACTACCGCGTGAACAACCCGCAGGTGATGGACAAGCTGAAGGACAAATTCCCGCAGACTGAGCTGTTCCGCGTGGAAGACACCTTCGGGGGCTGGCCACAAGCCATGAAAACGCATTTCGCCAGCGGCGGCGAGTTCGACACGCTGTTGAGTCAGGGGCGTAAGTAATGTTTGCAGTGGCTTCCAGACGCGTGCTGCCCGGCTTTACCCTGAGCCTGGGAACCAGCCTGCTGTTCGTCTGCCTGATTTTACTTTTACCCCTCAGCGCGCTGGTGATGCAGCTGGCGCAGATGAGCTGGGAACAGTACTGGGACGTGATCACCAATCCGCAGGTGGTGGCTGCCTATAAGGTAACGCTGCTCTCAGCCGCCGTGGCATCGGTGTTTAACGGCGTGTTCGGCCTGCTGATGGCGTGGATCCTGACGCGCTATCGCTTTCCGGGCCGCACGCTGCTGGATGCGCTGATGGACCTGCCGTTTGCGCTGCCCACCGCCGTGGCGGGCCTGACGCTGGCCTCGCTGTTCTCGGTAAACGGTTTTTACGGCGAATGGCTGGCGCAGTTTGGTATCAAGGTCACCTACACCTGGCTCGGTATTGCCGTGGCGATGGCGTTCACCAGCATCCCGTTCGTGGTGCGTACCGTACAGCCGGTGCTCGAAGAGCTGGGGCCGGAATATGAGGAAGCGGCGGAAACCCTCGGCGCGACGCGCTGGCAGAGTTTCCGCAAAGTGGTGCTGCCGGAACTCTCTCCGGCGCTGATGGCGGGCGTAGCGCTGTCGTTTACCCGTAGCCTCGGCGAGTTCGGGGCGGTAATTTTCATCGCCGGGAACATCGCCTGGAAAACTGAAGTCACCTCGCTGATGATTTTCGTGCGTCTGCAGGAGTTCGATTATCCCGCCGCCAGCGCGATAGCTTCGGTGATCCTTGCCGCATCGCTGCTGCTTCTTTTCGCGATTAACACGCTGCAAAGCCGCTTTGGCCGCCGGGTAGTGGGGCACTGATGACAACGATTTCGCAAACAGGACAGCGCCGCGTGCGCATTAACTGGGGTAAATGGTTTTTGATCGGCACCGGGATGCTGGTCTCGATCTTCATTCTCGTTGTACCGATGGTGTACATCTTCTCGAAGGCCTTTTCTGAGGGGCTGATGCCCGTTCTGAATAACCTGGCCGACCCGGATATGCTGCACGCTATCTGGCTGACAGTGCTGATCGCGCTGATCACCGTGCCGGTTAATCTGGTGTTCGGTACGCTGCTTGCCTGGCTGGTGACGCGCTTCACCTTCCCTGGCCGCCAGCTGCTGCTGACCCTGCTGGATATTCCATTTGCCGTCTCGCCGGTGGTAGCGGGGCTGGTTTATCTGCTGTTCTATGGTTCCAACGGCCCGCTGGGCGGCTGGCTCGACGAACACGATCTGCAAATTATGTTCGCCTGGCCGGGGATGGTGCTGGTGACCATCTTCGTGACCTGCCCGTTTGTGGTGCGTGAACTGGTGCCGGTGATGCTGAGCCAGGGCAGTAATGAAGATGAAGCGGCGATTTTGCTCGGCGCGTCAGGCTGGCAGATGTTCCGCCGCGTCACGCTGCCGAACATTCGTTGGGCGCTGCTCTACGGCGTGGTGCTGACCAATGCCCGCGCCATCGGCGAATTCGGCGCGGTGTCGGTGGTATCCGGCTCGATTCGCGGTGAGACGCTGTCGCTGCCATTGCAGATTGAACTGCTGGAGCAGGACTACAACACCGTCGGCGCCTTTACTGCTGCAGCGCTGCTGACGCTGATGGCGATCCTGACCCTGTTTTTAAAGAGTGTGGTGCAGTGGCGCCTGAATAATCAGGAAAAACGCCAGCATCAGGAGGAAAATCATGAGCATTGAGATTGACGCAATTAACAAATCCTTCGGGCGCACGCAGGTGCTGAACGATATCTCTCTGGATATTCCTTCTGGCCAGATGGTGGCGCTGCTGGGGCCGTCCGGCTCCGGAAAAACCACGCTGCTGCGCATCATTGCCGGGCTTGAGCATCAGACCAGCGGTAATATCCGTTTTCACGGCACCGACGTGAGTCGTCTGCACGCCCGCGATCGAAAAGTGGGTTTCGTGTTCCAGCACTACGCGCTGTTCCGGCATATGACGGTGTTTGAAAACATCGCCTTTGGCCTGTCGGTACTGCCGCGTCGCGAGCGACCGAACGCCGCCGCCATCAAGCAGAAGGTCACCCGACTGCTGGAGATGGTGCAGCTGGCGCATTTAGCTGAACGCTATCCGGCACAGCTCTCCGGCGGGCAGAAGCAGCGCGTCGCCCTGGCGCGTGCGCTGGCGGTGGAGCCGCAAATCCTGCTGCTGGATGAGCCATTTGGTGCACTGGACGCCCAGGTGCGTAAAGAGCTGCGCCGCTGGCTGCGCGAGCTGCATGCTGAACTGAAATTCACCAGTGTGTTCGTCACCCACGATCAGGAAGAGGCGATGGAAGTGGCCGACCGCGTGGTGGTGATGAGCCAGGGGAACATCGAGCAGGCGGATGCCCCGGAGCAGGTGTGGCGCGAGCCCTCGACCCGCTTCGTGTTGGAGTTCCTCGGCGAGGTGAACCGTCTGAAAGGCACGATTCGCGGCGGCCAGTTCCAGGTCGGCGCGCATCGCTGGTCGCTCGGCTATACGCCATCCTACCAGGGGCCGGTGGATCTGTTCCTGCGCCCGTGGGAAGTGGATATCAGCCGCCGTACCAGTCTTGATTCTCCACTGCCGGTGCAGGTGCTGGAGGTCAGCCCGAAAGGGCACTATCTGCAGCTGGTGGTGCAGCCGCTGGGCTGGTATGACGAGCCGCTGTCGGTGGTGTTTCAGGATGAGCATGTTCCGCAGCGTGGCGAACGGCTCTTTGTGGGCCTGGAGCAGGCGCGCCTCTACCACGGCGACCAGCGCATCGAACGTAGCGAACGCCTTGCCCTGGCGCAGTCCGCCTGATAGCTTAACGAAAACGATGTGGAAGCGGCCTCGTGGCCGCTTTTTTTATGCTTCCGGACAGACAAACGTGAACACACTAGAACAGACCATCGGTAACACGCCGCTGGTAAAACTGCAGCGCATGGGGCCGGATAACGGCAGTGAAATCTGGGTAAAGCTGGAGGGGAATAACCCCGCCGGGTCGGTGAAGGACCGGGCGGCGCTCTCGATGATCCAGCGCGCCGAAGCGCGCGGCGAAATTTCGCCCGGCGACGTGCTGATTGAGGCGACCAGCGGCAACACCGGTATCGCCCTGGCGATGATTGCCGCCATCAAGGGCTACCGCATGAAACTGCTGATGCCGGACAACATGAGCCAGGAGCGCCGCGCCGCAATGCGCGCCTATGGCGCAGAGCTGATTCTGGTATCGAAAGAGCAGGGGATGGAGGGCGCGCGCGAGCTGGCGCAGGCGATGGCCGAGCGCGGCGACGGCAAGGTGCTCGATCAGTTTAACAATCCGGATAACCCTTACGCCCACTACGCTACCACCGGGCCGGAAATCTGGCAGCAGACCAGCGGGCGCATTACCCATTTCGTTTCCAGCATGGGCACCACCGGCACCATCACCGGCGTGGCGCGTTTTATGCGCGAGCAGAGTAAGCCTGTCACCATCGTCGGCCTGCAGCCCCAGGAGGGGAGCAGCATTCCGGGGATCCGCCGCTGGCCTGCCGCCTGGATGCCCGGCATCTATAACGCCGATCTGGTGGATATGGTGCTGGATATTCATCAGCGTGATGCGGAAGTGACAATGCGCGAGCTGGCGGTGCGGGAGGGTATTTTCTGCGGGGTGAGTTCCGGTGGGGCCGTGGCGGGCGCACTGCGCGTCGCCAATGACAACCCCGGCGCGGTAGTGGTGGCCATCATCTGCGATCGCGGTGACCGCTATCTTTCTACCGGCGTCTTTGGCGAAGAGAGCTACAGCCAGGGGGCCGGGATTTAAGCCCGTTGCGGCAATAAAAAATGGCGCCCTCGGGCGCCATTTTTGTTCGCAGTATCGAACTTATTTCTTGATGCGGATAACCGGTGTTTCGCCAACGGTTACGCTACCAGTGAGTTTGATCAGCTCTTTGATTTCGTCCATGTTGGAGATAACAACCGGCGTCAGCGTGGATTTCGCTTTCTCTTCCAGCAGGGCCAGGTTGAATTCGATAACCGGATCGCCTTTCTTCACGCGCTGACCTTCTTCAGCGATACGCGTGAAGCCTTCGCCTTTCAGTTCAACGGTGTCGATACCGAAGTGGACAAACAGCTCAATGCCGCTGTCAGATTCGATAGAGAACGCATGGTTGGTTTCGAAAATCTTACCGATGGTACCGTCAACCGGTGCGACCATTTTGTTACCGGTCGGTTTGATAGCGATGCCATCACCAACGATTTTTTCAGCGAACACGACATCCGGTACGTCTTCGATATTAACGATTTCACCAGATAGTGGAGCAACGATCTCAATGGTTCCGGTGTCGCTATTGCCTTTGTCACCGAACAGTTTACTAAATAACCCCATTAGCCTTCTCTCCTAAGCAGTAATTTGGGCCGCGCATCTCGTGGATTAGCAGATTGTTTTTTCTTCAATGAACTTGTTAACCAGCGTCATTAACTCGTCCGTTGTCGGTTGAGCAAGAGCCTGCTCTGCTAAAACCTTCGCATCTTCGAAGTTCGTGTTACGAATAATCTTCTTGATACGCGGGATAGAAATGGCGCTCATACTGAACTCATCCAGACCCATCCCCAGCAACAGAAGTGTAGCACGTTCATCGCCTGCAAGCTCACCGCACATTCCGGTCCACTTGCCTTCTGCATGAGATGCATCAATCACTTGCTTAATAAGATTCAGTACGGACGGTGACATCGGCTGGTAAAGATGGGAAATCATATCATTACCGCGGTCAACTGCCAGCGTATACTGTGTTAAATCGTTGGTACCAATACTAAAGAAATCAACCTCTTTGGCGAGATGACGCGCAATGGTCGCTGCCGCCGGGGTTTCAACCATCACGCCGATTTCAATAGTTTCGTCGAAGGCTTTACCTTCGTCGCGCAGTTCCTGCTTGAAGATGTCGATCTCTTTCTTCAGCGCGCGCACTTCTTCCACCGAGATAATCATCGGGAACATGATGCGCAGCTTGCCGAAGGCGGAAGCACGCAGGATGGCACGCAGCTGATCGCGCAGGATCTCTTTGCGATCCATCGCGATACGAATCGCGCGCCAGCCGAGGAACGGGTTCTCTTCTTTCGGGAAGTTCATGTACGGCAGCTCTTTATCGCCGCCAATGTCCATGGTACGCACGATCACAGCCTGAGAGCCACAGGCTTCAGCCACGGCTTTATAGGCCTGGAACTGCTCTTCTTCAGTCGGCAGCGCGTCGCGGTCCATGAACAGGAATTCGGTGCGGTACAGGCCAACACCTTCAGCGCCGTTGCGCTCTGCACCGGCGACATCGCGCACGGTACCAATGTTGGCGCAGACTTCAACCTGGTGGCCGTCAAGGGTAATGGCCGGCAGATCTTTCAGCTTCGCCAGTTCGGCTTTCTCTTCAGCGACCTGCGCCTGCGTAGCGCGCAGGTCGTCAATCACCTCGTTGGTCGGGTTAACGTAAACCTTGTTGTTAACCGCATCGAGGATCAGGTAATCGTCGTTTTTAACCTGGGTGGTCACGCTACCGGTGCCCACAATGGCCGGCAGCTCAAGCGAGCGCGCCATGATGGAGGTGTGCGAGGTGCGACCGCCGATGTCCGTGATGAAACCCAGCACCTTGTTCAGGTTGAGCTGTGCGGTTTCAGACGGCGTCAGGTCAACGGCCACCAGGATTACTTCGTCCTGAATAGCGCTGAGGTCAATAATGGCGAGGCCGAGGATATTGCGCAGCAGGCGCTTACCGATGTCGCGCACGTCAGCCGCACGCTCTTTCAGGTATTCATCGTCCAGCTCTTCCAGGGCGTGAGCCTGACCTTCGATAACCTCATGAGCTGCCGCGTCGGCAGTCATCAGCTTATCTTTAATCAGGGCTATGATTTCCTGCTCCAGCTCTTCATCTTCAAGCAGCATGATATGCCCTTCGAAGATGGCTTCTTTTTCTTCACCGAAGGTTTCGCCGGCTTTCGTTTTGATCGCTTCTAACTGAGCGGATGCCTTGGCACGACCGCTCAGGAAACGTTCAACTTCCTGAGAAACCTTGTCGGCAGAAATTTTTTTCCGGTCGATGACAATCTCATCTTCTTTAAGCAGAAGCGCTTTGCCAAATGCAATACCCGGAGATGCTAAAATGCCTGAAATCATAACCCTACCTTACTTGTGACTGATCGTTAAAAGAACGCGAACTTACTCGAGTTCAGCCATCAGTTTTACCAGATGTTCAACCGCTTTCTGCTCGTCTTCGCCTTCAGCAGAAATGGTAACAACGGTACCCTGAGTCAGACCCAGAGTTTGCAGTTTGAACAGGCTTTTCGCGCTGGCGCTTTTGCCGTTGGAGGTCACAGTGATCTCAGAGGTGAAGCCTTTAGCTTCTTTAACAAACTGAGCAGCAGGGCGGGTATGCAGACCGTTCGGAGCGGTAATAGTAACTTCTTGCTGGAACATTGTATTTCCCCAACTTATTGGTTTAGTGTTGTGGAACTAAAGTCTAGCCTGGCGGTTCAACTTTAGCCTGTATTGTTAGCGCCGACGTAACAGAACGCGACACAAGATGCATGAAGAAACAACCAAAACACGCAGGGCAGGACGCCATGCGGTACGCGTTTCGCTCGTCACTAATATTATGCCGCGAAGCAGAAGAGGGACCAAACCCTTAAATCGATTCAGCAGTGGCTTTTACGGTAACGATTAATTTCACGCATCAAAATAATTGCTGGTTAAATACCAGACCCGACGGGGTGAAGCAATGCTGAGCGCAACAAAAGTTTGATGTACGCCACAAAAAAGCACCCGAATGGGTGCTTTTTTCGCCGCATTTAACAACCTGGCATCACTGTTGCAGTTCTTTCTCGGTAAACAGATCGGCAAACAGCGCAGTACTGAGATAGCGCTCGCCGGAAGAGGGCAGGATCACCACGATATTTTTATTCGCGAATGACTCATTTTCCTGCAGTTTCAGCGCGGCAGCTACCGCTGCGCCGGAGGAAATCCCGGCCAGAATACCTTCATCTTCCATCAGGCGACGGGCAGTAGAGATAGCCTCTTCATTAGTGATGGCCACCACTTTATCAACCAGCTTAAGATCCAGGTTGCCCGGAATGAAACCGGCACCGATACCCTGAATTTTGTGCGGACCCGGTTTGATCTCTTCTCCGGCGATCGCCTGTGCAATAACCGGAGAATCGGTCGGTTCTACCGCCACGGTGATGAGATCGGTTTTACCTTTGGTATTTTTGATATAGCGGCTGACGCCGGTCAGGGTACCGCCGGTTCCCACGCCCGCGATAAAGACATCAACCTGGCCGTCGGTATCTTCCCAGATTTCAGGCCCGGTGGTTTTTTCGTGAATTTCCGGGTTCGCCGGGTTGCTGAACTGCTGCAGCAGCAGATATTTGGTCGGGTCGCTGGCAACGATCTCTTCCGCCTTCTGAATAGCGCCCTTCATGCCTTTTGCGCCTTCGGTCAGCACCAGATTCGCGCCCAGCGCCTTCAGCAGCTTGCGGCGTTCAGTACTCATGGTTTCCGGCATGGTCAGCGTCAGCTTGTAACCACGCGCCGCGGCAACATACGCCAGCGCGATACCGGTGTTGCCGCTGGTCGGTTCAACCAGTTCGACGCCAGGCTTCAGAACACCTCGTTTTTCAGCGTCCCAAATCATATTGGCACCGATACGGCACTTGACGCTGAAGCTTGGGTTGCGGGATTCAACTTTCGCCAGGATGCGTCCGTTGCCAATGCGGTTCAGTCGTACTAACGGCGTATGACCAATAGTCAACGAGTTGTCTTCAAAAATCTTACTCATGGCCCGTCCTTAACTGGTTGAAATTTGGGAACTGCCTCAGCATACCTGCTCAGGCTTTATGCGGAAGTAAGTAAATCGCATATTATATGCTGTAGCGAAATAATGATGATCAGTATGGAATAAGCGCTGACATATGCCACCTTTGCGGGTTATTTCCACTGAGCATGCTTCATGCGATACGCATCCACCCACATCGCGGTGGCGCCGCACACGGCAACCGGCATGATAAACAGATTCAGGAAAGGAATCAGCGTAAACAGGCTAACTACGGTGCCGAACTGCATATTGAGCGTTTTACGCGCGCGCAGCGCCTGGCGCATGTCGCGGAACGGGACTTTATGGTTGTCGAACGGGTAGTCGCAGTACTGGATCGCCAGCATCCAGGCGCTGAAAAGGAACCACAGCACCGGCGCGACGGTCTGACCAATCCCCGGTATGAAGTACAGCACCAGCAGCACGGCGGCACGCGGCAGATACCACGCCAGCTTCTGCCACTCGCGTTTCATAATGCGCGGGATATCTTTAGCAATGCCCAGCACTCCGGTATCAGGCGGCGTCGCCCCGGTCAGCCGTGCTTCCAGCTGCTCCGCCAGCAGGCCGTTGAACGGTGCGGCGATCCAGTTGGCAATAGTAGAAAAGAAATAGCCGAACACCAGCACGATACTTATTACCGCCAGCGGCCAGAGCAGGTAGCTGAGCCACTGAAGCCAGTCGGGTACGTGAGTCATCAATGCGGGGATCCAGGCGTCAAGCCTGGTAAACAGCCACCAGAAGGCGCCGCCCATCAGCAGAATATTCAGGACCAGCGGAACGATAACGAAGCGGCGAATGCCCGGTAGCGTCACGAGTTTCCAGCCCTGAGCGAAATAATGAAAACCGCTGCGCGGCACGTTTGCTGTGTTTGAAACCATGTCAGAAGACTACTCCTTTATCACTGCCGGATTGTTGCGCGGCTATATTAACCAGGTCGTTTCAGATAACGACTTCGGAAATGGTCGAAAAATCAGCGAAAAGCACGATTTATCGTATCTTTATGGAATGAAAACCAAGCGCGCACTTGCACTTAAGCAGATGCGCAAATACTCTTAGTGATGAAATGTTTGCCGCGGTGGCGGGGGGTTATCCCACCATCTTTATGATGCAGCTAAGTTAGCTGCGATCGTCTCTCAGGCTTACCTGCGGTGACGACTGACCTCCCGGCGCAACGTAAGTTTAATGGTTTAGAACAACAGAGAATATAATGATGCAGGATTTGCGTCTGATATTAATCATTGTTGGCGCGATCGCCATAATCGCCTTGCTGGTGCACGGTCTCTGGACCAGCCGTAAGGAGCGCTCCTCCGTGTTCCGCGATCGCCCCCTGAAGCGCATGAAATCTCGTCGTGACGACGAGGAAGAAGACGACATCGACGACGAGGAAGAGGGCGTCGGTGAAGTGCGCGTGCGTCGGGTTAATTCGCCGCAGGAATCTGTTCAGGAAGACGCGCCGCGTCCGGGTCCACAACACCAGTATCAGCCGCCTTATGCCTCTGCTCAGCCGCGCCCGGCCGCCGCACCGCAGCCTGCTCCTGAAACCCCGTTTGAACCTGTCGCTCCCGCGCAGCCAGTTCGCCAGCAACCTCAGGCCCAGCAGGCCCCCGTTGCCGCGCAGCCGGAACCTGCACCTCAGCCTGTTGCTCAACCCGCGCAGCCGGTTCATCAGCCCGAAGCGCAGCCGGTTCGCGCCGAGCCAATGTTCGCGCCTGAACCGCAGTGGGACGAGCCAGCACAGTCTGCTGAACCGCAGCATGCCCCTGAGCCGGTAGTGGAAAAGCCGCGACTCAAAGAGACCGTTATTATTATGAACGTGGCGGCACATGCCGGCACCGAACTTAATGGTGAAGTACTGCTCAACAGCATTCAGCAGGCCGGTTTCAAGTTTGGCGAAATGAACATTTTCCATCGTCACCTCAGCCCGGACGGCAGCGGCCCGGTGCTGTTCAGCCTGGCGAATATGGTGAAACCGGGGTCGTTCGACCCGGAAACCATGGGCGATTTCACTACCCCTGGCATCACCATCTTTATGCAGGTGCCTTGCTACGGGGATGAAAAGCAGAATTTCAAACTGATGCTGCAGTCCGCGCAGCACATTGCTGACGAAGTGGGTGGCGTAGTGCTGGACGATCAGCGCCGTATGATGACGCCCCAGAAGCTGCGTGAATATCAGGATCGCATCCGTGAAGTCTGCGAGGCTAACAGCTAAGCGCCACGAAGTCTCCGAACTGCTTACAAGCCCCCGCTCGTCGGGGGTTTTTTATCATTGATGGTGTGATATGAAATCAATCGAAGAACAACTTACTGAGCTGCGAACTACGCTTCGCCATCATGAATACCTCTACCACGTGATGGACGCGCCGGAGATCCCGGACGCGGAATACGACCGCCTGCTGCGCGAGCTGCGCGCCCTGGAGGAGCAGCATCCGGAACTTATCACGCCGGATTCGCCCACCCAGCGCGTGGGTGCCGCGCCGCTGACCGCCTTCAGCCAGGTACGCCATGAAGTGCCGATGCTGTCGCTGGACAACGTGTTTGATGAGGCCAGCTTCCTGGCTTTCAATAAGCGCGTGCAGGATCGCCTCAAGAACAGTGATGCGCTGGTGTGGTGTTGCGAGCTGAAGCTGGACGGCCTTGCAGTGAGCCTGCTGTATGAGAACGGCGTGCTGGTACGTGCGGCCACCCGTGGGGACGGCACCACCGGGGAAGATATTACGGTTAACGTGCGCACCATCCGCGCAGTGCCGCTTAAGCTGCACGGGGAAAATATCCCGGCGCGTCTCGAAGTGCGTGGCGAAGTGTTTTTACCTCAGGCGGGCTTTGAAAAAATTAATGAAGATGCCCGCCGTACCGGGGCGAAAGTGTTTGCCAACCCGCGTAATGCGGCCGCTGGTTCCCTGCGCCAGCTCGATCCGCGTATCACGGCTAAACGCCCACTGACCTTCTTCTGCTACGGTGTCGGTCTGCTGGAGGGCGGCGAGCTGCCGCGCAGCCATATGGGCCGCCTGCAACAGTTTAAAGCCTGGGGTCTGCCGGTCAGCGATCGGGTTCGTCTGTGCGACACCCCGGACGCGGTGCTCGATTTCTATCATCAGGTTGAAAATGACCGACCGCATCTGGGCTTTGATATCGACGGCGTGGTGATTAAGGTCGATTCGCTGGAGCTGCAGGAGCAGCTTGGCTTCGTGGCGCGTGCGCCGCGCTGGGCGGTGGCGTTTAAATTCCCTGCGGTGGAGCAGATGACTACCGTTCGCGAAGTGGAGTTCCAGGTCGGTCGTACCGGGGCTATTACCCCGGTGGCGCGCCTTGAGCCGGTACAGGTGGCGGGAGTGCTGGTGAGCAATGCCACCCTGCATAACGCCGATGAAATCGAGCGCCTGGGGCTGCGCATCGGCGACAGAGTCGTGATTCGGCGCGCAGGAGACGTTATCCCGCAGGTGGTTAACGTGGTGATGACCGACCGCCCGGACGATACTCGTCCCGTGGTCTTCCCGGCTCACTGCCCGGTATGCGGCTCTGACGTTGAGCGTGTGGAAGGCGAAGCCGTCACCCGCTGCACCGGTGGCCTGATATGCGGTGCGCAGCGTAAAGAGGCGCTCAAGCATTTTGTGTCGCGCCGTGCGATGGACGTTGACGGCATGGGCGACAAGATCATCGATCAGCTGGTGGAAAAAGAGTACGTCAAAACCCCGGCCGACCTGTTCCGTCTTACCGCCGGCAAGCTGACCGGGCTGGATCGTATGGGGCCAAAATCCGCGCAGAACGTGGTGAATGCCCTTGAGAAAGCCAAAGAGACCACCTTTGCCCGTTTCCTTTATGCGCTTGGTATCCGGGAAGTAGGCGAGGCGACGGCTGCCGGGCTGGCGGCGCATTTTGGTAATCTCGACGCGCTCTCTAAGGCAAGTATTGACGAGCTGCAGAAAGTGCAGGACGTCGGCATCGTGGTCGCGACGCACGTGTTCAACTTCTTTGAGGAGGAGAGCAACCGCGAGGTGATCCGCCAGCTGGTGGAGGAAGTGGGTATTCACTGGCCTGCGCCGGCAGTGATCAACGCTGAGGAAATCGACAGCCCGTTTGCCGGTAAGACGATCGTCCTGACCGGGACGCTGAGCCTGATGTCGCGTGAAGATGCCAAAGCGCGTCTGACCGAACTCGGCGCGAAGGTCAGCGGCAGCGTATCGAAAAAAACCGATCTGCTGATTGCGGGCGAAGCCGCAGGGTCGAAACTGGCTAAAGCGCAGGAGCTGGGCGTGGACGTCATCGACGAGGCGGAAATGGTACGCCTGCTGGGCGAGTCCAATGGATAAAGAGCAGCTGGTCGCTATCGCCAATACCGAGATGCCGTTTGGCAAATATAAAGGGCGGCGGCTTATCGATCTGCCTGAAGAGTATCTGCTGTGGTTTGCCCGTAAGGACGAGTTTCCGGCCGGACGGCTGGGTGAACTGATGGCGGTGACGCTGCTTATTAAAACAGAGGGGCTGGGCCATCTGGTTCAGCCCCTCAGACGCCCCTGATCAGATATAAATATCAACCTGGTGCTGCGCGGAAGGTGGATTCACGCCTTCTGCTTTTACCGTATTCTGCGCCTGTTTCTGCTGCGCTTCTTCGGCTTGTTGACGCTGAAGCTGCGCCAGCTGAGCCTGCAGCATCTTAATCTGCGCCTGAATCATCTCCTGCTGCTTAAGCTTGTCTTCTGCCTCGCCGCTGCTGTTCGCCACATCTTTCAACTTCTGCGTCAGGTTTTTAATCTGCTGCGTGATGCGGTTGATTTGCGACCCGATATCGCTACCGGAAGAGGCGCTGGACCCGCCCTGGGCTGACTGCGCAGTGCTTGCAATGCTATTGCTTATAGTGGTCATTTACTGCTCCTTTCTTGCCATAACTCGTTCTTTTATCGGCAATCGGAGGGATAAGCTTAGGGGAGATAACAGACGGGAAGGTTAAAATAACAGACAGCAAAAAGGCGCCTTTAGGGCGCCTTTTTACATTGGTGGGTCGTGCAGGATGACTCGGCTTCGCCTCGCCCTTCGGGCCGTCGCCGTAAACGGCGCCGTTGTCTCGCCAGAATGGCTCGACCCAAACCTGCTGCAGGTTCGAATCGTAAAATATGCAGATAGCAAAAAGGCGCCTTTAGGGCGCCTTTTTACACTGGTGGGTCGTGCAGGATTCGAACCTGCGACCAATTGATTAAAAGTCAACTGCTCTACCAACTGAGCTAACGACCCGAAGTGGTGGGTGATGACGGGATCGAACCGCCGACCCCCTCCTTGTAAGGGAGGTGCTCTCCCAGCTGAGCTAATCACCCACTTCGGTACTTCAATGACAGAAAACTTCGCTGGTGAGAAAGTGGTGGGTGATGACGGGATCGAACCGCCGACCCCCTCCTTGTAAGGGAGGTGCTCTCCCAGCTGAGCTAATCACCCACTTCTCAATTCTCTGTCTACACTGCGGAAGCCACATAAAATGTGGTGGGTGATGACGGGATCGAACCGCCGACCCCCTCCTTGTAAGGGAGGTGCTCTCCCAGCTGAGCTAATCACCCCCGCTGTGTGGAGTCGCATTATAGGGAGAGCTGAAAAGGAGTCAACGCCTTTTCCAAAGAATTTGATTGTTCGTTGAAAAATCAGGCGATGCGACGAGATATTGAACCGCAATGCATGATTATTAAACAAAAAGCCAGAGAAAAGCCTCATCGCGGGGATGCCGATTGAGGAATCAGCGCAGGGTGGTAGAATATTGGCCACGCAAAATCCCTGGCATCTGCCGGCCACCGGCACTCAGGACATATAAGGTCATTTAATGAAAATCAAAACCCGCTTCGCGCCAAGCCCGACCGGCTATCTGCACGTTGGTGGCGCCCGTACCGCGCTCTACTCCTGGCTGTTTGCCCGTAACCACGGCGGTCAGTTTGTGCTGCGCATTGAAGATACCGATCTCGAACGTTCTACCCCGGAGGCTATCGAAGCCATCATGGACGGGATGAACTGGCTGAGCCTGGAGTGGGATGAAGGCCCGTATTTCCAGACCAAACGTTTCGATCGCTACAACGCGGTCATCGACGAGATGCTGGCTGCCGGCACCGCCTATAAATGCTACTGCTCTAAAGAGCGTCTGGAGCAGCTGCGTGAAGAGCAGATGGCGAAAGGTGAAAAGCCACGCTATGACGGTCATTGCCGCCACGGGCACGAACATCATGCCGACGATGAGCCGTGCGTGGTGCGCTTCGCTAACCCGCAGGAAGGTTCGGTCATCTTTGACGATCAGATCCGCGGCCCGATTGAGTTCAGTAACCAGGAGCTGGACGATCTGATCATTCGTCGTACCGATGGTTCTCCGACCTACAACTTCTGCGTGGTGGTCGATGACTGGGATATGGAGATCACCCACGTGGTGCGTGGCGAAGACCACATCAACAATACCCCGCGTCAGATCAACATCCTGAAAGCGCTGAACGCGCCGGTGCCGCTTTATGCGCACGTGTCGATGATCAACGGCGACGACGGTAAAAAGCTTTCCAAGCGCCACGGCGCGGTGAGCGTCATGCAGTATCGCGACGACGGCTACCTGCCGGAAGCGCTGCTGAACTATCTGGTACGCCTGGGCTGGTCCCACGGTGACCAGGAGATCTTCACCCGTGAAGAGATGATCTCGCTGTTCAGCCTTGATGCGGTGAGCAAATCTGCCAGCGCCTTCAACACGGAAAAACTGCAGTGGCTGAACCACCACTACATTAACCATCTTCCGGCTGAATACGTTGCCACCCAGCTGCAGTGGCATATCGAGCAGGCAAACATCGATACCCGTACCGGTCCTGAGCTGGCGGATCTGGTGAAACTGCTCGGCGAGCGCTGTAAGACGCTGAAGGAGATGGCGGAGAGCTGCCGCTACTTCTATGAAGAGTTTGACGAGTTTGATGCCGATGCGGCGAAGAAACACCTGCGCCCGGTTGCCCGTCAGCCGCTGGAAGTGGTGCGTGACAAGCTCGCTGCCATCACCGAATGGAGCGCGGAAAACGTGCATCACGCCATTCAGGCTACCGCCGACGAACTGGAAGTGGGCATGGGTAAAGTCGGTATGCCGCTGCGCGTAGCGGTAACCGGAGCAGGGCAGTCACCGGGTCTGGACGTGACCGTTCACGCCATCGGCAAAACCCGCGCCGTCGAGCGCATCAACAAAGCGCTGGGCTTTATTGCGGAGCGTGAAGCGCAGCAGTAATCGCGCAGCAGAAAACGGCGGATCTCTCCGCCGTTTTTTTTAGCCTGCCAGCGCCGCATCCAGATCGGCGATCAAATCCCCCGCATCCTCAATTCCCACCGACAGGCGAATCAGCTGCGGCGTAATGCCGTTAGCCAGACGCTGCTCCAGCGGAATGGAGGCGTGGGTCATGCTGAACGGCTGGCTGACCAGACTTTCCACCCCGCCCAGGCTCTCCGCCAGGGTGAAAAGTTTCAGCTGCGCGATAACCGCCGCCGCACGCTGCTCATCGCCCTTCACCACAAATGCGATCATCCCGCCCGGCTGCGACATCTGCTCGCGCGCCAGCGCATGCTGAGGATGCGATGCCAGCCACGGGAACCAGACTTTCTCCACCTGCGCATGCCCCTCCAGCCACTCCGCCACCGCCAGCGCGTTTTTGCTGTGGCGCTCAATGCGCAGATCCAGCGTGCGAATGCCGCGCAGCGTCAGGAAACTGCTGAACGGATCGAGCACACCGCCCACCGCGTTGTGCAGATACGCCAGCTGCTCTGCCAGCGCCGGGTTATCGCCCACCACCACCAGACCCGCCACCACATCGGAGTGGCCATTCAGGTATTTTGTCGCGGAGTGCACCACAATATCGAAGCCCAGCGCCAACGGACGCTGAATTGCCGGCGAGGCGAAGGTATTATCCGCTACGCTCATCACGCCGTGGCGTCGGGCGATGGCCGCGATGGCGCGCAGATCCGCCAGCTTGAGCAGCGGGTTGGTTGGCGTTTCCACCCAGATCATGCGGGTATCTGGCTGAATGGCAGCCTCAATAGCGGCCAGATTGTCGGGTTTTACCCAACTGATTTTTAACCCGGCGGTGCGACGGCGCACGTTTTCCATCAGACGCCAGGTGCCGCCATAGACGTCATCCACCGCCACGATATGGCTCTCTTTATCCAGCAGTTCCAGCACCGTGGCGATGCCCGCGAGGCCTGAAGCAAAGGCGTAACCGCGCGTGCCGCCTTCCAGTTCAGCAATGGCGTTTTCCAGCGCGGCGCGGGTCGGGTTACCGCTGCGCGAGTATTCGTATCCGGTGTGCTGGCCTGGGGCAGGCTGGGCAAAGGTTGAGGTGGCATAGATCGGCGGCATTACCGCGCCGTATTGATCCGAAAACGCACCGCTGTGCACGCTCAGTGTGGCAAATTTAGTCATTATCTACTCCTTATTATTCGAGGCGGTTACGCCAGCGATTCAGTACGTCGCTGCGGGTGATGAGTCCTGAGAACGCGCCGTTACGCGTGACGACAGCAACGTGACCGCGGGCAAAAATGTCATGCAGGGCGCTTTCCGGGCTGGCGGCATCAAGGGTTTCTACGTGGCGGGTCATGGCATCAGAGACCGGTGTCAGGAAGCGCGCACTGTCGCCGCGCACGTGCGCCAGCAGATCCCACTCATCGACAATGCCCACTACCTCGCCCTGCGCCAGTACCGGCAACTGGGAGATGTCGTACAGCCGCATTCGCGCCAGCACGGCAGCGAGGGTATCGTCCGGCGCGGTGACCACGGTGGCCCCTTCGTCATGACGGAAAGCAATCAGATCGCGCAGATCGCCGGTTTGCGGGGGCGTGAGCAGACCCTGCTGGCGCAGCCAGTCGTCGTTAAACATCTTCGACAGGTACTTGTTACCGCTGTCGCAGGCGAAGGTGACCACACGCTTCGGTGTGGTCTGGGCGCGGCAATAGCGCAGCGCCGCTGCCAGCAGCGTGCCGGTGGAGGAGCCCGCCAGAATACCCTCCATTTTCAGCAGCTCCCGGACGGTGGCGAACGCCTCGGCGTCGCTGATGCGGTATGCGCGCCGCACGCCTTCCAGCCTTGCCAGCGGCGGAATAAAATCCTCGCCGATCCCCTCCACGCGCCAGGCTCCGGCGTCGCCATACTTCCCGTGTTCCACCTGGTCGGCCAGCACCGAGCCATCGGGGTCGGCGAGGATAAATTCGGTATGCGGCGATACCTCGTTAAACCAGGCCTGTAAGCCGCCCAGCGTGCCGCCGGAGCCGACGCCGACCACTACGGCATCAATGGCCCCCTCGCTCTGGGCAGTCAGTTCGGGTCCGGTGGTGGTGAGATGCGCCAGCGCATTCGCCGGGTTTGAAAACTGATCGATATAGAAGGCGCCGGGCGTCTCTGCCGCGAGGCGACGGGCATAATCCTGATAGTAGGCGGGGTGCCCTTTATTGACGTCTGAGCGCGTCAGCAGTACCCGGGCACCGAGCGCCCGCAAGTGAAAGATCTTATCGCGGCTCATCTTATCCGGCACCACAAGGATCAGCTGATAGCCTTTTTGCGCCGCGATCAGCGCCAGCCCGAGGCCGGTATTGCCCGCCGTGGCTTCAATAATGGTGCCACCGGGTTTCAGGACGCCGCGTCGCTCCGCATCCTCAATCATCGACAGCGCCACGCGATCTTTTATCGAGCCGCCGGGGTTCTGGTTCTCCAGTTTCAGCAGCAGTTCACAGGGACCAGTATCCAGCTTGCTCAAACGCAGCAGCGGCGTGTTGCCAATCAGTGCCACGACGTCATTCACGATGGCCATATGCATTCTCCAGACAGGGTAGTTGGAACGCATCCTGAACTGAAAAATGGCGGCGACTAAAGAACCTTTCTAAGGTGATTAGAACGAAAAGTAATATTATCTGCTAATTTAGCCATCAGGATGTCAGGCCGTTTAGTCGTCTGGCTATGTACATGGCTAAAAATGTCGGTTTTAGCGGTTTTCTGCCTCAAAATCAGACACCTGACACCCTTCGTTATGCCTTTCCCGGCAATCGATAGTTAAAAATATTCATTCCCGCTGCGAATATTAAATGTACAAATTGAGTGCATTAACGGCATCAGAGGTGCTTTTTATTCACTAATGTTATAAATGTCGACGTTTTTGTTATTTCAAATTATCTGGCCCTTGTTTATTATCGTCCAGACGTCTATACCGCTATTTATAAAAGCGGACAGGCTACAAACTTTTGCTTTGCGCAACGCCGGATAACAACACCTATGATCGTTCTCAGGAACATTTCGAAGATTTTTAAACACGGCACCGACCCCATTACCGCCGTGGACGATGTGAATCTCTCCATCGAACAGGGGCAAATTTACGGCATTATCGGCTACAGCGGCGCGGGTAAAAGTACCCTGATCCGCCTGCTGAATGGCCTGGAAAAACCGACGTCCGGCACCGTGACGGTGAACGGGCAGGATATTTCCGCCGCCCGCGGCGAAACGCTGCGCCAGGCGCGTCTGAAAATCAGCATGGTGTTCCAGCATTTCAACCTGCTGTGGTCGCGCACCGTCAGTGAAAACATTGCGTTTTCCATGCAGATTGCCGGTACGCCAAAAGCAAAAATCAATGCCCGTGTTGCCGAGCTTATCGATCTTGTCGGACTACGCGGCCGCGAGAACGCCTATCCGTCGCAGCTGAGCGGCGGACAGAAGCAGCGTGTCGGTATCGCCCGCGCGCTGGCGAACAATCCGGACGTGCTGCTGTGCGACGAAGCCACCTCGGCGCTGGACCCGCAAACTACCGATCAGATCCTCGATCTGCTGCTGGACATTAACCGCAAGTTCAAACTGACCATCGTGCTCATCACCCACGAGATGCACGTGGTGCGCAAAATCTGCGATCGCGTGGCGGTGATGGAAAACGGCAAAGTGGTGGAAGAGGGCGAAGTGCTGAACGTCTTTACCCATCCGCAGCAGCCGATCACGCGTCAGTTTGTGCGTCAGGTCAGCCAGTATGCTGAAGAAGAGGCGTTTAATCCGGAACTGGCCGCCGGGCTGGACGGCAACGTTATTAAGCTGACGTTTGTCGGCCTGAGTACCCATCAGCCGGTGGTCGGGGAACTGACCCTGCGCTACGGCCTGCCGTTCAATATTCTGCACGGCAAGATGACCCAGACCGCGCACGGCGTGTTCGGGCAGCTCTGGCTGCACGTCGTCGCTACGCCGGAACAACTGAACAATATTCTTAACGATTTACAGCTGCATGAGATCGACACTGAGGTGGTGAAGTATGCCTGAGAACCTGTTTCCCCATCTGAAGTGGGACCAACTCTGGGCGGCCACCCAGGAGACGCTGTACATGACCGCACTCTCCGGCGTCGCGACCTTTGCATTAGGGCTGCTGCTGGGCCTGGCGCTGTTCCTGACCGCGCGCGGCGGGCTGTTCCAGAACCGGGCTGTCTACAGCGTGATTTCGCTGGTGGTGAACATTTTCCGCTCCATTCCGTTCATCATCCTGATCGTGCTGCTGATCCCGTTTACCAAAAGCATCGTCGGCACCATTCTCGGGGCTGATGCAGCACTGCCAGCGCTGATTGTCGGTGCTGCGCCGTTCTACGCACGCCTCGTGGAGATCGCGCTGCGTGAAGTGGATAAAGGCGTGATTGAGGCGACCCGCTCGATGGGCGCGCGTCTGAGCACGTTGGTTTTCCGGGTTTTACTGCCTGAATCCTCGCCCGCGTTGGTTTCAGGTATTACCGTCACCCTGATTGCGCTGGTGAGCTATAGCGCGATGGCCGGTGTGATCGGTGCAGGCGGGTTAGGAAATCTGGCTTATCTGGAAGGATTCCAGCGCAACCATAACGACGTCACGCTGGTGGCGACGGTGACCATTCTGATCATCGTGTTCATTATCCAGTTCTGCGGCGACGTTATTACCTCTCTGTTAGACAAACGCTAATAATATTGAGACCACAACATCATGAAAAAAGTACTGACACTGATTGCCGCAGCCACCCTGAGCGTCTCAGCCTGGGCTGACACCCTGACCGTAGGCGCGTCCAACGTGCCGCACGCGGAAATTCTTGAGCAGGCGAAGCCGATCCTTGCTAAACAGGGTATCGATCTCGAAATCCGTCCGTTCCAGGATTACATTCTGCCGAACACCGCGCTCTCCAGCCGCGATATCGACGCCAACTACTTCCAGCACATTCCTTACCTGAACAGCGTGCTGAAAGATCACGAAGGCGATAAAACCTATGATTTCGTCAGCGCTGGCGCGATTCACATCGAGCCGATCGGCATCTACTCTAAAAAATTCAAATCGCTGAAAGATCTGCCGGAAGGCGGGAAAGTGATTATGCGTGACGCCGTTGCAGAAGAGGGACGTATCCTCTCCATCTTCGAGCGCGAAGGCGTGATCAAACTGAAGCCGGGCGTGGATAAAGTGGCCGCGCGCATCAGCGACATCGTGGAGAACCCGAAAAAGCTGAAGTTCCTGCCGAACGTGGAAGGCTCTCTGCTGCCGCAGATGTACAACAATGATGAAGGCGACGCGGTGGTGATCAACGCCAACTACGCCATCGACGCGAGCCTGGATCCGGTAAAAGATCCGATCGCTGTTGAAAGCGGCGAGAACAACCCGTATGCCAACATCATCACCGTACACCGCGGCGACGAGAAGAAGAAAGACATCGTTGCACTGGTTAACGTACTGCACTCGAAAGAGATTCAGGACTGGATCCGTACCAAGTATAAAGGCGCGGTTATTCCGGTAAACAACTGAGTTTTTTGCCTGCAAAAAAGCCTCCGTCCGGAGGCTTTTTCTTAAGCGGCATCGCCGATGCCGAGCTTACCCAGCAACCCCGTCACGCCTTCGCGCAGCAGAAGCGCCGCCAGCCGCCGCTGTTCGCTCTCTGACATGGCGCGAATCGCCTCGGTCATCTGGCGCTCAACGTTATCCTGCACGCTGCCATAGGGAACGTGTGGCTCCTCAGCGCGGCTCAGTTCAGGGTAACGCTTACGCATCTTACTGGTGTTAATGATGAACAGACGCACCGGGTCGGAAATGATGATGACGTGCGCTTTCCCGCCTTTCACCCCTTTAATTTTGCGCGTCTGCCAGCGCTGGGCGTGCACCCACTTGTTGATGGTCTGCGGGCTGTAGCCGGACAGTTCGGCAAGATCGCCCGGCGTCATTTGCGATTTGAACATTATCATAGGCTAGTCGCTGTTACGGATCCCAAGACGACGCAGGACGCCGTCAATCCCTTCCCTGAGCAGAAGCGAAGCAAAGTGCTTTTGCTCCTGTTCCGTCATTTCGCGCAGCGAGCTGAGTATCAGGCTCTCTGACGAATTTTCGACCGGTATCATGCCGATCGTTACTGCGTTATGGCTTTGCCGCGTGGCGCTGAGAAGAAAGTCGCGAACCTGCTGATTTACGTGAATCAAACGCGCCTTACCACCTTGCACCCCGGGCCTGGGCGAAGTTTCCCAGCCCTGCTTACGAACCCATTTATTAATGGTCTGGCGGCTAAATCCCGTTTCCTGCGCCAGCTCTTCCGGAGTCATCCTTTCCTTGAGCATAGTATTTCCCGAAGTTGCGTAAGGTTATTACGGGTTCATTTTATAACATCCTTTTACGAGAAAACGTTAATGTGGCGGGTTTTGTGAGCCGCTACGCGGCTAAGAATGGGAAAACGCTGGCTTTTTCAGCATTTGAACGACGAGGACGATTTTGCCGTTGACACTATGGTGTGGAATTCTTATCATGCCGCCCGTTAACACGATTTGATGTGTTCGCAACGGGGCTATAGCTCAGCTGGGAGAGCGCCTGCATGGCATGCAGGAGGTCAGCGGTTCGATCCCGCTTAGCTCCACCAAACCTTCATCCCGCAAGGTCTGGTGCGTAACAAAACATCTTCGTGGGGCTATAGCTCAGCTGGGAGAGCGCCTGCATGGCATGCAGGAGGTCAGCGGTTCGATCCCGCTTAGCTCCACCACATTTCAAACCCTCGCTGAAAAGCGGGGGTTTTTTGTTTTCCCGCCGTGAAAATTATGCTTTCACACAAACTATGAATTAGTTACATATTCTTATTTAGCGACGGCATGGAGTCTGAATATAATTCCGGGCTTGCACTGTATACGAAATAAACATACCATCCTGGCCGCTATTAATTGCATACAGGATCGAATTATTAACCATAATGATAAATAAATATTACACTTCATTTAAATATAACCTCATAGCGTTTGCATTATGTTTACTGACGCTGCCTTTTTCCCGCGTTATTGCTCCCCGGGCGGTTATTGAAGGTCAGGCGCTGTATCTGACCTGGCTACCACTGAGCGTAATGCTGGCGCTGCTGCTTATTTTTGGTCGCCATGCTATTGCCGGTATTTGCATTACCCTGGCGCTGGTCAATTATAACGAGTGGCAGCTCTCTGCATTGCAGAACCTCACGCTGGTAGGGTGCCAGGTGATTCCGGTGCTGGCCTGCTGCGCGGCGGTGCGCCTGATCCTCGGGCGGCGCTGGCGCTACGGATTGCCGGATAGCCGCATGGGCGTCAGGATTTTCTGGTTAGGGTTTATCGCCCCGTGCCTGATGAAATTATTGATGGCGCTGGCGGGGAAATATGTCGCCTTTCCCGCTGAGATATCCTCATTTTTTATTTCCGATTCTGTTCTCTACCGCATCGTTGATACGTTAAGTTTAATTGTCGCATCACTGATGTTTACCCTGATTTTTTATTTCCCGTTACGCATGATATTAACGCCACGCTATGCAAAAACGCTGTGGCGTGCCTGTATTATTCCCTGCATGGCCGCGGATAAAAGATGCTTTGTTATCGGCTGGATTAGTACCCTCGCATTAACTCTGATATTGCTCTGTTCTTCCCATAATTCGATTCTGCTGAGTGGCTATCTGGTGCCGATAATTTTTGTCATTTTCACGCTTGGCATACGCAAGCTTGGGCACCGGTTTATTTTACTCAGCTGGTCAGTTTCCGCGTGGCTGCTTCTGACCTATAACCATAATTTCCTGCTCGGGCTGAAGAGCGAGTATTCACTCTCATTTGCGCTGTCGGTGTTCGTCTCGTTTACTATTTGCCTGCTCTATATGACCCGGCTGTTTCGCAAAAGCGAATGGGCGAAACGCCTCTGGCAGGAGCAGGCGCTCACTGACCCTCTGACGCAGCTGCCGAACCTGCGCGCGCTTGAGCAGAGCCTGGCCCAGCATCAGACCCCGTACCTGTGCTGTCTGCGTATGAACAACCTCGAATTTCTCAGCCGCCATTACGGCATGATGATGCGTGTGCACTGTAAGGTCACTATCAACAAGCTGCTACAGCAATGGCTGCAGGAAGGGGAGTGCGTATTCCAGCTGCCAGGCAACGAGCTGCTGATAAGCCTGACCGGCCCGGCCCCCCAGGCGCGGCTCACGCATATGGTCGAGTCGCTCAACAGCCGTAAGATCCGCTGGAATCATCACTGGCTGGAGATCGATTTCAGCGCCGCATGGGCGGTGGCAGACAGCGATATCACTAACCTGCAACCGACTCTCGGCCAGCTCAGCTATCTGGCGGAGCAGGCATCGGCGGCGGACCGGGTGCTGCCGCTGAACGGCAGACAGGCGGTGGTATCGGGCCAGACCAGCGAGCGGGTGTTTATGCTGCAGAAGGTGAAGCGCGCGCTGGATGAAGGTGGTGTGCTGCTGCATGCCCAGCCGATAGTAAACGCCAGCGGGCAGGGATATCACGAAATTCTTACCCGACTGAACTGCGACGGCGAAATTATTACGCCGGACAAATTCATTCCCATTATTGCCCAGTTCAACCTGAGCGCCCGCTTCGATCTGCTGGTGGTGGAAACGATGCTGGCATGGCTGCAGGCGCATCCGGCTCAGCAGAACACGCCGCGTTTCTCGGTCAACCTGATGCCGATGACGCTGATGCGTAAGGACACCGCCCAGCACATTATCGCGCTGTTTACGCGCTACGCCGTGCCGGTCAGCCACGTCATCATCGAAATCACCGAAGAGCAGGCGTTTTCCCACTCCGAAGCCAGTATTCAGAATCTCAGCCTGCTGCGTGTTGCGGGATTCAGTATCGCCATTGATGACTTTGGCACCGGGTATGCCAATTACGAGCGGCTGAAAAGCCTGCAGGCCAGCATCATTAAAATCGACGGCAGCTTTGTGAAGGATATTGTCACCGACTCGATGGATGCCATGATTGTGAAATCTATCTGCGAGCTGGCGCGGGTGAAAAACCTTAGCGTGGTGGCGGAATTCGTTGAAACCGAGGCTCAGCGCGAACTGCTGCTGCGTCTTGGGGTGGAATATTTACAGGGCTGGCTCACCGGAAAACCGCAGCCGCTCGCCGATCTGCAGGCATAAAAAAACCGGAGCCGTGGCTCCGGTTTTGGTCTGGAAAACTTACAGTACCAGCGCAGCGATTGATGCAGAGAGCACGCTCACCAGCGTTGAACCGTATACCAGCTTCAGGCCGAAGCGGGAAACCACGTTACCCTGCTCTTCGTTCAGGCCTTTGATCGCACCGGCGATGATGCCGATAGAGGAGAAGTTCGCGAAGGAGACGAGGAATACGGACAGAATGCCTTCCGCACGCGGCGACAGCGTGGTGGCAATTTTCTGCAGATCCATCATCGCAACGAATTCATTAGAGACCAGTTTGGTCGCCATGATACTGCCCACCTGCAGCGCTTCCTGCGCCGGCACGCCCATCACCCAGGCCACCGGGTAGAAGATGTAGCCGAGGATACCCTGGAAGGAGATGCCCAGTACCGCCGCGAACAGCGCGTTAAGACCGGAGATCAGGGCGATAAAGCCGATCAGCATCGCCGCAACGATAATCGCGACTTTGAAACCTGCCAGAATGTATTCACCGAGCATTTCGAAGAAGCTCTGACCTTCATGCAGATTCGCCATCTGCAGATCTTCTTCGTTTTCAACACGGTACGGGTTGATGATGGAGAGCACGATAAAGGTACTGAACATGTTAAGCACCAGCGCAGCCACAACGTACTGCGGCTTCAGCATGGTCATGTAAGCACCAACGATCGACATCGATACGGTAGACATCGCGGTGGCCGCCATGGTGTACATGCGGTTTTGCGACATCTTGCCAAGAATATCCTTATAGGCGATGAAGTTTTCTGATTGTCCCAGAATCAGCGAGCTTACCGCGTTGAAAGATTCCAGCTTACCCATACCGTTCACTTTAGAGAGAACCGTACCGATAGCGCGGATGATAATCGGCAGGATACGAATATGCTGCAGAATACCGATTAACGCGGAAATAAAGACGATAGGGCAGAGCACTTTCAGGAAGAAGAAAGCCAGACCCTGATCGTTCATATTGCCAAATACGAAGTTCGTCCCTTCATTCGCGAAGCCGAGCAGCTTCTCGAACATATCGGCGAAGCCCTTTACAAAGCCCAGACCGACGTTAGAGTTAAGGAAGAACCACGCAAGCAGCACTTCGATCACTAACAGCAGACCGATATAGTTTAAACGAATTTTTTTGCGGTCATTGCTGACCAGCCAGGCAAGCAGTGCGACAAACGCGAGTGCCAGAATAAAGTGCAGAACGCGGGACATGTGTGCTCCGAATATGAGGCAGGTTAAGTTTCGGTGCACATTCTATGCAACAAGCATGAATAAAACGAGATCAAATGCACAGTATAGTAATGCCGTGTGACGTGACTCAAAAATAGTGATCTGCCATACATTTCCGCTATGTTAAGTAAAGAAGTGAAAAGTTAAATTGCTGTGCTACACTTTTCCTTACGTCCCGCCAGAAGCGGGCCTCGATTCATACTCCTGCCTTCTATTGTTATCAGCTATCACAATCATCACGTTAAATGCTCTTAATGATCTTGATAATCATTCGCATTTTGATAGCATGAAACATAGCAAAGGCTATATCTCAGAGGCAGAGCATGACTAACAGTCGCGTTGAAAGAAGCAGTGGGCGTACAGCGCGTAAAATGCGGCTCGCCCTGATGGGGCCGGCGTTCATCGCCGCCATTGGTTATATCGATCCCGGTAACTTCGCCACTAACATTCAGGCCGGTGCCGCATTTGGCTACCAGCTGCTGTGGGTGGTGGTCTGGGCGAACCTGATGGCAATGCTGATCCAGGTATTGTCGGCCAAGCTCGGCATTGCTACCGGGAAAAACCTGGCGGAGCAGATCCGTGACCACTATCCGCGTCCGGTAGTCTGGTTCTACTGGGTGCAGGCGGAAATCATCGCCATGGCCACCGATCTGGCCGAATTTATCGGGGCGGCTATCGGCTTCAAGCTACTGCTTGGCGTTTCGCTGTTACAAGGAGCCATTCTTACCGGGATCGCCACCTTCCTGATCCTGATGCTGCAAAGCCGGGGCCAGAAACCGCTGGAAAGAGTGATCGGCGGTCTGCTGCTGTTTGTGGCGGCGGCCTATATCGTTGAACTGATCTTCTCTCAGCCAGCGCTGGCACCGCTCGCCAGGGGCATGGCAATCCCGAGCCTGCCGAATACCGAAGCGGTGTATCTGGCCGCTGGCGTGCTGGGCGCAACCATCATGCCGCACGTGATTTACCTGCACTCTTCTCTGACCCAGAACCTGCACGATGGCAGCCGCAAAGAGCGCTACAGCGCCACAAAATGGGACGTGGCGATTGCCATGACCATCGCCGGCTTCGTTAACCTCGCAATGATGGCTACCGCAGCCGCGGCGTTTCACTTCAGCGGCCACACCGGCGTGGCGGATCTCGATGAAGCTTACCTGACGCTGGAGCCGCTGTTGAGCCATGCCGCGGCAACTATCTTCGGTTTGAGCCTGGTGGCTGCCGGTCTGTCATCCACCGTGGTCGGCACCCTCGCCGGACAGGTGGTGATGCAGGGATTTGTGCGCTTCCATATTCCACTCTGGGTGCGTCGTTCCATTACTATGGCCCCGTCGTTCATTGTCATTCTGATGGGGCTGGACCCGACGCGTATTCTGGTGATGAGCCAGGTGCTGCTGAGCTTTGGTATCGCGCTGGCGCTGGTGCCGCTGCTGATCTTTACCAGCAATCCTAAGTTGATGGGCGAGCTGGTTAACACCACGCTGGTGCGACGTATCGGCTGGTTGATTGTGGTGCTGGTGGTTGCGCTCAATCTCTGGCTGCTGGTGGGCACCGCGATGGGGTTGTAACCGCAGGAAAGTAAAAAGGGAGCCGCGGCTCCCTTTTTTTAATCAGTGGTGATGTCTGTGCCCGTGTCCACGGCCATGTTTGCCCCAGCCGCGGTGATCGTCCCGGTCACGCCAGCCTTCGCGGTAGCCGCGCTCCCAGGCTTTGCGCTTGTCCCAGCCGCGGTGCCAACCGTTGTCGTGACGGTGCCAGCGGTTCTTACGCCATTCATAATTCCGGTGCCAGTAGTCGCGATCGCGCCAGTGGCCGCCGTCCCAGTAGTTACCGCGGTCGTCGCGATCGCCAATGTGTAATTTTATGGATGGCAACAGGGTGATTTCCCCGGCGTTGGCCACTAATGGCGTGGCGACCAGTAGCGCTGCTGCAAGAATCAGTGACCTGAACATACTTCTCTCCTCACGATCGTGGCCCCAGAGGCCTGTTGAGGAGGATGTTACAAAGCTGTAAAGCCCCTGAGCAGTGCTATTACTCTTAAACAGAGGCGATACCCTTACATTTAAGTTTAATCCTAAAGGGCCAGGCTTACACGAGGATCGCGTCAATCTCCTGGCGCTCCGCCGCGCTGAATGCCCGGTTGCTCAGCATGGCAACCGCGTCGTCGATTTGCGCGGTCTTGCTGGCCCCAATTAACACCGACGTTACTTTCTCGTCGCGCAGCACCCAGGCGAGCGCCATCTGAGACAGCTTTTGCCCGCGACGTTCGGCGATGGCATTGAGCTGGCGCACTTTTTCCAGCTTCGCTTCGGTGATCTGGTCCGGATTGAGAAAGCGGCTGTCGCTGGCCGCGCGCGAGTCCGCCGGAATGCCGTTGAGATAGCGATCGGTCAGCTGGCCGCCCGCCAGCGGTGAAAACGCGATGCTGCCGACGCCTTTTTCCTGCAGCACATCCAGCAGACCGTCTTCAACCCAGCGCTCAAACATCGAGTACTTCGGCTGGTGGATCAGGCACGGCGTGCCGAGCTGATTAAGAATGTCGATGGCTTCTGCGGCCTGCGCGGCAGGGTAGTTGGAAATACCCACGTACAGCGCTTTCCCCTGACGCACCACGTGATCGAGTGCGCGCATGGTTTCTTCCAGCGGCGTGTCCGGATCAGGACGATGGTGGTAGAAGATGTCCACGTAGTCGACACCCATGCGCTTCAGGCTCTGGTCGAGGCTGGAGATAAGATATTTACGCGAACCCCAGTCGCCATAAGGCCCATTCCACATGGTATAGCCGGCTTTGGTGGAGAGGATCAGCTCGTCGCGCCAGGCGCTGAAGTCTTCCTTCAGAATACGACCAAAGTTGCTCTCAGCCGAACCGGGAGGCGGGCCATAGTTGTTCGCCAGATCGAAGTGGGTGATCCCCAGATCGAAAGCACGACGCAGCAGCTGGCGGCTGTTTTCCACCAGTGTGGCATCGCCGAAGTTGTGCCACAGCCCGAGCGAAATAGCGGGAAGCTTTAAGCCGCTGCGCCCGCAGCGGCGGTATTCCATGTGTTCATAGCGTGATGCATCTGGCTGATAGCCCATAGCGCTGCCCCATCAGTGAGAAAATGATAAGTGTATACGGTTACACAAAATCCGGCAGGCATCACCTTACTCTCTCTTTCACTTCCCCTGTGCGTTCTGTGAAATCCAGCATACAGAAGCATGAAGCAGATCACACTCTACCCGGCGCGTGACTGGTAACGCTTCCAAAAAATTCTGACGTAGCGATACGACGCCAGGAGAAGCAGAAGATTCCCCTTGTCCGGGGGCGCATGTGGCGGCTCAATGTGGCGGGCGGGCGCGGGAAGCGCGCGTTACAGGCGAGCAGAAAGCGTATTCCCTTTCTGTGATTTGCTTCAATAATACCGGAGCCCTTATGCTATGGTCATTGTTGTTCTTGCGCCTTGAAATTACAGTGTTCCAGGGACTTATTCTGACTTAAGCGGAGCAGTTGAATAATGACAAAATATGCTTTGGTGGGTGATGTGGGTGGGACCAACGCCCGTCTGGCGCTTTGTGACCTCGCAACCGGCGATATTTCCTGCGAGAAAACCTGGTCCGGGCTGGACTATCCTTCGCTCGAAGCGGTGGTGCGCGTTTACCTTGAAGAGCAAAACGTGGCCGTGACCGATGGCTGTATCGCCATTGCCTGTCCGATTACCGGCGACTGGGTAGCGATGACGAACCACACGTGGGAATTCTCCATCGCCGAAATGAAAGCCAACCTCGGCTTTGATCATCTGGAAATCATCAACGACTTCACCGCTGTCTCAATGGCGATCCCGATGCTGAAACGGGATCACCTGATTCAGTTTGGCGGCACCGAACCGGTGGAAGGTAAACCTGTCGCCGTGTACGGCGCGGGCACCGGGCTGGGCGTCGCGCATCTGGTTCACGTCGATAAGCGCTGGGTCAGCCTGCCGGGCGAGGGCGGCCACGTTGATTTCGCGCCGAACAGCGAAGAAGAGGGGATTATCCTCGAAGAGCTGCGCGCGGAGCTGGGCCACGTTTCGGCGGAGCGCGTGCTGTCCGGACCGGGGCTGGTCAACCTTTACCGCGCTATTGTTAAGTCAGATGGTCGCCTGCCGGAAAATCTGCTGCCGAAAGAGATCACCACCCGTGCGCTGTCAGACACCTGCATCGACTGCCGTCGCGCGCTGTCGCTGTTCTGCGTCATCATGGGGCGCTTCGGCGGCAACCTGGCGCTTAACCTCGGTACCTTTGGCGGAGTCTATATCGCAGGCGGCATCGTGCCGCGCTTCCTCGACTTCTTCCGCGCGTCGGGCTTCCGTGGTGGGTTTGAAGATAAGGGCCGCTTCAGAAGCTACGTCCAGGATATTCCGGTCTATCTGATCGTGCATGACAACCCGGGCCTGCTGGGTGCCGGCGCGCATCTGCGGCAGACGCTGGGACAGGTACTGTAAACGTAAAGGGCGCCAGACGGCGCCCTTACTGTTTGTCGCGCTACAGGCGCATCAGCTGGCGGAACTCCTTCACCTTGCTGCGGCTCACCGGCACCTGAAAATCGAGATCCCGCAGGCGCAGAATGTAGGTGTTGTTAAACCAGGGTTCGATTTCACGGATTTTGCTCAGGTTAACGCAATACGAGCGGTGGCAGCGGAAGAAGTGCGCCTCCGGCAGGCGGCTGCAAAATTCGGTGATGTTCATCGGCATCACGTAAGCCTCTTTGCGCGTATAAACAAACGTCATCTTCTCGTGCGCTTCGGCGTAGTAAATGTCGTTGATGTCGGTAACGATGATGCGCTCATCTTTGATCAGGTTAATGGTCGCGCTTTCCCGGCTGGCGGGCGCTGCGGCCTGCGGCTGTTGCTGCTGAGCAGCGGCTTCCAGCTTCTGCAACATGGTGATGATGCGCGACTCCTGATACGGCTTAAGGATGTAATCAAACGCCTCCAGCTCGAAGGCTTCTACCGCATGTTCTTTCCAGGCGGTGATAAACACGATAAACGGCTTATGCGCGAACTGGCTGATATTTTGCGCCAGCAGTACGCCGTCGAGCGAAGGAATGTTGATGTCGAGAAAAATGGCGTCCACCTTGTTGTGCTGCAAAAACTTCAGCACGTCCAGCCCGTCCTCAAAGGTGCCGACGATCTCCATCTGACTGTGGGTTTTTATCAGCCAGCTCAGCTCCTGCTGGGCCAGCACCTCATCCTCGACGATGATAACTTTCATCCTTTCTCCTCAGGCCAGGGCGCCGCGGCGGCCATCTGCTGCGACGGGGCGGTGTTCGGGACGTAAAACGCAATTTCGGTGCCGGGATCGAGACGACGGATATGCAGCCCTTCGCCATAGAGCAGTTTCACCCGGTGATGCACATTCAACAGGCCAATCTTGTTGCCCGGCATCTCGTTCGCCTCTACGCGGTCAATCACCTGCTGGTCGATGCCGTGTCCGGTATCGCGCACCGCAATGCGCACCCGGTTTCCGGCCTCGGCGATGCTGATGGTTACCACGCCTTTGCCTTTACGCGGCTGAATGCCGTGCACAATGGCGTTCTCCACCAGCGGCTGGATCAGCAGGCTCGGCACCACGCAGTTCACCTCTTCGTCAATGTCGTAGATCACCGTCAGCTTATCGCCGAAGCGCGCCTGCTCAATGGCGATGTAATCCTTGATCTGATACAGCTCGCGCTTGATGTCGATCTGTTCGTCATCTTTTAATTCAAGGTTATAGCGCAGGTAGCGCGAGAGATTAAAAATCAGCTGGCGCGCGGTGTCCGGATTGAGCCGTATTGAAGAGGAGATCGCGTTGAGGGCGTTAAACAGGAAATGCGGATTGATTTTGCTCTGCAGCGCGCGCAGCTCCGCTTTATTCGCCATCTCGCGCAGCTGCTCGGCGCGGGAGACTTCCAGCTGGGTGGAGATGATCTGCGACAGGCCAACCGCCATCTCCTGCAGCGACGAGGTGATCTGGTGCGCGTGGCAGTAGTAGATCTTCAGCGTGCCGGTTACTTCCCCTTTTTCCCACAGCGGTATCACGATCATCGAGTGAATTTCCGGGGTGCGGTGCGCTTCATCATTGTTTTTGATGATGATTTTGCCGTAGCGGATCGCCTGCCAGGTGGTCGGGCTCAGCGAGTCATTGCCCCGGCGGTAGTTCTCTTCCCCCACGCCGACGTAGGCCAGCACGCGCTCATTGTTGGTGATCGCCGCTGCATCGGCATTGATATCCCGGCGAATGATCTCGCACACCTGGCGCAGCGACTCGCCGTTCACTTTGCGAAACAGCGGCAGCGTCTTGTTAGCGATATCCAGCGCCAGCTTCGCTTGCCGCGCGGCGATGGCCTCTTTTTCGCCCTCTACGCTCTGCACCAGCAGCACAATAAAGCCGATAGAGACGGTGCCGAGGATCATCGGGATACCGATCTTCGACACGATATCCAGCCCCAGCGAAACGGAAGGTGCCCATAGCACCACCAGGATCATGGTCAGGGTTTCGCACAGCATCCCGCCGAGGATGCCGGCGCGCCAGCGCTGCGCTTTCGGCACTTTGACGTGGATCCAGCCGGCGATGAACCCGGCGGTAATGCTGGTGATAAGACAAGGTATGGAAGTGATGCCGCCAATATCGATGAGATAGCGGTGAACCCCGGCGATCACGCCGGTAATGGCGCCTACCCACGGGCCAAACAGAATGCCCCCGGCCATCACTGCGATAATACGCACGTTAACCAGCGAGCCTTCGACGTGCACCCCTGACCAGGTGCTGAACAGGGCAAACATCGAGAAGATTGCCGTCACCGCCAGCAGCTCTTTCGGCGTATGGGCATTCTTATGCAGCAGCTCGCGGAACAGGCGGATTCGGATCAGGAAGAACAGGCAGATGAGCATCAGCGCGGCGCGATCGAACACCGCCAGCAGCATGTTAAAGATTTCGTGCACGGGTTATCCACGGCAGGCAGTAAAAGAGGCATCATAGAAAACCTGACGCGGAATGACCAGCGCTGTGCATGCAGCAGGCGATATCCGGAAAACCCTTTTTATAAAAGGGGCTTTATGGATTGTAACACTGCAAGCCTGGCAGCGGGCAGATGACGCGGATCGTAACAAGAGGCGGGTAACCTGTATGTTGCCGCAGGGTTACTGGCCGCGCGCAGGGATTTCCGCTTTTTTATTTTGCCGAAACGGACTTCCCCTTTACGCGCCAGAAAATTATTTTTTGCTTTCCCTCTCGACAGCATAAAATTTTTCAGGCTATTTTCTCTACAGGCCACGTTTGTGGCAGCGTCGCTCGGACGGTCCGGGCGCTTACGTCATCTGAGAGGAAACCATGGCTGATTCCAGTCCTGTTCGTCGTTTTTCGCGTATCGATCGTCTTCCCCCGTATGTATTCAATATCACTGCTGAACTGAAAATGGCTGCGCGTCGGCGCGGCGAAGACATTATCGATTTCAGCATGGGTAACCCCGATGGCGCGACCCCGCCGCATATCGTGGAAAAACTCTGCACCGTGGCTCAGCGCTCGGACACCCACGGCTACTCCACCTCACGCGGCATTCCGCGTTTGCGCCGCGCCATTTCGCGCTGGTATCAGGATCGTTATCAGGTGGATATCGACCCGGAAAGCGAAGCCATTGTCACCATCGGCTCCAAAGAGGGGCTGGCGCACCTGATGCTGGCGACGCTAGACCACGGTGATACCGTGCTGGTGCCCAATCCCAGCTACCCGATTCACATCTACGGTGCTGTGATTGCCGGCGCCCAGGTGCGCTCCGTACCGCTGGTGGAAGGGGGCGATTTCTTTAACGAGCTGGAGCGCGCTATCCGCGAGAGCTATCCCAAGCCGAAAATGATGATCCTCGGCTTCCCGTCGAATCCGACCGCGCAGTGCGTGGAGCTGGAATTCTTCGAAAAAGTGGTGGCGCTGGCGAAACGCTACGACGTGCTGGTGGTTCACGATCTCGCTTACGCCGACATCGTGTATGACGGCTGGAAAGCCCCGTCCATCATGCAGGTGCCGGGTGCGCGCGACGTGGCAGTGGAGTTCTTCACCCTCTCCAAGAGCTACAACATGGCGGGCTGGCGCATTGGTTTCATGGTCGGCAACCAGCAGCTGGTGAGCGCCCTGGCGCGGATCAAGAGCTATCACGATTACGGCACCTTCACCCCGCTGCAGGTAGCGGCCATCGCCGCGCTGGAAGGGGATCAGCAGTGCGTCCGCGACATCGCTGAGCAGTACAAACGCCGCCGCGACGTGCTGGTCAAAGGACTGCACGAAGCGGGCTGGATGGTGGAGTGCCCGAAAGCCTCGATGTATGTCTGGGCGAAAATCCCGGAGCAGTATGCTGCGATGGGCTCGCTGGAGTTTGCGAAAAAGCTGCTGCAGGACGCGAAAGTCTGCGTCTCACCGGGAATTGGTTTCGGGGATTATGGCGATACTCACGTGCGCTTCGCGCTGATTGAGAACCGCGACCGTATTCGTCAGGCGGTGCGGGGCATTAAAGCGATGTTTCGGGCCGACGGCCTGCTGCCGAAAGAGAGCAAAGCGCATACCGAAAGCGCAGAATAAGAAAAGGAGCCGAAAGGCTCCTTTTTCAATGGCGCTGCTCAGATCATGAGGGCGAAAGTACCGGCCCAAAGTAAGACGATTACCGATACGCCCATAAAGAAATATTTCACGTTACATCGCTCCGCATGCATAAACATGCACAAATCATTCACGCAAGGTTCTAGTATAGAGAGGTGGAGCCACCGCTGTACCACTTTGGGATAAATCCCCCGGTCAGCCTGCCGCTGCACCTGAAATTCTCGGCTACTCGGGTAGCCTGCGGGCGCTACTGTAATCCTTTATTTCGGGCTAAACAAGCGGTGGCAGGGGCGGGCAAATAAAAATAGTTTTCGCCCGGTAACCGTTGCGCGCCGGGCGTAATTTGTTGCTGAAAATAAAAGACTTAGCGCCAGCCATGCGTGCATGAAACCGCAGGCTTTATGACTACAGCCAGCCCGAGCGCTTCAGCTTCCAGTAAAGCAGCCAGCACACCGCCACGGTCCCGCCCATCGCCAGCGGATAGCCATACAGCGAATCCAGCTCCGGCATATGCTCAAAGTTCATGCCGTACATGCTGAACACCACCGTCGGCACCACCAGAATCGCCCCCCAGCCCGCCAGCTTTTTCACCACTTCGTTCTGCTGCACCGTTACCAGCGCCAGGTTAACGTGCATCGCGCTGGTGAGCATCTCGCGCATGTCCTCGGTATCCATCACCACATGGTGGGCGTGATCCTGCACGTCGCGCAGATAAGGGCGCAGCGCTTTGGGGATGATGTCCTCATGCAGGCGAATCAGCTGGTTACAGATCTCATCCACCGGCAGCGCCGCGTTGCGGATCGCCAGCAGATGACGGCGTAGCATATAGACGTTCTGCACCTCCTGGCGATCGAACTCGCTGCAGAACATATTGCCCTCCAGCTCGTTGATGCGGGTGGTCAGTGATGAGGTGATTTCCAGATAGTTATCGACGATAAAATCGAGCAGGCAGTAAAGCGCATACCCCGGCCCGTGCTCCAGCATCTCCGGACGCTCCTCAACGCGGGTACGCAGCGGCGCATAGCTCTCGGAAGCACCGTGGCGCACGCTTATCAGAAAGTTTTTACCGACGAACAGGTGGGTTTCGCCAAATTCGATATTGTTATTTTCGTCCCGGCACGCGGTTTTCACCACGATAAAGATCGAGTCGCCGTACTGCTCGATTTTGGGCCGCTGATGGGCGGTCAGCGCATCTTCAATGGCCAGCTCGTGCAGCCCGAACTCATGCTGAATGGTCTGCATAAACGGCTCATCCGGCTGCCACAGCCCCAGCCAGATAAACGCATCCGGCTCCTGAACCGCGTCGCTGATATCGTCGATATCAATCGTGCGCGCCGCTTGCCCTGGACGATAAACCCGACTGTTAATAATCATGTGTCGCTCCCTGCTGTCTCGTTTAACGTTAACTATAACGCGCTTTGCTGGCGTGTGAGGGTGCAGCGGGGGAATTCGGGGGATTCCGGGTGGTGGAAGAATCAGTGGAAAAAAGAGGAAGAGGAGAAGAGGCGCTGGAATATGTCCCCTGCAGGAATCGAACCTGCAACTAGCCCTTAGGAGGGGCTCGTTATATCCATTTAACTAAGGGGACAACGCGGCCGCTAGTATACCTTTTTTTCATCACGCGTTAAGCGTAACGCGGCCGTTTGCTCATTCTGTCGCCATCCCTGGCAATGGCTTACTCTGCGCTTTCCGCTTTCTTGCGGGCTTCACGCGCTTCTTTTTCTTTCGCTTTGGCTTCGGCTTTGCGCTTGTTGATCATGTCATTTCTGATCTGTGCGTGGCTCAGCAGGGCGAATATAAAGGTACCGCCGCAGATGTTACCGGCCAGCGTCGGCAGGGCGAACGGCCAGATAAACTCGCTCCAGTGCAGGTTGCCGTTGAACACCAGGTAGAAGATCTCCACCGCGCCCACCACGATATGGGTGGTGTCGGCCAGGGCAATAAGCCAGGTCATCAGGATGATTACCCAGATTTTGGCCGCGCCGGCGGACGGGAACATCCATACCATCGTGGCGATAATCCACCCGGAGATGATGGCGTTAGAGAACATCTCCAGCGGCGAGTTCTCCATCACGTCCATACCGATTTTCACAAACGCATCCCGCGTCGCTTCGTCAAATATAGGCATGTACTCAAATGCCCAGGCGGCGACCGCAGTGCCAATCAGGTTACCCAGCAGCACCACGCCCCACAGGCGGCCCAGTAGCAGCATGTTGGCACCGGTCGGGTTCTGCATCACCGGCAGCACGGCGGTAACGGTGTTCTCGGTGAACAGCTGCTGGCGCGCCATAATGACGATGATAAATCCGAAGGTGTAACCGAGGTTCTCAATCAGGAATCCGCCCGGCACGCCTTCGAGGTTGACGTGGAAAATCCCTTTTGCCAGCAGCGACGCGCCCATCGACAGCCCGGCGGCGATGGCCGACCAGAGCAGCGCCATCGCGTCGCGCTCCATCTCCTTTTCCCCGTCCTGACGAATATGTTCGTGGATCGCCATTGCCCTGGAAGGCAGGCGCTCCTCATCCACCTCAATCTCTTCGCCGCTCTCGTTCTCCTGGCTTTCTACTTCCAGTTCGTCGCTCGTTTTATCAATTTTGTCGTTATCGAGTTTGTCCATGATCTTCCCCGGTTATCGAATTGCTCCGAAATAAGCGTAGCGCGTCAGGGCCATAAGGTATGGAATTGCGGAAGGATTCAGACAAATTTCCTTACGTTATGACAAGCTTTGACGGCACAGGGGCAAACTGCGGCTATGCTCAATACAGTCTCGCGCACGGCGTGCTCCATCCGCGCGGGAGGCGTAGCGCGACGACGCAGCATAGACAATCGTGCGCTGGCTGTTAAAATCACGTCTCGCCAGCGGCGGAAACACCTTACTCATTAATCAGATACAAGAGGCGTCCCGTCACGGCTGGCACCAGGGCACCTGCGGGTTATTCCGCCATCGCTTGTGCTGAAGGTTTATGCGCCTGTAGCGCACCGGCATTATCCGCATGGGTCATGCGCCTGGTTTGTCAGGCGAAAGGGCATCCTGCCTGAACCTGAAGCGACAGTTATCATTTACAGGGAGACTGCTATGAATTTTCGCCTGACCGGGCTTGCGCTGGCCTGCACAGCGCTTATTGGCTGCGCCAGTTCACCAGATGATCAGGGACGTTCCGACCCGTTTGAAGGGTTCAACCGCACCATGTACAGCTTCAACTACGACGTGCTTGATCCTTACGTGGTGCGCCCCGTCGCGGTGGCCTGGCGCGATTACGTGCCGCAGCCGGCGCGTAACGGCCTGAGCAACTTTACCAGCAACCTTGAAGAGCCAGCGTCAATGGTGAACTACTTCCTGCGCGGCGACCCGTATCAGGGGATGGTGCACTTCACCCGCTTCTTCCTGAATACCCTGCTGGGCATGGGCGGCTTTATTGACGTCGCGGGCATGGCGAACCCGAAACTGCAGCGCGTTGAGCCGCACCGTTTCGGCAGCACGCTCGGGTATTATGATGTTGGCTACGGCCCTTACGTGCAGCTTCCGTTCTACGGCAGCTTTACGCTGCGTGAAGACGGCGGTGATATGGCGGATACGCTCTATCCGGTGCTCTCCTGGCTGACCTGGCCGCTGTCGGTGGGGAAATGGACGGTCGAAGGGCTGGAAACCCGCGCTCAGCTGCTGGATTCCGACGGTCTGCTGCGTCAGTCCTCCGATCCGTACATCCTGGTGCGTGAAGCCTATTTCCAGCGCCACGACTTTATCGCTAACGGCGGGAAGCTGCAGCCGAATGAAAACCCCAACGCCCAGGCGATTGAGGGTGACTTAAAAGATATCGATTCGGAATAACCGGCGTTTATTGGTATGTAGGGTGGGTAAGCGAAGCGCACCCACCTTGAGTAACGTTGCGGTGGCGGGTGCGCAGGCTAACCCGTCCTACGAAGCTCAAAAGATATCGATTCGGAATAACCGGCGGGCGCGATGCCATGCCAATAAAAAAGGTGAGCCGAAGCTCACCTTTTTTTGTGCGCGGCGTTTATCAGAACGCGTAGTTAAAGTTCGCGCCGTACAGCCAGGCTTTACCTTCAGATTTGAAGGTATACGGACCCTCTTCGATGGTCACTTTCTGGCCGTGCATGTAGGACACGCCCACGTCTACCGATGCATCTTCATTGAAGGCATAGGTCGTACCGGCGCTCAGCCACAGACGGTCCTGATCCGGGATGGAGATGGAGCGTTTGTCAGCCGGAACCGGGCTGTCATCGAAGGCGATACCGGTGCGGAAGGTCCAGTTATCATCCATATAATAGGTGGTGCCCAGCGCGATACGATACGCATCGCGGAAGCCTTCTTCTTTATAGAACAGCGTCTCGTCACCGCTGCCGGTGGCTTTCAGCTCTTCGAACTGGCTCCAACTGGTGTAAGTCAGGCTGTAGTGAATCGCCCACTGCGGTGCAACGCGGTTATAACCTGAGATCTCCCACATTTCCGGCAGGTTCAGGGTCAGAGAACCCGGAATGGTTGCTCCGCCAGTGCCGTAAGGAAGGCCTAAACCAATAGCGGCATTGATTGGGTTAAGTGCAGCTGGCAGTGAGCTCTTGTAGTCGCCATCAAAGTCGATTTTAACTTCTGAACGGTAGGTCAAACCGTAGCGGTTATCTTTATCCAGTTCGTACAAAATACCGGCATTCCAGCCGAAGCCCCATTCGTCACCTTTCAGGTGTGCGATTTGTGTATCGTTACCAATACCACCGGCGGCCTGGCCAATAGCGCCAGCCTGTTCTGGGGTCAAAACTCCCGACTGAACCAGAGATGGAATACCGCCAGCGATAATTTGTGGCAGATCACCCGCGTAACGCTCGATCTTTGCCCGCGCATAGACCGCGTCAAAGCCCAGGCCGAAGCTCCAGTGATTATCGAGGCGATAGGCACCGCTTAGATTCAGGTTCAGGGTTTCGAGGTCGGTTTTACCCGCCATCGAGCCACCGGCATAGCTATTATTGAATTCGGTCGCGAGGCCATAGTTGGAGGTGACTGACGCGCCCCAGCCAAACTGTTCATTAATAGGTGCAACGAAGTGAAGGTTAGGCACCCATGCGGTCGGTGCGATGTTATCTGCATCGAGGCTGGCACCTGTCGGAGAAGTACCAGAAATATTAACGTCCGGATCGACGAAGATGGCACCGCCGGAAAAGGTCGGGCGATCGAACATGGTGATCAGTGCTGGGTTGCGGCTGACGTTGCCGGCATCGTCTGCAATGGCACCTTCCCCGGAATAGGCACGGCCAAGGCCCGAGGAAGAAAATTCGTTTAGCTGGAAACCTGCTGACCAGGCGTTAGTAGAGACGATTGCCACTGCGACTGCGAGTACAGATTTCACAAACCGGGTTTTCTGGCTCATGACCATGACCTCATACATTATTTTTATTTAAATGTTACGTGACGTAACAGGAGCGCGAGAGTGTAGGGTCTGAGCTACAGCAGAGAAATCAGACCAGTGGCGTGAGTATAGGTCCGACCAGACGGGATGTTGCAAGTATGTTTATAAGTTTTTTCAATTGTGATCTTATAAACGAGATCCCGCTGGCAAAATAACCACCGCTTTGTTTCAACCCACCCCGACAATTTTGCGCTGGATCATTTTTAACTGTGATATCTGTCACTTAATCCGGGTTTGGCAATTCTCGGCTGGAGTGCCTTTATGGTGGCGCGTAAAATAACCGACAGTTTATTTACGCACTCCGGTGCACTATTCAGAGGAAATCACGATGAGCAAAAACAGCGCTGATGAAACCCCGGTTTGCTGCTGTATTGATGTCGGCACCATCATGGATAACACCGACTGCACCGCCTCGTACAGCCGCGTCTTCAGCAACCGCGCCGATGCAGAAGCCACGCTGGACGCCCTGAGCGCCAAAGCGCGTGAAGTGGAATCCGAGCCGTGCCAGATTACCCCGCGTTTCAGCGAGGTTGATGGCGGCGTGCAGCTGGATATCGATTTTGTCTTTGCCTGCCAGGCAGAAACCATGATCTTCCAGCTCGGTCTGCGTTAATCCCTCCCGCGCCCCGATAACCGGGGCGCAACTGTGTTATCCCTCTCACTTTTCCGCTTCCCCGATTGGCTGGATGTAAAAATCTGGTTAAAACTGTTATCAGGTCAGACCACTTTTTTACATACAAAATTTTACAGGGGAGCGTTATGAGTCAGGCACTTCCGCTGGTTGCCCGTGAGGGCGGCCGCATTGCCATTGTCAGTGGTTTACGCACGCCTTTTGCTCGTCAGGCGACGGCATTTCACGGCGTTCCCGCCGTCGATCTCGGAAAAATGGTGGTTGGCGAACTGCTGGCTCGCAGCGAGATCCCGCCTGAGGTCATCGAACAGCTGGTATTTGGCCAGGTGGTGCAGATGCCCGAAGCACCCAATATCGCCCGTGAGATCGTGCTTGGCACGGGTATGAATGTGCATACCGACGCCTACAGCGTAAGCCGCGCCTGCGCCACCAGCTTTCAGGCGGTCGCCAACGTGGCGGAAAGCCTGATGGCAGGCACCATCCGTGCCGGGATCGCCGGCGGCGCGGACTCCTCCTCGGTATTACCCATTGGCGTCAGTAAAACCCTCGCGCGCACGCTGGTGGATGCTAATAAGGCGCGCACCCTGGGGCAGCGCCTGAAGCTGTTCTCGCGGCTGCGGCTGAAAGATCTGCTGCCGGTGCCCCCGGCGGTAGCGGAGTATTCCACCGGGCTGCGCATGGGCGACACCGCGGAACAGATGGCGAAAAGCCACGGCATTACCCGCGAAGCCCAGGACGCGCTGGCGCACCGCTCCCATCAGCTTGCAGCCCAGGCCTGGCGCGAAGGTAAACTGGCGCAGGAGGTGATGACCGCTTACGTTCCGCCGTACCGCGAGCCGCTCAGCCAGGACAACAATATTCGCGAATCTGCCAGCCTGGCGGATTACGCAAAGCTGCGCCCGGCGTTTGACCGCAAGCACGGTACCGTCACCGCCGCAAACAGCACGCCGCTGACCGACGGCGCGGCGGCGGTGATCCTGATGACGGAATCCCGCGCCCGCGAACTGGGCCTGACGCCGCTGGGCTATCTGCGCAGCTACGCCTTTACTGCGGTTGATGTCTGGCAGGATATGCTGCTGGGACCGGCCTGGGCGACGCCGCTGGCGCTGGATCGTGCCGGGTTAACGCTGGGCGACCTGACGCTGTTCGATATGCATGAAGCCTTTGCCGCCCAGACCCTATCGAACCTGAAAATGCTGGCAAGCGATCGCTTTGCCCGCGAGGTGCTGGGGCGATCCCAGGCTACCGGCGAGGTGGATGACAGCATCTTTAACGTCTCGGGTGGCTCGATTGCTTACGGTCATCCGTTTGCTGCCACCGGCGCACGCATGATCACCCAGACGCTGCACGAGCTGAAACGCCGCGGCGGCGGCTTCGGTCTGGTCACCGCCTGTGCGGCGGGTGGTCTGGGCGCGGCTATGGTTCTGGAGGTGGAATAATGGAACAGCTAACCGCATTTTCGTTAACGGTTCGCCCGGACAATATCGCCGTTGTGACGATCGATGTGCCGGGCGAGAAGATGAACACTCTGAAGGCGGCGTTCGCCGGGGAAGTGCGCGCCATCCTCAAGCAGATCCTCGCGCACAAGCAGCTGGAAGGGGTGGTGTTTATTTCCGGTAAGCCCGACAGCTTTATCGCCGGGGCCGACATCAACATGATTGCCGACTGCCGCAGCGCGCAGGAAGCGGAAGCCCTGGCGCGCCAGGGGCAGCAGATTATGGGCGACATCCGCGCCCTGACCATACCGGTGGTGGCAGCCATTCACGGTGCCTGCCTCGGCGGCGGGCTGGAGCTGGCGCTGGCCTGTCATCGCCGTATCTGTACCGACGATAAGCGCACCCAGCTTGGCCTGCCGGAAGTGCAGCTCGGCCTGCTGCCCGGCTCGGGCGGCACCCAGCGACTGCCGCGCCTGATTGGTATCAGCACCGCGCTGGAGATGATGCTGACGGCCAAAAGTTTGCGGCCGCGTCAGGCGCTGAAGGCGGGGCTGGTGGATGACGTGGTACCGCCGTCAATATTGCTGGAGGCTGCGGTGGCGCTGGCGAAACAGGGCAAGCCGGGAAGCCGTCGGCTGCCGGTGCGCGAACGCGTGCTCGCCGGGCCGCTGGGCCGCACGGTGCTGTTTTCAATGGTTGAGAAGAAGACGCTGGCAAAAACGCAGGGTAACTACCCGGCGGCGATGCGTATTCTTGAGGTGGTGCGCGTTGGGCTGACCCAGGGAATGCAGAGTGGACTGGCCGCCGAGGCGCGTGCCTTTGGTGAACTGGCCATGACGCCGCAGTCAGCCGCGCTGCGTAACATCTTCTTTGCGACCACCGAAATGAAAAAGGAGAGCGGCAGCAGCGCCGCTCCTGCACCGCTTCATGAGATCGGTGTGCTTGGCGGCGGCCTGATGGGTGGCGGCATTGCTTATGTCACGGCGGTAAAAGGCAATTTGCCGGTGCGCATCAGGGACATCAGTGAGAAGGGCATCAACCATGCTCTGAAGTACAGCTGGGATCTGCTTGATAAAAAAGTGCGCCGCCGCCATATCAAACCCCAGGAGCGGGCCAGCCAGCTGGCGCGTATTTCCGGCACCACCGACTACAGCGGCTTTCGCCAGCGCGATGTGGTGATTGAAGCGGTATTTGAAGATCTGGCCCTGAAACAGCAGATGGTCAGCGAAGTGGAGCAGCACGCTGCGCCGCACACTATTTTCGCCTCCAATACCTCTTCGCTGCCTATCGCAGATATCGCCGCCGGGGCACTACGCCCGGAGCAGGTGGTGGGATTACACTACTTCAGCCCGGTGGATAAGATGCCGCTGGTGGAAGTGATCCCCCACGCGCAGACGTCGCCGGAAACGGTGGCGACGACCGTCGCGCTGGCGAAGAAGCAGGGCAAAACGCCAATTGTTGTCGGCGACGTGCCGGGCTTCTACGTTAACCGTATCCTGGCGCCGTATATCAATGAAGCGATGCGTTGCCTGATGGAAGGCGAGCGCGTTGAGGCGATTGACCGGGCGCTGGTGAAATTTGGTTTTCCGGTTGGGCCGATTCAGCTGCTCGACGAAGTCGGCATTGATGTCGGCACCAAAATCATTCCCGTGCTGGAGCAGGCGTATGGTAGCCGCTTCAGCGCACCGGATGCCGCGGTCGCGGCAATACTTAAGGACGATCGCAAAGGCAGAAAAAACGGGCGTGGCTTCTATCTTTACCCCGCTAAAGGGCGTACAAGCAAGAAGCAGGTCGACCCTGCCATCTATCCGCTGATTGGCGTAACGCCGGGGCAGCACCTTGCGCCGGAGGCTATCGCCCAGCGCTGCGTGATGATGATGCTCAATGAAGCGGCGCGCTGCCTTGATGAAGGCGTGATCCGCTCAGCGCGCGATGGCGATATCGGCGCGGTGTTCGGCATCGGTTTTCCGCCGTTTTTGGGCGGCCCGTTCCGCTATATGGATAGTCTCGGCGCGGGTGAGGTTGTCGCCATTCTGCAACGTCTGGCAACCACGCACGGGGAGCGTTTTACCCCCTGCGAGGCATTGTTGCGCATGGCCCGGGAGCAGCACAGTTTCTGGCCCCGCACGGCGTAAGTCACGTCGACGGTGGTCCGACAAGGGTTATTCCAGTATTGAGAACGGAACCGCTGGCTGGTCAATTTGTAAACGCTAATTGACTATACTTACAGCATTGAGGTAAAAAACAGCGTTCCATTTGAAGTATGGATAAGGCACAATGCCCGACCGCCAGCTTTCCCGCACAAAAAATGTCCCTTTGTGCCGGTGAACGCGGCGATTCTGGTCAACAAAAGCGGTGCAATATGCAAGTTTTTATTATGCGTCACGGCGACGCAGCACTCGATGCCGCCAGCGATGCGGTTCGTCCTCTCACTCACTGTGGGTGCGATGAATCCCGTCAGATGGCGACCTGGTTAAAAGGTCAGAAGGTGGATATCGAACGCGTTCTGGTGAGTCCTTTCCTGCGCGCCGAACAGACGCTGGGTGTGGTCAGCGAGGTGATGAACCTGCCGGCAACCTCTGACGTTCTGCCGGAGCTGACTCCCTGTGGAGATGTCACGCAAGTAGGTGCTTACCTGCACATGCTGGCAGACGAAGGCGTGAAGTCCGCGCTGGTGATTTCTCACCTGCCGCTGGTGGGGTATCTGGTCTCAGAGCTCTGCCCGGGGGAAGCCCCGCCGATGTTTACCACCTCGGCAATCGCAAATGTGACGCTGGATGCGCACAACCCGTGCGGTGTATTTAACTGGCAGATGAGTCCGTGCAATTTAAAAATGGCGAAAGCGATGTAAGTCGTGGTGCCTGTTCCCTGCTAACAAGAGCCGCTGATGCGGCTCTTGTCGTTTCTGGCGCGGCGCGCAACGACCAGGATGGGTAAGCGCAGCGCACCCACCTTTTATCAGCAGCGCCCTTGTTACGGCAGCACTGGCGGCTGCCACTCTTCCACTTCAATCAGCACCAGCACCGCTGCATCGCCGCCGTACTCTTTCGGCGCCTGATGGAATGCCATCACGTGCGGATGCTGCGCCAGCCAGAGCGGGGTTTGCTGCTTGAGGATGTGTTTGCCGTGCCCGTGCATCACACAGGCGCAAAACACATGCTCGCGGCGACAGGCGGCAATCAGCGCCCCCAGCTCCTGCTTAGCCTGCATCTGGGTTAAGCCGTGCAGATCTAAAAACAGCTCTGGTGAATAGTCGCCGCGTCGCAGCTTCTTCAGCTCGAAGTGGCTGACGTCGTCACGCACGTAGCGCGTCGGCCCCTCGTTATTGAGCAGCGGCTGAAACTCATCGGAAAAATAGTGGCTGGCGTCGGCCTGCTCTTGTATCAGACGTTTTTCCGGCACCTGGGACAGTTTCTTACGCGCCGGACGGTGAACGATGGTGTCGTGGGTGATCTTCCGCGTGTCGCGCATCAGCTCGCGGAACAGCGCCTGATCCTCCTCGTTCAGCGATGGTTTTTTCTTCATCTTTTCGATTTCCTGTCAGGCTAATGCGGGCAGTTTACCTGACGATGGGCGCGGCGCTAAATAAAACGCGCCTTTTCGCCGCCGCGCGCCGCCGTGAATGCTGATTTATCGCCGTCTTCATGGCAAACTACCCGCCGACTAAAAGCGGAGCGTGCCTGGGGAGGGCCAGTGGATAAAATTTTCGTCGATGAAGCAGTCAATGAGCTGCACACCATTCAGGATATGCTGCGTTGGGCGGTGAGCCGCTTTAGCGCCGCTGGTATCTGGTATGGTCACGGCACCGATAACCCGTGGGACGAGGCGGTCCAGCTGGTACTACCTTCGCTCTGGCTGCCGCTGGATATTCCTGAAGAGATGCGCAATGCGCGTCTGACCTCCAGCGAGCGTCACCGCATCGTTGAGCGCGTGATTCGCCGCGTTAACGAGCGCATTCCGGTGGCCTATCTCACCAATAAAGCCTGGTTCTGCGGCCACGAATTCTACGTCGATGAGCGCGTGCTGGTGCCGCGTTCGCCGATTGGCGAGCTGATTAACAACCACTTCGCCGGACTTATCGACCATCAGCCGCAGCACATCCTCGACATGTGTACCGGCAGCGGCTGCATTGCTATCGCCTGTGCTTACGCCTTCCCGGATGCGGAAGTGGACGCGGTGGATATCTCTGCCGATGCGCTGGCGGTGACCGAGCACAACATCGAAGAGCACGGCCTGCTGAATCACGTGACGCCGATCCGCTCCGATCTGTTCCGCGACCTGCCGAAAGTGCAGTACGACATCATCGTCACCAATCCGCCGTATGTGGATGCGGATGATATGTCCGATCTGCCGGGCGAGTACCGCCACGAGCCGGAGCTGGGCCTGGCAGCGGGCAGCGATGGTCTCAAGCTGGCGCGTCGCATTCTCGCCTGCGCCCCGGACTACCTGACCGAAAACGGTATCCTGGTGTGCGAAGTGGGCAACAGCATGGTACACATGATGGAGCAGTACCCGGATGTGCCGTTCACCTGGCTTGAGTTCGACAACGGTGGCGACGGCGTCTTCATGCTGACCCGCGACCAGCTCATCGCCGCGCGCGAGCACTTCAGCATCTACAAAGATTAAAATAATAACTCCGGCGGGCTGCGGCCCGCTTCACTACTCCTTGAAAACACAACAACGACAACGGGGCCGTGATGGCAGGAAACAGTATTGGACAATTCTTCCGCGTGACCACTTTCGGTGAGTCGCACGGTCTGGCGCTGGGTTGCATCGTGGATGGCGTACCGCCGGGCATCCCGCTGAGCGAGGCGGATCTGCAGCACGATCTCGACCGCCGCCGCCCTGGCACCTCGCGCTACACCACCCAGCGTCGTGAACCCGACCAGGTGAAAATCCTCTCCGGCGTCTTTGACGGCGTCACCACCGGCACCAGCATTGGTCTGCTGATTGAGAACACCGATCAGCGCTCGCAGGATTACAGCGCCATCAAAGACGTGTTCCGTCCGGGGCATGCCGACTACACCTACGAACAAAAATATGGCCTGCGCGACTATCGCGGCGGTGGACGATCCTCTGCGCGTGAAACGGCGATGCGCGTCGCCGCCGGGGCCATTGCCAAAAAATACCTGGCGCAGAAATTTGGCATTGTCATCCGCGGCTGCCTGACCCAGATGGGCGATATTCCGCTGGCGATCAAAGACTGGGCGCAGGTCGAGCAGAATCCGTTCTTCTGCCCGGACCCGGACAAAATCGAGGCGCTGGACGAGCTGATGCGCGGCCTGAAGAAAGAGGGCGACTCCATCGGCGCGAAAGTGACCGTGGTGGCAGATAACGTGCCGCCGGGGCTCGGCGAGCCGGTCTTCGATCGTCTGGATGCCGATATTGCCCACGCGCTGATGAGCATCAACGCGGTGAAAGGGGTGGAAATCGGTGAAGGTTTCGGTGTGGTTGCCCTGCGCGGTAGCGAAAACCGGGACGAAATCACCGAGGCGGGCTTCCAGAGCAATCATGCCGGCGGCATCCTCGGCGGTATCAGCAGCGGTCAGCAGATTGTGGCGAATATGGCGCTGAAGCCAACCTCCAGCATCATGGTGCCAGGGCGCACTGTAAATCGCGACGGCGAGGCGGTGGAGATGGTGACCCGCGGTCGTCACGATCCCTGCGTCGGTATCCGCGCGGTGCCGATTGCTGAAGCCATGCTGGCCATCGTCCTGATGGATCACCTGCTGCGCCAGCGCGCACAGAACGGCGATGTGGTCAGTTCACTCCCTCGTTGGTAACGCGATGAAAAAAACGCTCGCTCTGCTGCTGGCCCTCGTGGCCGGCAGCGCGGCTCAGGCCGCCACCCCCTGGCAGCAAATCACCCATCCCATCGCCGGCAGCCCGCAGTCCATCGGCAGTTTTTCCAACGGCTGCATTATCGGTGCATCCGCGCTACCGCTTGACGCGGAAAACTATCAGGTGATGCGCACCGACCAGCGCCGCTATTTCGGTCATCCGCATCTGGTGCGTTTTATCGAGCGGATGAGCCAGCAGGTGCGCAGCCAGGGGCTGGGCACCGTGCTGGTGGGCGACATGGGCATGGCCGCCGGCGGGCGCTTCAGCAGCGGTCACGCCAGCCATCAGACCGGGCTGGACGTCGACATCTTCCTGCAGCTGCCGCAGACGCGCTGGACCAGCGCTCAGCTACGCAGGCCACAGGCCATCGACCTGGTGGCCGTCAACGGCAAAGGGGTTATTCCGTCATTGTGGAAGCCGGAGATCGGCACGCTGATCAAAACCGCCGCGCAGGACGATGAGGTCACGCGCATCTTCGTGAACCCGGCAATCAAGCAGCAGCTCTGCCTTGAGGCTGGACCGGATCGCGGCTGGCTCAATAAAGTCCGCCCGTGGTTTGCCCATCGCGCCCACATGCACGTGCGTCTGCGCTGCCCGGCTGACAGCCTGGAGTGCCTGGAGCAGGCAGCGCCGCCGCCGGGCGATGGTTGCGGTGCAGAATTGCAGAGCTGGTTCCTGCCACCGCCGCCGGGCAGCAAAGCTCCGACGAAATCTACGCCGCCACCGCCGCCGCCGTCATGCCAGGCGCTGCTCGATAAGCATCTGCTTTAAGGAAGAGTAATGGAATGGTTTATGGTCTCCCCGCTGATGCTGGCCGCGCTGTTTTTCGTCGCGGTGCTGGCGGGTTTTATTGATGCTCTGGCGGGTGGGGGCGGCTTGCTTACCGTCCCTGCGCTGCTGGCGGCGGGGATGTCACCGGCCCAGGCGCTGGCCACCAACAAGCTTCAGGCCTGCGGCGGCTCGTTTTCGGCCTCGCTCTATTTTATCCGCCGCAAGGTGGTGAATCTCGCCGATCAGAAGCTCAATATTCTGATGACCTTTATCGGCTCGACCAGCGGCGCGCTGCTGGTGCAGCATGTTAATTCAGATCTGCTGCGCCAGATCCTGCCGATTCTGGTGATCGCCATTGGCCTCTACTTCCTGCTGATGCCGAAGCTGGGCGAGGAGGATCGCCACCGCCGCCTGTACGGCCTGCCGTTCGCGCTGGTGGCCGGGGGCTGCGTCGGTTTCTACGATGGCTTTTTCGGGCCGGGCGCCGGATCGTTTTATGCGCTGGCGTTCGTCACGCTGTGCGGCTATAACCTGGCAAAGTCCACTGCCCACGCGAAGGTACTGAATGCCACCTCCAACTTCGGCGGCCTGCTGCTGTTTATCATCGGCGGCAAAGTGGTCTGGGGCACCGGGCTGGTAATGCTGGTCGGCCAGTTCTGCGGCGCGCGCCTCGGATCGCGGCTGGTATTGAGTAAAGGACAGACGCTGATCCGTCCGATGATCGTTATCGTCTCGGCGGTAATGAGCGCCAAACTTTTATATGACAGCCATGGACAGGAAATCCTAAACTGGCTGGGGATGAATGGATAAATGACACACCGCTATCAGGACCTGATCGACATTTTCGACGGCTGCTTTGCCGGCGATTTTAATACCCGTCTGATTAAAGGCGACGACGAACCGATCTATCTTCCTGCTGATGAGCAGGCGCCTTATCACCGGATCGTCTTTGCGCACGGCTTTTACGCCAGCGGCATGCACGAGATCTCCCACTGGTGTATCGCCGGGGCAGCCCGGCGCGAGCTGGTTGATTTTGGCTACTGGTACTGCCCGGATGGCCGCGATGCGGCAACTCAGGGGCAGTTTGAAGATGTGGAAGTAAAACCCCAGGCGCTGGAGTGGATGTTCTGCGTGGCGGCGGGCTTCCCGTTTAACGTCAGCTGCGACAACCTGGGAGGCGACGTCGAGCCGGATCGCATTGCGTTTCAGCGCCGCGTCCACGCCCAGGTGATGACGTGGCTGGAGCACGGCATTCCGCCGCGCCCGACCCGTTTTATTGCCGCCCTGCAGGCTTATTACAATACGCCGCCCCTGACGGCGGACCAGTTTCCATGGCCGGAAGATCTGTGATGCGGCCATGTCATTTGAATGAGGAAAGAAGATGATCGCGGAATTTGAAGCACGCATTCTGGCGTTAATTGACGATATGGTGGAGCACGCCAGTGATGATGAGTTGTTTGCCAGCGGTTATCTGCGCGGCCATCTCACGCTCGCGGTGGCTGAACTGGAGGCCGGCGACGATCACTCTCCGCGCGCGGTGCACGCCAAAGTGACCTCCAGCCTGGAGAAAGCCATTCACGCCGGTGAGCTGTCACCGCGCGATCAGGCGCTGGTTGTCGGCATGTGGGAAAACCTGTTCCAGCAGGCCACGCTGCGTTAAGTCAGACCCCCTGTCGCCTGGCAGGGGGCATCATATTGCTCGTGCATCGTTCCAGCATCCGCGCCCGTCACTTCACCGGTCTGCCTTTCAGTAATTTTCGTACCCACAGTCGATTTGGATTCAGCGCGGCCAGCGTGGCGGCATCCAGCGGCAGCGGTTCATCACTCATCTGCGCAGCCAGAGTTTCCGCAGCCAGTGGGGCGCTGCACAGCCCGCGCGACCCAAGCGCACCCAGCATAAACAGATCGGGATACACCGGCGCGAGCGGCGCATCGCCCGGCTGCTCGCAGAGATTGGCATACGCGCTCAGCGTGGCGTCATAGTCCGGCACGCCGCCCAGCATCGGAAGATGATCCCGGGTGGCGCAGCGCACGCCGCAGCGGGCGTCACTTCCGCTGATATCCACCTCCTGCGTCCAGCCGGCCTGCGGCAGGCAGTCAATCAGCCGCTGGCGATTGTGCTGCTGATCCGCCTCGCTGTAAGTCATTTCCCGCTGACCGCGATGGTAGCTGGCCCCGATGCAGTGCTGCTGGCTGACAGGGTTCGCCGGCGTCAGATAGCCGTCGTAGCACAGCACCTGGCGCAGGGCGGACAGCCCCGGTGTGGTGGGAATATGGCTTACCTGGCCGCCCACCGCGTACACCGGCAGCTCACGGGTCTGGGCGAAGTCGCCGATCTGGTGCCCGTTCGCCAGTACTACCACCTGATGCGTGGCCTGGCTGCCGTCAGCAAACTGAAGTTGCCACTGGTCTGCCGCGCGCTGAAGCGCCGTGACTTTGCGGCCATAGTGCACTTTCATGCCCTGTTCGCTGGCCAGCGCCAGCGCTGCGGCAGTAAGCTGCGCCGGACACAGCCAGCCGCCGAGCGGGTAGCTGATGCCGCCGCAGCCGGTGGCTACGCCGCAGGCCTCATGCACCGCATCGGCGCTGACCGCATGGGCGATCGCTTCAGGCAGGCCGAGGCGCAGCATCTGCGCAATTTTGTGCTGCGACTTCTCGTCCCAGCCGAGCTGAGTCACACCGCACCAGTCGTGGTCGAAATCGAGCGGCAGGGCATCATACAGGCGGCGGGCAAAGGTGAAGGCCGCCGGGAAGAACGCCGCCAGCGCCGGATCGTGCTGGCTCAGCAGCGGGTACAGCGCCCCCTGGCGGTTGCCGGAGGCACCCTGCGCCGGAGCGTCATCTTCGCACCACAGCGTGACCTGAAAACCACGTCGCAGCAGGGCCAGGGCCAGCATCGCACTGGCCACGCCGCCGCCAATTAGCGCCACTTCACGACCCTGCGCCGGGCCGCGGGCGTACCAGGGGGTACGCGGCCCGGCCGGTGAGGCTGGCTGCTTTCGGCCTACCAGCATCTCGCGCTTGCGGCCAAACCCCTTGCGTTTTTGCATGTCGAATCCGGCATCCTGCAGCCCGCGACGCACAAAGCCGGCGGAGGTAAAGGTCGCCAGCGTGGCGTCCGGGCGGGCCAGACGCGCCAGGGCAGCGAACAGGCCGGGGGTCCACATGTCCGGGTTTTTGGACGGGGCAAATCCGTCGAGGAACCAGGCATCCACTTTCCCGTTAAGGGTCTCGTCCAGCTCATCGGTCAGCCCGTTGATATCGCCAAACCACAGATCGAGGGTCACGCGGCCGCCATCAAGCAGCATACGATGGCAGCCGTGGAAGGGCAGGGGCCACTGCGCCTGCAGCTCGGCGGCAAAGGGGGCCAGCTCCGGCCAGTGGGCGTGTGCCCGGGTTAGATCGTCGCGGGTGAGGGGAAATTTTTCAAAACTGATGAAGTGTAATCTTTGTAAGGTAGCCTGCGGTTGCGCGCGCGCGAAGGCAGCAAAGGCCTGCCAGAGAGTTAAGAAGTTAAGCCCGGTGCCAAAGCCGCTTTCGCCCACCACCAGCAACTGGCGTTCATGGCTGGCGAAGCGCTGAGGCAGGCCGTTGCCGTCGAGAAAAACGTAACGCGTTTCTTCGAGTCCATTATCATTAGAAAAGTAAACATCGTCGAAATCTCGGGAAACAGGTGTACCCTCATCATTGAAGTGCAGGCGGGCAGGCTGAATGGCGTTTTCTTTCACGGAAGTTCTCGTCTGGCAGGCAGTGGAGCGATGTTAGCGATGTGAGCCGCCAGGCGCAAATTTACCAGCAAATCGGCTGATCGGACTTGTTCGGCGTACAAGTGTACGCTATCTTGCGTCTCGAATCCTAAAACAGAGCTATTACAGAGGTATTGAATGAAACGTGCAGTGATTACTGGCCTGGGCATCGTTTCCAGCATCGGTAACAACCAGCAGGAAGTCCTGGCATCTCTGCGTGAAGGGCGTTCAGGGATTACTTTCTCTCAGGAATTCAAAGATTCCGGAATGCGCAGTCACGTCTGGGGTAACGTTAAACTGGATACCACTGGCCTTATCGATCGCAAAATCGTGCGTTTCATGAGTGATGCATCTGTCTATGCTTTTCTCTCTATGGAACAGGCGGTTGCTGATTCCGGCCTGACGGAAGAGCAATACCAGAACAATCCGCGCGTCGGCCTGATTGCTGGCTCCGGCGGCGGCTCCCCGAAATATCAGGTGTTCGGCGCTGACGCGATGCGTAGCCCGCGCGGTCTGAAAGCGGTTGGCCCTTACGTGGTAACCAAATCAATGGCATCCGGCGTCTCCGCGTGCCTCGCGACCCCGTTCAAAATTCACGGTGTGAACTACTCCATCAGCTCCGCCTGCGCCACCTCCGCGCACTGTATTGGTAACGCAGTTGAGCAGATCCAGCTCGGCAAACAGGACATCGTCTTTGCCGGCGGCGGCGAAGAGCTGTGCTGGGAAATGGCGTGTGAATTCGACGCGATGGGCGCGCTGTCCACCAAATACAACGAAAACCCGGACCTGGCCTCCCGTACCTATGATGCGAACCGCGATGGTTTCGTTATCGCTGGCGGCGGCGGTATGGTTGTGGTTGAAGAGCTGGAGCACGCGCTGGCACGTGGAGCGCACATCTACGCTGAGATCGTTGGCTACGGCGCGACTTCTGACGGCGCGGACATGGTCGCCCCGTCCGGTGAAGGCGCAGTGCGCTGCATGAAGATGGCGATGCACGGTCTGGACACCCCGATCGACTACCTGAACACCCACGGCACCTCCACGCCGGTGGGCGATGTGAAAGAGCTGGGTGCAATTCGCGAAGTCTTCGGTGACAACACCCCGGCTATCTCCGCTACCAAAGCCATGACCGGTCACTCTCTGGGGGCGGCGGGCGTGCAGGAAGCGATTTACAGCCTGCTGATGCTTGAGCACAGCTTCGTGGCACCGAGCATCAACATCGACGAGCTGGACGAGCAGGCGAACGGCATGAACATCGTCACCAAACCGACCGAGCAGGCACTCACTACCGTGATGTCCAACAGCTTCGGCTTCGGTGGTACCAACGCCACGCTGGTAATGCGTAAATACAACGCGTAAGCCGGTAAGCAATAAAAAAGGAGCCAGATGACTCCTTTTTTTATGGGCGCGGCGCAACCTCAGATCAGCATCCAGAACAGGATCATCACCACCAGCAGGGCGAGCAGCGCGATGCCGGGGCGAGCGGTCAGGGTTTTGATCGGCGTAATAAACGGCGCGATAAACGGGTTATAGATGGGCTGCACGTTGCGCGCTTCAAGGAAATCAGGTGCGCGTTCGGCGCGGCGCAGGAAGACCTGGTTGAGAATGTCCTGCACCTGCGCGGTAGTCAGGATGTTCTGCGGCGTCACCTGCCAGCGCTGCTGCGCATAGTCGGTCATCTCACGCCACTCCTGCGGCTCCAGCGGCTGTTTGAGCGCGGCCTGCACGCTGTGCAGCGTCGGCGCGGCCTGGTTCGCCAGCGTCTGGCGCGCCTGCAGCCAGGTGTTAAGCAGCGCAAAGTGCCGGGCCGGGATCAGTTCACCGCTTTTCACCCCGGAGAGTTCCAGCATCGACTGCCAGATCAGCTTCCCGGATTCGCCGGTCGCCGCCGCGAGCTTTGTCACCGCCTGGTTGAGGGTGTTGTGCTCCACCGGCAGCAGCGGACGGTCGGTCTGCGGGCGCTGCTGCGGCTGCGGGATGGCGATCTGACCCTCTTTCAGCACCGTCAGCACGGTTTTCAGCTGTTCAGGCGTAAGCTGGCTCAGCGCGGTCTGGCCAAACTGCTGGCGGATAAAGTCGCTCACCGCCTGGCGGTTATTGCCCTGGCCCAGCAACTCGGTGAGCTGTTGCAGCACCTGACGGGTGGCGTGGCTGTCCTGGGCCGTGCTGAGCTTCTGGCTGAGGCTCTGTTCGGCCGCAGGGAAGTGGCGCGACAGCAGCTGCGTTTCGCTCTGCAACCCGAGGTCGTGGCGCAGGGTAGCCCAGACTTCAGCGCTTTGCTGATGCGTCAGCGCCACCAGGCGCGTGATCAGCCGCTCCAGCACGGTGCGCTGATGGCTGGAAAGCGGTTGCTCTCCGGCAGTGGTCTGCGGGGAAGGGGGTTCGCCGGGAGGGCGAGCCTGAGCCCCCTGAATGGGTTGCATCATTAATAGTCCTTAAATCTGCCACGAGGTAGCGCCACACTGGGCCAGTTGAGCAAGTATGCCTGGCGGCGAGATTATGGCACACTTACGCCCTGGCCCAACAGCCCCGATGGGCAGGCTTTGCAAAGGTTATTTCCCGCACTCAGACAGGTACCGTATCGTGAAAATCCTCGTTGATGAAAATATGCCTTACGCCCGCGAACTCTTCAGTCGTCTCGGCGACGTGAAAGCCGTGCCGGGCCGCCCGATCCCGGAGCAGGAGTTGAACGACGCCGACGCGCTGATGGTGCGCTCGGTGACGAAAGTAAACGCCCAACTGCTGGAGGGGAAACCGGTACGTTTTGTTGGTACTGCAACGGCGGGCACCGATCATGTGGATGACGCCTGGCTTGCGCAGGCGGGGATTGGCTTTTCCGCAGCACCTGGCTGCAATGCCATTGCCGTGGTGGAGTATGTTTTTTCCGCACTGCTGCTGCTCGCCGAGCGCGACGGCTTTACCCTGACCGACCGCACGGTGGGCATCGTCGGTGTCGGCAACGTTGGCTCACGGCTGCAGGCGCGTCTTGAGGCGCTCGGCGTGCGCACGCTGCTGTGCGATCCGCCGCGTGCCGATCGCGGCGACGACGGTGATTTCCTGCCGCTGGAAACCCTGGTACGCGATGCGGATATTCTGACTTTTCATACGCCGCTGTTTAAAGACGGACCTTATAAAACCCATCATCTCGCCGATGAGGCACTGATCCGCAGCCTGAAGCCCGGCGCTATCCTGATTAACGCCTGTCGCGGGCCGGTGGTGGATAACGCCGCGCTGCTTGCTCGTCTGGAAGCGGGGCAGCGCCTCAGCGTGGTGCTGGACGTCTGGGAGCCGGAGCCGGATCTCAATCTGGCGCTGCTGGCGCGGGTCGATATCGGCACCGCCCATATCGCCGGCTATACCCTGGAAGGCAAGGCGCGTGGCACTACGCAGGTGTTTGAAGCATTCAGCGAGTTTATCGGTCAACGGCAGCAGGTGGCGCTCGATACCCTGTTGCCCGCGCCGGCGTTTGGTCGCCTGACGCTGCACGGTCCGCTCGATCAGGCTACGCTGAAAAGCCTGGTGCATCTGGTGTATGATGTGCGCCGCGACGATGCGCCGCTGCGCGCGGTCGCCGGGCAGGCGGGTGAGTTCGACAAGCTGCGCAAACATTATCAGGAGCGTCGCGAGTGGTCATCGCTCTATATTCAGTGTGATGATGCCGACGCCGCTGCGCTGCTGGCGAAGCTCGGTTTTAACGCCGTTCATCACCCGGCCCGCTAATACGATTCTCACGTTCCTTGCAGCAGGCGGGGAACGCTTTTTTATTGTCTGGAGTAAACCACATGTCTGAAGGCTGGAATATCGCCATCCTGGGCGCCACGGGAGCCGTGGGTGAAGCCCTGCTTGAACTGTTAGAAGAACGCCAGTTCCCGGTTGGTGAGATTTATCCCCTGGCACGCAGCGAAAGCGCCGGGCAGACCCTGCGCTACGCCGGCAAAAGCATCCGCGTTGAGGATGTCGCCGCCTTTGACTGGACGCAGGCCCAGCTCGCTTTCTTTGTCGCGGGCGCCGAAGCCTCTGCGGCCTGGTGTGATGAGGCGACCAACGCGGGCTGCCTGGTCATCGACAGCAGCGGCCTGTTTGCGCTGGAGCCGGACGTGCCGCTGGTAGTGCCGGATGTGAACCCGTTCGTGCTGGCCGACTACCGCAACCGCAACCTGGTGGCGGTCGCCAACAGCCTGACCAGCCAGCTGCTGGAAGCGCTGAAACCGCTGATCGACGCGGGCGGTTTGTCGCGTATTCAGGTCACCAGCCTGCTGGCCGCCTCACGCCACGGCAAAGCAGCGGTAGACGCCCTCGCCGGGCAGAGCGCGCGTCTGCTCAACGGTATTCCGGTGGACGAAGACGACTTCTTTGGCCGTCAACTGGCGTTCAACCTGCTGCCGCTGCTGCCGGACGCCCAGGGCGTGGTGGCGGAAGAGCGCATTATCATTGATGAAGTGCGTAAGATCCTGCAGGACGAGGGCGTGATGATCTCCGCCAGCTGCGTGCAATCGCCGGTGTTCTACGGTCATGCCCAGATGGTGAGCTTCGAAGCGATGCGCCCGCTGGCGGCGGAAGAGGCGCGCGATGCGCTGGGCCTGGCGGAAGACATTGCGCTGTCAGAAGAGAACGCCTTCCCGACGCAGGTGGCGGATGCCTCCGGCAACGCTCAGCTCTCCATCGGCTGCGTGCGTAACGATTACGGTATGCCTGAGCAGATCCAGTTCTGGTCGGTAGCAGACAACGTGCGCTACGGCGGCGCGCTGATGGCAATTAAAACCGCAGAAAAGCTCCTGCAGGAGTATCTCTACTGATGTCTGAGTTGCACGATAAACCGCGCCGTAAGATCGCGCTGGGCATTGAGTACGACGGCAGCAAGTACTACGGCTGGCAGCGCCAGAATGAAGTGCGCAGCGTGCAGGAGAAGCTGGAGAAAGCGCTGTCCCAGGTGGCGAATGAGCCGATTAGCGTTTTCTGCGCCGGGCGCACCGATGCCGGCGTGCATGCTACCGGCCAGGTGGTGCATTTCGAAACCAGCGTTGAGCGTAAAGACGCGGCCTGGACGCTGGGTGTAAATGCGAATTTACCTGGAGACATCGCGGTACGCTGGGTCAAAGATGTGCCGGATGATTTTCATGCGCGGTTTAGCGCAACGGCGCGTCGCTATCGCTACATTATCTACAACCAGCGGCTGCGCCCGGCGGTTTTACAGCAAGGAGTCACCCACTTCTATCATCCTCTCGATGAGAAGCGGATGCACCGGGCGGCACAGAGCCTGATCGGCGAGAACGATTTCACCTCGTTTCGCGCCGTGCAGTGCCAGTCCCGTACTCCCTGGCGCAACGTGATGCATATCAACGTCGCGCGCTACGGGGCGTATGTAGTGATAGATATCAAGGCGAACGCCTTTGTTCATCACATGGTGCGTAATATTACGGGCAGCCTGATGGAAGTGGGCTGTGGTAACCAGCCAGAGAGCTGGATTGCACAACTGCTGGCGGCAAAGGACAGAACGCTTGCGGCAGCGACGGCGAAAGCGGAAGGGCTGTACCTGGTAGCAGTTGACTATCCGGCGCAGTTTGACCTGCCGCACCCGCCGATGGGCCCACTTTTTTTAGCTGACTGAATGCAGTCTGGGAAACCGGAATATTATGGATGTTATTCTTTTCATTGTTGATTTTATTCTGCATATCGACGTTCACCTGGCTGAACTGGTGGCGGAGTACGGCGTCTGGGTTTATGCCATTCTGTTTTTGATTCTGTTCTGTGAAACGGGGCTGGTGGTAACACCTTTCCTGCCGGGAGATTCACTGCTGTTTGTCGCCGGTGCGCTGGCGTCGCTGCCGGGCAACGATCTGAACGTGCATCTGATGGTGCTGCTGATGATCATTGCGGCGATCCTGGGCGATGCCGTCAACTACACCATTGGACGGCTGTTCGGCGATAAGCTGTTCAGCAATCCGGACTCGAAAATCTTCCGTCGCAGCTATCTGGATAAAACCCACGCGTTTTACGCCCGTCACGGCGGCAAAACCATCATCCTGGCGCGTTTCGTGCCGATCGTGCGTACCTTTGCGCCGTTCGTCGCCGGCATGGGCAAAATGTCCTATCGTCACTTCGCCGCCTACAATGTGATCGGCGCGCTGGTGTGGGTGCTGCTGTTTACCTACGCCGGTTACTTCTTCGGGACGCTGCCGTTTGTGCAGGAGAACCTGAAGCTGCTGATCGTGGCGATCATTATCGTGTCGATCCTGCCGGGCGTGGTGGAAGTTATTCGCCATAAACGTGCAGCGGCGCGGCAGGGGCGCTAAGGTTAAGCTTCCGGCCCGGTGGAATATCACCCTCCGGGCCGGTACGATAACCGGAAATATGCGCCGCTAAGCGCGGTTCGACCACTTTTTTATCCCAAGTCGTCGGCCATTATGTTTTAATGTGCACCATTTATTTGGTTGCCCGGGGGGATTTGCATCCCGCGCCCCACGGTCAAAACTGGCATCTGTACCCGCGCCGGCATGTACTGTAGTGCTATGGCAGTACGGTTCGGGTATCCCAGGTTCAGGCAGAAAGGTCATCAATGAGCTGGATTGAACGAATTCTCAATAAGAGCAATATCACCCCCACCCGCAAGGCAAGCATCCCTGAAGGGGTGTGGACCAAGTGCGACAGCTGCGGTCAGGTACTTTACCGTGCCGAGCTGGAGCGTAACCTTGGCGTTTGCCCGAAGTGCGACCACCACATGCGTATGTCGGCGCGCGATCGCCTGCACAGCCTGTTAGATGAAGGCACGTTAGTGGAGTTGGGTAGCGAACTTGAGCCGAAAGATGTTCTGAAGTTCAAAGACTCCAAAAAATACAAAGACCGCATGGCGACCGCGCAGAAAGAGACCGGCGAGAAAGACGCGCTGGTGGTGATGAAAGGCACCCTGCACGATATGCCGGTTGTGGCGGCAGCCTTTGAGTTTGCCTTCATGGGCGGCTCGATGGGTTCCGTAGTGGGCGCTCGTTTCGTGCGTGCGGTTGAGCAGGCGCTGGAAGACAACTGCCCGCTGATCTGCTTCTCCGCCTCCGGTGGCGCGCGTATGCAGGAAGCGCTGATGTCGCTGATGCAGATGGCGAAAACCTCTGCGGCGCTGGCAAAAATGCAGGAGCGCGGTCTGCCGTACATCTCCGTGCTGACCGACCCGACCATGGGCGGCGTATCGGCAAGCTTCGCGATGCTCGGCGATCTCAACATCGCTGAACCGAAAGCGCTGATCGGCTTTGCCGGTCCACGCGTTATCGAGCAGACGGTACGTGAAAAACTGCCGGCTGGGTTCCAGCGCAGTGAGTTCCTGATCGAAAAAGGCGCTATCGATATGATCGTGCGTCGTCCGGAGTTGCGCCTGAAGCTGGCCAGCATCCTGGCGAAAATGATGAATCTTCCCGCCCCAAATCCTGACAAGCCGCGCGAGAGCATCGTCGTTCCGCCTGCGCCGCAGCAGGACGAGATCGAGTAACTGAAAGGCAGGGCCAGTCTGGCCCTGCCTTTTTGCCTTTCAAGCACGTAAAAAGACACGGGTATGATGGACAAAGACGTAATTCCCAACGCCACGTCGCCCCTGGCCACGTGGCTTTCTTATCTGGAAAATCTGCACGCGAAAACCATCGACATGGGGCTTGAGCGTGTCAGCCGCGTCGCTGCGACGCTCAACGTGGCAAAACCGGCCCCGTTCGTATTTACCGTCGCCGGCACCAACGGTAAAGGCACCACCTGCCGCCTGCTTGAAGCGATACTGGTTGCCGCTGGCTATCGCGTCGGCGTGTACAGCTCGCCGCACCTGGTGCGCTATACCGAGCGGGTACGCATTCAGGGCGCGGAGCTGAGTGAAGCAGACCATACCGCCTCCTTTGCGCAGATCGAAGCCGCACGCGGTGAAACTTCGCTCTCCTATTTTGAGTACGGCACTCTGTCGGCGCTGTGGCTGTTTAAGCAGGCTCGGGTGGACGTCGCTATCCTTGAAGTGGGGCTGGGCGGGCGTCTGGATGCCACCAACCTGGTGGACGCCGACGTGGCGGTGGTGACCAGCATCGCACTGGATCACATCGACTGGCTGGGTCCGGATCGCGAGAGCATCGGTCGTGAAAAGGCGGGAGTGTTCCGTGCCGGTAAGCCTGCGGTGGTGGGCGAGCCGGATATGCCGCGCAGCATCGCTGATGTCGCCGCAGAGAAGGGCGCGCTGTTGCTGCAGCGAGATAAGCAGTGGCGCTATGAGGTGCAAACCGACGGCTGGCGTTTCAGCGACGCTCAGGGCGAGCTGACGGCGCTGCCGCTGCCGTTAGTGCCACAGCCTAACGCCGCTACGGCGCTTGCCGCGCTGCGTGCCAGCGGGCTTGCGGTGAGCGAGGCGGTTATTCGCGAGGCGCTGGCTTCTGCGACGTTGCCGGGCCGTTTCCAGATTGTTCAGGACGCGCCGCAGGTGATCCTCGACGTTGCCCATAATCCCCATGCTGCCGCTTATCTGGCGCAGCGCCTGGCACAGCAGCCGAAAAACGGACGCACGCTGGCGGTGATCGGCATGCTGCATGATAAGGACATTGCCGGTACGCTGGCCTGTCTGGAGCCGGTAGTCGATAGCTGGTATTGTGCCCCTCTGGACGGGCCGCGGGGCGCGAAGGCTGAAGAGCTGATTGCCCATCTGGGCGCAGGCGAGCCGTTCGCAAGCGTGCCGCAGGCGTGGCAGCGTGCGATGTCTGAGGCAACGCCACAGGACACCGTGCTGGTGTGCGGCTCGTTTCACACGGTCGCGCAGGTAATGGAAGAAATCGAAGCGGGGAGAACCGGTGGCAAGTAAGTTTCAGAACCGTTTAGTCGGCACCATTGTGCTGGTCGCGCTCGGGGTGATCCTGCTTCCGGGCATGCTCGACGGGCAGAAAAAACACTATCAGGATGAGTTCGCCGCAATCCCGCTGGTGCCGAAGCCCGGGGATAACGACGAGCCGGACATGCTGCCGGCAGCCACCCAGGCGCTGCCCGCGCAGCCGCCGGAGGGTGCCGCGGAAGAGGTGAGGGCAGGCAATGCCGCTGCACCGTCGCTGGACGGGGCGCAGATGGTCGCCGATAACGGCACGGGCATTGACGAGGCTCCGGTGCCGGCCGCGAAGCCGAAACCGACCCAGGTCAAGCCGAAGCCGCAGGAAGCCGCGAAACCGAAACCGGTTGAAAAACCGCAGCCGCAGCGCGACACCACCGGGGAGCAGCTGGCGATGGCTAATGAGTCCCCTGACGTGACCGGGCAAAAACCGATCCCGGCACCGACCGGCAAGGCGTATGTGGTTCAGCTGGGTGCATTAAAAAATGCCGACAAAGTGAATGAAATTGTTGGTAAACTTCGCGCCAACGGGTACCGCGTTTACACCTCGCCATCCACGCCGGTACCGGGCAAAATCACCCGTATTCTGGTCGGGCCGGACGCGTCACGCGATAAGCTGAAAGGCTCGCTGGGCGAGCTGAATCAGCTCTCCGGCCTGAACGGTGTGGTCATGGGGTATAGCGCCAACTGATGCCGGATTGCTGCGGTTCGCCGCAGCGAAACGGGACAAAAAAGCAGCTAACTCCGCGATGGCGTTGAATATTTTTTCAACGCCTTTTTTATTTCTGTAGGGCACGGAAATCCCTACGCAAACGTTTTCTTTTTCTGTTAGAATGCGCCCCGAACTGGACGACAGGGCGTAACATCGTGGGACACTTATGGTCTGGATTGATTACGCCATTATCGCAATCGTTGGTTTTTCCGCTCTGGTTAGCCTGATTCGCGGCTTTGTTCGTGAAGCGTTATCGCTGGTGACATGGGGATGTGCTTTCTTTGTTGCCAGTCATTACTACACTTACCTGTCTGTCTGGTTTACGGGCTTTGAAGACGAACTGGTACGTAATGGGATTGCCATCGCGGTGCTGTTTATCGCGACGCTTATCGTCGGCGCTGTCGTTAACTACGTGTTAGGCGCGCTGGTGGAAAAAACCGGCCTGTCGGGTACAGACCGGGTGTTAGGGATCTGCTTTGGTGCACTGCGCGGGGTGTTAATCGTCGCTGCCATTCTGTTCTTCCTTGATACCTTCACCGGCATGTCGAAAGGCGAAGACTGGCAGAAGTCAGTGTTAATCCCACACTTCAGCGTCATCATCGGGTGGTTCTTCGACTACCTGAAAGGCTCGTCAAGTTTTTTGCCCAGGGCGTAAGCCCTGTGATGTGGCTTAACGAGGAATAAGACGTATGTGCGGTATTGTCGGTATCGCCGGTGTCATGCCGGTCAACCAGTCGATTTATGACGCGTTAACGGTGCTTCAGCACCGTGGGCAGGATGCCGCAGGCATCATCACCATTGATGCAAACAACTGCTTCCGTCTGCGTAAAGCAAACGGTCTGGTGAGCGATGTATTTGAAGCACGCCATATGCAGCGTATGCAGGGCAACATGGGTATCGGCCACGTGCGCTACCCTACCGCCGGCAGCTCAAGCGCATCCGAAGCGCAACCTTTCTACGTTAACTCTCCTTACGGCATTACCCTTGCTCACAACGGTAACCTGACCAACGCGCACGAACTGCGCAACAAGCTGTTTGAAGAGAAGCGTCGCCACATCAACACCACGTCAGATTCTGAAATCCTGCTCAACGTGTTCGCCAGCGAGCTGGATAACTTCCGCCACTACCCGCTTGAGGCGGATAACATTTTTGCCGCCATCGCGGCGACTAACCGCCTGATCCGCGGCGCCTATGCCTGTGTGGCGATGATTATCGGCCACGGCATGGTCGCCTTCCGCGACCCGAACGGTATTCGCCCGCTGGTCCTGGGCAAACGCGACGTGGGCGATGGCCGCACCGAGTATATGGTGGCCTCCGAGAGCGTGGCGCTGGATACCCTGGGCTTCGAATTCCTGCGCGATGTGGCACCGGGCGAAGCGGTTTACATCACCGAAAAGGGCCAGCTGTTCACGCGCCAGTGCGCGGACAACCCGGTGAGCAACCCGTGCCTGTTCGAATACGTCTACTTCTCGCGTCCGGACTCGTTCATCGACAAAATTTCCGTCTACAGCGCGCGCGTCGGCATGGGGCAGAAGCTTGGCGAGAAGATCGCCCGCGAATGGGAAGACCTGGATATCGACGTGGTGATCCCGATCCCGGAAACCTCCTGCGATATCGCGCTGGAAATCGCCCGCATTCTCGATAAGCCATATCGTCAGGGGTTCGTGAAGAACCGCTACGTTGGCCGCACCTTTATCATGCCGGGCCAGCAGCTGCGCCGTAAGTCAGTGCGCCGCAAACTCAACGCTAACCGCGCCGAGTTCCGCGACAAGAACGTACTGCTGGTGGATGACTCCATCGTGCGCGGCACCACCTCGGAGCAGATTATCGAGATGGCACGTGAAGCCGGGGCGAAGAAAGTTTATCTGGCCTCTGCAGCGCCGGAAATCCGCTTCCCGAACGTCTACGGTATCGATATGCCGACCGCCAACGAGCTGATTGCCCACGGGCGTGAAGTGGACGAGATCCGCCAGATCATCGGTGCTGACGGGCTTATCTTCCAGGACCTGGACGATCTGATTGATGCGGTACGTGCGGAAAATCCGGATATTCAGCAGTTCGAATGCTCGGTATTTAACGGCGTGTACGTGACCAAAGACGTCGATCAGCAGTATCTCGACTACCTTGACTCGCTGCGCAACGACGACACCAAAGCGCTGGTGCGCCAGAACGAAGTCGAAAACCTCGAAATGCATAACGAAGGCTAACGCCTTTTGCCTTCCCTCTCGCGGGGGAAGGCCGTTTTCCTCCCGGCAACCGTGGGTTGCAACTCCCTGCGTATTACGGCAAAGTCAGCGCCAGATGCTTTTATTCAGGCGACAGATATGAAACGACTCATTGTTGGGATCTCCGGCGCAAGCGGTGCCATTTACGGGGTGCGCCTGTTACAGGTGCTGCGCGACGTGGCGGGGGTGGAAACCCATCTGGTGATGAGCCAGGCGGCGCGTCAGACGCTGTCGCTGGAAACTGACTATTCGCTGCGCGACGTGCAGGCGCTGGCCGACGTGGTGCACGACACGCGCGACATTGCCGCCAGCATCTCCTCCGGCTCGTTTAAAACCGCCGGCATGATTATCCTGCCCTGTTCGATTAAAACCCTTTCCGGGATTGTGCACAGCTATACCGACAGCCTGGTAACCCGCGCGGCTGACGTGGTGCTGAAAGAGCGCCGTCCGCTGGTGCTGGCCGTGCGCGAAACGCCGCTGCATCTGGGCCATCTGCGGCTGATGACCCAGGCCGCCGAGCTGGGTGCCATCATTATGCCGCCGGTGCCGGCGTTCTATCATCGCCCGCAAAGCCTCGACGACGTGATTAACCAGACCGTGAATCGCGTGCTGGACCAGTTTGATATCGCGCTGCCCGCCGATCTGTTCACCCGCTGGCAGGGTGCCTGAAGCACGCTTTTAGTGCAAAGCGAGGCGCGGTGCCTCATTTTGGCGCAAATCTGCAAGCGCGATCATATCCTGCAAAATTAACTTCCTCCTGAGCCTCTTCCCCCTCCGGCAACCGCCGGAAGGGTGCTATCTTTCATTGCTGAGCGTGATTGCAACCTTTCGTTAACATTTGCCACCCCTCGCGCGTTCCGCGAAAAGTGGCACAAGAAGTGCAACACCTTCGGGCAACACACAACATTCGATAATAAAAATCTCATCACTTGAGGGTTATGTATGAACAAGAAGGCTCTTGCTCTGTCACTGCTGCTCGGGCTGTCTGTCAGCGCCAGCACCTTTGCAGCACTTCCGCAGACCGTTCGTATTGGTACGGATGCCACCTATGCGCCGTTTTCCTCTAAAGATGCCAAAGGCGAGTTCGTCGGCTTCGATATCGATCTCGGCAATGAGATGTGCAAACGCATGCAGGTGAAGTGTACCTGGGTGGGTAGCGATTTCGATGCGCTGATCCCGTCTCTGAAAGCGAAGAAAATCGACGCGATTATCTCCTCGCTCTCCATCACCGAAAAACGCCAGCAGGAAATTGCCTTCTCTGAGAAGCTTTACGCAGCGGATTCACGCCTTATCGCCGCCAAAGGATCGCCGATCACCCCGGCGATTGACGTCCTGAAAGGCAAGCACGTCGGTGTGCTGCAAGGCTCAACCCAGGAGTCGTACGCTAACGCCAACTGGCGCAACAAGGGCGTGGACGTGGTGGCCTACCAGAACCAGGATCTGATCTACTCCGACCTGGCCGCCGGTCGCCTTGATGCCGCGTTCCAGGATGAAGTGGCTGCCAGCGAAGGTTTCCTTAAGCAGCCTGCCGGTAAAGAATTTGCCTTCGCGGGCCCGTCCGTGAAGGACAAGCAGTATTTTGGCGACGGCACTGGCATTGGTCTGCGTAAAGATGACGCCGAGCTGAAAGCCGCGTTCGATAAAGCGTTTGCTGAACTGCGTAAAGACGGCACCTACGACAAGTTCGCCAAGAAGTATTTCGACTTCAACGTCTACGGCGACTAAGCGCGCCTGCGCCACGCTGGTGCACGGATTGCACCAGCGTGGCGCATAACTGCATAGTTACGCACCAGAATTGTGAAGATGCGCGCATACCGCAGAATATTTTGCCCTGTCATGCATAAAATGGCACGATACCAGCACTTTTATCCTTATACGCTTTCCGTTAAAAAAAAGAGTCTGACGAGGATTTTTATGAAGAAGCTGGTTTTGTCTTTATCTCTGGCGCTGGCGTTCTCCAGCGTATCCACGGCATTCGCCGCGCTGCCGTCTACCGTACGTATCGGCACCGATCCGACTTATGCCCCGTTTGAATCGAAAAATGCCCAGGGTGAGCTGGTCGGTTTTGACATCGATCTGGCGAAAGAGCTGTGCAAACGCATTCAGACCAAATGTACCTTCGTAGAGAACCCGCTGGACGCGCTGATCCCGTCGCTGAAAGCGAAGAAAATCGACGCCATCATGTCATCCCTGTCGATCACCGAAAAACGCCAGCAGGAAATTGCCTTTACCGACAAACTCTACGCCGCCGATTCGCGCCTGGTGGTAGCAAAAGGGTCGGCTATCGAGCCTTCACTGGAGAAGCTGCAGGGCAAACGCGTCGGCGTGCTGCAGGGCACCACGCAGGAAACCTACGGTAACGTCCACTGGGCACCGAAAGGCGTGGAGATCGTCTCCTATCAGGGGCAGGACAACATCTACGCTGACCTGACTGCCGGGCGTATCGATGCTGCGTTCCAGGACGAAGTGGCTGCCAGCGAAGGCTTCCTGAAGCAGCCGATCGGTAAAGACTACCAGTTCGGCGGCCCGTCAATTAAAGATGAAAAGCTGTTTGGCGTCGGCACCGGTATGGGGCTGCGTAAAGAGGATAAGGAACTGCGCGAAGCGCTGAATAAAGCGTTTGCCGACATGCGCGCGGATGGAACCTACGAAAAACTGGCGAAAAAGTATTTTGATTTTGATGTGTACGGTGGCTAAACCCCACCTGTGAGCAAGGTGCGATCCCCGTCGCCGCGCGTCATGTGTGGCGGCGGACCACAAGACACCGCTCGCTGAATACCACTTATCACAGGACAGTCGCATGCTGCACGGGTTTTCTCAGGTCATATTTCAGGGCGCGTTGGTGACGCTTGAACTCGCCATCACCTCCGTCATCCTCTCCGTTTTCATCGGCCTGGCCGGTGCGGCGGCAAAACTCTCCCGCAACCGTCCGCTGGCGTTGCTGTTTGAAGCCTATACCACGCTAATCCGCGGCGTGCCGGATCTGGTGCTGATGCTGCTCATCTTTTACGGGCTGCAAATCGTGCTCAACAGCATCACCGAAGCCCTGGGGGTCGGACAGTTTGACATTGACCCGATGGTGGCGGGGATCATTACCCTCGGCTTTATCTACGGCGCCTACTTTACCGAAACCTTCCGCGGCGCCTTTATGGCGGTGCCGAAGGGGCATATCGAAGCCGCCACCGCGTTTGGCTTCACCAACGGGCAGACCTTCCGCCGCATTCTGTTCCCGGCGATGATGCGCTATGCGCTGCCCGGCATCGGCAACAACTGGCAGGTGATTCTCAAAGCCACGGCGCTGGTGTCGCTGCTCGGGCTGGAAGACGTGGTGAAAGCCACGCAGCTGGCCGGGAAAAGTACCTGGGAGCCGTTTTACTTTGCCATTGTCTGCGGGGTGATTTATCTGGTGTTTACTACCGTATCAAACGGCGTGCTGTGGCTGCTTGAACGTCGCTACACCGTGGGCGTGAAGAGGGCCGAGCTGTGATCGAGATTATTCAGGAGTACTGGAAGTCCCTGCTCTGGACCGACGGCTATCGCTTTACCGGCGTGGCAATTACGCTGTGGCTGCTGATCGCCTCGGTGGTGATGGGCGGCATTCTGGCCGTGTTTCTCGCCATCGGCCGCGTCTCCAGCAATAAGTTTATTCAGTTCCCGATCTGGCTGTTTACCTGGGTGTTTCGCGGCACGCCGCTCTACGTCCAACTGCTGGTGTTCTACTCCGGGATGTACACGCTGGAGATCGTGAAAGGCACCGAGATGCTCAACGCCTTTTTCCGCAGCGGGCTGAACTGTACCGTGCTGGCGCTGACGCTCAATACCTGTGCCTACACCACCGAAATTTTTGCCGGTGCGATTCGCGCCGTGCCGCACGGCGAGATCGAGGCCGCACGCGCTTACGGTTTCTCGCGCTTTAAAATGTACCGCTGCATTATTTTGCCGTCGGCGCTGCGTATCGCGCTGCCGGCCTACAGTAATGAAGTGATCCTGATGCTGCACTCCACGGCGCTGGCCTTCACCGCCACGGTGCCGGATCTGCTGAAGATCGCCCGGGATATTAACTCGGCGACCTACCAGCCGTTTACCGCCTTTGGCCTCGCTGCGGTGCTGTACCTGATTATCTCTTATGTCCTGATTAGCCTGTTCCGCAAAGCGGAGAAGCGCTGGCTGGGGCACGTTAAACCGACTTCCCCGTCGCACTGAGTGATTAACGCATGTCCGAGAATAAATTAAACGTTACCGATCTGCACAAGCGCTACGGCGAACATGAAGTGCTGAAAGGGGTGTCTTTAAAAGCGAACGCCGGGGATGTGATCAGCATTATCGGCTCGTCAGGCTCCGGAAAAAGCACCTTCCTGCGCTGCATCAATTTCCTCGAAAAACCGAGCGAAGGCACGATTGTGGTGAGCAACCAGAACATCACCTTAGTGCGTGACAAAGACGGCCAGCTTAAGGTGGCGGATAAAAACCAGCTGCGCCTGCTGCGCACTCGTCTGACGATGGTGTTTCAGCACTTCAATCTCTGGAGCCACATGACGGTGCTGGAGAACGTGATGGAAGCGCCGATTCAGGTGCTTGGCCTGAGCAAGGCGGATGCCCGCGAGCGGGCGCTGAAGTATCTGGCGAAGGTGGGCATCGACGAACGCGCCCAGGGGAAATACCCGGTGCATCTCTCCGGCGGCCAGCAGCAGCGCGTCTCTATTGCCCGCGCGCTGGCGATGGAGCCGGAGGTACTGCTGTTCGATGAGCCGACCTCGGCGCTCGACCCGGAACTGGTGGGGGAAGTGCTGCGCATCATGCAGCAGCTCGCCGAAGAGGGAAAAACCATGGTGGTGGTGACCCACGAGATGGAGTTCGCCCGTCACGTTTCCAGCCATGTTATTTTCCTGCATCAGGGGAAAATCGAGGAAGAGGGCGCGCCTGATGCGGTATTCAATAACCCGAAAAGCCCGCGCCTGCAGCAGTTCTTAAAGGGGTCGCTGAAGTAAGGTAGCGCGACAATGCCACCCTTGCACCCGCCCCGCGCATCAGGAGGGCGGGTTAGCGCACCACATCCCGCAACGCCTCCTCCAGCTCAAACCAGCGAAACCCGAAACCGGCGGCTTCAAGGCGTTTGGGCAGGGCGCGCTGGCCGCCGAGCACCAGTACCGAGGATTCTCCCATCATCAGCCGCACGGCGGTTGACGGCGCGCGCATAAACGCCGGGCGATGCAGGGCATGACCGAGCGCGTGCGCGAACTGCTCGTTGCGCACCGGATAAGGCGAAACCATGTTAAACGGCCCGCGCAAATCGTTATTCAGCAGCCACAGAATGCCGTTCACCATGTCATCCAGATGGATCCACGCCAGATACTGACGCCCTGAACCGATCGGGCCGCCAAGCCCCATGCGGAACAGCGGCACCAGTTTGCCCAGCATCCCGCCGTTGGGGGCCAGCACCGCGCCAGTGCGCAGCAGACAGACGCGGGTGGCCGGCGAGGAGGCACCCGCGGCGATCTGCTCCCAGCGGGAACAGAGCTTGTGGGTGAATTCGTTGTGCGGCGGCTCCTCTTCGGTCACCACCACTTCGCCGAGATCGCCGTAGTAACCCACGGCGGAGCCGGAAATAAACACCGAGGGCGGCTTGTCGCTGGCTTTGATGAGATCGACCAGTCGCTGGGTTATCTGCCAGCGGCTGTCGCACAGGCGCTGTTTTTGCGCCTCGGTCCAGCGTTTGTCGGCGATGGGTTCGCCCGCCAGATTAATCACCGCCTCCACCCCGTTGAGATCGGTACGGTCATTCAGACCGCGCCACAGGGTGATGCGGGGATCGAGTGCCTTTCGGGCGCGCTCGACATCACGCGTCACCACCGTCACCTGATGCCCCGTCTCAAGCAAACGCGACACCAGCGCGCGACCGATAAGGCCAGTACCGCCCGTCACCACAATGTTCATGCGTGCTCCCTGTTGTGCGTGTTCCGCTGTTATCAGCGTAGCGCATTCCCGCGCGGCCTTCACACTGGCAGGTGATTATTGCGGACGTCGCCAGCCCATCGTCATTGACACCGAATCGGCGTAGCGCAGGGCGTGGAGTTTGTCGATCTCCACATCGGCGCGGGTGACCCAGGCATGACCGCGGGCGATATCCAGCACGTCCTGGGTTAGCTTCTCCAGCAGGGCAAAACGGTTGTTTTCCACGTGCTGAATGATGTTCTTGGTGATGGTGCGGTAGTTGAGCGCATCGTTGATGTCTTCGCTCTGGCGCGCCTGGTCGGCCGGATAGTGGATAACCACGTTGATGACGATATCCTGACGATTGGCGATCTCTTCTTCTTTGATACCGATAAACGTACGCAGGCGCAGATTTTTAATACGAATGATGGCGTCTGGCTGGGCTGACATGGTGACAATCCTCTGTGTATAAATCGCGTCAATAATACACGAGGAAAATCAGTGCGCCCATGAGGGCGCAGCGCTTTAATTACGCCTGTAAGCCGGTGGGGAACGGGAATAGCTGAACAGGGCGATTTTTTGCAGGTGACACTGCGCAAGCTGCGTTATATTTTTCTTTCTCACCCCTGATTTTGCGAGGATTTATGAGTCAGCCTTCGATAACGCTGTGGTCAGATGCAAATTTCTTTAGCCCGTACGTGATGTCGGTATTTGTTGCCCTGACCGAAAAGGGGCTGAAGTTTTCGCTGGAAACCATCGACCTCAACACCGGACAGCATCAGCATGCTCGCTGGCCGGGTGCCGATCTGACGCGCCGCGTGCCGGTGCTTATTGTGGACGACTTTGCGCTGACCGAATCCTCGGCTATCACCGAATACCTTGAAGATCGCTTTGCGCCGCCAACCTGGGAGCGTATCTATCCGCATAATCCAGAAAACCGCGCCCGAGCGCGGCAGATTCAGGCGTGGCTGCGCAGCGATCTGGGACCAATCCGCGAAGAGCGTCCTACCGACGTGGTGTTTGGCGGGGTGAAAAAACCGGCGCTGAGTGCGGTGGGGGAGGCCCAGGCACAGCGGCTGATCGGCGCGGTGGAAACGCTGCTGCCCGAAGGCCAGCAGAATCTGTTCGGCGAATGGTGTATTGCAGATACCGATCTGGCACTGATGGTTAACCGACTGATCCTTAATGGTGATAAGGTGCCGGCGCGTCTGGTTGAGTACGCAACCTTTCAGTGGCAGCGCGCCTCGGTTCAGCAGTTTATTGACCTAAAAAGCCGGCTGGCAGTCTGAGTCAGGCAGCGCGCGCAGAGCAGTAAGGAGTCATGATGAAACTGATGTTTGCTTCAGATATCCACGGTTCGCTGGCGGCAACCGAGGCGGTGCTGACGCGATTTGAACAGAGCGGTGCACGCTGGCTGGTGCTGGTGGGCGATCTTCTCTACCACGGGCCACGTAATGCGCTGCCGGACAGCTACAATCCGGCGGCGGTGGCGGAGCGCCTGAATCAGGTCGCCAGCAGAGTAATTGCAGTACGCGGCAACTGCGACAGCGAAGTGGATCAGATGCTGCTGAACTTCCCGATTACGGCAGCCTGGCAACAGATTTTACTGGGCGAGCAGCGCCTGTTTCTGACCCACGGTCATCTTTACAATCCGGACAATTTACCGCCGCTGGAACCGGGCGATGTGTTTATTTCCGGCCATACTCATATTCCGGTGGCGGAGAAACGCGATGGGTTGTTTTTCTTCAATCCCGGTTCGGTGAGCATTCCTAAAGGCGGCTTTGCAGCCAGCTACGGGATGCTGGACGAGGGCGTTCTGAGCGTTCGCACACTGAAAGACGACGCGGTTATTGCACAGATACGCATTAGCCCTTAACGTAACGCAGTTAACCACTTATACGCCGCAAGAGCGCATTGAAAAAAGGTCCGATGATGGTGGAGCAGAGTCAAATTTCCGGCACGGAATGGGTAGACATTGTTAGTGAAAACAATGAGGTAATCGCACAGTCGAGCCGCGAACAGATGCGCGCTCAGCGCCTGCGTCATCGTGCCACCTATATTGTGGTTCACGACGGCATGGGTAAAGTGCTGGTGCAGCGTCGTACCGAAACCAAAGATTTCCTGCCTGGCATGCTGGATGCCACCGCCGGTGGCGTGGTGCAGGCGGGCGAGGGAATGCTGGAGTCGGCGCGTCGTGAAGCGGAAGAGGAACTGGGTATTGCCGGGGTGCCTTTCGCTGAGCACGGTCAGTTTTACTTTGAAGATGAACACTGCCGCGTCTGGGGCGGGTTGTTCAGCTGTGTGTCGCACGGCCCGTTCGCTCTGCAGGAGAGCGAAGTCAGCGAAGCCAGCTGGATGTCTCCGGACGAAATCACTGCCCGCTGCGATGAGTTCACGCCGGATTCGCTGAAAGCGCTGGCGCTGTGGATGAGCCGCTATAAAGGCGCAGAAAGCAGCAGCAGCGTAGAGCACGAAGCGCAGTAAGCCTTCACCATGACGCCCCGCTCGGGGCGTCGGTCATTTCAGGCGGGCGTAAAACGTCGGGGTTACGAGACGCAGAGGGCGCGCCACACGGCATCAAATCCAGTGGCTTTGAAATCATCGGTGCGATGCGGTTCGCGCGCGGCAAATTCCATGGTGGTTTGTGCCAGCGCAAAAAACATTTCATCCCCGAAGTTACGAAATTCAGGGGAGCGGAACACCGGAGATACTGCCTGTTCGCAGATCTCGTACATCTCGGGATAAAGATCGTTTACCACCTGCTCACTCTCTTCGGTAATGCGGTTGCTGACTTCCAGTTTGCGCATCGTCAGGTTGGCCTGCGGATGGGCTAAGCCCCAGTCAATAAAGCGGTTCCAGATATAGCGGGTATTCTCTTTATGATCGCCTTTGCTGTCGAGCTTATCGATCATCGACTGGCAGAACCCCTGTTTCAGATGAATGTACAGGGCGTTGTGCAGCTCATCTTTGGTGGCAAAGTAGCGAAACAGCGTGCCTTCTGCGACCCGGGCCTTACGGGCGATCAGAGCGGTGGATGCGCCCAAACCCGCTTCGGCAATCGCCTCGATTGCGGCTTCAAGAATAGCCATACGTTTATCTTCACTGCGGGGACGCGCCACTGACGTTGCTCTCCTGAAATCAAAACCGAGATTGAAACATGACTCATTAGCCGCTGCAAGGTGAGGGATCACATTGTAAAAACGGGTTGACGCATTAAGCATCGTTTCTATAATGAGTGTCTACTCACTCATTATAAATGCGCCTACCGGCAGGTAAAGTGATGACGTATAAAAAGCGAGCAAATAAATCGTAGCACCGTAAAAACGTAACAGACCGCGCACTACCATAGCGTTGCGGTAGTAAACCAGCCGCAGGCGCAGCCGCCTGCAAACGATTCGACCATTTGCACATTTTCTGGAGGGGATCGCATGGAACTTCCCGCTCAGGTTATTGAAACCATTGCTGACTGGATAGACGACAATCTGCACAAGCCGCTACGCATCGACGATGTTGCCCGTCATGCCGGTTATTCGAAGTGGCATCTGCAACGACTTTTCCATCACCATAAAGGTGAAAGTCTGGGGCGCTACATTCGCGAGAAAAAGCTCAAGCTGGCAGCGCAGGATCTGTGCGCGACCAACGATCGGGTGCTGGATATTTCGATGAAGTACGGGTTTGACTCACAGCAGACGTTTACCCGTCTGTTCACCCGCCGCTTCAGCATGTCGCCCGGCAACTATCGCCGTCAGGGCGGCAGCTACGTCAACTGTTCTCGCTGATGTTCAACGAGCAATAAAAAAGGGCCGCGATTGCGGCCCTTTTCACATCGGCAGACAACTTACTGCTGAGAAGCCTGAATCGCAGTCAGGGCGATGGTGTAGACGATATCGTCAACCAGCGCGCCACGGGACAGGTCGTTCACCGGCTTACGCATCCCCTGGAGCATCGGCCCGATGGAGATGAGGTCAGCGGAACGCTGAACCGCTTTGTAGGTGGTGTTACCGGTGTTCAGATCCGGGAAGATGAACACGGTAGCGCGGCCAGCCACCGGCGAGTTCGGTGCTTTAGACTTCGCGACGTCAGCCATTACCGCAGCGTCATACTGCAGCGGACCGTCGATCACCAGGTCCGGACGTTTTTCCTGTGCGATGCGGGTTGCTTCACGCACTTTCTCAACGTCGCTACCCGCGCCGGAGTTACCGGTGGAGTAGGAGAGCATGGCGACGCGCGGGTCGATGCCAAACGCGGCAGCAGAGTCGGCGGACTGGATAGCGATCTCGGCCAGCTGTTCTGCAGTCGGGTCCGGGTTGATGGCGCAGTCGCCATACACGTAAACCTGTTCCGGCAGCAGCATGAAGAACACAGAAGAAACCAGCGAGCTGTTCGGCGCGGTTTTGATGATCTGCAGCGGCGGACGGATGGTGTTCGCGGTAGTGTGAACCGCACCGGAAACCAGACCGTCAACTTCGTCCTGCTCCAGCATCAGTGTGCCCAGCACCACGTTGTCTTCCAGCTGCTCGCGCGCCACGGCTTCGGTCATGCCTTTATTCTTACGCAGCTCAACCAGACGGGCGACGTAGCTTTCACGCACCACTTCCGGATCGACGATTTCGATACCGGTGCCCAGCTCAACGCCCTGAGAGGCCGCAACGCGGTTGATCTCATCCGGGTTGCCGAGCAGCACGCAGGTCGCGATACCGCGCTGGGCGCAGATAGCTGCCGCCTTAACGGTACGCGGCTCGTCGCCTTCCGGCAGCACCACGCGTTTGCCCGCTTTGCGCGCCAGCTCGGTAAGCTGGTAGCGGAACGCCGGCGGAGAGAGACGACGGCTGCGCTCGGAGGTCGCGGTCAGCGACTCGATCCACTCGCTGTCGATGTGGCTTGCCACATACTCCTGCACTTTCTCGATGCGCTCGTGATCATCCACCGGCACTTCGAGGTTGAAGCTCTGCAGGCTCAGGGAGGTCTGCCAGGTGTTGGTATTCACCATGAAGACCGGCAGGCCGGTGGCGAAAGCACGCTCACACAGCGCCTTAATGCGGTCGTCCATTTCATAGCCGCCGGTCAGCAGCAGGGCGCCGATTTCCACACCGTTCATCGCCGCGAGGCAGGCCGCAACCAGCACGTCGGGACGGTCAGCGGAGGTGACCAGCAGGGAACCCGGACGGAAATGCTCCAGCATGTGCGGAATGCTGCGCGCACAGAAGGTAATGGACTTCACGCGGCGGGTGTTGATGTCGCCTTCGTTGACGATGGTTGCGTTCAGGTGACGCGCCATATCGATTGCACGGGTGGCAATCAGATCGAAGCTCCACTGTACGGCACCCAGCACCGGCAGCGGGCTGATGTCATGCAGCTGCTGCGCATCGATGTTCACGATTTGCGCTTTGCTGGAGTCATCAAAGATCTCGGAGAGGTCCGGACGGGTACGACCCTGCTCATCAACCGGGGCGTTCAGTTTGTTTACGATAACGCCGGTGATGTTGGTATTTTTGCTGCCGCCGAAGCTGCTGCGGGTCAGCTCAATACGCTCTTTCAGCTGTTCCGGAGTATCGGTGCCCTGAGACATCACGAAGACGATCTCCGCATTCAGGGTTTTAGCGATTTCGAAGTTCAGCGACTGGGCGAACGCATGTTTACGGGTCGGCACCAGGCCTTCAACCAGCACCACTTCCGCGTCTTTGGTGTTTTCGTGGTAGCGGGCGATGATCTCTTCCATCAGCACGTCCTGCTGATTGCTGGAGAGCAGCGACTCCACGTGGCTCATGCGCAGCGGCTCGGCAGCCGGCAGGCCGGAGTTAGAGCGCACGATGGCGGTGGTCTGGTCAGGCGCATCGCCGCCGGCGCGCGGCTGGGCGATAGGTTTGAAGACGCTCAGACGAACGCCTTTACGTTCCATAGCGCGGATCACGCCGAGGCTGACGCTGGTCAGGCCGACGCTGGTTCCGGTAGGAATAAGCATAATGGTACGGGACACGGTTTATCCTCTTGTCGTTACGGCCAGAAACGCTGGCACATACAAAACAACACCGCCAGCGGGTGGCTGGCGGTGGGGAATCAGGCGGTCAGACGGCTGGCGTCCTGCGCAATTACCAACTCTTCGTTGGTCGGGATGACCATCGCGAGGGTAGTGCCTTCTTTATTGATGAAGCCGGACTTGCCGAAGCGGGCAGCCAGGTTGCGTTCGTGGTCAACGTCAAAGCCGAGCACGCCCAGTTTGCCGAGGGAGAGTTCACGCACCATCGCGGCGTTTTCGCCGATACCACCGGTGAAGACGACAGCGTCGAGGCGGCCATCCATCAGCGCGGTGTAAGAGCCGATGTATTTCGCCAGACGGTGGCAGTAAACGTCCATCGCGCGCTTCGCGTCTTCTTTGGTCGCGTAGTTATCTTCAACGTAGCGGCAGTCGCTGGTGACTTCGGTCAGACCCAGCAGGCCGGACTCTTTGGTCAGCATTTTGTTGATGTCGTCAACGCTCATGCCCAGGGTGTCGTGCAGGTGGAAGATGATCGCCGGGTCGATGTCGCCAGAGCGGGTACCCATCACCAGACCTTCCAGCGGGGTCAGACCCATAGAGGTATCTACGCACTTGCCGTTACGGATAGCCGAGACGGAACCGCCGTTGCCCAGGTGGCAGGTGATGATGTTAACTTCATCAACCGGCTTGTTCAGCATCTTCGCCGCTTCCTGCGTCACGTAGAAGTGGCTGGTGCCGTGCGCGCCGTAGCGACGAACGCCGTGCTCTTTGTACAGTTTATACGGCAGGGCATAGAGGTAGGACTCTTCCGGCATGGTCTGGTGGAAGGCGGTGTCAAACACGGCCACGTTTTTGTCTTTCAGGTTCGGGAAGGACTTCAGCGCTTCAGCGATGCCGATCAGGTGAGCCGGGTTATGCAGCGGTGCAAATGACGCGGATTCTTTGATACCCTGAATCACGGACTCGTCGATGATCACTGAGCGGGTGTATTTCTCGCCGCCGTGCACGATACGGTGACCGATAGCGGTCAGCTGTGCGGACAACTCCGGTTTTTGTGCCAGAATGGTATTAACAATGAAGTTAAGCGCTTCACTGTGCGCAGCGCCTGCACCCAGAGCCGCTTCTTCTTTAGCGCCATCCATTTTCCATTTGATACGGGCTTCAGGAAGATGGAAACACTCAGCTAAACCAGAGATGTACTCGTCACCGGTGGCGGCATCAATGATGGCGAATTTCAGTGAGGAGCTACCGCAGTTCAGAACCAGTACTAACTTACTCGACATGGAAGTACCTACTATTAAACGTGGCTAAAAAAAGTCAGCGAGCCTCGTAGCGTAGCGCAAGTTGGCGCTGACATTTATGATTAACGTCATGCCCGGTGCATAATGACATGGCGAAGAAATAAACAGAGTTTACGCCATATTTGCCTGGTATGTACGACATGACGAAAACACAAAATAGTTATACCGCGTACGGTTTAGTATCGGGTGCCATAAAGGCCCGCAAAGGATACCCGATCGCGTTATGGTATGACAAAATATTTTGAACGTTGTTATTCGCAGTTGTTGTTTTGCACAAAAATTTTATTTTTTATTCGTGAAGTTGAGGTAAGCCATGTCGACACCAGAGAATCGCCCGGTCAGCTTTTTTAGCCTGTTTCGTCGCGGGCAGCATTACGCGAAGACGTGGCCCCTGGATAAACGTCTCGCGCCCGTCTTTGTGGAAAACCGCATCATTCGCGCCACCCGCTACGCTATTCGCTTTATGCCGCCGCTGGCGGTATTCACCTTAACCTGGCAAATCGCCCTCGGTGGCCAGCTTGGCCCGGCGGTCGCGACAGCGCTGTTTGCCCTGAGTCTGCCGATGCAGGGGTTGTGGTGGCTGGGTAAACGTTCGGTGACGCCGCTACCGCCGTCCACGCTTGACTGGTTCTATGAAGTGCGCGGCAAGTTACAGGAAGCCGGGCAGGCGCTTGCGCCGGTGGAAGGCAAACCTGACTATCAGGCGCTTGCCGATACGTTAAAACGCGCCTTCAGACAGCTCGATAAAACATTTCTCGATGACTTGTAATTGATCAAAAGGCGTATCGGGAAAAACGGGCAGAGTAGGGGCATTATCCATTTTTGATCTCTCACAGGAGTCCCCCATGGAAATGACCCACGCTCAGCGCCTGATTCTGTCAAACCAGTACAAAATGATGACCCTGCTCGACCCCGATAACGCCGAACGCTACCGCCGCCTGCAAACCATCATCGAACGCGGTTACGGCCTGCAGATGCGCGAGCTGGATCATGAGTTCGGCCAACTGACCGAAGAGACCTGCCGCAGCATCATCGATATCATGGAGATGTACCACGCGCTGCACGTCAGCCGGGCGAACCTCAAGGATACCCAGGGTATTGATGAGCGCCGGGTAACCTTCCTCGGCTTCGATGCCGCAACTGAAGCGCGCTATCTTGGCTACGTGCGCTTTATGGTCAATACCGAAGGCCGCTACACCCATTTCGATGCCGGTACCCACGGCTTCAATGCGCAAACCCCGATGTGGGAAAAATATCAGCGCATGCTGCAGGTGTGGCACGCCTGTCCGCGCCAGTATCATCTGAGCGCAAATGAAATTAATCAGATAATCAATGCATAACCCGGAGGCGGTTTTGAAGTGTAAAGGCTTTCTGTTTGACCTGGATGGTACCCTGGTAGATTCACTCCCGGCCGTTGAACGCGCCTGGTGCAACTGGGCGGACCGCTTCGGTATTGCCCACGATGAGGTGCTCGGTTTCATTCATGGTAAGCAGGCCATCACCTCGCTACGCCACTTTATGGGCGGTCAGTCGGACGAAGCCGTTGCCGCCGAGTTCACCCGCCTTGAACAGATCGAAGCCAGCGATACCGAGGGCATCATTGCGTTACCTGGCGCGCGAGCGCTGCTTGCTCACCTCAACGAAGCCGGCATTCCCTGGGCGATTGTCACCTCTGGATCGCTGCCGGTGGCCTCGGCGCGCCGTGAGGCGACCGGGCTGCCGCTGCCCGAGGTGTTCGTGACCGCCGAGCGCGTGTCGCGCGGTAAGCCGGAGCCGGATGCCTATCTGCTGGGCGCGCAGCTGCTGGGCCTTGCGCCCGAGGAGTGCGTGGTCGTGGAAGACGCCCCGGCGGGTGTGCTGTCGGGTCTGAATGCGCGCTGTCACGTGATAGCCGTCAACGCCCCCGCAGAGACACCGCGTCTGGACGAGGTCGATCTGGTGCTGACCAGCCTTGAACAGCTGAGCGTGGAGAAAGATCGCGACGGCGTGGTGACGGTCAGCAAAAAAGCCTGATATTACTGTCAATCGCCCATGACATGACGTAGCCCCGCATCGCCGGGGCTTTTTTATGCGATGCTTTTTTCATGTTTAACCATCAGGGACAGGATGTGAACAGCGAATTGATCTGGGTACTTTCTCTTCTCTTCATTGCCGTGGTGCTGTTTGCCACCGGTAAAGTCCGCATGGACGCCGTGGCGCTGCTGGTGATCGTCGCCTTTGTACTTAGCGGAACGCTGACGCTGAGCGAGGCGCTGGCGGGGTTCAGCGATCCTAACGTCATTCTGATTGCCGCGCTGTTTATCATCGGTGATGGTCTGGTTCGTACCGGCGTCGCGACAAAAATGGGTGCCTGGCTGATGCAGGTGGCCGGCAGCAGCGAAACCAAAATGCTGGTGTTGCTGATGCTCACCGTGGCCGGACTGGGGGCGTTTATGAGTTCCACCGGCGTGGTGGCCATCTTTATCCCGGTGGTGCTCAGCGTATCGCTGCGCATGAAAACCTCCCCGGCGCGGCTGATGATGCCGCTCAGCTTTGCCGGCCTTATCAGCGGCATGATGACGCTGGTAGCTACCCCGCCGAATCTTGTGGTGCACAGCGAATTGCTGCGTGAGGGGCTGGAGGGCTTTCACTTCTTCAGCGTGACGCCGCTCGGGGTATTAATCCTGATGCTCGGCATTCTCTATATGCTGGTGGCGCGCTTTGCGCTGGTGGGCCGGGACGATGTCGTTCAGGGCGACGACTGGAAGCGCCCGACGTTTCGGGAACTGATCAAAACCTATCGCCTGTCCGGGCGGGCGAGGCGGCTGGCGGTGCGCCACGGGTCGCCGATGATTGGCCGACGGCTGGACGATCTGAAACTGCGCGAGCGTTACGGGGCAAACGTCATTGGCGTCGAGCGCTGGCGGCGTTTTCGTCGCGTGATGGTGGATGTGCAGGGCGTCAGCGAGTTCCGCGAGCGGGACGTCCTGTTGATCGATATGTCCGCCTCGGACGTCGATCTGCGACAGTTCTGCAGCGAGCAGCTGCTGGAGCCGATGGTGTTGCGCGGCGACTATTTCTCCGACCACGCCCTGGACGTAGGCATGGCGGAAGTCTCGCTGGTGCCGGAATCAGAGTTGACCGGGAAAAGCGTGCGGGAAATCGCGTTCCGTACCCGTTACGGGCTGAACGTGGTTGGGTTGCGACGCGATGGCGTGGCGCTGGCGGGTAACGTGGCCGATGAGCCGCTGCGGCTGGGCGATATTCTGCTGGTGGTGGGGAACTGGAAACTTATCACTCAGCTCGGGCAGCGCAACCGTAACTTTCTGGTGCTCAATCTGCCGGTAGAGGAGAGCGATGCCTCCCCGGCGCACAGTCAGGCACCCCACGCGCTGTTTTGCCTGGTACTGATGGTCGCGCTGATGCTGACCGATGAAATTCCCAATCCCATCGCGGCGATAATCGCCTGCCTGCTGATGGGCAAATTCCGCTGTATTTCCTTGGAGAGCGCGTACCGGGCTATCCACTGGCCGAGCATTATTCTCATCGTCGGCATGATGCCTTTCGCGCAGGCGCTGCAGAAAACCGGCGGGGTGGATTTGATTGTGCGTGGGCTGATGGATGTGGGGGGCGGCTACGGGCCTTACGGCATGCTGATTTGCCTGTTTATCATGTGCGCCGCCATCGGGCTGTTTATCTCTAATACCGCAACCGCTGTGCTGATGGCGCCGATTGCACTGGCTGCGGCGAAGTCTATGGGTGTCTCGCCGTATCCGTTTGCCATGGTGGTGGCGATGGCGGCGTCCGCGGCGTTTATGACGCCGGTTTCATCGCCGGTAAATACGCTGGTGCTGGCACCGGGGAATTATCGCTTCAGCGATTTTGTGAAAATCGGTGTGCCATTCACCCTCATCGTGATGGTGGTGAGCGTAATCGTCATCCCGCTGCTGTTTCCATTCTGAGGGCGCATCGACCGCGCCCCGTTATGGCATTACAGCGGTGAATCCTGGCTGATTTCATCGAGGGAAAGGTGGAAGCTGGGAACGAACATCGCCATGAAATAATCCATTTCCTGGCTGCGTCGCGATTCCAGCGTTTTCTCCAGACGACTTTTCGCCAGCCTGAATTCGTTGTTGCCGGCGGAAAGTTCTTCAAGGCACTTAAGATAGGCACACAGCGCATCTGCCTGCTTGACCATTGCTTTTTCTTCATCGCTGTAATGATGCTCATCAATTAACGGGGCGAACAGATCCCGTAACTCTTCCGGCACCATATCCACCAGCTTCTGCTGGGCAATTTTCTCGATCGCTTTATATTCCTGCGCAATCTGGCTGTTGAAGTATTTCACCGGCGTCGGCAGATCGCCGGTCAGCACTTCGCTGGCATCGTGATACATCGCCAGCAAGGCAATGCGCTCGGCGTTAAGCGCGCCGCCAAATTTACGGTTTTTGATCACGGCAAGCGCGTGAGCGACCATCGCCACCTGCAGACTGTGTTCAGACACGTTCTCGGTGCGCACGTTGCGCATCAGCGGCCAGCGATTGATTAGTTTGAGGCGGGACAGGTAGGCAAAAAAATGGCTCTGGTTCATAGCACTCTCGATCGGTGACAACTGGAGAGCCATTGTGCTGGCAGCGGGGGGAAGATGCAAATCCTCCCCCTGCGGCTTACTGGTGGTAGCCTGAGAGGAAGCGGCCAAATTTGGTGATGGCCATATCCAGCTCATCAATGCGCGGCAGCGTCACGATGCGCACATGGTCCGGCCATGGCCAGTTAAAGGCGGTGCCCTGGACCAGCAGCACTTTTTCCTGCAGCAGGAAATCGAGCACCATTTTCTGATCATCGTGAATATTGAAGCGCTTTGCGTCGATTTTCGGGAACATATAGAGTGCGCCTTTAGGCTTCACGCAGCTCACGCCCGGGATCTCATTAATAAGCTCCCATGCCCGGTTACGCTGCTCAAACAGGCGGCCCCCCGGTGCGATGAATTCGCTGATGCTCTGATAGCCGCCAAGCGCGGTCTGGATGGCGTGTTGCGCTGGTACGTTGGCGCACAGGCGCATCGACGCCAGCATCTCCAGCCCTTCGATATAGCCTTTTGCGTGCTTTTTCGGGCCGTTAAGCACCATCCAGCCCTGGCGGAAGCCCGCCACGCGGTAGGTTTTCGACAGGCCGTTGAAGGTGACGGTCAACAGGTCAGGGGCCAGCGCGGCGATGGAGTGATGCTCCGCCTCGTCGTAAAGAATTTTGTCGTAAATCTCATCGGCAAAGATGATGAGGTTGTGCTGACGGGCGATTTCCACCACTTCCATCAACAACTCTCTGGAGTACACCGCGCCGGTAGGGTTGTTCGGGTTGATAATGACAATGCCCCGGGTGCGCGGCGTGATTTTGGCACGAATGTCGTCCAGATCGGGGAACCAGTCCGATGATTCATCGCACAGATAATGCACGGCTTTACCGCTGGATAGCGCGACCGCTGCGGTCCAGAGTGGATAATCCGGGGCCGGCACCAGCATCTCGTCGCCGCTGTTCAGCAGCGCCTGCATCGATTGCACGATCAGCTCTGACACGCCGTTACCAATATAGATATCTTCTACGGTAACATCGCGCATATCCCGCGCCTGATAGTGCTGCATGATGGCTTTGCGGGCTGAATAGAGGCCTTTGGAGTCCGAGTAACCCTGCGCGGTCGGCAAATTGCGAATGACATCGACGAGAATTTCGTCCGGCGCGTCGAAGCCGAACGGTGCCGGATTACCGATGTTCAGTTTCAGGACTTTATTGCCTTCTTCTTCGAGGCGCTTTGCCTCTTTGAGAACCGGCCCGCGGATGTCGTAACAGACATTATCTAGCTTGCTGGATTTTTCAATTGGTGACATGACTCTTGGCCTGTAGCAGTTGCGACGCTTCCTGCCATGGAAGCGAGATGGCGACAATGTACTCTTCACACCGGCGGTTTTGAAGTCTGACAGCGCAGCGGGCAGCATTTTATTTTTAGCAATGGCACACTGTGAGCAAAGTTGGCTGGATAATCTGTTTGGGGTAATGTATGGCAGAGCAATGTTCGGTCAGGTGGTGTCACCAGTACGCCAGTTTCAACTGGTTGTTTCTCTGGTAACCTCATGGTTTTATGTTTTTTTATGCTAAATCTCCTGAAATGACCGCGCTAATAGCTCAGAAAAAATGAATTAACCCCGGTAGCAGAACGCCATCTTCCCCCTGGCAGCTTAATTAAATTTGTCGAAACACGGTTATAACGGTTAATTGAAAACGAACGAAATTAGTTAGCGTTATTTTATCTTAAGTGACAAGACAGACGGGAAATAAAGGGTCGGGAAAGAATACATCTCATTCCGGCTGTAAGTAATGGTAAGAATTGCGCTTATACGCTTATAAAAAGTGGTGATTTAGGTTAAGATTAGCGCTTCGGTGTGGTAAGCCAGTGTTGCACAGTGGGAAGTACCGCTATTAAGAGTGGAGGTCGTTGTAAATGCTCCTGATCCTTTCAGGCCTGAGTGGCTGTTCCGGCTGAGAACCGCAGCGCGAAATGTTATGTAAAGTTTAACCGGGTAAACACCGGTCATATTTACTAATGTTGCCTCATATTTATCGTTAGACTGGTATAACCACCTGAAAGTTTGTATGTTGTAGCCCGGGTTAAATATTTTTTTGTAGCGAACGCGCTCCGCTCGCGCTCCTTTAATGCAAATTTATATAAATAAACCGTCTCACCGCTGGCAGACAGATTTAACCCGTGGACGCATTTTTTAAATGGAATTCCTTAATTTTCCAATAACACATAGCAATAGGCCGGGGCAGCTCCAGACGAGCGACCTGACAGTGAATAACAATATGATTAATGCAAATCGTCCGATACTCAATCTCGACCTCGATCTGCTGAGAACCTTTGTTGCGGTCGCTGACCTGAATACTTTCGCTGCCGCTGCGGTGGCAGTAAGTCGTACTCAGTCTGCGGTGAGTCAACAAATGCAGCGTCTGGAGCAGTTGGTCGGCAAGGAACTCTTCGCCAGGCATGGCCGTAACAAATTACTGACCGAGCACGGAATTCAGCTTCTGGGCTACGCCAGAAAAATTCTGCGCTTCAATGATGAAGCTTGCATGTCGCTAATGTTTAGCAACCTGCAGGGCGTGCTTACGCTTGGGGCGTCAGACGAAACCGCTGATACCATCCTGCCGTTCGTGTTAAGCCGCATCACTTCGGTTTATCCGAAGCTTGCACTGGATGTGCGCGTGAAGCGCAACCCCCAGATGCAGGATATGCTGGCGCAACAGGAGGTTGACCTGATTATCACCGCGCATCGTCAGCTTCAGGGCGAAAGCGTGGTGCTACGCACGTCGCCGACGCTGTGGTACTGCGCAGCGGATTACATCCTGCAACCCGGGGAACCCATCCCGCTGGTGCTGCTTGACGATCCGAGTCCGTGTCGCGACCTGCTGCTGGCAAAGCTCAACGAAGCCGGTCTGTCGTGGCGCATCGCCTATGTTGCTTCGACGCTGCCTGCTATGCGTGCCGCGGTGAAGGCGGGATTGGGTATTACCGCACGGCCGGTGGAGATGATGAGCCCGGAACTGCGTGTGCTGGGGCAAAGCGAAGGGCTGCCGCAGTTGCCGGAAACGGAATATCACCTTTCACGCAATCCCAACAGCCAGAACGAGCTGGCAGACGTTATTTTTGAAGCGATGGAGAGTCTTCAGACGCCGTGGCGCTATACGGCCCCGGTCGATGGCGGGGATGACAGCGTGCTGCTGGACGGTAGCATCAGTGAATAACCCTTCAGGAATAGTAACAATTTGTTAATTGCTAAAAACGCGCCCCTGAAAACATTTTGCATTTCAGGGGCGCGTTTTTTACATATTCCAAATTTCATCCTTCCGCACACCCCGTATTCCTTATGCTCTGCAAGGGCTTTTGCGCGCCGTTGAGCAAATTTCACTCGCTATTGCAAGCTGCGCAAAGGGGCACTTATTGTTAAAAATTAACCTCGTTTGTTGCTGCTTTTTTGAGGGAATTAACAAAAGCGTGTCTCAGATCAAGAAAATACCCCTGTTGAGGGGGATGAATAGTTGAGAATTCCTGCCAAAATAGAGGGGTAATTTTTTATTTCCTCCATCAACGGACACGATTCAACAACATGGATTACGCTTACCCCTGTACATCTCAGGGGCAAAAAGGGCATGAAATGTTAATGAAATGAGGCCGATGTAAATTAATGTGAGGATACTTTTGTTAAAGTTGACAAAAGGTTATAGAAAGGAGTAAAAAACCACATCAATTTGCTGCCTAAGTCACGTTTTCCGGCAATGATTGTACGGTTTCTTTGTTCCTCCCCATGAATCGATGTGATGTTCATCTGCCAATAAGAGTAGAGATTTTCCGCATCACTTTTGATGAGTAAGCAATGAGTATGTCAACATCCACTGAAGTCATCGCTCATCACTGGGCATTCGCAATCTTTCTTATTGTCGCCATCGGCCTGTGCTGTCTGATGCTGCTCGGGGCCTGGTTCCTCGGCGGTCGCGCAAGAGCCCGGCACAAAAACACGCCTTTCGAGTCGGGTATCGACTCCGTTGGTACAGCGCGTCTGCGCCTGTCCGCTAAGTTCTACCTTGTGGCGATGTTTTTTGTCATCTTCGACGTAGAAGCCCTGTATCTTTTCGCGTGGTCGACATCGGTTCGCGAAAGCGGATGGGTCGGCTTCGTTGAAGCCGCAATTTTCATTTTAGTGTTACTGGCCGGTCTGGTTTATCTGGTGCGTATCGGCGCGCTGGACTGGACGCCTGCAGCCTCACGCCGCAGTCGTATCAACCCGGAAACCGACAGCGACACTAGTCGTCATACGCAGTAACAGCGAGGCAATAAGATGGATTATACGCTCACCCGCATAGATCCTAACGGTGAGAACGACCGTTACCCCCTGCAAAAACAGGAGATCGTTCCGGATCCCCTGGAGCAAGAGGTTAACCGCAGCGTGTTCATGGGCAAGCTCGAAGATGTCCTGCACGGCATGGTCAACTGGGGCCGTAAAAACTCAATCTGGCCTTATAACTTCGGCCTTTCATGCTGCTATGTAGAAATGGTGACGTCGTTTACTGCGGTACACGACGTTGCGCGTTTTGGTGCGGAAGTACTGCGTGCGTCACCGCGTCAGGCCGACCTGATGGTTATCGCCGGTACGCCGTTTACCAAAATGGCACCCGTGATTCAGCGTCTTTATGACCAGATGCTCGAACCAAAATGGGTCATTTCTATGGGCGCCTGCGCCAACTCCGGCGGCATGTACGATATCTATTCCGTGGTCCAGGGCGTGGATAAGTTCCTTCCGGTTGATGTGTATATCCCGGGATGTCCGCCGCGTCCGGAAGCCTATATGCAGGCACTGATGCTGCTGCAGGAGTCCATCGGCAAAGAGCGTCGTCCGCTTTCATGGGTGGTCGGGGATCAGGGCGTGTACCGCGCCAATATGCAGTCAGAGCGTGAGCGTAAACGCGGCGAGCGCATTGCGGTCACCAACCTGCGTACACCAGACGAAATTTAATTTGCGCTTGCGGGGCGTGGATGACCCGGACGTATTAAGCCGCAGCGGAACCTGCTGCGTGGCTGAATAAGAAGGGAATACTTCGCACATTATTAAACAAAAACGCGAAGCCACGATCTGCCAGTCACTACTGAACCATTTAACATGGTGAACATTATGACCGATTTAACTGCGCATGAAGCCGCTACGCCTTTCTGGCAAACCCGCGATCATCTGGACGATCCGGTAATCGGCGAACTGCGTAACCGTTTTGGGCCGGATGCTTTTTCTGTTCAGGCTACCCGCACCGGGGTTCCGGTGGTCTGGGTTAAGCGTGAGCAATTACTGGAAGTTGGCGATTTCTTAAAGAAACTCCCGAAACCTTATGTCATGCTTTTCGACCTGCATGGCATGGATGAGCGTCTACGCACCCACCGCGCGGGTTTACCTGCCGCGGATTTTTCCGTTTTCTATCATCTGATGTCCCTCGACCGCAATCGCGACATCATGCTCAAAGTAGCGCTGAGCGAAAACGATCTCAACGTGCCGACCTTCACCAAACTGTTCCCGAATGCCAACTGGTACGAGCGTGAAACCTGGGAGATGTTCGGCATCACCTTTAACGGTCATCCGCACCTGACGCGTATCATGATGCCGCCGACCTGGGAAGGGCACCCGCTGCGTAAAGACTACCCGGCGCGCGCTACCGAATTCGATCCCTTCGAGCTGACAAAGCAGAAGCAGGATCTGGAGATGGAAGCGCTGACCTTCAAGCCGGAAGACTGGGGCATGAAGCGCGGGACCGACAACGAGGACTTCATGTTCCTCAACCTCGGCCCGAACCACCCGTCGGCGCACGGTGCATTCCGTATCATCCTTCAGCTTGATGGCGAAGAGATTGTCGATTGCGTACCGGATATTGGCTACCACCACCGTGGTGCTGAGAAGATGGGCGAACGTCAGTCCTGGCACAGCTACATTCCGTACACTGACCGTATCGAATACCTCGGCGGCTGCGTGAACGAAATGCCTTACGTGCTGGCCGTGGAAAAACTGGCGGGTATCGTAGTGCCGGATCGCGTTAACGTGATTCGCGTGATGCTCTCCGAGCTGTTCCGCATCAACAGCCATCTGCTCTATATCTCGACCTTTATTCAGGACGTCGGTGCGATGACGCCGGTATTCTTCGCCTTTACCGACCGTCAGAAAATCTACGATCTGGTTGAAGCGATCACCGGTTTCCGTATGCACCCGGCCTGGTTCCGCATCGGCGGCGTGGCGCATGACCTGCCGCGCGGCTGGGATCGCCTGCTGCGCGAGTTCCTTGAGTGGATGCCGAAGCGTCTGGATTCTTACGAGAAAGCGGCGCTGCGCAACACCATTCTGAAAGGGCGCTCTCAGGGCGTGGCCGCTTACGGCGCGAAAGAAGCGCTGGAGTGGGGCACCACCGGCGCAGGTCTGCGCGCCACCGGGATCGACTTCGACGTGCGTAAGGCGCGTCCTTACTCTGGCTATGAAAACTTCGACTTCGAAATTCCGGTGGGCGGCGGCGTCAGTGATGCTTACACCCGCGTGATGCTGAAAGTGGAAGAGCTGCGCCAGAGCCTGCGTATTCTTGAGCAGTGCCTCAACAACATGCCGGAAGGCCCGTTCAAAGCGGATCACCCGCTGACCACGCCGCCGCCGAAAGAGCGCACGCTTCAGCATATCGAAACCCTGATCACTCACTTCCTGCAGGTTTCCTGGGGTCCGGTAATGCCGGCCAACGAATCCTTCCAGATGATCGAGGCGACCAAAGGGATCAACAGTTACTACCTGACCAGCGACGGCAGCACCATGAGCTACCGTACCCGCGTCCGTACTCCAAGCTTCCCGCACCTGCAGCAGATCCCGTCTGTGATCCGCGGCAGCCTGGTGTCCGACCTGATCGTCTATCTGGGTAGTATCGATTTTGTTATGTCAGATGTGGACCGCTAATTATGCACGAGAATCAACAACCACAAACCGAGGCTTTTGAGCTGAGTGCGGCAGAGCGTGAGGCAATTGAGCACGAAAAGCACCACTACGAAGACCCGCGTGCGGCGTCCATTGAAGCGCTGAAAATCGTACAGAAACAGCGTGGCTGGGTGCCGGATGGCGCGATCTACGCCATCGCCGACGTGCTGGGTATTCCGGCAAGCGACGTAGAAGGCGTGGCGACGTTCTATAGCCAGATCTTCCGTCAGCCGGTGGGCCGTCATGTCATTCGCTACTGCGACAGCGTAGTGTGTCACATCACCGGCTACCAGGGCATTCAGTCGGCGATTGAAAAGCACCTGAGCATTAAGCCGGGCCAGACCACATTCGACGGCCGTTTCACGCTGCTGCCGACCTGCTGCCTGGGCAACTGCGACCGCGGTCCGACCATGATGATTGATGAGGATACTCACAGCTATCTGACGCCGGAGGGGATCCCCAACCTGCTGGAGCAGTATAAATGAAGACAATTATTCGTACTGCCGAGACCCATCCGCTGACGTGGCGACTGCGCGACGACAAACAACCGGTGTGGCTCGAAGAGTATCGCAGCAAAAACGGTTATGAAGGCGCGCGTAAAGCCCTGACCGGCATGGCGCCGGATGACATCGTGAATGCGGTAAAAGACGCTGGCCTGAAAGGGCGCGGCGGCGCAGGCTTTTCCACCGGTCTGAAGTGGAGCCTGATGCCGAAAGACGAATCCATGAACATTCGCTACCTGCTATGCAATGCGGATGAAATGGAGCCGGGCACCTATAAAGACCGCCTGCTGATGGAGCAACTGCCGCACCTGCTGGTCGAAGGCATGCTGATCTCCGCCTTCGCGCTGAAAGCGTACCGCGGCTATATCTTCCTGCGCGGCGAGTACATCGAAGCCGCCGATCGCCTGCGTCGCGCCATCGCGGAAGCGACCGAAGCGGGCCTGCTTGGGAAAAACATCCTCGGCACCGGTTTCGATTTTGAGCTGTTTGTTCATACCGGCGCAGGGCGTTACATCTGTGGCGAAGAAACTGCACTCATCAACTCCCTCGAAGGGCGTCGTGCCAACCCACGTTCCAAGCCGCCGTTCCCGGCGAGCAGCGGCGTGTGGGGCAAGCCAACCTGCGTCAACAACGTAGAAACCCTGTGTAACGTGCCGGCTATTCTCGCAAACGGCGTCGAATGGTATCAGAACATCTCTACCAGCAAAGACGCGGGCACCAAGCTGATGGGCTTCTCCGGTCGCGTGAAAAATCCTGGCGTCTGGGAATTGCCGTTTGGCACCACTGCTCGTGAAATCCTTGAGGATTACGCTGGTGGTATGCGCGATGGCCTGAAGTTCAAAGCCTGGCAGCCGGGTGGCGCGGGTACTGACTTCCTGACCGAATCACACCTCGATTTGCCAATGGAATTCGAAAGCATCGGTAAAGCGGGCAGCCGTCTGGGTACAGCGCTGGCGATGGCCGTCGACCATGAAATTGGTATGGTGCCGCTGGTGCGTAACCTGGAAGAGTTTTTCGCGCGCGAGTCCTGCGGCTGGTGTACGCCATGTCGCGACGGCCTGCCGTGGAGCGTGAAGATCCTGCGCGCGCTTGAGCGTGGGGAAGGGCAACCGGGGGATATCGAGACGCTTGAGCAGCTGTGTCGCTTCCTCGGTCCGGGTAAAACCTTCTGTGCCCACGCGCCAGGCGCCGTAGAGCCGCTGCAAAGCGCGATTAAATATTTCCGTGACGAATTCGAAGCGGGCATCAAACAGGACTTCAGCAATACCCGTCATATCAGCGGGATTCAGCCTAACCTGTTAAAAGCACGCTGGTGATCGTTTTCACTCCCTCAGCCTGACGCTCTTTCGCGGAAGAAACGGGTGAGGGGAGTGAAATAACGAAAGAATTTTGATTAACGCTCAGCGTTTAGCTGGGATAACTGGAAGCATGCTGACTATGGCTACGATTCATGTAGACGGCAAAGAATATGAGGTAGACGGTGCGGACAACCTGTTACAGGCATGTCTGTCGCTTGGCCTCGATATTCCTTACTTTTGCTGGCACCCGGCGCTGGGAAGCGTTGGCGCCTGCCGCCAGTGCGCGGTAAAGCAATATCAGAACGCAGAAGATACTCGCGGTCGTCTGGTGATGTCCTGTATGACACCGGCATCCGACGGGACCTTTATCTCTATTGACGATGGCGAAGCAAAACAGTTCCGCGAAAGCGTGGTGGAGTGGTTGATGACTAACCACCCGCACGACTGTCCGGTCTGTGAAGAGGGGGGCAACTGCCACCTGCAGGATATGACCGTAATGACCGGTCATAGCTTCCGTCGCTACCGTTTCACTAAGCGTACCCACCGCAATCAGGATCTGGGGCCGTTCATCTCTCATGAAATGAACCGCTGCATCGCCTGCTACCGTTGTGTGCGCTACTACAAAGACTATGCGGACGGCAAAGATCTGGGCGTTTACGGCGCGCATGACAACGTCTACTTCGGTCGTCCGGAAGACGGCACGCTGGAAAGCGAGTTTTCCGGCAACCTGGTTGAGATTTGCCCGACCGGCGTCTTCACCGATAAAACGCACTCCGAGCGCTACAACCGTAAGTGGGACATGCAGTTCGCACCGAGCATCTGCCAGCAGTGCTCTCTCGGCTGTAACACCAGCCCGGGCGAGCGCTACGGTGAACTGCGCCGTATCGAAAACCGCTACAACGGTACCGTTAACCACTACTTCCTGTGCGATCGCGGTCGTTTTGGCTATGGCTATGTGAACCTGAAAGACCGTCCGCGTCAGCCGGTTCAGCGTCGTGGCAACGACCTCATCACCCTCAACGCCGAGCAGGCAATGCAGGGCGCGGCGGATATCCTGCGCCAGTCGAAGAAAGTGATCGGTATCGGTTCCCCGCGCGCCAGCGTCGAGAGCAACTTTGCGCTGCGTGAGCTGGTCGGTGCGGAAAACTTCTATACCGGGATTGCGGCGGGCGAGCAGGAACGTCTGCAGCTGATGCTGAAACTGCTGCGTGAAAGCGGCATTCGCACCCCGGCGCTGCGTGAAATCGAATCCTACGATGCGGTACTGGTGCTGGGCGAAGACATTACCCAGACAGGCGCACGCGTTGCGCTGGCGGTTCGTCAGGCGGTGAAAGGGAAAGCGCGTGAGATGGCAGCGGCACAGAAAGTGGCCGACTGGCAGATTGCGGCCATTCTGAACATCGGTCAGCATGCGAAACATCCGCTGTTTGTGACCAACGTTGACAGCACCCGTCTGGACGATATCGCTGCGTGGACCTATCGCGCGCCGGTTGAAGATCAGGCGCGTCTCGGTTTTGCCGTTGCTCATGCCCTCGACAGCGCTTCCCCGGCGGTCGAAGGTCTTTCCAGCGATCTGCAGAACAAAGTAGACGTCATCGTTCAGGCGCTGGCCGGGGCGAAAAAACCGCTGATTATCTCTGGGACTAACGCCGGTAGCGTGGAAATGCTGCAGGCGGCGGCGAACGTGGCGAAAGCCCTGAAAGGTCGCGGCGCAGACGTGGGTATTACCATGATTGCCCGCGCGGTAAACAGCGTCGGCCTCGGTATGATCGGTGGCGGCTCGCTGGACGACGCGTTAAGCGAACTGGAAACCGGTGCCGCAGATGCGGTGGTGGTGCTGGAGAACGATCTGCATCGTCACGCCAGCGCCGCGCGCGTCGACGCTGCGCTGGCGAAAGCGCCACTGGTACTGGTTATCGATCACCAGCGCACCGCCATCATGGAACACGCGCACCTGGTGCTCTCCACGGCAAGCTTTGCCGAGAGCGACGGCACGGTGATCAACAACGAAGGTCGCGCCCAGCGCTTCTTCCAGGTGTATGACCCGGCGTACTACGACAGCAACGCGATCATGCTGGAAAGCTGGCGCTGGCTGCATTCGCTGCACAGCACCGTCACCAACCGCGAGGTTGACTGGACCCAGCTCGACCACGTTATCGATGCGGCCATCACCGCGCTGCCGCAGCTCGCAGGCATTAAAGATGCTGCGCCAGAAGCGTCGTTCCGTATTCGTGGTCAGAAACTGGCGCGTGAACCGCACCGCTACAGCGGTCGTACCGCGATGCGTGCCAACATCAGCGTACACGAACCGCGTCAGCCGCAGGATAAAGACACCATGTTCGCCTTCTCAATGGAAGGTAACAACCAGCCGTCTGCTCCGCGTTCGCAGATCCCGTTTGCCTGGGCGCCAGGCTGGAACTCCCCGCAGGCATGGAACAAATTCCAGGCCGAAGTGGGCGGTTCACTGCGTCACGGTGACCCTGGCGTGCGTCTTATCGAAGCCTCAGAAACCGGTATCGATTACTTCGCTCAGGTTCCGGCGCGCTTCGAAGCGCAGGACGGAAAATGGCTGATTGCCCCGTACTATCACCTGTTTGGTAGTGACGAGATGTCGCAGCGTTCGCCGGTATTCCAGCAGCGTATGCCGGAGCCGTACATCAAGCTTAATCCGGCGGATGCCGCGAAGCTTGGCGTGAACGCCGGTGCGAAAGTCTCCTTCAGTTACGAAGGTCAGACCATCAGCCTGCCGCTGGTCATCTCTGAAGGGCTGGTAGAAGGGCAGGTGGGTCTGCCGATGGGAATGCCAGGTATTGCGCCGGTACTTGCCGGGGCTCGTCTTGAAAATCTGCAGGAGGCGCGCGCATGAGCTGGTTTACACCGGAACTTATCGAGATCCTGCTGAGCATTCTCAAAGCGATCGTTATTCTGCTGGTCGTGGTGATCTGCGGCGCGTTCATGAGCTTTGGCGAGCGTCGTCTGCTCGGCCTGTTCCAGAACCGTTACGGGCCGAACCGCGTTGGCTGGGGTGGTTCACTCCAGCTGGTCGCGGACATGATCAAGATGTTCTTTAAAGAGGACTGGGTACCGCGCTTTACCGACCGCATGATCTTTACCCTTGCGCCGATGATCGCCTTTACCTCGCTGCTGCTGGCGTTTGCTATCGTCCCGGTCAGTCCGACCTGGGTGGTAGCCGACCTCAACATCGGCATCCTGTTCTTCCTGATGATGGCAGGGCTGGCGGTTTACGCGGTGCTGTTTGCGGGCTGGGCGAGTAACAACAAATACTCGCTGCTCGGTGCGATGCGTGCCTCTGCGCAAACCCTGAGCTACGAAGTGTTCCTCGGACTCTCCCTGATGGGCGTGGTGGCGCAGGCCGGTTCGTTCAACATGACCGACATCGTCAACAATCAGGCCGACATCTGGAACGTGATCCCGCAGTTCTTTGGCTTTATTACCTTTGCTATCGCCGGCGTGGCGGTGTGTCACCGTCACCCGTTTGACCAGCCGGAAGCAGAGCAGGAGCTGGCCGACGGTTACCACATTGAATATTCCGGTATGAAGTTCGGTCTGTTCTTTGTCGGTGAATACGTCGCTATCGTTACCGTTTCGGCACTGATCGTCACCCTGTTCTTTGGTGGCTGGCATGGCCCGTGGTTACCGCCATTCATCTGGTTCGCGCTGAAAACCGCGTTCTTCATGATGATGTTTATTCTGATCCGCGCAGCATTACCGCGTCCGCGTTATGACCAGGTAATGTCCTTCGGCTGGAAAGTGTGCCTGCCGCTGACGCTGATCAACTTGCTGGTAACGGCGGCTGTCATTCTCTGGCAGGCGCAATAAGGGGCGAATTGACCATGACATTAAAAGAATTAGTGGTAGGGTTCGGCACCCAGGTCCGCAGTATCTGGATGATCGGCCTGCACGCGTTCGCGAAACGCGAAACGCGTATGTATCCGGAAGAGCCGGTTTACCTGGCACCGCGTTACCGTGGCCGTATCGTGCTGTCGCGCGATCCGGACGGCGAAGAGCGCTGCGTGGCCTGTAACCTGTGCGCGGTAGCCTGTCCGGTAGGCTGTATCTCTCTGCAGAAAGCCGAAACCGTCGATGGCCGCTGGTATCCGGAGTTTTTCCGTATCAACTTCTCACGCTGCATCTTCTGTGGGATGTGTGAAGAGGCGTGCCCGACCACGGCGATTCAGCTTACCCCGGACTTTGAGCTGGGCGAGTACAAGCGTCAGGATCTGGTGTACGAAAAAGAGGATCTGCTGATTTCCGGCCCGGGTAAATATCCGGAGTACAACTTCTACCGGATGGCGGGTATGGCAATCGACGGCAAAGACAAGGGCGACGCGGAAAACGAAGCTAAGCCTGTCGACGTCAAAGGCCTGTTACCTTAAGGAGTCAGGAATGGAATTTGCTTTTTATATCTGCGCCCTTGTGGCCGTCCTGACCACCTTGCGGGTGATCACGCATACCAACCCGGTACATGCGCTGCTGTATCTCATCATCTCTCTGCTGGCTATTGCCGGGGTGTTCTTCTCCATCGGCGCTCACTTTGCGGGCGCGCTGGAGATCATCGTTTACGCCGGGGCCATCATGGTGCTGTTCGTATTCGTGGTGATGATGCTGAACCTGGGCGGCTCCGAGATTGAGCAGGAGCGCCAGTGGCTGAAGCCGCAGATCTGGATCGGACCGGGCATTCTGTCCGCTGTGCTGCTGGCGGTGATCGTCTACAGCATTCTCGGCATCAACGATCAGGGCATTGACGGTACGCCAATCAGCGCCAAAGAAGTGGGTATCACGCTGTTCGGGCCGTACGTTCTGGCCGTTGAGCTGGCATCCATGCTGCTGCTGGCAGGGCTGGTTGTCGCCTTCCACATCGGTCGTGAAGAGCGTCCCGGTGAAGTGCTGAGCAACCGCCCGGCTGAAAGCGTGAAAAGAAAACCGGAGGAGCACGCATGATCCCACTACAACATGGACTGATCCTCGCCGCCATTCTGTTTGTCCTCGGACTGACCGGGCTGGTGATCCGTCGCAACCTGCTGTTTATGCTGATTGGTCTTGAGATCATGATCAACGCCGCCGCGCTGGCGTTCGTCGTGGCAGGCAGCTACTGGGGCCAGACCGATGGTCAGGTAATGTATATTCTGGCGATTAGCTTAGCGGCGGCCGAAGCCAGTATCGGCCTTGCGCTGCTGCTGCAGCTTCATCGTCGTCGCCAGAGTCTGAATATCGATTCAGTAAGTGAGATGCGCGGATGAACATGCTCGCGTTAACCATTTTATGGCCATTGATTGGCTTTGTTTTGCTCGCGTTTTCCCGCGGTCGCTGGTCAGAAAATCTGTCCGCAGCCATTGGGATGGGTTCCGTTGGCCTGTCAGCACTGACCACGGTCTTTGTTGGCGTTGACTTCTTCAGCCAGGGCGCACAGCCCTGGACCCAGCCGCTCTGGACCTGGATGGCGGTCGGTGATTTCAACATCGGCGTTAACCTGGTGCTCGACGGCCTGTCGCTGACCATGCTCTCTGTGGTGACCGGTGTCGGTTTCTTCATCCACATGTTCGCTTCCTGGTACATGCGCGGTGAAGAAGGGTATTCGCGCTTCTTCGCCTACACCAACCTGTTCATTGCGAGCATGGTGGTGCTGGTGCTGGCCGATAACCTGCTGCTGATGTATCTCGGCTGGGAAGGCGTGGGCCTCTGCTCCTATCTGCTGATTGGTTTCTACTACACCGATCCGAAGAACGGCGCGGCAGCGATGAAAGCGTTTGTGGTGACCCGCGTCGGGGACGTGTTCCTCGCCTTCGCGCTGTTCATCCTCTACAACGAGCTGGGCACGCTGAACTTCCGCGAAATGGTGGAACTGGCGCCGGCGCACTTCGCGGCCGGTAACGATATGCTGATGTGGGCGACCCTGATGCTGCTGGGCGGTGCGGTGGGTAAATCGGCGCAGCTGCCGCTGCAGACCTGGCTTGCCGACGCGATGGCTGGCCCGACGCCGGTCTCCGCGCTGATCCACGCCGCGACCATGGTCACCGCGGGTGTCTACCTGATTGCCCGTACTCACGGCCTGTTCCTGATGACGCCGGAAGTGCTGCATCTGGTCGGCATCATTGGTGCGGTTACCCTGCTGATGGCCGGCTTCGCCGCGCTGGTGCAGACCGACATCAAACGCGTGCTGGCTTACTCCACCATGAGCCAGATTGGTTACATGTTCCTGGCGCTGGGCGTTCAGGCGTGGGACGCCGCGATTTTCCACCTGATGACCCATGCGTTCTTTAAAGCGCTGCTGTTCCTCGCGTCCGGTTCGGTGATCCTTGCCTGCCACCACGAGCAGAACATCTTCAAAATGGGTGGCCTGCGTAAATCCATTCCGCTGGTGTATGCCTGCTTCCTGGTTGGCGGCGCTGCGCTGTCGGCGCTGCCGCTCATCACGGCGGGCTTCTTTAGTAAGGATGAAATCCTTGCCGGGGCGATGGCGAACGGCCATATGAACCTGATGATCGCCGGTCTGGTGGGCGCATTCATGACGTCGCTCTACACCTTCCGCATGATCTTCATCGTTTTCCACGGCAAAGCGCAGATCCACGCGCACGCCGGGAAGGGGATTACCCATCACCTGCCACTGATTGTGCTACTGATCCTCTCTACCTTTGTGGGCGCGATGATCGTTCCGCCGCTGCACGGTGTACTGCCGGAAACCACCGAACTGGCGCACGACAGCGTTCTGACGCTGGAGATCACCTCCGGCGTGGTCGCCATCGCGGGCATTCTGATCGCTGCATGGCTGTGGCTGGGCAAACGCTCGCTGGTGAGCGCGGTGGCGAAAAGCGCGCCGGGCCGTTTCTTCGGTACCTGGTGGTTCCATGCCTGGGGCTTCGACTGGCTGTATGACAAGGTGTTCATCAAGCCATTCCTCGGCATTGCCTGGCTTATCAAGCGCGACCCGCTGAACGCGGTCATGAACACCCCGGCCATTCTGTCTCGCCTCGCGGGCCGCGGCCTGGTGTTCAGCGAGAACGGCTATCTGCGCTGGTACGTCGCCTCGATGAGCATCGGTGCCGTTGTGGTGCTGGGCCTGCTGATGGTATTGCGTTGAGTTTGTGAGCCTGAAGTGAATTTTCTCGTGTGAGAATTCGTTGAAATCAAGTCCGAAAGGACAGGCGTTATCGGCGAAGCCAGACTGAACACCGCCTGCGCGCCACAACCGGAACGTACTGATGTACGTGAAGATTGTGAGCACAGCCGGGGTTCAGCAGGGCGGGTAGATAGCCTGAGCCGGACTTAAACAAGGAATAAAAATTGCCATGTTATTACCCTGGCTGATATTGATCCCCTTCATCGGCGGCTTCCTCTGCTGGCAGACCGAACGCTTCGGCGTCAAGGTTCCACGCTGGATTGCGCTGATCACTATGGGGCTGACGCTGGCGCTCGGATTGCAACTCTGGTTGCAGGGTGGCTATACGCTGACGCAGGCTGCGGGCTTACCGCAGTGGCAGTCCGAGTTTGTGATGGAATGGATCCCACGTTTCGGCATCTCTATCCATCTGGCGATTGACGGTTTGTCGCTGCTGATGGTGGTGCTCACTGGCCTGCTGGGCGTGCTGGCCGTGCTTTGTTCCTGGAACGAAATCGAAAAATACCAGGGCTTCTTCCACCTCAACCTGATGTGGATCCTCGGCGGCGTTATCGGTGTGTTCCTTGCCATCGATATGTTCCTGTTCTTCTTCTTCTGGGAAATGATGCTGGTGCCGATGTACTTCCTCATCGCGCTCTGGGGTCACAAAGCCTCTGACGGGAAGACACGTATCACCGCGGCGACCAAGTTCTTCATCTACACCCAGGCGAGCGGTCTGGTGATGCTGATTGCCATCCTGGCGCTGGTGTTTGTGCACTACAACGCCACCGGAGTCTGGACCTTCAACTATCAGGATCTGCTGAAAACGCCGATGTCGCACGGCGTGGAATGGCTGCTGATGCTGGGCTTCTTCATCGCCTTTGCGGTGAAAATGCCGGTAGTGCCGCTGCACGGCTGGCTGCCGGACGCACACTCCCAGGCACCGACGGCGGGGTCCGTTGATCTCGCGGGCATCCTGCTGAAAACTGCGGCCTACGGTCTGCTGCGCTTCTCGCTGCCGCTGTTCCCGAATGCGTCTGCAGAGTTTGCGCCAATTGCCATGTGGCTTGGCGTTATCGGTATCTTCTACGGTGCGTGGATGGCGTTCACCCAGTACGACATTAAGCGCCTGATTGCTTACACCTCGGTCTCGCACATGGGCTTCGTGCTGATTGCCATCTACACCGGCAGCCAACTGGCGTACCAGGGCGCGGTGATCCAGATGATTGCGCACGGTCTGTCTGCGGCGGGTCTGTTCATTCTTTGCGGTCAGCTTTACGAGCGTCTGCATACGCGTGACATGCGCCTGATGGGCGGGCTGTGGAGCAAGATTAAATGGCTGCCGGCAATGTCGATGTTCTTCGCGGTCGCTACCCTGGGGATGCCGGGGACCGGTAACTTCGTCGGCGAATTCATGATCCTGTTCGGCAGCTTCCAGGTCGTGCCGGTGATCACCGTGATCTCCACCTTCGGCCTGGTTTTCGCCTCGGTTTACTCGCTGGCGATGCTGCACCGCGCTTACTTCGGTAAGGCGAAGAGTGAAGTGGCGAATCAGGATATCCGTGGGATGTCAGCGCGCGAGCTGTTAATCATTCTGTTGCTGGTAGCGCTTCTGGTGCTGCTGGGCATCTATCCGCAGCCGATTCTGGATACCTCGCACTCCGCGATGAGCAATATCCAGCAGTGGTTTGTTAATTCCGTTTCAACTACAAGGCCGTAACTCGCTCATGACTATAACTCCTCAACATCTGATCGCGCTGCTCCCGCTGCTGATCGTCGGATTGACGGTGGTGGTTGTGATGCTCTCTATAGCATGGCGACGCGACCATTTTCTTAACGCTACGCTGTCAGTGATCGGCCTCAACGCCGCGCTGGTATCACTGTGGTTTGTGGGCCAGGCAGGCCCGATGGACGTTACGCCGCTGATGCGAATTGACGGCTTTGCAATGCTCTATACTGGCCTTGTGCTGCTGGCGAGCCTTGCGACCTGCACCTTCGCTTACCCGTGGCTGCAGGGTTATAACGACAACAAAGAAGAGTTCTATCTGCTGGTGCTGATTGCTGCCCTCGGCGGCATTCTGCTTGCGAATGCGAACCATCTGGCGGCGCTGTTCCTCGGTATTGAGCTTATCTCGCTGCCGCTGTTCGGCCTGGTTGGTTATGCCTTCCGTCAGAAGCGCTCTCTGGAAGCGGCCATCAAGTACACCATTCTGTCCGCTGCTGCGTCGTCTTTCCTGCTGTTCGGTATGGCGCTGGTGTATGCCCAGTCCGGCAGCCTGTCGTTCCTGGCGCTCGGTAAGAGCCTGGCGGACAACATGCTGCACGAACCGCTGCTGCTGGCGGGCCTGGGTCTGATGATCGTCGGTCTTGGCTTCAAGCTGTCACTAGTGCCGTTCCACCTGTGGACGCCGGATGTGTACCAGGGCGCGCCTGCGCCGGTATCAACTTTCCTGGCAACCGCCAGTAAAATCGCCATCTTTGGCGTGGTGATGCGTCTGTTCCTCTACGCCCCGGTGGGTGACAGCGAAGCGGTGCGCGTGGTGCTCGGCATTATCGCCGTTGCGTCCATTCTGTTCGGTAACCTGATGGCGCTGAGCCAGAGCAACATCAAGCGTCTGCTCGGCTACTCCTCCATCTCTCACCTTGGCTATTTGCTGGTGGCGCTCATCGCCCTGCAGAGCGGTCAGATGGCGATGGAAACCGTCGGGGTTTATCTGGCGGGTTACCTGTTCAGCAGCCTCGGTGCCTTTGGTGTGGTCAGCCTGATGTCCAGCCCGTATCGCGGTCCGGACGCCGACTCGCTCTACTCCTATCGCGGCCTGTTCTGGCACCGTCCGGTGCTGTCAGCGGTGATGACGGTAATGATGCTGTCGCTGGCGGGTATTCCGATGACCCTCGGCTTTATCGGCAAGTTCTACGTGCTGGCCGTCGGTGTGCAGAACGGTCTGTGGTGGCTGACTGCCGCCGTAGTGGTGGGTTCCGCGATCGGTCTCTACTACTACCTGCGCGTTGCCGTCAGCCTCTACCTGAGCGCGCCGCAACAGCTGAATCGCGATGCGCCGTCTGACTGGGCCTACAGCGCGGGCGGTATCGTAGTGCTGATTTCTGCTCTGCTGGTACTGGTTCTCGGCGTCTGGCCGCAGCCGCTGATTACGCTGGTGCAGATGGCACAGCCGCTGATGTAATTCAGCAAACGCTAAAAAGCCGCCTCCGGGCGGCTTTTTTATTGTCACCCTTAAACCACCTCCTTGGGAGGTGGTGATTGATCCTGTAAGGCTATAGCCTGAAGAATGCCCATGTCGGAATATCTCTGCTTACTCACCACAAGTAAAAGGAGACAAACCGACATGGGGCTTTACAGGAGTTCATCACATGTATATTGGCGTTGCAAATACCATATAGTCTGGACACCAAAGTACCGTTTCAGGATCCTGAAGATAATCTGGGCAAGGAGTTATACAGGACTATCTATATTCTGTGCGGAATAAAAGGATGTGAGGTTCTGGAGCTAAATGTACAGCCAGATCATGTACATCTGGTTGTGATAGTCCCGCCTAAGCTTTCCATATCTACGCTGATGGGGGCACTTAAAAGGGCGCAGTGCCATACGGCTCTACAACCGCTTTCCACATATCAGGAAGAAGTTATGGGGAAACCATTTTTGGTCCCGTGGCTACTTTGTCGATACGGTGGGAGTGAATGAAGAAATTATCAGGCGATATGTAAGGCATCAGGAGAAAACGGAACAAACGCATGAACAGCAGATGGAATTGCTGGAGTAGTAAGCGGAAGGTGACAATAGCCCCCCTTACAGGGGGCATTCTAAAAAGCCACCTTCTAAGAAGGTGGTCTTTTACTATCACCCTTAAACCACCTCACCACCGGGGAGGTAGTGAGGGCTTCTCAAACGGCAACCGTAAGAAAGTCTTCTGCCATTTCGCTCCCCGGAAATACCGCCTGGCACTCCGCGAGCAGCGCCTCGCATCCCGCGGCGTCATAGCGCGAGCTGATATGGGTGACTACCAGCCGCTTCACGCCGGCGGCACGTGCCAGATCTGCTGTCTGTACCGTAGTCGAATGGCCGCGCCCGTTGGCTTTCTCCGCCATGTCCGCTTCCAGCGTGGCTTCATGTACCATCAGATCCGCATCACGCGCCAGCGACAGGGCGACATCAGCAGGACCGGTATCGCCGAAGAGGGCGAGGATTTTACCCCGCTGCGCTGCCCCGAGGTAATCAGCACCGTTGACCACGCGTCCGTCCTCAAGCGTGACGCTTTTTCCCAGTTTGAGCTGCTGGAACAACGGCCCTGGCGTCACGCCGGCAGCGATCAGCCGCGCAGCATCCAGCGCCCCGGGTTTATCATGCTGCTGAATGCGAAAGCCGTAGCACTCCACCGGATGGGTGAGGGGGTACGCCGTTACCCGCAGGTCGTCGTCATCCAGCACCACGCCGCCGTCGATTTCGATAATCTCCAGCGGGTAGCTGGTCCAGGAGCCGCTCAGCGCCAGCGACATCTCGATAAACTGCCTGATGCCTTTTGGCCCATAAACCGTCAGCGGTAGCTGGCTACCCGCCATCGATCGGCTGCACAGCAGGCCGGGCAGGCCGAAGATGTGATCGCCGTGCAGATGGGTGATAAAAATACGCGTCAGCTTGCCAGGATTGTATGCGGTATGCAGCATCTGATGCTGCGTACCCTCCCCGCAGTCGAACAGCCACAGTTCCGGTGAGTTGGTCAGGGGCGAGAGCAATATCGCCGTGACGTTACGGGTTTTCGTCGGCACACCCGCCGAGGTGCCCAGGAATGTTAGTTCCATAGCAAGTAACTCCCATGCCAGTGTGAAAAACCTTTAGTATAACGGTCACAACGCACATCAAGGAGTAACGCATGATCCAGTGGCAAGACCTGCACCATTCTGAACTTACCGTCCCCACGCTCTACGCCTTATTACAGCTGCGCTGCCAGGTATTTGTTGTTGAGCAAACCTGTCCTTACCTTGATATCGACGGTGACGACCTGGTGGGTGAGAACCGCCATATCCTCGGCTGGCGTGACGGAAAGCTGATTGCTTATGCGAGGATTCTGAAAAGCGAGGAAGATGTTGAGCCGGTAGTGATTGGTCGGGTGATTGTGGATGCGGCCGTCCGGGGTGAAAAACTCGGTGCGCAGCTGATGGAACGCGCCCTCGCCAGCTGCCAGCAAAACTGGCCGCAGAAGGCGCTGTATCTGGGTGCGCAGGCGCATCTGCAACCGTTTTATGCGCAGTTTGGCTTTCAGCCCGTCACCCCGGTTTACGACGAAGATGGTATTCCGCACGTGGGAATGGCGCGGGAATAGCCGTTACGCAGAATGTCGGGATGTTGTCTATAGTTAGCGGACCAGTAAACGTTTGAATACGGAGAACCGTTATGTCAATGAATTCACAACCATACGAACCGCGACTGGATGATGACCTGACCCTGCTGAGCGATACGCTGGAAGAAGTCCTGCGTGCCTCAGGCGATCCGGCTGACCAGAAATACATTGAGCTGAAGGCGCGCGCAGAGCAGGCGCTGCACGATGTTAAAAACCGCGTCAGCAATGCGTCCGATAACTACTACTTCCGCGCCAAAAAAGCGGCCTATCGTGCAGATGAATACGTGCACGAAAAACCGTGGCAGGGGATCGGTATCGGTGCAGCTGCTGGCCTGGTGCTTGGCCTGCTGCTTCGCCGCTAAGCCCGCCGCCCTGCGTTCCGCGCAGGGCTGGTTTTCAGCCCACCCCCTGCCGCCATCCCCGCACTAAATTCTCTCTGATAGCCACAATAGCGACCCACGTCAAAACAGCCCAAAACGCGCCCCTTATAATGGCCCGGTAAATTTGATACCGGACAACATCATGTCTACAAGCGCGTTTAACCGTCGCTGGGCGACAGCCATTGTCGAAGCGATTACCCGTCACGGCGTGCGGCACGTCTGTATCGCCCCTGGCTCCCGCTCGACTCCGCTGACCCTTGCCGCCGCGAAGCATCCAGAATTGACCCCCCATACCCACTTCGATGAACGCGGGCTGGGGCACCTTGCGCTCGGGCTGGCAAAAGCCAGCGGCGAGCCGGTGGCGGTAATCGTCACGTCGGGTACCGCTGTTGCCAACCTCTATCCGGCGGTAATCGAAGCGGGCCTTACCGGTGAAAAGCTGATCCTGCTGACCGGGGATCGTCCGCCGGAGCTTATCGACTGCGGGGCGAATCAGGCCATTCGCCAGACGGATATTTTCGCCTCGCATCCTGCCGCCACGCTGTCGCTGCCGCGCCCGACCCCGGATATCCCGGCGCGCTGGCTTCTCTCTGCTATCGATAATCTGCTGGGGCCGTTGTCCGGTGGGGCGGTGCATATCAATTGCCCATTTGCCGAGCCGCTTTATGGCGTGATGGATGACACCGGCAGCGCGTGGCTGGAAGCCCTCGGGTCATGGTGGCAGAGCGACGCGCCGTGGCTGCACACCTCAGTCCCGCAGCGCATCCACACGCAGCCGGACTGGGCGGCGTGGAGCATGAAGCGCGGCGTCATTCTCGCCGGGCGTCTGGCGGCAAGCGAAGGCGAACAGCTCGCTGCCTGGGCGCAGCGTCTCGGCTGGCCGCTTATCGGCGATACGCTCTCCTGCACCGGTCAGCCGCTGCCCTGCGCCGATCTCTGGCTGGCGCATCCCGAGGCGCAGCGCCTGCTGTCCGGGGCCGATATCGTGCTGCAGTTTGGCGGCAGCCTGACCGGCAAACGTCTGCTGCAGTGGCAGGCGGCCTGTGCGCCGCAGGAGTACTGGCTCATCGACAGCCAGGCGGGGCGACTCGATCCGGCTCATCATCGCGGTCGGCGTCTGGTTGGCAGCATCAGCGACTGGCTGACCGCGCATCCGGCACCGTTGCAGACACCCTGGGCGCCCGCACTGACGGCGCTGGCACGAAGCGCTCTGCATGAGGTGGAAGGGGCTACGACCGGGTTTGGTGAAGCGCAAATTGCCCACCGGCTGCCTGCGCTGCTGCCCGTTGACGGTCAGCTGTTCCTCGGCAACAGCCTGGTGGTACGGCTGGTGGATGCTTTCGCCCGGCTGCCGGCGGGTTACCCGGTGTTCAGCAATCGCGGTGCCAGCGGGATTGATGGCCTGATCTCCACCGCGGCAGGCGTGCAGCGCGGCAGCGGCCGGCCGACGTTGGCCGTGGTCGGCGATCTCTCCGCGCTCTACGATCTCAACGCGCTGGCGCTACTGCGCGAGGTCAGCGCCCCGCTGGTATTATTGATCATCAACAATAATGGCGGGCAGATTTTCTCGCTGCTGCCGACCGATGCCGCGGTGCGCGAACGTTTCTACTGCATGCCGCAGCAGATTGAGTTCCACCACGCCGCGGCGATGTTTGGTCTCGACTACCACCAGCCAGCCAGTTTTGCAGCGTTAAGCGCGGTGCTGCATCAGGCGTGGCAGAGGCCACGCGCAACGGTGATTGAGGCCGTGGTCAGCGAAACGGGCGGCGTGGAGGCACTCCAGCAGCTGCTGTCGCGGGTAAGCCAGCAGTGACTCTGCATGCTGTCGTTAAACCCGGAAACCCGGCGCTGCCGTGGATCGTCTGGCTGCACGGTTTTCTTGGCTCCGCCGCTGACTGGCAGGAGATAGCCCCGGCGTTTGACCATCCGCAGTTGCTCATCGATTTGCCCGGACACGGCGGCTCATGCGGCATACCTCCTGCTAATTTTTCCTCGACCCATCGCCTGCTGCAAAACACGCTGTTTAATTACAACATACTAAACTACTGGCTGGTGGGCTACTCCCTCGGCGGTCGTGTCGCCATGTCTCACGCCTGCAGGGAGCCCCGTGGGCTGCAGGGGCTGATCGTGGAAGGATCGCACCCGGGACTAACAACATACCGCGAGCGCCAGGCGCGGCGCGAGTCGGACGCCCGCTGGGTTCGCCGCTTCACTTCTGAGCCGCTGGAGTCCGTGCTTCAGGACTGGTACGCCCAGCCGGTATTTGCTTCGCTGTCGCCCGCCCGTCGTCAGGCTTTTATTGACCAACGCCGTGACAACCACGCCCCGGCACTGGCGACGATGCTGCATGCCACCTCGCTGGGGCGGCAGCCCAACCTGCGCCCGTATCTGGCGAGGCTGCCGGTCGCGTTTCACTTTCTGCATGGCGCGGGCGATACCCGTTTTCAGGCCATCGCGCAGGATATCCCCGCGCAGCGCCACGCGATCCCCGATGCCGGGCACAACGCGCACCGGGAAAACCCGCAGGCGTTCTGCGCCTGCCTTGCCACCCTTTTGTCTCACTCCACTGAGGATGCCCCATGATTTACCCTGATGACGCAGAGCTTTATGCCCCGGTCGAATGGCTGGACTGCTCCACTGGCTTTACCGATATCCGCTATGAGAAGTCGCGCGACGGCATAGCAAAAATCACCATTAATCGTCCGGAAGTACGCAACGCGTTTCGACCGCAGACGGTGAAGGAGATGATGCAGGCGCTGGCAGAGGCGCGCTACGACGATAACATCGGTGCGATCGTGCTGACCGGCGAGGGGGAAAAAGCCTTCTGTGCCGGCGGGGATCAGAAAGTGCGCGGTGACTACGGCGGTTATCAGGACGACTCCGGCGTGCATCACCTCAACGTGCTCGACTTCCAGCGCCAGATCCGTACCTGCCCGAAACCGGTAGTGGCGATGGTTGCCGGGTACGCCATCGGCGGCGGGCATGTGCTGCACATGATGTGTGACCTGACGCTTGCTGCAGATAACGCCGTGTTCGGCCAGACCGGGCCAAAAGTGGGCTCGTTTGACGGCGGCTGGGGTGCCTCTTATATGGCGCGCATCGTCGGCCAGAAAAAGGCGCGTGAGATCTGGTTCCTGTGCCGCCAGTATGATGCGCAGCAGGCGCTGGAGATGGGGCTGGTGAATACCGTGGTGCCGCTGGCGGATCTGGAAAAAGAAACCGTGCGCTGGTGCCGCGAGATGCTGCAGAACAGCCCGATGGCCCTGCGCTGCCTGAAGGCCGCGCTCAATGCCGACTGCGACGGCCAGGCCGGGCTGCAGGAGCTGGCCGGGAACGCCACTATGCTGTTCTACATGACCGAAGAGGGGCAGGAGGGGCGCAACGCCTTCAACCAGAAGCGCCAGCCCGATTTCAGCAAGTTTAAACGGAACCCATAATGCGACGCGCGCGGCTGTTTGCTTATCAGATCCCGATGGATGCGGGGGTGGTGCTGCGCCATCAGCGTCTGAAAACCCGCGACGGGCTGGTGGTCTGTCTTGGCGAAGAGGGGCGCGACGGCTGGGGCGAGATCGCTCCGCTGCCGGGCTTCAGTCAGGAGTCGCTGGAAGCCTGTCGTCAGGCGACGCTGGCGTGGCTGGAGGCGTGGTGCTGCGGTCAACATCCGCCGCTCCCCTCGCTTCCTGCGGTAGCCTTTGGCCTCAGCTGCGCCCTGGCAGAGCTGGAGCAGCAGCTGCCTGTGGCCGGAGAGTATCGCACCGCGCCGTTATGCACCGGTGACCCTGATGCGCTGTTCTCCATGCTGGCGGCGCTGCCGGGGGAGAAGGTGGCGAAGGTGAAGGTCGGGCTGTATGAAGCGGTGCGTGACGGCATGCTGGTGAATCTGCTGCTGGAGGCGGTGCCGGATCTGCGGCTGCGGCTCGACGCCAACCGCGCCTGGACACCGCTGAAAGCGCAGCAGTTTGCGAAGTACATCAATCCGGCGTGGCGCGATCGCATTGCATTCATTGAAGAGCCGTGCCACACCCGCGACGCCTCGCGCGCCTTTGCCGCCGACAGCGGAATTGCTATCGCCTGGGACGAAAGCCTGCGCGAGCCAGATTTTCGCTTCGTTGCCGAGCCGGGCGTGCGCACCGTGGTGATCAAGCCCACGCTCACCGGCAGCCTGCAGGCGGTGCGCGCCCAGGTGCAGGCCGCCCATGCAGCCGGGCTTGAGGCGGTGATCAGCTCGTCGCTGGAATCCAGTCTCGGTCTGACCCAGCTAACGCGCATTGCCGCCTGGCTGACGCCGGGCACGCTACCCGGGCTGGACACGCTGTCGCTGATGCAGGCTCAGCTGATCCGCCCCTGGCCCGGCAGTGCACTGCCGCTTTATGGCGTTGAGCATCTGGAGGCGCTGCGATGACTTTTTCCGACTGGCCCTGGCGTCACTGGTGTCGGCTGCGCCCCGATGCGCCAGCGGTGGAGCTTGCCGGGGAGCAGCTGAGCTGGCGCGCGCTCTGTACGCGGGTGGACACCCTGGCCGCCGGGTTTTACCAGCAGGGCGTGCGGGAGGGCGACGGCGTGGCGCTGTGCGCCCGCAACCGGGCTGCCACGCTGCTCGCCTGGCTTGCGTTACTGCAGTGCGGGGCGCGCCTGCTGCCGCTCAACCCTCAGCTGCCGGCGGAGCAGCTGGCGGCGCTGCTGCCCGGGATGACCCTGCGCTTTGCCCTGACCCTCGACGGTGCCGTGCCGCTTGCCGGTCTGACGGCGCTGCGCATGGACAATGCTACAGGCGACTGCGGCGTGGCGTGGGATGCCCGGCGGCTGGCGACCATGACGCTAACGTCCGGCTCGTCGGGGATGCCGAAAGCAGCGGTGCATACGCCCGGTGCGCATCTTGCCAGTGCGGCTGGCGTGCTGGCGGTAATCCCGTTCAGCGAGGACAACTGCTGGCTGCTGTCGCTGCCGCTGTTTCACGTCTCCGGGCAGGGCATTCTCTGGCGCTGGCTGCTGGCCGGGGCGCAGCTGGCAGTCCGGGAGGAGATGGGGCTGGCGCAGGCGTTGAGCGGATGCAGCCACGCCTCGCTGGTGCCGACCCAGCTCTGGCGGCTGCTCAATGACCCTCAGCGGCCGGAGACGCTGCATACCGTGCTGCTTGGCGGGGCGACCATTCCGGTAGAGCTGACCCATGCGGCGCAGCAGCGGGGCATCGCCTGCTTCTGCGGCTACGGTATGACCGAACTGGCCTCCACGGTCTGTGCCAAAGCGGCGGACGGCTTGCCGGATGTGGGCGCGCCGCTGCCGGGGCGCGAAGTCAGGATCGTAGCAAACGAGGTATGGGTGCGTGCGGCCAGCCTCGCCAGCGGCTACTGGCATAACGGCATGCTGCTGCCGCTCACCAATGCTGAAGGCTGGTTCGCTACCCGGGATCGCGGCGTCATCGCTGATGGACGGCTCACCATTGTTGGGCGGCTCGATAACCTGTTTTTCAGCGCCGGGGAGGGCATTCAGCCGGAAGAGGTTGAGCGGGTGATCGCCCGCCATCCCGGCGTCTGCCAGGTGTTTGTAGTGCCGGTGAAGGATGCCGAGTTTGGTCAGCGCCCGGTGGCGGTGGTGGAGTGTAGCGATGGCGTACTGCCCGAGCGGCTTAGCGCCTGGGTCAGAGAGAGCCTGGCCCGCTTTCAGCAGCCGGTGCACTGGCTGCCGCTGCCGGACACCCTGAAAACCGGCGGCATCAAGCTTTCGCGCCGCCAGCTTCAGGAGTGGGTTGCCAGCGTACTGGCCTGAACTTAGTCCGGCTGGAGTGTCGCCTTGCGGCGTTTACGCAGCAGTTTTATCAACGGCGGCAGCGTCACTACCAGCACGGCGAGCAGTAACAGCGACTTCGTCACGCCGCTCTCCCAGAGGATCCCCAGGTTGCCGTTGCTGATGGAGAGCGCGCGCCGCAGGTTCTGTTCCAGCATCTCACCCAGCACAAAGCCCAGAATCAGCGGCGACATCGGGAAGTGCATCTTACGCAGCAGGTAGCCCAGCACGCCAAGCGCCACCATCAGCACCAGATCAAAGGTGGTGCTGTGCACCGCGTAAACCCCCACGGCAGAGACGGCAGCGATGGCCGGCGCAAGGAACCACATCGGAATGGTCAGCATGCGGGTGAACAGGCCGATCAGCGGAATGTTCATGATCAGCAGCATGACGTTGGCGATCAGCAGGGCGGCAATTAACCCCCAGACGATATCAGGCTGCTCCGTGAACATCGCCGGGCCGGGTGTGATGTTGTAGAGCGTCAGCGCGCCCATCATCACCGCTGTGGTGCCGGAGCCCGGCACGCCCAGCGTCAGCATGGGAATGAAGGAGCCGCAAGCGGAGGCGTTATTCGCCGCTTCCGGTGCCGCCACCCCACGAATATCCCCGTCGCCAAACGTCCCTTTATCACCGCTAAGTTTCTTCTCGGTCATGTAGGTAATCGCACTGGCGATGGTTGCCCCGGCGCCCGGCAGGATGCCGACAAAAAAGCCGATAACCGATGAACGCAGTGTGGCCGCGGTGCAGCTTGCCGCCTCTTTCATAGTGAACATCATCCGGCCTGTCTTACGCACCAGCGTCTGACCGCTGCTGGTGCTTTCCAGCATCAGCAGTATTTCCGATACCGAGAACAGCCCAATGACCACCACGATGAACTGAATGCCGTCGGAGAGGTGAACGCTGTCGAAGGTAAAGCGGTAAACGCCGGTATTGGCATCCACGCCAACCGTGGCCAGCCCGAGACCGAGCAGCGCCGAGAGAAACGACTTGAGCGGGTTCTGCGCCATCATGCTGCCGAGGCAGGCAATGGCAAACACCATCAGGGCAAAATACTCTGCCGGTCCGAACGCCAGCGACCACTGCGCCAGCGTCGGTGCGAAGAGAATAATGCCGCCGATGGCGATCATTGAGCCCACAAAGGAGCTGACGGCTGAAATCGATAACGCCACGCCGCCGCGTCCCTGTTTCGCCATCGGATAGCCGTCGATGGCTGTCATTATAGCGGCGGCATCGCCAGGCACGTTCAGCAGGATGGAGGAGATGCGTCCGCCATATTCACAGCCGATGTACACGGTCGCCAGCAGGATCAGCGCCGAGGCTGCCGGAAGGTGCATGGCAAACGCCAGCGGCAGCAGGATCGCCACGCCATTAATCGGGCCGAGGCCCGGCAGCAGGCCGACGATGGTGCCCGCGAAGCAGCCAACCAGGGCGATCATCAGGTTTTCCGGGGTGAGCGCGACCGCAAACCCCTGAGAGAGATATAACCAGGTATCCATTAGCGTTCTCCGTTAGCGTAGCCAGACACCGAGCGGCAGCGTGACGTCAAGTAGCGAGTCAAACGCGTACCAGAACGCAGTGCCCATAATGGCACCTGCGACCAGCGCGGCGGGCAGTGTGGCCCCAAACAGCATGCCGAATACGGCGGTGAGCAACGCGGTGGCCAGCGGGAAGCCCAGCCATTCGAAGGCCCATGCGTAGAGCGTCAGGGCGATCACCATGATCAGCAGCCGTTGCAGCACCGCCTTATGCGGCCACTCCACCAGGTCGGGATGGCGCAGCAGAAGCAGCACCGAACAGAGCAGCATCAGCACCAGAATGCCCACCGGGAACGGACGCGGGCCTACGGGTTCATAGCTGTACTCGCTGTGGATCTGCCAGGCGACCACCAGGCCGCCGAGGCAGAGCAGAAGCCAGATACTGGCAAAAATACGATCGCTCATGATGGCGCTCCTCAGTTGGCCAGGCCAAAGGCCTGGGCCTGTTTGCGGTACTCTTCCACCTGCTGTTTCACATACGTATCCAGCTCTTTACCATTCTTGTTGAATTCAAACAGGCCACGCAGATCGCGCTGGGTTTTGAACACCTCGGTTTGCTGTAGCTTCCGGAACGTCTCTACCCACCACTGATACTCCGCATCGCTGACTTTCGGCCCGACAAAGAAACCGCGAATGATCGGCCAGACCAGGTCGTAGCCCTGCTCTTTCGCCGTAGGGACGTTGGCCAGCGCGCCCGGCAGACGTTCCGCCGAGAACACCGCCAGCACCCGCAGCTTGTCGCCCTTCAGGTACGGCACCATCTCACTCATATCCCCGGACACCGCCTGCACATGGTTACCCATCAGCGCCGTTACCGGCTCGCCGCCGCCCTCAAACGCCACATAACGCATCTTGCGCGGATCGACATTGGCCTGTTTCGCCAGCAGCGCAGTCTTCATCCAGTCCTGACTGCCGATAGACGCGCCGGCACCAAACACCACGCTATCGGGGTTTTTCTCCAGCGCCGCCATCAGATCGTTGAGGCTTTTCCACGGTGAGTCGGCGCGCACCGCGATCATCCCGTAGTCGGTGCCGACGCTGGCGAGCCAGCGCACATCATTCACCCCGTAGCGGCCAAATTTTCCCTGGGAGAGGTTGAGCAGCGATCCGCCGGAAAACGCCACCACGGTACCCGGCTCTGCAGGACGCTGGGCGACGATGGCGTTGTAGGCCACCGCGCCGACGCCGCCGGGCATGTAGGTCACGCGCATGGGTTTCTCTATCACGTCGGTTTCCTGCAGGCTGACCTGAATCAGCTTGCAGGTCAGGTCGAATCCGCCGCCGGGCTTGGCCGGCGCGATGCATTCGGTGCGGGAGGGTGGCTCCGCCGCCAGCAGCGATGTGGTGCTCAGCAGCAGAGTAGTAGCGATGAAGGTACGACAGAAATGCTTGCTCATAGGGTCCTCACGATACGGGTCAGTGACGTGGGTGTGCCCGGTTTTTACAGTCCGTAGCACGCAGGGGCAGATGTTTTTCTCATTATGTGAACCGCCTTGTAGCGATTCAGTTACATGATTGTTAAAACGTTAACCTTTCATTTCCCTTTCACCGCGGCAGAAACTTTACAGGATGTGATATGCGTCTCTTACTGGCGGAAGATAATCGTGAGCTGGCGCACTGGCTGGAAAAAGCGCTGGTGCAGCACGGGTTTGCAGTGGATTGCGTATTTGACGGCCAGGCAGCGGACCATCTGCTGCAAAGCGAGCGCTACGCGATGGCGGTGCTGGATATCGGCATGCCGCGCATGGATGGATTGCAGGTCGTGCAGCGGCTGCGCAAGCGCGGTCAGCATCTGCCGGTCCTGCTGCTGACTGCGCGCAGTGAAGTGGCCGAGCGGGTAAAAGGGCTGAATGCCGGGGCAGATGACTATCTGCCAAAGCCGTTTGAACTGGAGGAGCTTGATGCCCGGTTACGCGCCTTGCTCAGGCGCAGTGAAGGGCAGATACAGGAGATCCAGCGGCTTGGCGAGCTGGCGTTTCACGACGAAGGCTACTTCGAGCTGGCCGGTAAACCACTGGCCCTGACCCCACGCGAATGCGCGCTGCTCACGGTGCTGATGTACCGGCGCGGTCGCCCGGTATCGCGCCAGCACCTGTTCGATCAGGTGTTTAATCTTGCTGACGACGCCAGCCCGGAAAGCATCGAGCTTTACGTTCACCGGCTGCGCAAAAAACTTCAGCCAGGCAATGTACGCATCACTACGCTGCGCGGCCTCGGGTACCTGCTGGAGTGCGGTGATGAAACGCCATAGCGTGCCGCCCTCGCTCTTTTCCCGTCTGCTGTTGTTCCTGGGGCTGCCACTGTTATTGCTGTGGCTGTTTTCCGCCTTCACCAGCTATTTCAGCGCGATGCAGGCCGCTACCCAGGCCTATGACCGCACGCTGCTCTCGTCGGCGCGCATGGTGGCAGAGCGGCTGGTGGTGCGTAACCAGCAGATTCTGGTGGAGGTGCCGTGGGTGGTGCTCGACAGCGTTGAGCTCAATATGAATGACCGGCTCTACTACAAAGTCACCGATATTAACGGCACGGTGATTTCCGGCTACGACGACCTTCCGCCGCTGCCGGCAGGTACGCCGCGCACCACGCTCTATCCGGCGCTGGCGTGGTTTTATCATGCGACCTATCGCGGGCAGGCGATACGCGCAGCCCGGCTGTTGCAGCCGGTAAATGGCGCGGGCGTCAGCGGCATGGTCGAGATCACCGTGGCGGAAACGCTGCAGTCCCGCCACCTGCTGGCGCAGCAGCTGCTCTTCTCGTCGGCGGTGAGCCAGGGCGGGCTGGTGCTGATAACGCTGCTGCTGGCGGGCTGGCTGCTGCGTCGGGTATTGAAACCGATGCGCCAGCTCTCGGGCATGATGGTGCGCCGCGATCCTGGCGTGCTCACGCCACTGCCAGACCATCTGCTGCCCTGGTCGGAAACCCGGCTGCTGGTGGTGGCGTTCAACCGCTATCTCGACAGGTTACGCGCCCTGATTGCCCGCCAGGAGCGGTTCAGCGCCGACGCGTCGCACCAGCTTAAAACCCCGCTGGCGGTACTTAAAATGCAGACTGCGGTAGCGCTGGCCAGCCCGGAGCCGGCGCAGTGGCGCGAGAGCCTGGAGGCCATCAGCCGCACGCTGGATCACACCGTGGAACTGACAGAGCGTCTGCTGCTGCTGGCGCAGCTGAAGCGCAAAGAGCAGGGGGAGCGGGAGTTTGAGGCGGTGGACATGGCTGCGGTGGCGAGAGAATGCTGTTTGTCGCGGCTGGCGCAGGCGCGAATAAAACGCATCGATCTGGGCTATGAAGGTGAGAGCGGGGCGCTGTGGGTCGAGGGCGATCCCATTCTGCTGGGCGAGCTGTGCGCCAACCTGCTGGATAACGCGCTGAAATACACCCCCGAGGGCGGAACCATCACCATTCGCGTGACGGCGATGCAGGCGCGGGTCTGGCTTGAGATTGAGGATAGCGGTCCGGGAATTGAGAGTGCGCTGTCGCAGCAGGCGCTGCAGCCGTTTCAGCGGCTGGAAAGCGGGATTGAGCAACCGGGCGCGGGTCTGGGGCTGGCGCTGGTCAACGATATCGCCCGCTGGCACCGGACGCGGCCTGAACTGCTAAAAAGCGAAACGCTGGGTGGTCTGCGGGTGCGCATCGTCCTGTCGCTGCATCGATGACGCATGGAAAAAAACCGGCAGCGTGGCTGCCGGTGAGGGGGATTATTTCGCGTTGTTAATCGCATCCAGCGCGGCGGCAATGCCCGCGCCGTAAGCCGGATCCACTTCGCTGAACAGGCCGATCTGGCGCTGCTGGATAAACTCCGGAACCGACTTCATGTCATCCGCAATGCGGCGATACATGCGCTGGCGCTCCTCTTCGCCAATCAGCGCAAACAGCTGGCGCGGCTGGCTGAAGTAGTCGGTATCTTCCCGGTGATTCCAGTGATCGGCAGCGCCTTCCAGCGACAGCGGCGGCTCACTGTAGTCCGGCTGCTCCTGGAACACCCCGAAGCTGTTCGGCTCATAGGTCGGGCCGTTGCCGCTGTTGCCGTCCACGCGCATTGCACCGTCGCGGTGATAGTTGTGGAACGGGCAGCGCGGTTTGTTCACCGGGATCTGGTGGTGGTTGACCCCCAGGCGATAGCGGTGCGCATCCCCGTAAGAGAACAGACGCCCCTGCAGCATGCGGTCCGGCGAGAAACCAATACCGGGCACGATGTTAGCCGGCGACATTGCTACCTGTTCCACTTCGGCAAAGTAGTTATCCGGGTTGCGGTTCAGCTCCAGCTCGCCCACTTCGATCAGCGGATAGTCGCCGTGCGGCCAGACTTTGGTCAGGTCGAACGGGTTGTACGGCACGCGTGACGCGTCGGCTTCCGGCATCACCTGCACATAGAATTTCCAGCGCGGGAAGTCGCCGCCTTCAATGGACTCAAACAGATCGCGCTGGGAGCTTTCGCGATCCTCTGCGACCAGACGTTTCGCCTCGTCGTCCATCAGGTTAGCGATACCCTGCGCGGATTTAAGGTGGAACTTCACCCAGAAGCGCTCGTTATCGCTGTTGATGAAGCTGTAGGTGTGGCTGCCGAAGCCGTGCATATGACGGTAGGAGCGCGGCAGCCCGCGGTCGCTGAAGTCGATGGTCAGCTGGTGCAGCGACTCCGGCAGGTGGGAGAAGAAGTCCCATTTCCAGGTCGGGTTGCGCAGGTTGGTACGCGGGTCGCGTTTTACCACGTGGTTCAGATCCGGGAACTTAAGCGGATCGCGCAGGTAGAATACCGGCGTGTTGTTTCCCACCAGATCCCAGTTACCCTCTTCGGTGTAGAACTTGATGGAGAAGCCGCGGATGTCGCGCTCGGCGTCCGCCGCGCCGCGTTCACCGGCCACGGTGGAGAAGCGCAGGAACAGGTCGGTTTTCTTGCCGATCTCAGAGAAAATTTTCGCACGGCTAAAAGCGGTAATGTCCTGAGTCACGGTAAAGGTGCCGTAGGCGGCGGAGCCTTTGGCGTGCATACGACGTTCAGGGATCACTTCCCGGTCGAAGTGCGCCAGCTTTTCAAGGAACCAGACGTCCTGCAGGAGCATCGGGCCGCGCGGGCCTGCGGTGGCGACATTGTTATTATGGGCGACAGGCGCGCCGGAGGCGGTGGTTAACCCTTTCTTATTCATCATGGCTCCTCGAACGGGTAGTGGTGAGCATCATCGCTCTGTGCAATCAATCGGACTGACTTTTCGCACAACACGGTAACGGCCCGGCCGATCGAGAACAATCTGGCAGTTTCTATTGCAGGAATGGCTGGTGCCTTTCAGACGCAGCGGCAGGTTTCAATTCCTTACAATACCCTGGAGAAACACGGTTTATCGCGCCTTGAAAGCAACAAGCGCAACGGTACAATGCCGGCACATCGATTGTGAGTTTATAAAGAGAGCAAAAATGAAAAAAGTCGTGCTTGCTGGTATCGCCAGCTTATTGTTTGTTTCAGGCTACGCCAGCGCCATCAGCGTGAATGCCCAGGCGGGCAAAGAGTACACCAACGTCGGCGTGGGCTTTGGCACCGATACCACCGGGCTGGCGCTGAGCGGTAACTGGGCGCATAACGATGATGACGGCGAAATCGGCGGGCTGGGCATCGGCCTGAACCTGCCGCTGGGACCGCTGCTGGCCACCGTGGGCGGCAAGGGCATCTACCTGAACCCGAAATCTGGTGACGAAGGCTATGCGGCGGCGGTAGGCGGTGGCCTGCAGTGGCCGCTGACCGACAGCTTCCGTCTGTATGGCGAGTACTACTACTCCCCGGACTCGCTCTCCAGCGGCGTGAAGGACTATGAAGAAGCGAACGCCGGCGTGCGCTGGACCATTATGCGTCCGATCAGCATCGAAGCGGGTTATCGCTACATCAACCTCGCCGGCAAAGATGGCGATCGCGACAACGCGGTGGCCGACGGCCCTTACGTGGGTGGCATCGTCTCCTTCTGATCCCCAGGGCGCGGCACATTGCCGCGCCTTTTCGCTTTCCCCGGTATCGCCTTGCGCTATAGTAGAGCCTTCACTCTATGCGGAGTAAGTCGATGTTAACTGTGGAAATGCTCTCTACCGGCGATGAAGTCCTGCACGGGCAAATCGTTGATACCAACGCCGCCTGGCTTGCCGATTACCTCTTCACGCAGGGTTTACCCTTCACGCGCCGCAACACCGTGGGCGACGATCTCGACAGCCTGATCGCCATTTTGCAGGAGCGCAGCACCGAAGCCGATGTGGTTATCGTCAACGGCGGCCTTGGCCCCACCAGCGACGATCTTAGCGCGCTGGCTGCTGCACGCGCCGCTGGCGTTGAGCTGGAGCTGCAGGCGTCGTGGCTTGAGCATATGACGCGCTTTTTCGAAAGCCGTGGCCGGGTGATGGCGCCCAGCAACCGCAAACAGGCGATGATCCCCGCCGGCAGCGAGATGCTCGATAACCCGGTTGGCACTGCCTGCGGCTTTGCACTGACGCTTAACCGCTGCACCTTCTTCTTCACCCCAGGCGTGCCGTCTGAATTTAAAGTGATGGTCGAGAAAGAGATCCTCCCGCGCATTCAGCAGCGTTTTGAACTACCGGCCCCTCCGGTGTGCCTGCGCCTGACTACGTTTGGCCGTTCGGAAAGCGATCTTGCTCAGAGTCTGAGCCACCTGAACCTGCCGGATGGCGTGGTGATGGGGTACCGCTCCTCCATGCCAATCATTGAACTGAAACTCACCGGACCGGCCAGCCAGCGGGCGCAGATGGAAGCCCTGTGGCCGGAGGTGCGCCAGGTGGCCGGCGAGAGCCTGATTTTCGAAGGTACCGTGGGGCTGCCGGGTTTGCTGGCCGAGAGCCTGCGCGCCCGTGACCTGCGGCTGTGCGTGAGCGAGCAGTTCACCGCTGGCCTGCTGTCGCTGGAGCTGAATCAGGCCGGCGCGCCGCTGGCGGATGGGGAAGTGCTGGCACCGCGTGCTGAGTCGCTGGCTGAGATCGCCGCCCGGGCGCGGGCGCTGTCACAGGCGGCGGACGGCGCACTGGCGCTGGTGACGGGGGCACATCAGGACGACAGCCTGCTGTTTGCGCTGCACAGCGACGCGGGCAGCCGTGCTATTCGCGTTCAGCTGAGCCTGGCGAATCACCGCCTGCCGGTGCGCCAGGCGGTGGCCTCAATGATTGCCCAGAACATGCTGCGCCGTCTGCTCAACGGGGATGATGTCTCCCAGGGTCATGGCTGGGTGCGGGTGACGGAGCGTCTTACCCTGTAGACAGGTAAAACCATACCCTGCTGCATTACCGCGCCCGACAAACCTGCCGGGCGCGGCTCTGTATCCGACCTGCATATCCTGTCTCATCCCGCCATACAGGCTGTCACGCTAAATTCCGCCTTCACATAACGCAAATCAGCGACCAGCATTTGCTTCGTAAATGCGCGTTTTCGAGCATAAAACGTGATCTGATGCTCTTTTTTGTTGTTTTGTCTTAAATCTGTAACATTCCGTGTGTCATTTCACAGTAACATTGGCCGCCTTTTTCTAACATTGGCACCCTTTTGTTTAACACAGGCGATTCGTTGCCGGGCGTTTCCGCTGACGATAATAACTATATGGCCCCGGAGGCTTAATGATCGGTATTTTCCAACCTGCACCCCATCAATCGCGGCTGCCCGACGGGCAGATCGATCCGCTGTACCGCCGTCTGCGCTGGCAGATCTTTATGGGGATTTTCTTTGGCTATGCAGCCTACTATCTGGTGCGCAAGAACTTTGCGCTGGCAATGCCTTACCTGATTGAGCAGGGCTTCTCGCGCGGCGATCTGGGCTTTGCGCTGTCGGGGATCTCCATCGCCTACGGCTTTTCAAAATTCATTATGGGGTCGGTGTCGGATCGCTCGAATCCGCGCGTCTTTCTGCCGGCGGGGCTGATCCTCGCCGCGGCGGTAATGCTGTTTATGGGCTTTGTGCCCTGGGCGACCTCCAGCATCGCCGTGATGTTCGTGCTGCTGTTCCTGTGCGGCTGGTTCCAGGGTATGGGCTGGCCGCCGTGCGGGCGCACCATGGTGCACTGGTGGTCGCAGAAGGAGCGCGGCGGGATTGTGTCGGTGTGGAACTGCGCACATAACGTCGGCGGCGGGCTGCCACCGCTGCTGTTCCTGCTGGGTATGGCCTGGTTTAATGACTGGAAAGCGGCACTTTATATGCCTGCGTTTGCGGCCATCATCGTGGCGCTGATTGCCTTTGCGCTCATGCGCGATACACCGCAGTCCTGCGGTCTGCCGCCCATTGAGGAGTACAAAAACGACTATCCGGACGACTACAGCGATAAGCATGAGGAAGAGCTGACCGCGAAGCAGATTTTCATGCAGTACGTGCTGCCGAATAAGTTGCTGTGGTATATCGCTATCGCCAACGTGTTTGTCTACCTGCTGCGCTACGGCATCCTCGACTGGTCACCGACCTATCTGAAGGAAGTGAAGCACTTTGCGCTGGATAAATCCTCCTGGGCCTACTTCTTCTATGAGTATGCGGGTATTCCAGGGACGTTGCTGTGCGGCTGGATGTCGGACAAAGTCTTTCGCGGCAACCGCGGCGCAACCGGCGTGTTCTTTATGACGCTGGTGACTATCGCCACCGTGGTGTACTGGCTGAACCCGCCGGGCAACCCGCATGTCGATATGATCTGCATGATTGTTATCGGCTTCCTGATCTATGGCCCGGTGATGCTGATTGGTCTGCACGCGCTTGAGCTGGCTCCGAAGAAAGCGGCAGGCACGGCGGCAGGCTTTACCGGGCTGTTCGGTTACCTCGGTGGATCGGTGGCGGCCAGTGCCATTGTCGGTTACACCGTGGACTTCTTCGGCTGGGACGGCGGCTTCATCGTCATGATTGGCGGAAGCGTGCTGGCGGTGCTGCTGCTGATTGTGGTGATGATCGGTGAGCGCAAGCACCATCAGGCGATCGCGGCGAAACGCGGGTAAGAGAAGGGCAGATAAGAAAAAGGCGGGCCATCAGGCCCGCTTTTTTTACAGTTCGATTTCGATATCGCCCCGCGCTTTACAGCAGCAGGGCAGAATATCGCCTGGTTCAATGAACGCCAGCGGCTCGGTAAGCCAGGTGACTTCCCCGGACACCAGACGCGTCCGGCACGACCCGCAGTACCCTTCCCGGCACTGATACTCTACCGGCACCTTATGTGACTCGAGCGCCAGCAGCAGAGAAGGATGCTCTTCCAGGCACTCAAGCTGAGCGCCGGTGAGGCGTAAGGTAATGCGGTTATTCATCACTCAGAGCTGGAAATCGCTGAGGTCGTCGGTGTTCACTTCAGAGTCAATCTGACCGACCAGGTAAGAGCTGACTTCCACTTCCTGCGGTGCCACCTGCACGTTATCGGACACCAGCCAGGTGTTGATCCACGGAATCGGGTTAGAGCGCGTCTGGAATGGCAGATCGAGGCCCACCGCCTGCATACGGATGTTGGTGATGTACTCGACGTACTGGCAGAGAATGTCTTTGTTCAGGCCGATCATCGAGCCGTCTTTGAACAGGTACTCTGCCCACTCTTTCTCCTGCTGTGCCGCCAGCACAAACAGGTCATAGCTTTCCTGTTTGCACTCTTCGGCGATCTCCGCCATTTCCGGGTCATCTGTGCCGCTGCGCAGCAGGTTCAGCATATGCTGCGTGCCGGTGAGGTGCAGCGCTTCGTCGCGGGCGATGAGGCGGATAATCTTGGCATTGCCTTCCATCAGTTCGCGCTCGGCGAAGGCGAAGGAGCAGGCGAAGGAGACATAGAAGCGAATCGCTTCCAGCGCGTTGACGCTCATCAGGCAGAGGTAAAGCTTCTTCTTCAGCTCGCGCAGGTTCACGGTCACGGTTTTGCCGTTAACGCTGTGGGTGCCTTCGCCCAGCAGATGCCAGTAGCTGGTCATCTCAATCAGATCGTCGTAGTAGTGGGAGATGCCTTCCGCACGCTTGAGGATCTGCTCGTTGTTGACGATGTCGTCGAACACCACCGCCGGATCGTTAACGATGTTGCGGATAATGTGGGTGTAGGAGCGCGAGTGGATGGTCTCAGAGAACGCCCAGGTTTCTACCCAGGTTTCCAGCTCCGGAATGGAGATCAGCGGCAGCAGCGCCACGTTCGGGCTGCGGCCCTGGATAGAATCCAGCAGCGTCTGGTATTTCAGGTTGCTGATGAAGATGTGCTTCTCGTGATCCGGCAGCGCCTGATAGTCGATACGGTCGCGGGAAACATCCACTTCTTCCGGACGCCAGAAGAAGGAGAGCTGTTTTTCGATCAGCTTTTCGAAGATGTCATATTTCTGCTGGTCGTAGCGCGCCACGTTAACCGGCTGGCCAAAGAACATCGGTTCCAGCAGCTGATTATTCTTCGTCTGTGAAAAGGTGGTGTATGCCATGAATGTGGGTCCTGTCTGCGAACAATATCTGCTGTTAATGGTGGATGCGCTTCGCTTATCCACCCTACGGCTTGATGTTGCGGTTATTCTCGTAGGGCAGGTAAGCGAAGCGCACCTGCCGCCTTAACAACAAGAGGGCGGGTTTCCCCGCCCCGCTTAATCAGATTTTACATGCGCCGCTTTCGCAGCCGTCGTCCTGAATGGACGGCGCCAGGTCATCCTGGGAGTCCTCTGCACCATCACGGGTGTTCTGGTAGTAGAGGGTTTTCACGCCAAATTTATAGGCGGTGAGCAGGTCTTTCAGCAGCTGCTGCATCGGCACTTTGCCTGACGGGAAACGCGTCGGGTCATAGTTGGTGTTCGCCGAAATAGACTGGTCAATGAACTTCTGCATCAGACCAACCAGCTGCAGGTAACCGTCGTTGTTCGGCATGTCCCACAGCAGTTCGTACTGATCTTTCAGGCGCTCATACTCCGGCACCACCTGGCGCAGGATACCGTCTTTCGACGCTTTGATGCTGACGTGGCCGCGCGGCGGCTCAATGCCGTTGGTGGCGTTCGAGATCTGCGAGGAGGTCTCAGACGGCATCAGGGCAGAGAGCGTGGAGTTACGCAGGCCGTGGGTCTTGATGGACTCACGCAGCGCTTCCCAGTCGAGGTGCAGCGGCTCGTTAGCGATGCCATCGAGATCCTTTTTATAGGTGTCGATCGGCAGGATGCCTTTGCTGTAGGTGGTTTCGTTGAACCACGGGCAGGCGCCTTGCTCTTTTGCCAGCTCGTTCGAGGCTTTCAGCAGGTAGTACTGAATCGCTTCGAAGGTTTTGTGCGTCAGGTTGTTGGCGCTGCCGTTGGAATAACGCACGCCGTGCTTCGCCAGGTAGTAGGCGTAGTTGATGACGCCGATACCCAGGGTACGACGACCCATCGCACCGCGTTTTGCCGCCAGAATCGGGTAGTCCTGGTAGTCCAGCAGGGCGTCGAGCGCACGCACCGCAAGGATCGCCAGCTCTTCCAGCTCGTCCAGGCTGTCAATCGCGCCGAGGTTGAAGGCGGAGAGGGTGCACAGGGCGATTTCGCCGTTTTCGTCGTTGACGTCGTCCAGCGGTTTGGTCGGCAGGGCGATCTCAAGGCACAGGTTAGACTGGCGCACCGGCGCAACCACCGGGTCGAACGGGCTGTGGGTGTTGCAGTGGTCCACGTTCTGGATGTAGATACGGCCCGTAGAGGCGCGCTCCTGCATCATCAGGGAGAACAGGTCCACCGCTTTCACGCGCTGCTTACGGATGCTGTCGTCTTTTTCGTATTTCACGTACAGACGCTCAAACTCGTCCTGATCGGCGAAGAAGGCGTCGTACAGGCCAGGAACGTCAGACGGGCTGAACAGGGTGATGTCTTCACCTTTCAGCAGGCGGGTGTACATCAGCTTGTTGATCTGCACGCCATAGTCCATGTGACGCACGCGGTTGGCGTCGGTACCACGGTTGTTTTTCAGCACCAGCAGGCTTTCCACTTCCAGATGCCACATCGGGTAGAAGAGGGTTGCCGCCCCGCCGCGCACGCCGCCCTGAGAGCAGGATTTCACCGCGGTCTGGAAGTGCTTGTAGAACGGAATACAGCCGGTGTGGAAGGCTTCACCGCCGCGGATCGGGCTGCCCAGCGCACGAATGCGGCCGGCATTGATGCCGATACCGGCGCGCTGGGAAACGTATTTCACAATGGCGCTGGAGGTGGCGTTGATGGAGTCGAGGCTGTCGCCGCACTCGATCAATACGCAAGAGCTGAACTGACGGGTCGGCGTACGCACGCCGGACATGATCGGCGTCGGCAGCGAGATCTTAAAGGTTGATACCGCGTCATAGAAACGCTTCACGTAGTCGAGACGGGTTTCGCGCGGGTAGTTAGAGAACAGGCAGGCCGCGACGAGGATATACAGGAACTGCGCGCTCTCGTAGATCTCGCCGGTGACGCGGTTCTGGACCAGGTATTTCCCTTCAAGCTGTTTTACCGCAGCGTAAGAGAAGTTCATGTCGCGCCAGTGGTCGATAAAGCCGTCCATCTGCTCGAACTCTTCTACGGAGTAGTCTTCCAGCAGGTGGCGGTCATATTTGCCCAGCTCCACCATTTTTACCACGTGGTCGTGCAGCGTCGGCGGCTCGAACTGGCCGTAGGCTTTCTTACGCAGGTGGAAAATGGCCAGGCGCGCGGCGAGGTACTGATAATCCGGCGCATCGCGGGAGATCAGGTCGGCTGCGGCCTTGATGATGGTTTCATGAATGTCAGAGGTTTTAATCCCGTCGTAAAACTGGATGTGGGAACGCAGTTCAACCTGAGAGATTGAGACGTTCTCCAGGCCTTCCGCCGCCCAGTCAAGCACACGATGGATTTTATCGAGGTTAATGCGCTCGGTCGCACCGTCACGCTTAGTCACCAGCAGACTCTGATTCATGAGGAATGTACCCGTCCGTAAGAAATAGAAAAAATATCCCCCGCTTATACACAGCCGCCAGTCTGTGACTAACTCTGTGGATAAATACTACATATAGGGGGTTTGAGATAAGTTTAACGCTAGATGATGAGTATTCTAGTAGGGAATCATTTGAGAACAAGAGTTGATTTTGAGATGTTTTTGCGTCTTATTCGGCGGGTCTATGGCTAAGCCCTCGTATCGTAAGGCTTGTTGGCTATGTCAATAAGTTGCAAAAAAAAATGAAAATTTGATCGAGTGCTGATTTCTTCAACGACCCGACAAAATTGCGCGGTAAAGCCCGCGCAATCCTTATAGCAAATACTTATGTCGTTAGGCGTTTTTTGCTTCGGTATGCAACATATAGTTAACATCAACCCCCGGCGCGAGACGGAATTTGTTGGTCAGCGGGTTGTAGTGCAGGCCGGTGATATGACGCTCTTTAAGCGGCGTATCGTCAATCCATGCCAGTAGCTCGGACGGCTTGATAAACTTCTTCGCATCGTGAGTGCCCTTCGGCACCATGCGCAGCACGTATTCCGCGCCGACTACCGCCATCAGCCAGGATTTAGCATTGCGGTTAAGCGTTGAGAAGAACACGTGGCCGCCGGGCTTTACCAGCGCGGCGCAGGCGCGTACCACCGACTGCGGGTCCGGGACGTGCTCCAGCATCTCCATACAGGTGACGACATCGTAGCCCGCCGGGTTCTGCGCCGCGTGCTCTTCAACGGTGCGCTGGATGTAGTCAACCTTCACGCCGCTCTCCAGCGCGTGCAGGCGCGCCACTGCCAGCGGTTCCGCGCCCATATCCAGACCGGTCACGGTAGCGCCTTCGCGCGCCATGCTTTCGGCGAGGATGCCGCCGCCGCAGCCGACGTCGAGCACCGTTTTGCCAAACAGGCCGCCGGCGCGTTCGCTGATGTAGCCCAGACGCAGCGGATTGATACGGTGCAGCGGCTTAAATTCCCCTTCCAGATCCCACCAGCGTGAGGCGACCGCTTCGAATTTCGCGATCTCATTGTGGTCGACGTTATGAGGTGTTGGGGATTGTTCAGCATTCATGAGCGCGTTTACTCCTTGTCTCGTAAGAAAAAGAAGTATAACAGGCCGCCGCGTCGAAGAAAGAATGATTACCGGCGGCCCTGGGTTGCAACGCGGCGTCAACCCGGGGCAAACCGCGAGAAATCAACCTGCTATCCGGGCGGGATAAGGCTTACCGGTATGACCAGGCTTGTGTTATAATTTGCGACCTTTGAATCCGGGATACAGTAGAGGGATAGCGGTTAGATGAGCGACCTTGCGAGAGAAATTACACCGGTCAACATTGAGGAAGAGCTGAAGAGCTCCTATCTGGATTATGCGATGTCGGTCATTGTTGGCCGTGCGCTGCCGGATGTCCGAGATGGCCTGAAACCGGTACACCGTCGCGTGCTTTACGCCATGAACGTATTGGGCAATGACTGGAACAAAGCCTATAAAAAATCTGCCCGTGTCGTTGGTGACGTAATCGGTAAATACCACCCCCACGGTGATACCGCTGTCTATGACACCATCGTGCGTATGGCGCAGCCATTCTCCTTACGCTACATGCTGGTCGATGGCCAGGGTAACTTCGGTTCAGTAGACGGCGACTCCGCCGCGGCGATGCGTTATACGGAAATCCGTATGTCGAAGATCGCCCATGAGCTGATGGCCGATCTCGAAAAAGAGACCGTTGATTTCGTTGATAACTACGACGGTACCGAGCGCATTCCTGACGTTATGCCGACCAAGATCCCGAACCTGCTGGTTAACGGGGCTTCCGGTATCGCCGTGGGTATGGCGACTAACATTCCGCCGCACAACCTGACGGAAGTGATTAACGGCTGCCTGGCCTACATCGATGATGAAGACATCAGCGTTGAAGGACTGATGGAGCACATCCCAGGGCCGGACTTCCCGACCGCCGCTATCATCAATGGCCGTCGCGGTATTGAAGAAGCCTATCGTACCGGCCGCGGCAAAATCTACATTCGCGCCCGCGCGGAAGTGGAAGCCGATGCCAAAACGGGCCGTGAAACTATCATCGTTCACGAGATCCCATACCAGGTTAACAAAGCGCGTCTGATCGAGAAGATCGCCGAGCTGGTAAAAGAAAAACGCGTGGAAGGCATCAGCGCGCTGCGTGACGAGTCCGATAAAGACGGTATGCGCATCGTGATTGAGATTAAACGCGATGCCGTGGGTGAAGTGGTGCTGAACAACCTCTACTCCCAGACGCAGTTGCAGGTCTCCTTCGGCATTAACATGGTGGCGCTGCATCACGGTCAGCCGAAAATCCTGACCCTGAAAGAGATCCTGAGCGCCTTCGTGCGCCATCGCCGCGAAGTAGTGACGCGTCGTACCATCTTTGAACTGCGTAAAGCCCGCGATCGTGCTCATATCCTCGAAGCGCTCGCCGTTGCGCTGGCGAACATCGACCCGATTATCGAGCTGATCCGCCGCGCGCCAACGCCAGCGGAAGCGAAAGCCGGCCTGGTTTCTCAGGCGTGGGATCTGGGCAACGTGGCCGCGATGCTGGCAGGTGCCGGTGATGACGCTGCGCGTCCGGAGTGGCTGGAGCCGGAATTCGGCGTGCGCGACGGGAAATATTACCTGACCGAACAGCAGGCTCAGGCCATTCTCGACCTGCGTCTGCAGAAGCTGACCGGTCTGGAGCACGAAAAACTGCTCGACGAGTACAAAGAGCTGCTGGCGCAGATCGCCGAGCTGCTGCATATCCTCGGCAGCGCCGATCGCCTGATGGAAGTTATCCGCGAAGAGCTGGAGCTGGTGCGCGATCAGTTCGGTGATGAACGTCGTACCGAAATCACCGCCAACACCGCGGACATCAACATCGAAGACCTGATCAACCAGGAAGACGTTGTTGTTACCCTGTCGCACCAGGGCTACGTGAAGTATCAGCCGTTAACCGATTACGAAGCGCAGCGTCGCGGCGGGAAAGGGAAATCGGCGGCGCGTATTAAAGAAGAAGACTTTATCGACCGTCTGCTGGTGGCCAACACCCACGACACTATTCTGTGCTTCTCCAGCCGTGGTCGCCTTTACTGGATGAAGGTCTACCAGCTGCCGGAAGCAAGCCGTGGGGCGCGTGGACGTCCTATCGTCAACCTGCTGCCGCTGGAAGCCAACGAGCGTATCACCGCCATTCTGCCGGTGCGTGAGTACGAAGAGGGCGTGAACGTCTTTATGGCCACCGCCAGCGGTACCGTGAAGAAAACCGCACTCAAAGAGTTCAGCCGTCCGCGTACCGCCGGCATTATCGCGGTCAACCTCAACGAGGGTGATGAGCTGATTGGCGTTGACCTGACCACCAGCAGTGACGAAGTGATGCTGTTCTCGGCGCAGGGCAAAGTGGTGCGCTTCAAGGATGATGCAGTGCGTGCTATGGGTCGTACTGCGACCGGCGTGCGCGGTATTCGTCTGATGGACGGCGACAGCGTGGTCTCTCTGATTGTGCCGCGCGGCGAAGGCGCGATCCTCACCGTGACGCAGAACGGCTACGGCAAGCGTACCGCGGCGGATGAGTATCCGACCAAGTCTCGTGCCACCAAAGGGGTTATCTCCATTAAGGTCACCGACCGCAATGGTCCGGTGGTAGGCGCGGTGCAGGTTGACGACGCCGACCAGATCATGATGATCACCGATGCCGGTACCTTAGTGCGTACCCGCGTATCGGAAATCAGCATCGTTGGCCGCAACACCCAGGGCGTTATCCTCATCCGCACCGCGGAAGACGAAAACGTGGTGGGTCTGCAGCGCGTCGCTGAGCCTGTTGATGATGAAGAACTGGATTCTATCGACGGCACGGTCGCAGAAGGGGACGATGAAATCGCTCCGGAAGCGGAAGGCGATGACGAAGCAGCGGACGACGCTGACGAGTAAGCCAGGCAGGCCGCCCGCTGGTTAGCGGGTAGCCTGAGCAAGGCAGGGAAGAGGGCGGCTTGTTCGCCCTTTTTTATTGCCGTTGCGAGTACTGACATTTACCGCTACTTTAAAGCACATTCTTTCATCCTGTTGACGGCTCAGTCATTTTGAAATACTTCGTTTCTTTCCGTACGACGCTCAAAGTGTCGCGCTATCTGTTCCGCGCTTTGGCGCTGTTGCTGTGGCTGCTGATCGCCCTGTTTTCGGTGTTCTACATCGTTAATGCCCTGCATGAAAAAGAGTCTGAAATCCGCCAGGAGTTCAACCTGAGCTATGAACAGGCGCAGCGCTATATCCAGCGGACCTCGGACGTAATGAAAGAGCTGAAGTACATCGCTGAGAATCGCCTGACGGTTGAAAACGGCGTGCTGCCGGGCGCGGCGCGCAACAACGATCGCGTCGGCATTCCCGAATTCCAGCCGCTGTTCCCCGATTCCGACTGTGCAATGCTCGGTAATACCTGGCGCGACTCGCTGCAGTCGCTGGCCTGGTTCCTGCGTTACTGGCGCGATAACTTTTCCGCGGCTTACGATCTGAATCGCGTATTCCTGATTGGTAGCGATAACCTCTGTATGGCCGATTTTGGCCTGCGTGATGCCCCGGTTGAGCACGATAAGGCCCTGAAAGCGCTGCACGAGCGCATCCTGAAGTACCGCAACGCGCCGCGTGAAGAGCAGGGCAACAGCCTGTTCTGGATAAGCCAGGGGCCGCGTCCGGGCGTGGGCTACTTCTATACCCTGACGCCGGTCTATCTGGCGAACCGCCTGCAGGCGCTGCTCGGTATCGAGCAGACCATTCGCATGGAAAACTTCTTTACCCCTGGCAGCCTGCCGATGGGCGTGACCATCGTCGATGAGAACAACCAGCCGCTGATCTCGCTGACCGGCCCGGAATCGCGCATCGAACCCGATCCGCGCTGGACCCAGGATCGCGCCTGGTTCGGCTATACCTCCGGCTTCCGCGATCTGGTGCTGAAACGCAGCCTGCCGCCTTCCTCGTTAAGCGTGGTCTATTCGGTGCCGGTTGATCTGGTGCTGGAGCGTATCCGCATGCTGATCCTTAACGCGGTGCTGCTGAATGTGCTGGTCGGCGTGGTGCTGTTTACCCTCGCGCGTATGTACGAGCGACGCATCTTTATTCCGGCGGAAAACGACGCCCAGCGTCTGGAAGAGCATGAGCAGTTCAACCGCAAAATCGTCGCCTCGGCGCCGGTGGGGATCTGTATCCTGCGGACCCAGGACGGCACCAATATCCTGAGTAACGAGCTGGCGCATAACTACCTCAATATGCTGACCCACGAAGATCGGCAGCGGCTGACGCAGATTATCTGCGGCCAGCAGGTCAACTTCGTCGATGTCCTGACCAGCAACCAGACTAACCTGCAAATCAGCTTCGTCCACTCGCGCTATCGCAATGAAAACGTGGCGATCTGCGTGCTGGTGGACGTGTCGGCCCGCGTGAAAATGGAAGAGTCGCTGCAGGACATGGCGCAGGCCGCTGAGCAGGCGAGCCAGTCGAAATCGATGTTCCTCGCCACTGTCAGCCACGAGCTGCGCACGCCGCTCTACGGCATTATCGGTAACCTCGACCTGCTGCAGACCAAGGCGTTGCCGAAAGGCGTGGATCGCCTGGTGACGGCGATGAACAACTCCTCCAGCCTGCTGCTGAAAATCATCAGCGATATTCTCGATTTCTCGAAAATTGAGTCCGAACAGCTGAAAATCGAGCCGCGCGAATTCTCGCCGCGCGAAGTGATGAGCCACGTGACCGCCAACTACCATCCGCTGGTGGTGCGTAAACAGCTGGGGCTGTACTGCTTTATCTCCCCGGACGTGCCGCTGACGCTGCAGGGCGATCCGATGCGTCTGCAGCAGGTGATCTCGAACCTGCTGAGCAACGCCATCAAATTCACCGACAGCGGCTGCATCATTCTTGATGTCTCTACCGAAGGGGATTACCTCACCTTCCGGGTGCGGGATACCGGCGTCGGGATCCCGGCCAAGGAAGTGGTGCGGCTGTTTGATCCCTTCTTCCAGGTCGGCACCGGCGTACAGCGCAACTTCCAGGGTACCGGGCTGGGGCTGGCTATCTGTGAGAAGCTGATCAGCATGATGGACGGCGATATCGCCGTTGATACCGAGCCGGGTATGGGCAGCCAGTTCACCATCCGCATTCCGCTTTACAGTGCGGGTGAAAATGCTAAAGCGAACGTTGATGGCCTGGCGGATAAACGCTGCTGGCTGGCGGTACGCAATGCGTCGCTGCATGGCTTTATCGAAAATATGCTGGAGCGCAACGGGATTCGCACCCAGCGCTATAACGGTGAAGTGCCGGATCAGGACGATGTGCTGATCACCGATGATGAAAACTTCAGCAACTGGGCAGGTCGCGCGGCGATCCTGTTCTCGCGTCGCCATATCGGTATTCCGGTGGAGCGGGGCGACAACCTGTGGCTGCACAGCGTGGCCTCGCCGCATGAGCTGATTGCGCTGCTGGGCCGCATCTATCGCATTGACGTTGACGTACCGGGCAGCACGCCGTCGCTGGCGGCAGGCTCTGGCTCTGATGCTCAGAACGACGATATGATGATTCTGGTGGTGGACGATCATCCGATCAACCGCCGCCTGCTTGCCGACCAGCTGGGTTCGCTGGGCTATCAGTGCAAAACTGCCAATGACGGCATCGATGCGCTGAATGTGCTGAGCAAGAACCATATCGATATCGTCCTGAGCGACGTCAACATGCCGAACATGGATGGCTATCGCCTGACGCAGCGCATTCGTCAGCTTGGCCTGACGTTACCGGTGGTGGGCGTAACGGCCAATGCCCTGGCAGAAGAGAAGCAGCGCTGTATCGAATCGGGTATGGACAGCTGTCTGTCGAAGCCGGTAACGCTGGACGTATTAAGCCAGACGCTGGCGGTATATGCGGAGCGGGTGCGGAAAACGCGGGTATAAGAATGAAGAAACCCCGCCGGCAGGACGCCTGGCGGGGTATAAATGCGTTACTCTTTGTCCGCCGGGGTAAGGCTCACGGAAGAGAGGTAGTTCAGCAGGGCAATATCATTTTCCACACCCAGCTTCATCATCGCTGATTTTTTCTGGCTGCTGATGGTTTTGATGCTGCGGTTCAGCTTCTTGGCGATTTCTGTGACCAGGAAACCTTCAGCGAACAGGCGCAGCACTTCACTCTCTTTCGGTGACAGGCGTTTATCGCCATAACCGCCAGCGCTGATTTTCTCCAGCAGGCGCGACACGCTTTCCGGGGTAAATTTCTTCCCTTTCTGCAACGCAGCCAGCGCTTTCGGCAGATCCGCCGGTGCGCCCTGTTTCAGCACGATACCTTCGATATCCAGATCCAGCACGGCGCTCAGAATGGCCGGGTTGTTATTCATGGTCAGAACGATGATCGAGATAGCCGGGAAGTGACGCTTGATGTACTTGATCAGGGTAATGCCATCGCCATACTTGTCGCCAGGCATGGAGAGGTCAGTAATCAGCACATGTGCGTCGAGTTTTGGGAGGTTATTGATTAACGCTGTGGAATCTTCAAATTCACCGACAACATTCACCCACTCGATCTGCTCAAGCGATTTGCGAATGCCGAACAGAACAATCGGATGGTCATCGGCAATAATTACGTTCATATTGTTCATGTATTAGGCTACCTTGCTACAGCAAGCTTTTGACGTAAGCGTCAATGTCGCTGATGTATTTTTCTGTCGATGGGGCATCGTTCTCACGAATGTGATGCTCCAGGGTTTCACATAACTGCTTGCCGGGTACCAGATTGAGCATGGCGAACACCCCTTTCAGGCGGTGCGCCGTCTGTGCCAGCGCAGCAAAATCACTGGTTGCTGATTCAGTATACAATCTCTTCACATCGTCCGGTACTGTGTCCACAAACAGCGCGTAATAGCCGCTGGCGTGGAGCTGGGCGTTTTCATCACCCCCTAACGGGGATTCAGGCAGTTCCTCCTGCGCCAGTTGCTCCTCGATGAGCTGCATCACTGCTTCCTGCATGGCATTACTGATATTGAAGTTTACCCGTAGCTGGCCGGGGCCAATACGACGTACACCGTTCTCATCATCGCTTAAAAGCAACCCTGAGGCAGTAAGATTTGACGGATTATCCGTTAAAAAGATATCAAAGGCTTGACTGGATAACCGCTCGTCAGGGGTGATGCAACTGGCCCCCCAGTGCTCAAGCTGGCGCGTAACGATGTTGCGTACCTCGTTGGAGGTGACATCCACCATCGCCACTACGTCGTCCAGCAGGCGCTCGTCCTGCTCTTCGTCCTGCGGTTCAGCGGCCATTTTCACATGCAGTGAATAGCGCGTACCCAGCTCCTGGCGCGATTTGATATTAAGATGCCCGCCAAGGCGACGCGCCAGCTGGTTGCAGAGATAGAAGGTCAACCCGTTGGCGTGACCGTAGCGATCTTCGCTGGTCTCGTTGAGGAAGGGGAAGTGCAGATTATCGATTTCATTATTATTGATGCCGTCCCCAGTATCGAGCACCCGGAACGTCAGGCGATCGCTGGCGGACTCATCCGCGCTGATCTCAAGCGTAATTTTGCCGATGTGGGTGGTGGTCACCGAGTACTGAATCAGCATCAGCAGAATTTTGCGCAGCGCCTCGCGGTCGCCGTGGCGCTCTTCGTTGCGAGAGAGGTGATTATTGATGAACAGCTGCAGCCCTTTACGCTTGATCACCGGCAGCACTTCCGGCACCACTTCATCAATCAGATCCTGAATGGCGAAGCTTGATGAACTGGTTTTCCAGCTCTCATCTTCCAGCATGTTCAGCAGCTGGATCTCATCCACCAGCCGCACGATGGTATCCGCTTTCTGCGCCATCACCTGGGTTTGCGGAGTATTCAGAGCGGTTAACCCTTCGGCGAGCTGCTTCACCGGCAGCTTCAGCGCCGCGCCAATATGATGCATAAAGGCCGTCCGGCCCTGTTGATTCTTCTCGTAGAGCCGCTGCGCCTGTTTCAGCTTCTTGTTAACCAGGATCTCGCGGTCCTGATCGCGAATGATAAAGATCTGGGTGCGCGGCAGGATCTGGCTGCGGAACTGACGGATTTCATACAGTTCATTATTAATAGTGGCCTGAATCACCCCCTGATGCTGATCCGCCATGGTGGTGATGTTCTGCAGATTAAGGTGCGGCAGCAGGTGATCGGCAATTTTGTTGCTGATCACCGTGCGATTCGCTTCCTGATCGTGCACCAGCAAACCCACCGGCAGCAGGGCGACGATCTCTTCGTTCAGGGCGCGCAGCAGGTGCAGTTCGTTGTTATTCGCCATGGTGGCAGGCATTTCCGCCTGACGCACCGGCTGATGACGAAACGTGGTGTAGCCGAATACCGCCAGCCCCAGCAAGCCGATATTGAGCAGCAGCGGCAGCAGGATATTCTGCAGCGTATCCATCAGCAGGGTGCCGAACGGCACTTCCCACACCAGGCGCAGGCCGGTGCTATCCACCAGCGAGCTAATTTCAATGCGTGAGCTGTTGAAGTGAATACGCACGCTGTCCGGATCGCCTTTATCCGCACCCGAGCCGGCAGGCTGGGTGTCGCTCTGGTCGAGGCGGAAGCTGTCCAGCGTCATTCCCGGCGGAATCAGGTCGTTAATCGGCAGATCGAACGCAACCACGGTCGCCAGATGACCCGGCTGGTTGAAGGTGGTACGCAGCGTGAAGTAGTGGCCATTCTGCCAGGCCAGGCGGCGCAGGGGAGAGAAGCTCTCGCGCTCGTCAAGGGCATTAGCCTGCTGAAGCATTTCGGCGCGGCGGGAATCGACGATGTTGCTCACCGTTGATTCTTTAAAGCCGGACGCCAGATCTTTCAGCGGCAGGGTAGAGACCAGGATCATGCTGTTGTCCTGGCCGTTCAGGTAATACATCGACCAGGGCACGTTTTCGGCGCCCCACAGGGTGTCGAGATAGTTCGACATCCGCTGGGTCATCTCAAGGGTGGCGCTGTCGTGAGAGCCAAAAATCAGCGCTTCGGTTTTACGCCGCGTTTTTTCGAGGTAGTAGACGTCCTGCTTCAGGCGAGTCTCCTGCAGGCCATCCGCCGCGCTGCCGCTGCTGGCAGCCGCAATGTTGTCATAGATCTGCCAGGTCGCGTAGCGCCAGGTATCCACCCGTTTGTGCAGCGCGTGGGTAATGTCCACCACCTGATAGCTTTTGTCTTTCAGCCAGGCATTAACGGCGCTCTGCACCATCACACCCATAGTCACCAGCAGAACGATGATCAACAAAAGAAAGAAACGGGTAATGCTACCCGGCATCAGTGAAAACTTGTTGGGGATCATTGTGTCAGATTGACTCATTGTTGTGTGTAACTCACTTTAACAACGCCATAAATAGAGACGAATTCAACCAGGTGTGGCGGCTGAAACTGCTTTTGTAGGCTCTTCCTGAGCGGATGCGATATCGCTCGCTGGGCGTCGATCTCACGTCACGTCCTGCCGGGCAGGTGTACTACTACGCGAGTATCGCAAAAAAAGCAGTATAAAGCGAAATGAATGATTTTCCAGGCGAATAGCGATAAGACAAGGCCCGGCGCGGGAAAATGCCCGCAACCGGAGACGCTGCACTGTCACAACGGGAGAGAGCAAATAGCGCAACGCAGCGCTGAAAAATAAATCAGCGAAAAAATATAGTTCACCGGGGTGACGGTTAAAAATAGCGCTAATAATAAATCAAAGGCAAAAAAAATACCGGATGCGAGCATCCGGTAATAATAGGGGTAAACAGACATTCAGATTCGAATGACGGTAATAAATAAAGTTAATGATGATAGCGGGAGTGATTTTAGTCGGCGCTTTACAAATGAGTTTGGCAATCAGTGCGGTAAAGCATAAATTTACCTATCTTGATGTTTTTAATGAGTTACTGAAATTTTTTGATCATCCGTGCGCATATTTTTAGCGATTCGTGCTTTAATAAGTTCCCTTCTATTAACCTTTTGTTACACCGTTGCGGATATATGAAACATCTTAAAAGTTTTCGTATCATATTCCCGTTGGCTTTGTGTTTTAAATTTCATAAGAATTGGGATTGCCGACTGATTACAGGGTTAATCAGTAAGCAGTGGCACATAAAAAGGCATATAAAAAGGCATATACAGAGGGTTAATATAATGAAAGTTAAAGTTCTCGCGCTGTTGGTACCAGCATTGCTGGCAGCAGGCTCCGCGCACGCGGCTGAGATTTACAACAAAGACGGCAACAAACTGGATCTGTTCGGCAAAGTCGATGGCCTGCACTACTTCTCTGACAACGATGGCGATAACGGCGACAAAACCTACATGCGTATCGGCTTCAAAGGCGAGACCCAGGTTAATGACCAGCTGACTGGTTACGGCCAGTGGGAATACCAGATCCAGGGCAACACCGATGAAAGCTCTGATAAGTCCTGGACGCGTGTCGCCTTCGCCGGTCTGAAATTCGCTGATGCCGGTTCTTTCGACTACGGTCGTAACTATGGCGTTATCTATGACGTGACCTCCTGGACCGACGTACTGCCGGAGTTCGGCGGCGACACCTACGGTGCAGACAACTTCCTGCAGTCCCGTGCTAACGGCGTGGCAACCTACCGTAACACCGACTTCTTCGGTCTGGTGGAAGGCCTGAACTTTGCTCTGCAGTATCAGGGTCAGAACGGCAGCTCACGCGGTGAAGACGGCGTAGCCGGTGGCCGTAGCGTACTGAACCAGAACGGCGACGGCTTCGGCGGCTCTGTGACCTATGATATCGGTCAGGGCTTCAGCATTGGTGCGGCAGCAGCCAGCTCCAAACGTACTGACGACCAGAACAACCTGAACGCAGGCCGTGCGGATGAGATCTACGGCAGCGGCGATCGCGCAGATGTCTACAGTGGCGGCGTGAAATACGACGCGAACAACCTCTACCTGGCAGCCCAGTACTCTCAGACCTATAACGCGACCCGCTTCGGTGGCGACAGCGGTTCTGACGCGTTCGGTTACGCTGACAAAGCGCAGAACTTTGAAGTGGTTGCTCAGTACCAGTTCGACTTCGGTCTGCGTCCGTCTGTGGCATACCTGCAGTCTCGCGGTAAAGATATCAGCAACGGCTCCATCAACTACGGCGACCAGGACCTGGTTAAATACGTTGATGTTGGCGCGACTTACTACTTCAACAAAAACATGTCCACCTATGTTGATTACAAAATCAACCTGCTGGACGACAACGACTTTACCCGTGCCGCTGGCATCGGTACCGACGACATCGTGGGTGTAGGCCTGGTTTACCAGTTCTGATTCGACGGTTGTCATGCGAAAGGGGCCTCTGGCCCCTTTTTTGTTTTTCTGGTCACCCAAAAAACCGTGTACGCTGTCGCGCACGAATAATGAGGAATACCGATGCGACTCCGCTACTCTCTCTTTTTACTGTTAACGCTGATGCTCGCTGGCTGCGATCGCGCGGCGGAAAATGCGCCGCTGGTACTGGAAGGCAAAACCATGGGCACCTCCTGGCGGGTGAGCCTGGCCGGGGTCGATGCGCAACGCACGCCAGAACTACGCCGTCAAATCCAGGCGCAGCTCGATGCCGACGATCGCCTGCTCTCCACCTGGAAAGATGACTCGGCGCTGATGCAGTTTAATCACTCGACCAGCACTGCCCCGTGGCCCGTCGATGCGGCGATGGCGGATATTGTGACGCTCTCGCTGCGCATTGGGCACAAGATGCAGGACGCGATGGATATCACCGTTGGCCCGCTGGTCAATCTCTGGGGATTTGGCCCCGATAAACAGCCTGTCGCCACGCCCGATGCGGCACAGATCGCCGCCGCCAGGGCTCGCACCGGCTTACAGCATCTGCGGGTGATCAACGCCGCTGACAGCCAGTGGCTACAAAAAGATATCCCCGATCTCTTTGTCGATCTCTCCACCGTCGGCGAGGGGTATGCCGCCGATCATCTGGCGCAGCTGATGGCGCGTAACGGCATCAGTCGCTATCTGGTCTCGGTCGGCGGGGCGCTGGTGAGCCGGGGGATGAATGCTGAAGGTAAGCCCTGGCGTGTAGCCATTCAGAAACCCACGGATCGTGAAAATGCCGTGCAGGCAGTGGTGGATATCAACGGCCACGGCATCAGCACCTCCGGCAGCTATCGCAACTACTATGAACTGGACGGCAAACGCCTGTCGCACGTCATCGATCCCGCAACCGGGCGCCCCATCACCCATAAGCTGGTCTCCGCCACGGTGATTGCCCCGACAGCGCTGGAAGCGGATACCTGGGATACCGGTTTTATGGTGCTCGGGCCGGAAAAGGCGCGTGAAGTTGCACTGGCGCAGGGGCTGGCGGTCTATCTGATCAGCAAAGAGCAGGACGGCTTCTCGGTCTGGATGTCCCCACAGTTCAAAAGCTATCTGGTGGATGCCGGGAATTAAAAAGCAAGATTTCGGGTGTGGCGGAGCAGGCAGCCTGCCAGAGTGAGGCTACCCTTTGAGGAGGAGCCGGACATGAAAACTATTGCTACCCCACAATCTGAACGGCGCTGGCAGGCGGTGCTGGCCCGGGATACTAAAGCCGATGGCCGCTTTGTGTTTGCCGTGAATACCACCGGTATCTACTGCCGACCCTCCTGCCGGGTGCGCCATGCGCGGCGGGAAAACGTGCAGTTTTTTGACAGCCCCGATGCGGCAGAAGCGGCGGGGTTCCGGCCGTGCAAGCGCTGCCAGCCGGACCGCATCCACCCTGACCAGCAGCGCGTGCAGCGTATTGTTGAAGCCTGTCGCATTCTGGCTGCCAGCGAAATGCCGCTTACCCTGAACGCCATCGCCAGTCAGGTCGCCATGAGCCCATGGCATTTTCATCGTCTGTTTAAATCCGTAACCGGCCTGACACCAAAAGCCTGGCAGCAGGCGCTGCGTGCCGGGCGGGTGCGCAGCGCGCTGCACGGCGGTGAAACGGTGACCCGCGCCATGCTGGACGCCGGTTTTCAGACCGGCAGCAGCTTCTATCATCAGGCCGATACCGCGCTGGGCATGACGGCGCAGCAGTATCGTCGCGGTGCGCCGGACCTGACGGTGGATTATACCGTCGCCCCCTGCGTGCTGGGGCTGTGCCTGGTGGCTCGCAGCGCGCGTGGGATCTGCGCGGTGCTGCTGGGGGAGGATGAAAACAGGCTGCGCGATGAGCTGGCGCAGCTGTTTCCTCATGCCACCCGGCTCGACGCGGACGCGGCGTTCAATCAGCAGGTGGCGCAGGTGATCGGCTGCATTGATCACCCGCAGCTGGCCTGCGAGTTGCCGCTCGATATCCGCGGAACCGCGTTTCAGCAGCGGGTCTGGCAGGCGCTGCGGGCCATTCCGCCGGGCGAAACCCTGAGCTATCAGGCGCTGGCACAGCGTCTCGGTCAGCCTGGCGCGAGCCGGGCGGTGGCAAGTGCCTGTGCAGCGAACCGGCTGGCGCTGGTCATTCCCTGTCACCGGGTGGTGCGCAGCAGCGGGGCGCTCGCGGGCTACCGCTGGGGCACCGAACGTAAAGCCATGCTGCTGGCCCGTGAGTCAAAAAGTAAGGAGGAGTAATGCTCGATCTGTTTGACGGAGAAGAACCCTGGCAGGAGCCGCTGGCCGACGGCGCGGTGGTGCTGCGCCGCTTCGCGCTGGCCGATGCCGGTACGCTGATGGCGGGTATTGAGCAGGTGAGCGCTTGCTCCCCGTTTCGCCATATGGTGACGCCGGGCGGGTATACCATGTCGGTGGCGATGACCAACTGCGGCACCCTGGGGTGGGCCACCACCCACGGCGGCTATCTCTACGCCACGCGCGATCCGCAGACCGGCCAGCCCTGGCCTGCGATGCCCGACGCGTTTCGCGCCCTGAGCGATCGCGCCTCGGCGGCGGCGGGCTATGCTGGTTTCACGCCGGATGCCTGCCTGATCAACCGCTATGCGCCGGGGGCGAAGCTGTCGCTGCATCAGGATAAAGACGAACCGGATCTCGGGGCGCCCATTGTCTCGGTATCCCTGGGCCTGCCAGCGGTGTTTCAGTTCGGCGGGCTGCGGCGTAATGACCCCATCAAACGGCTGTTGCTTGAGCACGGGGATGTGGTGGTGTGGGGCGGGGCGTCGCGCCTGTATTATCACGGCATTCAACCCCTGAAACCGGGCGTGCATCCGCTGACCGGCGAGTACCGCTATAACCTGACGTTTCGCGCCGCCGGGGCGGGCGAATAAAAATAAGAATTATTCTTGCCGTGAAACGCGAGCCGTTTAAACTGCGGGCTGAATTTTTCTTATTGGATAGCCCCGTTTTATGGATCTCTTGCTGCTTGTCTGGCGCCAGTATCGCTGGCCTTTTTTGATGGTGATGCTGCTGAGCCTGCTCAGCGCCGCGCTCGGTATTGGCCTTATCGCGTTTATTAATCAGCGCCTGATCGAAAACGTCGATATGTCACTTGCCGTGCTGCCGGAGTTTCTCGGTCTGCTGCTGCTGCTGATGGCGATCACCTTAGGCTCCCAGTTAGCGCTTACTACGCTTGGCCACCACTTCGTATTCCGCCTGCGTAGCGAATTCATCAAGCGCATCCTCGACACCCCGGTTGAGCGCGTGGAGCAGCTCGGCAGTGCCGCACTGCTGGCGGGGCTGACCAGCGATATTCGCAATATCACCATTGCCTTTGTACGCCTGCCGGAGCTGGTGCAGGGCATTATTCTGAGCATCGGTTGTGCGGCCTACCTGGCGCTGCTCTCCACGAAAATGCTGCTGGTGACCACTATCTGGCTGGCAATCACCATCTGGGGCGGCTTTGTGCTGGTATCGCGGGTCTATCGGCATATGGCGATCCTGCGCGAAACCGAAGACAAGCTTTACAAGGATTACCAGACGGTGCTGGAAGGGCGTAAAGAGCTGACCCTCAACCGCGAGCGTGCCGGCTGGATTTTCGACCAGATCTACACCCCCGACGCGAAAGAGTATCGCCACCACATTATTCGCGCCGATACCTTCCACCTGAGTGCGGTGAACTGGTCGAACATCATGATGCTCGGTGCCATCGGGCTGGTGTTCTGGATGGCAAACAGCCTCGGCTGGGCCGATACCAACGTGGCGGCTATCTACTCCCTGACGTTACTGTTCCTGCGCACGCCGCTGCTCTCTGCGGTGGGGGCGCTGCCGACGCTGCTTACCGCCCAGGTAGCGTTCAACAAGCTGAACAAATTCGCCCTCGCGCCTTATCACCCGGCATTTCCGACGCGCGGTGAGAAGCAGACGTGGCAGACGCTGGAGCTGCGCGATGTGGTGTTCCACTATGCGGACAACAGCTTTGGCGTCGGGCCGATCAATCTCACTATCCAGCGCGGCGAGCTGCTGTTCCTGATTGGCGGCAACGGCAGCGGGAAATCCACGCTCGCGATGCTGCTCACCGGGCTGTATCAGCCGGTATCCGGCACCATTCTGCTGGATGGCGAACCGGTTACTGCCGCGACGCTCGATGACTACCGGGCGCATTTCTCCGCGGTATTCACCGACGTCTGGCTGTTTGACAAGCTGCTGGGCCACAACGGGCAGGAGGCGCGACCGGAGCTGGTGGCGCAGTGGCTGGAGCGGCTGAAGATGAGTGAAAAGCTGACGCTGGAGAACGGGAAGATCCTCAACCTGAACCTGTCAAAAGGGCAGAAGAAGCGCGTGGCATTGCTGCTGGCGCTGGCTGAGGATCGCGACATTATTCTGCTGGATGAGTGGGCTGCCGATCAGGACCCGCACTTCCGCCGCGAGTTCTATCAGGTGCTGTTGCCGCTGATGCAGGAGATGGGCAAAACCATCTTTGCGATCAGCCATGACGACCACTATTTCATTCATGCCGATCGTCTGCTGGAGATGCGCAGCGGCCAGTTGGCAGAATTGCACGGAGAAGAGCGCGCCCTTGCCAGCCGCGACGCGGTGGCGCGTACCGGGAGCTGACGGGGCGCAGGGTGATACACCCGCCAGTCCAGTAGGGCGGGTAAGTTCGCGCACCCGACGTGAGCATCAGACTTTACCGCTTAAGCGCTGGTGGAAATCGCGGCTACGCAGGTCGAGGCCTTGGATGGTCACCGTTGCATCATGACGCGCATAGCGGGTTTCAATTGCATCCAGCATCGCTACGGTAGAGGCGTCCCAGATCTGGGCGTGGGTCAGGTCGATAGTGACCTGCGCCGGATCGTCCGCATAGTTAAAGTGTTCGAACAGGTCGTTGCTGCTGGCGAAGAACAGCGGGCCGCGCACGGTGTAGCGCACGCTCTGTCCGTCCGCGGCCAGTTCGCGCTCGGCGCGCACCACATGCGCCACGCGGCGGGCGAACAGCACCATCGCAAACACCACGCCGCCGGCCACGCCAATTGCCAGATTTCCGGTTGCCACCGTGGCGGCCACCGTCACCAGCATCACCAGGGTTTCCGGCACCGGCATATGCTTCAGGGTGGCGGGCCTGACGCTGTGCCAGTCGAGGGTTTTCACCGCCACAATCATCATAATGCCCGCCAGCACCACCATCGGGATCTGCGCCATGATCTCGCTCAGTACCGTCACCAGCAGCAGCAGGACCAGCCCGGCGGCAACGGTAGAGACGCGGGAGCGCGCTTTACCCAGCCCGACGTTAACAATCGTCTGGCCGATCATCGCGCAGCCGGCGATGCCGCCATAGAAGCCGGCAAAAATATTCGCTACCCCGAGGCCCCAGCATTCGCGGCGTTTGCTGGACGGGGTATCGGTGATCTCATCCACCAGCTTGGCAGTGAGCAGTGATTCCATCAGGCCGACAAAGGCAACGCTCAGGGCGCACGGCCAGATGATCTGCAGGGTTTGCAGGTTTAGCGGCACCAGCAGCTCGGTCAGCCCTGGCAGACCCGGCAGCATCGGCCCTTCGTCGCCCACGGTGGGCGTCAGCAGACCGAAGCCCATGGTGATAGCGGTAACCGCCACGATAGCCACCAGCGGGGAGGGAACGCTTTTCGTCACGTAAGGCAGGCCGAGCACGATGACCAGCGTCAGGGCAAACAGCCCCCATACCAACGGTGACTGGCCCCAGATGTGCGGCACCTGCGCGAAGAAGATAAGAATGCCGAGGGCATTAACGAACCCGGTCATTACCGAGCGCGGAATATAGCGCATCATGCGCGCCAGGCCGCAGACGCCAAACAGGATCTGGATAATGCCCGCCAGCACGACCGCCGGCAGGATGTAGCCCACGCCGTGCTGATGCACCATCGGGCCAATCACCAGCGCCACCGAGCCGGCAGCGGCAGTCACCATCGCCGGGCGACCGCCGAGTACGGACATCGCCAGACACAGCACCACCGAGGCGATAAGGCTGACTTTCGGATCGACACCGGCAATAACGGAGAAGGAGATCACTTCCGGGATCAGCGCCAGGGCAGTGATCACGCCAGCCAGGGTCTCTCTCACCAGCAGACGTGGCGAACGCAGGACGGTAGCAACCGCAGCGATATTGTTTTCAGACATATTATTTTCGCAGGGAGTGGGTAGTTATCAGTCAATATTGCCGCAGTGAAGGCAACGAAGAGGCCGCGCTGGCGCGGCGCGCGTTATCTTACAAGTCTGCAACAAATCACGCTACTGTTATCTGTGTCACAGTTTTTTCGCGCTAAAAGTGCATTTATCGCTATGTCCATTAACAGGATTATTGCTTTTATATCAGTTCATTAGCGCAATCACTTTCAGGCGCAGCCGCAAATACGTATAAAAACAACGGATTAACAACTTAAGACAAATATTAATTTAATTTTTAAACATTATTTCAATCTTTTCCTGGTAGTGTTAACTTTACCCCCCCTTAAGTATGGAAATGTCAGCGTATCCAGGCCGCGCGTGCGCGTGGCTGCGGCGACAACTTTCACCTGCAAAGACCATATAAGCGCCTGAATAAGGCCAGAAGAAAGCGATAAGGCTATGAATATGAAAAACTTATCTGCCATTCTCTTCGCGGCAGCGATGGGAACCGGACTGTTTACCGGAATGGCTAACGCAGCGCAAGAAGAGCAAACCGACGTTCTGCTCATCGGCGGCGGCGTCATGAGTGCCACCCTCGGCACCTACCTGCACGAGCTGGAGCCGGACTGGTCGATGACCATGGTTGAGCGTCTGGACGGCGTGGCGGAAGAGAGCTCTAACGGCTGGAACAACGCCGGGACCGGCCACTCAGCCCTGATGGAGCTGAACTACACCCCGCAGAACTCCGACGGCAGCATCAGCATCGAGAAAGCGGTTGAGATCAACGAAGCCTTCCAGATCTCCCGTCAGTTCTGGGCGCACCAGGTCAACCTGGGCGTGCTGACCAACCCGAAAACCTTTATCAATACCGTACCGCACATGAGCTTCGTGTGGGGCGATCAGAACGTGAACTTCCTGCGCGCGCGCTATGCCGCTCTGCAGAAAAGCTCCCTGTTCCGCGGCATGCTCTACTCTGAAGATCACGCGCAGATCAAGCAGTGGGCACCGCTGGTAATGGAAGGTCGCGACCCGAACCAGAAAGTCGCTGCCACCCGTACTGAAATCGGTACCGACGTTAACTACGGCGAAATCACCCGTCAGCTGGTCGCCTCTCTGAAGAAGAACGATAAGTTCGATCTGCAGCTCAGCACCGAAGTGCGCGGCTTCAAGCGTAACGACGACAAGTCCTGGACTGTGACCGTTGCCGATCTGAAAAACAACGAGCAGGAACGTACCATCAAGGCGAAATTCGTCTTCATCGGTGCGGGCGGCGCGGCGCTGAAACTGCTGCAGGAAACCGGTATTCCGGAAGCTGAAAACTATGCAGGCTTCCCGGTCGGCGGTCAGTTCCTGGTGTCTGAGAACCCGGAAGTGGTTAACCGTCACCTGGCGAAAGTCTACGGTCAGGCTTCAGTGGGTGCGCCACCGATGTCGGTTCCGCACATTGATACCCGTATGCTGGACGGCAAGCGCGTGGTTCTGTTCGGGCCGTTCGCGACCTTCTCAACCAAGTTCCTGAAAAACGGTTCCCTGTGGGATCTGATGAGCGCGACCACCACCTCGAACTTCATGCCGATGGTAAACGTAGGCCTGGATAACTTCGATCTGGTGAAATACCTGATTAGCCAGGTCATGCTGTCTGACGACGAGCGTTTCGAAGCGCTGCAGGAATACTACCCGCAGGCGAAGAAAGAAGACTGGCGTCTGTGGCAGGCGGGTCAGCGCGTGCAGATCATCAAACGTGATGAAGAGAAGGGCGGCGTGCTGCGCCTGGGTACTGAAGTCGTCAGCGACAAAGACGGCACCGTTGCCGCGCTGCTGGGTGCATCACCGGGCGCGTCTACTGCGGCACCGATCATGCTGCACCTGATGGAAAAAGTGTTTAAAGACAAGGTTGCGACCCCAGAGTGGCAGGCGAAGCTGAAAACCATCATCCCGTCTTATGGCACTAAGCTGAACGGCAACGTTGAAGCCACGGAACGTGAACTGGAAAACACCAGCCGCGTACTGGGCCTGAAATACGAAGCGCCGAAAGCGGTCTCTCCGGCGCCGAAGCCGGAAGGCAAAATGCCGGACCAGGAAGTTAACGCGGTATCTGATATCGCGCTGTAACTGACAAAAAACCCCGCTGCGGCGGGGTTTTTTTATGCTTATCGTTCAACGGCGCTCTGCAGCGTCTCATCCGCTTTCCACACCCGATACTTCACCTCAATATTCTCCGGCGCATAGACCACGATCGGCAGCTTGCTGTTGTAGCGCAGCATAGCCTTATCGCCGAGCTGTACCGGCACAAACTTCTGCGTTTTCTCGTTTTTCGGGCAGGCCATCATGGTGGATGCCGGCGCGCTGACGCGGCTCAGCTGGTAATAGTCATAGCCCCAGCCCTCCAGGGTTTTCGTCTCCAGCGTGCCGCCCATGCGGTGCTGGTTGCAGTCCACGCCCATGGTTTTACCGGGCAGCAGTTCTACTTTGTAATTCTGTTCGTTCTCCAGCGCAGGCAGAGCAATCGCCACGCGCTTCATGCCTTTTTCCGCCGCCGGATAAGGCGCGATTTTCTCAAGCGGCTGAGACGCCGAAGCGGGGAGGGTGTCAGCCCATGCGGCACCGCTGGCGCAGGCAGCGATAATCAGCATCAGTGCATGTTTCATCGTGGTTCCTTAAAGCAAATTCATCGTGCTGAAAGATTACCATACGGTCTTAATGGATTAATTCAGATTTACGATATTTTTAGGTGTAAAAAACTGGTTAATGAAATATCGATGGCGTTTCAGGCTGTTTGTTGGGAGTTAGTTGAAGGGATGTATGGAGGGTAAGTAAAAGCCCCCGCAGGGGCTTCGACGATCAGTGCGGCACTTCCGCCACTTTCTCGACTTCGGTTTTGTTGATCTGCTGCTTCACGCCGTTCGCATCGGTATAGCCCAGCAGGCCAGCATCAGACTCTTTTGGTTTGCCATCGCTGATGATGGTACGCCCGTCCGTTGTGTGGATAGCGTAGCTTGTGCGCGTACAACCTGACAGTGCGGTTACCGCCAGCAGTGCGGCTAACGGAATGATCAGTGTCTTTTTCATATCCATCCTCTCTATTGGTTGTTTTGCTTAGGTTTTATTATAGCAGAGGATTTTTTGTCAGTGGTTTATGACGGTTAAATGTAAAGATATCGCACTAACTGCTAAAGATATATGCCGTGCCAGCAGGTGATTCGGAGGGTGATTTCGGCGGTTTAACGCCACGACCAACAGACTTGATTGTGATCAATATCACATCCTGAAGCGTTGCTATATTAGCAACATGAATAGTTGACCTCCGGAAATATCACCAAATGAAACTTAGAAACACAGTCTATATATTGGCCCTTCTCGCCGTCGTTGCCACGCCATCACATGCCATTAGTGCTAAATATCGCGCCCAGCTTGAGCGCTCCGGCTGTACTCAGATTACTGAGTTACAAGGCTGCGATATTCACCAAACGAAAATGCAAAACACCAATACCGAGCGCCAGCAGATCAGCGCATTTCTGCGCGACTCCGTTCTCAATCAACCGACGGATGCAGCATACGAAGCGCTGAATGGGTACGGATTCACTAACCCTGCGCCACTCAAATGGGTGAAAGGGAAGTACGCCATTAACCTGACCATCAATCAGAAAGACGTTGTTACTCATGCAACGGTTACCCCTTGAGGCACATTTTATGTTTATTAATTGTACAAAAATCGTGGTGCTGTCTTTGAGCACTTTGGCCTGGTTTGCTGCCGGGAATGCAAACGCAACAGTTGATTTTACAGGTGGCCAAATCGTTGCCCAGGCTACTGATGGCTCCTATTCCGTGAAAGATGACTATGGTTCTGTATGGTCAGGTGTCGAGCGCGAGCAGGTAACCGCATCACAAGTGAAATCTTTTGGCATGACTCAGGCCAAAACTGCTGCAGAGCTTGAGGCAGCACAGCGTGCCCGTACAGAAATCCAGACCAACGCTCTCGCACAGGCAAAAGAATTAGCAGCCCACAACAAACGATACGATGCCGCTAATACCATCAATGTAAATGTCTCCAGCCTGAAGCCGGATACGCTGGTAAATACGCCTGCAGGTAGGGTTAAGGCCAGCACGCTCAAGCCGGGCACCCAGGTTCAGGTAGCATTCAATTCTGCTTTCCATCCCTCTGTTAAAGGCGGTCATGATGGGGCAACGAATGGTGGCTCTCGTGGTGATCACGGCACAGGCACGGGTGGTGATAACGCCCATGACCATGCGTTCGGCGGGCATACCGGAGCGGGTCACGGATTCCACATGTAATGGTTGATGATAGCCCCCATCAGAGGGGCTTTTCGTTGGATGATAGCAGATGAAATTATTCGCTTTTCTTTGGCTGGCTATCTATATGGGCGGCCTTGCCATCTGTAGCCTGAGTGGCAGTACCGCACTGTTCGACAGCTGGGGCTTTATCGGGATTGCTTTTGTGATAGCAGTTTCTGTGTATGCCCTGCTGCTTGTGAATCAGCGCTGCATCAGGGAGATCAGGATCTCGCAGCTGAAGAGTGATAAATGATCGATTTCCTGTATCGCTTCTCGGTACTTTTCCTGTGTCTCGTTTGTGTAGTGTTCTGGCTGGCGGTGCTGGCGGTGCTGGCGGTGCTGGCGGCTTTGTGGGTGATGTGATGAGGCGCGTTACGCCAGCGAAGGTTTGAAGCGAGTGTGACGCGGCAATAAAAAAGGGCTTATCGAAATGATAAGCCCTTTTTAAGGATTTTTGGTCGGCACGAGAGGATTTGAACCTCCGACCCCTGACACCCCATGACAGTGCGCTACCAGGCTGCGCTACGTGCCGACACGTGGAGGCTAATACTACCCATTTCCCGACCGATTGCAAGGGTACGGCAAACTGACTGGATTATAATTAATCAATCAGTTAGCGATAAACCGTTTTTCATCGGTCAGCACCTGCAGCAGCAGCCCGAGCTGCGGTTTATCGTCATCAAGCCGATGACCGCTCTCGTCCCAGGTGCGGTAGTTGCCGTTGTTATCCAGCACCAGCGTCATCTGCGGGGTGGTCACCGCCAGCGTGTTGCTGTCGGCACCGATGGCCCAGTTATTTTTGCGCGTCGCGGCAAACAGATCTTCACCCTGAGAGTATTCCCCCGGCGACGTGCTGACATGCAGCAGGCGCATCATCAGGGTCGTCATCACATCCTGATGCTGCGTGAGTTTGCTGATGCTCTGCGCAGGCGTACCCGGCCAGTGGATCACCAGCGGAACCTGAATGCGCGAACGATCCCAGGCGAAGCTGTCGCGCGCGTCGTCAAGCGGCACGCCGCGTCCGGCGGTGATAATCACCACGGTATTATCAAACTTACCGGCGGCTTTTAAGGCCTCCAGCACACGGGAAATCTGCCCGTCAACGTTCTGTGCCGCCCGGCCATAGCGACGGGTAAAGTTCTGCTGGTTGCTGTCGCCGTCAAGCGTTGTGCCGTTGAAGGAGACCCATGAGAACCAGCGGTTATCTTCCGTTGCGTATTTATCGAGCCAGTTGATCCACTGCCCGGCGGTCTGAGCATCGCTTTGCGGTTTCGCCGTCGGCAGCGAGAAGTCGGAGAGCAGGGCCTGTCGATAGAGCGCACTGTTGAAGCCGTCCGACGAGAACAGGCCGAGCTGGTAACCCTGCTGGTTCAACGCGGTGATCAGCGCTGCCGGAATGCGCGCCGAGAGCACGCCGTCCATATAGGCCGGGGAGATACCGTAGAACAGGCCGAAGATGCCGTTATCGCTGTAGTTACCGGCACTCATATGCTGGGTAAAGCTGATGTTCTGCCCGGCGAACTGTGCCAGGTTTGGCATCAGCTTCTCGTAGCGCGAATAGTTCAGGCCATCGATGGTGATCAGCAGAACGTTATGCCCGGTGCCCATGTCGCGATAGCGCAAGTCGCTGAGCGGATACTGTACCGATACCGCTTCCGGGTTGCCCTGTTCCACCAGACGACGCTGGTACTCCTGAGCATCCAGCAGGCCGTGCTTCTCAAGAAAGCGGCGCGCGGTCATCGGGTAGGAGAGCGGCAGGTTGGCGCGCTGCATGGTGATCGGACGGTAGAAGTTGGCGTCGGCCCAGATATACATCAAGTGCGAGGCCACAAACGAGACGAAAAACAGCGTCGCTACCGGGCGGGCGTAATGACGGCGGCGACTCAGGCTGCGCAGCTTCTGCCAGCTCCAGGTGGCGAACAGCATTTCGATCAGCAGCAGGATCGGCACGCCGATAAACATCAGCTGCCAGTCGCGGGCCATTTCGCTCTGATCGGGGTTTATCACCAGTTCCCACACCACCGGATTGAGGTGCAGGTGGAAACGGGTAAAGACTTCGCTGTCGATAAGCAGCAGCGTCATGCCGGCGGTGGCAAAAGCGGCGGAGAGGAAGCGCATCAGCCGCTGCGACATCACCACGAAGGTGAGCGGGAACAGGATCAGCAGGTAACCGGCGAAGACCAGAAAGCTGAAGTGGCCCATCAGGCTGACCCAGGAGAATACCCGGCCCGTCAGGGTCGTCGGCCAGTCAGCGATGAACAGGTAGCGACTTCCCAGCGCTATGGCAACCAGAATGTTGAACAGGGCGAACCAGTGCCCCCAGCTAATCATCTGGGAGACTTTTTCACGGTAGCGCTGGCGGTTAGTCACCATAACGAGTCGTTAATATCCCTTAGTGCTTGCTGTCTTCGTGAATGGAAGACTGCAAGGCCTGGGCGAACGAACGGGCGATCGCCTGACGTTGTGCGGAGGATACGCTGGTGTTGATAAGGTTCGTGACCATATTGCCCAGTACCATCAGGGAAAGGTCGGTCGGCGTCTGATGCTTTTCCAGCACCTGCGCCAGTTCACTCAGCAGTTGTTCGACGTGTTCGTCACTATAGCGGGATTGTTGTGGCATAACTCAAAATCAGTTTGTGAAGAAAGTCCGACATCTTACCGTAGCAGAGGCATTTTTTCCGCATTTTTATCAACGGTTGCACAAGGCGACGGGCGGTGGTTGAATACCGCCCGGTCTGAAAGGAGAGTTTATCATGAGTCTGGATATCAACCAGATTGCCATACACCAGCTTATCAAACGTGATGAGCAGAACCTTGAGCTGGTCTTGCGCGATTCATTGCTGGAAACCAGCGCCGCCGTAGAAGAGATGATGGCGGAGCTGCACCGGGTTTATAGCGCCAAAAGTAAAGCCTACGGCCTGTTCGCGGAAGAGAGCGAGCTGGCGCAGACCCTGCGTCTGCACCGCCAGGGTGAAGAAGATTTTCTGCCGTTCAGCCGTGCGGCGACGGCGCGTCTGCGCGACGAGCTGGCGAAATACCCGTTTGCCGACGGCGGGGTGGTGCTGTTCTGCCACTATCGCTATCTGGCGGTGGAATATCTGCTGGTTGCGGTGCTGACGAACCTCAGCAGCATGCGCGTGAATGAGAATCTGGATATCAGTTCGACGCACTATCTGGACATCGCCCATGCCGATATCGTGGCGCGTATCGATCTCACCGAGTGGGAAACCAACCCGGAATCGACCCGCTACCTGACGTTCCTGAAAGGGCGCGTGGGGCGCAAGGTGTCCGACTTCTTTATGGATTTCCTCGGTGCCAGCGAAGGGCTGGATACCAAAGCGCAGAACCGCGGCCTGTTACAGGCGGTGGACGACTACACCGCGGAAGCGCAGCTCGATAAAAACGAGCGCCAGAACGTGCGTCAGCAGGTGTACAGCTACTGCAGCGAGCAGCTTCAGGCGGGGGAGGAGATTGCGCTTTCCGAGCTGGCAAAAGAGCTGCCGAGCTTTGGCGAGAAAAATTTCCAGGAGTTTACTGCCGATCAGGGTTATGAGCTGGAAGAGACGTTCCCGGCGGATCGCAGCACTCTACGTCAGCTCACTAAATACGCCGGTAGCGGCGGCGGTCTGACCATCAATTTCGATGCCATGCTGCTGGGCGAGCGCATTTTCTGGGACCCGGCCACCGATACCCTGACCATCAAGGGTACGCCGCCGAACCTGCGCGATCAGCTTCAGCGCCGCACCTCAGGCAAATAACACCGGGCGGTGCGCCGCCCTGATTCAGCCATAAAAAAACGCCGCATAAGCGGCGTTTTTTCTGGTTTCATCTGCACTTACGCGCGAACGAAGTCCACGTGGGCCAGTTTAGGTTTGTACGGGTGACGCTGTACAGCCTGAACTTTAACTTTGATTTCTTTACCGTCAACAGCGATGGTCAGAACTTCAGAGTAGAACTCAGGCTTCGCCTGCATGTTCATTACTTTGTCGTGATCCAGTTCGATGGCGATTGCCGCTTCAGAACCACCATAGATGATGGCCGGGAACTTGTTCGCTGTGCGCAGGCGGCGGCTCGCACCCTTACCCTGCTCTTTACGTGCTTGTGCTTCGATAGTGAACATTGCTGTCTCTCTTCAAATAAAAAACCTGTTACAGGCGACCCAGCAACAGGCGATTGTTCTGCTTTGCGGATGCAAAAGCGGGCGGCATTATAGCTTTGTTTTCAGGCAGCAGCAACGAAAACAGCCTCAGCCGCGCAATTCATTGGCGCGCCGGAAACGCCCCCGGTAGTCGAACACCTTCTCGCGTACCTGCCAGTAGTGACCTTTTTTACGCGCGACCACAAAGTCGGGATGGCGCAGCAAGGCCTGCTGCCGCTGAATGTCCGCGGCGGTTTTCCACGCCAGCGGTACACCGGGCGTGCGGGTATGCGGGCGGATAAACAGCTGCTCAAAGGCGGTGCGCTGTGCCGGGGTGGTCAACCGGAAGCGTTCGCTGACGTCGGCACCCTCTTCATCATAATAGGTGACGTTCAGCCACTCGCCCTTATCGTCGGCGCCGCTCGCCAGCGCCATACCGCCGCAGCGCAGCACCAGCGCGTCTTTCAGTTTCAGCGCGGCTTTCAACATATCGTCAGGGTCAACCAGCACCTGGTCGCACTCGCGGCAGCGGCGGGCCGCAATGTCGTTTTCCGCATTGCAGTTCGGGCAGTTCTTAAAGCGGAAGCGGTAGTCGCACTGCTCGCGCGTGCCGTCGTCATCCTCAAACCAGCCCTGGCAGCGGCGTCCAAAGTGTTCGAGCAGCGTGCCGTCCGCGGTGGTCTTTCCCCAAAAGGTGTTGGCGAAGCCGCAGGCCGGGCAGAACACCTGCACCGGGACGTTATCGCTTTTCCCTTTCGGGCTGCCCACTTCCGGGGTGTAGAGATCGTGCGGGTTACCGGCGTAGTCGAGGATCAGACAGTCGGTTTTGCCCGGCGCGAGGCGCAGGCCGCGTCCGACGATCTGCTGGTACAGGCTGACCGATTCGGTAGGGCGCAGAATTGCGATCAGGTCGACGTGCGGTGCGTCAAACCCGGTGGTCAGCACCGACACGTTCACCAGATAGCGATAGCGTTGGGCTTTGAATGCTTCAACCAGCTCATCGCGTACCGGCCCGGGCGTATCGCCGGTGATCAGCGCGGCTTCATCGGTTGGCAGCAGGCCGGTGATTTCCCGCGCGTGCTCCACGGTGGCGGCAAAAATCATCACCCCTTTGCGCGCCTGAGCGAACTCCATAATCTGGCTGATGATATGGGGCGTGATGCGCTTCTGGTTTTTCAGTTCGCGGTTTAGGTCTGCCTCGCTGAACAGTCCGTTGGACTGGGCCGTCAGACGGCTGAAATCATACTGCACCACCGGCATATCAAGGCGCTCCGGCGGCGTCAGATAGCCGTGCTTAATCATATAGCGCAGCGGCAGCTCGTAGATGCAGTCCCGGAACAGCGCTTTCGCATCGCCGCGCACCATGCCGTGGTAGTGGAACTGATAGATCCAGCCTTTGCCGAGGCGGTAGGGCGTCGCGGTCAGCCCCAGCAGGCGCAGCTGCGGATTGGCCTTGCGCAGATGGGCAAGGATCTGCTGGTACTGGCTGTCGTCGTCATCGCTGATGCGGTGGCACTCATCGACGATCAGCAGGGAGAACGCGCCCTGAAAATGGTCGGGGTTACGCGCCACCGACTGCACGCTGCCGAACACCACTTTGCCCTGGCTCTCTTTACGCGACAGGCCAGCGGCGTAGATGTCTGCTTCCAGTCCCAGCGCCTGGTATTTGGCGTGGTTTTGCGCCACCAGCTCTTTGACGTGCGCCAGCACCAGCACGCGCCCGCGTGCGACCCGGGCCAGCTCGGCGATAACCAGACTTTTTCCCGCCCCGGTGGGCAGAACAATAACCGCAGGCGTCTGATGTTGACGGAAGTAGCGCAGGGTGGCGTCCACCGCGTCGCGCTGATAGGGGCGAAGAGTAAAAGACATCTCAAACCGTAATAATGATCACACCGTGCCATTATGGCATGAAAAGCCAGGGAAATATGGCTTTTGCCTTGTGAGCAATCCCAGTCTCGTTATACTGGACGCGTTACTCCTTATACCTTCTTCTTTTCAGCGTTTTGCCCCTCCGACACAGCGAAACGCGCAACAGGCAATCAGATTTAATGCGACTCGATAAGTTTATTTCTCAACAGCTCGAAATCAGCCGCGCACTGGCCGCGCGTGAAATCCGCGCCAGCCGCGTCACCGTAGACGGCGACATCGTCAGAGACAGCGCCTTCAAAATTCTGCCCGAGCACGAGGTGGCCTACGAGGGCAATACGCTGGCACAGCAGCGCGGCCCGCGCTATTTCATGCTCAACAAGCCAGAAGGCTACGTCTGCTCCACCGACGATCCAGATCATCCGACCATCCTCTATTTCATTGAGGAGCCGATGGCGTACAAGCTGCATGCCGCAGGGCGTCTGGATATCGATACCACCGGCCTGGTGCTGCTTACCGATGATGGCCAGTGGTCGCACCGCATTACTTCTCCGCGCCACCACTGTGAGAAAACCTATCTGGTGACCCTGGATGCGCCGCTGAGCGACGAAACCGTGGCGCAGTTCGCGGCAGGTATTCAGCTGCACAATGAAAAAGATCTCACTAAGCCAGCGACGCTTGAGATCATCACCCCGACCGAAGCGCGGGTAACCATCAGCGAAGGGCGCTACCACCAGGTGAAACGCATGTTCGCGGCGGTGGGTAACCACGTCGTCGGGCTGCACCGCGAGCGTATCGGTGAGGTGGTGCTCGACCCGGAACTGGAACCCGGTGAATACCGCCCGCTGACCGACGAAGAGATTGCTCTCGCCATTACGCCTACACGTTAATTCAGGAGAACACTGTGACATCCAGGCAGAATTCATCGCTGGGGATTGTATTTATTCTTGGCCTGCTGGCCATGCTGATGCCGCTGTCGATCGACATGTATCTTCCGGCGCTGCCGGTTATTGCCAACGAGTACGGCGTACCGGCGGGCAGCGCGCAGATGACCCTCAGCACCTATATCCTGGGCTTTGCAGTGGGACAGCTGTTTTACGGTCCGATGGCCGACAGCTTTGGCCGCAAGCCGGTGGTGCTGGGCGGCACGCTGGTGTTTGCTTTTGCCGCGATGGCCTGCGCGCTTTCCAGCACCATTGACCAGCTGATCGCCATGCGCTTCGTGCACGGTCTGGCGGCAGCGGCGGCGAGCGTGGTGATCAACGCCCTGATGCGCGATATCTACCCGAAAGAGGAGTTCTCGCGCATGATGTCGTTCGTCATGCTGGTCACTACCGTTGCGCCGCTGGTGGCGCCGATGGTCGGGGGCGCAGTGCTGGTGTGGTTTACCTGGCACTATATCTTCTGGATCCTCGCGGTGATGGCGCTGCTGGCCTGCGGCATGATCTACTTCCTGATCCACGAAACCCTGCCGGTGGAGAAGCGTCAGAAGTTTCACCTGCGCACCACGGTGGGTAACTTCGCCGTGCTGTTCCGCCACAAGCGCGTGCTGAGCTACATGCTGGCGAGCGGCTTCAGCTTTGCGGCGATGTTCTCGTTCCTCAGCGCCGGGCCGTTTGTTTACATCGAGCTGAATCACGTTTCGCCCCAGCACTTCGGCTATTACTTTGCGCTGAATATCGTGTTCCTGTTCATCATGACCATCATCAACAGCCGCTTCGTGCGCCGCGTCGGGGCGCTGAACATGTTTCGCACCGGGCTGTGGATACAGTTTGTGATGGCGATATGGATGGTGGTAACGGCACTGCTGGACGTCGGATTCTGGACGCTGGTGCTGGGTATCGCGGTGTTTGTCGGCTGTATCTCAATGGTGGCGTCCAATGCCATGGCGGTCATTCTTGACGAGTTTCCGCATATGGCCGGAACCGCGTCGTCCCTGGCAGGCACCTTCCGCTTCGGCATCGGGGCGATTACCGGCGCGCTGCTGTCGCTGGCAACCTTTACCACCGCCTGGCCGATGCTGCTCTCCATTGCCATCTGCGCCAGCTGCTCGATCTTCTTCTACCTGTACGCCAGTCGGCCGAAGCGCACAGCCTGAAGCAACAGCCTGTCGATTTCAGGGGACCAGCGGTCCCCTTTTTGCTGCCGGTGATGATAGCGAATCGATTAATTTGTTTCCTGAATGTAAAAGCGCTGGCAGTAAAAAGTCATAAATTTGTAGGTGAAAAAGGTTGAGTTAGCGCTCAGAACGCGTTACATATAGCGCGAAAATGCGTGCCAGAGCACAAAAATAAAACCCTGATAGTGAAAGGGTAACGCGAAATGTGCTGTGGCTGGTGAGCAAAAATGTTGCGAATGTTGAACATTAATGCAACATTGTATTAACTTTGCCGCGCGCATGATGAGCTGTTTTTATGATATCCGGGGACACCATTTTGAATACGTTACAACTCTCCATCGTCCATCGCTTGCCGCAGAGCTTTCGTTGGCTGGCGGGTTCCGCAGGCACTAAAGTCGAACCGATTCCGCAAAACGGCCAGGCCGGCGATAACAGCCTTATCGCGCTGAAACTGCTGAGCGCCGACGGCGAAAATGCCTGGGTGGTGATGCAGAAGCTGAGCCAGGCGCTGAGCGATATCGCCGTAGAGTGTTCGGTGCTGGAGTGCGAGGGCGAACCCTGCCTGTTCGTCAAACGCCAGGACGAATTCGCCGCAACCGGGCGGTTAAAAAACTTTGGCGTGGCAATCGCCGAAAGCTTCTCTGCCAACAACCCTGTCTGATCTAGCGCAGCGCGAGCAGCTCTCGCGTGTACTCCGCGCCCGGCGAGGTGAAGATCTCGTCGCATTTCCCCTGTTCAACTACCTCGCCCTGGCGCAGCACTGCGACCTGATGGCACAGCGAACGTACGACCTGTAAATCATGGCTGATAAAGATATACGCCAGGCCGTGACGCGCCTGCAGCGCTTTCAGTAAGGTAAGGATCTGGGCCTGCACCGAGCGATCGAGCGATGATGTCGGCTCATCCAGAATGATCAGTTCCGGTTTGAGGATCAGGGCGCGCGCAATGGCGATGCGCTGACGCTGGCCGCCGGAAAACTCCGCCGGGTAACGATGGCGCGTCTCGGGATCAAGCCCCACTTCCTGCATTACGCTGATCACGGCCGCCTCGCGAGCCGCCGCATCAAGCGACGGCTGATGCACGCGTAACCCTTCGGCAATAATCTGCTGCACGTCAAGCCGCGGGTTAAGCGACGAGTTCGGGTCCTGGAACACCACCTGGATGCGGTGGCGCAGCGGCAACAGCTGCTTGCGGTTCATCTGGTGCAGCGGCTGTCCGTCAAAAATGATGTCGCCCCCGGACTGGATGAGCCGCAGCAGCGCCAGCCCGGTCGTGCTTTTTCCGGAGCCGGACTCGCCCACCAGCCCGAGACTCTCTCCGGCGCGCAGGGTGATGTTGAGCTGCTTCAGCGCGTGATGATGTCCGACGGTGCGACGCAGTACACCTTTCCTGATCGCGAAGGCGACGCTAAGGTTGCGTACCTCCAGCAGCACGCGGGCGTCCGCTGCCAGCGGGACGGGCTCGCCATCCGGTTCCGCCGCCAGTAGCCGCCGGGTGTAGTCGTGCTGCGGGGCGTTGAACAGCGCCTGACGGGTATTACGCTCCACGCAGCGTCCGTTGTGCATCACCGCCACGTTATCGGCGATGCGGCGCACCAGCGTCAGGTTATGGGTGATAAACAGCAGCCCCATGTTCAGCTCCTGCTTCAGTTCCGCCAGCAGGGTAAGGATCTGCGCCTGGACCGAGACGTCCAGCGCGGTGGTTGGCTCGTCGGCAATCAGCAGGGCCGGACGCGTCAGCAGCGCCATGGCGATCATCACCCGCTGGCGCTCCCCGCCGGAAAGCTGATGCGGATAGTCGTTGAGCCGGGCGCGTGGCGTGCGAATGCCCACCCGATCGAGACAGGTAAGGATCTCGGCGCGGGCCGCTTCCCGGCGCATACCGCGATGCAGGGAGAGCACTTCACAGAGCTGCTTTTCCAGGGGGTGCAGCGGGTTGAGCGATACCATCGGCTCCTGAAAGATCATGGCAATCTGGTTACCGCGCACACCGCGCAGAGTGCGCTCCTCGGCGTCGAGCAGCGACTGGCCGCGAAAGCGAATGCTGCCCTGCGGATACGCTACCGGCGGGGAAGGCAGCAGCCGCAGCACCGACAGCGCGGTCACGCTTTTGCCGGAGCCGGATTCCCCCACCAGCGCCAGCGTCTCGCCAGCATCAACGCTGAGCGACAGGTCGTGCACCACCTGGCGCTCAACGCCGTTCTGGCGAAAGGCAATCGATAAATTTTCAATGGACAGCAGCGGAGCGCTCATATCAGGCAGCCTTACTCGGGTCGAAAGCGTCGCGCACGGCTTCGCCAATAAAGATCAACAGCGACAGCAGGATCGCCAGCGAGAAGAAGGCGGTAATACCCAGCCAGGGCGCCTGCAGATTGTTTTTGCCCTGCAGCAGCAGTTCACCCAGCGACGCTGAACCGGGCGGCAGGCCGAAACCCAGGAAATCGAGGGAGCTTAACAGCGCAATCGATCCGCACAGGATGAACGGCAGGAAGGTGAGGGTAGCCACCATCGCATTGGGCAGCATATGGCGAAAGATGATGCTGCGGTCGCTGACGCCGAGCGCCTGGGCGGCACGAATATAGTCGAAGTTACGGGTACGCAGAAACTCGGCGCGCACCACGCCCACGAGGCTCATCCAGCCGAACAGCACGGTTATAGCCAGCAGCCACCAGAAGCCCGGCTGCACCACGCTTGAAAGCAAAATAATCAGAAATAGCGTTGGCATCCCGGACCAGATCTCAATCAGGCGCTGGCCAAAGAGATCGATTTTTCCCCCGTAGTAGCCCTGAATCGCGCCCACCGTCACGCCAATAACGCTGGAGAGCAGAGTCAGCATCAGACCAAACAGGATCGAGATGCGCGTGCCATAGAGCGTGCGGGCCAGCACGTCGCCGCCGTTGGCGTCGGTACCGAGCCAGTTTTCGTGCGAAGGCGGAGAGGGAAACGGCTCGCGGCTGGCGAAATGAATGGAGCTGCCGCTGAAGTGCACCGGCGGCCACAGCGCCCAGCCGCGCTGGTCGAGCTGCTGGCGCAGCCACGGATCCTGATAATCAGCCGCGGTGGCGAAGGGGCCGCCGAAATCGCTTTCACTGTAGTTTTTTACCACCGGAAAATACCACTGGCCTTCATAGCGGGCGACCAGCGGCCTGTCGTTCGCCACCAGCTCGGCGCCGAGGCTGAGAATGAAAATGACAAGAAAGATCCACAGCGACCAGAAGCCGCGGCGGTTGCGGCGAAAGCGCGCCCAGCGCATCTGGTTTACCGGACTAAGTCTGCTCATCCGCGTCCCTCAAAATCAATGCGTGGGTCCACCAGGGTATAGGTGATGTCGCTCAGAATATTGAGCAGCAGCCCCACCAGCGTAAAGATATAGAGCGTACCGAACATTACCGGATAATCGCGCGACACCGTCGCTTCGTAACCCAGCAGACCGAGGCCGTTAAGAGAGAACACCACTTCAATCAACAGTGAACCGGTAAAGAACATGCTGATAAAGGTGGCCGGGAAACCCGCGATCACCAGCAGCATGGCGTTGCGAAACACGTGCTTCCAGAGGATCTGCCGCTCCGGCACGCCTTTTGCCCTGGCGGTAACTACGTACTGTTTGCGGATCTCATCCATAAACGAGTTTTTGGTCAGCATGGTGAGCGCGGCAAAGCCGCCGATCACCGTCGCCAGTACCGGCAGGGTGATATGCCAGAGGTAGTCGATGACTTTGCCATACCACGGCAGGGTGTCGAAGTTTGCCGACACCAGTCCGCGCAGCGGGAAGAAGTCGAAATAGCTGCCGCCGGCAAAAAAGACAATCATCAGCACCGCGAACAGAAATGGCGGGATGGCGTAGCCGATAATGATCGCCGCACTGCTCCAGACGTCGAAGCTGCTGCCGTTGTGCACTGCCTTGCGAATGCCGAGCGGGATTGATACCAGGTAGATAATTAACGTGCTCCACAGCCCCAGCGTAATGGAGACCGGCAGGCTCTCTTTTATCAGCTGCAGCACCGACGCGCTGCGGAACAGGCTGTCGCCAAAATCAAAGCGCACGTAGTTCCAGAGCATCTGGAAATAGCGCTCGTGCAGCGGCTTGTCGAAGCCGTAGCGATGGGTAATTTCGGCGATCACTTCCGGGTCGAGGCCGCGCGCACCGCGGTACTGGCTGTCGCCGGGAGCCGCTATGCCCGTGCGGGCGTGGGTGCTGCTCATGCCTTCGCCACCGCCGCCCGGCATCGTACTGCTGTCGCCAAATTGCAGGGCGGCGATGGCCTGATCCACCGGCCCGCCGGGGGCTATCTGCACGATGAAAAAGTTGATCGTGATGATTGCCCACAGCGTCGGGATCAGCAGCAGCAGGCGTCGAACAAGATAGGCTCCCACGTTCGCTCCTTAGCGCCGCGCTTCCGGCAGTTTTGCTGCCTTGTTGATGTCATACCACCAGTTGTCCAGACCCAGATCGTAGACCGGGCGCACCGCCGGGCGGGAGAATTTATCCCAGTAAGCGAAACGGTCAGAGGCCATGTACCACATCGGGATCATGTAATAATTCCACGTCAGGACCCGATCAAGCGCCCGCCCCAGCCTCAGCAGCGCCGCTTTGTCATCCTGACGGGCAATCACCTTTTCAATCAGCTGGTCAATAACCGGGTTGCTGACCCCGGGCGAGTTATAGGTGGAGTCGATATATTGCGACGCCCAGGAGAATTGCAGGTCAGACCCAGGAAACGGCATGGCGCGATAGAGCGTCGGGATCATGTCGTAGTCCCGGCTGCGCAGGCGGTTGGTGATCTGCGAGTTGTCCACCGGACGCAGGTCGAGGGTAATGCCGAGGCGCTCAAGATTATGCTGGAACGGGATCACCCACTGGTTATTACCTCCCGATGAGAGCAGCAGCTCAAAGCGAAACAGCTGACCGGTCTTCACATTCACCAGCTTCTGATTCTTGATCTCCCAGCCGGCGCTTTTCAGCAGCGCGGCGGCTTTGAGCAGGTTATCGCGGTTAAAGCCGTCGCCTTTTGACACCGGCGGCTGGTAGATCGCGGTGAACACCTCCGGTGGCAGGTCGGCTTTCATCGGTGCCAGCAGCGTCAGTTCGGCGGCGTCCGGGTAGCCGCGGGCGGCGTATTCCGTATTCTGGAAGTAGCTGTTGGCACGGCTGTATGCGCCGTAGAACAGCGCTTTGTTCATCCATTCGAAGTCGAAGGCCAGCGTAATCGCTTCGCGCACCCGGCGGTCGCTGAACAGAGGGCGCTGGATATTAAACGCCAGCCAGCGCGTGTCCTGGGCGGAGGTGTTGGGCTGCTCCTCTTTGGTGATATAGCCCTGTGCGAAGTTGCGCCCGATATAGCGTGTGGCCCAGTTTTTCGCGCTCGACTCGGTGCGGAAATCAAACGCACCGGCTTTAAAGGCCTCAAAGGCGACGTTATCGTCGAGATAGTAGTCGTAGCGCACGGTATCAAAATTCCAGCGGCCACGATTGACCGGCAGCGTTGCCGCCCAGTAATCCTTCACCCGGGAATAGGTGATGTACTGGCCCATGCGCCAGGCGCTGATTTTATACGGCCCGCTGGCAAGGGGCGGCGTTGGCAGCGGGTCGCTGAGCTTGCGGCTTTGCCAGTATTTCTCCGGCATGACCGGCAGGGTGAACAGGCTTAGCAGCTTCTCTTTCCCGGCCTCGCCCAGCGCAATGCGCACCGTCAGCGGGGCGATGGCTTTTACCGTGGTGCCTTTATAGAAGATACGAAACTGCGGCACGCCCTCGGTCATAAACTTCTGAAAGGTAAACGCCACGTCGCGGGCAGTGACTGGCGTGCCGTCGTGAAAGCGCGCCCGGGGGTTGATGGCGATCTCTGCCCAGGCGTAGTCGCTGGAATAGCGTGCTGATTCGGCAATCAGCGGGTAGTAACTGCCGGGTTCATCGTCAGAGGTGGTATAGAGCGAATCGTACAGCGCGCCGGTACGTTCCCCCGGGTTACCGCGCAGCGCAAAGCGGTTGAAGTTATCGAAGGTGCCGATTTTCGCCAGCGTAATACTGCCGCCTTTGGGCGCGGCCGGGTTGACGTAATCATAGTGGGTGAAGTCAACGGCATATTTCGGCTCGCCGATAACCGCAAATGCTTCGGCCTCTTCAATGGTGGCTGCCAGACCCGGGAGTGACACCAGGCTCATCAGCACTATCGCTATACGCGCAATCATGGCAGGGCAGTATCCTTATTAACCAGTGCGAATTCACGGGCGAGCGCCCGGCCTGCTGCATAATAAGTGACGGGGTATGGATTGTGAAACCCCATGCTACTCCTCAGGCAGTACGCGGTTGCGTTGCCAGATGACCAGCTCGCGCACCGTCAGCGGATAGCTGAACAGATAACCCTGCAGATAATTCACGCCGCGCGCGCGCAGCCATTTCGCCTGTTCCGGCGTTTCAACCCCTTCGGCGACGGTGGTCATATTGAGCTTATTGGCCAGGGTCAGTACCGCATCCAGCACCGGCGAGGTGACCGTTTCGGTGCCGATAGCGTTGATAAATCCGCGATCGATTTTCAGAAAATCGAGGGTAAATTTCTCAAGATAAATCAGCGCGCTGTGGCCGGTACCGAAATCATCAATCGCAATCTCAATGCCCTGCTGGTGGATCCAGTCGAACAGCGAGGCCGCTTCCGTCTCTTTAAGCATGTCGCGTTCGGTAATTTCAAATACCAGCTGGAAGTAGCCGTGGGGCAGGGAGGCGAGAAAGCGCAGCACGTCATCCTTAAAAGACGGAGCGTGCATATGGCCAGGGGCGATATTGACCCCGAGCTTCGCGCCGGGCGGCAGCACGGTTTGCAGTGTGGTGGCATCGGCGGCAATCAGCTTAAACAGATGGCGGGTCAGGGGAACAATCAGATCCTGCGCCTCCGCATAGCCAATAAAGGCATCCGGTGGGATCGCCCCGGCCTGAGGATGCTTCCAGCGCAGCAGCGCCTCCGCGCCGGTGACCCGCAGTTTTCCGGACTCAACCACCGGCTGCCACACCACGTAAAACTGGTTGCGCTTGATGCCGCTTAAAATCTCGCGCCCCGGCTGCAGGCGCATATTGAGTATGTAACCGCTGGCAAGCGTGGTCAGCACCCCGACAAACAAGCCGAGCAGCACTGAAATCTGAATATCATCCGTCGGCCAGAGATCGCCGTAGAGTGCAAACGAGACCGGGTAGCCGGGCAGCGGCCTCTCACCGATGCGGGTATCAGGCAGCTCACTGGCGGGGATCACGTTGGGCGAGAAGGTGGTGAGGGCTTTACCATTGACGATAAGCGCCACCCCGGCGATATCACGCTGGCGCGAGGTATAGAGCAGGTAGGGAGTCAGGTTGACGTTAAGGGTGGTAAAGACCCCGCGGCCCGCCAGCAGCGGATTGCGAAACCAGACGGCAATGGCCGGCTTGCCGGGCAGCATCGGCGTACCCTGCAGGAAGCTGATGTCGATATCTTTATTCTGATCGATATCCGGAACGAACTCATTCAGCGGCAGCGACATATCACCGGTTGCCGATGAGCAGTAGGCTATTTCATCTTTTACCAGCAGAAACGCGCGCACGTTAACATGAAACGCGGAGCGGGATGTCAGCTCGGCTGACACGTCGCGGCAGGTGGACGCCGTCAGAGGCTGAATATTATCGGCGGTGACTTTTAATTCGCGGAAATAGCTTTCGAGATAGACGCTGAGATCGTTTATCAGAACCTGGTAACGCTGTTCGCGTTTGGCATGCTGATAAAAGGCGTGAATGCCGGCGACCAGGAACGCAGCCAGCAGGCCATAGAGCAGGCTCAGGATGAGAATTTTTTTCGGGCTCGACAGGTAACGTGTGAGCATAGGTTAAGACATCCTCAGTCGCCTCCCCGCACGGATGGCAGGGACAGAGATAGCGCTTCGCAGACTATAGCCCACCTTAATCACCATCGTCATCGGATTATCGGTTGGCCCATAAAAAAACGCTGCCGAAGCAGCGTTTTAGCGTAGTCTCGTTGACATCAAGGGATTGAATGGCAACGCGGTATCAGGAGCGGCTGAGTACCCGGCGCGCTTCGTTATAGCGCTTTTTCCAGTACGGCTCGTTCATGCTGGAAATCATCACACCACTGCTGGTGGAAGCATGAACAAACTGGTTGTTGCCGATGTAGATCCCGACGTGACGGCCGGTAGAGCCTGCACGGAACAGAACCAGATCGCCAGTACGCAGGCTGGTGCGGGAGACGGATTTACCCATTTCCTGCTGCTCGTACGTGGAACGCGGTAATTCTAAGCCAAACTGTTCGCGGAAGGTGCGCTGTACGAAACCGGAGCAGTCGATGCCGCTTTTGGTGCTGCCACCCATGCGGTAACGAACGCCTTTCCAGCTGGCGTACTGATCCATAAGGCGGGTTTTAACATCCAGCGTACGGACCATCTCTTCAAATTCATCCTGAGAGGCTTGCAGTAGAAAACCATCTTTCTCGTTCACTGCATGCGTCTCAGAATGCATGTTATTGGCGGTGTTTGTTGAGCTACATGCTGAAAGCAGAACCGCGACTGCTATGGCGGGGATCGCCCGCAATACATATCTCAAAATCGGCTGAGATCTGACCATGTTATTTATTTTCCCTTGATGTCCTTAACGATAAAAATCGTTATAAAAATGCCAAACGTGACGAGACTAATTAGCGCCGCAATTGCAGACAAATACCTGAATGAGAAACTGTGGTTTAACGCACAAAAAAATTCAGACGTTTACCAAAACGTGCCAGAACGGCGAAACCCGAGTGAGACTACCCGATCGACATAGTCAATGCGAGAGTTTTTATGCGTTTTTTTATAAGAAAATGTGATGCAGGATGTGAATCGGTTATTTTGCCGCAGGCCAGGCATCACGCGGGCTGGCGTCTATCCCCTTATAAAAGCGTGACTTTACTGAAATCGACTGAAACATCGCCGTTTCGCTGACAAAAAAATCCCCCGTTACCGATGTGATAACGGGGGATTTTTGTTATGGAAGTTTATTTATTTGTTATCGATTTGTTTATATTTGCCGGGTAATCGATGATTAAGTTGATTAATAACCTTATCCGCCAGTGGGGTTAATAACACCCAGGGCAAACCGACTAACACCACCGATAAAGAACCGACGAAAATATCGCTAAACCAGTGGGCGCCAATCATCATTCGCGGCAATGCGAACACCACAAAAATAACCAGTGCCACAGCGAACGCTTTTTGACCAAAATAACGCCACATAAAGCAGGCAAAAATAAGCAGCATCATACCGTGATCCCCCGGGAACGAGTCGCGGGAGGCATCTTTGGTGGGGATTGCCGGCAGCAGATCGCGCACCCGCACCACATCATTAAAGCTCAGCGACGGGCTGGTGCGCTGCACCGGAATGACAGACTGCCCCAGCACGTTCAGCACCACCGCGGTCATCAGCATGGTCAGGCCGATCATCACCACGCGTCGGCGTCCCGGCTTGTCTGCCTGCCGCCAGAACCACAGCATCAACAGCCCCATGCAGAGCAGCGAACAGCCATCAAAAGCGCGATTGTTGGTAATCGCAACGAACCAGAGAAACGACTGGCTTTCGACGATTTTGTGGTTGAAAAAGTGGAACAGCCCGGTGTCGATCGGCCACCAGAAACCATGCTGTGCGGGCAGATACCAGGAGAAGAAAAGCAGGAAACCCGCTGCGTTAAGCAGCAGGATGAGAAGCAGGCGACATGTTTTCATTGTGATTCACTACGTCATTATTCAGCCGCAAACTTAGTCCGATGCGGTTAAACGAAGCTTCAACAAACTGGATTGCAGTGCATTCCAGTCGGCATCGCCGGACGTAATAAGTTCGATTCGACTGTCCGGCGGCGCCACGCTTTGGGTTTCAATATGAAAATCGTTGCCCTGCCGGTTAACCCGCACCAGCCCTTCGGGGATGCGCAGCACGCCTTTCACACGATCCACCGGGGCGAGACGCGCCCACTCCAGCACGCCGATAGTGTCGAACTGGGTTTCGCTGTCAAAGATCCAGCCGCAGGCCTGGTAACCCTGGCCCTGATTCAGGCTGCGTCGCCAGCGCTGATGGCCCGGCAGGCTCAGCGCGCCGAGGCCGCGTTCCATGCTGTGACCGTGCTGATGCGCCGCGCTGGTCGGCACCTCACGCGCGCCGTTGCGCGGCAGGTCCAGCAGGGCGCCATCAATTTCACCCCGGGAGGTAAAGCGTAGCTCGCGCCCGTCAAGATGGGTCTTGCACCAGGCGTCGAGTGCGGCCGTGCTGCTGGCATCGGCTTTATCTTCTTTATTAGCAATGATGATGTCGGCTGCGGTGAGCTGATCGCGGAAGTTATCGTTGCTGGTGTACTGTTCCTCCAGCAGCTGACGAGGGTCGAGCAGGCACAGGGTGGCACGCAGATCGATCCACGGCTCGTAAACCGCAGCGGTAAGCATATCGAGGATCTGTTTTGGATGGCCGAGCCCGGTAGGTTCGATCAGCAGGCGATCCGGCTTGCCCTGGCGCAGCAGGGTATTTAACCCCACCTGCATCGGTAAACCGTTAACGCAGCACATACAGCCACCGGGGATCTCTTTCAGCAATGCGCCGCTGTCGGCGAGCAGCGCCCCGTCAATGCCCACTTCGCCAAATTCGTTGACCAGCACGGCCCATTTTTCCGCCGGATCTTTGTTTGCCAGCAGATGCAGAATGGTGGTGGTTTTACCGCTACCCAGGAAACCGGTAATCAGGTTGGTCTTTGTCACAGTCACTCCAGAATTTGCTCATGCCACAGGCGTGGCGCGGGAAAATGCCGGAACATCCTGGCGAAAAACGCAAAGAAAGAGAAGGAAAAACACGAGCGCCGCGACGGACGCCCGTGGGGAAGGGCAGGGAACTCAGCCGACCAGGCGCGCAACGGCCTCCCGGGCGCCGACCTCGCAAAGGGTGTCCCACGCCTGTTGAACAGCGCTGACGAAGCGTGGATCGGCGGGCAGATCGCTGCCGAAGATAGCATTCAGTCGCAGCAGTGCCGCCGGGCGCCCGGCCTCGCTGCTGCCTGCAACCTGAGCGTCAATGGCTTCACGCAGCGGGTCGCGCACGTCGATGCTGTTCCCGCGCTCGTCGGTGCCGCTGACGTAGCGCATCCAGCCGGCAACCCCCAGCGCCAGCAGCGGCCACGGGCGTTCCTGTTTCAGATGCCAGCGAATGCCCTCCAGCATGCGCTGGGGCAGCTTCTGACTGCCGTCCATCGCGATCTGCCAGGTGCGGTGCTTCAGCGCCGGATTAGCAAAGCGGTCGATCAGGCTGTCGGCATAGCCGGCCAGATCGACATCGGTGATGCGCAGCGTCGGCGCCTGTTCCTCCAGCATCAGCTGGCGTGCGGCGCGTTTAAAATGCGGGTCGGCCATGCAGTCGCTGATGTGCTCATACCCGGCAAGGTAACCCAGATATGCCAGGAACGAGTGGCTGCCGTTGAGCATACGCAGCTTCATCTCTTCCCAGGGCAGCACGTCGGAGACCAGCTGTACGCCCACCTTTTCCCAGTCCGGGCGGCCCGCAACAAAATTATCTTCCACCACCCACTGGATAAAGGGTTCGCAGCTGATGGCAACCGGATCGTCCACGCCGCCCAGCGCGGTGGCGATCTCAGCGAGGGAGTCCGGCGTGGCGGCGGGCACAATGCGATCCACCATGGTCCCCGGGAAGGTAACTTGAACAGCGATCCAGCGCGCCAGCTCCGGATCGCGCTTCTCTGCCATCCCCAGTACCGCGTTTTTCACCACGTGGCCGTTATCCGGAATGTTATCGCACGAGAGCACGGTAAACGGTGCCAGCCCACGGCTGCGGCGACGGTAAAGCGCTTCTACCAGAATGCCGGGTGCGGATTGCGGCGCGGTCGGGTTTTCCAGATCGTGGACGATGCGGGTATTGGTCACATCGAGGCGGCCGGTTGCCGGGTCGATGCAGTAGCCTTTTTCGGTAATGGTCAGGGAGACAATCGCCACCTGCGGCGCGCAAAATGCCTCGATCACCGCTTCCAGTCCGTCGAGGGTGGCGCTGCGGCAGTCGTTTACCGCGCCGATGATCGTTGCCTGGTTACCTTCAGCACCTTTTTCCAGCACGGTATAGAGATGATCCTGAGCGCGCAGGGCGGTCATCAGTTGTTCGCCGCTGAACAGGCTGATCTCACAGATGCCCCAGTCGCCGCCCTGCAGGTTCAGCACCCGGTCCGTCAGCAGCGCCTGGTGTGCGCGATGAAAGGCACCAAAGCCGAAGTGGACGATACGGTTTTGTAACGCGCTGCGGTCGTACTGCGGCTGGCGAACCGATTCGGGAAGCGGAGCGGAGGCAATTGTATTCATTTAGTTCATACCTGCTTAACCATTGATTAACAAAGCGCAGTGTAAAGTTATATGACAGCAAATTGAATTGGTAAGCCGTAAATAAGATCAGAATGTGAGGTGGATCAATCAATGCTGCCGGGAAATTTGACCGTTAACCGAAAGCATGTATGGTAGTCGTCATTCACATTTCAAAAATTGGTATAACAACTTATCGAGGTGAAGCATGGAACAAACCTGGCGTTGGTATGGCCCCAAGGATCCGGTCTCGCTGGATGATGTGCGTCAGGCAGGCGCGACCGGGGTAGTGACTGCCCTGCATCATATTCCCAACGGTGAAGTCTGGCCGGTGGAGGAGATCAAAGCGCGTCAGGCGCTGCTGGCCGAGAAAGGGTTAACCTGGTCCGTGGTTGAGAGTATCCCGGTGCATGAGGAGATTAAAACCCACACCGGTAACGTCGATAAGCATATTGCTAACTACCAGCAGAGCATTCGCAACCTCGCGGCCTGCGGCATCGATACCGTGTGCTACAACTTCATGCCAATCCTCGACTGGACGCGTACCGACCTTGAATATCAGCTGCCGGACGGCTCTAAGGCGTTGCGCTTTGACCAGGCGGCGTTTGCTGCGTTTGAGCTGCACATTCTGAAGCGCCCGGGTGCGGAGGCGGATTACAGCAAAGCGGAGCAGCACGACGCCCAGGTATGGTTTAACCAGGCGAGTGAGGCCGATCGCGAGAAGCTGGTGGCTAATATCATCGCCGGTCTGCCGGGGGCTGAAGAAGGCTATACCCTGGACCAGTTCCGCGCCCGCCTGAATGAATATGCCGGCATTGATAAAGCGGCACTGCGCGAAAACATGGCGTATTTCCTGCGTGCCATTGTGCCGGTGGCAGAAGAATCTGGCGTGCGGCTGGCGGTACACCCGGACGATCCGCCGCGCCCGATCCTCGGCCTGCCGCGCATCGTCTCGACCATTGAGGATATGCAGTGGCTGAAAGAGACCGTGGACAGCATTCACAACGGTTTCACCATGTGTACCGGCTCCTACGGCGTACGCGCGGATAACGATCTGGTGAAGATGGTGGAAACCTTTGGTGACCGCATCCACTTTACCCACCTGCGTTCAACCTGCCGGGAAGCGAACCCGAAAACTTTCCATGAAGCGGCGCATCTTGGCGGCGATGTGGATATGGTGGCGGTGGTAGCGGCGATCCTGAAAGAGGAGCTGCGCCGTAAAAACGCCGGCGATCGGCGTCCCATCCCGTTCCGCCCGGACCACGGGCATCAGATGCTGGACGACCTGCGTAAGAAAACCAACCCAGGCTACTCGGCGATTGGTCGTCTGAAGGGGCTGGCGGAAGTGCGCGGTGTGGAGCTGGCGCTGAAAAAGACGCTGTTCCCGGAATTGCTGTAAAGTTGCTGAACGAAAAAAAGGGACAGCCCAGGCTGTCCCTTTTTTATCAGTCGGCGCGGCCCATGTAGCGCTTTTCTGCGATATGAATGCGGATCTTCTCCCCGCTGACCAGATATTCCGGCACCTGAATTACCAGGCCGGTAGAGAGCGTGGCCGGCTTGGTACGCGAGCTGGCAGAAGCCCCCTTGATACCCGGTGCGGTCTCAACGATCTCCAGATCCACGGTCTGCGGCAACTCCAGCGCCAGCAGCTGGCCGTCCCAGGTCAGCACCTGGATACCCGGCATACCGCCTTCCGGAATGAACTGCAGCTCTTCTTCAATCTGCTCTTTATTGAAGGTGAACGGCGTGTAGTCTTCGTTATCCATAAACACGTATTCGTTGCCGTCCACGTAGGAGAAGGTCACCTGGCGACGCGACAGGCTGATGGTGTCGAGAATATCGTCACCCTTAAAGCGTTCTTCCACCTTCAGACCGGTGCGCACGTCGGAGAAACGCATTTTGTACAGCGTCGCCGCCCCGCGGGCGCTCGGTGCCTGAATATCAATATCTTTTACCAGCAGCAGTTTGCCGTTGTAATTGATAGCCATACCTTTTTTAACTTCATTCGCTCTTGGCATAAAAACATCCCTTAAAGTGGCAAAAAATATCGCGTCAAGGTACTCGCGGCGTCAGGCGCAGGCAAGCGGAATTGATGGCTTTTGCGTTGCAGCAGTAAACAGGGTAGTGTGCGCAGCATTATTCGCCCGCGCTATGCGTAAATAAACCGATGAGGACTCGAATGGACTGCCGCTCAGACTGTGGTGCCTGCTGCACCGCCCCGTCCATTTCCAGTCCGATCCCCGGTATGCCGAACGGCAAGCCTGCCAACACCCCCTGCGTTCAGCTTGACCAGCACCAGCGCTGTAAAATCTTCGGCTCCCCGCTGCGCCCGAAGGTCTGCGCCGGGCTTCAGCCTGCCGCAGAAATGTGCGGGCGCACCCGCCAACAGGCGATGGAGTACCTGATTCACCTCGAAGCGCTGACCGCCCCATAACGCCCTCATTAATAGATGCTGTAACCCCGCTGAACATAAGCTGAATTTTTTTATCAACCGCCTCGCTCAACTTCAGCTAATTCGTCAACTAAAATCAGATTTGTGCGGCATATCTAAATTTTGTCACGCTATTCACGACTTTGCTTGCCAGCTTTACTGGATATCATGAAACTCCTTGAAACGTTTCAGCGTGGCCGGAGTGAGGTGAACACACAGGCTGGCGCTACATTTCGCAGAATGGCTGAAACGATTCAATTTCAGCAAGCGAGGAGACCTATGTTCGAATTATCTGTGCAGGACATTCATCCCGGCATGCAGGCCGGTAATAAAGAAGAGGCGATCCGTCAGATTGCCGCTGCGCTGGTGCAGGCCGGGAACGTGGCGGATGGCTACGTCAACGGCATGCTGGCCCGCGAGCAGCAGACCTCGACGTTCCTCGGTAACGGCATCGCGATTCCCCACGGCACCACCGACACCCGCGACCAGGTGCTGAAAACCGGCGTGCAGGTGTTCCAGTTCCCGCAGGGCGTGACCTGGGGCGACGATCAGGTGGCGTATGTCGCCATCGGCATCGCTGCCAGCTCCGATGAGCACCTCGGTCTGCTGCGTCAGCTGACTCACGTACTGAGCGACGATAACGTGGCGGAGGCGCTGAAAACCGCCACCACCGCGGAAGAGCTGCGCGCGCTGCTGATGGGCGAGAAGCAGGTCTCCGGCCTGAAGCTGGATAACGAGATGTTCTCCCTTGACGTTACCGCCAGCGATCTGGTGACGCTTCAGGCGCTGAACGCCGGACGTCTGAGTGAAGCGGGCGCGGTTGATACCACTTTTGTATCCAACGTCATTACCGGCAAGCCGCTGAACCTCGGTCAGGGCATCTGGCTGAACGACAGCCCGGAAGGCAACCTGGCGAGCGCCATCGCCGTCAGCCGTCCGGCCACCATTTTTGAACAGCACGGCGCGACGGTCGGGCTGCTGCTGACTGTGGCCGTGGTAGACGATCAGCCGCTGGCAGTGCTGAACCGCCTGAGCGACCTGCTGCTGGCGAACAAAGCTGACCGCCTGCTGAACGCCGACAGCGCGACGCTGCTGGCGCTGCTTACCAGCGACGACGCGCTGGCTGAAGACGTGCTGAGCGCCGAGTTTACGGTACGTAACGAGCATGGTCTGCACGCCCGTCCGGGCACCGTACTGGTGAACACCATTAAACAGTTCAACTGCGACATTACCGTCACCAACCTCGACGGCAGCGGCAAACCGGCTAACGGTCGCAGCCTGATGAAAGTCGTGGCGCTCGGCGTGAAGCACGGCCACCGCCTGCGCTTTACCGCCCAGGGCGAAGATGCTGAACAGGCGCTGAAAGCGATTGGCGACGCCATCGCCGCCGGTCTTGGGGAGGGCGCAGCATGAGCAGACGCGTAGCCACAATCACCCTGAACCCGGCCTACGATCTGGTCGGCTACTGCGCAGAGATCGAGCGCGGCGAAGTCAACCTGGTGCGTACCACCGGGCTGCATGCAGCAGGTAAAGGCATCAACGTAGCCAAAGTGCTGAAAGATCTCGGTATCGACGTCACCGTCGGCGGCTTCCTGGGTAAAGACAACCAGGATGGCTTTCAGCAGCTGTTCAGCGAGCTGGGCATCGCCAACCGCTTCCAGGTGGTGCAGGGTCGTACCCGCATCAACGTGAAGCTGACGGAAAAAGATGGCGAAGTCACCGATCTGAACTTCTCCGGCTTTGAAGTGACCCCGGCAGACTGGGAGCGTTTCGTTACTGATTCCCTGAGCTGGCTCGGCCAGTTCGATATGGTGTGCGTCAGCGGCAGTCTGCCGTCCGGCGTCAGCCCGGAAGCCTTCACCGACTGGATGACGCGTCTGCGCAGCCAGTGCCCGTGCATCATCTTCGACAGCAGCCGCGATGCGCTGGTGGCCGGACTGAAAGCCTCGCCGTGGCTGGTGAAGCCGAACCGCCGCGAGCTGGAAATCTGGGCCGGGCGCAAACTGCCCGAGCTGAAAGATGTGATTGAAGCCGCGCACGCGCTTCGCGAGCAGGGGATCGCCCACGTGGTGATTTCGCTGGGCGAAGAGGGCGCGCTGTGGGTTAACGCCTCCGGCGAATGGATTGCCACGCCGCCTTCCGTTGAAGTGGTCAGCACCGTGGGTGCCGGCGACTCGATGGTTGGCGGTCTGATTTACGGCCTGCTGATGCGTGAATCAAGCGAGCACACGTTGCGTCTGGCAACGGCCGTCGCGGCGCTGGCGGTGAGCCAGAGCAACGTCGGTATCACTGACAGAACCCAGTTGGCCGCAATGATGGCGCGCGTCGACTTGAAACCCTTTAACTGACAGCAGGAGAGGCATAATGAAAACGCTGCTGATTATTGAATCCGGACTGGGCCAGGCCCGCGCGTACATCGCGAAAACCCTGCTCAGCGCCGCGGCGCAGAAAGCGCACCTTGAGATTATCGACAACCCGAATGACGCCGAGCTGGCCATTGTTATTGGCAGCGCAATGCCAACTGACAGCGCGCTGAACGGCAAAAACGTGTACCTCGGCGATATCGATCGCGCCGTGGCGCATCCGGAGCTGTTCCTGAGCGAAGCTAAAGACAAGGCCCAGCTGTATCAGGCACCGGCGGCGGTTGCCGCCCCGCAGCCTGCCGCGGGCGGCGCGAAGCGTATCGTGGCGGTGACTGCCTGTCCGACCGGCGTGGCGCACACCTTTATGGCGGCAGAGGCCATCGAAACCGAAGCGAAAAAACGCGGCTGGTGGGCGAAGGTGGAAACCCGTGGTTCCGTGGGTGCCGGCAATGCCATCACTCCGGAAGAGATTGCCGACGCCGATCTGGTGATCGTGGCGGCGGACATCGAAGTGGATCTGGCGAAGTTCGCCGGTAAACCGATGTACCGCACCTCGACCGGGCTGGCGCTGAAGAAAACCGCGCAGGAGTTCGACAAAGCGGTAGCTCAGGCGAAGCCGTATCAGCCGGCGGGGCAGAGCAGTGCCGCTGCAACCTCCGACAAAAAAGAGAGCGCGGGTCCGTATCGTCACCTGCTGACCGGCGTCTCCTACATGCTGCCGATGGTGGTGGCGGGCGGTCTGCTGATCGCGCTGTCGTTCGTGTTTGGTATCGAAGCCTTTAAAGTTGAAGGTACGCTGGCGGCGGCGCTGATGCAGATCGGCGGCGGCTCCGCGTTTGCCCTGATGGTGCCGGTCCTTGCCGGATTTATCGCCTTCTCCATTGCTGACCGTCCGGGTCTGACGCCGGGTCTCATCGGCGGTATGCTGGCGGTGAGCACCGGTTCCGGGTTTATCGGCGGTATCATTGCCGGTTTCCTTGCGGGCTACGTGGCGCGTGCAATCAGCACGAAGCTGAAGCTGCCAAACAGCATGGAAGCCCTGAAACCTATCCTGATTATTCCGCTGATCTCAAGCCTGGTCGTGGGGCTGGCGATGATCTACGTCATCGGCAAACCGGTTTCCGGTATCCTGGCGGGTCTGACCCACTGGCTGCAGACCATGGGCACAGCGAATGCGGTCCTGCTCGGGGCGATCCTCGGCGGCATGATGTGTACCGACATGGGCGGTCCGGTGAACAAAGCGGCGTACGCGTTTGGCGTGGGCCTGCTGAGTACCCAGACCTATGCACCGATGGCAGCAATCATGGCGGCTGGCATGGTGCCACCGCTGGCGATGGGGCTGGCAACGCTGGTGGCGCGTCGTAAGTTCGACAAAGGCCAGCAGGAAGGTGGTAAAGCTGCGCTGGTACTTGGCCTGTGCTTTATCTCCGAAGGCGCGATTCCGTTCGCGGCGCGCGATCCGATGCGCGTGCTGCCGTGCTGTATCGTCGGCGGTGCGCTGACCGGTGCCATCTCTATGGCGGTAGGCGCTAAGCTGATGGCTCCGCACGGCGGGCTGTTTGTGCTGCTGATCCCAGGCGCAATTACGCCGGTGCTGGGTTACCTGCTGGCGATTGTTGCCGGTACCCTGGTGGCGGGGCTGGCCTATGCCTTCCTGAAACGTCCGGAAAGCGAGCTGGCAGCGAAAGCCGCGTAAGCGTTGTTCAGACAGTGAAAAGGGCCGATGCGAATCGGCCCTTTTTTTATGGGGGATGGCTTGAGGCAGGGGGAATTGTAGGGTTGGTAAACGGAGTGCGCCCACCTTTAACGTGCATCCACCGGGTTTGGCGTGAGGACTATGGCAGGGCGGTGAAGGTTCCGTTCACCGGGGCACGGTATTTACATGGGAACGCTGCCGCACGTGAACGGGTGAAGGGGGCTCGCCGCCGCCCCTTCACAATCCCGGCTCCCGGCCAGTAAAACCGGCCCTGCGGGCTGCCCTTGCCTCCGGCGTTTCGCTTCCGGTCAGGCGCGATACCCCATCCCGGGGCTCGCGCCCTCTGGCGGTTCCCCGACCGCCAGCCCGGACTCAACGCCTGCGGCGCGGCGGTTTTGATGCCGGACGGGGCCATCTCTCAGGCGTGGGTTATTCGCGTTTATGGTGGGTGCGCAAGCTTACCCACCCTACGCGATGGAGGCGCGGCGGTTTTGATGCCGGACGGGGCCATCTCTCAGGCGTGGGTTATTCGCGTTTATGGTGGGTGCGCAAGCTTACCCACCCTACGCGATGGAGGCGTGGCGGTTTTGATGCCGGACGGGGCCACGCTTCGGCATGGGATATATTTCGTGATTTCAGGTGCGCTCGTAGGGTGGGTAAACGAAGTGCACCCACCGCTGAACGCTCCCGCAGTTCCGAGGCAGATAAACGACGTGCACCCACCGTTGACCGGTCAGGCGGCGTGCTGCTGCGCGCGCAGCCAGGCGATCTCTTCGGCCCAGATATCCGGGTTGATGGTTTCGAGGATCATCGGAATATTGTCGAACCGCGGGTCGCGCATGATCCAGGCAAAGGCCTCGTGGCCGATATTGCCTTCGCCAAGGCTGTGGTGGCGGTCAACGCGGCTGCCAAAGGCGCTTTTCGCGTCGTTGAGGTGCATGCCGCGCAGATAGTTAAAACCAACCACGCGCCCGAACTCGGCGAAGGTTTGCTCGCACGCTTCTGCGCTGCGCAGGTCGTACCCGGCGGCGAAAGCGTGGCAGGTATCGATGCAGACCCCGACGCGGGATTTATCTTCCACGCCGTCGATGATCGCCGCCAGATGTTCGAAACGGAACCCGAGATTGCTGCCCTGACCGGCGGTGTTTTCAATCACCGCCGTCACGCCCGCAGTCTTATCCAGCGCAATGTTGATGGATTCGGCAATGCGCGCCAGACAGTCGTCGACCGGGATCTTCGTCAGGTGACTGCCGGGATGGAAATTGAGCAGCGTCAGCCCGAGCTGCTCGCAGCGCTGCAGTTCATCGATAAACGCTTCGCGGGACTTGTCCAGCGCTTCCTGTTCCGGGTGCCCGAGGTTAATCAAATAGCTGTCATGCGGCAGGATCTGGCCTGGCTGAAAATTGTGGGTGTCGCAGGCGCGCTTAAAATCGTCAATTGTCGCGGGAGTGAGCGCCGCGGCTTTCCACTGGCGCTGGTTTTTAGTAAACAGCGCAAAAGCGCTGGCATTGATTTCCGCGGCACGGATAGCAGCGTTCGCTACACCGCCTGAGGCGCTGACATGCGCTCCAATAAACTTCATCTGTCGTCTCTCTTCGCAACCCGCAGGGGGAAAAGGCGGTATCATAACCGCTCTTGCCCCGCTGCGTCGCACTGATTACGCCAGCAAATACGTGACCGCCAGATTGATCGCGCCGCCGCCGATGATCAGCCAGACCAGCAGCACCAGTGCCAGCAGCAGCGGACGTATGCCTGCCTGTTTTAGCGCGCTGAGATGCGTGGTCAGCCCCAGCGCCGCCATCGCCATCGTCAGCAGCACGGTGTCCAGCGTCACCAGCGCGTCAACCGCTACCGCAGGCAGCAGATGGAATGAGTTAATGATGGCGACCAGCACAAACAGCAGGGCAAACCACGGCACGGTGATCGTGCCGCCAGCCGCCTCTCCGGCAGGGGCCAGCTGCTTCACCCGCGCGGCAATCAGCAGCAGGAACGGGGCCAGCATCATCACGCGCAGCATTTTGGCAATTACCGCCGCGTTACCTGCATCGGGGGAGATTGCCTCGCCCGCCGCCACCACCTGCGCGACCTCATGCACCGTGGAGCCGATAAACACCCCGTAAGTCTGCGGACTAAACCAGGCTGCCAGCCACGGCCAGAGCAGGGGATAGATAACCATCGACAGGGTGCCAAAAATCACCACCGTGGCGATGGCGACGGTCACTTTGCTGGCTTCGGCTTTCACCACCGGCTCGGTTGCAAGAATTGCCGCCGCGCCGCAGATGCTGCTGCCCGCGCCGATAAGCCAGCTGGTCTGGCGATCCAGCCTGAAGATCCTTTGCCCCAGCCAGCAGGCGAGCATAAAGGTGGTGCTCAGGGTCAGGATATCGATCAGCAGCCCGCTGGCCCCGACCCCGGCGATTTGCCCGAACGTCAGACGAAAACCGTAGAGAATAATCCCCAGCCGCAGCAAATGCTGCTTCGCGAACAGTACCCCCGGCTCGCAGCGCGGGCTGAGCCGCGGCCACAGGGTATTGCCGATGATCATGCCGGACAAAATGGCGAGGGTCAGGGCGCTCAGCCCGGCACGGGAAAAGGCCGGCAGAGCGCCTGCGTATAACGCCAGGCCGGTAATCACGGCGCTGCAGAGCAGGCCGGGAACCAGTTGCCGCAGCGAGCGGCCAGAATCAGAAAGTGTAAGCGCAGTCATCGTCGCCTCCTTATGTTGAGGAAAGCGTAAGGCCCGCGCGCTTAAAATTAAAATTGATTATATATTTATAATCAACCAATATAAGTGGTAACAACATCGTCCTTATTGCGGAACACCCTATGCACATCACCCTACGCCAGCTGGAAGTGTTTGCCGAAGTCCTGAAAAGCGGCTCCACCACGCAGGCCTCGCAGATGCTGGCGCTGTCGCAGTCGGCGGTCAGTGCCGCGCTGGCGGATCTCGAAGGGCAGCTTGGCGTCCAGCTTTTCGACCGTGTAGGGAAGCGGCTGGTGGTGAACGAGCATGGTCGGCTGCTCTATCCGCGCGTGGTGGCGCTGCTGGAACAGGCGGGGGAGATAGAACAGCTGTTTCGCGAGGACAACGGCGCGATCCGCGTGTACGCCAGCAGCACTATCGGCAACTACATTCTGCCGGAGATCATCGCCCGCTATCGCCGCGATTTCCCTGGCCTGCCGCTGGAGCTGAGCGTCGGCAACAGTCAGGACGTGATTAACGCGGTGGCGGATTTTCGCGTCGATATCGGCCTTATTGAAGGGCCGTGCCATACCGCGGACATCGTGACGGAACCCTGGCTGGAAGACGAGCTGGTGGTGTTTGCCGCCCCTGGCAGCGCGATGTTCAACGCGCCGGTGACGCTGGAGAGCCTCGCCGCTGCCCCCTGGATCCTGCGTGAGCGCGGCTCCGGCACCCGGGAAATCGTCGATTATCTGCTGCTGTCGCACCTGCCGCAGTTTCAGCTGGGCATGGAGCTCGGCAACTCCGAGGCCATCAAACACGCCGTGCGCCACGGCCTGGGCATCAGTTGCCTGTCGCGCCGGGTAATTGCCGAACAGCTGGAAACCGGCTCGCTGGTGGAAGTACCGGTGCCGCTGCCGCGCCTGGTGCGCACCCTGTATCGCATTCGCCATCGTCAGAAGCACCTCTCCAGCGCCCTGATGCGCTTTCTGCGCTACTGCGATATCTGATCCCCAGCCGCCCCCAACGGGCGGCTCGCAAACCCCCATAATCCTGCTTTACTTATAATCCTCGGGCGATCATGAAGCTCTCTTATAACTGCGCATTTATCCCCTGCGGGCGCGGTCTGGTCTGCTACAATCGCGCCTCATTTTTTGGATGGACAAGATATTCCTATGGTTTCGGAATCTAAAACCACACAACAGCCTGCGCTGCGGCGCGAACTAAAGGCGCGCCATCTCACCATGATCGCCATCGGCGGTTCGATCGGTACCGGCCTGTTTGTCGCCTCCGGGGCGACCATCTCCCAGGCGGGTCCGGGCGGAGCGCTGCTCTCTTATATTCTGATTGGCCTGATGGTCTATTTCCTGATGACCAGCCTCGGCGAACTGGCGGCGTACATGCCGGTTTCCGGCTCGTTTGCGACCTACGGGCAAAAATACGTGGAAGAAGGCTTCGGCTTCGCGCTGGGCTGGAACTACTGGTACAACTGGGCAGTGACCATCGCAGTGGATCTGGTGGCGGCACAGCTGGTGATGTCGTACTGGTTCCCGGACACCCCGGGCTGGATCTGGAGCGCGCTGTTCCTCGGCATCATGTTCCTGCTGAACTGGATCTCGGTGAAAGGCTTTGGCGAGGCGGAGTACTGGTTCTCGCTGATTAAGGTCGCTACCGTCATTATCTTTATCATCGTCGGCATCCTGATGATCGTCGGCATCTTCCAGGGCGCGAAACCGGCGGGCTGGAGCAACTGGTCTATTGGCGAAGCGCCGTTTGCCGGTGGCTTTGCCGCCATGATTGGCGTGGCGATGATTGTCGGCTTCTCGTTCCAGGGCACCGAGCTTATCGGTATTGCAGCGGGCGAATCCGAAAATCCGGAGAAGAACATCCCGCGCGCGGTGCGTCAGGTGTTCTGGCGTATCCTGCTATTCTATGTGTTCGCCATCCTGATTATCAGCCTGATTATCCCGTATACCGATCCGAGCCTGCTGCGTAACGATGTGAAAGACATCAGCGTCAGTCCGTTCACCCTGGTGTTCGAACACGCGGGTCTGCTGGGCGCGGCGGCGATCATGAATGCGGTGATCCTGACGGCGGTGCTGTCGGCGGGTAACTCCGGTATGTACGCCTCAACCCGTATGCTCTACACCCTGGCCTGTGACGGCAAAGCGCCGCGCATCTTTGCGAAGCTCTCTCAGGGCGGCGTACCGCGTAACGCGCTGTATGCCACCACGGTGATTGCCGGGCTGTGCTTCCTGACGTCCATGTTTGACAACCAGACCGTCTACCTGTGGCTGCTCAACACCTCGGGGATGACCGGGTTTATCGCCTGGCTTGGCATCGCCATCAGCCACTACCGTTTCCGTCGCGGCTATGTGATGCAGGGCCACTCGCTGGATAACCTGCCGTACCGCTCGGGCTTCTTCCCGCTGGGGCCGATTTTCGCCTTCGTGCTGTGCCTGATCATCACGCTGGGTCAGAACTATGAAGCCTTCCTGTCAGACACCATTGACTGGGGCGGCGTGGCGGCGACCTACATCGGTATCCCGCTGTTCCTGATTATCTGGTTTGGTTATAAGTTCACCCGCGGCACCCGCTTCGTGGCGTATCGCGATATGGAATTCCCGGAACGCTTTACCAAATAATCCCCATCCCCTCCTGCATCCGCAGGAGGGGAGTCTGCTTTTCCCGCTCGTTTCCCCGTCGATTGCTGCTAATCCCGCCAGATGACCGTTTCTTTACAGTAATAGTATTGATAAGGATTATCATTTGCTTTATCGTTTGCCGCACTTGTAACAGGACGTAAACAACCCGGCGGCCATTCATATAAATAAGCATCCCATTCATGGGGTTAAGCCTCGCCTGCACCTGTTACATAACATTACGCTTGCGCTGCCGTGCAGCGAGCTACCCCTGTGAGCAATACCTTATTTGCAGTTGTGTTTACCTCATGGAGAAATGGAATGTTTAGGTTGAATGCTGTAATGCGCGGAGGCCTGTGCGCGTCTCTGTTTACCCTGGCGCTGCCGGTTCTGGCGGTTGATGATAACGCCGATACTATGGTGGTCACGGCGTCAGCAACGGAACAGAATCTGAAGGACGCGCCCGCCAGTATCAGCGTCATTACTCAGGAAGATCTGCAGCGACGCCCGGTGAATAACCTGAAGGACGTGCTGCAGGAGATCCCCGGCGTTCAGCTCACTAACGAAGGCGATAACCGCAAAGGGGTCAGCCTGCGCGGCCTCGACAGCAGCTACACCCTGATCCTGGTAGACGGTAAGCGTGTCAACTCTCGCAACGTGGTATTCCGCCACAACGATTTCGATCTCAACTGGGTACCGGTGGAAGCCATCGAACGCATTGAAGTGGTGCGCGGCCCGATGTCCTCCCTTTACGGTTCAGACGCGCTCGGCGGCGTGGTGAACATCATCACCAAAAAAGTCGGCAGCGGCTGGCACGGCTCGGTGACCGCCGATACCACCATTCAGGAACACCGCGATCGCGGCGATACCCATAAAGGGCAGTTCTTCACCAGCGGCCCGCTGATTGGCGATCTGCTGGGCGTGAAGGTGTACGGCAACCTGTCAAAGCGTGAAAAGGATCAGCAGCAGGATTCCACCAGCAGCGCAACCGGCGAATCGCCGCGTATCGAAGGCTTCACCAGCCGCGATGCCAACGTGGAATTTGCCCTGACGCCGCATGAAAACCACGACTTCAACCTCGGCTACGGCTTCAACCGTCAGGACCGCGATTCCGACTCGCTGGATAAAAACCGTCTGGAGCGCCAGAACTACTCGCTGGGCCACAACGGGCGCTGGGATCTGGGTAACAGCGAGCTGAAGTTCTACGGCGAAAAAGTGGATAACAAAAATCCGGGCAGCCAGGGCATTACCTCCGAGAGCAACGCCGTGGACGGCAAATTCATGCTGCCGCTGGGTGCAATCAACCAGATGCTGACCTTCGGCGGGGAGTGGCGTCACGACAAGCTGAGCGATCCGGTTAACCTGACCGGCGGCTCCAGCAGCAAAACCTCTGCCACCCAGTACGCCCTGTTCCTGGAAGACGAATGGCGCATTATCGATCCGCTGGCGCTGACCGCGGGCCTGCGTATGGACGATCACGAAACCTACGGCGATCACTGGAGCCCGCGTGCCTACCTCGTCTATAACGCCACCGATACCGTGACGGTGAAAGGGGGCTGGTCCACCGCCTTTAAAGCGCCGTCCCTGCTGCAGCTCAGCCCGGACTGGACCACCGGTTCGTGCCGCGGCAGCTGCCAGATCGTCGGTAGCCCTGAGCTGAAGCCGGAAACCAGCGAAAGCTATGAGATCGGTATTTACTATGCGGGGGAAGAGGGCTGGCTGGAGGGCGTTGATGCCAGCATTACCACGTTCCAGAACGATATCGACGATATGATCGGTATCAACCGCACCGCCAATCGCGGGCTGGCACCCTCTTATGACAACTTCGTTGGTTTTGATGATGAAACCGGTAACCCGGTATTCCGCTACTACAACGTCAATAAGGCGCGTATTCGCGGGGTGGAAACCGAACTGAAAATACCGTTCGATGACCAGTGGAAGCTGACGCTGAACTACACCTATAACGACGGGCGCGATCTCAGCGACGGCGGCAACAAACCGCTCTCCGAGCTACCGCTGCACACCGCTAACGGAACGGTAGACTGGAAGCCGCTGGCCGACTGGTCATTCTATGTTTCCGCCAACTATACCGGTGAGAAGCGCACCACCACCACCGACGGCCCGACGCCGGGCGGGTATGTGATCTGGAACGCGGGCGGCGCATGGCAGGCGACCAAAAACGTCAAGCTGCGCGCCGGGGTGATGAACCTGGGTGATAAGGATCTCAGCCGCGACGATTACAGCTACAACGAAGACGGCCGCCGCTACTTCCTGGCGATGGATTACCGTTTCTGACGGGAGCCTGAAGGTAGGTGCGCTGCGCTTACCCACCCTACCGGTTTCAGGGCGGGCCCTGGGCGGATAGGGCGGGGTTGGACGGGGTAGGGCGGGTACGCTTGCGCACCCGCCGTTTACCATGCGCACCCGCCGTTTAGCACAGGCATAACCCGGTCAACGACCGGGTTTTTTTATGAAAACAAATGCTGCGCGTGGAAACGCAGGTGATCTTCCACAAAGCTGGCGATGAAGTAGTAGCTGTGGTCATACCCCGGCTGCATCCGCAGTTCCAGCGGCCAGCCTTTGGCCTTCGCCACCGCCGCCAGGCGCTCAGGCTTCAGCTGCCCTTCAAGGAAATTGTCGCTCTCGCCCTGATCGATAAGCGTCGGCAGCATCGCATCAGCATTTTCCATCAGGGCACAGCTGTCCCACGCCTGCCACGCCGCACGGTCATCGCCGAGATAGGCGCTGAACGCCTTCTCACCCCAGGGCACCGCCGCCGGATTGACAATAGGCGCAAAGGCCGATACCGACCGGAAGCGGCCCGGATTTCTCAGCGCCATCACCAGCGCCCCGTGACCGCCCATCGAATGCCCGAAAATGGATTCTCGCTCGCCAACCGTGAAGTGACTGCGGATCAACGCCGGCAGCTCATCGCGCAGGTAGTCATACATCCGGTAGTGCGCCGCCCAGGGTTCACGGGTGGCGTTGAGATAAAACCCGGCACCTTTACCCAGATCGTAAGCGTCATCATCCGCCACCGCGTCGCCGCGCGGGCTGGTATCCGGCATCACCAGCACGATACCCAGCTCTGCCGCCACGCGCTGCGCTCCGGCTTTGGTGGTGAAGTTCTCATCGTTGCAGGTCAGGCCTGACAGCCAGTAAAGCACCGGCGGCGGCGCGTCGTGGCGCGCTGGCGGAATAAAAATACTGAATGTCATCTCGCACTGGAGCACCGACGAAGTATGGCGCCAGCGCTGCTGCTGGCCTGCAAAAATACGATGTTCTTCAACCATTTCCATCCGGGTTCTCCTCTTTCATTGATGGCATAACCCTAAGTGTCCGTGCGGTTTCGCATTAACGCAAGGAATGGATTAAGCCAGCAGAGGTTTTACTTCTCCTGCTAACTTATCTGCGGCATCATGCTGATAACAAAAATATAACAAGAGGACAGGCCGTGGCGCTGCGTATTGCAATGAGTGGCTTTCTGGCACTGGTGGTGGTGATGGGCATCGGGCGCTTTGCCTTTACGCCCCAGGTGCCGCTGATGATCCGCGATGGCGAACTGACCCTGACGTCGGCCGGGCTGGTGGCCGCCTGTAACTACCTCGGTTATCTGGTGGGCGCCTGGGATGCGATGCGCGCCACTACGCGCGTTGAGTGGCGGTTACATGGCGGCGTCTGGGGCGCCGTGGCGCTCACGCTGCTTTCAGCCGTCGCCAATGACGCGCTGTTACACGGCGTACTGCGCTTCGTGATTGGCTGCATGAGCGGCTGGGGGCTGGTGCTCATCGCTGCCTGGACTAACGAACAGCTGGCGCACCACGGCAGGCCGGGACTCAGCGCCGCGGTGTTTGCCGGGCCGGGGGCGGGTATTGCCCTCAGCGGCCTGCTGGCGCTGGGCGTTCAGTCTTACGGGATGCCCGCCTGGGGCGGCTGGCTGGTGTACGGCGTGCTGGCGCTGGTGCTGATCGCGCTTATCGCCCGCAACCTGCCGGGGCGCGGCGAGCTGCACCGCCCGGAGAGCGCGCCGCCGCCGCTGATGTTAACTCCTGGCCTGAGAAAGCTGGTGTGGAGCTACAGCCTGGCGGGTTTTGGCTACATCCTGCCCGCGACGTTTTTGTCGCAGATGGCGGCGCAGCGTTTTCCCGGTAGCCTGTTCGCCCAGTTTGTCTGGCCGGTGTTCGGCATCGCGGCGGTGGTCGGCATCGCGCTCAGCATCCTGCTGCGCCATCGCCTGCTGAGCAATCATCGTCTGGCGCTGGTGCTCTGGCTGCAGGGCATCGGCGTGATCGCGGCCGCCAGCCTGCCGGGTATGGCCGGACTGGTGACCGGCTCGTTGCTGGTGGGCGGCGGCTTTCTCTGCGCGGTACAGCTCTCCATGCAGTACGGTCGCGAGCTGGCCCCGGCGCACAGCCGCTATAAGGCGGGGCTGCTGACCACCGGTTACGCCCTCGGACAGCTTGTCGGGCCGGTGACCTCGTCGCTGGCGACCGCACTGCTGCACCGTCTCGAACCGGCGCTCTGGCTGGCCGGGGCGGCGCTGTTTATCGGCGGGCTGCTGGTGTGGCATCGTGATGAATAAAAGGATTCAGCAATTTCAATAATTATCACCATGAATAGCTGGATTCTGAAAACGCGCTCGCGCACAATGTGGCAACACTCTGTCCCATGCAGGGCAGAGGTTAGCCCCACCTGCCGGAGAAAAAATCATGTCATCACTCAGTAAAGAAGCCGCCCTGGTTCATGAGGCGTTAGTGTCCCGCGGTCTTGAAACCCCGCTTCGTCCGCCCGTTCATGAACTGGACAACGAGACGCGCCGGAGCCTGATCGCCGGTCATATGACCGAGATCATGCAGCTGCTGAACCTGGATTTGAGCGATGACAGCCTCGCGGAAACCCCGCACCGTATCGCCAAAATGTACGTGAATGAGATTTTCTCTGGTCTGGACTACGCTAACTTCCCGAAAATCACCATCATTGAAAACAAAATGAAGGTCGATGAGATGGTCACGGTGCGCGACATTACCTTTACCAGCACCTGCGAACACCATTTCGTGACCATCGACGGCAAAGCGACCGTCGCCTATATTCCTAAAGACGGCGTTATCGGCCTGTCGAAGATCAACCGCATCGTGCAGTTCTTCGCGCAGCGCCCGCAGGTGCAGGAGCGTCTGACCCAGCAGGTGCTGATTGCCCTGCAGACGCTGCTTGGCACCAACAACGTCGCCGTGTCGATGGATGCGGTGCACTACTGCGTGAAAGCGCGCGGCGTGCGCGATGCTACCAGCGCCACCACCACCACCTCGCTGGGCGGACTGTTCAAGTCCAGCCAGAACACCCGTCAGGAATTCCTGCGCGCGGTACGTCACCACAGCAACTAACAGGGCAGGATACGCATGGAAAGAAATGTCACGCTGGATTTCGTTCGTGGCGTTGCCATCCTGGGTATCCTGTTGCTCAATATCGTCGCCTTTGGTCTGCCTAAGGCGGCGTATCTTAATCCCGCCTGGTATGGCGACATCACCTCCCGCGATGCCTGGGCCTGGGCGATCCTCGACCTGTTTGCGCAGGTAAAATTCCTCACCCTGTTTGCCCTGCTGTTTGGCGCGGGCCTGCAGATGCTGCTGGCGCGCGGTAAGCGCTGGATCCAGTCGCGCCTCTCCCTGCTGCTGCTGCTCGGTTTCGCCCACGCCATTCTGCTGTGGGACGGCGATATTTTACTGGCCTACGGGCTGATTGGGCTGGTGATCTGGCGCATGATCCGTGACGCTCCCAGCGGCAAATCGCTGTTTAACATGGGCGTGGTGCTCTATCTGGCGGGCGTGTTTGTGCTGCTGCTGCTGGGCCTCATTTCCGGCAACCAGACCAGCCGCTCCTGGGTGCCGGATCTGGCGAATCTGCAGTATGAACAGCTGTGGAAGCTCAATGGCGGGGCAGAGGCTATCGATAACCGCCTCGATCTGCTGGCGAACAATCTGCTGGCGCTGGGCGCGCAGTACGGCTGGCAGCTTGCCGGCATGATGCTGATGGGGGCGGCGCTGATGCGTAGCGGCTGGCTGCGCGGTCAGTTCAGCCTCAGCCACTACCGGCGCTGCGCCGCCATCCTGATCCCCCTCGGCATGGCCATTAACCTGCCGGCAATCGTGGCCCAGTGGCAGCTCGGCTGGGATTTCCGCTGGTGCGGCTTCCTGCTGCAGACGCCGCGCGAGCTGAGCGCGCCGTTTCAGACCATCGGCTATGCCGCGCTGGCGTTTGGCTTCTGGCCGCAGCTGGCACGCTTTCGCCTGACCAGCGCCGTGGCCTGCGTGGGTCGCATGGCGCTTACCAACTACCTGCTGCAAACCCTCATCTGTACCACGCTGTTCTATCGATTCGATCTGTTTATGAAATTCGACCGTCTGTCGCTGCTGGCCTTCGTGCCGGCGGTGTGGGCCGTTAATCTGTTGCTCTCTGTAGTGTGGCTGCGCTATTTCCGCCAGGGGCCGGTAGAGTGGGCCTGGCGCCAGCTGACACGTCTTACCTGCGGCAGCGCTGTAACTGATACATCCAGATAACGATCAAGATCACAATCATTAACAAAACGGATGTAACCGTTTTCAAGCATGTGATTTCCCTCACGCAGCGTCCGCCTGCACGCTGCCAGAATAGCGCCTCGTCCTGAACAGGGAGGTGCCTGTGCGTTGCTGCTCAATTCAAAAAGGTGATGTCTATGATCACCATTCGTGATGTTGCCCGTCAGGCGGGCGTCTCCGTCGCGACCGTTTCCCGCGTGCTGAACAACAGCGCGCTGGTCAGCCCGGATACCCGCGACGCCGTGATGCAGGCGGTTTCCCAGCTTGGCTATCGACCCAACGCGAACGCGCAGGCGCTGGCGACGCAGGTCAGCGATACCATTGGCGTGGTGGTGATGGACGTGTCCGACGCCTTCTTCGGTGCGCTGGTGAAAGCGGTGGATATGGTGGCGCAGCAGCACAACAAGTACGTGCTGATCGGCAACAGCTATCACGAAGCGGAGAAGGAGCGGCATGCGATTGAGGTGCTTATCCGCCAGCGCTGCAGTGCGCTGATCGTGCACTCCAAAGCGTTGGGAGATGACGAGCTGGCGGCCTTTATGGAACACATGCCGGGGATGGTGCTGATCAACCGCATCGTGCCGGGGTACGAACACCGCTGCGTCGGGCTGGACAACATTGCCGGGGCGATGATGGCAACGCGTTTACTGCTGGCGCAGGGCCACCAGCGGGTTGGCTATCTGGCGTCCAGCCACAGTATTGAAGATGACGCCCAGCGGCGCGAAGGCTGGCTGCGCGCGCTGGCGGAGCAGGGCATTACCCCTTCCGACAGCTGGATTGGCACCGGATCGCCGGATATGCAGGGCGGCGAGGCCGCGATGGTGGAACTGCTCGGCCGCAATTTACAGCTCAGCGCGGTATTCGCCTACAACGACAGTATGGCCGCCGGGGCGCTGACCACCCTCAAAGACAACGGCATCGCCGTGCCGCAGCAGCTTTCACTCATCGGTTTCGATGATATTCCCATTGCCCGTTACACCGATCCGCAGCTCACCACAGTGCGTTATCCGGTGGTGTCGATGGCGCGTCTGGCTACCGAGCTGGCCCTGCAAGGGGCGGCGGGAACGCTGGATCGCGAGGCGACGCATTGCTTTATGCCGACGGTAGTAAGACGCCATTCTGTGGCCTCGAAACAAAGTGTGGCGCCGATCACTAACTGATTATCTGAGGTGATGTAACCGTTTTCAATCTGTGAGTAAATTCACAGATTATTAACAAGGCGGTGTCTATAGTGACAGCGTTTTCAGGGCTGAAACGCTATGTAACGGTGATTAATCGTTTTAACCATAGTCATTACCTCTAAAACATCTAAAAAAACGCAGTTCTGGAGCGTTACCGAACACGGAAGAAAAAACTTTAGTCAGTGAACTTCGGCATTCAGTAACGTCTCATTAACATTGCTGTCCTGCCGCCAGTTATACACTCGAACTACCCTGCATAAAACCGGAGATACCATGAATAAGAAGGTGTTAACCCTGTCCGCCGTGATGTCTTGCATGCTGTTTGGGGCGGCTGCCAATGCTGCTGATACCCGCATCGGTGTGACCATCTATAAGTATGACGACAACTTTATGTCCGTTGTGCGCAAGGCCGTCGAGAAGGAAGCCAAAGCCTCCCCGGATGTTCAGCTGCTGATGAACGACTCGCAGAACGACCAGTCCAAACAGAACGACCAGATCGACGTACTGCTGGCAAAAGGGGTTAAATCCCTGGCGATTAACCTGGTAGACCCGGCTGCTGCAGGGACCGTTATCGAGAAAGCGCGCGGCCAGAATGTGCCGATCGTCTTCTTCAACAAAGAGCCGGCCCGCAAAGCGCTCGACAGCTATGACAAAGCGTTTTACGTCGGTACCGACTCCAAAGAATCCGGCATTATTCAGGGCGACCTGATTGCCAAGCACTGGGCAGCAAACCAGGGCTGGGATCTGAACAAAGACGGTCAGATCCAGTTCGTCCTGCTGAAAGGCGAGCCGGGCCACCCGGATGCTGAAGCACGTACCACTTACGTGATCAAAGAGCTGAACGACAAAGGCCTGAAAACCCAGCAGCTGCAGATGGATACCGCCATGTGGGATACCGCTATGGCTAAAGACAAAATGGACGCGTGGCTCTCTGGCCCGAACGCCAACAAAATTGAAGTCGTGATCGCCAACAACGATGCGATGGCAATGGGTGCCGTGGAAGCGCTGAAAGCACACAATAAATCCAGCATTCCGGTGTTCGGTGTTGATGCCCTGCCAGAAGCGCTGGCGCTGGTGAAATCCGGTGCGCTGGCCGGTACCGTGCTGAACGATGCGAACAACCAGGCGAAAGCGACCTTCGATCTGGCGAAAAACCTGGCCGACGGTAAAGAAGCCGCAGCCGGTACCAACTGGAAAATCGAAAATAAAGTCGTGCGTATCCCGTACGTTGGGGTTGATAAAGAAAACCTCGCGCAGTTCAGCAATAAATAAAAGTCAGCACGATATTCCTGGGCGCACGTTGTGCGCCCTTTTAGACGCTTACGCGTAAACATTATATACGCCGTCAGGGTTAACTATGGTCAGCAATAATACGCAATCGGCAGGCGAATACTTGTTGGAAATGAGCGGTATCAACAAGACATTCCCCGGCGTTAAGGCACTCGATAATGTGAACCTCAAGGTGCGTCCGCACTCTATTCACGCGCTGATGGGCGAGAATGGGGCGGGCAAATCCACATTGCTCAAATGCCTTTTCGGGATCTATAAAAAAGATTCCGGCAGTATTCTTTTTCAGGGACAAGAGATTGATTTCCAGTCGGCTAAAGAGGCGCTGGAAAACGGTATTTCGATGGTGCATCAGGAACTGAACCTGGTATTACAGCGTTCGGTTATGGATAACATGTGGCTGGGGCGCTACCCCACCAAAGGCGTATTTGTCGATCAGGACAAAATGTACCGCGATACCAAAGCGATCTTTGACGAGCTGGATATTGATATCGATCCGCGCGCGCGCGTGGGTACGCTTTCCGTATCGCAGATGCAGATGATCGAAATCGCCAAAGCGTTTTCCTACGATGCCAAAATCGTCATTATGGACGAGCCCACCTCGTCGCTGACGGAAAAAGAAGTTAACCACTTGTTCTCTATTATCCGTAAGCTGAAAGAGCGTGGCTGCGGTATTGTTTATATCTCTCACAAGATGGAAGAGATATTCCAGCTGTGCGATGAAATTACCATTCTGCGCGACGGTCAGTGGATCGCCACCCAGTCGCTGGAAGGGCTGGACATGGATAAGATCATCGCCATGATGGTCGGCCGCTCGCTCAACCAGCGCTTCCCGGATAAAGAGAACCAGCCGGGTGAAGTGATCCTTGAGGTGCGCAACCTGACGTCGCTGCGCCAGCCGTCAATTCGTGATGTCTCTTTCGACCTGCACAAGGGTGAAATTCTTGGCATCGCCGGGCTGGTTGGGGCGAAGCGTACCGATATTGTGGAAACGCTGTTCGGTATTCGCGAGAAGTCCGGCGGCACTATTTCCCTGCACGGTAAGAAAATTAATAACCACACCGCCAACGAAGCGATTAATCATGGCTTCGCGCTGGTAACCGAAGAACGCCGTTCGACCGGGATCTATGCCTATCTCGATATTGGTTTTAACTCGTTAATTTCCAATATTCGTAACTATAAAAGCAAAATCGGCCTGCTTGATACTTCGCGCATGAAAAGCGATACCCAGTGGGTAATCGACTCTATGCGCGTAAAAACGCCGGGGCATCATACCCAGATCGGTTCCTTGTCCGGGGGTAACCAGCAGAAGGTGATTATTGGTCGCTGGCTGTTAACCCAGCCGGAAATACTGATGCTGGATGAACCGACCCGCGGTATTGACGTCGGCGCGAAGTTTGAAATTTATCAGCTGATTGCCGAACTGGCGAAGAAAGGGAAGGGGATCATTATTATCTCCTCCGAAATGCCGGAGCTGTTAGGCATCACAGACCGTATTCTGGTGATGAGCAATGGCCTCGTCTCCGGAATTGTTGACACCAAAACGACAACGCAAAACGAAATACTGCGTCTTGCGTCTTTGCACCTTTAAGATCAGGGGCTCCTCATGAGTGCGTTAAATAAGAAAAGTTTTCTTACTTATCTGAAAGAAGGCGGTATTTACGTCGTCCTTTTAGTGTTATTAGCCATTATTATTTTCCAGGATCCCACATTCTTAAGTCTGCTCAACCTGAGTAACATTCTGACCCAGTCGTCGGTGCGTATTATTATCGCCCTCGGCGTAGCCGGGCTTATCGTGACCCAGGGTACTGACCTGTCAGCCGGTCGCCAGGTGGGTCTGGCGGCGGTGGTGGCGGCAACGCTGCTGCAGTCGATGGAGAACGCCAACAAGGTGTTCCCGGAGATGGCAACCATGCCGATTGCGCTGGTGATCCTGATCGTCTGCGCCATTGGTGCCATCATCGGTCTGATCAACGGCATTATCATTGCCTATCTGAACGTGACGCCGTTTATTACCACCCTCGGCACCATGATCATCGTTTACGGTATCAACTCCCTGTACTACGACTTCGTGGGCGCATCGCCGATTTCGGGCTTCGACAGCGGATTCTCGACCTTCACCCAGGGCTTTATCGCCATGGGCAGCTTCCGCCTCTCCTACATCACCTTCTACGCCCTGATTGCGGTGGCGTTCGTCTGGGTGCTGTGGAATAAAACCCGCTTCGGTAAGAACATTTTCGCCATCGGCGGTAACCCGGAAGCGGCGAAAGTGTCGGGCGTAAACGTCGCGCTGAACCTGCTGATGATCTATGCCCTGTCAGGCGTGTTCTATGCCTTCGGCGGATTGCTGGAAGCGGGCCGTATCGGCTCTGCCACCAACAACCTCGGCTTTATGTATGAGCTGGACGCCATTGCCGCCTGCGTGGTGGGTGGCGTATCGTTCAGCGGCGGTGTGGGCACTGTGTTTGGCGTGGTGACCGGGGTGATCATCTTCACCGTGATCAACTATGGCCTTACCTATATCGGCATCAACCCTTACTGGCAGTACATCATCAAGGGCGCAATCATTATCTTCGCCGTCGCCCTGGATTCACTGAAGTACGCGCGTAAAAAATAACAAATACGTGGTTATCGTCCTGCCCCCGCTTGCGGGGGCTTTTTTTTATTCCGCGTTCTGCATTCCCAGTGCCAGCGTGTGGGCCGGGTCGAACAGCGAGACGCTCTCCACTTCGCTCAACAGCACCACCTTGCGAAAATCCAGCGCCGACTGTGGCTCAGACGTGAGGTCGATGTCGTGGCTGGCATACCAGGCACTGTAGTTGTTCTCCACCACAAAGCTGCCCTTATGGCGATCGCGATAGCCGCTGAGCATCGGGACCAGCACCAGGTTGTTAGTATCGAAGCTGTCGAACGTTGCCCGGTGCACCATGCCAATATACACCCGTTGGGATTTGAGCGTGACCCACGCCAGCTGACCTGTCTCCATGCACTGGTACAGCAGCCCTTCAAAACCGTTGGTGCGCGACAGCTGCTTATACAGCTTGCGTCGGCCCAGGCTGTCGAGGCGGGCGCTGCCTGCCCAGTTGGAGCGATAGAGGCAGAACAGCACCGCAAACGACAGCATGATCACCACCGGTGCCTGAATACCCAGGAAGCTCCAGGTCATAAAATCGACGTGGTAATTATGCGTTTCCGGGCCGAACATTCCCGGCAGGGCGTTCATACCGAGCGAGGCAAGCAGGAGCAGGATCCACAGCAGGGCGGTAGCAAGAATGCCCTGCAGGACGAAGATACAGCCGTAGAGCGCCACCAGGAAATAGACATCCCAGCCTGAGGTGCGTTTGAATTTGAAGCGGGTCGAGAGATCGGTACTGGTGTACCAGTAGCCGCAGACCATTAATACCATAAAGATTGCCGTACCCACGTTAAGCCCTCTTCAGCGATTCAACGTGACGGGCAAAATCTTCTTTAACCGCCTTACAGTGGATATTGACCCGCGCATTGCCATCTTCATCAATGACAATCCGCGCGCCATCATCGATAGCATCCTGGACATCTTCCCGGCTCAGAACCTGAACCAGTTTTTCGGGACTGGTAAAAAGTGAACGAAATAATCTCATAGGTAAAAACCTCCTCGGCAGAAAGTATAGGAGGTCAGACCGGGTTTACGGATAAAGCCTGTGGGTTATAGAACATTCCTGGGAAATAGGGCGACGCGCAGCGAAAGACGCGTCGCCAGAGGCGGGTTACTCTTTGGACGTGTCCGCGGCAGTATGGCCGGGCGTCAGCTCGTCGTCGCCGGTGATACGACGTTTTTCACTGTCGGCCTGATAGAAGTAGTTCCAGCAGGTCACGAACAGCGCAGCGATCAGCGGCCCGATCACAAAGCCGTTGATGCCGTAGATGCTAAGCCCGCCGAGTGTGGCAATCAGGATCAGCCAGTCCGGCATGCGAATGTCTTTCCCCACCAGCAACGGACGCAGCAGGTTGTCTGACAGACCGACCACCACCACAAACCACAGCGTCAGCAGGACGCCTTTCACCACCATACCGGTAGCGAACAGATAGATGGCCGCAGGGATCCAGATAAGCGCGGTGCCTACCGCCGGGATCAGCGACAGGAACGCCATCAGCGCGCCCCACAGCAGGCTGGCTTCGATACCGGCAAACCAGAACGCGACCCCACCGAGAATACCCTGCACCACGGCGACCACAATGGTGCCTTTTACCGTTGCCCTGGCGACCGCGGCAAAACGGGCAAACAGGCGGTACTTCATGTGGTTATCCAGCGGAATGGCTTTAAAGATCATCTCTACCAGCCGCGCGCCGTCTTTCAGGAAGAAGAACAGCAGATAGAGCATCACGCCGAAGCCGATAGCGACGCTGAAGGTGTTGCGGCCAATGAGCATCACGCTGCCGGCAGCGTACTGGCTGCCCTGCAGCGCCATATCCGACAGCCTGGTGCGGATGGCGGGCAGGTTATCCACCTGATAATCGGCCATGATGCGGCGCGCCCAGTCCGGCAGATAACTGACGACGTCATTGAACAGCGAAGTCATGGTGGCGTTATCACCCTGCATTGAGCGATAGACGGTGTTGAATTCGCTCGCCAGCGACGAGGTGATCATCACCAGGGGAGTGAAGACGATCAGGCAGATCAGCAGCAGCGTGAGCAGCGAGGCGAGGCCGTTTCTGCCGCCGGTGGTGCGGCTGAGCCAGATTTTCGTTCTGTAGAAGATGACGGCCAGAATCGCGGCCCACAGCACCGGGGAGCTGTAGGGGCGTAAAATATTAAAAAACGCCAGCGTAACCAGCGCGAGGATCAACCCAAAAAGGATTTTCGAGGTTCGTCCTGTAAGCATGTGACTTCCTTATTTTTCGATATGTTGCACAGAGTATGGCCCATAAGCGTGGTTTGGGCGCAATCCCACAGCCGGCAACAAACGGGCGGTTATTTACTGTTTTGCAGTTCGAGTAGTTGTTCCGGGGTGACGGCCGGATAGCCCTGAGCATCTTCCGGCACTTCATGGGCTGCCGGAATGGGCACCAGCGGTCCGAGGAAACGCGGTTCACGTTTGAAGAGATAAAGGTCGGCCAGCGCCCCAAGCCGGGCGCCAAATTCGCGCACCCGCACCGTCAGCATGTCTTTCGGCGACGGCACGGCGTAACACTGGGCCTGGATACCCATGTGCAGCGCAATGAACAGCGCGCGCTCGCAGTGAAAGCGCTGGGTAATGATGATGAAGTCGTTGGTGTCGAACACTTTGCGGGTGCGTACGATGGAATCCAGCGTGCGGAAACCGGCGTAATCCAGCACGATATCTGCAGGATCGACGCCGGCGGCAATCAAATCCTTACGCATCGTCATCGGCTCATTATAGCTTTGCTGGGCGTTATCTCCGCTCAGCAGCAAGTAGTTCACCTTGCCGCTGTTATAGGCGTTAATCGCGCCCTGAATGCGGTAGCGGTAGTACTGATTGATCACGCCGGTGCGGTAATACTTGGCGGTGCCGAGCACCACGCCGACCTGACGATAGGGCAGATCCTGCAGCTCATCATAGACCCAGGGGGCGGTTTTCCAGCTGATCCAGCGATCGAGAACAAGCGCCGATAACAGCAGTAAGCCGATGATGACTAACAGGCTGTATAACGCACGCTTAAACATGGAAGTGACTCAAATGCGGATGAAATTTGACCCCAAGGCTACTGTAAGCGCGGGGTTTCGGCAACCGGTGGCGATGCGGTTGCGCTAAATTTCACCGCATCGCGTACCGGTATCAGGCGATTGTCAGACGTTCGACGCGCTCGCAGCCCACGGATTTCAGCGTTGCTACGGTGGCGTCCCACTGCATCAGCGTCGCGTCGGCTTTCTCGGCCAGCACCGCGCGGGTGATGTCAGCATAGTCGTAGCCGCTCAGGCTCAGCACGTTGAGGGCGCACTGCAGCGGCGGCAGCGTCGGGTTAAATGCGGCGTTTTCCGCGTAGCTGCCGGTGAACACCGTGCCGTCCTGCATCTCAATGGCGATGCCGGATGGAGAGTTGCTGTAGGGCGCGTGGCTACGGTTGGCGGCAGCCAGTGCGGCCTGGCTCAGCGCGTCGCCTTCGGCGTGCAGGCCGTGGGATTGCGGGTCCATCAGCAGGTGGACGATCTCCAGATCGCGCGGGCCAAATGCGTCCGGCAGGTAGTCGCCCAGCGTGGCGCTGGTGCGGCCCGGCAGGTTGATGCGCAGGGTCAGGCCGCTGTTCAGCTCGTTCATAAACTGGCGGCAGTGCCCGCACGGCGTGTAGTTGACGGTGAGCGCTGCCAGCTGCGTCTCACCGCGCATCCAAGCGTGGCTGATGGCGCTCTGCTCGGCGTGGACCGTCTGCTGCATGGTGGTGCCGGGGAATTCCATATTGCCGCCGAAGTAGAGATTGCCGCTGACGCCGCGCGCCACCGCGCCGACGTTAAAATGCGAAATCCCGGTGCGTGCACAGGCGGCAGCCAGCGGTAGCAGGGCGAAGGCCAGCGCGTCATCATCGAGGCCACTTCGTTTCTTCAGCCCGGTTGCCTGTTCGGCGGTAAACATTGCCGGGAAATGGTCATGGTCGAGCAGGGGAGCAAGCGCGGATTGCAGATCTGCCGTCAGCTGTTCAAACGATGAGTGAAAACGTGAGTGCATGGCTACGCCTCTTAGCAAAAATAGAACCATCAAAATCGGGATCGTAGTTTACGGGCCCGGTTGCCCTTTATATGTGATCTGTGTCGCGCTGAAAATGTAATAAATGAAATTAAAAACAAAATTGCGCGACGCATCGCAAGTTTTTGGGGCATGAGAGGGGCAAAACCGCTTTAGCCTGCACTAAAGCGGTGACGGACAGATGACGGGAGCGGAGCGCTTTAGCCCCAGAGCAGCAGGATGAGCGGGAAGATAAACGGGGCCAGCAGGGAGGTAATAATCCCGCACATCACCAGCGCCAGCGAGCTGAACGCCCCTTCCTGATAATCGAGTTCCGCACAGCGGGCGGTGCCGAGGGCGTGGGACGCAGTGCCCATCGCCAGGCCGCGCGAGGCTTTCGTGCGGATTCGCATCGCGTTGAGCAGCGTGTGACCAAACACCGCGCCGAGAATGCCGACAAAAATCACGCACACCGCGCTGATAGCCGGAATACCGCCGATGCTGCCGCCCACCGCCATCGCAATCGGCGTGGTGACGGACTTCGGCAGGACCGAGGCGGCGATCTCCGGCGACGCGCCCATCCACAGGGCCACCGAGGTGCCGGTGAACATCGCCACCACGCTGCCAATAAAGCAGACCAGAATAATTGATTTCCAGCGCGCGCGGATCTGGTGCAGCTGTTCATACAGCGGGAAGGCCAGCGCCACTACCGCTGGCTGCAGCAGGTCGTTAAGGATTTTGCTGCCGGCAAAGTAGCGCTCATAGGAAACGCCGGTGACCAGCAGCAGCGGAATAATCACCGCCATCGATACCAGCAGTGGATTAAGCAGCGGCATTTTCACCCACGCCGCCAGCCTGCGTGCAGCAAAAAAGACGATCAGGGATAACGGCAACGACCACCAGATTTCGCTCATTTTTGTTTACGCTCGCGCTGACCAACGATCGGGCGTTCGCCGTGCAGCAGATGCGAACTCCAGCTGACCACCAGGAATACCACCAGCGTACTGATGGCGCAGGAGACCACCACCGGGCCGAACTGGGCGCGCAGCACGTCGGTGTACTGCATCACCCCGACGCCGACCGGCACAAACAGCAGCACCATATAGCGGATGAGGGCGTGGCAGCCCGGCTTCACCCACTTCGCCGGCACAATCTGCAGCGACAGCAGCACAAACAGGATCAGCATCCCGATAATGCTGCCCGGAATCGCTACGGGAAGCAGCGTCGCAATGCCGATGCCGGCATAGAGACAGGCATAGAGAACAATAAACGCGCGCACGAAGTGCCAGCAGGTGATAAGCCATTTATTCATGGGGATAGCCCTTAGTTATTCGCATTCATCATACAATTAAAAATAATTCTGTGCTACCGATCACATCACTCTGTGAGCATAACAAGCTTTTCCGGCGCAGGCCTCAGGCAGATGACCCACGTTATCGCGCCACTGGCACCCGTCAGGCGGAGGCGCTACCATAGCGCCTCATTTTTCTCCGGGTAGCACTATGCGCGTTTTGCTGGCACCGATGGAGGGCGTCCTCGACGCCTTGGTGCGTGAAATTTTAACCGACGTTAACGATTACGACCTCTGCATCACCGAATTTTTGCGGGTGGTGGACTCGCTGCTGCCGGCGAAATCCTTCTATAAACTCTGCCCGGAGCTGCACCACCACAGCCGTACCCCGTCCGGCACCCGGGTGCGCATCCAGCTGCTGGGTCAGCATCCGGCGTGGCTGGCGGAGAACGCTGCCCGTGCGGTGGAGCTTGGCTCGTGGGGAGTCGATCTCAACTGCGGCTGTCCGTCGAAGCTGGTCAATGGCAGCGGCGGCGGCGCGACGCTGCTGAAAGATCCGGATCTGATTTACCGCGGCGCGAAGGCGATGCGCGAGGCGGTGCCGTCGCACCTGCCGGTCACGGTTAAAATCCGTCTCGGCTGGGACAGCGGCGCGCGGCAGTTTGAGATCGCCGATGCCGTGCAGCAGGCGGGAGCCAGCGAGCTGGTGGTGCATGGCCGCACCAAAGAGGATGGCTATAAAGCCGAGCGTATTAACTGGCAGGCCATCGGCGAGATCCGCCAGCGGCTGAACATTCCGGTGATCGCCAACGGCGAAATCTGGGACTGGCAGAGCGCGCAGGATTGTCTGGCGGTGACCGGCTGCGATGCGGTGATGATCGGGCGCGGGGCGCTGAACGTGCCGAATTTAAGCCGGGTGATCAAATATAACGAGCCGCGCATGCCGTGGCCGCAGGTGGTGGCGTTGCTGCAAAAGTATGTCCGGCTGGAGAAGCAGGGCGACACCGGGATGTATCACGTCGCCCGCATCAAGCAATGGCTGGGCTATCTGCGCAAAGAGTACGCTGACGCGGGCGATCTCTTTGATACCATCCGCACCCTGAAAACGTCTCAGGCTATTGCTGCGGTCATCGACGGGCAGTCGGCCGCGTCAGTCATTTCCGCCACCTGACGGCGAATAAACTCCCGCAGCCACATCAGCGCCGGGTCGGAGTTATGGCGCTGGTGCCAGAGCAGCGACAGCGTAAACGGCGGCACCTCCAGCGGCACTGGTGCTGACGCCAGCCCCCATGTTTTTTCCCATCCCTGCGCCAGCCCGGCGGGCACGCTGGCGAACGCCGGTAGCGACGCCAGCAGCCCCGGCAGGGCGGCGAAATGCGGCGTGGTATAGCTGACGCGACGCGCCAGTCCCTGTTTCGCCAGCAGGGTATCAATCTGGCTGCTGTTCGCTTCGCGGTAGCTCACCAGCAGATGCGGATACGTCGTAAAGGTGTCCACGTCAGGCGCACCGCGCAACGGCAGCAGCGCCGGGTGCCACAGTGTAGTTAAGGACATCGCGGTCAGGGGTTCGCGCTCCAGCCAGCGCGGCCCGGCAGTGGCAACGCTTATCGCCATATCCAGCTCTCCGGCCTCCAGCCGCTCGGCATCGCTGAACGGATCGCTCGCCACCGTGCTCAGACGCACGCCGGGTGCCACGGCACGCAGCGCCGGGATCAGGACCGGCATCAGCCACATCTCCACCCAGTCGGTCATGCCCAGCGTGACGGTGACCTGCGCCTGCGCAGGATGAAACTCCGCCTGCTGAAACAGCGCCGACTGCAGCTGCTCCAGCAGCGGCATCAGTTCGCTGTGCAGCGCCACGGCGCGGGCGGTGGGCTGCATCCGGTGGCCGCTGCGGATAAACAGCGGATCGTCAAACATATCCCGCAGGCGCGACAGCGCGCCGCTCACCGCCGGCTGGCCGAGATGCAGCTTATCCGCCGCTGCCGACACGCTCTGCTCGCGAAACAGCACCGCAAAGGCGATCAGCAGATTGAGGTCGATTTTGCGAAAATCATTCTCTTTGATAGTCATTATTTCTCCAATCAATTGGAGTGATAGTAGCGGGCGGGGGATACTTCAGCAACTTTTTAGCCAACGGAGTATTCCATGAAAGCTTCCCTGTTGCTTGCTGCCCTTGTTGGGGCGGTGCTCTCCTTACCCACTCAGGCCGCGACGCCTGCCACCTCATGGCAGATGTCGCTCGGCGACTGGCGCATTACCGCGGTGTCTGATGGCTCGGTGGTGGTGCCGCTGGACAAACTGCTTACCCATATCACGCCTGAAGCGCTGGCCAGCCGAATGGCCGCCGTGGGGAAAACGCCGCAGGCCGAGACCGCCATTAATACCTATGTCATCGATACCGGTCGCCAGCGCTATCTGGTGGACACCGGGGCCGGGGCGCTGTTGGGTAACGCCGGCGGCCATCTGCCGGATAACCTGCGCGCCGCCGGTATTCCCCCGGAATCCATTGACCAGGTGCTGCTGACGCATATTCACGGCGACCATTCGGGCGGCTTGCAGCACGACGGCGTACCGGTCTTCCCCAACGCGACGGTGCGTGTCGAGCAGAAGGATGTCGATTTCTGGCTGGACCCGGCACACGCCTCGCAGGTTGAGGCCAGCCAGCGTCATACCTTTGCCGAATCGGAACGCTCGCTGCGCCCGGTGATTAATGCCGGAAAACTTCAGACCTTTACGGCACCGGTGAAGATAGCCGAGGGCATCGAGGCCATTCCCGCACCGGGCCATACGCCGGGTAGCGTCATCTACCGCGTAACGCACGGCGGTAAAACGCTGCTGCTGTGGGGCGATATTATTCATGCCGAACCGGTACAGATGCCGCAGCCGGAGGTGGCGATCCATTTCGATGTCGATCAGACGCAGGCGGTGGCTACGCGTAAGCAGGTCTTAGAAAAAGCGGCAGCGGACGGAGACTGGATTGCGTCGGCGCATATTGCGTTCCCGGGCATCGGGAAAGTGGAGAAGAACGGGCAGGGATATCGCTGGATGCCAGCGCCGCAGACGCAGCGCTGACAGAGGGGCGTGTTCAGAAAATCATTTTGAACACGCCGGTTACTACCAGCAGACCGATCAGGAAAATAATCAAAATTGCCCACAGTAAAATCTTCATCCCTTACTCCTTCGTCGCGCGAATGTCTTGTTTACGTTATGAAAAGTGTAGACGCTCTGCATCGGATTTCCTCCCCGATTGCTAAACGGCAATTAAACGACGCGTCAGCACCGGGCTTTTCCCATATTTACGGTTGCTTAATCCCCACCGCCTATACTTAGCGCTTAATCGCACACCACGGAGGTCAAGATGAGTTTTGGAAACAAAGTGGCAATTGTTACCGCATCCGATTCAGGCATCGGCAAAAAATGCGCGCTGCTGCTGGCGGAGCAGGGGTTTGATATCGGCATCACCTGGCACTCGGACGACGAGGGGGCGAGTGAAACCGCGCAGGACGTTGAAGCCCTGGGGCGCCGGGCAGAGATGATCCAGCTCGACCTCGGTCACCTGCCGGAGGGTGCGCAGGCGATTCAGACCCTGATCGATCGCTTCGGGCGGATCGACGTGCTGGTGAATAACGCCGGCGCGATGTCGAAGGCACCGTTCCTTGAACTGGCGTTTGACGACTGGCGCAAGATATTCACCGTGGACGTGGACGGCGCATTCCTGGTCTCGCAGATTGCCGCAAAGGCGATGGTGAAGCAGGGGCAGGGCGGACGCATCATCAACATTACCTCCGTGCATGAGCATACCCCGCTGCCGGAAGCGAGCGCCTATACTGCCGCGAAGCATGCCCTCGGCGGGCTGACCAAGTCGATGGCGCTGGAGCTGGTGGAGCACGGCATTCTGGTGAACGCCGTCGCGCCGGGAGCGATTGCCACGCCGATGAACGACATGGACGAAGGTGATGCCAAACCCGGCTCGCTGCCGATTGTGCCGATGGCGCGTCCGGGGGAAACCTTTGAAATTGCCAGCCTGGTCGCCTGGCTGGCTGGCGAAGGGGCCAGCTACACCACCGGGCAATCCTTTATCGTTGACGGCGGCTTTATGCTTGCCAACCCGCAGTTCAACGCCCAGCGTTAAGCGCACGCGCCAGCTACGGCTGGCGCTTTGCTTTCCAGCGCCGCAGCGCAAACCGCACCAGCCAGACGAGTATCACCGCCCCGACTACCCACACCAGGTGTTTCAAATGCTGATCGAGCGCGTGCAGCCACGGTGCGATCACTTCCCCACCCACATAGCCCAGGGTGGTAAACAGCGTCGCCCAGACCACGGCCCCGAGGATATTAAGCGGCAGGAACACGCGCGGCGGCAGGCGGCTGGCACCGATAATAATCGGCCCGATAATGCGAAAACCGTACATAAAACGCGTACCGATGACGAACAACCACGGGTGGCGGGTAATCAGCGTTCTGGCGCGATCGATTTTGTGCTGATGGCGCTGGAGCCGCCGGTGCTGAAGAATGCGCTCGCCAAAATGGCGCCCGACCAGATAGAGCAGCTGATCGCCGATCATGCCACCCAGCGCCACCGCCAGCACCACCAGCGGGAAACGCAGCAGTCCCTGATGCGCCGCCACTCCGCCCAGCAAGGTGATGGTTTCTCCCTCCGCTACGCTGCCGATGAGCAGCGCCGCGTACCCGTACTGCGAAATCAGTTGATTAATATCCACCAGACTAATACTTCTCCCTGTTCATATTTCTTTTCAGCATACACCCTCACGCCTGAGCGGTTGACCGGGGCGCGACGAGGTGGGCAAAAAATAATCAGAATCTGACGTATACTTGGGAGGACAGGTCGCGGCGGGCTGGTCCTGACGCGCTTTTACACATGACCACCTGAAGGGGGTTATATGAACCACGTCTGGGGACTCTTCTCCCATCCCGATCGCGAAATGCAGTCTATCAAGCGCGAAAATGAATCCGTAACCTACCACTACACCCACCATGTGCTGATCATGGCCGCCGTACCGGTGATCTGCGCCTTTATCGGCACTACGCAGATTGGCTGGGACTTCGGCGAGGGCAACGTCGTTAAGCTCTCGTTGTTTACCGGGTTTTATCTGGCAGTGCTGTTCTACGCCCTGATGCTGGCCGGTGTGGCGGTGATGGGGCGGATAATCTGGTGGATGGCGCGTCGCTATCCGCAGCGCCCGACCCTGGCGCGCTGCATGGTGTTTGCCGGCTACGTGGCGACGCCGCTGTTCTTGAGCGGTGTGGTGGCGCTCTGGCCGCTGGTGTGGCTGTGCGCACTGGTGGGTACCGCCGCGCTGTTTTACACCGGCTATCTGCTTTACGTCGGCATTCCGACCTTCCTGAACATTGACCGCGAAGAGGGGATGAGCTTCTCCAGCTCTACCCTTGCGATTGGCGTGCTGCTGCTTGAGGTGCTGCTGGCGCTGTCGGTGATCTTGTGGGGCTACGGATATCGTCTATTCTGAATGTCGCGGGGGAGCGGGCTGCCGCGCCCCCGCGTTGCAGTGTTTCGTCACGATTCTCCAGTAGCGACAGAGCAGGACGCCGGAGTATCATGCCGGCGCCAGCTCCGTTATTCAGCGTACTGACGGATGCGGTGTGCGCCATCACGCACATGAATAATCGACAGAATGACCGCCATGCCGAAAACTATCCGTTTTTCTCTGCTTAGCCTTGCCCTGTTTATGGCCGTGCCCGCGCTGCCACAGGCCGTAGCCAAAACCACGCCCGTTGTTCAGCCCTCCCAGCCGGAAATCGCCTCCGGGAGTGCGATGATCGTCGATCTTGAAACCAACAAGGTGATCTTTTCCAGCCATCCCGATCTGGTGCGCCCGATAGCCTCCATCACTAAAGTGATGACGGCGATGGTGGTGCTGGACGCCAGCCTGCCGCTCGATGAGAAGCTGAAGGTGGACATCAGCCATACGCCAGAGATGAAAGGGATATACTCCCGCGTGCGTCTCAACAGCGAGATCAGCCGCAAAAACATGCTGCTGCTGGCGCTGATGTCCTCTGAGAACCGTGCCGCTGCGAGCCTCGCGCACCATTATCCCGGCGGGTATGACGCGTTTATCCGCGCCATGAACGCCAAAGCGAAAGCGCTGGGCATGACCCATACGCGCTTCGTTGAACCGACGGGGCTGTCGATCCAGAACGTCTCCACCGCCCGCGACCTGACGAAGCTGCTAATCGCCAGCAAGCAGTATCCGCTCATCGGCCAGCTCAGCACCACCCGCGAGGAGATGGCGACCTTCTCCAGCCCGGCGTACACCCTGCCGTTCCGTAACACCAACCATCTGGTGTACCGCGATAACTGGAATATTCAGCTGACCAAAACCGGCTTTACCAATGCGGCAGGCCACTGCCTGGTGATGCGCACCCTGATCAATAATCGCCCGGTGGCGCTGGTGGTGATGGATGCGTTCGGGAAGTACACCCATTTTGCCGACGCGAGCCGGCTACGGACCTGGATTGAAACCGGGAAGGTGACGCCGGTGCCGGCGTCAGCGTTGAGCTATAAGCGCCAGAAAGCGGCGCAGATGGCGAGCGTGGAGTAATGTTTTTACCGTACCCTCTCTGAAAAGAGAGGGTGCGTTATGCCTGAGCTACTCCGGCAGCGTCCAGTCGCCGTCATTCAGCGGGCGCTGCATGATGATGGTGTCGCGCCAGGCGCCCATCTTGTAACCGACGCTGCGCAACTGCCCGGCCTTCACGAAACCCAGTTGCTTGTGCAGACGCAGCGACGCGGGGTTGTTATCCCCGTCGCCAATCACCGCCAGCAGCTGACGCCACGGCCCCGCCTCGCAGCGGGCGATCAGCGCCATCAGCAATCCACTGCCGATGCCCCGTCCCGTCATGCTGGCATCCACGTAGATAGACTCTTCCAGGGTATAACGGTACGCCTGACGCGGGCGATAGCTGTCTGCATAGCAATATCCCACCAGAATGCCGCGGTACATCGCCACCAGCCAGGGCAGCCCCTGCGCCTGAACCGCCTGCATCCGTTCCGCCATTTGCTCTGCGGTTGGCGGAACTTCTTCAAACGAGGCGCGGCCATGCAGAACGTGCCAGGTATAGATGGTGGCAATGGCGGTGCTGTCGTCCGGTTTGGCATCGCGTATTTCAATATCTGCCAGCGGCAGCACTTCGACTACGGACATAGCGAGATTCCTGTCATTATCAAAAAAGCCGAAGAATATATCTTCGGCAAGATGCGGATAATGTAGTACGGAGTTCGCGTGCCGAACAGCCTGTTAGCGAATGATTTCTTGTTCTGCTCCGGGCGTAGCCTGGTCCGGCAGCGTATCGCCCCAGTATTTGCGCTTACTGGTCTTGCCGATACCGGGGTTCATGCTGTTGGTAGGGTCATTTTCGCGATAAAACTGCGCCAGCGCCGGGGGGGCCTGGTAAAGATGCCCGACGTTGTGTTCCGCCGGGTATTGCGCCCCGCGTTCGCGCAGCAGCGCCAGCATCTGTTCTTTCAGGGCATGCACGTCCACGCCTTTTTTCACGATGTAATCCTGGTGGAACACGTGACACATGAAGTGCCCGTAATAGAGCTTGTGCACCAGCTGGCTGTCGATCTCCGGCGGCAGGGTTTCGAACCAGTCGGTATCGTTGCGGCGCAGGGCGATATCCAGCGCGAGGATGTCTTCCACCTCGTCGTGATGCACCGCGTGATAGCGCACCGCCGCCCCCGCCGCGGCGAAACGGTGCAGGAACGCTTTGCTGCCTTCCTCCGGGGTGCAGGCGAAGAAGTCCCCGTCGGCGGTTTTAAAGTACTCCGACAGCCAGGCCTGGGCTTCAGCGATACCCTCTCCGGCCATTTTCAGCAGCAGATGGTGCTCATACTTTTCGCGCCAGCTTTTCATGCGCGGCGGCAGATGGCTCGGGAAAATATTCCCCAGCTTCTGCATCGCCCGGTCGGTGAAATTAGGGCGGAAGAAGCGCACCTTCTCCAGCATCGCATCGGTACGGCCTTTGATGTTGAAGAACAACGGCATCTTGTCGGTGCCGAGCTTGTCGATCATCAGGAAGGTGTCTTTGCCGTAGCGCTCGGCGATGTCGTAGATATCGCGGTGCATATACTCCCCGGCCACCGGCAGGGTTGCGAAGTTGGCCAGAATATGGCGGCGAATGTTCGTCAGCACCGCCGGGTCGTTGGTGCCGATGTAAAACACCTCCTGGCGCTTTTCGGCGACAAAGGTATCGAGGCGTACGGCAAACACTGCCAGTTTCCCGGCGCAGCCCGAAGCTTCAAACAGGCGATCCGGATCGGCATTAAAGCGTGCCGGGGTATCCGCATCCACGTCGCGCACGCGGGAAACGTAATCGTGATCCGAAGCCAGACGGCCATCGTGACGCACCTGGCCTGGCTTCAGGCGCTCATCATCCAGCGTGGAGAGGATCTGCTCCGGCGTGGCACCCAGATCGATACCCAGGTGGTTCACCAGATGCAGTTTTCCCTGCTCGTCGATGCGTGCATAGAGCGCCATTTCGGTGTAAGCCGGGCCGCGCTGCACCAGCGAACCGCCGGAGTTGTTGCAGATCCCGCCGATAACCGACGCCCCGATGCACGAGGAGCCAATCACCGAGTGCGGCTCGCGCCCCAGCGGCTTGAGCGCTTTTTCCAGTTGATAAAGCGTGGTGCCGGGGAAGGCCAGCACCTGTTTTCCGTCGTCCAGCAGCTGGAGCTTATCGAGGCGGCGTGTGCTGATGATGACGATCTCGCGGTCATAATCGTTGCCATTAGGCGTGGAGCCTTCGGTCAGCCCGGTATTGGCAGCCTGCATCAGAATGATGGCATCCGCCGCCACGCAGGCGTTGAGTACGCGCCAGAGCTCCAGCAGCGAGCCGGGAAACACCACGGCGGCAGCATCGCCCTGACCGGAACGAAAGCCCTTGCGGTAGCGCGCGGTTTTTTCCGGGTCGGTGAGCAGGTGCTGGCTGCCCACCAGCCGGGTGAGTTCGTTTATCAGCGTAGTTTGTAGGGTACGGGACATGTCCACTCCTTGTGGTCAGGCGGAAATAACGTCTTTAATCATAGCCCTCAGGCGCCAAAGCGAACGGGATAAATCGCAGAAAAATCAGAGAACAGGCGTGGCGTGACGCTTCTTACCCGTTTACGCTTATGGCACACTGCGTGCTTATCTTCATGCTCTTACGAGCAGACTCACATTATCAGACCGTCTAACCGAGAGAATTACTACATGAAATGGCTCTGTTCTGTAGGTGTCGCTGTCAGCCTTGCGCTGCAACCTGCCCTGGCTGCTGACCCGTCCGGCGATCGTCCGTTAACCCCCGAAGCGCGGGATGCCTTCGTTGCGGATCTCCTCACGAAAATGACGGTCGATGAAAAAATCGGCCAGCTGCGCCTGATAAGCGTCGGCCCGGATAACCCGAAAGAGGCGATCCGCGACATGATCAAAGAAGGGCAGGTGGGGGCAATTTTCAACACCGTCACTCGTCAGGACATCCGCGCCATGCAGGATCAGGTGATGCAGCTCAGCCGCCTGAAAATTCCTCTGTTCTTCGCCTATGACGTGGTGCACGGTCAGCGTACCGTGTTCCCGATTAGCCTCGGTCTGGCATCGTCGTTCAATCTCGACGCGGTGAAAACCGTCGGGCGCGTCTCGGCTTACGAGGCGGCGGATGACGGGCTGAATATGACCTGGGCGCCCATGGTTGACGTCTCGCGCGACGCGCGCTGGGGTCGTATCTCTGAAGGCTTTGGCGAAGACACCTTCCTGACCAGCCAGATGGGCAAAACTATGGTGGAGTCAATGCAGGGCAAAAGCCCGGCGGATCGCTACTCGGTGATGACCAGCGTGAAGCACTTCGCCGCCTACGGTGCAGTTGAGGGCGGGAAGGAGTACAACACCGTTGATATGAGCGCGCAGCGCCTGTTCAACGACTATATGCCGCCGTACAAAGAGGCGCTGGATGCGGGCAGCGGCGGGGTGATGATGGCTCTGAACTCGCTGAACGGTGCTCCGGCCGCGTCTGATTCCTGGCTGCTGAAAGATCTGCTGCGTGGCGACTGGGGCTTCAAGGGCATCACCATCTCCGATCACGGTGCCATTAAAGAGCTGATCAAGCACGGCACCGCCGCCGATCCGGAAGACGCGGTGCGCGTGGCAATTAAAGCCGGCGTCGATATGAGCATGGCCGATGAGTATTACAGCAAGTATCTGCCGGGGCTTATCAAGAGCGGCAAGGTGACAATGGCGGAGCTGGACGACGCGGCGCGCCACGTACTGAACGTCAAATATGACATGGGCCTGTTCAACGACCCGTACAGCCACCTGGGGGCGAAAGAGAGTGACCCGCAGGACACCAATGCTGAGAGCCGCCTGCACCGCGACGAGGCGCGCAAGGTGGCGCGTGAAAGTCTGGTGCTGCTGAAAAACCGTCTGGAAACGCTGCCGCTGAAAAAATCCGGTACCATTGCCGTAGTAGGGCCGCTGGCTGACAGCAAGCGCGATATCATGGGCAGCTGGTCAGCCGCCGGCGTCGCCGATCAGTCGGTGACGCTGCTCACCGGCATCAAAAATGCCGTCGGTGATAACGCGAAGATCGTCTATGCCAAAGGCGCTAACGTTACCGATGACAAAGGCATCGTCGATTTCCTGAACCAGTATGAACCGGCAGTGGTGGTGGATAAACGCACTCCGCAGGCGATGATTGATGAAGCGGTAGCCGCTGCCAAAAACGCCGACGTTGTCGTCGCGGCGGTGGGTGAAGCTCAGGGGATGGCACATGAGGCCTCCAGCCGTACCGATCTGATCCTTCCTCAGAGCCAGCGCGACCTGATCGCCGCGCTGAAAGCTACCGGCAAGCCGCTGGTGCTGGTGCTGATGAACGGGCGTCCGCTGGCGCTGGTGAAAGAGGATCAGCAGGCCGATGCGCTACTGGAAACCTGGTATGCCGGTACCGAAGGCGGGAACGCCATCGCCGACGTGCTGTTTGGTGACTACAACCCGTCCGGCAAACTGCCGATCTCCTTCCCGCGCTCGGTCGGGCAGATCCCGGTGTACTACAGCCATCTCAATACCGGTCGCCCGTACAACCCGGAAAAACCGAACAAATACACCTCGCGCTACTTCGATGAAGCCAATGGCCCGCTCTATCCGTTCGGCTTCGGTCTGAGCTACACCACCTTCACCGTGTCGGACGTGAAACTGTCGTCGCCGACCATGAAACGTGACGGCAAGGTCACCGCCAGCGTCGACGTGACCAACACCGGGAAACGCGCCGGGGAAACCGTGGTGCAGATGTATCTCCAGGACGTGACCGCCTCGGTCAGCCGTCCGGTGAAACAGCTGAGAGGGTTCGACAAGGTGATGCTCAAGCCGGGCGAAACCCAGACCGTTAGCTTCCCGATTGACGTTGAAGCGCTGAAGTTCTGGAACCAGCGGATGAAATACGACGCCGAGCCTGGCACGTTTAACGTCTTTATCGGCCTCGACTCCGCGCGGGTGAAGCAGGGCGAGTTTGAACTGCAGTAACTGTAAAAAACAAAAAAGGCCGGATAACCGGCCTTTTTTTATGGGTGTTGGGAAAGCAGCAGCGCGATGGGAGTGCGCACCTGCTTGCGTCTTTACAACAGGGGGCAGAGCGTCTCGCCTGATTATCGACTACGCTTTTTCGTAAGCCCATGAACCGGGCCGGGAAATAACGAGGAACGATGATGACTATTCCAGTGTGGAAACTTGCGCCGCTGTTTGCGGGGCTGATGGTAGCAGGCACGGCACAGGCGGCGGATCCGGTTAAAGTGGGTTCTAAAATTGATACCGAAGGGGCGCTGCTCGGCAACATTATTCTGCAGGTGCTGGAGAGCCATGACGTCAAAACGGTCAATAAAGTGCAGCTCGGTACCACGCCGGTAGTGCGCGGGGCGATCACCTCCGGCGAGCTGGATATTTACCCGGAATACACCGGCAACGGCGCGTTCTTCTTTAAAGACGAGAACGACGCGGCGTGGAAGAACGCGCAGCAGGGTTACGAGAAAGTGAAAAAGCTCGACGCTGAGCAGAACAAGCTGGTGTGGCTTACCCCGGCTCCGGCCAACAACACCTGGACCATCGCGGTGCGTCAGGATCTGGCGAAGAAAAATAATCTGACCTCGCTCGACGATCTCGGGCGCTATCTGAAAGAGGGCGGCGAATTCAAACTGGCGGCCTCCGCTGAATTTATCGAGCGTGCCGATGCGCTGCCTGCCTTCGAGAAGGCCTACGGCTTTAAGCTCAATCAGAACCAGACGCTGTCACTGGCCGGGGGCGATACCGCGGTCACCATCAAAGCCGCGGCACAGCAAACCTCCGGCGTGAATGCTGCGATGGCTTACGGCACCGATGGCCCGGTGGCGGCGCTGGGTCTGCAAACCCTGACCGATCCGAAAGGCGTACAGCCGATCTACGCTCCGACGCCGGTGGTGCGTGAGGCGGTGCTCAAACAGTATCCGCAGCTGGACAGCTGGCTGAAGCCGGTATTCGCCAGCCTCGATGAAAAAACGCTCCAGCAGCTTAACGCCAGCATCGCGGTGGAAGGGCTGGACGCGAAAAAGGTGGCGGCGGATTACCTGAAGCAGAAAGGGTTTGTGAAGTAAGCCAAAGGATGGTTGCGTGTTGATACGATGTCACAATCGGGTGGTGCTGCTGCTGTTACTTGTAATGGCTGCCGCCGCCCTGTTGCCGTTTCTGTCGCTGGCACCGAACCGTCTGGTGTCAGGCTCCCCGGTTCATGTAAGCGATCTTGCGGCTGCTGCATTCTGGCAGCCGGCACTGCTTTGGGCAGCGCTGGTAGTGCTGGCTTTTGTTCCGGGGCGCAAAGCCCTGGCGGCAACGTTGCTGCTCAGCGAAGCGCTGTTTGCGCTGCTGATGTGGCGCAGCGGCGATGCGGCCCGCCAGCTTATCGCTGACAGCGGGGCACTGGCGCGGGTGTCGGTAGGCAGCGGGCTGTGGCTGATGCTGGCGATGATCCTGCTGATGTTCAGTGATGCGGCGCAGCGGCTGTTCAAAACGGCGCTGGTCCGCGTGCTGCTTAATCTCCAGTTACTGCTTATACCTCTCGCGCTGCTGCTCAGCGGCGGGTTTGATGCGCTGTCGCTGCTCAGGGAGTACAGCAACCGTCAGGACGTGTTCAATGATGCGGTGGGGCAGCACCTGACGCTGCTGTTCGGAACGCTGGTCCCGGCGCTGGCGATCGGGATTGCTGTCGGCCTGTGGTGCCACCGTCGTCCCGCCTCCCAGGCACCGGTTTTTGCCGTGCTGAACGTGATTCAGACCGTGCCGTCGGTGGCGTTGTTTGGGCTACTGATGGTGCCGCTTTCCGGGCTGGCCAGCGCGTTGCCGCTGCTGGGGCAGTGGGGCATTTCGGGCATCGGGCTGGCCCCGGCGCTGATTGCGCTGGTGCTCTACGCGCTGTTGCCGCTGGTACGCGGCGTGGTGGCGGGCCTGGGGCAGGTGCCGCGCGAGGTGCTGGAGAGCGCCCGGGCGATGGGCATGTCATCGCGCCAGATTTTCTTCAAAGCCCAGGTGCCGCTGGCGCTGCCGGTTCTGCTGCGTAGCCTGCGGGTGGTGGCGATCCAGACGGTAGGCATGGCGGTGATCGCGGCGCTGATTGGCGCTGGCGGTTTTGGCGCGCTGGTGTTTCAGGGATTGCTCAGCAGCGCGCTCGATCTGGTGCTGCTGGGTGTCATCCCGGTGATTGCGCTCGCGGTAATAATGGATGCGCTGTTTAATCTTGCTATCGCCGCGCTGGAGGCAAAGCACCATGATTGAATTTGACCAGGTAAGTAAAATTTATGGCGGCGCGGCGGCGGTGGATAACGTCTCGCTGCAGTTTAAGGAAGGGGCGTTCTCGGTGCTGATCGGCACCTCCGGCTCGGGAAAATCCACCACCCTGAAGATGATCAACCGGCTGGTGGAACATGACAGCGGGCGCATTTTGCTGTCGGGAAAACCGATCCGCGACTATCCGCTTCAGGCGCTGCGCCGCCGCATGGGCTATGCCATCCAGTCCATCGGCCTGTTCCCGCACTGGACGGTGGCGCAGAACATCGCCACGGTGCCGTCGCTGTTGAAATGGCCGAAGGGGCGCATTGCTGAGCGCGTCGATGAACTGCTGGGGCTGCTGGGGCTTGACCCGGCGCAGTTCCGCAGCCGCTTTCCCCATGAGCTGTCCGGCGGGCAGCAGCAGCGCGTCGGCGTGGCGCGGGCGCTGGCCGCCGACCCGGAAGTGCTGCTGATGGATGAACCGTTCGGTGCGCTCGATCCGGTGACGCGGGCGGCGCTTCAGCAGGAGATGCGGCGCATCCACCGCCTGCTGGGCCGCACCATTATTCTGGTGACTCACGATATCGACGAAGCGCTGCAGCTGGCGGACCACCTGGTGCTGATGGATAACGGGCGCGTGGTGCAGCAGGGCACGCCGCTGCAGCTGCTGACGCACCCGGAAAATGCTTTTGTGCGCGACTTCTTTGGTCGCAGCGAGCTGGGGGTGCGGCTGCTCTCTCTGCGCACCGTCGGGGAGTATCTGCGTCCTCACGAGCGGCTCGACGGGGAAGGGGTGGTGACACATCTGACGCTGCGCGAAGCGCTGTCGCACTTTGTCGAGCGCCAGTGTGATGCGCTACCAGTGGTATCAGCCCAGGGCGAACCGTGCGGCGTGCTGCACTTCCGCGATCTGCTGGCGGACGTGCCGGAGGTGAGCCGTGCGCCTGCTCCGTGATCCGCTGCTCTGGCTGATGGCGGCCTTTATCGCCTTGCTGATCGCGTTGCCCCACAGCGAGGCGCTGTTCGCCTGGTTGTTCCCGCAGCAGCCGCGCCCGGTATATCAGCAGGAGTCGTTTGTTAATCTCGCGCTGGCGCACCTGGAGCTGGTAGCCATCTCCAGCTTCGCGGCGGTGGTTATCGGCATGGCGCTGGGCATTATGGTCACCCGCCCGTGGGGACGCGAGTTTCGCACCCTGGCAGAAACGGTGGTGGCGGCCGGACAGACCTTTCCCCCGGTGGCGGTGCTGGCGGTAGCGGTGCCGGTGATGGGGTTCGGGCGCGATCCGGCGCTGATTGCCCTGACAATCTATGGCCTGTTGCCGGTGGTGCAGGGGACGCTGGCCGGACTGGCGTCGGTGCCGGAAGGGGCAAAAGAGGTGGCGACCGGCATGGGCATGAGCCGGATGCAGCAGCTGGTTAAGGTCGAGCTGCCGCTGGCCGCCCCGGTGATCCTGGCGGGCGTGAGAACTTCGGTGATTATCAACATCGGGACGGCGACTATCGCCTCAACGGTGGGGGCCAGCACGCTCGGGACGCCGATCATCATCGGCCTGAGCGGATTTAATACGGCTTATGTGATGCAGGGGGCGCTGCTGGTGGCATTGCTGGCCATTATTGTCGATCGTGGTTTTGAGCGGTTAGTACGGCTTACGACCCGGCATGCAGGATAACGGTGTAGCCAGCCAGCATCACGCCGCCGATACCGCCAATAGCCATTACGATCATGCCGGTAACCAGCGCGGCTTTGGTAAATTTCATGGTGTGCTCCTTATTCAGACCGGGGGATTATACGGTGAAGTGGCCGTCAAATATACCCGCTTAGCCAAGCAGCGCGACCGGCTGCCCTTCCTGCTGCCAGGTTTCAATCTGCATACGCTGCGCGGGGGAGGGGTCATCACCGCACCAGATGAGCAGCGTCTGGCCGGGAAACATCTCCGGACGCAGCTGGGTCAGCGGGTGCGCCAGCACCTCCGGACGCCAGCCCTGATCCAGCGCCGACCAGGCCGCCAGCCACAGCCGCGTAGCATCAGTGATATTCCAGCCAACGATAAGCGCATCGCGACCGGCTCTTCTGCGTGCCTGCGCCAGGCACACCGAAATATGACCAATCAGAATACCATCAAGCAGACTCAGCATCGCGGTCAGCGTCGCCTGCTGACCGTGCAGGCGTCGGCGCAGCGGCACATACAGGTGCGTCACCAGCGTCGCGACAGAGTGTTCCTTGCCCACTTCCGCAATCCACTTGCGCAGCTGCGTCGGGCCGCTGTTTTGCAGGTGGTGCATCAGCGTCGCCTGGTGCTCGTGCCAGCCGCTCTGCTGGTTACTCTCTTCCTCGCTGAGCAGGGCTTTCACTTTACTGACCTGCACGCCACCTTCAATCCAGCGCTTTATCTCGTGGATGCGCTCGATGTCCTCTTCGGTGAACAGCCGGTGGCCGCCGTCGGTGCGCTGTGGCTTAAGTAATCCATACCGCCGCTGCCAGGCGCGCAGCGTAACCGGGTTGACATTGCACAACTCCGCCACTTCCCCAATTGTGTAAAATGCCATTTCGTTCCTCTGCCCTTACCTTTCCCTGTTAACTGTAGCCGCGATATATCGTCCCTGGAAGCGCTACGCGGCTTTTGTACTGATTCTGGCGCGGCATCTCCGCTTTGAAAATGGTACACTGCGCGCCCGCAATGATAAAACCGAAGACACCATGCTGAATAACGATATTTTACGTAGCCTGCGCTATACGCTCAAAACGAATAATGAGGGGCTGGTGCGGATTCTGGCGCTTGCCGAGGTCGATGCCACGCCGGCACAGATTGAGGGCTGGATGAAAAAGGAAGAAGAGGACGGTTTTCAGCGCTGCCCGGACATCGTCCTGTCGAGTTTTCTCAACGGTCTGATCTATGACAAACGCGGTCGCGACGAAAGCACACCGCCGCTGGCAGCCGAACGTCGCCTGAACAACAACATCGTGCTGAAGAAGCTGCGTATCGCCTTCTCGCTGAAAACCGACGATATTCTGGCGATCCTCACCGAACAACAGTTCCGCATTTCGATGCCGGAAATCACCGCCATGATGCGCGCCCCGGATCATAAAAACTTCCGCGAATGCGGCGACCAGGTGCTGCGCTACTTCCTGCGTGGGCTGGCGACGCGGCATAACGCGAAAAGCGCCTGACGCCAGACGCTTTTCCACGCGCACACAAAAACGCCCTCATTCGAGGGCGTTTTGCTTATTTCACCTGCTGACCCGGCTGGGCGCCGCTGTCCGGGCTTAACAGGAAGATATCTTTCCCGCCAGGACCGGCCGCCATCACCATGCCTTCGGACATGCCGAAGCGCATTTTGCGCGGCGCGAGGTTCGCAACCATCACCGTCAGGCGACCAATCAGCGCCTGCGGCTCCGGATAGGCGGAGCGGATGCCGGAGAAGACGTTACGCTTCTCGCCGCCGAGATCCAGCGTCAGGCGCAGCAGCTTGTCGGAGCCGTCGACAAATTCCGCGTTCTCAATCAGCGCCACGCGCAGATCGATTTTCGCGAAGTCGTCAAAGGTGATGGTCTCCTGAATCGGATCGTCTGCCAGCGGGCCGGTAGCCGGAGCCGCTGCGGCTTTCACTTCTTCTTTTGACGCTTCCACCAGCGCTTCCACCTGTTTCATCTCGATGCGGTTATACAGGGCTTTAAAGCTGTTGACCGTATGGCCGAGCAGCGGGGCGTTGATGCTGTCCCAGCTCAGCTCGGTATTCAGGAACGCCTCAGCGCGCTCGCTCAGGGACGGGAGCACCGGCTTGAGCCAGGTCATCAGCACGCGGAACATATTCAGACCCATGGTGCAGATGGCCTGCAGGTCAGCATCGCGGCCTTCCTGTTTCGCCACCACCCACGGAGCCTGCTCGTCAACATAGCGGTTAGCGAGATCCGCCAGCGCCATGATTTCGCGCACCGCTTTACCGAACTCGCGGCTCTCCCACGCGTCGCCAATGGTGGCCGCCGCGTCGGTGAAGGTTTTATAAAGTGCCGGGTCTGCCAGTTCAGCGGCCAGCTTGCCGTCGAAGCGTTTGGCGATAAAGCCGGCGTTACGCGAGGCGAGGTTAACCACTTTATTCACGATATCGGCATTCACGCGCTGTACGAAATCTTCCAGGTTCAGGTCGATGTCGTCGATGCGCGACGAGAGTTTCGCGGCGTAGTAGTAGCGCAGGCTGTCAGCGTCAAAGTGGTTCAGCCAGGTGCTGGCTTTAATGAAGGTGCCGCGGGATTTTGACATCTTCGCGCCGTTCACCGTCACGTAGCCGTGGACAAACAGGTTGGTCGGCTTGCGGAAACCGCTGCCTTCCAGCATCGCTGGCCAGAACAGACTGTGGAAATAGACGATGTCTTTCCCGATGAAGTGATACAGCTCGGCGCTGGAGTCTTTTTTCCAGTACTCATCAAAGCTGGTGGTATCGCCACGCTTGTCGCACAGGTTGCGGAAGGAACCCATGTAGCCGATAGGCGCGTCCAGCCAGACGTAGAAGTATTTGCCCGGCGCGTCAGGGATTTCAAAGCCGAAGTAGGGCGCATCACGGGAAATATCCCACTGTTGCAGGCCGGATTCGAACCACTCCTGCATCTTGTTCGCTACCTGCTCCTGGAGCGCACCGCTGCGGGTCCACGCCTGCAGCATGGCGCTGAAGGAGGGCAGGTCGAAGAAGAAGTGTTCGGAGTCGCGCATCACCGGCGTCGCGCCGGACACCACGGACTTCGGCTCAATCAGCTCGGCCGGGCTGTAGGTCGCGCCGCACACTTCGCAGTTATCGCCGTACTGGTCCGGAGATTTACATTTCGGGCAGGTGCCTTTGACGAAACGGTCCGGCAGGAACATCCCTTTTTCCGGATCGTAGAGCTGAGAGATGGTGCGGTTCTTAATGAAGCCGTTCTCTTTCAGACGCGTGTAGATCAGCTCGGACAGCTCGCGGTTCTCGTCGCTGTGGGTCGAGTGATAGTTGTCGTAGCTGATGTTGAAGCCTGCGAAATCGGTCTGATGCTCCTGACTCATTTCACCAATCATCTGCTCCGGAGTGATGCCAAGCTGCTGGGCTTTCAGCATGATCGGCGTACCGTGGGCGTCATCCGCACAGATGAAATTGACCTCGTGGCCGCGCATTCGCTGGTAACGGACCCAGACATCAGCCTGGATGTGCTCCAGCATGTGGCCTAAGTGAATGGAGCCGTTGGCGTACGGCAGCGCGCACGTTACCAGAATCTTTTTCGCGACTTGAGTCATAGTGAGTATTACGTCTTCTGTGGCAAATGGGGGAGTAATACTACCCGAATCAACCCGCGTTGAGTACCGCGAGGCGGTAAAACGGCGGAAAAAATCGATAGCAGGTAAGGCACTGTTGTTAAGGGCGCGATATCCCGCCTGAGCGCTTCAGTTTCAGTTTCCATAACTCAGATTCTGCGCTGCTTAAAATTCCTGGTTGTCGCCATTAATGGCACCTGAACCTGTATTTCCCTGAGTTAATCGTTATTGTGGATAGCCTTTAACCAGTCACAATCTGCCTGAAACAGCGATAAAAAATCGCTGCAGCTGGCAGCAAAGGATTGCAATGAAGTCTGCTTATTTAATGTCGATTATGTTCTTGTGCGGGTGTACTGGCGACAAGGCAACCTTTGATCATACAGGTGACGTGACAGTCATTAACGGCGAGTTGTGTGCAGGTACCAAAGACGCCGAGCCTGGTGATGTTTTTACCCAGTACGCTATTTACCCGGTTCATGAAACCAATCCCCGGCGGCATTATGTCACTTGGCCTGCCTGGAAGCAGTGCCTGCCGAACGGTAACTATCGTTCAGGTGAAACCTGGGCCGCGGAGTACATTCTGATGAAACCCGGCGGGGCGTTGCGCAGGTATCTGGTTGAATTTATTGTCCCCTGACGACCTGCATCTATCTGCCAGCCCGGTACACCGCATTTAAAGCACACCAGGCCAAAGCAAGCCGGGCGTTTAGTGTCGTCTTACTCCCCCGGACTCTGTTATGATTCTCAGACTCAATTTTTTAACATCAGAACAACAAAGGAGTCGGGATGAGTTCGCAATCCCAGGCCAAATCCCCGGAAGCCCTGCGCGCCATGGTTGCCGGTACACTGGCAAATTTTCAGCACCCAACGCTTAAGCACAATCTCACCGCGCTGAAAGCGCTGCACCACGTCGCCTGGCTGGACGACACCATTCATATTGAACTGGTGATGCCGTTTGCCTGGCGCACCGCGTTTGACGAGCTGAAAGAGCAGTGCAGCGCCGATCTGCTGCGCATCACCGGCGCGAGCGCGATTGACTGGAAGCTGTCGCACAGCATCGCCACCCTGAAGCGCGTTAAAAATCAGACCGGCGTCAACGGCGTGAAAAACATCATCGCGGTCAGCTCCGGTAAAGGCGGCGTGGGTAAATCCTCCACCGCGGTAAACCTCGCGCTGGCGCTGGCGGCAGAAGGGGCCAAAGTGGGCATCCTTGATGCCGATATCTATGGCCCGTCGATTCCGACCATGCTCGGCACCGAAAACCAGCGCCCGACCTCCCCGGACGGTACGCGCATGGCACCGATCAGCGTCCACGGTCTGGCGACCAACTCCATTGGTTATCTGGTGACCGACGATAACGCGATGGTGTGGCGCGGCCCGATGGCCAGCAAAGCGCTGCTGCAGCTGCTGCAAGAAACCATGTGGCCGGATCTGGACTATCTGGTACTCGACATGCCGCCGGGCACCGGTGACATCCAGCTGACGCTGGCGCAGAACATCCCGGTAACCGGTGCGGTTGTAGTCACGACCCCGCAGGACATCGCCCTGATTGACGCCCGTAAAGGCATGGTGATGTTTGAGAAGGTGGAAGTGCCGGTGCTGGGCGTGGTGGAGAACATGAGCATGCATATCTGCAGCAACTGTGGTCACCACGAGCCGATCTTCGGCACCGGCGGGGCAGAGAAGCTGGCGCAGCAGTACCACACCGCACTGCTCGGTCAGCTGCCGCTGCACATCCAGCTGCGTGAAGATCTCGATGCCGGCACGCCGACCGTGGTGCACCGTCCGGAGAGTGAATTCACCGCCATCTATCGCCAGCTGGCCGGGCGCGTAGCCGCACAGCTCTACTGGCAGGGCGAAGTGATCCCGGGCGACATCGCGTTCCGCGCGGTATAAGCCTTTCCAGCTGCCCTGGCCTCAGGGCAGCCGATAATGCATCAGCAGATACTCCCCCTCCGGCGACGCGCCCGTCGCTTCAATCGTCCAGCCGTGCTGCTGGTAAAACTCTATCGCACGCTGGTTTTTCGCCAGGCATTTCAGCGCCCCGGTGCTGGTGAACTGCTGCTGTACGTGCTCAAGCAAGGCGCTGCCAATGCCTTTTCCCTGCCAGGCCGGATCGATAAACAGGTTATGCAGGAAGTTACCGTTCTCCACCAGTGAGGCAAAGCCGACGCGGTGTCCGTCCTCCAGCGCGACATAAATGCGCTCGTTACGCGTTGCGGCGTCGAAGTCTTCCAGCTGCCAGTCGCTGCCGTTAAGCCAGGTCCAGCTTTCGCGGCGGGCATGTAAGTAAAGGGTGCGCAGAAAAGGGCGATCGCCCTCCTGCCAGCATCGAATTTCCACAGGTGCTCCTTGTTATCGTTTTGCTAAGTGTTGACCCTGCATCGCGATGTCTCAAGTACGCCGCGCTGAACGGCCGTGTCACCGCACTGCGCAGTTTGGCTTAAGTGTGGAAAACGGGGGGCTAACGGCGGCGAATGTGTCGCTAAAATCAGCCTTAAGGCAAATTACCTGCGTAAATTCAGTGAGTTGTTGATAACGCTGTCATCAATTGGTATATCCATGGGGGCTTGTGCCGCAAAAAATGCGCCCGCACCCGAAAAGGGGATTTTTTGCCGCACCCGCGCACTCGCATCACCGTCGCGAAAACGGTGCATGTTATGACGCCACTGGGAGGGTAAATGACTGACTTTACGCAACAGCCGTTCGCGGACGCTGAATTTCTTGATAACCCGCAGGCGCGCTGCCCCTGCATCCTGCTGCTGGACGTTTCCGCCTCTATGACCGGTGCGCCCATTGAGCAGCTTAACCAGGGGCTGCTGCATCTGCAGGAAGAGATCCAGAGCGACAGCCTGGCCGCGAAACGCGTGGAGTTTGCCATCGTCACCTTTGGCCCGGTAAAAACCGAAGTGGACTTCACCAGCGCCACCCAGTTCTTCCCGCCGCATCTGGAAACCCAGGGCAATACGCCGATGGGCGAAGCCATTGAAACGGCGCTGCAGATGCTGAGCGATCGCAAAGAGCGCTACCGTACCAACGGCGTCAGCTTCTATCGCCCGTGGGTGTTTCTCATCACCGACGGTGCGCCAACCGACAGCTGGCAGCGTGCCGCGCAGCTTATTCGCGAAGGCGAAGCCGCGAAATCCTTTATGTTCTACGCCGTGGGCGTCGAAAGTGCGGACATGTCCACCCTGTCGCAGATTGCCGTGCGCCAGCCGCTGAAGCTCAAGGGGCTGCAGTTCAGCGAGTTCTTCCAGTGGCTCTCCAACTCCCTGAGCGCCATGTCGCGCTCAAATCCGGGTGAGCAGGTGCCGCTGGAGAACCCGACCGCGCCGGACGGCTGGGCCGTGGCCGGTTAAGCCGATGAACTGGTGCTACGCCTCGGCCTCTGCCATCGGCAGCTCGCATATCCGCAGCGGCACGCGGCTTCAGGATGCCCGCCGCTGTTTTCTTGCGGATGCCCCCGACGGCACGCCGTGGTTTGTGGCGGTGGTGTCCGACGGTGCCGGCTCGGCAAGCTTCGGCGGCCAGGGTGCTTCGCTGGTGTGCCATACCCTGAGCCAGCTTGCCCGCGCCCATCTGTCTTGCGCGGCGCATGCGCCGGATGACGCTACGCTGCATCACTGGATTGACCAGGCGCGCAGCCGTATTCGCGAGGCGGCGCAGAGCCGGGCACTGACGCCGCGTGACTTCGCTGCCACGCTGGTGATGCTGATGGTCAGCCCGGAATGCGTCCTCGTGGCCCACGTCGGTGACGGGGCGGTGGTGTGTCGCGATAAGGCCAGCGCCGGGTGGCATGTGGTGAGTGCTCCGCAGCACGGGGAGTACGCGTCCACCACCTGGTTCATCACCGATGAGCCGCAGGCCAGAGTGCGTTTTACCCGCTTGCCCAACGACTTCAGCGCTTTTGCGGCTTTCAGCGACGGCATCGAAAGCCTGGTGATTAACAGCGCCACCGGCTGCGCTGCGCCGGGCTTTTTCAACCCGATGGCGCGACCGCTGGATAACTCCCCGATTATCGGCCACGACGCGGCGCTCAGCCGCAGCCTGACGCAGTTCCTCGCCAGCCCGCGTCTCAACGAGCGCACCGATGATGATAAAACCCTGGTTCTTGCGGTGGTGAAATGAGTCAGGAGTCGCTGTATGCCGGCGGGCGACCGCTGACCATCGACAAGCGAATAGGCAAGGGCGGCGAGGGCGAAGTGTTTGCCGTCAGCAATCTTCCGGGCTATGCGTTCAAACGCTATCTCAATACCCTTGCCGCGGAACGCGAGCGTAAAATTCGCGCCATCGTCGCCGGGCGGCTTGCCGACAGCGTGCCGACGGTGGCGTTTCCCTGTGAGGTGGTGGAAAACCAGCGCGGGCAGTTTGTCGGTTTTCTGATGAAGCGGGTGGATAAGCACCAGGAAATCCACGAGCTGCAGACCCCTACCTCACGCCAGAAGCATTTTCCCAAAGCCGACTACCGCTTCATCGTACGCGTTGCGCTTAACGTCGCGCGGGTGATGGCTCAACTGCATGCGCAGGGCTGCGTCGTGGGGGATATCAATCAGCGCGGTATTCTGGTTTCGCCGGAAGCCACGGTGGTGCTGATTGATGCCGATAGTTTCCAGGTGAACGCCGGCGGGCAGGCGTTCCTCTGCGCCGTCGGGGTGCCGGAGTACACGCCGCCTGAGCTGCAGGGGAAGACCCTGAAATCCATCGTCCGCACACCGGATCACGATGCGTTCGGCCTCGCGGTGTGCCTGTTCCAGCTGCTGTGCATGGATCGTCATCCCTTTTCCGGCAGCTATACCGGTGACGGCGAGATGCCGCTGGAGAAGGCCATCGAAGAGTTTCGCTTCGCCTATTCGGCGCGGGCAACCGGCATGGAGCCGCCGCCCGGCACCGTGCGGCTGACGGACTTCTCCGGGCGCATTCATCAGCTGTTTGAAGAAGCGTTTTCGCCGCTGCACGTCGGCAAACGGCCCGCGGCCGCCGACTGGGTGGCGGCGATGCAGGAGTTTGAAGGCGAGCTGCGGATGTGCAGCCGCAACAAGCTGCATCACTACGCCCGGCACGTCGCCGAGTGCCCGTGGTGCCGGATGGAGAGCCGCTACGGACGCCCGCTGTTCCTCAACAGCGACTACTCCCGGATGCATCTGGCCGGTGGGCAGATGGATGCGCGTCACGGGCTGGTCCTGGATCTGAACGCCCTGATGGCGGCGGTCAACGGTGTTCACCTGCCTGCCGCCATTACCGTGCCGCTGCCGCCGGTGAGTGCGCCGCCCGCGCCGCAGAAAGCGGCCCGCACGCTGCACCTGAAACGGCGTTTGCTGCCGATCGCACGCGGCATCGGTGTGGCGCTGGTGCCGCTCGCGGCGCTGGGTGGCTATTTCGGCCTGCCGTGGGGGTATGCCCTGATGCTTGCCGCGCTGGGGCTGGTGCCGCTGGGGGTGAAGTTCAGCCCGGCGGGCTATCTGGCGCGTCACCAGCAGCTGTGCGGCGAGATCGTCGCGCGCTTCACCACTCTGCAACAGGCGGCTCCCCCGGCGCGGGCGATCCGGGTTAAGGCTGATATTTACGAGGCGGTGGAGCAGTTCCGCCAGCTCTCATCCGCCTTCAGCCAGCAGCCGACGGTATGGGACGGCGAGCGCCGGGCGAAGCAGCTTGATGAGCACCTGGTGCGCCATCAGATCCGTCGCGCCGGGCTGTCGCGTATCACCACCACCGACTGCGCCACCCTGGCCTCGTGGGGCTTCACCACGGCGCTGGACGTGAAGCAGCAGAACGTGCGCGTGGTGCCGGGCATCGGCCCGATTAAAAGCGCGAATCTTCATACCTGGCTGCATGAGCTGGAGCGCAGCTTCAGTTACCGCAGCGCCTGGACGACGGTGGACCATCATCAGGTACGCACCCGCCAGAGCGAGATCCTGATTAAGCAGCAGGGTATGGAGGAACGTATCAAGAAAAGCCTCAGCGCTTTTCAGGGCCTGGCGCTGGAGATCGATCGCTGGAAAAGGTCGGTGGACAGCGAGCTGACGGCGCTGTTCGCGCAGCTGGCGCAGAACGAGGCGGATATCCGCAGCCTGGCGCTGCCGGTGCCGCCGCGTCCGCCGCTGAATGCCATTCCCGCGCCGACGCTGGCCTCATTCCAGCCACCTGCCACTGGCAGCGGGCAGATCACCCGTGCGACGGCGCAGGTCGTCTGTCCACGCTGTCAGGGACCGATGGTGCGACGCCTGGCGCGGCGCGGGCCGGGAAATGGTCGGGCGTTCTGGGGATGTGGCCGCTATCCGGCCTGTAATGGCACACGCCCCATCTGAGGCGTGTGCGGGAGAGGTATTAGCGGTGGTAGAAGATATCGCCGTTATAGGCCTTGAGGATTTTGCCTTCCGCGTCGGTGATCTGCACGTAGTTGCCGCCCATATAGGTCCAGCGGCTGCCAGCTTCCGGCGCGGGCAGATTGCGCAGCTGCCATTTGGTGATGTTGTATTCGTCAGTCAGATACATAGCCGGAACGCGGTCACCAATTTTAAACTGGGTAAAATCGGCAACAAACTCTTTAATCTCGTAAGAATCAATACCCGTCGGCGCTGCGCCCTGCGGTGCAGCAAACGTTGACGACGCCACGGTCAACAGCGCGCCCATCAACAGCATTTTCGTTTTAGCCATGATATCTCCACGGTATGTTGGCTGTTTATTATTGTTAAACCCTTACTAAGCGTTGCATCATCCCCGCTCCGCGTAAAGTCAGACAAGCACTGAATTGTGAGTAAATCATCGGGTTTGTAACAGAAATCAGTAATCAGCAGAGATGAATGAGGCACCGGAAGTGACTATGATGCGCACACGCAATTGCCGGGATACGAACATGAAGAACAACAGACGCTTCGCATATAGTGCAGAGGGCAGAGAGTGAGCGCACGCCGGGCATTCCACTTCGCCCCGTTTCGCTATCTCTTTTTCGCCCGTCTGCTGACAGTACTCGGGAACAGCATTGCTCCCGTGGCGCTGGCCTTTGCGGTGCTCGATATCGGCGGGTCGGCAGGAGACTTAGGGATTGTGGTGGCGGCGCGCTCAATATTTAACGTCGCCTTCCTGTTGATTGGCGGCGTGCTGGCGGACCGCTATTCGCGCAGTAAAGTGCTGGTGTGGTCGTCGGCGATCGCCGCATTCTCTCAGGCCGTGGTCGCCTGGCTGGTGCTTGACGGCTCGGCGACGGTCGCGCTGCTGGCACTGTTGGGTATCCTGAACGGTGCGGCGGCGGGGGTCGCGCTTCCCGCCTCACAGGCGATGGTGCCGCAGACGGTCCCCGCCCACAGCCTGCGCGAAGCAAACGCCTTTATTCAGCTTGGTATCAACGGCGGCACCGTGATTGGTGCGTCGCTCGGCGGTGTGCTTGCCAGTATGGTCGGCCCGGGATGGGGGCTGGCGGTGGACGCGCTGGGCTTTGCGCTAGCCGCACCGCTCTATCTGATGACCCGCACCAGCGCTGCCCGGACGGGAGAAAGCCACAGCAATATCCTGCAGGATCTGCGCGACGGCTGGCAGGAGTTCATCGCCCGCAGCTGGGTGTGGGTGATAGTGGTGCAGTTCACCCTGATCAATGCGGCATTCAGCGGCATTATGATGATTGTCGGTCCCATCGTCGCGGATGCCTCTTTCGGCCGCGCCGGCTGGGGCTTTGCGCTCGCCTCGCAGGGCACTGGGTTGATTGTCGGCTCGCTGATCGCCCTGCGCTGGAAACCGCGCCGCGACCTGTTTATCGGCGTGCTGCTGGTACTGCTCTGCGCACTGCCGCTGCTGGTGCTCAGCCAGCACCCCACCACGGCCGCGCTGATGGCGGCCTTCTTCGTCGCCGGCGTCGGGTTTGGTCAGTTCGGCGTGGTCTGGGCGCACTCCCTGCAAACCCACATTCCTCCCGGGAAGCTCGCCCGCGTTTACGCCTGGGACGCCATCGGCTCATTTGTGGCGATCCCCATCGGCGAGCTCGCCGCCGGTCCGCTGACCGCTCAGTTTGGTATTCCCCGGCTGTTACTGGCCTGCGCCGCCGTGGTCGTGATTGCTACTCTGGCCGCAGCCTGTATTCCGGCGATACGCCGCCATGAGAATGGCGTAGTGGTAAGAAGGGAAGGGGATGAGCGGGAGTGACGACAGGATGAGAGGAACCTATCAGGATATTGTCTTTATAGATTGAACAGGCAGTCATCCCCTGTATCAATTGAACGGCGTTTCATGGGGTACGTCGATCGCCAGTGAAAAGCGCGAATTTTCTCAGAAGTGGCGAGCAGAAACATGACAGAGTGCGGCAAAGTGCTTGCGAATCGGCGTGAGCGGCTGGGATTTCGTATTTTGATGACTTTCGACAGGGAAGGCTGCTGCATAGCATTCGTCACTCTGTTGGCTCTATCACAATGGCTGGGTGGGTAAAGAACGTCTTGCATCTGCAACAAACGGTAGACCATGAGAAAAGTGGTGGGATTGCTAAACGTTGGTAACACATATTCCTCTATCCTCTGTTTCTTATGTGATTAACATAACAGGCACGCTTGCATCACCGCGCGCCATCCCCTAAGCTGCCAGAAAGTAAGCTAATTTGTACCAATGACTCGGGGTGCCCTTCTTAAATGAAGGCTGAGAAATACCCGTATTACCTGATCTGGATAATGCCAGCGTAGGGAAGTCAGATGCCTGTCCGGTATCCCTTCTTCGCGCCGGACAGGAGCCCATCATGCAACCTGACCTGCTTCACGACGCCGTTGCGATACGCGTCCTTAATCATCTCCATGCCCGCTCGCCGCTGGTTCACTGCCTTACCAATGACGTGGTGCAGACCTTTACCGCTAACGTGCTGCTGGCGCTTAACGCCTCGCCCGCGATGGTGGTCGATCCCGACGAGGCGGCGCAGTTCAGCGCTGTCGCTGATGGTCTGCTGATCAATCTTGGCACCCTGACGCAGCCGCAGCGCGATGCCATGCGTGCGGCGATTACCAGCGCCCGTTGCCACAATACCCCCTGGACCCTCGATCCGGTGGCGGTCGGGGCGCTCACTCTGCGCACTGATTTTGCCCATGAAATCCTCGCCCTGAACCCGGCGGCCATTCGCGGTAACGCTTCGGAAATCCGCGCCCTCGCCGGGGAAAGCACGGGCGGACGCGGCGTGGATACCACCGATCGGGCTGCCGACGCGCTGCACGCCGCCATCACCCTGGCCCGGCAGTACCGGACGGTCGTCGCCGTCACCGGGGAAGTGGATTACGTTACCGACGGCGAACGCACTCTGGCCATACGCGGCGGCGACCCGTTGATGACCCGCGTGGTCGGCACCGGCTGTGCGCTGTCGGCGGTGGTCGCGGCGTGCTGTACGCTGCCCGGCGACAGGCTGGAAAACGTAGCGGGTGCCTGCTGGATCATGAAGCGCGCGGGCGCGCAGGCCGCCTCACGCGCAACGGGGCCGGGCAGCTTCGCCAGCGCCTTTCTCGATGCGCTGTACGGGCTGAACCGGGAGGTGGCGCAATGAAACGTATTAATGCGCTGACCATCGCCGGCACCGATCCCAGCGGCGGGGCGGGTATCCAGGCGGATCTGAAAACCTTCTCGGCGCTGGAGGCCTATGGCACCTCGGTTATCACCGCGCTGGTAGCGCAGAACACGCGCGGCGTACAGTCGGTCTACCACCTCGACCCGGTCTTTGTCGGGGCGCAGATCGACGCCGTGCTGAGCGATGTGCGCATCGACGCCATCAAAATCGGCATGCTGGATAACGCTGCGATCGTGGATGTGGTGGCGGAGCGCCTGGCACATTACGGCGCGGCTAACGTGGTGCTCGACACCGTGATGCTGGCCAAAAGCGGCGATGCGCTGCTGATGCCGGACGCGGTAGACCGGTTGCGCACCCGGCTGCTGCCGCAGGTGGCGCTGATCACGCCGAATCTGCCGGAGGCCGCGGCGCTGCTGAATACCCCCAGCGCCGGCGATGAGCAGACGATGCGGATGCAGGGCAGGGCGCTGCTGGAGTACGGCTGCGGGGCGGTGCTGATGAAGGGCGGTCATTTAGATAACGGTGAAAGCCCTGACTGGTTGATTACTCGCGCGCAGGAAGTCCGCTTTACCACGCCGCGCATCGCCACCAGAAACACCCACGGCACCGGCTGTACGCTCTCGGCGGCGCTGGCAGCGCTGCGTCCGCGTCATGACTGCTGGGAAACCACCGTGGCGGCGGCGAAGGATTATCTTACCGGTGCGCTGGCGCAGGCGGATTCACTGGAGGTGGGGGCGGGCATTGGTCCGGTGCACCATTTTTATGGCTGGTGGTAGCAAATAGCGGGCGCTTAACAGGCAAAACCGGCTAAAAATGCGCCAGCCGATGGCAAAACGCGACTGAAAGGTCCAGGCTTACTCTGCCCGTAACGTCACGGGCGAGGACAATCCATGTGCGCCGGGCATGACGCCTGGCGTAACTTTCGGGAGCTTATTATGACAGATATCGTGCAGTTGCTTGGCAAAGATGCCGACAGCCTGTTACAGCATCGCTGTATGACGATTCCAGCAGAGCAGCTTTATTTACCGGGCCATGACTACGTTGACCGCGTTATGGTGGATAACAACCGCCCGCCGGCAGTGCTGCGCAATATGCAGACGCTGTACAACACCGGGCGGCTGGCAGGGACAGGCTACCTCTCTATCCTGCCTGTGGATCAGGGGGTGGAGCACTCGGCGGGAGCCTCGTTTGCAGCAAACCCTCAGTACTTCGACCCGAAAAACATCGTCGAGCTGGCGATTGAAGCGGGCTGCAACTGCGTGGCCTCCACCTACGGCGTGCTGGCTTCCGTCTCGCGCCGCTACGCGCACCGCATCCCGTTCCTGGTAAAGCTCAATCACAACGAGACCCTGAGCTATCCGACCCAGTATGACCAGACGCTGTACGCCAGCGTCGAGCAGGCGTTTAACATGGGCGCGGTGGCGGTCGGGGCCACTATCTACTTCGGCTCTGAAGAGTCCCGTCGGCAGATTGAAGAGATCTCGGCAGCCTTCGAGCGGGCGCACGAGCTGGGCATGGTTACCGTGCTGTGGGCCTACCTGCGCAACAGCGCGTTCAAGAAAGACGGCGTCGATTATCACGTCTCCGCCGACCTGACCGGCCAGGCAAACCACCTCGCGGCGACAATCGGGGCGGATATCGTGAAGCAGAAAATGGCGGAGAATAACGGCGGCTACAACGCGGTGAAATTCGGCTACACCGATGAGCGCGTCTACAGCAAACTGACCAGCGATAACCCGATTGACCTGGTACGCTATCAACTGGCGAACTGCTACATGGGCCGCGCCGGGCTGATCAACTCCGGCGGCGCGGACGGGGGCGATACCGATCTCGGCGATGCAGTGCGTACCGCGGTTATCAACAAACGCGCGGGCGGAATGGGGCTGATCCTCGGTCGCAAGGCGTTCAAGAAAACCATGGCGGATGGCGTGAAGCTCATCAATGCCGTGCAGGATGTGTATCTCGACAGCAAAGTCACTATCGCCTGATCCTCAACGCCTCTGCGGAGGCGTTTTCCTTGTTTTTAACAATTCGATCACCTTCACACTTAGCCTTTCTTTTGTGAAAAGGTTCACTTCTCCCTGTGCATATGCCCGAAAAACGGCGTTTTAATCACGCGCTTTGTCCGAGGCAGCGGATACTTTTTGTGCTTAGATTTAGTTCTGAAACGCTTTTTCAAAATATATGCCTTCCCCACCGTAGTTGTTGAGCTGTTACGGAAATGTATTGCGCTATCAGGTAACGGCCTGACCTGCACTCTCTGTTGTCGTTAAGGACCCGTAATGAAGATCGAATCCGTCAATGTCACCGTATTTACCTACCCCACACGCCGCGTCTCGGACAGCGCCGGCCACTCGCATCCCGGCGACGAGAGCCTGGCAAAAATGGCGATGCTGACCATCACCGCCGAGGATGGCAGCAAGGGCTACTCCTTCGCGCCGCCGGAAGTGGTGCGCCCGTTCGTGGTCAATGCTTTCTTCCGCAAGGTGCTGGTCGGCCAGGATGCTTTTGACCGTGAACGCATCTGGCAGGATCTGGTGCACTGGCAGCGCGGCAGCGCACACCAGCTTACCGAGCGCGCGCTCTCCTTCGTTGAGCAGGCGCTGTGGGATCTGGCGGGCCGCAAAATGAATATGCCGGTGTGGAAGCTGATCGGCGGCTACCGCGACCGCGTACCGGCTTACGGCAGCACCATGTGCGGAGACGAACTCAAGGGCGGGCTGTCGACCCCGGAAGAGTACGCGCAGTTCGCCGAAACCCTGGTGGCACGCGGCTACAAGGCGATCAAGCTGCACACCTGGATGCCGCCGGTGGCCTTTGCGCCGAACCCGAAAATGGACGTCAAAGCCTGCGCAGCGGTGCGCGAAGCGGTGGGGCCGGATATCGACCTGATGATCGACGGCTACCACTGGTACAGCCGTACCGAGGCGCTTTACATCGGTAAGGAGCTGGAAAAACTCAACTTCGCCTGGTTTGAAGAGCCGATGGAGGAGGAGAGCATGTCCTCTTACGCCTGGCTGGCAGAGAACCTGTCAATTCCGGTGATTGGCCCGGAAAGCCTCGGCGGCAAACACCACAGCCGCGCCGACTGGGTGAAAGCGGGTGCCTGCGACATTCTGCGTGCCGGGGCCAACGGCGTGGGCGGCATTGCGCCGACGCTGAAGGTCGCGCACCTGGCTGAAGCCTTCGGGATGGACTGCGAAGTGCACGGCAACGGCGCCGCCAGCCTGGCGGTGGTGGGGGCGATCCGCAACTGCCGCTGGTATGAGCGCGGCCTGCTGCATCCGTTCCTCGACTACGACGAGCCGGCGGCTTACCTCAACAGCATCGTTGACCCGATGGACAGCGACGGCATGGTGCATCTGCCCACGCGTCCGGGCCTCGGGGAAGACATTAACTTTGCGTATATCGACGCCCATACCGTCAGCCACGACTGACACATAAAAACCTCAACCCCGATCCGCTGCGGCGAAGACGGGGTTTACCCTACACGGCGGTATAGCGATGAAAACATTCTCCGTTACGGGGGCGTGCCTGCTGACGCTCTCGCTGATGATGGGGAGCGGTGTGGCGCAGGCAAAAACGCCGCCCGATCAGCTCATCATGGGCATGAACATGAACAACCTGCTCACCCTCGACCCGGCGGCGATGACCGGCAACGAGGTGGTGGGCATTGTAGTGAACCTCTATGATTCGCTGGTGGAGCTGGACCCGAACCAGCTGACCAACGTGCGTCCGGCGCTGGCGGAGTCCTGGGATATCAGCCCGGACCGCAGCACCATCACCTTCCATCTGCGCAAGGATGTCACCTTTCACTCCGGCAATCCGCTGACCGCTGAGGATGTGGTGTGGTCGATGCGTCGTCTGCTGCATCTCAATCTGGCGCAGGCCTCGGTGTGGAAATCCTACGGCTTCAGCAAAACCAATATCGACCAGCAGGTAACCGCCCCGGACGCCTATACCGTGGAGCTGCGCTTGCCGAAGCCCAACGATCCGAAGCTGGTGGTCTATTCGCTGGCAGCGCTCGGCAATCTTGGCGTGCTCGACAGTAAAACGGTGCAAACCCATGAAGTGAATAACGACTGGGGCAACCGCTGGCTGACCACCCATACCGCAGGTTCCGGGCCGTTCATGCTGGAGGTGTGGCAGGCCAAAGACGTGCTGCGCATGAAGCGTAACCCGGCCTACTGGCGCGGCGCGCCGAAGCTGGATCGCGTGGTGCTGCGTCATTTTCAGGAGTCCCAGACGCTGCGCCTGATGATTGCCAAAGGCGATCTGGATGTCGCCAGCAATATGGCGGTGTCGGACGTCAACGCCCTGCGTGAAGATCCCAGTGTGACCGTGGACGCGGTGAAAAAGGGCACCATTTACTACGTGGCGATGAGCATGAAAGAAGCGCACTTCGCCAACCCGAAAGTGCGCGAAGCGGTGCGCTACCTGATTGACTATCAGGGCATTAATAAGGCGCTGATGCCGGGCTACGGCGTGCTGCACCAGCGGCCGATTCAGTCCGGCATGGCGGCGACGCTGCCGAACCCTGGCTACCGCCTCGACATCCCGCGCGCGAAAAAGCTGCTGGCGGAAGCGGGCTACCCGGACGGGTTTGATACCACGCTGCGCGTGCTGGCGGATCAGCCATTCATGAATATCGCCATTGCCGTGCAGTCCACCCTGATGCAGGGCGGGATCAACGCCAAAATCGTCACCGGCACCGGGAACCAGATCTACGGCGCGATGCGCGAACGCAAATTCGACATGCTGGTCGGGCGCGGCGGCAGCGGCGTGGAGCCGCATCCGCACTCCAGCCTGCGCGCCCTGGTCTACAACCCGGATAACGCCGATGCCGCACGCCTGACCAACTTCCAGGGCTGGCGCACCAGTTTCTACGACCAACCGCTGAACCAGATGATCGATAAGGCGCTGCTGGAGCAGGACCCGGCGAAGCAGGTCGGGCTTTACCAGGCGGTGCAGACGCGCTACGACCAGCTGATCCCGGCGATGATCCCGCTGTCGCAGATGGTGGATTCGGTGGTGGTGCGCAACGAGGTGAAAAATTACCAGCCGCACCCGTCAGCCACCACCTGGCTGCGCGAGGTGTACAAGCAACCCGCTGATGCAGGAGGAGACAAAGGATGACCAGCGCCATTCTCGCCCCGGGCTCCCGCGCCCGACGCTTCTCAAACCGGCTGTTGCAGGTCGCGGTGACGCTGTTTGGCCTGCTGCTGCTGACCTTCTTTATCGGTCGCGTGATGCCGGTTGACCCGGTGCTGGCAATCGTCGGGCCGGACGCTGACCAGAGCACGTACGATCAGGTCTATCAGCAGCTGGGGTTTGATAAGTCGCTGCTGACCCAGTTTGGTATCTACCTTAATGCCCTGCTGCATGGCGATCTTGGCAATGCGCTGCTTACCGGTAAGCCGGTGGTGGACGATATTATTCGCGTCTTCCCGGCTACCCTTGAGCTGGCGACGATGGCGATTATCGTCGGTGCCGGCCTCGGCATTCCGTTAGGCGTGCTGGCGGCGGCGCGGCGCAACAGCCTGGCGGATTACGTGGTGCGCATTATCAGCCTCGCCGGGTACTCCACGCCGATCTTCTGGGTCGGAATGATGGGCCTGCTGCTGTTTTACGCCTGGCTTGGCTGGGTGGGCGGTGCCGGACGGCTGGATCTCGGCCTTGACGGCGCGGTGCCACACCGTACCGGGCTGATGACCGTGGACGCGTTGCTGGCTGGCAACGGCACCGTGTTCTGGAACGCCATTAACCATCTGGTGCTGCCGGCTTCACTGCTCGGTTTCCACTCCCTGGCTTACATCAGCCGCATGACACGCAGCTTTATGCTGGCCCAGCTTTCGCAGGAGTTCATCATCACCGCCCGGGTGAAAGGGCTGACCGAGCGCCAGGTGATCTGGAACCACGCGTTCCGCAACATTCTGGTGCAGCTGCTGACGGTGGTGGCGCTGGCTTACGGCTCGCTGCTGGAAGGGGCGGTGCTGATCGAAACCGTGTTCTCCTGGCCGGGCTTCGGTTCGTATCTCACCGGCAGTCTGCTGCTGGGGGATATGAATGCGGTGATGGGCTGCGTGCTGCTGGTGGGGGTGATCTTCGTGATGCTCAACCTGCTTTCCGACATGCTGTATCAATTCTTTGATCCGAGGACGAAATCATGACGGTATCCCTCGATTCTCCGGTACGGGTGGCGACTGGCGAACGCCGCCAGCGCCTGCGTCGCATTGCGGCTCGCTCGTTTGGTTTTCTGGGCCGCATGGCGCGCAACCCGCTGACGGCGATTGGCGGCGGCATCATTCTGCTGCTGCTGATTGTGGCGATCTTCGCCCCGTGGATCGCGCCGTATCATCCGCTGGTACAGGACCTGGAAAACGCGCTGCAGGCGCCGAACGCCGCGCACTGGTTCGGCACCGACGAGTTTGGCCGCGACATTTTCAGCCGCCTGGTGTACGGCGCGCGCATCACGCTCTATATCGTGCTGCTGGTGTCGATCACCGTCGGGCCGCTCGGGCTGCTGCTCGGCGTCACCGCGGGCTACTTCGGCGGCAAAATTGACACCGTGCTGATGCGCGTGACCGACATCTTTATCTCCTTCCCGAGCCTGGTGCTGGCGCTGGCCTTCGTCGCCGCCTTAGGTCCGGGGCTGGAGCACGTGGTCATTGCCATTACCCTCACCGCCTGGCCGCCAATTGCCCGTCTGGCCCGCGCGGAAACCCTGTCGCTGCGCCAGGCCGATTTTATCTCGGCGGTGCGTCTGCAGGGGGCGTCATCGGTGCGCGTGCTGTGGCGTCATATCGTGCCGCTCTGCCTGCCGTCGGTGATTATCCGTATCACCATGAACATGGCCGGCATCATTCTGACGGCCGCCGGGCTGGGCTTCCTCGGCCTCGGCGCACAGCCGCCGCAGCCGGAGTGGGGGGCGATGATCTCCAGCGGTCGCACCTACATGATGGAGTGCTGGTGGGTAGTCACCATTCCGGGGCTGGCGATCCTGATCAACAGCCTGGCGTTCAACTTCTTAGGAGACGGCTTACGTGACATCCTCGATCCTCGCAGCGAGTAATGCCCCGCTGCTTGACGTGCGCGACCTGCACGTCGACTTTATCAACGGGCGCGCGGTGACCAACGCGGTGCGCGGCGTCTCTTTTGAACTGGGCCGCGAGAAGCTGGCTATCGTCGGCGAATCCGGCTCCGGGAAATCCACCGTCGGGCGCGCGCTGCTGCGCCTGCATCCGAAAAAGGCGCGCATCACCGCCACGCGCATGCAGTTTGGCGATGTCGATTTGCAGCGCGTCAGCGAAGCCCAGATGCGCGACATTCGCGGCAAGCGCATCTCGATGATTATGCAGGACCCAAAGTACTCGCTGAACCCGGTGGTGTGCGTCGGCGATCAGATCGCCGAAGCCTGGCTGACGCACCATCCGGGGCAGAAAGCCGCCGCGAAAGCCAAAGTGCTGGAGATGCTCGACGTGGTGCGCATTCGCCAGCCGGAGCGCGTCTATCAGCTCTACCCGCACGAAATCTCCGGCGGGCAGGGGCAGCGCATCATGATCGCCATGATGCTCATCACCGACCCGGAGCTGGTGATCGCCGATGAACCCACATCAGCGCTGGACGTGTCGGTGCGTCTGCAGGTGCTGGGGCTGCTCGACGACCTGGTGCGCGAGCGCGGGCTGGGGCTGATCTTTATCAGCCACGACATCAATCTGGTGCGCAGCTTCTGCGACCGGGTGCTGGTGATGTATGCCGGACGGGTGGTGGAGTCCATCGCCGCCCGGGATCTGGACCGCGCGCAGCATCCTTATACCCAGGGGCTAATCAATGCCCTGCCGGATATCCATCACCGCCGCGACCATCTGCCGGTACTGCAGCGGCAGGCCAGCTGGTTAAGCGAGTAAGGAGCGAACATGGATAATATGATTGAAGTACGCAACCTCAACCTCGCGTTCGGCGAAGGCGAGAAGCGCAACCAGGTGCTGTATGACGTGGACTTCGCGGTGAAGCGCGGTGAGATTTTCGGGCTGGTGGGGGAGTCGGGCTCCGGGAAAACCACCGTGCTCAAGTGCCTTGCCGGGCTCTTTACCCACTGGCAGGGAGAGCTTGCCATCAACGGCACGCCGCTGGAGCACCGCATCGGCCACGAGCGCTGCCGGCTGGTGCAGATGGTGTTTCAGGATCCTTACGGTTCGCTGCATCCGCGCCATACCATCGGCGACATCCTTGAAGAACCGCTGCAGATCCACAACCTGCCGCAGCGCGACCAGCGCATCAATACCTGGCTGGACAAGGTAGGGCTGAACCGCGCCTTCCGGGATCGCTATCCCCATCAGCTCTCCGGCGGCCAGCGCCAGCGCGTGGCGATTGCCAGGGCGCTGATCCTGGAGCCGCAGGTGCTGCTGCTGGATGAGCCGACCTCGGCGCTGGATGTGTCGGTGCAGGCGGAGATCCTCAATCTGCTCGGCGATCTGCAAAAGGAGTCGCAGCTGACGTATCTGATGGTGACCCACGATCTGGGGGTAATCGCCCATCTGTGCCAGAAGGTGGCGGTGATGCAGTACGGTAAAATTCTTGAAACCCTGACCACCGATGCGCTGGTGAACAACGGTGCCGAGGCGGATTACACCCGCATGCTGGTGACTGCCAGCCAGCAATACTCCCGCGAGATGGCGCGGGAGGTGGCGGCGTATTAAGGGGGAAGTGTAGGGTGGGTTTGTAGGGCGGGTAAACGACGTGCACCCGCCGTTTATCTGCGCACCCGCTGGCACCATAAAAAAACGCCTCTTATGAGGCGTTTGTCGTTTCAGTTTGTAGGGTGGGTAAGCGTAGCGCACCCACCTTTAACGTGTATCCACCGGGTTTGGCGTGAGGACTATGGTAGAACGGCAAAGGTTCCGTTCACCGTGGCACTGCGCTCACATGGGAACGCTGGGCACGTGAACGGGTGAAGGGGGTTCGCCGCCACCCCCTTCACCATCCCGGCTCCCGGCCAGTAAAACCGGCCCTGCGGGCTGCCCTTGCCTCCGGCGTTTCGCTTCCGGTCGGATGCGATACCCCATCCCGGGGCTCGCGCCCTCTGGCGGTTCCCGACCGCCAGCCCGGACTCAACGCCTGCGGCGCGGCGGTTTTGATGCCGGATGGGGCCATCCTCTGGCGTGGGTTATTCGCGTTTATGGTGGGTGCGCTGCGCTTACCCACCCTACCAAACCGGCCCTGCGGGCTGCCCTTGCCTCCGGCGTTTCGCGTCCGGTCGGGCGCGATACCCCATCCCGGGGCTCGCGCCCTCTGGCGGTTCCCGACCGCCAGCCCGAACTCAACGCCTGCGCCGCGGCGGTTTTGATGCCGGATGGGGCCATCCCTCTGGCGTGGGTTATTCGCGTTTATGATGGGTGCGCTGCGCTTACCCACCCTACCGGTTTCAGAACGGGCGTAGGGTGGGTAAACGGAGTGCACCCACCGTTTACTATGCGCCTACCATTGGCGTTATTACTTCAGCAGTTCGCAATCCGGCGGCAGGCGGCACATCAATGCGTGCGGCATGACGTCAATGCGGAATGCCTGTCCGGTGAGGGGTTCGCCGTCGAGGTTGAAGGTGATGTCGTGCGGTGCCGTGATTTCAAACCACGCGGAGCTGCCGTCGACGATGTTCGGGCTGTCCTCCGGGTGGGTGAGCGTGGTGAACAGCGCCGGGAGCAGCTCTTCGCCGGTATAAATTCGCAGATCCAACAGGCCATCGTTAATCAACGCATCCGGACAGAGCTGCTGGCCGCCTCCCGCCTGCCGCCCGTTGCCGATGCCAATCACCAGCGCGTCGCCCTGCCACTGAAATCCTTCGCCGCGGATCTCGCAGCGGTCCGGCTTCAGGGTGTCCATGCGCATCAGCCCGTGAATCAGATAGGAGACGCCGCCCAGCGCGGCTTTCAACCGCTCCGGCGTTTCGGTGGTAATGCGCGTGCCGAAGCCGCCCGTCGCCATATTGATAAAATAGTGGTCGTCATTCACGCGCACGATATCAATGGCAGTGGTTTTGCCGAGCAGCGCCAGCGCCAGCGCTTTATCCATCTCTTCCGGAATGCTCGTGCTGGTGGCGAAATCGTTAGCGGTGCCGAGGGGGAGAATACCGAGCGCCGGACGTTTGTCCTGCGCAACCTGCGCCAGCGCCGCCGCCACTTCGTTAATCGTCCCGTCGCCGCCGCCCGCGATCACCGTCGCGGCGCCAAGCTGCACCGCTTCATCCACATAGCGCACCGCATCGCCTTTTTCCCAGGTGACACGGACCTGCAAATCCTGACCTTTTTCGCGCTGCGCCATCACCGCCTCGCGCAGCGGTACGTTGTCGGCGCTTTTGCCGTTGAGAATTAACAGAGAAATCGGGGTGTTATCCATCATGGAAGCTCAAAGAGAGAATCATAGAGAAAGTGTATCCCACCGCGCGCAGAAACGCCCAGGAACAGGATGAAAGCGGAAAAAAATAAGCCTGCGTAAGGGAGATTACGCAGGCGAATGAGGTGGTTCCTGGTACTTCAGCTGTAAGAGTTATGTTTTTCAGCGCCGGGGATAATACCCATGCTAAACGAAACGGTATGTGATCCGTTTCGAAGAAACGTTAGTCGGGAAAAAATAACAATAATTAACTATTTCGCATGGGGGTTACGGGTAGATTGCCCGGCCAGATTGCGCATAAGCAAAGCATAATCCAGCGCCATCTCTTCCGGCACCGGTAACCAGACCGTATGACCATCGCCGGGTGCGACCGGCATCACGTCGCCTTTGGCGTTTTCCATATGCTCCAGCGTAAAGTTGACGTTACCCTGCGGGGTCATCAGCTCCAGGCTGTCGCCGACAGAGAATTTATTTTTTACCGCTACCGCTGCCAGCGCGCCTCTGCGTTCCCCGGTAAATTCGCCGACAAACTGCTGACGCTCGGAGACCGAGTAGCCGTACTCGTAATTCTGGTAGTCGTCATGGGTGTGGCGGCGCAGGAAACCTTCGGTGTAGCCGCGGTGCGCCAGCCCTTCAAGGGTTTCCAGCAGTGAGGTATCGAACGGCTTGCCGGCTGCCGCATCGTCAATGGCACGGCGATACACCTGCGCGGTGCGCGCGCAGTAGTAGAACGACTTGGTGCGACCCTCGATTTTCAGTGAGTGTACGCCCATCTGGGTCAGACGCTCCACGTGCTGGATGGCGCGCAGATCTTTGGAGTTCATGATATAGGTGCCGTGCTCGTCTTCGAAGGCGGTCATGTACTCGCCCGGACGCTTCGCCTCTTCAATCATAAACACGCTGTCGGTGGGCGCGCCGACGCCGAGGGTAGGCTCCACGTTTTTCACCGGAATCGGTTCATGAACGTGAACGATATTGCCGACGTCATCCTCTTTGCCTTCCTGAACGTTATATTCCCAGCGGCAGGCGTTGGTGCAGGTGCCCTGGTTCGGATCGCGCTTATTGATATAGCCGGAGAGCAGGCAGCGGCCGGAGTAGGCCATGCACAGCGCGCCGTGGACGAAGATTTCAATTTCCATCTCCGGCACCTGCTGGCGGATCTCTGCGATCTCCTCCAGCGACAGCTCGCGGGAGAGGATCACGCGCGTCAGGCCCATCTGCTGCCAGAATTTCACCGTCGCCCAGTTCACCGCGTTAGCCTGCACCGACAGGTGAACATCTATCTGCGGAAACGCCTCGCGTACCAGCATAATCAGGCCCGGATCGGACATAATCAGCGCATCCGGTCCCATATCAATTACCGGTTTGAGGTCACGGATAAAGGTTTTCAGCTTGGCGTTGTGCGGGGCGATATTCACCACCACGTAGAATTTTTTGCCCAGCTGATGCGCTTCATTAATACCGAGCTGCAGGTTCTCGTGGTTGAACTCGTTATTACGCACCCGCAGGCTGTAGCGCGGCTGGCCCGCGTACACCGCGTCAGCGCCATAGGCGAAAGCGTAACGCATATTTTTCAGCGTTCCCGCCGGGGAGAGTAGTTCTGGTTTAAACATGTGATTCTCGGTCTGATGTCAGGTCAGATCCGTCTCGGGTGAGACGGCGGGGAGCAAAAGTATTCCCCTACGTTAAGGGCGGGAATTGTAGCTTTCACTATCAGCGTTGGCAATGAACAATATTTGCCAGAAGAGGATCTGGCATCACCTGATATGGGCCCGAACAGATAGCCTGAAGTCAGTCAGAATTCTTATTTTTCTGCGTAGTATTTGAATCAGCCTCACGGGTGATATATACAGACTCCACTGAAATTACAGCGAGTATTTATTATGCAGGATGCTGGCAGAAGTACGGATATCTTTTTTATTATTGAGCAGTTATATCCTCGCGATTCGCTGCTGCCTTCCATCGGGGAGTTAGGTCCATCACTCATGCAGGTATACCGGACGGTCTACGAGCTGATTGTGAAACAAGATATTTATCTTGATGGGCATAAAATAAAACCCGGCAATACGACCCTCTGGCAATCAATTAAATATATGACGGGTGGAAAGGTAACGATTAACGATGCCCCTGGACACGATTGTCTTTATAATCTGGTCTATAGCGGCAGCACTATGGTTGCTGTACCGCTTGATGGATTTGAAAGTAACAGGCTGAATCTCTTGTCAAAAAAATTAGTCTTCACGCCGCCGATTTTTAATTACGGTAGCGATCCGGTAAAAAGAATCAACCTTTACGCGCGCGGCGGGCTTTCATTTTTTATGGAGGAGGGCGGCCAGGGTACGCCCATCGCTGCGGCAAAATACAACAGGAAAACCGGTGAACTGATGGTCATCAGGTCGCGGCGCGAACTTTCACAATTAATGGCAATAGTTGCTCATAAGTGCAAAAAACCATGATGAATAGTGCTCTTACCGCAACGTTACTGGTTATTATGTGGCTGATTATTGGCTACCATATCGATAATCTTGTCATCGGCTGTTATTTTCAGGGGTACCCGCTGGTAATAAGGGATATCCATTGGGCAATGATAAAACCTTTATTCAACAGCGCCGCATTCGGCATGTATATTGCTGGCGAGTATTATCTATTGAGGCGTAAACGTTTTTATCCGGTGTCGTTGATAAGTCAGGCAGGTTTGCTGCTGGCAAGACTCATGACGCTGTCGGTGATGTTATTTCTGTACAGATACGTTGATCCGCTGATGCGTAACAACGAGGTAGCAGCGGCGGAAGTCGCTATTTCAGCCGATGATATCGATTTTTATAGGTGTTATATCCTAGCGATGGTTATCCCGCCGTTCATGCTTTATCTGCGCGCAACGTTAAGCTACGCGCCGGATCACCCTCGCCGTTAACCCTGCTGAAAGGTGGGCGTAGCTGCCCACCGTACTCATAACCCGCGCGGCTACCCCAGGCGGCAGGCGTCCGCTTCCCAGCGATAGCCGACGCCATAGACGGCACGAATAAACGACTGTTCGGCGTCGAGCGCTTCAAGCTTGCGGCGCAGGTTTTTGATGTGACTGTCGATGGTGCGGTCGGTGACCACGCGGTAGTCATCGTAGAGATGGTTCAGCAGCTGCTCGCGGGAAAACACCTTGCCCGGCTCGTGAGAGAGGGTTTTCAGCAGGCGGAACTCCGCCGGGGTGAGATCCAGCAGTTTGTCCTGCCAGCTGGCCTGGAAGCGGCCTTCGTCAATGATCAGCGGACTCTGCGCATCCAGCGCCTGCACCTCGCGCTGCGGTTTGCAGCGGCGCAGGATAGTTTTCACCCGCGCCACCACCTCACGCGGGCTGTAGGGCTTGCAGATGTAGTCATCGGCACCAATTTCCAGCCCCAGCAGGCGGTCAATCTCCTCAATTTTCGCCGTTACCATCACAATCGGAACGTCGGAAAAGCGGCGGATCTCCCGGCATAGCGTCAGCCCGTCGGTGCCCGGCAGCATCAGGTCCAGCAGGATAAGATCCGGCGGCGTCTGGCGCACGTACGGCAGCACCTTGTCGCCGTGGCTTATCAGCGTCGGGTTGTAGCTTGCCGCATGCAGATAGTCGATCAGCAGCTGGCCCAGTTTGGGTTCATCTTCCACGATAAGAATGCGTGGGGCGTTTTCATCAAGGATTAAGCCGGTCATGCGTCTCTCGGTAAGTCAGGATCCAGAGGAAGGTCAACTGTAACGCGTAATCCGCCGGATGGCGAATGGCTGGCGCTCAGCGTGCCGTTGTGCGCGGCGACAATGTTCTGGCAGATGGCAAGCCCAAGCCCGGAGCCGCCGCTGGCGCGGTTACGCGAGCCCTCGGCACGGTAGAAGCGCTCAAACAGCATCGTCAGTTGCTCATCGTTGACCCCCGGTGCGGTGTCGGAAAAGTGCAGCGCCAGGCTGCGGGCGCTCAGCTCGCCGGTAATAAGTAACTCCCCGCCGGTGTCGGTGTAGCGCAGGCTGTTTTCCAGCAGGTTGTTGAACAGCTGCATCAGGCGATCGCGATCGCCAAATACCGTGGCGCGATCGGGCAGGGAGAGCCGCAGTTGCAGGCCGCGGCCGTTGAATCGCTCCCGGAATGCGCCCGCCGCCATTTCAATCAGGGTGATGATATCCACTGGCGCTTTCTGATAAGCCAGCGCGCCTTCGTCGGACATCGACAGCTGATGCAGATCGTCCACCAGCTTGGTCAGGGTACCCACTTCGGCCTGCAGCGAAGCGACCGACTCCGGGGTGAATTTACGCACGCCGTCCTGAATCGCTTCCAGCTCGCCGCGCAGCACCGCCAGCGGCGTACGCAGCTCGTGGGAGATATCCGCCATAAACGCCCGGCGCATGGTCTGGTTCTTCTCCAGCGTGCTGGCGAGCTGGTTGAAATCCTGGGCCAGCTTGCCCAGTTCATCTTCCCCGGACGGCGTGACGCGGGTGGTGAAATCCCCGGCGGCGAGTTTGTGGGTGCCTTCCACCAGCCGCTTCACCGGAGAGAGCAGCCCGCGCGCCAGCGGGAAAGTGGCCAGCGCCGCCAGCAGGGTCGCCAGCCCGACGATCAGCCAGCTGGTGCGCCGCTGCTGGCGGTCGAAGTTAATATCGGTATTGCGGGTCAGGCGCTCTACCGGCGAGGCGATCACTTCCCCGACCTGCTGACCATCGACCTTAATCTGGCGGCGCATGCCGTCCGGCGGCACCGGGGAGCGCGGGCCAACCAGCACCGCGCCGCGCTCATCCACCACCCAGAACTGGGTGCGCCAGCCGTGGGGCGGCATACCGGGGCCGGGACGATCTTCATCCCCGTCGTGCTCCAGCGAGCGCAGGATCTGAAAGACAAAGCGGTCGTTGTTACGCAGAAAACGCCAGTCGCCGTGCAGGGCATACTGCTCGCTCAGGGCATCGCTCAACCCCTGCAGGCGCTGCTCGTTGCCGCGCTTAATGTAGTCGATAAAACCATGCTCAAAGCTCAGCCGTACCGCCCAGTGCATGGTCACCAGCAGCACCAGGCAGGTGGCGAAGATGGCAAGGAACAGCTTTCCGGTGATGCCGGGGCGCCAGAACTTCATTTATGACTCCTTGTGCGACGCGGGATGGCGACGTTTTGGCTGCGCTCCTTCGCGACCCGGGCAAAAATCAGCGCGGGCAGGGCGATAATCAGGGCCATGCAGATATAGGTGTAGAAGAAGATATGGTGGACGTCGTCGCTCGCCGTCTGGATATGCTGGTGGCCAAACATGCCGAGCAGCAGGCCCGCCACGGTAACGCCGATACTCATCGAAAGCTGCATCACCATCGACAGCAGACTGTTGCCGCTGCTGGCCATCTCGTCAGAGAGATCTTTCAGCGTCAGGGTGTTCATGGCCGAGAAGCGCACCGAGTTGATCATCCCCTGCGCCACCAGCACCACCGGCAGCAGCCAGAACCAGCCCATCAGCGCCACGCCCATAAACAGCAGGCTCACCAGCGCAAGGCCGAGCGTGGAAACCACCAGCACGTGACGGTAGCCAAAGCGGTTCACTACCTGCACCACGATGCGCTTCATGCCCATGCTGCCGAGCACCATCGGGATCATCATCAGCCCGGCGTGGAACGGCGAGAAGCCGAGGCCAATTTGCAGGAATACCGGCGTCATGAATGGCAGCATACCGCTGCCGATACGCCCGCACAGGCTGCCGAACAGCGCCAGCGAAAAGCGGCGGTTGGCAAACAGGCCCAGGCTGAACAGCGCATTAGGGTTGCCGCGCGCGTGCCAGAGATAACCCAGCAGCGCGAGTACGCCGCCGATTGCCAGTGCAGTCAGCGTCAGCGGCGTCAGGCCGAGGCTTTTATAGCCGTCCAGCGTCAGGGTCAGCGCCGCCATGCCCAGCGCCAGCAGGGCGAACCCGGAGAGGTCGAAACGGCGGGTCTGCATGGTGTAGTTGGGCATCAGCCATAGCGTGGCGATGGCCCCGGCGATGCCCACCGGCAGATTGATCAGGAAAATCCAGTGCCAGGTGGCGTACTCCACCAGCAGCCCGCCGAGCGCCGGACCAAGCAGCGGCCCGACCTGGCCTGGCAGGGTGACAAAGGTCATCGCCGCCATGTACTGCGCCCGCGGCACGATTTTCATCACCGTCAGCCGTCCGACCGGCACCATCATTGCGCCGCCGATACCCTGCACCACGCGCGCCGCCACCAGCTGATTCAGGGTAGAGGCGCTGGCGCAGAACAGTGAACCGAGGGTAAACAGCACGATGGCGGTGAAGAAGATGTTGCGCACGCCAACGCGATCCGCCAGCCAGCCGCTGGCGGGCAGCATCACCGCCACCGTCAGCACGTAGGCAACGATCACCATATGCATATGCAGCGGACTGGCCCCGAGGCTTTCCGCCATCGAGGGCAGGGCAGTATTGACAATGGTGGTATCCAGCGCCTGCATAAAGAAGCCAAAGGCGACGATCCACAGCTGCCAGCGCACATTGTCGGGTAAATCATTCATCGCTATTCACTCGCCGATACGGTCTGTTCCTGTCGGGGGCGGCGTGCGAAGCGCAGCCGCAGCTTATCGAAGAAGAGATAGATCACCGGCGTGGTGTACAGCGTCAACAGCTGGCTCATCACCAGCCCGCCGACAATGGTGATACCCAGCGGCTGACGCAGTTCCGCCCCGTCGCCACTGGATATCACTAGCGGCAACGCGCCGAATATCGCCGCCAGCGTGGTCATCATGATCGGCCGGAAACGCAGCAGGCAGGCCTGATAGATCGCCTCGCGCGGCGTCATACCGCTCCGGCGCTCCGCCTCCAGCGCGAAATCCACCATCATAATGGCGTTCTTCTTCACGATACCTATTAATAACATGATGCCAATCAGCGCGATAAGGCTGAAGGGCGCATCAAACAGCTCCAGCGCCAGCAGCGCCCCGACGCCCGCCGAGGGCAGGGTAGAGAGAATGGTCAACGGATGCACGTAGCTTTCATAGAGTATGCCAAGCACGATGTAGACCGTGGCGATGGCGGCGATAATCAGGATCACCTGTGAATCGAGAGTTTCCTGGAAGATCTGCGCGGTGCCGGCGAAGCTGCCGCGTACCGATGACGGCACGCCAAGCTGCGTCATGGCGCGGTCGATATCGGCGCTCGCCTGGGAGAGCGAGACCCCGGTGGGCAGGTTAAACGCGATGGTAGAGGAGGCCGACAGCCCCTGATGGTTGACCGACAGCGGCGCGTTGGCCGGCTGCCATTTCGCGAAGTACGACAGCGGGATCGGTTTACCCTCGTCGTTGATGACAAACATTTTCTCCAGCGCGCTGATATCCTGGGTATAGCGCGGGTCAACCTCCATCACCACTTTGTACTGGTTCATCGCCTCGTAGATGGTGGAGATCTGGCGCTGGCCGAAGGCGTTATTCAGCAGGCCGTTGGCGTCCTGCACGCTGATGCCGAGCCGCGCCATACTCTCCCGGTCATAGACCAGGTTCATCTCTGCGCCGTTATCCTGCTGGTCGGAGTTAACGTCGGCCAGCGTCGGCAGCTTCGCCAGCGCGCTACGGATTTTAGGCTCCCACTCGCGCAGGGCGCTGAGATCGTCCGACAATAGCGTGTACTGGTAGCTGGCGTTGGACTGGCGTCCGCCGACGCGAATGTCCTGTACCGCCATCAGGAACAGGTTAGCGCCCGGCTCACTGGCAAGCTTCTTGCGCAGCCGGTCAATGATCTGCTGCGCCGACTCGTTGCGCTGGTCCCGTGCTTTCAGGGTAATAAACATCATCCCGCTGTTAACCCGCGAGCCGCCGGTGAAGCCGGTGACGTTATCCACTGCCGGATCGTCGCGGATGATCTTCATGAAATCTTCCAGCTTGCCGCGCATCGCCTGGAACGAGATGCTCTGATCGGCCTGAATGCCGCCCATCAGCACGCCGGTGTCCTGCTCCGGGAAGAAGGTTTTCGGAATGGCGATGTAGAGCCAGACGTTCAAGGCGATAGTGGCAAGAAACACCACGCCCACCAGCCGGGCGTGATCCAGCACCCAGCCGAGCGAGCGGGCGTAACCCTGATTCAGCGCAGTCCAGAGGCGGCCGATGCCGCGCGAGCGCGTCGGAGTATGCGGCCTGGTGCGCTTCAGCAGCCAGCCGCACATCATCGGCGTCAGCGTCAGGGAGACCACCATCGAGATACCGATCGCCACCGAGAGCGTGACGGCAAACTCCCGGAACAGCCTGCCCGGCAGGCCGCCCATCAGCAGCAGCGGCATAAATACCGCCACCAGCGAGACGCTCATCGACAGCACGGTAAAGCCAACTTCCCGCACCCCCTGTAACGCCGCCTGCAGCGGTTTCATCCCCGCCTCAATATGGCGGGCGATGTTCTCCAGCACCACGATGGCGTCATCCACCACAAACCCGGTGGCGATGGTCAGCGCCATCAGCGACAGGTTATTCAGGCTGAAGCCACACAGGTACATAGCGGCGAAGGTGCCAATCAGGGATACCGGCACCGCCACCGCAGGGATAAAGGTGGCGCGACCGGATCGCAGGAACAGAAATACCACCAGGATCACCAGCGCCACCGAGATAATCAGCGAGTGCTCCACCTCCGCCAGCGAGGCGCGAATGGTGGGCGAGCGGTCCTGGGCGATTTGCAGATCGATGGCGGCGGGGATGGTCTCCTGCAGCTCCGGCAGCCGGGCGCGGATGCTGTCCACGGTCTGAATGATGTTGGCTTCCGGCAGCTTGCGGATCATCAGCAAAATGGCTGGCTTTGCGTTGGTCATCCCGGCGTTACGCACGTCCTGCACCGAGTCGGTCACCGTCGCCACGTCGCCCAGACGCACCGCCGCGCCGTTGTTGTAGTGAATAACCAGCGGCTGATACTCATCGGCGGTTTTCAGCTCGTCGTTGGTCTGCAACTGCCAGCGGCGGGTGTCGTCCTCCACCGCGCCCTGCGGACGGCGCACGTTGGCATTGCTGATGGCTTCCCGCACCGCATCCAGCGACACGCCCTGGTTAAACAGCGCCTGCGGGTTCAGCCCGACGCGGATCGCGGGCAGCGAGCTGCCGCCGACATCCACATCGCCAACGCCGTCAATCTGGGCAATGGTCTGCGCCAGTTGAGTGGATGCGAAATCGTAGAGCTTGCCCTGAGAGTACGTATCCGAGGTCAGCGTCAGGATCATGATCGGCGAATCCGACGGGTTAGCCTTGCGGTAGGTCGGGCGCGACGGCATCCCGCTCGGCAACAGGCTCTGCGACGCGTTGATCGCTGCCTGCACGTCGCGCGCCGCACCGTTGATGTCGCGGCTGAAATCAAACTGCAAAATAATGCGCGTGCTGCCGAGCGAGCTGGAGGAGGTCATCTCATTGACGCCGGCGATACGACCGAGTGCGCGCTCCAGCGGGGTTGCCACCGATGACGCCATGGTTTCCGGCGACGCGCCGGGCAGGGAGGCGCTCACCATGATCACCGGGAAATCCACCTGCGGCAGCGGGGCCACCGGCAGCAGACGGAAGCCGAGCACGCCGCACAGGGTGATGGCTACCGACAGCAGGATCGTCGCCACCGGCCGGTGAATAAACAGGGCGTAAAACTTCACTTACGCCTCCTCTTCACGGGTCGGGAAGCGGCGGCGCACCGCCAGCGCCAGGCGGTCAAACAGCAGGTAGATCACCGGCGTTGTGAACAGCGTCAGCACCTGGCTGACCAGCAGCCCGCCCACCATGCCAATACCCAGCGGGCGGCGCAGCTCCGCACCAACCCCGGTCGAGAGCATCAGCGGCAGCGCCCCCAGCAGGGCGGCCAGGGTAGTCATCAGGATCGGGCGGAAGCGCAGCAGACAGGCCTGATAGATCGCCTCATACGGCGTCATGCCCTGCTCGCGTTCGGCGGCCAGCGCGAAGTCGATCATCATGATGGCGTTTTTCTTGACGATGCCGATGAGCAGAATGATGCCGATGATGGCGATCACGTCCAGCTCCGCCCCGGCAACCATCAGGGCCAACAGCGCCCCGACGCCCGCCGACGGCAGGGTCGAGAGAATGGTGACCGGGTGAATAAAGCTCTCGTACAGCACGCCGAGCACGATGTACATCGCCACAATCGCGGCGACAATCAGCCACACCGTGCTGCCGAGCGCCGCCTGGAAGGCGAGGGTGCTGCCCTGGAACGCGGTGGTGATATCGGTCGGGAAGTTCAGCGCCTGTTCGGTGTCGGTGATGGCCTGCACCGCTTCGCCCAGCGAGTAGCCGTCCTGCACGTTAAACGAGATGGTGGTGGACGGGAACTGGTCGAGGTGGTTGATCGTCAGCGGCCCGAAGCGTTGCTCAACCTTCGCCACCGCGCTGAGCGGCACCACGCCGCCGTCGCTGCTGGTGAGGCGAATATTATCCAGCGCATCGAGGCCCGGCGTCGCCTCGGTATTGTGCTCCAGCACCACGCGGTACTGGTTCGCCTGGGTATAAATGGTGGAGATCAGCCGCTGGCCGAAAGCGTTATACAGCGCGTTGTCCACATCGCTCATGGTGATGCCGAGCCGGCTGGCGCTGTCGCGGTCCACTTTCACATACGCCACCAGCCCTTTGTCCTGCCAGTCGCTGCTGACGTCCAGCAGCTCCGGGCGGGTCTTCAGTTCGTTCATCAGGGTCGGCACCCAGGTGCTGAGTGCCTCCAGCGAAGGTGCCTGAAGCGTGAACTGATACTGGGTACGGCTCACCGTGGTATCAATGGTGAGATCCTGGGTCGGCTGCAGGTAGAGCGCGACGCCCGGCACCGCTGCGACCTCACGCTGTAAGCGCTCAATGATTTCCGGCACCCGGTCATCGCGCGCATCAAGCGCTTTCAGGTTGATCTGCAACCGGCTGCTGTTGAGCGACGGGTTAGTGCCGTCCACGCCGACAAACGCCGTCATGCTCTCCACCGCCGGATCTTTCATGATCAGGTCGGAAACCTGACGCTGGCGCTGGGCCATGCTGGCGAACGAGGCCGACTGAGGTGCCTGTAAAGTGCCCTGAATAATGCCGTTGTCCTGTACCGGGAAGAAACCTTTCGGGATCAATACCCACAGCAGGACGGTTAATGCCATCGTGCCAAGCGCCACCCCGAGGGTCAGCCACGGATGGTTCAGCACGCGCTTTAACAGCACGCCGTAGCCGGCAATCACCCGCTCGAAGAAGCGCTCCGAGGCACGTGAGAAGCGGTTCTGCTTGCGCAGGGATTCATGGCTCAGCATGCGGGCGCACATCATCGGCGTCAGGGTGAGCGAGACGATGGCCGAGATCAGTATCGCCACCGCCAGCGTCACGGCGAACTCGCGGAACAGACGGCCCACGATATCGCCCATAAACAGCAGCGGGATCAGTACGGCAATCAGTGAGAAGGTGAGGGAGATAATGGTAAAGCCGATCTCGCCTGCGCCTTTCAGTGCTGCCGCCAGCGGTTTTTCGCCCTTTTCGATGTAGCGCGAGATGTTCTCGATCACCACGATGGCGTCGTCCACCACGAAGCCGGTGGCGATGGTCAGGGCCATCAGCGTCAGGTTATTGATCGAGAAGTCGAGGAACACCATCACCGCAAAGGTGCCGACCAGCGACAGCGGTACCGCCACGGCGGGAATGATGGTCGCCGGGACGTTGCGCAGGAACAGGTAAATAATCATCACCACCAGCGCAATCGCCAGCATCAGTTCGTGCTGGGTATCGCTCACCGAGGCGCGAATATTGGTGGTGCGGTCGGTGAGGAGTTTTACCTCCACCGACTTAGGCAGGCTTTCGGTGAGCGACGGCAGCAGTTTGCGGATGCTGTCGGCGGTATCAATGATGTTGGCCCCTGGCTGACGCTGGACGTTCATCACGATGGCCTGCTCTTTATTCGCCCAGGCACCCAGCCAGCTGTTTTCCGCCCCCTGTTCAATAGTCGCCACATCGCCGAGACGGATCGCCGCCCCGTTCTGATAGCCGATAATCAGGTTGCGGTACTCCTCCGCCGACTGCATCTGGTCGTTAGCGGAGAGGGTAATGGCGCGGGTCGGGCCGTCAAGGCTGCCTTTGGCGGAGTTCACGTTGGCGCTGGTGATGGCGGTGCGCACGGTTTCACTGGTCAGCCCGAGGGCGGCAAGTGCCGGGGCGTTAAGCTTCACTCGCACCGCCGGGCGCTGGCCGCCGGAGAGCGTAACCAGCCCGACGCCGTTGACCTGGGAGATTTTTTGCGCCACGCGGGTCTCGACCATATCTTCTACCTGAGTCATCGGCAGGGCAGAGGAGGTGACGGCGAGGGTCATCACCGGCGGATCGGCCGGGTTCACTTTGTTATAGACCGGGGGATTGGGCAGGTCGGAAGGCAGCAGATTGGTGGCGGCATTGATCGCCGCCTGCACTTCCTGCTCCGCCACATCCAGCGGCAGGGTGAGCTGGAACTGCAGCGTCACCACCGAGGCACCGCCGGCGCTCTGGGAGGACATCTGCTTCAGGCCGGACATCTGGCCGAACTGGCGCTCCAGCGGGGCGGTGATGGCTGACGTTACCACGTCCGGGCTGGCACCCGGATAGAGGGTAATCACCTGAATGGTCGGGTAGTCCACCTCCGGCAGCGCCGACACCGGCAGGAAGCGGTAGCCGATAATCCCGGCCAGCAGAATGGCGATCATCAGCAGCGTGGTCGCCACCGGACGCATGATAAACAGGCGTGACGGGCCGCCGGTGGCGCTGGGCGGTAATACCTGCATCAGGAACGCGCTCCCTGAGAACCGGCGCGGGTGTTAGCCGCTGGCGCGGCGTCAGCGCTCTGGGCTTCCACCACCTCCACGCTGGCGCCCTCGGTGAGGCGGTCGATACCGTCGGTCACCACGCGATCGCCCGCTGAGAGCCCGGCATCAATCACCACGGTCTGGCTGTTCTGGATGCCCGGCGTCACGAGGTGCTTACTTACTTTATTCTCACTGTTGAGTACCCAGACGAAATTACCTTCGTTACCCATCTGCAAGGCGGCGGCGGGGATCACGACCGCGTTGTGCTGGGTATCCACCAGCATACGGGCATTGACGAACTGGTTAGGGAACAGCGCGTCATCTTCATTGTTAAAACGCGCTTTCAGCTTGATGGTGCCCGTGGTGCTGTCGATCTGGTTATCGAGGCTCAGCAGCGTGCCGGTGGTGATTTTCCGTTTGTTGGTGCGATCCCAGGCCTCGACGCTGAGGGTGCCGTTTTTGCGCGCCTGCATCACCGTCGGGATCTCGCTCTCCGGCAGGGTAAACACCAGATCAATCGGGTGCGTCTGGGTCAGCACCACAATCCCGGCGGTATCGCCGCTGGAGATTTGATTGCCGACGTCCACCTGTTTTAAGCCCACGCGGCCATCGATAGGGGCGGTGATGCGGCTCCAGTCCAGCTGCAGTTGAGCGCTCGCCACCGCGGCCTGATCGGCTTTGATGGTGCCAGCGGATTCCGCTACCAGCGCCTGCTGGGTGTCCAGCTCCTGACGGGAAACGAGATTGGTTTTCACCAGCTGCTGGTAGCGGGCCAGATCGCGCTTCGCGTTAGCCAGCGTCGCCTGGTCGCGCGCCAGCTGGCCCTGCGCCTGGGCAAGGGCCACCTTAAACTGGCTCGGGTCGATCTCGGCCAGCAGATCGCCGGCTTTAACCTGCTGCCCTTCTTCGAAATGCAGCGCCAGTAGCTGGCCATCAACGCGGCTGCGCACCGTGACGGTGTTAGCGGCGGTCACAGTGCCAAGCCCGGTCAGATAGCGGGGAACCGATTCGCTGCGTGCCGTGGCTGCCTGCACCGGGGCCAGCATGGCACCGCGCATGCCGCGACGACCTTCCGCGCCCGCGCGGGCAGCGCTGCCCTGGGCCTGCGGTGTGCCTTCGGTAGAGGTGCTATAACGCCACCAGGCAACGGCGGCAATAATCAGAACAACAACACCCGCGAGCATGACCCACCGGGATTTCTGCATACCTTTCATATGGCGTGATTTTCTCTTCCATAACATTAGCGGGGGATGATAACCCGTCGGGCTGCCGGCTGCACAGCGTGAGCCGGACGGCATAATCAGCTAAGTGTAGTAATCCCTGCGGGTAGAAAGATGGAGGAAATATGAAACAACGTCGAGATTCGTCTGAATGAGGCAGGGTAAGGATGGGGCGCGGTAAACGGTGGGTGCACAGGTAAAACGCGGGTGCGCAAGCTTACCCGCCCTACACCCGCCCTGGACCCGCCCTTAACCCGTAGGGTGGGTAAGCAACGCGCACCCACCATGAACATAAATCCCACGATGCCGGAGGGATGGACCCATCCGGCATCAAAACCTCCGCGCCGGAGGCAAGGGCAGACCGCAGGGCCGGTTTTAGTGGCCGGGAGCCGGGATGGTGAAGGGGGCGGCGGCGAGCCCCCTTCACCCGTTCACGTGCGCAGCGTTCCCATGTAAGCGCGGTGCCCCGGTGAACGGAACCCTCACCGCAATCACATAGACCGCACACCACAAACGGCGGATGCACGTTAAAGGTGGGTGCACTCCGTTTACCCACCCTACATACCCACGCCCACCACCTCGTTAGCGGAACATCACCTCAGCCCAGCGCGCCAGCCCGGCGGTGACCGAGCCGAAATCATCGCCGCCGGCAATTGGCGTATCTGGCAGCAGCTGCGCCAGCGCGGCTTTGATCAGCGGCGAGCGGGCGCTGCCGCCCGTCAGATAGATGACATCCGGTTTCTCGCTCGCCGAATCCAGCGCCAGCGTCACCTGCTCCAGCACCCGGGCCAGCGGCTGCGCCAGGGCCAGTTCCAGCGCCTGCTGCGTCACTTCCACATCGAGATCGCTGCGAATAAACGGCAGTGCCGATACGGTGCGGGCGGTATTCGACAGCGCGATTTTAACCTCTTCCGCTTCACGCACCAGGCGGTAGCTCAGGCGTTCGCGCCATACTTTTTGCAGCAGCGCCACGCGCTCCGGCTCGCGGGCATCGCGGATTAAGCTCGCCAGCAGACGCCCCGTCGCGGTGCTATAAAACTCGCTCTGGGCCGGAACATCGTTGATCGCCACCGCGTTCCACCACGGCAGGGCCGGGAGCGCGATGCCTTTCTCCGTCTGGCCGCCCATGCCCAGCTCCGGCATAAACTGCTTAAACGCCACGGCGATATCCAGGTCGTTACCGCCGATACGGCAGCCGCTGTGGCCGAGCAGGCTGGCCGCGCGATCGCCCTTAGCGCGCCACTGCGGCCCCATCAGCAGCAGTGAGCAGTCGGTGGTGCCGCCGCCGATATCCACAACCAGCACGCGTTTCTCGTCGCGCAGCGTGGCTTCGAAATCCAGCCCCGCCGCCACCGGTTCAAACTGAAACACCACGTCTTTAAATCCGGCACGGTGCGCGGCGCGCTCCAGAATTCCCTGCGCCTGGACGTTGGCCTCTTCACCGCCGAGACCCTGGAAGTTGATCGGGCGACCAATCACCGCCTGACTAATCTCATCGCTGACCTGCTGCTGTGCGGTCTTGCGAATGTGCAGCATCATGGCGCATACCAGATCTTCAAATAGCGCGACCTGCTGCGGTTTGAGGCCGGTGGCGCCGAGAAAGGATTTGGGTGACTTTACGAACCAGACCTCTTGCGGGTCCTCGACGTACTGTCCCAGCGCGCTCAGACCAAACTGCACGCTTGCCGGGGTGACCTCGATATCTTCATCGCGATTGAGATTCATTGCCCGGCGCAGCAGCGCGGCGTTCTCCTCGTTGCCGGTGGGCACGGCGTGGTGGCGGTGCAGCCACTCGCTCACCGCTTCACGGGTTGGCGCACCCAGCATCGACGGCAACAGGGTGGACTCATTTTCCAGACGCAGCAGGCGCGGCGCGCCGTTTTCCATGACCGCGACCGAACAGTTGGCGGTGCCGTAATCAAAACCAATAAACATCATCATCCCCATGCCGGTGAAGAAAGGGGGGCGACTTTAGCGAAATGTCGCGACGGCGGCAAATGGAATATAAAAGTGGGGCAGTATCAGCAGGTTGCCGCTAAGCTGGAACAGAATAACCAGGGAGACGCCATGTACATCTTGCCTTATACCCCGCCATACGACTGGCCGTGGATCCTCGGTTTTTTACGCGATCGTGCAGTAACAGGTATTGAACAGGTCGGAGAGAACCATTACAGCCGCAGCCTGGCGCTGGACGGGCATCAGGGGATTATCACCGTCACGCCGCATGCAGAGAAACCGGCGCTGGTGGTGACTTTGAGCGATGGGCTGCTGCCGGTTGCGAATCTGGCGCTGGCGAAGGTGGAGCAGCTGCTGGATCTCCGGCTCGACCCCACCGCAATGCTGGCCACGCTGGGCGAACTGGCGGCGGCGCGTCCGGGCCTGCGGCTGCCGGGCTGCGTGGACAGTTTTGAACAGGCGATCCGCGCCATCCTCGGGCAGCTGGTGAGCGTGGCGCTGGCGGCGAAGCTGACCGGCAAGCTCGCCGCGGCCTTTGGCACCCCCTGCGCGGGCCACGATGGCTGGCTGCTGTTTCCGGATGCCGCCACGCTGGCGCGGCTGGCACCGGAAACGGTAAAAACTATCGGCATTCCGCTCCAGCGCGCGCAGGCGATTGTTACCCTGGCGCAGGGCTGCGTCGCGGGAACCTTTCCGCTGGTGCGCCCTGAAAACGTCGAGCTGGGGGTAAAAGCGCTGATGACCTGGCCGGGGATTGGGCGCTGGACGGCAAACTACTATGCGATGCGCGGCTGGCAGGCACCGGACGTGTTCCTGCCGGATGATTATGCCATCAAGCAGCGTTTCGCCGGCATGACCCCGGCCACCATTCGTCGCTATGCGACGCGCTGGCAGCCGTGGCGGGCCTATGCTTTGCTGCACATCTGGTACAGCTCAGGCTGGCAGCCGGTTAATTAATCGCGAAGTAGCTGTTGTTGAGCAGCAGATCGAGCGGCTGCTGCGGGGCGATAGTGTCGCCATAGATGAGATCGATGCCGATCCCGGAGAGCGTATCCATCACCTGCGGCTGGTTAGCCGGGCCGGCAATGCTTTTCAGACCGAGGCGCTGGGCGTGGCCGTGGATGATAGTAACCATCATCTCGTCCATCAGGTTAGTGTGTACCCAGCTTACCAGTTCGGGATTGAGCATCACGTAATCGACCATGTCGTGGCTGAGCAGATTGAAAACTTCCAGATCGCGTCCGGTCTGATGGAGCACCAGCTGGCAGCCGGCCTCACGCAGCCGACGCAGATGGCGGCGCGGGGCATCATCCTCACGGTGCAGCGCTTCCGCCGGCACCAGAATATGCAGCAGGCGGGCGGGCAGGGTGCTGCCAGCCAGCATGGCGGCCAGTTCGTCGATAAAACTCTCCGAGGCCAGCCCCGCCGTGGAGAGCGGCAGGGCGATACCGAAGCCTTTCTGTGCCACCGGCGTACTCCACGTACTGAAAAATTCGCTGAAAACCCGACGATCGAGCGCCAGCATCAGGTCATTTTCACCGAGGGTGGCGCGGAACGCTTTCTCTTCCATCACATCGCCGGTACTGGTCCAGAATTTCAGCGTCAGGGTATAGAAGGTGGCGGCCTCCGGCACTTTCGGGGAGGCCACGGCGCGGGCCAGCATCGCCATCGGGTTATCGTTGATCATGCGCCACTGCTCTTCGGGTGGCATATGGGCGCGTGCCGGATGCAGCCCCTGTTGCGGCTCGTAGACCGTGACCACGCCGCGACCATTATTCTTTGAGGCATAGCAGGCAATATCCGCCTGGGACATCACCTCCGAGGCCTGATTGTTGTGCTCATCAATCAGGGTGATCCCGGCGCTGGCACCGATACGATGGGTGCGGTTATCCCAGCTGAAGTGGTAATCATTGATAGCCTGAATCAATCTGGCGGAGATGGTGCGTGCGCTCTCAAGGTTGCAGTCGGGCAGCAGCAGACCAAACTCGTCGCCACCCAGACGCGCCAGCACGTCGCTGGTACGCAGCATGCTGAGCATCAGAGACGCCAGCTCGCGCAGCAGCGCATCCCCGGCAGCGTGTCCGGCGCTATCATTCACCGCCTTAAAGCGGTCGAGATCGATAAACACCAGCGCATGCTGCTGGCGGGTTTCGCCCACGTTCAGCAGCAGGCGCTTGAGGTGATTTTCAAAGCTGACGCGGTTCGCCAGATGCGTCAGGCCATCATGTGAAGCGCTGTAGCTGAGCTGGCGCAGCATTTTACGCGATTCGGTAACGTCCTGAATTACCAGCACAAAGCCGATATTGTGGCCTTCGAGGGTGCTGAGCGGGGTAATGCTGTAGTGAATGTCGTAACTGCCACCGTTGCGGCAGTGCAGCACCACGTCCTGCTCAATGGCGGAGCGCGAGACGTCTCCACTATGGATATTTTCCATCGGCGGGCCGTTATCCCCGAAGGTGATGCGCAGTACCGATAAGACATGCTGGCCAATGGCACGATCCTGCTGCCAGCCGCTCATCTTCTCGGCCACCGGGTTCATAAAGTTGACCTTCATGTCGACGTCGGTACAGATCACCGCCTCGCCGATGGAGTCGAGGGTGATATGCAGCCGCTCTTTCTCCTGGAACAGCGCTTCGTTGAGCTGTTTTACCTCGGTCATGTCCATATTAATGCCGAGCAGACGCTCGACGTCACCCTGCTTGTTCACCACCCGGTTGGCGAGGGCGCGGATATGACGAATGCCGCCGTTGACCTTAATGCGAAACTCCAGCTTGAACGGCAGCCGCGCCCGCAGGGCTTCATTAATCACCGCTTCGGCCTGGGGAATATCCTCGCTGACCAGCCGCTCCTTCCACAACTGGTAGGTCGGGCGCACGTCCGGTGAGATGTCGTACAGCTCGAACATGCGCTTATCCCAGTTCAGGGTATCCGGGCCGAGATCCCACTCCCAGATGCCGATGCCGCCCGCCTCGTTGGCGAGGGTAATGCGCTCCATCAGCCGCTTGTTCATCCACTCGGTCTGCTTCAGGTCGGTGATGTCTTCAATTTGCGCAATGAAATAGAGCGGGGTGCCGTCGGTGTGACGCACCACCGACACCGCCAGCAGCGCCCAGACCACGTCGCCGCGACTGGTGTAGTAGCGCTTCTCCATCGAATAGCTGTTGATAATACCGGCACGCAGCTGATCGAGCTGCTCCAGATCCTTTTGCAAATCTTCCGGCCAGGTCAGCTGCTGAAACGTCAGGCGGTGCAGCTGCTCCTGGCTATAGCCCAGCAAGTTGCACAGCGCTTTGTTGGCCTGCAGGAACTGCCCTTCGTTCGACACCAGCGACATACCGATGGCGGAGTATTCCATCGCGTTACGAAAGCGCGCCTCGCTTTCGCCGATGTGCTTGCGCTCTTCGCGGAAAGCGTACATCACCATAGTCATCACGTTGGCGGGCAACAGGATCATCAGGAACGGCAGCCAGGGGGCGTTGAAGGTCATGGCGGGATGGGGAATATCCAGCAGCTCCGGGTTCGCCGCCATGATCATGGAGACCACCATCACGGTGGCGAGGAACACGGCAAAGGCTTCGAGACGCGGTAGGCGGATCGCGCTCCACATCAGCAGGACGATAATAAAGGTGAACGGCCACGGCAGATAATGCAGCGCTACCCAGCTCAGGGCGAGAGTGGCGATCAGCGTCAGCAGCGACTCCAGCAGCAGCCGCGGGTTGCGGTGACGCAGCAGATAGTGCGACTTAAACAGCAGCCCCAGCGGGATTAACGCCAGTGCACCGATGGATTCCGACAGCACCCACATAAAGAAGGTACGCAGCGAATCACCTTCATCGTTCAGCGCCATTAGCAGCAGGCCGCCGATCAGCGGCGGAACGATGGCGCCCCCCAGCGCCAGCCGCAGCCAGTTATTGAGATTCTGCAGCGGGTTGTACTGGGGCAGCAGGCGGCGCAGCAGCAGCGCGCCGATCGCCGCTTCCAGCGCGTTGAGTAAGGCGAACAGCAGGTTCAGCTTTTCCGGGGGGAACAGCGCCAGCGTGGCGGCGACGTTGCCGAGGGTGCAGGCCAGCGCAATGCCGGGCCACAGGCGGCCGGGATGGCGGAAGAACGCCACCATCATCACGGCGGTAGGGAACCAGAGCGGGGCCAGCATATTGCCGAACAGCGTCAGCTCCAGCGAAAACAGGGTGAAGGCAAAGGCCAGTAAACCTAAACTCACTACCCGCAAGACAGGATGGGGAACGGGGGCTAAAACGCGCGCTTTCTGTCTGTTCATTACCACGGGATCCGCAAAGGCTGTGCTGCCGAGAGTGAGCCCCGGATGCATAAAATTAATGGGTTTGGGCTATGCTAGTACAAACGATTTTCAATTCCTATTCCGCCCACCCATAATTTACCACCGCTTCACTATATTTTGCGCAACCCCCCCTGGAATCTTCCCAGCTGCGGAAATGTTGAGCAAAATCGTACACCTGGGCTTAACCTGGTTTTGCGTAACGGCGCGAGAATTCATCACTCTGCAGGCACTTCGGCTGGTATCAGCAGGCGGAAATCCCTATAATCGCCGCGTCAGACGCACCCGCGTCACCCTTCCTTAACTCTTGCTACAACCAGGTCGCTTATTTATGACTGACAAGTCTCATCAATGCGTCATCATCGGCATCGCCGGCGCATCGGCTTCAGGTAAAAGTCTTATCGCCAGCACGCTCTACCGTGAATTACGTGAACAGGTCGGTGATGAACACATTGGTGTCATTCCAGAAGACAGCTATTACAAGGATCAGAGTCATCTGTCGATGGAAGAGCGGGTTAAAACGAACTACGACCATCCGAACGCAATGGATCACAATCTTCTGTTCCAGCATCTGCAGACGCTCAAGCAGGGCAGCCCGATTGAATTGCCGGTTTACAGTTACGTTGAACACACCCGCACCAAAGAAACAATTCACATCAAGCCGAAGAAAGTCATTATCCTCGAAGGCATTCTGTTACTGACCGACGCGCGCCTGCGCCAGGAGTTGAGCTTCTCTATCTTCGTTGATACGCCGCTCGACATCTGCCTGATGCGCCGCATCAAGCGTGACGTCAACGAGCGTGGGCGCTCGATGGATTCCGTAATGAGCCAGTATCAGAAAACCGTACGCCCGATGTTCCTGCAGTTTATCGACCCTTCCAAGCAGTACGCCGATATCATCGTGCCGCGCGGTGGCAAAAACCGTATCGCGATTGATATTCTGAAAGCGAAAATCAGCCAGTTTTTTGAATAAATTCGGTAGATTGTGTACCGTTGAGGAAGGAGCGTTGCCGATCGCTGCGGCGTTCACACCTTCCGCAACGGTAAAACTGACGGCGCGTTATCCGTTTGCCGTCACCCTCTTCTTCGCAACAGCCAAGAAGCACGTAAGGAGAAAGTGCGATGCGTCTATGTGACCGCGATATTGAAGCCTGGCTTGATGATGGTCGTCTGGCGATTACCCCGCGCCCGCCGGTTGAGCGTATCAATGGTGCCACCGTGGACGTGCGGCTGGGCAATAAATTCCGTACCTTTAGCGGGCATACCGCGCCGTTTATCGACTTAAGCGGCCCGAAAGCGGAAGTGAGCGCCGCGCTCGATCGCGTGATGAGCGATGAAATCGTGCTGGATGAAGGCGAGGCCTTTTTCCTGCATCCCGGAGAACTGGCGCTGGCCGTTACCTTTGAGTCGGTGACGCTGCCTGCTGATCTGGTGGGCTGGCTTGACGGACGTTCGTCCCTGGCGCGTCTTGGCCTGATGGTCCACGTCACCGCGCACCGTATCGATCCGGGCTGGCAGGGCTGCATCGTGCTGGAGTTTTATAACTCCGGTAAGCTGCCGCTGGCGCTGCGCCCGGGTATGCTGATTGGCGCGTTAAGCTTTGAACCGCTCTCCGGCCCGGCGGCACGCCCCTATAACCGCCGTGAAGACGCGAAGTATCGCGACCAGCAGGGCGCGGTTGCCAGCCGTATCGATAAAGACTGATTGTCTGCCCCCACTCTGAGGATGCCATGAGACGACTTTTAACCACGCTGATGATTTTGCTGGTCGTACTGGTTGCCGGCCTGTCCGCGTTGGTGATGTTGGTGAATCCGAACGATTTCCGCGCCTATATGGTGCGGGAGGTGGAGGCGCGCAGCGGCTATCAGCTGAAGCTTGATGGCCCGCTACGCTGGCACGTCTGGCCCCAGCTCAGCATTTTGTCCGGCCGTATGTCACTGACCGCGCCCGGTGCCACCGATGCGCTGGTCAGCGCCGACAACATGCGCCTTGACGTGGCGCTCTGGCCGCTGCTCTCTCACCAGCTTCAGGTGCAGCAGGTGATGCTCAAAGGGGCCGTAATCCAGCTTACCCCGCAAAGTGAAGCGCGCCGTCCGGAAAATGCGCCGGTCGGCCCGCGCGATACCGTTCCCCATCAGGACACCGATCCCCGCTGGTCATTTGATATTGCGCGCCTGAAAGTCGCCGACAGTCTGCTGGTGTTCCAGCACGAAGGCGACGAGCAGGTCACGGTGCGCAATATCAATATTGATATGGAGCAGAACGATAAGCGGCAGGCCAGTATTGAGCTGAGCGGGCGCATCACCCGGGATCAGCGCGATCTGACGCTGGCGATGAGCGCCAGTCTCGACCGCAGCGACTACCCGCAGCGCCTCACCGCCGACATTTCACAGCTCGGCTGGCAGCTGCGCGGTGCCGGTCTGCCGCAGGACGGCATCAGCGGTCAGGCAAGCCTTCAGGCGCTGTGGCAGGAGCCGGTGAAAAAACTCTCCTTCAGCAATCTGGCGCTGACCGCCAATGACAGCGCGCTGAAAGGCGAGGGCAGCGTAGTGCTGGGCGATACGCCGCGCTGGATGCTGGATTTACGCTTCGACAAACTCAACCTTGAGAATCTGCTGGCATCCGATGCGGCGGCAGGCACTACGCCGGCGCAGAAAGGTCAGCAGGCGATGCCGGTGCGGGCGCGGCCGGTGATCTCCGCCGAAGCCGAACATGATGATTACCAGATGCTGCGCGGGTTTATTGCCGATGCCCGGCTGCAAGCCAACAGCGTGCGCTGGCGCGGGCTGGACTTCACCCAGGTGAATGCCGTCATGAAAAACAACGCCGGGCTGCTGGAGATCGGCACGCTTGATGGCGTTCTGGGCAACGGTCGTTTATCGTTTCCCGGCAAGCTTGATGCGCGCAGCGCGCAGCCATCAGCCGCTTTCCGTCCGGCCATCGATAATATTGAAATCGGCTCGGTGCTGAAGGCCTTCAACTATCCCATTGCGCTCACCGGGGCGTTCTCCCTGCGCGGGGATTTCGCGGGCGATCGCATTGATGCTGAGGCGTTTCGCGACGGCTGGCGCGGTGAAGCCACGATTGAGATGGCCAACAGCCGCATGGAAGGGCTCAACTTCCAGCAGCTGGTGCAGCAGGCGGTGGAGCGCAGTAGCAGCAACGTCAGTGCGCAGCAGAATTACGACAACGCCACCTCGTTGGCCAGCTTCTCCGCCAGTGCGCGGCTGAATAACGGTCAGCTGCGTCTGGATCAGATGAAAGGCGAGTCCGCCATGCTGGCGCTGGAGGGCAACGGCCTGTTGGATCTGGTGAAAGAGCAGTGCGATACCCGTTTCAACGTGCGCGTTACCGACGGCTGGAAGGGCGACAGCGATTTGATTGCGCGCCTGAAAAAAACGGCGGTCCCGCTGCGGGTTTATGGCCCGTGGCAGCAGCTGAGTTACAGTCTGGAAGTGGATCAGGTGCTGCGTAAACAGCTGCAGGACGAAGCGAAGCGCCGTCTCAACGAGTGGGCTGACCGGCACAAGAACAATGAAAAAAGCAAAGACGTGAAAGAGCTGATAGATAAACTCTGAGCCACGATGCTGACATGAAAAACGCCCCGTAAGGGGCGTTTTTTTATGGTGAAAGCGGCTTCGCAGTAAACGGTGGGTGCACTCCGTTTACCCACCCTACGTGTTGGAGATACGTGTAGGGTGGGTAAGCGTAGCGCACCCACCACAAAATCAAATTACCCATGCCGGAGGGGGGCCCCCATCCGGCATCAAAACCGCCGCGCCGCAGGCGTTGAGTCCGGGCTGGCGGTCGGGAACCGCCAGAGGGCGCGAGCCCCGGGATGGGGTATCGCGCCCGACCGGAAGCGAAACGCCGGAGGCAAGGGCAGCCCGCAGGGCCGGTTTTTTAGCCGGGAGCCGGGATGGTGAAGGGGGCGGCGGCGAGCCCCCTTCACCCGTTCACGAGGGGCGGTGTTTGCATGTGAACGCGGTGCCACGGTGAACGGAACCTTTGCCGCAATCACATAGACCTCATGCCAAAACGGTGGGTGCACGTTAAAGGTGGGTGCGCTACGCTTACCCACCCTACGATTATTGGTACGTCGCTAAACGGTGGGCGCACCACGCTTACCCACCCTACAAACACTCACACCTCATAATCCAGCGCGTCGTCGGCGACGAGCGGAACGATCTGGACCTTCTGCACCCGGTGGCTCTCAACGTCGAGCGTTTTAAGGATAAAGTCCCCGACCTGCACCTCTTCGCCCGGCGTCGGGATACGCTGCAGATACTCCATCAGTAGCCCGGCGATGGTGTGGTACTCCCGCTTCTCGTCCAGCGGTAGCGGCACGTGCTGCACCAGATCTTCCAGCGGCATATGCCCGTTGGCGGTCCAGCTGCCGTCGGCGTTTTTCTGAATATCGTGCCGGGCGTCGATCTCCGCCACTTCATTCGGCAGGTTACCGGCGATGGTTTCCATCACGTCGCTCAGCGTCACGACCCCCTCCACCGAACCGAACTCATCCACCACAAAGGCAAAGTGGGTGCGGGCGTTACGGAACTGCTCCAGCGCGCCCAGCAGCGGCAGCCCTTCCGGGAACACCAGCGGCTGGCGGATCAGCGGGCGCAGATCCAGCGGCTCGCCGTGCAGCGACTGCTCAAGCAGGTCGAGAATGTGCACCACGCCGAGTAAATCGTCATCCCCGCCGGTCACCACCAGCCGGGTGTGCTGGTTTTTATCCAGCAGCGTGCGGATATGCGCCTCGTCATCGTTCAGGTTGATGTGCTCAATATCGTGACGCGAGGTCATAATGCTGCTCACCGTGCGCTGGTTGAGATTCAGCACGCGCTCGATCATCAGCCGCTCTTGCGGGTTGAAAATCGCCTGGTCGTTGTGGTCTGCCAGCATGGAGGCGGTTTCCACATCCAGGTCGGCATCTTCCTTTTTACCGCTCAGCAGGCGCATAACCGCTTCGGTGGTGCGCTGGCGCAGCGTCTGGTTAGCCGAGAGCAGGAAACGGCGGCGATTGAAAATCGCCAGCTGGTTCAGGGCTTCGATCATCACCGAGAAACCGATGGCGGCGTACAGATAGCCTTTGGGAATGTGGAAGCCAAACCCGTCGGCCACCAGGCTAAAGCCAATCATCAGCAGGAAGCTCAGGCAGAGAATAACGATGGTGGGATGGCTGTTCACGAAGCGGGTGAGGGCTTTGCTGGCGAGCAGCATCACCGAGATGGCAATCACTACTGCAGCCATCATCACCGGCAGGTGATCCACCATGCCCACCGCCGTGATCACCGAGTCGAGGGAGAACACCGCATCCAGCACCACGATTTGCGCGACCACCGCCCAGAATTTTGCGCCGCGCCGCTGGGTGGGGTTGTCACTGTCTTTACCCTCCAGCCGCTCGTTGAGTTCGACCGTGGCTTTAAACAGCAGGAATAGTCCGCCCAACAGCATAATCAGGTCGCGAGCCGAGAAGCTCAGGTCCGAGACGGTAAACAGCGGGCTGGTCAACGTCACCAGCCAGGAGATGGAAGCCAGCAGCACCAGCCGCATCAGCATTGCCAGGATGAGACCGGTGACGCGCGCCCGGTCGCGCTGCTCGCGCGGCAGCTTCTCTGCGAGGATGGCGATAAACACCAGGTTATCGATTCCGAGTACCAGTTCAATCACTACCAGCGTGACGAGACCGGCCCAGATTGAGGGATCGGCAATCCATTCCATAAGGCGTGGTTTCCTGCGTTAGTAAAAATGGGGCATGAGGGGGATCATGGATAACATCTTCATAAAAATCAATTTTAGTCCGCTTTTATAGCGCTGGCCGAATAATGAGCAATAATCGCCACATTATATATTCCCGGCGCGCAACTTTATTGCTCCTTTTTTATCGCCGCTGCCAATAAGAATACTCCGTGCTTATCAGGTAAATGTTCTGACACTGCAAAATAATAGTCAAAGCCATAGTTATCACCTGTAATATTGTCAACCTCAGGTTAATCCTAAATACGACAAAATGCGCGCTTCATATTAATCTTAAAATGCTATTTAAGGGTTTATGCCGCCTTGCCTGCGTATACGTTAGCTGTAACAATCCAATCAGCCTTAATGATTGCTTTGCGGGATTCGGGCGAGCGTTAAGCTGAAAATGTACCAAAGATGACGTTTACGTTAATTTTACGGGTAATAAGATAATTCTCTAATGCAGCTATTCTGCTGTTAAAGAACTATTTAACCTTTTGTTTATGCAGTGGATTGGTAACTGAAAGCCAAGGGCGGTAGCGTGCCTGAATACCTGCCAATAAGCCTCGATTATTCTGTCAATATGATAGCGGTAAATAAGCGTATTTTAGGACAGATTCCAGTTATATTTGGGCTCTGATGACTGCATTCTTGACACGCAAGTTATTGTCGTACGTTTATTTAAGTCCTCAGGATAATTACTCTGCCAAAGTGATAAATATTCAATGATGAAATCCAAACTAAAATTGATGCCATTATTGGTATCTGTAACCTTGATGAGTGGATGTACCGTGTTTCCGGGAAGCAATATGTCCACGCTAGGCAAGGATGTGATCAAGCAGCAGGATGCCAATTTTGATCTGGATCGGATGGTGAACGTTTATCCTTTGACCCCCCGACTCATCGAACAATTAAAACCGCGTCCTAACTTCGCTCAGCCGAACGCCAGCCTTGAGCAGGAAATTAACAACTATCAGTACCGTGTCGGTCCCGGCGACGTTATCAGCGTCACCGTATGGGACCACCCGGAGCTGACGACGCCGGCGGGGCAGTACCGTAGCTCCAGCGACACCGGTAACTGGGTGCAGTCCGACGGCACCATGTTCTATCCCTACATCGGTAAAGTGCACGTCGTGGGTAAAACCCTCGCCGAGATCCGCACGGAAATCACCGGCCGCCTCGCGCAATACATCAATGACCCTCAGGTCGACGTCAATATCGCCGCGTTCCGCTCACAGAAAGCCTATGTCTCAGGCCAGGTGAATAAGTCGGGCCAGCAGGCGATCACCAACGTGCCGCTGACGGTGCTGGATGCCATTAACGCCGCGGGCGGGCTGACGGAAAATGCCGACTGGCGCAACGTGGTGCTGACGCACAAAGGCCGCGAGCAGCGTATCTCCCTGCAGGCGCTGATGCAGAATGGCGATCTCAGCCAGAACCGTCTGCTGTATCCGGGTGACATCCTGTTTGTGCCGCGCAATGACGATCTGAAAGTCTTCGTGATGGGTGAAGTGAAGAAACAGAGCACCCTCAAAATGGACTTCAGCGGCATGACCCTGACCGAAGCACTGGGCCAGGCGGAAGGGCTGGATATGACCACCTCCAACGCCAGCGGCATCTTCGTGATCCGTCCGCTGCGTCCGGAACAGAGCCGCGACGGCAAGATTGCCAGCATCTACCAGCTTGATATGTCTGATGCGACCTCGCTGATTATGGCCACCAACTTCAGGCTGCAACCGTATGACGTGGTGTATGTCACCACCGCACCGGTCGCGCGCTGGAACCGTCTGGTCAGCCAGCTGCTGCCAACCATCAGCGGTGTTCGTTATATGACGGATACAGCAAGCGATGTTCACAACTGGTAACGCCCATGTTTAACAAAATCTTAGTGGTGTGTGTGGGGAACATTTGTCGTTCCCCCACGGCGGAGCGCCTGCTCAGGCGCTACCAGCCGGAACTGACCGTGGAGTCAGCCGGGCTGGGGGCGCTGGTCGGAAAAGGGGCAGACGCTACCGCCATTGATGTCGCGCAGGCGCACGATCTTTCCCTGGAAGGGCACGTTGCGCGTCAGCTTACCGGACGTCTGTGCCGCGAATACGACCTGATCCTCGCCATGGAAAAACGCCATATCCATACGCTATGCGAAATGGCACCGGAGATGCGTGGCAAGGTGATGCTGTTCGGACACTGGGATAACGAACGCGAGATCCCGGACCCGTACCGCAAAAGCCGCGAGGCATTTGAAGCGGTCTATTCACTCCTTGACCATTCTGCCCGCAAGTGGGCGCATGCACTGAAAGCTCAGCAGGGATAACAATGACAGATCACGTGAGACATTCTGCCGCCTCGAGTGAAGGCAACGATGAAATTGATATCGGCCGTCTGATAGGGACAGTTATCGAGGCGCGCTGGTGGGTGCTGGGGATCACCGCGCTGTTTGCGCTGGCGGCCCTGGTGTATGTGATGTTCGCCACGCCAATCTACAGCGCCGATGCGATGGTGCAGATTGAGCAGAACTCCGGCAACTCGCTGGTGCAGGACATTAACAGCGCGCTGAGCAACAAGCCGCCGGCGTCGCAGGCGGAAATTCAGCTCATCACCTCTCGTCTGGTGCTGGGTAAAACGGTAGACGATCTGAACCTCGATATCGCGGTGCAGAAAAACAGCTTCCCGATCTTTGGCGCTGGCTGGGATCGCCTGATGGGACGCGCCAACGACACGGTGTCGGTCACCACCTTTAACCTGCCTAAAGGCACGGCAAATGACGTGTTCACCCTTGAGGTGCTGGGGCCGAAACAGTATGAGCTGACCAGCGATGCGGGCTTCAGCGCCCGGGGCGAAGTAGGCCAGCCGCTGAATAAAAACGGCGTCAGCATCACGGTGAGCGAGATCAAGGCCGCGGAAGGTAGCACCTTTACCGTTACCAAATACTCCACCCTCGGCATGGTTAACCAGCTGAAAAACAATCTGGTTGTGACCGAGAACGGTAAGGATTCCGGGGTACTGAGCCTGACCTACACCGGTGAGGACCGCGACCAGATCCGCGACATCCTTAACAGCATTACCCGCAACTACCTTGAGCAGAACGTGCAGCGCAAGTCAGAAGAGGCGGCGAAAAGCCTTGCCTTCCTGGCGAAGCAGCTGCCGGAAGTGCGTCACAACCTCGATGTTGCGGAGAACAAGCTGAACGCTTTCCGTCAGGATAAAGACTCGGTTGACCTGCCGCTGGAAGCAAAAGCGGTGCTGGATTCGATGGTCAACATCGATGCCCAGCTTAATGAGCTGACCTTTAAAGAAGCGGAAATCTCCAAGCTCTATACCAAAGCGCACCCGGCGTACCGCACGCTGCTGGAAAAACGCCAGGCGCTGGAAGATGAAAAATCACGCCTGAATGACCGCGTGACGGCGATGCCGAAAACCCAGCAGGAGATCGTGCGTCTGACCCGCGACGTGGAATCCGGTCAGCAGGTGTACATGCAACTGCTCAACAAGCAGCAGGAACTGAAGATCACCGAAGCGAGCACCGTGGGCGATGTGCGCATCGTTGACCCGGCGATTGCTCAGCCGGGCATCGTGAAGCCGAAACGCGCCCTGATTATTCTGGGTGCCATCATCCTCGGCCTGCTGCTCTCTATCGTAGGTGTACTGCTGCGCTCGCTGTTTAACCGCGGTATCGAAAGCCCGCAGGTGCTGGAAGAGGCCGGGATCAGCGTCTACGCCAGTATCCCGCTCTCCGAGTGGCAGAAGGCGCGTGATAACGTGCAAACCACCAAAGGGGTTAAGCGGTACAAGCAGAGTCAGCTGCTGGCGGTGGGTAACCCAACCGATCTGGCCATCGAAGCGATTCGTAGCCTGCGTACCAGTCTGCACTTCGCCATGATGCAGGCCAGCAACAACGTGCTGATGATGACCGGGGTCAGCCCGTCTATCGGTAAAACCTTTGTCTGCGCCAACCTCGCGGCGGTGATTAGCCAGACCAACAAGCGCGTGCTGCTGATCGACTGCGACATGCGTAAGGGCTATACCCACGAACTGCTGGGTACCAACAACGTCAACGGGCTGTCCGATATTCTGGCCGGCATGGGCGAAGTCTCGCAGTGTGCGAAGCCGACCTCCATCCCGAACTTTGACCTGGTGCCGCGTGGTCAGGTGCCGCCGAACCCGTCTGAGCTGCTGATGAGCGAGCGCTTCACCCAGCTGGTGGAGTGGGCGAGCAAAAACTATGATCTGGTGCTGATCGATACCCCGCCAATCCTGGCGGTGACCGATGCCGCGGTGGTAGGGCGTCATGCCGGTACCACCCTGATGGTGGCCCGTTATGCGGTCAACACCCTGAAAGAGGTGGAAACCAGCCTCAGCCGCTTCGAGCAGAACGGTATTCAGGTGAAAGGGGTGATCCTCAACTCCATCTTCCGCCGCGCCACCGGCTACCAGGATTACGGTTACTACGAGTACGAGTACAAGTCGGACAAAAAATAACCGGTCGTCTTTCCCTCATCCCACACCTCCCCTGAACGTGACGTGTCTGCACCCTCTCCCGCCGGGAGAGGGGCGGGAGAGGGTGACGCTGCCGGAATACAACAATAAAACCGGGTGAGGGTGGCCACACCCATCGTAAAAATTAACCACATCGGGGAACGGAATATGACCAGCACATCGCGCCCGCTCATTTCAATCTATATGCCGACATGGAACCGTCAGCAACTGGCTATCCGCGCTATCAAATCCGTGCTGCGCCAGGATTACGACAACTGGGAAATGATCATCGTTGATGACTGCTCCGCGGCGTACGAACAGCTGCAGCAGTTTGTGGACGAGCTGGGCGATCCGCGCGTGACGTACATCCGCAACGATTACAACTCCGGCGCCTGCTCGGTACGTAACCAGGCGATCCTCAAGTCAAAGGGGACGTTTATCACCGGCATCGATGACGATGACGAGTGGACCCCGAATCGCCTGTCGGTATTCCTGGCGCACAAAGACAAGCTGCAGACCCACGCGTTCCTGTATGCCAACGACTACATGTGCGAAGGCCAGGTTTACTCCCAGCCCACCAGCCTGCCGCTCTACCCGAAATCGCCCTGGTCGCTGAAGCTGTTCTTCAAGCGCAACATCGTCGGCAACCAGGTGTTTACCTTCGCCTGGCGCTTCAAAGAGTGCCTGTTCGATGTCCATCTGATGGCCGCGCAGGATTACGACATCTTCCTGCGTATGGTGCTGCAGTACGGCGAGCCGTTCAAAGTGGAAGAGGCGACGCAGATCCTGCACGTTAACCACGGCGAAATGCAGATCACCAAATCGGCGAAGAAGTTTGCCGGCTATTTCAATTTCTACCGCAAGCACAAGCATGTGTTTGACCGCGCCAGCAAGAAATATCAGCTGTTTACGCTGTATCAGATCCGCAACAAGCAGATGAGTTTCCGCACCCTGCTGACGCTGCTGAGCGTGCGTAACACCAAGCGCCTGACTGACGGACTGCGGAGTAAGTAATGATAATGGAAGATCTGCGCGCCAATAGCTGGAGCCTGCGCCCGTGCTGCATGGTGATCGCTTACCGCATCGCTCATTTCTGCTCGGTATGGCGTAAAAAAAACGTCATTAACAATATCTGGGCCGCGCCGGTGCTGGTGCTCTACCGGTTCATTACCGAATGCCTGTTCGGCTACGAAATTCAGGCTGCGGCCACCATCGGACGACGTTTCACCATTCACCACGGCTACGCGGTGGTGATCAATAAAAACGTCGTTGCCGGGGATGATTTCACCATCCGTCACGGCGTCACCATTGGCAACCGCGGCCCGGACAGCCTCGCCTGCCCGAAAATCGGTAACGGCGTGGAGCTGGGTGCTAACGCCATTCTGATTGGTGACATCACCATCGGTAACAACGTGATTGTCGGTGCCGGCAGTGTAGTAGTGACCGACGTACCGGATAACGCGCTGGTGGTCGGCGAAAAAGCAAAAATTAAGGTGATCGCGTGAATATCCTGCAATTTAACGTGCGTCTCGCGGAAGGCGGGGCGGCAGGCGTCGCGCTCGATCTGCATCAGCGTGCGCTCAACCAGGGAATGCACTCCCGCTTTATTTATGGCTATGGCAAGGGCGGTAAAAAGAGCGTCAGCCATGACCAGTTCCGCCAGGTGGAAAAACAGACCCCGCGTCTGGTGTCGATGGCGAACATTGCGCTGTTCCGCTTCTTCAACCGCGACCTGTTCGGCAATCTCAATAATCTTTACCGCCAGATCGTCGGCACGCATGGACCGGTGGTGCTGCACTTCCACGTGCTGCACAGCTACTGGCTGAATCTTGATGAGGTGGTGAAATTCTGCCATCGCCTGCGCGCCCACAAAGCCGATGTCACCTTTGTCTGGACGCTGCACGATCACTGGAGCGTCACCGGACGCTGTGCGTTTCTGGACGGCTGCGACGGCTGGAAGCGCGGCTGCGTTAAATGCCCGACGCTCAGCAACTACCCGCCGGTAAAAGTGGATCGCGCCCGCCAGCTGGTGGATGACAAGCGCCGCTGCTTCACCGAAATGCTCGCCCTCGGCTGCCAGTTTATCTCTCCGAGCCAGCATGTGGCGGAGGCGTTCAACAGCCTCTACGGGGCAGGGCAGTGCAGGATTATCAACAACGGCATCGACGTCGCGACCGAAGCGATTCTGGCCGAGCTGCCGGAGCCGCCGGCGCGCGTCGGCACGCCGAAAATCGCGGTCGTGGCGCACGACCTGCGCTACGACGGCAAAACCAATCAGAAGCTGGTCAGCGAGATGGTCGCCCTCGGCGATAACATCGAAGTGCACACCTTCGGCAAATTCTCGCCGTTTGAAGGGGCCAACGTGGTGAACCATGGCTTCCTGACCGACAAAAAGAAACTGATGAGCGAGCTGAATCAGATGGATGCGCTGGTGTTCAGCTCGCGGGTGGATAACTACCCGCTGATCCTGTGCGAAGCGCTCTCCATCGGCGTACCGGTGATTGCCACCCACAGCGAGGCGGCGGAAGAGGTATTGCGCAAGTCGGGCGGCGTCACCGTCGATGACGATCAGGTATTGTCCCTGGTGCAGCGCAATAAAGCGGAGATCGCCCAGGCGATATTTGGCACGGAGCTGGCGACGTTTCGCGCGCGCAGCCGTGAGGCGTACAGCGGAAAACAGATGCTGGAGGAATATGTCTCGTTCTATCAGGGTCTGTAGCTATCTGCTGCTGCCGTTTATCTATCTGGTGGTCAATATCAAGATCGCCCAGCTGGGCGAAAGTTTTCCGATCACCATCGTCACCTTCCTGCCGCTGCTGCTGTTGCTGTACGTAGAGAAGATTAACCTTAAAAAGCTGATGATTGGCCTGGGCATTGGTGCCGGCTTAACGCTGTTTAACTACCTGTTTGGCCGCTCGCTGGATGCCAGTAAGTACGTGACCTCCACCATGCTGTTCGTCTATCTGGTGATCATCATCAGCATGGTGTGGGCGATCCGCTTCAAAACCATCTCGGCGCGCAACCACAAGAAAATCCTGCGGCTGTTTTACGTGGTGATCACGCTGGTGGTCGGCCTGGCAGCGGTGGAAATGGCGGAAATTATTCTCACAGGCGGCAGCAGTTTAATTGAAGCAATTTCGAAATATCTTATTTACAGCAACAGCTATGTTCTGAATTTTATTAAGTTTGGCGGCCGACGCACCACCGCGTTCTATTTCGAACCGGCGTTTTTTGCTCTGGCGTTAATCTCAATTTGGCTCTGCATCAAACAGTTTGGTATCAAAACGCCGAAAACCGATGGTATGATCCTTGCCGGAATAGTGTTATCCGGATCGTTTTCAGGGGTAATGACGTTCATCATTTTCTATCTGCTGGAATGGGCGTTTCAATATCTTAATAAAAGTGCCATCAGAAAGAAATTGCCGCTGGCAATAATCTCTCTGGGTGTCTTTATCGTCGGGCTGGTATTTGCGTTTCCGTATATTGCGGATCGCCTCGGCGATCTGGGAACGGAAGGGTCGTCATCATATTATCGTATCATTGGTCCGCTGGCGATGGTCGGCTACTCATTAACCAATATCGATGGTGTGGTACGTTTCGGTTCACTTTATGAATATGTTGCATCATTCGGAATTTTTAACGGTGCGGATGTCGGTAAAACCATAGACAATGGCCTCTACCTGCTCATCATCTATTTCTCATGGTTTGCAGTGTTGCTGGCTTGCTGGTTCATGTACAAGATTTTGAAAATGGCGCGAAACGCATTTGGCAATAACCAAAACTTTCGTGTTCAGCTCTACTTGTTCACACCGGTCTCGCTCTTTTTTACCGGTTCTATATTTAGCCCGGAATATGCGTTCTTAATTGTCTGTCCGTTTATTCTGAGAAAAGCGTTAAAAATCGCTGATTCCTGATGAGGTATGCCGAAATGTTATTAAGCGTTATTACTGTCGCCTGGAAAAATTACGAAGGGGTGGTGAAAACCTGGCAGTCGCTGGCGCATCTGGCGAAGGCAACGGACATTACCTTTGAGTGGATTGTCGTCGACGGCGGCTCCGGTGACGGCACCGCAGGTTTCCTCGAAAACCTCAACGGACAGTACAACTTACGTTACATCAGCGAAAAAGATAACGGTATTTATGATGCCATGAATAAAGGCATCAACATGGCCGAAGGCCGCTTTGCAATCTTCCTCAACTCCGGCGATGTGTTCCACGAAGACGTCAGTGACGTGGTGCGCGAACTCGCCAGTAAGCCGCAGTCCGAGCGCGCCATGTATATTGGCGATGCGCTGCTTGATTTTGGTGACGGCACAAAAATTCGCCGCAGTGCGAAACACGGCTGGTATATTTATCACAGCCTGCCGGCCAGCCATCAGGCAATCTTCTTCCCGGTCGATGGACTAAAGCGCCACCCCTACGATTTACAATATAAAGTCTCATCCGATTATGCGCTGGCCGCCAGCCTGTATAAATCAGGCTATGCCTTTAAACGAATTAAAGGCCTCGTGTCTGAATTTTCGATGGGCGGTGTATCCACCTCTAATAATATGGAACTCTGTCGCGACGCAAAAAATGTACAGCGTAAAATATTACGTGTGCCGGGCTTCTGGGCAGAATTATCTTATTTATTACGGATGCGCACCACCGGTAAGACAAAAGCCTTATATCACAAAGCGTAAACCATATTTAAGAATATCCTTACGCGGTAAATATAGGGAAATACTATGCAAAATTTAAGAGGATTCTCGGTGCCTGCGGGCTTCCGGGGTGGCAATGCTATTAAAGTTCAACTCTGGTGGGCGGTGCAGGCCACGTTATTTGCCTGGTCTCCGCAAATAGCCTACCGCTGGCGAGCCTTTTTATTACGTCTGTTTGGTGCCCGTATCGGTAAGAACGTGGTTATTCGTCCATCGGTAAAAATAACCTACCCGTGGAAATTAACCCTCGGCGATTACGCCTGGGTTGGCGACGACGCGGTGCTGTATACCCTGGGCGATATTACCATCGGTGCCAACGCGGTGGTTTCTCAGAAATGTTATCTGTGCACCGGCAGCCATGACTATTTAAGCGAGCACTTTGATATTACCGCCACGCCGATTGTGATTGGCGAGAAGTGCTGGCTGGCCACCGATGTGTTTGTGGCACCCGGCGTGACCATTGGCGATACCACCGTGGTCGGTGCCCGCAGCAGCGTCTTTAAATCTTTACCGCCGAACGTGGTGTGTCGGGGTAACCCGGCCGTCATCGTGCGGCAACGCGTTCCCGATGAAACGGGACATGATTTGACCCCTCAGGAAAGAGGGGACCGGGGTGAGAGTGGACTCTCACCGCAAGCGCCTGAACAGGGCAACACGAAATCCGCCTTTTTTGAAAACGTCTAAGGCATAGTCGAATAACAGAGGAAATGAAACCATGAGTAAAGTTGCTCTCATCACAGGTGTAACCGGTCAGGATGGCTCCTACCTTGCTGAACTTCTGCTGGAAAAAGGCTATGAAGTGCACGGTATTAAGCGTCGTGCATCGTCCTTTAATACCGAGCGCGTGGATCACATCTATCAGGATCCGCACAGCAACAACCCGAAATTCCACCTGCACTACGGCGATCTGACGGATACCTCCAACCTGACCCGTATCCTGCAGGAAGTGCAGCCGGACGAAGTGTACAACCTGGGCGCGATGAGCCACGTTGCGGTCTCCTTCGAATCCCCGGAATACACCGCGGATGTGGATGCGATGGGTACCCTGCGTCTGCTGGAAGCCATTCGTTTCCTCGGCCTTGAGAAGAAAACCCGTTTCTACCAGGCGTCTACCTCTGAGCTGTACGGTCTGGTGCAGGAAATCCCGCAGAAAGAGACCACTCCGTTCTACCCGCGCTCTCCGTATGCGGTAGCAAAACTCTACGCCTACTGGATCACCGTGAACTACCGTGAATCCTATGGCATGTATGCCTGCAACGGCATTCTGTTCAACCACGAATCCCCGCGTCGCGGCGAAACCTTCGTGACCCGCAAAATCACCCGTGCTATCGCCAACATCGCTCAGGGTCTGGAATCCTGCCTGCACCTCGGCAACATGGACTCCCTGCGTGACTGGGGCCATGCCAAAGACTACGTGAAAATGCAGTGGATGATGCTGCAGCAGGAGCAGCCGGAAGACTTCGTTATTGCGACAGGCGTGCAGTACTCCGTACGTCAGTTCGTTGAGATGGCTGCTGCACAGCTCGGCATCAAACTGCGCTTCGAAGGCACCGGCGTTGACGAGAAAGGCATCGTGGTTTCCGTTACCGGTCACGACGCACCGGGCGTGAAGCCGGGCGACGTTATCGTTCAGGTTGACCCGCGCTACTTCCGTCCTGCTGAAGTGGAAACCCTGCTCGGCGACCCGACCAAAGCACACGAAAAACTGGGCTGGAAACCGGAAATCACCCTGCAGGAAATGGTCTCCGAGATGGTTGCCAAAGATCTCGAAGCGGCGAAAAAACACTCGTTGCTTAAGTCTCATGGCTACGAGGTTGCCATCGCGCTGGAGTCCTGAGCATGAAAAAACAACGTGTCTTCGTTGCCGGCCACCGCGGAATGGTGGGGTCGGCCATCGTACGCCAGCTCGAACAGCGTGACGATGTAGAGCTGGTGCTGCGCAATCGTGATGAGCTCAACCTGCTGGACAGCGGGGCGGTGAACGCCTTCTTCGCTGAGCAGCAGATTGACCAGGTTTACCTGGCGGCGGCGAAAGTGGGCGGTATTGTGGCGAACAATACCTACCCGGCCGACTTCATCTACGAAAACATGATGATCGAGAGCAACATCATTCACGCGGCTCACCTGAACAACGTGAACAAGCTGCTGTTCCTCGGCTCATCCTGTATTTACCCGAAGCTGGCGAAACAGCCTATCGCCGAGAGCGAACTGCTGCAGGGGACGCTGGAGCCGACCAACGAGCCGTACGCGATTGCCAAAATCGCCGGGATCAAGCTGTGCGAGTCCTATAACCGCCAGCACGATCGCGATTACCGCTCGGTGATGCCGACCAACCTGTACGGGCCGAACGACAACTTCCACCCGAGCAACTCGCATGTCATTCCGGCGCTGCTGCGCCGCTTCCATGAAGCGACCGGGCAGAACGCGCCTGACGTGGTGGTGTGGGGGAGCGGTACGCCGATGCGCGAGTTCCTGCACGTGGATGACATGGCAGCGGCCAGCATTCACATCATGGAGCTGGACCGCGAGGTGTGGCAGGAGAACACCGAACCGATGCTGTCGCACATCAACGTCGGCACCGGGGTGGACTGCACCATTCGCGAACTGGCGCAGACCATCGCCCAGGTCACGGGTTACAAGGGCCGCGTGGTGTTTGATGCCACCAAGCCGGACGGCACACCGCGCAAACTGCTCGACGTCACCCGTCTGCACGCGCTGGGCTGGTATCACGAGATCTCGCTGGAAGCGGGTCTGGCCAGCACCTATCAGTGGTTCCTTGAAAACCAGAACCGGTTCCGGGGGTAAGGGATGTTTTTAAGCCAGCAAGACTTTGCCACCGTGGTGCGCTCCACGCCGCTTATCTCCATCGATCTGATCGTTGAGAACCAGCGGGGAGAGTTTCTGCTCGGCAAACGCAATAACCGTCCGGCACAGGGCTTCTGGTTCGTGCCGGGGGGACGCGTGCAGAAAGATGAGACCCTGGCCGCCGCGTTTGAACGTCTGACGCAGGCGGAACTGGGCAAAGGCTTCACGATGGGTGACGGCGAGTTTTACGGCGTATGGCAGCATTTTTACGACGATAACTTCTCCGGCAGCGATTTTTCGACCCACTACATCGTGCTGGGCTTCCGGCTGAAGGTGCAGGAGGCGGATCTCCGCCTCCCTACCGAGCAGCACAACGACTACCGCTGGCAGACCCCTGAAGCGCTGCTGGCGCGCGACGATGTGCATGACAACAGCCGCGCCTATTTTCTGGACGAACGTAAGGCGGAGGCGCCGGGGCTATGAAGATTCTGGTGTATGGCATCAACTATGCCCCTGAACTGACCGGCACCGGCAAATACACCGGCGAGATGGTGGAATGGATGGCCCGTCAGGGCCATGACGTTCACGTCATCACCGCGCCGCCGTACTACCCGCAGTGGGCGGTACAGAACGGCTACGCCAGCTGGCGCTACCGCAAAGAGCAGGGCGAAGCCACCGTCTGGCGCTGCCCGCTCTACGTGCCGAAACAGCCTTCTACCCTGAAGCGCCTGATCCACCTCGGGAGCTTTGCATTCAGCTCGCTGTTCCCGCTGCTGGGCCAGCGCCGCTGGAAACCCGATGTGATTATCGGCGTGGTGCCGACCCTGTTCTGCTCACCGGGCATGCGCCTGCTGGCGAAGCTCACCGGGGCGCACACCGTGCTGCACATTCAGGATTACGAAGTGGACGCGATGCTCGGTCTTGGTATGGCCGGCAAAGGGGAGGGCGGCACCGTTGCCCGTCTCGCCAGCCGCTTTGAACGCAGTGCGCTGCACAACGTTGATAACGTCTCTACCATTTCGCGCTCGATGATGAACAAAGCCATCGAGAAAGGCGTCGAGCCGTCGCGGGTGGTCTTCTTCCCGAACTGGTCAGAAGTGGCGCGTTTTCGCGACGTTGAGGCCGCACAGGTGGCGGCGCTGCGCAGCCAGCTTGGGCTGCCCGCTGACCATAAAGTCCTGCTCTACTCCGGTAACGTCGGTGAGAAGCAGGGGCTTGAGAACGTCATTGAAGTGGCGGACCGCTTCCGCAATCAGGCCTGGACCTTCGCCATTGTCGGCCAGGGCGGCGGTAAAGCGCGCCTTGAGAAGATGGTGGCCGAGCGCGGCCTGACCAACGTGAAATTCTTCCCGCTCCAGCCTTACGAGGCGCTGCCGGCCCTGCTGAAAATGGGCGACTGCCACCTGGTTATCCAGCGTCGCGGTGCAGCAGATGCGGTCCTGCCTTCCAAGCTCACCAACATTCTGGCGGTCGGCGGCAACGCGGTGATCACCGCCGAGGCGCAGACCGAGCTGGGGCAGCTTTGCACAAATTATCCGGGCATTGCCGTGTGCGTAGAGCCTGAATCCGTCGATGCGCTGGCGGCAGGTATCCTGCAGGCGCTGGCGATGCCCGAAGAGAACACGGTGGCACGTGAATATGCCGAACGCACGCTCGAAAAAGAGAACGTGTTAAGCCAGTTTATTGCTGATATCACCGCGCAACGCGAGGGCGTGCAGGCTGTGCCGCACGCGACCGTGAGCGACGGTGGATACGGGGATCAATCATGAGTCAGTCACAACTCTACCCGGTGATTATGGCAGGCGGCTCTGGCAGCCGTCTGTGGCCGCTCTCCCGCGTGCTTTATCCGAAACAGTTTCTCTGCCTGAAAGGGGAACTCACCATGCTGCAGGCCACCATCTGCCGCCTGAACGGCGTGCAGTGCGAAAGCCCGGTGGTGATCTGCAACGAGCAGCACCGCTTTATCGTCGCCGAGCAGCTGCGTCAGCTCAACAAGCTGACCGAAAACATCATTCTTGAACCGGCGGGCCGCAACACCGCGCCGGCTATCGCCCTGGCGGCGCTGGCGGCTAAACGCAACAGCCCGGACAGCGATCCGCTGATGCTGGTGCTGGCGGCAGACCACGTTATCCAGAACGAAGACGCGTTCCGCCAGGCGGTGCGTAATGCGATGCCGTTTGCCGAAAGCGGCAAGCTGGTGACCTTCGGCATCGTGCCGGATCTGCCAGAAACCGGCTACGGCTACATTCGCCGCGGCGAGGTCTCCAACCCGGGTACCGCAGAGGTGGACGCCGTGGCGTTCAGCGTGGCGCAGTTTGTGGAGAAACCGAATCTCGATACCGCCCAGGCCTATGTCGCCTCCGGCGAGTACTACTGGAACAGCGGGATGTTCCTGTTCCGCGCCGGTCGCTTCCTGGAAGAGCTGGGCAAATACCGTCCGGACATTCTGGAAGCCTGCGAGCGCGCCATGAGCACCGTCGACCCGGATCTCGATTTCGTGCGTGTGGATGAGGAAGCTTTCCTCGCCTGTCCGGAAGAGTCTATCGACTACGCGGTGATGGAAAAAACCGCCGATGCGGTGGTGGTGCCGATGGATGCAGGCTGGAGCGATGTCGGCTCCTGGTCATCGCTGTGGGAGATAAGCCCGCGGACCCCGGAGGGAAACGTCCATCATGGCGACGTCATCAGCCATAAGACCGAAAACAGCTACGTCTACGCCGAATCCGGCCTCGTGACGACGGTTGGCGTAAAGGATCTGGTGGTGGTGCAGACCAAAGATGCGGTGCTGATTGCCGACCGTAATCACGTCCAGGACGTGAAAAAGGTGGTGGAGCAGATCAAAGCCGACGGTCGCCATGAGCATCACATCCACCGCGAAGTATATCGCCCGTGGGGCAAGTATGACTCTATCGATTCCGGCGACCGCTATCAGGTGAAGCGTATCACCGTGAAGCCGGGTGAAGGGCTGTCGGTGCAGATGCATCATCACCGCGCCGAGCACTGGATTGTGGTGGCAGGCACCGCGAAGGTGACTATCGATGACGAGATCAAACTGCTGGGCGAGAACGAGTCGATCTACATCCCGCTCGGTGCCACCCACTGCCTGGAAAACCCCGGCAAGATCCCGCTCGACCTGATTGAAGTGCGTTCCGGCTCGTACCTCGAAGAGGACGACGTGGTGCGGTTTGCTGACCGCTACGGGCGCGTATAACTGACGTTTTTCCACTAAAAAAACGACGTAAGAGATAAAAAAATGGAAAAGTTAACCTGTTTCAAAGCCTACGACATTCGTGGCCGTCTGGGCGAAGAGCTGAATGAAGATATTGCGTGGCGGATTGGCCGCGCCTACGGCGAGTTTCTGAAACCAAAAACCATCGTGCTGGGCGGCGACGTGCGCCTGACCAGTGAAGCCCTGAAGCTGGCGCTGGCGCGCGGTCTGCAGGATGCGGGCGTGGACGTGCTGGATATCGGCCTGTCCGGTACCGAAGAAATCTACTTCGCCACCTTCCACCTCGGCGTGGACGGCGGCATTGAAGTCACCGCCAGCCACAACCCGATGGACTATAACGGCATGAAGCTGGTGCGCGAAGGCGCGCGCCCGATCAGCGGCGACACCGGGCTGCGCGACGTGCAGCGCCTGGCCGAAGCCAACGACTTCCCGCCGGTGAACGAGGCTGCGCGCGGCAGCTATAAGCAGATTAACCTGCGTGACGCCTATATCGACCACCTGCTGGGTTATATCGACGTCAACAACCTGACGCCGCTGAAGCTGGTGATCAACGCCGGGAACGGCGCGGCCGGCCCGGTGGTGGATGCCATCGAAGCGCGCTTCAAAACGCTGGGCGTGCCGGTGGAGTTCATCAAGGTGCACAACACCCCGGACGGTAACTTCCCGAACGGTATCCCTAACCCGCTGCTGCCGGAGTGCCGCGACGATACCCGCAACGCGGTGATCGAGCACGGGGCAGACATGGGCATCGCCTTTGACGGCGACTTCGACCGCTGCTTCCTGTTCGACGAAACCGGGCAGTTTATCGAGGGCTACTACATCGTTGGCCTGCTGGCCGAAGCGTTCCTCGAAAAACACCCTGGCGCGAAGATCATTCACGACCCGCGTCTCTCCTGGAATACCGTGGACGTGGTAAACGCCGCGGGCGGCACCCCGGTGATGTCGAAAACCGGCCACGCCTTCATTAAGGAGCGCATGCGCCAGGAAGACGCCATCTACGGCGGCGAAATGAGCGCCCACCACTACTTCCGTGATTTCGCCTACTGCGACAGCGGCATGATCCCGTGGCTGCTGGTGGCCGAGCTGCTGAGCCTGAAAGGCCAGTCGCTGGGCGAGCTGGTGCGCGACCGCATGGCGGCGTTCCCGGCCAGCGGCGAAATCAACAACAAGATTGCCGCGCCGGCAGAGGCAATTGCCCGCGTCGAGCAGCACTTTGCCTCCCAGGCGCTGTCGGTAGACCGCACCGATGGCATCAGCATGGCGTTCGTGGACTGGCGCTTTAACCTGCGCAGCTCGAATACCGAGCCGGTGGTGCGTCTCAACGTTGAGTCGCGCGGTAACACCGAACTGATGCAGGCGCGCACCAAAGAGATTCTGGCACTGCTGACGCAGTAATTACCTCGGGCCGGCGCTCCCGGCCCGTCGTAACACACGAATGGAAGGTGAGGCGAGACGCGTATGGCGTCCCTTACTGTGAAAAGGACCAGACGACGCCGACCGTCTACACTGCGCTTTGGCGCTTACAGGTACAACGATGACAAATCTAAAAAAACGCGAACGGGCGAAAACGAATGCATCGTTAATTTCAATGGTGCAACGATTCTCTGATATCACCATCATGTTCTTCGGACTGTGGCTGGTATGTAAGTTTTACGCGCTGCCGTTTTTCTACATCCATTTGCTGATGGCCCTGATGACGCTGGTGGTGTTCCAGATGATCGGGGGGATCACCGACTTCTACCGCTCCTGGCGCGGGGTGAAAATCTCCACCGAACTGCTGCTGCTGCTGCAGAACTGGACGCTGAGCATCATCTTCAGCGCCGGGTTAATGGCCTTTAACAGCGATTTTGATGCCTCGTTTGGCCTGATTTTCGCCTGGTACTTCCTCAGCAGCGTCGGGCTGGTGGTGTGCCGTTCCTTTATCCGCTTCGGGGCGGGCTGCCTGCGTAATCTCGGGTATAACACGCGCCGCGTGGCCATCGCCGGTGCGCTGCCGGTGGGTAGCGAGCTGGCAGAAAGCTTCCGCAACCAGCCGTGGCTTGGTTTCGAGGTGGTCGGGGTGTATCAGGATCCCACCGAAGAGGGCGTGTCGGCTCAGTGGGCCGGTACCCTGGAGCAGCTGGTGGAAGATGCCCGCGCCGGGAAGATCCACAATATTTATATCGCCATGCCGATGTGTGACGAGCCGAAGATCAAGAAGCTGGTGCGTGCGCTTGCCGATACCACCTGCTCAGTGATCCTCATCCCGGATGTGTTTACCTTCAACATCCTGCACTCGCGCATCGAAGAGGTGAACGGCGTACCGGTGGTGCCGCTGTTCGATACTCCGCTGAGCGGTATTAACCGCATCCTGAAACGCGTTGAGGACATTATTCTCTCCTCGCTGATCCTGCTGCTGATCTCCCCGGTGCTTTGCTGCATCGCGGTGGCGGTGAAGATGAGCTCCCCTGGTCCGATTATTTTCCGTCAGACGCGATACGGCATGGACGGTAAGCCGATCAAGGTGTGGAAGTTCCGCTCGATGCGCGTGATGGAGAACGATGCGGTGGTGACCCAGGCGACCCAGAACGACCCGCGGGTGACCCGGGTGGGCAACTTCCTGCGCCGCACCTCCCTCGACGAACTGCCGCAGTTTATCAACGTACTGACCGGTGGCATGTCTATCGTCGGTCCGCGCCCGCACGCTGTGGCGCACAACGAGCAGTACCGCACCCTGATTCAGGGCTACATGCTGCGTCATAAGGTGAAACCGGGTATTACCGGCTGGGCGCAGATTAACGGCTGGCGCGGCGAGACCGACACGCTGGAAAAAATGGAAAAACGCATCGAGTTCGATCTGGAATACATCCGCGAGTGGAGCGTCTGGTTCGATATCAAAATCGTCTTTCTGACCATCTTCAAAGGCTTTGTTAACAAAGCGGCCTATTAAGTGAGTACGCGATGAGCCTGAGAAATAAAACCATCAGCGGGGCGAAGTGGTCAGCCATGGCCACCGTCATCATCATTAGCCTCGGGCTGATCCAGATGACGGTGCTGGCGCGCATCATCGACAGTCACCAGTTCGGCCTGCTGACGGTGGCGCTGGTGATTATCGCCCTCGCCGATACCCTGTCTGACTTCGGCATCGCCAACTCGATTATCCAGCGCAAGGAGATCTCGAATCTCGAACTGACTACCCTCTACTGGCTCAACGTCGGGCTGGGGCTGGTGGTGTGCGTGGCGATGTTCCTGCTGGGCGACGTGATTGCCGATGCGCTGAATAACCCGGACCTGGCACCGCTGATCAAGACCCTGGCGTTTGCCTTCGTGGTGATCCCGCACGGGCAGCAGTTCCGCGCCCTGATGCAAAAAGAGCTGGAGTTCAGCAAGATCGGTTCGATTGAGACCTTTTCGGTGCTGGCGGGCTTTACCTTCACGGTAGTGACCGCCCAGTACTGGCCGGTAGCGATGACCGCTATCTGGGGCTATCTGGTTAACAGCCTGGTGCGCACGGCGCTGTTCGGCTTCTTCGGGCGGAAAATTTACCGTCCGGGGCTGCACTTCTCGCTGGCGTCGGTGGCATCAAACCTGCGTTTCGGGGCGTGGCTGACCGCCGACAGCCTGATCAACTACGTCAACACGAACCTTTCGACGCTGGTGCTGGCGCGTATTCTCGGGGCCAGCGTCGCCGGGGGTTATAACCTGGCTTACAACGTGGCGGTGGTACCGCCGATGAAGCTCAACCCGATTATTACCCGCGTGCTGTTCCCGGCGTTCGCCAAGATCCAGGACGACATCGATAAGCTGCGCGTTAACTTCTACAAGCTGCTGTCAGTGGTGGGGATCATCAACTTCCCTGCGCTGCTCGGCCTGATGGTGGTCGCCAATAACTTCGTGCCACTGGTGTTTGGTGAGAAGTGGGTGAGCATTATCCCGATCCTGCAGCTGCTGTGCATCGTCGGCCTGCTGCGCTCCATCGGCAACCCCATCGGTTCGCTGCTGATGGCGAAAGCGCGCGTCGATATCAGCTTCAAGTTCAACGTGTTCAAAACCTTCCTGTTTATTCCGGCAATTATCGTCGGCGGACACATGGCGGGTGCGCTGGGCGTCACGCTGGGCTTCCTGCTGGTGCAGATTATCAACACCGTGCTGAGCTACTTCGTGATGATTAAACCGGTGCTGGGCTCCAGCTACCGTCAGTATATCCAGAGCATCTGGCTGCCGTTTTACCTGTCGCTGCCCACCCTGGTGGTGAGCTGGGCGCTGGGCGTGGCGCTGAAAGGTCATCTGCCGCTGGCGTCACTGTTAGCCGTGCAGATCGCAGCCGGCGTGCTGGCCTTCGGCGTAATGATTGTGCTGTCGCGCAATGCGCTGGTGGTGGAGCTGAAGCGTCAGTTCTGCCGCAATGAAAAAATGAAAATGCTGCTTCGCGCTGGTTAAGCCGGACATCCATTATTAGAACCCCGTTTTGAGGTCAACATGAAGTTACTAATTTTAGGCAACCACACCTGTGGTAACCGCGGTGACAGCGCCATTTTGCGCGGATTGATTGATTCCATCTCCCTGCAGGACCCCACCGCCGAGGTGGACGTCATGAGCCGCTATCCGGTGAGCTCCGCCTGGCTGCTGGATCGCGAGGTGATGCCGGACCCGCTCTACAAGCAGATGAAGCAGTTTAACAACGCCGCGGGCGTAATGGGCCGGGTGAAGAAAGTGCTGCGCCGTCGCTACCAGCACCAGGTGCTGCTGTCGAAAGTGACCGGCAACGGCAAGCTGCGCAATATCTCCCTGCCGCAGGGCTTTACCGACTTCGTCAGCCTGCTGAGCGGCTACGATGCGATTATCCAGGTCGGCGGCTCGTTCTTTGTCGATCTCTACGGCACGCCGCAGTTCGAGCACGCCCTGTGTGCCTTTATGGCGAAAAAGCCGCTGTATATGATTGGTCACAGCGTCGGCCCGTTCCAGGAGCCGCAGTTTAACCAGCTGGCGAACTACGTGTTTGGCCACTGCGATGCGCTGATCCTGCGTGAAACCGTCAGCCTCGATCTGATGAAAAAAGGCCAGATCGACACCTCGAAAGTGGAGCTGGGGGTGGATACCGCCTGGCTGGTGGAGCATCACAACGATGACTTCGTTGCCAGCTACGCGGTGCAGCACTGGCTGGACGTGGCGGCGCGCGAAAAAACCGTGGCCATCACCCTGCGTGAGCTGGCCCCATTCGATAAGCGCCTCGGCACCACCCAGCAGGCCTACGAGCAGGCATTTGCCGATGTGGTAAACCGCATTATCGACGAAGGCTATCAGGTGCTGGCGCTCTCGACCTGTACCGGCATCGACAGCTACAACAAAGATGACCGTATGGTGGCGCTCAACCTCAGCAAGTTGATTAAAGATCCGTCCCGCTTCTATGTGGTAATGGACGAGCTTAACGATCTGGAGATGGGCAAGATCCTCGGTGCCTGTGCGCTGACCGTGGGTACGCGCCTGCACTCGGCGATCATCTCTATGAACTTTGCCACCCCGGCAATTGCTATCAACTATGAGCACAAGTCGGCGGGCATCATGCAGCAGCTCGGCATGCCGGAAATGGCAATTGAGATCCGTCATCTGCTGGACGGTTCGCTGCAGGCGATGGTGAGCGATACCCTCGGCCAGCTGCCGGAAATCAACCAGCGTCTGGCCGTAGCCGTGGCTGCCGAACGCGAGAAGGGCCAGCAGATGGTGAAATCCGTGCTGGCGCGCGCGGGAGGCCGCGCATGAAAGTCAGCTTCTTTCTGCTGAAATTCCCGGTCGCCTCTGAGACTTTCGTGCTCAATCAGATCGTGGCCTTCATTAACATGGGCTACGAGGTGGAGATTGTTTCCATCCACAAGGGCGACCTGCAGAACACCCACGCGGCGTGGCAGCAGTATAACCTGGCGCAGAAAACCACCTGGCTGCTCGACGAGCCGGAGGGCAAGGTCGATAAGCTGAAGTTCCGTGCCGGCAGCACCCTGAAGGGCATCACCAAAGGCCGCACCTGGCGGGCGCTGAACATGGCGCGCTACGGGGATGAAGCCCGCAACCTGATCCTCTCGGCCATCTGTGGCCGGGTGCAGGGGACGATCAGGGCCGACGTCTTCATCGCCCACTTCGGCCCGGCGGGTGTTACCGCCGCCAAACTGCGCGAGCTCGGGGTGCTGCGCGGGAAAATCGCTACCGTGTTCCACGGCATTGACGTGTCGCACCGCGAAGTGCTGGAGCACTACATCCCGGAGTACAAAAAGCTGTTCGATCGCGGCGACCTGATGCTGCCAATCAGCGACCTCTGGGCCGGACGTCTGAAAGAGATGGGCTGTCCACCGCAGAAAATTGCCGTGTCGCGCATGGGCGTGGACATGGAAAAATTCTCCCGTCGCCCGACCAAAGCCCCCGGCTCGCCGCTGGAAATTATCTCCGTGGCGCGTCTCACCGAGAAAAAGGGGCTGCACGTTGCCATCGAAGCCTGCCGCCTGCTGAAAGGGCGCGGCGTCGATTTTCGTTACAACATACTGGGCATCGGTCCCTGGGAGCGGCGTCTGCGCACTCTGATTGAACAGTATCAGCTGGACGACGTCATTTTCATGCCGGGCTTTAAACCGAGCCACGAGGTGAAAGCGATGCTGGATCAGGCGGACCTGTTCCTGCTGCCCTCCGTGACCGGTATTGATGGTGACATGGAAGGGATTCCCGTGGCGCTGATGGAAGCGATGGCGGTCGGTATTCCGGTGGTGTCTACGGTCCATAGCGGTATTCCCGAGCTGATTGAAGCCGGGGAGTCCGGCTGGCTGGTGCCTGAAAACGACCCGCAGGCGCTGGCCCAGAGTCTGGAAGACTTTATCGCGCTGGATCGCGACGCGCTGGAACCGGTACTCGCCCGCGCCCGCCAGAAGGTGGAAACCGACTTCAATCAGCAGGTGATTTACCAGAAACTCTCCGGACTGCTGAGCACACTCTGACTACGTTGAGGATTTATGCGCAACGACAGCCAAAAGACTGCGTTCTCCACACTCTCACGCCGTACTCTGCTTCAGGCCAGCTCACTGCTGGCCGTCTCACCGCTGCTTCACTCCCCGCTGGCGCGCGCGGCCACCGGCGGCGATGCCGTCAACGTGCAGAACTATTTCCGTTCCGACTGGCCGGATGCCTTTAAGCGCGCCTTTCAGAGCGGGAAAACCGTGCATGTCCCGGCGGATCTGGTCTGCGACAACATTAACAGCGCGGTATGGATGCCGCCTGGTGCCACGCTGCGTATCGCCGGCGGCATGAAGGGCAACGGCAAAGGCCGTTTTATCCTGCAGGACGGCTGCAGCGTGCGCGGGGAGGGGAAAGGGCGCATCAATAACCTCGTACTGGACGTGCGCGGCTCCGACTGTACCATCCGCGATCTGGAGATGACCGGCCTCGCGCCGGTAGCGTTGATCTACATCGGCGGCAAAAAGAAGCGGGTGATGAACAACTTCCTGGTGGAAAACCTCAATGTGCACGACGCTAACTACGCCATTTTGCGTCAGGGCTTCCATAACCAGATGACCAACGTGCGCATCGTCCACTGTCAGTTCCGCCGTCTGCAGGGGGATGCTATCGAGTGGAACGTCGCCATCAATGACCGCGACCTGCTGATCTCCGATCATCTGCTGGAGGATATCAACTGCACCAACGGCAAAACCAACTGGGGTATCGGCATCGGGCTGGCGGGCAGTACCTATGATAACGACTACCCGGAAGACCAGGCGGTGAAGCATTTTGTGGTGGCCAACATCACCGGCCGCAACTGCCGCCAGCTGGTGCACGTGGAAAACGGTAAGCACTTTATCATTCGTAATATTCAGGCCGAGAATATTACCCCGGACTTCAGCAAAAAGGCGGGTATCGATAACGCCACGGTGGCGATCTACGGCTGCGATAACTTCATCATCGACCACGTGAAGATGAAAAACAGCGCCGGGATGCTGATTGGCTACGGCGTGGTAAGGGGCAAATATCTCTCTATCCCGCAGAACTTCAAGCTTAACGACGTCACGCTGGAGAACGGCGAGCTGCCGTGGAAGCTGCGCGGGATTCAGATCTCCTCCGGGAACGCAACCTCGTTTGTGGCGATCACCAACCTGAAGATGAAGCGCGCCTCCCTTGAGCTGCACAACAAACCGCAGCACCTGTTTTTGCGCAATATCGACATCATGCAGGAAGCATCGCGCGGCCCGGCAATGCGTCTCCACTTCGACCTGCGCAAAGACGTGCGCGGCAAGTTCGCGGCGAAGCACGACACCCTGCTGTCGATGGCGAACATTAACGCGGTGAATGAAAAAGGAGAGAGTTCGGTGGATATCGACCGGCTGGATCATCAGCATCTGAATGCATCGACCATCAACTTCGCACTGCCGGCAAGGAAGGGGTGATGGGAAAAAATCTCAAATCGCGACCACAGTCCGCCGTACATCACTCATTTGTATCGTGAACTTTGACAGGGTTTGGGATTTTTTCTACTGGCGGTCCTGGGCGAAAGGGTTATACTTTTCGGTCTGACTTTAAGGGACGCAATTCAATTACTGAAAGTGGCTTCCTGATTGTGAAAGCGGGAGAACGCTTTCAGTTTTTTTTTCGCATAAATAACGCATCGGACAGGACATGAAAGAGAAGGTCATTTTTATCGGCGCGTCCGGTTTTGTTGGCACCCGACTCATTGAAACCGCTATCTCTGATTTTGATATCAAAAACGTAGACAAGCAATCGAGTCACTTTTATCCAGACCTCACCGTCATCGGTGACGTGCGCGATCAGGCCTCTCTTGATAGTCAGCTCGCCTCCTGCTCAACCGTCGTACTGCTCGCAGCTGAACACCGTGATGACGTCAGCCCGACGTCGCTTTACTACGATGTAAACGTGCAGGGCACCCGTAACGTGCTGGCGGCGATGGATAAGCACAATATCAAAAACATCATCTTTACCAGCTCGGTGGCCGTTTACGGGCTGAACAAAACCAATCCCGATGAAAATCATCCTGTCGACCCGTTCAACCACTACGGTAAAAGCAAATGGCAGGCTGAAGAAGTGCTGCGTGAGTGGTTTGAGCGTGCTCCGGAATCACGTTCGCTGACCATCGTGCGCCCAACGGTGATTTTCGGCGAGCGTAACCGCGGTAACGTCTACAACTTGCTTAAACAGATTGCCAGCGGTCGTTTTGCGATGGTGGGAGCGGGTAACAACTACAAGTCGATGGCCTACGTCGGCAACATCGTTGAGTTTATAAAGTACAAACTGCACCACGCTGAGCCGGGCTATCAGGTCTATAACTATGTTGATAAGCCAGATCTGAATATGAACCAGCTGGTGGCGGAAGTTGAGCAGAGCCTGAACAAAAAGATCCCCTCCGTACATCTCCCCTATCCGGTGGGTATGATTGGTGGCCTCTGTTTCGATCTCCTGAGTAAGGTGACCGGTAAAAAATACGCGGTGAGTTCGGTACGGGTAAAAAAATTCTGCGCGACTACGCAGTTTGATGCCACTAAAGTGCATCAGTCAGGTTTCGTAGCGCCCTATACTCTTTCTGAAGGGCTCGATCGCACGCTACAATATGAGTTTGTTGCGGTTAAAAAAGACGATATCACTTTCGTATCTGAATGATGGTAACAGGGCAGCCCATAATGGGCTGCGGTTGTTCCTGGAAACAGCATGGATGTTGGCTTTTCCGAATTCTCTGAGCCACATTGAACAGTAAGTCAGTTCTTATGTAGCAAGTTGCTTTGATATAAGAACCGCGGTTTCTCGCTGAAATTAAACGATCTTTCAGCGACCGCGCTTACGGCATTCTGGAATATCAACTATTTAGAGGTGGACGAGAAATGAGTAATTTGAAAGCGGTGATTCCGGTAGCGGGCCTGGGTATGCATATGCTGCCGGCAACCAAGGCGATCCCTAAAGAGATGCTGCCTATCGTTGATAAGCCGATGATTCAGTACATCGTCGATGAAATCGTCGCGGCGGGCATCAAAGAGATCGTTCTCGTAACCCACTCTTCCAAAAACGCCGTTGAAAACCACTTTGACACCTCTTACGAACTCGAAGCCCTGCTGGAGCAACGCGTTAAGCGTCAGCTGCTGGCAGAAGTGCAGTCCATCTGCCCGCCGGGCGTAACTATCATGAACGTGCGTCAGGGCCAGCCGCTGGGCCTGGGTCACTCCATCCTGTGTGCGCAGCACATCATCGGCAACAACCCGTTTGTGGTTGTACTCCCGGACATTATTCTCGACGACGCAACCGCCGATCCGCTGCGCTATAACCTTGCGGCGATGGTGGCTCGTTTTAACGAGACCGGCCGCAGCCAGGTGCTGGCAAAACGTATGGCGGGCGATCTCTCTGAGTACTCAGTGATTACCACGCAGGATCCGCTGGAGAACCCGGGCAAGATTGGCCGCATTGTCGACTTCATCGAGAAGCCGGATCAGCCGCAGACGCTGAACTCAGACCTGATGGCGGTAGGGCGCTATGTGCTTTCAGCCGATGTATGGAGTGAACTGGAGCATACCGAACCAGGTGCCTGGGGCCGTATCCAGCTGACTGACGCCATCGCTGAACTGGCGAAGAAACAGCCGGTTGAAGCGACGCTGATGACAGGCGAAAGCTACGACTGCGGTAAGAAAATGGGTTACATGCAGGCGTTCGTAAACTATGGTCTGCGCAATATGAAAGAAGGGCAGAAGTTCCGCGAGAGCATTAAGAAGGTGCTGGCGCAGTAAGAAGATTAGTTGCTGATTTTTCAGCATAATTGGGCGGCAGTTGGGCATTCAGGTTGATTTGGTTCTACACTCACTGGATACTCGCTGCCGTTTTGCTTTTTGAATGCGTATAATAATGACTATATAAAACAAGAGATTACATTAGCTTGAGATTGACCATATGGCTGACCCCTCGCTTATGTCCCTTGCTTTGAGAAAGAACACGTATGATACAGTTTGCAGGATCTCTGATTCTGCAAGCTAATGGAATGCGACGGTTCTGACCTTGTCCTGCCGTTATTAGTGCACTGGTAGCTATTGAGCCAGGGGCGGTAGCGTTCCAGAATACCCTAACTTGAGAACACTCCAGAGACGTTGCGAACCTGAAAGGTGGCAGGCATTGAGTGAAAATGCCTATTTTCGCAGCGTTCGTTATCATGCCTCCTAAGGCATACCACAGTCAGGTTGTTACCCATGGATAATATTTTAGAATTAATTGGTCGGGATAAAGTCCTTTTCGATACAGATATTGCAAATAACAATAATGAATTGAAGCGTATTGTTTCAGCATCTCGCTTCCTGGTTCTGGGCGGCGCTGGTTCTATTGGTAAAGCAGTAACAAAAGAGATATTTAAACGCAATCCGCTTAAACTTCATGTGGTTGATATCAGCGAAAATAATATGGTTGAGCTGGTGCGGGATATTCGCAGCTCATATGGCTATATTTCAGGTGATTTTCAAACCTTCGCGTTAGATATTGGTTCGCTGGAATATGATGCGTTCATCAAAGCTGATGGGAAATATGACTACGTTCTAAATCTTTCTGCTTTAAAACATGTGCGTAGTGAAAAAGATCCATTCACACTAATGCGTATGATTGAAGTCAATATTCTGAATACTAACAAAACTATTGAGCAATCACTGGCGGCAGGCGTTAAGAAATTTTTCTGTGTATCGACAGATAAAGCCGCTAACCCGGTTAATATGATGGGGGCCTCCAAACGCATTATGGAAATGTTTCTGATGCGTAAGAGTGAGAGTATTGCAATTTCCACCGCACGCTTTGCCAATGTGGCTTTTTCGGATGGATCGTTACTGCACGGATTTAATCAGCGTCTTGAAAAGAAGCAGCCAATTGTCGCGCCAAATGATATCAAACGCTATTTTGTAACCCCGCAAGAATCTGGCGAGCTATGCCTGATGTCATGCATTTTTGGGGAAAATCGCGACATCTTCTTCCCTAAGTTGAGCGAAGCGCTGCATCTGATTACTTTTGCGGATATCGCGGTACACTATCTTAAACAGCGTGGTTATGAGCCGCATTTGTGTAACTCTGAAGATGAGGCCCGCGAGCTTGCCAAAACACTTCCTGCTCAGGGGAAATGGCCTTGCCTGTTTACGTCCAGCGACACGACCGGTGAGAAAGATTTTGAAGAGTTCTTCACTGAGAACGAAACGCTCGATATGGCGCGTTATGAAAATCTCGGGATTATCAAAAACGAACCGCTTTACGATCAGGCAATGCTGGAGCACTTTGAGCATCGTATTCTTGCAATGCGCGAAACGTTATCGTGGACCAAAGACGATATCGTGAAACTCTTCTTTGAAATGATTCCAGACTTTGGTCATAAAGAGACTGGAAAATATCTCGACGCAAAAATGTAAGAATGGGAATCCGGATGAATACTAATTCAATTATTTCATTTATACGCGACGTATATAAAACTGATGAATTTATCCCTCTACATGCGCCGACATTTCAGGGTAATGAGAAGAAATATGTCCTTGATACGCTTGAAAGCACCTTTGTCTCAAGCGTGGGTAAGTATGTTGATGACTTCGAAAGGAAGATGGAAGTTTATACCGGTACCGCTCGTGCGGTAGCAACGGTAAACGGTACCGCCGCGCTTAGCGCCGCGCTTTATCTGGCGGGAGTGAAACGCGGCGATTTAGTGGTGACCCAGGCGCTGACGTTTGTTGCCACTTGTAATGCGCTTTTTCACCTTGGCGCTGAGCCGGTCTTTATCGACGTGTCCCGGGTTAGTCTCGGATTATGCCCGGTCGCCCTGGATAACTGGCTTGAAGAGAATGCGCAGTTAACTGAGCAGGAGTGCGTACATAAAAAAACGCGTCAGGTCATACGCGCGGCAGTGCCAATGCATACGTTTGGGCATCCTGTCGAGCTCGATGAACTTATCGCGGTATGTAACAAATGGCATATCGCACTGGTCGAAGATGCCGCAGAGAGTCTGGGCTCGTTTTATAAAGGGAAGCACACCGGAACGCTGGGCGATTACGGCGCATTAAGCTTCAATGGCAATAAAATTATCACCACCGGCGGCGGCGGAATGGTCTTATGCAAGACAACGAAGTCTGGCGCGCGCGCTAAGCATGTCACCACCACCGCCAAAGTGCCGCACCCCTACGAATTTTATCATGATGAGCCCGGGTTCAATTATCGCATGCCTAATCTGAATGCGGCCCTGGGCTGTGGTCAGGTAGAACGCCTGGAATCCTTCCTTGAGCAGAAACGTAAAATCGCGCAAGGGTACGAAACATTCTTCGCAGGCTCAGAGTATAGCTTTGTTAGGGAGCCTGATTACGCCCAGTCAAATTACTGGCTGAATGCGGTGATTTGCGACGGTGATGAAGTGAGAAACGATCTGCTGACGCACTTGAATGAAGCAAAGGTGATGGCACGCCCCATCTGGAAGCTTATGCATCGGCTGCCGATGTTCGCTGATGCCATGCGCGATGATCTGGCCGTATCCGAGTTTATTGAAGCGCGTCTGGTCAACCTTCCGAGCTCACCAACGATATGAACTCATCAACGCTGACGCCGCGAAAAGTGGCGGTGTTCACCGGAACGCGGGCCGAATATGGCTTGCTATTCTGGTTAATGAAAGACATCCAAAACGATCCTGAACTCGATCTTCAGCTTATTGTGAGCGGCATGCATTTATCGCCCGACTTTGGACTAACATGGCAACAGATTGAGCAAGATGGATTTCGTATCGACGAAAAAATTGAAATTCTGCTCTCATCGGATTCCCCGGTAGGTACGGCAAAAAGTATTGGACTGGGCGTGCTGGGGTTTGCCGATGCGTTTTCCCGGTTAGCGCCTGAGGTGGTAATTATTCTTGGCGACAGATTCGAAGCGTTGGCCGCTGCGCAAACGGCCATGATCCTGAGGATACCAGTCCTGCATCTGCATGGCGGAGAAATCACTGAAGGGGCCTACGATGACGCTATCCGTCACGCGATCACCAAACTGAGCTATCTACACGCCACATCAACGGAAGAGCACCGCGCCCGTGTTATTCAACTGGGCGAGGCACCTGAGCGTGTTGAAAATGTGGGTGCCATTGGGTTAGATCATCTCAAACGCGGTTCATTTATGTCGCGTGCGGAGCTGGGGGAATCCCTAAATATAGATTTGAATCAGCCTTATTTCTTAGTTACTTATCATCCAGTTACGTTAGGTGATGAACCACCAACTGCAAGTTTTCAGGCGCTTCTGGATGCGATAGATTGTTTCCCTGAACATAAAATCATATTGACCTACCCCAATGCTGATGACGGTGGCCGGCAAATCATTCCGTTGTTACAAAAATACGCGCACGACAATCCTGAGAGAGTGGTAGCCATACCGTCTCTGGGGCAGGTACGTTACCTTAGCGCGGTTAAATACGCAGATGCCGTTATCGGTAATTCATCCAGCGGAATTATTGAAGTACCGTCATTTTATGTTCCTGCCGTCAATATTGGCAGCCGACAAAAGGGGCGCATAGCGGCGAAAAGCGTCATTCATTGTGACGCGAATAAAGCCGATATCGTGCAGGCAATTCAATGTGCGGTTGATCGTAGTTATAAGGCAGAAGGGGAGGCTATCCCGAATCCTTATGGCAATGGAAACACCAGCGAAAAAATCATCGCGATGATCAAATCGTTGCAGTTTATTCCCAGTAAAACTTTTTACGATCTTAAGTGATATCCCATGACACTCATTATTGCAGAAGCCGGTGTAAACCATAATGGCGATGAAAAACTCGCATTCGAACTCGTGAATGCGGCACATAAAGCCGGCGCGGACATCGTAAAATTTCAGACGTTCAAAGCCAAAAATCTGGTAACAAACCAGGCGGCGCAGGCTGATTATCAGGTTGCCAATACCGGTAAACAGGAGTCGCAACTGGCGATGCTAAGCCGCCTGGAGCTCTCCTGGGCTGCGCATCATGCACTGATCAAGCACTGCAATAGCCTCGGCATTGAGTTTTTGTCCACCGCGTTTGACTCTGAAAGTCTGGCGTTCCTGGTTAATGATCTTGGGCTGAAGCGACTGAAACTTCCTTCGGGGGAGCTGACAAATGCGCCCCTTGTGCTCCAACATGCTCGTACCGGGTGTGACATTATCGTCTCAACCGGCATGGCAACGCTTTCCGAGATTGAGGCGGCACTAGGGGTAATTGCCTTTGGTTACACTGCTGACAAAGATGAAACACCCTCACTGGAAGCCTTTGAACGAGCGTATGCGTCACCTGAAGGACAGCGTGCTCTGAAAGATAAGGTTGTGATTCTGCATTGCACCACGGAGTACCCGGCGCCAGTCAATGAGATTAATTTGCGCGTTATGGATACGTTACGCCAGGCATTCGATCTTCCGGCAGGGTATTCGGATCATAGTCAGGGGATCACAATACCAGTCGCCGCAGTAGCACGAGGCGCTGTCGTCATCGAAAAACACTTCACTCTCGATAATACTATGGATGGGCCCGACCACAAGGCATCTTTAGAGCCTGATGAGTTAGAGGCTATGGTAAAGGCTATTCGCGACGTTGAACTGGCATTGGGTGGCTGTGTCAAATCGCCGACGGTTTCTGAGTTGAAAAACAAATCGGTAGCAAGGAAAAGTCTGGTCGCCAATAGTGATATTCAGCGCGGTGAAACCTTTGATGAAAGCAATTTGATCATAAAGCGCCCCGGAAATGGGATGTCCCCCTATCTCTACTGGTCACTGTTAGGTAAAAAAGCGGAACGAAGCTACCAGAACGGGGATTTGATCGGTGAGTAAGGTAAATGATAAGCCGATCGCTATTATTGGCGGGGGCGGACATGCCTCAGTACTGGCGGATATTTTAATTAATCAAAAAAGAAAGATAGTTGCCCTAATATTGCCAAGTGGCCAACCAGAGCGTCAGGTTTTTAATAATATCCCTGTTTACAACGATGATCAATTTGCTGAGATTTTTTCCCCAGAAGAGATCTCAATAGTTAATGGTATAGGATTTATTCCACATTCTCAGTTACGTGAAACTATCTATCATAAATATAAAGCCGCAGGGTTTATTTTTGAGACGATTATTTCCACTGATGCTATTATTTCCCCCTACGCGAAAGTGCAAGAGGGTGTGCAGATACTGCATGGAGCAGTAGTTCAGTCTGGCGCATTGATAAAAAGAAATTCTATCGTTAATACCCGTGCAGTGGTAGAGCACGATAGTATCATTGGGTGTCACAACCACGTAGCTCCGGGCAGTCTGGTGTGCGGTGGGGCCGTGACAGATGATGCAGTCTTTTTGGGCGCCGGGTCAGTTGTTATCCAAGGCATTAATATTAGTAAAAGATGTATAGTGGGGGCCGGGTGCATTATTAAGCATGACCTTAGTGAAAATTCACTATGCTTTTCACCCTCTCCGCGAATAGAAAGCATCCGCAACACTGGAGTTTCCGACCATGAGTAAAAATTGGGAAAAGATACTGCTTTTGCCAGGCGACACAGTTCGCAAAGCTCTTCAGGTTATGAATGATGAAGCTTTAAGAATTGCAGTAATTACAAATCATAACAGGGAGTTACTGGGCGTCGTAACTGATGGTGATATTCGCCGCGGTATTCTTAACAATGTTAGCTTGGATGTGCCTATCACTGAGTTGATGAATCCCAACCCGATCATCGCATATGAAGAAACTACACGAAATCAAATCGTAAGAATGATGCGGGAGAAAGGTATCCTAGCGCTACCTGTCATTGATAAAAAAACATCCCAAATCATTGGCCTGAAAACGCTGGAAAATTCCTTATCAAGAACAAAATATCAAAATCCAGTGTTCATCATGGCTGGGGGATTTGGTACCAGGCTGCGTCCACTAACCGACGATTGCCCGAAGCCAATGCTCAAAGTTGGAAACCGACCGATACTCGAAACCTTGTTGATACAATTCAGCGAAGCAGGGTTTGAGAATTTTTATATTTCCACACACTACATGCCAGATCAGATTACGAATTACTTTGGTGATGGTAGTAGGTTTGGTGTGAAAATTGAGTACGTTCACGAAGAACATCCGTTGGGGACGGGAGGTGCTCTTGGGCTTTTACCCCTTGCAGTTCCAGATCTGCCACTTATCATGATTAACGGTGATGTGTTAACCACACTTAATATCGAGTCGTTGCTTCGCGCTCATAATGATTTTGAGGGCGTTGCTACCATGTGCGTCAGAGAGTACCAGTATCAGGTGCCTTACGGTGTTATTAAGGGCGAGGGGAATGTGATTACACATATGGAAGAAAAACCCGTACAAAAGTTTTTTGTCAATGCGGGTATTTATGTTATAGAACCCTCTGTTTATAAGTCTGTACCACGCCATACAAAAATTGATATGCCTACATTGCTGGAAAAGCAGATGGAGCAGGGATTGCAGGTAATGATGTTTCCTGTACATGAATATTGGCTGGATATAGGCAGGATGGATGACTTTGAACGTGCGCAAAAAGATATTTCTTACCTCGGACTATAACTAAAATGATCAATGGTAAAAAGATTATCGCTATTATACCCGCTCGGGGTGGCAGCAAGCGTTTACCAGGTAAAAATATCAAGACACTTGCTGGTAAGCCACTTATTGCCTGGACTATTGAAGCCGCGACTGGCAGCACTTATATTGATAAAGTTGTAGTTAGTACGGATTCTAAAGAGATCGCTGATGTCGCAAAAGATTGGGGCTGTCCCGTTGAAAAACTCCGTCCGGAAGCTATTTCAGGCGATAACGCTTCTTCCGAAAGCGTATTATTGTATGAATTAAAATCGCAGAAAGAAAGCTATGAAATCGTTGTGTTATTACAGCCGACTTCGCCTTTAAAAACATCAGTTCATATTGATGAGGCGATTGAGAAATTTAAAGACGCAGTGGCGCAGGTGGTTGTATCTGTAACGCCGTGTGAGCACCACCCTGCATTGGCAAATGTGCTGGGTGAAAATGAATCAATGGCAGCATTTGAGCAGGGTATTTCATCCGGAAAATTACGCATCATCCATCATCGCCTTAATGGTGCAATTTATGTAATGGATACTGAAATGCTCGCAGCGAGTGGAAAAATTAGCTATAACGATTCGACATTTGCTTATGTTATGGATAACCAGTCATCAGTGGATATTGATACAGCTACAGACTTTGATTATGCGGAATATTTAATGAATAAAAGAACATTAGAAGTTAATAAACGGAAGTTATAATGCTTAAAAATGGAAGTATTTACTTATTGGCAAATATCTTATACGCGGCCGTACCTTTTTTGATGATACCAGTGCTAACAAGGGCATTGACCCCGGCTGAGTATGGACAGATAGCGATATTCCAGATGTTAACTGCGGGCCTTGCGGGTATTATTGGCTTTAATGGGACCGGAGCCTCTGCCAGGCATCACTTTGAAGATGTCTCCGAAGATGAAAAAGCAAGATATAACGCCAATTGCATCTACATTTTATTTTTTTCAGTGTTAGTAGTATTGGCTATTTTTTCACTTTTCTCTACCTTTCTCACGCAAAAACTAAGCTTATCTTTTGAAATGATCGTGCTGGCAGTAGGGGTTTCAGCGTTTAGCTTTATCATTCAGTTGCGTCTTGTGCAGTGGCAGGTACAAAAACAAGCGGTAAATTATGGTTTGTTTCAGGTGTCAAATGGTTTGGCGCTATTGGTATTCGTTTTTATATTTTTATTTACTATTGAGAAGACGGGCGCGCAATACATACTTGCTAATTTTGTTAGCACATTAATTTTATCAGTTATGGCGTTGTTCAGCTTGTGTAAATCAAATTCAATAAGCTGGAGTTTGCCCCGTCGAAATGTCATGACGGATATTATGATTTTCGGTGCACCGTTAGTTCCACATGTCTTCGGTGGATTCCTATTGACATCTTTCGACAGAGTAATCATTAACGATCACTTTGGGTTGGCGCTGACAGGTATTTATACACTTGCTTTCCAGTTGAGTATGGCCCTCAAAATTGTATTTGATGCAATCAATAAATCATTTGTTCCTTATCTTTATGAAATTCTAAAGCGTGACGATGCCGAAGAAAAACTTCTCTTGGTGAAGAGAACCTATCTTTGGTATGGGGTTTTGTTTGCTGCGGGCTTACTTGGCTTTATTATCGGACCTGAGTTACTTGTGCTTGTGGCTGGATCAGCCTACAAGCAAGCGGCAGAAATAATTAGTTACCTTATTGTCGGCCAGATCTTTTACGGCATGTATTTCATGGTGACAAATTATATCTTTTATGCCAAAAAGACAGCGCTGCTTTCGTTGATTACTATATTTTCTGGCAGTGTCAATATTGGGCTGATTCTGGTCATGATTCCAGTATACGGTTTAAAAGGTGCTGCATGGTCTTTCTGTTTGTCCATGGCGCTACGTTTTTTACTTACCTGGGCATTAGCTTCTCGTGTTATCCACATGCCTTGGCGACTACAAACTAAAAAATGAGAACAATGGCTGATACAATTGTACTTTGCGAATCGCCTTTACAGTATAAAAATGCGCTGGCGTTTATCTCAGAGCATCATTCTGAAAAGCCCACATTGTTTATCCTTCGAAAAAATGGCTTGCAAGATAACGACAGACATTTCGTCCCTCCTCAGGATATAGTTCACCATTTCTTCTATGAGAAACGTGTAAAAAAAAGCTCCAGGGTGGGGTTATTTTTCTTTGTGTTACTCATCTGGATAAAGTATTTCTTATTAAGGAGCAACAAAAGATTTGTTGTAGGCGATGTGCGTTCTAAGTGGATGAGAACCGTTCTGAATTTTAATAAATCGGCCGACATAATATTCGTTGATGATGGCATGGCTACTATTGCAACTATCCCCCAAATGGAATCCGTCAGCACTTATGGTAGCAAAACACTTTACACCTTTTTTAATGTTAAAAGCGAAACGCTAAAAATTATCCACCGCCATCCAGAGATAAAATGTAGCAAACCCTCGGGAAGACAGATATGGTTTGCTGGTGGCCCTTATGTTGAAAAGCAGATCCTGACAAGTGAAGTATATCTGGCCATACTTCGCCGCTTTATAAACCAATATCGGCAACATGGGGAACTGGTTTACGCCCGCCATCGAAGCGAGGATCGCCTGACACAGGCTGAACTGCAACAGCTTGGTTTTGCAATTGTCAGCGAGTCGGAATCTACGCTGGAAGATAAGATAGAACAAATGGATGAGCTGGTTGCGGTGCTGGTTGGTTTGTATTCTACCGCACTGTTTAATGTGAAAACTGCTTATCCTCAAATTCAAGTTATATCCTATTGCTGCCCGGATGAGTATTATTTATCTAATAATAAAGCAATATCTGATGTTTACCTTTTCCTAGAAGCTCATTCTCATGTTGACATTCAATATTTGAGACAGGACGAGTTAGATGATTGAATATACTATTCTCATTTTTTCATTTATCATTCTGACCCTCCTTTTTTTTAGTCAAAAACTTTATCGTTACCCCTCCTTCTTTTTTTATTGGGGGGCAATAATTATTTTTCTAAGTCCCGCGACGTATGCTTTTTTTGGGGGGGGGGTTTATCGCATGTATAAAAGCGGGGCAGAAATCCAATTTTATGTCCTTGGTTTTTTAAGTATTTGGTTAATTGTTGTTTTTTATATATTTAGAAATATTGCATCTCTATTGTTAGAAAAAAGCAGAAGCATTGCTGTTGATTCGCATAATCTTACTTTTTCATCCTGCTGGAAAGTTTTTGTTGCTATATCCATTGGTTATTCTGCTCTGTATTTTTTTGCGCATATCAATCACTGGCCAATATTTAAAATGCTGTCTGGTGATTTTCTTGTTAGACCAGATATAGACAGTGAAGGATTTCAGTTTTACTTTTTCACCAGCGTTGTTTACCAGGTAGTGTTGCCAGTTATTTTCTTTCAACACTTTGAAATCCACCGAAAGAAACGAATAAAGAATTTTTTCTTTTTTTGCCTCCTGGTGCTGCTGTTAATAGCTGGCGGCAATAAAGGCATCATGCTCTACTTTTTTATTTTTTGCTGGCTTTTTGCTTTGCGCAATAAGAATATTTTTGTTGTAGGCTTTATGTGTGTTCTTTCGCTTGTTGTATACGCCTTAGCCAAAGGTGTTTCAATAGGCTATGATACACTTGCTGATTATTTGTTAGAATCCATATTCAGGAGGATATTTGTTACACAAGGAATATCTATCCCAAATGCTTTAGAAATGTTTGCACAAGGTGTTAATTTTTATCCTCTCTCGTCGAACGAAGTAAAGATTGCTATTTATGATTTCGTGTATAGCTCCGGCCCGGGTTCCATGCCAATATTCTTTACGGCTGAGCTTTATTTGCGTTTTGGCGCTGCTATTAGCATAATGCTATCACTTTTAATCGTCTTCGGTCTGGCTGCTTTCAGTTCAATTATAGAGAGGCACAAAAATTTGTCTCTTTACTGGTGTGGTTTCTATGCCTTCTTCGTATTTGTTATGTCAGGCGTAAGTGAAGCAAATCTTTATCGCTTTGCATTTGTTTTCTTTATTGCTGCGTTCATAATTATGGCTAATAAACAAGGCTGGATTAAACGTAGCAGAATGGAAAAGAGTTAATCAGGTGGTGATTGTATGTGCGCATTAGTTTCAATAATAATGCCTTCTTATAATGCTGAAGCAGTGATTGCTCTTAGCATTGATTCAGTATTATCGCAAACTTATACGGCATGGGAGTTGATCATCACTGATGACAACTCTTCTGACTCGACGTGTGAGATTGTTCGGGAATACATAAACAAAGACGAACGTATAAAGCTCTTAAGATTAGAAGGTAATTCTGGCGCAGGAATTGCGAGAAATAATTCTATCCGGCATGCCAATGGTCGCTTTATCGCTTTCCTTGATAGTGATGATATGTGGTGTCCTGAGAAATTAGAGAAGCAGATAAAGTTCATGCTGGATAACGCCTATGCGCTGACTTATACGCAGTACAGAAAAATTGATGATGTTGGTAATATTACCGGCATTATTCATCCACCTGAGCGTGTAAACTATCGCGAACTATTAAAATCGAATGTTATTGGTTGTTTGACTGCGGTGTATGATACAAAAATACTCGGCAAAGTGTTTATGCCGACGATCCGAAAGCGTCAGGACATGGCGCTGTGGCTCAACATTCTCAAAACGATTGATTATGCCTGGTGCTTGCCGGAAGAGCTGGCGTTGTATCGTGAAGGGCATGAAAGTCTGTCATCAAATAAGGTAAAAATACTTGCTACACAATGGGATTTTTACCGCAACCATCTGCGATTTAATGTGATTAAAACAGCCTGGTTCTTTTCGTTCTATATTATTCGCGCGCTTAAAAAGCATGGAGTGAGAAAAAGTGTGCAGACACCGCACAGCTGATGATTTACGTCTGATGCGGTTTATGACGCATGAGCATGTGTCAGCCCGTCTTAACAGCACATCGAACCCTACCCATACTTGCCACGGATGAGTTAACATCCGTAACACATTCAAGCTGCGTATACGTCGCAGTGACCAAACCTGACAGGAGTATGTAATGTCCAAGCAACAGATCGGCGTCGTCGGTATGGCAGTGATGGGGCGCAACCTGGCGCTCAACATCGAAAGCCGTGGTTATACCGTCTCCGTGTTCAACCGCTCTCGTGAAAAAACTGAAGAAGTGATTGCCGAGAACCCGGGCAAGAAACTTGTTCCTTACTACACCGTGCAAGAGTTTGTTGAATCCCTCGAAACGCCGCGTCGTATCCTGTTGATGGTGAAAGCGGGTGAGGGTACCGACAAGGCGATTGAGTCCCTGAAGCCGTATCTGGAGAAAGGCGACATCATCATTGATGGCGGCAACACCTACTACCACGACACCATTCGCCGTAACCGCGAGCTCTCTGCGGAAGGTTTCAACTTCATCGGTACCGGTGTGTCCGGTGGGGAAGAGGGCGCGCTGAAAGGCCCGTCAATCATGCCTGGCGGTCAGAAAGAAGCTTATGAACTGGTTGCCCCGATCCTGAAACAGATCGCTGCGGTTGCTGAAGACGGCGAGCCGTGCGTCACCTATATCGGCGCAGACGGCGCGGGTCACTACGTGAAGATGGTGCATAACGGCATCGAATACGGCGACATGCAGCTCATCGCGGAAGCCTACTCACTGCTGAAGCATGGTCTGAACCTCTCTAACGAAGAGCTGGCAACCACCTTCACCGAGTGGAACGATGGCGAACTGAGCAGCTACCTGATCGACATCACCAAAGATATCTTCACTAAAAAAGATGAAGAGGGTAAATACCTGGTTGATGTGATTCTGGACGAAGCCGCGAACAAAGGTACCGGTAAGTGGACCAGCCAGAGCTCGCTGGATCTGGGTGAGCCGCTGTCCCTGATCACCGAGTCTGTGTTTGCCCGCTACATCTCCTCGCTGAAAGAGCAGCGCGTTGCCGCCTCTAAAGTCCTGAGCGGCCCGCATGCCAAACCGTTCGCCGGTGACAAAGCTGAGTTCAGCGAGAAAGTGCGTCGCGCACTCTACCTGGGCAAAATCGTCTCTTACGCGCAGGGCTTCTCCCAGCTGCGTGCGGCATCCGACGAGAACAACTGGGATCTCAACTACGGTGAAATCGCGAAGATTTTCCGCGCTGGCTGCATCATTCGTGCCCAGTTCCTGCAGAAAATCACCGATGCGTATGCCGAGAACCCGGCGATCGCTAACCTGCTGCTGGCCCCTTACTTCAAGCAGATTGCTGATGAATATCAGCAGGCGCTGCGCGACGTTGTGGCCTATGCGGTACAAAACGGTATCCCGACCCCGACCTTCTCTGCTGCCATTGCCTACTACGACAGCTATCGCTCTGCCGTTCTGCCTGCCAACCTGATTCAGGCGCAGCGCGACTACTTCGGTGCGCACACTTACAAGCGTATCGATAAAGATGGCGTATTCCACACCGAGTGGATGGAATAACTGCTCAGGCCCTCTACGGAGGGCCTTTTTACTGCCTTAAACGCCCGTAGTTTCGGGCTATTCTTAGCGTACCGCGTCAAATATTAACAGGCAGAGTCCCGTAAACCCGTTACACTTAGCTCCGGCGCTTCGTTTGTTTTTCTACTTTATACTTAAGGTAATCATGACAACGCACACGTATAAAACAGTGGAACGGAACCACGACAATTCAGAAACCATCGATCTCATCGATATTTTTTTCCAGCTCTGGCGTGGAAAAGTCATCATCATTGCTTTTACTATTTTTGCTATAATTTTAGCCGGTCTGTATCTTGCCTTTGCTAAAGAGAAGTGGACCTCGTCAGCAATTATTACCATCCCTGATTCCGGCCAGGTTTCCAGCTACACCAATGCCATGAATACGCTATATCCGGGCAACGCACCGTTGGTATCGGATATCCAACAGCAATTTTTCTCGCGCCTTAACGCTGCGCTGTCGGCTCGCTCACTACAGTTAAATAATCAGGAAACGCCAGAAAAACTCTCTATCGAACCGACGGTTAAAGGGCAGCCAGCACCGCTGGCTATCAGCTACGTGTCCGATACGTCAGAGAAAGCTACTAAAACGCTTGAGAAATACATTACCGAGCTCAACCGCGCCATCGCTGGCGAAATGGAAAAAGACCTCACCAAAAATATCGACTCGCGCGCTAAAGAGCTGACCTCCTCCCTGCAGGCGATGGAGCACGTCGCCAAAGAGAAGCAGGAAGAGCGCGCGAAGGTACTAAACCAGGCGCTGCTGATCGCCGAGCAGTCAGGTATCACCAAGCCGCAGGTGCAGCAGTCAGAGGGCATCTCAGACGACACGCTGTTTATTCTGGGTAGCGACGCGTTAAAAGCGATGATTCAGAACCATGCCACCAGCCCACTGCCGCTGACCGTTGATTATTATCAACTGCGTCAGAATCTGCTGGCGGTGAATGCCCTGAAAGCGCAGCCCAACACACTTTACGCTTTTCGCTACGTGATGCAGCCGGATACCCCTATTCGCCGCGACAGCCCGAAACGCGCCCTGACGCTGGTGCTTGCTGTGCTGCTGGGTGGCATGATCGGCGCCGCGGCGGTACTGGGGCGTAACGCCATTCGCGAATATAACATGCGTAAGCAGTAATGATCGTCGTGCTGAGTACGTCAGTTCCCGGACGTATTCAGCATGTTCTTACCTGTCAGCCCCGAATCTCATCCCGCCTTCTTGCTTCTCGCCCTGGCACGCTATTCCCGTCATGGTTTTACTATTTCAGGTAGTTGAAATAAAAGTATCTGCTGATATGTTAGCGCCACTAAATAATTCTCTATAACGGACGATAAATTATCGTCCGTTTTTTTGTGAGCGATGAAATAAACCATGTCTGCACGTCATGCCCAACCGCATTCCGGTCCGTCTAACGAACCAGATTTACTGCACCTTCTGCTGGCACTCTGGCAGGGTCGGATAACTATCCTTATCTGCGCTACGCTGGCGGCCGTGCTTGCAGCGGGCTATCTCTGGTTCGATAAACCCAGGTGGACCGCTTCCGCGCTGATAACCTTACCCGGGGATGCGGATATGGCGGGATATACCAGTCTGACAAACATTCTTACGCCGGTCATCGCTTCTAAAGTGGTAAATAACGCGATGGATGAAAAAAAACCGGTCAGCAATGGCGATATCAAAGAGATGAATTTCAGCCGTGCCATGGCCATGCTTGACGCGCAGGGTCCCGGCATTGTGGGCTTTAAGGCAGAAGCGCAGGATAAAGAAATGCCCTGGCCGGTGAAGATCAGTGTTTCAGCAGACGATGCCCAGTCAGCGGCGCGTGAACTTGATTCTGTTCTGATGGCGACTGACATGCAGCTGCGCCAGGCCGTAAAAGAAGAGCTGAATTATCTGATTGATACCCGTATCACGCAGCTGAACACGTTCATTAGCGCCCAGGAAACTGTGGCGGAAGAAAAGAAAGCTGACAGGTTGAACAACCTCAAACAGGCGCTTCTCGTCGCGCGCGAGGCGAACGTGGCGCAACTGAGTGTGCAGCAGGTGTCTACTCTGAATAATGACGCTCTGTTCGTGCTGGGCAGCGATGCGCTGAGCGCCATGATCGACAATGAGCGTTCACGTCCGCTTCAGCTTTCAGACAGCTACTATCAGCTTCGGCAGGAGTTGCTTGAGTTAAAAACCTTCAGGCAACAGCCTTTCCAGTATTCTGCTTTTAGCTACATCGTCAAACCGACGGTGCCGTTGCAGCCCGATGACCGGCGTTCAGCGTTACTGATCGTGCTGGCGTTACTGGCAGGCGTTATTACAGGTGCTGCGATAACGATAGCGCGAAAAGGGTTGCAGCACGCGCTATCTCAACAGACGCAGCTTGCCTGAAGGATGATATCCGGGGGCTCCCGGATATCAGGGCACCTCATCAATGCCGCTTACGCAAGTTCTCAATCACCGTGGTTAAATCGAGATCCTGATCCTGGAGCAGCACCAGCAGGTGATACATCAGGTCTGAAGCCTCGTTGGTCAGCTCGTGGCGGTCGTTCACCGTAGCGGCCAGCGCAGTCTCGACACCTTCTTCCCCGACCTTTTGCGCGATACGCTTGGTGCCGCTGGCGTAGAGCTTCGCGGTGTAGGAGCTCTCCGGATCGGCGGTCTTGCGTGACGCCAGCAGCTGCTCCAGCTCCCACAGGAAGTGCCACTGATGATGCGCCTCGCCAAAGCAGCTGGAAGTGCCGAGGTGGCAGGTCGGCCCGACAGGGTTGACCAGAATCAGCAGGGTGTCGTTATCGCAGTCCGGGGTGATGCTGACTACATTAAGGAAATGGCCCGAGGACTCGCCCTTGGTCCACAGCCGCTGTTTGGTACGCGACCAGAAAGTCACTTTCCCGCTCTGTTCGGTGACGCGCAGCGCCTCGTCGTTCATGTAGCCCAGCATCAGTACTTCACCGGACACCGCGTGCTGGATCACCGCCGGCAGCAGGCCGTCGGTTTTTTCGAAGTCCAGCTGCGCGCGTTGTTGCTCTGTTAACATACCCGAATCTCCACGCCCTGCAGTGCCAGGTACGCTTTTAGCTCGCCAATATTGATAATCTGCTTGTGGAACACCGATGCCGCCAGCGCGCCGTCCACGTCCGCATCGCGAAACGCCTCGTGGAAGTGTTCCATGGTCCCGGCACCGCCGGAGGCGATGAGCGGAACGTGGCACACCTCTCGCACTTTTTTTAGCTGAACCAGGTCATAGCCGTTGCGTACGCCGTCCTGGTTCATCATGTTCAGCACAATTTCCCCTGCGCCGCGCTTCTGTACTTCCTGCACCCAGTCGAGGGTCTCCCACTGGGTCACACGGGTGCGGCTTTCGTCGCCGGTATATTGATTAACGTGATATTTCCCGCTGGTTTCGTCAAACCAGGTATCAATCCCCACCACGATGCACTGCACGCCGAAACGGTCGGCAAGGCGGGTGATAAGCTCGGGGTCGGCCAGCGCCGGGGAATTAATGGAGATTTTGTCAGCCCCGAAGGTGAGAATTTTCGCCGCGTCTTCCGCGGATTTGATCCCGCCAGCGACGCAGAACGGAATGTCGATCACTTCCGCCACGCGTGAGACCCAGCTCTTGTCCACCACGCGGCCATCGCTGGATGCGGTGATATCGTAGAACACCAGTTCGTCGGCGCCTTCTTCGGCGTAGCGTTTCGCCAGCGGCACGATGTCGCCGATGATCTCATGGTTGCGGAACTGCACGCCTTTCACTACCTGACCATCGCGCACGTCGAGGCAGGGGATTATCCGTTTTGCCAGCATTGAATTGCCTCCGTTACCGTAAATTTACCTTCCAGCAGCGCGCGACCCACGATCACACCGCTGACGCCGCTGTCGGTGAGCGCCGCAATGTCGGCCAGACCACCAATGCCACCGGACGCCTGGAACGCCACCTGGGGATAGCGGGCGCACACTTCTCTGTAAAGTTCGACGTTGGAACCAGCAAGCGTGCCGTCGCGCGAAATATCCGTGCACAGCACGTGCTTCAGGCCGAAGGGGAGATACTGCTCCACCAGCGCTTCCAGCGTGACGCCGGAGTTCTCCTGCCAGCCGCTTACCGCCACCTGTTTGTTGCCCGCCGCGTCAATGCGCACGTCGAGCGCCAGCACCAGCTGGTCGGCGCCGAAGCGGGTAAACCACTGCTGAACCTGCTCCGGCGACTTCACCGCCGTGGAGCCAACTACCACCCGCGCCACGCCTGCGTCCAGCAGGGCCGCGACGTCCTCTGCGCTGCGTACGCCGCCGCCAACCTGTACCGGCACGCTGACGCCCGCTACCAGGGTTTTCAGCAGCGGGATCTGGCGCTGCGCCGGATCTTTCGCCCCGGTTAAATCCACCAGGTGCAGCACCTCTGCGCCCTGCGCCTGGTAATCCTGCAGGCGCGGGAGCGGATCGCTGCCGTAGTCGCGCTGCTGCCCGTAGTCGCCCTGATGGAGACGCACCACCGTTCCGTCTATCAAATCCAGTGCCGGAATAATCATTTACATCTCCAGGAAGTTTTTCAGCAGCTGCGCGCCCGCCGCGCCGGAGCGCTCCGGGTGGAACTGCACGCCGTAGAAGTTATCTTTCTGCACCGCGGCGGTAAACGGCTCGCCGTAGCTGCACTGGGCGATGGTGCAGGGATTCACCGGCATCGCGTAGCTGTGCACGAAGTAGAAGTACGCCCCGTCCTCGATCCCGCGGAACAGGTGGTTGCCCGCTTTCGGGTAGACGCGGTTCCAGCCCATGTGCGGCAGCGGCAGGCCGACGTCGGTCATGTGCGGCACCGGCTCGTCGATAATGCCCAGCAGCTCAACGCCGCCACTTTCATCGCTGTGACTGCCCAGCAGCTGCATACCGAGGCAAATTCCCAGCACCGGCTGGGTACAGGCTTTAATCAGGTCCACCAGCTCGCGCTCGTGCAGCTGGTCCATCGCCGCGCGGGCAGTACCGACACCGGGCAGCAGCAGCTTGTCGGCACGCAGCACCACGTCCGGATCGCGGCTGACCAGCGGCTCATAGCCGAGACGCTCGATGGCCCATTTGACGGATGAGAGGTTGGCGCAGCCGGTATCAAGGATCACCACGCTCATTACAGCACTCCTTTCGACGAGGGAAGGGTGTCGCCTTCCACGCGGATCGCCTGGCGCAGCGTACGGCCAAAGGCTTTAAACAGGCTCTCAACGCGGTGGTGATCGTTTTTACCTTTGGTTTTCAGGTGCAGCGTCACCGCCATAGTGTAGGAGAGGGAGCGGAAGAAGTGCTCAACCATCTCGGTGCTGAGATCGCCCACGCGCTGATAGGTGAATTCCGCCTTGTATTCGAGGTGCGGGCGGCCGGAGATATCCAGCGCACAGCGCGCCAGACACTCGTCCATCGGCAGCACGAAGCCGAAACGGTTGATGCCGCGCTTGTCGCCCAGCGCCAGCTTCAGCGCCTCGCCCAGCGCCAGGCCGGTATCTTCCACGGTGTGGTGGTCGTCGATATAGAGGTCGCCTTTCACCGCAATCTCCATGCGGAAACCGCCGTGGGTGGCAATCTGGTCCAGCATGTGGTCGAAGAAGCCGACGCCGGTATTGATCTTGCTGCCGCCTTCGCGATCCAGCCACACCTTAACGTCAATCTGCGTCTCTTTGGTGTTGCGCTCAACGTGGGCGTAGCGGTCACGCTTCGTCAGCTGTTCGCCGATAGCCGCCCAGCCGAGGGTGTCGCGCTGATAGCGCAGCCCCTGGATACCCATGTTTTCCGCCAGCGTTACGTCGGTAGCGCGGTCGCCGATGACGTAGCTGTTGGCACGATCCATCACGCCATCTTCAAGATAGCCAGTGACCATCGCCAGCTTCGGCTTGCGGCAGTCGCACGCGTCGGCAGGCAGGTGCGGGCAGATAAGCACTTGGTCGAACGCCACGCCCTGAGAGGTAAAAATCTGCATCATCAGGTTATGCGGACCGTCAAAATCCGCCTGCGGGAAACTGGCAGTACCCAGCCCGTCCTGATTGGTGATCATCACCAGCCGGTAGCCGGCTTTCTGCAGCTGCAGCAGCACCGGAATGGCGTCCGGTTCGAACGCCAGCTTCTCCATGCGGTCTACCTGGAAATCCTCTGGCGGTTCAGAGATCAGGGTGCCGTCGCGGTCAATAAAAAGGATCTTCTGGCTCATTGCTTCTCCGTGGCGGTCAGGCCGGGTTGGTCACGCAGCGCATCCAGGACGCGCTGGCACTCGTCGCGGGTGCCGACGGTAATGCGCAGACAGCCGCTGAGCGACGGTTGTTTGTTCTGGTCACGCAAGATAATGCCCTGATCCCACAGCGATTTAAACACCGCGCTGGAGGTGGTGATGCGCGCCAGCACGTAGTTGGTTTCCGACGGGAACACCGCTTCCACACAGGGCAGGCTTTGCAGGCCGTCAATCAGCCGCTGGCGGTTCTCAAGAATTGCCGCCACGCGGGCGCGCATGGCCTCAATGCCCTGCGGGCTTAGCGCCTGAGCGGCGATGTCCGCCACCGGGGTAGAGAGCGGGTAAGGGGCGATCACCTTCATCAGCAGGGCGATAACCTCTTCGCTGGCGAGGGTAAACCCGCAGCGCAGCCCGGCCAGGGCAAAGGCTTTGGAGAGCGTACGCAGCACCATCAGGTGAGGGTACTCTTCAATCCAGCTGGCCAGCGAGGCCTGCGGGCAAAATTCAATATAGGCTTCGTCCGCCACAACCAGCGCTTTGCCGCGGGTCATCTCCAGCAGGTCACGGATATCCTGCGGGTTAATCAACTGGCCGGTAGGGTTGTTGGGGCTACACACGAAAACCACTTTCACGCCGTCGAGCTGGGCGGCAATGCCATCCAGATCGAGCTGCCAGCCGTCAAGCGTCGGCACGGTACGGCATTCGATGCCGATAGTTTCCGCGCTGACGCTGTACATGCCATAGGTAGGCGGGCAGTAGAGAATGGCATCCTGGCCCGGTTCGCAGAAGGCGCGCATCACCAGTTCGATGCCTTCGTCCGCGCCGCGGCTTACCAGCACCTGCTCCGGTTTGACCCCGGCGTATTGCGCATAGCGTTCGATCACCGCTTTGGGCTGACACTCCGGATAGCGGTTGAGCGTCTGCTGCGTCAGCACGAACGGCACCGCGGTCGGGTATTCGTTGGCGTTAAGCCAGACGTCGCCGTTGCCGCCAAGACGGCGCGCAGACTGATACGGGGTCAGGGCACGCACATTAGCGCGGGCTAAATCTTCGCTGCTCATACCTTCTCCTTCAGGGCGGCCACACGCAGGGTGACGGCGTTTTTGTGGGCGGTGAGCTGCTCAGCCGCGGCCAGGGTTTCGATGGTTTGCGCCAGGGCTGAGAAGCCCGCCGGGGTCAGTTCCTGCACCGTCATGCGCTTCTGGAAATCAGCCAGCCCGAGGCTGGAGCAGGTTGAGGTGTAACCATAGGTCGGCAGCACGTGATTGGTGCCAGAGGCATAATCTCCGGCCGACTCCGGCGACCAGTCACCGAGAAACACCGACCCGGCGCTGGTGATGCTATCCACCAGCTCGCGAGCGTTGCGGGTCTGAATGATCAGGTGCTCCGGGCCGTACTGGTTAGAGATGGCGATACACTGCGCCAGATCCCGGGCCACGATCAGGCGGCTGGACGCCAGCGCCTGGCGGGCGGTCTCTGCGCGCGGCAGATCGGCGAGCTGCTGTTCCACAGCGTCGGCCACGGCACGCGCCATGTTTTCATCGGGAGTCAGCAACACCACCTGCGAGTCAGGCCCGTGTTCCGCCTGGGAAAGCAGATCGGAGGCGACAAACGCTGGCGTGGCCCCGCTGTCTGCAATGACCAGCACTTCCGACGGCCCGGCGGGCATATCAATCGCCGCACCGTCCAGACGCTGGCTCACCTGGCGTTTGGCTTCGGTAACAAAGGCGTTACCAGGGCCAAAGATTTTGTCTACTTTCGGCACGCTGTCGGTGCCAAAAGCCATAGCGGCAATGGCCTGCGCACCACCCACCCGGAACACCTGCTGTACACCGCACAGCTTTGCAGCATAGAGAATTTCGTCCGCAATCGGTGGCGGCGAGCAGAGCACCACCTGCTGGCAAGCAGCGATACGCGCCGGGGTCGCCAGCATCAGCACCGTGGAGAACAGCGGCGCGGAGCCGCCGGGAATATAGAGGCCCACCGAGGCGATGGGGCGCGTCACCTGCTGGCAGCGCACGCCGGGCATGGTTTCGATATCCACCGCTGGCAGCTGCTGGGCGCGGTGGAAGGTATCGATATTACTGACGGCCACCGCCATCGCGGCTTTGATGTCATCCCCCAGGCGCGCGCAGGCAGCATCGATCTCCGCTGCGCTCACCGGGAGCGCCGCCACCTCGGTTTTATCGAACTTTGCGCTATAGGCTTTCAGCGCTGCATCGCCGTCGCGTTTGACGTTATCCAGGATCTCGCTGACGGTGCGGGCGATGCTGTCAGACGCCGATACTGCCGGACGGGTCAGGAGCTGACGCTGCTCGGCGTCGCTACAGGCATTCCAGTCAATCAGAGTGGTAAAGGCCATGATTTACTCCATCATCTTCTCAATCGGCAGCACCAGAATGGAGCTGGCCCCCAGCGCTTTCAGTTTTTCCATGGTTTCCCAGAACAGGGTTTCACTGCTCACCATGTGCATCGCCACGCGCTGCTGATCCCCGGCCAGCGGCAGAATGGTCGGACGCTCAGCACCTGGCAGCAGGGCGATGACTTCATCGAGGCGCTCGGTCGGCGCGTGCATCATGATGTACTTGGACTCGCGCGCCTGGATGACGCCCTGAATGCGGGTCAACAGCTTGTCGATGAGCTGCTGTTTGGCATCCGGCATCTCGCCGTCGCGCTGGATCAGGCAGGCTTTGGAGCGGTAGATAACTTCCACTTCGCGCAGGCCGTTGGCTTCAAGCGTCGCGCCGGTAGAGACCAGATCGCAGATGGCATCGGCCAGACCGGCACGCGGTGCCACTTCCACCGAGCCGTTAAGCAGGCAGGATTTAAACTGCACGCCTTTCTGGTCGAGATAGCGTTTCAGCAGGTGCGGATAGGAGGTGGCGATGCGTTTTCCATTGAGCGCCGCCGGGCCGTCCCAGGCTTCGTCAACCGCGGTTGCCAGCGACAGGCGGCAGCCGCCGAAATCGAGACGACGCAGGGTGAAGTAGCGCGGATCTTCGCCCTGAGCGCGGCGCGTCAGCAGCTCCTCTTCCAGCACGTTCTCACCAATGATCCCCAGATCCACCACGCCATCCATCACCAGCCCCGGAATGTCGTCGTCACGCACGCGCAGAATATCGATCGGCATATTCTCTGCCAGAGCAATCAGGCGCTGGGTGTGCAGATTGATTTTGATGCCGCAGCGGGCCAGCAGTTCGCGTGAATCGTCGCTCAGACGCCCTGATTTCTGAATAGCTATGCGTAAACGGGTGTTATCTAACATTCTCGGTTCCTCGTAATCCTGTCGTGGTCGGTCTGCAATCATCGTAAAGGTTTTATTTTTATCCGCGGCTTTCGGCTGGTGTAAGCACAAAAAAAAGCCCCCGGAAGGCGATCTTCCGGGGGCTTTCTGTTGCGTTCTGCACCACTGGAAGATCCTGAATGTCTCCCAGCACACATCGCCTGAAAGACTAGTCAGGGTGATGGTGATGATGGTGGTTTTTGATCTGAACGCAGTTCATAAAATTCTCTGATGAATGAGTATTCACAATGGGTCTTACCGTAAACCAGGTATGTGCAGGAAGGCAAGGGCTTTTTTTCATCATGAGCGCGTTTCATCTTGCGCCTGCCGATTGCCACCGTCACCGGGCAGGGGTAGCCTTACCCCGGCAGCAGCCGTGCAGGCCGTGCCGTTGTCGGTTACGCTTTAACGATGCGCATCGCGTCGCTTCAGGATCCAGGAGAAAGGTATGAAAAAGGTGGCTATTGTCGGTTTGGGGTGGCTGGGAATGCCGCTGGCGCTCGCGCTGAACGCGCGCGGCTGGCAGGTTACCGGCAGCAAGACCACGCCGGACGGCGTAGAGGCGGCGCGCATGTGCGGCATTGAGAGCTACTCGCTTGCGCTTACGCCTGAGCTGGTGTGCGACAGCGATGAACTGGATGCGCTGCTGAACGTTGATGCGCTGGTGGTGACGCTTCCCGCCCGCCGCACCGGGGAGGGCGATACCTTTTATCAGCAGGCGGTGCAGGAGATAGTCGACAGCGCGCTGGCGCACCGTATCCCGCGCATCATCTTCACCAGCTCCACGTCGGTGTACGGTGACGTGGACGGCACGGTAAAAGAGACCACCCCGCTGCAGCCGGTTACCCACAGCGGCCGCGTGCTGAAGGAGCTGGAGGCGTGGCTGCATCAGATACCGGGCACCTCGGTGGACATTCTGCGCCTCGCCGGGCTGGTCGGGCCTGGGCGGCATCCCGGCCGCTTCTTCGCTGGCAAAACAGCCCCCAACGGCAGTCACGGCGTGAATATGGTTCATCTTGAAGATGTGGTGTCAGCTATCACGCTGCTGCTGGAAACCCCGAAGGGGGGCCGCACTTATAACCTTTGTGCACCGCACCATCCGGCCCGCGCCGAATTCTATCCAGTGATGGCGCGCCAGCTGGGCCTTGAACCGCCGCAGTTCAGTAACAGTGAAGCCGGCACGCAGGGCAAGCGCGTTGACGGCAACCGCATCTGCAACGAGCTTGGTTTCGAATACCGCTATCCCGACCCGCTGGTGATGCCGATGGCATAACCCCCGCGCCCCCGCTTCGACGGCCTGCGCCGGAGCGGGATCTCATGCTGTTCCTGCTGCATTTTCCCTGTTTTTTTATCGCCTCTCCCGCCTCCTGCGGCGGCTTTCTGCGCTTCGTCTCACTTCTCTGGTAAAGCCTTTACCCTCGTCTATGTTTAAGAAGGGCGGGCATGCGCCGGGTTTTTTCTCGCAAGGAGAAGGTATGAGTCAGACCAATCAGCAGTGGCAGACGCGGCGTGAGGCGGCGGTGGCGCAGGGGGTAGGAAACGCGCTGCCGGTCTATATTGCGTGCGCGCGCAACGCCGAACTCTGGGACGTAGAGGGCAAGCGCTACATCGACTTTGCCTCCGGGATTGCGGTGTTGAATACCGGGCATAATCATCCAGCGGTAATCGACGCGGTGAAAGCGCAGCTGGAGCACTTCACCCATCCCTGTTTTCAGGTGACGCCGTATGGCAACTATATTGAACTGGCGGAGCGGCTTAACGCTCTGGTGCCAATCGAGACTGCCTGCCAGACGCTGTTTCTTTCTACTGGTGCCGAGGCGGTAGAGAACGCGATTAAGGTCGCGCGCATCGCTACCGGACGCTCAGCGGTGATCGCGTTTCGCGGTGCCTTCCACGGACGAACGCTGCTGGGAATGGCGCTGACCGGTAAAGTTCAGCCCTATAAGAAAGGTTACGGCCCGTTCCCGGCGGGTATCTACCACGCCCCCTATCCGGCAGCCTATCTCGGCGTGAGCGATACTCAGGCGCTGGCCTCGCTGGCGGGCATTTTTGCCGCCGACGTGGCACCGGAAGAAGTTGCGGCGATTATCATCGAACCGGTGCAGGGAGAGGGCGGTTTTTATCCTGCTTCCACGCACTTTATGCAGCAGCTGCGCGCCCTGTGTGACCGGCACGGCATTGTGCTGATTGTTGATGAGATCCAGAGCGGCTTCTGCCGCACCGGGAAAACCTTCGCCATTGAACACACCGGCGTGGAGCCGGATCTGATCACCATGGCGAAAAGCCTGGCGGGCGGCTTCCCGCTGGCCGCGCTGGTGGGACGCAAGGCGCTGTTCGATAAAGCCCTGCCGGGCGGGCTGGGCGGAACCTACGCCGGCTCGCCGGTAGCCATTGCCGCCGCGCTGGCGGTGACCGATCTGATCGAGCGCGCGCAGTTGAATGAGAAAGCCCAGGCGGTGGGCGAGCAGATCGTGACGCGCCTGACCCGGCTGGCTGAGGAATATGACTGCATCGGCGACGTGCGCGGCGTTGGGGCAATGGTGGCGATGGAGCTGGTAGAGGGGCGCGACAGCCAGAAGCCAGATAAAGAACTGACCCAACTGCTGATACAGGAAGCGGGGCGGCAGGGGCTGGTGTTGCTCTCCTGCGGCGTGCGTGCCAACGTAATCCGTTTCCTGGTTCCGCTGACGGCGGAAAAAGAAATTGTCGATGAGGGGCTCAACATCTTGTCATCGTGCCTGAAAGTGTTGCAAAATACGCGCCCTGCAAAATGAGAATTAGCCGACGTGAATAACGTCGGTTATTTTTTTGCAATTAAGAAACGTCATTTTAAAACAAGAGGCCGGGCTTCGTACCGGATAGATACTTACTAAAGATCGACAGTCGTGTCGCCGAGGAAATAAGAAAGATGGGGCAATTTTTTGCATTTGCGACGGCACACGCCGTAATGGAGATCAGCCATGTCGCATAACGTTACTCCAGGTACTACCACCTCTCGCGTGGAATTGCGTAAGACCCTTACGCTGATTCCGGTTGTAATGATGGGCCTTGCCTATATGCAGCCGATGACGCTGTTCGATACGTTCGGTATCGTATCCGGCCTGACCAGTGGTCACGTCGCAACAGCCTATGCCTTCGCGCTGGTCGCGATCCTCTTTACCGCTATCAGCTACGGTAAACTGGTGCGCCGCTTCCCGTCGGCTGGCTCCGCTTATACCTACGCCCAGAAATCCATCAGCCCGGCTGTTGGCTTTATGGTTGGCTGGTCATCCCTGCTGGACTATCTGTTCATGCCGATGATCAACATCCTGCTGGCGAAAATTTACTTCGAAGCGCTGGTACCTAACGTACCGTCGTGGATGTTCGTAGTCGCGCTGGTCGCGTTTATGACCATCTCCAACCTGCGCAGCCTGAAAACCGTGGCTAACTTCAACACCGTTATCGTGGTGCTGCAGATGGGCATCGTAGCGGCTATCGTCGGTCTCATCATTTATGGTGTTTCCCACGGTGAAGGCGCGGGTACACTGGTCAGCTCACAGCCGTTCTGGAGTGCGGATGCGCACGTTGTGCCGATGATCACCGGTGCCACTATCCTGTGCTTCTCGTTCCTCGGCTTTGACGGTATCAGCTCGCTGTCTGAAGAGACCAAAGACGCAGAGCGCGTGATCCCGCGTGCGATTTTCCTGACTGCCCTGATTGGCGGCCTGGTATTTATCGCGGCGTCCTACTTCTTGCAGCTCTACTTCCCGGACATCTCACGCTTTAAAGATCCGGAAGCGTCTCAGCCGGAAATCATGCTCTACGTGGCGGGTAAAACCTTCCAGTACGGCGTGCTGATCTTCTCCACCATTACCGTGCTGGCTTCCGGTATGGCAGCACACGCGGGCGTTTCGCGTTTGATGTACGTGATGGGCCGTGACGGCGTGTTCCCGCGCAGCTTCTTTGGCTACGTGCATCCGAAATGGCGTACCCCGGCATTTAACGTGCTGCTGGTTGGCGCCATCGCACTGCTGGCGATTAACTTCGACCTGGTGACGGCGACGGCCCTGATTAACTTCGGTGCGCTGGTGGCGTTCACTTTCGTTAACCTGTCGGTGATCTCGCAGTTCTGGATCCGTGAGAAGCGTAACAAGACGCTGAAAGATCACTTCCAGTATCTCATCCTGCCGCTTTGTGGTGCTCTGACCGTAGGCGCGCTGTGGCTGAACCTGGAAGAGAGCTCAATGGTGCTGGGCCTGATCTGGGGTGCTATCGGTATCGTCTACCTGGCATGTGTGACCCGCAGCTTCCGCAACCCGGTGCCGCAGTACGAAGACGTTGCCCAGTAATTTTTAACACCTGCATCGCATCAATCCGGAGGCCTTGCCTCCGGATTTTTTTTGCCTGAAATCTGGCTGGCAGAATCATCTATAACCTTTCGCTATATGCTAGTGAGTTTGGTTATTGGTCACGCTGGCGCAGGCGTGAATAATGGCCGTTTTGATTTTCTGACCTGGAAACGGGTGGTGCTATGTTACAGATGATTTTAACCGGCCTGGTGTGCGGCGGGCTGCTGGGCTTCGTTATGCAGCGCGGCCGTTTCTGCCTCACCGGTGGCTTCCGCGATATGTATATCGCCAAAAATAACCGTATGTTTTATGCCTTGCTGATTGCCATTGCCATCCAGTGCGTCGGCGTGTTCGCTATGATTCAAGCCGGCATTGTGCAGTATGACGCGGGCGCATTCCCGTGGCTGGGCACCGTGGTGGGCGGCTACATCTTCGGGCTGGGTATCGTTTTTGCTGGCGGCTGCGCCACCGGCACCTGGTATCGCGCCGGGGAAGGGCTTATCGGCAGCTGGATTGCGCTGTTTACCTATATGCTGATGAGCGCCATCATGCGCTCCCCGCACGCCGCCGGGCTGAACGAGACGCTGAAGCACTACAGCACAGCACACAACTCGATTCCGGAAACTTTCAACCTGCCGGCCTGGCCGCTGATTGTGCTGCTGGTGGCCGTCACCCTGTGGCTGGTACGCAAAGAGCTGGCGAAGCCAAAGCTGAAGGTAGCCAGCCTGCCGCCGCGTTGCACCGGGCTGGCGCATATCCTGTTTGAAAAGCGCTGGCACCCGTTTGTTACCGCGATCCTGATTGGTCTGATCGCGACCCTGGCCTGGCCGCTGAGTGAAGCCACTGGTCGCCTGTTTGGTCTCGGCATCACCTCGCCAACGGCGAACATTCTGCAGTACCTGGTGGTCGGCGACAGCAAATACATCAACTGGGGCGTGTTCCTGGTGTTGGGGATTTTCCTCGGCTCGTATATCGCCGCTAAAGCCAGCCGCGAATTTCGCGTGCGCGCCGCCGATGCCACCACCACGCTGCGCAGCGTTGCTGGCGGCCTGCTGATGGGCTTCGGCGCCAGTATGGCGGGTGGCTGCTCTATTGGTAACGGTCTGGTGATGACCGCGATGCTGACCTGGCAGGGCTGGATTGGCCTGGTATTTATGATCCTTGGCGTATGGACCGCCTCGTGGTTCCTGTTTATCCGTCCGCAGCGCAAAGCGAAACTGACCGCCGCTGCGGCCTGAGCACGTGGAGAAAGAGAATGACGATTAAGAAATTAGACGTAGTAAATCAGGTATGCCCTTTCCCGCTGATCGAAGCGAAGGCGGCGATGGCTGAGATGACTAAAGGCGATGAGCTGGTCATTGAGTTTGACTGCACCCAGGCAACCGAAGCTATCCCCCAGTGGGCAGCAGAAGAGGGCCACAGCGTCACCGACTACCAGCAGGTCGGCGATGCCTCCTGGACCATCACGGTAATGAAAGGGTGATGTTGTTGTCCGTATAAGTTGTAAAAAAAGGCCGCGCTTGCGGCCTTTTTTATTGGCGGGAAGGTGAGTTTGGGTCGGTTTGTAGGGTGGGTAGGCGCAGTGTAACCACCGTTTATCTGCGGGGTATGCGGATGTGATTCCAGGGTGGGTAAACGAAGTGCACCCACCGTTTATCTGCGGATGTATGGATGTGATTGTAGGGTGGGTAAACGAAGTGCACCCACCGTTTACCGTGCGCCCCGTTCTGGCGTGAGGGCTATGGCAGAGCGGTGAAGGTTCCGTTCACCGGGCCACCGCACTCACATGGAAACGCTGGCGCACGTGAACGGGTGAAGGGGGTTCACCGCCACCCCCTTCACAATCCCGGCTCCCGGCCAGTAAAACCGGCCCTGCGGGCTGCCCTTGCCTCCGGCGTTTCGCTTCCGGTCGGACGCGATACCCCATCCCGGGGCTCGCGCCCTCTGGCGATTCCCGACCGCCAGCCCGGACTCAACGCCTGCGCCGCGGCGGTTTTGATGCCGGACGAGGCCATGCCTCCGGCATGGGTTATTTGATTTTTTGGTGGGTGCGCTGCGCTTACCCACCCTACGCGAAGGGCAGGTGTAAGGGGGATTGTAGGGTGGGTAAACGAAGTGCACCCGCCATTTACCGGTGCACCCGCCTTTACCCGACGAGCTCCTGCGCATACTGATACAGCGCTTTAATGAGGGCGGTTTTCTCTTTATCGCCTTCGTACTGGTTGTAGAGCATTTCCAGCTCTTGCGCCCAGCGCTGCAGATAGTCCGCGCTGAACACTTCGCGGCGATGATTGAGCCAGCGCTGCTGCTCCGCCTCATCCAGCGTACCTGGGTAGTTGCGCGCCCGGTAGTTGAACAGTAGCTTCTCAATACGCGGATCAACAAAGCTGATATCCAGCGCAGGCAGGTTCTGTGGATCGGTCTGCAGGACAATTTTCATGGCCGCCCGATCGGCGTCGCTAAAGAAGCCGTTATACAGCTGCGCGTCCACGTTGTCCGACGGCACGAACGGCTCCGCTTCGGCGTAAATTGCCACCACTTTTTCCCGCACCTGCGGATTGTCGCGAAGCAGCTTGAGGTTGTTGAGACAGTGCTGACGGTCGATTCCCAGCCGCTCGGCATCCTCCGGACGCAGCGTATTCGCCTGCGCCAGCACCGGGCACTTATTCAGATGCACCAGCTTCACCGGCACCGCGGCATCGGTGAGCTGCGCTTTAGGCGTATAGAGGCGTTCGCGCAATGCGTCGGCATCCAGTTCCAGCAGCGGCGACACATCTCCCGCGAGGTCTACCATTATTACTGCATTACGGTTTTCCGGATGCCACGCAAGCGGCGCAATCCAGCTGGTATTTCCGCGCAGCGCGCCGAACATGCCGGAGACATGCACCAGCGGCTTCATCTGCGGCACGTCAATCAGGGTGATCAGTTTCTGCTTATGGCGGAAGCTGTACAGGTAATCGAACAGCTTCGGCTGCCGCGTGCGCACCAGCTGCGCCATCGCAATGGTGGCATACACGTCAGCCATCGCATCGTGAGCATTAGCGTGCTCAATCCCGTTGGCTTTAGTCAGATGCTCAAGCCGGAAGCTCGGTAGGCCATCGTCGTTTTCCGGCCAGACGATACCGTTCGGGCGCAGCGCATAGCAGGCGCGCATTACATCCAGCAGATCCCAGCGCGAGTTATCGTGCTGCCAGCTCCAGGCATAAGGGTCGTAGAAGTTGCGATAAAGGATATTGCGCGTGACTTCGTCATCGAACCGCACGTTGTTGTAGCCCACCACACAGGTCTTCGGCACGCTGAATAAACCGTGAATACGCTTTGCGAAATCAGCTTCATTCATGCCCTGCGCCAGCGCGTGCTGCGGCGTGATTCCGGTGATCATGACCGCTTCCGGCTGGGGCAAATAGTCATCAGCAGGTTTACAGAAAAACACCTCCGGCTCGCCGATGATGTTGAATTCAGCATCGGTACGAATGGCCGCAAACTGAGCGGGGCGGTCGAGCGACGGACTTTTGCCGAAAGTTTCGTAATCGTGAAACAGAAATGTGGGTTGCGCCGGGGAGTCAGACACCAGGAAAACCATCCTTATCAGTTTTGTTAACCACCGTATGGTAAATCAATTCCGACAAAGATGCGTGCCCGGCGCGCGCATTTTTCCTGCCGCCTGGCAGCTTCTCGAGGCTGCTCGCATAATGAACATATTCACCGTTCTGCATCTCGCATTATCGCCTCGGTGGTGTATATATATACAGTCATCTTGATTAACAGGAGTGGGAGCATGGAATACAACGTTACCGCAGTGCCAGCCCGTAACGTGGCCGGGTTTCATCTGGTCGGGCCGTGGGAAAAGACCGTTCCACAAGGGTTCGAACAGTTGCTTATGTGGGTTGAAACGCACCATCTTCGCCCGGACGAATGGATCGCGGTCTACTACGATAACCCGGACTGTACCCCGCCTGAAAAACTGCGTGCAGCCACGGTGGTGTCAGTGCCGGAGGGTTTTGCCATTCCGGAAAACAGCGTGGGCGTTATCCACACGGAAATCACCGGTGGGCAGTATGCGGTCGCGCGCGCAAGGGTACAGGACGGTGATTTTGGTAAACCCTGGCTGTTGTTCTTCAACAGCCTGCTCGGGGATGCCAGCGTTATGCCAGCCCCGTTGCCGTGCTTTGAAATCTACCTCAATGACGGCAAGGCAGATGGTTTCTGGGATATTGAAATGCATATTCCGGTGACGGAGAAGGTGGACTGAACGAATCAGGGCTGACTCTTACTTTTCCGCCTTTAACCCGCAGGTCATGTTAAAAGGTAGATAATGATATGTTAACGCAGCGGTTAAATATGGTTTACGGGGTGCTAATTTGCAGCCGTTGATAAAAAATAGCCAGTGGAGAAGGGCGGATTTACCGGGCAAACCGATACCACCGCAGCAAAAACGAGTACAATCCGCTCTTTTCATCACCGGAGAGCGGGTGTGCGTCCCGATAAGCCCTTAAGCCCTTTTGAAATTCGTATTTATCAGCACTACCGGATTGTCCATGGTCTGCGTATTGCGCTGGCGTTCGTCCTGACGTTTTTACTGGTTCGTCTGCTGGAAGTGCCGGAAGGGTCGTGGCCGCTGATCACGCTGGTGGTAGTAATGGGGCCGATCTCGTTCTGGGGAAATGTCATTCCCCGCGCCTTCGAACGTATCGGCGGCACTATTTTTGGCTCGGCGCTCGGCCTGGTGGCGCTGCGTCTGGAGCTGTGGTCATTACCGGCGATGCTGCTGTGGTGCGCGCTGGCGATGTTCCTGTGCGGCTGGCTGGCGCTCGGCAAGCGGCCCTATCAGGCGCTGCTTATCGGCATTACGCTCGGTGTGGTGGTGGGTGCCCCGCAGGGCGATATGGTTACCGCACTGTGGCGAAGCGGCGACGTTATCCTCGGCTCGCTGTTGGCGATGCTGTTTACCAGCATCTGGCCCCAGCGTGCATTTGTTCACTGGCGTATCCAGATGGCAAGCTTTATGAAGGCCTTTGGCCGGGTTTATAACGCCGGTTTCTCACCTAATCTGGTGGAGCGTCCGCGGCTTGAGAAGCCGCTGCAACAGGTGCTGAACGACGTAGTAAAAATGCGCGGTTTGATCACGCCCGCCTGCAAAGAGACCCACATCCAGAAAAGTATCTTTGAAGCGATTCAGACAACCTGTCGCAACATGGTCTGTACGCTGGAGCTGCAAATCAACGCGCACTGGGCGTCGCGAGAAAGTCATTTCGTGATGATTAACGCCCGTACACTGCGTGACACCCAGCACATGACCCAGCGCACGCTGGCGAACCTCTCTCAGGCGCTGTATGAGGGCAACCCGACGCCGGCCATCGCCAGCCGCGAGAAACTGAATGAGATTATCGGTGAGCTGGATCAGCTCATTCGCGAGAGTCAAGGCGATCGCCTGCAGGAGACGCCGATCCATGGCTACGTCTGGCTTAGCCTTGAACTGGCCCGTCAGCTGGAGCTGCTGTCTCAGCTGGTTTGCCGGGCGCTGCGTAAATAAGCACCGGATGCACCGCTCGCGCCAGGTGGCGGTGTCGATTAAACCTGAAATAAGAGTATGATAGCGGCAGGCCGCCCGTAAGGGATAAAACCATTGTCTTGAATAGCCGCTACCATTACTGTTGACCGGTGATGGTTGTAGTAACGAATCCAAGTCTCAAATTAGCAGGGGTGTAAAAATGGAAAATACCAGACCTTCATTCCAGGACGTACTGGAGTTTGTCCGTCTGTTCCGTCGTAAGAATAAACTTCAGCGTGAAATCCAGGACGTTGAGAAAAAGATCCGTGACAACCAGAAGCGCGTGCTGCTGCTCGACAACCTGAGCGATTACATCAAGCCGGGTATGAGCGTGGAAGCGATTCAGGGCATCATCGCCAGCATGAAAACCGACTATGAAGATCGCGTTGATGACTACATCATCAAAAACGCCGAGATCTCAAAAGAACGTCGTGAGATTTCTAAAAAGCTGAAAGCGATGGGCGAACTGAAAGCGCCAACCGAGCCTAAAGCCGAGTAATAAAAAAACCGCCGTCAGGGCGGTTTTTTTATGCCTGCAGAACACAGGCTGACGCTGGACAGCAAAAAGCCCGCACGCGGCGGGCTTTTTAAATCTGGCTCCTCTGACTGGACTCGAACCAGTGACATACGGATTAACAGTCCGCCGTTCTACCGACTGAACTACAGAGGAATTGTGGAGGCCTATCTTAGCGGCCAAAAAAGTTTTGTCAAACGCCAATGCGGGGAACCGCGTGCGTCTGGCGAAACTCTCGCCGCCCTGTCGCTAAAACCAACAATTCGCAGGGAAATGCTTTGCAGGATCGGTTTCTCTGTCTCATTATTGAAATGAAGTTTTATCTTTCTTCCCTGGAGCAAACGTGAACCTGACTGCCACGCTACGTCAGGCGGTGATGCGTACCCCGTGGTATGCAAAAAGAAAGAGCTATCGCGTGTTGTTCTGGCGCGAAATCACCCCGCTGGCCGTGCCTATTTTTCTGGAAAATACCTGCGTCATGCTGATGGGGGTGCTCAGCACCTTCCTTGTGAGCTGGCTGGGTAAAGAGGCCATGGCGGGCGTCGGACTGGCAGACAGCTTCAACATGGTGATCCTCTCCTTTATCGCGGCGGTGGATCTCGGCACCACGGTAGTGGTGGCCTACAGCATTGGCAAGCGCGATCCTGCCAGGGCGCGCGCTGCGGCGCGTCAGTCGCTGGTGTTGATGACGATCTTCTCAGTATTTCTTGCGGGTCTGATTCACGTGACCGGCGAGCAAATCATCGATTTTGTCGCCGGGGAAGCGACCGCCGAGGTGAAGCGCCTGGCGCTTATCTATCTGCAACTTACGGCCTGGAGCTATCCGGCGGCGGCCATTGCGCTGATCGGTAGCGGGGCGCTGCGCGGGGCTGGTAACACCAAAATTCCGCTGCTGATTAACGGCGGGATGAATATCCTCAACATCATCATCAGTACCATCCTAATCTACGGCCTGTTTTCATGGGACGGGTTAGGGTTTATCGGTGCCGGGCTCGGCATCACCATTTCACGCTATATCGGCGCGGTGGCGATTATCTGGGTGCTGGTGATTGGTATTAATCCCACTCTGCGCATCTCGCTCAAAAGCTACTTCACCAGGCTTCAGGGCAATATTCTCTGGGAAGTGCTGGCGATCGGCATTCCGGCCAGTATCGAGTCGGTGCTGTTTAACGGCGGGAAGCTGCTGACCCAGATGTTTGTCGCCGGGATGGGCACCAACGTTATCGCCGGTAACTTTATTGCGTTCTCAGTGGCGGGGCTGATTAACCTGCCGGGGAACGCCCTCGGTTCTGCGTCCACCATTATTACCGGTAAGCGGCTCGGCAAAGGACAGATTGGTCAGGCGGAGCGCCAGCTGCGCCATGTGTTCTGGCTCTCAACCATTGGCCTGACCTTTATCGCCTGGTTTACCGCGCCCTTCGCCGGGGTGTTTGCCTCGTTCTACACCCGGGAAGAGGACGTGAAAGAAGTAGTGAAGATCCTGCTCTGGCTTAACGCCGCCTTTATGCCGATCTGGGCCGCCTCCTGGGTGCTGCCGGCGGGGCTGAAAGGCGCGCGCGACGCCCGTTTCGCCATGTGGGTATCCATGCTCGGCATGTGGGGCTGCCGCGTGGTGGCGGGGTACATTCTGGGGATTGAACTCGGAATGGGCGTCGTCGGCGTCTGGCTGGGAATGTTCATGGACTGGGCGGTACGCGGCGCGCTGTTCTACTGGCGTATGGTGAGCGGACGCTGGCTGTGGAAATACCCGCGTCCGGAAAAACAGCCGGTGAGCGTAGCTCCGACGGCGGGCTATACCCCCGGCGGTGGCGATTCACCCACTTCGCCACCCTGATACCTTCAGCGGCGCGACGAATCAGTCGCGCTGTACCACGCCTGCCAGCGTCCGCATGTCACTCCCGGTGGGCGACTGGTGGAGACGCAGCCCGAACTCTTCCGTGACGGCAAAAATATGGTCAAAGATGTCCGCCTGAATCCCCTCGTACTCCATCCAGATCACCGTATTGGTGAAAGCATAGATCTCCAGCGGAAGCCCGTCCGGGCCTGGCGCGAGCTGGCGCACCATCAGCATCATGTCCTTGCGCAGCCGCGGATGATTGCGCAGATACTCATTGAGCCAGGCGCGGAACGTGCCGATATTGGTCATGCTGCGCCGGTTCAGCACCGACTCATCGCCGCTGTTTTCCTGATTCCATTCGCTGATTTCCGCGCTGCGGCTGTCCATATAGGGCTTCAGCAGCCGGGCGCGAATAAGTCGCGCCTGTTCCTCTTCGGAGAGGAAATGAATGCTGGTGATATCAATATTGATGCTGCGCTTGATGCGTCGCCCACCGGAAGCCTGCATTCCGCTCCAGTTTTTAAACGCGTCCGAGACCAGCGCATAGGTGGGAATAGTGGTGATGGTGTTATCCCAGTTGCGCACTTTGACGGTGGTCAGGCCGATATCGGTCACTGCTCCGTCAGCGCCATATTTTGGCATCTCCAGCCAGTCGCCGAGTTTGAGCATGGTATTGGCCGACAGCTGAATGCCCGCCACCAGCCCAAGTATCGGGTCTTTAAAGATCAGCATCAGCACCGCGGCCATGGCACCGAGACCGCTTATCAGGATGGCCGGGGATTTGCCAATCAGCGCCGAGATCATCAGGATGCCAATCACCAGGGCGCTAATCAGCTTCACCCCCTGAAAAATACCCTTCAGCGGCAGCTGGGTGGCGAGCGTGGAATTCCCGGAGAGCTCAAACACCACGTCCAACAGCGAGAAAAACGACAGCAGGGCATAGAGCATCACCCACAGCTGGGCGCAGGTACTGAGTACCAGCGCCGCATCGCCGCCTTTGGGCAACAATAGCACCGCCTGCACATTAAGAATGATGCCCTGTAGCGTAAAAGCGAGGCGGTGAAACAGCTTGTTCTGGGTGATGATCTGCAGCCACAAACGCGAACTGGATCCGGCGCGCTTCTCAAAGGTGCGCAGCACGACCCGGTGAAGAATAAAATGCACAATCAGCGCGGTGAGCAGGATCACCAGCGATGCCATCGCCAGCGAGCCCGGATGATGCAGCCCAAAACCGTAGGCTTTAAGCGTGGATAACAGTTCCTGCATAACAACTCCTTTACTAACAGCCGGGTATGATGCCCAGCGAAGCGGGAGGGTGCAATGTCTGAGGGGAAAAGCTGTGTAAAGAGTCGCGCAGCGGCGGCACGTTGAATCGATAAAAAGCAGCTATGCTTAGCGAAACGTCAGCCTTCAGGAATCGGCATTATGTCTCGTCTTATTACGTTTTGTAGTCTGCTTATGCTTATCGCCAGCCATAGCGCGCTGGCCGTAACCTATACGCTGCCGCCGGAAGGCAGCCGGCTGGTGGGAAACGTGCGCACCGTTACCGTGCCGCAGGACAACCGCTATCCGCTGGAAGCGTTCGCGGCACAGAACGGGCAGGGGCTCAGCAACCTGCTGGAGGCTAACCCGGATGTCGATCCTTTCCTGCCGAAAGCGGGGTCCACGCTGACCATCCCGGAGCAGCTGATCCTGCCGGATACCGTGCGTGAAGGCATCGTGGTGAACGTGGCGGAGATGCGCCTCTATTACTATCCGAAAGAGGGCGGCACGGTGGAAGTGCTGCCGATTGGTATCGGCCAGGCGGGGCGCGAGACGCCGCGCAACTGGGTGACGCGCGTGGAGCGTAAGCAGGCCGGCCCGACCTGGACGCCAACTGCCAATACACGGCGTGAATATGCCAAAGAGGGCAAAACCCTGCCGGCAATGGTGCCCGCCGGGCCGGATAACCCGATGGGGCTGTATGCCATTTACATTGGCCGGCTGTACGCTATTCACGGCACCAATGCGAATTTCGGTATTGGGCTGCGCGTCAGCCAGGGCTGCATTCGCCTGCGTAATGACGACATCAAATTCCTGTTTGATAACGTACCCGAAGGCACTCGCGTTCAGCTAATCGATCAGCCGGTAAAAATGACCACCGAGCCGGACGGCAGCCGCTGGCTGGAGGTGCATGAACCGCTGTCGCGCAACCGCGCCGAGTTTGAATCCGATAACAAAGTTCCGCTGCCGATCACGCCGGTGATGCGCGCTGCGCTGAAAGGCAGCGATGTGGACGTGTTGCGCGTTGACGAGGCGCTGGAGCGGCGCTCCGGGATGCCGGTGAAGGTTGACGGTACGACGCCACATCGCCCTGATGCCATTGAACGGATGTAGCCGCAAAAGATGCCCAAAAGTTACATTCGGTTCTGCGAGTCGCCTTCCAGATAGCCGCATTCACAGTGCGGGTTTGCGGCGCTATGCTGTCTTCCCCCGCCAGCATTACCTGACAAGCGGGGCGTCGTCGCGTCTTTACGGGAGAACCCTCTATGACTACCTCTTTGCAGTACCAGCAGCAAACCTCCGCCCCTGGCAAAAATCAGCGTCGTTGCACCGTGGGCTATCTGCCCAACGCGGGCGACACCACTACGCCAGCGATACGGTTGAGCGGGAAGTGGCTGCGCGATGCCGGATTTGAAACCGGTAAAGGTGTGACTATCAAAATCGCGGCGGACTGTATCGTGCTGATCCCCGACAACGATGATGTCTGTGAACTCAACCGGCAGCTGAAACAGGCAAACCAGCTTCTTGCAGTGGTAAAAGAAGGGGCGGTTCACGTTCTTAAGTGAATCACCAGACATGGCCTGCGCAGCCATTGTGCATTACACTGCGCGCTGCAAAATTTGCACAGATAAACGATTAATCAGGCGGTAATGGCGATGAACGGTACGATCACAACATGGTTTAAAGATAAAGGTTTTGGATTTATCAAAGATGAAAACGGCGATAACCGCTATTTTCACGTGATTAAGGTCGCCAACCCTGATCTTATCAAGAAAGATGCGGCGGTGACGTTCGAACCGACCACCAACAATAAAGGCTTGTCGGCCTATGCGGTCAAGGTCGTGCCTGACAGCAAATACATCTACATTGCAGGCGAACGTCTGAAGCTCACCTCCATCAAGTCTTACCTGGTCTACAGCGAGGAAGTACCTGCTGACGCCCGCATCGATAAAGAAAACGCGGTGCTGTCTGTGGGTGGGCTGATGAACAGCATCCGACCAAAATCATCCATAAAGCCGGGTGAAATGCGCTCGCTGAAAAAACTGGCTATCACGACCTTTCAGGGAACCACCCTGATCTTCTCGGAAGAGGAGATAGACATTGATGCCACGGTGAAAATGCTCAAGGTGTGAAATTGTCATACTTAAGCGCTGCCGACTCGCCAGGCTACAGGCAGGCCGCGCCGACCGGGCATTACGCAGCCAGTAAATTGTGTAGCCAGACACTACAGAACAGATTTATCCTCAGAGGACAACGTATGAACAAAGAGATACCGCTGAAGTATTATGACATCGCCGATGAGTATGCGACGGAAACGGAAAAGGCGGTGGGCGAAGCGGAGCGCGACGCGCTGGCGCACTACTTCCAGCTGCTGATTGAGCGCCTGATGAATAACGAAGAGATCAGCGAACAGGCGCAGCAAGAGATGGCCGTCGAAGCCGGTATCGATGAAGCCCGTATCGATGAGATCGCCATGTTCCTGAACCAGTGGGGCAACGAGTAACGCTGGTTGCAGGTGCGAAAAAGTCCGTAGGGTGGGTAAGCGCAGCGCACCCACCACTAAAAAAGTGATAATGACGGATGTACGTTCTGCATATACACCAAAGCAAAAAACCCGCTTAAGTTTCCTTAAGTGGGCTTCTTAAATGTGGCTCCTCTGACTGGACTCGAACCAGTGACATACGGATTAACAGTCCGCCGTTCTACCGACTGAACTACAGAGGAATCGTGTGAACGGGGCGCATAGTAACGAGGGTAAAAGGGCTTGTCAAAGCCCTTTTTTCACATACCTGCTCGGTTGCTGATTAATTCCGCAAAACAGCGCAAAAATAACCATTTTCAGGCCTGCGCACCTGTCTGAACCCGGAGCGGAGCGGTGGCGGCAAACAACCACGCCCGTGCGTCACTGTTTACCAGCGGTGCCAGTGTGTCCCGCACCTGCTGGTGGTAATCATCTATCCACGCCTTCTCCTGAGCGCTCAGCAGGCCCGTTTCCACCTGGTTGAGGTCGATGGGGATCAGCGTCAGGGTGGAAAACCGGCAGAAACCTGGCGCACCCTCCACCACTTCCACCTGGTTTTCAATGCGGATGCCGTACTGGTCCGCCAGATAGTAGCCCGGTTCGATGGTCATGATACTGCCCGGCAGCAGCGGCCACGGATTGACCTTCTTCGCGATGCGCTGTGGCTGCTCGTGGATCAGCATACGGTGACCGACACCGTGCCCGGTTCCGTGGTCGAAATCCAGCCCCAGCTCCCACAGCGGACGCCGGGCGACAGCGTCGAGCTGGTGGCCGCAGGTGCCGTTGGGGAACGGGAGTGTGATAAGCGCCAGGAAACCTTTCAGTACCGCGGTGTAGTGCAGGCGGCGCGCAGCGGTAAGCGGGCCAAATGCCAGGGTGCGGGTGGCATCGGTGGTGCCATTCACATATTGCCCGCCGGAGTCATTGAGGTAGAACTCGCTGCGGGTCAGCGGTTTGTTGGTCTCAGGGGACGCGTGATAGTGACACATCGCCGCATTGCTGCCCGCCGCCGAAATGGTGTTGAAGCTCGGCTCGATAAAGGTCTCACGCTGCTGACGAAACGCCAGCTGCTTTTGCTGAGCCTCCAGCTCGGTGATCGGATCGCCCGCCGCGTCACGCAGCGGCGCTTCATGATGCAACCAGGCGAGGAAGTTGACCCACGCCGCGCCGTCTTCCCGATGACTGGCGCGGTATCCTTCCAGCTCTACCGGGTTTTTCAGGGCTTTCATCCAGGTAATCGGGTCGCTCTGCCAGCGCACGCTGCCGCCGGCTTGCTCCACCGCGAAGCGCAGCGCCACCGGGGAGAAGTCCGCATCCAGCGCGATGACGTTACCGGCAGCGCACGCACGGCAGCGCGTAAGAAACGCCCCGGGCGCAGAGAGGGTGATATTCCGGGTAACCTCAGGGGCGAGCTGCGCGAGTTTCTCCTGTGCCACAAACCATTCGACGTCGCCCTGCTGGTTAATCAGTAAAAACGAGTGCGGGACGGGATTCATCGCTACATCGCTGCCGCGCACGTTAAGCAGCCAGGCGATGTTGTCCGGCAGCGTCACCGCCAGATAATCCACGCCCGCCTCGCGCAGTGCCGCAGCCACCCGCTGGCGTTTATCGGCTGAGGACTCACCCGCAATCTCATCCGGCATCTCGGTGATTACTCCGCACGGCGCTGCGGGGCGGTCATGCCATACCGCGTCGAACGGATCGTCATCCAGCGCCACCGGCTGGCAGTGGCTGGCACGCAGCGCCTCGTACTGGCTGTTGGTCATCAGCATAGGCTCAAAACCGATGCGCTGGCCCGGCGGTAGATGGTTATCAATCCACTGCGCTACCGGTTCGTTATGCAGGTGGTGAACAGCAAACGCGGTGGTATCGACCTGATGCTGCACCTGAACCTGATAGCGACCATCAACAAACAGCAGGGCGCGGTCGGCAAGAACCAGCGCCAGCCCGGCGGACCCGGTGAATCCGGTCAGCCAGGCGAGTTTATTATCGTGCGGGGCGCAGTCTTCGCTCTGGTGCGCGTCGGCGCGCGGGACCAGCAGGCCATCCAGCCCGCGGGCCTGCATCAGCGCGCGCAGCGCGCCGAGCGGTGTAGTGGGGTGCATCCTGTTTCCTTCTGATGAGCGATCAACGGAACGGCGGTTCGTTGAAGGTACGCAGCTTACGCGAGTGCAGACGTTCCCCTTCAGCGCGCAGCAGGTCGATGGCGCGAATACCAATCTGTAGATGCTCGGAAATCGCCCCTTCATAGAAGCGGTTCGCCTGGCCGGGAAGTTTGATCTCACCGTGCAGCGGTTTATCCGAGACGCACAGCAGCGTGCCATACGGAACGCGGAAGCGGTAGCCCTGGGCTGCGATAGTTGCGCTCTCCATGTCGATGGCCACGGCGCGGCTCAGGTTGAAGCGCAGCGCGGAGGCGGAGTAGCGCAGCTCCCAGTTGCGGTCGTCGGTAGTGACCACGGTACCGGTGCGCAAGCGCTGTTTCACCGCCTCGCCCGGCATATCGCTCACCTCTTTGGTGGCGTCATACAGCGCGCGCTGCACCTCGGCGATGCTCGGGATCGGGATATCCGGCGGCAGCACCGCGTCGAGGACGTGGTCGTCGCGCAGATAGGCGTGGGCCAGCACGTAGTCGCCAATCGCCTGGCTCTCGCGCAGCCCGCCGCAGTGGCCAATCATCAGCCAGACGTCAGGGCGCAGCACCGCCAGATGATCGCAGATGGTTTTCGCGTTCGATGGGCCGACGCCGATATTAATGAGCGTGATGCCCTGGCCGTCGGCGGTGATCAGGTGCCAGGCCGGCATCTGGTGCTTTTTCCACGCCAGGTCGGAGATCGCCTGCTCCGGCGCTTCGGTATCAGCGGTGATCCAGATCCCACCCGCGCAGGAGAGGGCGATGTACGGGCTGTCCGGGTCGAGGATCTGGCTGCAGCCCCAGCTGACGAATTCGTCCACGTAGCGGGTGTAGTTAGTGAACAGCACGAACGGCTGGAAGTGTTCCGCCGGGGTACCGGTGTAGTGCCGCAGGCGCGCCAGCGAGAAATCGACGCGGCGGGCATCAAAGTGCGACAGCGGATAGAACTCCGTGGGGTGGAACAGGCCGTCGGCGGTCTCATCGCCAATCTGCGCCAGCTCGGTGGTCGGGAAGTGGCGCGTCAGCCCGGCGCTCATGGAGCGGTCAAGGATCAGCGTCGAACCGTCAATCACGTACGGATAGGGGATCTCGTGGCGCGACGGCCCCACTTCAATGCGCGCCCCGTAGTCCTCCACCAGCATGGTGAGCTGTTCCAGCAGATACGGGCTGAACAGCGCCGGGCGTGTAATGGTGGTGGTGTAGCACCCGGGATGGGTAAAGCGGGCGTAGGCGCGGGTTTTCTTTTCCTGACGGGCGATGCCGTCCCAGCTCACCGACAGCTCGGGATAGACAAACAGCCCCTGTGCGCGGGCGGTCTCATCGGGCAGCGTGCCGTTTTCAATAAAAGCGCCAATGGCCTCGCGCAGGGCGGTAACGGCAGCGTTATAGCATTCGTTTAGTTTATCGATCGCCTGTTCCGGCGTCAGGGTTGTTGCGGTGTTGTTCATCATTTCTCCTTGTCCCGCATGGCACGGCGGGGAGAGGTGCCATGTCCGAAGTATGTCACAGAATTATGAAACGAAAGGGACGGACGCAATGGCATAAATCCGTAATCGAACCGTCAGAAAGAGATTTTTTTACACGGCGACGCAGGTGCTGCTTTTTTATCCCTCTGTCCGTGAAGGAATATAAGAGAATATATTGAGCATCCAGGGCTGTCCGTTTTCATCTCTTCGCGCCTCAGCACACTTCTTAATTCATTCACGTCATCTATAATTATTTTCCTCCTAGCCGCCTGTTTTAATTGATGAAAATCCCGTCAGGCGTTGAACCGCGCGGTCTCCAGCTGGATAAGCGACTCGTATAAAAAGTGAGTCAGGGTATACTGCCCGGCTTAATGACCTAAAAATGCAGGAAAATGATGCTATCTACCCTGATTTACCGTAGTCGCCTGCGCGGCGATATTGACGATGTCGGGCTGGCAGCAATCCTGGCGCGCGCGCAGCAGCGCAATGCTGAACTGCAGGTGAGCGGCATTCTGCTTTATGACGGCAGTCAGTTTTTGCAGGTGCTGGAAGGCCCGCTGGAGTCGGTACAAGCGCTGTTCAATATCATTGGCAAGGATCCGCGCCACGATTTTGTGGTGGAGATGATGCGCGACTATGCCCCCAAACGCCATTTTGAAACGGTTGGCATGACGTTTTTCGATCTGCGCCGCGTCAGAGCACACACGGTGCTGAAGTCGGTGATCAAGTCCAGCGTCGTTCCCTTCAACCTGGCGCGCGAAGAGCGGGTGTATAAATTTATTCGCTCCTTTCTGCGCCGCCCGGCACAGCCGCACATCTCGCAGCAGTTTCAGCCAGATGCGTGGCGCGTCACGCACAGCCAGGCCCGCATTCCCTGCAAGGTTCCCTCCATGGTACGCGATGACTGTCAGTTTGCGCTGCAGCCCATCGTGGAGCCACTGACCGGCAAAATTAAAGCCTTCGAAGCCCTGATCCGCACGCCCGACGGCGGTTCGCCCGCCGCCTGGTTCGCCTCGGTCTCCACCGACGAGCTGTATGAAGTGGATATTCACTCGAAAGAAAAAGCCTTTGCGCTGGCGAAAGAGGTGAATATCGGCAGCCACATGATCTCGGTTAACCTGCTGCCCGGTTCGCTGGTGCAGGTTCCGAACGCGGTGGAGATCCTGCTGGCGCAGATTAAACGTCAGGGGCTGGTGCCGCAGCAGGTGATCGTCGAGGTCACCGAGAGCGAAGTGATCTCCAGTTTTGACGAGTTTGAGCACGTTATTCGCCAGCTGCGCGCAGCGGGCATTAACCTGGCTATCGACGATTTCGGCGCGGGCTTCGCTGGACTGTCGCTGCTCACGCGCTTCCAGCCGGGACGCATCAAAATCGATCGCAGCATCGTCACCGATATTCATCTCTACGGCCCGAAACAGGCCATCGTGCACGGCATCGTGCGCTGCTGCTCGGAGCTGGAGATCACCGTGGTGGCGGAAGGGGTAGAGAAAGTGGAGGAGTGGTGCTGGCTGGAAGCGGCGGGCATCAAGTACTTCCAGGGTTATCTGTTCGCGAAACCGGTACTCAACGACACGCCGACGGTGTCGTGGCCGGTGGCGGATTAAATTAACCCCACGGGCGCACCCGTGAGGTCATGGCTCAGATCACCGCCACGCCGCCGGTAACGGCAACCGTCGCACCGGAGATGTAGCTGGCTTCGTCGCTGGCGAGCATCACGTAGCTCGGGGCCAGCTCGGCGGGCTGTCCGGCCCGCTGCAGCGGCACCTGGCTGCCGAACTCTTTAACCTGTTCAGGCGGCATAGTGCTGGGGATGAGCGGCGTCCAGATCGGACCCGGCGCCACCACGTTCGAGCGAATGCCTTTCTCAGCCAGCAACGCGGCCAGGCTGCCGGAGAAGTTGACGATCGCCGCTTTAGTCGCGGAATAGGCGATTAGCTTCGGTTTTGGCTGGTCGGCATTCACCGACGCGGTATGAATAATTGACCCACCCGCCGGCATGTGCGGCACCGCGCCTTTACAGATGCGGAACATCGCATAGATGTTGGTTTTCATGGTGCGGTCGAACTCGTCATCGTCGATCTCATCCAGCGACTCGCGGGTCATCTGGAACGCGGCGTTGTTCACAACGATATCGATTTTGCCAAAGGCTTCTACCGCTTTATCAACCACTTCCTGGCAGTGACGGGCTTCCACCAGATCCCCGGAAACCAGCACCGCTTTGCGCCCGGCTTCTTCCACCAGCCGCGCCGTCTCTTTAGCATCATCGTGTTCGTTGTAATAGGAAATCAGCACGTCAGCCCCTTCGCGGGCATAGGCGATGGCCACCGCGCGGCCAATCCCGGAGTCGCCGCCGGTAATAATCGCCGCCTTGCCGGTTAAACGCCCGGAGCCTTTGTAGCTGGTTTCACCGTGATCCGGCACCGGCTGCATATCGCGCGTCGCGCCAGGCCATTCAAGCTGCTGTTCAGGGAAGGGAGGATTTGGTCGTTGTTCGGACATTATGCGTTCTCCTCTGGTAACCGCAAAATAACGCCAAAGTGACAGCGCGCAGCGGAAGTGCCGCGCTCACGCGGATGGAAACCATCCTTAACAGAGACTAAGGGTAGTAGAAAAATCAGCGTCATTCGGCGCAAGGCGCGATTTTATGCTGTTTTTAAGCCAAAGGACGAACGGGCGGAGCGGGTAAGCGAAACGGGGCAGTGCGTTGTCCGGTTCGCGACAGAAGTATTACAATCTTGTCATGTTGCGCCCCCGCGCTGGGCGACGCCGCCAGACTCTGCGAGAATGCTCCCCATGAAAGTATTACTGATTGAAGACAACGACAAAACCCGCGAGTGGCTGGTGAAAGGTCTGCGTGAGGCCGGCATCATCGTGGACGCGGTGGCGGACGGGCGCGACGGCCTGCACCTGGCGCTGGAGCACGACTACGGCCTGATTATCCTCGACATCATGCTGCCGGGCATGAACGGCTGGCAGGTGCTGCAGACGCTGCGCACCGCCAAAGCCACCCCGGTGCTGTGCCTGACCGCCCGCGATGCGGTCAGCGATCGCGTTAAGGGGCTGGAGCTGGGCGCGGACGATTATCTGGTAAAACCCTTCTCCTTTGCCGAACTGCTGGCCCGGGTGCGGGCGCAGCTGCGTCGTCATCCCGCTGCCTCCCACCAGCTGCGCATTGCTGACCTTGAGCTTGACGCGGTGCGCCATCAGGTTACCCGCGGCGGCGAGATCGTCAGCCTGACCCAGCAAGAGTTCACGCTGCTGTGGTTCCTCGCCAGCCGCGCCGGGGAGATCCTGCCGCGCACCCTTATCGCCAGCGAAGTGTGGGGCATCAACTTCGACAGCGAAACCAACGTCGTGGACGTGGCGATCCGCCGTCTGCGCCGCAAAATCGACGATCCCTGGCCGCTGAAGCTGGTGGAGACGGTGCGCGGCATGGGTTATCGCCTTAATACGGCGGAGGAGTAGATGTTTCGTCCCTCTCTCACGCTGCGCCTGACGCTGGCGTTTATCCTGCTGGTGGCCGCCACCAGCGCGCTGGTCAGCGTCTCGCTCTACCGCTCGCTGTATACCGAGCTGGTGTGGCGCGACAACCAGACGCTGGTAAACCGCGGTGCCCAGCTGCGCCAGCTGCTGCTGGACGGTGCCGAACCGCGTTCGCTGCCGCTCTACTTCAACCGCATGATGAACACCCGGCTTGATATTGTGCGTATCGCCCGCCCCGGGCAGGGCATCATTGTCGAGGTGAATCAGGCGGGCATTACGCTGCCGGTGATGGATGAGGTGCCCGCCGGCATGACGCCGTCGGCGGCGCTGCTCCACCACTGGCGCACCGCCAGCGGTGCGGATGCCGCCGGGCTGACACTGCGCGGTGCCGACGGGCAGGGGGATGTGATGATCACCGTTGCCCGACTGTCGGAGGATCGCGAGCAGGTGCTGGCCCGCTATCGCCAGCACAGCCTGGTGATCTCCCTGACGGCGATCCTGCTGGCGGCGATCGTCAGCCCGCTGCTGATCCGCCGCAGCCTGCGCGCTATCCGGGCGCTGAGCCGCCAGACCGCCCGCACCGACAGCCAGCAGCTGGCCACGCCTCTGGCGCTCGACACCCTGCCCGCCGAGCTGCTGCCGCTCGGGCGCTCGCTGAACGTGATGCGTCAGCGGTTGGCGGAGGACTTCTCGCGCCTGACGCAGTTTGCCGACGATCTGGCCCACGAGCTGCGCACCCCGGTGAATATTCTGCTCGGCCAGACCCAGGTAATGCTCCAGCAGCCGCGCAGCAGCGAAGAGTATCAGGCGCTGCTGGCGAGCAATATCGAAGAGCTGGAGCATCTGACGCGGCTGATTGAGAACATCCTGTTCCTCTCCCGGGCCGATCACCGCAACGTTGCCCTTGACCGCCAGCCCGTAGCGCTGGCGAGCTTTATCGCCTCGGTGGTGGATTTCCTGGAGCCGCTGGCGGAAGAGCGCGAGCAGCAGTTTGTGGTGGAAGCGGAGGGCGAGGTGCTGGCCGACAGGCTGCTGCTCCAGCGCCTGCTGACGAACCTGATGACCAACGCGCTGCGCCACTCACCGGCAGGGGCGCAGATCCGCATCAGCGCCGCAGCGCGCGACGACGAAGTGACTATCACCGTCGCCAACCCCGGCGAGCCGATTGCCGAGCCGGAGAAGATCTTTACCCGCTTCTGGCGCGGAGATGATGCTCGCCATACGCCCGGCACCGGGCTTGGGCTGGCGCTCTCACAGGCTATCGCCACGCTGCACCGCGGCACGCTCAGCGTCAGCCATCACGACGGCGGGAACCACTTCACCCTGCGCATGCCGCGCTTTTAAGCCCGATTTTACCCCGCACCGGCTCGAATCCGAGCCGATCACCGGCGCTAAACAATATTTATGCGCATTTTGCGCAACTTCTTGCTTTGAATCCCGGATAAAAAACTTTTTGCGCAATGTCTGCAAACGAAGTGCGCAGTTTCGGCAAGATCTTGCTTGATTTTGTCTGTCGGATTACTCCGGAAAATATAATATGCTTAAAATACAACAACTTAAAAACTGGCACGCAAATTGCTATGTATTCCGTGAAGTTCTTTCACTCATACACAAGCAAGGAGCATTACCATGCCAACCCCATGTTATATCAGCATCGAAGGCAAGACCCAGGGCAACATCACCGCGGGCGCGTTCACCTCTGACTCCGTCGGCAACATCTACGTGCAGGGCCACGAGGACGAGATGCTGGTTCAGGAATTCAACCACGTGGTTACCGTCCCGACTGACCCGCAGTCCGGCCAGCCGTCCGGCCAGCGCGTGCACAAGCCGTTCAAATTCACCGTCGCCCTGAACAAGGCCGTGCCGCTGATGTACAACGCCCTGGCCTCCGGCGAGATGCTGCCGACCGTGACCCTGAAGTGGTACCGCACCTCGGTGGAAGGCAAGCAGGAGCACTTCTTCTCCACCACCCTGACCGACGCCACCATCGTGGACATCGACTGCCAGATGCCGCACTGCCAGGACCCGGCGAAGTCGGACTTCACCCAGCTGATTGAAGTCTCGCTGGCCTACCGCAAAATCGACTGGGAGCACACCGTCGCCGGCACCTCCGGCTCGGACGACTGGCGCGCGCCTGTCGAGGCGTAAGCTCCGTAACCCGGCTGCGGCCGGGTTTTTGCGTTTGTGCTGAGGTGTGGCGGAGCCAGACCTGAGCACAACTTCATTTTATGGCCCCCCGCACGGTGAAAACCGGGCGTGCGGTAGCTATGGGCGTTCACAGGAGAAGGGAAGATGGCAAACAGTACGGGACTCCAGTTCACGGTCAGCATCGGGTCGCTGCCGGAGAGCACGTTTGCGGTGGTGGATTTTGAGCTGGACGAGGCGCTTAACCGTCCGTTCGCGCTGAGCCTGAACCTGGCCAGCCACCTGCCGGGGATTGATTTCGGCGCGGTGCTCGACCAGCCGTGCGAGCTGAAGGTGTGGTACGAGGGGCAGCTGCAGCGCAGCGTCAGCGGGATTGTCAGCCGCTTCGCCCAGGGCGAGACCGGGTTTCGCCGCACCCGCTACCAGGCGCAGGTGCGTCCGGCGCTGTGGCGCACCGGGCTGCGCACCAACGCCCGCATCTTCCAGGCGAAAAAGCCGGACGCCATCATCACCACGCTGCTCACCGAGGCGGGCATCACCGACTTCGCCTTCGCCCTGCGCCACGACCACCCGGAGCGGGAGTACTGCGTCCAGTACCGCGAGAGCGACCTGGCCTTTATCACCCGCATTGCCGCCGAAGAGGGCATGTTCTTCTTCCACGAGTTTGAGGCCGGCACCCACCGGGTGGTGTTCGCCGACGACGCAGGCGCGGTGGCGAAGGGCGAGCCGCTGTTCTTCAACCTGGCCAGCCAGGGCCTGGCCCAGGGGGCCTACGTCCGGCGCTTCCACTACGCCGAGGCGGTGAGCACCGCCGGGGTGGAGCTGAAGGACTACAGCTTCAAAACCCCGGCCTACGGCCTGTCGCACAAGAAGATGAGCGGCGAGCTGGACCACCAGGGCGAGCAGTACGAGCACTACGACTACCCCGGCCGCTACAAGGCGGACCCGAGCGGGAAAGCCTTTGCCGGGTTCCGGCTCGACGCCCTGCGCGCCGGGGCGGTGACCGGAAGCGGGGAGTCAAACTGCGCCGGGCTGCGTCCGGGGCAGAGTTTTGTGCTGAGCGAGCACCCGAACCCGCAGCTGAACATCGCCTGGCAGACCGTGGGGGTGACCCACACCGGCCGCCAGCCCCAGGCGCTGGAAGAGGAGGGCGGCGGGGAGCCGACCACCTTCAGCAACAGTTTTACGGTGGTGAAGGCGGCGACCACGTGGCGCGCGGTGATACCGCACAAGCCGATGGTGGACGGCCCGCAGATAGCGACGGTCACCGGCCCGGATGGCGAGGAGATTTACTGCGACAAATACGGACGCATCAAGGTGCAGTTCCCGTGGGACCGGTACGGCACGCGCAACGACCAGAGCTCGTGCTGGGTGCGGGTGAGCCAGGGCTGGGCCGGGGGGCAGTACGGCATGGTGGCCATCCCGCGCATCGGGCATGAAGTGGTGGTGAGCTTCCTGGAAGGCGACCCGGACCAGCCGATCGTCACCGGACGGACGTATCATGCGACGAATCAGACGCCGTATGTTTTACCGGAACACAAGACCCGCACCACCCTGCGTACCGATACCCATAAAGGGACGGGCTTCAACGAGATCCGTTTTGAAGATGAAGCGACGCGCGAGCAGATCTACACCCACGCCCAGAAGGATATGGACACTGAAATTAACCATATCCACCGTCAGAGCGTGGGCTGCGACCAGCACCTGAGCGTGAAGCAGGATCAGTACCAGCGGGTCGATCGCCACAGTCACCGCACCATCGGGCAGGACGATATTGAGCAGATTGGTCAGGATCATCACCAGTCCATCGGGCGCAGCTTCTTCCAGAATATCGGTCAGTCGTTAAAACGCTTCATCGGCGGCGGGGAAATCACCGCCATCAGCGGCAGCCGTCAGAGCACGATTTCAGGCTCGGAAGAGCTGCTGATCGGCGCGCACCAGCGGGTGCTGGTCAACACCGACAGCTACCTGAAAGCCACCGATATCGTGCTGGAAGCCGGGCAGTCCCTGACCATCAAAGCGCCGGGTGGCTTTATCAAGATCGATGGCGCCGGCATCACTATGGTTGGCGCGGTAGTGAAAATTAACGACGGTGGCGCAGGCGGAGCCGGCACCGCGCCGGTCTCGATCGAACCGGAAGCCCCGGCGAAACCTACCCTCCCGGATGCGCCGGACAGACGCTAAGGATACATCATGCCAGGAGCAGCACGATTAAATGACACGGGAAAGGGGCATGAGTGTTTTCCGGATACGCCCGTTATTGCGGGCAGCCCGGATATCATTATCAACGGCCAGCCAGCCGCGCGGGTAGGGGATGCCCTCGCCCCGCACGGCTGCCCCTGTTCCGGTAGCCCTCATGGTTTACACGGGCGTGCGATAGCCGCGGGCTCGTCCAATGTCATTTTCAACGGTAAGGCCGCGGCACGTATTGGTGACGCCATCGACTGCGGCGGCAAAATCATCACCGGCAGTGGCGATGTGATTATCGGCAATACCCCGTGGCAATCCCCCGCCCACGACTGCGGCAAACAGACCGTGCTGCGCGGTGCCCCGCTGCTTGCGTTGACGCCAGCACTCAACCCGGAAGAACTCAACGATACCGTAGCACTGCTTTCACGCTGACAGGAAAACGGAACGTCGCCTTAAGGAATCATTATGGAAACGCGCTACCCGATAAGGAAAGCGGACGGCAAGGATTTTGCCGGCCCGGATGAAATACTGGCTCTGCTACGCAATGAAAGACACGGCCAGTGGCTGGCAGGCAATAATGGTATGTGGCATGGCGGGATACATATCAGCCGTGAATCCGCCCCGCTGGCCGTTATCTCAGCGGAGAGCGCCGAAGGGGCCGTACCGCTGCAGTGTATTGCTCAGGGTGAAATTGTGGCATGGCGACTTCAGCAGGATTATCACCAGCAGCCTTATGGAGAGGCGGCGGAGGGTGAAGAGGCGATCAACCTGAAGTACTCCAGCGCATTTGTGCTGGTGCGATCCGTGCACAAACCGGATGAAAATCCGGCCACCTGGCTGACGTTTTATACCCTCTATATGCACCTTGCGCCGTTAAGCTGTTTTCCAAAAATGGTGGTGTATGAGGTGACGCCTGAGGGCGACGGGTTGAGCAAACGTCGCTATAGCGGAACGGAAACCTCAGGCCAGGTGGCCCCACATTCTTTTGGCGCTCTGAGTGCAGGTCAAAAGGTAATCGTGGAACAAGAGATGATGTTTTTGGTGCCTCAGAGACATCGTGGCAGGGACGGGCAGCGGCTACCCGATGTGCCATTCCAGTTCGGTTTAGCGCGAAATATAAAAGATGGTGCGCCTTCCGGTGAGAAGTTCTGGACCTCGGTTATGCCGCAATTTGTCGCACCAGCGGGGGAAAAATATGCTTATCTGCCCGACTGGATGGATAAGGCCGTGCAGAACGGGACAATGGATGCGGTGGTGGTTCCTCCTCAACCCATCGCCATTCGTGCCGGGGATGCCATTGGTTTTCTGGCGCAGGATGATGCGCCTGTCACTGGCGGCGCGGTGCAGAGTGACTGGTTTATGCACATTGAAGTGCTCAGCAACGACGCCAATATGCCGGCTTTTTTAAGCAACCCCGGCCATCTGACAAAAGGCACTCTGTACATTGAAGTACAGGCTGGTCAGCCGCTGTACCGGTGCGAAGAGAGGGACGGTAAAAAAATTCTCACGCCACTGGAAAATACCAGTGATGCTGAGGCTGGCAAATTGCTGCGGCGGGATGATGCCAAACCCTGGAAGGACGAGGCGGGTATCAGCTGGTATCTCATAAAGCCTGAGACATGGATAAAGCAGGACGGCATAAAAGAGATTATTCAGCACGATCTTAAGGCCCTGCGATTTACCCCGCTTGAGCAGGAACCGGCAAAGGATTTCCAGCAAAGCCTGGGCGAACAATGGCTTGGCAAAGCGTTCAGTTTCATCGGCGGGGCAATTCATCCCGAAAGAGCGCTGGAAAGTCAGGAGCTTAGCGAATACTATTCGCAGATAGCGAAGGTGCTGGATGCTAATGGCGACGGCAAAATATCTTCAACGGAACTGGACCTGTACCGGTCCGCGGTGCTTCAGGGCTTACGGAACAGAAATGAGGAAGTTGAAATGCTGCTGCGTCGTATCATCGTTAAGCACGAAAGCGAATGGTACGGTAAAAGCTCACACCCGCGCTGGCAGACGCTGCTCGATACACTCCCGAAAGCCGGACAGGATTACGCCAAGATCTGGATTGATAACCATGAATGGATGAGTCAGGTGCCTGCGTTAGCGAAAGATGAAGCGGTGTGGCATTTTCATCCGGTGGAGTTTTTACCAATCCTTGAATCAAATAAGTGTGATTGTGAAGAAATATACGGAGATAAATTCACAGTTACACGTTATGGAAAAGTATATGGACCAATTCATAGAGGTAATATTAGCTTAAAAAGTTACTCACGATGGGATATTCTCGTTGCAGAAGGGAAAATAACTTTAGATGAGAAACAGATACTTATTGCGATGTCGGAAAATGAAGGGAATATGGATGCTATACAGTCTTATGATAGCGAGGTGATTACTGCTGGAGCAATGCAAAAAACTGTAAAAGATACATACAAACCAGACTCAATCCCTCCTAGAGACTTTAGAGGGAAAGGGGAGTTTTCCACTCAGTTCGCTAAGTTTAGAGATTTATACCCTGAGCAATACAATCGCTTCGCAATTAGTTGCGGATGGAGTGTAGAAGGCACTGGCTCATCTGCAACGTTGTACTATAGTGATGCAGACCTTACTAATGGTAAAAAAATAACAGAATTAGACCTGAAAAAATTAATAAGAAAAGGATGCGATATCAGTACTTATGGTAAGGTTGTTCACAATAAGCCGCTAGCAGCATTGCTAAAAGTTATAACTTTACCAGAGTACCTCGACATTCAAGTCTTAGATTTCATTGATAGACTTCATGATGCTGAGAGTATTAAAATAACGTCTACAACAATGATAAAAAGTTATATAAAAAGCAAGTTCGGTAGAGCTATCGTGTTGGATCATTCTGTCAATAGACCTGGATTGGTAAAGAAAAACTTCAAAAGCGCCATTGATAACTTTTACGCTCACAACCCCGGTATTAATCGCAATCCTGATATGTGGGGTATCGACTTTGATGCTAATGAAAAAAAATTACTGGAAGAATATAAATTAACACGAGATATGACAGACGCATTAAACAGATTCAATTCCCTGAAAGGTAAATTATGAAGTTATTAAAATTAATTAGTTGCTTATCTCTCTTATTTTCAACTGGGTTATATGCTGATGTGAATATGAAATCCCCTTTAGGCTCGGAGTTGATATTTTCTGATAAAAAAACAGGGCCTAACTATGATCGTGATGCTTGGGGACAATTGGTGTTTAAAAATAACAAAGGCGTTATCAATTTGAGTATTGAAGGGCGTTATTTTGTTGAGAATGGTAGTAAGAATTTCTCTCCTTCTGGAAGATACATTGTTGTCGATAGTGTTGCAGGTGGATATGTCGATATGTTTGATGGAAGGGGCGAGCAGTACGTTGACAAAGCTTACTGCAGTGTAGTGGATATGCAGACGGGATGCATCATCAGTGACTGGGATGGTGCAGCGTGCGGATATGACTGGAAAAAAGATAGTGACGAACTTGCTAGTTCAGACGAGCAAGATGCAGAGACTTTTGATTTCCTTTCATTTAAACCTAACATTAATAGCTTAACCAAAAAATTGTCGTCTTTAAATCTTGAAGAAGTTGATGGTTATCTTCGTTGCGATTATGTTACCAAGGATAATATAAACACATATCAAAAGTTGATAAAAGAGAATAAGTCCGCGAAGAAAGTAGTTGAGCCGAATTTGATAGAATTTATTGATGGATTAACTCAAAATGCGTCAGTAATAAAAAAAACCTTTTTGTATTCTTTACCCGATGAAAGCAGTAAAACTAAGGCTTATTTGATAGAGGGAGATAAGATAAAAGTCATCCAGTTCTCCAAAAACAATCAGTGGATCAATGTAGGCTATGTGACTTCTAAAGGGTCACCTTTAATCGCATGGATTAAAAGTGACGCTATCGAAATATAAATGCTATATAGGGAATACATATTAAAATAATCCCTGAGGATTTATAAGGTTCTAAACATCCAGACTTGTTCATTAGCACTATTGAGTAAGAAATGAATCTGCTTGTTCATTTGGGGCAAGCAAAGGACCAAACGAAACAGTTAAAATATCTACTTCAAAAGATGTGCGGACCGTTTAGATAGATTCAACAGAGCCGCTATTTTTTTGAAGGTCGGAGAGGATTAATGCAAATGTTTAAGTTGATTCTCGCTTCATCATTGCTGTTGGCGAGTTTTCTTACTTATTCTAACTCTGAAATAGTACAGGGGCCGTTTGAGATAAGGCAGGGTGCTAAAATATATCTTAAGAAAGAGGTCAATGATGATTATCCCCTTGCTCTTTATTTTTTGAAAGATAATAAATCAACAAAGATTGATACTTATGAGACTGAAGGTGGTGAACCTTCGGTGGAAACTGTTTTCTTTATGACAATTCATAACAGAAAAAATGTCATAGTGTTAATTTCATGGGCACAATTTCATCGAGCGGAAAATATAAATGGAAAGTCTTTTAAAGTTTACGGGTATATTTATGACAACAATAATCTAACAGTAAATAATAAAATTAATAATGATCCTTACTTAAGTGGTGAAGAAGGAGAGTTTGGTGGCGAGCAACTTTATTTCAAATATCAAAACGCAGAAAAAATTAAAAAATACATTTTAGGTAAATATTAATAATCATGCAGAAAAGTATGTTTCTTAAGAGTGCTTTATCCTGGCATATTATGTTATTGGTTCTGGTCAGAAAAAGTGGAGTTTTTTAAACTGCATGGAAGTGACGGTAAAAATAGCGTATTAATTGATGTAAGTTTGGACGTTATGGCAAGGCAAGCCGACCTTCATGAAACTTGTCACTTTGATTGTACATTGGAAGGAATCGACGTGTAAGAATTTAGATGGGTTCACGTACGGATAATTTACCTATAACAAATAGCATAACACTGCCATTATAGTTCCCCGTGATGAAAAAATGATTTTTTACCGGCAGTTATAATTCTTCGCAGCAAGAGCTAAGGAAATCTATGAATAATTATTTTGGAGTAATTTGCGCATTATTTTTAATATTCTCAGGAATGGCACACGCAAAGAATCCACTCGACGCGTCAATTTGGTTTTATGATAAAGTGTCAAACGCTAATGTTTTAGGTAAAAAAGATCCAGTTTTGCTTCATAAAATAGAAAGTAAGTTTAAAGATATTTCATTGCTTTTTGATAATAAAACTATAACAATTAAAAATAAGATTTTAGAAAATAGCAAAATATGCTCAGTAGAGTATGTGAGTATCAAAAAAACACTTTCTGTATATTTTATGTCAAATTCAACGAGAAATCTTTATGAGGCGTTATATAAAAACAATGGCATTACCCTTCCCAATGAAATCAAATTGATAGGTTCAGTGAGTCCGGATAATAGCTGCCCATCGCCCTATGATGAAATCATTGCGATTGGTAACTATTTAACAATCATTGAGAATGACTATGTAATATTCTTTAAGCAAGTAAAAGATGATGTTCAGAAAATCGATAGTTCTCGAAATGGAGGTCTGCTTAATTTTTGTAAGGAAGGTAAGCCCAGTAGAATTTATGACGGGATAGATAGCTATACTTGTTTCTTTCCAGATATGAACATACAAGAATCATATAGGATATTGAAGAATGCCTACTCGGGCAAGCAAGAAGTATTAAAAAGCATACCGCCTGAAGCTAATGCTAACTATGAACTGAATGGAAACGAAACTACTTATCAGTGGGAAGGGAGTACTGTATTAAAAGTAACGGTAACTGGAGATAGTCAACGCGGAAGTTATATTTTTCATAAGCAAATATCCGGAACAAGTGTTGCGATCGAAAGTGAAACTCAATATTAGATTAGTATAGTCATTTGGATTGCTTAATTGTGCTGCATTTCTTCATGACAGGCCAAGAGTTTATGACTTGTCGTACTTAGTAAAAAAACACAATCCCTTTATAATAACAGAGAGGAATGAATGAGATTGATAATTGGCTTTTTATTAATGATAAGCGTTACTTATTCTTACGCTGGTAAATGTAATACAGATGAGAAGCTTGTAGCATTCTGTGATCTCGCAGGTGAACCAAAACGCAGCGCCGCAATTTGTGCAAATGAGAAACAGGGGGTTAGCTATTATTTTAAACAGGGCAACACTGTCGAGCTGAAAGTAGATTTCAATTCAAACAGAAAGCTAAAAAGATGGGTCGATTTAGGCACTTATACAGTTTATTTTGGCTTTAATAATGGCGTATACTCTTATACCCTTGGAGTACCCGAAGAAAGGCCCGGTGCACTGGCTTTCATGGATGTAAAAAAAGAGGGGATAACTATAAGTTCTCATGAGTGTTCTTCTAACTCATTTGGTGAAACAAATATCAAAAGCAATAGTATAGAAAATGTGTCGGATTCATCTGTAAGAGATAATGGTTTTAAGTTTCCATAAGTTTAAATGAAAAATAATAAACCATACGTGGCATTTCATTCTAACTTATGAACTCATGTATTGGGAAAAGCTAATGAGCAGGCACCACAATGTGACAAAATCAACGCCAAATCGTATTACGCTTATTACAAAAAGCTAATGAGCAAAGCAGGTAAAAATAGCCTTATTCCTGTGCGGGTTGCACATCGGCTCAACGGATAATTTCACAAACATGAAACGTGGTTGTTTCATGCAGCCTTCAAAATGTATGAAAGTTGATATCAATAATGAAGGTATTACAGCGCACCCTGGAATAAATAATGAAATTTTGTATAAAAACGATCCTGTCTTCGGTGTTCTTTTCAATCGCGATAGTCTCATCCGCTAATGAGGACAGGACGGTAACACGCGTTAAACAGCATGATGGTAGTGAATGGTCTGTCGAGCGGGATGCAGATGGATACAGTCTGCTATACGCTAACATTAATAAAAAAGTTTACAGAAATACCGCTCTTATTGAGCCAGACAGTAATGAAAATTCTCTCTTTCTGAGCAGTAACTCTGATGGCACCGTTACAGTAGCCATCGCCTATCCGCGTAATACCCTGGCATATGAATTTTCAGGCGGCGCTGTACCCGTGTTACGATCCGCTTGCAGAGAAATGAGGGTCGCGTCATCAGATGAGATGGAAGCGGTAGCGCTTATGACACTCTGCGACATAAATATCCAGAATAATTCTTACTCCCTGCCTGATGTGAAGGCAGATGCTTTATTGCAGGTGGACAACTTACGGCTACAGGCTCCAGTGAGCGCCCTGATAAGCAGCGATAAAGCTTTCTTGTTAGATCGCGCAGGTAATAGCAAACCCAGAAAGCCATACTTAATAAAGGGAGACAAGGTGGTAATCGAAAACTACAAACATCCCCTGGTGAAAATAAATTTTACCTCCCGGGGCAAATTGGCCAGCGCATGGATTAACGTTGCGGATATTCTTTGACAATCTAATGTTAGCTGCTGAATATAATGGGCATCAGCATATTTGTAAGCTTTCTCTGAAGCTGATATTGGTTGAGTTGTTTTTCTTCGGGAAGTCATAATTAATCATAAAAACGCAGCAGCGATTAAATCGTATCAAGAATCCCATTAAAAATAATATACTAAGCGTTTATTTGCCAGGCGGTTGAATATCCATTCTTAAATAAATATGCCGTTTGTTACTCCGCCACCGGTAGTAATACCTGAACAGTTCTTAACTTCATCATTTAAAAATAATCACACCCGGCAGGACGCCGGATATTTATTTTACGGAGATAACCCGTGAATACTTCACACGCATTTCTGTTACACAGCACATGCTCACAGGCGCAGTGGCTGGAAAAACTTGCTCAGGGTGGCTGCTTCCTTATTGCCGAAGCCGCCATAAATAGCGCGGTTCCCGGCGTGGCGGAACGCTGGGGCGGGAGCCTGGAGCAAACCCGCCTCTACTGGGGTGAAGCCGGCCGCGTTCATGCATCGATCTCCCCGTACTGCTTCCCGGTTAATCCAGAAAACTGGGATGCGGTGCGCGAACAACTGCTGACGCAGCACGGCTGGGGGATTGGGATCCAGCTCGACTGGTTTATGCGCGCCATGCCGCCCGTTGAACAGCTTAAGTCACTGCAGAAGCATCTGCGCGAATGGAATACGGTGGTTACGCCTTCCGGTGAGAATGCCATTTTGCGCGTCGGCGACTGGCGCGTGGTAAAGCCGCTGCTGGAGGCCAGTACCGCCCCGGAGGCCTCCGCTTTTTATGGTCCGATCGGGTCGTTCTGGCAGCTCACACCGGAAGGCGGTGCGGAAACCCTGACCTTAACGCAGCGTGAAAAGGTTGCCGCCACGCCGCCGCCGCGCACGCTCAGCGCTGCGCAGTGGCTGGCGCTGCTGGGTCCGTCTGAACTGGACGTGTATCAGCGCTACATGGCGCATCTGCGGGAATATCACGGACGCTGGCGGGATACGGATGACGATTCACTGCTGGCGTTTACGCAGCAGCAGAGCGAGGCAGCCCAGCTGCACGGGTTCAACAGCGAGCGCGACATTGTGCGTTATCTGGCACTGGCATCTGAGCTGGAGCCGTCGTTTATCGAGGCAGAGTGGGCGCAGCCTGTTCTGAGTCAGCCGGAATATATCGGTACGCAAAATCGCATGGATCGGTTGTTTGAGAAAGCGATTCAACACCTGGAAAATGCCTGAACGGAAAGGGATGTCACATGAGCGAGAACAAATCCGCCACGCTGGTTGAAAGCAACAAGGCCATCGAGCAAAAATTTAACACCGATAACAAAATCTCCGGCGGCTGCACCAAATGCGGCTGCGAAGTGCTGATCTATTACCACTACGATTCCGGCAAACCGGTACCCAATGCGCCCTTTGTTCTGACCGACAGCAAGGAAACCAAAATCGTGGGTAAAACGGATGCCAACGGCCTCTGTTTTATTCATGACATGGGCTGCGGTCCCTTCGAGATGCTGATGGAGGAGGGGTCTGACGATTTTAACCCGAAGCAGACGGTCGCTAATAATCCGGTGCTTCAGGCCAACCCGGACTATGCCCGTATTGCCGGGGAGTACTTCACGCTGTTTCTGATCCTGCGTAAGCAGGGGCTGATTGAATATGACGCCGATGACAGTAGCGACAACGAGGTCGACGTTGATGAGAGCGGCATGTTCGGTAATCTGTTTACTTCAATACCCGAGCAGTACCGCAAAGCCTATGCGCGATTCTGGGAGCTTGACCGCAAGATCAACCGCGGGAGCCCGGAATTACGGCGCGCGATAAATAAAATCCATCATAGCCTGGCGGCGGAAGTGGCAGACAAAGGCAACGATAACGCCGCGCTGCTGCTGTTCTGCGAGATTGCTCTCGGATTTATTCCGGTGGTGGGCCAGGCGATGGACGTTTACGCCATTGGCGAGTGGGGCTACCGCTCCTGGGAAACCCCGGCGCTACTGAGCGACAACATGCACATTGCCGAAGGTGCACTGTGCGTCATCGGCGTGATCCCAGGCCTGGGTGATGCGCTCAAAGTGGCCGGACGCGCCATTATCAAAGCGCTGCGCAATTCCGATGCCAAATCAATTCAGTTCGCGATCAAAACCATCCGTAACCTTTCAGACGGTAACCTGATTAAAGGCTTAACCAACATGCGCGGCTGCATTCGCGACTACGGTGCGAAGGCGAAAAAGCTGCTGCAGGAGATCCATGCTGCGCTGGTAAAAGTGATTGCCGAGTCGGCAGCGAAGGGCAACTGGATCGTGTCGATGATGAAAGAGAGCTTCGACGCCATGGTGAAGGCGATGGGCGATCTGATTAAAAAATTCGACCAGGCCCTGACGGATATCGACAGCAAGTTTAATGAGTTCATCGGGAAAGTGATTACCCGGCTGAATGACAGCTCCAGAACCAAAGGCAGCTATAAACTCAAGGACGCGGACGGTAAACCGCTGGCGATGGCACCAAAAAATGCCGGGAGGAATGCGGACGAGGCAGCAGACAACACCGCGGCGAAACATCAGGCCGATGAACAGAACGCGAAAAGTGAACAGTGCCCCACCAAATGCGATAAAGAGGGGGAACCGGTGGATATGGCCACCGGCGCGGTGGTCGACTGGCGTACCGATTTTGCCCTTAGCGGCCTGCTGCCGCTGGCAATGAAACGCTACTACCGTTCTGCGGGGGAGCGTCATCCAGGCTTGCTGGGCCGGCTGTGGCGCAGCAACTGGGACATCAACCTGACGCTGGAAGACGGTCTTGTCAGGCTGATGGACGGCGAGTTCAACCAGGTCTGGTTTGCGCTGCCAAACGAAGGGGAAGTCCTCAAAGCGGCGTCGAACCCGGTGTGGCGTCTGGCACGCGTCAACGGCGTGCTGACGCTGAGCCACCTCGACGGAATGCGCTATCAGTTCGAACATGCGCTCGGGAACCAGCTCTGCCTGACGAGCATGGCAGACCGGGCGGGCAACCGCGCCACGTTCCTGTGGGAGCGAAGCTGGTTGCGCTGGATTGCCCTGCCCGACAGCCGCCTGATCCGCGTGGAAACCCGGGCTCATCGCATCACTGCGTTAACGCTCTGCGATGCCATTCGCCAGCCGCTAAAAAACCTGGTGCGCTATCAGTATGACGATAACGGTTATCTGCTCAGCGTGCGGGCTGATGAAGGGCATAGCTTCGATTACCGCTACTCGCCTGAAGGGTGGCTGCTGCGCTGGAACGATCTGGCGCATACCTGGGTGGAACATACCTATGACAAACAGGGGCGGGCGTTAAGCGATAATTGCGCGGGCGGCTACTGGTCCGGGCGCTTCAGCTATGACGACGCTAACCTGACAAACCACTACCGCAGCGGATTCGGCGGCGTGATCAGCTACATCCGGGATGAGCGTAATAACATTCTGGTGCGCCGCACGCCGGACGGCGGGGAAGAGAAAAGAGAGTGGCTCAATAACCAGCTGGTCGCCCACATCGATCCGCTCGGCAACCGCACCGAATTCACGCGCAACGACTGGGGCCAGATTGTTGAAGTGAAACGTCCAGACGGGGCGGTATATCGTTACGATTATGATGACGAAGGGCAACTGCTGAGCTGGACCGATCCGCTGGGTAACACCTGGTGCTACATCCGTAACGCACTGGGACTGGTGGAGTCGGCCAGCGATCCGGAAGGGCGTAGCTGGCACTATGCCTGGAATGAGCAGGGGCTACTGGCCGCCGCGACCGGGCCAGACGGCAGCGTACAGCGCTACAGTTATAATCGCCGCGGTCTGCTGGACCGGCTGGAGCCGCATCACGCGCCGCCGGCAAGCTTCTTCTATGACTCTCAGGATCGCCTGATTGAACGCCATATCGCCCATGAAACCGGCACGCAGATCCGTCGCTGGGAGTATCACGGCTCGCGCACCACGCCGGCAAAAGTCATTTATGAAGATGGCACTGCCACCCGCTTCAGCTATGACATCGAAGGTAATCTTACCTCGGTGCAGGATGCGCTCGGGCAGACGCATCTTCTGCGCTACGGGGCATTCGACAACCTGCTGGAGGCGACCGATCCGCTGGGTGCCACGGTCCGCTATCACTACAACGCCGAAGCGGAGTTCGCCGGGGTCACCAACAGCCAGGGCAGAACCTGGTCTTACCGGTTCGATACCTGCGGACGGCTGAGCGAAGAGAAGCACTACGACGGCCGCGTCTACCGCTATGAATACGACGTTGCCGGGCAACTGACCCACCGCCATGCGCCGGACGGCAGTACGCTTTTTTATCAGTACAATAAGGCAGGCCAGCTGGTACAGATTGATGCGCTGCGCGCGAATGGCGACAGCGATGGCATCACCACGTTTGACTATGATGCTGCCGGTAAGCTGATTAAAGCCGCTGGCCCGGATGCGCTGGTGGAGTACCGCTGGAGCCCGGCCGGGCATATCGTCAGCGAGACCGTGAACGGTGCGCAAGTGCGCTCCGGCTACGATGACGCCGGGCAGCGCACGGTGGTGGAGGGGCTGCCCGCGTCGCTGGGGCTGAGCTGGCAGCACGGGCGTCTGGTGACGCTGAGCATCGGTTCGCATCAGCCGCTGGCCTTCAGCCATAACCCCCAGGGGTTTGAACAGCAGCGCAGCAATGGGCAGGGGTTTGCCCTGCGGCACGAGTGGACGCCGACCGGGTTGCTGACGCGTCAGAAGCTGGAGACGGACGCCGGACAGGTCAGCGATACGCTTGAGCGCCGCTATCAGTATGATGCTCTCGACCGCCTGACCGGGATCAGCGACAGCCACTGGGGCGACCAGGCGTTTCGTCTCAACGGTACCGGGCAAATTACCGCCGAACGCCGGGATAAAAACCGGGAACGCCAGGCGCGTCTGTTTGGCTATGACAGCGAGCAGAACCTGTGCGACGTGGCGTATGTTGCACCGGGCGCGACGCGCCAGGATGCCACCACTGAAACCGCGCAGTATGACGTTGCCGGGCGCACCATCCGGCGCGGCGACAGCTGGTATCAGTACGATGACTGCGGGCGTCTGGTGATGAAGCGCCGTACTCCCGCGGGGTTCCGCCCGCAGGAGACGCGCTACGAATGGAATGTTCACGACCGGCTGGTGCGCATTCAGCTCCCGGACGGGGCGCGCTGGCGCTACCGCTACGACCCGTTCGGGCGGCGCGTGAGTAAGGTGCGCGAGGGCAACGTGCCTTCCGCGCAGTCCGTGGCCCGCATCGACTACCGCTGGGACGGTGACCAGCTGGTGGGGCAGCAGCATTATCTCGCCGACGGCAGCGCGGCCCGCCAGATTCAGTGGGTGTACGAGCCGGGAAGCTTCCGCCCGCTGGCGCAGCTGGACGCGCAGGGTGAAAGTACGCAGCTGCATTACATCATCACCGACCTCACCGGCACTGCCCGCGATCTGTGCAGTGAAGAAGGGGAAGTGCACTGGCGCGGTGAGCAGCAGCTGTGGGCCGGGCACCGCGAAGCGCGTAAGCCGCTGGCGCTGCGGCGATACCTGGGCGACGCTGCCAATGAGGAAGTGCACTGCGACCTGCGCTACCCCGGCCAGTTGTACGACGCGGAAAGCGGGTTATACTACAACCGCCATCGCTACTACGATCCGGAGGCCGGGCAGTATATCTCCCCGGACCCGATAGGGCTGATGGGTGGATTACGCCCGCAGGGATACGTGCATAACCCGCTGGAGTGGGTGGATCCGCTGGGGCTTGCTGGATGTCCTGTAAAAGCGTATGAAGTCAGTACTTATAACGACTTAAGAAATAGGTCTCAAAGCGGTGATGAGCTGGATATACATCATGCTATGCAAAAACATCCTGCTGGGCAGGTAGTGACAGGCTATGATCCGAAAACGGGACCATCAATTGCTTTACCGAGAGCGGAGCACCAGCAAATTCCTACTATGAAAGGACCTTACAGCGGCTCAGCAAGAGATTTATTGGCAAAGGATATACGGGATCTTAGAGAGTATACTAATGCACCAGCTTCATCTATAAAAGAATTAATTAAGCTCAATAAAGAAATGTATCCTGAAGCCTTTATGAAGTTTTAACAAAAAGAGACATAAGAATGAACACTGAAAGATTTATAGAAGGTATAAAAACAGTTGTAACAGAATCTTCCGTAAAAGGAGTTACATCTCTTTTGATTTCTCCACCAGGAAGAAAGCCGAAATCCGAATTATTAAAGATGTCTGAGTTTTATAACAAATGTACAGAACAAGAAAGGGAAGTAATTAAAAATATTATAAAACTTTCAGTTGACAATGGGGTGTTTGGTTTTTTGTGTGTTCTGGACGGAGTTCGAGCAATCGAAGATAATGATAGCAAAGGGCGTTTTATATTAACCTATCAGAGTGATGATGAATATGTTCTTAATCAAGAAGAAGATCTACATGAATACTACAATGCTATTTAAATGTTAATTGATATTTGATTTCGGCCAGTTGTACGCCTCGGAAGTCGGGATATTCTACAACCGCCTCGCTACTACGATCCGGAGACAGGCCATTACATCTCCCCAGACCAATATGATTGATGGGGGGATTGTGTCCGCAAAGGTATGTGCATAACTCGTTAACCTGGAACGATCCATTAGGTCTTGCTGGCTGTAGCGCTCAGTTCAAATCGAGAAATGAAGCTTTCAGAGCTGCAAAAAGAGATGCTGGTATTCCAATGAATCAACAACCAGATAGGATATTTAATCCTAAAACTGGATTTTATGGCGACCACAGTACTGTACCAATGACTGATTCCAGCAAAGATCCTATTTTCGATAGCAATGGTGATCAAATCTGGACAAGAGAATATCAGTTTACCAAAGCGGATGGCTCTAAAATTATTATACCAGATCATTCTGCTGAGCACGCCTATCCTGGCGGAGTAGGAAATCAAGGCCCTCACTTAAACGTAAGACCAATCGAGAATACGCGAACGGGTTCAGTTCCTGGTACATTTGATCATTATGAATTTTAAGGGGATAAGTATGTACTGGAATGATATTGATGGAAGTCTTTTGTTCAACAGAGTGTTTACGAATGCTATTGAAGTAAGTGAAATTGATATTTTTGAAATAAAAATAGACCGTGAAGTTGCTACCGTAATGATAATTTTTGATCTGGTAAATCAATTGCCAGATAACCCCCCGCCGAAATGGGTTAAAGGTTATAATAGATGCAGGTGTGGTATAAACTGTAGCGGCGTAAAAAATTTAAATATAGACGGTATGTCGACAGATATGTTGGCAAAGATAGAAATAGATACTAATAGTAATGAGGTTATAATAAAGGGAGATAGTATATTCTTAAATCTTGAGTGTGCACACATACAACTGATGGGTCCTTCAGTATATATCAGTCAATAAAATAAAGACGGGAAAGGAATTCAATCTTCCTGCTTTTTTCTTAACTTCTGCCGGTCGACATATAAAAGGCTACGATGAAGCCGGGCAGCGCGCGGTGGTGGAGGGGCTGCCCGCGTCGCTGGGGCTGAGCTGGCAGCACGGGCGTCTGGTGACGCTGAGCATCGGTTCGCATCAGCCGCTGGCCTTCAGCCATAACCCCCAGGGGTTTGAACAGCAGCGCAGCAATGGGCAGGGGTTTGCCCTGCGGCATGAGTGGACGCCGACCGGGTTGCTGACGCGTCAGAAGCTGGAGACGGACGCCGGGCAGGTCAGCGACACGCTGGAGCGCCGCTATCAGTATGATGCCCTCGACCGCCTGACCGGGATCAGCGACAGCCACTGGGGCGACCAGGCGTTTCGTCTCAACGGCACCGGGCAAATTACCGCCGAGCGTCGGGATAAAAACCGCGAACGCCAGGCGCGTCTGTTTGGCTACGACAGCGAGCAGAACCTGTGCGACGTGGCGTATGTTGCACCGGGCGCGACGCGCCAGGATGCCACCACTGAAACCGCGCAGTACGACGTAGCCGGGCGCATCATCCGGCGCGGCGACAGCTGGTATCAGTACGATGACTGCGGGCGTCTGGTGATGAAACGCCGTACCCCCGCGGGGTTCCGCCCGCAGGAGACGCGCTACAAGTGGAACGTTCACGACCGGCTGGTGCGCATTCAGCTCCCGGACGGGGCGCGCTGGCGCTACCGCTACGACCCGTTCAAACCGGATGGCAATGGCTATTCTCCGCTCATGCTGGCCGTCAGGTATGCGTCACTTCCCGTAGTACATACATTACTGAAGCATGCTGATGCGAGCCAACTTCTGTCGTTTATCAGTAATGACGGTAGCACTATGTTGCATGCAGTGTGCCTGCGCGAGGATCGCACCACCGCAGAGAAACTATTCCGCATACTTGAGATAAAGTTTGCCCCTGCCTGGAAAACGAACGAACACGGCATAACGCCACTACACTATGCGGCGTGGAAAGGCCATGTCGGGATCGTTGACGGCTGCTGCAAGCGTGGCGTGGATGTCAATACAGCGGATAGCAGCGGCAACACGGCGCTCCACACGGCCATAATGTTTGATACTGGCGCTACCAGCGAAGCGGATGTGCTCAACATTGTTACTACTCTGATTACCGCCGGGGCCGATCCGTCAGCCGTCAATGCGCAGGGCGAGACGGCGCTGTCGCTGGCTGCCCAGCGTAACTTACCCAGCGTAACTGCATTCATCACCCGAATTACCACAGCGCTACCTCCACATCACACCACCACGCTGCTGTCGTGATTTTTACACCTTTATTTTCATTGCCGGTCCTGGGCCGGCTCTATCTGTCAATTGACAAGGAATCACCATGAAACACCATTCGCTCACTTTAGCGCTCATCGCCTGCAGCGCGACTTTCGCCTGTTCACAGCAAGCACTCGCCGCCAGCGGTGTTACCGCCCCGTGGAAAACCATCGACGGCAAAGTGGTCTTTCAGCCAAATGAAAACACCCCACCGCAGCCGTTGACCGGGGCCGATGCGAATGCCTTTGCCGCCATCTATACCGGTGGCGATACCAATATTGCGCAGTCGCAGGGCCATTTTTACTGTAACGGCCAGACGTTGCCGAAGGGGTTCAACCCGGACAGCGCAACCGTGAATGAAAACTTCCTGTTTTCGAACGTCGGTTCCTTTGCCAGCTGTGAGAAAACCGCCGTAACGCTGGATGCGGAAACCTTCCATGCGCTGGCGTTCCCGTACTACACCGACGGCAAAACTGTGGTTACCATTAGCGGTAGTCTGGTGGAAGGGGCGGATGCGGCCAGCTTTACCGTGCTGACGCAAAACCAGGCGAAAGATAAATCGCACTATTTCTTTAACGCCGGGGAAGATGTGACGCAGCCCGTGACCAAATCTGCCCACGCCTTTGCGCCGTGCTATGGCTGGGCCGATGTCGACGGCACGCTCTATTACGAAGGGATCAAGCAGCCTCATGCCGATGGCGCAACCTTCCGCTGCTTCTCGTTCAGCAATGCGGCGGATAAACACGGCTTTTACAGCGGCGGAGGCAAAGTCCTCGCGCTATTCCCGAAAGGCGTGGTCCCTGATCAGATCCGCGCCATTGATGAAGACGTCTATACCGACGGCAAGCACGTCTGGTTCGTCTCGGTTCGCGGCATGCTGCTGGAAGGCCTTGATGCGAAACACGTTAAAGTTGACAGCGCAATGGGCGATATAGAAGTAAGCGACGGCGCCGTCACCTGGCAGTGCCCGTCAATGGGGATCGTGGGTGAGCCGCGCTGCAAAAAAGTGATGCCGGAAGCCTGAGGTTGCCACTTCAACCTTTATAAGGACGTTTATGAAAACGACGCTGTTATTCCTGCTGGCCTGTACCGCTTTCAGCGCCAGCGCCGACTGCTGGGTGGTCACCAACTTCAACGGTGAATTCACCAGCGGGCGCAACGAGTGGAAGTTCGAGCGGCTCAGTAAGCCAAACTACACCCTGCATATCGCCATCGACGGTAAAAAAGCCTCCATCACGGCGGGGCAGGGTACGCAGCAGGGCGAGCCGCGCGCGTTAACCATCCTCAGCCCGACCGCGCTCAACAGCTTTCGCAGCAACGACGGGGTAACCGAAACGGAAAACTTTGCTATCCAGAATGACAAGGTGTTTTACAGCTCGGTGATCCAGAATGTGCGTGGCACCGAAGAAGCCGGCGTGATTGTCATGGTCGGCGACGTTGCCGGCAAGTGCCAGGGCTAACCTCTTTCTACGATGTGGTGACCAGCTCACTGCATCGCCTCTTTTTTCTCCGCGTTTCCTCACACGTTCTGCATTCATTAAATTCTGCTTAAAATACGTTAATTATTACTTAATTATTGGGTGATATATCTTCGCGTTTTTTAAGTGAAATTGATCAATAAACGATCAATTTCACTGCGGTATCTTTTTTATTAGTAATAATACCGTCATGTGCATTCGCATATGATATTATCACCCCTAAGTTAAATTTATTTTACTAATGCAGATAACGACAACGCGTAACGGGATTACTTATATATTTCGTCGCGAAGAATATATCTTTACAATAAGTCAGTGAGTTTGCCTTAAGGGCGAAAATAATGCGCGAACACGTTAGTAGATATCGTTAATAACGTTATTAAGGCTAAAAAAAGTGCCCTTTTCGCTGGATTAACTGACCGGGATAGAGTAAAAATAGGTTAATTCTTACAGACTGCATAACATTTGGATGAAACGCGGCAACGGCTGGTTACGCGCATGCAGATTTGTTGAGATTCCGCTCGATCGTAAAGGGAACACGTTACAGGGAGGCAGTAGATATCAATGTCCAGACTACTAAATTTGGTAGGCCACGGCGCAATAACAAACGTAATGTAATATTCATTTTGCTGGTAACCTGTAAATAGCTATATGGCTGTTTTTTAAGGTATTTATCGCAAATTAATAAATGCCTTACAAAGCAACGCTATTGCGGTTTCAAAATATGTGCACGGCAGAAATATCGATTTAATCATCGCGTATTCGTCATGCCTGTAATTTTCCTTAGGCACATCTTTTGATCCGTGTATTCAGTCACGCATAACATGAATCTGGTGTGAGAATATGGGAAAAGGAATTGACGGAGCATCTGTAGCGCCGAAGGAACGTATTAATATTAAATACGTTCCGGCAACCGGTGGGCAGCAGGCTGAAATAGAACTGCCGCTGACCATGATGGTTATTGGCAATATGAAAGGTCGCACCGAAGAGACGCCAATTGAGGAGCGTCAGACGGTTTCCGTGGATAAAAACAACTTCACGTCGGTAATGAAAGAGGCCAATCTGGAACTCAATTTCTGCGTTCCCAACCGCCTCGAAGAAGAAAGTGAAGATGAACTTCCGGTGAAGCTGAATATTGCTTCTCTGGACGATTTCTCCCCGGACCGTATTGCTGAACAGGTTCCTGAACTGCGCAAGCTGCTCGAATTACGCGAAGCGCTGGTGGCGCTGAAAGGGCCTCTGGGAAATATCCCGGCGTTCCGTAATCGCCTGCAGGATCTGCTGGCCAGCTCCGATGCGCGTGAGCAGCTGCTCAAAGAGCTGGATCTCGTCAAACCCGCCGAATAACCACGCGGCTAACGTAAAGGGAAAAACACATGTCTACGGTTGAAGATCAACCTCTGGTAGCCGCAGCGGGCGCGTCGTCCTCACTGCTGGATGACATTATGGCGCAGGCGCGAATTACCCCTGTTGACGAAGGGTATACCATCGCGAAGCAGGGCATCGCGGCGCTGGTCTCCAATATTCTCGACAGCGGTAATGCGGCTGAGCCGGTCAACAAAGCGCTGGTCGACAGCATGATCGTTGAGCTGGACAAAAAGCTCAGCAAGCAGGTGGATGTGATCCTGCACGCGGCCGAGCTGCAGGAGCTGGAATCCTCATGGCGTTCGCTGAAGCTGCTGATCGACCGCACCGATTTCCGCGAAAACATCAAGATCCTGATGCTGCACGCCACCAAGCAGGAGCTGCTGGAAGACTTCGAGTTCGCGCCGGAAATCACCCAGTCTGGTTTCTACAAGCACGTTTACTCCACCGGCTACGGCCAGTTCGGCGGTCAGCCGATCGGCGCGGTGATTGGCGACTACGCCATGACCCAAAGCTCCCCGGACATCAAACTGATGCAGTACGTCAGTGCGGTAGGGGCGATGGCGCACGCGCCGTTCATCTCGTCCGTTGCGCCGACCTTCTTTGGCGTGGACAGCTTCGCCGACCTGCCGACCATCAAAGATCTGAAGTCCGTGTTCGAAGGCCCGACCTACACCAAATGGCGTTCGCTGCGTGAGTCAGAAGACTCCCGCTATCTCGGTCTTACCGCGCCGCGCTTCCTGGCACGTCTGCCGTATGACCCGGTTGAGAACCCGATCAAGGGCTTCAACTACAAAGAGAACATCAGCGCCAGCCACGAGCACTATCTGTGGGGCAACACCGCGTACCTGATGGGTACCGCGCTGACCGACAGCTTCGCGAAATACCGCTGGTGTCCGAATATCATCGGCCCGCAGAGCGGCGGCACCATCTCCGACCTGCCGGTTCACGTCTATGAGGCGATGGGTCAGCTGCAGGCCAAGATCCCGACCGAAGTGCTGATCACCGATCGTCGCGAATACGAAATGGCGGAAGAGGGCTTTATCACCCTGACCATGCGTAAAGACAGCGACAACGCGGCGTTCTTCTCGGCGAACTCGGTGCAGAAGCCGAAGGTGTTCCCGAACACCCGCGAAGGCAAAGAAGCGGAAACCAACTACAAGCTGGGCACGCAGCTGCCGTACATGTTCATCATCAACCGCCTGGCGCACTACATCAAAGTGCTGCAGCGCGAGCAGATCGGCTCATGGAAAGAGCGTCAGGATCTGGAGCGTGAGCTGAACGGCTGGATCAAACAGTACGTTGCCGACCAGGAAAACCCGCCGGCAGACGTGCGCAGCCGCCGTCCGCTGCGTGCCGCACAGATCAAGGTGCTGGACGTTGAGGGTGAGCCAGGCTGGTATCAGGTCGCGATCGCCGTGCGTCCGCACTTCAAATACATGGGCGCCAACTTCGAACTGTCGCTCGTTGGTCGTCTGGACAAGGAGTAACCGGCATGTCGTCTCTCTCGTCATGGGACAGAGGGAGCGCCGCCAGCCTGTTCGACAGGATCCGGGGTGAAGAACGCGTCACCTCGCCGGACGCACAGTTGACCGCTCTGATTAGCTCGGTGAAACGCCAGCTCGACAGAGTGCTCAATACCCGACCCGGCAATTGCCGCAGCGCCCCGGATCTTGGCGTCATCGATTTGAATGACGCCACGCAGGGCAGTGCCGATATTCGCAGCCGTATTCGCGAAGCCATCCGGCAGTGCATCTGCGATTACGAACCGCGCATTGTGCAGGTGGAGGTGTCGTTCTCGGACAACGTTTCCACCCCACTCGAAATGGCCTTTCGGGTGACCGCGCATGTGCGCCTCGACGAGCTGGAGCAGGTTACCTCGTTCAACGTCCATATGGACAGCCACCGCCACTACAGAATGATCTGACTATGCAGCTGGAACACTACTTCAGGGATGAACTGGCCTGGCTTCGCCTTCAGGGCCGCCAGTTTGCGCAAGCCCATCCCGAACTGACGCGCTTTTTGTCTGAGCAAACCACCGACCCGGACGTAGAGCGTCTGCTGGAAGGCTTCGCGTTTCTCACCGGCAGCCTGCGCGCAAAAATTGAAGACGAGTTCCCGGAGCTGACGCACGGGCTGCTCAACATGCTGTGGCCGAACTATCTGCGACCGGTGCCGAGCATGACCATCATGCAGTTCTCGGCGATCCCCGGCGCGCTGGCGCAACCGGCGTTTGTTGCCCGCGGCTGTCCGCTCGACAGCAAACCGCAGGATGAGGTGGTGTGTCATTTCCAGACCTGTCACGACATGTGGGTCTACCCGGCGGATATCACCGACGTCAGCGCCCAGAGCGGCAACGACGCTTCCGCCATTACCCTGGACATCGCGCTGCACAGCACGCTGCCGCTGGCCGAACTGGAGCTGAACAAGCTGCGCTTCTGGCTCGGTGGTGATAGCTGGACGGCGTATGAGCTCTATTTCTGGCTCGCCAGCAAGCTCTCCCACATTGAAGTGGAAGTGGACGGGAAACGCTTCCCGCTGCCGGCCAGTATCCTGAAAACCATTGGCTTTGACCGGGAAGATGCGCTGTTGCCCTATCCGGGTAACGTCTACTCCGGCTACCGCATTTTGCAGGAGTACTTCTGCTTCCCGGAAAGCTTCTTGTTTTTCCAGCTTGAAACCAGCGACTGGCCGCAACAGCCGCTGCCGGTGGACAGCTTTAAGCTGCATTTTTGTTTCGAAAGCCCGCTGCCGCCGGAGCTGAAGATCCGCAAGGACTCTTTCATGCTCAACTGCGTCCCGGCGATCAATCTGTTCCAGCACGAAAGCGAGCCGATCGATCTTAACGGGCGTCAGGTGGAGTACCCGCTGAAGGCCAGCTACCGCCAGGCGGACAGCTTTGAGATCTTCTCGGTGGATAAAGTCGAGGGCTGGGTGGAAGGGCAGCCGGGCCGCGCACGCGGTAAACAGCGCCTCTACCATCCGTTCGAAAGCTTCCAGCACCAGATTGAGCGCGCCAACGGGCGCCAGGCGCTCTACTACCGTATTCGCGTGCGCGAAGCGGTGAACGGGGCCGGGTTCGATCACGCGCTGTCGTTTGTGCGCGGGGATGAAACCGAAGTGGTGGGGCTGGATGAGTCGGTATCGGTCACCCTGACCTGCACCAACCGCGGACGTGCCGCCCAGCTGCTGGTGGGGGATATCTGCGTGCCCACCGGCGACTCGCCGACCTTCGCCACCTTCCGCAATATTGTGCGCCCGACGCGTCCGCTGCGCCCGGCGCTCGATGGCAGCCTGCACTGGACGCTGATCTCTAACCTGTCCCTGAACTACGTCTCGCTGCTGCGGCGCGATGCGCTGGTCCAGGTGCTGCGCACCTACGACTTCCCGACGCTCTACGACAAGCAGGCAGAACAGGCGTCGCGCAAGCGGCTGGCGGGCATTGAAGCGATTAATACCGTGCCGGTGGACAGGCTGGTGCGCGGTATGCCGGTGCGCGGCCTGAAGTCGGAGCTGTCGATTCGCCAGTCGGCGTTTGCCAGCGAAGGGGAGCTGTATCTGTTCAGCACCGTGCTGGCGCACTTCCTGTCGCTGTATGCCAGCGTGAACGCGTTTCACCTGCTGGAGGTGGTCAACCTCGATAACAAGGAGCGCTACCGATGGCCGGTGAAAGCGGGTCAGCACTCGATGATGTAATCGACCACAGGGCGCTGGCGAACTACTCCTTCTATCAGCTGGTTGAGTTGCTCAACCGCATGGAAGCCGTGGATCCGGAGCGCGGGCAGGATTTCGATCCGGTCAGCGAGCGGCTGCGGTTCAAATCCACCGCCTCGCTGGGGTTTCATCCCAGCGATATCGTCGGCATGTCGAAGGACGATGCCGGACGGCATCACCTGGAAGTGGCGTTTATGGGGCTGCACGGCAGCCAGTCGCCGATGCCGGGCTACTACCTCGACGACCTGGCCTGGGAGTATGCCCAGCAGGAGCCGAAGCTCGGGCTGTTTCTCGACTTTTTCCACCACCGCCTGCTGACGCTGCTGCACCGGGTATGGCGCAAATACCGCTATCACGTGCGCTTTCAGGATAACGGCGAAGACGGCTTTTCGCGCCTGATGTTTGCCCTGGTGGGGCTGGGCAACGATGCGGTGCGCGAGAGCCTGCCGGTAAACCGCGCCAAGATGCTCTCCTACGCCGGGATGCTGGCCAGCCCCAGCCGCTCCCCGGAAGTGGTGGCCGGACTGGTGATGCACTGTTTTGACCTTGAGAGCGTCGAGGTTGAGGTGTGGCAGGCGCGCAAGGTGCCGGTGTGCGAAGAGCAGCAGAACCGCCTCGGCCGCGCCAACAGCCGGCTCGGGGACGACTTCGTCATCGGCGAAAAGGTCAGCGACTGCGCCGGTAAGTTTCTGCTGAAGATTAACAACCTGAGCTTTAGCGATTTCCTCAGGTTTCTGCCCAACGGCGATCAGTTTGAACCGCTGGTGCGCTTTGTTTCATTCATTCTGCGCGACCAGCTGGCGTGGGATTTACGCCTCGGTTTTGGCCTTGAGCAGGCCAGCGGGATGCGCCTCGGTGATGCGCGTTACGCCAGCCTGGGATGGAGTAGTTTTCTCGGTAACCCGCCGGCCGACCCGTGGGTAACGATTTGTGTACAGGAGTAAGTGTGAGCGACGGTAATCAGCAACTTTCGCTGTTGGTGCTTAACAGCGAGCAACTGGAAGGGAATACACAGGTTCAGCATCACTTCGGGCCGGAAGGCGGCTCGCTCGGTGCGGCGGATCGCGACGACTGGCAGCTCAAAGAGCGTCTCGGCGCGGTGCAGCCGGAGCACGCGCGCATTGAGATGGTGGATGGCCGTTTTTGCCTGTGCGATCTCAGCGGCCAGACCTACATCAATCAGGCCACCTCGCCGGTGGGCCGCAACCGCCGCGTGGCGCTGACCCAGGGGGACGAGCTGCTGATTGGCCCGTTCCGCATTCGGGTGTTTATCGGTGCCGTGCAGGTGGAGCCGCAGCTGGATCAGATCATCGGCAACCGCCGCGACAACGATATTGACGACTGGCTGGGCGACGAGTTTACCGGTTTTACCGCTCCGGCAGAGGACCGTCCGGGTCACGACAAACACAGCGATCCGCTCTGGGTACTGCAGCAGGAGCGCAACAGCGCCGCGGCCATGCTCAACGGCAGCGCGAGCGTGCCGGACATGATGCCGCAACGTAATCCGCTTTCGGGAATTGAGGACAAGATGGATCAGGAATTTATCGAACTCCCTGACGTTCAGGGTTACAGCAGTGATTTCAACAGCGCCGCTGGCGTATCGCTGGCCCCGCTGATGCGCGGCCTCGGGCAGACGCTGGCGCTGCGGGACGGCCAGCAGAGCCAGGAGATGCTGCACGAGATGGGCAAAACCCTGCGTGCCACGCTGGAAGGGCTGCTGACGCTGCAGGCCGAGCAGGCGGCGCTGGCGGATAAGCTGCTGCGTCCGATCGAAGATAACCCGCTGCGCCTCGGGCTCAGCTATGACGACACCCTGGCGCTGCTGTTCGCCGAAACCAAAAGCCCGGTGCATCTCTCAGCCCCGGCGGCGGTGGCGGAAGTGCTGCGCAATATTCGCGTGCATCACATCGCCAATCAGCAGGCCATTGGTGCGGCGCTTAACAGCATGGTGCAGGCGTTCTCGCCGGACGTGCTGCTCAAGCGCTTCAGCCACTACCGCCGCGGCGGGGAGGAGGTGCCGATGCACGACGGATGGGCGTGGGAGATGTACGAGCATTACTTCCAGGAGCTGACGTCAAGCCGTCAGCAGGGGTTCCAGCGACTGTTCCAGCAGGTGTATGCCCAGGCATATGACCGTGCGGTGCGTGAGCAGCAGGAGCAAGCATAATGCTGAAACCGGCACTGGTTTTTCTGGTGGCGTTAACCCTGGGCGGCTGTACCACCCTCGGCAAAATGGCGGATGTCGCCATGGATCCTGATATTCAGGTGGGCAGCAACAACGATCAGCCCTCCACCGTGGCCTTCAGCATGGTCGCCGAACCGGACATGAACCCCAACGAGAGCGGCGACGCGGCTCCGCTGGAGTTCCAGATCGTGATGCTGTCTGAAGACTCCCGCCTGCTAGCCACCGACTTCGATCAGGTCACCACCGACATCGAAGCGGCGCTGGCAAAAAACTATATCGACCACCAGGACTACACCCTGCTGCCGGGCCAGTTCAAATACCTGCCGCCGGTGAAGCTGGATGAGAAAGTGCGCTACATCGGCGTCATCGCCCGCTACGCCGACCCCGACAGCGCGGAGTGGCGCAAGGTTATTAAAGTGAAAAACACCGGCCATGCTTACCAGATCCTGGTGCACCTGCGCCTGGATGAAGTCGAATTACAGCAAGAAGAAGAATAACGATGTCTATTCGAAACCGTGTTATCTGGCGTGAAGGGCTGTTTATTAAGCCTCAGCACTTTCAACAGCAGCAGCGCCACACCGATTACGCGCTCCACGCCCGACTGAGCGCGGTGAGTGACTACTACTACGGCCTGCAGAGCTTGACCATCAACGAAGAGTATCTCAACTTCGGGCGCATCGCGCTGGTGAGCGCCACCGGCGTGATGCCGGACGGTACGGTGTTCAACGTGCCCGGCGACGACGCGCTGCCGCAGCCGCTTGAGATCACCGACGCCTCGGTCACCAATCAGAAAGTCTATCTGGCTATTCCACTGGCGGTAAGCGGCGTGCGGGAAGTGAGCGATGAAGGCCAGCAGGTCTCTTCCCGCCTCGCGGCGCACCGCTATGACGTGCGCGATCTGCACAGCGACGGCGGAGATGTGGTGTCGCTGGACGTGGGCCGCGTCAGCCTGCGCCTGATGCTGGAGCGCGACGACCGCAGCGCCTACGCCTCGATGGCTATCGCCTGTATTCAGGACAAACGCCCTGACGGTGGCCTGATCCTCGACCCGACCTTTATGCCGTGCAGCGCCAGCGTGGCGGCGATCCCGGTGCTGAAACGCTTTCTCGGCGAGTCTGCCGGGCTGGTGGCCGAACGCGCCCGCAGTCTGTCGCAGCGCATTGCCGCGCCGGGCCAGCAGGGGGTGGCTGACGTTGCCGAATTCATGATGCTGCAATTGCTCAACCGCGTGCAGCCGCAGCTTTCACACCTGGCGCGTCTCGGCACGCTGCACCCGGAGCGCCTGCACGAAGCGCTGGTGAGCTTCTGCGGCGAGCTGATGACCTTTACCGACGAGTCGCGCCTGCCGCCGGAGTTTCCGGCCTACCGCCACGACGACCAGCGCGTCAGCTTCGAACCGGTGATGCAGGCGCTGCGTCAGGCGCTCAGCACCGTGCTGTCGCCGCGCGCCGTGTCGCTCCAGCTGCGTAAACACCCGTACGGCATCGTCATGGCGATCGTCGGCGACAGCGAGCTGATGAACAGCGCCGAATTTATCCTCGCAGTGCGCGCCCGGATGCCACAGGAGCAGCTGCGCAAACAGCTGCTGCAGCAGACCAAAGTCGCCTCCAGCGAGAAGATCCGCGAGCTTATCAGCCTGCAGCTGCCGGGCGTTCCGCTGCTGCCGCTGCCAGTGGCCCCGCGTCAGCTGCCGTATCACGCCGGCTACAGCTACTTCCAGCTCGATCGTCAGAGCCCGGCCTGGCAGATGCTGGTGATCGGCAACACCCTGGCGTTCCACATCGCCGGCGAGTTCCCGGAACTGGATCTTCAGCTCTGGGCCATTCGTGGTCAGTAATCGGGAGAGGGAACGATGACCATCGAGGTACTGAAAAACGACAACCTGGGGGAGCTGCTGTTCGAGCACGCCCGCCAGATGGATATGGATTCCGACTACTGGTTCCGTATGCGCGGCCAGAGCATCAACCCGATGATCGACGCGGTCACGCCGCTGCTCGGCATGGTGGGGCGCGTGCGTCAGATGAACCAGTACACCGGCGTGCCGGATCTCTACCAGACCGTGGTGACAGAGATTCAGGCTATCGAGCAGGAGCTGTCCACGCACGGCTACGAAGCCGGGGTGATCCTCTCGTTTCGCTACATCCTCTGCACCTTTATTGATGAGGCGGTGATGAGCAAGGAGTGGGGCAGCCAGAGCGTCTGGTCGGAAAACTCGCTGCTGGCGCGCTTTCACAATGAGACCTGGGGCGGCGAAAAGGTGTTTGCCCTGCTCGATAAGTTGCAGGAGGAGCCGCAGCGCTACCGCGACATCCTGGAGTTTATCTGGCTGTGCCTGACCCTCGGCTTCCAGGGGCGTTACCGCGTGATGCCCCAGGGCCACGGCGAATTTTTAAACGTGATCCGCAAGCTGCACCGCACCCTGCGCCCGGAGCCGGTTAACGCCCCGACGGTGTTTCACCTTGACCTCGGGCAGCAGGCATCGCGCTACCGCCTGAAGCGCCAGGTGACGCTGCGCACGGTGTTTATCGGTATCTGCCTCACGCTGGCCGGGATTTTTGGCCTCTATCACTATCAACTCAGCAATCAGACCCAGGACGTACTTCGTCAGTTGGGAGAATTATTAAAATAAGGAAGACACCGTGATTCGTATTGACCTGCCGGTACTTGTTGAACGTCTGAACCCGGTATGCCGCCACATGCTTGAAGAGGCGGCGGCGCTGTGCGTTAACCATCAGGGCGCTGAGATCCGCATTGAGCATCTGCTGCTGAAAGCTATCGACACGCCGCTCTCCGACGTGCGGCTGATCCTGAACCGTGCCGGGGTGGATCTGGATGAGGCGAGGGCGCTGCTGCAACCCAACGAGCATGACAAAACCCTGAATCCGGGCTACCCGTCGTTTTCTCCGCTGCTGGTGGAGTGGCTGCAGGACAGCTGGCTACTGGCCTCCGCCCAGATGCGCCATCCCCAGCTGCGCAGCGGCGTGATGCTGCTGGTGCTGCTGATGACGCCGCACCGCTATCTCTCCACGCCGGTGACGCGCCTGCTGGCGAAGGTCAACCGCGACCTGCTTACCCAGCAGTTTGACGAGTGGGTAAAAACCTCCGCCGAAACCGAGGTGGTCAGCAGTGACACTGGCGCAAGCGCCCCGGTGGCTACCGATGCCACCCTGCTGGGCCGCTTCACCCAGAACATCACCGAGCAGGCGCGCCAGCAGCAGCTGGACCCGGTGCTGTGCCGTGACGAAGAGATCGACCTGATGATCGACATCCTCTCACGCCGCCGCAAAAACAACCCGATCATCGTCGGCGAAGCGGGCGTCGGGAAAAGCGCCCTGATTGAAGGCCTGGCGCTGCGCATCGTTGACGGCCTGGTGCCGGAAAAGCTGCAGGGCGTGGAGCTGCTGTCGCTGGATCTCGGCGCGATGCAGGCCGGTGCGGCGGTAAAAGGGGAGTTTGAGAAGCGCTTCAAGGGCGTGATGCAGGAAGTAAAAGACGCGCCGCGTCCGGTGATCCTGTTTATCGACGAAGCGCACACCCTGATTGGCGCAGGCAACCAGGCCGGCGGCCTGGATGTTTCCAACCTGATTAAACCGGCGCTGGCCCGCGGCGAGCTGCGCACTATCGCCGCCACCACCTGGAGCGAGTACAAAAAGTACGTTGAGAAAGACGCCGCCCTGTCGCGCCGTTTCCAGCAGGTGAAAGTGGGCGAGCCGAGCGCCGAACAGGCGACGGTGATCCTGCGCGGTCTGCGCACCATCTATGAAAAAGCTCACGGCGTGCTGATCGACGAAGCGGCGCTGCATGCGGCGGCCACGCTGTCGGCACGCTATATCTCCGGGCGTCAGCTGCCGGATAAAGCCATTGACGTGCTGGACACCGCCTGTGCGCGCGTTGCCATCAACCTCACCACGCCGCCGCGCGCGGTGAGCCATCTGCAAACCCGTCTGCAGCAGCGCGAGCTGGAGATCGCTCAGCTTGAGCGCCAGCGCCGCATTGGCCTTGGCGATCACGCCGAGCGTCTGACATCCCTTGAAAGCGAGCAGGAGAGCGACCGCGCAACGCTCGCTGAGCACGAAGCCCACTGGCAGCAGCAGCAGGCGCTGGTGCAGCAGATTATTGCCCTGCGCGCTGAACTGCTGAGCGACGAGCCGCCGGCAGACATTAACGCTGCCGGTGCGGAACTGAAAGCCCAGGACGCGGCGTTGGCGGAATTTGAAAAGAGCGCAGTGCGCCTGTCCGTCCACGTTGACGCCGCGCAGATTGCGGCGGTGATCGCCGAATGGACCGGGGTGCCGGTGAACCGCATTTCCCAGAGCGAGCTGGACGTGGTGACGCGTCTGCCGGACTACCTGGGCGACAGCATCAAAGGCCAGGGGCTGGCGATCGCGCATCTGCACAAGCATCTGCTCACTGCCCGCGCCGATCTGCGTCGCGCCGGTCGCCCGCTCGGGGCGTTCCTGCTGGTAGGGCCAAGCGGTGTCGGTAAAACCGAAACCGTGGTGCAGATTGCCGACCTGCTGTTTGGCGGGCGCAACTACCTCACCACCATCAACATGTCCGAATATCAGGAGAAGCACACGGTGTCGCGCCTGATCGGCTCGCCGCCGGGCTACGTCGGCTTTGGTGAGGGCGGCATTCTCACCGAAGCCATCCGCCAGAAACCGTATTCGGTGGTGCTGCTCGATGAAGTGGAGAAGGCGCACCCGGACGTGCTGAACCTGTTCTACCAGGCGTTCGACAAGGGCGAGCTGGCCGACGGGGAAGGGCGCATCATCGACTGCAAAAACGTGGTGTTCTTCCTGACCTCTAACCTCGGTTTCCAGACCATTGTCGATTACGCCGAGCGCCAGGACGTGCTGCTGGACGCGCTCTACCCGGAGCTGACCACCTTCTTCAAACCGGCGCTGCTGGCGCGTATGGAAGTGATCCCGTACCTGCCGCTGGGCCACGACACCCTGAAAGCCATCGTGCAGGGCAAACTGGCGCGTCTGGTGACGCTGCTGCAAACCCGCTTTGGTGCCAGCGTGGAGATTGACGACGCGGTGCCGGAAGAGATCCTGCGTCGTGCCAACCGCAGCGAGAACGGGGCGCGCATGCTGGAGTCGATCATCGACGGTGCGCTGTTGCCGCCGGTTTCGCTGCAGCTGTTGCAGCGCATGGCGACGGGCGAGCCGGTGTCGCGCATCACCTTCACCCTGGCTGAGGGTGAGTTTGCGTGCGGCCTGGAGGGGTGAGCATGCAACGCGCGCTGGAGTTCGCACTCTCGCTGACCCTGCCGGATGACGAGATTGCCCTGACCGACTGGCTGCTGGCGGTGCTGCACAAACACTGGCAGCCGCAGGGAGTGCTGGTCGGCCTGCCGGAGTTCAGCGGGCGCCAGCTGGAGTGCCGTGGGCTGGCCGGCAACACGCCGGTTGCGCTCGCGCTCGAAGCCGATGATTTCGGCCAGCCGCTGGCCTATGTGATGCTGAAAAATCAGGTGCGCATCTGGGACACGCTGTATGGCGGCGCGCGCATCGACAATGCCGCGTTTCGTCAGCTGCTGACCGATATGGGGACGCACAACGGGCTGCTGGCGCTGCCGATCCCTGATGCCGCCGGCAAGCTGTGCGGCGTGCTGGGGATCTTCGACAAGGGCGACCAGCTGTGGGCCTGGCGTAATGCCGGCGATCTGGAGCTGCTGCTGCAGGTGTTTGGCCGTCAGCTGGCGCGGGTGAAATCCCTGCGCCGCAACCAGCGGGAAAGCACCCAGCTGCGCGCCTCGCTGCGCCAGATTGCCGATGAGAGCGAAGCGCGTCGCCACACCGCTACGCTGCTGGAAAATCAGCTGGTGGGGCAGTCAACCGCGGCGCGCCATCTGCGGGATCAGATTGCGCAGATCGCCGGGCACTCGCTGTCCGTGCTGATACAGGGCGAAACCGGCTCCGGCAAGGAGGTGGTGGCCCGCCTGCTGCACCAGTGCTCACCGCGCGCCGACCGCCCCTTTGTGGCCATCAACTGCGCTGCCATCCCGGAAAACCTGATTGAGAGCGAGCTGTTTGGCTACCTCAAAGGAGCATTTTCCGGGGCGCAGAGCAATAAAGAGGGGCTGGTGGCCCAGGCCCACGGCGGCACGCTGTTTCTTGATGAAGTAGGGGATATGCCGCTGGCGATGCAGGCCAAACTGCTGCGGGTGCTGGAGACGCGTTGCTACCGTCCGCTGGGGAGTGACAAAGAGTGCCACTCGGATTTTCGCGTGATTGCCGCTACCCACCAGCCGCTGGATGAGCAGGTCGCCGACGGCCGTTTCCGTCAGGATCTGTTTCACCGCCTGTGTCAGAGCCAGATCCTGGTGCCCGCCCTGCGCGAGCGCGCCGAGGATATTGCCCTGCTGAGTAAACATTTCATCGCCGGCTTCGGCGAGCGTGAAGGGAAACGCTTCGGCACCCTGCGCCGCCCGCTGCTGGCGATGCTGCTGGCTTACTCCTTCCCCGGCAACGTACGCGAGCTGCGCAACCTGCTGGAGGTGGCCTGCGCCCACACCGCCGACGGCGGCGACATCGGGCCTGATGCGCTGCCGCTGGAGATACTCTCCCGTCTTGAGGACGATGCCTGCGACATGGGCGACGACTACAACCACATTCAGGATCTGCGTCAGGCGTTATGCGACTACGAGGCCGCGGTGATTGCGGCCCGGCTGCGCTACTACCAGGGCAATCGCCTGCGGGTAGCCGAGAGTCTGAATATCGCCCGGCGCACGCTGGATCATAAATGCATGAAGCTGGAGGTGCAGTAATGAGCGTCCTCACCCTGTTACCGCTCCTGACCTCGGCCTTTGGCCCGGCACCGCTGGAGCGCAGCGTTCAGCAGTGCCAGAAGGAGCAGAGCGCTGAGCTGCGGCTGGCCTGCTACGACGCGCTGGGTCGCGTGTCGGCGACCACCGCCGCGCCCGCAGCGGACCCCACCGGCTGGCGGCTGGAGAAAGATGCCCTGAGCGGCGACCTGACCCTGACGCGCAGCGTGCCGCCGGGTGCCACCTTCAGCGTCGCCTGTCTGAACGCCATCACCCACATTCGCGTGCGCATGACCCTGCCCTGGGAAGGGGAGAATGTTACCGCCACCCTCGACGGCGTTCCCGCCTCGGGCAACTGGTTTGTGCGCGATAAGGGCCGCCTGCTGGAATTTGGCCGCGGTCTGCCGGCCATCGACGAACTGAAGCGCTGGTCCGGTCAGCACGAACTGACGCTGACCAGCGACGAGGGGCGCGAGGTGCGTATCCCGTTAACCGGCATGGGCGAGGCGGTGAAGCCGCTGCGCCAGCTGTGTCGCTGGTAGGGGGCCGGATGGAGCATCGTCACCCCTGGTGTCAGCGACTGCTGGCCGCGCTGCCCGATGAGGCGCAGCGCAGCGCCATCGCAGCCGACGATCCGCTGTGGGAGAACATTGAAACCGAACTGGTGAAGCTCGGCTCGCTGGCGCACAGCCAGGTGAACCTGACCGAAGTGGCAGGCATGTGCCTGACGCTGCTGGAGAGCAAAACCAAAGATATGCGCGTGCTGGTGCAGCTGGTGCGCTGTCTGCAGCACCCGGCAAAAGCCACGCCCTTCGGCACCGCGCTGATCCTGCTCAACAGCTGGGTCGAGGCTTACTGGGCCATCGCCTGGCCCGCCAGCGCCATGCAGAAGCAGCGCCTGCTGGTACAGATGGTGCGCCGCTTCGACGGAGCGCTCGGTCGTGTCGGCGAGCAGGCCTCTGCGGCCGAGCTGGATCAGCTGCTGGCCCACGCCGAACGGCTGGAGCAGACGCTGTTGCGCGTCGCGCCGGAAAAGACCGATCCGCTGGAGACCCTGATCCCGGCGCTGCGTCGCGCCCGATCGCGCCAGCAGGAGCAGGCGAAGGCCGACAGCGCCCCGGCCCCGGTCACCGCCAGTACGGTGGTCACCACCCAGAGCAGCAGCGCCGCCGCGCCGGAGATCGATACCTCGAATGAACGCGCCTGGCGGCAGACCCTGCTGAAGGTGGCCGGGCTGATCGTTGAACAGCAGCCTGATGCGGCGGTGGGTTACCGGCTGCGCCGCCACGCCATCTGGAGCACCATCACCGCCGCACCGGTGACCTCGCGCGGCAATCAGACCCAGCTCGCTCCGGTGGCGGCCGATCGCGTCAGCGAATACCACGCAGCGCTGCCCCAGGCGGATAACGCGCTGTGGAAGCAGATTGAAGAGAGCCTGGTGCTGTCGCCGTACTGGTTCGACGGGCATTGCCTGTCGGCACGCGTGGCCGCGCAGCTGGGCTTTCCCGAAGTGGCGGCGGCCATCGCGGCGGAGCTGGAGGCGTTTCTACAGCGCCTGCCGGTGCTGCGCGAGCTGACCTTCAGCGACAAGAGCGCGTTTCTCACCGAAAGCTGTGCAGAGTGGCTGCGCGGTGCGAAGGGCAGCGCCGGGCAGGGGAGCGAGCAGGGCCAGGATCTGGCCGCCGAGGTGGCTGCCTGCCGGAAAACGCAGGGGCTGAACGCCGCGCTGGCGCTGCTGGATGACAAAACGCGGCAGCAGTCGGAGCCGCGCGAGCAGTTTTACGCCGGGATGATGCTGGCGGAGCTGCTGGCCGCCGACGGCATGAAAACCCTGGCCGCACAGCACTATCACCATCTTTTGCAGGAAGCGCACCGCCTCGGGCTGGCGCAGTGGGAACCGGGACTGGTGAAACGCCTTGAGCGTCTGGCCAAAGCCCGTTAACAGGACTTTTTTGAGCGGTAACCTATGTTAAACAAACTTATTACCTTACTGCGTAAGCAACTGCCGAAACTCAAGCCGTCGTGGCTGCTGCTCGGTATCGTGCTGTGGTGCGTCGTGCTGGTGCTGGCCTGGTGGCTGGGACCAAAGCTGGCGCTGGCCGGGGCGCGCCCGCTGGAGAGCATCTGGGGACGGGTGATCTTCACCGTCGTCTGGCTGTGGGTGGCCTGCGGCGTCAGCGTCTGGCGCATCTGGCAACGTATGCAGCAGCTAAAAGCCGAGCGCAAGGAGCTGGTCGAGGTAGAGCAGGACCCCAACAAGGTGTTCGTCGATAACCAGCAGCGTTTCCTTGACGGCTGGCTGACGGCGCTGCGCACCAATCTGGGCGCCGGTTCGCTCTACCAGATGCCCTGGTATCTGATGGTGGGCCTGCCGGGCAGCGGAAAAAGTAGCCTGGTACACCGCGCCAACAACGCCAACAAGCTCAATGCCCGTCTGACCGCCGAGCTGCGTGGCCTGGCGGTGGATCAGAAAGTGGATTGCTGGCTGGGGGAAGAGGCCGTGATCCTCGATCCGAAAGGGGAGCTGCTGATGCAGTCGGTTTCCGATCTGGAGCCGAATGGGCTGCGCAATGAGCGCCTGTGGCAGCACCTGCTGAACTGGCTCAACGACAACCGCAAGCGCCAGCCGCTCAACGGCCTGGTGCTGACCCTCGATCTGGCGTGGCTCTCCCAGGCCAGCGTCGCCGAGCGTAAGGTGTGCGCCCAGCTGCTGCGCGCGCGCCTGCTGGATATTACCTCCACCCTGAACACCCGGCTGCCGATCTACTTCGCCCTGACCCGGCTCGATATGCTGAACGGCTTCAACGCGTTCTTTCAGCATCTGGATAAAGAGACCCGCCAGTCGCTGCTCGGCGTCACCTTCAGCAGCGAGAGCCAGCAGCCGCACGAGTGGCTGGCAGAGCTGGACAGCTTCTGGGACCGCTGGGTGGAGGGGTTGAACGATAACCTCGCCGACAAAATGCTGCCCTACACCGGGGAAGCCGCTGCCGCCGAGCTGTTCTCCTTTGTGCGCCAGCTGGCCGGTCTGAAGGATTATCTGCATGAGGTGCTGAGCGAAGCGCTGGTGCAGGACGACCGTAACATGCTGCGCGTGCGCGGCATCTACCTCAGCTCGGTTTACCAGCAGGGCGTGCCGTTTGATGCTTTTGCCCAAGCGGCCTCCCAGCGCTATCACCTGCCGGAGGCGGTCTATGCCTCCCAGCGCGGTGAGTCCAATACCTTCTTTGTGCGCGAGCTGTTTAAGAGCGTGGTGTTCCCGGAAGCGCACCTCGCAGGCGAGAGCCGTCTGCACAGCCTGTACCGCCGCCGCCGCATGTCCACCGGCGTCGGCCTGATGGCGCTGGGTGCCGTGGCGCTCACCGCCGGCTGGCACCACTACTACCGCACTAACGAAGAGGCGGGGCGCAACGTGCTGGCCCGCGCCCAGCAGTTTATTAACGCCCGTGACGTGGAAGAGAGCGGCGGTTTTGGCGTCAGCCAGCTGCCGCGCCTCAACCTGATCCGCGAGGCCACGCTGTCGTTCGGCAACTACCGTGAGAAGGACTCCCGGCTGGCGGATATGGGGCTGTATCAAGGCGACCGCATCGGACCTTACGTGGAAGGCTCTTACCTGCAGCTGCTGCAGGTGCGTTTCCTGCCGGCGCTGATGGTGGGGCTGGAGCAGGATCTGCGCGATGCGCCGCCATCGAGCGAAGCCAGGCTCAGCGTACTGCGCGTGATGCGCATGATCGAAGATGCCTCCGGGCGCAACAAGCCGCTGGTGCAGCAGTATATGGCCCAGCGCTGGCAGAAAGCTTTCCCTAATCAGGGGGCGATCCAGGAGCAGCTGATGCAGCATCTGGAGTACGCCCTCGACCACACCGACTGGCATAAAGCGCGTGCCGACCGCGACGCGGAAGCGATCGCGGCCTGGCAGCCGTTCGTTACGCCGGTGGCGGAGGCGCAGCGCGAGCTGAGCAAGCTGCCGCTGTTCCAGCGCGTTTATCAGAGCCTTGTCCTGCGTGCCACCGATGCGCTGCCGCCGGATCTGATGGTGCGTGACGAAGTCGGACAGACCTTCGATAACGTCTTTGCCCTGCGCAATGATAAAGCCGGTGCCGTGCCGCGCTTCTTCACCTGGCCGGGCTTTAACGACTACTTTGTGCGTCAGGATAAAACCCTGTTCGACCTCACCGCGCTGGATGCGTGGGTGCTGGGGCTGCGCGAGCGCGTGCACCTGAGCGAGGCGGACCGCAACGAGATCCAGCGCCAGGTCAACGACCGCTACATCACCGACTACGTCAACCACTGGCAGAAAACCCTCGCCAATATTGATGTGCAGTCCTTTGAGACCCCGGAACAGGCGCTGGACGTGCTGACCACCATTACCGGCAACGAGCAGCCGTTCCAGCGCGTTATCACTACCCTGAGCGACAACACCCGCGCCCGTAAGCTGGGCGAGGAGAGCAGCGAGGCGGCGCAGAGTATCAACACCCGTATCGCCCGGCCGTTCATTCCGCTCAACGACACCCTGAGCGGGCGCGGCGACAACGTGGCGCTGATCCAGGAAGTGAACCAGAAACTGACCGACCTCTACCACTGGCTGGAGCAGATTGTGAACGCGGTGGACCCCGGTGCCGCAGCGCTGAAAGCGCTCCAGCAGCGCCAGGCGAACCAGTACTCCGACCCGGCGTTTGTGCTGCAGCAGTACGCCCGCAGCCTGCCTGCGCCGCTGGATCGCTGGGTCACCCAGATTGCTGAGCAGGTATCGGGCCTGACGGTTAACCTGGCGATGTCCTCGCTCAACGATGAGTGGATCAACAAGGTGGTGACGCCGTTTAACGATCAGCTGGCCCACCGCTATCCGTTCGATCCGCAGGCGGAAGACGATGCGCCGCTCTCGGAAGTGGAGCGCTTCTTCGCGCCGGGCGGCACGCTGGATGGCTTCTATACCAGCAACCTCAAACCGCTGGTGGATGCCGGGATGCTGGAGAGTGAATCGGGCAGCGAGGTGCAGATGGAGCTGCTGCGTCAGCTGGAGCGCGCTCAGAACATCCGCAACGCGCTGTTTAACACCCAGGGCGGGCTGGAGTTCCACTTCGTGATGGAGCCGATTGAGTTGACTGCCAACAAGCGGCGCAGCGTGCTTAACCTCGACGGTCAGCTGCTGGAGTACACCCACGGCCGCCGCCAGAAGATCCCGCTGGTATGGCCGAACGCCATGCGTGACGGGGCGCAGAGCAAGCTGATTCTGGTGCCGGACAACGCCGAACGTTCACCGCGCAGCCTGAGCTATGCCGGGCCGTGGGCGATGTTCCGCATGATGGACGCCAGCGCCCGCACGAAGATGAACCGCGGCTCCTTTGATGCGCGCTTCGCGGTGGATAACGGGTCGATGACCTATCGCGTCTACAGCGATGAGAGCCACAACCCGTTTGCCAGCGGCCTGTTCAGCCAGTTCCGCCTGCCGGAAACCCTTTACTAATTCACCGGGGCCGCGTGGCCCCGGTTCTTTGATGGAATTTGGTTATGCACGATGCACAGCAAGCAATGAATGTAGGCCGCGATCCGCGCATGTTGCCGGAGTATGAGCGCCTGCGCGGGGAGATCAACAAGCTCAGCCACGCCTCGCGCCCGGAGATTGACTGGCAGCTGGTTCACCAGATGGCGATGATCATCTTTGAGAAGCAGGGCGTCGATCTGCAGACGGCGATCTACTTCACGCTCGCCCGCTCGCGCCTGCACGGGCTGAACGGTTTTACCGAAGGCTGCGAGTTTCTCGCCAACCTGATCGTTACCCAGTGGGACAACTTTTGGCCGCCGGTACACCAGGCGCGGGCGCGCGTTGACATGCTGGACTGGTTTATCGCCCGCATCAGCGACGTGATCCGCCAGTACAGCATCAGCCATGAAGACAAGCGCTATATCTACCGCTGCGAGCGCGCCCTGCAGTTGATGAGCGAGAAGCTGCACAACGTCGGGTTGAGCCGCGTGCCGCGGGTCGAAAACCTGATCCACTTTATCGAAGGCTATACCCATCTGTTTGATGAAACCGAAATCGTGATTGTCTCGGACGAGCAGGACATTCATCAGCAGGACATGCAGATCCCGCCGATGGTGTACTTCCGTCCGGACAGCGATAGCGCCCAGCCGGGCATGGAGCAGGCAATGCCAAAAGGCAGCATCATCGTCGGGCGCGAGAAGGGCGCACTCAAGCCGACGGTACTGAAAATCGAAACCCATAAAAAAGCCAAACCGGCGTGGTTCTGGTTCGCCAGCGGCCTTCTGGCCTGCGCGCTGCCGGTGGCGCTGTTTGCCGGCTGGGACCGCTGGACCACCACCGAAGCGGCGCGCGAGAACGACGCCATCACCCTGCTTGGCAAACCGGCGCGGGCGCTGCCGGGCGCGCTTAACTTCAGCGAGCTGCGCAATATTCGCATGGCGCTGGGCGAGCAGACTCTGCGCGAGATGGAGCCAGAGGTGACCAGCAACTATCAGGCGCAGCTCACCCGCGTGCAGCAGGCCTCGCCGCTGTGGCTCTATCAGTTCGGCGACGATCTGCGTAACTCGGTGCGCGTGCTCTACCCGGATTCGCTGGCGGTGAACGCGATGGATACCCAGTGGCAGCAGATGCTGCGCGCCCAGACCGGCGACAAACACGACGAGGCCGCCTGGCAGCAGGCGAACCGCAGCGTTGACGGGCTTATCGCTGAGCTGATGGATCTGGAGCGCAAGCGTAAAACCGTCACCATCTCTTACCTGAAGTCAGCGGTGTATGACATCCAGAAAAACCTCAACCGGGATGTGCCGTTCAGCGTGCGGCTGGGCCAGCTGGAAAAACGTCAGGCAGCGCAGGAGCGCATCAGCCCGACCGAACTGAACGCCATGCTGGACGAGCTGAAGGGGCTGAACACCCGCATGTATCTGCTTGAGCAAACCCGCACCGCGCCATGAAAGGGGGCCATGTGAAACAACGACTCGTCACGCTGGTTATTGGCGGCGTGCTGCTGACGGGCTGTGCTGCCAGTGTGGACTCCCTGTCGGAACGCGATCTGGCGCTGGCGGCGAAAGAGGGCAACCCGCAGGCGCAGTATCGTTACGCCCGCATGCTGGCGGCGCGTAAGGATTACCCGCAGGCGATGACGCTGATGAAGCAGGTGGGAGACAAGAGCATACTCGCGTCGGTTTCCAGCGAGCAGCGCGGCGATGCCGCCAGGCAGGTGGGAGACTGGTACAGCGCCGGGCTGGGTGAGCCGCGCAATGAGAAGCTGGCGCGGGTCTGGTGGGAAAAGGGGTCATCGCTCGGTAATGGTGAGGCCAGCTACCGTCTGGCGCAGGACTGCCAGCAACAGCACAGCGGTAAGCTGGAAACCGACTGCATCGACATTCTCGAAACCGCGGCGCAGCAGGGGCATGCTCCGGCGCAGCTTGCGTTAGCGCAGTGGTTTGCTGACCATGAAGGGGCGGAACAGGAGGGGCTGGTGTGGCTGCAGAAGTCTGCGGATCAGCAACATCCCCGGGCGCTCTGGCAGCTGGCGCAGCGCTATGAAACCGGAGCGGGCGTGGAGAGGCGCAGCGACATGGCGCAGCGGCTCTACTTTGCCAGCGCTAAAAAGGGCTATGCCCCGGCCCAGCGCTGGATGGGGGAGCACACCAGCGGCAAAGAGGCGTACGGGTGGTATGAAAAAGCCGCCAACGGCAACGATGCCGCCGCCCAGCGCTGGATGGCTGAAACCTGGTTCACCGGCCGTGGCGTGGTAAAGAACGACCAGACCGGGGCGGCCTGGCTGCAAAAAGCGGTTAACGGCAACGATCCGCAGGCGCAGTACCTTTACAGCCAGCGTCAGCGCAGCGATGAGGCCCAGGAGCTGTGGCTGAAACGCGCAGCGGCGGGCGGCTACAGCGATGCTCAGTACGCGCTGGCGGGGCGATATACCGCACGCGGCGAAGATAAAGAAGCGCGCGCCCTCTGGGCGGCGCTGGCGGAGAAAGGCGATGCGCAGGCGCGGCTGGCCTATGGGGAAATGCTGCGGCTGGGGCAGGGCGGAAAAGAGGATTTCGCCGCCGCCTTTAAGCAGTACCGTCTGGCGGCGAATGCCGGGAACCGCATGGCGCAGTACCGGATGGGCCTGCTGCGTCAGGAGGGACTGGGTGCGCCGCGCAACCGTATCCACGCTTATGCCTGGTTCTCTCTGGCCTCGACCGACGGCATGAAAGAGGCGCTGGCCGCGCTTAACGACCTCGAAGCTTCTATGGAGCCGGAGGAGATCAACCGGGCGCAAAAGCTGGCGGTGATCTGGAGCAAGCGCATCGCTAAAGCCGAGCGCGCCGACCTCGATAACGAGGGGTGATTCGGTTAACCGGGAGGCTCGGGTGGCCTCCCGCTCTCTTTTGCGGTGCGCTTCGCAGCGCGACTGCATCTTCAAGGCAACAGCGTAAAAAGCGTTGGCGCCTGCACGCATTTTCTTGATTTTACCGCTGCGCTTTCAACGACCCGTCATCCGCCGGTGTCGGAACTTAGGGTTACATCAATAAATTTGACGCTTTATGTGAAACAAATGGCATTTATTCTTATGCGTTAAAAGGGGAAAGTAAGGGCAATCAGAGCGGATCGGCTTCCGCTCCCCTTTTTTGAATAAGGACCGCAATGCCATGAAGAAGATCGGCTTTTTGTCTTTCGGACACTGGACACCTTCCCCGCAATCCGCAACGCGCACCGCCGCAGATGCCCTGTTGCAGTCCATCGATCTGGCCGTGGCCGCCGAAGAGCTGGGTGCCGATGGCGCGTATTTCCGGGTCCATCACTTCGCCCGCCAGCTTGCTTCACCGTTTCCTCTGCTGGCGGCTATCGGAGCCAGAACGCGTCATATCGAGATCGGTACCGGCGTGATCGACATGCGCTATGAAAATCCGCTCTACATGGCCGAGAGCGCCAGTGCGGCGGATTTGATTTCCGGTGGTCGTCTGCAGCTGGGTATCAGCCGCGGCTCACCGGAACAGGTTATAGACGGCTGGCGCTATTTCGGTTATCAGCCTGCGGCGGGTGAAAACGAATCTGATATGGCGCGCCGCCACACCGAAGCGCTGCTCGACGCGCTGCGCGGGGAAGGGTTTGCGAAACCAAACCCGCAGCCGATGTTCCCCAATCCGCCCGGCATGTTAAGGCTTGAACCCTGGTCTGAAGGCTTACGGGAGCGTATCTGGTGGGGAGCAGGTTCCAACGCCACCGCGGTCTGGGCGGCAAAGCTGGGTATGAACCTGCAAAGCTCGACCCTGAAAGATGATGAAACCGGTGAGCCTTTCCATGTTCAGCAGGCGCAGCAGATCCGCGCTTATCGTGCGGCCTGGGCAGAAGCGGGTCATACCCGCACGCCGCGCGTGTCGGTCAGCCGCAGTATCTTTGCCCTGATGGATAGCCGCGACCGGGCCTGGTTCGGTGGCAGCCGCGATGACAGTGATAAAGTCGGCTTCCTGGATGAGAAGACCCGCGCCATTTTCGGGCGCAGCTATGCCGCGGAGCCGGAGAAGCTGATTGAACAGCTGAAACAGGATGAGGCGATTGCCGAAGCCGATACACTGTTACTGACAGTGCCGAATCAGCTCGGCGTCGATTATAACGTGCACGTGATTGAGTCCATCCTGAAACACGTCGCACCGGCGATGGGATGGCGCGCATAGCGCCTGGGGGCGTAAAAGCAAAAAGCCCGCTTAAGTTTCCTTAAGCGGGCTTCTTAAATATGGCTCCTCTGACTGGACTCGAACCAGTGACATACGGATTAACAGTCCGCCGTTCTACCGACTGAACTACAGAGGAATCGTGTGAACGGGGCGAATAGTAGCGGGGGGCCGGACACTTGTCAAAGCCGGATTCACCTGCCGCGCATCGTTTGCTGACAATTTCAGCAGCCATGCGCATTTCTTATCGTTGTGCACCGTGATGGTGCAAGCATACCCCTTATGGGGCATATAACGAACCGATGTTTCAATAATGAAACCAGCCCACCTTATTAGTTTCTCTTATTATCCAGCCCCTTAGCCGGTTACGCAGACAATTCTTAAAACTGGCAAGCATCTTGCAACTCCTCCTGTGACATCACTGCCGACGTTGGCATCGGCATCCCGCACAGGAGACACCACATGAACTTAAGACGGCTGAAGTACTTTGTAAAAATCGTCGATATCGGGAGCCTGACTCAGGCCGCAGAAGTGTTGCACATTGCGCAACCCGCGCTGAGCCAGCAGGTCGCAACCCTGGAAGGGGAGCTTGACCAGCAGCTGCTGATCCGCACCAAACGCGGTGTCACCCCGACCGAAGCGGGTAAGATCCTCTACACCCATGCCAGAACCATTTTACGGCAGTGTGAACAGGCGCAGCTGGCGGTAACCAACGTCGGGCAAACCCTGAGCGGTCACGTTTCGATTGGCCTGGCTCCGGGAACCGCAGCGTCCTCTGTCACTATGCCGCTGCTGCAGGCGGTGCGCGCCGAGCTGCCGGATGTGGTGGTGTATTTGCATGAAAACAGCGGCTCCACGTTGAATGATAAAGTGCTCAACGGCCAGCTTGATATGGCCGTGTTATACGACCGCTCGCCCACCGCCGGCATCAACAGCCAGCCGCTGCTGAAGGAGGATCTCTACCTCGTCGGCACCCGCGACTGCCCGGGCCAGGTGGTAGAACTCTCGGCAGTGGCGGAGATGAATCTTTTCCTGCCGCGCGACTACAGCGCTGTGCGTAAGCGCGTAGATGAGGCATTTTCCCTGCGTCGTCTGACGGCTAAAATCATCGGCGAAATCGAATCGGTATCTACCCTGACCGCCGCCATTGCCAGTGGTATGGGTGCTACGGTGCTACCGGAATCCGCTGCCCGTTCGCTCTCGGGTGCAGCCAACGGCTGGATGGCGCGTATCACCACGCCTTCCATGAGCCTGCCGCTGTCGCTGAATGTGTCGGCGCGGATGCCGCTCTCTCCGCAGGCACAGGCAGTAAAAGAAATTCTTATGTCACTGGTGACGCGTCCGGCGCTGGAGAATCGCGAACTGATGCTGGTCAGCTGATACTTGCTAACAGGTACGGGGCGGCGCATCGCATCGCCCGGTACCTGGCGCTTTCTGTTTTTACCTCTCTTTTCACCCTCGTTACCCATCTCCGGCAATACCGTTTTTTCCCGCAGCTTTTCCATTGCGTTATTCCATAAAGTAATAAAATGCAGGTTTTTATTATTTGTTAACCCCTTTGCCACACTTTAACAATAGGGCCATGTCGGACATGCCCTGGGGGTAATGTGAACTTTCAGCAACTCAAAATTATTCGCGAGGCGGCGCGGCGGGACTACAACCTGACTGAAGTCGCTAACATGCTTTATACCTCTCAGTCTGGCGTCAGCCGTCACATTCGCGAACTGGAAGAGGAGCTTGGCATTGAGATCTTTATCCGACGCGGAAAACGGTTATTAGGTATGACAGAACCGGGTAAAGCCCTGCTGGTGATTGCCGAACGGATCCTGAATGAGGCCAGCAACGTGCGTCGTCTGGCGGATCTGTTTACCAACGATGCTTCCGGCATATTAACGGTAGCCACCACCCATACTCAGGCGCGCTACAGCCTGCCGTCGATCATTAAAGAGTTTCGCGTGCTGTTCCCGGACGTCCGTCTGGAGCTGATTCAGGGCACCCCGCAGGAGATCGAAGCGCTGCTACAAAGCGGCACGGCGGATATTGGCATCGCCAGCGAGCGGCTGAGCAACGACCCGACGCTGGTGGCTTATCCGTGGTTCCGCTGGTATCACAGCCTGCTGGTGCCGCGGGATCACGCCCTGGCTCAGGTCAGCGCGCTTACCCTGGAAGACATCAGCCGCTGGCCGCTGATTACCTACCGCCAGGGGATCACCGGGCGCTCGCGTATCGATGAGGCGTTTCAGCGCAAAGGGCTGACGCCTGACGTGGTGCTCAGCGCCCAGGATTCCGATGTGATCCGCACCTATGTTGAACTGGGGTTGGGCATCGGGCTGGTGGCGGATCAGGCGAGCGGTGAAGAGGAAGGGCATCTTCTGCGGCTGGATACCCGCCACCTGTTTGATGCTAATACCGTATGGCTCGGCCTGAAGCGCGGTCAGCTGCAGCGCAACTACGTGTGGCGTTTTATCGAGCTGTGTAACCCGTCGCTGTCGGTGGACGAGATTAAACGTCAGGCGCTGGACACAGCCGAGACGGTAATCGACTATCAGATCTAACCCCTGCCCGCGCAATGCGGGTTTTTTATGCCAGCGATTCAGGCAGAGCAGCGGGTGCCAGCAAAAACTAACAGGCTCAGCAGGATAAGTTAATAAGCTCCATAAATTAATAATGAACTTTATTGTTCAAATGAATGTTTTTCTTTTTGTAAAAATAAATATCTTATTGTGTCTGAACTGGCGTACGGTTATGCATTATTTTAATGCGTTTCACTATTTTTATTTTTGAGGCGGTGGGGGTAACGCGCGCCGCATTATGTCCGATGGTGAGGCACAGGTTTGCATACAAAAAACAAATTAATACTCCTGAGCAAGGGAGAGCAGCGGAAACCTTCAGCCGGGGTAAGGGCGTCAGTTGAAAAATACTGAGAACCCGTGCACAGATCATTACGTCAGTAGCCGCGGTTATATTCAGCATTAAAATAAATTAACGGATAGAGAATAATCAGAAAACGTGCTGATGTTAGCGATTTATTCTGGCGTTCATCGCGCGGCGGGGTATTCATTTGAATAATAACTAACAGCAATGATGCCTGAAACCCCGAATAAACATCAATATTATTAAGGGGTGTCTTATAGACAGTCTTAAGGTCGCTTATTTGATTTTATTCAGATGCCCGTTTTATCATGGCTGTAAAGATGTGCAGTTCGGAAAATTATTAAATGGCGATGTAACAGAGGGATTTATGAGCGAAAGTTTTCAGAACGAAGTGCCTAAGGCACGTATAAACCTGCGGCTCGACCTGCATACCGGCGGGGCGCAGAAAAAGATTGAATTACCGCTTAAGCTACTGGTGACGGGGGATTTCAGCAACGGCGAGGAATCAAGACCGTTATCAGAAAGGAAAAAATTTGATATCAATAAAAACAATTTCAACAGCGTGCTTTCAGAATTCTCTCCGGCAGTAAATCTTACCGTTAAAAATACCCTGGCTGATGATGGCAGCGAAGAGAATATCCGTCTGGCGTTCAAGGATATCAAAGACTTCGAACCCGAGCAGGTCGCCCGTCAGATCCCTCAGCTACGCGCCATGCTGGCGATGCGTAATTTATTACGCGATCTGAAATCTAATCTGCTTGATAACGCCACTTTCAGAAAAGAGCTGGAAAAAATCCTTAAAGATCCGGCGCTGTCCCGAGAGTTACGCGATGAAATGAGTGCGCTCGCCCCGAAATAATCTCCGGGCCTGTCTGTTAATGGATTAATCGAGAGAATGCTAATGTCTGTCAATACTGAAACAACGCCTGCAAAGGGAAATACGACGGTTCTGGAAAATACTGCGGGTGATAGCGTTTATACGTCGCTGTTTAAAAAAATTAATCTGACGCCCGCATCACGCCTCGGCGATATCAATGACTTTCTGGATGATAGCGCGCTGGCGGAAGCCTCGACCAGCGAGCGTCTCACCGCGGCGATGCAAGTTTTTTTAAATTGCATACGTCAGTCAGGACAAAACGTCGATAAACTCGACAAAACTTTAATCGATCGCCATATCGCCGAACTGGATCATCAAATCAGCCGCCAGTTAGATGCGGTGATGCATCATGATGAGTTCCAGAAAGTGGAATCACTGTGGCGCGGTCTGAAGCAGCTGGTGGATATCCCGGCCTGGCAGATCGCCGAGAAATTCCCTGCACTCTGTCAGGCGGGTTCACCTGATGAAGTCAGCGAGATCTATGGTGCGGCACTCAAGGGGATCCCGTTGATCCCGGTAAGCAGAGTCCCGGCAGCGTTACCAGTACGCATGGAAAACCAGTACTTCGCACTTGATATGGAAAGCCCCGCTGCGCATGAAATGCAGGAGCAGGGGGTGTGTATGTTCTATGTGCCTGAGTTACTTGGTGCCCTGGAACTTGAACTGTTTGCGGTATTGCGCTCATGAGACAGGATATCGATATCGACGAACTGATGACGGAGACCTGGCTCACCGTCACCATGCTGAAAAAAGGCGCCGTCACGCTTGATGGCCCTGCGCTTTATAACAAATGCGTTGAACAGGTTGAAAGTGTGCGGGAAGCGCTGGAGCGTGCTGGTTATGACGACGCCAGTGTGGAGCATATTTCCTACGCACAATGTGCCTTGCTGGACGAAACGGTGATGAGCCGTAAGCTTGAAAAAAGCGAGGAAGGGGATGCGCCGAAAGTTGATGAAGGCCAGGTGGCCTGGCGTAAAGCTCCGCTTCAGGCCCGTTTTTTTGGCTCACTTCGGGCTGGTGAAGCGCTATGGGATCGGATTGCAGAGGTGCTGCGTCAGCCTACACCGAACCCGGCCGTCTTAACCTGTTATCACCGGGTGATAGCGCTGGGCTTTCAGGGGTTATATAGCCTGCAAGCGGTCAGCCAGTCGCAGCGTGATGAGGTAGTGAAAGCCCTTTCTGAACGGGTTTCTCCGCCTGTTGCAGACTTGTCTCTGGTTGTTCACCGGATGGGAAAGCATCGCTGGAGTCTGATGCGCTCAGTCTGGTTCTGGATAGCGCTCGCCGTCATTCTTACCGGAGTTATGTGGTGGGGTGGTCATCTCTGGCTCCAGTCACTGTTGTCAACACAACTACCGGAGCTGCATGGCTAATGCGTAGAACAGTCGTCATTCCGGTAATCCTGCACACCTTAGTAGCCGTAGCCGCGCTGCTGTGGTTGCTGTGGTATTTCATCCCGACAGGCAACGTTTTTAATGGCCTGACCACTCTGCTGATTCTCTTGCTGGCAGGCTGGTATGTTTTTAAAAACTGCCGCCGGGAGCAGCCAGTATCCGACACCACCGTTTCAACTGCTGATCTGCCACTATCTGACACCCAGGGCCCTGTTGTACTGGTATGCGGTGACAGGCTGGATGCGCTGTTTCAGGGGAGTTCTCTGCGTAAAACAGCCCAGGGGTGGTGGCTTCGTGTCGATGACGTCAGCCGGATAACCGATGTTGTCCGCAGCATACAGATGCAGTTTCCTCGCCAGGCCGGACAGCTCTCGATGATGTACCGTTGCCTGCCTGATTATCATCAGGATGAAGCCGTTCTGCGCTCCACGCTGAAAACGCTCCGCCAGCAGAGTAAACAGATTAAATCCCTGATGGGTTTCACACTGCCCGTTCTGTTGAGCGCCGAATTTTCCGGGCCTGAAACACCGTGGATAATCGTTCGGGGTGACAAGCCGATTGTATGTCCGGTTAATGATTCACCTCAGGCTTTCATTGACTGGCAGCAGGCGGATGACAATATCTTGGCGCTGCCAGCGATCAATCAGGCATTTTCCTTTATCCGTAATACGCTGACAGATGAGCTGGAGAAGCCTGACCGATTAATGCCGCCTGAGCACGCATTTTCCGTGGCAATGCGCCTCGGAGCAGTCAGTCCAGAGACTCAGTCAGTCTGGTCCGCCTGGCTCTATTCCCGCACCTGCTTACAGTTTTCCCGTGAACATGACCGCGCTGGCCGGAGAGAAACTGGGACTCTTTGCCCGCACCGGTCAACTGAGCGTCAAATCAGGAGAAGGCCCAGTGGAGGTGCAGGCGCAGAACGCCAGTATGCGGTTGTTTGCTGAGAAGAAACTGACGCTGAGCTCAGCAAGTGATATCTCCTTTGCCGGAAAAAAACGTATCACGCTGATCGGTGGAGGAAGCTATCTGCGGCTTGAGGCCGGGAAGGTCGAGTACTCAAGTATGAACCCCGTTTGCAGTCCCTCAATGTAACGTTACTCGAACAGCAAGTGCCAGGTGAGTTGCGTTACGCCATTGACGCGGAACTAAAAGGTATCGGGCTGGTGCGCTACGGTACGGCGTTTATGCCGCAGGGCCGGGTGCTGATCCGGCATATGAAACAGCAGCAGTATCTCGATGCGCACGCGACCCTCTGATCCACTTTTCGAATAAAAATCATGACAACAACCCCAACTGACCGCCATCTCAACACCGGCGGCGATCCGCGTACGTTTGCGGACTACGCTCGCCTGCGGGAGGAGATGAACAAGCTGACGCATCCGGCGCGACCGGATGTGAACTGGCTGCAGGCTGAGCAGTACTGTCTTAACCTGTTTGAACACAACGGCATTGAACTGCAAACCGCAGCCTGGTATACCCTTACGCGAACGCAACGAGCCGGCCTGGCTGGCCTCAACGAAGGGCTGGCGCTTATTGAGGCGCTGATTGTCCGGCAGTGGGGCGCTTTCTGGCCGCAGCCTGTGCGCGCCAGGATGGAAATACTGAGCGCGCTCAGCAGGCGACTCCAGCAGGCAATGCGCGTCATCACCCCGACATCTACCGAGCTCGGCTCGCTGTACCAGGCGGAACAGCATCTGACATCCATCGGCGAGGCGCTGCAGTGTCTGGAGTTAAAGCACGCCAGCCAGACGGACGCGCTGCGAACCTTAATCCACAGCGCGGCGGTACGGCTGGAAAACAGCGGCAATGGGCCGGAGAGCCAGGATGCCGTCGCGTATAACGGCGTTGCGCTCCCGCCGGCCGTCAGCGAGACGCACGCGCGGCGGGTTTATGTCGCGCCTCAGCAGGGCATGCCGGCGGCAAAACCCTGGAAGCCGTTTGCCGCCGGCATGTTGACCATGCTGGTGACAACCGATTTTACACGCACGCTGGATGAACGCTGGGTTATTGATGCCCTGGAAAGCATCGATTCTCACTTTGATGGAGAAAAAGGACCACAAAATTCACAGGCAAAAATGTTTTATGACAGCCTGATCCACAACGCTGAAAACAGAAGACCACCCAGCCCATACCCTGATAAATCACAGGACCAGTATTTGTTTGACGCACTGCATACAAACCAGATGAACGTCCCGGAATATGTGCGACGGCTGATAGTGAAACACGACAGCGACTGGCACAGTACCCGGGATGATACACGCTGGTCATCGGTATTTAAGGACAGGGACGAAAGTCCAGTTGTGAAGCTGGCTAACGGCGGATTTCTGGACGCAACGCACTGGATGGATAAGGTTCCGCTGCTCGCCAGTCAACGTTCAGTATGGCATTTTCATCCGCTTGAATTTCTGGAAGCGATTAACCCAAAAGGAAATTGTGCATGTGGCAGGGATATCACTTTAGATGAATTGTGTGATATTGCTCCAAAAGCCGATAAAGACATTTTAGCTCAGTATTTACCAGCATTTAATGATGGATTCCGCGAATTTGGCATTATAACTTGTAGAGAAAAAGCTCATTTCTTGGCTCAATGCTGCCATGAAAGCGGCGGTTAAACACTTACTAAAGAAATTGGAGGAACAAGAGCCAGTTATGCTCCCTGGTATGGACGAGGGTTAATTCAATTAACATGGCAAGATGTATATACAAAGTATGGTGCATATGTTGGTGAGGATTTTGAATCAGATGACGCTGCCAGAAATAAAATAGCACAATATCCACATTGTGTTAGGTCTGCCTTTTGGTTTTATTGCGTGAATAAAAATGTATCCAAACATGCCAAGAGTGATGACTTTATCATGGTTACAGCACTTATCAATGGTGGATTCAATGGATATAAGGACCGGCTTAAGTATTTTAATAGAGCTGTGAGTGTTTTTAAGGCTGAACATCTTAATATTCTTAAGAAAGAGGATAGCTTCTCTTTTGAAGATAGCGAAATATATAACTATCGAGTATATGCGTATAGTTGGGGCCGATACCACGATCCGTTAAGAAATGAAAGCGGTACCGATAAGGATAAGATGGAGGCGCTGAAAGCCTACAGAAGGGCGGTAACACTCTACAAAAGGCGTGGGGATTCAGGGAAGGTGACTGATATAAAAGCTAAAATCAACGCGCTTGGTTAACTGAGAAGGGGGTGTCCCCTTCTTTCATATAGTTATTTACATTAGGATGAATGATGAAAAAGCTGGTTTTATTTTTTGCTATTGTATCTTTCTCTGCTGTGGCTGGTATTACTGACATCACGACAAAGCCAGTTGCATTAACAGCGTTGAAAAAAAACAGTGCCCAATATATTGATATTTGCAAAGCGGTCGATGATTTCTGTAAAGACGGAACTCCTATCTGGAAAGAAAAAAATTCTAATGACATCTTTTATTTAACCACTTCACATCTTCAGTTAATGAAGATGAAAAAAGAAGGTGATGTGTATTCTAAAATAGTTTCATGGGATTTCACTAAAGAAACTAATAATGAGGATATTCCTGATGATGAACTTACCAAAAGCGATGTATATATATATCCAGCTTTATATCCTTTAAGTAAATTAAAAACGGCCATTGCGTTAGTATCGAAATGGTCAACAACTTATTCCGGAGGTGGGCGCGAGGAAGAATACGCAAATTTCATAATGATTAATGATGATGGTACATATCAACCAGCCTTTAAAAATATTCCTTTTTCATCAAGAGAAATGATAAAAGCTTGCTTTACCGAAGATGATTATGCAAAACAATCACATTGTCATGATGAGAGTTGGAGCATCTTAAGCCTTAAAATCACCGATGACTCGAAGGATTATTACTCATGGAAATTCATAACAAAATCATATAATTGGCCTGCATTTAAAGAAAGGTCATCGACTCAAGTAAGAATTAACGAGAGCGTTGCATATCCATTCCAATCGCAGCCATGACATAACAGATAAACACCATCCTTATATGATGCGCATTTAGTACGCGCTATGATAAGCAGGCCGCTTCGATGCGGCCTGCTTACGCCAAAAGATATAATGGGAAGCATAAAAAGGATATGATTTAAAAATGGAGAGGAATTACAATGCATCATTATAAGTTCTTTGCGTTAGCTGCAATGTTTTTGTGTGGTTCATCGTTTGCGAGTGATGAATATTTTGTGTGCGACACTGCAAAAGGAACAATCAAACTAGATGAAAACAAAGGTGTACTTCGGTACACCTTATCGAAAGACCGCAAAACTGAATTTAACTATGAGTCGAAAGGTAATGATTATTCAGGATTTAAATACAATCATTACTCACGATATCAAACTGATTACTTCAACGTGTCGTTTGTAAATGCAGAGTATAAATATACGATATTTAGTAATTATGAAAATGAGAGTGAAAGCCGCGGGGTTAGTGTTACTAACCTGAATAGCAAGAAGGAATCTGTTTACGATTGTAAGTCCGTTGGTACTGATCGTCTTAGTGATTTGTCGGCAAAGCTGGCGAGTGTTAATCAGAAAAGCTCAGGAGAAGTTAAATCCGCAATAGATAATTTGAATAAATCTATTGATAAACAAATCGATAACAACCCAGAGCGTAAGTCGTTTATTTTTTCTCTGAAAGATTCATGGAAGCAGATGATTGATAAAAAATGTCAACTGGAAACCATTGATTCAACAGGGACTGATACAGAAATGGCCGAAGTGAATAATTGTCTTGTTTAAAATTATCAGGAGGAAATGAAATATTTTGAAGCAATGCTCCCATAACCATACCCTCAGGTTCGTAGTCTTAGTTTGTCGAAGCAAGGTTTTTCTTTACGAATACCAGTAAAATTAAAAAGGCCACTGCAAGATGCAATCTCGTAGCGGCCTCTTTGAAGAACTGAAAAGCGTTAATTCTTTCAAACATATCTATGACGCTTTTCTCTCGTGTCCCGCATACTGATAAGGAGACACATACCGCTCTGCGTTTGCATCCAGATAATCCGCCCACCACTGCATCATATTGGTTCGTTCCTCCAGATATTCAGCCTTATGAATATAAGCGGCACGCACGCTGTTTCGTTCCTGATGGCTCATCTGTTTTTCAATCGCCTCTTTACTCCACAGTCCCGACTCACTCAGCGCACTGCACGCCATCGCCCGGAAGCCGTGACCGCAGATCTCTTTCCGGGTGTCGTAGCCCATCACGCGCAATGCTTTGTTGATGGTGTTGTCGCTCATACACTTGTCCTGGTCGTATTCACCGGGGAAAACAAATGCCAGATGCCCGGAGAGCGCTTCAGTCTGCTTCAGGATCGCCATTGCCTGATCGGACAGCGGGACGATGTGCTGAGTTTTCATCTTTGTGCCACGGTGAGAGAAGCGTACGTTTTCGATCTGCTCCCGTTCTTCCGGGATTATCCAGAGCTTCTGCTGCCTGTCGATTTCACTCCAGCGGGCAAAGCGCAGTTCGCTGGAGCGCACGAAAAGGAGCAGCGACAACTTCAGCGCATACCGTCTCAGCAGCCTGCCGGAGTAGTTATCCGTCCGGGATAATAATTCTGGCAGTTTCTCAAGCGGCAGGGCCGGGTAATGCTGTGTTTCCGGCGGCGTAAATTCTCCGTCCAGATCCAGAGCGGGGTTTGATTTGATTAACTGCTTTTTCACCGCATAACGCATGATTTCCGTAACGTAGTTTTTCAGTCGCGCGGTGATCTCCAGAAAGCCTTTGTTCTCCACCTTACGCAGGGTAAACAGCAGATCTTCCGTGACGATTTGATCGATATATCTGTCCCCGATATCCGGAAATACATACATTTCCAGCCTGCGTTGAATGGTCGTCGCATAATGTGCAGACCAGCGGCGGTGATCGGCATGCCAGTTCATGGCGATCTGGCGGAATGTCTGTCCGTTTTCCTTATTCTGTTGCGCGATTTTTTTGTCAACGGCTGGATCGACCCCTGCACGCATTTTAATACGCGCCGAATCGCGGAGCTGGCGTGCCGTAAGCAGGGAAACATCCGGGTAGGGGCCAAAGGCCAGCTTCTTCTCTTTCCCGTCAATGCGGTACTTCATGTACCAGAGTTTTGAGCCGTTGGGTTTGATCAGCAGGTACAGTCCGGCACTGTCGCCGAGTTTGAAGGGTTTGTCAGTAGTTCTGAGCTTGCGGATAGCGGTGTCAGTGAGTGCCATAGCGGGGGGCTCCATTCGTTCAACGAACCGTAAGGCCCCCGATTAAGCCCCAAAAACTACATATGTCAAAAAACCCGGTAATCCTTACCAGGACAACTGGGTCAATCTAACTGATTGTTTTTAAAACGTATTAAGACTCATTAAGACATCTCAATACTAAAATGTGGCTCCTCTGACTGGACTCGAACCAGTGACATACGGATTAACAGTCCGCCGTTCTACCGACTGAACTACAGAGGAATCGTGTGAACGGGGCGCATAGTAATAGCCCCGACGGTGAGTGTCAATTAACGAATCAGGTTTTTGATTCGACTGATTATTTTAGAAACAGTTCGCTGGGTTAGTGCAGCTGACCGGTGACGTTTTCATCGTCCGGCGAGCTGTCGCGCAGGCGTTTGAGCGGGTCCTGGCGATAGAAGTGACAAAACCGCTGCCACAGCGCCGGGAAACGAGGGGCGAACAGCCCCGGGGCGCTGAAGAAATACTCCGACAGCACAGCAAAGCACTCGGCCGGATCGGTCGCGGCATAGGCATCAATGCTGGCGGCGTTTTCGCCCACCAGGTCAATCTCATCCTGAATATTGTCCATCGCGGCGTGCAGATCGTGCTCCCAGGCGGCGACTTCACGCATCGGGATAAACGGGATCCCGCTTGAGCGGTCGCCGTTGCGGGCGTCGAGCTTGTGCGCCACCTCATGGAAAATCAGGTTGAAGCCCGAGGCGTCAAAGGAGTCCTGAATGTCGAGCCAGTTAAGCACGATCGGCCCCTGCTGCCAGCTCTGGCCGGAATGCACCACGCGCTGGCTGTGCACCAGCCCGATGTCGTCTTCCCATTCGTCGTCCACCACAAAGGGGGCAGGGTAGATAAGCACTTCATGAAAGCCGTCGAGCCACTCCAGACCCAGCTCCAGCACCGGCAGGCAGAACAGCAGGGCGATGCGGGCAGTTTTCAGATCGTCCAGTTCGAAATTTTGCAGCGGAACCAGGCGTTTTTGCTCCACGAAGCGGGTAGCCAGGCGGATCAGTTTCTCCTGCTCTTCCGGCGACAGGGGCGCCAGAACCGGGATGGCAAGCGCCTGCTCCCAGGGCAACGCGAGATGCGGTGAGGGTTCGCTAATTTTCCAGGGCCACTTAATCATCGTATTTGCTCGCAACGTCATCACTTGGTCAAAATCGGTCATTTCGGGTCTGTTCATACGCCACAGAACCTGGCATTATGTCGCCCACTGATGCGGAGAGATGCCGGAGCGGCTGAACGGACCGGTCTCGAAAACCGGAGTAGGGGCAACTCTACCGGGGGTTCAAATCCCCCTCTCTCCGCCACTCATTCAAGCAGTTATTTCGTTACATTTCAGTGACAAAAATCCCGTTGAGCGATTTCCGCGCCCCCGCATTCAGACCAAAAACTGTTCTTAATTCTACTGCATCATCCGCTGCGCAACAGGCCGCGATGTGCCTTTTCGGCTTCATCCTGGCGCAACCGTGGGCGGAGTTATTCATGGTGCGGTACTACCTGCGAGGAATTCTGTCGTGTCAGAACACTGGCAGCAACGCTTTGAAGCCTGGTTCAGCGCGCAGCCGCCGTCGAGCGATGCGGCGCACGACCTGGCGCATTTCAGACGTGTCTGGCGCAGCGCGCAGCGCATTATGGCCCAGCAGCAAGCAGACGGCAGGGTAGTGGTAGCCGCCTGCTATTTTCATGACATCGTCAGCCTGCCGAAAAACCATCCTGAACGCCACCTCTCCTCTGCGCTGGCTGCCGAGCGCACCCGCGCTATTCTCAGCGCGGACTTCCCCGATTTTCCCGCCGCGCTTCACGACGCGGTGGCGCACGCTGTGCATGCGCACAGCTTCAGTGCTGGCGTAGCGCCGCGCACCATCGAGGCGAAGATCGTGCAGGATGCCGACCGGCTGGAGTCACTGGGGGCAATCGGTCTGGCGCGGGTGTTTTATGTCTCCGGCATGCTTGGCCGCGAGCTGTTCGACAGTGCGGACCCGCTGGCGGAGCGACGTTCGCTGGATGACAGCCGCTACGCGGTCGATCACTTTCAGCAAAAGCTGCTGAAGCTACCCGCTACCATGCAAACCGCCGGCGGACGCGAGCTGGCGCAGCGCAATGCCGATTTCCTCGTCGATTATCTGGCGAAACTGTGCGCTGAACTGAACGGCGACTATGCCTCCAGCGATACCAGCGTGGCGGCGCGGCTGCGGGATTAATGGCGCAGGGTGCGGGCAGCCTTCTGTTTTGTGTTAGGCTGTAGAATATTTATTTTTCGGGTCAGAGCGATGCACGATACACAGGCGATTAACGATCAGATGACGCTGCCGGCGAACGATGCCGGTCCCGGGGAGCACAGCAGTCTGCTGGCGCAGGTTGCGGCTATCTACGATACCCGGCATCTGCTGGCGACGCTCAACGCGGCGGGGGAACGTAACTGGACGATTGCCCGGCTGAAAAAAGCGTTCCTGACGCCTGAGGCTTTGCCGCTCAGTCGCACAGAGCAGGCCGCATTAGCGCCGCTGGTGCCGCGCCCGCCGAAATCGCATCCCGACTATGCGTTCCGCTTTATCGATCTGTTCGCCGGTATCGGCGGGATCCGCAGCGGCTTTGAAGCCATTGGCGGTCAGTGCGTTTTTACCAGCGAGTGGAATAAGCATGCGGTGCGCACCTATAAAGCGAACTGGTACTGCGATCCGCAGCAGCATCACTTTAACGAAGACATCCGCGATGTCACTCTTAGCCACCGGAAAGAGGTGAGCGACAGTGAGGCGGCGGCGCATATTCGCGCCACGGTGCCGCAGCATGACGTGCTGCTGGCGGGCTTTCCCTGTCAGCCTTTTTCGCTGGCGGGCGTCTCGAAGAAAAACGCACTCGGGCGCGCTCACGGCTTCGCCTGCGAAACTCAGGGCACGCTGTTCTTTGACGTGGTGCGCATCATTAACGCCCATCGCCCGGCCATGTTTGTGCTGGAAAACGTTAAGAACCTGAAGAGTCATGATAAAGGCAATACCTTCCGCATCATCATGCAGACGCTGGATGAGCTGGGTTACGAGGTGGCAGACGCCGCCGAGAGCGGGCGCGACGATCCGAAAGTGATCGACGGCAGGCACTTCCTGCCGCAGCACCGCGAGCGCATTGTGCTGGTGGGTTTCCGCCGCGATCTCAATCTGCATCAGGGCTTTACGCTGCGCGACCTGCCGCAGCACTATCCGGCGCAGCGTCCGGCGTTTGGCGAGCTGCTCGATCCGACGGTGGATGCCAAATACATCCTTAGCCCGACCCTGTGGGACTATCTCTATCGTTACGCCCTGAAGCACCAGGCGAAAGGCAACGGCTTTGGCTATGGGCTGGTGGATCCGCAAAACCCTGCCAGCGTGGCGCGCACGCTGTCGGCGCGCTACTACAAGGACGGCGCAGAAATTCTGGTGGATCGCGGGTGGGATAAAGCCCTGGGTGTGCAGGATTTCCACGATGCCGCTAACCAGCAGCGCCGCCCGCGTCGCCTGACGCCGCGTGAGTGCGCGCGCCTGATGGGCTTCGAAGCGCCGGGGCAGAGCCAGTTCCGTATTCCGGTGTCTGACACCCAGGCCTATCGCCAGTTTGGTAACTCGGTGGTGGTGCCGGCATTTGCGGCAGTGGCGCGCTTACTGTCGGCGCGTATCCGGCAGGCGGTGGCAATGACGCGGGGCGACAAAGCCGATGGCAGACGTACACGACAAAGCGACGCGCAGTAAAAACATGCGCGCTATCGCCACGCGCGATACCGCAATTGAAAAACGCCTTGCCGGGCTGCTTACCACGCTCGGCATTTCCTTCCGGGTGCAGGATGCCGCCCTGGCCGGTCGCCCGGACTTCGTGGTAGACGACTACCAGGCGGTGATCTTCACCCATGGCTGCTTCTGGCATCATCACGACTGCTATCTGTTTAAGGTTCCTGCTACCCGCACCGATTTCTGGCTGGATAAAATCGGCAAAAACGTTGCCCGCGATAAGCGGGATATTGCGCTGCTGCTGGAGCAGGGCTGGCGGGTGCTGGTGGTATGGGAGTGCGCGTTACGCGGGCGGGCGAAGCTCAGTGATGAGGCGCTCAGCGAGCGCCTTGAAGAGTGGATCTGCAGCGGTGGCGTGCGCGCGGATATCGACATTCGCGGCATTCACCTCAGCGACTGAGGTCGCCAGGCTTCTCCGCTTCACACGATGTGATCACCGGTTTCGCCGGAAAGAAATATTTCCCCACCGTTACCAGCACCACCGCAAAGATAATCACCCCCAGCGCCAGCCACTCCACGGGAGACAGCACCTCGCCGGCAAAGCCGGTACCGAGCAGCACCGCTACCACCGGGTTGACGTAGGCGTAACTGGTGGCAATCGCCGGGCTGACGTTGCGGATCAGGTACATGTAGGCATTGATGGCAATGATAGAGCCAAACACCGCCAGATAACCCACCGCGAGAAAACCGGAGAGCGACGGCATGGCGGTAAGCCTTTCGCCGGAAATCATCGAGGCGATAAGCAGCACAATACCGGCTGTCAGCATTTCGATGGCACCCGCCATCATGCCCTGCGGCAGAGTGATGCGTGAGCCGTAGACCGAGCCGAACGCCCAGCTCACCGACCCCACCATGATCAGCAGCGCGCCCCAGGGATTACCGCTCAGGTTGCCGCCGCTGTTGAGCAGCACGATGCCGCAGAGACCGATGGCGATCCCCAGCCACTCGATTTTGCGCGTTTTGATGCCGAAGAAGTAGCTGAAGCACAGGGTGAACAGCGGGACGGTCGCGACGATCACCGCTGCAATACCCGACGGCACGTGCTGGTGTTCCGCCACGGTGACGAACCCGTTACCCACCGCCAGCAGCAGCACGCCAATCAGCGCGGCATTGAGCAGCGGGCGCAGCGGCGGCAGTTTGTGGCCGGTGAGCAGCAGGAAGGCCAGCAGCACCGCACCGGCAGAGAGGAAACGCACCCCGGCCATCATAAACGGCGGCCAGCTTTCGACGCCGATGCGGATAACGAAATAGGTGGAACCCCAGATAATGTAGAGCGCAAAGAGCGATCCAACGAGCGGCAATACTTTTGCGAAACGCATACTCCCTCACGACCAGAAACAAAGAGCCCTTATAGTAATCATCAAAACTATCCGGCGGCGAGCAAATTACTTTAAGGACGACGTTAAACAATTGTTGACAAAGCGTTTACATTTCACGAAGCGCGCTTTTACTCCATACTATGATCTCTGTCACCAAAACAAAGGAAGAAACTGTGGCTGGAAGTAGCTTATTAACCTTGCTGGATGATATCGCCACGCTGCTGGACGATATTTCAATGATGGGGAAACTGGCGGCAAAAAAAACCGCCGGAGTACTGGGGGATGACCTCTCCCTGAACGCGCAGCAGGTCAGCGGCGTGCGCGCCAATCGCGAGCTGCCCGTGGTATGGCGCGTAGCAGTAGGCTCGTTTTTAAATAAGCTGATCCTCGTTCCGCTGGCGTTGATAATCAGCGCGTTTGCCCCCTGGGCTATTACGCCGCTGCTGATGGTGGGCGGCGCGTTCCTCTGCTACGAAGGCGTCGAGAAGGTGATGCACAGCCTGCACGCCCGTAAGCACAAAGAGACGCCGGAACAGCGTCAACAGCGTCTCGACGAACTGGCGAAGCAGGACCCGAAGGTAATGGAGCGCGATAAGATCAAAGGCGCCATCCGCACCGACTTTATTCTCTCGGCAGAGATCGTGGCCATTACTCTGGGTATCGTCGCCGACGCGCCGCTGCTCACTCAGGTGCTGGTGTTGTCGGGTATCGCCATCCTGGTCACCATAGGGGTGTACGGACTGGTGGGGCTTATCGTTAAGCTCGACGACATCGGCTACTGGCTGTCAGAGCGCGCCTCGGCGCTGGCAAAGGCCGTGGGTAAAGGCTTGCTGGTGACGGCCCCGTGGCTGATGAAAGCCCTGTCGGTGCTCGGCACCATCGCCATGTTCCTCGTGGGCGGCGGTATCGTAGTGCACGGCATCGCGCCGCTCCATCATGCCATCGAGCATTTTTCTCACTCTCTGGGCGGATTTGCCGCGCTGGTATTGCCAACGCTGCTGAACCTGGTGCTCGGGTTTATTATCGGCAGCATTGTGCTGCTGGCGGTGAAGATGATTAGCCGGATGCGCGGCAAACCGGCGCACCAGGATTAATCTAATTGTTAGCCGCTGCGCCCAGGCAAAAATCGCGCCTTATGACTATCCTGAAGAGGTTTTCACCGATGATACCGGAGGCAATGATGAGCTTTGTGGTCAGCGATGAAGTAAAGCGTAAAAATGGCGGTCCGCGCATGGTGGTGACTGGCTACTCAAGCGGCATGGTCGAGTGCCGCTGGTATGACGGTTACGGCGTCCAGCGTGAAGCCTTTCGTGAAGATGAGCTGGTGGCCCTGCGTAACGCTGAGCCGCAGACTGCCTGACACACCCCATTCCCCTCGCGTCCGGCGAGGGGAATTTCATCAACGCTCGCTATTCTCCGCGCATCTCGCGCAATACCTTGATCTGCCTCACGCCGTTTCGCCTGATGCATCGTATCCTCAGCCGGCGTTACGCACACCAGCGGCGCTTTGCCTCTCAGTGTAATCAGTGGTAATGACCCGGCGCTGCGTCTACAGTTTACCCATACTAATGTCTAACGGTGCTCGGTCTGGCCGCGCTCAACGACCGGATACAATGGATGTCGTCACCTGCCGCCGACGGTTACAGGGACGTTACTGAGCCTGTTCAGGGAGTTTTTATGCGTGCAGCGATGATCACCCGGCGTGAGTTCTGGGGACAACGCCCGATTCGGGTGGTGAATATCTGTTTTCTGGTGGTGTTTATCTGTTCGGTCCTGCTGACCTGGCGCGAGCTGGTAGTGCTTGAGCAGGCTTACGTCGCCTCCCAGCGCAACAGTCTGGATAATGTCGCGACCGGTTTCGATCGCCATCTGCAGTACAGCGTTGATAAGCTGCTGTTTTACCGTAACGCCATGCGTTTTGCGCTGGAAGAGCCGCTGGAGACCGATGTGGCGCGTCAGATGCTGCGTGACTTCGCTCAGCAGCGTCGGGAAAGCAGCTGGCAGCTGCTGCAGAATAATACGCGCAGCATGCCGATCAACGGCGTCTCGGACGATTTCGTCAGCCAGAGCCCGTTGCTGAACCGCGATGAATCCCGGCTGCCCGGAGAGCTGAGCGCAGCCCTTGAGTTTGGCTATCTGATGCACCTCTCGGCCGGGGGCGAGGGCCGGGATATGCAGCAGAGCACCTGGTACACCTCACGCGCGGGCTTCTTTATTGCCAGTGACATTACCCGCGGAACGCCGTCGCTGCTTCCCCATTACTATCATCAGGTCACCCGTCCCTGGTTCAACGAACACGCCGGGGAGTACCATCGTGCCCGGGGCGTAAGCTGGTTCCATCTCTACGATCCGGCGCGACACACCCGCACCGTAACCGCCAGCGTCGCCCTCGACTATCAGCACTACTGGTATGGCGTACTGGCGATGGATTTCCCGCTGCAGACCCTCGACCGCTATCTGCAACGGGTAATTGATGAAGATGAACAGGGCGATATTTATCTCTTTGACAGCCGGCTGCAGATTGTTGCCGCGGCGCAGGATTCGCCCCCGGCGGAGCGGTTGTTCGATCCCGTCCAGCAGGCGCAGCTCGCCCATGCCCTTGAGCAGGAGGACGAGGGCGGGTTGCGCATGGATACCCGCTATATCAGCTGGGTAAAACTGAGCAACTTTGATGGCGTGCTGATCAAGGTGCATACCGTGGAACAGGGAATGCAGGGCGAGTTCGGGAATATCACCGTGGCGCTGATCCTGTTCTGGACGCTGTTTACCGCCATGCTGCTGGTGTCATGGCTGGTGATCCGCCGTATGGTGAATAACATGACCCGGCTGCAGAGCACCCTCACCTGGCAGGCGTGGCACGATCCGCTTACCCGGCTCTACAACCGCGGTGCCTTCTTCGAACGCGCCTGGATGCTGGCGCGCGAGTGTGAACAGCAGCACAAGCCGTACTCGGTGATCCAGTTTGACCTCGACCACTTCAAAAGCATCAACGATCGCTACGGTCACCAGGCAGGGGATAAGGTGCTGAGCCATGCCGCTACCATGCTGGCTACGCTACTGCGTGACGGGGACATCGCCGGACGCGTAGGGGGGGAGGAGTTCTGCGTGCTGCTGCCGGATACCTCGCTGGATGAAGCCGCAAATATCGCAGAGCGTATTCGCGCCCGGCTAAATGCCAGAGAGATTCTGGTGAAACGTCACGGGTCACTGCGGTTCAGCGCCTCGTTTGGGGTGAGCTGTTCGGCCGAGGCAAATAACTATAACTTCGAGCAGCTGCAGGCCAGCGCCGACGCGCGTCTCTATCAGGCGAAACAGCGCGGGCGCAATCAGGTCTACGCCCGCTGAGGGTCAGGCATCAGCAAGAAAATGGTCCAGCCCTTCGCTCCATCCGGCCGGGCCATGCTGTTCCGTGCGGTAAACCCGCTCAGGGTTATCCTGTTTCAGAATCACCGGATTGCGGCTGTAGCCCTTCACGATCACGGCGTAGTCAACCGCATCCAGCAGCGGCGCATCGCCGGGGGCATCGCCCAGACCAAGGGTAGTCAGGCTACTTCCGCGCTGCGCCCGGTACTGCTTCATCAGCCAGGCCACCGCCTGTCCTTTACCGCCCTGCTGATCGAGCACGTGCCAGAAGCGGCCGCCTTCGATCAACATCAGCCCGTTCTGTTCCAGCTCGGTGGTAAAGGCTGCTAGCCTGTCATCACTGTCGCGCCAGATCAGGGTTTCCGAAGCCTCCTGCAGCATCGCCAGCGATACGCGCTTCGGCGGCAGACCACTCCACTCGGCCAGCGTATCTTCGTCCACGTCGCTGATGCCGGTGAACTTGTAGCCGTGGGTGTCGCGCAGGCGGCCCAGTAACAGGCGGATTTCTTCATGCCGCGCGCCGGCCAGCAGGCGCGGGTAGTCCGGATGATCGTTCCAGCTCTCATCCAGCGCGATCACAGCCCCGTTCTCAGCGATAAACGGCTGCCCCTGCAGGCCAAGCTCCTTCTGCAGGGCAATAATCTCTGCCGCGGTTTTACTGCTGCACAGCACCAGGGGGATTTGCTTGCTGGTCAGGCGCGTCAGCCACGCCCGGGCGGCATCCCACTCATGGGTGTTGTGATCCAGCAGCGTGCCGTCGAGATCGGAGAAAATGACTAATGACTCAGTTAACGCTGGCATAACGTGCTCTCCTTAAGCAGATGAAAACGGCGGGACGAAAACGCCCGGGATTAGGATAAATCCCAATTCTTTATTATTGTTGATGGCTCATTTTTGGGAACGTTACCGCTCAGGCCGCAGGGCACAAGGGATGCAGACCCATAGCTAAAAGATATAAGTAAGAAGTTGTTATTTACCAATGGAATATATCCTTGTTATTGAAAAAAAATGCGGATATGTTGGTCCCACATCAGATTTCCTGGTGTAACGAATTTTCAAGTGCTTCTTGCAAAAGCAAGTTTCATTCCCGGCCTCCCCGGCCGGGTTTTTTTTGCCTGTCTTCCGGCAGGGCGCTGATCAGACTCATTTCCGGCAGGTGATTTCACCGACGCTGAAATCCCGAATATCCAGCTCAAACACCTCAGCCAGTTCGCGACAGGTATGGTATTCACGCCCGTCCACGCTGACACGCAGGGGATCGTCGCTGTTTTCAACCCGGCGCACTTCACTTTCGCTTATCTCGTTCATAGCAGCGAGCAGCGCATCAACGTCCACGCTGCTATCGGAATGATCTTTGACAGTTTTCATCAGCACTCCCTCCGGCAAACCCACCTGTAAGTATAGACGTTTACGGGCAGGCAAACGGTCATCGGGGCGGTGCCAGCGCGGCGCTTTTGTTCTACACTGGCACAAAACCAGTAAGAGGAGAGGGGAATGAACGTTAACGATCGCGTCACGGTGAAAACGGACGGCGGGCCGCGCAGGCCTGGCGTGGTGCTGGCGATTGAGGAGTTCAGCGAGGGGACGATGTATTTAGTGTCACTCGAAGACTACCCGCTGGGCATCTGGTTCTTTAATGAAAAGGATCACCCGGACGGCATCTTTGTTGAAAAGGCCTGATGTATTTGCCCCCCGCGTCAGCGGGGGCGAGTAGCTCGCACCGGCAAATCACATTTACTTATCACCGCCTTCAGACGACATCATTGCTTAAAGCCGGTGATAATGTCTGAATTCGGGCCGCAACCCGTTATATTTATTTGGCGTGTAGGGTAAAGAGTGAAATTATCGCATATTTACGAAAATACCATTTGTCACGTTATCCGTGAGACGCACCACGTGATATATGACTTGCTTATTATGCGTTTTAATTTTCCTTTTAATATTTCCTTTATGTGACGATACCGTTTTGGCCTTAATATTCATCTGATCGGAGATCTGAATCGTATCCTGACCCGACATCCACATTTTCAGCATGCTTGATTCAGTGCGGCTTAAAGAGAGTGTAGGGAGATTAATGTTTCCGGTACACTGCATATCTTTGGCCAGATAATCGCCTAATATATTGTCCAGCGATTCTGGTTTGATCGATTTCGAGCTAATTAACAGGTTCTTACGTACTAATAAATACTCATCGAAATGAATATTGGCAATTGCCATAAAGACAATAAATAGCGTGTCGGGATGTTGAGTAATGACCTGCTTAATCTGCTCGCTGCTGTCCGGGCAGTGGATAAAACAGTCTTCATTAATGAACACCACATGGGGTTGTCGTCTCTGGCACTCCCCAGCCAGGCCGTCCACACTTTCTACGTCACAAATTTGCCGCTTCTTAACCCCCCGACTGGCTAAATAGCCGGTAAGTCCGAGTCTGGTATAGCTGCATAAATCCATAATAATCGTTGACATAGCAAACCCTCACTAAACGCGTTATCCGTTAAAGCACAACGATATCTACCCTGAGCGCTCACCTGAGTAAGTCTGGCATTCGTCCTGAACGGCACAATACGGGACTCCAAAAATATATCCTGGCGTCTGCGCAGAATATATGCTGCAACCAGCGCATTAATTACCGATTAAGCGAAACGCATCGATAACAAATAACCCTGGCCCTGAGATACATAAGCTGTTTCGTGAGCAGACGACTACACACTCTTCAACTGCAGCGAAGAATGCAAAAAAACAGGGCGAAGACAATCAGGCGAACTCACTATCCCGTAAAGTTACGTATAATTTGCCAGGAATGTTCTCAAAGTAAAGTAAATGTTTAGTTATGTGAAACGGCTTAAAACTATTAATCCGCGCCACGTATATCCTGGAAGGATGTCCTTAATAAAAATTTTAGGATTATCCTCATGATGACAATAATATTATTGTGGGATTGGGGTGGCAGGGATCTCGCTAACCAGATCGGCCAGTAAGTCGAAGATTTCACTGAAAAGATGTTCGCAGAAAGGGGCAATTAACGGCATCATTGCCGCCATCACCATAATGCCAACGGTGAGCGTAACCGGGAAACCGATCACGAATACCGACAGCTGCGGTGCCATACGGTTGAGCATGCCAAGCGCCAGGTTCAGCGTCAGCAGCAGGGTGATCAGCGGTAGCGCCAGCATCAACCCGTTGATGAAAATCATCCCGCCGGCGCGGGTCAGCGCCAGAAACGCGTTGCTGTTCATCGGCTCGCCGCCAATGGGCAGGGTGTGGAAGGTATCCACCAGCAGGGAAATCAGCCACAGATGACCGTTAAAGGTCAGGAACAGCAGCATCGCCAGCATATCCATAAAGCGCGCCAGCACCGGCATGTTGAGCTTCGACGCCGGGTCCACGAAGGTGGCGAACGACAGCCCCATCTGTAAACCAATCAGCTCGCCCGCCATCCTTACCGCAGCAAAAGCAAACTGCATGGTGAACCCCAGCGCTATGCCGATAAGGATCTGCTGTAGCGCCAGCCAGAAACCCTGAGGCGAGAAGATGGTGACGCCGGTAACCGGCAGGGTCGGGGCAATGATGATGGTAATCATGATCCCCAGCCCGATTTTTACGCGCTTAGGGATCATGCGCTCACTCAGGATGGGTGCGGTGGAGATCAGCGCCAGCACGCGCAGCAGCGGCCAGAAGTAGAGGCTCAGCCAGTGGAGCCATTGATCGCTGGTAACCTGAAACATGCGCGGGGGATTATCCGATGATGTAAGGCAGGCGGGTAAACAGCGTGCGCACGTAGTCGAGCAGCAGGTTCAGCATCCACGGGCCGGCAACGATAATGGCACAGACCACGGCGAGGATTTTCGGAATGAACGACAGCGTCATTTCGTTAATCTGCGTCGCCGCCTGCAAAATACTGATGATAAGGCCGGTGACCAGCGCCACCAGCAGCAGCGGGGCCGCAACAAACAGCGCGACTTTCATCGCTTCTGTTCCCATCATCATCACCGATTCAGGCGTCATTGCGCACCTCGTTAACTGTAGAAACTTTGTGCCAGTGACCCGACCAGCAGCTGCCAGCCGTCAACCAGTACAAACAGCATAAGCTTGAAGGGCAGGGCAATGGTTGCCGGTGGCACCATCATCATACCCAGCGCCATCAGCACGCTGGCGATAACCAGGTCGATGATCAGGAACGGAATAAAAACGGTGAAGCCAATCTGGAATGCAGTTTTCAGTTCGCTGGTGACGTAAGCCGGCAGCAGAATGCGCATCGGCACGGCTTCCGGGCCAGCCATCGGGCCGGCATTCGCCAGGCGGGCAAACAGCGCCAGGTCGGCTTCACGGGTCTGGCGCATCATGAATTCGCGCAGGGGCTGGGCGCCGCGCTCAAGCGCCACGTCCATGGAAATTTTATCTTCAGCAAACGGCTGATAGGCATCGGTATAGATCTTGTCGAACACCGGGGCCATGATGAAAAAGGTCAGAAACAGCGCCAGGCCAAGCATCACCTGGTTTGGTGGTGCCGACGGCGTACCGAGGGCGTTACGCAGCAGGCCGAACACGATAATGATGCGCGTAAAGCTGGTCATCATCAGCAGAATCGCCGGGATAAAGGTCAGCGAGGTGATAAACACCAGCGTCTGCACCGGCAGCGACCAGCTCTGACCGCCGTTAGCCAGCGGCTGGCTAATCAGCCCCGGAAGCTGGGCGAACGCCGCAGGGGCAATGCCCAGCAGCGCGAACAACGAGAGAGACAACAAGCGACGCATCAGGATCTCCCGTTACGCTTAAGCAGATTTTTCAGTAAAGCCTGGAATTCCGGCCCGGCAGGCGCGGACGTGGACGGCGCTTCTTCCGGGGCAGGAGGAAGGGTATGCAGTGTGGTGATCTGCGTCGGCGTGACGCCGAGCACCAGGCGCGCATCCTGCACATCAACAATCACCACCCGCTCACGGGTGCCGACGCTGATGCTGGCGCTGATTTTCAGATCGCGGCTGTTGCCTTTTTTCGGGGTAAAGCCGGCGCGTTTGGCGACCCAGGCCGCGAGCAAAATAAAGAGAATAATGACGAGCAGGGCGCCGCTGACCTGCATCAGCGGCGAGCCGGATGACGCGCTGGTCTCCGGCTGTGTCACAGTGGCCTGGGTTTTCATCAATTAACGGCTCAGACGGCGCATACGCTCGGACGGGGTAATGATATCGGTGATGCGCACGCCGTACTTGTCGGCGACGACCACAACTTCACCCTGGGCAATCAGGTAGCCGTTGATAAGAATATCCAGCGGTTCACCGGCCAGACCGTCCAGCGCCACAACCGACCCCTGGGTCAGACGCAGCAGCTCTTTGATGGTCATACGGGTGCGGCCCAGCTCCACGGTCAGCTTGACCGGGATATCCATAATCAGGTCGATATCCTGGAGTGAACCGGCGACATCGCCACCGTCCATCTGACGGAAGATATTATCGGCGCTGCTTTTGCCCGCTGCTTTCTGTTCGCCTAACGCGTCAGCCCACAGATCGTCCACGGAGCCTGCGTTGTCGTCGGACGGATTGTTCATGTCACTCATTTGGGCTGTTCCTCATTCAGCGAATTCAAAATCGGGTTGATCAGATGTTCGACGCGCAGGGCGTATTGTCCATTCATGGTGCCGTACTGGCTGGTCAGTACCGGGACGCCATCGACGTGCGCGATGATGCGGTCCGGTTTCTCCACCGGCAGTACATCGCCTGGCTGGAGCTTCAGGATCTGCGACAGGCGCAGCGGTATATCAGCGAAATGGGCGATCAGCTCCAGTTCGGAGTGCTGTACCTGGCGTACCAGGTTATCGCGCCAGTTCTGGTCCTCGTGGCGGGAGTTCTCCAGCGGCGGGTTGACCAGCACTTCGCGCAGCGGTTCGATCATGCTGAACGGCAGGCAGATGTTGAACTCGCCGGTCAGGTTACCGATCTCTACGTGGAACGGCGTGTTGACCACGATGTCGTTCGGGGAGGTGGTGATATTGGTAAATTTCACCTGCATCTCAGAACGCACGTACTCCACTTCCAGCGGGTTAATCGCCTTCCACGCGTCGCTGTACGCTTCCAGCGCCAGCTTCAGCATGCGGTTGATTACGCGCTGTTCGGTATGGGTAAATTCGCGACCTTCCACTTTAGTCGGGAAGCGACCGTCGCCCCCGAACAGGTTATCCACGGCGATAAACACCAGGCTTGGCGAGAACACGAACAGGCCGGTTCCGCGCAGCGGTTTCAGGTGGATAAGGTTAAGGTTGGTCGGCACCGGCAGGTTACGTGCATATTCGTGGTAGGGCTGAATACGAATGGCACCCACCGTGATATCGGGGCTTCTGCGCAGCAGGTTAAACAGCCCCATACGGAACTGACGGGCGAAACGTTCGTTAATGATCTCCAGTGCCTGCAGGCGCTCGCGCACCACGCGACGTTGCGTATTGGGATCATAGGGTCGAATGTCGCTGTCGCCCGCGGCGCCGGTTTTCGCGGCGTCGCTTTGCTCGCTGTCGCCGTTTAACAGCGCGTCGATTTCGGCCTGAGAAAGAATACTGTCGCCCATGGGTTTACCGCAAAATGAAGGCTGTATACAACACGTCGGTCACCACTTGTTTTGGTTGACCTTCAACCAGCGGTGCCTCAAGCGTCGATTTAATGGCATCGACCAGTTTCTGTTTGCCTTCATCCGTCGCCAGCGCGTTAGCGTCCTGACGGGAGAACAGCAGCAGCAGACGGCTGCGCACTTCCGGCAGGTACTCGCTGATGCGCATGCGCGTTTCGTCATCTTTCAGGCGCAGCGTAATGCCGATGTACAGCACGCGATCCGCATCACCGAGGTTAACGGTGAAGGTATCCAGCGCGAAAAAGACCGGCGCAGGCGGTGGAACCGGCTCAGCAGCTGCAGTAGCGGCAGCCGCATCCGGATGCTGCTGCATCCGCCAGTAGCTGTAACCTGCGGTAGCGCAGGCTGCGAGAGTGATAAGCACCAGCAACGGCATCCAGATGGAGCGTTTGCGGCCTTTGTTGATAGCGGTGTCAGTCATCTAGTGCGGTCTTCCTGTATCGGTACTGCATATGGGCTGATTATCCCGTGTCTCTCCGCGGTCAAAGCGCGGAAAAGACACGTATAATCGCGCTACCTCTGGCGTTTAGGCGAAGATGTCTACCGCGTTATTACCGCGGGCCGCCGCCTGAAGCGCAGCGGGTGCGCTCAGCACTTCATCCTCGCTGCCCGAGAAACTGAAGCCATTTCCGCGACTTGCCTGCTGCTGCTGTTGGTCAGTCTGCTGGCCGCCAGCGGAACTTTCACTGCTGATACTGCTCTGGCCCAGCTGAATGCCGTTCTCCGCCAGCTGGGTGCGCAGCATCGGCAGCGCCGCTTCCAGCGCTGAACGGACGTGGCTGTGCGGGGAGACCATCTGCAGCTGCGCCTGGTTATCATCAATCTTCAGGCTGATCTGCACGCTACCCAGATCTTCCGGGTGCAGACGCAGCTCGGCGCTCTGCTGACCCTGGCGGGTGAACAGGGTGATGTGCTGGGAAACCGAGGTCTGCCACTCCGGCGTACCCAGCTGCGCATTGATGTGCGGCGCAACAGGGGTAGCAATCTGCGTGGTGGTGGTATTGACGCTGGCGATGCTGGCGGCCAGCGGCGTCAGGTTGTGACTGGCGGGTGAGGCGGTAGCGCTGGTATCAGCCTGCACTTTTTCGCCTGCCACTACCGGCTGCACCACCTGGGTGTCTGCCAGCTGCTGGGCGGTGGCTGCGGGCGTTACCGCCGCGGCTGCGCCAGCACCTTTGCTGTCAGCGGCGGTTGCGCTGGCGGCGGTGGTACGGTTATTCAGGGTGTCGGCGAGGGACGCGCGCGCGCCGGAGGTGGTCACGGCGGAAATGCTCTGGCCAGCGGTCGCGGTGCTCAGGGTGGCGCTCTGGGCGGTCGGAACCTGCTGCGGCAGCATGGCGAACAGCGCGCTAAGCCCCGCCATGTCGTCATCAGAAAGCTTTTTATCGCTCTCCAGCGTCGGCTTCTCACCTTTCACATCGGCGGTCTTCACGTTACCGAGCAGTTGGCCCAGTGAGGCCAGCGGATCTTCGCCGTCTGTCGCTGCCAGCAGCTCCGCCAGCGGGTTCTCTACCGCGCTGTCGGTATCGGCATCGGCGGCGTTGACCAGTGCATCCAGGGCGCTTTGCGGTGCGCCTTTACCGGCTACTTCCGCTTTTAACTCCGCCAGCGTCAACGGTTTGCCGTCGGCACCGGGAATGCCACCCGGCAGGGCCTGGCTCAACAGGGCCAGGAAATCCCCTGCGCTGGCCGGCGCTTTGCCGTTCGCGCCAGTGGCGGCGACGTCGGCGTCGGTAAGCACAATGTTGGGCAACGTAATCATTCGCTTTTCCTCAGTGATGCCCGCTGGGCAAATTCATCCATTTTTTTCTGATCGAGCCGGTTTTCTGCCAGCAGCGCGGCGCTGGTGCGCCGATCCTGCAGGGTCTGCCAGGCCTGAAGTCGTATTTTCTTCTCTTTCCAGAAGTCCAGCGCCTGTTCCACTTTGGTGGCCCACTGCGCCAGCTGGAGGCGATGCTGCTCGATAGCCTTCTCCAGCGTGGAGATAAACTGCTGGTAGTTCTGCCAGCGCTGGCTGCCGATCCCCTGGCTCATATCGCTGTTCAGGTTGTTGCGATATTCAAACTGGTAGTTGATCAGCATATTGAGCTGCTCTTCTGCCTGCTGACAGCAGCGGCGCATTTCGCCCAGCTGCAGCGCGGCATCGTCAACTTCTTTTTCCGCCATGTCTTTCAGCGTATTCAGTGCGCTATGTTGCGTCATCGCCTGTTACTCCCACTTCATCACACCGTCGGGAAGATGCGCTCCAGCGACTGCACGGAGTCTTCCCACCCTGAGCGTTCAAAAATGCCCTGCTGTAAAAAGCCTTCCAGTTCCGGCCACAGCGTGATGGCGCGGTCGAGCAGCGGGTCGCTGCCTTTGGCGTAAGCGCCGACGCTGACCAGGTCGCGGTTGCGCTGGAAACTGGAGAGCAGCTGTTTAAACGTGCGTACCCGCGCGTAATGCGGTTCGCTGATGATGGCGGTCATTACGCGGCTGATGGAGGCTTCAATATCGATAGCCGGGTAGTGGCCGGCTTCTGCCAGACGGCGCGAAAGCACCACGTGACCATCGAGGATGGCGCGCGCCGAGTCGGCGATCGGATCCTGCTGGTCATCGCCTTCGGTCAGTACCGTATAAAACGCGGTAATCGACCCGCCGCCGTGAATGCCGTTCCCGGCACGTTCCACCAGCGCCGGCAGCTTGGCAAATACCGAAGGCGGATAGCCTTTGGTGGCCGGCGGCTCGCCGATAGCCAGCGCAATCTCACGCTGCGCCATCGCGTAGCGGGTGAGGGAGTCCATGATCAGCAGCACGTGCTGACCGCGGTCGCGGAAATCTTCGGCGATGCGGGTGGCGTAAGCAGCACCCTGCATACGCAGCAGCGGCGAGACGTCCGCCGGGGCGGCAATCACCACCGAACGCGCGCGGCCCTCGGCGCCGAGAATGTTTTCAATAAAATCTTTTACTTCGCGGCCACGCTCGCCGATAAGCCCGACCACAATCACGTCGGCTTTGGTGTAGCGCGCCATCATGCCGAGCAGCACGGATTTACCGACGCCGGAACCGGCGAACAGGCCCATACGCTGCCCGCGACCGACGGTCAGCAGGGCGTTAATCGGGCGCACGCCGACATCCAGCACGTCGGTGATTTCGGTACGTTGCAGCGGGTTAAACGGGGCGGTGACCAGCGCGCCGGTCTCTTTGGTATCAGGTGCCGGCAGGCCGTCGAGGGGTTTACCCGCCCCGTCCAGCACGCGACCGAGCAGGGCAGGGCCGAGCGGCAGCTGTTTACCGCTCTGCATACCGTCGCCGTTACCGGTGCGGGCGTAGACGCGCGCGCCAGGCAGCACGCCTTCCACCTCTTCGAGCGGCATCAGAAACAGCTTGTGGCCGTTAAAACCGACCACTTCCGTTTCGACTTCTTTAAGCTGTTCCCCGTCCTGGCGCTCGATGATGCAGGTGGCACCCAGCGGGAGCTGCAGACCGGTGGCTTCCAGCACCAGACCGGTAGCACGCGTCAGCCTGCCGTAGCGGCGCAGCGCCGGGAGCTGCGTCATGCGCGCTTCGAAATTATCAAGCGTGTTGAGCCAACGGGTCAGACGTGCGGTCATCACACCACTCCTGGTGCGGCGAGGCGGCACAGTTCCTGCCAGCGCGTCGCCACGCTGGCATCGAGATCGCCTTCGTCAGCGGAGACTTTACAGCCGCCCTGGTGCAGGGTCGGGTCGCCGCGCAGCCGCCAGCCGTGCAGGCTGAGGGTCGCGCCGAGCATCTCTTCCACGCGCTGCAGGTCGTCCGGATGGACGCGCAGAATCGGTTTGCCGCTGAACAGCGGTTCCTGCTGCAATAGCAGCTGGATCTGCTTGATCAGCGCGTTGTTATCCACGCTTGGGGTATGGCCTATCACCTGACGCGCGGCTTCCAGCGCCATCTGCATCAGGCGTGAGGCGATAACGCTGTCCAGCGCATCGAGGGTGTACTGGAATTCGCTCACCAGCTGTTGCATGCGGGCATGAACCGGCGCCTGCTGCTGGCGCGCCTCGTTCAGACCCTGCTCCAGCCCCTGGGCAAAACCCTCTTTACGTCCCTGTTCCACACCCTGTACGCGGCCATCTTCATGCCCGGCGGCAAAACCCTGTTCGCGAGCCTGGGCCTGCATCAGGGCCAGGGTCTGCTGCAGGTCTGGCTCCGGGATCTCGCCGTCATCCAGACCGCTGACTTCCACCGGCTCCGGCAGCTCAAAGCTCTGCGCAGGGGAGAGGTCTTCCGGTGACCACGGCTGCCACGGCAGTTGATTAGACATAGGTATCCTCGCCGCTGCCAATCACCATCTCGCCGGTCTCCGCCAGACGGCGGACGATGAGCAGGATAGCTTTCTGTTCGTTTTCCACCTGAGACAGACGCACCGGGCCACGGTTGGCAAGGTCGTCGCGCAGGATGTCTGCCGCACGCTGGGACATGTTGCGCAGGAACTTCTCGCGCAGCGGGGCTTCGGCACCTTTCAGCGCCACCAGCAGCGATTCGGACTCTACTTCCTGGAGCAGGCGCTGGATGCTGCGGTCGTCCACTTCCACGAGGTTTTCGAACAGGAACATCTCGTCGATGATTTTCTGCGCCAGCTCGCCGTCGAACTCGCGAACCGCGGTGATAACCGCTTCTTCCTGCTGGGTCTTCATCAGGTTGATGATTTCCGCTGCGGTTCTCACGCCGCCCATTTTGCTGCGCTTGAGGTTCTGGCCGTCGAGCAGGTTGTTGAGCACTTCGGTCAGCTCCGCCAGCGCGGCTGGCTGCACGCCGCCAAAGGTGGCGATACGCAGCATCACGTCGTTACGCAGACGCTCGTCGAACAGTGCCAGAATATCGGCAGCCTGGCCACGCTTGAGGTGAACCAGGATGGTGGCGATGATCTGCGGGTGTTCGTCGCGAATAAGGTCGGCGGCGCTCTGCGGCTCCATGAAGTTGAGCGTCTCCATGCCGGTCGTCGTCTCTTTCGATTCGAGGATGTCTTCCAGCAGGCTGGAGGCGCGCTCTTCGCCCAGCGCCTTCACCAGCACCGAACGCAGGTAGTCGTTGGCGTTGATGCTCAGCGCTGCGAACTGCTCTGCTTCCTGCTCGAATTCAGCCAGCACTTCGGTCAGCTGTTTGTTCGAGATCTGGCGCACGTTGGCCATCGCAGCACTCAGGTGCTGCACTTCGCGCGGGGCGAGGTGTTTGAACACCTCCGCCGCACGATCTTCACCGATGGTCATCAGCAGGATGGCGCTTTTATCGGTTCCTGTCAGGGGGCTGGTGCTACTCATAGTTCGTTACTCATCCACTGGCGGATGACCAGCGCTACCACGCGCGGGTCGTTATCAGACATGTCACGAATACGTTGACTCATTACTTCGGCGCTCAGGCGCTGGTTGGTGCGGCGCTGCTGGGTCTGCTCGTCTTTGCTGAGGCTGACTTCGACGGACTCGGCCATCTCTTTACGCTCGCGCTCCGCTTCCACTGCCATGCGTGCGGCTTCTTCGCGACGCTGGATCATCGGACGGATGCCTTTACGCCACAGCAGCCATGCCACCAGCAGGACAATCAGCCAGCGACCCGCAGAGAGCATCTGGTCGATGAAGGACTGTGTCTGCCAGAACGGCAGTTCGCCACCGGTCTCATCCGTTGCGGTGAACGGTGAGTTGACCACGTTCAGGGTATCGCCGCGCTTCTCGGTGAAGCCCATCGCTTCGCGGGTCAGATCTTCAATCTGCTTGATCTGCTCGGCGGTCAGCGGCAGCGGTTTGCCGTCTTCCAGCGCACGGTAGTTCACCACCACGGCGACAGAAAGACGCTGAATGTCGCCCACGTTCTGTTTGGTGTGGCGAATGGTGCGGTCCAGCTCGTAGTTGGTGGTTGAGTCGTTAGACGAGTTACGCGGTACAGAGGTATTCGCCGTGGTGGTCTGCTGACCATTCTGGTTGTTCTGACCATTCTGCCCGTTCTGGTTATTCTGATTCGCCGCCGGGGCATCAATCGGTGCGTTGTTCGCCGGTGCCGGCTGGTTAGACAGCGCGCCCGGAACGCCGCCCGGATACGGACCGCCAACCTGCTCGCTGGTGTTCAGCTGACGGGAGCGAATAGCTGCCTGAGACGGATCGCCGTTTGGACGATACTGCTCTTCGGTCTGCTCTTTGGTGGCGAAGTCAATCTGCGCGGTGACCTGGGCGTGCACGTTGCCGTTCCCGACAATCGGGCCGAGGATCGATTCGATACGACGCTGGATGCGGCCTTCGACGTCGCTGGCGTACTTCAGCTGGGCGTCGTTCAGGTCGCGACCGTTGGTTTCAGATTTGGTCAGCAGGTGACCGCCCTGATCCACCAGGGTTACGTTGCCCGGCGGCAGGCCGGCGACGGCGCTGGATACCATGTGCACCACGGCGCTGATCTGGCCTTCATCCAGCGCGCGGCCGGGTTCCAGATTCAGGGTGACCGAGGCGGACGGTGATTTCTGCTCGCGCACGAACAGCGACGGTTTCGGCATGGCGAGGTGCACGCGGGCGCTCTTCACCGGACCGAGAGTCTCGATGGTGCGGGCCAGCTCACCTTCCAGCGCGCGCTGGTAGTTCACCTGCTCGCTGAACTGGCTGATGCCGAACTTCTCCTGATCGAGCAGTTCAAAGCCGACCGCACCGCCTTTCGGCAGTCCCTGACCGGCAAGGCGCAGACGCAGCTCATGCACTTTATCGGCAGGCACCATAATGGCGCTGCCGTTATCAGAGAAGCGGTAGGGGATGTTCATCTGCGTCAATTGGGTGACGATGGCCCCGCCATCCTGATCCGTCAGGTTGCTATAGAGGGTGCGATAGTCTGGGGTTTTGGCCCATAAAACCAGCGCGATAACAATCGCGACGGCAGCAGCTGCGGCCACCATTAACGGGATTTTAGGGTTAGCGCGTAAGCGGTTCAGCCACTCGACAGGTTTATTTTGTGAGGGTTGAGCTGTAGCTGCGGCGTTCATTGCTTACCTCGCGGCTCTGCGTTAACTGAATGTTTCGTGTAATGAAGCAAGACGGACTCCCGGGTCGGCAAACACGACAAAAGTTCCATAATGATGGCTGTGCCATTATTTGATGATTCCGGATTTTCTATGGCTCAAATAGCTCGATTTTTTGCGGCTATTTAGCGCCTTTATCTCATTGACAAGCTGGTATTCTCATCCCGGTAAAAAAATATCCAGGGGATTACCATGGCAATACAGGGTATTGAAGGCGTTCTTCAGCAGCTGCAGGCCACCGCAGGCGTAGCGCGCAACCAGGCAGTAGAAGCACAGCCGGCAGTGAGCTTTGCCGGTGAGTTACAGGCCGCGCTGGGTCGTATCAGCGAGGCGTCCACCACGGCGCGTACTCAGGCGGAGAATTTCGCGATGGGTAAACCGGGGGTAGCGCTGAATGATGTGATGGTCGATCTGCAAAAATCGTCCGTCTCACTGCAGATGGGTATTCAGGTGCGCAATAAACTGATGACCGCGTACCAGGACATCATGAGCATGCAGGTGTAGTACCCGACGTTCTCACGTCCGTTTTTAGCACGGCGTGGGCAGCGGGCCGGTGCGGCAGAGCAGGGGGTGGTTCCATATGCTCGCCGCCGCGCAGGCTGGCAACCTGAGGCAGGCGATTGCTGCGCTCAGGGCCCACGGCGGTTAATCTTTGCGTTGTTCCTCTCCGGTGCGGTTCAGCACCTTATTCATATTTATTCCCGTCACGTTAAATCCGCAGGCGTCATAGACCCGTCTGGCCGCTGTATTGTGCGCCGCGACGCGCAACATCATCTGGGTATAGCCTTCGGCCGCCAGCTGCGTCTCCAGCTGATGCAGAGCCGCTTTGCCGAAACCCTGACCGCGGCAATGCGCAAACAAGAAGAAATCGCAGATGAAGACCGAGCGCATGATCGGATCGGGTTTGTACCACAGGTAGCCGATGGGCTGGCTGCTCTCCCCATCCGCTGCAAGAATATGCAACAGTTGCTGGCCCGCTGTGCCTGGGCCATCCGGAAAACTCAGTTCGACGTCCCGGGCTGCCTGGCGCTGCGCCTCCGCGGTAGTGAGGCGGTAGTTTTCAACAATTTCCCGCACATAGTCGTCGATAAAATAGTCCCGCCAGGCGGGGAAGTCCGCAGCGGTCAAGGGGCGAAAAGCGATCATAGAGGCGTCCTGATAAAAGCGTGCGTAGCGGATGACGATAGCAGGGCTTGCGCAGCGGGTACAGTCGCTAAGTGGTTCAACAACCAGCGCTTATCACGGCTGGCACCCGTGCGGCTTTGATGCCAGAATAGGTTTTTTCGCCCCTGACAGGATAGATGATGAAAAACGTTGCACTCGTAGCGGCACTGCTGGCCCTGAGCGGCTGTGTGCAGGTCGATGATTACACTGCCGTGGTAAAAACCCCGGCACCGGCGGAGCTGGTGGGCAACTGGCAGTCGAAAGGGCCACAAAGCTCGCTGGTCAGCCCGGAAGCCATCGGTTCGCTTATCATTACCGCTGAAGGCGATACCCTTGACTGTCGCCAGTGGCAGCGGGTGATTGCCCTACCGGGCAAGCTGACGCTGCGTTCCGGAACGCTGTATAACGTCACGGCTAAACGTGAGATCTATGACATCGAACGCGAAGGCAGCACGCTGGAGTATGACGGTATGACGCTTGAGAAAGTGGATCGACCGACCCAGGAGTGTGCGGATTATCTGGCGAAGAACCCGCTCAACGACGTGACGCCGTAATCCCGCTCCAGAAGTCAGTCAGTGTGACTTCTGGAGTATGACGAAAACATGATAAGCGGGCGTTTATTGATTGAAATCGTGCGGGAAAAGGATATTGCCCGACAGCTTGCCATAGGTGGTAGAGACGGACTTCTGCCGGCCGGTCTGATCGATAAGCTCACGTAGCTCATCCATACGCTGCTGCAGCAGGGTACGCAGTTCAGCTTCATTGCCCAGCACTTTCGTCAGCAGCTGGCGTGCCTGTTCCTGATGAACGATGTTGCCCGGCGAGACGGGGTTACGCGCGATGGTTTCTACCAGGGTAACGTATTTGACTTCCTGTTCAATCAGCTCATCCCATTTCCCGGAGTGAGCCAGGTTGAGCATGGTATTGCTTAATGCGTGTAGTGCGTGCCAGTTATTGAGGGATGAGAGGAGGTCATTCATCAGATCGAATCCTGGAAAGTAGGTGAACCTGCGCCGATCTGTTTCCAGGCGTCAGCAATATTAGATAGCAGGGCTTCCACTTCGCTGATGGCATCAACGTCATTGCGCAAATTGGCCTGCAACAGTCGTCGCACCATGTATTCATAAAGTGAAGCAAGGTTCTGCGACAGCTCGCCACCGGCTTCCATATCGAGCCCGGCTTTTAACCCGTTATCAATAATGTTGATGGCTTTCGACAGGGCTTCGCCTTTCTCCGCCATCTGACCTGCTTCCAGGAACAGGCGTGCGCGAACAAGGGCACTGTGTGCCCCGTCGAACAACATTACGATCAACTGGTGTGGGCTCGCACTCATTACCGCACTTTCCACTCCTACCTTCTGATAGGACTGAACACCAGAGTTGTTGTACATATCTAATCCTTAACTACTGCTTTTTGAGAACTGCTGCGTGAGATAATTAGCGGTATTCGTCATCTTGGTCATCATCACGTCGAGGTTGGTGAACTGCGTTTTATAACGCGCCATGGTGGCATCAATTGAAGCTTCCATGGCGTCGTAGCGTTCGCCCAGGGTTTTCAACGTTTTGTTGATACCGTCTTTGGCATTCTGAATCACACCGGTTTTGCCCGCGCTGGTGCTCAGCATATCGGTCAGGGTGTTGTTCATTTTGGTCGCCAGACCGGTGGTTTTACCGTCGCCGATAAAGTAGGCCTGCACCGCTGCCGGGTTTTCGGACAGCTGCTTGTTCAGCTTGTCAGAATCAATCTTCAGGGTGCCCATGGTGCCTTCACTGCCCTTGGCGGTATCCTGGGTGATGCCCAGCTGCGCCATGATCTGCACGGAACCCGCCTGAATGTCGGTCAGCATACCGCGCAGCTGCGACTGAATGCCGCGCACGTTGCCGTCGCCGACCAGCGCGCCGTTGCTGCTGGACTGCGCGTCGGTGCCTTTATCCACTGCCACGTATTTAGTCACAGAGCTGATGGTGGCCTGCAGCGAGTTATAGGCGCTGACCCAGTCGGTGATCGCTTTCTTGTTGGCGTCGGTGGCGCGGGTAACGTCCAGCGTCTCGTCGGCCTTACTTTCCGCTTTCACGGTAAAGGTGACGCCCGGCAAGGCATCAGAAATGGTGTTGCTCTGACGTTCGATTTCCACGTCGTTCACCACCACAATAGCGTTCTTCGCCACGGTCTGCTGAGAGAGCGCGCCGGTGCCGGTCGCGGAGTCGTAACCAATGGCGCTCTGCAGCTTCGCATCACCGGTAACGGTGACGGTCATGGCGCTTTCGGTGCCGGTGGTTTTTGAGGTCAGCATCAGACGGTAATCGCCATCGTTTGCTTTAATGATGCTGGCGCTGACGTTGCCGTTCGCTTTGTTAATGGCGCTGGCGATCCCGGTCAGGGAGGTATCAGCGTCAGACAGCTGAACTTCCAGTGGCTTTTCGGTGCCCGGCTGGCTGATGGTAATGGTGCGCGACGCCCCGGTGATGTCACCGAGCTTTTCGGTATTGCTGGCAATCGAACCGGTGGTCAGCACCTGGGCTTTTGCCACCTGGTTTACGTTCACGGTGAAGCTACCGACGGACGCGTCGGACGTGGTCGTCGCGGTAAAAGCGGTGTTAGTGCTGCTAACGGACGTGGAGTTCCAGGTGGCCGCTTTACCCAGCGCCGCCGTGGCGGTCTGCAGGCTGGTCATTGCGCTCTGCAGTTTGCCGTAAGCGCTCAGCTGCGCGTTATAGTTGGTCTGCTGAGTGGTTATGGTGGTCAGCTTGGTTCTTTCAGCTGTTTCTAACTGATCGTACAGATCCCCGAGTCCGGCAGAGCCTATCCCGAGGTTAGTGATAGTAGCCATGCATGTTTTCCTTAAAATACGATAGTAGTTCAGGACTCTATATCGGCGACCGATGACGAAAGTTTACGGCCAGGCAAAAAAAATAATCCGTGGAATAGCCAGGCGCTTCGCGTGTATTTAGGTCGATTGGTCAAAAGCAGAAACGGAAATAACGGGAGGCAGAGCAGGGGAGGCGCAAACGCGATCTAATAATAAGGAAGAAACCGGCGCTGATGAAAAATCTGACGTGGCCGCAAAGATTTGAATTAAATAGTGAGTTAAAAAACAGTTTAGTAAATAAATGTTCTTTAAATACATGGTGTTACGATTTTTTTAAAATTGATTCTAAAGTCTTTTTAAGGCCCGTCGATAACCTTGTTGACGGTGAGAGACGCCGTGAGTGTTAGGCACCGAATCTAAAAACCCATTATTTGAAGGAAACAAAATCATGGCAGTTATCAATACTAACCTGTTGTCCCTGACTACTCAGAACAACCTGAACAAATCTCAGTCTGCACTGGGTACTGCAATCGAGCGTCTGTCCTCTGGTCTGCGTATCAACAGCGCGAAAGATGACGCTGCTGGCCAGGCAATTGCCAACCGTATGACTGCACAGGTTAAAGGCCTGACTCAGGCTGCACGTAACGCTAACGACGGTATCTCTGTTGCTCAGACTACTGAAGGCGCGCTGAACGAAATCAACACCAACTTACAGCGTATCCGTGAGCTGACTGTTCAGGCGAACAACGGCACCAACTCCGGTGACGACCTGGTTTCCATCAACAACGAAGTTGTTGACCGCGTTAAAGAAATCAACCGTGTTGCTGCTCAGACCAGCTTCAACGGCGTGAAAGTACTGTCTACTGGCCAGACTCTGAACATCCAGGTTGGCGCGAACGACGACGAAACCATCGGCATCTCCCTGAAGAAAATCGACTCTACCACTCTGTTCAGCACCGCTGGCCTGACTGGTATCACCGAATCTTCTACCGGTGCTTCTGCTAACGGTATCCTGGCAACTTACACTGCTGCTACCGGTACTACTGCTACCGTTGCAACTGTTAACACCAAGCTGCTGACTGAAATCGACAAAGCTATCTCTGACGTTGACTCCCTGCGTTCAAGCCTGGGTGCGAGCCAGAACCGCTTCGAATCTACTGTTAACAACCTGAACAGCACTGTTAACAACCTGACCGCTGCGAAAAGCCGTATCGAAGACGCCGACTACGCTACCGAAGTTTCCAACATGAGCCGCGCGCAGATCCTGCAGCAGGCTGGTACTTCTGTACTGTCTCAGGCTAACCAGGTTCCGCAGACCGTACTGTCTCTGCTGCGTTAATATCGCATCAGCAATCACAGTAATTAGCATAAAAAATAGCGGGTATTATACCCGTTATTTTTTTTTGCGTTTTTTATACTGGGCCTTAGTCTGACAGGGTTCCCGAGCGTGAAGGCGCAGCGACCCGGTCGTTAACCTGGAATGAAGCGCGCACATGAAAAAGTCACTCGCTAAACCTGCCCCACACGCCAATAAAGCGGCCGATCCTGCCGTGAATAAAAAAATCCATCTCGCACTCGACTGGCTTTCCACCCAACCTGAAAATTCACTGGCACTGGTGGACGAGCTGCTGGCAAAAGATGCCGGTAATCCGCTGCTGTGGGTCATCGCCACCAAAGCCAACCAGCGACTCGGGCAGTTTTTCCAGGCTGACGAATGCGTGGATAAAGCGCTGAAGATCGCCCCGGACTATATCGAAGCCATCTACGCGAAATCTGATTTGCTCTACCGCAGCGATCGTCTGGCGGAAGCCGAAATTTATCTCACTGACGCGGTCACGCGCATTGGCAAGAGCGAGTCGCGCCCGCTGCGCTCCCTGTTTGCCACCGTTCTGCAGAAACAGAAAAAATATGAGCAGGCGCAGGCGATCTATCAGGAACTGACCGACGAGGCACCGGATAACTGGCTCTACTGGAACAACCTCGGCATGGTCGGGCAGGATCTCAGCCAGTTTGCGGCGATGGATGCCGCCTATGTCAAAAGCTGTGCGGTGACCAAAGACAACCCGACGCCGTATTTCAACCGCATCGTCGGTGCTCACTACGATCCCGAACGCAGCGCGGAAGAGATTCTGCAGATGTGCCGCGACTGGCAGCAGAAGTTCGCGCCGAAAAGCGTGGTGCGCGCAGTGGCAAAGAACAAAGCCGCCGACAAACGCCTGCGTATCGGGCTTATCTCTGACGGACTGCGCTCGCACCCGGTCGGGCAGATGATCACCCTGGGGCTGGGCAATATTCCCGAGTCGCAGATCGAGTTTTACGCCTACAGCACCAACTATAAAGAAGATCACCTGACGCACCGCATCAAGCGCATGTGCGCCAAATGGCAGGTGATCGAGCATATCTCGCCGGTGGAGCTGGATAAAATTATCCGCGCTGATCAGATTGATATCCTGTTTGACCTCAGCGGCTACAACGCCAACAGCCGGATGCAGACGATGCAGCTGGCCCCGGCACCGGTACAGATCAAATGGGTCGGCGGGTTAATCAGCAGCACCGGGCTGGAAACCATGGATTACCTGCTCAGCGACGGCATCGAAACGCCGGAGGGGAGTGACGCGCTCTACACCGAGAAGCTGATCCGTATGCCGGACGACTATATCTGCTACGATCCGCCGTTCTATCTGCCGTCGGTCAATGAAAACCCGGTGAAGACCAACGGGTATATCACCTTCGGCTGCTTTAACAACGCCTCAAAAATTAACGATCCGCTGCTGGCTCAGTGGGCAGCGCTGCTGCACCGCGTCCCGGATTCGCGCCTGTTCCTGAAAAGCTTCAACTTCGACAACGTCTCCCTGAGCGAGCACGTGCTGAGCACCCTGGAGAGCCACGGTATTACCCGCGATCGCGTGCGTATCGAAGGCGCGTCACCGCACCAGGCGCTGCTCGCCAGCTACCACGATGTGGATATCGCCCTTGATCCCTGGCCGTACTCCGGTGGGTTGACCACCTGCGAAGCAATGGCGATGGGTGTGCCGGTAGTAACCCTGCCTGGCCCGACCTTTGCCGGACGCCACTCCGCCTCTCACCTGGTGAACGCCGGTTTGCAGGAGCTGGTAGCCAGCGACTGGGAAAACTATCTCGATATTACCGTTGGCTTAGCCCACGACCTTGATAGCCTGGCGATTATCCGCAGTAATCTGCGCGACATTCTGCTCGCGTCACCGGTCTGCGACGCTCAGCGTTTTGCGAAACACTTCTCCGAGGCGATGCGCGCCGTATGGCAGCGCTACTGCGAAGGCAAAGCCCCGGCGGCATTGACCCTCAGCCATGAGCATGCGCCGCAGTTTGCCGATGACGCTGAGCCGATGACGCTGGCGATGCCGGCGGGCGCGGCGGTAGAAAGCACCGCGGTGCAGAGCAACGATTTTGCCTTCAAAACCGGCGGCAAAATTTTCATGATGGATTACGGCGGCAACTTCGCAACCGGCGGCAAGTTCATCACCCTGAGCGGGCTGGATGCGTTCTGGTTCATCCTGATGGATACCGTGGGGGCGGTGCAGGACGACCATCTGCCGCTGCGCAAAAAAGCGATCCAGCATATCAAGCTGCACGCGCTCGGCGACGGCGAAATGCAGCCGGTCTACATCTGTCTGGATAATGCCCACAGCTCAAACCTGAAGCCGCTTGGCGGCAGCGGGGCGCAGGTCATCACCGAAGTGCAGGCTCAGAGCTCGCGCCTTGATGAGATCCACGGTCTCGACAAGCTGGAGTGGTTCGTGCTGGATAATCGCTTCGATCTGCAGGCGGTGCTGGCGCACGGGCAGCGCATTCTCTCTGGCTGCCTGGCAATCGAAGTGCGCGTCACCTTTGACGACATCCATGAAAATCAGATGTCGTTCGATGCTATTCGCCGCGCGCTGGGCGAGTTCGGACTGACGTTCCACGCCTTTACCGCGACCGAACAGGCTCAGCCGCTGGTCAGCGAGGCATTTGGCACCCTGGACTCGTCGAAAATGACCGCCGCAAGCGCGCTGTTTATTCCGTCGGCGCAGCGTATGAAGGTGCTGGACGATCAGCAGCGCGAGCGGCTGGCGTTCATTATGCACGCCGCTTACGGCCTGAAGGACGTGGCGTACAGCGTGTTCAAAGCCGGCTCTGCGGAACGCGCCGAGGACTATCTTGGCAGTATGCAGGGGCAGGAGAGCACTACCTCCGCACCGGCGGCGAATAAATCGATTATTCCCGACATGCCGCGCATGTCCCTGCGTGAAACGGAGCTGTTCGAGCGTCATCTGAAAAACGCCGGTAGCTACTTCGAGTTCGGCAGCGGCGGCTCTACCAAGCTGGCGACCCGCAACAATGTTGAAGTCTGGGGCGTGGAAAGCGATAAGTTCTGGGTGGATACCCTGCATAAAGAAGCGGGGCCGCTGTGCAAAGTGGACTACGTGGATATCGGGCCAACCAAAGCCTGGGGTTATCCGGTGGATGACACGCACAAGGAGAAGTTCACCGACTACAGCGAAGCGATCCTGAAACACGATCGCGCCTTCGACTTAATTCTGGTGGACGGTCGTTTCCGCGTTGCCTGTACGCTGAACGCCATCAAACATACCCTAAAGAAACAGCAGAACCCTGCCGATACTTTGATTTATATCCACGATTTCTGGGATCGCGCTGACTACCACGTGGTGCTGGAGTTCCTCGACACGGAACAGGTTGCGGAGAGCGCAGGGCTGTTCCGGGTGAAGAAGAACATCAACCCGGCGCTGCTGGAAAAAGTGCTCGAAAAGTATAAGTACGTGGCCGTCTGATGCCGCGGCGGGCCATACGCGTGGCCCGCTGACGCTATAATAACGCTGTCGCCCGCCTCACCGGAACCCGTTCTGGTGAGGCGGGCGATATGTCGCTTTTATTACGCGTTTCCCTTAGTGCTATCTTCAGCTTTTTTAACGAAATTTGGCTTAACAATCAAAATAACCCCCTCTTTTACCCACTATTCATCCGATTAAAAGCCCTCCAGAAACGGATAATCAAGCCGATAACTCAACTAACGCAGGGCTGTTTATCGTGAATTCACTGTATACCGCTGAAGGTGTAATGGATAAACACTCGCTGTGGCAGCGTTATGTACCACTGGTGCGTCACGAAGCATTGCGCCTCCAGGTGCGATTGCCGGCGAGCGTGGAACTTGACGATCTGCTTCAGGCGGGCGGCATCGGGTTATTGAATGCAGTTGAACGCTACGATGCTCTGCAAGGAACGGCATTTACGACTTACGCAGTACAACGTATTCGTGGAGCGATGCTGGATGAATTGCGCAGCCGGGATTGGGTGCCGCGCAGCGTCCGACGTAATGCCCGCGAAGTGGCGATGGCGTTAAGCCAACTGGAGCAGGAACTGGGTCGCAACGCCTCGGAAACCGAAGTGGCGCAGCGCTTAGGGATTGCTATCGAAGAGTATCGCCAGATGTTGCTCGACACCAACAACAGTCAGCTTTTTTCTTATGACGAGTGGCGTGAAGAGCACGGCGACAGCATCGAACTGGTAACGGACGAGCATCAACAAGAAAACCCGCTACAACAATTGCTGGAAAGCAATTTACGCCAGCGCGTAATGGACGCCATCGAGGCACTGCCGGAGCGCGAACAGCTGGTGTTGACACTGTACTATCAGGAAGAGCTCAATCTCAAAGAGATTGGGGCTGTTCTGGAAGTAGGGGAGTCGAGGGTCAGTCAGTTGCACAGCCAGGCCATAAAACGGCTTCGTACCAAGCTGGGTAAGTTATAGGCGGTAGCGCTTTACGCCGCCTGAGAATGCCGCACAACGCATTGACAACCAGGAGTTATCATGACTGTGCTGCAAAAAAGACGGCCATTAAGCCGCTACCTGAAAGACTTTAAGCACACGCAAACCCATTGCGCTCACTGCCATAAATTGCTCGATCGCATTACGCTGGTCCACCGCGGCGCCATCGTCAACAAACTGGCTATTGCACAGCTCGACACGCTCATCGACGAGGCCACCTGGCAGCGCGAACAGAAAGAGTGGGTGGCGCTGTGCCGCTTCTGTGGCGATCTGCACTGCAAAGAGCAGAGCGACTATTTCGATATTATCGGCTTCAAACAGTATCTCTTCGAACAGACCGAGATGAGCCACGGCACGATCCGCGAGTACGTGGTGCGCCTGCGCCGCCTCGGCAATCATCTTGGCGTGCACAACATCCCTCATGCTCAGCTTCAGGGCGGCCTGCTCGATGAACGGCTCGAACCCTGGCTGCCGCCGACCAGCACCAATAATTACCGTATCGCCTTGCGCAAATACGCCCAGTTCCAGCAGCTGCGGGATCACGGGATGATGCATAAAGAAGAGCACAAAGCGACTTCTGATATATATTAAAAAGGCATAAGTTGTAGCGGAGTGGTTTATGTCATCCGGCATTAACTCATTACAATACAACCAAAATTTTACTATTCGGGGTAATTATGAAACTAGCAAAACTGGGTCGCCAGGCGCTGATGGGCGTGATGGCGGTGGCGCTGGTCGCCGGAGTTAGTGTTAATGCCGTGGCACAGGATAACCTGCTCACAAAAGTGAAAGAGCGCGGTACCTTGCTGGTGGGGCTGGAAGGCACCTACCCTCCGTTTAGTTTCCAGGGCGACGACGGCAAGCTGACCGGCTTTGAAGTTGAGTTTGCCGAAGCGCTGGCGCAGCATCTCGGCGTGAAGGCGTCGCTGAAGCCGACCAAGTGGGACGGGATGCTGGCCTCGCTGGACTCCAAACGCATTGATGTGGTGATTAACCAGGTCACCATCTCCGATGAGCGTAAGAAAAAGTATGACTTCTCCACGCCGTACACCGTCTCCGGTATCCAGGCGCTGGTGAAAAAAGATAACGCCGGCAGCATCAAAACTGCCGCCGATCTGAAAGGCAAGAAGGTTGGCGTGGGTCTTGGCACCAACTATGAAGAGTGGCTGCGTGCTAACGTGCAGGGCGTGGACATCCGCACCTATGACGACGACCCGACCAAATACCAGGATCTGCGCGTAGGGCGTATCGATGCCATTCTGGTTGACCGCCTGGCGGCACTGGATCTGGTGAAGAAAACCAAAGACACCCTGGCGGTTGCGGGCGAGCCGTTCTCCCGTCAGGAGGCCGGTGTCGCGGTGCGTAAGGACAACGCCGATCTGCTGAAAGCTATCGATGCGGCTATCGCCGAGATGCAGAAAGACGGTACGCTGAGCAAGATTTCTGAGAAGTGGTTCGGGGCCGACGTCACGAAGTAAGCGACGCCCTGACAGTAAAAAGGTGCTGATATCAGCACCTTTTTTATTTGTCGGCGCGGAAAGCCCCGCCCTGTCGTGCATAATGACATCATTGCTTAACCTGAATACCGGAGGCTGCATGTCCCTTCACAACCTGACCCGCTTTGCGCGTCTTGAACTTATCGGCGCGCCAACGCCGCTGGAATACCTGCCGCGACTCTCTGATTATCTGGGGCGCGACATCTTCCTTAAGCGCGACGACGTCACTCCGCTGGCGATGGGCGGCAACAAGCTGCGCAAGCTGGAGTTCCTCGCGGCGCAGGCGCTGCAGGAGGGGGCTGACACCCTGATTACCGCGGGGGCGATTCAGTCCAATCACGTGCGCCAGACCGCGGCGGTAGCGGCGAAGCTTGGCCTGCAGTGCATTGCGCTGCTGGAAAACCCGATTGGCACCCACGCTGAAAACTACCTGACCAACGGCAACCGGCTGCTGCTCGATCTGTTTGATGCAAAAGTCGAGCTGTGCGAGGCGCTGAATCGCCCGGACGATCAGCTGCAGGCGCTGGCGACCCGCGTTGAAGCCCAGGGATTCCGCCCTTACGTGATCCCGGTCGGCGGCTCGAATGCGCTGGGTGCGATGGGTTATGTCGAGAGCGCGCTGGAGATCGCTCAACAGTGTGAAGGGGCCGTCGCGCTCTCTTCGGTGGTTGTGGCCTCCGGCAGTGCCGGCACCCACGCCGGGCTGGCGGTAGGGCTGGAGCAGCTGATGCCGGACGTGGAGCTGATTGGCGTGACGGTTTCGCGTCGCGCGTCCGATCAGAAACCGAAAGTGGTCGCGCTGCAGCAGGCAGTGGCGCGCGATCTGGAGATCGCCGCCCGGGCGGATATCACCCTGTGGGATGACTACTACGCGCCGGGCTACGGTGTGCCAAATGAAGAAGGGATGGAAGCCGTGAAGCTGCTGGCGCGTCTCGAAGGCATTCTGCTCGACCCGGTGTACACCGGCAAAGCGATGGCCGGGCTTATCGACGGCATCAGCCAGCAGCGTTTCAAAGACGATGGCCCGATCCTGTTCGTGCATACTGGCGGCGCGCCTGCGCTGTTCGCCTATCATCCCCATGTCTGAACCGGCAGAGTGAAATAAGCTAATGCAAGAGAGTATTCAACTGGTGCTGGATTCCGCACCTTATCTGCTGAACGGCGCGGTGTTTACGCTGCAGCTCAGTATCGGCGGCATGTTCTTCGGTCTGGTGCTGGGCTTCGTGCTGGCGCTGATGCGTATGTCGCCGATCCTGCCGGTGCGCTGGCTGGCGCGCTTCTACATCTCTGTCTTTCGCGGTACGCCGCTTATCGCCCAGCTGTTTATGATCTATTACGGTCTGCCGCAGTTTGGTATTGAGCTGGACCCGATGCCAGCGGCGATGATTGGCCTGTCGCTGAATACCGCCGCCTATACCTCTGAAACGCTGCGTGCGGCGATTTCGTCCATCGACAAGGGGCAGTGGGAAGCGGCAGCGAGCATCGGCATGACGCCGTGGCAGACGCTGCGTCGCGCCATTCTGCCCCAGGCGGCGCGGGTGGCGCTTCCGCCGCTCTCCAACAGCTTTATCAGCCTGGTGAAGGATACCTCGCTGGCGGCCACCATTCAGGTGCCGGAGCTGTTCCGCCAGGCGCAGCTGATCACCTCACGCACGCTGGAGGTCTTCACCATGTATCTGGCGGCGTCACTGATCTACTGGGTGATGGCGACGGTGCTGTCGGCACTGCAGAACTATTTTGAAAATCAGCTTAACCGTCAGGAGCGCGATCCGAAATGAGTGCGATTGAAGTTAAAAACCTGATTAAAAAATTCCACGGCCAGACGGTGCTGCACGGCATCGATCTTGAGGTGGCGCAGGGCGAAGTGGTGGCGATTATCGGCCCGAGCGGATCGGGGAAAACCACGCTGCTGCGCAGCATCAACCTGCTGGAGCAGCCCGACGGCGGCACCGTGCGCGTGGGGGAAATCACCATTGATGCCGCGCAGCCGGTGAGCAAGCAGAAGGGGCTGATTCGCGCGCTGCGTCAGCAGGTGGGCTTCGTATTCCAGAGCTTTAACCTGTTCCCGCATCGCACGGTGCTGGAGAACATCATCGAAGGGCCGGTGATTGTGAAGGGCGAAAACCGCGAAGAGGCAAGCACCCGGGCGCGGGAGCTGCTGGCGAAGGTCGGGCTGAGCGGGAAAGAAACCAGCTACCCCAAACGGCTTTCCGGCGGACAGCAGCAGCGAGTGGCGATTGCCCGCGCGCTGGCGATGCGCCCGGAAGTGATTCTGTTCGATGAGCCGACGTCAGCCCTTGACCCGGAGCTGGTGGGGGAGGTGCTCAACACCATCCGCCGTCTGGCGGAAGAGAAGCGCACGATGGTGATTGTGACCCATGAAATGAGCTTTGCGCGTGACGTGGCCGATCGTGCTATTTTCATGGATGAAGGTCGCATTATTGAGCAGGGGCCGGCGAAAACGCTGTTTGCCGATCCGCAGCAGCCGCGCACGCGTCAGTTTCTCGAAAAATTCCTCATGCAATAACCCTTATTCCGCTGGTATTAACGCAGCGGAAAAATTTTCATGATGGCGTAACGGGTACGTTCAGCCCCCGCTATCGCGGGGCTGAGCAATAATTTTCTCAAGAACGCAGAATACGCGCCGATAGTTATTAATTAATTGACCACCGGAATGTGGTATTTTGATATATCAGCAACACAAATAAAACGAACGCGGAGAATTACTATAAACAATGAGGGATTGTGACTTTTTTAGCTGGCGGCGGGAGATGCTGACCAGATTTCAACATATTCAGGATGCCAGTGAAGTATACGCGCTATTACAACAGCAGACGCAGCAGCTGGAATTTGATTACTACTCGTTTTGTGTCCGACATCCTGTTCCTTTTACGCGCCCCAAAATAACGGTGGAAACCACCTACCCAAAGGCGTGGTGGCAGCAGTACACCGCAGAAAACTATTTCCTCATCGATCCGGTACTTAAACCGCATAATTATGAACGCGGCCACGTGGTGTGGGAGGGGGCGTTATTTACCCCGGATACCCTGACATTCTGGGATGCGGCGCGCGACCATGGTCTGCGCCAGGGTTTCACCCAGTGCGTAATAAGCCCGGAGCGCATCACGTCATTTCTGTCAGTCTCACGTACCAGTACGCGAGGACAAGTGCCCAATATGGACGAGCTGGCGGTGAGGCTTCAGTTGCTCGGCGAATTAAGTATGTTTACCCTGCTGCGGCTGGGCGACCCGGCGATGCTGCCGCTGGAGATGAAATTAAGTAAGCGCGAGCGGGAAATATTGCAGTGGACGGGAGAGGGCAAGACCTCGGCGGAAATAGCAATGATCCTTTCCATTTCAGAAAATACGGTTAATTTCCACCAGAAGAATATGCAGAAAAAATTCAACGCGCCCAATAAAACGCAAATTGCGTGTTATGCGGCAGCGACAGGGATTATTTAGCGTTACGGCAGGAAAGGAATGAAGGCCGGCTGATGCGCTAACGTTCAGCCGGCACGGTATTACTGGCGATATGCCTGTTTAATCTGCTGAACGGTATTGGCAAATACCGCTGCCTGCGAGGCGTCTTCCATCTGCGCAATTTGCTTTTCAAGCTTAAGGATCACGCGACCGGCATCCGCCTGGCCCATCGCCTGAAGCATCAGGGTAAGCAGGGTTTTGAGGCAGGCGACTTCAACGGCCAGGTTCTGGTTATTTTCCGCAGTGAAAAAGTCGGGAGTGCTCATTTATATTCCTCTTTACGTGTGCAGCGCGCAACGACAGCGGCTGATGAAAACTGAAGGCGGCGGAGTATAACACAGCGCGGAAAAAATCAATTAACGGGCGCACAGGTTTTAACGAAAAGACGCATTTTTTCATTGATGGCGTGAAAAGCACAGCGCAATGGCGTTTTTTATCGGCGTTGAAAAATAACGCTATCTATAAAGTTTAAAAGGCGTTAAATAGTGGTTTGCGTTAGGGTGCCTCAGGTTGAGTTGCAACCGGGCGGGGCATCAATGTTAAGTCAGAGCAATTAACGCCCGGCTTACCCTCTCTGGCTGGCTATGCTAACCGGTTGTTTCTGTTCGATGTAAAATCTGATTTCCAAAAATGAGCGCAAAAACCGGCGCTCTACATTTTAAAGTTAGCTTAAAACCCGCTAATATATGGCAAATTTAATTTCAGCCGCGTTATCCCCTTTCAGGAGATTGTTCCTTTGATCAACGTTCTTCTTGTTGATGACCATGAACTGGTGCGCGCAGGGATACGACGCATTCTTGAAGATATAAAAGGCATAAAAGTTTCCGGTGAAGCCTGCTGCGGTGAAGATGCCGTTAAATGGTGCAGAACAAACCCGGTTGACGTTGTGCTCATGGATATGAACATGCCAGGCATAGGGGGCCTTGAAGCCACCCGCAAAATTGCCCGCTCATCTTCAGACATCAAAGTCATTATGTTAACGGTTCACACGGAAAACCCTCTGCCGGCGAAAGTCATGCAGGCGGGTGCGGCTGGCTACCTGAGTAAAGGTGCCGCGCCGCAGGACGTGGTGAATGCGATTCGCTGTGTGCATTCAGGCCAGCGCTATATCGCTTCCGATATCGCTCAGCAGATGGCGTTAAGCCAGATCGAGCCAGAAAAGACCCAATCGCCGTTTGCCAGTTTGTCTGAACGCGAATTGCAGATTATGCTCATGATTACCAAAGGTCAGAAGGTCAATGAGATCTCTGAGCAGCTTAATCTGAGTCCGAAGACGGTAAACAGCTATCGCTATCGGATGTTCAGCAAACTAAACATACACGGCGATGTTGAACTGACGCACCTCGCAATTCGACATGGCCTGTGTAGTGCGGAGACGTTAACAAGTCAGTGAGTGAAGTTTTCGATTCAAAAAGGTTTCTACAAACCGTCACCAGCCAGCCTGGCGTCTACAGAATGTACGACGCCGCTGGCACGGTCATCTATGTTGGCAAGGCCAAAGATCTTAAGAAGCGCCTCGCCAGCTATTTCCGGTCCAATCTGGCCAGCCGTAAAACCGAAGCGCTGGTAGCGCTGATAGCCCAGATTGACGTTACCGTCACCCATACCGAAACCGAAGCCCTGTTGCTTGAGCATAACTACATCAAGCTCTATCAGCCGCGCTACAACGTGCTGCTGCGCGACGACAAATCCTACCCCTATATTTTCCTGAGCGGAGACGCGCACCCGCGGCTGGCTATGCATCGCGGCGCCAAACACGCGAAGGGGGAGTATTTTGGTCCGTTCCCCAACGGTTATGCGGTGCGCGAAACCCTCGCGCTGCTGCAAAAAATCTTCCCGATCCGCCAGTGTGAAAACAGCGTCTACCGTAACCGCTCGCGTCCGTGCCTGCAGTATCAGATCGGGCGCTGTCTTGGGCCGTGCGTGGAAGGGCTGGTCAGCGAAGCCGATTACGCTCAGCAGGTTGAGTACGTGCGTCTGTTCCTCGCCGGCAAGGATGACCAGGTGCTGAATCAGCTGGTGGAGCGTATGGAAAAGGCGAGCCAGAATCTGGAATTTGAAGAAGCGGGGCGCATCCGCGATCAGATTCAGGCCGTGCGGCGCGTCACGGAGAAACAGTTCGTCTCTAACACCGGCGACGATCTCGACGTTATCGGTGTGGCATTTGATGCGGGCATGGCCTGTGTCCACGTGCTGTTTATCCGCCAGGGCAAGGTGCTCGGCAGCCGCAGCTACTTCCCGAAAGTGCCGGGCGGCACAGATCTTGCCGAAGTGGTGGAAACCTTTGTCGGTCAGTTCTACCTGCAGGGCAGCCAGATGCGCACCCTGCCGGGGGAAATCCTGCTCGACTTTGCGCTCACCGACCAGACGCTGCTCGCGGAATCGCTCTCTGAACTGGCAGGGCGCCGGATTAACGTCCAGACGCGTCCGCGCGGCGACCGGGCGCGCTACCTTAAGCTGGCGCGCACTAATGCCGCCACAGCGCTGGTAACGCGCCTGTCGCAGCAGTCTACGGTTCATCAGCGCTTAGCCGCCCTGGCTCAGGAGCTGGAGTTGCCGGAAGTGAAGCGCATGGAGTGTTTCGATATCAGCCACACCATGGGTGAACAGACCGTGGCCTCCTGCGTGGTATTTGACACGAATGGGCCGGTGCGGTCGGAATATCGTCGCTATAATATTACCGGCATTACCCCCGGGGATGATTACGCCGCCATGAACCAGGTGCTGCGTCGCCGCTATGGTAAGGATATTGAGGAGAGCAAAATCCCGGACGTCATTCTTATTGATGGCGGGAAGGGACAGCTTGGCCAGGCAAAGATGGTGTTTGCCGAACTGGATGTGAGCTGGGACAAGCATCATCCGCTGTTGCTGGGGGTTGCTAAAGGCTCCGATCGTAAAGCCGGGCTGGAAACGCTGTTCTTTGAGCCAGAAGGGGAGGGCTTTAACCTGCCGCCCGATTCGCCGGCGCTGCACGTTATCCAGCATATTCGCGACGAATCCCACGATCATGCGATAACCGGGCACCGTAAAAAACGTGCGAAGGTGAAAAGCACCAGCACGCTTGAGACCATCGAAGGCATCGGCCCGAAACGGCGGCAGATGCTGCTCAAGTACATGGGGGGATTACAGCCGCTGAAAAACGCGACGGTGGAAGAAATTGCAAAAGTGCCGGGCATCTCCCACGCGCTGGCAGAAAAGATCTTCTATTCGTTGAAACATTAGGGCCTATGTAGCAACATACTGGGTAAATTTTACTGATGACAGACAGTTACCAGCACTATGCAATTTAATATCCCAACGCTGCTTACGATTTTTCGTGTAGTTATGATCCCGTTTTTTGTGCTGGCGTTCTATCTGCCATTCGTCTGGGCACCGTTTGTTTGTGCCTTCATTTTCTGCCTCGCGGCGATCACCGACTGGTTTGATGGTTACCTGGCACGTCGCTGGAACCAGAGCACCCGCTTCGGGGCGTTTCTCGATCCGGTAGCGGATAAAGTGATGGTCGCCATCGCCATGGTGCTGGTGGCGGAGCACTATCACAGCTGGTGGGTGACGCTGCCCGCCGCGACCATGATTGCCCGTGAGATCATTATCTCGGCACTGCGCGAGTGGATGGCCGAGATGGGCAAACGCAGCAGCGTCGCGGTCTCCTGGATCGGTAAGGTGAAAACCACCGCTCAGATGCTGGCGCTGATTGGCATGCTGTGGCGTCCGAATATGTGGATCGAATACGCCGGGATCGCGCTGTTCTTCGTCGCTGCGGTGCTGACGCTGTGGTCGATGATGCAATATCTCAATGCCGCGCGTGGGGATTTGCTCGATCAGTGATCACATCGTCGTAAAATTCAGCAAACGAGTGGGGATGCTGAAAAATATCGTTGACTCACTGCGCCAGGTAAGTAGAATGCAACGCATCGAACGGCAGCACAGTTTGCGGTAAGATAACAAAATCAAACAATTAGTGAAAAGTTTGATGATGCGGGAATAGCTCAGTTGGTAGAGCACGACCTTGCCAAGGTCGGGGTCGCGAGTTCGAGTCTCGTTTCCCGCTCCAGATTTTGATATCAGCCTTCAGCTGGTATCGCCTGCAAAGGCCAAAAGTTTACGGCGCGTTAACAAAGCGGTTATGTAGCGGATTGCAAATCCGCCTAGTCCGGTTCGACTCCGGAACGCGCCTCCACTTTTCTTCCCGAGCCCGGATGGTGGAATCGGTAGACACAAGGGATTTAAAATCCCTCGGCGTTCGCGCTGTGCGAGTTCAAGTCTCGCTCCGGGCACCATGGGAAATAAAGAATAATCAAAGCAATAAGCAGTGTCGTGCAAACCACCTTCGGGTGGTTTTTTATTGCCTGTCGATCGGGAAATAACGCTTTACCCTGTAAAAAAACCGGCCCTCAGGCCGGTCGATTTATCCCACTTGCTTCAGCATCCCGCTACTCATCAGCGCCTGTATCAGCACAATCCCCAGACCACAGATAAAAATCAGCGTCAGCACCGGCTTGCCGCCAGCCACGCGCCAGCGGGAATCCGGGTGGTGCTTGCGGCTCTGCCACACCAGCAGCGACGGCAGGATCAGTGCCAGCACCGCCAGCGCTACCCCCGCGTAGCCCAGCGCCATAACAAAGCCCTGCGGATAAAACAGCGCAAAGGCCAGCGGCGGCAGGAAGGTGATGGCTCCGGTCTGCAGACGTCCACTCAGATTACGCTTACGAGCAAACATATCGCTCAGGTAATCGAACAGCCCCAGCGTCACCCCCAGAAACGACGTCGCCAGCGCCACGTCGGCAAACAGATGCACCGCCAGCTCCACGTGCGGTGTCGCCACCACATCGCGCACGGCCTGCAGCAGGCCGTTCAGGCCGCTTTTCGCCGCCAGCAGACCGACAAAAGTATCGGACGGAATGGCACCGAGGGTCGCCAGTTGCCAGAAGATATAAGCAACCAGCGGGATGGCGCTGCCGGTGACAAAGATGGTGCGCAGCTTTTTCACATCGCCCTGCATATAGCTGACGATACTGGGGACGCTGCCGTGAAAGCCAAACGAGGTGAAAATCACCGGGATAGCCGACAGCACCAGTCCTTTCTCCACCGGCATGGTAATCAGGTTGGCGCTGTGAACATGCGGCATCATCAATACCAGCATAACGATCAGCAACACGATTTTGGCGCTGAACAGGATGCGGTTGAAGAAATCCACGCTGTGGGTACCAACGCAGACAATGCCGCCGCCGATGAGAGTGAACAGCAGCACGCCAGCCGCAGGGGGAATATGCAGCCCCAGCCCGCTCTCAAGGCTGGCTGACAGCAGCTCGCCGGCACCGCTGATGTAGGCCGCGGTAAGGGCATACATCAAAAACAGCATACTGAAGCCTGCCAGCCACTGCCCCGGTCTGCCCAGATAGCGACGCGACAGCGTTGCCAGCCCTGTGTCTGCCGGCTCATGCTGATACACTTCGACCAGCAGCAGAGCGGTGTAGCACATCACGGCCCACAGGCCGGTTAACAGCAGCAGCGTCATACCGAACCCGACGCCTGCTGCCGCCAGCGGCATTGCCAGCATTCCTGCGCCAATGGTGGTACCGGCGACGATGAAAACACTCCCTAACGTTCTGTTCTTCACGTATTCCTCTGTAATCAAACCACACGCTAACCATATCTGCGGCGCAGAGTAAGGCAAAAGCGCCATGCCGTCAAACAGCCATTACATAGGCGTTTCGTTATCTTTACAGATGGTTGCGCCAGGGCAAATGTCCGTGAACATTCAGGCAACCCTCTACTTCATAAGGACAATATTTTTCGGCAACAATCGGGCGTACCTTAAAAAAAATTCATAAGGAATAAAAAGAGGTTGAGATGACGAGCGAGAATCCTTTTCAGGCGTCGTGGAGTCGGAGCGGAAACCTGTTGTGTCATGGGCACTGGAACATCAGCTGGCAGGGCAGAGCGCTTGAGCTTCCTGAACCGCGCCGCGAGAAAGATATGGCGACTAACGGGATCTATTCCATCATCGATCCCGAAGACGAAACCTACCGCGACGGGCTGGAAGAGGATGAGTGGATTATTGAGAACGTTGAATGGCTAACGGATTTCTTCTGCGATAACGCCATTCCTCTGGAGACGGCGAACTACCGCTGGTTCTTTCGGGCCATTAACCCGCACGACTGGCGCTGTACCAGCTGTGCGGGCTGTATGTAAAACGGTACGTTTGCGGGATCAGTTCTGCGCGTCGAGCGTCGCCAGCTCTTTGTCGATAAAGTACAGCGCTTCGCCGCTCTTACCCACGAGGCTGAGTTTATCCAGCACCGACTTGAACAGCTTCTCTTCTTCGTGCTGCTCAGCCACATACCACTGCAGGAAATTGAAGGTCGGATAATCCTGGGAGATCATCGCGGCGTGAGCCAGTTCATTAATCTGGCGGGTGATCAGCTGCTCATGCTCGTAGGTGGCGGTAAACAGCGCATCCAGAGAAGCGTATTCGGCAAACGGCGACGCGATGGCATTGATGCGCGGCAGGCTGCCGGTGTCGGTCAGGTAATCAAACAGGCGCTGCATGTGGGTCATCTCTTCCTGCGCATGACGACGCAGGAACGCAGCGGCACCTTCAAAGCTGTGATAGCTGCACCAGGCGCTCATCTGCTGATAAAGCAGAGATGAGAATAATTCCAGGTTCATCTGTTCATTTAATTTTTCGATCATGTCCGCTTTCAGCATAATAACTCCGCAGGTAATAGTGTTGTTTCGCGACACTATAATTTGCAGTTTATTTATTTGCAAAAGGTTAAATAAAATAATTTATTATTAATAATACGAATGGGAATAACTCGTATTGCTGCGCATAATTAAAATAAGCGAATGTTATTCATTCTTATTTAATACGCAGCAGTACGACGTTACGAGGCCTGCGGGAGGGGAATGGTTTTGCCGGCCAGCCGGAAGACATCAACCATCTCCACCGGCTGGCTGAACAGGAAGCCCTGCATGTAGTGAATGCCGCAGCGCTGCAGCAGGCGCGCCTGCTCCTCGCTCTCCACGCCTTCGGCAATAATGCGGAAATTGAGCGAGTGCGACATATTCATTACCGCCTCGACAATGGCCAGTCCTTTATCCTCAATTTTCTGAATAAAGCTACGGTCAATTTTCACAAAGTCGATATTTAAATTTTGAATGACCGACAGGCTGGAATAGCCGGTACCGAAATCATCAATCGATATTTTAATTCCCTTACGCTGCAGCCAGATGATTTTTTCCGTCAGATCGCTCTGGCCAGAGTGAAACAACGATTCCGTCACCTCAATGTGCAGGCGACCGGGATTAATATGATAGGTCTCCAGCAGCCGGCTTATTTTCGCCACGAACTGCTGATCCTGGAACTGCACAATCGAAACGTTAACCGCAATTGACGTGTCATCGTTCGGAACATGCGCGAGGGTTTTACACGCCTCTTCCAGTACCCAATAGCCAATATTAACGATCTGCCCGCTGCGCTCGGCGATGGGAATAAACACTGACGGTTCGATGATCTGTGTTCCGCGCTTCCAGCGCAGTAGCGCTTCAAAACTGCGAATGGCAAAGGTTTCAGCATCAACGATCGGCTGGAAGACCAGACGCAGCTCATGGCGGGCGAGGGCATTATTCAGCGCCTCCTGCAACAGCACTTTGCTGCGCAGGTTCTCTTCCAGCTGGTGGTTATAAAACAGTACCCGCTCAGGCTGCTTGCCCTTCAGGGCATACATCGCGATGTCGGCAATCTGGATGAGACGCGTCAGGTTGGTGCTATGCTCCGGGCAGATAGCGATACCTATCGTCGCGCTCAGGGTGATCTCCTGTTCACGCAGATAGAACGGCTGGCTGAAGCTTTTCACCATCTGGGCGGCAAGATTACGCAGCGTGCCGTGGTCAACCTGCGGTGTGCAATAGATAAACTCATCTCCGCCCCAGCGGCACAACAGCGTGCCGTTATCCTGAAAGGCGGCCAGGCGATTACTGAATGCCAGCAGCACCCGATCGCCGACGTCGTGGCCGAGGGCGTCATTGATGGACTTAAAGCCGTCGAGGTCGATAAAGAACAGGCTGAAGCCGGGGATTTCACCGCGTTTATACTGATAAATCAACTCCTCGGCTTCGGTCTGAAACGCCACGCGGTTGGAGAGGCCGGTCAGGGCGTCCTTGTAGGAGATCTCATAGATTTTCTGGGTGCGCTCCCGGATGGTGTCTTCCATGCGATCCACCAGCCGCTGGTTTTTATACTTCAGCGCTATGGCCTGTTTGATGTACGTCGCCGAGCGGATGGCTGAGAAGATCATGGTCGCGGTGAAGAACAGTCCAAGAAAGCCGAGACTGCGTTTGTAGTCGAGCGGGGACTCTATCAGGATGATCGACCAGGGAAGCAGCACGATTAACGTATAGAGTGAAGCGAGAATAACATTGCCCGACAGCACATTCGCCGCACCGCCCACCATGGCAGAGAGTATGACCACCGTTGCGGTGAACTCTTCTACCGTGAAGTGGCGTTCGAACAGGCAGAAATAGCTGCTCCACAGCACCGCGGTAAGCAGGCACCCGACGGTAAAACGCAGGTAGAACCCGCGTTCGTGTTTACGCTTGTCGGAGCAGCGCTGCCAGAGCAGGGTGTCGATCAGCCGCCACACCAGCACGGTGCAGAGTGTTCCCCACCAGAGCAGTTTCCCGTCACGCTGGCCGTTATCAATAAAGGTAAACGTCAGCATGGTGGCCGCGATAAAAGTGATAATAATGCCGGGCAGCGCATTGCTATAGAGGAGCTTAATCCCCTCGCTTCGGTACAGCTGCTGTCGCTCGCGTTTTTCGCTCATGCTAGATCCACAGTAACACCCGCGTTATCAGCCCGTATCAGGCCGTTCCCTTCCGGCAGGCTGGCGAAACGCCGCCCGCCCCTGGATTAATACCAGTGTGATGCTGCCGTGGTGGTGTTGATAGCGATGCCGCGGCACTGATATTCCAGCACGACGCTTTTCGCCAGGCATTGTGTTCCGCTGACCACGCTGCAAGTGGTGATAGGGTTACCATAAGCCAGCGCGGTAGCAAAACCCCACTGCTGGCACTGGCGCGTCGCGGTTGAGTTAGCGGCGTAGCTGTCCACTTTTCCTTTCTGTAACGGCGCAAGCGTATAGCCGAGGCGCACGGTACCGGTGGTCTGATTAACATCAACCACGTCGGGAGATTTCGTAATAGTGCAACCGCTCAGCATAACCAGCATCGCGGGGGCCAGATATTTCAACATGATAAAACTCGCAGCATTCTCAGGTCTTAGCATCATGCCAGAGTGGTTGACAACCAATCGGCGGAATAACAAAGGATTTTGTGCGTTTCAACACCCCTGAAAAATCAAGAATTAAGTAACACTAAAATAGATTGCGGATTCTATTAAGTTTTACTTAAACCTGCCGAAAATATCTGTGTGGCACATTCTTTTGCGGGAATAGGCCTGCAAAGGAAGAAGGGAGACGGTGCAGAACACAGAGTGCAGGGAGGCAAAGTAGACACCAGGAAACCATCTATGAATTTTATCCGCAATATCAAGATCCGCATCATGGTGGTGCTGATCCTTATCCTGTCCACGCTCGCCTGGCTTGGCGTCTCAGGAGTGACGCTCGGATTTCTGTATCACCTTGAGCAGTCTGTGGCACTGACCGAACAGCAAAAACACTGGGTGGATATTGCCCAGACGCTGCTGGTGGTCTCGGCCTTTGCCAGCATCGGTATCACCATCCTGACCGAACGCTATCTCTGGTTTTGTCTGGTCAAACCGGTGGATGTGATCCGCAGGCATATGCAGGTGCTGGCGAAAGGGGATCTGGAAAAACAGCTGCCGGATCTCGGACGTAACTGTGTCGGGCTTATCGTGCCGCACATTCAGGAGATGCAGGCTAACTGGGCGCGGGCCGTCGCCGGCATCCGTACCAGTGCCGTGGCGCTGCACCATAACGCCGGCGAACTGGCAGGGGTGAACAACGATCTCTCCAGCCGTGCCGGACAGCAGGCCGCCGCGCTGGAAGAGACCAGCGCCAGCATGGAGCAGCTTGGTGGCGCGGTACAACGCAACGCCGAAAACACCACGCATGCCAGCTCGCTGGCGCGTAACGCAACGCAGATTGCTGAAGCAGGCGGACAATCAGTACACCGGGTTATGGAGACCATGGACACCATCTCCAGCAGCTCGCAGCGCATTGTGGATATCACAACGACGATTAACAGCATCGCCTTCCAGACCAACATTCTGGCACTGAATGCAGCCGTAGAGGCGGCAAGGGCGGGTGAACAAGGACGAGGATTTGCCGTGGTAGCAAGCGAAGTTCGTAGTCTGGCAAGCCGCAGCGCGCAGGCGGCAAAAGAGATCGAGGCGCTGTTGGGCGAATCGGTAACCAATGTGCAGACCGGTTCAGAGCAGGTTAAAAAAGCAGGCGAAGCAATGGACAACATTCTTCGCGCTATTGGCCAGGTGAACGACATTATGGAAAGAATTGCCAATGCAACAGGTGAACAAAGTGATGGCATCAATCAGGTGGGGGTGGCAGTGAGAGAACTGGACACGGTGACTCAGGCGAACGTTCAGCTGGTGCAAAAATCAGTCATTTCGGCTGAAGATTTAGCGCGTCAGGCGAACCGGCTGACCGAGATCGTCTCGGTCTTCCGCGCGGCGGAAGTGCTGGCCCCGGCTTTTGAAGCGGCGCTGACCTCACCACGCGGCTGATAATTCGCAGCGCGGCGCATCGTCGCACTGACAAAATCCTGCTCTGCCTGGTGCACAGCAGGATTTTTTTTGCCTGCATAGCGCAGCGACAAAACTGTGAGCACATCTTAACTTTTTAAAACTGCTTTTTACTAAATTTGAAAGAACGTTTGCTAAGTAGTAAGGTTTAGCCACAGTACGTTATCCACCCCGGGGAAACCCGCACGCTATGTCGGAGAGTAACAGATGAAAATTGCACTGATGATGGAAAACAGCCAGGCGGCTAAAAACGCCATCATTTTCAACGAGCTGAAATCAGTTGCCGATGAAAAAGAGTTCCCGGTGTTCAACGTCGGGATGAAAGACGAACAGGACCATCACCTGACCTATATCCATCTGGGCATCATGGCGAGCATTCTGCTGAACTCGCGTGCGGTTGATTTCGTGGTAGCTGGCTGTGGCACTGGTCAGGGCGCGCTGATGTCTCTTAACATTCATCCGGGCGTAAACTGCGGCTACTGCATCGATCCGGCGGACGCCTTCCTGTTTGCCCAGATCAACAACGGTAACGCGCTGGCGCTGCCGTTTGCCAAAGGTTTCGGCTGGGGCGCTGAGCTGAACGTGCGCTTTATCTTCGAAAAAGCCTTCACCGGCCGTAAAGGCGAAGGCTATCCGCCGGAGCGTAAAGAGCCGCAGGTGCGTAACGCCGGTATCCTCAACCAGGTGAAAGCGGCGGTAGTGAAAGACAACTATCTTGATACGCTGCGCGCCATCGACCCGGAGCTGGTGAAAACCGCCGTGTCCGGCGAGCGCTTCCAGCAGTGCTTCTTTGAAAACAACCAGGACAAAGAGATCGAAGCCTTCGTGCGCGAAATCCTTGCCTGAGTAAACGCAGCATTATTAAAGGCCAGCAGCGATGCTGGCCTTTTGCATTTCAGCCCGCCGCTTTGCGCGACACGCTCTGCCCGGCATCGCGCGTCAGGCGCAGTGTATCCAGCAGCCCCACCAGACTCACCGCCGCAATAAACAGAAACGCAATGCGAAAGCTGATGCCGGGCATATTTTCCAGCCCCAGCCCCAGCCCGTCGCCGATCGCTTCTCCAAGCCGGATGCCGGCAGTCCCCAACGTAATCCCAAGCCCAATCGCCAGCTGTGTTGCGGTGCTGAACAGCGTGTTGGCATAGCTCATCTGGGCGGCGGGCACGTCGGCAAACGCCAGCGTGCTGATGCCGGTAAACTGCACCGAGCGAAATACGCCGCCCAGACCGAGCACCAGCAGTACCAGCCAGACCGGCGTCTGTGGCGTCAGCCAGGCGCAGGCCGCGAGCGCCACGACATTAAGAATTCCGTTGCCAATGAGCAGGCGCTTAAAACCCAGATGGCGGATCAGCGGCGTCGTAGCAGGTTTGATAACTAAATTGCCGACGAATACCGCCAGCACCAGCAGGCCGGAATGAAAGGCATCCATGCCGAACCCCACCTGAAACAGCAGCGGCAGCAGGAAGGGCACGGCGCTGATAGAGCAGCGGAACAGCGAGCCGCCGTACATGGTTACCGCGAACGTGGGGATGCGCATGGCATCGAGGCGGATCATCGGGGCGGCTGCCCGCCGGAAGTGGCGCAGGGCAAAGAGAAAAGCCGCGACGCTCAACGCCAGCAGGCCGATGAACAGCGGCAGGCTGAATCCCGGTGCGCCCGGTAGCTCCATCGCCCAGACGAGGCTTACCATCGCCAGCGCGGTGGCAAGAAAACCCGGCAGGTCAAAGCGGCGGCGCGACGCATCGCGCACCTCGGGAATAATGCGCCACGCCAGCAGCATGGCAATCAGGCCAAACGGCAGGTTAATAAAGAAGATCCAGCGCCAGTCAGCGTAGCTGGTAATGAACCCGCCCAGCGGCGGACCGATTATTGGCGCAATCAACGCCGGCCAGGTCAGGGTCGCAATCGCGGTGATGAGATGTTCTTTCGGCGTGGTGCGCAGCACAGCCAGGCGACCCACCGGCACCATCAACGCCCCGCCCGCACCCTGCAGAACACGCATCGCCACAAAGGTTTCAAGATTGGGTGCCAGCCCGCACAGTACCGAGGCGAGGGTAAAAATCGCCAGCGCAGTGGTGAACACCTGACGCGCGCCAAAGCGGTCGGCAATCCAGCCGCTGGCGGGGATCAGCACCGCCAGCGTCATCAGATAGGCACTGATACCGATATTCAGATCGACCGCATCCACCCCAAAGCTTTTCGCCATGTCGGGCAGGGCGGTGGCAATGACCGTGCCGTCGAGAAACTCCATAAAAAACGCGCCGGCCACCAGCAACGCGGCGGGTGAAAGGCCGCGTCGTGCCGTTTCGGTATCCTGTTCAGCCATAAAAGAAACGCCATTTTAAAAAAGTTTTAAGAAAGTATAGCGCGCTAACTTACGGATTCGTAAGACATTTATTTAACATTTGCCCGCTATTTTTTAACCAATTTATGTGACGCGTATCACATAACTGTTGATTTTTGTGATGGAGGTCATATTATAAGCGCATCGCAAAACATCATCTGCACACATACACTGGAGTTATCATGAAACTGCGCAAAATCCTGAAAAGCATGTTTGAAAACTACTGCAAAACTTTCAAAGATGTGCCGCCAGGCGCGATGTTCTGATAAAAAAACCTGCTGCGGCAGGTTTTTTTATGGCTGCAATTTGTTGCGGCTTCGGCCCTCGGGTACTATTGCCGCTCGCAATATAAGGAGAAGAGTATGTCCCAGGTTTTGAGCGCCGATGAAGAGCTGGTATCTGACGTTGTCGCCTGTCAGTTAGTGATTAAACAGATCCTCGATGTCATCGACGTGATCGCACCGGTCGAAGTGCGTGAGAAGATGGCCAATCAGCTGGAGGCTATCGACTTCTCCTCCAGCCCGGCGGCCGATCCGGTTACCGTGCGCGCGGTGCAAAAAGCGGTAGCGCTGATTGAGCTGAAGTTCACCCCGCAGAACGAAGCCCACTGATCGGCTTTCCCCTCGCCCCGTTGCGGCGCGAGGGGAGGCAGTCAGAATAATATCTGCACCAGCAGGTAACTCACCACGCAGGCGCTACTCACGCCAATCAGCCCCGGTATGATGAAGCTGTGGTTGAGAATAAACCTGCCGATGCGCGTGGTGCCCGAGCGATCAAAACCGATGCAGGCCAGATCGCTGGGATAGGTCGGCAGGATAAAATAGCCGTACGATGCGGGAAAGAAAGCCAGCAGCATCTTCGGTTCTACCCCGAGCAGTAAACCCATCGGCGCGACCGCCGTGAGTGCCGCCGCCTGGCTGTTCACCAGCTTGGACACCAGAAACAGCACCAGCGCATAGGTCCAGGGATGAGTTCTTACCACCCCCTGCAGCGCCATTTTCAGCTCATCAAGGTGAGCCTGAAAGAAGGTATCGCTCATCCACGCCACGCCAAATACCGAAAAAATCGCCACCATCCCGGCCTTAAACACCGCGCTGTCAGAGATGGCTGCCGGTTTTACTTTGCAACTCATCAGAATTAGCGCCCCGGCAATCAGCATCAGCATCTGAATCACCAGGTTCATCGACAGCGGTTTAAGCGCCCCTTTGATCTCAAATGCCGGACGCAATGCCGGAACGGAACCGAGCAGCACCACTACCAGAATCGCGGCAAAGAAGATCCAGGTGGACCACCAGGCCTCACGTGGAAATCGTTGGCTCAGTAGGGTATCGGTACTGCCGTACACGTATTCCCGCTGCTGCGGATCGGCAATTTTTGCCTGGAACACGGCATCATCAGCTAACTCCTTGCCGCGCCTCAGGCTCCACAGCGCGGCGATGAGCACCCCGGTCAGCGAGGCCGGCACCGACACTGCCAGAATCTGTAATATCCCCCACGCCTGGCCGACACCGTGCCCGGCGGCCAGGATCGACACCAGCGAGACCACCGCTACCGAAACCGGGGAAGCAGTGATCGCCATCTGGGAAGCAATGGACGATACCGCCATCGGCCGCTCGGGACGTATGCCTTTTTTCAGGGCGATGTCCGCGATAATGGGAAACATGGTGTAGACCACATGACCGGTCCCGCACAGGAAGGTGAGCGTCCAGGTGGTAAAGGGTGCCAGCAGGGTGATGTGCTGAGGATGACGACGCAGCAGGCGCTCGGCGAACTGCATCATTACGTTTAATCCGCCTGCGGACTGGAGCGTGGCGGCGCAGCCGATGACCGCCAGGATGGTCAGCATCACGTCAACCGGAGGTTTGCCCGGCTCCAGGCCGAAGATAAAGCTAAGAATAAAAAGGCCAATACCGCTGATGAGCCCCAGTCCCATACCACCGAAGCGCGTTCCCAGCAGCAGACAGAGAATAATGACGATAAATTCAATGACGATCATGACAATCCCTTAATGAAAAGAAGGTTATTGCGGGCATCATGACAAATTTTCTCAGCCTGCTTTGCGAGCGGGATCGGGTTTATAAAATGCTGTAAAAGCAATCACTTAATAACTTAATTTTAACATTTTCTGATAACCACCTTCCACAGCCCGACCGACAGTCGTCGCGACCCAGTGCATCCGCCACGCATTTCCGTGACCGCGCCGCGATTTTTAACCCGCGCTGCTTTCACCCCTGTTTACACTTCGTAACAATAAGCCCCTCTTATCATTGATGGTGTGAATGATGCTGTACCGGAGCGGTTTATGATGCTGTACACGCTGGACAGTTCCTGCCTGGAGCGCGCCCGACGCGCCCTGAGCCGTGGGAGTCACCCGTTAAGCGCGGCGCTGGAACAACTGCGGGTGGATGCCGATCGCATCTGTCGTACGCCGCCGGAAAGCGTAGTGATGAAACTGGCCGCTGCCCCCGGCGTGGATGCACACGATTACTACAGTCTCGCCCCCGATGCCTGGCCTTCCTTATTACGGGGCGACAAACCCTGCTGGCAGCGGCGCGAGGGCATGCTCAATCCTGACGCCGAAAGCGACGCGTTTGATGCCGCACGTCTCACCCGCATGGCGAACCGCTGCCTGACGCTGGGCGCTGCCTGGTATTTTACCCGCCAGCGCGTTTACGCTCAGGCTGCCGCAGAACAGATCCGCTGCTGGTTTATCGACCGGGAAACCCGGATGCGTCCTCACCTTAACTTCGGCCATGCCGTTCCAGGGGAGCTGGTTGGACAGGGGAGCGGGTTGAGCGAGACGCAGCCGCTGTGGATGGTGCTGGATACGCTGGGGCTGATTGCCAACTCCGGGGTGCTGGATGACGAGGATGTCGGCGCGTTGCGCCAGTGGTTCGCGGCCTTCAGCCACTGGATGTTTCATACCGACATCGGCTTTGAGGGTTACGCGTGGCACGACTGGCGCGGCACGGCGCATGATGCGCAGCGCGTCGCTTTTTTGCTGTTTTGTCACGATTTCCCGCTGGCGCGGCGGGTGATCCAGCATGGTCTGACCCTGCGGCTGGCGGGCCAGTTCGATCGCGACGGGCGTCAGGCCGCCGCGCTGGACGGCGATCACCCTTTCCGCGCTGCGCTGCATAATCTTGATGCCCATCTGCGGCTTAATCGCTATGCCGAACCGCTGGATATCGACCGCTGGCAGTCGGTAACTCACGCAGGGCGGCTGCGGGCCGGGCTGGATTATCTGCTGCCGTTTGTGCTTGAACCGGAACTGTGGCCGTGGCGCGACGGTGTCGATCGTGATGATGAAACGCTGCTGCGGGTGCTGCTGCAGGCAGTGCGGGGATACGGGACGGGAGCGGAGCGGTATTGCGATGCGCTGGCGGCGCTGCCGCCGACGCAGACTGCCCGCCGGGAATGGTTACTCTGGTATCCCGGCGAGCGTGGACGTTAGTGCAGATTAGGGGTGAAGATTGGCAGCAGTGATTTGTCGGTCTGTTCCATGCCCAGACCGGCTTCATTCGCTTTGCGCACTTCTTCAAGCAGCGTGTTAACCAGCAATCCCTCTTCCTGCTGCATCTCTTCCAGCTCGCGCAGGAAGGTCAGGGTTTCAAGATCGTCAGCGTTTTCTGCTTCATGTGCCAGGCGGGACAGGGTTGTCAGACGCAGCTGACAATCCTGCAGCGTCTGGATGTAGATCTCTTCCAGCGAGGTGCAGGCGCTGTTTGGCGTTTCGCTCATGCGTACCACCGGCATGGCGCCGGCATGCTTCATGAAATCAAAGACGCGCATCATCTGCGTCACGTTGCCCTGCGCCTGATGGCGTAAAAACAGGGCGCTACTGTTAAAGCGGTGCGCTGCGCACCACTCGCTCAGCTGAAGGTAAAGGTTAGAAGAGTAAAACTCGCGATTTATCTGAGCGTTAAGCTTTTGTGCCACACCAGCGACTCTCATCGTAATTTCCTTATTTTGCATGCCAGGAGACAGGCGCACATTTCCGGTGCATCAGACCAGGCAATAAGTCGGATGCACATTTCGCGCCATAAAAGGGTGATAAAATAAAGTGTAGATACTCTTCATTAAAAACACGCAGCAGAAATTAAAATATTTTTCTGCGCGCTCAATTAATCATACGTGGGGAAAATTACCTTGAGAATAATCTTAATAAAAGAGCGAGAGTGCAACGCTTTGTCATTAAAAGTAGGTAAATTCTTAAGGTTAAGTTTTGTAATATACTGATATATATGCTTATTTATCCGAATGGATGACTGGATATGAAAATTTTTATTTATAAAGATATATCCTCATATTAACGGCGTAATAAACAGAAAATATATTCTTTAGCGCTTCGCTTGTTAATATTTTAGCAGCAGTTAATTAATAAAGCCTCTGGCTAAAACTATACTTTAATTTTTAACTCGGGAGGCCTGATGACGATATCATGCGCAACGCACCTTTTATCTGAACCCTGCGGCGGGGTGCCCAATAATGCACTGCCTCTGATGCTGTATCCCGGTATTGCCGCCGCGGCAACCGGTGATATCGCTGACTGGTTTGAGCAGCGTTTCGACACTAACGGCTGGCCGCCGCGCTGGCGTTATCCGGTATTTACCTATACCCACTTTCACTCTAACACCCATGAAGTGCTGGGGATCTATCAGGGCTCGGCAGAGATCCAGTTTGGTGGCGAAGCGGGGCCGGTGATCGCCGTCAGCAAAGGCGATGCCGTGTTGATCCCGGCAGGCGTGGGCCACAAGCAGATTACCGCCAGCAAAGATTTCATGGCGGTCGGGGCTTACCCGGCGGGATTTTCGCCGGACAAATGTCTCGACCAGCCGGAAAAACTGACGGAAACGCAGCGTAACGTGGCTGAGGTACCGCGTCCTGGGAGCGATCCGCTGTTTGGTGAGGAGGGTGGTATCAACAGCTACTGGACGCCATGAGTGAGAATATGGAGATAATGGCTGACGCCAGTTTTAATCATCATACATATATAGTCTGATTTATGCCTTAATCCGCTGAATTTATGTACACATTTACTGTAATTCAGCGGTGTGATGTTGCTCTCCTATGGATTTTTAATTTCCCGCTACAACTATCTCCAGCAACGGCGCCGCCACCCTGTGCGGCGCTAATGCCTTGTTTTCGGTCCGATTAATCATTCGCAGTGCGTTTTTACCCTGCACAAAAGCAAGCACAAGCTGGAGCATACCATGCACAAATTCACTAAAGCGCTGGCAGCCATAGGTCTGGCTGCGGTTATGTCACAATCCGCTATCGCGGAAACCATGAAACTCGGTTTTCTGGTGAAGCAGCCAGAAGAACCCTGGTTCCAGACCGAATGGAAATTCGCTGATAAAGCCGGAAAAGATCTGGGCTTCGAAGTGATAAAAATTGCCGTGCCTGACGGTGAAAAAACCCTGAACGCCATCGACAGCCTGGCAGCCAGCGGCGTGAAAGGCTTTGTTATCTGTACGCCCGACCCGAAACTTGGCTCCGCCATTGTCGCAAAAGCCCGCGGATACGACATGAAAGTGATCGCCGTGGACGACCAGTTTGTCACGGCAAAAGGCAAACCGATGGAAACCGTGCCGCTGGTGATGATGGCCGCCACCAAAATTGGCGAGCGCCAGGGGCAGGAACTCTATAAAGAGATGCAGAAGCGCGGCTGGGATGTAAAAGAGACCGCCGTGATGGCAATTACCGCTGATGAACTCGATACCGCCCGTCGCCGCACCTCCGGCTCAATGGACGCGCTGAAGGCCGCTGGCTTCCCCGAAAAACAGATCTATAAAGTTCCCACCAAATCTAATGACATCCCCGGTGCCTTTGATGCCGCTAACTCCATGCTGGTTCAGCACCCGGAAGTGAAGCACTGGCTGGTGGTCGGCATGAACGACAACACCGTGCTCGGCGGCGTGCGCGCGACGGAAGGGCAGGGCTTCAAAGCCGCTGACGTCATCGGGATCGGCATTAACGGCGTGGATGCGGTCAGCGAACTGTCGAAAGGCCAGGCGACCGGCTTCTACGGCTCGCTGCTGCCAAGCCCGGACGTGCATGGCTACAAGTCCAGCGAAATGCTGTTTAACTGGGTGACCAAAGACGTTGAACCGCCAAAATTCACCGAAGTGACCGATGTGGTGCTCATCACCCGCGATAACTTCAAAGAGGAACTGGCGAAGAAAGGCCTCGGCGGCAAGTAACGCGCCGGTGATCCGCCCCTTTGCGGAGGGGCTGTTGCGGCGCCACGCGCCGCTTTGCTTTCTGACAACACCACTCCTTTACTGGATGCGGGAGACGTTATGCAACAACCCACACCCTGGCTCTCCTTTCGCGGCATCGGGAAAACCTTCCCCGGTGTAAAAGCGCTTTCGGATATCAGCTTCGACTGTCACGCCGGGCAGGTCCATGCCCTGATGGGCGAAAACGGTGCCGGTAAATCCACGCTGCTGAAAATTCTCAGCGGCAATTATGCCCCCAGTACCGGCACTATCGCCATTCGCGGCGAGGAGGTGAGCTTCAGTGACACCACCGCTGCGCTGGATGCCGGCGTCGCCATTATCTATCAGGAGCTGCATCTGGTGCCTGAAATGAGCGTCGCGGAAAACATCTATCTCGGCCAGCTACCGCACAAAGCAGGGCTGGTTAACCGCTCGCTGCTCAACTATGAAGCCGGTTTGCAGCTTAAACACCTCGGGCTGGATATCGATCCCGAAACCCCGCTCAAGTATCTCTCCATCGGCCAGTGGCAGATGGTGGAAATTGCCAAAGCGCTGGCGCGCAATGCCAAAATCATTGCCTTTGACGAACCCACCAGCTCACTGTCGGCACGGGAAATTGACAACCTGTTCCGCGTGATCCGCGAGCTGCGCAAAGAGGGACGCGTCATTCTGTATGTCTCCCATCGCATGGAGGAGATCTTTGCCCTCAGCGATGCCATCACCGTGTTTAAAGACGGGCGCTACGTGCGCACCTTTGATGACATGGCGCAGGTGAACCACGATGCGCTGGTGCAGGCGATGGTAGGGCGCGATCTGGGCGACGTGTACGGCTGGCAGCCGCGGGAGCACGGCGCGGAGCGGCTGCGGCTGGAGAACGTGAAAGCCAAAGGCGTGCGCTGCCCGGTGAGCCTGTCTGTGCGACAGGGCGAAATCGTCGGGCTGTTTGGCCTGGTCGGAGCAGGGCGTAGCGAGCTGATGAAAGGCCTGTTCGGCGGCACGCGCATCAGCGACGGGCAGGTGTTCATCGACGGTGAGCCGGTCAATATTCGGCAGCCCGGTGATGCCATTCGCGCCGGGATGATGCTCTGTCCGGAGGATCGCAAAGCCGACGGCATCATCCCGGTGCATTCGGTGCAGGACAACATCAATATCAGCGCCCGACGCAAGCACATCAGCATCGGCTGTCTGATCAACCGCGCCTGGGAAACCAGCAATGCCGATCGTCATATCCGCTCGCTCAACATCAAAACCCCGAATGCGGAACAGCTGATCATGAACCTCTCCGGCGGCAACCAGCAGAAGGCCATTCTGGGCCGCTGGCTGTCTGAAGAGATGAAGGTGATCCTGCTTGATGAGCCGACGCGCGGTATTGATGTCGGGGCTAAACACGAAATTTATAACGTTATCTATGCGCTGGCGGCGCAGGGTGTGGCCGTGCTGTTTGCCTCAAGCGATTTGCCGGAAGTGCTCGGCGTCGCCGACCGCATCCTGGTGATGCGCGAAGGCGAGATCGCCGGGGAGTTACTGCACGAGGAGGCCAGCGAACAGCAGGCGCTCTCACTTGCTATGCCTAAAGTCAGCCAGGCTGTCGCTTAATCAGGAGAGGTTATGTCTTCACTCACTACATCCGGCGCACCGAAGTCGAAGTCGCCGTTTACCTTTGGCCGTATCTGGGATCAGTACGGCATGCTGGTGGTGTTCGCGGTGCTGTTTCTCGCCTGCGCGATTTTTGTCCCTAACTTCGCCACCTTCGTCAATATGAAAGGCCTCGGGCTTGCAATCTCGATGTCGGGGATGGTGGCCTGCGGCATGCTGTTCTGCCTCGCCTCGGGGGATTTCGATCTGTCGGTGGCCTCGGTGATTGCCTGTGCCGGGGTAACGGCGGCGGTGGCCATCAACCTGACGGAAAGCCTGTGGCTGGGCGTGTTTGCCGGGCTGATGCTTGGGGTACTGAGCGGTCTGGTCAACGGCTTTGTCATCGCAAAGCTGAAAATCAATGCCCTGATCACTACCCTGGCGACGATGCAGATCGTGCGCGGTCTGGCCTACATCATCTCCGACGGTAAAGCTGTGGGCATTGAAGATGAGCGCTTCTTCACCCTCGGCTACGCTAACTGGCTGGGGCTGCCGGCACCCATCTGGCTCACCGTCGGCTGCCTGATCATCTTTGGTTTCCTGTTAAATAAAACCACCTTCGGACGCAACACGTTGGCGATTGGTGGCAACGAAGAGGCGGCGCGGCTGGCGGGGGTGCCGGTGGTACGCACCAAAATCATCATCTTCGTGCTCTCAGGCCTGGTGTCCGCTGCCGCAGGGATTATCCTCGCGTCGCGCATGACCAGCGGACAGCCGATGACTTCCATCGGCTATGAACTGATCGTCATCTCGGCCTGCGTGCTGGGTGGGGTTTCTCTGAAAGGGGGCATCGGTAAAATCTCTTATGTCGTGGCCGGGATCCTGATTCTGGGTACGGTTGAGAATGCCATGAACCTGCTGAATATCTCTCCGTTCTCGCAATACGTAGTGCGCGGTTTGATTCTGCTCGCAGCAGTAATATTTGACCGCTACAAGCAGAAAGCGAAGCGTACCGTTTAATTTTTTTCTGCGTTATCTATTCGCTCCGGTTATGGGTCAGGCCTCCGCGCCTGGCCTCTTTTTTTACGCTATTTTTATATTTTTCCCGCTACTGTCATGGCTCGCGGCACAGATAATTCTCATAGCGAGCTCTCTGACACTGTCTATACTTACATGGCTAATGATAATACGGGGTAACCGTTTGGTTATCCCTCAACCTGAAAGGAGGAGAACCTGGTGGCTGAAGATTTACCCGTACCGCCTCTATTAACCGGCAATCTCGCCTTCTTTTTTGACCTGGATGGCACCCTGGCGGAAATCAAACCGCATCCCGATCAAGTTTCTATCCCGCCTGAGGTTCGCGCTATGCTCAAGCGCCTGTCGGAACTTAACGACGGGGCACTGGCACTGATCTCAGGGCGCTCGATGAAAGAGCTGGATAATCTCTCGCTACCGTTCCGTTTCCCGCTGGCTGGCGTGCACGGGGCCGAGCGCCGTGATATCAGTGAAAATACCCACCTGGTAACGCTTCCAGCAGAGCTGGTGGCGACCCTGCAACGCGACCTTGAGCGCGAAATGGCATTAATGCCCGGCACCGAACTGGAATCCAAAGGCATGGCCTTTGCGCTGCACTACCGTCAGGCTCCTGAATTCGAAACCCGCATCCTCGAGCTTGCGCGCACCTACGTGCGCCACAATACCTTGCTGGCGCTGCAACCGGGCAAGTGCGTGGTGGAGATCAAACCAAAAGGTATCAGCAAAGGCGCCGCCATTGCGGCATTTATGGATGAAGCGCCTTTTGCCGGACGTCAGCCTGTTTTCGTGGGCGACGACCTGACCGATGAAGCCGGTTTTGAGGTTGTGAACCAGAGGGGCGGCGTCACGATTAAAGTCGGGAAAGGGGACACCATTGCACAGTGGCGTCTGCAGTCCGTCAGAGAGGTTCATCTCTGGCTTGAAAAATTAACCTTGCAGCAAGAACAAGAAAAAAAGCACATCACCGAAAGGAGAGAAGGCTATGAGTCGCTTAGTCGTAGTATCTAATCGTATTGCCCCGCCAGATGATAAAAAGAGTAGCGCCGGTGGGCTGGCGGTAGGAATACTGGGGGCGCTGAAAGCCACAGGTGGACTCTGGTTTGGCTGGAGCGGTGAAATCGGCAATGAGGATGCCCCGCTTAAAAAAGTCAGCAAAGACAACATTACCTGGGCTTCATTTAATCTCAGTGAAGAAGACCATGAGCAGTATTACAACCAGTTCTCCAACGCGGTACTGTGGCCGGCATTCCACTATCGCCTCGATCTGGTGAACTATCAGCGTGATGCATGGGATGGCTACCAGCGCGTGAATGCGTTGCTGGCGGATAAGCTGCAACCGCTGATTGAAGAGGACGACGTGCTGTGGATCCACGATTATCATCTGCTGCCCTTCGCCAGCGAGCTGCGTAAACGCGGCATCAATAATCGTATCGGCTTCTTCCTGCACATTCCGTTCCCGACCCCGGAAATCTTCAATGCGCTGCCGCCGCACACCGAGCTGCTTGAAGCGCTGTGCGATTACGATCTGCTGGGCTTCCAGACCGAGAACGACCGTCTGGCGTTCCTTGACAGCCTGGCGCTACAGACCCGCGTCTTTACCCGCGGCAGTAAAAACCATACCGCCTGGGGGAAAGAGTTCCAGACCGAAGTCTATCCTATCGGTATCGAGCCGAACGAAATCGCCGAACAGGCCGCCGGCCCGCTACCGCCCAAGCTGGCGCAGCTTAAAAACGAGCTGGGCAGCGTGAAGAATATCTTCTCGGTTGAACGTCTGGACTACTCCAAAGGCCTGCCGGAACGCTTCCTGGCGTTTGAAGCGCTGCTGGAGAAGTATCCGGAGCACCACGGTCAGATCCGCTATACCCAGATTGCGCCAACCTCGCGTGGCGACGTGCAGGCCTATCAGGATATTCGTCACCAGCTGGAGACCGAAGCAGGGCGCATTAACGGTAAATACGGCCAGCTTGGCTGGACCCCGCTCTACTACTTAAACCAGCACTTCGACCGCAAGCTGCTGATGAAAGTGTTCCGTCATGCTGACGTCGGGCTGGTGACGCCGCTGCGTGACGGGATGAACCTGGTAGCCAAAGAGTATGTCGCCGCCCAGGACCCTGAAAATCCGGGTGTGCTGGTGCTGTCGCGCTTTGCCGGGGCTGCCAATGAGCTCACCTCCGCGCTGCTGGTGAACCCCTACGATCGCGACGACGTGGCGAACGCGCTGCACCGCGCGCTGACCATGCCGCTGGCAGAACGTATCTCCCGTCACAGCGAGATGCTGGATATTATTCGTGATAATGATATCGATCACTGGCAGAGGACGTTTATCAAAGACCTAAAGGGGGTAACGCCACGTAGCGAAGAGAGTACGCTACAAAAAAATGTGGCGACCTTCCCGAAACTGGCCTGAGATAACGGCTGACAGAAAACAGGCTCACGGAGGTGAGCCTGTTTTGTTTTCAGAGGGGGACCAGCAGCACATCGACCCGGCTGGCGGATACCACGCGTCGCGCTGAGCAGGTCACTTTATTGAATAACGTCTGGTTATGGTTCCCGCACACCACCAGATCCACGCCATGCTCCTCGCAGGCCGCCAGAATATGTTCGCTAAGCTCCCCGCTGGCGATGGTGGTTTTCCATACTGGATACCCCGCCTGTGCCGTCAGCTCATCCAGAAACAGCTGCGTCTCTTCCTGCATTAACCCGCGCAGGTTATCCAGCATCGGTGCCGCCAGCTGGTTGTAAAGCTCTGGATCGGCGGCCAGCGTCAGCAGCGAGATCCGCCCGCCGGTGGGTTTAACGACGGAAACGGCTTTGGCGACCAGCCGATGACTCTCCGGGGTGACGGCAACCGCCACCAGCACATGTTGATAGCTCACATTACCTCCTTTTAAACCCTTACTCTTAAGGGGAGTTATCCGGTCATACACCCTGTTAAATCCGTGTGCAAGAGGGAGGGAAGGGCAAACTGTGAGTGATTTCATAAAAAATCATTAATTATTCTTATGGAAAGAAATAGTCCATCCGCTTTTAACAATCGAAGCGCAAATTTATTCATAAGGATTTACACAACTTTGCACGAAAATGTTAACTACTTCAGGTAATCAATTAACATCGACCTCATCATAACGGAGCGTGATAGCTCAAAAAAAGAGGTAACTTAACCTACTGATTTTAGTAGTTATACGGTAACAAAGATTGCATCAAATTGTCACAAACCCAGAGCTGGTGCCGCTTGCAGGCCGGTTGGCTCTGCGCGAAGTGGTTAAAGAGTGTTTCACTGAATGGCTATTCGTCGTTCAGGAATAGTAAAGGGTGTAATTCGTACATAAATTGAGCAAATGAACAGTCTCGCTGATGGTTTGCTTGCGTTATTTGGTGAAAAAGTGTGATATGGATCACATAATTTCTAAAATTCATTCATAATCACGTTGTATGTGCCAGGGCTGACGAGTACAGTTTGCTCGAATTAGGAAAAGTCTTAGATTTTTGTAAGAAAATGATGAACGACGAGTGAACATAGTGACAGGGAACGGACATCGCGTCGAAAACGACTTCTCTCGTAAGCAACGCAAAGTTCACCGATGCATTTGGCCTTAACGATTGTTTTTCTTTTTTACCGGGTATTACCCGGCGACATCACGGGGTGCGGTTGACACCGCATAAAATAAAAGTTGGTTATTCGGGATGGGAAAAATGCACACCTCCGAGTTGCTGAAGCATATTTATGACATCAACCTGTCATATTTATTACTCGCTCAGCGTCTGATTAGTCAGGATAAAGCGTCAGCTATGTTTCGTCTGGGGATCACAGATGATATGGCAGCCACGCTCGGTGAATTAACGTTACCTCAGATGGTTAAATTGGCAGAAACCAATCAGCTTATTTGTCAGTTTCGTTTCAGCGACAATCAGACTATCACGCGTTTAACGCAGGAATCTCGCGTAGACGATTTACAGCAAATTCATACCGGGATTTTATTATCTACGCGTTTGCTTAATGAATCGTCATCCACAGAAGATGTGGTCAGGAAGAAAAGGGCTTAAGCCATGGGCGAGAAGAGTATTGTTCAGGAAGCTCGCGACATCCAGCTGGCAATGGAATTAATCACGCTGGGTGCGCGTTTACAAATGCTCGAAAGTGAAACTCAGTTAAGCCGCGGACGCTTAATTAAGCTTTACAAAGAACTGCGTGGGAGCCCTCCGCCGAAAGGGATGCTTCCTTTCTCCACTGACTGGTTTATGACCTGGGAGCAAAACATCCACGCTTCCATGTTCTGTAACGCCTGGCAGTACCTGCTGCGCACTGGTTTATGTACCGGTGTTGATGCGGTTATCAAAGCCTACCGTTTGTACCTTGAGCAGTGCCCCGAGCAGGAGAACGGGCCGCTCCTGGCGCTTACCCGCGCCTGGACGCTGGTGCGTTTTGTCGAGAGCGGCATGCTTGAGCTGTCCCGTTGCAACTCCTGTAACGGCAATTTCATTACCCACGCGCATCAGCCTGCCGGCAGCTTCGCCTGCAGTTTGTGCCAGCCTCCTTCCCGCGCGGTAAAAAGACGTAAACTTTCCCGGGAAGGTGCCGATATTAATCCACAACTGCTGGATGAACAGGTCGAAAAGGCCGTTTAACAGTTCGGTGTGGTGAACACTCCAGCAGCGGTAAGCAATTACCGCTGCTTTTTTTTACCCCAACGAACCCCATAAACGGGCGTCACCTGCAACTCCTCAATGTATTCAACAGCGTAAGGATGATGTCGTGCTGATTTTAATAGGTTATCTGGTCGTAATCGGAACAGTATTCGGCGGTTATATGATGACCGGCGGACACCTTGGGGCACTTTATCAACCGGCGGAATTAGTCATTATCGGCGGCGCGGGTATTGGTGCTTTTATTGTGGGTAACAACGGCAAGGCTATTAAAGCCACGCTTAAGGCGCTGCCGCTGTTATTTCGCCGTTCCAAGTATACCAAAAGTATGTATATGGACCTGATGGCGCTGCTGTATCGCCTGATGGCTAAATCTCGTCAGCAGGGAATGTTTTCCCTCGAACGTGATATTGAAAATCCAAAAGAAAGCGAAATATTCGCCAGCTATCCGCGTATTCTCGCTGACACCGTAATGCTCGAATTCATCGTTGATTATCTCCGTCTGATTATTAGCGGAAATATGAATACCTTTGAAATTGAAGCATTAATGGATGAAGAAATCGAAACCCATGAAAGCGAATGTGAAGTGCCGGCGAACAGCCTGGCGATGGTCGGGGATTCCCTGCCGGCATTCGGTATCGTGGCGGCGGTGATGGGGGTAGTTCACGCCCTTGCCTCGGCGGACCGTCCGGCAGCAGAGCTGGGGGCGCTGATCGCTCACGCGATGGTGGGAACCTTCCTCGGTATTCTGCTGGCGTATGGTTTTATTTCACCGTTGGCCAGCGTACTGCGCCTGAAAAGCGCCGAAACCACCAAGATGATGCAGTGCGTGAAAGTGACGCTGCTCTCCAGCCTCAATGGTTACGCGCCGCCAATCGCGGTTGAGTTCGGTCGTAAAACGCTTTACTCCAGCGAACGTCCTTCCTTCATCGAGCTGGAAGAGCACGTGCGCGCCGTGAGATCGCCTAACCAACAGCAGGTGACAGAGGACGCATGAAGCATCAAAGCAGACCCATTGTCGTCGTAAAACGGCGCAAACATAAAGGTCACGGCGGCGGCGGCGGACATGGCTCCTGGAAGATTGCGTACGCTGACTTTATGACAGCAATGATGGCCTTCTTTCTGGTGATGTGGCTTATCTCCATCGCCAGTCCGAAGGAGCTGACGCAGATTGCGGACTACTTCCGCACGCCGCTTGCCCAGGCCATCACCGGTGGTCAGCGTATTGCCGACAGTGAGAGTCCGATTCCGGGCGGTGGGGATGACGTCACGCAGCAGCAGGGCGAAGTGAAAAAGCAGCCCAACATCGACGAGCTGAAAAAGCGCATGGATGACACCCGCCTGCGCAAGCTGCGCGGCGACCTGGATCAGCTGATTGAAGCCGACCCGAAACTGCGTGCACTGCGCCCGCACCTGAAGATTGACCTGGTGCAGGAAGGGCTGCGTATTCAGATTATCGACAGCCAGAACCGACCGATGTTTAAAACCGGCAGTGCGGAAGTAGAGCCCTACATGCGCGACATTTTGCGCGCTATCGCCCCGGTACTGAACGGCATTCAGAACAAAATCAGCCTGTCCGGGCACACCGATGACCTGCCGTATGCAGGCGGTGAGCGCGGCTACAGCAACTGGGAACTTTCAGCGGACCGCGCCAACGCCTCGCGCCGCGAGCTGGTGGTCGGCGGCCTTGATGACGGCAAAGTACTGCGCGTTGTCGGGATGGCTGCCACCATGCGCCTGGCGGATCAGGGGGCTGATGCAGCGCTTAACCGCCGTATCAGTCTGCTGGTACTGAACAAGAAGTCCGAAGAGGCAATCGTGCACGAAAACGCAGAAAGCGAAAACCAGTCACTGAGCGCCATTGAACAACCGGGAGCCGTGCCCCCGGTAACAGAACCGACACAGCAACAACCAGGTACGAGGTGATACCGTGAGCATGGATATCAGCGATTTTTATCAGACATTTTTTGACGAAGCTGACGAACTGTTAGCGGATATGGAGCAGCACCTGCTGGATCTTGTGCCGGAAGCACCTGATTCCGAACAGCTCAATGCAATTTTTCGCGCCGCACACTCCATCAAGGGGGGAGCCGGAACCTTCGGGTTCACCATTTTGCAGGAAACCACGCACTTAATGGAGAACCTGCTGGATGAAGCACGCCGCGGTGAGATGCAACTGAACACCGATATCATCAACCTGTTTTTGGAAACCAAAGATATTATGCAAGAACAGCTCGACGCCTATAAAAGCTCAGAGCAGCCAGATCAGGCCAGCTTCGAGTATATCTGCCAGGCGCTGCGTCAACTTGCGCTGGAAGCGAAAGGTGAAGCCCCGGCCGCTGCGGCACATGCCGCTCAGCTGACGGTGGTGGCCGATGCCGCACCGGCGGGCGCTGACGGCAAACTGCGCGTCACCCTGAGCAAGCTCAAGGCGGGGGAAGTGGACGTGCTGCTGGAGGAGCTTGGCAACCTCGGCACCCTGACGCAGATCGAGAAGGGCAGCGACACCCTGAGTGCGACCATCGGCGGTATCAGCGAAGACGACATCACGGCGGTGCTGTGCTTCGTCATCGAACCGGATCAGATTGCCTTTGAACCGGCTCCGGCGGAAGCCGCAACCCCTGCCGCAGTGGAAACACCGGCCCCTGCTCCGGCAGCGGCCCCGGCGCTGAAAGCGGTGCCGACGGAGGGCGCAGCCCCACGCGCCGAACGTGAAAACAAACCTGCCGCGCGCGCCAGTGAATCCACCAGCATCCGTGTTGCGGTAGAGAAGGTTGACCAGCTGATCAACCTGGTCGGCGAACTGGTGATTACCCAGTCGATGCTGGCCCAGCGCTCTAATGAGCTGGACCCGGTCACCCACGGCGACCTGATCACCAGCATGAGTCAGTTACAACGTAACGCCCGCGATCTGCAGGAATCGGTGATGTCCATCCGTATGATGCCGATGGAATACGTCTTCAGCCGCTTCCCGCGTCTGGTGCGCGATCTGGCCGGTAAACTCGGCAAACAGGTCGAACTGACCCTGCAGGGCAGCTCTACCGAACTCGATAAGAGCCTGATAGAACGTATTATCGACCCGTTAACGCACCTGGTGCGTAACAGCCTCGACCACGGCATTGAGTCGCCGGAAAAACGCGAAGCCGCGGGTAAATCCCCGGTGGGTAACCTCATCCTGGCCGCTGAACATCAGGGCGGGAACATCTGCATTGAAGTCACCGACGACGGCGCAGGGCTGAACCGCGAGCGTATTCTGGCGAAGGCGATGTCCCAGGGCATGGCGGTGAGCGAAAACATGACCGACGAAGAAGTGGGCATGCTGATCTTCGCCCCGGGCTTCTCCACCGCTGAGCAGGTGACCGACGTCTCCGGCCGTGGCGTGGGCATGGACGTGGTGAAACGTAACATCCAGGAGATGGGTGGACACGTTGAGATCCAGTCTAAGCAGGGCGCGGGCACGACCATCCGTATTCTGCTGCCGCTGACCCTCGCCATCCTCGACGGCATGTCAGTGAAAGTGAACAACGAAGTCTTCATCCTGCCGCTCAATGCGGTAATGGAATCGCTCCAGCCGCTGGAGGACGATCTGCATCCGCTGGCCGGAGGCGAGCGCGTGCTGGAAGTCCGCGGTGAGTACCTGCCGCTGGTCGAGCTGTGGAAAGTATTTAATGTTCAGGGTGCGAAAACCGAAGCGACCCAGGGCATCGTGGTGATTCTGCAAAGCGCGGGACGTCGTTACGCGCTGCTGGTGGACCAGCTGATTGGTCAGCACCAGGTGGTGGTGAAAAACCTGGAGAGCAACTATCGCAAGGTGCCTGGCATCTCTGCTGCCACCATTCTGGGTGACGGTAGCGTGGCGCTGATCGTCGATATTTCTGCCCTGCAGGGTTTGAACCGTGAACAACGTGTGGCGGGCGCTGCCGCCTGATTTTGAGATTAAGAAGGTAAACACATGACCGGTATGAGCAACGTGACAAAACTGGCCGGCGAGCCGTCAGGCCAGGAATTCCTGGTCTTCACCCTCGGGGATGAAGAGTACGGTATCGATATTTTAAAAGTGCAGGAGATCCGCGGTTACGACCAGGTGACCCGCATCGCTAACACCCCGGAGTTTATTAAAGGGGTGACCAACCTGCGCGGTGTTATCGTGCCTATCGTCGACCTGCGCGTAAAGTTCAATCAGCAGGACGTCGAGTATAACGACAATACCGTGGTGATCGTGCTGAACCTCGGCCAGCGCGTGGTGGGCATCGTGGTTGACGGCGTGTCTGACGTGCTGTCGCTGAATGCCGATCAGATCCGCCCGGCGCCGGAATTCGCAGTGACCCTCTCTACCGAATACCTCACCGGCCTCGGTGCGGTAGGCGAGCGGATGCTGATCCTGGTTCACATCGAGAAGCTGCTCAACAGCGAAGAGATGGCCCTGATCGACACCGCCGCTGCGCACGTCGCGTAACTATTTACGGTGCGATACATTAAGGTATCGCACCGCTTCTTTAAGTACCGCTAAACTCTCCGCTTTTTTTGTTGCAGTAACCACTTTCATTAAATGTGACTGCGATCACAGACTAATGAATATATCCTCTTTTTTGACCTCTTTTTCACTCACTTTTCCTCATTAACCCTTTGTTATAAATAATTTTTCTTCTTTGTACGCCTCTGTGCTGAGCTGCGCTTGTTTTGATGGTGATTTTGGCCTGCCTAATCTAAATTTTTTTTAACAATCTTTAACATCTGGCACATCCAGAAACATTCTGAAGGCTAATCGAAACCAGGGATGCCGGCGGCATCGTCAACACGAGGTAAGTATGATGAACTCACGCCTTTTACTTGCGCTTAGCGCCAGCAGCTTGTTGCTCGCTACTTCAGTGAGCCATGCGGTGACCAGCAGCGGGACGATTACGGCGTCGCTGACATTGACTAACGGTTGCCTGATCAACGGCTCGCCCAGTCAGAACGGTATTAACTTCGGTACCCTGAACTTTGGTACCCAGGCTGCTACCTTCAGCACTCTGACCACGCAGTTGACCGGTGCCAACGGCGGTAACACCTTCACCATTCAGTGTACGACGACCGACTACACCGTCCAGATCACCGGCAGCACCAACACTGCGCCGGGCACGGTGGTCGGTACTCCGGGCACCCCGGCACGCTACATGATCAACACCACTAACGCGGCGCAGGGCGTGGCCTACAGCCTCTACAGCGACAGCGCGTTCAACAACGTGATTGCCAACAACACCTCAATTCCGGCGGCGTCCACCGCAGGCGGCGTTGACAGCTACACCATCTATGGCCGTATCACCGGCGGCGGTAACAGCGTGACTGTGGTGCCGGGCACATACAACGACACCATCAACGTCAGCGTAACCTACTAATCACTCTTCAGGTGGTAACCGTCAATCGACAGGCAGCCCTTCGGGGCTGTCGAGGGGAGCGTTTTGCCCGAAATGTGCCGCTACGCGATTCTGGGAACGCTGCTGCTGAGCAGCGCAGCCGCGTTCGGCATCACCACGCAGAATTTTCAGGTGAGTGCCACCATCACACCCGGCTGCTCCGTCACCAGCGGTACCGGCGGGGTATACGGCACCCTGAACTTCGGCACCCGCAGTGGGGTGGACGGCAGCCGGGTGACGACCAGCTTTATTCCCAATACCTCGCTGTCGCTGGCCTGTACGCCAGGCGTGGCGCTGAGTATGAGCATCAATGGCGGCCAGAACTATTCGACGGTACGGCGTATGCTGCGCAACGGCGGCACCCAGGTGGTTCCGTACCGGCTCTATACCAGCAGTTCGCTGGCTGCCAATACCGAGATCGGTGTCAACCAGCCGGTCTCACTGAGTTACACCAACAGCAATAACATTACGCTGCCCATCTTTGGCGCGGCGCAGTTAACCGGGTTCAGCCCGGCAGGAAATTATACCGATCAACTTACCGTGACATTGTCGTGGTAATCAGGGAGAAGTGACATGACACCACGTGGGTTATCCGCATGCGCCTTGCTGAGCGGTTTGCTCATCGCCGGGCAGGCTGGTGCTGCCAGCAACCTGTTAATCTGGCCTATCGACCCCTATTTTGCCCCGGAAGATAAAGCCGCTGAACTCTGGTTGCAGAACCAGGGCAACCAGACCACGACCATGCAGGTGCGCATCGTTCGCTGGCGGCAGGAGAATGGCAACGAACGCTACGAGCAGCAGCAGGATGTGGTGGCCAGCCCGCCGATTGTCCGGGTCGAAGGGGGCAGCAAACAGCTTATTCGCCTGATTAAACAGAGCACCGTTCCGGCCGGCATCGAGCAGGCCTACCGCATCGTTGTCGATGAAATCCCTCAGCCTGACGCCGCCCGCGACCCGAAAATCGGCCTGAAACTCCAGATGCGTTACTCCATTCCGCTGTTCGTCTACGGTCAGGGGATGGCGACCCAGCGCACCGGGGCGCACCACGCGTTTGTTAACCCCGGCGATCTCAGCTGGCGCGTGGTCAACGATGGCGGCCAGCGTGCGGTTCAGGTCACTAACCGGGGCGATGTGCATGTGCGGCTCAGCAAGGTGACCGTCACCCAGGGCGGCCAGCGGCGGGAGATGGCGCAGGGTCTGCTGGGGTATGTGCTGCCCCACAGCGTGCGTAACTTCCCGCTGCCTGCCGGTACGCCGAGCCCCAACCAGCTCTCCGCTTCCATCAATGCGCATGATGCAAAATGGCAAACCGCGCCTGCGCCCTGACCACGCTGTCGGTCGCGACGGTTATCGCCACGGCGCCTCCTGCCGCGCAGGCGGCGAACGGGGATGATGCGCTGCCGCCACCGCCGGATGTGCGTGCGATCAACGCCCGCGCCACGTACCATCTCGGGCTGGTGGTCAACCACTACGATACCGGGCAACTGGTGCAGGCTACCCGCCGCGAGGGCGATTTTTATGTGGCGATAGACGATCTGAAACGCGCCGGTATCCCCGCCGAGCACCTGCCGGCAGGCGGGGAGGTCAACGTCTCGCGCCTGCCGGAGGTACAGACCGATTACGACAGCACCCGCCAGCGACTGCTGCTCACCGTACCCAACCACTGGCTGCCGGCGCGGGATATTACGCTGGGGCAGGATCAGGAAGCCGTTGCGCCGCGCAACAGCACCGGGGCGCTGCTCAACTACGACTTCTATACCAACGACACGCAAAACAGCGGCAGCCAGGCCTCGCTCTGGCACGAGCTGCGTTTTTTCAGCGATGTCGGCACGCTCTCCAGCACCGGTATCGCCCGGCAGACGTTCCGGGGCTACACCAGTCAGGGCAACGGCTATCGCCGCTACGACACCACCTTCACCGCCACCGATGAGCGAGACACCGTAAGCTGGTCGGTAGGGGACGTCATCAGCGACTCGCTAAGCTGGAGCAGCAGTGTGCGCATGGGAGGGCTTTCCTGGGGGCGCGACTTCTCGCTGCGCCCGGATCTGATCACCTATCCGCTGCCAGCGTTCTCCGGCGAAGCGGCGGTGCCGAGCACCGTGGACGTGTTCATCAACGGCTACCGCTCCGGCTCGACCGATCTCCAGCCCGGCCCGTTCACCCTGACCAATCTGCCCTACGTGAACGGCTCAGGGAATGCGGTGCTGGTCACCACCGATGCGCAGGGGCGACAGGTCTCCACCACGCTGCCGTTCTACGTCGCCAGCGACCTGTTAAAACAGGGCTTGTCCGACGGGGCGTTTACCCTCGGCGCACTGCGCCGCAACTACGGCATCAAGGATTTCGACTACGGCCCGGCGGCGGGCAGCGGGTCGGTGCGCTACGGGGTCACCGACTGGTGGACCGCCGAAGCCCACACCGAAGGCGCTGAATCCCTTGCGCTGGGTGGGGTAGGGTCAATGTTTCGTCTCGGCCAGTTTGGGGTGGTTAACGGTGCCATCAGCCAGAGCCGGATGCGCGGCGAGCAGGGCCAGCAGGTCAACTGGGGCTATCAGTACAACGGCTTGTGGTTCAATATCAGCACCCAGCATACCGAGCGCGACCGCCGCTTCGGCAACCTGGCGCTCTACGACGTGCAGCCGGTTTACGATATTAATCGTCAGCCCATCTCCACCCTCAGCCGCACCTCGGATCAATACACCTTCAGCCTGAATATGGGGCGCTACGGCAACCTCGGCGCGGCGTACATTGACGTGCGAAGCTTCGACGATGAAAAGACCCGGCTGCTCAACCTCTCCTGGAGTAAAAACTTCTGGGACAGCAGCTTCTACGTGGCCGCCAGTCACGACCCGGATAAAGAGGGCTGGACCGTGGCAATGTCGCTGCAGATCCCGTTCGGCAGCCTCGACAGCGTTGCGCTGAGCGTGGACAACTCGCGTGATACCGGCACCAGTACCCGGGTTAATTACAATCACGCCATGCCGAGTGACGGCGGCTTTAGCTGGGATCTGGCCTATGCCAATCAGAGTCGTGACGATGACTATCAGCAGGCCTCGCTGGGCTGGCGCAATAATGATGTTGAGCTACAGGGCGGCATCTACGGCGAAAGCGGCAGCTATACGCGCTGGGGCCAGGCCAGCGGCGCGCTGGTGGTGATGGATAAATCGGTATTCGCTGCCAACCAGATCAACGATGCCTTTGCGGTGGTCAGCACCAACGGTCAGCCGGACGTCACGGTGAACTTCGAAAACCAGCCGGCAGGGCAGACCGATGAAGATGGCTATCTGCTGGTGAGCGGCGTGACCTCTTACTACCCGGCGAACTACAGCATCAACACCCTTAATCTGCCAGCGGACACCCGCATCAAAGACACCGAGCGCCGTATCGCCATCAAACGCGGCAGCGGCTACGTGATCGAATTCCCGATGGATCAGGAGCGGGTCGCCAGCGTCATTCTGCATGATGAGAACGGCGAGCCGCTGCCGGTATCGAGCCAGGTGATCCGCCCGATGCTGCCGTCGGCCATCGTCGGCTACGACGGCATCGCCTGGCTGGAAAATATCAGCGACGTTAACCATCTCACGGTCACGACCCCGGACGGACGACGCTGCAACGTCACCTTTGCTGCGGCCAGTGATACCGGTCATCAGCTGCGTACCTACGGGCCGGTTATCTGTAAAGAGGAGTCACGCTAATGCGCCGTTTACTCTGGGCACTGTTACTGCTGGTGGGGTTGTGTCAGACGGCGCAGGCCGTCTGTACGTTGACGCCGCCTTCCACCGCCTCGTTCGGTACCCGTACGTCATTTGTTATTAACAGCACGGTACTGGACACCAGCGCCACCTTTAACCTTGACTGTACTGCGGTGCTGACGCTGCTTACCAACGATTTTATTCGCCTGACCTATGTCAGTTCGACTAACCCGGTGGGCACGCGCGGCACCCTGCGCAATACCGCCAACACCGACAGCATTCCTTTCGTGGTGTGCAGCCAGGCCAACTGCGCTGCGCCCGGGGAGATTGCCACTGCGGGAAGTTATACCTGGAGCGGCAACCAGTTGCTGGGCCTGTTGTCGGGCAAACGCTACGCGCTGCCGTTCTACTTTCGCACCGTTGCCGGGCAAAACATCAGCGCCGGCACCTACCAGGCGACGCTCAACTTCCGTCTCGACTACAGCATCTGCGAAACCGGGGTAGCGGTCTGTCTCTCCGCCCAGACCGGCAGCCCGACCTTTAGCATGACGCTGAATGTGATCGTCACCAACGACTGCTCCACCATCAACGCCCCGGCGGTGAGCTTCGGCAGCGCGCCGCTGGTGCAGAACTTTGCCGCAGTGAGCCAGAATATCGTCATCACCTGTACCAAAGGCAGTACTTACACCGTGGGGCTGAATAACGGGCTGTATGCCAACGGCAACGTGCGCAATATGGCCTCAACCACCACGCCGGCAAACCGTCTGAGCTACGAGGTTTATAAGGGCAATACCAGCACCCGCTGGGGTATCAGCGGTACGGAACGCTGGGCCAGCACTGCCTCGTCATCAATCAGTACTGACCAGCTCAGCCGCACCTATAACTACACCGCCCGGGTATTGCCCACACAAACCACGCCGCCAGGCGGAACTTACACCGATACTCTGGTGGTCGATGTCGCCTTCTGAGGTGCTTTCTGCGGCGCCCGCCGGGCGCCAGATTTCCCGTAGTTTGAGGTAAAGTTCCCTTCCCGGATGCCGATAACACCGATAACGAATTAATCGAAAGGTGTTGTATGTTGAATCGTATCCGGGTTGTCACACTGCTGATGTTGGTGCTGGTTGTATTCGCGTGCTTACAGCTCCTTTCCGGCAGTCTTTTTTTCTCTTCGCTGAACAGCAATCAGCAGAGCTTTGCCGCCTCCAATAGCCTGCGCATGCAGCAGGCCGCACTGACCCAGACCTGGGAGCTGATGCTCCAGACCCGCATTAACTTAAGCCGCTCCTCGGCGCGCATGATGATGGACCCCACCAACCAGCAGAGCAGCGCCAAAACCGATCTGCTTAACAATGCCAAAGCCTCGCTGGCGGAAGCCGGGCAGCGCTATGCGGCGTTTCGCAACATCGCTCCGGTCGCGGGCATGGAAGCGGTGAGCGCCGCGCTGGACAGCGATTACCAGAAATACGCCGGCGCGCTGGGCGAGCTGGTGCAGTATCTGGAAACCGGCAACATGGATGCCTTCTTTGCCCAGCCTACCCAGGGAATGCAGAACGCGCTCGATAAGTCCATTGAGGCCTACAGCAAGCAGGGCGACGCCATCTATCAGGCGGCGTTCAGCGACAGCCAGGCGGATTACCAGTTCGCCAAATGGCAGACCGGCATCCTCGCCGTGGCGCTGGTGATCGTGCTGGCGCTGGTGTGGTACGGCATTCGTCACATCCTGCTAAACCCGCTGGCCACCGTTATCGCTCACATTCGCGAGATTGCCGCTGGCAACCTGACCGGAACGCTGGCTGCAAACGGGCGTAACGAGATCACCGAGCTGGCGGTCAGCGTGCAGCATATGCAGCAGGAGCTGATTACGACCGTCACCAGCGTGCGTCAGGGCACCGATGCTATCTACAGCGGCACCAGTGAAATCGCCGCCGGGAATAACGATCTCTCCTCGCGCACCGAACAGCAGGCCGCTTCGCTGGAGCAGACCGCGGCCAGCATGGAGCAGCTGACCGCCACCGTGAAGCAGAATGCCGATAACGCCCGCCAGGCCACGCAGCTGGCAAGCAGCGCCTCGGAAACTGCCGCCCGCGGCGGAAAAGTGGTGGATGGCGTGGTGAAAACCATGCACGACATCGCCGCCAGTTCGAAAAAAATCGCCGACATTACCGGCGTTATCGACGGGATTGCCTTCCAGACCAATATCCTGGCACTTAACGCGGCGGTAGAAGCCGCACGCGCCGGTGAGCAGGGACGTGGCTTCGCCGTGGTTGCCGGGGAAGTGCGCAATCTCGCCAGCCGCAGCGCCAATGCGGCAAAAGAAATTAAAGCCCTGATTGAAGATTCTGTCTCTCGTGTCGATACCGGTTCAGTGCTGGTCGAATCGGCAGGGGAGACGATGAACGACATCGTCAGCGCGGTGACGCGCGTTACCGACATCATGGGCGAAATTGCCTCCGCGTCGGATGAGCAAAGCCGGGGCATTGACCAGGTGGCGCTGGCGGTGACGGAGATGGATCGCGTTACGCAGCAGAACGCCTCGCTGGTGGAAGAGTCCGCCGCGGCGGCAGCAGCGCTGGAAGAGCAGGCCAGCCGCCTGAGTCAGGCAGTGGCAGCATTCCGGCTTAACGCGCAACGCAGCGCCAGGGATACGGTAACACGAAGCAGTGCTGACTATTTGCCAGCGTCCGCGCCGGCCTTAACCCAACAAAAACCGGCGATGGCCGGGCAGGACGATAACTGGGAAACCTTCTGATAACGACACGACGGCGTGACGCCGCATAAGGGAACGTTGATGTTGAACCGTATTCGTATCTCGACCAGTCTTTTTTTGATTCTGATTGTGTGTGGCGTTTTACAAATTGGCAGTAATGGTTTGTCCTTCTGGGCTTTTCGTGACGACTTTCAGAACCTGAAAACGGTCGAGACGAGCAACCTTCAACGCGATACCCTGGCGCAGAGCCGCGCGGCCTTGTTACAGGCCAGCACCGCCCTGAGTCGTGCCGGTACTCTGACGGCGCTGAGCTACCCGGCGGAGGACATCAAAGCGCTGATGACCACCGCGCGTGCCAGCATGCAGAAAGCGGACGGCGTGTTTAAACAGTTTGCCGCCAGCGAGCCGGCGACCGACACCGCGGCGACCCTGACTGCCGCGACAACCAAAAGCTATACCGCGTGGCGTGAGGATCTTGAGCATCAGGCCACCTGGCTTGAGAGCAATCAGCTCTCCGACTTTCTGACCGCGCCAGTGCAGCAGTCGCAGGATGCCTTTGAAGCGAGCTTCAACGCCTGGCAGCAGTACATCAACCACTTTGTGGTGAGCGCCAGCGAAGACAGCAAAAAGAACTACCAGATCTCGGGGATTATTTTTGCCGTGGTGACGGTGATTGCCCTGCTGCTCATGGCCGGGGCGCTACTGTGGTCGAAAGTGATGCTGGTGCAGCCGCTGGCGATTATCCGCAGCCACTTTGAGAGCATCGCGGCGGGAAATCTGGCGCGGCCCATTGCCGTGTACGGACGCAACGAGATCTCGGAGATCTTCGACGGCCTGAAACATATGCAGACCTCGCTGCGCGACACCGTAAGCCAGGTGCGTAACGGCAGCCATGCGATGCATACCGGCATCGGTGAAATTGCCGCCGGCAATAACGATCTGTCGTCGCGTACCGAACAGCAGGCGGCCTCGCTGGCGCAGACCGCGGCCAGCATGGAACAGCTGACTGCCACCGTGGGCCAGAACGCGGACAACGCCCGTCAGGCAGCGAAGCTGTCGCAGAACGCGGCACAAACCGCAGAGCAGGGCGGCGAACAGACCGCACGCATGGCGCGCACCATGCACGAGATTGAAGCCAGCTCGCAAAAGATTGGTGACATCACCAGCGTGATTGACGGCATCGCGTTCCAGACCAACATCCTGGCGCTCAACGCGGCGGTGGAAGCCGCCCGCGCCGGTGAGCAGGGACGCGGATTCGCGGTCGTGGCCGGGGAAGTGCGTAACCTCGCCAGCCGGAGCGCCGATGCGGCAAAAGAGATCAAAGTGCTGATCGACGAGTCCGTGGCACGCGTCCAGCAGGGCAGCGTGCTGGTGGATACCGCGTCCACCACCATGGCGGACATTGTCCGCTCGGTGACGCAGGTTAACGACATTATGGGGGAGATCGCTTCTGCCTCAGACGAACAACGCCGCGGCATCGAACAGGTTGCCCAGGCAGTAAGCCAGATGGATCAGGTTACTCAGCAGAACGCCGCGCTTGTGGAAGAGGCTGCGGCGGCCACGGATGCACTGGCAAATCAGGCTGACCACCTTACGACTCTGGTGGCAGCATTTCAGCTCGACCACGCGCAGGTGCGCGAGGAGAAGCAGGTACCGTTTGACGCGGTGCCGGTTACACCCTGACGGTAATAAGAAGGCGCTATGACATCATCACTGCCTACCGGGCAAACGTCATTATTGTTGCAGATGACACAGCGCCTCGCGCTGTCCGACGCTCATTTCCGTCGGATATGTCAATTAATCTACCAGCGCGCGGGGATCGTGCTGGCTGACCATAAGCGGGATATGGTTTACAACCGCCTGGTCCGCCGGTTGCGCACCCTCGGGCTGGACGATTTTGGTCGCTATCTCGGTATGCTGGAAGCGAACCAGAACAGCGCGGAGTGGCAGGCGTTTATCAACTCCCTGACCACCAACCTCACGGCCTTTTTCCGTGAGGCGCACCACTTCCCGGTGCTGGCGGAGCATGCCCGCAAGCACAGCGGCGAATATCGCGTGTGGAGCGCGGCGGCCTCAACCGGGGAAGAGCCGTACTCTATCGCCATTACCTTGGCGGACACGCTGGGCACGGCACCGGGTCGCTGGAAGGTCTTTGCCAGCGACATTGATACCGAAGTGCTGGAAAAAGCGCGCAGCGGCATCTATCGCCTGGAAGAGCTGAAAACGCTGTCGCCGCAGCAGTTGCAGCGCTATTTCATGCGCGGCACCGGTCCGCATGATGGCCTGGTACGCGTGCGCCAGGATCTGGCGAATCAGGTTGAGTTTGCCTCGCTTAACCTGCTGCAAAAGCAGTACGACATCGGCGGCCCGTTCGATGCAATCTTTTGCCGCAACGTGATGATTTATTTTGATAAGGACACACAGCAAGAGATCCTGCGGCGCTTCGTTCCGCTGCTTAAACCCGACGGCCTGCTGTTCGCCGGGCATTCAGAGAACTTCAGCAACCTCAGTCGCGACTTCTGGTTACGTGGCCAGACCGTCTATTCGCTGAGTAAGGAAAGAGCATGAGTAAAATCAGAGTGTTGTCAGTGGATGACTCTGCGCTGATGCGCCAGATAATGACCGAGATCATTAACAGCCACAGCGACATGGAAATGGTAGCGACCGCACCGGACCCGCTGGTTGCCCGCGACCTGATTAAAAAGTTTAACCCGGATGTGCTCACGCTCGACGTGGAAATGCCGCGCATGGACGGCCTCGATTTCCTGGAAAAACTGATGCGCCTGCGTCCGATGCCGGTGGTGATGGTCTCCTCCCTGACCGGGAAGGGCTCGGAAATCACCCTGCGCGCGCTGGAGTTGGGCGCTATCGACTTCGTGACTAAGCCGCAGCTGGGCATTCGTGAAGGGATGCTGGCCTACAGCGAGATGATCGCCGATAAAGTGCGCACCGCCTCGCGGGCAAAACTCTCGGCGCGCGCGCCGGAAGCGGCCCCGGCCACCCTGAAGGCCGGCCCGCTGCTCAGTTCGGAAAAACTGATTGCAATTGGCGCGTCAACCGGCGGCACCGAGGCGATTCGCCACGTGCTGCAACCGCTGCCGCTCTCAAGCCCGGCGGTGCTTATTACCCAGCACATGCCGCCGGGCTTTACCCGCTCCTTCGCCGAGCGCCTGAACAAACTGTGCCAGATTAGTGTGAAAGAGGCAGAAGACGGCGAACGTGTATTGCCAGGACACGCCTATATTGCGCCCGGTGATCGGCACATGGAGCTGGCGCGTAGCGGGGCAAACTATCAAATCAAATTACATGACGGGCCGCCGGTAAACCGCCACCGCCCGGCCGTCGATGTGCTGTTTCATTCAGTCGCGAAACATGCGGGGCGCAACGCGGTGGGGGTTATTCTCACCGGGATGGGCAACGACGGCGCGGCCGGAATGTTAGCGATGCACCAGGCCGGTGCCTGGACCATCGCGCAAAACGAAGCAAGTTGTGTGGTGTTCGGCATGCCGCGAGAGGCCATCAATTCAGGTGGCGTCAGCGAAGTGGTCGATCTAAGCCAGGTCAGCCAGCAGATGCTGGCGAAAATCAGTGCCGGACAGGCAATACGTATTTAAGAGGAGAGTAGTGGTTATGGCAGATAAAGATCTTAAGTTCCTGGTAGTGGATGATTTCTCCACCATGCGTCGCATTGTACGTAACCTGCTGAAAGAGCTGGGTTTCAACAACGTAGAAGAAGCGGAAGATGGTGTGGACGCGCTGGCAAAACTGCAGGCTGGCGGTTTTGGCTTCGTGATCTCCGACTGGAACATGCCGAATATGGACGGCCTTGAGCTGCTGAAAACCATTCGTGCCGACAGCAACATGGCTGCCATGCCGGTGCTGATGGTCACGGCGGAAGCCAAGAAAGAGAACATCATCGCAGCAGCGCAGGCGGGTGCCAGCGGCTACGTGGTAAAACCGTTTACCGCTGCGACCCTGGAAGAGAAGATGGGCAAAATCTTCGAAAAACTCGGCATGTGAGGGCGGGACGATGATGCAACCAATAATCAAACCGACTGATGAGCATACGCCCGGCGATATCATAGCCCGCATTGGTAGTCTGACGCGTATGCTGCGCGACACCATGAAGGAGCTGGGACTCGATCAGGCGATTGCAGAAGCAGCTGAGGCGATTCCGGATGCCCGCGACCGCCTGGATTATGTGGTACAGATGACGGCGCAGGCCGCCGAGCGCGCACTGAACTGCGTAGAGGCTTCCCAGCCTCATCAGAACCAGATGGAGTCCGGCGCGAAAGCGCTGAGCAGCCGCTGGGATGAGTGGTTTGAGAACCCGATCGAACTGAGTGACGCGCGTGAGCTGGTCACCGACACCCGTAATTATCTGGCAGACGTGCCGTCCCATACCGGGGCGACTAACGCACAGCTGCTGGAAATCATGATGGCGCAGGATTTCCAGGATCTGACCGGTCAGGTTATCAAGCGCATGATGGACGTGGTGCAGGAGATTGAGCGCCAGCTGCTGATGGTGCTGCTGGAAAACATTCCGGATCAGCCAAGCCGCGCTAAACGTCCGAACGACAGCCTGCTCAACGGCCCGCAGCTTGATGCGACCGCCGCTGGCGTCGTGGCAAGCCAGGATCAGGTTGACGATCTGCTCGACAGTCTCGGTTTCTGAGTCTGATACGCCCCCGGATGCCAGGGTATCCGGGGGCGTAGTTTTTCTAGCGTAAATCCATTTTTACCGTCACATTCCCTTCGTATTTCCCGGCTGCCGGGCGCGAATCCGTGGTGCTCACCGGCGCGGCCTTCATCACGATGCTGCCGTTCCCCTGTTCATCAAGCGTCACCGGAAACTCGACGCTGCCATCCAGCATCACCGGGTTGTTGTTGTTATCAAACATCCGTACTCCCATATCGTCACGATCGATCATGCGCGCAATTAACTTGCCTGAATCGACCACACCGCGGTCGGCGCTCAGCGTAAGCTTGATTTTCTGCTGGTTATTCACCGCCGGATTATCGCAGCGGTAGGAGATATCCACGTCTTTCAGGGTAAAGCCTTGCGGAGGTTGACCCGCCGCAACGTACTGACTGGTCATGGTCTGCCCCAGGTCCACCTCAATGGTGCTCCCTGCGTTGATCACGCAGCTTAGCGGGGCGGTGAGCGTACCGCTAAGCCAGATGTTGGAGACCTGCTGGGCGCTGCCGATATCGCAACTGCCGGAGCCGAACGAGAGGCAGGCATAGTTTTGCGCCATCAGCGTCGCGGGGATAGTCTCCTCACCGAGGATCGGTTTTTTGACATACAGCGTCACGGCGATCACGTTCCATTTGAACTTGCGTTTAGTGGTACTGGCCCCGACGGGGCGCGTGCTCTCGCTGCAGACGCTGGCGGTTTGCTCGGTCGGTTTCTTCTGCTCAAGCGCCTTCATCATTCCGGACACCGGCGTCGGGTAGCTGTTGATGGGAATGGGCGTCAGGCCCGTTCCGTCCGGGGAGTCAACGGCATTGCTGTACGCCTGCACATCGGCGTCGAGGTGCGCCGTCAGATAACCGTACCCCGAGACGCCGGGCGGCAACGGGCTGCCAGCGTAGTTTGTGGTCATGATCTGCGTCGTGCTGAGCAGGTTGCCCGGGCAACTGCAGTTCGCTTCAATTTCCGCGCCGTTACCTACCAGATAATGCGACATGGCGAGGATGTGATTCGTGACGTTTTCGTCCGGCGACAGCGCCATGTTGTAACTGCTGCCATAGCTGGCAGCCGCGCTGAAACAATTGTGAAGGATGGTTGCCTGTGCTGGGGCGCTCATCAGCGTGACGAGCAACGGCAGTGAACCTGCTCTGACGTTAATCTGCATGGGGTGTCTCCTGTTGACAGCGTGCGGACAGGGTGCGGATCGCCGTGGAGCGCGAGGCTGAGGCGGCGGGAATCTGCAAACGGGCGCGGCACCGTTGCGCCGGGTCGGCACCCCACTGCACGCGTACACCTGCCTGTTCGCCAATTCCGGCGAGGTAAAGTATGCCGCCATCGTCCACGATACCGCTCTGCGCCTGGCCCTCGACGCTGGCCACGGCGCCAAACGGCACCGGACGGCCATTGTCCCGGGTCAGGGTCACCAGCACACGGTAACCGATGCGGGCATCAAATCGGGCCGTCACCGCCGCGCTGCGGCTGGGGATCACCATCACCGCGGTGGCATTGGTGTCTACATCCTCCGGCAGGGTAGTGGTATCCACGCGCAGCGTGTTTTGTTGATAGGCTGTCAGTGACGGGATAATGGCGTTGCCAAACCAGTCGGTCTGAATGCCGCGTTGATTTTTGAAACGCACCCCTGATGCCCCGCCGGTGCTGACGATAGCGAACTGATCGCCCAGCGGCTGGGAGAGGGTAACACCCTCGGGATGGGCCACCACCGCGCCGCTGATTCCGTAGCTGACGCGCGAGGAGTCGTCGGCGCCATAGTAATAGCCCGCATTGACGTTCGCGTATTCGGAACGGTAGCTGGTATAGAGGCTACTGTTATCGGTGCCGTCATGGTTGGTATGGCTCTGCTGCAGCGAGTAGTTCAGGCGCTGATCGTCGAGTAGCGTACCGCTCAGGCCGAGGCTCTGGCTGGTGTCGCCGTGGCGGCTGTTACTCATGCTGTAGCTGGCCCAGCTGTTGGGCAGCCAGCGGCTGAGCGGCACGCTGAAGCCGAGGCTTATCATGCGATCGCTGTCATCATCCCCGGAGGTGGTATAGGTGCAGGCCAGATGCGCGCTGACGCCGCCAAAGGTACGGTTGATACCGGCGGTAACGCTGCGCTCGCGCTGCGAGGTTCCCCAGTAATCCTGCTGGTAGCCGTTAAGATAGAGGCTGCTGCCGAGCAGCGTCTGGCTGACGCTGGCCTGCACCCGGTTGCGCTTGTTGTAGCGAAAGGTCCAGTCATCTTCGTCATAGCGCTGATTCGCGTCGGCGAAGCTGTAGTAGCCCGCCGTGGAGTAGCGGTAGCTGGCAAGGGTGAAGTTGGTATCGGTGGCATCGATTTTCCCGGACCAGAGCACGCGGTAAGACTGTCCGGTGTGCCGGGTGTTGTCATCCAGCGTGGCCCGCGCCCAGGTAACGTCGAAGGAGAACGCACCCAGTTCGCCCGGCACCAGACCGACGCCCACATTGCCCGCCTGGTAATCCGCAGAGGCGGTCAGGCCGCCAAATGCTGTCAGGGTGTTATTGATGCCATAAATTGCGCTGCCCTGTGTGAACAGCGGCTCATTTTGCTGGCTGTTGTTATCCGCCCGGAAGCGCGCCGCCGTGACCTCATACTTTATCTGACCGGGACGCTGCATAACCGCCACGCTGGAGTAGGGCTGAGTCCAGCTGTGCACCGTGCCATCCGCTTCCTTTACGGAAATCTCCAGATCGCCGCTGTTGGTAGTGGAGTTCAGGTCGGTTATCTCAAACGCGCCAGGCGCGACGTTTTGCTGATAGATAATATAACCATTCTGCCGCACCGAGACCTCGGCGTTGGAGCTGGCGATGCCGCGGATCACCGGCGCAAACCCGCGCTGGATGTAAGGCAGCATCTCCTCATCGGAGGCCAGGTTAACGCCGGTGTACTGCACGCTGTCGAACACGTCGCCGCGCGTGCTGCTCTGGCCGGCCGTGAACTGCGCACGCAGGGCATCCACGTCATGCTGGATCCAGCTGCTGAGCGATTCCCAACTATGTTGATCGTTAGTCTCGCTCCAGGTGGAATAGTTACGCAGCCGCCAGCCACCGAGGTTCAGGCCACTGCGCAGGTTAAGGTACTGGCTGCTGTCGCGCTGGTGCGCACTGTCCTCGTTCTGCGACCCGGAAAACGCATAGTCGGTGAACAGCACCGGCACGCCGTCCTGCCAGCGCGAGGGGTCAATCTCCCCGGCGCGGGTTTCGTTGAGCGCGGCCTGAGGCAGACTGAGGTGCAGCGTCAGGGTGGAAAACGTAAACGCGGCGGTGGCAAAAGGGATGTAGTGCCCAATCGACTGCGGCAGCGGCGCGTTGTCGGGCAGCGCGGCAAGCGCAGGGTACTCATCGACGCGCACGCCCCATCGGCGCAGCTGCGCCACCGTCAGTTGGGGCTGCAGAGTGCCATCCGGGCCGCTCAGGTAGCTGATGCTCTCATCCGGCAGTGAATGGGTGTTAAGGATGATGCGTGAGACCCAACTGCCGGGCAGCTGCGCATCCGGGCGCGAAAACAGCGACAGGTCAATATCCTGTTGTGCCAGGGTGTCGCCTTCCAGCGATGAAGGGGCGAAATAAAATTCGCGCGCTTCGGCCGTCGACGACGCCAGCAGGAGGGTACCGCCCACGCAGGGCAGAAGGGTGCGCAGCCGCCCGCTGCTAACCAGGGTTTTTCTGCTCATCGGGATGCTCAGTGCGCCTGCAGCGCAGCGCTGAAGGCAGCGGAGGCATTGCCATAGTCGGTAACACAGCGCCAGGAGACGTTGTTGCCGCTGGTGTTTGTAGGTAGCGCAAACTGCGCCTGGCTTTTGGGTGCCACCAGTTCAATGTTATCCAGCCGGGTAGCGCCGAGCTGTAGCGATTCGAAAACGCTGTAATAGGGGCCGCCGTTGGTAACGATCAGCGTATTACCGCTGCGGCTGAAGCTCAGGTTTTTACAGGTCTCTGCAGGCGTGCCAGCCAGCGCTGCCGGGCGGAAAAACAGCTTCAGCCGGGTTTTGAAGATCAGACGCAGCACGTTTTTATCCTCCGAGCCCTTTTCGTTGGCCGGGATTGTGCGGACGTTAAGGTAGAGCATCGATTCGCGATCCTCTGCCAGCGGCGCACCGGTCCAGGTAATGCGCAGGCTCTGTTCTTTTTGCGCATCCAGCCGAAAAAGCGGAGGCGTAATAATAAACGGCCCGCGGGTTTTTCCGTCGCCGGTATCAACCCAGGACTGCACCAGCCAGGGCAATTCACGGTCCCGGTTTATCAGGGCCAGTTCAACCTCTTTTTTATTGATGTCGTAAATAACGCGGGTACGCCCTATTTGTACTCCGCCAGCAAGCGCAGGAGCAGTAAGGGTTGCTGAGAGGCAAAGGATAAATAAATTCACTGTTCGCATTATGCTAACCATCAATGCTAATTATAATTTGAGAGTATTACTTCATACCCGACCAGCGCCGGGTATGAAGTAATTAATGAGTAAGTGCCCGTTCAGACATTCACTAAAATTAAATTAACGGTAAAGAATATTGACGGTCATATCACCGTCCGCCGGGCCGGCAGTAACTGTATCGCTAAAGGATTTATAGCGGGCATTAAAGTTGGTGGTGAGGGTATCGTCCGGCATGGCGGAGAGCGGAACATAGACTTGACCTTCGCTGCCGTCGAACTTCAGCAGCTCGGTTTTACCGTCCAGGCTCACTGCGATGCCGACGCCCGTCGCGGCCGTGTCGCCCTCGGTGGTGATGGTACTGACGTCCATCAGCGTCGGGGTACCGGTCAGCGTGGTGGGGGCAGTGAACGTGAGCTGCACCATTGCCAGGCCATCTGTCGTGACCGGGCAATCGACCAGTGCAATGGAGAATGGCACCTCCGGTGATTCATCGCCGGTTTTGGCAAACAGCGAGGTGGGATAGGTACCCAGTGGCACGGTGCTGTCGTGCCCGTCATCGCCGGAAATTTCACAGCTTGGCTCGATAATTTCACCGGTGAAATGCACCACACCCGCATTCATTTCTGACGCCATTGCCGAGGCTGAGCACATTGCCAGCAGCGTGCTGAATAACATATTTTTCGTAAAACGCATAACAACCACTCCTTATTAATATTCCCTGGTGCGTAATGCTTTCGCAATTGAAACAAAAAATAATAAAGCTTGTTTTTTCGGCATTATATACGCTGTGTTCAACGCGCGAAGCGGATTCTTTATAAGAATCTTAATTACGAAATGAAATTTTGTAAGAATATTTAATTGTGCCAGTTTTAATATAGGTCTGATAAATAAAAGGGCGCAGAGATATATTATTTTTAGCGTCGGGCGATGCTATTTTATACATTATTTACTGGGCTTAGGTTAAATCAGACCCGCGTTTAATCCGAGCGCGTTCCCGCAGCGGGCGTTGGTTTACCGTCCATTATCGCGGTAGCAAATCGCATCTCCCGGTCCGTAACACGCGGCGTGCACCCCTTACTAAACGCAGTAAAAAGCCCCCTTTACGCGGGCTATTCACGGCATTGGCTACGCGGCCCTCTGGCATGATAACTGCGGGAAAAACGTGTCGAGATTGACGTAGTGGCTGAAGATAGCGACCAGGAAAAGACAGAGGCCCCCACACCCCACCGAATAGAAAAAGCGCGTGAGGATGGGCAGATACCCCGATCCAGAGAACTGACCTCGCTGCTGATGCTGCTGGCAGGCGTGTCGATCCTCTGGGTGGGCGGGGCGCCCCTTGGTCGAAAACTGGCGGCCATGCTGGCGGCAGGTCTGCATTTCGATCACAGCATTATCAATGACCCCAGCCTGATTGTCGGCCAGATCGGCAGCCTTCTTAAGCAGTCTCTGATGGCGTTACTGCCACTGATTACCGGACTTGTGCTGGTGGCGCTTGCCGCACCGATGCTGCTCGGCGGCCTGCTGTTCAGCGGTAAAGCGGTGGCGTTTAAATTCAGCAAGCTTAACCCGCTGCCGGGCATTGCGCGCATGTTCTCGGCCCAGACCGGGGCTGAACTGCTGAAAGCGGTACTGAAATCATTGCTGGTGGGTGCGGTCACCGGCTTTTATGTCTGGCATAACTGGCCGGAGATGCTGCGCCTGGTCAGCGAGTCGCCCGTTTCGGCGCTGCGTAATGCCCTGAATATTGTGGCGCTGTGCGGCGTGCTGATCGTACTTGGTCTGATCCCGATGGTCGGGTTTGACGTCTTCTTCCAGATCTTCAGCCACATCAAAAAATTACGCATGACGCGGCAGGATATCCGCGACGAGCACAAGCAGAACGAGGGTGACCCGCACGTGAAGGGGCGCATCCGCCAGCAGCAGCGCGCCGCTGCCCGTCGCCGCATGATGGCCGACGTGCCGAAGGCCGACGTTATCGTTACCAACCCGACGCACTACGCCGTAGCGCTGCGCTATGAAGAGAACAAAATGAGCGCGCCGAAAGTGGTGGCGAAGGGCGCAGGGCTGGTGGCGCTGCGCATCCGTGAAATTGGCAACGAGCATCGCATTCCGATGCTCGAAGCACCTCCGCTGGCACGTGCGCTTTACCGCCATGCGGAGATAGGTCAGCAAATTCCCGGCACCCTCTATTCGGCGGTAGCGGAAGTGCTGGCCTGGGTCTGGCAGCTGCGTCGCTGGCGCGTGGCGGGCGGCCTGATCCCGAAAAAACCTGTAAATCTTCCGGTGCCTCCGGGGCTGGACTTTATGAACGAGAAGGACACTGATGGCTAATCTGGCTGCAATGCTGCGCTTGCCTGGCAATATGAAATCGACCCAGTGGCAGATCCTTGCCGGGCCGATCCTCATCCTGTTGATTCTGTCGATGATGGTACTGCCGCTGCCGGCATTTGTTCTCGACCTGCTTTTCACCTTTAACATTGCCCTCTCTATCATGGTGCTGCTGGTGGCGATGTTCACCCAGCGCACGCTGGAGTTTGCGGCGTTCCCGACCATTCTGCTGTTTACCACGCTGCTGCGTCTGGCGCTCAACGTGGCCTCCACCCGTATCATTCTGATGGAAGGGCATACCGGCGGCGCGGCGGCGGGTAAAGTGGTGGAAGCCTTCGGGCACTTCCTGGTCGGCGGCAACTTCGCCATCGGTATCGTGGTGTTCATCATCCTCGTTATCATCAACTTCATGGTTATCACCAAGGGTGCCGGTCGTATCGCCGAAGTGGGTGCACGTTTCGTGCTCGACGGGATGCCCGGTAAGCAGATGGCCATCGATGCCGATCTCAACGCCGGCCTGATTGGGGAAGAAGAAGCCAAGAAGCGCCGTTCAGAAGTGACCCAGGAAGCTGATTTCTACGGTTCGATGGACGGTGCGAGTAAATTCGTGCGCGGTGACGCCATCGCCGGGATCCTGATTATGGTGATCAACGTCGTCGGCGGTCTGCTGGTCGGCGTGCTGCAGCACGATATGGCGTTCGGTCACGCGGCTGAGAGCTATACGCTGCTGACCATCGGTGACGGCCTGGTTGCTCAGATCCCGGCGCTGGTGATCTCCACCGCGGCGGGCGTGATCGTCACCCGTGTGGCCACCGAACAGGACGTGGGCGAGCAGATGGTGACCCAGCTGTTCAGCAACCCACGCGTCATGCTGCTGGCCGCGGCGGTACTGGGTCTGCTCGGCATGGTGCCTGGCATGCCTAACCTGGTGTTTCTGCTGTTCACCGCGGCACTGCTGGGACTCGCCTGGTGGATGCGCGGACGCGAAATGAAAGCGCCAGCCCCGGCGGCACCGGTGAAAGCCCCGGAAACCACCCAGGCGGTGGAAGCCACCTGGAACGATGTTCAGCTGGAAGACTCCCTCGGTATGGAAGTGGGTTATCGCCTGATCCCGATGGTGGATAACCAGCAGGACGGCGAGCTGCTCGGTCGTATTCGCAGTATTCGTAAGAAATTTGCTCAGGAGATGGGCTTCCTGCCACCGGTGGTGCATATCCGTGACAACATGGATCTGCCGCCGGCGCGCTACCGTATCCTGATGAAAGGGGTGGAGATTGGCAGCGGCGAGGCCTATCCGGGCCGCTGGCTGGCGATTAACCCCGGTACCGCAGCCGGCACGCTGCCGGGTGAAACCACCGTCGATCCGGCCTTTGGCCTGGCCGCGGTGTGGATTGAGAGCGCCCTGAAAGAGCAGGCGCAGATCCAGGGCTTTACCGTCGTGGAAGCCAGTACCGTGGTGGCAACCCACCTCAATCACCTCATCGGCCAGTTCGCGCCTGAGCTGTTTGGTCGTCAGGAAGCGCAGCAGCTGCTGGATCGCGTTACCCAGGAGATGCCGAAGCTGACCGAAGATCTGGTGCCGGGCATTCTGACGCTCACCACGCTGCACAAGGTGCTGCAGAACCTGCTGGCCGAGAAAGTGCCGATCCGCGATATGCGCACCATTCTCGAAACCCTGGCCGAACATGCGCCGGTACAGAGCGACCCTTACGAGCTGACCAACGTGGTGCGCGTGGCGCTGGGCCGCGCCATCACCCAGCAGTGGTTCCCGGGCAACGGCGAAGTGCAGGTGATTGGTCTGGATACCGCGCTGGAACGTCTGCTGCTGCAGGCGCTACAGGGCGGCGGCGGGCTGGAACCTGGGCTGGCAGACCGCCTGCTGGAGCAGGCGCAGCAGGCGCTGAGTCGTCAGGAGATGCTGGGTGCGCCGCCGGTGCTGCTGGTGAACCACGCCCTGCGTCCGCTGCTGGCGCGCTTCCTGCGCCGCAGTCTGCCGCAGCTGGTGGTGCTGTCGAATCTCGAAATGACTGACAACCGCAACATCCGCATGACTGCCACCATCGGAGGTCAGTGATGCGCGGCTTACTGCTGCTGCTCTGCCTGCCGTTAGCCGCGTTCGCGAAGGGCGAGGGGGCGTGGGAAGCCAGCAACGGCGGCACTACGCTAACCTGGCGCGGCGTGGCGGCGTCGTCCTCGCCGCTGATGCCGAAGGATAAGCCGGAGGGGGTGATGAACCTCGTGGTCTGGCGCTACGAGCTGAACGGCCCCATTCCGGCGGGCCTGCAGACGCGCCTCTGCTCGCTCAGCCGCTGCGTCGCGATTGAAGGCGGGCAGGGGACTACGCGCGGTCTGACCGGGGTGCCCGCCAGCGAACCGCTGCGCTTCATCTGGGAAGTGCCCGGTGGCGGGAAGCTGTTCCCGATGATGCGGGTGCAGTCGAATCAGGTGATTGTGAACTATAACTAATTTCTCGGGGCTGCCATGCGCAGCCCGGTTTTTTTACCCCATTTCCCCCAGGCTTTACGAGCCGCTTCGCAAATCCGACACCTTCTTTTGAACATCCCAAAACACTGTTTTATAAATCAGTGACACGGATAGCGGCACTCTTTGCATTTTTGCCAGCATCGCTTCCCGGATGGCAGAAACAAAAAGGTATCCCTTACTTCATACTTTTACTTTAGCCGTAACAGGTTCCCTGTTGCCCTTCGGGCAGCGTTGCCGGGGATCTCCCATTAGTACCTACAGGGTTGACGGCAATGAAAACACGAAAAATTGGCCTTCCTAATTACCTCGCCTACGGCTCCGGAGATTTCCTCGGGGCAGGGACCACCGCCCTGACGGCGGCCTGGTTGCTCTATTTCTACACCACCTTCTGTGGCCTTACGCCAATCGAGGCGACCTTTATCTTTGCCGCCGCGCGCGTGCTGGATGCCGTAGTCAGCCCGCTGATGGGCTTCCTGACCGATAATTTCGGCACCACCTGGTTCGGTCGCCGCTTTGGCCGCCGCAAGTTCTTTATTCTGCTCGGTATTCCCTGCGTCTTCAGCTACTCGCTGATGTGGGTCGGGGACATGGGTTTCTGGTACTACCTGCTGACCTACCTGCTGTTCGACATTGTCTACACCATGATCCTGGTGCCATACGAAACCCTGGTGCCGGAGATGACCGATGACTTCAAGCAGAAAACCAAGTTCTCCGGGGCGCGCATCTCGATGGCGCAGATGTCGGCCATTCTCGCGTCCTTCCTGCCGGGCGTGCTGCTCACCCAGTTCGGTAAAGACAACGCGATCTCCTTCTTCTACGCCAGCCTGGTGTTCTCGGTGCTGTGCGCCATCATGCTGACGTTCGTCTGGTTCTTCACCTGGGAGCGGCCTCGTGAGGAGTGGTCTGAAGCGGCGCTGCGTGCCGAAGAAGAGAAGAAAAGCCTGACGCTGGGCCAGAGTCTCAACCGGCTGTTCGTCGAACTGAGTTCCACGCTGCGCATTAAGATTTTCCGTCAGCATCTTGGCATGTACCTTGGGGGCTACATCGCCCAGGACGTGTTCAACGCCGTATTCACCTACTACGTGGTGTTCGTGCTGATGCAGGAAGCGGCGATGGCCTCAAACCTGCTGGGCACCATGGCTATCTTCCAGTTCATCGCCGTGATCGCCATGATCCCGCTGTGCATCCGCTTCGGACCGGCACCCTCTTACCGGATGGTAGTGGTGCTGTTCGGCCTCAGCTCGCTCTCCTACGCGATGCTCTACTACGCCGGGTTAAGCGATATTTACGCGCTGCTGCTGCTGATCTCCGCTATTGCCGGCCTCGGGCGCGGCGGCATCAACTATGTGCCGTGGAACACCTATACCTATATCGCCGATGTGGATGAGGTTATTACCGGCCAGCGCCGCGAAGGCATCTTCGCCGGCATCATGACGCTCACCCGCAAAGCCTCCCAGGCAGGTGCCGTCATGCTGGTGGGCATTGTGATGCAGATGTCCGGCTTCGTGTCCGGCCAGAGCGTGCAGGCACCGGCGGTGAGCCACACCATTCTGATGATCCTCAGCGTCGGCACGCTCATCGTACTGGCCTGCGGTTTCCTGGTTTCACTGCGCTTTAAATTGAACCTGGCCACCCACAGCATTCTGCGCGAAGAGACCAGCAAAATGCGCACCACCGGCCGGGCGATCCCGGAAAGCGCAACCCCGCACAACCGCGCCACGGTTGAGATGCTGGCGGGTATGCCTTACGAGAACCTGTGGGGCAACAACAACATCGGCTATCTGAACCGTAACAAACCGGCAGCCCCCGCGCTGAAGGGCCATGCACCTGAATTCGACACGACACAGAGGTTAAGTTAATGATTGTTTACCCTGTCAAACACAGCCCGTTACTGTGCCAGCCGGAGCGTTTTATCGCCCGGGATGAGCTGAAGTCCCTGATCCACAAGCTCACTGATAATCTGGTCAATATCAAGGATGAAACCGGCGCGTTCCTGCTGCGCCTGGATGATGGCCGCGTGATTGACACCAAAGGCTGGGCCGGCTGGGAGTGGACCCACGGTGTAGGGCTGTACGGCATGTACCAGTACTGGCGTCAGACCGGCGATACCACCATGCGTGATATCATCGACGGCTGGTTCGCCGACCGCTTTGCCGAAGGGGCGACCACCAAAAACGTTAACACCATGGCGCCGTTCCTCACCCTGGCGTACCGCTATGAGGAGACCGGTAATCCGGCCTGGCTGCCGTGGCTGGAGAGCTGGGCCGAGTGGGCAATGTATGAGATGCCGCGCACCGAATGGGGCGGCATGCAACACATCACCCTGGCGGAAGAGAACCATCAGCAGATGTGGGACGACACCCTGATGATGACGGTGCTGCCGCTGGCGAAGATCGGCAAGCTGCTCGGGAAGCCGGAGTACGTCGAGGAAGCGGTGTATCAGTTCCTGCTGCACGTCCAGAATCTGATGGATCGGGAAACCGGGCTGTGGTTCCACGGCTGGAGCTACGAAGGCAACCACAACTTCGCGAACGCCCGCTGGGCGCGCGGCAACAGCTGGCTGACGATTGTCATCCCGGACTTTCTGGAGCTGGTGGACCTGCCGGAGCGCGACCCGGTGCGACGCTATCTGATTCAGGTGCTGGAGAATCAGGTTGCTGCCCTGGCCAAATGCCAGGATCGCAGCGGGCTGTGGCATACGCTGCTTGACGATCCGAATTCCTACCTTGAAGCGTCGGCCACCGCCGGGTTTGCCACTGGTATCCTGAAAGCGGTACGCAAGCGCTACATCGGGAAAGCGTATGCTGCCGTCGCCGAAAAAGCGGTGAAGGGCATTGTGGCGAACATCTCCCCGGACGGCGAGCTGTTGCAAACCTCGTTTGGTACCGGCATGGGCCATGACCTGGAATTCTATCGTCAGATCCCGCTCACTTCGATGCCTTACGGCCAGGCGATGGCGATCCTTTGTCTGGCAGAGTATCTGCGCAGCTACCTCTGACCCGAGCACGACGCCATAAAAAAAGCCTGAACATCACGTTCAGGCTTTTTTGTTACCGCAGGCGAGATATTACATGCGCTCGACGGTTTTGATACCCAGCGTATCCAGACCCAGCTTCAGGGTTTTCGCGGTCAGCAGCGCCAGCTTCAGGCGGCTCTGACGCACCGCGTCGCTCCCGGCGCTGAGGATCGGGCAGTGCTCGTAGAAGCCGGAGAACAGGCCCGCCACGTCGTAGAGGTAAGCACACATCACGTGCGGGGTGCCTTCCCGGGCCACGGTGGTCAGCGTCTCTTCAAACTGCAACAGACGTGCCGCCAGCGCCGCTTCGCGCTCCTCGGTGATGGCTACCGGAGCGGTGAGGCTGCTTTCATCGACGCCCGCCTTGCGGAACACGGAGAGCACGCGGGTGTAGGCATACTGCATATAGGGCGCGGTATTGCCTTCAAACGCCAGCATGTTGTCCCAGTCAAACACGTAGTCGGTGGTGCGGCTCTTGGAGAGATCGGCGTATTTCACCGCGCCGATGCCCACGGCGTCAGCCAGTTTTTCCAGCTCGTCTGCCGGCATGTCCGGGTTCTTCTCGCCCACCAGACGGCGCGCGCGCTCCATCGCTTCGTCCAGCAGCTCGGTCAGCTTGATGGTGCCACCGGCACGGGTTTTAAACGGCTTGCCATCTTTGCCCAGCATCATACCGAACATGTGGTGCTCCAGCGGTACGGAGTCTGGTACATAGCCCGCTTTACGCACGATGGTCCACGCCTGCATCAGGTGCTGGTGCTGACGCGAGTCGATGTAGTAGAGCACGCGGTCGGCATGCAGGGTTTCATAACGGTATTTCGCGCAGGCGATGTCCGTGGTGGTGTAGAGGTAGCCGCCATCCTTCTTCTGGATGATGACGCCCATCGGTTCGCCTTCTTTGTTTTTGTACTCGTCGAGGAACACCACGGTAGCGCCTTCGCTCTCGGTCGCCAGACCTTTCTCTTTCAGGTCGGCCACAATCCCCGGCAGCATCGGGTTATAAAGGCTTTCGCCCATCACGTCGTCGCGGGTGAGGGTGACGTTCATGCGCTCGTAGGTCAGCTGGTTCTGGGTCATGGTGATGTCCACCAGCTTGCGCCACATCTGGCGGCAGTACTCGTCGCCGCCCTGCAGCTTCACCACGTAAGCGCGGGCGCGCTCGGCGAAATCAGCGTCTTCGTCGTAGTGTTTCTTGGCTTCACGGTAGAAGTTTTCCAGGTCTGCCAGCGCCATGTCGCCGGCGTTTTCGTTCTGCTGCTTCTCAAGGAAGGCAATCAGCATACCGAACTGGGTGCCCCAGTCGCCGACGTGGTTGGCGCGGATCACCTTGTGCCCGAGGAACTCAAGGGTTCGCACCGCAGCGTCACCAATGATGGTGGAACGCACGTGACCGACGTGCATCTCTTTCGCGACGTTCGGCGCAGAGTAGTCCACCACCACGGTTTGCGGCTGGGCAACTTTTGTCACGCCCGCGCGGTCGGAGGCAGCGGCTTCATCCACGCGCTGCGCGAGGAACACCGGGTCGAGGAAGATATTGATAAAGCCCGGACCGGCGATTTCCACTTTTGCAGCGATGCCGGTGAGATCGAGGCTGGCGATAACCTGCTCAGCTAACTGTCGCGGCGGCATGCCCAGTTTTTTCGCTACCGCCATGACCCCATTGGCCTGGTAGTCACCAAACTGCGCTTTGGCTGACTGACGAACCTGGGGTTCGCAATCCGCAGGCGCACCTGCGGCAATCAGTGCCTGACTGACTTTATCTGAGAGAAGAGCCTGAATATTCACCGGGATACCTTACCGTAAAGAGGCAGCACAACAGGGGTGCCGCGTGATGCATTTGAAAAACCAGGGGCGGGATTATACTGCATTTGGTGGGAGACGTCAGCCCTGCGCTGGGCAAGGGCAGGCGGGGGTTTTTAAGCGGCCCGCACCAGGGTAGAGTAGCGCCTTTTCACACTTTCCCGGAGCACCGATGACCGACTGGCACGCCATTGACGACCTTCACGATATCCACGCCGACCTGCCGCGTTTTGGCGCCGCGCTCACCGCCCTGGCGGCGCGTCTCGGGCTGGATATTGCCCCGCTTGACGCCGACCACATCTCACTGCGCTGCCATCAGAACGCTACCGCCGAGCGCTGGCGTAAGGGCTTTGAACAGTGCGGCGAGCTGCTGTCGGAGAACATCATCAACGGGCGTCCCATCTGCCTGTTCAGGCTGCATACGCCGGTCATGGTGGCGCACTGGCAGTTTTCCATTGTTGAGCTGCCGTGGCCGGGGGAGAAGCGCTACCCGCATGAGGGGTGGGAGCACGTGGAAATCGTGCTGCCGGGCGACCCGGAAACGCTGAATGCCCGCGCGGTCGCGCTGCTTTCCGATGAAGGGCTGAGCCAGCCGGGGATTTCGGTGAAAACCAGTTCACCCAAGGTCGAGCGGGAGCGCCTGCCAAACCCGACGCTGGCGGTGACCGACGGCAGCGTGACGATTAAATTCCACCCGTGGTCCATAGAGGACATCGTCGCCAGCGAACGGGAATAGCGCCTTTGCCATGCAGGCAGGGCCGTTCGGGTTTCCGGGCGGCCCTTTTTATTGTCTATAGTCATAGGGGCATGCAGTCTGACCGCGCACAGTAAGGAGTATTCACGCCTGTTTTCGACCTGATGGGAGAGACCAATGCACGATACCGTAAAGCGAGACGATCTCTGGAACCACCCCGACGAGCCTGGATTGCACCGATCCATCCTCATTCACCGTTCCCCCGAGGCGCTGTTCGACCTCTGGCGCGACCCCGCCATTTTTCCCCGCCTGATGGCGCACTTCGCGCGCATTACCGTCCTGAGCAATACCGCGTCCCATTGGGAGGTGCCGGTACCGCTTGGCAAAAACGTCGAGTGGGATGCGTATATCGTTGACGAGGCGCGCGGGCAGTACATCGCCTGGGCCTCGGAAAAGAAGGCCACCGTGCCCAATGCCGGGCGGCTCGCGTTCCGGCCGGTTTCCGATGAGCGCGGCACCGAAGTGACCATGACCCTGCATTTTTCGCCGCCCGGCGGCGTGTTTGGCGAGTGGCTGTCGAAGAAAATCGATCTGGTGCCGGAAGCGATGCTCAGCCAGGCGCTACGGCGCTTCAAAAGCATGGCGGAAACCGGTGAGTTTGCCACCAATAAGCCGCAGCCGGCCGGACGTCACGGTGGCATGGACAAGGTAGAGGAGTAAACGATGCGAGCACTTTGCTGGAATGGCGTAAACGATCTGCGCGTAGAAACCGTGGGCGACCCGATAATCGTTAACCCGCACGATGCCATCATTAAGGTTGGGCTGACCACCACCTGCGGCTCGGATCTGCACGTCATTGACGGGCTGATCCCGAGCATGGAGGAGGGGGATATTCTTGGTCATGAGTTTATGGGCGAGGTGGTCGAGGTGGGACACGAGGTGAAAAACATCAAGCGCGGCGACCGGGTCGTGGTACCGTCGTTTATCGCCTGCGGCTCCTGCTGGTACTGCAATCACGGCCTGTACTCCTGCTGCGATAACACCAACCCGAACGCCCATTTACAGGAGCCGATTCTCGGCTATCCCACTGCCGGGATCTACGCCTACAGCCACGCCTTCGGTGGCTATGCCGGTTCACATGCCGAGTACGTGCGCGTCCCCTTTGCCGATACCGACTGCTTTGTGGTGCCTGATGCGGTGTCCGATGAGCAGGCGCTGTTTCTCTCTGATGCGGCACCCACCGGCTATATGGGGGCTGACTTCTGCAATATTCACCCCGGCGATACCGTGGCGGTGTGGGGCGCAGGCGGCGTCGGGCTGATGGCGGCACAGAGCGCGTATCTGATGGGGGCCGAGCGGGTGATCGTCATCGACCGCTTCCCGGAGCGGCTGGCGATGGCGCGGGAGAAAATCGGCGCAATCACCCTCGATTATACCGAGGTGGACATTTACGAAGCGCTGCTGCACCTCACCGGCGGGCGCGGGCCGGACAGCTGCATCGACGCCGTGGGGATGGAAGCGCACGGCGAAGGACTGCAGTACGCCTACGATCGCACCAAACAGGCGCTGAAAATGCACACCGATATCGGCACCGCGCTGCGTCAGGCGATTCACTCCTGCCGCAAAGGCGGGACGCTGGCGATCCTCGGCGTGTACGGGATGATGGACAAATTCCCGCTCGGCGTGGCGATGAACAAGGGGCTGACGATCCGCACCGCCCAGCAGCACGGACAGTTTTATATGGAGCGCCTGCTGCATCACGCCTCGCACGGTGAACTGCGCACCGACTTCCTCGCCACCCACCGCTTCTCGCTGGAGGATGCCCCGCGCGGCTACGAGATGTTCAAACGTAAAGAGGACGGCTGCATCCGCGCGGTGTTCAAGCCCTAGCGCGTCACGGCACGCGTCAGCCGCCCAATGGCCTCTTCCAGTGTGGCGGCGGTGCAGCCGAAGTTTATGCGCACGTGCTGCGCGTCGCCAAAGTCCTCACCCGGCGAGAAACCCAGCCCGGCCCGGCGGAAGAAGGTGGTCGGATTGTCCACTTCCAGCCCGGAAGCATCGACCCAGGCGAGGTAGGTGGCTTCCGGGCTGTTCATCTGCAGCCCGCGCAGGCCGTTCACTGCCTCGTACAGCCGGTCACGGTTGGTGCGTAAATAGTCGAGCTGGGCGCGCAGCCAGGCGTCCCCGTCCTGCCACGCCGCCTGGGCCGCGACTATTGCCAGCACGTCCGCTGAAGGCACGATGCCGTCCCGCACCGCGTTGAAGCGCTGACGCAGTTCCGGGTTCGGGATCACCGCCACCGAGGCGCCAAGCCCGGCAATATTGAAGGTTTTCGACGGCGACATCAGGGTAATGGAGCGCTGCGCGGCGTCCTCGCTCAGGATGGCGAACGGGATATGTTTGCAGCCCGGCTCCAGCAGCAGATCGCAGTGAATTTCATCGGAACACACCACCAGATCGTGACGGCGGGCGAAAGTGAGCTGGGCTTCCAGCTCGTCGCGGCGATAGACCGTGCCGCCCGGATTCTGCGGGTTACACAGCATCAGCAGCTGTTCACGCCCGGTCATCTGGTCATCAATCGCCTGCAGATCCAGCACCTCCCGGCCCTGCTGCGGGCGCAGTGGCACGCTAATCTGGCTGCGCCCGGCGGCCTTCGCGGCTTTGCGAAACGGGGGATAGATCGGCGTCGGGGCCAGGGTTCCCGCATCTGCATCGCTGAAGGCGCGGACGCTGAGATTCAGCGCCGACACAATCCCCGGCAGGAAGATCAGCCACTCCGCTTTCACCTGCCAGCCGTAATGGCGCTCGCACCAGGCGATAAACGCATCCGCCAGCCCGGCAGGCGCGCCGCCATAGCCGAACACGCCGTGGGCGATACGCTGCGTTAGCGCGTCGGTGACGCAGGCCGGAGAGCGAAAATCGGTATCCGCGACCCACATCGGCAGCACGTCCTCAGCAAATTTTGTCCACTTTGAACTGTCACTGTGACGGCGGTCGATCGCTTCGTTGAAGTTGAATGCCATGATGCGTTGTCCTTTTTATTGTGATAACTCAGACTAGCACGCCGGGAAAAGGCGACAACTGAAAAGGTTTTGCAGGAGAAAACAATGGCTTTGCTTGAGATATGTTGTTACGGCATGACGTGTGCCATCACCGCCGAACAGGCGGGTGCCGATCGCATCGAACTGTGCAGCGCGCCAAAAGAGGGCGGCCTGACGCCGTCGGCGGGCGTGCTGAAGGGCGTCAGGCATAACGTCACTATCCCGGTGCATCCCATCGTGCGTCCGCGCGGCGGTGATTTCTGCTACAGCCAGGCGGAGTTGAACACCATGCTCGACGATATCGCCTTTATTCGCGATCTGGGCTTTCCGGGGCTGGTGACTGGGATACTGAATGAGGATGGCGGGGTGGATCGGCAAAAAATGCAGGCGGTGATGCGCGCCGCGCCAGGCATGGCGGTCACCTTCCATCGCGCCTTCGATATGTGTGCTAACCCGATGATTGCACTGGAAGAACTGACCGATCTCGGCGTGGCGCGGATCTTAACTTCGGGCCAGCAGGCAAGCGCAGAGCAAGGTATTTCATTAATTACGGAACTAAAGCACCGATCCCGTGCTCCAATCATTATGGCCGGTGCAGGCGTACGGCTGAACAATCTGGAAACCTTTATCGCTGCGGGCGTGGATGAACTCCACAGTTCCGCAGGACGCTACACTTCCTCGCCGATGCGCTATCGCCACGCCGGGGTATCGATGTCAGCGGATGCCAGTGCGGATGAATATGCCCGCTACGAGGTTGACGCCGAAAGCGTCGCCGCGATGAAAGCCGCACTGACGCGGCCTGTTTCCTGAACGCCTGACGATTTTTACCGCGCATCATGTCGCCCATATGATGCTTGCTCGTACCAGGCCCCGGTCTTTTGCCGGGGCTTTTTTTATCGATGCGTCAGGGTTTGCGCGCGGTGAGCACGGCGCGCAGCGGGGCGGGGTAGCCTTCGATGGTTTTCAGACTGTCCTGCGGGTCGAGGAAATCGGCCAGCGATTCGGTCTTCATCCAGTCGGTGCGGCGCTGCTCTTCGGTGGTGGTGTAGCAGTGATCGGCGATGGTGACATCCACAAAACCACACTTCTCCAGCCAGTTTTTCAGCGCCAGCGCGGACGGAATAAAGTAGACGTTGCGCATCTGCGCATAGCGGTCACCCGGCACCAGCACGCGGTGCTCGTCACCTTCTACCACCAGCGTCTCCAGCACCAGTTCCCCTTCGCTGACCAGCTGGTTTTTCAGCTGCCAGAGGTGATCCAGCGGCGAGCGGCGATGATAGAGCACGCCCATTGAGAAAACGGTATCGAACGCGGCGAGCGCCGGAAGCTGCTCAATACCCAGCGGCAGCATGTGCGCCCGCTGGTCGTCGCCCAGCAGTTTACGCACCGCCTCGAACTGGCACAGGAACAGCTGCATCGGATCGATGCCCACCGCCAGTTTCGCCCCGGCACCGATCATGCGCCAGAGGTGATACCCGCTGCCGCAGCCGACATCGAGAATGGTGCGGCCCGTCAGCGGCTGAATGTGCGGCAGTACGCGATCCCACTTCAGGTCAGAGCGCCATTCGGTGTCGATATCCACGCCGTAGAGGGAATACGGCCCCTTGCGCCACGGCATCAGGTTACGCATCAGGGTGTCGATGCGCTGTACCTGACCTTCGCTCAGCGGCTGCGCTGCGTCAGCGGTAACGCTGTGCAGCAGGTCGAGGTGATGCGGGGTCAGTTCCGGCAGGTGTCCCACCGACTTCATCCACAGGCGGAACTGGCCGTGCAGCGCCTCACGCTGCCACTCCCCGAGCTGGGCCGGCAGGGTTTCCAGCCAGCCCGCCAGCGGACCCACAGCAATCTGCTGATAAAATTTTCCGAAGTCGATCATGCGCGCGCTCCGCCTTTCAGCGCCACCAGCGAACCAAAGTTAAAGCACTGGAACCAGAGTTCGCTGTGGGCGAAGCCGGCCTGATGCAGACGCGCTTTGTGCGCTTCCACCGAATCGGTGAGCATCACGTTCTCCAGCATGCTGCGTTTCTGGCTGATCTCCAGCTCGCTGTAGCCGTTGGCACGCTTGAAGTCGTGGTGCATGTCGAACAGCAGTTCGCCGACGGTGGCGTCTTCAAAGCTGAATTTTTCCGACAGCACCAGCGCACCGCCCGGCTTCAGCCCGGCACAGATGCGGGTTAACAGCGTCAGGCGGTCGTCCGGGGCGAGGAACTGCAGCGTAAAGTTGAGTACCACCAGCGAGGCGTTTTCAATCGGCACGTCGCGAATATCGGCTTCGATAACCTCGACCGGGGTCTGCGCTTTGAAGGCGTCGAGATGACGACGGCAGCGCTCCACCATCGCCGGAGAGTTGTCCACGGCAATGATTTTGCAGCCGTCATGATGAATGTTGCGCCGCACCGACAGCGTCGCCGCGCCCAGCGAGCAGCCGAGGTCATACACCTGGCTTGCCGGGGTAACGAAGCGCTCCGCCAGCATCCCGATCATGGAAATGATATTGGAATAACCCGGCACCGAGCGCTGGATCATATCGGGGAAGACTTCCGCTACCCGTTCATCAAAGGTCCAGTCGCCGAGACGGGCGATGGGTGCGGAAAATAGCGTGTCGCGATTGGACATGGCGTAATCCTGCGAAAAACAAAAGGGGCGTATTGTGCGCTAACGTAACGAGAAAACCAACTCCCACGGCATATACCAGAGGTTAGTCAGCACCATCAGCAACAGCGCGCACAGCGTGGCGCTCAGGCCGGAGCGACGCCAGCCGATCAGGTGATGCTGATAACCGTAGTACTGCATCAGCCGGCCGGCAATCAGCAGCAGTCCGCAGACGTGCACCATCCAGGTGAACGCGCCGTTCATCTCCATAAACAGCAGCAGCACCAGGGCGAGGGGAATGTACTCCATCGCGTTGCTCTGAATGCGCAGGGCGCTTTGCAGCTCGCTAAAACCACCGTCGCCGTAGCTGACGCGGTACTGGCTGCGCAGGCGCAGTACATCAATTGAAAACTTAACCAACAGCAGAGCGCCAAGCACGGCATAAAGCGCGCTTACCATAGAAACTCCGTTTAACAGCCAGGGTGGATGCGGGGGCTATGATAGCGTGCACATTACGCGCTGTCGCTAGTCGTCAGAAAAGAGAATCCTGGGCGGGGATGGCCGGCTCCGGGCCGAGCGAGGGCAGATGCTGACGCAGCGCGGGCCACAGGGTATGCACCAGCTCCGGTGCCTGGGCGATATCCGGCGTGTGCAGAAACAGATACGGCGTGGTGGTCTGCGTCCACAGGGCCAGCTTGCGCAGCCAGACGTCAAACAGCTCGACGTTTTGCGTCATGTTGTCGCTGCCGATAAAGCGCACCATCGGATGGCTGGCGGTAACTACCGCATGCACCGGCAATACCGGTTTTTTGCGCTGCGCCTCGCGGATCGCCTCGCTGTGTGGATTGGCGGCGTGTACCGGGCGGCTGTCGAGGATCACCCGGTTAACTCCGCGCGCGTACAGCCCGCGGTTGAGCGCCCGCTCTTCCTCGCCTTTGGTGAAAAACGCCCGATGGCGGACTTCCACCCCATAACTGAACGCGCCGGGCAGCCCATCAAGAAACGCCCACAGCGCCGGCAAATCTCGTGGCCCAAAGGTGGCCGGAAGCTGCAGCCAGTACTGACCGATGCGCCCGGCCAGCGGGTCAAGACGGGTAAAGAACTCCTGTGTCAGCGCCTCGCAGTTGCGCAGTGCCGCCTGGTGGGAAATGGTGGCCGGAAACTTAAAGCAGAAGCGGAAGTTGTCATCGGTCTGGGCATGCCAGCGCGCCACAATCTCCGCCTTTGGCAGCGCGTAGAGCGTGGTGTTGCCCTCCACACAGTTAAAGTGGCGGGCATACTCTTCGAGACCGGTAATGCCGAGCCGCACCCATTTCGGGTGCGACCACTGCGGCAATCCGATCCAGACGCGCGGGGCGGCACTCATAGCGCCGCCAGCAGCTCCGCGGTGCTACGGACTTTACCGATGCGCGGGAAGATATGGGTCATACTGCCCTGATGCTGTTCCGCATCCGCGGCGCTGCACGCATCTTCCACCACAATCAGGTTGAAACCCAGCTCCCAGGCGTTACGCGCTGTGGATTCGACGCCGATATTGGTGGAGATCCCGCACAGCACGATGGTGTCGATCCCGCGACGGCGCAGCTGCAGCTCGAGATCGGTGCCGTAAAACGCGCCCCACTGGCGTTTGGTGACTTCAATATCGCTGTCGCGGTTGCCCAGCGCCTGGGGGTACGTCCACCAGTTGTCCGGCAGCGCGTGGCCGCCCATCGGCGCGTCAACCGGCTGTCTGAGCGCATCACCGAAATCCGCCGACCAGCCTACGCGCACCAGCACCACCGGCGCGGCGTGGGCGCGAAATTTATCGGCCAGCTGCGCGGTACGGGAGACCACGTCGTCGGCGCTGTGCGGCCCACCGGCGAACGGTAAAATGCCTTCCTGAAGGTCAATCACTACCAGCGCGGTAGTTGCAGGATTAAAATCGGACATCGTCACTCCCTCTTTTTTGTTGTGAGCTGAGTACCTTACGCGTTTTATAAGGTATTGCTGTTTACTAAATTTGTTAATTTTTGTGAGAATGCGCAATAAGACGCGCAGCAAACGCGCTACCGTGTGGCTGCGGACTTATCGTGGACTGGAATTTCCAGTATAATAGCCGCCTTTTTTCATCAGTAGTGACATTCAGCTAAAGCTGCGACAGTGGCGCCTGTAAGCCAGGCGGCAAACGGCCTGTGGCTAAGTTAAGGGATATCTCATGCGTACAGAATATTGCGGGCAGCTCCGACTGTCCCACGTGGGGCAGCAGGTGACTCTGTCTGGTTGGGTCAACCGTCGTCGCGATCTCGGTAGCCTTATTTTCATCGACATGCGCGACCGCGAAGGTATCGTGCAGGTGTTTTTCGACCCGGATCGCGCGGATGCGTTCAAGCTCGCCTCTGAACTGCGTAATGAGTTCTGCATTCAGATTACCGGCACCGTACGTGCCCGTGATGAAAAAAACATGAATCGCGACATGGCGACCGGTGAAGTGGAAGTGTTCGCCACCGATCTGACCATCATCAACCGCGCCGAGCCGCTGCCGCTTGACTCCAACCAGGTCAACTCTGAAGAAGCGCGTCTCAAGTACCGCTACCTGGATCTGCGCCGCCCGGAAATGGCCCAGCGCCTGAAAGCGCGTGCTAAAATCACCAGCTTCGTGCGCCGCTTTATGGATGACCACGGCTTCCTCGACATCGAAACCCCGATGCTGACCAAAGCGACCCCGGAAGGCGCGCGCGACTACCTGGTGCCGTCCCGCGTGCACAAAGGTAAATTCTACGCGCTGCCGCAGTCCCCGCAGCTGTTCAAGCAGCTGCTGATGATGTCCGGCTTCGATCGCTACTATCAGATCGTAAAATGCTTCCGCGATGAAGACCTGCGCGCTGACCGCCAGCCGGAATTCACCCAGATCGACGTTGAGACCTCCTTCATGACCGCGCCGCAGGTGCGTGAAGTGATGGAAGATCTGATTCGCAAGCTGTGGCTTGAGATTAAAGGCGTGGACCTGGGCCAGTTCCCGATCATGACCTTCGCCGAAGCCGAGCGCCGCTACGGTTCTGACAAGCCGGACCTGCGGAACCCGCTGGAGCTGGTGGATGTCTCCGACCTGCTTACCGCGGTGGAATTCAAAGTCTTCTCCGGCCCGGCTAACGATCCGAAAGGCCGCGTTGCCGCGCTGCGCGTGCCGGGCGGTGCCCAGCTGAGCCGCAAGCAGATTGACGACTACGGCAAGTTTATTGAGATCTACGGCGCGAAAGGCCTGGCGTACATCAAGGTTAATGAGCGCGCAGCAGGTCTTGAAGGCATCACCAGCCCGGTGGCGAAATTCCTCAACGCAGACATCGTCGAGGCTATCCTTGAGCGCACTGGTGCGCAGGACGGCGACATGATCTTCTTCGGCGCCGACAAGAAAAAAGTGGTTGCCGATGCGCTGGGCGCGCTGCGCCTGAAGCTGGGGAAAGATCTCAGCCTGACCGACGAAGCCAAATGGGCGCCGCTGTGGGTGGTTGACTTCCCGATGTTCGAAGAGGACGGCGAAGGCGGCCTGAGCGCCATGCACCATCCGTTCACCGCGCCGAAAGACATGACGGCCGACGAGCTGAAAGCCGCGCCGGAAGAGGCGGTGGCTAACGCTTACGATATGGTGATCAACGGCTACGAAGTGGGCGGCGGTTCCGTGCGTATTCACCGCGGCGACATGCAGCAGACGGTATTCGGTATTCTCGGCATCAACGAGCAGGAGCAGCGCGAGAAGTTCGGCTTCCTGCTCGACGCCCTGAAATTCGGTACCCCGCCGCATGCGGGCCTGGCGTTTGGTCTGGATCGCCTGACCATGCTGCTGACCGGTACTGATAACATCCGTGACGTCATCGCCTTCCCGAAAACCACCGCGGCGGCGTGCCTGATGACCGAAGCACCAAGCTTCGCGAATCCGGCCTCCCTCGGCGAGTTGGGTATTCAGGTGATCAAAAAAGAGTCCCCGGAGAATAAGTAATATGCAGTATAAGCAACCCGTTTCGGTACTGGTGGTCATCTATGCCGAAGATACGAAACGGGTGCTGATGTTACAGCGACGCGACGATCCCGAGTTCTGGCAGTCGGTTACCGGCAGCCTGGAAGCGGGGGAGACCGCGTTGCAGGCCGCCGCGCGTGAAGTAATGGAAGAGGTCGCGATTGATGTGGCGCAGGAGCCGCTGAGCCTGGTCGACTGTCAGCGCACGGTGGAATTCGAAATCTTTACTCATTTGCGTCATCGCTACGCGCCGGGCGTTAAGCGCAACACGGAATACTGGTTCCGTCTTGCGCTGCCCCACGAGCGGCAGATTGTCTTTACCGAACATCTGACCTACCGCTGGGTGGACGCCGCGGACGCCGCCGCGCTCACCAAATCGTGGAGCAACCGGCAGGCGATTGAAGAATTTGTGATTAACGACGCCTGAACGGCGAGCTTTCTGGAGATATTTTTTATGGCAGGTCATAGTAAATGGGCCAACACCAAACACCGCAAAGCGGCACAGGATGCCAAACGCGGTAAGATCTTTACCAAAATCATTCGCGAGCTGGTGACCGCTGCGCGTCTGGGCGGCGGCGACGCCGGCTCTAACCCGCGTCTGCGTGCGGCCATCGATAAAGCGCTCTCCAACAACATGACGCGTGACACCCTGAACCGCGCTATCGCGCGCGGCGTCGGCGGTGATGAAGACGCGAACATGGAAACCATCATCTATGAAGGTTACGGCCCGGGCGGCACCGCCGTGATGGTCGAGTGTCTGTCCGATAACCGCAACCGTACCGTGGCGGAAGTGCGTCATGCCTTCACCAAAACCGGCGGCAACCTCGGCACTGACGGCTCCGTGGCGTATCTGTTCAGCAAGAAGGGCGTGATCTCCTTCGAAGCGGGCGATGAAGACACCATCATGGAAGCGGCGCTGGAAGCCGGTGCGGAAGACGTCGTGACCTACGACGACGGCGCGATTGACGTTTACACCGCCTGGGAAGAGATGGGCGCGGTGAAAGATGCGCTGGAAGCGGCAGGTCTGAAGGCCGACAACGCTGAAGTCACCATGATCCCGTCAACCAAAGCTGACATGGATGCGGAAACCGCACCGAAACTGCTGCGTCTCATCGACATGCTCGAAGACTGTGACGACGTGCAAGAGGTGTATCACAACGGTGAGATCTCTGACGAGGTCGCAGCCACGCTGTAATGGGTACGTTCACCAATAGCGTAACGGGAGAGGCGTGATGGCGATTATTCTGGGTATCGACCCGGGCTCACGCATCACCGGTTACGGTGTGATCCGCCAGGTCGGACGGCAGCTCAGCTACCTTGGTAGCGGCTGCATCCGCACCAAAGTTGACGATTTACCGTCCCGCCTGAAGCTGATTTACGCTGGCGTCAGTGAAATTATCACCCAGTTTCAACCGGATTATTTCGCCATTGAGCAGGTGTTTATGGCAAAAAACGCCGACTCGGCGCTGAAGCTCGGCCAGGCGCGCGGGGTGGCGATTGTGGCGGCGGTGAATCAGGATCTGCCGGTATTTGAATACGCCGCGCGTCAGGTAAAGCAGACGGTGGTTGGCACCGGCGGGGCCGACAAAAGCCAGGTGCAGCACATGGTGCGCACCCTGCTCAAGCTGCCGGCGAACCCGCAGGCGGATGCCGCGGATGCGCTGGCCATCGCCATTACCCATTGTCATCTCAGCCAGAATCTGGCCCAGATAAGCGAAACGCGGCTTAATCTGGCCCGGGGGCGGCTGCGGTAAAATTAAGGCTGGATGTTTATCCAGCCTTTTTTATATGATACGGGCAACTTTTTGCCGCGAAACGCAGGAGCGCATTGTGATAGGCAGATTACGAGGCACCATTATTGAGAAGCAGCCGCCGCTGGTGCTGCTGGAAGCATCAGGCGTTGGTTATGAAGTGCATATGCCGATGACCTGTTTCTATGAGCTGCCGGAGCTGGGCAGCGAGGCGGTGATCTTTACCCATTTTGTAGTGCGCGAAGATGCCCAGCTGCTGTTCGGGTTTAATAACAAGCAAGAACGCACCCTGTTCCGCGAGCTGATCAAAGTCAACGGCGTAGGCCCGAAGCTGGCGCTGGCGATCCTCTCCGGGATGTCGGCCCAGCAGTTTGTGAACGCCGTGGAACGTGAAGAGCCTGCCGCACTGGTTAAGCTGCCCGGCATCGGTAAAAAAACCGCCGAGCGTCTGGTGGTGGAGATGAAAGACCGCTTCAAAGGGTTGCACGGCGATCTCTTCACGCCAGCGGCAGATCTGGTGCTGACGTCACCGGCCAGCCCGGCGGTAGACGACGCCGAAGCAGAAGCGGTTGCTGCCCTGGTATCCCTGGGTTATAAACCTCAGGAAGCCAGCCGTATGGTGAGCAAAATCGCGCGTCCTGATGCAGACAGCGAGACACTGATTCGTGAAGCGCTCCGCGCCGCGTTGTGAGGTAAAGGATGATTGAAGCAGACCGCCTGGTCGCCCCGGGCAGTATTACCGCCGAAGAGGTCGCTGACCGTGCGATTCGCCCGAAGCTGCTGGAGGAGTATGTCGGCCAGCCGCAGGTGCGCTCGCAGATGGAAATTTTTATCCAGGCGGCGAAACTGCGTGGCGATGCGCTCGATCACCTGCTGATTTTTGGCCCGCCGGGGCTGGGAAAAACCACGCTGGCGAATATCGTGGCCAACGAAATGGGCGTTAACCTGCGCACCACCTCAGGCCCGGTGCTGGAGAAAGCCGGCGATCTGGCGGCGATGCTCACCAACCTTGAGCCGCACGACGTGCTGTTCATCGATGAAATTCATCGTCTGTCGCCGGTGGTGGAGGAGGTGCTCTACCCGGCGATGGAAGATTATCAACTCGATATCATGATCGGCGAAGGGCCGGCGGCGCGCTCGATTAAAATCGATTTGCCGCCGTTTACCCTGATTGGCGCCACCACCCGCGCCGGCTCGCTGACCTCGCCGCTGCGCGACCGTTTTGGCATCGTCCAGCGGCTGGAGTTTTATCAGATTGAAGATTTGCGCCACATCGTCAGCCGCAGCGCCCGCTATCTTGGGCTGGAGCTGAGCGAAGAGGGCGCGCTGGAAGTGGCGCGTCGTTCCCGCGGTACGCCGCGTATCGCCAACCGCCTGCTGCGCCGCGTGCGCGATTTCGCTGAAGTGCGCCACAACGGCGACATCTCCCACGAAGTGGCGGCGGCGGCGCTGGATATGCTTAACGTCGATGCGGAAGGGTTTGACTATATGGATCGCAAGTTGCTGCTGGCGGTGATTGATAAGTTCTTTGGCGGGCCGGTGGGGCTGGATAACCTCGCCGCCGCTATCGGCGAAGAGCGCGATACCATTGAGGACGTGCTCGAACCCTATCTGATCCAGCAGGGCTTCCTGCAGCGCACCCCGCGTGGACGTATGGCGACCGTCCGCGCCTGGAACCACTTCGGCATCACGCCCCCGGCGATGCCATAAAAAAAGCCCCGGTTAACCGGGGCTTTTTTGTCTCTGCGGCTCAGACCGCGCTTTTCTTCATCATGCTGAAGATAAACATCAGGGCTGCACACAGCACCACCGACGGCCCGGCAGGGGTGTCGTAGAAGGCGGAGAAGGTGAGGCCACCGGTAACCGCGACCATGCCGATCCCTACCGCAATGCCCGCCATCTGCTCCGGCGTGCGCGCAAAGCGGCGCGCGGTGGCAGCAGGAATAATCAGCAGCGAGGTGATGATCAGCGCCCCGACGAATTTCATCGCCACGCCGATGGTCAGCGCGGTTACCAGCATCAGCAGCAGTTTCACCCGCTGCAGCTTCACGCCATCCACAAACGCCAGATCCGCGCTGATGGTCATGGCCAGCAGGCTGCGCCACTGCCAGAACAGAATGCCCAGCACCACAACTACACCGCAGCCGATGGCGAGCAGATCGTCCGGCGTCACCGACAGCAGGTCACCAAACAGGTAGGCCATCAGATCAACGCGGATGTTCGACATCAGGCTCACCACCACCAGGCCGAGCGACAGGGCGCTGTGGGCCATAATCCCGAGCAGGGTGTCGATGGCCAGATGCGGACGCTTTTCCAGCCACACCAGCCCACCGGCCAGCAGCAGGGTAACGGCAATCACCGCATAGAACGGATTGACGTTCAGCAGCAGGCCGAAAGCGACGCCCAGCAGCGAGGCGTGCGCCAGGGTATCGCCGAAATAGGACATGCGACGCCAGACCACAAATGAGCCAAGCGGACCCGCCGCGCACGCGAGCATGATCCCGGCCAGCCAGCCGGGTAACAGTAATTCAATCATGAGTGACCATTTCCTCTGCGCAGAATAATACGACCTTCCAGATCGTGGCGGTGATTGTGGTGATGGCGGTAGATGCCGAGCTGTTCAGCGCCGCGCGGCCCGAACATGGAGATGAACTCCGGATGCATGGACACCACTTCCGGCGTACCGGAGCAGCAGATGTGCTGGTTCAGACACAGCACCTCGTCGGTTTTCGCCATCACCAGATGCAGATCGTGGGAGACCATCAGCACCGCGCAGTTAAGCTCCTGGCGCAGCTGGTTGATGAGATCGTAGAGCGCCACCTGCCCGTTGACGTCCACCCCCTGAGTTGGCTCGTCCAGCACCAGCAACTGCGGGCTGTTCAGCAGCGCACGCGCCAGCAGCACACGCTGGGTTTCCCCGCCGGAGAGTTTTTGCATCGGCGCATCCACCAGATGGCCGGCCTGCACGCGTTTCAGGGCAGGGAGGATGTCGGCTTTGCGGGTACCGGGGCGCAGACGCATAAACCGACTTACCGTGAGCGGCAGGGTGGCATCAAGGTGCAGCTTTTGCGGCACGTAACCGATGCGCAGCTGCGGACCCCGCTTGATAACCCCCGAATGGGGTGCTACCAGTCCCAGCACGACGCGTACCAGCGTGGATTTTCCGGCTCCGTTTGGCCCCAGAAGGGTGAGGATTTTGCCCGGCGTTAATTTCAGTGAGACGTCAGAGAGGACACGGCGTTGACCGAATACTACAGAGACTTTTTCGAGTTCAACCAGATTCGTCATAGGAATTTAAACATTGCACAAGTCAGCGGATGTTATAATATCACACCCCCCGCACTGATGAAGATGAAAAGACGCATTATGTTACATAAAAATACGCTTCTTTGCGCGGCGCTCGGCGCGGCGCTTACCGGTGGTGTTGCACTCAATGCTGATGCGGCTGTTGTCGCTTCGCTTAAGCCCGTGGGCTTTATCGCCGCCGCCATTGCTGACGGCGTTACCGACACCGAAGTCCTGCTTCCCGATGGCGCATCCGAGCATGATTATGCACTGCGCCCGTCAGATGTAAAACGCTTGCAGGGCGCGGACTTAGTCGTCTGGATCGGCCCGGAAATGGAAGCCTTCATGGAAAAGGCGGTGGTTCACATACCTGAGCAAAAACAAATCGCTCTGGCGGAACTTCCTGCGGTGAAACCGCTACTCATGAAAGGAGCGCACGACGATGAGCACGAGCATCATGATGGTGAAGATGAGGAAGAACATCATCATCATGGTGAATATAACATGCATATCTGGCTTTCGCCTGAAATCGCAAAAGCCTCTGCGGTTGCAATCCACGATAAATTAGTGGAACTTATGCCGCAACGTCGAGCCAAACTGGACGCCAACCTGAAAGAATTCGAGGCTGAATTAGCCCGAACCGATGAGCAGGTTGGTCGCGTGCTCGCACCGCTGAAAGGGAAAGGGTACTTCGTTTTTCATGACGCCTATGGCTACTACGAAAAACATTTCGGGCTGTCTTCCCTCGGGCATTTCACGGTAAATCCCGAAATCCAACCCGGTGCGCAGCGTTTACATGAAATCAGAACACAGCTGGTTCAGCACAAAGCCGAATGCGTTTTTGCTGAACCGCAATTCAGGCCAGCGGTCGTTGAAGCCGTTGCCAGAGGAACGCAGGTGCGAATGGGTACTCTGGATCCACTGGGAACAGCCATCGGTGTGAGCAAAGCGAGCTATATGCAGTTCCTGACTCAACTATCGAACCAGTATGCGAGCTGCCTGAAAGGAGATTAACGAGGAAGTGAATACGTGCAACAGATAGCCCGCTCTGTCGCCCTGGCATTTAACAATCTGCCTCGACCCCACCGCGTTATGCTGGGGTCACTTACTGTTCTTACACTTGCGGTCGCCGTCTGGCGACCCTACGTTTATCACCCTGAATCCGCGCCAATCGTTAAGGCGATTGAGCTTGAGCAGAACGACATTCGCTCTCTGCTGCCGGAAGCCAGTGAACCTATCGACCAGGCGCCGCCGGAAGACGACGCCATCCCGCAGGATGAACTGGACGATAAAACCGCCGGCGAAGCAGGGGTTCATGAATATGTGGTCTCCACCGGCGATACCCTGAGCAGCGTGCTCAATCAGTACGGTATCGACATGGGGGAGATCAGCCAGCTCGCCACCGTCGATAAAGATCTGCGTAACCTGAAAATCGGCCAGCAGATCTCCTGGACGTTGACCGACAACGGCGAACTTCAGCGCCTCACCTGGGAACTCTCCCGCCGCGAAACCCGCACCTACGACCGCACGGCTACCGGCTTCAAAATGAGTAGCGAAATGCAGCAGGGCGACTGGGTAAACAACGTCTTCAAAGGCACCGTTGGCTCAAGCTTTGTCAGCAGCGCCCGCGATGCCGGCCTGACCAGCTCAGAAATCAGCGCGGTGATCAAATCCATGCAGTGGCAGATGGACTTCCGCAAGCTGAAGAAAGGCGACCAGTTCGCCGTGCTGATGTCGCGCGAGATGTTCGACGGTAAGCGCGAGCAGAGCCAGCTGGTGGGCGTGCGTCTGCGCTCTGACGGCAAAGACTACTACGCGGTGCGCGCCGATGACGGTAAGTTCTACGATCGCAACGGCTCTGGTCTGGCGAAAGGCTTCCTGCGCTTCCCGACTGCAAAACAGTTCCGCGTCTCGTCCAACTTCAACCCGCGCCGCGTTAACCCGGTGACTGGCCGAATCGCTCCGCATAAGGGCGTCGATTTCGCCATGCCGCAGGGCACGCCGGTGCTGGCAGTGGGTGATGGCGAAGTGCTGGTGGCAAAACGCAGCGGCGGAGCCGGTTACTACGTGGCTATCCGTCACGGTCGTACCTACACCACGCGCTACATGCATCTGAGAAAGCTGCTGGTGAAACCGGGCCAGAAAGTGAAACGCGGCGATCGCATTGCGCTGTCGGGTAACACCGGACGCTCAACCGGGCCGCACCTGCACTATGAAATCTGGATCAACCAGCAGGCGGTGAACCCGCTGACCGCGAAGCTGCCGCGTACCGAAGGGCTTACCGGCTCGGATCGTCGCGACTACCTGGCGAAAACCCGCGAAGTTACGCCGCAGCTGCGATTCGATTAACCGCTGCGCAATTGACAGCCGGCATCGCCTGATGCCGGCTTTTCTTTTTGTCTGACCCGCCGCCCGCCGCTACAATGTCTGATAATTTATTCCCGGTAGTAGTGGCTACATTCTGGCCCGAGAAGGCGTATGGAAACTAAAAAAAACGTAAACGAGTACATTCCCACCTTTGACCGTGCTTTTCTTCATCCTCGCTTCTGGGGCTCCTGGGCGGGCGTTGGCGCGATCGCTGCCGTAGCGATGCTGCCGCCGTCAGTGCGCGATCCGCTGCTGGCGAAACTCGGACGGCTGGGCGGTCGGCTGGGTAAAAGCGCCCGCCGTCGTGCACAGATAAACCTGCTGTATTGCTTCCCGGATATGCCGGAAAGCCAGCGCGAAGCGATCGTCGATGAGATGTTTGCCACGGCACCCCAGGCGATGGCCCTGACCGCCGAGATGGCGATCCGCGGCGCAGATAAAGTGATGCCGCGCATCGTCTGGCACGGTCGCGAGATCATTGATGAGATGCAGCGCACCAATGAAAAAGTGATTTTCCTGGTGCCGCACGCCTGGAGCATCGATATTCCGGCGATGCTGATGGCCGCCAGCGGCTATCCGGTTGCCGGCATGTTCCACAACCAGGGCGACCCGGTGTTCGACTACGTGTGGAATAAAGTGCGCCTGCGCTTTGGTGGCAGGCTCCACGCGCGTAACGACGGCATCAAGCCGTTTATCAGCTCGGTGCGCGCTGGTTACTGGGGTTACTATCTGCCCGACCAGGATCACGGCCCGGAGCAGAGCGAGTTTGTCGATTTCTTCGGCACCTACAAAGCCACGCTGCCGGCAATTGGCCGCCTGATGAAAGTGTGTCGCGCTCGCGTGCTGCCGCTGTTCCCGGTCTACAACAGCAAAACCCACCAGCTGGAAATCTACGTGCGTCCGCCGATGGACGATCTCATTGATGCGGATGACCACACTATCGCCCGGCGCATGAATGAGGAAGTGGAGATTTTCGTGCGCCCGAACCCCGAGCAGTACACCTGGATCCTGAAGCTGCTGAAAACCCGTAAGGAGGGCGAGATCCAGCCGTACAAGCGCAAAGATCTATGGGGCAAAAGCGCCAAATGAAAAAAGCCCTCGCGATGAGGGCTTTTTTATTGCCAGAGGCCGGTTACTCGACGGTCAGAATGCGGGTGGTGTTGGTGGTGCCAATGGTACCCATTACGTCACCCTGAGTGACGATCACCAGGTCGCCCGACACCAGGTAGCCTTTGTCGCGCAGCAGATTGACCGCATCCTGCGCAGCGACCACGCCGTCGTTCGCGTTATCGAAGTACACCGGGGTCACGCCGCGGTACAGCGCGGTCAGGCTCAGGGTGCGCTCGTGACGCGACATGGCGAAGATCGGCAGGCCGGAGCTGATACGTGAGGTCATCAGCGCGGTACGGCCTGATTCGGTCATGGTAATGATGGCGCTCACGCCCTTCAGGTGGTTGGCGGCATACATCGCCGACATGGCGATGGCTTCTTCCACATTGTCGAACTGCACGTCGAGACGATGCTTGGAGACGTTGATGCTCGGGATCTTCTCGGCACCCAGGCAGACGCGCGCCATTGCCGCCACGGTTTCGGCCGGATACTGCCCGGCGGCCGTTTCGGCTGAGAGCATCACTGCATCGGTACCATCCAGCACGGCGTTTGCCACGTCCATCACTTCGGCGCGGGTCGGCATCGGGTTCGTGATCATCGACTCCATCATCTGGGTGGCGGTGATCACCGCGCGGTTCAGCTTGCGGGCGCGACGGATCAGGGTCTTCTGAATGCCCACCAGCTCCGGGTCACCGATTTCCACGCCGAGATCCCCACGGGCGACCATCACCACGTCAGAGGCCAGAATGATGTCGTCCATCGCCTCGTCGCTGCACACTGCTTCCGCACGCTCAACTTTGGCGCAGATCATGGCATCGCAACCGGCGTCGCGCGCCAGACGGCGAGCATAGTTGAGGTCTTCGCCGCAGCGCGGGAAGGAGACGGCCATGTAATCGACGCCGATTTTCGCGGCGGTGATGATGTCGGCTTTATCTTTTTCGGTCAGCGCTTCTGCGGAGAGACCGCCGCCGAGCTTGTTGATGCCCTTGTTGTTGGAGAGCGGGCCGCCGACGGTCACTTCGGTAAACACGCGCATGCCATTCACTTCCAGTACCTTCAGCTGTACGCGGCCATCATCGAGCAGCAGAATGTCGCCTGGCACCACGTCGGCTGGCAGGCCTTTATAGTCGATGCCGACTTTCTCTTTATCGCCTTCGCCTTTGCCCAGGTTGGCATCGAGCAGGAACTTGTCGCCGATATTGAGGAAGACTTTGCCTTCTTTAAAGGTAGAAACACGAATTTTTGGCCCCTGAAGGTCGCCAAGGATCGCGACGTGGCGGCCCAGTTTCGCGGCGATTTCACGCACTTTGTCTGCGCGCAACTGATGATCTTCCGGGGTGCCGTGGGAAAAGTTCATACGAACAACGTTAGCACCCGCAGCGATGATTTTTTCGAGGTTGTTATCGCGATCAGTAGCCGGGCCTAATGTGGTGACGATTTTGGTTCTGCGAAGCCGTCTGGACATGTATTACTCCGTTGACTGAAACAACTTAGGCGTTGCGTGAATATAAAAGGGGGTGACTCAAACTGCCGCTGGGGCAAAGAGAGTGACCATAACCGAATGTATGAATAAGTTACAGCTTTGTTATAAAAAATTAGTCGCGTTCGCCGGGGATATGCAGCGTCTTATCAAAGCGCGATTCTTTAAGCGCTTCCTTGACTCGCTTCAAGTTATCCCGGAATTTTGCCCCGCGGCGCAGAGTAAAACCGGTAGCCAGCACGTCAATTACCGTCAGCTGAGCCAGACGAGACACCATCGGCATATAGATGTCGGTGTCTTCCGGGACATCCAGCAGCAGCGCCAGCGTCGCTTCCCGCGCCAGCGGTGAGCCTTCCGACGTAATCGCCAGCACCATCGCATCGCTTTCGCGCGCCAGCCGTGCCAGCTCCACCAGGCTTTTGGTGCGCCCGGTGTGGGAGATCAACACCACCACGTCGTCGTCGCTGCAGTTCATACAGCTCATGCGCTGCACCACGATGTCATCGGAATAGACGACCGGCACGTTGAAGCGGAAAAACTTATTCATCGCATCGTGAGCCACCGCCGCCGACGAACCCAGCCCGAAAAAGGCGATCTTCTTGGCCTGGGTCAGCATATCCACCGCGCGGTTCACCGCCGACATATCCAGCGCCTGGCGCACCTGGTCGAGGCTCGCCATTGCCGATTCGAAAATCTTGCCGGTGTAGGCCTCCACGCTGTCGTCTTCATCGACGTTGCGATTCACATACGGGGTGCCGTTTGCCAGACTTTGCGCCAGATGTAGTTTAAAATCGGGAAAGCCACGGGTGTCGAGGCTGCGGCAAAAGCGGTTCACCGTCGGCTCGCTCACGCCGGCCTCGCTGGCGAGGGTCGCGATGCTTGAGTGAATGGCGCTTGAAGGGGAAGCCAGAATCGCTTCGGCCACTTTACGTTCTGATTTGCTAAGGTATTCCAGATGGCTCTGGATCTTTTCCAGCATATTCATGATTTGCGTATAACTCAGCGAGGTAAGCGGTTCTACAACGTGGTAAAACCGTGAGGCGAATGCCCGAATATACTCCGCGATGGCACAGCAGGGGAAAGTCAGTCACGGGAATGTTGTTGTTTTTTTTCATAACTTGATCAACATCGACTTTTCCTGTGCCGTCGCGTTCATTTTATCAGCACCTGCAGTTCGCGCTTGCTGCCATGCGTCCGGTGAGATCCACGCAACGGCAATAACGCACCTTACGCCACGTGCTAAAGGTTTCGTGAAACGGGCAAAAGCAGTAGAGTGCTGCGTAATAAAATTACAAGCAGGGTCTGGCAAGAAGACCTGCAAATCCGAAACGAGGAGAATGATATGGCGGTAACGCAGACGGCTCAGGCATGTGACCTGGTCATTTTCGGGGCGAAAGGCGACCTGGCGCGCCGTAAACTGTTGCCATCCCTGTATCAGCTGGAAAAAGCCGGTCAGATCCACCCGGAGACCCGCATTCTGGGAGTGGGGCGCGCCGACTGGGATAAAGAAGCCTATACCAAAGTAGTGCGTGAAGCGCTGGAAACCTTCATGAAAGAGAAGATTGACGAAGCGCTGTGGGACACCCTGAGCGGCCGTCTCGACTTCTGCAATCTCGATGTGAATGACGTTTCTGCCTTTTCCCGCCTGGGTGAGATGCTGGACCAGAAAAACCGCGTCACCATTAACTATTTCGCCATGCCCCCGAGCACCTTCGGCGCCATCTGCAAGGGGCTTGGCGAAGCGAAGCTGAACGCCAAGCCGGCGCGCGTGGTAATGGAAAAACCGCTCGGCACCTCGCTGGATACCTCCCGGGAAATCAACGACCAGGTGGGCGAGTTCTTTGAAGAGTGCCAGGTCTACCGTATCGACCACTATCTCGGTAAAGAGACGGTGCTCAACCTGCTGGCGCTGCGCTTTGCCAACTCCCTGTTCGTTAATAACTGGGATAACCGCACCATCGACCACGTGGAAATCACCGTGGCGGAAGAGGTGGGTATCGAAGGGCGCTGGGGCTATTTCGACCAGGCCGGGCAGATGCGCGATATGATCCAGAACCACCTGCTGCAGATCCTGTGCATGATTGCCATGTCGCCGCCGTCTGATCTGACCGCCGACAGCATTCGCGATGAAAAAGTGAAGGTGCTGAAATCCCTGCGCCGCATCGATCGCACCAACGTGCGCGAAAAAACCGTGCGCGGTCAGTACTCCGCCGGCTTTGCCCAGGGCAAAAAAGTACCGGGTTATCTGGAAGAAGAGGGCGCGAACAAGTCCAGCAACACCGAAACTTTCGTGGCGATCCGCGTGGACATCGACAACTGGCGCTGGGCCGGTGTGCCGTTCTACCTGCGTACCGGGAAACGTCTGCCGACCAAATGCTCTGAAGTCGTGGTCTATTTCAAAACCCCGGAGCTGAACCTGTTTAAAGAGTCATGGCAGGATCTGCCGCAGAACAAGCTCACCATTCGCCTGCAGCCGGACGAAGGCGTGGACATCCAGGTGCTGAACAAGGTGCCGGGTCTGGACCACAAGCATAACCTGCAGATCACCAAGCTCGATCTGAGCTACTCCGAAACCTTCAACGAAACGCACCTCGCCGACGCCTACGAGCGTCTGCTGCTGGAAACCATGCGCGGTATCCAGGCGCTGTTTGTTCGCCGTGACGAAGTGGAAGAGGCGTGGAAGTGGGTTGACTCCATCACCGAGGCCTGGGCGGCGGACAACGACGCACCGAAGCCGTATCAGGCCGGCACCTGGGGCCCGGTGGCATCCGTTGCCATGATTACCCGCGACGGCCGTTCCTGGAACGAGTTCGAATAACCCCGCTGCATCAGGTTACCATTTTACCGGTAACATGATCTGACGCAGGTTGACTCCTGATTTACAAATTTAAGGCCCTGACTGGATTCACCAGCAGGGCTTTTTTCATTACACTGGCTGAAGCGATTTTGCCCTTGCCGGGCGCGGATACAGCGTTTCAGCGCAGTTGCTCTCTCTGTTACGCCTGCATTTCAGCGCCCTGAGGCACTACTCTTATCAGGAGCTTTTATGAATCCTTCAATGTTACGCGTAACAAATCGAATTATTGAGCGCTCGCGAAAGAGCCGTAGCGCTTACCTCGCCCGGATCGAACAGGCGAAGAGCGACACGGTACACCGCGCATCGCTGGCCTGCGGTAACCTGGCCCACGGCTTTGCTGCCTGCCAGCCGGACGATAAAGCCTCCCTGAAGAGTATGCTGCGCCACAACATCGGCATCATCACCTCCTACAACGATATGCTTTCTGCGCATCAGCCCTATGAACGTTACCCCGACGTCATCCGTAAAGCGCTGCATGAGATTGGTGCCGTGGCGCAGGTGGCAGGCGGCGTGCCGGCAATGTGCGACGGCGTTACCCAGGGCCAGGACGGCATGGAGCTGTCGCTGCTCAGCCGGGAAGTGATCGCCATGTCCGCGGCGGTCGGCCTGTCGCACAATATGTTCGACGGCGCGCTCTACCTTGGCGTGTGCGACAAAATCGTCCCGGGCCTGGCAATGGCTGCGTTCTCCTTCGGCCATCTGCCGTCGGTCTTTATCCCCTCCGGCCCAATGGCCAGTGGCCTGCCGAACAAAGAGAAGGTGCGTATCCGCCAGCTCTATGCCGAAGGCAAAGTGGATCGCATGGCGCTGCTGGAGTCGGAAGCCGCTTCCTACCATGCTCCCGGCACCTGTACCTTCTACGGCACCGCCAACACCAACCAGATGGTGGTGGAGTTTATGGGAATGCAGCTGCCCGGCTCGTCGTTCGTTCACCCGGATGCCGAACTGCGCGAAGCGCTGACCTGCGCAGCGGCACGCCAGGTGACGCGCCTCACCGGGAACGGTAATGAGTGGATGCCGATCGGCAAAATGGTCGATGAAAAAGTGGTGGTTAACGGCATTGTCGCCCTGCTGGCCACCGGCGGCTCCACCAACCACACCATGCACCTGGTGGCGATGGCGCGCGCGGCGGGCATCATTATCAACTGGGATGACATTTCCGAGCTGTCGGACGTGGTGCCGCTGATGGCGCGGCTCTATCCCAACGGCCCCGCGGACATCAACCACTTCCAGGCCGCCGGCGGCGTGCCGGTGTTGATCCGCGAGCTGCTCAAGGGCGGGTTACTGCACGAGGACGTCAACACCGTGGCCGGGTTTGGCCTGCGTCGTTATACCCTGGAGCCGTGGCTCAACAACGGCCAGCTCGACTGGCGCGAGGGGGCAGAAGCCTCGCTCGACAGCGAGATTATCGCCACCATTGAAAAACCGTTCTCGCGCCACGGCGGCACCAAAGTGCTGAGCGGCAACCTCGGGCGCGCGGTAATGAAAACTTCGGCGGTGCCGGTGGAGAACCAGATTATTGAAGCCCCGGCGGTGGTATTCGAAAGCCAGCACGACGTGCTGCCCGCCTTTGAAGCGGGTCTGCTGGACCGCGATTGCGTGGTGGTGGTTCGTCATCAGGGGCCAAAAGCGAACGGGATGCCAGAATTACATAAACTCATGCCGCCACTTGGTGTATTATTGGACCGCTGTTTCAAAATTGCGTTAGTTACCGATGGACGACTCTCTGGCGCATCCGGTAAGGTACCTTCCGCTATCCACGTCACGCCTGAAGCCTACGGCGGCGGGATGCTGGCGAAGGTGCGCGACGGCGACCTCATTCGCGTTAACGGGCAGACCGGCGAGCTGACGCTGCTGGTGGACGACGCCGAACTGGCGGCCCGTGAAGCCTTTGTGCCGGATCTGAGCGCGATGCGTGTCGGCACCGGACGTGAGCTGTTTGGCGCGTTACGCGAGAAGTTATCTGGCGCGGAACAGGGCGCAACCTGTATTACTTTTGAATAATTCCCGGCGCAACGATGCGCCGGACACAGATGAATTAATTAAAACTGGCGGGAGTAAATCTGAATGAAAAACTGGAAAACAAGTGCCGAAGCAATCCTTACCTCAGGCCCGGTTGTCCCTGTCATCGTCATTAACAAACTCGAACACGCTGTACCGATGGCAAAAGCGCTGGTCGCTGGCGGCGTGCGCGTGCTGGAAGTGACCCTGCGGACCGAGTGCGCGCTGGAAGCGATTCGCCTGATTGCTAAAGAAGTGCCGGATGCCATCATCGGCGCGGGCACCGTGCTGAACGCGAAGCAGCTGGCAGAGGTCACCGAAGCGGGTGCACAGTTCGCCATCAGTCCGGGCCTCACCGAACCGCTGCTGAAAGCGGCTACCGAAGGCACCATCCCGCTGATCCCTGGCATCAGCACCGTGTCTGAGCTGATGCTGGGCATGGACTACGGTCTGAAAGAGTTCAAATTCTTCCCGGCGGAAGCGAACGGCGGCACCAAAGCGCTGCAGGCTATCGCAGGGCCGTTCTCCCAGGTGCGTTTCTGCCCGACCGGCGGTATCTCCCCGGCTAACTACCGTGATTACCTGGCGCTGAAAAGCGTGCTGTGCATCGGCGGCTCCTGGCTGGTGCCGGCTGACGCGCTGGAAAGCGGCGATTACGATCGCATCACCACCCTGGCGCGTGAAGCGGTCGCTGGCGCGCAGCAGTAATAAAAAAGGCGAGGGCATCTGCCACTCGCCTCAATATCATCAGCCCGGCCATGCAGCCGGGCTTTTTTTATCCCTGCACCACCACGGCCGCGGCAGCCGTTCTGGCGCGCACAACTGCCTCTTCCACGCTGTCGGCGGCGGCGAGGGCCACGCCGAGACGGCGCGTGCCGTTGATCTCCGGCTTGCCGAACAGGCGCAGCTGGACACTAGCACCCAGCGCCTGCTCCAGATTCCCGTACGTCAGGTTATCGCTGGTCAGCTGCGGCAGAATGACGGCGGACGCGGAGGGGCCATACTGACGAATACCGCCGATCGGCAACCCGGTAAAGGCGCGCACGTGCAATGCGAACTCGGAGAGATCCTGTGAAATCAGGGTCACCATGCCGGTATCATGCGGGCGCGGCGACACTTCGCTGAAAATGACTTCATCGCCACAGATAAACAGCTCCACGCCAAACAGGCCGTAGCCACCGAGCGCCAGAACGACTTTTCGCGCCATTTCCTGAGCTCGCGCCAGCGCCAGCTCGCTCATCTGCTGCGGCTGCCAGGACTCGCGATAGTCGCCGTCCTCCTGACGATGGCCCACCGGCGCGCAGAAATGAACGCCATCTACCGCGCTGACGGTGAGCAGGGTGATCTCAAAATCGAAATCGACCACGCCTTCCACGATAACCCGCCCGGCCCCGGCGCGGCCGCCCTGTTGCGCGTATACCCACGCCTGCGCCAGCTGGTCTGCGCGACGGATAAAGCTCTGTCCTTTCCCGGAAGAGCTCATCACCGGTTTTACGATGCAGGGCAGACCGATGGTGTCCACTGCCGCACGAAAGGCGCTTTCGCTGTCGGCAAACTGATAGCTTGAGGTAGGGATCGCCAGCGCTTCAGCCGCGAGACGACGAATGCCTTCCCGGTTCATGGTGAGCTGTGTGGCGCGTGCGGTCGGTACGACGTGCTGCCCGGCCTGCTCCAGCTCCACCAGCATATCGGTCGCGATGGCCTCGATCTCCGGCACGATGTAGTGCGGTTTTTCCTGCTCAACCAGCGCTTTGAGTGCGGCAGCATCAAGCATATTGATGACATGGCTGCGGTGGGCGACGTGCATGGCCGGGGCGTCAGGGTAGCGATCCACGGCAATTACTTCGATGCCCAGGCGCTGACACTCAATCGCGACTTCCTTACCCAGTTCACCCGATCCCAAAAGCATTACCCGCGTAGCTGCGGGGCGCAGCGCCGTACCCAACTTAGCCATAACCCTGTATCCTGATGTGAAAAAAAGACCGGCGCAGTATAAACGAAAACGTTTGCGTTGGCAGTGATTTTACGGTTGCATCACAGGGCGATGAAGGTTTATACTGTATATAAATACAGTGATGCGAGGCTGCAAAATGACCGTTGAAATTAAATATGTAGTTGTCCGCGAAGGTGAGGAAAAGATGTCTTTTGCCAATAAAAAAGATGCTGACGCTTACGACAAAATGCTCGATCTGGCAGAAGTGCTTGGCGACTGGTTACAGGAGAGCCCGCTGAAGCTGGAAGATGACCAGAACGAAGCGCTGGCGATGTGGCTGGCCGAGCAGCGTGACGCCCTGAGCGCGATCATCAAAACCGGCAAGCTGCCGGAGAGCGACGCGTCAGAAAAAGCGGCCCCGGCATCACGTAAAAAGGCCAGCGCTGATGCGCCTTCTGCCGACGTGAAGCCAATCAAAGCGGCATAATCAGACCAGAGACACTGGCGTTACTAAGGTTTTCGGCCATGCTTTTTCTGAACGTACTGACAGGAGAACAGCATGATCAAAACAGGAACGCTATTTATGGGGCTGCTGGCACTGTGCAGCGCCCCGGCTCTGGCCGCGCCCGCTCACGATGTGAGCTTTCCGCGCTGCGAAGGCAGCGATGCCGCAACCATCGCGTCGAGCGTGAAGCGCGACTATCAGCAAAACCGTATCCCGCGCTGGGCTGATGACCAGCGCATTCTCGGCCAGGCCGATCCGGTTGCCTGGGTAAACCCCAAAGAAGTTCGCGGGGAAGACGACACCTGGCAGGTGCCGCTGACGGTACGCGGTAAAAACACCGACATTCAGTACCGGGTCACTATCGACTGCCGCAAAGGCACCGCCCGCTATCAGCACTGAACCCTCAGGCAGCCCCGGCTGCCTGTGTTGTTTCTGCCTCCTGGCGGCGCGACACTGCTTTGCCTGGTCAGCAGGCAATAATTTTCCCTTCCTTGCTCAACCCCGACATTTCTTGACGCTCGGTCACTTACCCTCGGTTAAACATATGCATTAACGGGGAAAAACGATGTCTCAATGGTTGAAACAGCTTCAGTCCGTTCTGGGTCAGGCGAAATCCGCTACCCAGCAGTCCGGCGGCAAAGAACAGGGTTACAGCAAGTACATGCCCGGCGCGTTGGGCGGCCTCGCGGGGCTGCTGGTGGCGAACTCCTCATCGCGTAAGCTATTAACCAAATATGCCGGCAGCGCGCTGCTAATGGGCGGCGGGGCGGTGGCGGGCACCGTACTGTGGAATAAGTACAAAGACAAAGTGCGCGCTGCGCATCAGGATGAACCGGGCTACGGCCAGCATCATTCGCCGCTGGACGTGCGCACTGAGCGCCTGATCCTCGCGCTGGTATTTGCTGCGAAGAGCGACGGGCATATCGACGACCAGGAGCGTCAGGCCATTGAGCAGCAGCTGCGTGAGGCTGGCGTTGAGCAGCAGGGACGGGTGCTGATCCAGCAGGCCATTGAGCAGCCGCTGGATCCAAAACGCATCGCCAGCGGCATTCAGAATGAAGAAGAAGCGCTGGAGGTGTACTTCCTGAGCTGTGCCGCCATCGATATCGATCACTTTATGGAGCGCAGCTACCTCAACGCGCTCGGCGACGAGCTGAAGATCCCGCAGGACGTGCGTACCAGCATCGAGCAGGATCTGAAACAGCAAAAACAGGCGCTGCCGGGGTAATCCTTTCGGCTAAATGTCATGTTTCGCTTGCATCACGCGTGGGTTTTGCCACCCTTACAGGGTGTTAAACGCAAAAGAAAAATGACATGCCACCAAAAGCGAGAAAAATCCCCCATGCGCTCACCGAGCATGGCGACACCCGTATCGACAATTACTTCTGGCTGCGCGACGACACGCGTTCGCAGCCGGAAGTGCTGGAGTATCTGCACCAGGAGAACGATTACGGGCGCGATATCATGACCACGCAGCAGGCGCTGCAGGACCGTTTACTCAAGGAGATGGTTGACCGCATCCCCCAGCGCGACGTCTCCGCCCCCTACGTGAACAACGGGTATCGCTACCGGCACGTGTATGAAACCGGCTGCGAGTATGCGATCTATCAGCGTCAGTCGGTGACGTGTTCAGAATGGGATGACTGGGAGCTGCTGCTGGATTCCAACAAGCGCGCGGCCCACAGTGAGTTCTACACCCTTGGTGGCCTGTCAATTACGCCCGATAACAGCATCATGGCGCTGGCGGAAGATTTCCTCTCCCGCCGCCAGTACGGCCTGCGTTTTCGTAATCTGGAAACCGGAAACTGGTATCCCGAAATGCTGGAGAACGTCTCGCCGAGCTTTGTCTGGGCCAACGACTCCACCACGCTCTATTACGTGCGTAAGCATGCCACCACGCTGCTGCCGTATCAGGTGTGGCGTCATACCATCGGCACGCCGTCGAAGTGGGATGAGCTGGTTTATGAAGAGAAGGACGACACTTTCTACGTCAGCCTGCACAAAACCACCTCCCGACATTTCATCCAGATCTACCTTAACAGCGCCACCACCAGCGAAGTGCTGCTGCTGGATGCCGAGCTGCCCGACGCGCAGCCACAATGCTTCCTCGCGCGCCGCAAAGATCACGAATACAGCCTCGACCACTATCAGCATACCTTTTACCTGCGCTCGAACCGCGACGGCAAAAACTTCGGTCTGTACCGCACCAGAGTGCGTGACGAAGCGCGCTGGGAAGTGCTGATCCCGGCGCGCGACCACATCATGCTGGAAGGCTTTACCCTTTTCACCGACTGGCTGGTGGTGGAAGAGCGCCAGCGCGGGCTCACCAGCCTGCGGCAGATCAACCGCAAAACCCGGGAAGTGACCGGCATCGCCTTCGACGATCCGGCTTATGTGACCTGGCTTGCCTACAACCCGGAGCCGGAGACGTCACGCCTGCGCTACGGCTACTCCTCCATGACCACGCCTGACACCCTGTTTGAGCTGGACATGGATACCGGCGAGCGGCGGGTGCTGAAGCAGACCGAGGTAGCAGGCTTTGATGCCGGGAACTACCGCAGCGAGCACCTTTGGGTGAAGGCGCGGGACGGGGTCGAAGTGCCGGTGTCTCTGGTGTACCACAAGTCCTGGTTTCAGCGCGGCAAGAACCCGCTGCTGGTCTACGGCTACGGCTCCTATGGCACCTGCATGGATGCCGACTTCAGCACCAGCCGACTCAGCCTGCTGGATCGCGGTTTCGTCTATGCCATCGCCCATATCCGCGGCGGCGGAGAACTGGGGCAGGGCTGGTATGAAGATGGCAAATTCCTGAAGAAGAAAAATACCTTCAACGATTACATTGACGTCTGCGATGCCCTGTTGAAAGAGGGCTATGGCGACAGGCGCTATGTCTATGGCATGGGCGGCAGCGCGGGCGGGATGCTGATGGGGACCGTCATCAACGAACGTCCCGAGCTGTTCCACGGCGTGGTCGCCCAGGTGCCGTTTGTCGATGTGGTCACCACCATGCTGGATGAATCCATCCCGCTCACCACCGGCGAGTTTGAGGAGTGGGGCAATCCGAAGGATGAAACCTACTATCACTACATGAAGGATTACAGCCCTTACGATCAGGTAAAAGCTCAGGCTTATCCGCACCTGCTGGTCACCACCGGGCTGCACGACTCCCAGGTGCAGTACTGGGAACCCGCCAAATGGGTGGCGAAGCTGCGGGAGTATAAAACGGACGATAATCTGCTACTGCTCTGTACCGATATGGATTCCGGGCACGGTGGGAAATCGGGGCGCTTCAAGTCCTACGAAGGGGTAGCGATGGAATACGCCTTCCTGATCGCACTGGCGCAGGGCACGCTGCCCGGCCAGGCGACCCGGTAATTACTCTTCGCCCAGGTAGTGGCGCAGCGTCAGGTGCCACTCCGGGGTCATGGCTTTGAAATTGTTCTTCATCCAGCGCAGGTAGCCGGGATCGCGATCGGCGATTTCGGCCACCGGCCGGCCACGATATTTCCCGAACGGGAAGGTCTGGATCAGTCCCGGTCGTCCGGTCACCTCTACCATCTCTTCCGGCGTCCAGCCAGAGTTCTCCATAATATCAATCAGCAGCGCCGCGGTGATGTAGCAGTCAAACAGCGCGCGGTGGTGATGCAGATCCGGCGGCGTCTCAACGTGCAACTTGCGTGACTTATACAGCGCCATATTGCTGTATTTGATGCCGGGCCACAGGCGGCGCGCCAGCTTGACGGTACAGATCCAGTCTCCGCTCATCGGCGGGAGCATACGCTGGTCGAAACTGGCATTGTGCGCCACGTAATAAGGACTGCCGTGATAGCGTGGAATGACGTCTTCAATCCACGGCTTGTCGGCGACCATTGCTTCGGTGATTTTATGGATCGCCATCGCCTGCGGGCTGATAGGCCGGTCAGGGCGCACCAGATCGCTCATGGGATTGACGATCTGACCGTCGACGATGTCCACCGAGGCGACTTCAACCACGCCGCCCTGAAGGCCGCAGGTTTCGGTATCGATAACGCGTAGCATGGTTTACTCCGGGAATAGCGAACGCACCCCGCCAGGACAGAGCCTGACGAGGATAAGCGCTATTTCGTTTTAGGTTCGTAGGGCAGACGGGACAGGTTGACCGACGCCAGGCGGTGGGCGATGAGACGCTCGCGAAAATAGTCCCGCAGTGCTTCAGGCTGTTCGCGCTCCACCATCTCGGCCACCACCGGCATGTTATAGCGCTCTTTAAACGCCACGCCCGCGGCGGCCAGATCGACGTTGACCTTGTCCATATCATCCTGGGGAAGTTGTGCCAGATTATATTGCATAAGGGTTCTCCTTCTGGATGCAGGCAAAGGTACTGTGCAGCCGGGCAGATGACAAGCCCTTATCGTTTCGACTTCCCTGCTAAAACTGATATTCTTTTGCCAGTCTTGCAAATAAGGAATGGAAATATGTCATTTTCCCGCCGTGTGCTCTCCTCCCTGTTAACCCTGACCGCCACGCTGGCATTTTCTTCTGCCGCACTTGCCCATGCGCACCTCACGCAGCAGACCCCGGCAGCAAATGCCGCACTGAGCGAAGCGCCGAAAGCGTTGACGCTTAATTTCTCCGAAGGCGTGGAGCAGAACTTCAGTAAGGTAGTCCTGCTTGGCCCGGACGACCAGCCGGTCGCGACCGGAAAGGCCACCCTGAATGCCAGCGATGATAAGCAACTGCTGGTGCCGGTTAATGCCCCGCTGAAAACCGGGCGTTATCAGGTGCAGTGGCAGGTGGTTTCCGTCGACGGGCATAAAACCAAAGGAACTTACGCGTTCAGTATCAAATAATGCCTGAGCTGCTCTATCCCGCGCTGCGCTGCCTGCACATTCTCTCTCTTTGCACCCTGTTTGGTGCAGCGGTCTGCCTTGCGATTTTCGCCGCCGGCGCGCTGAAACCCGCGCTGCGGGATGCCCTGCGCGGTTATCAGGTCGTGGCAGTGTCGCTGCTGATGTTCACCACGGTCGGCATCTATCTCGCCCAGGCGGGGCTAATGGGGGATGGGCCGGGGGATATGATTAACCCGCAGGTGTTGCAGGCCGTCGCCGGTACGCGCTTTGGCAGCGTCTGGATGGTGCAGGGCGCGCTGGCGGCAGCAACGCTGCTGGCGATGTTACTGCGCATGCCCACGGCGGCGATCCTGCTGCTGCCTGCGGGGCAACTGATGCTGCTGGCCTGGACCGGTCATGCCGCGATGAATGACGGGGCAGTCGGCGCGTTACAGCGCCTTAACCATACGTTGCACCTGCTGTGCATCGCCTGGTGGCTGGGGGGGTTATTGCCGCTGTTGCTCTGTATGCGGCTGGCGGTGAAGCCCGGGCTGCAGGCGCTGGCGATTACCGCCATGCGGCGCTTCTCCCTGACCGGCCACCTGGCAGTGGCGGGCGCTAACGTCACCGGGGCGCTGAATGCCCTACTCATCGGGCGTTTTGCCTGGCACGGATTCACGCCGTGGTTCCAGCTGCTGTTGATCAAATGTGCGCTGGTGGCGGGGATGGTGGCAATAGCGCTCTATAACCGTTATGTTCTGGTACCACGTTTTCACGCCAGCGGGGCGGCGGTATCGCGCTTCATCCGCATGACGCAAACTGAAATGCTGCTCGGTGTCATGGTCATTGCAACAGTCAGCCTGTTCGCGACCTGGGCACCATTCTGAATGATTGACAGGTAACAAGAGAAAGCTATGAAAAAAACGTTACTGGCACTGCTGTTAACCGCCGTTTCCGGTATGGCGCTTGCCGCGCCGCAGGTGACAACCGTGAGCCGTTTTGAGATAGGTAAAGACAAGTGGGCGTTTAATCGTGAAGAGGTGATGCTCTCATGTCGTCCTGACGGTGCGCTGTTTGTTATCAACCCGTCGACCCTGATGCAGTATCCGCTGAATGATAAGGCCCAGCAGCAGGTCGCGAGCGGTAAAACCAGCGGTCAGCCGATTTCCATCCTGGTGGTGGACGATCCGGCGCGCCCGGGGCACAAGATGAGTCTTGAGCCGTTTATCGAGCGTGCGCAGGCGCTGTGTAAGTCCTGAGCCACAGGCTACCGGCATAAAAAAAACCGCGCTGCAGCGCGGTTTTTTTTGGATGATCGCATCAAATCGGCTTTTTTTGCCCGCGTGATAGTTGCGGACTGGAAAACCTGACGTCGTCATCTATTCTTAAAGTGCAAGGCGACTAAGCCTGCATTAATGCCAACTTTTAGCGCACGGCTCCATCCCAGGAGCCATTTCCCTGGACCGAAAACAGGAATCGTTTTCGGTCTTTTTTTATCCGGTTGATTTTCAAGGCTTTTTTGGTGTCCATCCCTAAATCCCCCGAAAAACACTCGAATATTTCATATCCTGTCTAAACCATAACATATTCTGAACCGCGCGCGTCCAGGTATTTTTTGGTCATTGTTAAATTTTTATGCCCAAGTAAACGCTGCGAAAACTCTTCCCCGCGCTCCCTTTCATAGAGCCGACTGGCAAGACTTCTGATCTCATGGAAGGGTGGAGGATTCGGTCCAAACTGTAGACCCGTCATGTCCCGGACCTCTGAAAAAGCCTGGGTTACACCATCAGGTGTCAGTGGACCTGGTCTTCTTCCCCCGCGCTTCACCGGAGAGTAAAGCATAAAATCTGTGGGATTATTATCCCGGCAACGCTCAATCACTTCGTGAAGCACCAATCCGGCTGCCTCAAGTTTCAGGTCGAGCGGCAACGCAAGTTTATGCCCGGTTTGCGGCAGAGAGTTGATGGCCGCTTCCACTTTGTTGCGCGCATCCACAAGGTAATACCGCTTCACTGCCTTATTTTTCAGCTCTGTGAAAAGGGCCGATCCCAGCGTCGGTTTGGCGGTTTCGATGTCGGCTCGTAAGGCCTTCGCGCTATCCACGTCTTGTGCAGCTTCGATTCGCTTCCGTAACTCGTTAGCCAGGCCATCGATATTTGCTGCGGTTTCCTGCACATCTTGGGTGCTTGTTACGCTGTCACCTTTGATGTCCGAAAGGCTAACGCGCGCCGGCGCCGGGTTAATCTCTTTCTCGGTGCGAGGTTCTACTTCGTCCGGGCTGTAGACGCCGAGGATCACCTCAGGGCAATACAGGCGCGCCCAGTACTTCACAGCCAAATACGCAATCTGTTGCTTCGGCGCTGTCTTCCAGAGCGGAGAATTTCGCGTGGTGATATCAGCCAGGTAGATGTTCTCTCCCCAAGTGATATCTGCTTCGCCGCGCAGGACAGCGCCAACCCGGACAAAAAGACCAGATTCATCGCGACCGTCTTTCTGGCCGGCGATCTTTTCCCAGTCGCCGCCATACTGGTAATGAAAGCGGCCCACTATGGCGCTGGAACTGGAGATCACCGCATTGACCAGCTGGGCCTCGTAACCCAGCACCCCGTTGACCAGATGTGTTTTTTGAGCGACGGCGTAAGGATTCATGCCCCATTGCATAGCCTGCATCACGATCGCCATGCAGTCGGCAGGCTTACCCGCCAGGTGCTTTGGTACGGTCACGGCTGATTGCGCCATCAGCTCTGCAAAGGCAGTCAGTTGGCCAAGTGCCTGGACGTTGAATACTGCATTGCTGGCAGATATGGTGTTCGGAGTCTGCTCGGTAGCGATGATGTTGGTATTTTCCATGGTCATTCCCCTTATGCCTGAGTACGCAGCGCTTCGAGGCGGCGCAGGTCGAAATCGTTTAGTTCGTCGGTGTAATCATTGATGATCGGCGCTGGCCACTCGCCGGTGTCGAAGCCGGTCGCGATAGCTCGCATCATTTTTCGGTACTCGAGCATGCCCAGTTCCAGCAGGTCTGCCGATGCCTCAATGATGGCGATCCAGTGGTAGTTCTCGTCTTTGTTGACGAAAATCCAGAAGAACTGATCCAGCGCCGCGGTTTCGCAGTACATAGCCGCGCTCAGGTGGTAATCGCGGTCGATGATTTCTCTATGCAGCCTGGCCCGCAGGCTCTCTTGCTTAACGTTCCACATGCTGATGGTTTTGAGGTCAGCGCCGATGCGCACACCATCCAGGTCGATTTCAAGGTCAGGGCGCACGCGCACTTCCAGCCCGGTCTCTTCGTCGAAGCCGAAGTAGCTCACCTCAACGGCACGGCTTGGGTGCGTCAGCAGCATGCCGGCGGTCGGGTGCGCTAACAGGGCGGACTGGATAGCCAGCGCGGTTGCCAGCTGCTGGCGCGTAACCAGAATCTTGTCGCCCGGGTTTTCACGCCATGCGTCCAGCAGTTCGTCAGCAAACACAGCGTCAGGTTTGGCCGACTTCACCGCCTGGATCATGTCTGCCTTAGTGCCGGAAACTTTCAGCGGTACCGGCTTCCGTGCTTCCTGAGCTACCAGTTCAGGATTGATAGTCGCCAGTTGCTCCAGCAGCGCCTCGCGGCTGCCGGTAGTTTTCACCGGCGCGGGCAGGGTGGCGTTGTGCTCTTTGATACAGGCCTTCATGGCTGCGGCGGTCTGCTTCTGGTCTGCCTCGATACGCTGGAACTCAGCTGGAAGCGTCATATAGCTCTGAGCTGTTTCTTCCAGGCTGCCGCCCATCGGCACCGGCGCAGGCAGGGTGGCGTTGTGCTCTTCCAGCAGCGCTTTGATATCGTCTGCGCTCAGCAGCGCGGGCAGGGTGGCGTTGTACTCATCGATAAAGGCGCGCAGGGTCGCCGCGGTGGTGAATGCCCCTTCCGGGATCACCGGCTCCACGCTGAATTCTTCCTCAAGGTTTTCCGGCTGCAGCGCCAGCGCATGCACCAGGTTACCCATATCCAGCACTTTGGAACCTTCGCGCGGAATGGTTTTCGCGACGTGGCGCGCGTTGAAGTACATCAGGCTGACGCGGGCATCTTTCACCTGGGTGCTGCTGATCCCGTTCGCCGCGTGATAGATGTCATTCGGCACACCTTCATAGCGGCCCGGTTCGAAGTAAGCCGGGTATACCGGTACCGGTTCTGATGATGGTTCTTCCGGCGCACTGGCGGTTTCCTCCGGCGCTTCGGTGGTAACTTCCGGCGCAGTGCTGTTCGCGAGGCTCGGCGCAGCGGCGGCCAGAACGTCTGCTGAGGCTAAGGTAACTGCATGCGGATCAGCTGCATCAGCGCTTTCGCCTGCTGATACCGTATCGTTATTTTCGCTTTCGGCGCGCTCAGTCTCTTCCATCTGCACATCGCTGGTGGTCTCCGATTCCTGATTAGCAACTTCATTGGTAGTTGTGGCCAGCAGGCCCTCGATGGAGAACATGCCGCCGCCGAGGTTCGAAACCTGTGGCTGGCTGGTGGCGGCCAGGTCGTCTGTAACCCACTTCGGATCTGCTGGGTCACTGATGCCTTCGACATATTCTCCGCGCGCTGCGGCGAGGATTTTATCGACTTGCTGGCTATCGAATTCCTTCGCCTCGCCCTCATCGCCAATGGTGGGGAACGGCATCAGCTCGGTTGACGCATTGAACTCAGCCGTCATGGTTTGATTAACGAACTCAAGGTGCACAACCGGCGTAAGGTGAATATTCTCCGGCGCGATGCGCACCAGGTTGAAAATGGCCGCGCGGTTGACCTCCAGAATGCCAGGCTGATTGCGCAGGATTTTGCTCCAGCTTTTCCATGGCTCTTCTTTGTTTGCGACTATCTCCTTAGCGCGGCGGAGTATGCTGCCCGGAATTTCCATATGATTGAAATCCATCGGCAGCAGGGCGCATGCGATTTCTAAATCGAGAGTATCGAAAGTATGGTGCGTGTCGGCGCCGCGGTCCGTGATATGCCCACTATCAGCATTGGTTCCCGCATCGGTGCGCTGAATTTCATCAATCCTGTTACCAGCAGCCCACTCACGCGTGAGGATCCCACGGTCAATGTGGTTAGTTACCACCCACAGCTTCATAAATCGGATGATTAAGCCCAGCTCATGCCTTAAGTCCTGCGGGAACACTTCCTTAACCGCGCGGGTGAGCTTCCACAGGCCAGGCATGTCATATTTTTTGAGCTCAGGTACGTTGCTCGCAGCGAGCAGCAGGTTCTGGACGTAGGTGTTGTCCGTGTCCATCTCCATCCCGAGAAGTGCGGACTGGGTCTCTTTATTGATGTGATAAACATGGGTCTCATCGGAAGCAAACTGGGCGAGCAGCTGCGTGCGGAACGACATGGGCGCCAGCGCGTTAAACGTGTTGGTCTCATCAACGCTGACAGCCAGCACAACTTCGCTGTCGGTATCGGAGGATACACGATGCACATGAACCGCATTCCGCTCAGGGAGCTTGCAGCATGAGCATCGACAAACAGGCGCTGCGCCAAACAGCAGAGAAAGCCTAGGAGCATGGCGTATTCAACATGGATGTCCATTTAGAAACTGCGCTCGCGCTGCTGGATTAGCTGGAAGCCGCAGAGAAGCGAGTTGCGGCACAGACAGATATAATCACGAAGCAAGAGAAGTGGACTAAGGACGTTGAGGCGACAAGTATTTCTACCTGGTGTTGAATTCAAAAACAGCTTATCACCTCAATTAATCACGGTACTATGCTGTTTGAGTGGGTGCGTTCTATTCAATCCAATCTCTTTTATTGATGCTGTGATTTTTAATAATTCTATCATTAAAAGCTATTGAATCGTCGAGCTGAGAAATTAGCCATTCATACTCTGCCATCACGTGGTAAAGGGCTTTAGTAGAGGGGTGGTCATGATCCATTTTCATGGATGTATAATCCTTAACGCTTGAGTCAAAATTATCTTTAGCAAGTTTTGTGTATTGCTTAGCCTTATGTAATCGATTTTCAAGATCTTCGATTAATTGTGATGTTGCTACTGTGCTATGATGTTCGCTCTCGAATTTTTTAATTAAAGATTCTAATGATATCAGTGTATTTGACTTTTTCTTAATATTAGACTCAAGTTCATTAAGTGTTTTGTTTTTCTCTGAAATCTCCACATCTAAATTCGATGATGAATTTTTAATTTGCTCATAGTTTTGCTGGGCCACAGTAATCATATTTGTAATGTCGTTATGTTGTATTGTGATGTTTTTTATGTCCTTTTCTGCGGCCAGTGTTCTCGCCATGAATTCCTTTTGAATGGCAATATTTTCAAGATCTTTATTCTCTATTGCTTTCAGAAGTTCGTATTCTGCAAGTTTGGATTTTTTTTGAGCATTATAGTCAGATGCTTTTAGCTCTTCCATGGTTATTTGCTTTGTGGTTAAGGGTTTTATATGCATTTTATCCAGCAAGTTATGGATAAATGGTGATGCAATCACAATTAATAATGTTGAAATTATGGGTAGCCAGATGGTTGTTCCGTATGGCACTGAAAAAGTCCCAAGATGAAATGCTCCGGGCATGTCCTTAACCAATTTGACGCGTTCGATAATTTCTTTATTAGAAAAGGCTAGAACCAAAATTCTGTCCCAATTAAACAGAGCCCATGTTAGCGCAAAATTATAAAAAAAAGGATTGTTGAAACGCAGCTTAAAAGACTCGCTAAGTGGTACTACCACTTTTCCCGTGTGCGTTTTGATTTCATCAGATAAACTTTTGATGCTTTCTTCAATTTTTTCTTTCATTGCGATGGCCGCTTGATGAATTTAAAAAGGACAGCCACACTATCATGAATATCTTGAATAATAAATAAAATATATATAATTTAGCTTAAGTCGATTTTGGGGGGGGCGCAACTGATAATTATTCTGAGATGGAAGTCCTATTATGATCTTTCGCAACTTTAAATCCGAATTACAAAAATGTTAAAATTGAATGTTGAGCTCGGAGTGTTATCAAAAACACAATAGGGGAGAATGATGTCTACAAAAAATGTGATTGAAAGAAAAACCATTGAAGAGTTAAGAATAGTTGTCAAAGCCGCGGCCAATGCTTCTACAAAAGCTGATGCTACCCAAGCTATCTCTAAAGCCTTGTACCTAAAAAGTATGATAAGACCGTTTATAGATGACTATGCAGAGGAAAAGTTGCAAGAGGCTTTAAGAGCAGCTGAGAGAGCCGCCGGAAAAGTTAAAAATAAGAAAAGATTAATAGAAGATACCGATAGTTGCTTCTACCGGTTCGAACGAGTCCTTACCCTGCGTTAAGAGTAAAGCCCGCCGAAGCGGGCTTTTTTATAGATCAACGCTCTTTCCAGTACTGCAAGATAGTCAATACGATGACCACCACTGGGTTTGCCAGTTTTAAAAGCAGAAGTAACATTTTCATATGCCTTTCTCCTTGCTCACACCTGGCTGCAAATACCCTAGATTTGCCTTTGCAGATACTGCACCTGAGCTGCCAGATACATTCGGTATGAGTTCGTTTTGTTTGGGTAAAGTTCAGTCATCACTTGAACCCGGACTTACAAAATTGCTTTTTGAATCAGTGCCCATCCCTTTTTACATCCAAAAAAGTTTGATGAGACAGCCTCACATCGTTAAGCTTACAACAGCTGCCAGATACATTCGGCACGGTTAGAGATACATGCTCTAAACCATTGGGAAAGCCTGGACTCATCATCCAGGCTTTTTCATTTTCTATCGCCTGGTGCAATTTAACCACCATTGCCATTAAACTTATCCACAAATATCGACTGTTACTAACTCTGTGGATAACTACTACATATGGGGGTTGGAACTAACTTCATCGCTATGGGTAGTATTATCGAGCGGGTTTACATATTGAACAAGTATTGATTTTGAAGTGTTTTTGCGTCTTATTCGGCGCGTGAGAAGCTAAACCCTCGTAGCGCAAGGCTTATCCACTATGTCAACAAGTTGCAAAAAAAAATGAAAATTTGATTGTGTGCTGATTTCTTCAACAGTTTGCACTCTCATGCCGCGCCAAAACTCTACCTTTTAATGAAAATTTTATTTTTTTACTTGTTTCATTACTCCTCTAAAGTCTAACTTTGATTTCCTATATTTATTTAAAAACTTGACAAAATTCTCAGTCTTTAGCTTGATTTTCGAGGAATCCTTAGCAAATACTGTATGCATGTACAGTTATTGCGATGAGGAGGAATGATGAGAGTTGAAGTGATGATCGACCGCAACAAAAAACTGCCGGAAGGGGCAATCCCTGCTTTAGAAGCCGAACTGGTTAAGCGCCTCATGAACAACTACCCCGACTGTAAACTGAATATCCGCCGCGCGGGTACTGATGGACTGAATGTTCTTGGTGCTGACAAATCTGACAAAAAAAGTATCGAGGAGATTCTTCAGGAAACATGGGAAAGTGCGGATGAGTGGTTTTATTGATCGCATCAATTTTACTGGGGTAGTAAACACGTTTTTCGCTTTTGCGTTTCTCTGACTGCTCCTCATAACGATTAACTGCGTCAATATGTCGCTTTGGGGGAAATTGTGAGCAGTGCCGATGCTTTAATAAAAAATGACCAATGGTACGATGTGATTAGGAGAGCTGATAACACCGTCGTTTACAGTTTTCCTGCCAACGGCAGATATTTGGTCTATCAGTTGAATGGATTAGTTTCCTTACGTCCTCTTCTTGAGGATGAAGAAATCTTTACCCTTAATGGGTTTATGCAGTTTGCTACACGTCTGGGCTACCGGCTTATCCCGCCGTCTGATATTATCATTTCATAGGTCTGAACAACCTATGCCTGATGCGCCACGGAGAATCCCATGGCGCAGTTACAGCTTATCAAACAGTCTTCAGGAATCCTGATCCCCGCAACGCCGGAGACCAGCGATCTTCTGCAATCAAAAATCAATCTCGGTGCCGTGCTGGTGGCCGACTTCAAGCAGGTCCGCAACCCGGCCTTCCACCGCCGCTTCTTCGCGCTACTAAATCTCGGGTTCGAATACTGGGAGCCAACCGGCGGGGCGATCTCTTCCAACGAACGCAAGCTGGTGACCGGCTATGCCAGATTTCTGGCCTCCTACGGCGGGAACGAAGGGGCGCTGCTGGATGCCGCTGAGCAATATCTCGAGCGCATCGCTGATAAGCGCACGGGCAGCATCAGCGCCTGCAAGTCATTCGACGCCTACCGTGCTTGGGTAACCATCGAATCCGGCCACTACGACGCGATCCAGCTGCCTGACGGCACCCTACGCAAACATCCCCGCAGCATTGCCTTTGCCAATATGGACGAAACCGAGTTTCAGCAGCTGTATAAGGCCGCGCTGGATGTTCTGTGGCGCTGGATATTGTCCGGGACATTCAGCAGCCAACGCGACGCAGAAAACGCCGCTGCGCAGCTCATGAGTTTCGCGGGGTGATGGCGATGAAGAAGACATGGTTTCAGCACACCGACTGCACCACCCAGCAGGCAGAAGAGCTTTTAGCGGAATACCGGCGCCGTGGCGTGACAGTCGAGCGCAGCCTGAATGCAGATTTGACCACTTGGACTGTCAGCGCCCGGCTGCCGGAAGGCAAGAATCCGCCACGGGCTGACCGCCGCTGGCAAAACCGAGTGTGGGGGTGAGAGTGGCCAACTTACGCAACGCGGCGCGCGGCCGCGAATGTCAGGTACGGATCCCGGGCGTGTGCAATGGTAATCCAGAAACGTCCGTTCTGGCGCATATCCGCCTGGCCGGTCTGTGCGGTACCGGCATCAAGCCGCCTGACCTGATCGCCACCATCGCCTGCAGCTGTTGTCACGACGAAATAGACCGCCGAACCCACCTGGTGGATGCGGAGTATGCAAAGGAGTGCGCGCTGGAAGGCATGGCACGTACGCAGGTTATATGGCTGAAAGAGGGACTGGTGAAGGCATGAATACCTACAACATCATACTACCGTGGCCGCCGAGTAATAACCGCTATTACCGGCATAACCGCGGGCGCACGCACATCAGCGCCGAAGGGCAGGCCTACCGTGACCGCGTGGCCCAAATCATCAAAGACCAGATGCTGGATATCGGTATTGCCACACCGGTGAAGATCCGCATTGAGTGTCATATGCCTGACCGCCGCCGCCGGGACCTGGACAATCTACAGAAGGCCGCATTCGATGCGCTGACAAAAGCAGGATTCTGGCAGGACGACCATCTTGTGGATGACTATCGGGTCAAGCGTATGCCGATCACCAAGGGCGGAATGCTGCTGCTGACCATCACCGAACTGGAGCCATCATGAGCCCAGAGCAAATTGCGTCAATCCGCATGCGCTGGCAGCGCCTGCGCGTTTATCGCCGCCGGGGAACCGTGCTGGTGGACTACCGCATACTTCGCAACCTTATCCATATTTACCAGATGGCAGGGACCAGGGCATGAACCTCGAAAACACCGTAAAGTATCACTTCGCCAAATCGACGATGATCAGCGATTCTCCGCGCGCCACCGCATCAGACTCCCTGACCGGCACGGACATCATGGCGGCTATGGGGATGACCCAGGAAAGGGCCGCTATGGGGTACAGCGCTTTCCTGGGCAAGATGGGCATCAGCAACAACGACCGGGACAGGGCGGTCGCGCTTCTGGCCGAATACGCCCTGACAAAATGCGATAAGGTCGCAGCGCTGCGCAAGCTGGGTGCCGGCGTTAAGCCGCTGGTGATGCGCCAGCTGGCCATCTTCGCTTTTGAGGATTATTCTCGCAGCGCCGCCAGCGTTAAGCAGTGCGATTGCTGCGCCGGGACCGGCTTCCTTCAGGCTGATGTCTTCACAAATAAATTCCGTAAACCAGAAGGCAAAATGACCGTATCCGGGATGGTGAAGGTCAAAGAGACGGTGCGCGTCCTCTGCAAAAAGTGCAATGGCACCGGCACGCTCAGTGCAGCCTGCAGTGATTGTCACGGACGCGGCAAGGCAATGAATAAGGAATTGACGGACAAGCAGGGCGTGCCGGTGATGGCTGACTGTAAGCGCTGCAGTGGTCGCGGGTATGAGCGCATCCCTTCAACTGAGGCGTATGCAGCCATAAGCCAGATTACAGACTCGATCAGCCTGGATACGTGGAAGAAGTCGGTTAAGCCATTCTACGACCAGCTGATCACAAAATTCGATATCGAGGAGGCGTGGGCCGAGAGACAGCTGAAGGAGATCACCAGATAGCGCTCACGAAAATAGCCAACGATATTATTGCCGGCTATTTACTTTTCCCGAATCTGTGTTATTTTTGTCCTAACGATGGGTTAATGCCTTCGTTGAAGTGGTGAGGAAATAAGTAAACATCGCACACCGGGTCAGAAGACGCCTTGAGATGAAGCCACAACCCCCTTTTTAAGCCCTGCGGTTAACCCCGTGGGGCTTTTTCGTTTCCGGGCCGCCGTCTCTGTTCGCGAATAACGTCGCGTTTATGCGGCGGCCTTCTATTTCAGGCTCCGGGTAAAACCCTTTATACGCTTTGCTGTTAACGCAGCCCGAGAGCCTGAATCCCTTTCTACTCACACAGCACCCGCAAACAGCGAGGTGAGAGCATGTATCGAATGGACAAACTAACCACCGGCGTCTCATATGGCTCATCTGGTGCAAGCGCTGCCTACTGGGTGTTACAGGCGCTGGATCAGGTAAGTCCATCACAGTGGGCAGCAATCGGTGTGCTCGGCAGCCTGGCGTTCGGGCTGCTGACATACCTGACCAATCTGTATTTCAAAATTAAAGAGGACCGGCGTAAAGCCGCCAGGGGCCAGTGATGAATAAAGCTAAAGTTGCTGGTGGCGCTATTTGCTCAGTAGGAGCGATTATCGCCGTCGTCCTCAGCGCCGGTAATGTTCGCACGAACGAGCGCGGACTGGAGCTGATCGGCAATGCTGAGTCCTGCCGACGCGATCTTTACGTTTGCCCGGCTGGCGTACTAACCGACGGCATCGGAAATACCCACGGCGTTAAAGCGGGCCTGCGGAAAACTGACGAGCAGATCGCCCGGGACTGGGAGCGGAATATCCTGCAGGCCGAACAGTGCGTTAACCGCTGGGCCGTCGGTAAGCAACTTAGCGATAACACTTTCTCCGCAGTAACCTCGATCACTTTCAATGTCGGCTGCGGCGCCATGCAGAAATCGACACTGTTCCAGCTGCTGCGCCAGGGAGAAACGATGCTTGCCTGCCAGCAATTCCCGCGCTGGGTTTATGCTGGTGGCATCAAACTGAATGGCCTGGTTACACGGCGCGAAGCAGAGAAAGTGCTCTGCCTGGATGGTGTGTGATGGTGTTCAGTTGGAAGGCGCTGGCATTAGGACTGCTGTTAGTGGCTTTGGTTGGAGCAAGCAGGCTGGCAGGCTATTACCATGCACGGCTCACAGAAACCCGTTCATCTTTAACCAAAGTTAATCGTGAATTAGAGCTGGTTAAAGATCACATTGCAGACATGCAGAAGCGCCAGCGTGACGTTGCGGCGCTGGATGCGAAGTACACGAAGAAACTGGAAGATGCAAAAGCAAATATCAATCAGCTTGAGCGCGATGTTGCTGCTGGCAAGCGTCGGCTGCAGCTCAGCGCAACGTGCGGAAAGAGTGGAACGCCCAGCACCACCGCAATGGATGATGCTGCCGGCCCCAGACTTACTTACGCCGCTGAACGGGATTATTTCACCCTCAGAGAGCGAATCGAAGTTGCCAGTAAACAGATAGCCGGTCTGCAGCAGTACATAAAAGAACAATGCTTGAGATAATCCGGCCATTTGAGGGTGATGTGATTGCCGGGTGTCAGGGCTTGATAAAAAGCGGATAACACAGAAAAAAATCCCTTCCAAAATGAATCCTGCAATTCGGAAGGGGGCTAAAGAGCCAACATTACAAGGAGGATGTAAATGTAGTTGCTGGCTCAATGGATAAAAGGGCTATTAGAAACTTTAGGTAAAAACCGGAATCTAGGATTTATCCTAATAGGATTTATTATTTAACCACCAGTTTTTGTTGAAAAAACAGCTCCTCTCACATTTTATTTTCAAAATTCGACTACATTCAAATGGACGAATAATTCGAAACTCTTGCTTGCCAGATAATCCCCCTGAGCGGCGGGGCAGCCAGTAAAAGCTGGGCGTATGCGGATTTGCTTACTGGGGTGAATTCACCGGGAGGCACCCGGGTCTGAAGCAGGATACTTATGGAAAAGTTAAAAAATCGAATTAAGTTTTGCGTAGTCAGCTTCATCACTGTATGGCTGTGGCCAGTTCGATTCGGACTGGTCTTTTTTTTCTCAATTCAGCATTCTGAAAAAAATTCTAAGCAAGACCGAGCTTTTTAACCTTAAGACGTTAATCCCTGAGACCGTACTGGCGTGCTCAGTCAGCCTGAATTTCGATGACGTAGCCATAAACCTCAATTTCAGGCTCAAGACGGGCTAAAAATTTTAGTTTACTAAGTGACCGCCTTCAGGTTTGTCGGGCTTAATTTTTTCATTACATCGCAGAGGTTAGACATAGGGTCATCCTTGACATTATCTCCAGCCGGCGACGCCAGGCGTAACCGTAAAGTTATCTTCTACATCGTTCCCCGGCCGGAGCCGGACTACGTCTTGGAGTATCTGCTCTTCTCGTCGTTCAGGCCCAATATGGTCTTAATATAAGGCACGGACTCTACATCTCTTTCAGTGGCTTGAACAAGCCAGTTTCTGGCCTCTGAGATTGAATGAATTCGTTCATCGCTTATGCTGCCCTCAGCCATGCGGGTGAGTTCTCTGATAATAGATGGAACAGTAATATCCAAATCTTTGAGTGCAAGTGAGAGTGCCGCTTCTCCGATTATGACGTAGCCTTTCTCGTCGCGTTGATTAGACAATAAAACCTCCAGTTTCGTTGATGATAACTTCATTGTTAAGCCTAGCTAAAGTTTCGATATCTGCCTTAAGACTAATCGTCAAATCTTCAACTCTCAAAACAACTGTGTCTGACGTGCAGTCTCTATAATTTTGTTTATTCATCTGAAGTAAAGAATGAGTTCATGACCCGGTGAGGATGCTCTACAGAAGCATCAAGCAAAAAAAACCCTCCGTAAAAGAGGGCTGACATGAATAATTCAAGAAAGTTTATCGATATGAGAAGGGTTCCTTCCCTCTCACAGTTGCAGGTCTCTCCTCCAGCAACTGTATATCCCGGCGATTAGGGAGTTATCGCCGTGGTTCAGCCTGCTTCGTGAGGTAGGAGCTCATTACTCAGGCTGCTTTAAATGTGGCAGAGATATGAATGCAGACAAGCGTAAGCGGGAGTAATGAGATAAATCGCAGATAGAACAATCCATGCGTTAAGACTGATTCGTTGCTGTCACCATGAGCGAATTCATAGTAATGGCACTTATCATGTGCGTATTGACGAGCAAAGCCAACAGCTGAAACCCCTCAACCAGCCATTCCCGATCCGCTGACCTACGGGGCCAGTTTGGATCTGAATGTCAGTCTGCTGTCGGCGCTGGGGATGTGTAACCGGGATAAAGCGGATATTCGAATGATTGAACAAAGTAGGGCTACAAATGAACGAACAGGCCAATAAAATTCTCGTTGAGTTATTGCAGAAGGCAGTTAGCGGTATTGATGCCGCAGTGTCATTTAGTCAGGCGCAGATCCCTGATGTAATTCATCAGCTGCTGGTGTGGAAATTTACCAAAAGCCTGGCGATCGCGCTGATTCTTCTGGCGACTGTCCCGGTTGCGATTAAATTCTTCAGGGTAATGATGAAGCGCGAGCAGGAAGGAGTTTATGGCGAAGAGGGATACTCATGGGATCGCGGCAAGCCAAAATACAAGCCTACATTGGTCTGGGACAGAGACGGCACTATCAGTGCTTCCTCAGTGTTTTTTGGCACCATTATGTTCCTGTATTCGGTCGTCGCCTTCATAGTCTTATCAGACCTGACATGGCTGAAAATCTGGTTAGCCCCGAAGCTTTACCTGATTGAGTACGCCGCCTCACTGATGAAGTAGCCATTCCAAAGCTCATCTGCGAGTGGGTCTAATGATGTATATTTAGCTTCTTAAAATGATAAGGAGACTAGATGAAATTCTTCATAGCGTGGGAATGCCACTCATTAGGTTGGGAGTTGACTGAAAAGGGGTATCACTTTTTAGATATCCCCGAGACATCTGAAATCGAAATCGAGGTCGATGAGTATCTAAAACGCCTGGCAGAGGCTAGAGGAATCAATCCAAGGCAGGTTGTCGCAGTTAATTGTTACCCTCTGCCCGGCTGTAAGGAAAATCCAAATTATCAGTTATCTAATCAGCTCGATGTAAGTGCAGATCCGCTTTTTGATGAGGCTGTAAAGTTTGTTGTTGAAAAGCGCAGGGTTTCGATAGCGGGAATTCAACGAAACTTTAGAATTGGATATGTTCGGGCAGCCCGAATTGTCGAGCAACTGGAGGAGAAAGGAGTCGTCTCTTCAGCTGATTTTAACGGTCACAGAGAAGTATTGTAATTTGAACTAACCGCCTCCGGGCGGTTATTTTTTGCCATGATCTTTGATCTATTCCCTGTTAGCCAGCCGGGAAAATTCCTTTTCAGATGATAAAAACAGCTATGATTGAAAAGCCATCAACAGATGGCCTATCCATGGAATTCGAAATGAAAAAGGCACTGGCAATACTGTTTGTTCTGATGTCATTAGGGGCAGCAACTCAAGCGATTGCAGGGAATTGTCAACACGACTCCGATACTGCAAGCGATGGTTCTCGTTGTGGTGGCCGCTCTTCAGATTCTCGCCCGGGCGGTGGTGGATCTCGCTAATAGTATCAAGCCGCCTACGGGCGGCTTTTTGTTGCCATCACAATGGTAGGCCATCGTAATGGCAAGGTTCCAATTATTGGAATAACTTAGCTTTCAGGCATCCAGATACAACGCACGACAAAAATGCGTCATGACCGTGCTGAATTCTGACACCTAGCTGGTATGGCTCCTCGCCAGGATAGTGGACGATTGTTTCACCCCGAGGATTAATTGCGAATGAAACAATAAGGTTTCCATTGCTAGGATTAGTCAGTGATAATATTAACTCTAAATCACCACCGCCTTGCCATGTCAACTGGTCGTGTAGTTGGATTTTTTTAGCGAAGTCAGGGAATGTAAAATAAATATTCCTTGGATTGTAAGACTCATCAGCTTCAATAGTTATGTGTTTAGCTATAGCGTTTGGCAGGCTAAGGTAGTTTGATAGATCATTAAGGAAGGTCCGGGCAACATTCTCTAATCTGGATTTGCTTTGACTAACAGCATTCATAAGATCGTTGTGTAGATTTGTCATTTTTCACTCCATTTAAAATTTAAAATCATGTAACCAAGGTAACCTATGGCACTCACAGACAAACAAGAAATGTTCTGTCGCGAGTACCTCATCGATTTAAACGCCACTCAGGCAGCGATTCGAGTGGGATACAGCGCTAAAACTGCTAACCGTACCGCTACAAAATTACTGTCAAAAGCTGTCATTCAACAAAGGATCGCCGAACTCAAAACGAAGCGCAACGAAGACGTGGGGATTGATGCTGATTATGTGCTCCGACGCTTGGTTGAAATCGACCAGATGGACGTTATGGACATACTGAATGATGATGGCAGCCTGAGAGCGATTACCTTAGCTTTGTATGAGCAAGTGAAAGCTCTGACAGATGCAGGCGATACTGCTGGTGCGACTAAGGCTATCATCGACCAGCTCGCAAACTCTCAAAAGAGTTTTGGTGATGCTTCCGTTTCTTCACTTCGACTCACCGGGGGCTGGTGGGATGACCTAATCGACAAGGTCGGTAAATACAAGCTTTCGCTGGATGATCTGAAAGCCACCCCAACTGTCGGGCTTAAGGAACAGGGAATCCGCACAGGTGGGAGCGAGCTGCCCGGATGGGATTATGTGACCCGTGAAGCAGCAAAGCCCCAGATTCCTACTGTTGAGGTTACGAAGGCTGGCCTGCAGCAGTTAATCAGCCTTCAACAAGAAAACTCAGCCAAAGCCAAGCAGTTCAATGATGAGCAACTTAAATTTCGTCTGCAGATGAATGCCAGCGAAAAATCGTTGGCAACTAACGCTCAAAAGAGAACTGAAGAAGCCGAGAAATACGCCAAAGCAGTGAAGGCGGGTTATATAACTCAGGTTGAGGCTGACAGGCATCTCGCGCAATTTAACGAGCGCTACAAGGACCCCAAAACACCTAAAACGCCATCGGTTAAGGTTGATGATGGTGACCGCACAGTTGAGACCTACCAGGCTCAGGCCAGGACGTTAACTGAAACTCTCGAGACCCTACGCAAGACCGGGGAGACTCAGGCCAAAAATACAGAACTCAGCAAGCAGCAATCACGCTTTGCCGAGCTCGACCAGGCTGCAAAAACTCGAGCCTTAACGACTCAGGAAAACGCTCTGCTTGCCAGCCGTGAAGCTATTCTGAATGCCGCAAAAGTGGTGGACCATAAGAATAAAGAAATTGAGGCTCAGCAGAAGATTAATGGCCTGGCGCAGCAGGCTAATACCCGGACAACCTGTATTTCGAGAACTGGGAACGGGAAGGGTTTATCGAATGCGGCCCGGCCCCCGGATGCATGGTTATCATGCAGGTCGAGTCCGGTAAGTGGAATCACGCTGGGATCATCACCGAAGAAGGGGAATTGCTCCACCATCTTTACGGCCAGCCATCGTGTATCACGCCTTATGCGCATGGCTACTTCAAAGATCGGACGATGATTTGCGTCCGCCACGAAAAATTGCCGGAGGAGATAAAACCATGGCGCGGTTAACTACAATTCGACTGTACGGTGCTCTCGGTACCCGCTTTGGTCGCGTGCATAGACTGGCGGTGCAGACATCAGCCGAGGCCGTAAAGGCCCTGTGCGTGAACTTTGATGGTCTGGAAAGTTACCTGATGGAAGCTAAAAAAAACGGCATGACGTTCGCTGTTTTCCGCGGTTAGCGGTACAGAGCCGCGCTTCATGTTTGACGTATACATTCAGTCGCAGGCTGACGCCTGGCAGGTAATCAAGGACATCGCTGCTGGCTTCAACGGCATGACATTCTGGGGCAACAACATGTTTAACGTTGTCTCTGACATGCCGGCGGACACGTCGAAACTGCAGATCCTTACCCGCGCCTCGGTGGTTGGGAAACCGGTCTACTCGAGCGGCAGTGAAAAGACCCGCTTCTCCAGTGCACTGATCAACTTCAGCGACCCGGACAACCATTATCAAGACCGCACCACGGCAGTGATGTTCCCGGATCTGGTAAAGCAGTTTAAGTTCAAGCAGACGCAAATTACTGCGATCGGCTGTACGCGCGAGAGCGAGGCGCAGCGGCGCGGCGGATGGGCAGTTTATTCCAACTCCCTCGACCGCATCATCACTCTAGCCGGAGACGGCCGCGACTGGTCTAACTCAGTAGCCACAACGGTAGCCATCTTTGGTAAGGGAGCAATTTAATGAAGGTCATTTATCAGTCAGAGTATGGTGTAGCCGTTTTATCACCAGCAGATTGCGGACTTACTGTACTGGAAGTCGGTCAAAAAGACGTGCCGGCAGGTCTGCCATTCTGGTTAGTTAACGAGGCTGAGCTGCCACTGGACATTCCCCAGGAAGCATGGGAGCTGGACGAGGCTGCACTGGGTGAGCCGAGCGGCATTGGCGGAACGTATCGTGAGGTAGCGAGCAATGATTAAAATCAATCAGGACAAGCTGGCAGAAATTAAGGCGGAGGAAATTCGCGCCGAGCGTGACCGCCGGATCGCCGAGTGTGACTGGGCAATGATGCCGGACGCGCCCACGGATAAAGAGGCGTGGGCGACTTACCGTCAGGCGCTGCGCGATGTTCCACAGCAACAGACGTTTCCGCTTGATCCAGTTTGGCCCTGCGCGCCGGCCAGCGCTGAGAGGTGAATGATACTCCCAGCCCTGTAAAAGCTGATTAATGTCCGCTTTGAGCGAGGAACGAAAGTTCACAAGGCGTCATTACATAATGTTTATTGATCAATAGGAAGTTGTTTATGTGTTCAGTCAGCAGACAGTTTGAGAAGCTGAAATTTTGTACGTGAAGTGCGTTTTTGATGAACAATACTTGGTAAGCATTTGAATATACTTAAAGAAATATCTTTTTTGAGTGACTGCGCTTTCTGTATCTATCCTCAGTAAAGGAAAAGGTTCTGATGTCTTAAAAAATATGCTATCTTTACACGCAGTATCCATTAAAACCCATTAACGAGTTGAAAAGCACCGATAAGCTAAAGATAGCTAGGTAAAAGCTCTTAATGATGCCGGATGAAAACGAGGAAATTGCCAGCATAATCAGTAGGTTAAATGCATTTTTCGACAGATGATCTCATGGGGAGCGCCTACTTAGCGTGGTTTTTCGTGAAGATCGCGACTGAAATAGTGTGAAACCTCTTGGCTAGCGCTCTTTTTTGAAATTACTACAGGATCGAACGATGGGCACATGGGGATCGCCAATGATTGCGCGAGTTTTCATATGTACCGCACCAGATGTCTGTTGGTTTTTCAGGGGATAGCCAGCAAAAAATTCTAATGCTGCGTAAATTTTTTTGTTATTTGCCGATGTTGGATGGCTACGTTGGGGATCGCCAGCTATGGTGCTGTGTTGGTTTTCGAGTATGCTGCTAAGGTAAAAATTTAATGGATAAACAACATGGGAGCTAAATTTAGCTCCCATATCATTTTTAAGAGATAAAATCATTAGAAAACATATTTACATGGCTTCTATCCCTTATAGTAATAGGTTCATCACCGTGGCAATGATGAAACTCAGTGGACAACTTACTATTGTCGTTATCTCCAGCGGAAACATTAAAGTGCTTTCTTGAATCAATTTTACATCCAAATCTATATTTGGCTAAAATATCACAAAGGTAGTCATGCCCTTTAGTGTCGTACGAAGAATGAATCTCATCGCCCAATGAGAAATGACGGCCTTTATCATCTATATAGTACTTATTTCTATACTCACTTCTTTTTTTCGGCTTTCGCATCATTTTCAAATCAGAAGCCATCTTCTGGAAATCATTATCAGAAACCGTTGAGTTATATCTTATAGCGGCTTCTCTTATGAAATCCTTTAATTTATCCGACGAAAAGTTTTTTATTGGTAATCTGGCCATTTCACCAAGACCACCGTCATCAACTATAGATTTCATCAGGTTAAGTTTTTTTACTGCTTTATTTGCTGCACTGGAAATATAGTTATGAAACTGTTTTTCTTTGATTGAAGAGATACCATCGAGCTGGCAAAGAAGAAACGCATTTTCTATACAAGATAAATTCGAAAAAGCAAATTCATCAGACAATATGGCAACATTATCATCATATTCATATTTAATTTTGCTATATATAAACCCAATTAGTGAAGCTGTGCTGGAGTTAGCATCGGTAACATGGTAAGTAAGAAAATCGCCACCACCTAACTTATCCAGGGAATCCATCAACTTTAAACTATCAACTCTTGATGAAATGAAATCACAGAACTCTCGTCTGCCTGACATTATAATGAATTTAACCATTTTAAATCACCTCATCAACTTCGCGATGATTCTTACCGGTATGTGAATTTCATCCAAGTCATGCTGAGGTAGAGAACCTATCGCCTCTAGGAATAGAATTGTTATTTCCCTGTTGGTTAATTCTTCTTTTTCATTGGTTGATGGTTTTTTTGCGGCTGATTCAAATGAAAAATTGCTATCTTTAGGGACCACAACAATTCTTGCTTTCGCTACAGGATGCGTCATTAATTTTACGTTTAATGAATCTTGTTTATTTGACACCCATGCCTTTAGTGATTTGTTACCTATAACCGACTTCATATCTCCATATTCTCTAAAATCAGTTACTGCATTACTTAAAAGATATGGGGAGCCGTTTCCTTCCCAAGTTTGAAAAGCCTTATCCTGAATGAAACGACAAACACCATTTTCATCATTTGTATAACTACTCATATAAACCCCATTTAGACAATAAATATTATATCGGTTGCTACCAATCTGAGAAGTACTAATGGTAGCCCTCTTTAATACTACATAAATCTACTGTTGTATGCACCACTAATAGCGCTCAGGACGTTTTGAGTACTATGAAGATGAAAACCAGCGTGCTCAGTGAAGGATCATATCAGTAATCGCGCAGGAGCAGAGCACGGTATAGAAAGATTATCTCTCCAGTAATGGGCTCTAGGGTTACTGTGGGAACTGTTACATTTCTATTGTCCATGAGCATGGTAACAATGTCTTCTAGACTGTTACTTGTTTCATATGCTGAATAGGTCTTGGGGATCTCATTCTTACAAATCGTACTGATGACTCAAGGACAGTTATCGAGAAATTAACTCAGATTCAGTAGGTGTTGGTTTCGCGATCATACTGATGATAGTGGTGAGGCTGTGGCATTTGAAAGCACACGACTACATGCACGCCATAACATCCTTTATGAGTTTGGTTTTTGGGTTCTCCAGGAGGGCAACATTGAAATACCTTATGTTCTCGAACTGTATACTGAGTTTGATGAAAACAATAGTAATGTCCGCTCTTGGCACAAAGCTGTCGGACGTTGCTGTTGCCGACAAAGAGCCTCGCCAAGCCCACCGGCCAGCGCACCGTATTGATAGGCCGCTTCGTATTGATCTCCTCGTTGAGTAAATGTACTGTATTTATATACAGCAATTTTAGGCGGGAGGTCACAATGGGCAGAATTTACGAAATTGCGTACGCGTTCGACAGGGCGATGAAGGTGAGTCCACAGGGGAAGAAAACAGTGACTACTGCGGACTTTGTACATGAGCTAGCAAAGGTTAACTGGGACTGGACGCGGAGGCAGGCTAACGAATGGATAGAGATGAGTGTCAGCACGTTCAAAGACATCTCTACTGGGGACGGGGATAACCGTACCTTCATGGTCTATAACCCGAACGGGGGAAGATAGCCATGGGATTTCCTTCACCGGCGCAGAGCCACTCCGACACGCCGATCTCCCTCGATGCACTCTGCTTCAAAGTGCCGAGCGCAACTTACGTTATTCGGGCTGGCTTCTTCTCATGGCGAGAGGGAATAAAACATAGTGCGATGCTGGTGGTTGTTGTTCGTTGCAAGCCTGTGATGGATCGCTGGTTATGTGCCTTATTGATGGTGCGATTAATATCCGTCGATACAGGTTGTATCCGGTACCGCGACTCGAGTGCCTAGACACGCCAGAACGATACAACATGTTAAGCGATGACGAACATGCCGAATCGATCATTGTCCAGGGGCTAGTAACTTACATTTTGAACGATGCTCATACCGGTGAGTTTGATGATTGCCCAGTGATGTGAATTGAGACGCCTGACCGCCACGAAGTTCACTCATCCCACACTCGAATAGTATGGCAAGAGTTTGATCTTGAAAGAGCGTAATGGTAAGTGTTGGGATGTTAATTAATGAGTGAATTTGGAGTTAACTTGATGATTTAAAAAGGATAAATCGGGGTGGGGCGTAAACAGGAATCGTTTTCGGTCTTTTTTTATCTGTTGCCTGAGGCCTTTCCAGTACGGAGGGCGCTTCCCGTAAACCCATTCCGAACGGCCACCGGCTGCGATAAACCATACCATATACCGCGGTGTCTGCGTCCAGGGATTTTTCAGCTGAATGTTAAATTTCTTTCTCCGGCGATTTCCCGGATAACCGCGCCGCGCTTCGCTCAGGCGTTATTCCCGCAAGACCCAGCCCCAGCACACAGAACGCTATTAGCGCCGCCGGTGCGCCCGCGTCGTTATACAGTAGCCCGAACAGCATCGATCCGATAACCTGACCCACCGCCAGCATAAAGAACGCCAGCCCCACGCCGGACGCGGGCGTATCGGGCGCGGCGTTGGCCCCGTGCACCAGCAGCACCCCGGAAAGCGTAATGTAACCCGCCCCGCACAGGGCCACCGCCGGGATCAGCCAGCCGTTAAAGCCCTGAGTAAAGGCCAGCCCCAGCAGCGGGAGCGCCATTGCCAGTTGGGCAACGCGATAGATACCCGTCAGGCCGAAGCGCGCCGCTGCCGGGCCGGTGAACACGCCAAGCACGCCGGCCCCGCCGCTGACCAGCCACAGCAAGCTGGCCGCCTGGTCATCTACCCGCACATGCTGACGCAGCACGTCGGGGCCGAAGCTCCACCAGGCGGCGCTGGCGATACCGCTTACCAGGGCAATCGTCGCCAGACGGCGCATCACCGGCTGACGCAACCGGGAAATAATCCCGGCGTCAGGCGAGGCGGGCGTTTCGCTGCGTCCGGGCAGCCAGCGCAGGAGTGGGATCAGGCAGAGCAGGGCGATAACGGCGAACACCACGCAGGCGCTGCGCCAGCCGCCGGGGAGCAGCATCAGCACCGGCACGGAGAGGATAATTCCGCCTCCGGTACCGGCATTGATTACCGTATTGACCTGCGGCTGTCGGGTAGCGCTGACGCAGCGGCTGACCGCCGCGGCAAGCGAGGGGGAGGCCAGGCCGGAGCTGAGTCCGGCGATAAACAGCCCGGCGGCCAGCATTCCCGGGGAGCCGGCGCTGGCGAGCAGCATAAGCCCGGCGGCGGCAAACAGCGTTGCCGTGATGCCGGTCAGGCGCGGGCCAAAACGCGCCGTCACCCGGGAAGCACTCAGCGAGGCGAGACAGTAAGCCACAAAGCTGCACGCGGCGATCACCCCGGCAATACGCGGGGAGAAGGGTACATCTTGCGCGATATCCGGGAGCATCAGCCCCCAGGAGAAACGTGCCAGGCCATAGGTGACGGCAATCAGTGAAAAGCCGGTGAGGCTCAGGGCGAGATCATTTCTCATGGTCTTCTCCGCTATGGCGCAGCACCAGCGCAGCGGTGGCAGCCGCCTGGTGCGCGGCATGCGGGCCAAGGATCAGCCCGGCGGTGATGGCGCCTTCGAACAGCATCCAGACTGCGTCCCTGGCGGCGGCTACCGGGATACAGGCGCTAAGGTAGCGGCGCAGCCCATAGCGAAAATCGAGGGCGTGGGCAGAGAGACGCGCATCCTGCTGGGCATATTCCCCCCAGACCTTGAGAAAAAAGCAGCCTTCGGCACCCTGCGCCTGCATCCAGTGCGCCAGCACGGCAAACAGGTGCGGAATGGCTTGCGGGCTGTCAGGCGGCAGCAGATCGGCGAAAAAGCGCTGCTGGCGGGCGTCCATCACGGCTTCGGTGAGATGGTCGCGGGACGGAAAGTAGCGGTAAAAGGTGCGCGTCGATACCCCGGCCTCTCGGCAAAGCACGTCGGTGCTGGTCGCGTGAAAGCCGTTGGCGTAGAACAGCCGCTCAGCGGCATTGAGAATGTCTTGTCGTTTGTCCATTTATTAAAAGTAAACCGATCGTTTTACTTTGGCAAAAAAAAGCCGCTCCCGGGAGCGGCCTGACCGGCACGGTAGTTACTTCTGGATCAGAAAGCGCAGCACCGGCCCGTCCTGCTGAATGTCCAGCACGATATAGCCGTGGTTGCGGGCATCCTGAGGAATGTTATTGATCGACTGGGCGCAGTCGCTGATGACTTCGAGGATCTCGCCGCGCGCCAGCTGCGGCATCTGCTCCAGCATGGCAACAGCGGGGTAGGGGCAGGATTCACCCTGCATATCCAGGCGATAATCGGGAACGTGTGTGGTCATACTGGCTCCTTGAGAGTCTGAAGTGAGGTGCGGCGGCGGAAGAAGTATTTCTCCCAGCCCACAATCAGCAGCAGGGCGGTAAGCAACAGCCCATAGGTCATCAACAGCCCGCCCAGCGGGCCAAAGGTGTTGAGCAGATTGACTTTATCCCAGCCGGTGGCAAGCGAGGGTGCGAGGTCGTCCCAGTAGTACGCCAGCAGCGTAGAGCCAATCACGTTCCCCAGACCAACCCACCAGAAGTGTACCTGGCCCTCTACTGCGCGGTACATCCAGCCGGTTTCACATCCGCCGGCCAGTACAATACCAAAGCCAAACAGCAGGCCGCCGATGACGGCATTAGGCCCGGCCCACATAATTTTTGCTTCCACGCCGAGCTGCACATAGCTGTAGATGCCGATGGCGCTGACTGCCATGCCGAACACGATCGCCTTTGCCATATGGGTGCGCCCGGTGATCCACATGTCGCGGAAGGCCGAGGTGAAGCAGATCTGAGCGCGCTCAATAAGCAGCCCGAAACCGACGCCGCACAGCATCGCCAGCCCGAGCTTCGGTTGCTGGAACGCGGTGAGCAGCGCCCAGCCAACGATGGCGACGAACACCGCGACGCCCAGCCGGAAGCGGCGGCGGGCGCGATCGACCTGTTGCGTTGGCGATGAAGCAGCGGAGACTTTTTCCAGTTTCACCGGCAGGCGGAACATCGGCAGCAGGGTAAAGCGTGCGCCAAACCAGGTCCCGACCGCGGTCGCGACGGCAAAAAACCACGCGTGCAGCGAGAACTGCGGAATGCCGGTAAAGAACGCAGCGAGGTTGCAGCCCATTGCCAGACGGGCACCGAAGCCGGCAATAATGCCACCGGCTACCGCCTGGACGATGCGGATCCGGCTGCGGGGCAGGCGCAGCTTAACGTTGTTGGCCCACAGTGCCGCAGCAAAACAGCCGCCGAACATGCCGATGATCATCATGCCGTCGATGCGGGTTAACGGGGAGCCTTCGAGATGAATGAGTTTGAAATAGCCCCACTCTTCGGTGTGGACGCCGGCCAGCTGCAGCAGCTGGCCACCCCAGCGGGTAAACTCGCCGGTGACGGCCCAGAAGGTGCCGGTCAGCCCAAAATAGTAAGTAGAAAGAACGCCAGCGGCGATAACAGCGGGCATGGGAGCCCAGAATTTGATCAGATACGTGTGTTTAAAGTAGTGCCATGACATGCGGATAGCCTCTGAACTCAGAAGGATCTACTGCGCCATTACCTGACGCGGGGAGCGGGTATAATACATCAGTTAAGATTATTCCTGGAGGAAATATATTCTTCGCCCCATAAAGGTGCGCCTGTCATGATTAACAACCTTAACGGGGACGATATATTTACGGCAAAATAAAATATTCATAAATCATTGATTATAAAGTGATATGTATTATTTACTAAGAAAAAGTAATATTGGCTGCCAGCCCGCAATGGGGAATTGTCCTAAAGGATAAATTTGAATAGAGTGCTTTTTTGTCGTTTTCTGTGCGGATAAAACCGTTAATGAACGCGGTACATTGTTTATCAGACGCGGTGAACCCATAAAGCGGATATGGAGGTTACACATGAACCAATTAACTATCGGTCAGCTTATAAATACCGCCCCAACGGTGGCGAAGTTCGAAAGTAAGATCGCTCAGGAGCTGATCGAAGCGATGGCGCAGAGCCTGGAGTATCTGCTGGAAGAGAATGCCGAACTGCGTAAGCACCTGCACGGCACGCTGCCGTCGGTGGTATTGATTAATTAACAGGGATGCGCCTGTTAGCATTACCAGGCGCACCGGCGATATCTTTACCGCCGGGAATTAGCGACACCTAAGAATCACCGTACGTCATCTTCATCGTCCGATGAGACTTGCCTCAGGGCATTTTGTCAGGCAGTTCGTTAACGGCAATCAACATGCCTTTCTCAATCACGATAGCGTTGACCTCCTTCAGGCGCGACAGCACTTTAAATACCCCGCTGCGCGACAGCTGCGTACGGCTGCGTATGTACTCTTCCACTTTTACACTGGTGCGGATCGTCTCAGGCTCATTGATTAATTCCAACAGCTGATTGCATACCATCGAAAAGGTATCAGGAGCGGCAACCTGGCTCATATGGATGAGAAGTTTGGTCGAGAGCACCTGCAAAAACCCGGCATACAGCTGCCAGCTGTCTGTTTTTTGAATAAGCGCCATCACCTCATCTTGGGTGAGGGTAGCGACTTCACACTCCGTTTCTGCGACAAAGATTAATTCCAGCAGCTCCTGGTCGGGAAACGCCACCCCGGCAATCCACGGAGTATTGATTCGGTCAATCTGTGTACGGGTTTCCTTGTAAAAACCAGAGATCTGACCGCTGCGAAAAAGATAGCAGCGCTGCTTATTATGCCCGGAAAAGGTGAAGCGGCTACGCGCCGGATAAGTCCTGAAAGTCAGAAACTCGCTAAGCTTTTCAATAAGATCGCCTGCGTAAGTATTCTGCGACTTTTTCATCGCCATCAACGACTGGGTTTGCGTGGTCATAGCATCATCGCCGCAAAGGGGAAGTAAACAATATATAGCACAGTTATATATTTGCTTACAGCGTAAGCACCCGGCAGCGCGCCGGGTGGCTGTGGGGTTAATACTTATCAGGTAAATGGTTGATAGTAAGCAAAATTCCACGTTCCGCTGTGATGTGACCATCGGCCTTAAGGCGGGAGAGGATACGCATCACTCCACTGCGCGAGAGAAAGGTGCGTGACAGAATATAATTCGCTGCGGTGATATTTTGTTTGATGGACGGAGGCTCTCCGTCCAGTTGTACCAGCTGATTTTTGATTATCTCGTAGGAGGAGAGCTGCGAGATCGACAGGCAGTGGGCATAAATCTTGCTGGCGTTATAGATCAACAAATTAGCGTAACTTTCCCAGAGATTATGCGTGCGGATAATTTGCCGGGCATCGGTAAAAGAGAGCATGCCGATGAGCGAATCTTCCTGGGTACGTAAATACAGGTGTTGTGAAACACCCACCTGATTGCCAAGACCAAATATAAAGGGGGCATTTTCCGAGTTAAGAATGATGCTATCGCTGCTGCGATAAAGTGCCACGCTGCCTTTAAGTAATAAAAAGCATTGATTTTCCTGATCTTTAATAAAGTTAAGCGACTTCCGTTTTTGTGTTAATGATTTATTGCATTCCGTAGAAAGGTGCTGCATTAATAAATTAATATCTTTGACAGGTTTATTGGGTTCTTTACCCAGACCGCGCTCAGGATGTCGTGTTTTTAACGTGCTCATCGTTGGAACAACTCCATAAATTACCTTTTATTACCGTGGTGAATATGTGGCCGGATTATGATGCCAGGAAAGCCACCGATAAAGAATCTTCTGGTCTATTTGTGGACTAAAAAGCAGTTGTCTCAATTCGGATGTTATATCAAAATCCGCTCCAACAACGGCGCTGCCCAATATCAATGAGTCGAATCTGGCTGGTAATTGAATTTTAACTTTTGATAATCCTTAGGTCATATAGTTGAAAACAAAAATTAGCAGATTTTACCCTGCGATATCAGGCAGCCCGGTGTGCTTCATAAGGAGCATGACTCAAAGGTAAAAATCATTATGTTCAGTTTTTACCGGAATTATTTTCTCTTAAGGATATTTTTGATGAAAAAGAATGTTATTGCTGTTGCATTCGCAACGCTGGCTGCGCTGTCTGCGTCTTCTGTATTTGCCGCTGACGGCACTGTGAATTTTACCGGTGAAATTATCGACGAAGCATGCACAGTTGATATTGGCACCAGCGATTCACTGAGCGTCAGCCTGGGTAAAGTTGCTAAGTCTTCCTTCTCTGCAACTGGCGACGAAGCTTCAACAACGAAATTCACCATGACCCTGAAAGATTGCCCGGAAGCAATTACCGCCGCGCAGGTGAAGTTTGATGGCACCCACGATGCCACCGATTCTTCCCTGCTGGCGCTCACGGATGAAACCGGCGTGGCGACTGGGGTTGCTATTGCCCTGATGACTGCCGATAAAACCGACCTGGGTCTGAATGCAGTGAACGATTACAGCTATACGCTGGCCGCCGACAAGGAAAACAAACTTGATTTCTATGCCGCTTATCGTTCGACATCAGACACCGTTGTGGCAGGTAAAGCCAACGCGGTTGCAACCTTATCTGTTAATTACAACTGATTTTCCACTCCGGAAAATTACCGGGGCTGTATCACAGCCCCGTATTTATCGAGGTATGACATGAAATTCTTTAGCAAAACGTTAATTGCAGGGCTGGTGCTTGCATCAGGTTTGTCTGCCGCTCAGGCTGGCGTGGTAATTGGCGGTACGCGCGTTATTTATGACGGAAATAAGAAAGAAGCTTCTCTGAGTGTCAATAATCCGGACAACGTGCCTTATCTTATTCAATCCTGGGTAGAGACACAAACCGGTGGCGCTGAGAAAGCTCCTTTTATTATTACTCCGCCGCTGTATCGACTGGATAAAAGCCAGCAAAATATTATGCGTATTGTCCGCGCAGGTACGCTGCCAGAGAATAAAGAGTCATTATACTGGCTGAATATCAAAGCTATCCCTTCTGCGGCGCGTAATGAAAATGCTAATACCTTACAGGTCGCGGTAAAGACCCGTATCAAATTGATTTATCGCCCAGCTGCGCTGAAAAACGGTTCACCGGAAGATCAAGCTAATACGCTGCGCTGGAGCCGTGTCGGAAATAGCGTCGAGGTCACTAATCCCTCCGCGTATTACATCAATTTCAACAGCATTACCGTTAACGGCAAAGCGCTTAACGATGTGACCTATGTTGCACCGGGTGCCAGCGCACGCTTCAACCTGCCTGCGGGTGCGGGTGCGGGTGCGGGTGCGGGTGCGGGTGGCGGCAAGCTTTCATTCAAAATCATCAGCGACTACGGCGCACCGGGTGCCGAGCATAACGTAAGTATTTAAACAACCCTGCCGCTCATGGAGTGAGCGTGCCCCGTTAACCAGGAGAGTATTCGAGAATGAGAAAAGTAAAACAGCGACCATCCCTGCGTCTGACGCGCATCGCATGGTTTATCGCGCTGGCACTAAGCGGAACAGCTCCGGTATATGCGCGCGACTACTTTAATCCCGAATTGCTTGAAACCGGGACACAAACAGCAGGAGCCGATCTCTCTGCTTTCGAAGAGGGATCGCAGGCACCAGGCACCTACCAGGTTGACGTTGTGATTAACGATCAGCAGGTGGACAGCCGAAACGTCGAATTTAAAAGCGTTAAAAACGCGGCCGGGGAGGATGTACTTGAGCCGTGTCTGTCGGTAGCACTGCTGCAAAGTTACGGCGTAAAAACCGAGCTGTTTCCTGAACTGGGTGCAGAGGATGCCTGCGCAAATTTGAGCGCCATTCCAGACGCGAGCTACGATTTTCGTTTTAACAGCCAGATACTGGCGTTGAGCATTCCCCAGGCGGCAATGTCGCCCCAGGCGCGCGGCTACGTTGACCCGGCGCTGTGGGATAACGGCATCAACGCGCTGATGATGAACTATAGCATCAGCGGTTCGAGTACACATGCCCGTGGCGGTAACGGCGGCAGCGACACTAATAGTCAGTACGCCAACCTGCGTCCGGGAATCAACGTTGGGCCGTGGCGGCTGCGCAATTACACTACCTGGAATCGGGACAGCAACGGGCAGGACAAGTGGGATACGGTCTACACCTATGCCCAGCGTAATATTGTGCCGCTGAAATCCCAGCTGACGCTGGGAGACAGCTCATCGCCGTCGGACGTGTTCGACAGCGTCCCGTTCCGTGGCGGCCAGCTGGCGTCGGACGACGACATGCTGCCGGATTCGCTGAAGGGCTACGCCCCGGTGGTACGCGGCATCGCCCGCACCAACGCCCAGGTGGTGATCCGCCAGAACGGCTATGTGATCTACCAGAGCTATGTCGCGCCAGGGGCATTCGAAATAACCGATATGTATCCGACCGGTGGCGCAGGGGACCTGAACGTCACCGTTAAAGAAGCCGACGGCAGCGAGCAAAAGTTTACCGTGGCGTTTGCTTCTCTTCCGGTGCTGCAGCGAGAAGGGCACCTGAAATACTCGCTCACCGGGGGGCAGTATCGCTCCTATGACCGCACCGTGGAGAAAACGCAGTTCGCCCAGGTGACCGGTATCTACGGGATCTCGCATGGCGTAACGCTTTATGGGGGCGTGCAGGCTTCAAGCCGGTATCATTCACTGGCGCTGGGTTTGGGTAAAAATATGGGGCAGGTTGGGGCGTTTTCGGTTGACGTTACGCAGGCCAGCGCTGAACTTGCAGACGATACCTCCAGCACCGGGCAGTCCTGGCGCATACGTTACAGCAAAAACTTCGCTGAGACTGGCACCAACTTCTCCATTGCGGGATACCGCTACTCCACGCGCGGCTACTACAGCATGCAGGAAGTGCTGGACGGGTATGGTGAAAACAACATCATGGACAACCGCCGCCGCAATCGCGCCGAGTTAACCATGAGCCAGTCGCTGGGAGGAAACTTAGGTGCGCTGTCACTCAGTGCGGTGCGCGAAGATTACTGGAACTCAGACAAGAGCATGGAATCCTGGTCCGCGAGTTACAACAACTCCTGGAACGGAATCAGCTATGGTCTTACCTATACTCTGAGTAAAAACGGTAGTGCCGGTAATTACGGCAACAGCACCAGCTATGACAAAGATCAGATGGTGGCGCTCAACGTCAGCTTCCCGCTGGAGAGATTCTTGCCGAAGACCTGGGCCAGTTACAGCATGAACAATAATAAAAACAGCGGCACCACCCATTCGGTAGGTATCAGCGGCATGGCGCTGGAGAACAACGCCCTGAGCTGGAACCTGCAGGAAGGCTACGGCAGCAATGGCACCGGCAATACCGGTAGCCTTAACGGCGATTACAAAGGGACTTACGGGGAAGTTACCGCAGGCTATGGCTATGATAAATCCAGCAAGCGCCTGAATTATGGTCTCCAGGGCAGTATTCTCGCCCATGCCGACGGCGTTACGCTGTCGCAGCCGCTCTCTGAAACCAACGTGCTGATTAAGGCTCCGGGGGCGAAGGGCGTAAGCATTCAGAATCAAACCGGCGCGAAAACCGACTTCCGCGGTTATACCGTAGTGAGTAATGTCTCGCCGTACCGAAAAAATGACGTCACGCTCGACCCATCATCTCTGCCGGATGATGTTGAGCTAGAACTAACCAGCCGCACCGTGGTTCCCACTCGCGGGGCGGTCGTACGCGCTGAGTATGTTGCCAGTGTTGGTATGCGTGTATTGATGACATTAACCCAGGCTAATGGTCAGCCTGTGCCATTCGGCGCGCTCGCAAATGTGGAAGGGCACCCAGGTCAGGGCTATATCGTAGGGGATGCGGGACAGGTTTATTTAACAGGTCTGGAACCTAAAGGGAACATGATCGTTAAATGGGGAGAAGCAACTGATCAAATGTGTCTGGTTAAATACAGCCTGCCTTCGAATGAAGCTAACTCTGGGGTTATAATGTCTGAGCAGTCGTGTAATTGATCAGCACGCACAGGGATAGCACAATTTATCTTGTAGGTTTATTGCGTGTAAAAAAATTATTCTACTTGCCCTCTTAAAATTAACGGTTGCATAGATAACAGAAACGACGACGTCGCCCGGCATTTCGGTGTCCGGTTACTTGGTGATTTACTTACGCTGGACGTGAATAAAAACACTAAATTAACGAATCTATGGGATGTCAGAAACCTTTCCTGTAAAGGCGCATTATTAACGGCCCAAATGGTTTGTTGTACCTGGGCCGCAGGTGTCACTGCCACACTTAATTTAACGCATTAATAATTGGTGTAAAAACCTGAGAGGAGTTATCATGTTCTGTAATAAATTATCTGGATTAACAGGTGCCTTGTTGATAATGCTGGCATCTGAAACAACGTTTGCCGATCCTGTCACAATTAATATCACCGGAAATATCGTTGCCTCGCCCTGTACTGTCAATGGCGGGAATAATGCTCTGTCTGTATCACTCGGTGATATTCAAGCTTCAAGCCTGCAAACGGCGGGTGCAACATCACCTGCTAAGGATTTCAGTATTGATCTTACCGATTGCCCGACCGGTACTACTAACGTTAAGGTGGTATTTAGCGGCACGGAAGATACAGAGGGGGGAAGTAGTTATTATAAAAATAGTGGTACTGCAAAAAATGTTGCCGTAGCTCTTATTGATAAAAGTACCGGCTCTAAGTTAGGAAATGGTGAAAGTATTGAGCAGGAAGTAACGGCAGATAAAACGGTCACGTTTGAGTTACAGACGCAGGCTTATTCTGTTAGTGGTGGCGCTCTGCCGGGAACCATACAGGCCGCTATTACAGCTGACCTCACGTATCAGTGATAAGGTATAAATTACGTCCCCGGGCCGCTGACAAATATTTAGCTGATTACCTGACGCTTTCATCGACGCAACTGCATGAGGATAATAATGTTGCCTGTAAAAGATCACGCGCGCATCAATAAATTGTGTACCTGCCTGGTCGCGATATTTTTTTCGATCCCCGCGCTGGCTGAATCCACTGCGATAAATATAAATGGAAATATTATCGCCTCGCCCTGTAACGTTGATACGGATACGGTCAATAAAACCGTAGATCTGGGTGAGGGGAGAGTCAGGGAGATGAGCGTTGCCGGTGCCGGCGGAGAGTGGGCTCACTTCGAGTTGCTACTGACAAACTGCCCGGCGGCGACCGTAGGGGCGACGGTGACGTTCAGCGGCACGCCGGATGATGATGACGCGACGGCGTTTAAAAACAGCGCGGATGCAACCGGCATTGCGCTGCGCCTCGCCAGCCGCGATCGCGCCACTACGTATCAGAACGACAGCACCATGACACAAACCATCGATACGGCGACCCACAGCGCGACTTTCCCGTTGTCTGCGCGTATGTTCTCACCAAAAGGCAATCCCACCTCCGGCCAGTTTGCCGCCGCGGTGAACGTCAGTTTTACGTATCAGTAAACGCACAGTATGGAAGGCCCGCAGACAGGGCGGTGATGTAACCGCCTTATGCGGGTAAGAGATTAAAAATCGCTGTACTCCTGGGCCGGACGCCAGAAACCATCAATAAAATCTTCTACCGGATAGCAGCCGCCGTGACGCATGCGCTGGACATCCATTGCCTTCACGCACTGCTGCTCGGTGTTAAAAACATCGACAACGATGTCATCGCACCCGCCATCCAGATAACAAACAAAAAGAACCAGTGCGAACATCCCACCCTCAACATCAACCTGTTTGTCAGTAAGTGTAGGGGAAGGGCAGCGGTATGGGGAAAGTTCAGACTAAATAACCCGTCTCAGGCGACGGGTTTTCGGGATCAGGCAAGGCGCATGACCCAGGCATCGGCAGAATGATCGTAGTGTTTACGGTAGAGGACGGAGTGTTCACCGTTGAGCACGGCGGGAATGCTGGTTTCCGCGTCCCAGGCGTCGAGCTGCATGCACAGATCCGGGTCGGATTTGCAGGGAATGATTAACGTTCGTTCACCAGGGTCGTTGCCCTGCAGTTCGGCATCATCAATTTCAAAGGTGCCAATTTTTACGCTGGTTTTTGTCATAACGCTCTCCATTTGTCGGTTCGCTTGTGGTATGACCAGTCAGGCCGCCCATCTTTTAGCCTGGTAAAGGCTGCGCGATGTGTCAAATGGAGAGCGATAAATTATTGCCCGGCGTTTCCGCTGGCGAACAGCTTGCCGTCGCGTACCAGCTCGCGCGGGTAGCTGTTTTTCAGCCGCGAACCAATTTTGCGCGCCAGCCCCAGCGGCTGCCCCTGGAAGGTGACAATCACCTCGTCGTGAGCGGGAAGCCGCTCCGGGTAGACATCGCGACCACGATACCACTCTTCGGCATCATGCAGCGACAGCTCGAACGCCAGCGGGTTGGCAATACCCGCGAGGGCGATCACCGCTTCATGCTCAAAGCGATAGCCTTTGTTGTGCGCCTGCGCCAGGCGCATGCCGAGGCGCGAGAAGCGCACTTTGCCGATCAGCGGCACGATGGCCTCCGGGAACAGCCAGATCTCTTTGTCGCGCTGCCACAGCGTCAGTGCGCTGTCCCACGTCAGGCCGGAAGCGGCGGCGGCACGGATGATGTCGTCTGCGGCGCGGCCATGCAGCGGCTTGAACGGGAAATTCCCCACCTTCCACGTCGGCGGCGCAGGCGGCTCTACCGCAGCGGTTTTGCGCAGGCGCGCAACGAAAAAGCCCTCACAGTCATAAATCTGCGGGAAGACGTGCAGGAACCCTTCGTCCGTCAGGGCAGCGCGCGCATTGGGGAACAGATCGCCCAGCGGCTCAATCTCCACCGCGCCGGGGAAGCGATCCAGCAGCCAGCGGCAGACGGCTTCGTTTTCATCGCGGTTGAGGGTGCAGGTGGAGTAAACCAGCGTGCCACCGGGCTTCAGGGCGTGAAACGCGCTCTCCATCAGGTCGCGCTGGGTGGCGGCGATCTCCAGATTGCTGACCACCGACCAGTTGCGAAGCGCGTCGGGATCTTTACGCACCACGCCTTCGCCGGAGCAGGGCGCATCCAGCAGAATGGCGTCGAAGGTCTCCGGCAGCGCGGTGCCGAACACCCGGCCGTCAAAATGGGTGAGCGCCACGTTGCTGATGCCGCAGCGGCTGATATTGGCGTGCAGCACCTTCACGCGGCTGGCGGAGTACTCATTCGCCAGGATCGCACCGCGATTATTCATGCGCGCCGCCATCTGCGTGGTTTTTGAACCGGGGGCAGCGGCGACGTCCATCACGCGCTCCGGCTGCGGGCAGCCATCGAACAGGGCGGCGACCGGTAACATTGAGCTGGCTTCCTGAATGTAGAACAGGCCGCTCAGGTGCTCGGCGGTGCTGCCGAGCGGCAGGGCTTCATCGTCGCGTTCAATCCAGAAGCCTTCCGCACACCAGGGGATCGGCGTTAACTGCCAGCCGTAAGGCGCGACCAGCGCGAGGAAATCCGTGACGCTGATTTTCAGCGTGTTGACGCGCAGGCTGCGGCGTAGCGGGCGCTGGCAGGCGGCGATAAAGTCATCCATTGATAGGGCGGACGGCATCGCCTCGCGCATCAGATCAAGGAAGGCGTCTGGTAGATAAGCGGTACGGGAGGATTCCACGGCTGGCCCCGGCAACAGTAAAAATGGGCGCGCAGTGTACCACAGCTTGCCGGACGTGGCGCGCCGGCGTCGGGGATAAAAAAAGGGCGTACCCGCAGGTACGCCCTTGTCTGATGTCGCTTAGCGCGGCAGGGCGGTGCCCCATTCACGCCACTCTTTCGGCTCGCCCTCCTGCAACAGGAAGTGTTTCCCCTCCTGCGCTTTCGGGGCCAGCGGCGTGCTTGGCGGCGTGGCAAAGGCGATACCGCCGCGAATGAACTGGTTAAAGGTGCCGGTTTTCACCACGCCTCCGGTCAGGCCGAAATCGAGGCTGTAGCCGGACGCCAGCCAGAACACCGAGTTGTTGCGCACCAGATGCTGATAGCGTTTGCTGATGCGCAGCGCCACCATCACGCGATCCGACAGGTTACCCAGCGTCATGCCGGTGACGGTACCGACTTCAATACCGCGGAACAGCACCGGGGTGCCAATCGCCAGCGAACCGGCTTCCGGCACTTCCACCACCAGGCTCAGGCCGTCGAGATAGCGCGAGTCGGTGATGGTCGCTTCCTGCAACTCAAAGCTGCGGCGCGCTTCTCCGCGGCCCGGCTCCACGTTGATGTACGGCTGCAGGATAGTATCGAGATGATCGACCCCGGCGGCGGAGATCTTCGGCGTCACCACCGAGAAACGTGTTCCGGCGCGGGCGAAGGTGCGCACGTATTCCGGATAAAGCACCGCCGTGGCCTGCACTTCGTTACGCTCGGTGATGAGCTTCAGGGTATCCACCTGGCCGATATCGATACCCAGATAGCGGATCGGCATTCCCGAGGAGAGCTTGCCGGCATCGAACGAACGCAGGGTGATCTGGCTTCCCACCGCGCGGGCTGAGGTTTCAGAGGCGTAGAGAATGCGCTTGCCGTTTTTGGTCTGGTTCGCCCCGGCACCGGGCAGGGTGTCGAAGCTGATCGCCCCGCGCAGCGCGCGTGAGAGCGGGGACGCCTGCACGGTGAGACCGCCGCCGTTGAGCTGCACCCTCGCACCGCCTTCGGACCAGAAGACGCTGCCCGGTGTCAGCAGGTTGCGGTACTCCGGTTTGATATGCACGTCAATATCAAAGGCGTTAGCGCGAGGACGCACGGTGATAATCTCGCCCACCTGGAATTTGCGGTACAGCACCACCGACCCGGCCTGCACATCCGGCAGGCTGTCTGCCGTCAGGGTGAGGGTAGTGGTCGGCAGATCGCTCAGGCTGTTCTCCAGCGCTTTCTCCATATTGGCGAACAGCGGATAGGAAGCTTTCAGCGCGCCTTTGCTGCCCGGCAAAATGCGCACGCCGCCGCTGACCCACTCGCTGGCGCTGGCCCCGAGGAACTCCACGCCGTCGAGACCGACTTTGACATCTATACGGCTGTTAACCACGAATTTACTGTCTCCGGTCACCAGCTCGCGGTATTTCGGGTCGATGGCCACGGCGAAGCTCACGCCTTTGGCAGAGAGATTACGCTCAATCACCTGGCCCACCTTGATGCCGTGGAGGATCACCGGCTGCCCTTTGTCGATGCCGTAGCTCTCCGGCGCGGTGAGCGTCACGGTTTGCACGCCCGGCTGCTGCAGCGGCGTTTTGTCCGCAGGCAGCACCACAAAGTGGTTGCGCGGATCGCCTTCGCCCGGCACCAGCTCAAAGGTGCTGCCGGTAAGCAGGGAGCTGACGTTCGGGTTATCCAGCGTCAGTTTCGGGCTGCGCAGCTCAATGCGGGTTTTGTCGCGCAGCAGGTTCACTACGCCAGGATCGACGGTCATCTCGCCGGTGACCGCACCGCCCGGATTGAGCGTCAGCTTGCTGAGCTGGCCCACTTCGAGGCCCTGATACATCAGCACCGTTGAGCCTTCTTTCAGCCCTTCGCCGCCGGGCAGGTCGAGCTTGACGATCACGCCGCGCTGGCTGTGCGCCAGATCTTCATACAGGCCAAACTCATCTTCCTGATCCGCCGGTTCGGAGGCATCGGGGGAGTCGAAGGCGATAGCGCCGTTCACCAGCGCCGCCAGGCTCTCCAGCTCAACCTGCGCACCGCTCAGGCCAACATTGGCTTTCACCCCGGAGACGTTCCAGAAGCGGCTGCCTTTTTTCACCAGGTTCGTGAAGCGGCGCTCGATCAGCACGTCGATGGTGACGCCCTGTTTGCTTTTGTTGATGGCGTAATCGTAGACGCGGCCAACCGGAATTTTGCGGAAATACACCAGCGAGCCGCTGTTCAGCGACCCCAGATCCGGTGCATGAAGATGGATCATCAGGTCGCCATTGCTCAGCCGGTATTTCGGCTGGGTGTCCAGCGCGGTGAAGTGATCCTGGGCTTCGCCTTTACCGGGCATCATGCCGATATAGTTCCCGCCCACCAGCGCGTCCAGGCCGGATACCCCCGCCAGCGACGCTTTCGGCGTCACCAGCCAGAACTGGGTTTCGCTGCGCAGCGCCTCTTTCATGGTGGCTTTAATGCTGGCGGTGACCTTAATTTTATTCAGATCGTCACTCAGTCGAATTTCCTGCACCATCCCCACCTCAACGCCCTGATAGCGTATAGGGGTGCGCCCAGGGACAATGCCGTCAGCGCTGACAAAGTCGATGGTGATGGTGGCACCGCGATCTTCATAGCTGGTCCAGATCAGCCAGCCGGCAATCAGCAACGCGATAACCGGCAGCAGCCAGAAGGGGGAGATGCGGCGTTTTGTTTTTACTTTCGCTTCAGTCGTCGAAGCGGGCGTTTCCTGACTCATGTGCGTCCCAAAGTAAGCGGCTGTCCAGCCATTCCACTGCAAGAATAGTCAATATTACCGCTGCGCCGAAATAAAACGCAGCGGGCCCCATGGTAAAAGCCAGCAGCTGATCGCGATTGACCAGCGACATGGTGAGTGCGATCACAAACAGGTCGAGCATCGACCAGCGTCCAATCCAGGTCACAAACCGCAGCAGCAGGATGCGGGTGCGCAAGCCCTGCTGGCATTTGAAATGAATGCTGATAAGCAACGTCAGCAGCACCAGCACTTTGGTGAACGGCACCAGAATACTGGCGATAAACACCACCGCGGCGACGGCGATATTGCTGCTCGCCAGCGACATGATCCCCGACATAATGGTGTCTTCCTGACGTGCGCCGTTGATGTAAATCACCGAGATGGGCAGCAGGTTAGCCGGGATCAGGAAAATCAGCGAGGCAATCAGCGCCGCCCAGCTCTTTTGCAGACTGTGGCGACGGCGGTGGCGCAGCGGAATATGGCAGCGGCGGCAGCGTCCGCGGCTGTCCGCCAGGCCGGTATAGTGGCAGCCGAGGCACACCTCCAGCCCCTCCTGCGCGCGCCGGGCCGGGCGCTGCGGGTAGTAACGCTCCCACAATTGTTCAACGTTAAGGTGGATCAGCGTCAGCACACTGAGGATCACCAGAATGACAAACGCGAACAGGCCAGGGCCGGGCTGCATGAAGGCGTACTCTTTCACCTTGATGGACGCCACGCCGATGCCCACGAGGTAAATATCAAGCATCACCCACTCTCTGAGCCGCTCCAGCATCAGCAGCACCGGCCTCAGGTTCATGCCGAGAATATTGCCGAACCACAGATAAGCAATCGAGCCCACCAGGGTGACCGGCGCGCCGACAGCGCAGAACAGTACCATTGCCGCGGTGAGGGTGTCGCCCTGACGCGTCATCTGCCAGATGCCCTGCAGCACGTTGGCATCGATGCGCGTGCCGAGCAGGTACAGGCGCAGCAGCGGTTCGCTGTACGCGAAGGGCATCAGCAGCAGCATGGCAAACGCCATTGCCGCCAGCCGCGTCAGCGACCAGTCGCGCCCGTCGCGGATCTTCGCATCACAGCGCGGACACCAGGCATTCTGGTGGGGTTTGAGCACCGGCAACGTGAAAAGCATATCGCATTGCGGACAACGCTGATAATGTGCCCCCGGCAGGGCGTCGCCGATAGCGCGAACGGTGAGTTTTTTATCTAGTTTTATAGTTCGCGATTTCAGTGCCATAGATGTTAAAAAAAGATAATAGAATGAAAGTATATTAACTCATGAAATGATTCGCCTTGAGGATAAACGCATTTAATGCTTATTTTAACGGCGGATGACAGTAAGTAAGACAACGAAGCGATTACATAATGAACAAAACAGAATTCTACAGGGATTTAAACCGTGACTTTTCGGCGTTGATGGCAGGGGAAACCAGTTTCCTGGCAACGCTTGCCAATACCAGCGCGCTGCTGTTTGAACGTCTCGACGGCGTGAACTGGGCGGGGTTCTATCTGCTGGAAGGCGATACCCTGGTGCTCGGTCCGTTCCAGGGCCGTATCGCCTGTGTGCGCATTCCGGTGGGGAAAGGCGTATGCGGTACTGCCGTGGCGCAGGACCAGGTACAACGCATCGCAGACGTCCATGCCTTTGACGGTCACATCGCCTGTGACGCCGCCAGCAATGCCGAAATCGTGCTGCCGGTGAAGGTGAATGGCCAGGTTATCGGCGTACTGGACATCGACAGCACCGTGTTTGGCCGCTTTGACGAGGCGGACGAACAGGGGTTACGTGAGCTGGTGGGGCATCTGGAAACCCTCCTCAGCGCCACCGATTATAAAAAATTCTTTGCGCATAGCGCATGATAAACAACGGATAACGTGGCATTTACCGATGGCGTCATTATAATGACGCCTGTTCATGCCTGCGGCTTGTTGGCTATATCCGTTGTAATCAGGAAATTTCATGGAAAATCAACCTAAGTTGAATAGCAGTAAAGAAGTTATCGCCTTTCTGGCCGAGCGTTTTCCACGCTGTTTTAGCGCAGAAGGCGAAGCACGCCCGCTGAAAGTTGGAATCTTTCAGGACTTAGTGACGCGTGTTGAGGGAGAAATGAATCTCAGCAAAACTCAGCTTCGCTCCGCACTCCGTCTTTATACCTCAAGCTGGCGCTACCTTTACGGTATCAAAGCCGGCGCGACCCGTGTCGATCTCGACGGCAACCCGTGTGGTGAGCTGGAAGAGCAGCACGTAGAGCACGCCCGCCAGCAGCTTGAGGAAGCCAAAGCCCGTGTTGCCGCTCAGCGCGCGCAGCAGCAGGCGAAAAAACGTGAAGCTGCCGCGGCGGCAGGCGAAGGCGAGGCCGACAGCGCGCCGCGCCGCGAGCGCAAACCGCGCCCGGCCTCTGCGCCGCGTCGTAAAGAGGGCGCAGAACGTCAGCCCCGCGCCGACAAGCCTGCAGCCAAAGCGCCGCGCGCACCGCGTGAAGAGCGTCATACTCCCGTTTCTGACATTACTGCACTTAACGTGGGCCAGCCCATCAAAGTTAAAGCAGGCAATAATGCGATGGACGCCACTGTGCTGGAAATCACCAAAGATGGCGTCCGGGTACAGCTGACTTCTGGTATGTCGATGATTGTACGAGCAGAACACCTGTTGTTCTGAAACGGAGGTCAACCTGGGCATGAACACCTTTTTTAAGCTCACTGCCGTTGCTGGCCTGCTTGCGTTTGCAGGCCATGCGCTCGCCGTAGAAGAGATCACAAAGGCATCTCAGATCCCGGTCCTGAGCGAAGAGCCGCAGCACGCAACAGTGAGCGAGCGCGTGACCTCGCGTTTTACCCGCTCGCACTATCGCCAGTTCGATCTGGACGCGGCGTTCTCGGCAAAGATTTTCGATCGCTACCTGAACCTGCTGGACTACAGCCATAACGTGCTGCTGGCGGGCGACGTGCAGAAGTTCGCCGCGAATAAGGGCGAGCTGGGCGACGAACTGCGCACCGGAAAACTCACCGTTTTCTACGATCTCTATAACCTGGCGCAGCAGCGCCGCTTCGAGCGTTTCCAGTACGCATTAAACGTGCTGGCGCGCCCGATGGATTTCACCGGTAACGACACCTTCAACGCCGACCGCAGTAAAGCGCCCTGGCCGAAAGACCAGGCCGAGCTGAATAAACTGTGGGACGAGAAGGTGAAGTTTGACCAGCTGAGCCTCAAACTCACCGGGAAAACCGATCAGGAAATTCGCGATACCCTCACCCGTCGCTATAAGTTTGCAATTCGCCGCCTGGCGCAGAGCAACAGCGAAGACGTGTTCTCGCTGGCGATGACCGCGTTTGCCCATGAGATTGACCCGCACACCAACTACCTTTCCCCGCGCAACACCGAGCAGTTCAATACCGAAATGAGCCTGTCGCTCGAAGGTATCGGCGCGGTGCTGCAGATGGACGACGACTACACCGTGATTAATTCGATGGTGGCAGGCGGTCCCGCGGCGAAAAGCAAAGCTATCGCCGTGGGCGATCGCATCGTTGGCGTCGGCCAGACCGGGCAACCGACCGTGGACGTGATCGGCTGGCGTCTCGATGACGTCGTCGCGCTGATCAAAGGGCCGAAAGGCAGCAAAGTCAGGCTGGAAGTGTTACCGGCCGGTAAAGGTACCAAAACCCGCGTGGTCACCCTGACCCGCGAGCGCATCCGCCTTGAAGACCGCGCCGTGAAGATGTCGGTGAAAACCGTCGGCAAAGAGAAAGTCGGCGTGCTGGATATCCCTGGCTTCTACGTTGGCCTGACCGATGACGTGAAGGTGCAGCTGCAGAAGCTGGAAAAACAGAACGTCAGCAGTGTGATCATCGACCTGCGCACCAACGGTGGCGGGGCGCTGACCGAAGCCGTTTCGCTCTCCGGCCTGTTTATTCCGGGCGGCCCGATTGTCCAGGTGCGTGAAAACAATGGCAAAGTGCGCGAAGACAGCGACAACGATGGCATTGTTTATTACAAAGGCCCGCTGGTGGTGATGGTTGACCGCTTCAGCGCCTCGGCATCGGAAATTTTCGCCGCCGCGATGCAGGACTACGGCCGCGCGCTGATTGTCGGCGAACCGACCTTCGGGAAAGGCACCGTGCAGCAGTACCGCTCGCTCAACCGCATCTACGATCAGATGCTGCGTCCTGAGTGGCCGGCGCTGGGTTCTGTACAGTACACCATCCAGAAGTTCTATCGCGTTAACGGCGGCAGTACCCAGCGTAAAGGCGTGACGCCGGATATGCTGATGCCGACCGGCAACGAAGAGACGGAAACCGGTGAGAAGTTCGAAGACAATGCGCTCCCCTGGGACAGCATTAACGCCGCGACCTTTGTCAAAGCCGGCGATCTCAAGCCGTTCGGGCCTCAGCTGCTGAAGCAGCATGAAGAACGTATCGCGAAGGATGCCGAGTTCCAGTACATCATCAAGGACATCGCGCGTTTCAACGCCATGAAAGAGAAGCGCAATATCATCTCCCTCAATCTCGCTCAGCGTGAGAAAGAGAACAACGAAGATGATGCGATTCGTCTGGCGCGGATCAACGATCGCTTCAAGCGCGAAGGCAAACCGCTGCTGAAAAAACTCGACGATCTGCCGAAGGATTATCAGGAGCCGGACCCGTATCTTGACGAGACGGTACGCATTGCGCTCGATCTGGCGCACCTCGACAAGTCACAGCCCGCTGCGCAACCCGTCGCGAAGTAACTCCCCAACAGGCACAAGAAATTGTGCCTGTTTTTTTACATCTCTTTTACCGCGTCAGTGAAAGCCCTCCAAGTGTAAAGTTCTGTCTTTCTGGTGACTTACCGCGTTCCGATACTTGAAAATAGCCGCCAGGCCCATACGATGTGGGTATCGCGTAATGCGTTTTGTTAAACCGAGGTAAAAGAATATTATGATGCGAATCGGGCTTTTCCTGCTGACCAACATTGCGGTGATGGTCGTGTTCGGGCTGGTGCTCAGCCTGACAGGAATTCAATCGAGCAGTGTACCGGGTCTGTTGATCATGGCCGCGCTGTTTGGTTTTGGTGGCTCCTTCATTTCACTCTGGATGTCCAAATCCATGGCGCTGCGCTCCGTGGGCGGGGAAGTGATTGAGCAGCCGCGCAACGAAACCGAACGCTGGCTGATGGATACCGTCGCTCAGCAGTCGCGCCAAGCCGGGATCGCGATGCCGCAGGTGGCTATCTATCATGCGCCGGACATTAACGCCTTCGCGACCGGCGCCCGCCGCGACGCTTCGCTGGTGGCCGTCAGCACCGGGCTGCTACAGAACATGAGCCGTGACGAAGCGGAAGCGGTTATCGCCCACGAGATCAGCCACATCGCCAACGGCGACATGGTGACCATGACCCTGATTCAGGGCGTGGTGAACACCTTCGTGATCTTCATCTCGCGTATCATCGCGCAGGTGGCGGCCGGGTTCCTCGGCGGCAACCGCGAAGAAGGCGAAGAGAGCAACGGTAACCCGTGGATCTACTTTGCTGTCGCCACGGTGCTGGAACTGGTGTTTGGTATTCTGGCGAGCATCATCACCATGTGGTTCTCCCGTCACCGTGAGTTCCACGCTGATGCCGGTTCCGCGAAACTGGTCGGCCGCGAGAAGATGATTGCCGCGCTGCAGCGTCTGAAAACCAGCTACGAGCCGCAGGAAGCCAGCAGCATGATGGCGTTCTGCATCAACGGTAAGTCGAAGTCGCTGAGCGAAATGTTCATGACGCACCCACCGCTGGATAAGCGTATCGAAGCGCTGCGCAGCGGGGAGTACATCAAGTAACCGCCAGCCAGAAGTGAAAAAGCGCGCCGCAGGGCGCGCTTTTTTTATGCCTGCGAAACCGGCTTGCTCTGCACCCGCAAGCCACTCACCAGCGCGGCGAGAACGGCGAGAGTGCCGGCGCAGATCAGCGAGGCGTGGGTGCCGCCGTCGCCGAAGCGGGTGAACATCAGCGCAACCAGCGCCGCACCGCTGCTCTGGCCCAGCAGACGGGCGGTGCCGAGCATCCCGCTGGCACCACCGCTGCGCTGCGGCGGGGCGGAGGCGATCATGGTGTGATTGTTTGGCGACTGGAACAGACCGAAGCCGGCTCCGCACAGCGCCATACGCCAGATGATGTCGATGTCCGATGGCTGAGCCGGGAGCCTCGCGAGGGCGAACAGCCCTGCCGCCATCAGGATCATTCCGGCGGAACCAAGCAGCCCGGCGTGGACGCGGCCAATCAGCGCGCCGGCGAGCGGCGACAGTGCCATAGTAGCGAGCGGCCACGGCGTCAGCAGCAGTCCGGTCTCCACTTCGCTACGCCCAAGCACGCTCTGCAGGAAAAACGGCAGCGACACCAGCGCCAGCATCTGCGCGCAAAACGAGCAAACGGAGGTGCCAACCGACAGGGAAAACAGCGGGATGCGCAGCAGATCTAACGGCAGCATCGGCACCGGCAATTCCAGCTGGCGACGCACGAAGAAGAAGCCGATCACCAGCACGCCGAGCAGTTCGGCACCCACCAGCAGCAGTGAGTCACCCTGCGAGAAGCTGCTCAGCGCCGTGATCAGCAGGCCGAAGGTGAGGGCGTTCATCACCGCGCTGCGCACATCGAAACGCCGGGCCTTTGAAACGTGCTGATTAGCAGGCAGAAAGCGCAGCGCCAGCAGCAGGGCGACAATCCCCATCGGAATATTAATCAGAAACAGCCACTGCCAGGAGGCCACGGCAAGGATCGCTGCCGCGAGGGTCGGCCCGGCGGCAGAGGAGACGGCGACGATAAAGGAGTTGATCGCCATGCCACGCCCGAGCTGGCGCTGGGGGTAGATAAGCCGGATTAGCGCGACGTTCACACTCATCAGCGCCGCGCCGCCAAATCCCTGCGCCACGCGGACAAGCGTCAGCACTTCCAGCGAAGGAGAGACGGCGCACAGCAGCGAGGTGAGGCTAAAAATTCCCAGCCCCCATTTGTAGACCCGGCGATAGCCCACCATCTCACCCAAAAAGGAGAGCGGCAGCAGCGAAATCACGATAGCAATCTGGTAGGCGTTGACAATCCAGATGGAGCGCGCCGGCGTTGCATTGAGATCGCTGGCAATGGTGGGCAGCGCCACGTTAGCGATCGAGCCATCAATCACGGCCATCATCAGGCCAATAATAATGGTCAGGATCGCGCCATAGCGCTGCGGGACGGGCAGGCCGTCAACAACTTTTGTCGTCATACAGGGAAACGCCGGAAAGGTGATTCAGGGTGAAACTATATTAGCATCAATAATTCAGGGATATGTCGCAGATTCGTAACGATTAAGGAGAGATTCATTGCGGCACGGGTCATTGTGAATTTATAATAAAAACCAGTTCTGATTTTTATAAAACAAATGCGATCGAGGTGATCAATGGCAATCGCAGATCTGGATAAACAGCCTGATTCTGTCTCTTCGGTGCTGAAAGTTTTCGGCATTTTGCAGGCGCTCGGGGAAGAGCGTGAAATTGGCATCACCGAGCTTTCGCAGCGTGTCATGATGTCAAAAAGCACGGTATACCGCTTTTTGCAGACCATGAAATCCCTGGGCTATGTAGCGCAGGAAGGTGAATCTGAAAAGTATTCGCTGACCCTTAAACTGTTCGAGCTGGGCGCCCGCGCGCTGCAGAACGTCGATCTGATCCGCAGCGCCGACATCCAGATGCGTGAGCTTTCTCGTCTGACGAAAGAGACTATCCATCTGGGTGCGCTGGATGAAGACAGCATCGTCTACATCCATAAAATCGATTCCATGTACAACCTGCGCATGTATTCACGCATCGGTCGCCGCAACCCGCTCTACAGCACCGCCATCGGTAAAGTGCTGCTGGCGTGGCGCGACCCGGAAGAGGTGAAAGAGATCCTCACCAGTATCGAATACAAGCGCAGCACCCCGCGCACCCTGGCCAGTATGGAAGAGCTGCTGCCGGTGCTGGGCGACGTGCGCAAGCAGGGTTATGGGGAAGATAACGAAGAGCAGGAAGAGGGGCTGCGTTGTATCGGCGTGCCGGTGTTTGACCGTTTCGGCGTGGTGATTGCCGGGCTGAGCATCTCCTTCCCGACGCTGCGTTTCTCTGAAGAACGTCTGCACGAATATGTAGAGATGCTGCACCAGGCAGCGCGTAAAATCTCTGAGCAGATGGGTTACAACGAGTACCCGTTCTGATAATCACACCGCAGCGCTCAGGCTGCGGTTTTTTTTATTATCCGCGATCGATCGCTTTTCCACTCTGACGCAGCACCGGGCAATCACTCAGACCAATTACGCCGCTGTCGCTGTGAATGTATTGCGCTGTCACCACCTGCCGCGCGGTGAGATATTTACACTGTAAGCCCAGCCCGGCAACGTTCTCCTGACTGCCGATCAGCACGCCGTAACCGCTGAACAGCATCGCCAGCCAGATCAGCGCCAGCAGTATCCCGGTTCGAATTATCAATCGCATAAATGCCTCTTTTAAAATCATTTTTGGCCTTTATACTCATCTTCTCCGGCATGATGCCACGTGATTAGTCTTAATTGCGGACATAAGGTTATAGTGACCTTTGGTTTAAGGTTAGTATGCCAGGATGCACGATATGGTTCCCGGACGGAGTAGGTAGTGAAAAAGATCAGATGGATTGTTCTCCTGGCCATCGTGGTGGTAGCGCTGCTGTTATGGACGCAGATGCTCAACGTGATATGCGATCAGGATGTACAATTTTTCACGGGTATTTGTGCGATCAACAAATTTATTCCCTGGTAACACGTTGCTCCCTTGCCGGCCGCAAGTGGTAAGATAGCGCGCTTTAGTGAGGTGGTAAGATGAATGAGATGATCAATTCCGGGATGCTGAGCTTATCCTCGCTTCTCGTTTCCCTGGTAGTGCTGCTGACAGGTCTGGTGGTGTGGTTCTTCGTTAATCGCGCCAGCTCCCGTACCAACGAACAAATTGAATTGCTGGAAGCGTTGCTCGAACAGCAAAAACGGCAGAATGCGCTGTTGCGCCGTCTGTGCGAAGCTAACGAGCCTGACGTTGAACCCGTTGCAGCGCCCGCGCCTGCGGTCGTGCAGGACGACGACGATTTTATCCGCCTGGTCGCCGAACGTTAATTCTCTCTGGTCACGAGTCCTATATGGTCTGGAAAAACCCCTGGTACGACGCCTCCCTCCCGCATCACGCTCCAGAAGGATTTCGCAATACCAGTGGGTCTGAACACCAGCCGGGCGATCTGAAGCGCTGGCAGAACGAGCGCAAAGCTAAAGGCCTGCCGCTGGCACCTGCGGCGGGCTATGCGGCGTTCATCCGGCGCTGGTGGCAGCCGGTCGATCTGCAGCAGGAGGGGGACGGCCTGTGGTGGCTGGGTCACGCTTCGTTGCTGTTGCGTCTGGCCGGGCGCTATCTGCTTATCGACCCGGTGTTTTCGAAGCGCGCCTCGCCGGTTTCCTTTGCCGGGCCGCAGCGCAAAACGCCGGTCCCGCTAAATCTCGCTGATCTTCCCCGCCTCGATGCTATCCTGATTTCCCATAACCACTACGATCACCTCGACAGCCGCACCCTGCGTCAGCTGCGCCGTCGCTTTCCGGAGGTAGAGGTGCTGGTGCCGCTTGGGCTTAAGGCCTGGTTCAGCCGCCGTGGTTTTCGTCACGTTACCGAGCTTGACTGGTGGCAGCAGGGGGCGCTCGGCGATATTCGACTGCACGCTGTACCGGCGCAGCACTGGAGCATGCGCACGCTGTGGGATCGCAACCGCTCGCTGTGGTGCGGCTGGGTGATTGAGCATGGCGACGTGCGCTTCTGGTTCAGCGGCGACACCGGTTATACCGAAACGCTGCTGGAGATCCCGGCGCGGCTGGGTGCTATCAACGTGGCGGCGCTGCCCGCCGGTGCCTATGCGCCTCGCTGGTTTATGAGCAATCACCATATGGACCCCCAGCAGGCAGTGCAGCTCTGGCAGCAGTTAGGACGTCCGAAGGCGGTGCCCATTCACTGGGGCGTGTTCGAGCTGGCTGACGAGTCGCTTGATATGCCGCCGCAGGAGTTGCTGGATGAGTTACAGGCCAGAGGGGAAAACGTCAGCAATTTTATTCCGCTGCGTATTGGCGAGTTTTTAGCCTTTTAAAAATAGTTTTTAATTATGACTGTTTCATTCGAAGATTAAAAAAACGTCTTATTATTTCATTCGTATTCGGCACGCAAAAAGAAAATTGCCTCGTTATGATGCAGTGTCATTTTCTCGTCATTATTATGGTGCAGCCGAACGTTAATTTGTACAGCTTCTATTCACTTGTACATTTAATTTAAATACCACTTAACAAAGATAACTCTGCTGAATGCCACGCCCGGCGCGTTTGCGCATAACTATGCTCAAAAAATGCTAACTTTAGATAAGATACGTCTGACAAATTGCACTTGTGCCTGGACGAAGTGAAGTCTTTGAGCTATGGTAAAAAAGTACCCGAAAATGCGACGCATCAAGCGAAGCGTAATGCACGTTTTGTCCAGTTCATGCTTAGGATTAATCGCATAAAATTTCATGCATTAACTCCCCGGTTATGAATCTGTGCGGCAGATCGATACGCGCTTAAAAATGGCTTGCCATTATTTAAGATGTATGTGATAACGTTTTTGGGTCAAACGAGGTACAGTTCTGTTTATGTGTGGCATTTTCAGTAAAGAAGTCCTGAGTAAACACGTCGTTGAATACCGCTTCTCTGCCGAACCTTATATTAGTGCCTCAAGCAGTAATGTCTCTGTTTCATCTCAGTTATGCCTGCGGGCAAAGAAAACAATCTAAGGAAATTGCAAAATGGCAAAGATTAAAGGTCAAGTTAAGTGGTTCAACGAATCCAAAGGTTTTGGCTTCATCACTCCGGCTGATGGCAGCAAAGACGTATTCGTACACTTCTCTGCAATCCAGGGTAACGGCTTCAAAACCCTGGCTGAAGGCCAGAACGTTGAGTTCGAAATTCAGGACGGCCAGAAAGGCCCGGCGGCTGTTAACGTTACCGCTATCTGATTTCACTGACGCAGCGTAACGCTTCGGCGTTCGCTGTTCAGGTAAAGCCCTGCCATCGCGCGGGGCTTTTTCATTTCTGACCGCCGCGCCAGGCTTTCCCTCCGCGCCGTATTAACGGTACACTTCCGGCTTTTGCACCCACCGGAGCTTCTATGTCTTTCCTCTGTCCACTCTGCCATGCCCCCTTACAGGCGCAGGATAAACACTATCGCTGTCCGCAGGGGCATCAGTTTGACCAGGCGAAAGAGGGCTACGTGAATTTGCTGCCCGTTCAGCATAAACGCTCCCGCGATCCGGGGGACAGCAGCGAAATGATGCAGGCGCGTCGCGCGTTTCTGGATGCCGGTCATTATCAGCCGCTGCGCGATCGGATTACCGCTCTGCTAAAGACGCATTTGCCGCAGCCGGCGCAGGCGCTGCTGGATATTGGCTGCGGGGAAGGGTACTACACCCACGCCTTTGCAGAGGTTATCTGCAGCCGGGGCGGTGAAGCGTTTGGCCTCGACGTTGCAAAAGTTGCCATCCGCTACGCCGCGAAACGCTATCGCAATGCCACGTTTTGTGTGGCGTCCAGCCATCGTCTGCCGTTTGCCGATGCCCTGTTTGATGCGGTGGTGCGTATCTATGCGCCCTGTAAAGCGCAGGAGCTGGCGCGGGTGGTGAAATCCGGCGGCTGGACGATAACCGCCACGCCTGGCCCACGCCATCTGGTCCAGCTCAAGGGACTGATCTACGACGAGGTAAAACTTCACGAGCCAGGCAAGGAGCAGCTGGACGGCTTCACGCTGGTGGAGTCGATATCGCTGGGGTATGAGATGCAGCTTGCGGGGAGTGAGGCGGTGGCGCTGTTACAGATGACGCCTTTCGCCTGGCGAGCGCGTCCGGAAGTGTGGGAGCAGCTGGCGGCCGCGGAGGCTTTCAGCTGTGAAACCGATTTTTGCATCAGCCTCTGGCGACGCGACTAGCCGCCAATTGCGCTCCACAGGATCTGGCAGCCGATGCCGATCAGCACCACGCCGCCGAGGATCTCGGCGCGTTTCCCGAGCAGCGGCCCGATAAAGCGACCAATCATGATCCCGAGAGTAGACATGATGAGCGTCGCCCCGCCAATAGCCAGCGCCGTCCAGAGAATATTAACCTGCAGAAACGCCAGCCCGACCCCGACGGCCATTGCATCAAGGCTGGTCGCGAAGGCGGTGGTAACCAGCAGCCAGAAGCTGTGACGGCGGCAGGGTTCCTCATCGGTGTTACCGCGCAGCCCTTCCAGCACCATGCGCGCGCCAAGAAATACCAGCAGGATAAAGGCGATCCAGTGGTTCCAGTCGAGGATCACTTTGTTCGCCAGGGTGCCCAGCCCCCATCCCACCAGCGGCGTCAGTGCTTCGATAGCGCCAAAAATCAGACCGGTACGCAGGGCATCAGAGAACTTAGGCTGGCGTTGCGTGGCACCCTTACCAATCGACGCGGCGAAAGCGTCCATTGACATGCCAAAAGCGAGCAGCAGGGTAGCGGAAAGATTCATTGAAGCGTCCTGACCGGGAATTTCCATATACACAACCACTGCCCCCAGTAATCAGCAGTAATTGTGCCTATGGTCTCGCCTGACTGAACCGGTGTTCAGTCCGTACGCGCCACGTTTTGCAACGAGTATGTTGACACGTACATCTCCGGGGAAGGAGATCGGCTACTCCCCAACGACGGGCAGAACAGTACCATATTTGGGAAAGTCTTAACAACACACAAACTGTATTATTTTTAGCACAATGGGAATGCGTTACATTTATCGCCACTGACTCGTTATTGATTTTAAAATAACCGTAACAATCGCCGGAAATATAGCTCTGGCTATAAATCCCGCTGGCGGAAAATGCGGCAAATATAGACATTGCTATATCTTTAATCTATTGATTTTTAATCATAAAATTATATATCTTTTCCAGGTCGTCAATATTTCTTACCCGAATAAGCAGGCGTCGGCGCGCTAATTCCATTACCAGTACGCCATCCTCAGACAAATTCATAGCCTTAATGTGGTTATATTCCGTCCAGTTTCCGGCAAAGAAAAAGCCCTGCGCTTTAAAGCGTATTTTAGGGGTGCGTAGCCAGAAAAGATAAATAGCGATCAGCGCCAGCGCGCCGAGCAGCCAGGTGGTGTGAACCGCGCCCTGAGCGGCAATATTGTTGTAGATAAGAATGGCAATCAGACCAGTAAAAATCAGGCTGTCCGCGCGCCCGCGGCGCAACAGTGCAACGGCAAGCAGCGTTTTTCCGCGGCGTCGCTCAAGGACTGCCTCATCGTAAATCGCCCAGCCGAGCAGGGCCACAATGCATCCCATCAGAACCATATCCGTCAGCGTCATACTCTCTCTCGCATAAAAAAACCGGGGGTAGGCCCCCGGTTATCACTCACAGTCTTACAGGCCCAGCAGGCCAACCGCGTAACCGGCAATACCAATAACAAAGAAGCCGACGATGATCCATAGCGGATTAACCTTACGGCGCAGCAGCCACATACAGGCGAAGGTCAGTAGCAGCGGCACCAGGCCCGGCATCAGCTGGTCGAGAATGGTCTGCACGGTAGTTACTTTCTCCGCGCCGGTCTGGTCGGTGATCCGGGATACCACCAGCGGAATGTTAACGTGCGTCCACTTGTTGACCAGCGCCCCCATGACAAACAGGCCGAGAATTGACGCCCCCTCGGTCAGTTTTTGCAGGAAGCCGCCGCCCATGTCCTTCACGATGTCCACGCCTTTGCGATACCCGTAGGCCACGCCGTAATAGCGCGTGGCCAGACGTACCGCGTTAAACAGGATGAAGAACAGCAGCGGACCCAGCAGGCTGCCGCTCATGGCGATCCCCGCACCCAGCGCGGCAAACACCGGACGCACGGTGCCCCAGAAAATCGGGTCGCCCACGCCGGCCAGCGGCCCCATCAAACCGACTTTGATGCCGTTGATGGCCCCGTCGTCTATCTGGGCGCCGTTCGCGCGCTGCTCTTCCATCGCCAGCGTCACGCCGAGCACCGGCGCGGCAACGTAAGGATGCGTGTTGAAAAACTCCAGGTGGCGTTTGATTGCCTGACGGCGCGCCTCGTTGTTTTCCGGATACAGGCGTTTAATAACCGGCACCATCGAGAAACAGAAGCCCAGCGCCTGCATCCTTTCGAAGTTCCATGAGCCCTGGAACAGGTTAGAGCGCAGGAACACGCTGCGAATATCGCCCTGGGTCAGTTTTTTCTCAGTCGTTGTTTTTGTGATATCAACCATGTCGCTCACCTGTTAATCCAGTTCGTTATCAAGATCGTTGGAACCCACAGCCTGTGCAGGACCGCCAGCGGTACGGTTGTATTTCGGGCTAAGCTGGATATAGAGCACCGCCATCACTGCGCCAATCACGCCCAGCGCCACCAGGTTGAAGTCGGTAAACGCCGCGGTAACGAAGCCAAGATAGAAGAACGGCATCAGATAGCCGGCGCGCATCATATTGATGACCATCGCGTAACCGACCACCACAATCATGCCCCCGGCAATGTTCAGGCCGCTGGTTACCACCTCCGGGATGGCGTTCAGCATGCTCTGCACTTCGCTGGTGCCCACCGAAATGGCCACGATCACCGCCGGAATAGCAATACGCATCGCCTGCAGGAACAGGGAGGAGACGTGGATCCAGGACAGCGCCGTCAGGTTGCCGCTGTCGGCCGCCTTATCGGCCGCATGCTGGAAGCCTACAGTGATGGTACGCACGATGATGGTCAGTACCTGGCCTGCGGCAGCCAGCGGGATCGCCAGCGCGATGCCGGAGCCGATGCCCTGATTACCGGCGATGACCAGAATGGTGGAAATAATTGACGCCAGCGCGGCATCGGGGGCAACCGCCGCACCGATGTTCATCCAGCCCAGCGCAATCATCTCCAGCGTACCGCCGATAATGATGCCGGTTTTCATATCACCAAGCACGGCGCCGACCAGGGTACAGGCCACCAGTGGGCGGTGAAACTGGAATTCATCGAGCACCGATTCCATACCGGCAATGCAGGCCACGATAAACACCAGCACAATCTGAAGAATGGTTATCTCCATTGTACTTCTCCTGTGAAAAAATCAGATGTCAGTGAGGATTTCAGCGGCGCGTTACGGCGCGACTTTGGCGATCAAATCCATCATTTTCAGTTTCGGATCGTTAGAGACTTTGCGGGCTTCCAGCTCGATACCGCGCGCATTGAGCTTGCGGAAGGCCTCAATATCGGCGCTGTCGACGGAAATCGCGTTGTTAACCTGGGTTTTCCCCTGGCGAAACGCCATGCCGCCGATATTCACGGATTTGATGTTCACACCGCCCTCGACCACGCGTTCAACGTCAGTCGGGTTGGTAAACAGCAGCATCATGCGCTCGCGGGCGTATTTCGGGTTGTTGTAAACGCGGATCATTTTGGCAACGTCCACCACGTGGGCGGTGACGCCGGGAGGGGCAACCTGAGTAAGCAGGGTTTTACGTACCGTGTCCGCTGCCACTTCATCACTGACCACGATGATGCGGGTTACGTTGGTTTCCTTGGTCCAGCGGGTAGCGACCTGGCCGTGGATCAAACGGTCATCGATTCGCGCCAGGCCGATAACCATATAGTCTTCCGGCCCCATCGGTTTCGCGGGCACGGCAGGGTGGGGCGTAGTATTTGCGGCAGCGGCGGCAGGCGCAGCGGCTTTTTCCGGCGCTTTAGCCTTCAGCGCTCTGACGCCTTCGCGTCCGGTTTCTACCGCTACCGCCACCAGCTCCGCTAACGACGGGTTGTCATCGCGCGCCATCAGGGTTTCAACCAGCATGGGGATATTCACCCCGGCAATGACTTCATACTGTTCTTTATCAACCACGATCCTGCTGGCGGCATTAAACGGACTGCCTCCCCAGGTATCGACCAGAAACAGAACGCCCTGTTGGGTATCGAGTTTCTCAAGCTGCGCGTGGTATTTTTCGATCAGCGTCTCGGCGTTTTCACCCGGCACGAAATCGATCCAGCCTACATTTTCCTGTTCGCCTAATAACATTTCAGCGGTCTTAAGCAACTGCTCAGCCGCCCAGCCATGTGTGCCTATCACAATAGCAATGGTCACTTGCTACCTCCTTTCTTATCGTGAATACGCGCCTGCTGACGCGTATTGTGAACCGCACACCGGAGTGAAACGATTCAGATAACGTTGAGTATGTATAAGAACCTGTTACCGCGAATAATTTTAGAGCGTGAAAAAATAAAGAATGTGATGCAGTTCCGTAATTTAGTCATCGAACTACGTTGCAAATACCCCCTGAAAATTACGGGGTGAGCGTTGCATAAAAATTGCAAAGTCTGGTAAAGCTTTGCAAAAAGATAAGTCCCTTTGCTAAGGTACGCGTCTGATTAATTAACAGGAGTAGCGGGCAGCAGCCCACCGTATGGACCGTCACCGACGTCTTTTCATTTCATTGCCGTTTCCGGCCACGTTTTGCGGCGAACATCGCCCAGTCTCATCTATCCTTTTCAGTTCAGCGCCCGCAGATGCCGTGGTGCCGTTTAGTCATTCCTTAAGCAGGAGCTTGTCATGGAATTCTTGATGGACCCCCAAATCTGGGCGGGGCTGTTAACGCTTGTCGTTCTGGAAATTGTTCTCGGTATCGATAACCTGGTATTTATCGCCATCCTGGCCGATAAGCTACCGCCGAAGCAGCGCGACAAAGCGCGTCTCATCGGTCTGTCGCTGGCGCTGATTATGCGTCTCGGCCTGTTATCGCTGATTTCGTGGATGGTGACGCTAACGCGTCCGTTATTCACCGTCTGGGACTTCACCTTCTCAGGGCGTGACCTGATCATGCTGGTCGGGGGGATCTTCCTGCTGTTCAAGGCCACCACCGAGCTTCACGAACGGCTTGAGAACCGCCAGCACGACGAATCGCACGGCAAGGGCTACGCCAGCTTCTGGGTGGTGGTTGTGCAGATCGTGATCCTGGATGCAGTGTTCTCCCTCGATGCGGTCATTACCGCGGTGGGCATGGTGAACCATCTGCCGGTCATGATGGCGGCGGTAGTTATCGCGATGGCCGTTATGCTGCTGGCCTCCAAACCGCTGACTCGCTTCGTGAACCAGCATCCGACGGTGGTGGTGCTCTGTCTGAGCTTCCTGCTGATGATTGGTCTGAGCCTGGTGGCGGAAGGCTTCGGTTTCCATATTCCGAAAGGCTACCTCTACGCGGCGATTGGCTTCTCCATCATCATTGAAGTGTTTAACCAGATTGCGCGTCGCAACTTCCTGCGCCATCAGTCCTCCCAGCCGCTGCGCGCCCGTACTGCGGATGCGATCCTGCGTCTGATGGGCAATCGTCGTAAGTCTGCCCAGCCGAGCGAGCCTGACAGCAACAGCAACGCGATGGTGCCGGTTCCGGCTGAGGCCTTCGCCGAAGAAGAGCGCTACATGATCAACGGCGTGCTGACACTGGCTCAGCGTTCACTGCGCAGCATCATGACCCCGCGCGGCGAAATCAGTTGGGTAGACGCCAGCCTGAGCGTGGACGAAATTCGTCAGCAGCTGCTCTCGTCACCGCACAGCCTGTTTCCGGTGTGTCGCGGCGAACTGGATGAAGTGATTGGTATCGTGCGGGCGAAAGAGCTGCTGGTGGCCCTGGATGATAACGTCGATGTGGCGGCTATCGCCTCTGCCTCGCCGGCCATCGTGGTCCCGGAGACCCTCGACCCGATCAACCTGCTTGGCGTGCTGCGTCGCGCCCGCGGCAGCTTCGTTATCGTCAATAACGAGTTTGGGGTGGTGCAGGGTCTGGTAACGCCGCTGGACGTGCTGGAAGCGATTGCCGGTGAGTTCCCGGATGCGGATGAAACCCCGGAAATCGTCCATGACGGCGACGGCTGGCTGGTAAAAGGGTCCACCGACCTGCATGCCATTCAGCAGCAGCTGGATGTCGATCATCTGGTGGATGAAGATGAAGATATTGCGACGGTCGCCGGGCTGGTGATCGCGGCTAACGGACGTATCCCGCACGCCGGGGACGTAATCCACGTCGCGCCGCTGCATATCACCATCGTCGAAGCGAACGACTACCGCGTCGATCTGGTGCGCATTACCCGCGATAAACCGCTGCACGAAGATGAAGAAGAGTAATCGTAGCGGCATAGCATGACCGCTGTGTCCGGCAGGTGGATGCGTTCTGCCTGCCAGCACGGCGTAAGATGATGCCGGAGAAATAAAAAAGCGCCGCTTAGCGGCGCTTTTTTTAATCAGTCACACTGGACCTTGATGGCGAGGCCACCGCGCGAGGTTTCGCGGTATTTGGCATTCATGTCTTTGCCGGTCTCGTACATGGTTTCGATAACCTTATCCAGCGATACGCGCGGCTCGCTGGTGCGACGCATCGCCATGCGCGCAGCGTTGATCGCTTTCACCGAGGCGATAGCGTTACGCTCGATGCACGGCACCTGCACCTGGCCGGCGACCGGATCGCAGGTCAGACCGAGGTTGTGCTCCATGCCGATTTCTGCGGCGACGCACACCTGCTCCGGGCTGGCACCCAGCAGCTCGGCAAGCCCGGCTGCGGCCATTGAACAGGCCACGCCCACTTCGCCCTGGCAACCCACTTCAGCACCGGAGATGGACGCGTTCATTTTGTACAGCGCGCCGATAGCGCCTGCCGCGAGGAAGTAGCGAATGTAGATGTCCGGGCTGACCGGCTCGATAAAGTGATCGTAGTAAGCCAGAACCGCCGGCACGATCCCGCAGGCACCGTTGGTCGGGGCGGTTACCACGCGACCGCCTGCGGCGTTCTCTTCATTCACCGCCAGCGCAAACATGTTCACCCAGTCCACCACGATCATCGGATCGTTGGAGAGCTTATCGCTCGACACCAGCAGACGGCGCAGCGCCGAGGCGCGACGCGGCACGCGCAGTGGGCCTGGCAGCACGCCTTCGGTATTCATACCGCGGTCGATACAGGCGCGCATGGTCTGCCATACGTCAGCGAAGTAAGCCTCGATCTCGCTTTTGCTGTGCAGCGCCAGTTCGTTCTGCATCACCATGCCGGAGAGCGACAGCCCGGTCTCTTTGCAGAAGCCGAGCATCTCTTTGGCGGAACTGAACGCGTAAGGCACCTGCACTTCGCCCACCACGTCTTTGCCGAAGTGCTCTTCATCAACGATAAATCCGCCGCCGATGGAGTAGTAGGTTTTGCTGTAGAGCAGCTTGTCGCCGCTGAAGGCGTGGATCTGCATACCGTTTTCGTGCAGCGACAGGTTATCGCTGCTGAAACGCATGCCGTTGTCTTTCGGGAAATCGACCTCGTGCTGACCCTGGGCCAGCAGCAGGCGCTCGCGCGTTTCCACATCACGGATAAAAGCCGGGATGGCGTCGATATCGACGGTCGCAGGCTCGTTGCCGGCCAGACCCATAATAATGGCGATATCGGTGTGGTGGCCTTTACCGGTAAGCGAGAGGGAACCGTAGACGTCAACCGCGAGGCGGGTCACGTCATGCAGAATGCCTTTTTCGACCAGATCATCGACGAACTGCTTCCCGGCCTTCATCGGCCCGACGGTGTGGGAAGAGGAGGGGCCAATGCCCACCTTGAACATGTCGAATATACTAATCACGTTTAAACTCCTGCCAGGGTCATCGGGTTGTCGCGATGACGATGTTAGATCAGCGGCTAGTGTAAGAGGTTATTGGTTCCGGAAGGCAACTATTCACATGAATTAAACTAATCGATAAAGCAAAAAACGCTAATATACTATTTTACTTAAGGCGCTGTTTTGCAGCATTTATCTCTGAAGTATAGCCTGGCTATGATGTAAACAACTGGGGGCAGCGCACAGATTTCACGCCTGGCCCGCGCTCAGACCTCGCCTTCCGGGCGAAGCCCGAGCTGAAGCGCCAGCTCGCGAATGATCCCCGCCGTCATACCCCAGACAAAGTAATGCTGATACCACGACAGCCAGACCCGATGCGCATTCCCGCGCCGATGAATATCCAGCGGATGGTAGCGCCCGAGGTTGAGCGCCTCGGCCAGCGGCATTTCAAACACCGCCGCCACTTCATCTTCGCTGGCGTGATAGTGCAGATCGGGCGGAATAATGCCCACTACCGGCGTGACCTGAAAACCGGTGACGCTGTCCACCGGCGGCAGAATGCCAATCACCTCGACACACTCCGGTGGGATCGCCACTTCTTCTTCGGCCTCACGCAGCGCGGCGGCAATCAGCGAGGCGTCGCTGGTATCCACCGCGCCACCGGGAAACGCCACCTGACCGGCGTGTTTACGCAGCCGTACCGAGCGCTGGGTCAGCAGCAGTCCGGGCTGCGGGCGACGCACTACCGGCACCAGTACGGCAGCCTGGCGCTGGTTAAGCGCGCCGCGCCCGGGGGCCGGACGCAGCAGCTGAAAACGGGATAAAAAAGTATCAAGCGTCAGATCCATCGCACGACTCCAGATTGCGTAAGATACGGTTAACTTTATCAAAAGTTTCCTGATATTCCGCGGCTTCCTCGCTGTCGGCCACGATCCCGCCTCCGGCTGAGCAGTAGAGCGTGCCCGCCGTGGCGGTAAGGGTGCGGATGGTGATGCTGGTATCCATAGTGCCGCAGGCGCTGATGTAGCCGATGCTGCCGCACCAGGCGTTGCGCCGCTGCGGCTCCAGCGCTTCGATGATCTCCATCGCCCGCACTTTTGGCGCGCCGGTAATGGAGCCGCCGGGGAAACAGGCGCGCAGCAGGTCGGTGGCATGGCGATCGGCGGGCAGTTCGCCGGTGATGGTACTCACCAGATGATGCACCGCCGGGAAGGGTTCCACCACGAACAGCTCCGGCACCCGCACGCTGCCCGGCGTGGCAACGCGCCCGATGTCGTTGCGCATCAGATCGACAATCATCAGGTTTTCAGCGCGATCTTTCGGTGATGCCGCCAGACGTTGCGCCTGCGCCGCATCGGCTTCTGCATCAGCCAGCCGCGGCAGCGTGCCTTTGATTGGGCGAGTTTCGATGCGGCGCTCGGCGAGGTGAATAAAGCGCTCCGGCGACAGGCTGAGTATCGTCTGCTCCGGCAGACGCAGGAAGGCGCTGAATGGCGCGCGGTTCGCGGCGTTGAGCTGAACAAACGCCTGCCACTCGTCCCCGGTGTACCCGGCGCTGAAGCGTTGGGCAAGGTTCACCTGATAACAGTCGCCGCTGGCGAGAAACGCCTGCACCTGACGAAATTTATCGCCATATTCGGCGCGGGTCATGTTCGCCTGCCACGGGGTGGTCAGACGCAGCGGGGCAGTCGCCGGCGCGGTTTGCGCCTCAAGCCACGCCAGCCGGGCGTGCACGTCGGTGCGACTGACCAGCGTCACGTTCTGCAGAAGGTGGTCGACAATCAGCGCCCAGTCATAAATGCCCACCGCCATATCCGGCGTCTGCACGTCGGCTTCGGCCTGTTCAGGCAGCGATTCGAAGCGGCGGCCTAAGTCATAGCCAAACAGGCCCATCGCCCCGCCGGTAAACGGCAACGCCGGGTCGGCCTCGCCGGACCAGTTCATGGCATCCAGCGCCTGCCGTAACAGCGCCAGCGGATCGGCTTGCTCTTCGCGCACGCCGGTGGCACTGGCTATAGCCGTCACCCCACCACGGGTCTGCAGCGTGACGTGCGGCTGGGCCACCAGCATGTCGAAACGATTGTGGGGATGATCGGCAAAACCCGAGTGGAGCAGCATCGCCCAGGGCTGATGGGCCAGCGGCGCAAAATAGCGCGCAGCGGCGTCAGGTTCCCAGGGGAGGGAGAGACGCGAGAGAGTGTGGTTCGATACGGTAGTCATTCACGCTAACCTGAAAGCCTGCGGTGGCGGTCACGGCTGGTAACCCCGCAGGGGACATGAAATAATAACAGCCCGCCAATGTATCAGGAGTCAATCATGTTTGCAGGTTTACCTTCACTTACCCATGAACAGCAGCAGCAGGCTGTAGAGCGAATTCATGATCTGATGACCCAGGGCATGAGCAGCGGTGAAGCCATTGCCCTGGTCGCGCAGGAGCTGCGTGAGAATCATACCGGCGAGCGCGTGGTCGCGCGTTTTGAGGATGAGGACGAGGAGTAACGCCCGGGCCGCCACCGTCACCCGGTAGCGGCAGACCATTACACGGCGGCGATAATCTTGATTTCCACCTTATAGCGCGGGTTCATCAGGCGGGCCTGCACGGTGCAGCGCACCGGCGCGGAGCCTGCCACCACCCACTCATCCCAGGCTTTGTTCATCAGCGCGAAGTCGTCCCCGTCGGCAAGGAAAATGGTGGCATCGAGAATGCGTGATTTGTCGCTGCCCTGCGCGGTTAACAGCGTGTCGATCTGCGCCAGGGTATTCCGGGTTTGTTCATAAGCATCAGCATCCAGATTTTCCGGCACGCCGGTGTAGTAGATAGTCTGATTGTGGATCACCGCGTCAGACCAACGATCTGCGGGATCGATACGCACGATTGTCATCGCTGTTTCCTTTTTCTGTTGTCATCAATGGTCTGCAAGCCTGCCATATTGTGCAGCGCGCGTCATCTCTTCGGCTGGCTAAAATCGGGCTGCCCTGACATAATCACTGGCAATTTCCACAGGGGGTAGTGTGACGGACGATTTCGCAGTCGACGGGCAACTCGCAAAAGCGATTCCCGGTTTTAAACCGCGTGAGCCACAGCGTCAGATGGCAGAAGCGGTCTCCGGGGCCATTGCACGCGGCGAGCCGCTGGTGGTCGAGGCCGGTACCGGCACCGGGAAAACCTACGCCTATCTCGCTCCGGCGCTGCGCGCGGGCAAAAAAGTCATCATCTCTACCGGCTCTAAAGCCCTGCAGGATCAGCTCTACAGCCGCGATCTGCCTACCGTCGCCCGCGCGCTTGAATTTAAAGGCAAGCTGGCGCTGCTGAAAGGCCGCTCCAACTACCTGTGCCTGGAGCGCCTGGAGCAGCAAACCATCGCCGGCGGCGATCTGCCGGTACAGACCCTGAGCGATGTGGTGATCCTGCGCAGCTGGGCCAACCAGACGGTGGACGGCGACATCAGCACCTGCGCCAGCGTTGCCGAAGACTCCCAGGCCTGGCCGCTGGTCACCAGCACCAACGACAACTGCCTCGGCAGCGACTGCCCGCTGTATAAAGACTGTTTCGTGGTCAAAGCGCGTAAAAAAGCGATGGATGCCGACGTGGTGGTGGTCAACCATCACCTGTTTCTCGCCGATATGGTGGTGAAGGAGACCGGCTTCGCTGAGCTGATTCCCGAAGCCGAGGTCATGATCTTCGACGAAGCCCATCAGGTGCCGGACATCGCCAGCCAGTACTTCGGCCAGTCCATCTCCAGCCGCCAACTGCTCGATCTCGCCAAAGACATCACCATCGCATACCGCACTGAACTGAAAGACACCCAGCAGCTTCAGAAGTGCGCCGACCGTCTGGCGCAGAGCGCCCAGGATTTCCGGCTCCAGCTTGGCGACCCCGGTTTTCGCGGCAACCTGCGCGAGCTGCTGGCCGACCCGAACATCAGCCGGGCGCTGCTGCTGCTCGATGACGCCCTGGAGCTGTGCTACGACGTAGCGAAGCTCTCGCTGGGCCGCTCGGCGATGCTCGACAGCGCCTTTGAGCGCGCGACGATCTACCGTGGCCGCCTGAAACGGCTGAAAGAGATCAACCAGCCGGGGTACAGCTACTGGTACGAGTGCAACGCCCGTCACTTTACCCTGGCGCTGACGCCGCTCACCGTGGCGGAGAAGTTCAAGGACGTCATGGCCCGCCAGCCCGGCAGCTGGATTTTTACCTCGGCGACGCTGTCGGTGAACGATGAGCTGCACCACTTCACCAGCCGTATCGGGGTGGACGAGGCGCAGACCCTGCTACTGCCCAGCCCGTTCGACTATGCCAGCCAGGCGCTGCTCTGCGTCCCGCGCAACCTGCCGGAAACCAACCGGCCTGGAGCAGGGCGTCAGCTGGCACAGATGCTCAGGCCGCTGATTGAGGCCAACAACGGGCGCTGCTTTATGCTCTGTACCTCCCACGCCATGATGCGCGATCTTGCCGAACAGTTCCGCGCTACCATGACGCTACCGGTGCTGATGCAGGGGGAGACCAGCAAAAGCCAGCTGCTGGACCAGTTCGTCAGCGCCGGTAACGCGCTGCTGGTAGCAACCAGCAGCTTCTGGGAAGGGGTGGACGTGCGCGGCGATGCGCTGTCGCTGGTGATTATCGACAAGCTGCCCTTTACCTCGCCGGACGATCCGCTGCTGAAAGCGCGCATGGAAGATTGCCGATTGCGCGGCGGCGATCCTTTTGCCGATGTGCAGCTGCCGGATGCGGTGATCACCCTGAAACAGGGCGTTGGCCGTCTCATTCGCGATACCGACGATCGCGGCGTGCTGGTGATCTGCGATAACCGTCTGGTGATGCGCCCTTATGGCGCGGTATTTCTCGCCAGTCTGCCGCCCGCGCCGCGCACCCGGGATATTAATCAGGCCGTTGCGTTTCTCGGCAAGCGCGAAGCCAGGTAATGTGGCGCGGAATGTGGTACTATCCGCGCCACTTTTTCTTTAGCTGACTGCGAGAGCGCTTATCTCATGCGAATTCTGGCAATTGATACTGCGACGGAAGCCTGTTCCGTTGCGCTGCTGGACAACGGCACCACCCACGCCCACTTCGAACTCTGCCCCCGGGAACACACGCAGCGCATTCTGCCAATGGTGCGCGATGTGCTGAACCAGGCGGGTGTTTCACTGTCTGATATTGATGCCCTGGCCTTCGGACGTGGGCCGGGAAGTTTCACCGGCGTGCGTATCGGGATCGGTATCGCCCAGGGGCTGGCATTCGGCGCGTCGCTGCCGATGATCGGTGTCTCTACGCTTGCGACCATGGCCGAAGGTGCGTGGCGCAAGACCGGGGCCACCCGCGTGCTGGCTGCCATTGATGCCCGCATGGGTGAAGTCTACTGGGCAGAGTACCAGCGTGACGAAAACGGCCACTGGCACGGGGAAGAAACCGAAGCGGTGCTCAAGCCGGAGGCGGTGACCGCGCGCCTGACGTTACTTGACGGTGAATGGGCTATAGTTGGCACAGGGTGGCAGGCGTGGCCTGACATGGCCGCCGGGTCCGGCATCACGCTGCGCGACGGCGACATGCTGCTTCCGCAGGCGCAAGATATGCTGCCGCTGGCGGCAACGAAACTGGCCCAGGGGCTGACCACCGCGGTGGATCAGACCGAGCCGGTCTACCTGCGTAATGAAGTGGCGTGGAAGAAACTTCCAGGCAGAGAGTAATTGCTCATCGCCCCCGGGCGGAGTTAAGGAGTTGCACATGGCAAGCCATAAGCTACTGGCAGGTTGTCTTCTCGCAGCGGCGACGCTGCTGTCCGGCTGCGTGACCGTGCCTGATGCCATCAAAGGCACCAGCCCGACCCCGCAGCAGGATCTGGCGCGGGTGATGAACGCGCCTGAGCTGTTTGTCGGCCAGGAAGCGCGCTTCGGCGGCAAGGTGATGGCGGTGGAAAATCAGCAGGGGAAAACCAGGCTGGAGATCGCCACCGTACGCCTGGATGAAGGCGCGCGCCCGACCCTTAATGAGCCGTCCCGCGGGCGTATCTATGCCGAGGTGACCGGTTTCCTCGACCCGGTAGATTTCCGCAATCAGCTGGTCACCGTCGTGGGGCCGATCACCGGCACCGCAGAAGGAAAAATCGGCAATACGCCGTATAAATTCCTCGTGATGCAGGCCCAGGGTTACAAACGCTGGCGCGTCACCCAGCAGGTAATGATGCCGCCGCAACCGATGGATCCCTGGTTGTGGGGACCGCATCCCTGGCGCGGCGGCTATGGTTATGGCGGGTGGGGCTGGTACAACCCCGGCCCGGCGGTGATCCAGAACGTTGTTGAATAACATCTTGATTTAGCAAGTAAAGAGACAGCGGCCGGTCCGCTGTCTCTTTGTTTGTACAACATCATAAAAATAATTAGTGACGCGCTTCGCAACCTGACATCGGGTTAATTAATAAACTGGTACGCTGAGTTAATATAATGTTAACGGCTTGTTTATTTGGTTGGGGTTGTGATGACGACAAACAGCAATTTCAGAGGTGAAGTAGTGAATAAGGTATGGCTTAACCGCTATCCATCCGACGTACCGGCCGAAATCAACCCCGACCGCTATCAGTCGCTTGTCGAAATGTTTGAGCACGCTACCGCGCGCTATGCCGATCAGCCCGCGTTTATGAACATGGGCGAGGTGATGACCTTCCGCAAGCTTGAAGAGCGCAGCCGTGCCTTTGCCGCTTATCTTCAGCACGGTCTGGGTCTGCAGAAGGGCGATCGCGTAGCGCTGATGATGCCCAACCTGCTGCAGTACCCGGTGGCGCTGTTCGGTATTCTGCGCGCCGGTATGACGGTGGTGAACGTTAACCCGCTCTATACCCCGCGCGAGCTGGAGCACCAGCTCAACGACAGCGGGGCCAGCGCGATCGTCATCGTTTCCAACTTCGCGCATACCCTGGAGAAGGTGGTCGCTAAGACCCAGGTTCGACACGTGATCCTGACCCGCATGGGGGACCAGCTCTCCAGTGCTAAAGGCACGCTGGTGAACTTCGTCGTCAAATACATCAAGCGGCTGGTGCCGAAGTACCATCTGCCGGACGCGATTTCGTTTCGCAGCGCGCTGCAGGCGGGCTACCGCATGCAGTACGTGAAGCCGGAACTGCTCGGTGACGACCTCGCGTTTCTGCAGTATACCGGTGGCACCACCGGGGTGGCGAAAGGGGCGATGCTCACCCACCGCAACATGCTTGCCAACCTGGAGCAGGTGAATGCCACCTACGGCCCGCTGCTGCATCGCGGTAAAGAGCTGGTAGTCACCGCGCTGCCGCTGTATCACATCTTTGCCCTGACCATGAACTGCCTGCTGTTTATCGAGCTGGGCGGTAACAACCTGCTGATCACCAATCCGCGCGACATTCCCGGCCTGGTCAAAGAGCTGGCGAAATATCCGTTCACTGCCATGACTGGTGTGAATACCCTGTTCAATGCGCTGCTGAATAATAAAGAGTTCCAGGCGCTGGACTTCTCTACGCTGAACCTCTCCGCCGGCGGCGGTATGCCGGTGCATCAGGCGGTCGCCGATCGTTGGGTGAAGCTTACCGGCCAGTTCCTGCTGGAAGGCTACGGCCTGACCGAATGCTCGCCGCTGGTGAGCGTCAACCCGCACGACATCGACTACCACAGCGGCAGCATTGGTCTGCCGGTGCCGTCCACCGAGGCGAAGCTGATTGATGATGCGGGCAACGAAGTGCCGCACGGCGAGCCGGGTGAGCTGTGCGTGCGCGGCCCGCAGGTGATGCTCGGCTACTGGCAGCGTCCGGACGCCACCGACGAGATCATTCAGGACGGCTGGCTGCGCACCGGTGATATCGCGGTGATGGACGACGAGGGCTTCCTGCGCATCGTCGATCGCAAAAAAGATATGATTCTAGTTTCCGGCTTCAACGTCTACCCGAATGAGATTGAAGACGTGGTGATGCAGCACAGCGGCGTGCGTGAAGTCGCGGCGGTCGGCGTGCCGTCCGGCGTCAGCGGCGAGACGGTGAAGATCTTCGTGGTCAAAAAAGAGGATGCGCTCACCGCCGAGGCGCTGATCGCGTTCTGTCGCCGCCACCTTACCGGTTATAAAGTGCCGAAGCTGGTGGAGTTCCGCGATGAGCTGCCGAAATCCAACGTCGGCAAAATTTTGCGGCGAGAATTACGTGACGAAGCGACAAAGCCAGGCAACAATACCCCCTGAGCGTTGATTACGTCGCCTGACGCCGGCTAAGCCGGCGTTTTTTATGGGCGCAAACCAAAGAGAATGTAATTTGAATTATCAGATGATCACCACCGACGACGCGCTGCGCACCCTGTGTGACGCCGTGCGTCAGTCACCCGCCATCGCCCTGGATACCGAATTCGTTCGCACCCGCACCTATTATCCGCAGCTGGGCCTGATTCAGGTGTTTGACGGCGAGCAGCTGGCGCTGATCGACCCGCTGCCCATCACCGACTGGGCGCCGTTCAAAGCGCTGCTGACCGACAGCGCCGTGACCAAATTCCTGCACGCGGGCAGTGAAGATCTTGAAGTGTTCTCCTCGCGCTTTGGCGTGATGCCGGAGCCGATGATCGATACCCAGATCCTGGCGTCGTTTACCGGTGAAGCGCTCTCCTGCGGTTTCGCCACGATGGTTGAAACCTGGACCGGCGTAAAACTCGATAAGAGCGAGTCCCGCACCGACTGGCTGGCGCGCCCGCTGACCCAGCGTCAGTGCGACTACGCTGCCGCAGACGTCTGGTATCTGCTGCCCATCGCCAACAAGCTGGTGGCAAAAACCGAAGCAGCAGGCTGGCTGCCCGCGGCGCTTGATGAGTGCCGTCTGATGATCAAACGCCGCAGTGAAGTGCTGACGCCAGACGACGCGTGGCGTGAGATTGGTAACGCCTGGCAGCTGCGCCCGCGTCAGCTCGCCTGCCTGAGGCTGCTGGCCGCCTGGCGTCTGCGCCATGCCCGCGAGCGCGATATGGCGGTGAACTTCGTGGTGCGCGAAGAGAATCTCTGGCAGGTGGCGCGTTATCTGCCGTCGAGCCTCGGTGAGCTGAGCAGCCTCGGCCTCTCCGGCAGCGAAATCCGCTTCCACGGTAAGACGCTGGTGGATATGGTCGCTCAGGCGCAGGCCTTGCCGGAAGAGGCGCTGCCCGAGCCGCTGGCAAATCTGGTGGATATGCCCGGCTATCGCAAAATCTTTAAGGCGATTAAAGCGCTGGTGCAGCAGGTGGGAGAAGAGAAGGGCGTTAGCGCGGAATTACTGGCATCGCGTCGTCAGATTAACCAGCTGCTGAACTGGCACTGGAAGCTGAAAGCGCAAAATAATATGCCGGAACTGATTAGCGGCTGGCGCGGAGAATTATTAGCTGAGCCGTTAAAAGCCGTGCTGAATGACGCCTGAATGCGCTGGATATAATTACAGGGGTCTGGCTGTGTATGCGCTAAATAATTTGCGCTGACGGCAAAATGGCTAAAAAAATAACCCAGGGCATGCCCTGGGTTATTTTATTGCGATTATTTTGTCTCTTCGGCTTCCGGCAACGTAACGTTGAGTTCCAGAATCGAGATATCGTCGCCTTTTTGTTCGAGCTGGACGGTGACCATTTCCGGATCTATCTGTACATATTTACAGATCACTTCCAGAATATCCCGCTTCAGCTGCGGCAAATAATGCGGTTCGGCATCGCTACGACGACGCTCGGCAACAATAATCTGCAATCGCTCTTTCGCGATATTTGCGGTGGTCTTTTTTCTGGAGAGAAAAAAGTCGAGTAATGCCATAACTTATCCTCCGAACAGGCGTTTGAGGAATCCTTTCTTTTCTTCTTCAATGAAGCGGAAAGGGCGTTCTTCTCCCAGAAGACGGTCAACGGTGTCGGCATAGGCTTTGCCGGCATCAGCATCGGAATCCAGAATAACCGGCTCGCCCTGGTTGGAGGCGCGCAGCACGGACTGATCTTCAGGAATGACGCCAACCAGCGGAATACGCAGGATTTCCAGCACGTCTTCCATGCTCAGCATATCGCCTTTGCTCACGCGGCCCGGGTTGTAACGCGTCAGCAGCAGGTGCTCTTTAATCGCGTCCTGGCCACGTTCGGCGCGGCGCGATTTTGAAGCCAGAATGCCGAGAATGCGGTCGGAGTCACGCACCGATGACACTTCCGGGTTGGTAGTGATGATGGCCTCGTCAGCGAAGTAGAGCGCCATCAGCGCGCCGGTTTCGATGCCCGCCGGGGAGTCACAGACGATGAAATCAAAATCCATGGTCTGCAGTTCATCCAGCACCTTTTCCACACCGTCGCGGGTCAGGGCGTCTTTGTCGCGCGTTTGCGAAGCCGGGAGAATAAACAGGTTGTCGGTACGCTTATCTTTGATCAGCGCCTGGTTTAAGGTGGCGTCGCCCTGAATCACGTTAACGAAGTCGTAAACCACGCGGCGTTCACAGCCCATGATCAGGTCAAGGTTACGCAAACCGATATCGAAATCGATAACCACGGTTTTCTTACCCTTCTGGGCCAGACCCGTAGCGATGGCCGCGCTGGAGGTGGTCTTGCCAACGCCTCCTTTACCCGATGTAACAACAATAATGCGTGCCATAAAGGTGTTCCTTGTTAAAAAGGGCTTAACTCAATGTGTCGACAGTAAGCACGCCGTCAGTCAGTTTCAACCGCGCTGCTTTGTCATAAAATTCGGCCGGGATTTGATCGCTCAGCCAGTATTCACCCGCAATAGAGACCAGCTCCGCCGCCAGGTGGGTACAAAATATTTGTGCGTCCCTGTCTCCGCTTGCGCCAGCAAGGGCGCGCCCGCGCATGTGACCGTAAATATGGATATTGCCATCGGCAATCAGTTCGGCACCGGCGCTGACGTGACTGGTCACAATCAAATCACAGTGTGGGGCATAAATGCGCTGACCGGAACGTACCGGAGCGTCAATTAAGCGTGATTTTGTGACCGGAGTAACAACAGGCGCAGCGGGAGAGGGGGCGTCGGTCTCGGGGGCCTTCGCAGCACGGGGGGCTTTCTCTTTGCCTTCAGTCAGCAACGGCAGGCCCGCCCGGGCGATCGCTGATTTGAGGCGTTCGTCTTTACAGCCGCTGATGCCCACCACGCGCAGACCACTTTGCGCGATAATGTGCTGCAGCTGCGTCCAGTCTGCTTCGCCATTGAGCTGTGAAACGTTCAGTACCACCGGCGCATTTTTCAAAAAAGCGGGCGCCTGGGCAATTTTGTCTTCCAGAGCCTGACGGATTACCTCGGGTTTTGCATCATGCAAATGAACCACAGATAAGGTGAAACTACTTCCTTTAAGCTCAATCGGCGTGTTTGACATCCTGGCCTTACTCAATTCAGTTTGAATCACCCATCACTGGATGATATTCCGAAGACTATCAGGCATGTTATAGTCACTATTATATTGAGGCAAGTCACCATCCGGACAAATTCGAGTAAAAATATGTTTTGTGCGATCTACCGAAGTAACAAACGCGATCAGACCTATCTGTATGTTGAAAAAAGAGACGATTTCTCTCGTGTGCCGGCGGAACTGATGGAAAGTTTTGGTCAGCCGATTCTGACGATGTTATTGCCGCTGGACGGTAAGAAAAAATTAGCCCACGCCGATTTGAGTAAAGTGAAAGAAATGCTCAACGCCCAGGGATATTATTTGCAAATACCGCCGCCGCCGGAAAATTTGCTCAAAGAACATTTAAAGTTACAAAACAATAAATAGTATTTGCTGCACATCCCGGCGCTTTCCTGGCTAAATTAACCAGATGTTATGGTGTAAACGTTCAGGAAAGCGCATGAAATACCTCACCCCAGGCCTCGTTGCCAGTACTGTTTTTTTCTCTGGCCTCTGTGCGGCGCAGCCCGCTGCTACCGCCCCGGCTCCTGAGCCCGCCACCACCCAGCGTCTGGCAGAGACGGGCCGTAACCCCGCTGAGTTTCCGGCCTACGTCGAGACCCTGAGAAGTAAAGCGCGCGCCGCAGGCATCAGCGACGCGACGCTCACTGCCGCCTTCGACAATATTCATTTTGTTGACCGGGTAATCAAATCCGACCGCGGTCAGCTCGAAAATAAAATCCTGCTTGATGATTATCTCACAAGGGTTATTACCCCTGAGAAAGTGCGCGACGCCCGGCGTATGGCACACGAGCATCGCCACGCTCTGCAGCGCATCAGCCGGGAGTACGGCGTACAGGCTCACTACATCGTGGCGCTATGGGCGATGGAAAGCCGCTTCGGTAAAATTCAGGGTAAAGAGGATGTCTTCTCGGCGCTGGCCACCATGGCCTTCGAAGGGCGGCGCGAGGCATTCTTTACCGGGGAGCTGATCGCTGCCCTGAAAATGGTGGATAAAGGTGAAATCACCGCTGATCAGATGAAAGGCTCGTGGGCCGGCGCGATGGGGCAGAACCAGTTTATGCCCAGCTCCTATCTGCGCTATGGCGCGGACGGGGATGGCGACGGCCGGATCGATATCTGGAACAATCTCGACGATGTGTTCGCCTCGACGGCCAACTATCTGGCGGAAGAGGGCTGGCAGATGGGGGAAGGGTGGGGGCGCGAAGTGCGGCTTCCCCAGGGCTTCGATAAAACCGAGGCTGGCACCGACAGCGGCCAGGGGAAAACCGTTAACGCCTGGCGCACCGCCGGCGTAACCCAGGCCGACGGGAGCCCGTTACCTGCGATTGACCGGCAGGCCTGGATTATTCTGCCGGAAGATGGTCAGCAGCGTGCTTTTATGGTCTATCCCAACTTCCGCACGCTGATGCACTGGAACCGCTCGTGGTACTTCGCGATCAGCATCGGTACGATGGCCGACGCCATTCTCAGCGATTGACAGCAGCCCGGCCGGACGCGGATAGTGTTTTTTCTAAATGACGACAGGGGAAGGATATGTATCAGCATCATAACTGGCAGGGCGCTCTGCTTGATTTTCCGGTCAGCAAGGTGGTGTGCGTCGGCAGCAACTATGCGAAGCACATTCAGGAGATGGGCAGCGCGACGCCGGAGGAGCCGGTGCTGTTTATCAAACCGGAAACGGCGCTCTGCGATCTTCATCAGCCGCTCTCGCTGCCCCAGGGGCTGGGCTCCGTTCATCACGAAGTGGAGCTGGCCGTGCTGATTGGCGCTACGCTGCGTCAGGCAACGGAAGAACACGTCAGCCAGGCGATTGCCGGTTACGGCGTGGCGCTGGATCTGACCCTGCGCGATCTGCAGGGCGCGCTGAAAAAGGCGGGGCGGCCCTGGGAAAAGGCCAAAGGCTTCGATAACTCCTGTCCGATCTCCGGCTTTATTCCCGCGGCGGCCTTTGACGGCGACCCGCAGAACGCGACGCTGGCGCTGAGCGTGAACGGCGAAATCCGTCAGCAGGGCACCACCGCGGAGATGATCCATAAGATCGTGCCGCTTATTGCCTATATGAGCCGCTTTTTCACTCTGCGCGCCGGGGATGTGATCCTGACCGGTACGCCGGAAGGCGTCGGCCCGCTGGCAAACGGCGATGAGCTGGTGGTCAGCCTTAACGGCGAATCCGTCACCACCCGGGTGCTGTAAACGCACCTCCCACCCGGCCCGCTTTGCGTGCGGGCCGTGCAGCTGATAGAATTCGCCTCCTTTTTGTCCGCCTGCAGCGCGGACGTCCGTGCAACAAAATGTGGTAAACGATATGGCTGACATCCCGTTCTGGCAGAGCAAAACCCTGGATGATATGAGTGACGCAGAGTGGGAATCCCTGTGCGACGGCTGCGGTCAGTGCTGCCTCCATAAGCTGATGGATGAAGACAGCGATGAAATCTACTTCACCAACGTTGCCTGCAGCCAGCTCAATATCAAAACCTGCCAGTGCCGCAACTATGAGCGCCGCTTCGACTACGAGCCGGACTGCATCAAACTGACGCGCGAAAACCTGCCGACCTTCGAGTGGTTACCGCATACCTGCGCCTATCGTCTGCTGGCAGAAGGCAAACAGCTGCCCGCCTGGCACCCGCTGATTGCCGGCTCCAAAGCCGCCATGCACGGCGAGCGTATCTCGGTGCGCCATATTGCAGTGCGTGAATCGGAAGTCCGCGACTGGCAGGACCATATTTTGAATAAACCGGATTGGGCACAGTAAACCCTTGAGGGGCCCGATAAACGCCCCCCCCGGTTCTGGTTATTACCCGCAAAATTAATTAGCCTGATAAATATTATTTTTTACCCGCTAACGATCGCTAATTAATATTCGCAATATATGTATTGCCCGCAGCCACGACACGCTATTTCATTATTGCCGTGAATCAATATTCACCGCATGATGGCGTGCTACCGTGGCGGTTCCCCTCTCTACAGGATAACCATGATGAACATCAGGGCGTCAGGCGTTGTTGTGTTTGTGGTAATTGGATTAATATTCAGCGATGCGGCGTTAGCAAAGGGTAGCCGCCCGTCGGATAACAAGATAAAAGAAGAAATTATTGCGGACTCGATTGCCGGGTACGATGGCAACTGTCCGTGCCCGTATAACCGGGCGCGCAACGGCAGTTCCTGCGGCAAGCGCAGCGCGTGGAGCCGCGCCGGAGGCGAAGCACCGCTCTGTTATAAAGATGATGTCAGTCAGGAGATGGTTGACGAGTGGCGCGCCACACACCATTAAAACAGGAGTAATCCGCTGGTGTGAATCACTGGTTCACACCCGGACATACTCTTTTGATTGGTTTACGAAAAAAGAGTATCTATTTAATGCGCTTCAGTGCATCGTAAGCACTCGTTGCGAAACCGTCGCTGCAGTCGCTTCTGCCTTTCCTCTTTGTCAGAAACATTCTCCTCCGCGGTAATAACACCCTTTCTATACCTGATGGCTGTTAATAACTCGTAATAACGTAGCGCCGTGCGGCACATTATTTGTGACCACAACCGCTACCACTTTTTTATTGCTGGTAGATGACACTGAATGCCTCAAAATTTTAAAACTGAATTTTTACATCCGCGCCACTGGATGACCTGGACTGGCGTAACCATTCTCTGGTTGCTGGTGCAGCTGCCTTATCCGCTGCTGGTAAAACTTGGCCGCACTCTGGGCCGCCTGGCGCGCCCGTTCCTGAAAAAACGTGAGTACGTTGCCAACCGCAACCTGGAATTGTGCTTTCCGGCGATGGATAACTTCTCGCGCAGCACGCTGCTGACCGATAACTTTACCTCGCTTGGCATGGCGCTGATCGAAACCGGCATGGCCTGGTTCTGGAGCGATGCCCGACTACGCAAGCACTTTGACGTAGAAGGCTTTGCCAACCTGCAGCGCGCCCTCGATCAGGGCAAAGGCGTGATGGTGGTCGGCGTGCACTTTATGTCGCTGGAGCTGGGCGGCCGAGTGATGGGCTTATGTCGTCCGATGATGGCGACCTATCGCCCGCACAACAACCCGGTGCTGGAGTTTGTGCAGACCCGGGGTCGCCTGCGTTCTAATAAAGCCATGATCGATCGCCGTAATCTGAAAGGCCTGGTCAGCGCGCTGAAGAAAGGCGAGGCGGTATGGTTCGCGCCGGATCAGGATTATGGCCGCAAGGGCAGCGTGTTTGCGCCGTTCTTCGCAATGCAGAACACTGCCACCACGAACGGCACCTTCGTTATCTCACGCCTCTCCGGCGCGGCGATGCTGACCATCACCATGATTCGGCGTAAAGATAACGCCGGCTATTGTCTCTATATCGGCGATATGCTTACCGATTACCCGTCGGGTAACGAGCAGGCGGCAGCAGGGTACATCAATAAAAAAATTGAAGATGAAATTCTGCGCGCCCCGGAACAGTATCTCTGGGTGCATCGCCGGTTTAAAACCCGTCCGCTGGGCGAAGCCGCCTCTTATTAATCGCCGCCTTAAGTCAGCCTGGCTGGCTTGCAGGCAGTAACAGCCGCACGCGAGAATTCCTTAATAAACGTGCGGCTTATTTTTTCATTCCGGTTATTTCCGCGTTAAATGCTTCGTAATCAAAAAACTCTTTCACCCTGACCTGTATTTTTTCCTTCCGCTGTCGATAACTTCTTCAGAACAATTTTTTGTAGCGCACGTGTCTGACAGCGATGTGGATATTCCGTTAACCATCATTCCTGACGCCTCATGAGCTAACAACGACCCGCATACCGTGGAGGGAAAAGTGGATAACTTTCAGAAAGAGATTGATGAGAGGGCGAACCTCGCCCTGTCAAATAAGTTTGAGCTGCTGCTGTTTCGCCTGGGCACCGCGCTGCACTCTGACAAGTCAGAGCTGTTTGGCATCAACGTCTTCAAGCTGCGCGAAATTGTCCCGATGCCAACCATCACCCGCGCGGCGGGCATGAAATCCCCGTTGCTGGGCGTGGTGAGCATCCGCGATCAGATTATCCCGGTTATCGATCTGCCTGCGGTTGCGGGCTGCACGCCCACCACCGGCCTGAACCTGCTGCTGGTCACCGAATATGCGCGCAGCACTCAGGCGTTCGCCGTGGAAGCGGTGGACAATATCGTGCGCCTCAACTGGAACCAGGTACATCCGGCCGAGTCGGCGATGAGCACCCGCAACATCACCAGCATCGCCTGTCTCGATGATGACCAGCAGGCCAACGAACTGGCGATGGTGCTGGACGTGGAACAGATCCTGTATGACATCATTCCGTCGGCCCGCGACGTGCCGATGAAAGAGGTGAAGGATCGCACCTTTAACATCAAACCGGGCGCGGTGGCCATCGTGGCAGAGGATTCGAAGGTCGCCCGCACCATGCTGGAGCAAGGGCTGAAGAGCATGGGCATTCCGGCGCTGATGCACAACACCGGGCTGGAAGCCTGGGAAAAGATCAAGCTGATGGCGAAAGAAGCGCAGGCAGAGGGCAAACCGATCGGCGATAAAATCGCCATGGTGCTGACCGATCTGGAAATGCCGGAAATGGATGGTTTTACCCTGACGCGCAACATCAAGCTGGACGACAAACTGAAGCGCATTCCGGTGGTGATCCACTCCTCGTTGTCGGGAAGTGCTAACGAAGAGCACGTGCGTAAAGTGGGCGCGGATGCTTACGTCGCCAAGTTTGAAATCAACGAGCTTTCTGCGGTGATCCACCGCGTGCTGGACGCCCCGGTAAGTTAACTGCTGAAGCGTATCCTGGCCACAGGAGATAAAAAAGGTCGCCGAAGCGACCTTTTTTTACTACTTTTTCGTCGGAACCGGTTGTTTATCGCCGGATTCCGGCGCATCGTTCGGATTGTCTTTCTCTACCTGCATCAGAAAATAGTGCATTCATTCCTCCTCAGTTGCCGGACACAGGCTAAGTATAGAAAAGCCTGCGCCAGACAAGCCAGGCGGCAGAGACAAAAAACGCGCCCTGAGGCGCGTTCTGCTTAGCGACCAAACAGATCGCGACGTTTCGGTTTGAACGGCTGGGCTATCAACACCAGCAGCGCGACCAGCATGTAAGCGGCGAAAATACCGATCAACCACTGCGGCATTTCCAGAGAGAGAAACTCCCACTGGCGCACCGAGCAGTCGCCGGAAGCGACAAACACCTGCGGCAGCCATTTGTCGAGCGGCAGCCAGGTGGGGAATTTTGCCGCGAACGGGCAGACGGCAAACGGCGACGGGTGCAGCTGCAGCATGGTGTGCTCATACGAGAGCCGTAAGCCTTCCCAGGCGCTGTAAATCCACAGGGCGATAGCCCCATAGCGCAGCGGTGATTTCGGGGCGATGGCACCCAGCAGGCCCGCACCCATCACGCCGAACAGCGCGCAGCGCTCATAGATACACAGCACGCACGGCTTCAGCAGCATGACGTGCTGGAACCACAACGCCACCATCTCCAGGGCAAACGCCGTCAGGGCCATTAAAAGCCAGGCGCCACGTCCGCGCGAGCACTGATTCAAATATCGCAACATAATCTGATTTCCCTGCATTATGCGGTAAAGCGGCAGTGTAAACGAAAACCGCTCTGCCGCCACCTGGCAGCCAAAAAATATCTGACGAAACGGGAGTTTATTGACGTGAAGCGGCATATCGGGCGGTATTCACCCGATATGCCAGGAGCAGGCGTTATTTCGCGATAAGACCGCTGGCGAGCAGCCAGTCGGTAAACGGCACCAGCGTGTACTCCACGCACAGCCAGCCGGTGAGGGTGAGCACTATGGTGTAGGGCAGCGCCATCCACACCATTCGCCCGTAGGAGAGCCGGATCAGCGGTGCCAGCGAGGAGGTCAGCAGGAACAGGAACGCCGCCTGGCCGTTGGGCGTCGCTACCGAAGGCAGGTTAGTGCCGGTGTTAATCGCGACCGCCAGCAGGTGGTACTGCTCCAGCGAAATGATGCCCTGTTCAAACGCATGTTTCGCCTCGTTGATATAGACCGTGCCGACAAACACGTTATCGGAAACCGACGACAGCAGGCCGTTGAACAGGTAGAACAGCGACAGCTGAGACTGCGGCTCCGCCTGCAGCACGTAGCCGATAATCGGCGCGAACAGCTGCTGATCGATGATCACCGCCACGACAGCAAAGAACACGGTGAGCAGGGCAGTAAAGGGCAGCGACTCGGTAAAGGCTTTGCCAATGGTGTGTTCATCGGTAACGCCGCACAGCGAGGTGGCGAGAATAATTACCGACAGGCCAATCAGCCCGACTTCGGCCAGGTGCAGGGCGAGGGCGATAATCACCCAGACGCCGATAAGCCCCTGAACCACCAGGTTGAGGCGCTCCTGGCGGGTGCGTCTGGCGCTGGCATCCTGTTCGTAATCGCGCAGAATATGGCGCACCTTCTCCGGCAGCGGCTCGCCGTAACCGAAGCGATGACTCTTCTCCAGCAGTACGCAGGTCAACAGGCCCAGGACCAGCACCGGCATGCTCACCGGAGCGACGCGCAGCATAAACTCGCCAAACGACCAGTCAACGGTGCGGGCGATCAGCAGGTTCTGCGGCTCGCCGACCATGGTGACTACGCCGCCAAGCGCGGTACCCACGCCGGCATGCATCATCAGGCTGCGCAGAAAGGCGCGAAATTTATCAAGCGTCTCGCGGCTGTCATGGGCGAGGCCGGAATCGTCATGCAGTTCACCCGGTTCGTCGCCGCGCGAAGCGACGCGATGGTAAATGCCATAGAAACCCAGCGCGACGCTAATGACCACCGCCACCACGGTGAGGGCATCCAGGAAGGCAGAGAGAAACGCCGCCGCACCGCAGAACGCCAGCGACAGCAGGGTTTTCGAGCGAATGGTCAGCAGCAGTCGGGTGAAAATCAACAGCAGCAGCTGTTTCATAAACCAGATGCCCGCCACCATAAAGATCAGCAGCAGCACCACTTCGAGGTTATTCGCGATCTCCTCGCGCACATGGTCGGCGCTGGTCATACCGATGGCGACCGCTTCAATCGCCAGCAGCCCGCCGGGCAGCAGCGGATAGCATTTGAGCGCCATCCCGAGGGTGAAAATAAACCCCACCACCAGCAGCCAGCCGGCGATAAAGGGGCTGACGAGGAATACCAGTGGGTTAATAACCAGAAAAGCCAGCAGCGTCAGTTTGTACCAGTCGGGCGACTGGCCGAGGAAGTTGCGATACAGAGCACGACCAAATGAGATATCCACACGCGTTTCCCTTGCGGGTTCCATGAAAAGAAGTACGTAACGGCTGAGCCTAGAGGACGTGCGCCTGTCAGGCAAGACGCAAATCTGCATTACGCTGACATTCATTGACAAAAATCGAAGAACGATCCCCTTTTTGGCCCCCGCAGCGGCTATCTGCGGGTCCGGGGCTCTGGTATGATGAGTGAATTTGCTAAAGCAATGTAATGGAAATCTCTCTATGGTGATTAAGGCGCAAAGCCCTGCGGGTTTCGCGGAAGAGTATATTATCGAAAGCATCTGGAACAGCCGCTTCCCCCCGGGATCGATCCTGCCTGCTGAACGTGAACTCTCTGAACTGATTGGTGTTACCCGCACGACGCTCCGTGAAGTATTGCAGCGCCTCGCCCGTGATGGCTGGTTGACCATCCAGCACGGCAAGCCGACAAAGGTGAATAACTTCTGGGAAACTTCCGGCCTCAACATCCTGGAAACCCTGGCGCGTCTCGACCACGAAAGCGTGCCGCAGCTTATCGATAACCTGCTGTCGGTGCGGACGAACATCTCCACCATCTTTATTCGCACCGCCTTCCGTCAGCATCCGGAAGAGGCGCAGAAGGTGCTGGCCACCGCCGATGAAGTGGAAGATCACGCCGATGCCTTCGCGCTGCTCGACTACAACATCTTCCGCGGCCTGGCGTTCGCCTCCGGCAATCCGATTTACGGGCTGATTTTAAACGGCATGAAAGGGCTGTATACCCGCATTGGTCGCCACTACTTCGCGAACCCGGAAGCCCGCAGCCTGGCGCTCGGCTTTTACCACAAGCTTGGCACGCTGTGCCGCGACGGCCTGCACGACCAGGTGTATGAAACCGTGCGCCGCTACGGCCACGAGAGTGGCGAGATCTGGCACCGCATGCAGAAGTCGCTACCCGGCGATCTGGCGATGCACAGCCGCTAAATAAAAGGCCACCCCAGGGTGGCCTTTTTACTGCATCGTGCCGGGCTACAGCCTTGTAGGGCGGGTAAGCCTGCGCACCCGCCGCAGCTGCATTTTCAAAGGTGGGTGCGCTACGCTTACCCACCCTATAAGCTGAACTGTTCGATGGCCTTTGTACTGCATAGCCCGGGCTACAACGTATTCAGCCGCGGCGGGCAGCGCTCCAGCAGTTCCACGCTGCCGTCGTCGTTCTGCTGCTCCAGAATCACGTCAAATCCCCACAGGCGATGCACATGCTTCAGCACCTCGCGACGGCCCTTGTCCAGTGGCGCACGGTTCTGCGGAATGTAGCGCAGCGTCAGGGAGCGGTCGCCGCGCAGATCCACATTCCACACCTGAATATTGGGTTCCAGGTTGCTGAGGTTGTACTGCGACGACAGCTTGTTGCGGATCTCGCGGTAACCGTCTTCGTTATGAATCGCCGAGATCTCCAGGTAGTTCTGGCGATCGTCATCCATCACGGTAAAGAAGCGGAAATCGCGCATGATTTTCGGCGACAGGAACTGGCTGATAAAGCTTTCGTCTTTGAAATCCCGCATCGCAAAATGCAGCGTCTCCAGCCAGTCGCTGCCGGCGATTTCCGGGAACCAGTACCGGTCCTCGTCGGTCGGTGACTGACAGATACGCTTGATGTCCTGGAACATGGCAAAGCCGAGGGCGTAGGGGTTAATACCGCTGTACCACGGGCTGTTATAGGGCGGCTGAAATACCACGTTAGTGTGGCTGTGGAGAAACTCCAGCATAAAGCGGTCGGTGACCTTCCCCTCGTCATACAGGTGATTGAGAATGGTGTAGTGCCAGAAGGTGGCCCAACCCTCGTTCATCACCTGGGTCTGCTTCTGCGGATAGAAATACTGGCTCACCTTGCGCACGATGCGCAGGATCTCACGCTGCCAGGATTCGAGCAGCGGGGCGTTTTTCTCCATAAAGTACAGCAGATTCTCCTGGGGCTCGGCGGGATATCGCCGCGCTTCGGCGACGGTCTTCTCTTCGTCGCGTTTCGGCAGGGTGCGCCACAGCATGTTCACCTGGCTCTGGAGATACTCCTCGCGGCTTTTCTGGCGCGCTTTTTCCTCCTGCAATGATATTTTCTGCGGACGCTTGTAGCGATCGACTCCGTAGTTCATCAGGGCGTGGCAGGAATCGAGTAGCTTCTCCACTTCCTCAACCCCGTAGCGCTCCTCGCACTCGGTGATGTAGTTGCGGGCAAAGATCAGATAATCGACGATGGAGCTGGCGTCAGTCCAGCTGCGGAACAGGTAGTTATTTTTAAAGAAGGAGTTGTGCCCGTAGCAGGCATGCGCCATCACCAGAGCCTGCATGGTGATGGTGTTCTCCTCCATCAGGTAAGCGATGCAGGGGTTAGAGTTGATGACGATCTCGTACGCCAGCCCCTGCTGGCCGTGCTTGTACAGCCGCTCGGTCTCAATGAACTTTTTACCGAATGACCAGTGGGTATAGTTGATTGGCATCCCTACGCTGGAGTAGGCGTCCATCATCTGCTCGGAGGTGATGACTTCAATCTGATGCGGATAGGTGTCGAGACGGTAGAGTTTCGCCACGCGGTCAATCTCCGCCAGGTAGTCATCGAGCAGCTCGAACGTCCAGTCGGGTCCGTCGCTCAGTCGGGTGGCATCCTTCATACTGTAATCAGTTACTGTAGCCATTAGCGCGCCCTCATTGTCACGGGCTCTTTTTCAGGTAAGAGCCTCATTCACAAGCATAGAACACGGCGTCCAGTTAGCGCGTGCAGCAAAAATTTTTTGTTTGCGATTTCGCATTTGAAATGCGCCGCTTCTGCCGCTTCCGGCAGAGTTTTACGCTACGGAAAATTGAAGTGCAGAAGGAGATCCTGAAACCAGCCATCCCGCACCGGTGCAGCGATGTGTGAGGCAAGTCACCATAAAAAAGCCGTATGTTGAATAACATTTTCAACTGAGTTATCAATTTGTAATCAGAAGATTATTCTTTACCTCGAAGCGGAGTCGATATGCGTGTAGTGGTGCTGGGAAGTGGGGTGGTCGGCGTGACCACCGCCTGGTATTTGAATCAGGCAGGTCATGAGGTTACGGTGATTGACCGCGCGGAAGGATCGGCGCTGGAGACCAGCGCGGCCAACGCCGGGCAGATCTCACCGGGCTATGCGGCCCCGTGGGCAGCGCCAGGCGTACCGCTGAAGGCGATCAAATGGATGTTCCAGCGCCATGCCCCGCTGGCTATCGGCCTCGACGGCAGCGCCTTCCAGCTGAAATGGATGTGGCAGATGCTGCGCAACTGCGACATGCGCCACTATCAGGAGAATAAAGGGCGCATGGTGCGCCTCGCGGAATACAGCCGCGACTGCCTGAAAACGCTGCGCAGCGAGACCGGCATCGAATACGAAGGGCGGCAGGGCGGCACGTTACAGCTGTTCCGCACCGCGCAACAGTTTGAAAACGCGGCAAAGGATATCGCCGTGCTGGAGGAGGCCGGGGTGCCGTGGCAGCTGCTGGAGTCGCATCGCCTGGCCGAAGCCGAACCGGCGCTGGGGGCTGTGGCGAACAAGCTGACCGGCGGCCTGCGTCTGCCCAACGATGAAACCGGCGACTGCCAGCTGTTTACCCAGCGCCTGGCGCGTATGGCGCAGGACGCCGGCGTGGTATTTCGCTACAACACGCCGGTGGATCGCCTGCTGTACGAAGGACATAACATCTACGGTGTGAAGTGCGGCGATGAGGTGATTAAGGCCGATGGCTACGTGATGGCGTTCGGCTCCTATTCAACCGCCATGCTCAGGGGGCTGGTGGATATTCCGGTCTATCCGCTGAAAGGTTACTCGCTCACGATTCCCATCGCCGACGAGAGCGGTGCGCCGGTCTCGACGGTACTGGATGAAACCTACAAAATCGCCATTACCCGCTTCGATAACCGTATTCGCGTCGGCGGCATGGCGGAGATCGTCGGCTTCAACACCGATCTGCTGAAACCGCGCCGCGAAACCCTGGAGATGGTGGTGCGCGATCTCTATCCGCGCGGCGGGCATATCGAGCAGGCTAGCTTCTGGACCGGCCTGCGCCCCATGACGCCGGACGGCACGCCCATCGTTGGCCGCACGCCGTTTAAAAATCTCTGGCTTAACACCGGCCACGGCACTCTCGGCTGGACCATGGCCTGCGGTTCAGGTCAGATGCTCAGCGACGTTATTTCCGGGCGCACGCCGGCTATTCCGTTTGAGGATCTCTCGGTGGCGCGCTACGACGCCCGCTTTACGCCGCAGACCGCCCGGGAGTGGCACGGCGCGCATCAGTAACAAGGAGCTGTCATGTCACGTCCCATTACGGCGAGCCTGAACCTCGAGGCGCTGCGCCAGAATTTACAGATTATCCGCCGCGCCGCGTCCGGGGCGCGGGTCTGGTCGGTGGTGAAAGCCAACGCTTACGGTCACGGGCTGGATCGCGTCTGGAGCGCTCTCGGCGCCACCGACGGTTTCGCGCTGCTTAATCTTGAAGAGGCTATTCTGCTGCGCGAGCGCGGCTGGAAAGGGCCGATCCTGATGCTGGAAGGCTTTTTCCATGCCGATGAGCTGGAACTGTTCGACAAATACCGGCTCACCACCAGCCTGCACAGCAACTGGCAGGTGAAAGCCCTGGCCAGTGCGAAGCTGCACGATCCGATCGACGTCTACCTGAAGATGAACAGCGGCATGAACCGACTCGGTTTCGCCCCGGAGCGGGTGCACAGCATCTGGCAGCAGCTGCGGGCTATTCCCAACGTCGGCGAGCTGACGTTAATGGCGCATTTTGCCGATGCTGAAAAGCCGGACGGCATTATCGAACCGATGAAGCGTATTGAGCAGGCCGCCGAAGGGCTGGCATGCCGCCGCTCGCTGGCGAACTCTGCCGCCACGCTCTGGCATCCTGAGACCCATTTTGACTGGGTGCGTCCGGGCATTATTCTCTATGGCGCCTCGCCGAGCGGGCAGTGGCAGGATATTGCCGCCAGCGGCCTGAAACCGGTCATGACCCTGAAGAGCGAAATTATCGGTATTCAGACCCTGCATGCCGGGGCCTGCGTCGGATATGGTAGCCGTTTCCGGGCGCAGGGCGAGCAGCGCATCGGTATCGTGGCGGGGGGCTATGCTGACGGTTATCCGCGTCATGCCCCGGACGGCACGCCGGTGCTGGTGGAAGGAGTGAAAACCGGGATTGTCGGGACAGTGTCGATGGATATGCTGGCCGTGGATCTGACGCCGTGCCCGCAGGCGGGAATTGGCAGTCCGGTAGAGCTCTGGGGCGAAGAGATCAGAATTGACGACGTGGCGGCCGCCAGCGGCACTGTGGGGTATGAGCTGATGTGCGCCCTGGCCCCACGTGTGCCTGTAGTGACGTTGTAACCTTTAGCCGGGGCGGATTACTCCGCCTCGTCTTCCGGGGTGCGCACGCCGACCTTGCGCACGTCGTTATTTTCCTTCTCTGCTACGGTCCAGATCATCCCGGCAAACTCAATCTGGTCGCCCACCACCGGTGCGGCCCCGAGTTTGCGCTGCACCATTTCGCCCAGTGTCTGCTGGGTATCAAAGCCCTCATCCAGATCGAGACCGTAGATCACCGCGATATCCGCAAACCGTGCGCTGGCTTCAAGAATAAAGTCGCCGAAGAAGCGCTGATCCAGCGCTACCGGCGGCGACTGGCTGAACAGCTTGCCGAGCGCTGGCAGGTCACGCTCGCGGCCAATCACGCACAGCACATCCCCTTCCTGCAGCCGGGTGCTGCCGGTGGGGTGCAGCAGGGTATTATCCCGGAACAGCGCGGCAATACGCGTATCGGCGGGCATATGCAGGTCGCGCAGGGCGGCGCCCACGCACCACTTGTCGGCGCTGAGCTGATAGACAAATTGCTCCCACGGGTTTTCCGGGTGAATATCCAGCCCGACGCGCGAAACCGGGCGGCCCACCGGCGGCACCACCACTTTTGCACGCTTCGCCGCCCAGCCGAGGGACGTCCCCTGCAACAGCAGCGAGACCAGCACCACAAAGAAGGCGACGTTGAAGAACAGGCGCGAATTCTCCAGACCGGCCATCATCGGGAAGACGGCAAGAATGATCGGCACTGCACCGCGCAGACCCACCCAGCTGATGAAGATGCGCTCGCGCAGGTTGAAGCCGCGGAACGGCAGCAGGGACGCAAACACCGACAGCGGACGGGCGATGAAAATCATGCAGGCCGAAAGCAGAATGGCCGGGAGAGCAATCGGCAGCAGATCCGAGGGCGTGACCAGCAGGCCCAGCACCAGGAACATGCCAATCTGCGCCAGCCAGGCCATACCGTCGAAGGTCTGCAGAATACCGAAGCGGTTGCGGATCGGGCGATTCCCCAGCATAAAACCACACAGGTAAACCGCGAGAATGCCGCTGCCTTCCAGCGCGGTGGTAACGGCAAATACCAGAATACCGCCGCTCAGCGCCAGCAGGGGGTATAGCCCCTGCGGCAGGTCGATGCGGTTGATGGTCTGCAGCATCAGATAGCCGCCGCCAAGCCCCAGCGCGATCCCCAGGCCAAACTGCTGAATGATGTGCACCACGAACATCCAGTCGAGCTGAACGTGATGCAGCTTGATCATTTCGATAAGCGTGATGGTGAGAAAGACCGCCATCGGGTCGTTGCTGCCGGATTCGATCTCAAGCGTCGCGCCGACGCGCTCGTTGAGGCCTTTGCCGCCCAGCAGCGAGAAGACCGCTGCCGCATCGGTCGAGCCGACGATAGCGCCGATCAGCAGCCCTTCGATAATCGGCAGATTGAACAGCCACGCCGCGGCCATCCCGGTCAGACCGGAGGTAATAAGCACGCCGACGGTGGCCAGCGACAGCGCCGGACCGAGGGCGACCCGGAAGGAGCTGGCCTGGGTGCGCATCCCGCCATCCAGCAGGATCACCGCCAGCGCGAGGTTACTCACCAGGTAGGCGAAAGGGTAGTTATCGAACGGAATACCGCCGATACCGTCTTCACCCGCCAGCATGCCGATGGCGAGAAAGATGACCAGAATAGGGATACCGAGACGGGATGAAAACGAACTCAAAAGAATACTGAAGGTTACCAGTACCGAACCCATGATAAATAAACTAACGACCGCCCCTGCGTCCAAAGTGCATCATCTCCTCAAAGCAAATGTAAAACCTGATACCCGGTGTGATCAGACCCGCGGCAGCGCGGCGCGCGTGGTCTGCACCATTATGGGTATACCACAATTATCAACGAGGTGATTGTTCAATAAGCGTGGTGAATATGATTTTTCACTCAGCGCAGCACCGGATGGCCGGTCAGGGTAAGGGTGGTCTGCTCCCCGTCATGGGCTAAACGGCCCTGCGCCCCGAGCGGCAGCGTTACCGTCTGCGGCTCGTGCCCGAACGCCAGACCGCTAATCACCGGGATTGGCAGCCGCGCCCGCAGCCCGGCACACATCTCATTGAAATCATAACCCGCGTCGTAGTCGTTCGGTGACGAACCGCTGAAGCTGCCCAGCACCAGCGCGCGCTGCTTGTCCAGCACCCCGGCATAGAACAGCTGGAGCAGCATGCGTTCCACGCGGAACGGATGCTCGTTGATATCTTCCACCACCAGAATGCCGCCGTCGATCGCCGGCATCCACGGCGTGCCCATCAGCGAGGCGATCATCGCCAGATTGCCGCCCCACACCTGGCCGCTGACCGTACAGGCCGGGCCGCTGCCCTGCCACGCAAGCGTAAAGGTCGGCTCGCGCAGCGCCAGCCAGAAGTGGTGCCGGGTGAAGGCATCGAGAGTCTCCGCACCGAAATTCCCCGCCAGCATCGGCCCGCTGAAGGTAATGGCATTCCCTTTAGCCAGCAGCGCCAGCTGGAAGGCGGTAAAGTCGCTGTGTCCGCAGATAAGCAGCGGATCGGCCGCCTGACGCGCCAGCAGAGCATCATAGTCCACGCCATCCAGCAGGCGGCTCATGCCGTAGCCTCCGCGCACCGGCATCACAATATCCACCGCGCAGGGAAGTGTAGCGAGTGCATTGAGATCCGCCAGCCGTTCGGCATCGGTTCCGGCAAAACGCTGGTGGCGACGCGCGATCGCTGTCTGATGCTCCACCTGATGGCCTTCCGCCTCCAGACGCGCCACGCCGCGCTGGGCAGCCTGCTGTTGCAGGCAGTAGCCTGACGGGGCAATCAAATGAAATACGGACATGGCAACTCCCTGCGTAGCGGTAAGAGGGAAATATGATGCCGCGTCGCGCCCGGCTTGTCATCCGCCGGTTATACTTCTGCCCAGCCGCTCCGCTGTCTGGGCATTTTGGGAGCGCGTGCCCTTGCGGCGCAGCGGCACCAGGCAGTATGTTGTGCGGGCCTGTTTATCTGATGTGATGAGGGAGTGAGCGTGAAGTTTAGTGGAATCATTGTTCTGATGTTGCTGCTGGCGGGCTGTAGCAGCAAGCCGGACTATAAAAGTGTGCCGTGGCAGGCCCAAGCGCCGACCAGCCGGGCACTGCAGTGGATGCCGTTCAGCGAGCAGGCAGGCGAGGAGTATGGCGTCAGCCCGCGCCTGATCACGGCGATTATCGCCGTCGAATCGGGGGGCAAACCCGAGCTGGTAAGCGCATCGAATGCGGTCGGTCTGATGCAGATTAAAGCCTCAACCGCCGGAAAAGAAGTGTATCGCCATATGGGATGGGCCGGACAGCCTTCCACCCGCGAGCTGAAAGATCCGCAGCGCAATATCGCTATTGGCACCGCGTATCTGAGCGTGCTGGAGCATGGCATCCTGGCGGGGATTGAAGATCCGCAGACCATGCAGTATGCGCTGGTGGTGTCCTATGTGAACGGCGCAGGCGCGCTGCTGCGCACCTTCTCTTCCGATCGCAAAGCGGCCATTGAGAAGATCAACGACCTCAGTCCGCAGGAGTTTTACCAGCACGTGGTAGACAATCATCCATCGCCGCAGGCACCACGTTATCTGTGGAAGGTCCAGCAGGCGATGGCAGCGATGTGATCAGCGAACGCGGCTGGCCTTTTCGTGGGCCGCGCGTTCCAGCGAGAAGATAATGCGTTGCAGTTCACGCTCCGTCGCCGGGTTCACGTTCAGGAAACGGAAGCTCAGACGGGGCGTGCTGACGGTGTGGTTCTTGCTGTCCACAAAGGTGCGGCTGGAGAGCGTGAGCAGCTGCATATCGAAATGGTATTTCCCGCGATCCAGCAGATCGACCTCGCAGTGCGGAAACATCATGCCTTCGGTCAGATTCTCCGGCATTTCCCCTTCTACCAGCGCCCCCATACCGCCAACCGAGATATCAGACACGCGAAAGCGCAGGCGGCTGCCGTCCGGCATCACGGCGGTACAGTGGCAGGCGGGTTGCACCGGGGCGCTGATACGGAAAAATTCGCGGCGCTGAACGAACCACAGCGAGGCGGGCAACGGGGTAATAAATGCCGGTAGCCCCTGATACTCCCCGGCCTCCACAGCGGAAAGGGCAAATTCTACCTTCGCGCCGTCGGTTTCAGCCCCAACATCAATGTGTTCCGCACGTAGAATGCTCTGATTTTCCCAGGTCTGGCTGCCAAAATCGAGCACCAGCCGTTCGCTGCTGGCATCAAGGATACGGCTGATCAGCTGACCGCCGCTCCAGGACAGGCGCACCGGAACCTGCTGCTTTTGCAGATCCCGCAGCACGCCTGATATGGCAAGGGGATGTTGTTTTAAAAACTGCTCATTGTAATTGCTCACACCAGAAGCCTCGCCAGAATTTAAAAAGAATCTCAGCGCCAGTTATCGGCACTGAAGCAGAAAACTTAATACAAACTACTTAACTTTTTTGTAGCCCCACTTAATATCAATTCGTGATATTCCTCACCTTTTTCAATTCCTTGCCTATACTTAGTTCACGACGGCCTCAGCAACTGGTCTGAGACGTCATCCGGAATCACAACTAAAGAGGACGTTAAACATGGGTATCCTGGCGTGGATTGTATTCGGCCTGATCGCAGGTGTAATCGCTAAATTCATCATGCCTGGCCGTGACGGTGGCGGTGTCATCCTGACCATTATTCTCGGTATCGTGGGTGCGGTTGTCGGCGGCTGGCTCGCCACTTTCTTTGGTATCGGTGGGGACGTAACCGGATTCAACCTGGGCAGCTTCATGGTCGCCGTAGTGGGTGCGATTGTGGTACTGGCTATCTATCGACTTGTGCGTCGCAACTAAGTCGCTATTTTGAAGAAAACGGCCCTGATGGGCCGTTTTTTTTATCACCAGTCATCCTCGACGGTGCTACTACCGTGCGTTCGACCATTAATGCACAGGGTCGGTAAGCGCAGCGCATCCACCTTCGTATGGGTAGCGGGTGCGCAGGCTTACTTCTCCCGGGGCAGTAATACGCCGTTTTTAATCAGAAGTCGTAGCCGACGGTTGCTACTACCGTGCGTTCGGCACCCCAGTAGCAGTTAGTGGTGTAGCAGCCCGACACGTATTCGCGGTCGGTGAGGTTATTGGCATTAACCTGCACGAACGCCCCTTTCAGTGCGCTGTTCCACGCGCCCAGATCCGCTTTCACCATCGCATCCATCAGCGTCACTGACCCGATACGGTTGCTGTTCTGATCCTCGGCCCACTGTTTACCGATGTAACGCACCCCGGCGCCGGCGCTGATGCCGTAGTCGAACTGATAGTGTGCCCAGAACGAGGCCATCTGATCCGGCGTCATCAGCGGCGTATTGCCGTCTTTGCCGCCGAGCGAATTTTCAAACTTGACGCGGTTCCAGGTGTAGCCCGCAATGGCGCTCAGACGCGGGGTGATCTGGTTACGCGCTTCCAGTTCCACGCCCTGGGAGTGCACGTCCCCGGCCGCGTAGTAAGTGGCTGGCTCTACGTTCTCATCACGCTGGGAGACATCTTCCTGGGTAAGATCGAAGATGGCGATGCTGTACATATCACTGGTGCCTGGCGGCTGATACTTCAGGCCGGCTTCGTACTGCTCGGCGGTGCTCGGCTGCAGCAGTTCACCGGTGGCGCTTTGCAGGATCGACGGCGTCAGCGCCTGGCTGTAGCTCAGGTATGGCGAGAGGCCGTTCTCAAAGGCGTAGAGCACCGATGCACGGCCGCTAACCTTATCATCTGAACGGCGATATGCGGTGTTAAAGGTATTGCTTACCTGCTTCGACACCACGCGATCGTAGCGCCCGGAGAGCGCGACGTGCCAGCGGTTCCACTCCAGATCGTCCTGCAGATAAACCCCGGCCTGGTAGTAGCGGCGGTTGTTGTCGTTGGTATAGGCATCGTTGATGACGTGACCCGTTTGCGTGGCTTCGCCGGTGAACGGGTTCAGAAGCGCGGCGCTGCCTACGGTGCTAAGAATATCATTACGGAAGCGGTGATATTCCGCACCCAGCGTCAAGGTGTGCTTCACCTCGCCGGTAGCGAAATCGGCCTGCAGGCGGTTATCGGTGGACCATGCATCGAGCGAGTCCTGCGAGCCAACGTAGCCGCGGTTCAGCAGATTGCTGTCGCCCTCCCAGCCTTTCTGATACACCTGAGCGAGATTCGCGTTGCTGTGGGTGTAGCTCCCGCTGGAGTGTAGCGACCAGACATCGTCGAAGCGGTGATTGAACTCGACGCTGTAAAGCTGTTCGCGGCGCTGGTAGCCATCGAGGCGGTCGCCTTCGTTGTAGCTGTTGGGCAGCTTGTGGCCGTTACGGGCATACAGCGCCCCTTCGATCGGCGCCGAACCGTGATAGCCGCCGGAGGGATCTTTCTGCAGGTAGGCGCGCAGCAGCAGGCTGGTGTCTTCGCTCGGCTGCCACAGCAGCGACGGGGAGATGGCGTAGCGCTCTTCCCGGGTGTTGTCGTACTGGGTATCGGTATTGCGCGTGATGCCGGTGATGCGGAAGGCCCACTGGTCGTTGATGGCATCGGTATAGTCGAAGGCACCGGATTTCGTGTTCTGCGTCCCGGCGGAGAGGCGGAAGTGGCCTTCAGAGCGGAACTGCGGGCGCTTTGAGGTCAGGTTGACCAGCCCGCCGGGGATAGTCTGACCGTACAGCGACGAGGACGGACCCTTGATTACGTCCACGCGCTCAATAAACCACGGATCGATCTGCAAAATATTATGGCTGCCGCCATCGCTCATCAGGCGCATACCGTCGAGGAACAGGTTATCGACGTCGCCGCCGTGGAAACCGCGCAGGCCGATGGCGTCGAAACGTGACGCGCCGCCGCCGATGTTGCTGAACACGCCGGGGGTGTAGCTTAGCGCTTCGTTAAAGTTGCTGGCACCCTGATCTTCCATCTGCTGACGCGTCACCACCGACACCGACTGGGCAGTGGTGATCAGCGGCTGGTCAGTTTTGGTAGCACCGGTGCTGCTCTTTACCGTATATCCCTCAGTGGGAGAGGTAGCGGTCTGCGCCGGTGCGGCGGTGACCACCACGGTATCTTCCGCCGCAAAAACCTGGCTGGTGGACAGCGCCAGCGCGCACAGCAGCACCGGGCGCTTAAGTTTAAAAACCTTCGTCATGTTCATATCCCTGGCATCAAGGTGGCAAAGCAGCTCCGCCGCCCGGCGATAAGCGGGCCGCAGAGGCAGAAGTGAAAACAGAATGCGAATTATTATCGTTATTGTTTGTTGGTTTCAAGCGGTGAATGTTTGAAACGCGAAGCGTAAAGCCGTTGATTTACTGCGGATTTAACTGCAATCCCGCAGCACGTCAGGCGAGAGCGTAAAAAGGGGTAAAAACCCTGCTACCAGAAATGGTAGCAGGGGGAGGGGTTACTGCGCGGAAGCCGGGGCGGCAGTTTGCGGTTGTGCAGCGGGCTGCGCCGCCTGTGCTGGTGTCGTGCTCGGCGTGCTGCCCGGACGGGTTTCCGGCACCTCGTCGCACGGCGTCTCTTTGCCACACAGCAGATCGAGCATTTTCAGCGTCACGCCGTTGGTCCAGCCAAAGCCGTCCTGCAGCGGGTATTCACCGCCGCCGCCACCGGTGCCGGTAGAGCTGATATCATATTTCTCCACCAGCTTGTGCTCGCGGTTGTAGGTGTGCTGGACGTTGGTCAGGAAGCGCCAGGTGACGTCCATCGCCAGGTCCTTCTGCCCGTAGTTGATGAGCCCTTCGGTCGCCACCCACTGCAGCGGCGCCCAGCCGTTCGGGGCATCCCACTGCTGACCGCTGTTCACGGTGGTGGTTGCCAGCCCGCCGGCTTTCAGCAACTGCGCCCGCGTGGCGGCGGCTACTTTGTCGGCGCGATCCCGGGCAGCGGCTTTCACGTAGAGCGGATACAGGGCGGCTGCCGTCAGCTGATCGCGTACCGCCTGCTTGCGCAGATCGTAATCCGCATACCACCCCTGTTTGTCGTTCCACAGGTTGGCTTCAATTGCCCGCTGGCGGTCATTCGCCAGCGCGTTATAGCGTGCAGCACCCGCGCTGTCGCCTGCCGCAGTACTGGCGCTGGCAAGGGTTTTCTCCAGCTGATAGAGCAGGGCGTTGAGATCCACCGGCACGATGTGCGTGGTGTGTATCGACCCCAGCTGCTGCGGATTATCCATCCAGCGCGAGCTGAAGTCCCAGCCCGAGGCCGCTCCGGCACGCAAATCGCGATAGATTTCGGTGGCCGGGCGATCCGGGTTGTTTTTCGCGGTGGTGACATCATCGAGCCAGGATTCGGTGCGGGGTGTGTCGCGATCGTCCCAGTAGCGGTTCAGCAGCGAGCCATCCTTCAGCTTCACCACCCGTTTGTGCGCTTCGCCCGGAGCCAGCGCATCGCTGCCTTCCATCCAGTACGCATACTCTTTTTTGAGCTGCGGCAGGTATGTTTTCAACGCGTCCTTATCATGGGTCGCCAGCAGTTCGACCATAAAGGAGAAGAATGGCGGCTGGGAGCGGCTCAGGTAGTAGCTGCGGTTGCCGTTAGGGATGTGTCCCCAGGCATCGATCTCATGGGCGAAGTTCGCCACCATGTCTTCGATATTGTCCCAGCGCCCACTTTCGGCAAGGCCCAGCATGGTGAAGTAGCTGTCCCAGTAATAGACCTCGCGGAAACGTCCACCCGGCACCACGTAGGACTCCGGCAGCGGCAGTAGGGAATCCCACTTGCCGGCGGTATCGGTGGTGCGCGTCAGCACCGGCCACAGGCCGTCAATATGCTCGCGCAGGTTCTGGCCTTCCGGCGGCACATACTTTTCGCCCTCGGCAGGGAGCGTGAAGTTGACGTTGACGAAGTGGCGCAGATCGAAGCCGGACTGGTTACGCTGCATGCGGTAGTCGGCCAGAATCATCAGCGGATCGCTTTTTGGCACCGCGTCGGCAAAAGTTTTCTGATCCGGGAACAGCTTCGCACTTTGTACTGCGGTAAACAGTGGGCCAAGCAGCACGTCAGGCGGCTGCGGTTGGCTCTGTGCCTGGGCTTCCTGTGCCAGCGCAGTCGGCGTGGAAAGCATAAAGAATGCGCCACCCAGAGCCAGTTGTACGGCAAACAGCAGCGAGGTGGAACGACGCAAAACGGGTGTAGTCATCGATAAATCTCCTTTTCGGGTGGGTTGCCGAACCCACTGCGATTGCGATCAACCCAATGAAAACCTTAGACGAATTTTGCCGACGCGGGGGCGCGCTGCGCCATTTTTGTCAGCGCGGCCCGCTAAAATGCCGCAGGCCCGTCACCAGCGCCTCGCACCAGCCGCTGTAATCATGTCCGCTGGCGGTGGGATGAAAACTGACCGGGTAGCCTTTGCTGCGCAGCACCTGCTCAAATTCAAGATTGTTCAGGTAGATGCCGTTGTCTGGACCGTCGATCTCGAACGTGCCAGCCTGCAGCCAGAAGCGTATCGGCTGGCGTGGCGCACGCTGGTATTCCCGGGTGAGCCAGCTGGCGGGTTCACCTTTCGGTGCCCACCAGTAAGATCCGGAGAGGCTCAGGACGTTGCCGAACAGTTGCGGATAGCGCAGGGCCACCCATGCCGCGGCGAGGCCACCGTAGCTGGAACCGGAAAGGATCGTGTGCGAGGCATGCAGGGGCAGCCCACGGGCGCTCAGCCAGGGACGCAGCTCCTGCGCCATCACATCGGCAAATACCGGGTTCGGGGTCAGCTCCTGAGCGCGGCGCGCCAGATCGAGGCTGTCGATCAGCACCAGATTGACCGGAGGGAGTTCGCCACGGGCAATAAGCGCATCCAGCACGTTAACGATGCGCTGCTCCTGCTGGTAGACGTTGCCGTCGAACAGCATCAGCGTCCATGCCGCGGCCCGATGCGGACGATAGATCTGAATATCACGCTCGTTGTCCAGTCGGTCGCTGTAGAAGCGGCTGCGGGTCAGTGCGCCTGCGGTCAGCGGATGTGCCATCGCTGCGGCAGTGCAGTCGCGCTGCCGGGTGAGATCGAGTAAGGACGCGTGGTTCCAGCGGTCGTGGGAACCCGGTTTGCCGCTGCGCGGGTTGAGCGGATCGGCCTGGGCGTTGACCAGAATCGCGCGATGCTGCGCGAGGGGCGAGTCGGGTATTGCCGGTACGTCGGGGGAAAAACGGTACTGCATCAGCGTATCGGCGGGGACAACGAAGCTGCGAAACCAGACGTCGCTGTCGGCAAGGCGAAACAGCGGCACCTGATCCCCCGCCGGGGAGCCAAACAGGTAGACATTGCGCTGGTCGCCGCGCCACAGGAAGGTCACCCGCTTGTGGCGCGCATCGTAAGGCTCTATCAGCGGCGTGCCCCGGGTCGCTATGCTGCGCCAGAACGCCTCGCTGCTTTCCCCGGCGGCGAGGCGGGCGCTGAGACGTTGCAACGTGGGGCTGACCGGAGCCGGAGTCTGGCGACGCTCAAGGGGCGTGGCGGCCCTGATATGCCAGCTCAGACTCCACGGCTGGTTTGGCTTACCGGAGAGGTGCAGGGTTGTGGTCTGCTGATGCGGTAGCGCGAACAGTAGCTGATGATTACCTTCTGACGGCCCGTGGCGCAGCAGCTCGCGATATGGCTGCTCCCCACGCCGCAGCCCGGCGTCGATGGCCCCGCTTAATTCAGCGGTAACGTAGTTCTCAGCGACTACCGGCAGGGTAAAGCAAAGTTTACCGCTGGCATCAAAGTGCCCCTGTTTTTTGCCGGTCATGGGCAAAGGCTCGCAGGCCAGTGCTTCGCCCGAAGCCATCAGCGTTCCGGTCAGTAATCCCAGCGTGATCCAGTTCATGCGCATCACCTTCATCCGATGAAAGCCGTTACGCTAATGTAAATGCGAATTATTTTCAACTGGACGCTGCGTTACTGCCAGGTGAGATCGACAGAAAACGTGTGTGCGCTGGTGGTGTAACCAGTATTCTGAAAACTGGTGCTGTCGATATTACCAAACGGAACCTGAATATTGCGGTTACTTAGCTGACAGCCAACGGAACTGGTAACGACATTACTGGTGCCATTCCACAATGGCGGTCCGGAAAAATTATATCCCCCGACACAAAAAAGTTTGTGCCTACAATTGGTATCGTTGTAATTTTCCCGGCTTGCGTTTCGTTTTTAGTTTTTACAACTACGACGCTCCCTGTTATATCGAAAGGTTCGGTAGCGTTAGTAGGTATCTTATTCTGTAACTTGCGTGCTGGTTGCGCGTAACCTGTAAAAAAAATCCACGCCGCAGCGTGGATGGTAAGCGTACATCAGCGTGTCAGGATCGTGGATTGAGCAACCAGGTACCCGGTGTGCCGATGGTCAGCCTGACGCTGCGCGACTGGCTGCGGCTGCGCAGTTCAATCTGGTAGTTGCCGGGCGGGAGCTGCACAAAACCGTAGCCGTTAGCGGCAGGCACCACCTTCTGAACTTTATCATTGACGATCAGCTGTTCGCCCTCGTACATGCGCACGTAGACCCGGGCCGTGCGATCTTCATCGGCTGGGGCAGCGCTGTCTGCAGCAGGCGCTGCCGGCGCAGACGCGGGGTGTGCCGGTGCCGGGGTGTCCGCCTGCTCAGGCGCGCTGCCACCGCCAAAAATCAGCGCACCGGCAATCACACCCACCAGCACCCCGGCAGCGATCTGTAGCGGCGTCAGGTAACGTTTCCAGGCGGGCTGCGCGACCTCGGTTTTTTCTTCCTCTACCGGCACCAGCATAGTGCCCGGGCGGGTAATGCCCGGCGCGCTGCTGGCGGCGGACGGCGTAATATCCGCCAGCTCGGCGAAGGCGGCGATTGACTGCGGGCGATCTTCGGGCTTCAGCGCCAGGGCGCGATCCACCGCGGTTAACAGCGCGGTGGAGTAACCCTGCGGCTGCAGCTCGGTCAGCGGTTTGCAGGTGTCCTGAATGCTGCGCGTGACGCTGGCCGGCGGGCAGGTGCCGGTAATCAGGGTATAGAGCACCGCCCCCAGGGCATAGATATCGGTCCAGGGACCAATCTGGCTTTCCAGGTCATCGGTGTACTGCTCAAGCGGCGCGAAGCCGGGGTGCAGCAGGCTTTTGCTGTTATCGGCAATGCCGGTCAGGTTGCGGCGCGAGGCCCCGGAGTTGAGTAGCAGCGGAATGCCGCTGTCCTGGATCTGAATGCTTTTCAGGGTGATGTCGCGGTGAATGTAATCGCCCTGGTGCAGGGTATCCAGCGCCCCGCACACCATCGGCAACATGCGGCGGATCCAGGCTTCGTCGATGGTTTCAGGCTGCTGCTGGTGTAGCTCCGCCAGGGTAATGCCGCTGTAAAAAGGGGTGGCGGCGTAAGCGGTTTCGTTAATCAGCCAGAAGCGCAGTACCTGAATCAGGTTAGGGTGGTTGAACTGCGCCAGCTGGCGCGCTTCCTGCACGAAGTTGTTCAGTCCACTGGTGAAGGCGGCGGTGTCCTGCTTGCTGCGCAGCACCAGGCTCATGTCGTCGTTACGCACCGTCAGCGCGCGGGGCATAAATTCCCGCAGCGCCACCTGGCGCTCCAGATGCCGGTCCCAGGCGCGGTAGACGATGCCTTCGTTGGTGGAATCAACCACTTCCTGGATTTCAAACTCATCAAACTGATAACCGGGCGGCAGAGCATCGGGAATGCGCGGGGTGATATCGTTGTTTGTCATGGTGAAAGATCTCTGCTCGATAGTAACGAAAGTTCAGGTTTATTTCTGCGCGCGCCAGGCGCCAACCGCCGGATCGCGCAGCTGCGGGTGCAGAGAATCAATCAGCAGCAGCGTAATGGTGATATCCGACTCAAGCCAGGCTGACCAGAACTTGCGTACCTCGTTCAGGCGCGCCTGCAAACGCGGCTCGTCGAGAGCCATATCGCGCGATACCTCTACCGCCACGGTGCCGGTAGATTGCCAGCCGTTGAGCTGAGGGTTATAGGGCAGAATCATCCAGCTTTGCGGGGCGTGCTCGTTGCTCACCACCATGCGTTCATTATTAAGGGTGGTGATAAGAAGTGTATCGGCATTGGCATCGCGACGCAGGCCCACCACCGGGAAGCCGTGCACGAAGGTCATTTCCAGCCGCTTTTCACCGTGCTGGCCGCGCTGAACCACTTCGCTGCGCCCGTTGAGCCAGCCGCCTTTTTCACACTTGCCGTCAGGAATAAACAGCGCTGAGGTGTTGGCATCGCCCTGCCAGAAGGTGCGCAGATGGCAGCCGTCTTTAAGGGTGAACTCCAGCCACGGAGTACGATCGGCAAGGGGAGAGAGATCTTCGGCGCGCTCACCGCTATTGGTTTCCAGTGCCGGGCCAGGGGCGATGGTGATCTCCCACTCGCTGGCTTTGGTGGCGGTTCCCTGGGCGATGGGTTTGTCCTGCGGGGTGGTCAGCTGCCAGTTCACCAGCTGCAGCCTGGCGCACTGGCTTTCCAGCAGCGCCCCGAGACGCGGCATAAAGGCGTTTAAGATGGTGGCGTCCTGTTCGCCGTTGGCGACGATTCGCAGCGGCAGTTCGGCGGCGCACCAGCTTTGCGGCGTGTTATCGCTGATGTTGTCGATCCAGACGTCCAGCTTCTGGGAAGGTGACTGCACGATACGGTAATTCCCTGCCCAGACGCTGGAAGATGCCAGGAGCAGCGCCAGACCTGAAAGCCAGACTTTCATAAAAATCCTTCTTAACCTGAATGAGTGATGCCGAAAAGCGGTGCCGTTGCGTCGAATTTACCGGGCACAAGCGGATAAGCGTCCGGTAACTGCTTGTTTTACCGATTTTCACGCTAATTTTCCAGGGCTATTTCTGATAGACATACTGCAAATTTCATGCGCGGGGTCGGGGAGGTCCGGAAACATGGCACCAGGCGAAGCGGGTAACGCCCGGTACCATGCAGATATTGCGCGTGGTGTTTAATCGATAATCCAGGTACCGCTGTTGGCGTTCTGACAGGCTTTGCTGGCACCATCGATCGCCACGCAGGTTGATTTCTTCGCGGCACGACGCGGTTTCGGACGGTCGCTTTTGATGGTCTGCGCATACAACTCGCTTTTCACCAGCGCGCGCAGCGGCACGTAGCCAATAAGCTGCTCCTGATCCTGCTCGGCCACTGCCAGCCAGTTATGCTCCACCTGACCCAGTACGGTGTAGGTCTGGCCGTTTTCCAGCTGGGAGATCACCTTGCCGCCGAAATCGGGCTTGCTCATCACATAGCCGGGATAGAGCGCGCGGTAGCTGGCATTAACCGGGGTGAACTCCGTCGGGGGGCTGACGGCGTAACGGTGCGTGAGGGTCACGCCGTTAATTTCACTGGTCACAATGGTATCGTCGGTCATTTTGGGCGCGGGGGCTTTACAGCCGACTACGCTGGCAACAATAAGAAGTGCTAATACATTACGCAATTTCATCGTGACTTTCCCTGGATAGATGGTGTAAACCCGACTGCCGTGGCGTGCGGGAGTGAGGCGCAAGAAATGCCACGACGGGGAATCAGCCCGGTCGATGCTGTCGCCGCCGTTCATCAGGAATTGTTTCCCGCTGAACCAGCACGTTATCGCCCGGGTAATAAATGATAGCCGTGATTTTACATAGCCTGATTGACAATTCAATGCCGTTATTGCCCCGGCACAGCATTAAATGCGACCTGTGGATTGCGGCGGCAAAATAATGGCGATGGCGGCAGTCAATTTACGTCCAGGCTGGTAATGATAAGCCAGACTTTATTAATAATTCCGGTGAATTATTCACGTGCCGTCTTGCTTATCACCGCCACCGATTCACGCAGGATCAGCGTGCCTTCATGACGCCGTGCGCTGCCGGGTTCGTCGGTGGCCAACAGAATGCGCACCGCGTCGCTGATCATCTCATCCATGGGAATGTGCAGCGTGGTTAACGCGGGTGTGTAATAGCGGCCAATAATCGAATCATCGAATCCGGCAAGGGAGATATCCTGCGGTATACGGCGCCCGGACTCGCTGATGGCTTTCGCCGCGCCGATAGCCATATCGTCATTGGCGGCCAGCACGCAGGTCACCGCAATACCGTTTGCCAGCAGCGCGCGTCCGGCTTCGTAGCCGCTTTCAGTGGTCCAGCTGCCCGGCAGGATCAGCGCCTCATCACAGGCAATACCGGCTTCGCGCAGCGCGTCCTGATAACCGGCAAGGCGGCTGTCACCGGTGGGGGAATCGGGCGCGCCAGCGATAAACGCGATGCGCTGATGGCCCTGGCTAATCAGGTAGCGCGTCATGCGCTGGCTGCCTTCCCGGTGATCGACGAATACCGAACTGGCGCGGTGGCGATTAAGCTCGCGGTTGATCACCACCACCGGCACGCTGGCGGTATCGATCAGCGTGTCCAGCTCCTCAACGCTGAGAAACTTAGGGTAGATCATGATGGCGTCGCAGCGCAGCTGCTGGAGAAAGGCGATGGCGTCGCGCTCATCCTGGCTGCTGTTTTTGCCGTCGGCGAGGATCAACTGGCGCTGGTTGCGTTCGCTGAGGGTGGCGGCCTGATAGATCATGCCGGAGAAGAACGGGCCGTTATACAGGCGGTTGGTGATCACCAGCCCCACCGAGTTAGATTCGCGGGTCGCCAGCTTGCGCGCCAGCAGGTTAGGGCGGTAGCCCGTTTCGGCAATCGCCTTGTCGATGCGCGCTCTCACCTCGTCGCTGACGAACACTTTGCCGTTCAGCGCCCGGGAAACCGTGGCTTTTGAGACGCCAGCTTTTCTGGCGACGTCCAGTATTGTGACCATAACATCCTCAGTAACAGTGACGCATCGCGCCGGGCAGTGCGCCTGACGCGGCGGGGACATCATAGTGCAGGCGGTGCGGTGCGCCAATGGCGGGCGCGCTACGCTGTGCGCTGCGCCCGCCCTGGGTCACCGGTCGAGGCTATGCCAGCTGCATCAGCGGCATCTGCTGACGAATATCGCCCGCCTCGTGCAGCTTCGTCAGCCGGAAATCGTCGCTGTTGACCACCAGCACCGGGGTGGTGAGGTCGTAACCGGCCTGCACAATCGCCTCTCTGTCAAACTCCAGCAGCGGCGTCCCGGCCTTCACCACATCGCCTTCTTTTACCAGCGGCCGGAAATGCTGACCCTGCAGCTCGACGGTGTTCAGCCCGACGTGGATCAGCAGCTCCGCGCCATTGTCGCACGACAGGCCAATGGCGTGGTGCGAGGCGATCAGGGTCTCAACCCTGGCATCGCAGGGTGCCACAACCTGGCCCGTGCTGGGGCGGATGGCGAGGCCATCGCCGAGCGCTTTCCCGGAGAACGCCTCATCGTTCACCGTTTCCAGCGCGATCACCTCGCCGTTGAGCGGGCTGAACAGGCTCAGGCCGGAGGTCGCCGCCGCAGGCGCAGCGATCGGTGCGGCGGCCGGTTGCTGCGGCTCCGCTGGCGTCAGGGTTTCTTCCTCTACCGGATCGTCAAAGCCCACGAACTGCACCATAACAATTGTGAGAATAATGGCCGTGGCGCTGCCCACCAGCTCGCCGATAAACGACATCGGCGCCTCCGGGCTGATGGCATTCACCAGCGTGAACAGCCCCGGCAGCGCCGCATACGCGTAGTAGAGCGAACCAAACAGGCTGGCGACCACCGCACCCACTGCGCCGCCGATGCAGCCGCAGATAAACGGCTTCTTGAAGCGCAGGGTCACGCCGTAGATGGCAGGCTCGGTGATACCGAAGATTGCGGTCACGCCCGCGGAGAGCGAGGTGGCTTTCAGGGCGCGGTTGCGGGTTTTCAGGAACACGCCGAACACCGCTGCCATCTGGCCGATCACGGCGATGGTCTGGTACGCCTGGAAGGAGTCATAGCCCTGGGTGTCGAAGTTGGCCATGATCACCGGGGTAATCCCCCAGTGCACGCCAAAGATGACGATGATCTGCCATACGCCGCCGATCAGCGCCGCCGCCAGTGCCGGAGCAGTGTCAAACAGCGCGTTGTAGCCACCGGCAATGGTCATCGCCACCCAGTTGGTGACCGGGCCAATCACAATCAGCGTCAGCGGCACGATAATGACAAAGCACACCAGCGGGGTAAACAGCGGGCTTATCACCTCCGGCAGCAGGCGCTCCACGCGCTTCTCCAGCCACGACAGCGCCCATACCAGGAACAGCGGCGGCAGCACCGATGAGGTATAAACCGTTTCGGAGAGTGGGAAGAACAGAAAGCTGATGCTTTCGCCATTGGCGATGCGGCCCGCCATCGCGGTCCACTCCGGGTTGATCAGGGCGCAGCAGCACAGCAGGGCGATAAACGGGTTGCACTTGAAGTGCCGCGCGGCGGTGATGGCGATAAACGCCGGCAGAAACGCGAACGGGGTCCAGGACATAAAGTTAAGGATGCTGTACGCCCCGGAGGTTTTGATGCCTTCGTCAATCAGGCCGACAACGATCAGTATCCCCTGCAAAATCCCGGCAGCGGCAAGGATATAGACGATGGGAGCAAACACCGCCGACATGGTCGCGATCACCGCATCCAGCCAGCGCGTTTTCTGCTTGCTCTCGCCGCCGCTGTGGTTTTCTCCCAGCAGGCCAGACATTGCGCTGAACACATCGGCGACGTGGGTGCCGATGACCACCTGGAACTGTCCGCCGCTCTCCACCACGGCGATCACTCCGGGTAAATTCTGTACCGCGCTTTTCGCTCCGGCAGGCGTTTCATTCAATACCAGGCGCAGACGTGTGGCACAGCGGGTAAAGCTGACGATATTTTCCTCACCTCCTGCCTCGCGCAGGATATCACCAGCTAACTTATTGTAATCCCTGATAACGGCCATGTTATTCACCTCTGGTTTTAGTTATCGGTTGCGTGACGTTGTATGTGAAACCGGTTTCATGCTAGCAACGGATATATTCTGTGCAACCGGTTTCATGGCGGAGTGTGGGCTGACTCACAGAAGTGATCCCTCAGCATTCGGGCTGAGGGATGATGCGGAAGGGGAGCAAAAAAGGGTTACGGTTTATGGGCAAGCCCGGCACGCAGCGCATCGAGAAATAGCGTCATGCTCTGCGTCTGGTGGCGGTTGTGAGGAAAATAGAGATACAGCCCGCGTGATGTCAGGCTCCAGTCATCCAGCACGCTGACCAGCCGACCCTCCGTAAGCCAGGGGCCGGCGCTGAGATCCGGCACGTAAATCACGCCCAGCCCGGCGCAGGCGGCTTCAATCATCAGCTGACTGTTATTAAGGGTGATGGATCCCGGCACATCGAGAGAAAAGGCCGCATCGCCGTTGATAAATTCCCAGGCGTAACGCCGACCGCCCGGCAGACGCTGGCGGATGCAGACGTGGTGCAGCAGATCCTGCGGCACGGTAAGCGGTGGGGCCTGCCGCAGGTAGCCCGGTGAGGCGAGGGCCAGAAAGCGAATGCTGTCGCTCAGCCGCACCGCCACCATGTCCTGAGGAATGTCTTCATAGAGCCGGATGCCCGCGTCAAAGCCCTCCTTTATCACATCGCTCAGCTGATTATCGGCAACCAGATCCAGCTCAATACCGGGATAGCGCTGGCTAAATTCAGGCACCACGTCCGCCAGCAGCAGGCGCAGCGCGGCCTCGCTGCCGTTGATGCGCAGCGTGCCGCCCGGGCGGTTACCCATTGAGGTCACGCTGCTCAATGTGTCGTCCATATCGCGCAACAGGGGAACCAGACGCTGATAAAGATGCTGGCCCGCCTCGGTAAGCGACACGCTGCGGGTGGTGCGATGGAACAGGCGCACCTGCAGCAGCGCCTCCAGCCCCTTGATGGCGTGGCTGAGCGTAGAGGGTTTCATCCCCAGAAGTTCTGCGGCGCGGCGGAAATTCGCCTGCTCGGCAACGGTAATAAACATCACCGTTTCGTTCCACGAAGGTCGTTTCATTGATGAAATATCACCACTAATACAGGCCATTTAGTGGGCATTATCATATCAGCGATTGCGCTGTACGCTGAAACAGAGTTAATCAACGGGAGCGAGCAATGAAAAGATGGCTGATTACCGGGGCATCCTCCGGTCTGGGTTATGAGTGTTGTCAGCAACTGCTGCAGCGGGGCGACAGCGTGGTCGCAACGGTGCGTAAACCGGGAGCGCTGGACGCGCTCAGCGCCCGGTACGGCGCGCGCTTACAGGTGATCCTGATGGATGTGACCGACAGCGCGGCGATTCGCACCGGGGTTGAGCAGGCTTTCGCGGGTGGCGCGCGCATTGATGTGGTGATCAGCAATGCCGGATACGGCCTGTTCGGGGCGGCGGAAGAGCTGAGCGATGCGCAGATCGCGCGGCAGCTTGCCACCAATCTCACAGGCTCGATTCAGCTTATCCGCGCCGTCATTCCCCGGCTGCGTCAGCAGGGCGGCGGGCGGATTGTGCAAATTTCTTCTGAGGGCGGGCAGATCGCTTATCCGAATTTCAGCCTCTATCACGCCACGAAGTGGGGGATCGAGGGCTTTGTTGAGGCGGTGGCGCAGGAGGTGGCGGCTTTCGGCATCGATTTTATCCTTGCTGAACCTGGCCCGACGAGCACCGGGTTTGCCAGCGGGCTGGATTACGCTGAGCCGCTGGCGTGCTATCAGCAGACGGCTTCCGGCGAGATGCGGCGCGCGCTGGCTTCCGGGGAGTTTGCCATCAAGGGGGATGCCGCGCGCACGGTGGCGCTTATCATTGCCCATAGCGATAGCCCCCATCCGCCGCTGCGTCTGCCGCTGGGCAGTACGGCGTTCACTCACATCCGTGACGCGCTGCGTCAGCGCCTGAATGAAATGGAGCCGCTGGAGCAGGACGCGTACCGGGCAGACGGCGTATAACCGAACCCCCACGCCGCAACGTGGGGGCTGCGAATTATTTACAGGCCACCAGATCCTGCATCTGTTGGGCGTTGGGCAGACCGACAATCTGCTGCAGCGCCCGCTCTTTATTGAGGTAGTAGATCGCCGGGGTGCCGTTGGCTCCCAGCGCTTCCATCAGCTGCTGGTTATGCTGGATCTGCCGGAATATCGCTGGCGGGGTGTTGCTGTTGAGCGCCGGTTTTACCTTGCCGTTGGAGGATTCCAGCGCGTGCCAGGTCTTTTGCGGGTCGCTGGACGCAAGCACTGCCGCGGCGTACTGCCCGCTGTCCGGGCGGATCACCCCCACCAGCAGCGTAGTGGTGCTGATGCTGCCATCCTTAATGTACGGCTGCGCCTGATGCCAGAACTTATTGCAGTAGGGGCAGAACGGGTCAGAAAACACCACCACCTGGCAGCTGGCCTTGTCGCTGCCCTCCTTAATGCCCGGTGCGGCGTTGAGCTGCTTCCACATTTCGCGGCCGGCCGGCAGGTAGATCTCTTCGTTGATGATCTTCTCGCTGAGGTTGTTGCCCGCCGCGTCGTACATGTAGCCGGAGATAACATGTTTTTTATCCGGCGTCAGGTACATGGTCACCCCGGTGCCCTGGAATGTCCCCAGCCAGCCCTGAGTGCCGTCCGGCGCGGTAAAGGGTTTGATAATCTCAATCCCCTGTTTTTCGATTTGTTTGATCGGTTCCGGCAGCGGCGTGGTTTGCGCCTGGGCGCTGAGGGTTGCCGTCAGGGCGGCGAGCATAAGTGTCTTTTTCATTATTTTATTTCTCCAGGTGAAGCCGCACCGGCGCGGGCCAGGGCGTTCAGTAAATCATCTTTATTCAGCAGCGGCGACATCACGCTGCCCTCAGGCGTATCAGGGCCAAACACGGCGTTGAAGGGAATACCGCTGGCACCGTGACGGCGCAAGAAGCGCTCGATCTCCGGCGACGGCTGGCTCCAGTTACCCTGAAGCAGCACCACGTCCGGCGCATTCAGCGCCACCACCACATCGGGGCGATGCAGCACCAGCAGCTCGTTAACCCGGCAGTTCAGGCACCAGTCGGCGGTGACATCCACCAGCACGCGTTTGCCATCGGCCACGGCGTCATCCAGCGCCGTCTGGCTGAGCGGCTGCCAGGCGAGTGGGCCGTCATCTTTACCGGCCGGAGGTGGCGCGAGAAAAGCATACACCGCCGCCGCGAAGGCTACCCCGAATCCGAGACTGCGCAGCGACTCCCGGTGGCGCGGCAGCCGGGCGGCACAGCGGTAGAGGAAAAATGCCACCATCGCGCCGCCGATGAGCAGCACGGGACGTGCGCCCCACGGCGCAATCAGCAACGACATCAGCCACAGGCTGGAGCCCAGCATCAGCACTACCAGCGCCGCGCGCAGCTTACTCATCCACGGACCCGGCTTCGGCAGCCAGCGCGCCACGCCGGGGAACAGGGTGACCAGCAGCCACGGCAGGCTCATCCCGACGCCGAGCGTAATGAAGATACCCCACAGCTGCGGCAGCGGCGCGGCCAGTGCGAAGGCCACCGCAGTCCCGAGGAACGGCGCGGTGCAGGGCGTCGCCAGCAGAGTCGCAAACGCGCCTTCAAGGAAACTGCCACCGATGCCGGTTCCGCCGGCGGTTGCCAGCCGGGTGCTCAGGCCTGACGGCAGACGCAGCTCAAACATGCCCGCCAGGCTGAAGCAGAACAGCCAGGTGACCAGCGCCATGGTGGCGATAAAGGCCGGATGCTGAAACTGGAAGCCCCAGCCCACCCACGCACCGGAGAGGCGCAGCCCGGTAATCAGCGCGGCGAGCAGCAGGAAGGAGAACAGCATTCCGCCGCTGGTGGCGAGAAAACGCAGCCGGACCAGGCGGCGCGGCGTACCGGCCAGCGTCATCACCGACGCCAGTTTCATCCCCATCACCGGCAGCACGCACGGCATCAGGTTCAGGATCAGCCCGCCGAGCAGGGCCACCGCCACCGTCTGCCAGAAGGCGAGGGGTGAACTGACATCCACCTGCATCTGCTGGCTGCCGCTGCCAGTGCTCAACACCAGCGACAGGGGCGGCAGCGCGGCAGCGCGCAGCGGTTCGCCCTGTTCATCTGCTGCCCGAAAGCGCGCGGTGAGCCTGTTGCCATCGGTATGCAGTTCAGGCACCGACAGCGTCACGCCCGGCGGATTATCGAGGAACAGATCCGGCTGCGGCCAGCCGTCAGGCGAGGTGGCGCTCAGAGTTATCGTTGCGCTGGCGGTAGTGACGTCGCGCAGCGTAATGGCTCCGCGCTCAGCGGGCACCGTTGCCATTGCCGCCTGCCAGTCGTCAGCAAAGTCGGCGGATGACGCAGTCGGGAGCGCCACCGCCAGCGGCAGGTCGCTGACCACGCACAGGTTGCTGCAGGTGGCGAGCGTCAGGGTGCCGCGCAGCGTGCCGGAGGCTGAGGTGGCCACTTCCAGCGGGAAGGTGACGCGATCCTGATAGCCCACCGAACTGAAGCCGGCGGCGTCGAAGCGCACCGGGCGCGGCCAGTGCCAGTGAGTTTGCGACCCGTCAACCCTGGCGATGGCAGGCTTAACGCCGCCGTCACCGGGTGTACGCCAGTAGGTTTTCCAGCACTGATCCAGCGTGACGTCAAGCAGCAGGCGCACCTTACCGTTGGACGGGGCGTCAGCGCGCACCGCGACCTGCGCATGGGCATTATTGGGGGACGGCAGCCAGCCGGGCGCCGCCGCCGCACCGGCAGACAGGCATAACAGCAGAAGCCACAGGCTTCTGAACAGCATTTTCATAAATTTTCTCCGTGAATGATTAACTAAACAGGTACGGCCTGGTCAGTCATTCACGGAACACGCAGTTTTTGAGGTGTATTCGCAGTAAGGGAGGGCGGGGAACCGCATCGGGCCTGATACGCACCGGGACAATGACCAGCGCGGCGAGCAGCAGCATCAGCAGGCCCGGCAGCAGCAGCACAGTATCAAAATGGAGCGGCTGGGCGCAGAGCAGGGAGTGGGCGCTGAGCTGGCATGGCGACAGCGCGTCGGGGGCGATCTCCTGCCCGCCGTTGGCAACCTGTACGATGGCCGCAGCTTTCACCTGCATCTGCTGCAATACGGACGCGCGTTGGGTCAGGCAGATGAGCATCACGCAGCAGGCGACGACCAAAAGCATCAGCGCTTTTAGCTGTCGGTTTTTCTGGTGGGTGGTGCCGGTCCGGATAGTCATCGGCATGAGGATAGTGAGCGCGCCGGTATCGGGCAAGCCGCGATTTGTAAAGGAGTGCAAGCGCAGCGGGTCAGGATCATAGTCGGCCACGCCGTCTGATGGCATGATACTGCGGCTATCAGGCAGTCAGCACAGAGGATAAACAGACGTGATGAGTGAGTCGGCGACCCCAAGTAAGCACCTGAATTTACCGGCGGGCTATTTTGGCATGGTGTTGGGCACCATCGGCATGGGCTTCGCCTGGCGCTATGCCAGCACAATATGGCCGGTCAGTCCGCATATCGGCGACGGCTTTGTGCTGCTGGCGATGCTGATCTGGAGCCTGCTGACGGCGGCGTTTATCACCCGCGCCGTGCGGTGGCCCCACAGCGTGCTGAGCGAACTGCGCCACCCGGTACAGAGTAGTTTTATCAGTCTGTTTCCGGCCACCACTCTGCTGGTGGCGATGGGGTTGGTCCCCTGGTGTCGGCCGCTGGCGCTGGTGCTGTTTGGCCTCGGGGTGACGCTTCAGCTCGGCTACGCTGCGTGGCAGTCGGCCGGACTGTGGCGCGGTAGCCACCCGGCTGAGGCCACCACCCCAGGGCTGTATCTGCCGACCGTGGCGAACAACTTCATCAGCGCCATGGCCTGCGGCGCGCTCGGGTTCCACGACGCCGGTTATGTGTTCCTGGGGGCCGGGGTATTCTCCTGGCTGAGCCTGGAGCCGGTGATCCTGCAGCGCCTGCGCAGCGCCGGGGAACTGCCTGTGCCGCTGCGCACCTCGCTTGGTATCCAGCTTGCCCCGGCGCTGGTAGCCTGCAATGCCTGGCTGGCGGTCAACGGCGGTGAAGCGGACGTGTTCGCCAAAATGCTGTTCGGCTACGGCCTGTTACAGCTGCTGTTTATGCTGCGCCTGATGCCCTGGATGCTCTCGCAGCCGTTCAACGCCTCGTTCTGGAGCTTCTCGTTCGGCGTCTCGGCCCTCGCCAGCACCGGGCTGCACCTCGGGCACCACAGCCTGGCGGGGTTCTTCCATGCTCTGGCCATTCCGCTGTTTATCTTCACCAACCTGATCATCGCGCTGCTGCTGGTGCGCACGGTAGTGTTACTGGTGCAGGGGAAGCTGCTGGTGTGGGTGGAGTGAATTTAACTGGAGGGTGGTTACAGGCAGGGTTTACCCGATATCACCGGTAAAGCAGCAAAAAAAATCCACGCCGGAGCGTGGATTGTCGTCATCGTTGGTAAGTAATCAGACGTTAAACAGGAAGTTCATCACGTCGCCATCTTTTACGATGTAGTCTTTACCTTCAGCGCGCATCTTGCCGGCTTCTTTCGCGCCTTGTTCGCCTTTGTAGGTGATGAAGTCTTCATAGGCGATGGTCTGGGCGCGGATAAAGCCTTTCTCGAAATCGGTGTGGATCTTACCGGCCGCCTGCGGGGCAGTCGCGCCAACCGGGATCGTCCAGGCGCGGACTTCTTTCACGCCAGCGGTGAAGTAGGTCTGCAGGTTCAGCAGCTCGTAACCGGCGCGGATGACGCGATTCAGGCCCGGCTCTTCCAGCCCCAGCTCGGCCATGAATTCGTCACGATCGGCATCGTCCAGCTCGGCGATGTCAGACTCCACGGCGGCGCAGACGGCAACCACCACGGAACCTTCTTTAGCCGCGATCTCACGAACCTGATCCAGATACGGGTTGTTTTCGAAACCGTCTTCGTTGACGTTAGCGATGTACATGGTCGGCTTCAGGGTCAGGAAGCTCAGGTAGCGGATCGCCGCTTTGTCTTCGTCCGTCAGCGGCAGAGAGCGCAGCATACCGGCGTTTTCCAGGTGCGGCAGGCATTTTTCCAGCGCGGCCAGTTCAGCTTTCGCGTCTTTGTCGCCGCCTTTGGCTTTCTTCTGCACGCGGTGAATAGCGCGCTCGCAGGTATCAAGGTCGGAAAGCGCCAGCTCGGTATTGATGACGTCAATATCTTCAGCCGGATCGACTTTGTTATTCACGTGGATGATGTTGTCGTTCTCAAAGCAGCGCACCACGTGGCCGATAGCTTCGGTTTCGCGGATGTTGGTCAGGAACTGGTTGCCCAGACCTTCACCTTTGGACGCGCCCTTAACCAGGCCTGCGATGTCCACGAACTCCATGGTGGTCGGCAGAATACGCTGCGGTTTAACGATTTCCGCCAGCTTATCCAGACGCGGGTCCGGCATCGGCACCACGCCGGTGTTCGGTTCAATGGTACAGAACGGGAAGTTCGCCGCTTCAATACCCGCTTTGGTCAGCGCATTGAACAGCGTGGATTTACCCACGTTAGGTAAGCCAACGATACCGCATTTAAATCCCATGGTTTACATCACCTTAATAACTTGTTAATCAAAGAGTTAGTATTAACTCATCGACGTTAATACGATTTTGCCCGCTATTATACACGCAAGTGGTTCGCGGCGGGCGTAAATCCCGGCTGCGCAGCGAAAAAGTCGCTTACTGCGCTTTGAACGCGTGCAGACGGTTAGTGGCTTTGGTGAGCCCGTCGCTCAGCCACAGTTCGGTGCAGCGCACCGCTTCGTCTACCGCATCGTCAATCAGCTTCTGCTCAGACGTGGGCGGTTTGCCCAGTACAAAACCAACAACTTTGTTTTTATCGCCCGGATGTCCGATCCCGAGCCGCAGACGGTGAAAGTTAGGGTTATTGCCCAGCTTGCTGATAATGTCCTTCAGACCATTATGGCCGCCGTGGCCGCCGCCGAGTTTAAATTTCGCCACCCCCGGCGGGAGATCCAGCTCATCGTGCGCCACCAGGATCTCATCGGGCGCGATGCGATAGAAGGTCGCCATCGCCGCCACGGCTTTACCGCTCAGGTTCATAAAGGTGGTGGGAACCAGCAGCCGCACGTCGTTGCCTGCCAGCGTAAGGCGCGAGGTATAGCCAAAAAATTTCGCTTCCTCTTTGAGCGGCGCGCGCTGGCGGTCAGCCAGCAGATCCACATACCAGGCACCCGCATTGTGGCGGGTAGCAGCATATTCCGCCCCCGGATTGGCGAGGCCCACAATCAGTTTAATTGTCATCACGACTTCCCGAATCACTCATTTTGCCGCGTAGTGTACGTTGCCCCCCGGCAGATGACAAAGCGCACTGCGAATTTTGGCCGGAAAGTGAATAGTTCAGAACCTCAATCATTCGAAATCCAAGCTTTATCATCAGCTTATTTGTAAATTTTTGTCGATGCGGGATGTGGAAATGTGATCGACCCCGCACCGGGTATCCATAAGCCAGGACTATACTTAACCTCAGGAAATGGGGACGTTCTCCATCGTATGAAAGATCCGGAGGTAACAGATGAAACGCAAAAACGCTTCGTTGCTCGGTAACTTTCTCATGGGGTTAGGGCTGTTTGTAATGGTGGTGGGGGTCGGGTATTCCATCCTCAACCAGCTGCCGCAGCTCGATCTTCCGCAGTATTTCGCCCACGGTGCGGTATTAAGCATCTTCGTCGGGGCCGTGTTATGGCTGGCCGGTGCGCGCGTGGGGGGACATGAGCAGGTATGCGACCGCTACTGGTGGGTACGCCACTATGATAAACGCTGCCGCCGCAATCAGCATCATAGCTAACGGCAAAAACGCAAATGACGGCTCCCGAACGGGGGCCGTTTTTTTATCCTGTACTTGACCCTGACGCTACGTCAGGTTTCACGCGGTCAGTAAGGGTGGGACAAGATGCAGGCGCAAGGGCCTGCATCTCGCAACTAGTAGCCTTTGAGGGCGCTGTCGATATCAGGACAGAAGGTGAGACGCCCTGGCAGGGGCTTGATACCGGCGCGTGCGAGCGTGCGCAGCGGCTGGAACGGCACGGCGCAGATGCGCAGCTCGCATCCTGGGGGCAGTTTATCGATCGTGCGGGTGAAGGCGTCCAGCCCGCCCGCATCCAGCACCGGAACCGTATCCCACACCAGCACGATGGTGCGCGTGGTCTGCGCCATCGCCAGCACCTCGCTGAAAATACGCTCGGCGGCGGCAAAGAACAGCGGCCCGGTGACGCGCATCACCGCTACATCTTCGTTATGGGTCACCGGCAGGGCAACCAGCGTGGTCATACGGGCAATCCGGCGCATAAACAACAGCGAGGCCAGCACAATCCCGACGCTGATGGCAATCACCATATCGAACAGCACCGTCAGCGACATGCAGATCAGCATTACGATGATGTCGTCTTTTGGCGCGCGGCGCAGCAGGTCGACCACTTTGTGCGCTTCGCTCATATTCCATGCCACCACCAGCAGCAGGGCCGCCATCGCCGAGAGCGGCAGCCATGACAGCAGCGGGGCGAGAGCCAGCAGGGCCAGCAGCACCAGCAGGGCGTGGATCACCGCAGAAACCGGCGATGTGGCTCCGGCACGCACGTTGGCGGCGGAACGGGCGATCGCCGCGGTGGCCGTAATGCCGCCAAAGAACGGAGCGATGAGATTACCCAGCCCCTGGCCCAGCAGCTCGCTGTTGGCGTTATGGCGCGTCCCGGTCATACCATCCAGCACCACGGCACAGAGCAGCGACTCGATGGCCCCGAGCATCGCCATGGAAAACGCCGCCGGCAGCAGGGCGCTCAGGCTGTCCCAGCTCAGGGCGAATGCCGCGCCGGGCAGATCCCACGGCAGAGCAAACTGCGGCAGCAGTTGAGGAATACCGTTCCCCTGGCTGCCATCCGCCAGCAGATAGTGAAAGCGCGAACCGATGGTGGCGACGTCACCGCCGCACAGCATCACCAGCCCCATTACGCCGCAGCCGAGCAGCAGCGCCGGAAGGTGGCCCGGGAGCCGAATACCGAGACGTGGCCATAACACCAGCACCGCCAGCGTGGTAATGCCGATCAGCGCATCGCCGATGTGCGCAGAAGGCAGCGCGCCGATAAGCGCGGCGACTTTCGGCAGGTAGTGCTCCGGCACCTGCGCCAGCTCCAGCCCGAAGAAATCTTTGATCTGCATGGTGGCGATGGTAATGCCGATACCGGAAGTGAAGCCCAGCGTCACCGGCAGCGGAATGTACTCAATAAGGCGTCCGAAGCGGGCGAGGCCGAACAGTACCAGAAATACCCCGGACATCAGCGTTGCCACCAGCAAGCCCGCCAGGCCGAACTGCTGGGAAACCGGATAGAGGATCACCACAAACGCGGCGGTGGGACCGGAGACGCTGTAACGCGAGCCGCCGCTCAGGGCGATCGCGATCCCGGCCACGGCGGCGGTATAGAGGCCGTACTGGGGCGGAACTCCGCTGGCAATCGCCAGTGCCATCGCCAGCGGAATGGCAATAATCCCGACGGTGATCCCGGCAACGGCATCGCGGCTTAAGCGTGAGAGGGTATATTTTTCACGCCAGCAGGCGTCAACGAGGGCGCGAAAAGGCAAAACCTGGGAAAAAGTAGCGCGTTTCACAATGTTTCATCCGAAGCTCGCAGCATCTGTGTGATAACGGCGACAGATGACAGCGGCATATGTCATACAAAAGGGGCTGGATCATAAAAAAACCCGCCGGAGCGGGTCTTTAAGCGAAGTCCGATTAATGTTCGAACATGGCTGAGATAGATTCTTCGTTGCTGATACGACGAATCGCTTCGGCCAGCATGCCGGAGAGCGTCAGGGTACGCACGTTCGGCAGCGCTTTGATTTCTGCAGCCAGCGGAATGGTATCGCAGACCACCACTTCATCAATCACCGAGTTACGCAGGTTGCTGATAGCGTTACCGGAGAAGATCGGGTGGGTAGCGTAGGCAAACACACGCTTCGCGCCGCGTTCTTTCAGCGCTTCAGCCGCTTTACACAGGGTGCCGCCGGTATCGATCATGTCGTCAACCAGCACGCAGTCGCGGCCCGCGACGTCACCGATGATGTGCATCACCTGAGACACGTTCGCACGCGGACGACGTTTGTCGATGATGGCCATGTCGGTATCGTTCAGCAGTTTGGCAATCGCACGGGCGCGAACCACGCCGCCGATATCCGGGGAAACCACAATCGGGTTGTCCAGGTTCTGTTGAAGCATATCTTCCAGCAGGATCGGGCTGCCGAATACGTTATCCACCGGGACGTCGAAGAAGCCCTGAATCTGCTCAGCGTGCAGATCGACGGTTAACACGCGGTCAACGCCAACGCTGGACAGGAAGTCGGCCACCACTTTAGCGGTGATTGGCACGCGCGCGGAACGCACGCGGCGGTCCTGACGGGCATAGCCGAAGTAGGGGATAACAGCGGTGATACGGCCTGCGGAAGCACGACGCAGCGCATCAACCATAACAACCAGTTCCATTAAGTTGTCGTTAGTAGGGGCACAGGTTGACTGGATGATGAAAATATCACCACCGCGTACATTTTCATTGATTTGTACGCTGACTTCACCGTCGCTAAAACGGCCGACAGCAGCGTCGCCAAGTGAAGTGTACAGGCGGTTGGCAATACGTTGTGCTAGTTCCGGGGTGGCGTTACCAGCAAAAAGCTTCATATCAGGCACGAGAAGAACCTCAGGCATGCGTCCAGTAGTGGATGAAGATACCGCATCTTGCGGGGGCAAGGGTAATGCTTCATCCAGGCGGTGTATTAAAGAGCGCGATGCAACGTCTGAAACGAGGGTGACGTTGTCACCGGAGCTCAGCGTACCCGGAAATGGCCTGTTGCAGCGGGGAGATGTTGACGCCACGCGCTACGAAACCCTGCAGCCACTCCGGGACTTGCTCAAGCACCTGTCGGGCAGCGGACTCGGTGTCAAATTCAGCAAACACACAGGCTCCGGTGCCGGTCAGGCGCGACGGCGCGTATTCTAACAGCCAGGAAAGCGCGGCATCAACCTCACGAAAACGTTTTCTTGCGATAACCTCGCAATCGTTGGCAAATTCACAATTTAGTAACGTTTCAATTGACCTCACCGGCGTGTTACGCGGCAGGTCGGGATCGTTGAAGATGAGCGGCGTGGCGATACTGACGCCGGGGTGTGCGACCAGATACCATTTTTCCGGCGGCGCAACCGGGCTCAGCACTTCACCCACCCCTTCCGCAAAGGCGGCGTGGCCGCGCACGAACACCGGTACGTCAGCACCGAGGCGCAGACCGAACGCTGCCAGCTCATCGACGCTAAAACCGCATTTCCAGAGGTGGTTGAGCGCTACCAGCACCGTGGCCGCGTTAGACGAACCACCGCCCAGCCCGCCACCCATCGGCAAGCGTTTCTCAATGCCAATGTCTGCGCCCCAGGCCTCGGTATCCATCCCGCGCTCGCACCCTTTGCTGATTAACAGCCGCGCCGCGCGAACAATAAGATTGTCTTCATCTGCGACACCTGCCACCGGATTCAGCAGCTGCAGCACGCCATCAGCGCGCGGCTCAATATCAATATCGTCCCCGTAATCGAGAAACTGAAACAGCGTCTGCAGGTTGTGATAGCCGTCTTCACGACGGCCAGTGATATAGAGAAACAGGTTCAGTTTTGCCGGAGAGGGCCAGCGCGTCATCATTTAACGTTCCAGTTATCCATCTTCAGCTTGATGCGCTGGTCGCCCTGGCGCAGTTCCATGTTGGATGGCAGGGCCGGCTTAACCTGGGTGTTGTAGTCGCTGTAGGTCACCGTCCAGTCTTTACCGCCCTGGGTGTAGTTCACTTCGCTCAGGCGATAGTTACTATCGAGCTTATAATCCGTGGCATCGCCCGGCAGACCCAGCATCCACTGGCGCAGGCTGTTGATCGGGATCGGCATACCGGTCAGCTTGCCGATCATCTCTTCGGCATCGGTAGCGGTGTAGCGCTGGCCTTTGTTGTCCACCAGCTGCACGTGGCCCGGCGCGGCATCAAGCTGCAATTCGGTGCTGCCCAACGGGTTGGTCAGCAGCAGACGGTAGCGCTCCGGCGAGGTTTGCTGCCAGTTGAAGCGGGCATACACCTTTTGCTTGTCGGAAAGATAAGCGAAAGCGCCGCGGGTATCGTACTGGGAAATGCGCGCCACCTCAGCCTGGTGCTGACGCCACTGCGGGCTGTCCGGACTCTGACCTGGCCCTTTCGGCGCAGTGGTGGTACAGGCGGTAAGCACAAGTGCTGCCAGCGGCAACAGGCGGAGCAGTCGGGTATCGGCAATGGTCATAATGACAGCAAATCCTTGAAATACGTTGCGGTTGTAACCTTTCATGCTAGCGTCCGGGCGGGCGGGCGTCTATGTTCTCATTGTCCTAAATCATTAAATTAACGATTACTCCAAAAGGGGTGATTACCTTTTATTGACGCAACGCATCCTGTATGATGCCCCGGTCTAACCTTATCAACGCTGGTACTATTCCCGCTCACATGACTCTTTTAGCACTCGGTATCAACCACAAAACGGCTCCTGTCGCACTGCGAGAACGCGTTACGTTTTCGCCGGACACGCTCGACCAGGCGCTGGAAAGCCTGCAGGCGCTGCCGATGGTGCAGGGTGGGGTCGTGCTGTCGACCTGTAACCGCACCGAGCTGTATCTGAGCGTTGAAGAGCAGGATAATCTCCATGACCAGCTGGTGCGCTGGCTGTGCGATTATCACAATCTTGATGAAGAAGATGTGCGCAACAGCCTGTACTGGCACCACGATAACGACGCCGTCAGCCACCTGATGCGCGTTGCCAGCGGTCTGGATTCCCTGGTGCTCGGCGAGCCGCAGATTTTGGGCCAGGTTAAAAAAGCCTACGCCGACTCCCAGCGCGGCCACAGCGGTGCCAGCGAGCTGGAGCGCATGTTCCAGAAGTCATTCTCCGTCGCCAAGCGCGTGCGGACCGAAACTGACATTGGGGCCAGCGCGGTCTCGGTGGCCTTTGCCGCCTGCACCCTGGCGCGCCAGATTTTTGAATCACTCTCTACCGTCACGGTGCTGCTGGTCGGGGCCGGTGAAACCATTGAGTTGGCTGCCCGCCACCTGCGCGAGCACAACGTGAAGCGCATGATCATCGCCAACCGCACCCGCGAGCGCGCTCAGCGTCTGGCGGATGAAGTGGGGGCCGACGTGATTGGCCTGGGCGAGATCGACGAGCATCTGAAAGACGCCGACATTATTATCAGTTCCACCGCCAGCCCGCTACCGATCATTGGTAAAGGCATGGTTGAACGCGCCCTGAAAGCGCGCCGCAACCAGCCCATGCTGCTGGTGGATATCGCCGTGCCACGCGACGTTGAGCCGGAAGTCGGCAAGCTGACCAGCGCCTATCTCTACAGCGTCGATGACCTGCAGGCGATCATTTCCCATAACCTTGCCCAGCGCAAAGCCGCCGCGATTCAGGCGGAAACCATTGTTGCGCAGGAAGCGAGCGAGTTTATGGCCTGGGTTCGCGCCCAGAGCGCCACCGACACCATTCGCGAGTATCGCAGCCACGCGAACCTGGTGCAGGAAGAATTAACAGCCAAAGCGCTGGCCGCTCTGCAACAGGGCGGCGACGCGCAAGCCATTATGCAGGATCTGGCGCGTAAACTGACCAATCGCCTGATCCATGCCCCAACCAAAGCGCTTCAGCAAGCCGCCCGCGACGGCGACGACGAACGCCTGCACATTCTGCGTAACAGCCTCGGGCTGGATTAGCACTTTCCCACTTTCATACTAATAACAAGGGTGATTTACCGCCTATGAAGCCTTCTATCGTTGCCAAACTGGAAGCCTTGCAGGAACGCCATGAAGAAGTTCAGGCGCTGCTGGGCGATGCCGCCACGATTGCCGATCAGGACCGTTTCCGTGCGCTCTCTCGCGAGTACGCGCAGCTGAGCGACGTATCGGCCTGCTTCCTGCAGTGGCGTCAGAGCCAGGAAGACATCGACACCGCGCAGATGCTGCTGGACGATCCGGAAATGCGCGACATGGCGCAGGAAGAGCTGCGCGATGCGAAAGCAAAAAGTGAAGCGCTGGAGCAGCAGCTTCAGGTGCTGCTGCTGCCCAAAGATCCCGACGACGAGCGTAATGCCTTTATTGAAGTACGCGCCGGGACCGGCGGCGACGAGGCCGCGCTGTTTGCCGGCGATCTGTTCCGCATGTACAGCCGTTACGCGGAATCCCGCCGCTGGCGCGTCGAAATCATGAGCGCCAACGAAGGCGAGCACGGCGGCTATAAAGAAGTGATTGCCAAAATCAGCGGCGAAGGCGTTTATGGCCGACTGAAGTTTGAATCCGGCGGCCACCGCGTGCAGCGCGTGCCGGCGACCGAATCTCAGGGTCGCATCCACACCTCCGCCTGCACCGTGGCGCTGATGCCGGAGCTGCCGGAAGCCGAGCTGCCGGACATTAACCCGGCGGACCTGCGCATCGATACCTTCCGCTCCTCGGGCGCGGGTGGGCAGCACGTTAACACCACCGACTCCGCGATCCGTATTACCCACCTGCCGACCGGCATCGTGGTGGAGTGTCAGGATGAGCGCTCCCAGCACAAAAACAAAGCCAAAGCGCTGGCGGTACTCGGGGCGCGCATTCGCGCCGCTGAAGTGGCAAAGCGTCAGCAGGAAGAGGCGTCTACCCGTCGCAACCTGCTGGGCAGCGGCGATCGCAGCGATCGCAACCGCACCTACAACTTCCCGCAGGGGCGCGTTACCGACCACCGCATCAACCTGACGCTCTACCGTCTGGATGAAGTGATGGAAGGCAAGCTGGATGCGCTGATTGAGCCGATTGTGCAGGAGCATCAGGCAGACCTGCTGGCAGCGCTGTCTGACCAGGAATAATGGACTACCAACGCTGGCTACAGTCCGCGGTCGCGGCGCTGGCGGGCGGTGAAAGCCCGAAGCGCGATGCCGAAATTTTGCTGGGATTCGTTACCGGCAGGGCGCGCACCTTTATTCTCGCTTTCGGGGAAACCGAACTCGACGCCGACCAGCTGACGCAGCTCAATGCGCTGCTGGTGCGGCGCGTTACCGGTGAACCGGTGGCGCACCTGACCGGCATGCGCGAGTTCTGGTCACTGCCGCTGTTCGTCTCGCCCGTAACCTTGATCCCCCGTCCCGATACCGAATGCCTGGTTGAGCAGGCGCTGGCGCGTCTGCCCGCTACGCCTTGCCGTATCCTCGATGCCGGCACCGGCACCGGGGCGATTGCGCTGGCGCTGGCCTCGGAACGCCCTGACTGCGCCATTACCGGCGTGGATCGCATTCCCGAGGCGGTGGCGCTCGCGCAGCGCAACGCGGAAAACCTGCACATTGCCAATGCCACCTTTTTGCAAAGTGACTGGTTTGGCGCACTTTTTTCCCAACGATTTGATATGATCGTCAGCAATCCGCCCTATATCGACGCGCAGGATCCCCATCTGCAACAGGGCGACGTGCGCTTTGAGCCGCTCAGCGCGCTGGTGGCGGAGGACGACGGGCTGGCGGATCTGGCGCGGCTGGTCGACGAAGCGCGCGCCATGCTCACCCCCCGCGGCTGGCTGCTGCTGGAGCACGGCTGGCAGCAGGGCGCGGCGGTGCGGCAGCTGCTTAACGATGCCGGATACGATGAAGTAGTCACCTGCCGGGATTACGGCGGGAATGAGCGTCTCAGCGCGGGGCGCCGGGCCGATCAACAGGGAGTCTGAGTAATGTCGACGTTTTTGGCCGTAAAATATCTGCATATCGCCACGGTGGCGATCTCCATCAGCCTGTTCGTGTTGCGTTACTGGTGGCAGTACCGCGACTCGCCGCTGCGCTTACAGCGCTGGGTGCGCATCGCGCCGCACCTCAATGACACCATCCTGCTTCTCACCGGCGTAGTGCTGGTCATCTGGACCCGCTACTACCCGTTCACCGCGCACGGCGCATGGCTGACGGAGAAGCTATTTGGCGTTATCATCTACATCGTTTTAGGTTTTATTGCACTTGGCAAAGGCAAACGCCGCCAGCAGACGCGCTGGTTTGCCTTCCTGCTGGCGCTGGTGGTGCTCTATATCATCCTTAAACTCGCCATCACGCAAATACCGTTACTGGGGTAAGTAATGAAGTCGTTAGCTGATTTCGAATTCAATCAAGCACCGCTCTGCGAGGGCATGATCCTGATTTCACAGCTTGTCAGGGAGGATTTTCCGTCCCATGAGGTCTTTGACGAGCTGGAGAAGCTGGTGAAGCTCGCGCGGGAAGAGATCTGCGAAGGGCAGCATCAGGACCTGCAGCTCGAAAAACTGCTGTCGCTGTTTTACGGCGCCTGGGGCTTCAAGGATGCCCGGGGCGTGTACCGCCTCTCCGACGCGCTGTGGCTCGATCAGGTGCTGAAAAACCGTCAGGGCAGCGCGGTGTCGCTGGGCGCTATTTTATTGTGGATTGCCGGGCGGCTGGAGATCCCGCTGATGCCGGTGATTTTCCCCACCCAGATGATCCTGCGCGCTGACTGGATGGACGGTGAAATGTGGCTGATCAACCCGTTCAACGGCGATACGCTCGACGAGCACACGCTGGAAGTGTGGCTGCGCGGTAACATCAACCCGGTCGCCCAGCTGTACGATGAAGATCTCGACGAAGCAGAAAACGCGGAAGTGATCCGCAAAATGCTCGACACGCTTAAATCCGCGCTGATGGAAGAGCGGCAGATGGAGCTGGCCCTGCGCGCCAGCGAAGCGCTGTTGCAGTTCAACCCGGAAGACCCGTATGAAATCCGCGACCGCGGGCTGATTTATGCCCAGCTCGAATGCGAGCATGTGGCGATTAACGATCTGAACTATTTTATTGAGCAGTGTCCGGAAGACCCGATCAGCGAGATGATTCGGGCGCAGATCACCACTATTGCGAATAAGTCCATCACGCTCCACTAATTACCGGTTACATCTGATAAGGCGATTTTATGACACAGAAAGTGGTTAGCATTGGCGACATCAAGGTCGCAAACGACCTGCCGTTCGTCCTGTTTGGCGGTATGAACGTGCTGGAGTCTCGCGACCTGGCGATGCGCATCTGCGAGCATTACGTTACCGTCACCCAGAAGCTGGGCATTCCTTACGTATTCAAAGCGTCCTTTGATAAAGCCAACCGCTCCTCCATTCACTCCTATCGTGGCCCGGGCCTCGAAGAGGGGATGAAGATTTTCCAGGAGCTGAAGCAGACCTTCGGCGTGAAAATCATCACCGACGTGCACACTGCTGAGCAGGCGCAGCCGGTTGCCGACGTGGTGGACGTGATCCAGCTTCCGGCCTTCCTTGCGCGTCAGACCGATCTGGTGGAAGCGATGGCGAAAACCGGCGCGGTGATCAACGTTAAGAAACCGCAGTTCGTCAGCCCGGGCCAGATGGGTAATATCGTCGATAAGTTCAAAGAAGGCGGTAACGAGAAAGTGATCCTGTGCGATCGCGGCAGCAACTTCGGTTACGACAACCTCGTCGTCGATATGCTGGGCTTCAGCGTGATGAAGAAAGTGTCCGGCAATTCTCCGGTGATTTTCGACGTAACCCACGCCCTGCAGTGCCGCGACCCGTTTGGCGCTGCCTCCAGCGGTCGTCGTGCGCAGGTCACCGAGCTGGCGCGTGCCGGCATGGCAACCGGCCTGGCCGGTCTGTTTATCGAAGCGCATCCGGACCCGGAAAACGCCATGTGCGATGGTCCGTCCGCACTGCCGCTGGCGAAGCTTGAACCGTTCCTGAAACAGATCAAAGCCATTGACGATCTGGTGAAAAACTTCGACGAGTTAGATACCTCGAAGTAATAAAAACCCCGCCGCGGCGGGGTTTTTTTATGGCCTCAGTAAACTGCCGTCAGGCGAAAATTGTCATCAGATAAGCAATAAACAGCGCCAGATGTGCCGCCCCGTTCAGCACGTTAGTGCGTCCGGTGGAGAACGAGATGTGGCACAGCAGCAGCGAGGCCAGCATCACAATCATCTCCGGCGCGCCGAGCGCAAAGATAAGCTCGTTGCCGGTGAGCATCGCAATCAGCGTAACCGCCGGAACGGTGAGGGAGATCGTCGCCAGCACCGAACCGAAAAACAGGTTCATTGCGCGCTGCACCTGGTTGTTCAGTACCGCCCGTAGCGCGCCAAGCCCTTCCGGGGAAAGAATTAACAGCGCCACCAGGAAACCGGTGAAGGAGACCGGCGCATTCGCCCAGCCCAGCAGCGACTCCAGCGGATTCGCATTCATCTTAGTCACGGTGATCACCGCAATCAGATGCACCACCAGCCACGCCGAGTGCCAGAGGTTGCTGTGCGCCGACGGCTTGCCGTGATGCGGGTCGTCGCCCTCGTCCTCATGCTCATACACAAACAGGCTCTGATGGGTGCGGGTCTGGATCAGCAGGAACACGCCGTACATCACCGCGGAAATCAGCGCTACCAGCAGCGCCTGGCCCATAGAAAAATTACCGCCCGGCAGCGCCATCGGGAACACCAGCACAATAATCGCCAGCGGGAACAGGGCAATCAGGTACTGCTTGATGCCGAACAGGTTCATGTACTGGGTCGCAAACTTACGCCCGCCGAGCAGCAGCGCGAAACCTACCAGACCGCCGGTGACGATCATGATGATGGAGTAGAGGGTGTCGCGCATCAGCGTCGGCGCGGCGTCGCCGGTCGCCATCAGTGCGGAAATGAGGCTGACCTCAAGAATAACCACGGAAAGGCTTAAGATCAGGGAGCCATAAGGTTCACCCAGACGATGCGCCAGCACGTCGGCATGGCGCACCACGCTGAAGGCGCTGCTCAAAATCGCCACCAGCGCCAGAATATTAATCCCGATCACCACTGGCAGTGACTGGCTGGATCCCCACAGCGCCAGCACCACCAGTGCCAGAACCGGGAAGAGGAGGGTAGTCTCCTTATGACGGGTTTTCACCGCCTCGTGTGTTGTTGGCATCCTGTTTCTCCATATGCGCAGGTTTCAATCAGTATAGTCAGTCCTGTAAACCCCTTTACAATAGCAAACTGACACATTTTACCCGTTAATATTTACAGATTTTTACGGGTTACGTTTGCTTTTCGTTTAAAGGGCGCATAATGGTGAGTATCAGGAAAATTAACATTATAAATCATCATATTAAAATAATATTTCAGTCATAAATCACTTGCGTTGGCGGGGCGCTGCTTCCTGTACCACACTTAACCTTTACCCCACAAAAGGAGGCTGTCATGCCCTATAAATCGAAAAGCGACCTGCCGGACAATGTCACTCACGTTCTGCCTGCCCATGCCCAGGAAATTTATAAAGAAGCGTTTAACAGCGCCTGGGACCAGTATAAAGACGAGGAGGACCGCCGTGGTGATGCCAGCCGGGAAGAGACCGCCCATCGCGTCGCCTGGGCGGCGGTAAAGCATGACTATGAAAAAGGCGACGACGACAAGTGGCATAAAAAGAAATAGGCAGTGAAACGGGCGGTAATCGTCCGTTATGCAGCCATTGCAAAATGTGATGATAAAAAGTGCTAACGGAGGGGTGCGGTCTTATTGCCAGCGCCCCGTTAATTGCATAAGGTCATCAGATACCGCGCAGTGTGCGGTATCTCAGCCTGGAAGGCGCATTACGGTAATTGCAGGGAAGCCGCAGTGGCGGAGGTGTAAAATGTTAACGCGTGATTTTTTAATGAAGGCCGACTGTAAAACGGCATTTGGTGCCATCGAAGAGTCCCTGCTCTGGTCATCCGAGCAGCGCGCGGCGTCAATGAGCGCCACCCTGGCCTGTCGCCCTGACAGCTCCCCGGTCTGGATCTTTGGCTACGGCTCGCTGATGTGGAACCCGGCGCTGGAGTTCGACGATTCCTGCACCGCCACGCTGGTGGGCTGGCACCGCGCGTTCTGTTTACGTCTCACCGCCGGACGCGGTACTGCCTGCAAGCCCGGGCGCATGCTGGCGCTGAAAGAGGGCGGGCGCACCACCGGCATCGCCTACCGCATCCCGGAAAGCGCGCTGGAGGATGAACTGACGCTGCTGTGGAAGCGGGAGATGATCACCGGCTGCTATCTTCCTACCTGGTGCAGGCTGGAACTCGACGATGGCCGCACGGTGAACGCCCTGGTGTTCATCATGGACCCGCGTCATCCGCAGTATGAAGCCGATACCCGCGCCCAGGTTATCGCTCCGCTGATCGCCGCGGCGAGCGGGCCGCTCGGCACCAACGCCCAGTATCTGTTTTCGCTCGACACAGCGCTCAGGCAGCTTGGCATGCAGGATGCCTCGCTGGACGATCTCATCGGCCACGTGCGGGCATTGCACCAGGCGTAATCTCGCCTGCCAGCCCTCTCTGTTACGGAGAGGGCGTCCGGCACTGCACCCGAAATGCCCTGCCCAAAACACGATCTTCCCGCAGCGTATCACTCTTACTTAGCCTGCCCCGGCACGCCTTTTGCTTGTCTGTAGCTCTGATCCCTACTGAGCGACCCGACGATGACCCATACGGCACCCCCGATGACCGACGCGCTGGCCTGGTTTCATGCTGCCCGCCAGCGGCAACGCGCCACGCTGCATCAGCTGCGCCTTGTCGCAGAGTGGTCCGGACAGATAAGCCACCTGGTGCACATGCTGCAGCGCGAGCGCGGAGCGTCCAACGTCTGGCTCTGCTCCGGCGGCACGCTCTATCAGCAGGAGCGCCGCCTTTGTGCCGAGCTGACCGAAACCCGGCGTCAGGCATTTCTCATGCTGCTGAATGACGATACGCCGCCGTTCAGCAGCGTGCTTTGCACCTCGCTGGCCTGCGCCCTCTGGTATCTCGACACGCTGCCCGCGCTGCGTGAACGTATTCTGACTCAGGACATTGCCCCGGCCGCGGCGATGGCTGGCTTCAGCCGTGTGATCCGCCACCTGCTCAATTTCATCGTACAGGCCAACGATACCGTCGATAACCCGCCGATCGCCCGGCAGCTCACGGCGCTCTACAGCCTGATGCAGGGCAAGGAGCTGGCCGGGCAGGAGCGGGCGCTGGGGGCCATTGGTTTTACCCGGGGCGAGTTTGACGATGCCCTGCGCCAGCAGCTGGTGGATCGCATTGACGGTCAGCAGCGCTGCTTCGATACCTTCCTGACTCTGACCACGCCGGGCCAGGCCAGCGCCTTTCAGGCATACTGTACTGCGTCCCGGGAAACCGAACGGCTGCGGCGTCTTGCCTGTACCCGTTTACCCGGCGGGAACAACCCGGCGGATCTGGCGCTGCGCTGGTTCGCGTTGCAAACCGAGCGGCTGGACAGCCTGCGCCAGCGGGAAGAAGCCCTGATTGCCGGACTGGTGCGGGAAACGGAAGCCCTGCTGCGCGATGAATCGCAGGAGGAGAGCTTCGCGCACTGGCTGGAGCAGCACGCCGATGATGAGGTGCAGACCCCGCCGGGCGGCGACCTGATTGCCCTGGTCCGGGACCAGGCGCGGCAGATTGCGGCGCTGTCGCACCAGCTCGCCTCGCTGGAGGCCACCCTGAGCGAGCGTAAAACCATCGACAAAGCCAAAAGCCTGCTGATGCAGCACCGGGGCGTCAGCGAGGAGCAGGCCTGGCAGCAGCTGCGCAAGCTGGCGATGGACCAGAACCGGCGCATGGTGGAGATCGCCACCGCGATGCTCAGCGTCGGGTCGCTGCTCGACGTACCCCGTAAGGAGTAGTTGCACAATCAGTGGGCATTTCGTGAACGCTGATAGTGCACTGAAGGCCTGAGCCCGCCGTCACCCCGCCATAAACGGCGGCCCGCATTCTGGCACAGCCATTGCATTACCTCTGTACAACATAATTTCTGCGCCTGGCCAACGGCGGTCGGGCGCAGAAACGGATAACGGCGTCCTGCGGTGAACTTCACCGCCGGGCGCTTTTTTGTTTTCAGGGGGCTGTATGGACCATTCGCCACGAGGATTCACCCGCCGCCGGCTGTTACAGGCTGGCGCGGCGCTGGGCGGCGCGATGCTGCTGCCCGGTGCCATCACCCACGCCTGGGCTGCCGGATCGGATGCCCCGGAACTGACCACGGTGCGGGTCGGCTTTATTCCGCTCACCGATTGTGCACCGGTGATCATGGCGGCGCTCAAAGGCTTCGATAAGAAGTATGGGATCAGCATTGTGCCGAGCAAAGAAGCGAGCTGGGCCGCGGTGCGCGATAAGCTGGTCTCCGGCGAGCTGGACGCGGCGCACATGCTGTACGGCATGCTGTATGGTCTTGAGCTGGGTATCGCCGGGAAAACGCACCCGATGGCTAACCTGATGACCCTCAATCAGAACGGGCAGGCGATCACGCTCTCCACCGACCTGCTGGACAAGGGGGTAAAAGATGCCGAAGGACTGGCGCGCTACGTCGCGGCCAGCGCGCCGGGCACCCACACCTTCGCCCACACCTTTCCGACCGGCACTCACGCTATGTGGCTCTACTACTGGCTGGCGGCAGCGGGTATCCATCCGTTCAACGATGTGCGCACCGTGGTGGTTCCGCCGCCGCAGATGGTGATGAACATGCGTATTGGCAACATGGTGGGGTTCTGCGTCGGCGAGCCGTGGAATGCCCGCGCTATCAACGACCGCATCGGTTTTACCGCCGCCACGTCCCAGGCGGTGTTCCCGGATCATCCGGAAAAAATCCTCGGCACCCGTGCAGCCTGGGTGGAGCAGCATCCGCACACCGCCAGGGCGCTGGTGGCCGCGGTGATGGAAGCCGCGCGCTGGATCGATGCCAGCCCGCAGAACCGCCGGGAAACCGCCCGCGTGCTGGCAAAGCGCGCCTGGCTCAATACCAAAGAGCAGTATCTCACCGGACGCATGCTCGGGGAGTACGACAACGGGGCCGGCGCGCGCTGGCAGGATCAGCACCCGATGCGTTTCTTCAACGACGGCGAGGTGAGCTTCCCGTGGCACTCGGACGGGATGTGGTTCCTGACGCAGTTTCGCCGCTGGGGATTGCTCAGGTCCGACCCCGACTATCAGGCCATCGCAGCGCGCATTAACCGCAACGACATCTGGCAGCAGGCGGCGAGCGCCGTGGGCGGCATCGCCACGCCGTCCGGCCTGCTGCGCACCAGCACTCTGATGGACGGCAGCCGCTGGGACGGAACCCGTCCCGCCGAGTACGCCGCCCGCTTCGCCCTTAACCGTCGAGGAGATACCGCATGAACCCGGCCCCGCATATCGTGACTGACACCGACACGCCCGCTGCCCGCGCAGAGGTGATCGCCATCCCCGCCGTGAAGGTCAGACGCCGCGCGCCGCGCTGGCAGACGCGCCTCAACGGCGTACTCCAGCGCGTCATCCCGGCGCTGCTTGGCCTGCTGCTGCTCGGCGTTGCCTGGCAGTTCGCTGCCATGTACAGCAAAGGCTTCCCGACGCCGCTCAGCACCCTGGAGTCGGCGCTGACGCTGTTTGCCGACCCGTTCTACAACGAAGGGCCGAACGACCAGGGCATCGGCTGGAACGTGCTGGCCTCGCTCACCCGTGTCGGCATCGGCTTTGGTCTGGCGGCGCTGGTGGGTATTCCACTGGGCTTTCTGATCGGCCGCTTTCTGTTTGTCGCCCGCATGTTCAACCCGCTGATCGCGCTGCTGCGCCCGGTCAGCCCGCTGGCCTGGCTGCCGATAGGCCTGCTGCTGTTTCAGAAGGCGGAACCGGCCTCCAGCTGGACCATTTTTATCTGCTCGATCTGGCCGATGGTGATCAACACCGCCGACGGCGTGAAGCGCGTACCCCAGGACTATCTCAACGTGGCGCGGGTGTTGCGCCTCTCCGAATGGACGGTAATGCGCCGCATTCTGTTCCCGGCGGTGCTGCCGGCAGTGCTTACCGGGGTGCGGCTGTCGGTGGGGATCGCCTGGCTGGTGATCGTCGCCGCCGAGATGCTCACCGGGGGGCTGGGGATTGGCTTCTGGATCTGGAACGAGTGGAACAACCTCAACGTGGAAAACATCATCATCGCCATTCTGATCATTGGCGTGGTGGGACTGCTGCTGGAGCAGGCGCTGATGTTACTGGCGCGTCGTGTGAGCTGGCAGGACAACTAAGGAGCGCAGCATGAAACCGATTATTCAGGTCCAGAACGTCAGTCAGCGTTTCACCACCGCAGGCGGTGAGTTTCTCGCCCTCAGCAACGTCTCGTTCGACATCGCCGCCGGGGAGACCGTCAGCCTGATCGGCCACTCCGGCTGCGGCAAATCGACGCTGCTCAACCTGATCGCCGGTATCACCGCCCCGAGCGAGGGCGGGCTGCTGTGCGATAACCGTGAGATAGCTGGCCCCGGCCCGGAGCGGGCAGTGGTATTCCAGAACCACTCCCTGCTGCCGTGGCTCACCTGTTTCGAGAACGTGGCGCTGGCGGTGGATCAGGTGTTTAAGCGTCGCATGTCGAAGGCCGAGCGCCGGGCGTGGATCGTGCATAACCTCGAACGCGTGCAGATGGGGCACGCGCTGGACAAGCGCCCGTCGGAGATCTCCGGTGGCATGAAGCAGCGCGTCGGCATTGCCCGGGCGCTGGCGATGGAGCCGCGGGTGTTGCTGATGGATGAGCCGTTTGGGGCGCTGGACGCGCTGACCCGCGCCCATCTGCAGGATGCGGTAATGCATATCCAGCAGGAGCTGAATACCACCATCGTGCTCATCACCCACGACGTGGACGAAGCGGTACTGCTCAGCGACCGGGTGCTGATGATGACCAACGGCCCGGCGGCAACGGTGGGCGAGGTGCTGACCGTCGATCTGCCGCGTCCGCGCAGCCGCGTACAGCTGGCGGACGACAACCGCTACCACGCGATGCGCCAGCAGATCCTGCGGTTCCTCTACGAAAAACAGCCGAAGGCGGCGTAAGGAGCGAGCATGGCGCAACGACTGGTGATCATCGGCAACGGCATCGCCGCGGTGCGGCTGGTGGAGGAGCTGCTGGCGCGTGACGCCGGGCGCTACGCCATCACGCTAATCGGCGACGAGCCGCAGGCGGCCTACAACCGCATTCAGCTCTCCCCGGTGCTGAGCGGCGAAAAACCGGCGCACGCCATTCAGCTGCACGCTGCCGACTGGTATCAGCAGCAGGGCGTCACGCTGCACACTGGCGAACGGGTGGAGCGCGTAAACCTCACCGGGCGCACCCTGAGCACCACGCAGCGTGAGCTGGTCTGGGATGAGCTGGTGTTTGCCACTGGCTCGCTGCCTGCATTCCCGCCGCTGCCGGGCAGCGATCGGCCGCACGTTATCGGCTTTCGCACGCTACGTGACGTGGAAACCATGCTGGCACTGGACGGCCCGGCGGTGGTGCTTGGCGGCGGGCTGCTGGGGGTGGAAGCCGCAGCAGCGCTGCGGCTACGCGGTGTGGAGGTGACGCTGGTGCATCGCCATCCGTGGCTGATGGAGCAGCAGCTGGATGAACGGGCAGGCGGCCTGCTGGCGGACTCGCTGCGCGCGCGCGGCATTCGCTGTGAGCTGGCGAGCGGCCTGACGGGCATTGAGGCGCAGCACGTCACGCTGGTGGACGGGCGTCAGCTGCCAGCCGGGCGCGTGGTGATCGCCACCGGCGTGCGTCCGAACGCGGCTCTCGCTGCGCAGAGCGGGCTGCTGTGCCAGCGCGGCGTGGTGGTGGATGGCTGGCTGCGTACCGCTGAACCCGGCGTCAGCGCGCTCGGCGAGTGCTGTGAAATTGACGGCCAGACCTGGGGACTGGTTGCTCCCTGTCTGCAGCAGGCCGGGGTGCTGGCCGCCCGGCTGTCCGGGGAAAACGTGCCGCCGTTTCACTATACCGATCGCGGCACCCGGCTGAAGGTCACCGGCATCGACCTGTTCAGCGCCGGGCAGGTGCAGAGCGATCCCGGCTGTGAATCACTTACCACCTTCGATCCACTTTCCCGCCACTACCGCCGCCTGCTGCTGCGCGACGGCGAACTGGTCGGAGCGCTGCTGTTTGGCGATGTCACCCCGGCCAGCGCCTGGCTTGATGCATTACACCACCCCGTAAACGGTCCGGCGCTGCTGTTTGATGCGCCGCTGTCCGACGACTCCGGAGAAAACACAATGACCAAACCCGTACTCATTCTGGTCGGCCACGGCATGGTGGGCCACCATTTCCTTGAACAGTGCGTGGCGCAGGATCTGCATCAGCGCTATCAGATTATTGTCTTTGGTGAAGAGCGCTACCCGGCGTATGACCGGGTGCATCTCTCGGAGTATTTCGCCGGGCGCAGCGCGGAATCGCTCTCGATGGTGGCGGGGGATTTCTTCAGCCAACACGGGATTGAACTGCGCACCGACAGCCGCATTGAGGCCATCGATCGCGACCGCCGGGTGGTGCGCGACAGCCACGGCCAGGAGACCGCCTGGGATTCGCTGGTGCTGGCTACCGGATCGTATCCCTTTGTACCGCCGGTGCCGGGTCATAACCAGCCGGGCTGCTTTGTATACCGCACGCTGGACGATCTGGATGCCATTCGCGCTCGCGCGCAACGGGCTACCCGCGGGGTAGTGATTGGCGGCGGGCTGCTGGGACTTGAAGCGGCGAACGCCCTGAAACAGCTGGGGCTGGAAACCCACGTGGTGGAGTTTGCCCCCTCGCTGATGGCGGTGCAGCTGGATGCCGCCGGCGCGGCGATGTTGCGTGAAAAGATCACCGATCTTGGCGTCGGGGTGCACACCTCAAAAGCGACCAGCGAAATAGCCGCCGCGGGGGAAGGATTGCAGCTGCGCTTCGCCGACGGCGGCACGCTCGATACGGACCTGGTGGTGTTCTCAGCTGGCATCCGTCCGCAGGATGCGCTGGCGCGCGAGGCGCGGCTGGCGGTGGGAGAGCGCGGCGGGATCGTCATTGATGATTGCTGTCAGACCAGCGATCCGCACATTTTTGCTATTGGCGAATGCGCCCTGTGGCAGGGCAAAATTTTTGGTCTGGTGGCGCCGGGCTACCAGATGGCGCGCGTGGCGGCAGCGCAGCTCAGCCAGGGGGATTTGCGTTTCACCGGCGCGGACATGAGCACGAAGCTGAAGCTGCTCGGCGTTGAAGTGGCCTCGTTTGGCGATGCGCACGGGACGACGCCGGGCTGCCAGAGCTACCAGTGGACCCACGGCCCGCAGCAGATCTACAAAAAGATCGTGGTGGCTGCCGACGGCAAAACGCTGCTGGGCGGCGTACTGATCGGCGACAGCAGCGACTACAGCACCCTGGTACAGATGATGCTCAACGGCATACCGCTCCCGGCCCAGCCGGAGAGCCTGATCCTGCCGTCACTCAGCGGTGCCGCGCCAAAAGGCCTCGGCGTCGCGGCGCTGCCGGACAGCGCGCAGATCTGCTCCTGTCACAACGTCAGCAAAGCCGACATCTGCAGCGCGGTCAGCAGCGGGGCGGGGGATATGGCAGCGATCAAGCAGTGCACCAAAGCCGCCACCGGCTGCGGCGGGTGCAGCGCACTGGTAAAACAGGTTATGGAGCACCAGCTGGCGGCCCAGGGGGTGGAGGTGAAGCGCGACGTCTGCGACCACTTCGCGTACTCGCGCCAGCAGCTCTATCATCTGGTGCGCGTCAACCATATCCGCAGCTTTGACCAGCTCATCAGCCGCTACGGCCAGGGGCACGGGTGTGAAATCTGTAAGCCGCTGGTGGGATCGATTCTCGCCTCGTGCTGGAACGAATACCTGCTGAAACCGGCGCACCTGCCGCTGCAGGATACCAACGACCGCTATTTCGCCAATATCCAGAAGGACGGCACCTACTCCATCGTGCCGCGCATGGCCGCCGGCGAAGTCACGCCGGATGGCCTGATCGCCATCGGCCAGATCGCCAAACGCTATCAGCTCTACAGCAAAGTCACCGGCGGGCAGCGCATCGATCTGTTTGGCGCGCGGCTGGAGCAGTTGCCTGCCATCTGGGCCGAACTGGTGGCTGCCGGGTTTGAGACCGGGCACGCCTACGGTAAATCGCTGCGTACCGTGAAATCCTGCGTCGGCTCCACCTGGTGCCGCTACGGCGTGCAGGACTCCACCGGGCTGGCGGTGACGCTGGAGAACCGCTACAAGGGGCTGCGCGCCCCGCACAAAATCAAGATGGCGGTGTCGGGGTGCACCCGCGAATGTGCCGAAGCCCAGGGCAAAGATGTCGGCGTCATCGCCACCGATCGCGGCTGGAACCTTTATCTGTGCGGCAATGGAGGCATGAAACCGCGTCACGCCGATCTGTTTGCCAGCGATCTCGACAGCGACACGCTGATTCGCTACATCGACCGCTTCCTGATGTTCTACATCCGCACCGCCGATCGCTTACAGCGCACCAGCACCTGGATGGACAACCTGGAGGGCGGGCTGGATTACCTGCGCGAGGTGGTGATCGACGACAGTCTGGGGATCAATGCCGAGCTGGAGCAGGAGATGGCTCAGGTGGTGGAGACGTATCAGTGCGAGTGGCAGACCACGCTGGCCAGCCCGGACCGGCTGGCGCTGTTCCGCTCTTACGTTAACAGCGAGGCGCCGGATGAGGCCGTTCAGCGTCAGATGCTGCGCGGGCAGCCGCAGCCGGTAGCCGCGCGGGCAATGAGCGAGCCGGTCGCCAGCCCGCGCCCGTGGGAAGCGGTGTGCCAGCTCAACGACATTCCCCGGGATGCCGGGATCGGGGCGCGCCTCGGCGAGCGGCAGATCGCGCTGTTCCGCTTTGGCGAACAGGTATACGCCCTGGATAACCGTGAACCCGGCAGCGAGGCCAATGTGTTGTCGCGCGGTCTGCTCGGCGATGCGGCGGGGGAACCGGTGGTGATCTCGCCGCTCTACAAACAGCGTATCCGCCTGCGCGACGGCTGCTACCCGGAGAGCGGCGAGATGGCGGTCCGTGCCTGGCCGGTGAAGGTGGAAGCCGGCCAGGTGCTGGTGGGTAGCCAGGCGCTGCTGCTGCGGGCGGTGGCATCATGAACGCAGTCAGGACCACCTGTCCCTACTGCGGCGTCGGCTGCGGGCTGATCGCCACTGCACAGCCGGACGGTACGGTCACCGTGGCGGCTGATCCGCACCATCCCGCGAATCTGGGGCGGATTTGCGTTAAGGGTGCAGCGCTCGGCGAGACGCTGGGGCTTGAAGGGCGGCAGCTCCATCCGCAGCTGCACGGGGAGCGCGTCAGCTGGGACCGGGCGCTTGACTACGCCGGGCAACGCCTCAGGGCGATTATTCACGAGCACGGCCCGCAGGCGGTGGCGTTTTATGCCTCGGGCCAGCTGCTGACCGAGGATTACTACGCCGCCAACAAGCTGATGAAGGGATTTATCGGCGCGGCAAATATCGATACCAACTCCCGGCTCTGCATGTCTTCGGCGGTGGTGGGCTACAAGCGCGCCTTCGGTGCCGATGCGGTGCCGTGCAGCTATCGCGATCTGGAGCAGACCGATCTGATTATGCTGGTCGGCTCCAACGCCGCCTGGACCCATCCGGTACTCTATCAGCGTATTGTGCAGGCGAAACAGGACAACCCGGCGCTGAAGGTGGTGGTCATCGACCCGCGCCGCACCGCGACCTGTGATATCGCCGATCTGCATTTGCGCCTCAGGCCGGGGAGCGATGCCGGCCTGTATAACGGCTTGCTACGCGCCATCGCTGAGCATCAGCCGATCGCCGCTGCGTCTTTTAGCGGTCAGTTGGATGCGCTGGCACAGGCAGAAGCGTGGACACCGGAAAAGGTAGCGCAGTTCTGCGATCTAAGTCGTGACGTTGTCACGGAATTTTATCACCTGTTCTGCACCGCCCCGCGTGCCATGACGCTGTATACCATGGGCATCAACCAGTCCACGTCCGGGAGCGACAAGTGCAACGCCATCATCAACGTGCATCTGGCGAGCGGCAAGACGGGGCGCATCGGCAGCGGCCCGTTTTCCCTGACCGGTCAACCGAATGCGATGGGCGGGCGTGAAGTGGGCGGCCTGGCAAACCAGCTCGCCTGCCATATGAACTTTGTGCCGGAGGATATCGCCCGTCTCGCTCGTTTCTGGGGCAGCGATCGCATCGCCGCCACGCCGGGTCTGATGGCGGTGGAGCTGTTCGACGCTATCGGCCGTGGCGAGATAAAAGCGGTCTGGATCATGGGCACCAATCCGGCGGTCTCGCTGCCGGACAGCGAGCGGGTGAACCGGGTGCTGGCCGCGTGCCCGCTGGTGATTGTCTCAGAGGTGAGCGCCGGAACCGACACCAGCCGCCATGCTCATGTGCGCTTCCCCGCCCAGGCATGGGGGGAGAAGAACGGCACCGTCACTAACTCTGAACGGCGCATCTCGCGTCAGCGTCCGTTTATGCCCGTTCCCGGCGAGGCGCGGCCGGACTGGTGGATTGTGGCCCGCGTCGCCGGGGCGCTCGGCTACGGCGACGCGTTTGCCTGGCAGCATCCGCACGAGGTGTTCTGCGAGCACGCCGCGCTGTCGGGCTATGAAAATGACGGCCAGCGCGCGTTTGATATCAGCGGCCTTGCGACGCTCAGCCGGGAGGCGTATGACAGCCTGGCACCGATCCAGTGGCCGGTGAACGCCGCGCATCCCCAGGGTTGCGAGCGGCTGCTTAGCGACGGACGCGGCTGGGGGCGCGACGCGCGGCTCAGGATGGTGCCGGTGACGCCGCGGCTGCCGCACAGTGCCGACCAGCCGGGACTGGTGCTCAATACCGGACGCTACCGCGATCAGTGGCACACCATGACCCGCACCGGAACGGTGCCGCGCCTGATGCAGCACAACCCGTTGCCGCGGGTGGAGATGCATCCCGAAGACGCCCGCCGGTATGGGGTCGAGGATAGCGCACTGGTCCGGCTCGTCACACCGCGCGGAGAGATGACCGGTTTTGCGCGGCTGACCCGCGATCAGGCACCCGGTACGCTGTTTGCGCCGATGCACTGGAACCACCAGTTTGCCAGCCGCTCGGGAGTCAACAGCCTGGTGGCAGCGCACTGCGATCCCCTTTCCGGGCAGCCGGAGAGCAAGCAGACGGCGGTGAGCCTGGCGGTCTGGCAGCCGGTGTGGCAGGGCTGGCTGTTCAGCCGGGGCGCGCCCGTGCTGCCAGAAGCGGTCGTGCGCTGGGATGTGGCGCAGGCGGGCGTTCATCAGCTGCGGCTGGCAAGCGACACGCCGGACAGCAGCGGCATACAGGCCTGGGCGGCGGCGCAGGGCTGGCAGGTGCAGATTGCTGAGGGGGCGGGTATCATCCATTTACTGGCCTGGCACGACGGCACACTTCAGCTGGCGTTTTATGCGGGCAGGCGCTGCCCTGAGGTGAATGTGGAGGCCGTGCTGGCGGCGTTTGCGCATCCTCCGGCATGTGCGGCGACGCGCCATGCGCTGCTGGCAGGCCGGGCGGCGTCAACCGGGCCCGTGCAGGGGAAAATTATCTGCAGCTGCTTTAACGTGGGCGAAACGGCTATTCGTGCGGCGATCACGGCGGGTTGCGACTCGACCGCCGCGCTGGGGAAAGCGCTGCGCTGCGGTACCAACTGTGGCTCCTGTCTTCCGGAGCTGCGGGCGTTGCTGCCGCAGCGCGTCTCGTAGCTACTGCCCGAAGCGGCCAATCAGCCCGGTAGCGGCGAGGGCGTGGCCCTTCAGTTCCTCCATCAGCGCCTCGCGGGTTAAGCCTTCCGGCAGATCCGGGGTTAAATCGGTGGCGATGAGGGTGTAGACGTAGTGGTGCGCGCCGCTTCCCGGAGGTGGGCAGGGGCCGTGATAGCGCATGTTGCCGGGGGTATTTTTACCCCCGGTGTAGCCTTTGCCATCGCGCAGATCGTTGGCAGCAAAACCGGTACGGGTGGGCGGAATGTTATAGGCCACCAGATGGGTAACCCCGAGGCCTTTGGCACCTTCGGGATCGTGCATCACCAGCGCATAGCTTTTGGTGCCCTGCGGGGCATGACTCCAGACCAGCGTCGGGGAGTTATTCTCCCCGGTACAATTCGGATTATTTTCCGCATTGCCGGCGAAGCGCTTCTCCAGCATCGCGTTGTCGGCAAAATCCGGCGACTGCAGCATAAAGATTTCCTGGGCGGCGACCTGACCGGTCACCAGCACCGACAGGCCGCACAGCGCCGCTAACAGGGTTTTATTCATCGTGTGATCTCACAGGGACGGGATGCTTAAAGCGTAGCGTAGCCGGGCCATGCGCGCGTGAGGATATTCCTGAAAACGGCAGGTGTGGTTAAAAAATAATCAAAACTGAGTATGTTATACTTTTGCTTTCGTCCGGCATGGCCGGTTTATCTGACTGTGAGATAACGCTAACCCACTGATGTTGAGTTCTCTTTTCCCTCAATCCCGTTTACTGCTGCTGACGCTAATGCTGTCTGCCGCTGGCGCGAACGCGCAGCAAAGCTGGTCACAAAAAGCCGCTAACCCCTTTGATAATGACGGTGACGCTCTGCCGGATCTTGGCATTGCGCCGGAAAACGATGATTATGAAAAGCATCTCGCCACGATGGCAAAAGCCTTTGGTGAAGAGAGCATGGTGGATAACGATCTGGATGCCGGCGAGCAGGCGCGCGTGTTTGCCCTCAGCCATCTGCGTGATGCGGTGACCGGGCGCGTCAGCGATGAGGTACAGTCGCTGCTCTCGCCGCTGGGTACGGCAAATATGAATCTGCTGGTGGATGACGAAGGCAACTTCACCGGCAGCAGCGGCTCGCTGTTTACCCCGTGGCAGGATAACAATCGCTACCTGACATGGACGCAGTTTGGCGTCAGCCAGCAGGATGATGGCCTGGTCGGCAATGCCGGAGTCGGGCAACGCTGGGTGGCCGGTGACTGGCTGCTCGGCTACAACACCTTCTACGATACCCGCTTCGATGACCATCTGCAGCGCGCCGGCTTTGGTGCCGAGGCCTGGGGCGAATACCTGCGTTTTTCAGCCAACTACTATTCTCCGTTCGGCGACTGGCAGCGTACGTCCGCAACCGTTGAGCAGCGGCTGGCGCGCGGCTATGACGTTACGGCCCAGGCATGGCTGCCGTTTTATCGCCATATCAATACCAGCCTGAGCGTAGAGCAGTATTTTGGCGACAGCGTGGATCTGTTTGACAGCGGAACCGGGTATCACGACCCGATGGCAGTGAAGCTCGGGCTGAATTACACCCCGGTGCCGCTGGTCACCCTGACTGCGCAGCACAAACAAGGGGAGGCCGGGGAGAGCCAGAACAACCTCGGCTTAACGCTCAACTACCGCTTCGGCGTGCCGCTGGCAAAACAGCTCTCTGCTGCCGAAGTGGCAAATACCAGCTCGCTGCGCGGCAGCCGCTACGATCGGGTCGAGCGTAACGCGGTGCCGGAGGTGAACTTCCGCCAGCGTAAAACCCTGTCGGTGTTTCTCGCCACGCCACCCTGGGATCTTCAGCCTGGCGAAGCGGTGATGTTGAAACTGCAGGTGCGCAGCGTCAACGGTATCCGCAGCCTGACCTGGCAGGGAGATACCCATGCCCTGAGCCTGACGCCGCCGGTGAATAATGACTCGACCGAGGGCTGGACGGTGATCGTTCCGGCGTGGGACAGCAGCCCGGATGCCAGCAACAGCTGGCGGCTGTCGGTCACGGTGGAGGACAATCGCGGCCAGCGTGTGACGTCGAACGTAATTACGCTGGAAGCCACCGCGCCGCTGGCAGCGATGCCGGAAGGGGATACGCGCTTCCAGCTGCTGCCGGAGGAGTAAGTTAAAACACGCGTTCCTGATGCACCCAGACCGCCGCTTCGACGCGGGACTTGAGTTTCATCTTTTTGAGCAGGTGCTTAACGTGCACCTTAACAGTGGACTCGGTAATGTCGAGGCGGCGGGCAATCATCTTGTTCGGCAGGCCCTGGGCGATAAGCTTGAGAATGTCGCGCTCGCGCGGCGTGAGCTGGGTGATGTCGCGATCAGAGGGCGCACGGTTGGCGCGCAGGCTCGCCGCGAGCACCGGGGTCAACGCTTCGCTTAACACCATTTCACCCGCCGCGGCCTGATGCAGCGCCTTCAGCAGATCTTCCGGCTCCATATCTTTGAGCAGATAGCCATCTGCGCCGCGCTTTAACGCCGTCACCACATCCTCTTCATGGTTCGAAACGCTGAATACCACGATGCGCCCGGAGAGGGATTTCTCACGCAGACGGTCCAGCGTTTCCAGCCCGTTAAGCCCCGGCATGTTGAGGTCGAGCAGGATCAGATCCGGGTCCAGCGCTTCGGCCAGCTCAATGCCCTGTTCGCCGTTGCCCGCTTCGCCCGTCACGGCAAGGTCCGGGGCCATACTGATAAGCTGTTTTACCCCGGTGCGCAGCATCGGGTGGTCATCAATCAGCAAGATAGTTGCTGCATCCGGATTACTCATAGGTGTCTCCCTGGAATGAAGGTGAAGGGGTATCGGGAATAAAGGTGACGATAACCTCGGTGCCGCCAGCCTCGCGGCGGCGAACCTGGCAGTCACCGCGCAGGCTCTGGGCGCGATCCCGCATGATAATCAAACCGTAATGATTGCTGCGCTCGGCGTTTTCCGCCACGCCGCGGCCGTTATCCTGCACCGACAGCGTGACCTGACGGTTGTGCCAGGTGACGCTCACGCGAATGGCGCTGGCCCCGGCGTGCTTCTGGGCGTTATTTAACGCTTCGCGGGCGATATGCAGGACGTGAATCGCCTGATGAGGGGGGATCAGCCGCGGCGGCAGCTGGTAGTTCAGCTCGACCGGAAAGCCCAGCCGCGCGCTGAATTCCTGGCAGCTGGCTTCCAGCGCCGGACGCAGGCCCGGCTCGGTCAGCTGCAGGCGGAAGGTGGTGAGCAGCTCGCGCAGTTGCACCCAGGACGAATTGAGTTCGTTCCGCATCTGGGAAAGCAGCGTGCGCACGCTCTCCGGCAGGGTGTCGCCCTGCATCTGCAGGCAGCTGACCTGCATTTTCAGGCAGGAGAGCGACTGGGCGATAGAATCATGCAACTCGCGGGCAATGGCGGCACGCTCCTCCATCACCACCAGCTGCTGCTGGTGATCCTGCTGACGGTCAATCGCCAGCGAGGCGGTGATCTGCTCCACCAGGGTATCCACCATCTGCTGCTGATCCTGACTCAGATGGCAGCCCTTCGGCAGTTTGGCGAGCATGAGGCCGTACTGGTTATGGGTATCGGTGAGACGCCATTTCAGGGTGGTGGAGCTGGCATCGGGCGGCGTGGGCTGACGCGGGCAGAGGTGGCAGCCCTTTTCATCGCATGCGGCATTGGCCTGCCAGGTAAACTCCTGCGTGTTCTCTTCGTCGTCGAACTCATAGACCCGCAGTTCGATCTCGCGCAGCAGGGTTAACTGCTGCAGTTCATTGAGCACCGGTGCCAGCCGCTCGCACAGCGGGGCAGAGGAGTGCAGCCGCCGGCTGGCCTGCCAGAGAAACGCCAGCATTTCATTTTTATGCGCCAGCACCGCTGTTTTCTCGGCGACGCGCTCTTCGAGCACGCTGTAGCTGGCAGCCAGTTCAGACGACATGCTGTTGAGCGACTGTCCGAGGGTGGCCATTTCATCGCGCCCGCTGATGGTGACGCGCTGGGAAAAATCGCGATGGCCAACGGCGGTTGCCATCGCCATCAGCTGACGCCACGGACGCAGCAGGCGCTGACGCAGCCAGATAACGGTGAACACCAGCAGCAGACCCATCAGCCCGGCGAGAGCGTGCTGCAGCATCACAATGCGTTCGATACGCAGCTCGGTGGTGTGGTCGAATGCGGTAACCAGCACATCGATCTGGTGGACAAAATCCTCGACGTTCATCCGCACTGCATCCGGGTGCCTGGCCTGACGTAGCGCCGGTTCGAGCGTTTCACGCCAGTAGCGCTGCAGCGCTTCAAGCCGAGCCGTTTCGCCGTCGCGCTGAGCCGCCTGCGCCAGCTCCTGACTGAACGTGGTGCGCTCCATATCAGCAATCAGGCGCGTATCGCTGGCCTGCAGCGGCACCGCCGACAGCAAACGATAGCTCTGCATACGCATCGATCCGGCTTTGTTTATCGCATGGGCGCTGCCCTGAATACCCTGACCCAACCAGCCTGCCACCGCCATGCCTGTAATACCAATAGCCGCCGACAGCAGCACGATGAGCGTCAGCTGGTTAATAAGCGTCAGGGGTGAAAACAGGCGTTTAAACATGGACGGGCAGGCTCCGCGCGTGGTGGCACCAGAAAATGACATGGCGCTATTGTCAGGTATCACCAGGAGTATACACATACCCCGAAAGGATTAACCCTCAATTGCCACCGGAGCGGTTAAGCGTGGTCATAAGAGGTAAATGGCCCTCAGCACCGTGAAAAACCACACCTTTTGTCTGCCGGTCTGCTACTCATTTGGGATGAGGATGATTTTTTGCACAGTTTCGTGTCGCAATATCCTTTGATTTACATCAACTTACCCGACGCCTTAAACCCTATGGTGAGTGCAGTTATTTCATCTGTCTGAGGTGTCTATGAGTCACTCTTCCGCCCCGCAGCGCGCTGAAGGCGCGCTTCTTACTGACTGGCGTCCGGACGATCCGGCGTTCTGGCAGCAGAAAGGGCATCGTATCGCCAGCCGTAACCTGTGGATCTCCGTTCCCAGCCTGCTGCTGGCTTTCTGCGTCTGGATGTTATTCAGTGCCGTAGCGGTAAACCTGAATAAGGTCGGGTTTAACTTCACCACCGATCAGCTGTTTATGCTGACCGCGCTGCCGTCGGTTTCCGGTGCGCTGCTGCGCGTCCCGTATTCCTTTATGGTACCGCTGTTTGGTGGACGTCGCTGGACCGCATTCAGCACCGGCATCCTGATTATTCCCTGCCTGTGGCTGGGCTTTGCCGTGCAGGACAGCACTACGCCGTTCAGCACCTTCATCATCATTTCACTGCTGTGCGGCTTCGCCGGGGCGAACTTTGCCTCCAGCATGGCGAACATCAGCTTCTTCTTCCCGAAAGAGAAGCAGGGCGGCGCGCTTGGCATTAACGGCGGCATGGGCAACCTGGGTGTCAGCGTGATGCAGCTGCTGGCGCCGCTGGCTATCTCTATGTCAATTTTCGCGGCGTTTGGCGGTGACGGCGTGGTGCAGGAGAACGGCTCGCGCCTGTATCTGGAAAACGCAGCCTGGATCTGGGTGCCGCTGCTGGCGGTGTTTACCCTCGCGGCCTGGTTTGGCATGAATGACCTGGCGACCAGCAAAGCGTCCATTCGCGATCAGCTTCCGGTACTGCTGCGGGGTCACCTGTGGATCATGAGCTTCCTCTATCTGGCGACCTTCGGTTCCTTCATCGGCTTCTCTGCCGGCTTCGCAATGCTGGCGAAAACCCAGTTCCCGGATGTGGACATCATGCATTACGCCTTCTTTGGGCCGCTGTTTGGCGCGCTGGCGCGTACTGCGGGAGGGGCGATCTCTGACCGTTGGGGCGGCACTCGCGTGACGCTGGTGAACTTCATCATGATGGCGCTCTTCAGCGCGCTGCTGTTCACCACGCTGCCGTCAGCAAGCAGCGAAGGTAATCTCATCGCGTTCTTCGGCGTATTCCTGATGCTGTTCCTGACAGCCGGGCTGGGTAGCGGTTCATCGTTCCAGATGATTTCCGTTATCTTCCGTAAGCTGACCATGGATCGCGTGAAGGCCCAGGGCGGCAGCGAAGCCCAGGCCATGCGTGAAGCGGCGACCGACACGGCGGCGGCGCTTGGCTTTATCTCCGCGATCGGCGCTATCGGTGGGTTCTTCATCCCGAAAGCCTTTGGTACCTCGCTGGCGTTAACCGGTTCACCTGCCGGGGCAATGAAAGTCTTTTTAGTGTTTTATGTAATTTGCGTGGTCGTCACCTGGCTGGTGTACGGTCGCAAAGCGAAATAATGATAACGATAAAGTAAGTCGGCACTATTTGATGCGCGGGGTTGCCCGCGCTTTTTTTTAGTCCGGAGTTAATTACAACATACTAATAAATGTACATTTCCGTTCCAGAAAGTAGCGCGTCAGAATGTGAGAGCGCTCTCACCGGCAGGCTACCTACCCCTAATGCGTCAGGGCTATAAATTTCACCGCTCGTTTATCGGCTCGTTGAAAAATAAAGCATATAAATCAATGTCATAGCCAAATTTGCGATCTTATCCTTTGGTGGTATCTCTGCTAAAGAGCCTTTTTTCAAAGGCTTACCCGCTTGATCGTTATCAATTCCCCCTCCTGCCGTAAGGGCTACTTTGCCGTCAATTCCAGCAATGTCGATTTACCAGAAGAGCCTGAAGGCTCCATACAGGAGAAACGCTGATGAGCAAATTTCTGGACCGGTTCCGCTACTTCAAGCAGAAGGGCGAAACCTTTGCCGAGGGGCACGGCCAGTTATTAAACACCAACCGCGACTGGGAGGAGGGTTACCGCCAGCGCTGGCAGCACGACAAAATCGTGCGCTCCACCCACGGCGTAAACTGCACCGGCTCCTGTAGCTGGAAAATTTACGTCAAAAACGGTCTGGTCACCTGGGAAACCCAACAGACTGACTATCCGCGCACCCGGCCGGATATGCCTAACCATGAGCCACGCGGCTGTCCACGCGGTGCCAGCTACTCCTGGTATCTCTACAGCGCTAACCGCCTGAAATATCCGCTGATGCGTAAACGCCTGATTAAACTCTGGCGCGAAGCGAAAACCCGCCACAGCGATCCGGTTGATGCCTGGGCTTCCATTATCGAAGACAGCGATAAAGCGAAAAGCTTCAAGCAGGCCCGCGGTCGCGGCGGCTTTGTCCGTTCTTCGTGGCAGGAAGTGAACGAGCTGATCGCGGCGTCTAACGTCTATACCGCGAAAACCTACGGCCCGGACCGTATCGCTGGCTTCTCGCCGATCCCGGCGATGTCGATGGTGTCCTATGCTTCCGGGGCGCGTTATCTGTCGCTCATCGGCGGCACCTGCCTGAGCTTCTACGACTGGTACTGCGACCTGCCGCCGGCCTCACCGATGACCTGGGGCGAGCAGACCGACGTCCCGGAATCCGCGGACTGGTACAACTCCAGTTACATCATTGCCTGGGGCTCAAACGTTCCGCAGACCCGTACCCCGGATGCGCACTTCTTTACCGAAGTACGCTACAAAGGCACCAAAACCGTGGCGGTTACCCCGGACTACGCGGAAATCGCCAAGCTGTGCGACCTCTGGCTGGCACCGAAGCAGGGTACCGACAGCGCGATGGCGCTGGCGATGGGCCACGTCATGCTGCGCGAATTCCACCTCGACAACCCGAGCCAGTACTTCACTGATTACGTTCGCCGCTACACCGACATGCCGATGCTGGTGATGCTCGAAGAGCGCGACGGCATGTACGCGGCAGGCCGCATGCTGCGCGCCTCGGATCTGGTGGATGCGCTGGGCCAGGAGAACAATCCCGAGTGGAAAACCATCGCTTGCGATAACCGCAGCGGCGAGCTGGTTGCTCCGAACGGTTCAATTGGCTTCCGCTGGGGCGAGAAGGGCAAGTGGAACCTGGAGCAGCGTAACGGCACCAGCGGTGAAGAAGCCGAACTGCGCCTGAGCCTGCTCGGCAGCCATGATGAAATCGCCGATGTCGGCTTCCCGTACTTCGGCGGCGACGGCACCGAGCACTTCACCAACGTGGCGCTCGACAACGTGCTGGTGCATAAGCTGCCGGCGAAGCGCCTGCAGCTGGCAAATGGCGAAACCGCGCTGGTGACCACGGTCTACGATCTGACGCTGGCGAACTACGGTCTTGAGCGCGGGCTGGGGGATGCCAACGCGGCATCCAGCTATGACGAAGTGAAAGCCTATACTCCGGCCTGGGCCGAGCAGATCACCGGTGTGCCGCGCACGCAGATTATTCGTACCGCGCGTGAATTTGCGGATAACGCCGATAAAACCCATGGCCGTTCGATGATCATCGTCGGTGCCGGTATGAACCACTGGTTCCACATGGACATGAACTACCGTGGGCTTATCAACATGCTGGTGTTCTGCGGTTGCGTCGGCCAGAGCGGCGGCGGCTGGGCACACTATGTGGGCCAGGAAAAACTGCGTCCGCAGACCGGCTGGCAGCCGCTGGCGTTCGGCCTCGACTGGAGCCGTCCGCCGCGCCACATGAACAGCACTTCTTTCTTCTACAACCACTCCAGCCAGTGGCGCTATGAATCCCTGACTGCACAAGAACTGCTCTCCCCGCTGGCGGATAAATCGCGCTATACCGGTCACCTCATTGACTTCAACGTGCGCGCTGAACGTATGGGCTGGCTGCCGTCGGCGCCGCAGTTGGGCACCAACCCGCTGCGCATCAAGGCTGCGGCCGATGCCGCCGGGATGAATCCGGTGGATTACACCGTCAAGGCGCTGAAGTCCGGAGAGATCCGTTTCGCGGCAGAAGAGCCGGAAAACGGTAAGAACCATCCGCGTAATCTGTTTGTCTGGCGCTCCAACCTGCTTGGTTCCTCCGGGAAAGGGCATGAGTACATGCTCAAATACCTGCTCGGCACCGAGAATGGTATTCAGGGCAAGGATCTGGGTCAGCAGGGCGGCGTGAAGCCCGAAGAGATTGAATGGCAGGATAACGGCCTCGACGGGAAGCTCGACCTGGTCGTGACCCTCGACTTCCGTCTCTCCAGCACCTGTCTCTATTCCGATATCGTGCTGCCGACCGCCACCTGGTATGAGAAAGACGACATGAATACCTCGGATATGCATCCGTTTATTCATCCGCTTTCCGCCGCGGTAGACCCGGCTTGGGAATCAAAAAGCGACTGGGAAATCTACAAGGGCATCGCGAAGAAATTCTCCGAGGTGTGCGTCGGGCACCTGGGGACAGAAACTGACGTGGTGACCCTGCCGATTCAGCACGACTCGGCGGCCGAACTGGCTCAGCCGCTGGATGTGAAAGACTGGAAAAAAGGCGAATGCGACCTGATCCCGGGCAAAACCGCGCCGCACATTATGGTGGTGGAACGTGATTACCCGGCGACTTACGAGCGCTTCACCTCTATCGGTCCGCTGCTGGATAAGATCGGCAACGGGGGCAAGGGCATCGCCTGGAATACCCAGACCGAGATGGATCTGCTGCGCAAGCTCAATTACACCAAGGCAGAAGGTCCGGCCAAAGGCCAGCCGATGCTCAATACAGCTATCGATGCGGCGGAAATGATCCTCACCCTCGCGCCGGAAACCAACGGGCATGTGGCGGTGAAAGCATGGGCGGCGCTGAGCGAATTTACCGGGCGCGACCATACCCATCTGGCGACGAATAAAGAGGAAGAGAAAATCCGCTTCCGCGATATTCAGGCACAGCCGCGCAAAATCATCTCCAGCCCGACCTGGTCTGGCCTCGAGGATGAGCACGTTTCCTATAACGCGGGTTACACCAACGTCCACGAGCTGATCCCGTGGCGCACCCTGACCGGCCGTCAGCAGATTTATCAGGATCACCCGTGGATGCGTGACTTCGGCGAAAGTCTGCTGGTGTACCGTCCGCCGATTGATACCCGTTCCGTTAAAGCGGTGATGGGCCAGAAATCGAACGGCAATCCGGAGAAGGCGCTGAACTTCCTGACGCCGCACCAGAAATGGGGCATTCACTCCACCTACAGCGATAACCTGCTGATGCTGACCCTGTCGCGCGGCGGTCCGATTGTCTGGATGAGTGAAGTGGATGCCAAAGAGCTGGGGATTGAGGATAACGACTGGATCGAAGCGTTCAACGCCAATGGCGCGCTCACAGCCCGTGCGGTGGTCAGCCAGCGCGTGCCGGCGGGGATGACCATGATGTATCACGCTCAGGAACGCATCGTGAATATTCCGGGTTCGGAAATCACCGGCCAGCGCGGCGGGATCCACAACTCGGTGACCCGCATCAGCCCGAAACCGACCCATATGATCGGTGGCTACGCCCATCAGGCCTACGGCTTCAACTACTACGGCACCGTCGGGTCCAACCGCGATGAATTCGTCGTGGTACGTAAGATGAAAAATATCGACTGGTTAGATGGCGAAGGCAATGACCAGGTACAGGAGAGCGCAAAATGAAAATTCGTTCACAAGTCGGCATGGTGCTGAATCTGGACAAGTGCATCGGCTGCCACACCTGCTCAGTCACCTGTAAAAACGTGTGGACCAGCCGGGAAGGGATGGAGTACGCGTGGTTCAATAACGTGGAAAGTAAACCCGGCGTCGGCTTCCCCAACGACTGGGAGAACCAGGAGAAATGGAAGGGCGGCTGGATCCGTAAAATCAATGGCAAACTGCAGCCGCGCATGGGTGGCCGGGCGATGCTGCTCGGTAAAATCTTCGCTAACCCGCATCTGCCGGGCATCGATGACTACTACGAGCCGTTTGACTACGACTATCAGCATCTGCACAACGCGCCGGAAGGCAAACATCAGCCGATTGCGCGTCCGCGCTCGCTGATCACCGGTCAGCGCATGAAGAAAATCGAGACCGGCCCGAACTGGGAAGAGATCCTCGGCGGCGAGTTTGAAAAACGCGGTCACGATAAAAACTTCGACAATATGCAGAAGGCGATGTACGGCCAGTTTGAAAACACCTTCATGATGTACCTGCCGCGCCTGTGTGAGCACTGTCTCAACCCGGCATGCGTGGCTACCTGCCCGAGCGGTGCCATCTACAAGCGTGAAGAAGATGGCATCGTACTGATCGATCAGGACAAATGCCGCGGCTGGCGCATGTGCATTACCGGTTGCCCGTACAAAAAAATCTACTTCAACTGGAAGAGCGGTAAATCTGAGAAGTGCATTTTCTGCTACCCGCGTATCGAAGCCGGGATGCCAACCGTGTGTTCTGAGACCTGCGTTGGACGTATTCGCTACCTCGGCGTGTTGCTGTACGACGCGGACGCGATTGAGAACGCTGCCAGCACCGAGAGCGAGAAAGATCTCTATCAGCGCCAGCTGGACGTGTTCCTCGACCCGAACGATCCGGCAGTGATCGAACAGGCGCTGAAAGATGGCGTACCGCAGAGCGTGATCGACGCCGCACAGCAGTCGCCGGTGTGGAAACTGGCGATGGACTGGAAGCTTGCTCTGCCGCTGCATCCTGAATACCGCACCCTGCCGATGGTCTGGTACGTGCCGCCGCTGTCACCGATCCAGTCGGCTGCCGATGCAGGCGAGCTGGGTCGCAACGGGATCCTGCCGGACGTCGAAAGCCTGCGTATTCCGGTGCAGTATCTGGCTAACCTGCTGACCGCGGGTGACACTGCCCCGGTGCTGCTGGCGCTGAAACGTATGCTGGCAATGCGCCACTACAAACGTGCGGAAACCGTGGACGGCGTCAACGATCTGCGCGCGCTGGAAGAAGTCGGCCTGAGCGAAGCACAGGCGCAGGAGATGTACCGTTACCTGGCTATCGCCAACTACGAAGATCGTTTCGTGGTGCCGTCCAGCCATCGCGAACTGGCTGCGGATGCGTTCCCGGAACGCAACGGCTGCGGTTTCAGCTTCGGTGACGGCTGCCATGGTTCAGACGGCAAGTTCAACCTGTTCAACAGCCGCCGCATCGATGCTATTGACGTGACGGTGAAAACGGAGCCCCGCCCATGACTGAACTGTTGATTATCTCCCGCCTGCTGGAGTATCCGGATGCTGCCCTGTGGCAGCATCAGGGCGAGCTGTTTGAAGCCCTCGCGCAGGCAGAGCATCTGTCGCTGAAGCAGGCACATCAGCTTGGCGTATTTATTCGCGATCTGACGCAGCAGGATCTGCTGGACGCCCAGGCCAGCTACGGTGAACTGTTCGACCGTGGCCGCGCCACCTCCATGCTGTTATTCGAGCACGTGCACGGCGAATCCCGCGATCGCGGTCAGGCGATGGTCGATCTGCTCTCGCAGTATGAGCGCGCCGGGCTGATGCTCGACAGCCGCGAACTGCCGGATCACCTGCCACTCTATCTGGAGTACCTGGCCCAGCTGCCGCATCAGGAGGCGATTGCCGGTCTGCAGGACGTCGCGCCGATCCTGGCGCTGCTCGCGGCACGCCTCAACCAGCGTGAAAGCGCGTATGCAGTACTGTTTGAGCTGCTGCTGGGGCTGTGCGAGACCGCCGTGGACAGCCAACAGGTCGCGGAGAAGATCGCGAACGAAGCCCGCGACGATACGCCGCAGGCGCTGGATGCGGTGTGGGAAGAGGAGCAGGTGAAGTTCTACGCCGAGCAGGGGTGTGGCGATAACGCCATCGGTAACCATCAGCGTCGTTTTGCCGGTGCCGTCGCGCCGCAATATCTTACTATTCCAACGGGAGGGCATCAGTGATGGACTTTCTGAATACGTTTTTCTTCGGGATCTATCCCTACATCGCCGGCACCGTGTTCCTGGTCGGCAGCTGGCTGCGTTATGACTATGGCCAGTACACCTGGCGCGCGGGTTCAAGCCAGATGCTCGATCGCAAGGGCATGAACATGGCTTCCAACCTGTTTCACTTTGGTATCCTCGGGATTTTCTTCGGCCACCTGTTCGGGATGTTAACCCCGCACTGGATGTACGAAGCGTTTCTGCCGATTGCGATGAAACAAAAGCTGGCAATGATTGCCGGTGGGGTGTTTGGTGCCATGACGCTGGTGGGCGGGCTGCTGCTGCTCAAACGTCGTCTGCTTAATCCGCGCATACGCGCTACCTCTACCGGGGCGGATATTCTTATCCTGGTGCTGCTGATGACGCAGTGCACCCTGGGACTGATCACCATTCCGTTCTCGGCGCAGCACATGGACGGTTCGGAGATGATGAAGCTGGTGGGCTGGGCGCAGTCGGTGGTGACCTTCCGCGGCGGTGCTGCTGAGCATCTGGACGGCGTGGCGTTTATCTTCCGCATGCACCTCGTGCTGGGCATGACGCTGTTCCTGGTGTTCCCGTTCACCCGTCTGGTGCACGTCTGGAGCGCGCCGGTGGAGTATTTCACCCGTAAATATCAGGTAGTACGCGCCCGCCGTTAACGGCGCGGGTACGGCGACAAAACCCGGCTCTGGCCGGGTTTTTTTATGGGTGTAAGCGTGTAGGTAATACGCGGTGCTTTGAACGCGGCGGGTGCGCAGGCTTACCCGCCCTACGTTGAATCATGGCGCATCGGTTGGTGATTTTGTGTGAGTGAGTCATTCAGAAGATGGTGGTGGGGGAAGGATAACTCGCCGCGGTGCGACTCGCCCTTCGGGTCGTTGCCTGCGGCAACGCGTTCTCGCTACGCTCGAATCGAACCTTAATCGAAGCTTCTCATCCTTCCCCTGTACGGAGAATTGTGGCGCATCGGTTCGTAATATTGTATGAGTGGGTCATTCAGAAGATGGTGGTGGGGGAAGGATTCGAACCTTCGAAGTCGATGACGGCAGATTTACAGTCTGCTCCCTTTGGCCGCTCGGGAACCCCACCAGGGGTATTCATATTGTAGTGGCTTGCGCCGATTCACTGCGGAGGCATGAAGATGGTGGTGGGGGAAGGATTATTCGTCGCTTCGCTCCTCACCCTTCGGGCCATTGCCTTCGGCAATATACTTTCGCTTTCGCTCAAGTCGAACCTTAACGAAGGTTCTCACCCTTCCCGACAGTGCAAACCTCACGTCTGACTATCAGGTTTACCACATCGCTGTGGTCAATAATGGTGGTGGGGGAAGGATTCGAACCTTCGAAGTCGATGACGGCAGATTTACAGTCTGCTCCCTTTGGCCGCTCGGGAACCCCACCACGGGGCAATGCATGTTGCTATTGGCCTGCTTCCTTGTGGGAAGCGGGGCGCATCATATCAAATGAAGCGCCGCTGTAAAGCATTCCTTAAGGGAATCTATGTTGTTTGCGTACTTTTTACCCGTAACGCCGGAAAGCTAAGCAACAGATTCCCAAAAAGTTTAAAGAACAATCGTTCTGTTACCGTAGACGAAGACGCGTTGCGCCAGCACCTGATACAGCGCACGGCTTAAAACGTTTTTCTCAACGTCACGTCCGGCACGCATCATGTCTTCCGCGGTATAAGTATGATCAACGTGAATCACGTCCTGCATGATGATCGGGCCTTCATCCAGATTATCATTCACGTAGTGTGCCGTAGCGCCGATGATTTTCACGCCGCGCTCATAGGCCTGATGATAAGGACGCGCGCCGATAAAGGCCGGCAGGAACGAGTGGTGAATATTGATGATCTTGTTCGGGAAACGCGCCACAAACGACGGCGTGAGTACGCGCATGTATTTGGCCAGTACCACGTAATCCGGATCGTAGCTTTCAATCGCCTGTGCCATTAACGCGTCATGCTCTTCGCGGGTATGCCCTTCATGGCTTACCAGCTGGAACGGAATGTCGAAGCGCTCCACCAGCGTGCGCAGCGTGTCGTGGTTGCCGATCACGGCCGCGATCTCCACATCCAGCCCGCCGTAGTTCGCTTTCATCAGCAGATCGCCAAGGCAGTGCGCCTCTTTGGTCACCAGAATAACCACGCGACGACGTCCGGCCGGGTTGAGCTCACGTACCGAACCTTCCGGCAGCGCGCTGTCGAGATCGGCAAGCAGCGTGGCGTCGTTAAAAATGCCTTCCAGCTCGGTACGCATGAAAAAGCGCCCGGTGCGATGATCGACGAATTCATTGTTCTGCACGATGTTGAGCTCGTGCTTGTAACAGATATTGGTGATGCGTGCGATAAGCCCTTTCTGGTCAGGGCAGATGGTACGCAGAACTTTACGTTGAAGAGATTGCATCTCGGGGCAGATCCTGTTGAACAGTGTTTGCAATGAGCGTGTTGCTGAAGCCGGTTACTGGCCGCAACACTTTTTGAATTTTTTCCCGGAGCCGCAGGGGCAGGGATCGTTACGTCCAGACTGCGGACGCGTTCCGTCGATATAGTACCAGCGGGTGCCGTCACGCAGAAAACGCGAGCGCTCGATAATAGCACCACTTTTGCCGTTTTCCTGAAAACGTGCAACAAAGCTGACGAATCCTTCATCAGGCGTGTTGCCGTCAGCTTCCTCATAAACCGTCAGGCCAAGCCAGTGGGTTGCGGCAAAACCCGCCGCGATGTCAGCTTTGAACGTTTCAGCGTGGCAGGATGGGTGCCAGGTAGCCACCAGATAATCGGCGTTTTTCATTGCAAAAGCGCAGTAACGGGAGCGCATCAGCAGCGCAGGGGTAGCCGGGATGCGGTCAAAGGCCAGGTAAGGCCCGCAACATAAGCTATACTCCAGTGCGCTGCCACAGGGACAGGGTTGCGACACGACGGTCTCCTCAGGATGTTTTTAAATGCGCAAATGCATGTGAGACGCTTATGTTAACCGAGCGCCATCACTGATGCCATGCCACATCGCCGCCCAACCGGTCGGCTCCGGGTATGAACAAGGAAAGCAGTGAGGCGCATTATTCGCGTCAGGGCGCATCATTTTGTTTTACCGCTTCGCTTATTGTAAAACATCATGTTAACACCCTGAAAAAATGAGATTTCTTTGTTACTATCGACGATAACAGTAAGCTTTTGGTGCGATCGCTCGGTTTTGCACCCGTTTTTTGCCATACATCAGCCAATTCTGACAGGCGTTACCGGCTATAGCATGCCACTATTGAGATAACGCACGTCAGGGGAGAGAAAATGACGCAACCATTGACCGGAAAACAGATATTGATCGTTGAGGACGAGCCCGTTTTCCGCTCACTGCTGGATTCATGGTTAACGTCATTGGGTGCGACTACCCAGCTTGCATTCGATGGCGTAGAAGCGCTTGAAAGACTGGCGGAGTGGATACCGGATCTGATGATCTGCGATCTTGAGATGCCGCGTATGAACGGCCTGAAGCTGGTTGAACAGGTTCGGAATGAGGGTAACCAGACGCCGATTCTGGTGATTTCCGGCACCGATAATATGTCGGATATCGCTAAAGCACTGCGTCTCGGGGTGCAGGATGTGCTGCTTAAACCCGTGAAAGATTTTACCCGCCTGCGGGAAACCGTGTTCGCCTGCCTCTATCCAACGATGTTTAATTCCCGGGTTGAAGAAGAGGACCAGCTGTTTCAGGACTGGGATGCGCTGGTCGCCAACCCGAGCGCCGCGGCAAAGCTGTTGCAGGAGCTGCAGCCGCCGGTTCAGCAGGTGATGTCCAGCTGTCGTATTAACTATCGCCAGCTGGTGGCTGCCGATGAGCCTGGCCTGGTGCTGGATATCGCACCGCTCTCTGACCAGGATTTAGCCTTTTATTGTCTTGATGTAACCCGCGCCGGAGATAATGGCGTACTGGCTGCTTTATTATTGCGCGCTTTATTTAACGGGTTATTACAGGAGCAGCTTTCACGCCAGCGTCAGCGCTTACCGGAGTTGGGTAATTTACTTAAGCAGGTTAACCAACTGTTGCGCCAGGCAAATTTACCGGGGCAATTTCCGCTGCTGGTTGGTTATTACCATAGCGGGTTAAAAAATCTGATATTAGTTTCCGCAGGCCTTAACGCCACCCTCAATACCGGTGAGCATCAAATTCAGTTAAGTAACGGTGTTCCTCTTGGAACATTAGGAAATACTTACTTAAACCAAATCAGCCAGCGCAGCGACTCCTGGCAGTGCCAGATCTGGGGCGCTGGCGGGCGTCTGCGCCTGATGCTGTCTGCGGAATGAGCATTTGAACCGGGGATCTCAGATAGCTTTTCCGGGCTGTCTGAGCCGGTGGTAATATCTCGTCAGCTTTATTCGTATTAGTCCTAAATTGCCGCTGCGGCGGGTATTCGGGCGCGGATTTAATTTCTAACCTGATATACTCGAACGCGTTTTTAATTGACGTACAAGTGTAAAACTTGAAAGGTCCAGGAGAATTTACATGGCTGCCATTAATTCGAAAGTGAAAAAAGCAGTAATCCCTGTCGCGGGATTAGGAACCCGGATGTTGCCTGCTACTAAGGCGATCCCGAAAGAAATGCTGCCACTGGTTGATAAACCGTTAATTCAATATGTTGTTAACGAGTGTATCGCTGCCGGCATTACCGAAATTGTTCTGGTTACCCACTCTTCAAAAAACTCCATTGAAAACCACTTCGATACCAGCTTCGAACTGGAAGCCATGCTGGAAAAACGCGTGAAGCGTCAGCTGCTCGAAGAAGTTCAGTCTATTTGCCCGCCGCACGTGACCATCATGCAGGTGCGTCAGGGGCTGGCGAAAGGCCTCGGTCACGCGGTGATGTGTGCCCACCCGGTTGTGGGTGACGAGCCGGTCGCGGTGATCCTGCCTGACGTTATCCTTGATGAGTTTGAATCTGACCTCTCTCAGGACAACCTTGCCGAGATGATCAAGCGCTTCGATGAGACTGGCAACAGCCAGATCATGGTTGAGCCTGTAGAAGACGTGACCGCATACGGCGTGGTTGACTGCAAAGGCGTGGAGCTGAAAGCAGGAGACAGCGTGCCGATGGTCGGTATCGTTGAGAAACCTAAAGCCGATGTAGCGCCGTCCAATCTGGCTGTCGTAGGCCGTTACGTTCTCGGCGCTGATATCTGGCCTCTGCTGGCCAAAACCCCTCCGGGAGCCGGTGACGAGATCCAGCTGACTGACTCCATCGCAATGCTGATGGATAAAGAGACTGTTGAGGCTTACCACATGAAAGGCAAGAGCCACGACTGCGGTAACAAGCTGGGCTACATGCAGGCATTTGTTGAATACGGCGTTCGTCACAAAACTCTGGGCGCAGAATTCACTGCCTGGCTCAACGAGACTGTAGGCGACAAAAAGTAATCTCATTTATCGCAGGATAAAGCAATGAAAGTAACCGTGTTTGGTATTGGCTACGTAGGTCTGGTGCAGGCAGCCGTGCTTGCGGAAGTCGGGCATGACGTAATGTGCATCGACGTGGACGAGGCTAAAGTAGAGAACCTGAAGCAGGGGATCATCCCTATCTATGAACCTGGTCTGACTCCCTTAGTGAAGAAAAACTATGAAGAGGGTCGATTGCATTTCAGTACCAATCCGGAAGAAGGGGTTAATCACGGCGTGATGCAGTTTATCGCCGTTGGCACACCGCCGGATGAAGATGGTTCCGCCGATCTTAAATATGTTGTCGCCGTGGCGCAGACCATTGCGAAATACATGACTTCGCATAAAGTCGTTATCGACAAATCGACGGTACCGGTGGGCACCGCAGATAAAGTGCGCGGCGTGATGCTGGAAGCGCTTAAGCAACGCGGCGTGGAGCTGAACTTCGATGTGGTTTCCAACCCGGAATTCCTTAAAGAAGGTGCGGCGGTGGCCGACTGTATGCGCCCTGAGCGCATTGTCGTCGGTACTGATAACGAGGATGTGGTCGATCTGCTGCGCGAGCTGTATGAGCCGTTTAACCGCAATCACGACCGTATGATCCTGATGGATATCCGCAGCGCAGAGCTGACCAAATATGCGGCCAACTGCATGCTGGCGACCAAAATCAGCTTTATGAATGAAATCGCTAACCTTGCAGAGCGTCTGGGCGCGGATGTTGAGAAGGTGCGTCAGGGCATCGGCTCCGACTCCCGCATCGGCTACAGCTTCATCTATCCCGGTTGCGGCTATGGCGGCTCGTGCTTCCCGAAAGACGTGCAGGCGTTGATCCGTACCGCAGAGCATATCGGCTATGTGCCGCGTCTGCTCAAAGCGGTGGAAGACGTCAACGACGATCAGAAAATGAAGCTGCCTGATTTCATTCGCCGTCATTTCGGTGAGGATTTAAACGGCAAAACCTTCGCACTTTGGGGGCTGTCATTTAAACCCAATACCGATGATATGCGTGAAGCTTCCAGTCGCGTGCTGATGGAAGAACTGTGGAAACGCGGCGCCTCCGTGCAGGCCTACGATCCGGAAGCGATGGATGAGGCGCAGCGTATTTATGGTCACCGCACTGATTTACGTCTGATGGGTACCAAAGAAGCCGCCATGCAGGGCGCAGATGCGCTGGTTATTTGCACCGAGTGGCAGAGCTTTAAAGCGCCTGATTTCGATATCATCAAAAACGTTCTCAGAGAGCCGGTAATTTTCGACGGACGTAACCTGTTCGATCCGGAAAGATTGCGTAAACGCGGCTTCACCTATTACGGTATTGGCCGTGGGGCATCCCTCAATATTGCCTGATTGATCCCTTAAATAAGGGGCAGAAAGCGTACTGGCTTTCTGCCCCTTTTTCTTTGCCAGTACTCTGTCGCTGATGTTCCATTTCTTACGAGAGCTGCCTGCTGCCAGTCAGCTCTCACAAGGCTGTATCCACATCTGTACAAAATAAACCTGCTAAGGCTGGCAGAATTATCACCAGCTAAAATTTCATACGAGATAACAACAGCTGAGAGCTATAACGAAAATGTGCGGTGTCCGACATTAATTTTATATAGTTTATTTATCGTAACGCAGCGAAATCATCTGATGCGCCCGCACAATGGTGTGCAAAAATTAACCTTAACGCGGGGGGGAACTGAGCAGGGGCTATAACATGGTGTACCACAGAAACAAAAAATCCCGCCGGAGCGGGATTTTGGTTAACGAATTAACGCCTGAGCATTACTCGTTGATCAGGAAATCATCAAGCTGTTTACCCTGCTCATCCATGGCTTTCTTGATGACAGCCGGAGTACGGCCCTGGCCGGTCCAGGTTTTAGTTTCGCCATTCTCGTCAACGTAGCTGTATTTAGCCGGGCGAGCAGCGCGTTTGGATTTAGCGCCGGTTTTAGCTGCACCCATGCTGTTCAGCAGTTCGTTAGGATCGATGCCGTCAGCAATCAGCATTTCACGGTATTGCTGAAGTTTGCGAGTACGCTCTTCGATTTCCGCAGCAGCAGCGCTTTCTTCTTCGCGACGCTCATTAACAACAACTTCTAATTTTTCCAGCATTTCTTCAAGCGTTTCGAGAGTGCATTCTCTGGCCTGGGCACGAAGAGTACGGATGTTGTTCAGAATTTTAAGTGCTTCGCTCATTGTAGTAATCTCAAACTTTATATTGGGGGTGGTTTGTTCTGCTAATAATAGAGTCTTAATTTACGTTCTGCAATAGCTGAGAATGTAAGGAATTCAAAATACCTGAATTAATGACCCGTTTTTAAATAGCCGTTTCTTAATTTCAGCGCGCTCTGTCACACCGAAAAGGCGTTCCGCAAGGCAAATTCATATCCTGAAACAGCTGGCGACTGGCGCTCACTGACCCGCTAATATTGTGAGTATGGATAAATATCAACCTTAAGTATTAGCGCGTTGTATCCGCCTGAGTAAGTGTGAGCGTGATTATTATTTTACGCATTCTGTGCTTTCATTTTATATAAAACTGGCACCAGACCCTTTGCCTGCCGCCGGTAATGGTGGCGGGGGAACCCGCGTGGCGGCACGCCCGGTAATGCGCCAGCGCTATATATTTTATGGCCTCGCTTAACGTAAAACCCTGACAGCGCCGCGGGATTAGCGGCTGTTTATGACAATGTATATGCTACAATCGCGCGCATCGTAATATCCGAGGAGCGACGCTGTAAATGGCGCAACTATATTTCTATTACTCAGCAATGAATGCCGGTAAATCCACGGCGTTGCTGCAGTCTTCGTACAATTATCAGGAGCGGGGTATGCGCACCCTGGTCTACACCGCGGAAATTGACGACAGGTTTGGGGCGGGGAAAGTAAGTTCTCGTATCGGGCTGTCATCGCCCGCCAGCCTTTTTAACACGGATACCGCGCTGTTTGAGGATATTCGTTGTGAGCACGAGCGTAATCCCATTAATTGCGTGCTGGTGGATGAGAGCCAGTTTCTGACGCGTCAGCAGGTTCATGAACTGTCAGAAGTGGTGGATGTGCTGGATATCCCGGTATTGTGCTATGGGCTACGTACCGACTTCCGTGGGGAACTGTTTAGTGGCAGCCAGTATTTGCTGGCATGGTCGGATAAGCTGGTTGAATTAAAAACCGTGTGTTTCTGCGGCCGTAAAGCAAGCATGGTGCTGCGGCTTGACCAGACGGGTAAACCCTATGCTGAGGGCGAGCAGGTGGTTATAGGGGGGAATGAACGCTATGTCTCGGTGTGTCGTAAACATTATAAAGAAGCGCTCGCCAAAGGCTCGCTACAGGCGATTAACGCGTAACGTACAGGCATGTTCCAGCCATAAAAAAACCCGCCTTCCGGCGGGTTTTTTACGGGCATTACGGTTATGCCATTTTTTTCGCTTTCTTGTCTGCTTTTACCACTGGCAGCGCTTCCTGTTTAGCCGGGGTATCACCTTCGGTGAATTCACGGCCATAGAAGCTGTCGAGCAGGATCTGTTTCAGCTCGGCAATCAGCGGATAACGCGGGTTAGCGCCGGTGCACTGGTCATCGAAAGCATCCTCAGAAAGTTTATCCACGTGGGCCAGGAAGTCTGCTTCCTGCACGCCTGCTTCACGGATTGACTTCGGAATACCCAGTTCAGCTTTGATGCTCTCCAGCCATGCCAGCAGCTTCTCGATTTTCGCTGCGGTGCGATCGCCCGGTGCGCTCAGACCCAGGTGGTCTGCGATTTCAGCGTAGCGACGACGTGCCTGCGGACGGTCATACTGGCTGAATGCAGTCTGTTTGGTCGGGTTATCGTTAGCGTTGTAGCGAATCACGTTGGAGATAAGCAGGGCATTCGCCAGACCGTGAGGAATGTGGAACTGGGAGCCAAGTTTATGCGCCATTGAGTGACACACACCGAGGAAGGCGTTAGCAAACGCGATACCGGCGATAGTCGCTGCACTGTGAACACGCTCACGCGCCACCGGGTTTTTAGACCCTTCATGGTAAGACGCCGGCAGATTCTCTTTCAGCAGTTTCAGTGCCTGCAGAGCCTGACCGTCAGAGAATTCAGAGGCCAGTACCGATACGTAAGCTTCCAGAGCGTGAGTAACTGCATCAAGACCACCGAAGGCGCACAGCGATTTCGGCATGTCCATCACCAGATTTGCGTCAACTACCGCCATATCCGGAGTCAGCGCATAGTCTGCCAGCGGATATTTTTGCCCGGTTGCATCGTCGGTCACCACGGCAAACGGGGTGACTTCTGAACCGGTACCGGAGGTGGTGGTAACGGCGATCATTTTCGCTTTCACGCCCATTTTCGGGAACTTGTAGATACGTTTACGGATATCCATAAAGCGCAGCGCCAGCTCTTCGAAATGGGTTTCCGGATGCTCGTACATGACCCACATGATTTTCGCGGCGTCCATCGGGGAGCCACCGCCCAGCGCGATGATCACGTCCGGTTTAAAGGCGTTCATCAGCTCGGCACCTTTGCGCACCACGCTCAGGGTTGGGTCAGCTTCGACTTCGAAGAACACTTCTGTTTCGACGCCAGCGGCTTTCAGCACAGAGGTAATCTGGTCTGCATAGCCGTTGTTAAACAGGAAGCGGTCAGTGACGACGATGGCGCGTTTGTGACCATCAGTAATCACTTCATCCAGCGCAATCGGCAGCGAGCCGCGGCGGAAGTAGATTGATTTCGGAAGTTTATGCCACAACATGTTCTCAGCTCGCTTAGCAACGGTTTTCTTGTTGATCAAGTGCTTCGGACCAACGTTTTCAGAGATGGAGTTACCACCCCATGAACCACAACCCAGAGTCAGAGAAGGCGCAAGCTTGAAGTTATACAGGTCACCGATACCGCCCTGAGACGCCGGCGTATTGATGAGAATACGCGCGGTTTTCATCATCTGACCAAAGTAAGCGACGCGCTCCGGCTGGTTGTCCTGGTCAGTGTAGAGGCAGGATGTGTGGCCGATACCGCCCATTGCCACCAGTTTCTCCGCTTTTTCTACCGCATCGTCAAAGTCTTTGGCGCGATACATAGCGAGAGTAGGGGAGAGTTTTTCGTGTGCAAACGGCTCGCTCTCATCCACCAGTTTAACTTCGCCAATGAGAATTTTGGTGGTGGATGGCACGGTGAAACCGGCCAGCTCAGCAATTTTCGCCGCAGGCTGCCCTACGATACCGGCATTGAGCGCACCATTTTTCAGGATGATATCCTGAACCGCTTTCAGCTCATGACCCTGCAGCAGATAGCCGCCATGGCTGGCGAAGCGTTCGCGAACGGCGTCGTAGACGGAGTCAACCACGATAACTGACTGTTCAGAAGCACAGATCACACCGTTATCAAAGGTTTTGGACATCAGGATAGACGCCACAGCACGCTTAATATCAGCGGTTTCATCGATAACGACCGGGGTGTTACCTGCGCCCACACCGATGGCGGGTTTACCGGAGCTATAGGCCGCTTTCACCATGCCCGGGCCACCAGTGGCAAGGATGAGGTTGATGTCCGGGTGATGCATCAGAGCGTTAGACAGTTCAACCGAAGGCTGATCGATCCAGCCGATCAGATCTTTCGGCGCACCAGCGGCGATAGCTGCCTGCAGCACGATATCAGCGGCTTTGTTGGTAGCATCTTTTGCACGCGGATGCGGCGAGAAAATAATAGCGTTGCGGGTTTTCAGGCTAATCAGTGATTTGAAGATGGCGGTGGACGTTGGGTTAGTGGTCGGAACGATACCGCAGATAATACCGATTGGTTCAGCGATGGTGATAGTGCCGAAGGTGTCATCTTCAGATAACACACCACAGGTTTTCTCATCTTTATAGGCGTTGTAGATATATTCAGAGGCGAAGTGGTTTTTAATCACTTTGTCTTCGACGATACCCATGCCAGATTCGGCAACGGCCATTTTAGCGAGAGGGATACGAGCATCTGCGGCAGCCAGAGCGGCGGCGCGGAAGATTTTATCAACCTGTTCTTGGGTGAAGTTGGCATATTCACGCTGGGCTTTTTTTACACGCTCTACAAGTGCGTTAAGTTCAGCGACATTAGTAACAGCCATAATGCTCTCCTGATAATGTTAAACTCTTTTAGTAAATCAGCCGTTCAGTCGGACAGTATAGTCACCATGAAACAGCCGGCGTGTGAGCGACATTGCACGTTAAAAATGACAATTTGCGCATGTATTCCGCTGATTTACTAAAAGAGCCTTGCCTGAACATCAACCCGAGCCTGCGGTTACTCCCTGGCGGCAACACAACTCTACTCATATCTGAGTAGTCATTTTGTGATCTAAATCAATTTAGATCGATGCTGACACCATTCAGCACCGAAGTTTGTTAATTTGTTTCAATTGATTAAAGAGGTGGTCACAATGCGCAAAATTAAAACTATCATAAACACAACAATTATCTAACACGCGGGGAATATTCCGCACGATTAGATTTTGTCAGAAGTCCGTGCTGGTAAATGGCATGGCGTCAGTGGGGTTTTTACATTACATTACGCCGGCCTGTGCATTATTTATTTGCGGAGCTATCCCGTGACACATTCGCTGTTCGATTTTGCAGTGTATTTTAAATTCTTTATTGGCCTTTTCGCACTGGTTAACCCGGTAGGCATTATTCCGGTGTTTATCAGTATGACCAGTTATCAGACGCCTCCTGCGAGAAATAAAACTAACCTGACGGCCAACGTCTCGGTGGCAATTATTCTCTGGACCTCGCTGTTTTTAGGCGATGCGATCCTGCAGATCTTTGGCATTTCCATCGACTCGTTTCGCATTGCTGGTGGGATACTGGTTGTGACCATCGCCATGTCAATGATTAGCGGAAAACTCGGGGAAGATAAGCAAAACAAGCAGGAAAAATCAGAAACCGCAATTCGCGAAAGCATCGGGGTGGTTCCCCTGGCGCTTCCTTTAATGGCTGGCCCGGGTGCCATCAGCTCCACGATTGTCTGGGGCACGCGCTACCACAGCTGGGCGCATCTGCTCGGGTTTTCCATTGCCATTGCCCTGTTCGCGCTCTGCTGCTGGGGCGTATTCCGCATGGCGCCCTGGCTGGTGCGCTGGCTCGGCCAGACGGGTATCAACGTTATTACGCGTATCATGGGCCTGCTGTTGATGGCGCTGGGCATCGAGTTTATTGTGACCGGAATCAAATCGATATTTCCCGGTCTGGTGAGTTAGAGCCATTTCATATGAAAGCGGGAGCCTGATGGCTCCTTTTTTTATTACTATCAGCAAAACGTATAACCATTGCTGAAAATTGTCTGAAGCATAACAAAACCGAATTTCTGATAATCTAATTTTATTTCATGACGTTAGCGATGAGCGTATGGTGGTTCTGTTCATAATTAACGCGATCGGTCTGTTATTTTCTTAACATCTGACTGTGGGGCTTGCTGCAACATTACTGAGATGATATTAGTACTTTCAACCTTCCCGCAGAGGAATGTGCTAAAAAACGACCAGTTGTTAAATTTTTGTGGATAGCAAGCTCAGCGCATATCATGTCGTCCTGCCTGGCACTAAAAACGGACAAGTCTCTGACTTGTAATGTATTTGCCAGCGCTTCATGTTTGTCTGTCCCGCCAGTGTTGCGGCTCATTTCCCGCCAAAAGAGAAACGCTTAACAAATTTGCAAAATGTATTGGCGCAGGAAAGATGCTTTTGATACTTTCCGGCCAGACAAAACGCTATGAATCGCCCGTAAAAGCAAAATGATTTCCCGGCGAAATCATTAAACACATGCGGTTAATACATCAGATAACGACCTTCAGAACAGGGGAGGGTCGTCAAAGAATCGACGTCAAGGTCGCCGGATGAGCGGCCAGTAAAAATAAAGTCGGTGATAGCAGCAGTCAATAAATCCTGGCAGACGCGAATCGCTCCTGCGCTGTACAGGACCCTCACGGGAAAAACAGGCTGGCTCAGGCCAGTAATTATAATGAGTGGAGTATCAACACAATGTCCATCATCACAAAAAAAAGTCTGGTTGCAGCGGGTGTTTTTTCTGCGCTAATGGCGGGTAACGTGGCAATGGCTGCTAACGTACCGGCAGGCGTTCAGCTGGCAGAAAAGCAAACGCTGGTTCGTAACAATGGCTCTGAAGTTCAGTCACTCGACCCGCATAAAATCGAAGGCGTACCTGAATCCAACATCAACCGCGACCTGTTTGAAGGCCTGCTGGTCACGGATGTTGACGGTCACCCGAGCGCGGGCGTGGCTGAAAAATGGGAAAACAAAGATTTTAAAGTCTGGACGTTCCAGCTGCGTAAAGATGCGAAATGGTCTAACGGCGAGCCGGTAACGGCCCAGGACTTCGTCTACAGCTGGCAGCGTCTGGCCGATCCAAACACCGCGTCCCCGTACGAAAGCTATCTGCAGTACGGCCATATCGCGAATATCGATGACATCATTGCGGGTAAAAAACCTGCTACCGAACTCGGCGTAAAAGCCATTGACGACCACACGCTGGAAGTCACCCTGAGCGAGCCAGTTCCTTATTTCTACAAGCTGCTGGTGCACTCTTCCATGTCCCCGGTGCCTAAAGCCGTGGTGGAAAAATTCGGTGAGAAGTGGACGCAGCCTGCAAACCTCGTTTCTAACGGCGCCTACAAGCTGAAAAGCTGGGTGGTGAACGAGCGTATCGTGCTTGAGCGCAACACCAATTACTGGGATAACGCGAAAACCGTTATCAACCAGGTGACCTATCTGCCGATCTCTTCTGAAGTGACTGACGTTAACCGCTACCGCAGCGGCGAAATCGACATGACCTACAACAACATGCCGATTGAACTGTTCCAGAAGCTGAAAAAAGAGATCCCGCAGGAAGTGCACGTAGACCCGTATCTGTGCACCTACTATTACGAAATTAACAACCAGAAGCCGCCATTTAACGATCCGCGCGTGCGTGCTGCCCTGAAACTGGGTCTGGACCGTGACATTATCGTTAATAAGGTGAAAAACCAGGGCGACCTGCCGGCTTACAGCTTCACCCCGCCATACACCGACGGTGCCAAACTGACTGAACCGGCCTGGTTCAAAATGACCCAGGAACAGCGTAACGCCGAAGCGAAAAAACTGCTGGCGGAAGCGGGCTACACGGCTGATAAGCCGCTGACCTTCGATCTGCTGTATAACACTTCCGATCTGCACAAGAAACTGGCGATCGCCGTCTCTTCTATCTGGAAGAAAAACCTCGGCGTGAACGTGAAGCTCGAAAACCAGGAGTGGAAAACCTTCCTGGATACCCGTCATCAGGGTAACTTCGACGTGGCGCGTGCCGGCTGGTGTGCGGACTACAACGAGCCGACCTCCTTCCTGAACATGCTGCTGTCCGACAGCTCCAATAACACCGCGCACTATAAGAGCGAAACCTACGACAAGCTGGTTTCCGACACGCTGAAAGTGACCGATGAAGCGGAGCGCACCGCGCTGTATCAGAAAGCGGAAGAGCAGCTGGACAAAGACTCTGCGATCGTACCGGTTTACTACTACGTCAACGCCCGTCTGGTGAAACCGTGGGTGGGTGGTTATACCGGTAAAGACCCGATGGATAATATCTCGGTTAAAAACTTGTATATTATCAAACATTAATGGCAATACGCGGGGTAAGCACTTTTACCCCGCTGTGTCCCGGAGCCTCACGCCATACGGCACAGGCTCTTTTTATATTGCGTATATGACACACGCCAGAAGGTACGGGCAATGTTGAAATTTATTTTACGTCGCTGTCTGGAAGCGATTCCGACGCTGTTTATTCTTATAACAATCTCCTTCTTCATGATGCGCCTCGCCCCCGGGAGTCCGTTCACCGGTGAACGTGCGTTGCCGCCGGAAGTGATGGCGAACATCGAAGCCAAATACCATTTAAACGATCCGATCATGACCCAGTACTTCAGTTACCTGAAACAGCTGGCGCACGGTGATTTTGGACCGTCATTCAAATATAAAGATTATTCGGTAAACGACCTGGTCGCGTCCAGTTTCCCGGTTTCCGCGAAGCTCGGTGCCGCCGCGTTCTTCCTCGCTGTGGTGCTTGGCGTTACCGCAGGCGTTGTCTCCGCGCTAAACCAGAACAGCAAATGGGACTTCACCGTGATGGGGATTGCGATGACCGGGGTGGTAATACCCAGCTTCGTGGTCGCGCCGTTGCTGGTGATGATCTTCGCCATCACGCTGAGGTGGCTGCCGGGCGGCGGCTGGAACGGCGGGGCGATCCAGTACATGATCCTGCCGATGGTGGCGCTCTCACTGGCCTATATCGCCAGCATCGCGCGTATTACCCGCGGCTCGATGATCGAAGTGCTGCACTCTAACTTTATTCGTACCGCCCGCGCGAAAGGGTTGCCGATGCGCCGCATCATCATGCGCCACGCCCTGAAACCGGCGCTGTTACCGGTGCTCTCTTATATGGGCCCGGCGTTTGTCGGCATTATCACCGGCTCGATGGTCATCGAGACCATCTACGGTCTGCCGGGTATCGGTCAGCTGTTCGTTAACGGCGCGCTGAACCGTGACTATTCCCTGGTGCTGAGCCTCACCATTCTGGTAGGTGCCCTGACCATCGTATTTAACGCGATTGTCGATGTGCTGTATGCCGTTATCGACCCGAAAATTCGCTACTAAGGCTGGAGTCCCCATGATGTTGAGTAAGAAAAACAGCGAGGCGCTGGAGAATTTCAGCGAGAAGCTGGAAGTTGAGGGACGCAGCCTGTGGCAGGACGCGCGTCGCCGCTTTATGCACAACCGTGCCGCGGTCGCGAGCCTGATTGTGCTGGCGCTTATAGCCCTGTTCGTTACCTTCGCGCCGATGCTGGCGCAGTTCACCTATGACGATACCGACTGGGGCATGATGTCCAGCGCGCCGGATATGGAGTCCGGGCACTACTTTGGTACCGACTCCTCGGGGCGCGATCTGCTGGTGCGAGTGGCCATTGGCGGCCGTATCTCGCTGATGGTCGGCGTTGCGGCGGCGTTTGTGGCAGTGATTTTCGGAACGCTCTACGGGTCGCTCTCCGGCTATCTGGGCGGCAAAGTGGACTCGGTGATGATGCGTTTGCTGGAGATCCTGAACTCCTTCCCGTTCATGTTCTTCGTGATCCTGCTGGTGACCTTCTTTGGTCAGAACATCCTGCTGATCTTCGTGGCTATCGGCATGGTGTCATGGCTCGACATGGCGCGTATCGTGCGCGGCCAGACGCTCAGCCTGAAGCGTAAAGAGTTTATCGAAGCAGCCCAGGTGGGCGGCGTCTCTACCGCCAGTATCGTGGTGCGTCACATCGTGCCGAACGTGCTGGGAGTGGTAGTGGTTTACGCCTCGCTGCTGGTGCCGAGCATGATCCTTTTCGAATCTTTCCTGAGCTTCCTCGGCCTGGGCACCCAGGAGCCGTTAAGCAGCTGGGGCGCACTGCTCAGCGACGGCGCTAACTCAATGGAAGTCTCGCCGTGGCTGCTGCTGTTCCCGGCAGGTTTCCTGGTGATTACCCTGTTCTGTTTCAACTTTATCGGCGATGGCCTGCGTGATGCCCTCGACCCGAAAGATCGTTAAGGAGTGCCGCAATGAGTACGATTGATATCGCCCCGGCCGCCGTTGCGCCGGCACAGCGTGAGGCACTGCTGGAAGTAAAAGACCTCCGTGTTACCTTCGGCACCCCGGACGGGGATGTGACCGCGGTAAACGACCTCAACTTCAGCCTGCGCGCCGGTGAGACGCTGGGCATTGTCGGTGAGTCCGGCTCGGGTAAATCCCAGACCGCGTTTGCCCTGATGGGGCTGCTGGCGGCTAACGGTCGCATCGGCGGTTCGGCCACCTTCAACGGGCGCGAAATTCTCAATCTGCCCGAGGCGGAGCTGAACAAGCTGCGCGCCGAGCAGATCTCGATGATTTTCCAGGACCCGATGACCTCGCTCAACCCGTATATGCGCGTGGGCGAGCAGCTGATGGAAGTGCTGATGCTGCACAAAGGGCTTGGCAAAGCTGCTGCCTTTGAAGAGTCGGTACGCATGCTGGATGCGGTAAAAATGCCCGAAGCGCGTAAGCGTATGCGCATGTACCCGCACGAGTTCTCAGGCGGTATGCGCCAGCGCGTGATGATTGCGATGGCGCTGCTGTGCCGGCCGAAGCTGCTGATTGCCGATGAGCCAACCACCGCGCTGGACGTGACCGTTCAGGCGCAGATCATGACCCTGCTCAATGAGCTGAAGCGCGAATTCAATACCGCCATCATCATGATCACCCACGACCTCGGCGTAGTGGCCGGGATCTGCGATAAGGTGCTGGTGATGTATGCCGGACGTACGATGGAGTACGGCCAGGCGCGCGACGTGTTCTACCACCCGGCACAGCCGTACTCTATCGGCCTGCTGAATGCGGTGCCGCGTCTCGATGCTGAAGGGGAGTCGCTGCTGACCATCCCGGGCAACCCGCCAAATCTACTGCGCCTGCCAAAAGGCTGCCCGTTCCAGCCGCGTTGCCCTTACGCGATGGAGATCTGTAACAGCACGCCGCCGCTGGAGGAGTTCGCTCCTGGCCGCCTGCGCGCCTGCTTCAAGCCGGTGGAGGAGTTAGTATGACGACCGTAGCGGAAGAGAGAAAAGTACTGCTCGAAATTGCCGATCTGAAAGTGCATTTCGACATCAAAGATGGCAAACAGTGGTTCTGGCAGCCGCCTAAAACCCTGAAAGCGGTAGACGGCGTGACGCTGCGCCTGTACGAAGGGGAAACCCTCGGCGTGGTCGGCGAATCCGGCTGCGGTAAATCGACTTTTGCCCGTGCCATTATCGGCCTGGTGAAAGCCACCGACGGCAAAGTCGCCTGGCTTGGCAAAGATCTGCTCGGCATGAAGTCGGACGAGTGGCGCAACGTGCGCAGCGATATCCAGATGATTTTCCAGGATCCGCTGGCGTCTTTGAACCCGCGTATGAACATCGGCGACATTATCGCCGAGCCGCTGCGCACCTATCATCCCAACATGCCGCGTCAGGAAGTGAAGGACCGGGTGAAAGCGATGATGATGAAGGTGGGCCTGCTGCCTAACCTGATCAACCGCTATCCGCACGAGTTCTCCGGCGGTCAGTGTCAGCGTATCGGGATCGCGCGCGCACTGATCCTTGAGCCGAAGCTGATCATCTGTGATGAGCCGGTCTCGGCGCTGGACGTGTCGATTCAGGCGCAGGTGGTGAACCTGCTGCAGAAGCTGCAGCGCGAGATGGGGCTGTCGCTGATCTTTATCGCCCACGATCTGGCGGTGGTGAAACACATCTCCGACCGCGTGCTGGTGATGTATCTGGGTCATGCGGTGGAGCTGGGCACCTATGATGAGGTGTATCACAACCCGCTGCACCCTTATACCCGCGCGCTGATGTCGGCGGTGCCGATCCCGGACCCGGATCTGGAGAAGAACAAAACCATTCAGCTGCTGGAAGGGGAGCTGCCTTCGCCAATCAATCCGCCGTCGGGCTGCGTGTTCCGTACCCGCTGTCCGATTGCTGGCCCGGAATGCGCGAAAACGCGGCCGGTGCTGGAGGGCAGCTTCCGACACGCGGTTTCGTGTCTTAAGGTTGACCCGCTATAATCGCAGGGGCTGGCATGATGCCAGCCCCTTTTTTTGCGAGGTTTACCGTGTCAGGGATTACATTACGCCGTCGCCATCTGTTTCATCTGCTGTTTGACCAGCGTACCCGCAGCGCCCGGCGCGTGGAGGCTTTCTGCGGCCTGATGGCGCTGTTAAGCGTTATCGTGGTGTTTTTCGAATCCGCTTTGATGACGCGTCACGCCCCTGCGCCGCCTCATCCCGGCCTCTGGCTGGGCATAGAGATAGCATTCACGCTGTTTTTCACCCTCGAATATTTGCTGCGCCTGGTGCTTTCTCCCAAGCCGGCACGTTACGCGTTCAGCTTCTGGGGGATACTCGATCTTGCCACACTGCTTCCGCTCTACGTCTACTGGCTGTGGCCAGAAATTGCTGTCAGCTATCTGTTTATCTGGCGGGCAATGCGTGCCGTGCGTGCGCTACGCATCCTCAAGCTGCTGCGTTTTATGCCTTCCCTCAGGCTGGTGGGCGAGGCGGTAAGTAACGCCCGACATCAGCTGATTCTGTTTTATGCTTTTATCGCGATTGTGATGGTGGTTGCAGGTGCGCTGATGTACGGCATTGAGGGCGGGGAGAACGGTTTTGACAGTCTGGGCGCCTCGGTATACTGGGCGGTGGTAACCGTAACGACGGTGGGTTATGGCGATTTGACACCCCATACCGCTGCCGGGCGGGTAGTGGCATCTTTATTGATATTGATTGGCTACTCGGTGATTGCTATCCCGACCGGGATTTTGAGTTCACAGATGACGGAAAATCTCCAGCGAAGACGACAAGCGCGTCGTTGTATACACTGCCGCACGGCAGATCATAAACTGGATGCGATCTATTGCCATCATTGCGGTGCGGCGTTGCCGCGGCTGAAAAGATAGGGCGGCCGCAGCCGCACCGTCTTACTCACGCCACAGAATGTGGCACAGCTTGTGATCTTTGTCGCGGCACAGCAGCACCCGGGCGAAGACGTCGTTCAGCTCACCGCCTTCTTCGTCCGCCAGCCCAATCACCACTTCAGCAAAGAAATCCGGATTCAGATCGTAATCGACATGCTCCAGCCACTCTTCGGACGGATCAAACAGCTCGGCACCGCCACGCTCTTCAAACTGCAGGTTAAACAGAATGATATCTGCCGGATCGAGATTATCCGCTGCCAGCTCAAGGAAAATATCGTAGGCCTGTTCGAGGGTTTCATCTTCCGTCAGGCGGTTATTCAGATCCATTTCCATTGTTACTACCCGTAATAGAGAGAGGTTGGGCACGTTTTACAGCAACGGGCTGAAGAAGTAAAACAGTCGCTCGGTGATGCGCTGCCACAGGGGGCGTTTTACCCACAGGCGCGCATCCAGCAGGCGCGAGCGGGAGATATAATCGTCCTGCACCGCGGCCAGATCGGCACCGAAACCGGCGTCATCGATCACCAGCGTGATTTCGAAATTGAGCCACAGGCTGCGCATATCGAGATTTACCGTGCCCACCAGGCTTAGTTCGCCATCCACCAGCACGCTTTTGGTGTGCAGCAGGCCGCCTTCAAACTGGTAGATTTTCACCCCGGCCGCCAGCAGTTCACTGAAGAACGCCCGGCTCGCCCAGCCCACCAGCAGCGAGTCGTTCTTGCGCGGCAGAATAATGCTGACATCAACCCCGCGCTGCGCGGCGGTACAGATGGCATGCAGCAGGTCATCGCTCGGCACAAAGTAGGGCGTGGTCATGATCAGGTAGTTACGCGCTGCGTACACCGAGGTCAGCAGCGCCTGATGGATCAGATCTTCAGGAAAACCCGGCCCGGAGGCGATGGTGTGGATAGTGTGCCCGCTGGCTTCTTCGAACGGCATAATGTTGGCGTCTGGCGCGGGGGGGAGCAGGCGTTTACCGGTCTCGATTTCCCAGTCGCAGGAGTAGACGATGCCCATTGCCGTGGCGACCGGACCTTCCATACGCGCCATCAGGTCCACCCATTGGCCGACCCCGGCATCCTGCTTGAAGTAGCGCGGATCGACCATGTTCATGCTGCCGGTATAGGCGATGTAGTTATCAATCATTATCATTTTACGGTGCTGGCGCAGATCCATGCGGCGCAGGAATACGCGCATCAGATTCACCTTGAGCGCCTCAACCACTTCCACGCCAGCGTTGCGCATCATCGCCGCCCACGGGCTGCGGAAGAAATTGACGCTGCCGGCGGAGTCAAGCATCAGACGGCAGTGCACCCCGCGGCGTGCGGCGGCCATCAGCGATTCGGCAACCTGGTCCGCCATGCCGCCGGGATGCCAGATGTAAAACACCATCTCAATAGTATGACGCGCCAGCTGTATATCGCGGATCAGCGCCTGCATCACGTCATCTGAGCTGGTCAACAGCTGAAGCTGGTTGCCTTTCACCCCGGCAATGCCCTGGCGACGCTCGCAGAGCTGAAACAGGCTGCTGGCGACTGCGCTGTTCTCTTCGGCGAAGATATGCTTGCAGGCTTTGAGATCGTTAAGCCATTTGGCGGTGGAGGGCCACATCGCCCGCGCACGTTCGGCGCGGCGTTTACCAAGGTGCAGCTCTCCGAGCGACAGATAGGCAATCACGCCCACCAGCGGCAGAATATAAATAATCAGCAGCCAGGCCATGGCGGAAGGCACCGCGCGGCGCTTCATCAATATGCGCAGCGTGACGCCGGCGATCATCAGCCAGTAGCCCAGAATGACCAGCCAACTCACAAGCGTGTAGAAGGTCGTCATAGCGTAAAAAATCCTTTTGATTGCCTGTTGTTATGAGTGTATGCGTTATTTTGGCCCGCCGACCCTATCCTGACAGAAAAAGCACTACGGCATCGTGGTTAAGGGGTATAATCTGCTTTCTGTTTTAGTTATGAGTCGTAAAAAATGAGGCGTAGTCGAACGGAAGTTGGGCGCTGGCGGATGTTGCGTCAGTCTCAGCGACGAAAAGCGCGCTGGCTTGAGGCACAGTCTCGACGCAATATGCGTATCCACGCTATCAGAAAATGTATCGTGAATCGTCAACGTCACTCCCTGTTGTTCGCAAGTCAGATCAATTGAGCGCAGAACGGGCACCAACGCGGTGCCCGATAATTTTTTTAACGCCTTGCCGACATCCCGTCCCGCATCAAAATACTTTCTTGTACGGCTTTACCTGCACCGTTTTATACACGCCCGCCGCGATGTACGGATCGGCTTCAGCCCAGGCCTGCGCCTCTTCCAGCGATGTAAACTCTGCAATCACGGTAGAGCCGGTGAAACCCGCCGCCCCCGGATCGTTACTGTCCACAGCAGGCATTGGACCGGCGGTGAGCAGGCGGCCCTCGTCGCGCAGCAGCTGCAGGCGAGCGAGGTGCGCAGGACGCACAGACTGTCGTTTTTCGAGCGAATCAGCAACATCTTCAGCGTAAATCACATAAAGCACGGTATAGCTCCTGAGAGTAAGCAAAGGTGAAAATACGGTAAGTGAATACGTAACAGCCTGCAATGAAAAGATAATCTGAATGTTACAAACCGGAGAAACCCTGTAAGTATTCGCGCTTTTTCAGGGCGAAAGGGTATGCCGTTGTTGAATATGATTGCTATTTGCATTTAAAATTCAGGTCTCTTTTGATCACTGAAACGATTATGACTTCAATGACCCTTGATTTACCTCGCCGCTTTCCATGGCCTGCGCTGCTCTCAGTGGGGATCCACGGTGCCGTCGTGGCGGGCCTGCTTTATACGTCGGTACATCAGGTTGTTGAACTGCCAGCGCCTGCTGAGCCCGTTTCCGTCACGCTGGTCGCGCCGGCCGATCTCGAACCGCCGCAGCCGCAGGTGGTTGAGCCAGAGCCGGTGGTCGAGCCTGAGCCAGAACCGGAACCCGAGCCGGTTCCCGAGCCGCCAAAAGAGGCGCCGGTGGTGATCCATAAGCCGGAACCCAAACCGAAGCCAAAACCGAAGCCGAAACCAAAGCCGGAGAAAAAGGTCGAGCAGCCGAAGCGCGAAACCCGACCTGAGCCGCGTCCGGCCTCGCCGTTTGAGAACAATGCTCCGGCGCGCCCGGCGCCGACGTCGCGTCCGGCAACTGCCGCACCGGCCGTCAGCGCCCCGTCTGGCCCGCGTGCCCTGAGCCGTAACCAGCCGCAGTACCCGAGCCGCGCCTATGCGCTGCGCATGGAAGGGAACGTGCGCGTGCGTTTTGATGTCACCGCCGATGGCAGCGTCGAGAACATTGAAGTGCTCTCCGCCAAACCAGCCAACATGTTCGATCGCGAAGTGAAATCGGCGATGCGCAAATGGCGCTATGAACCCGGTAAGCCCGGCAAAGGGCTGGTGGTGAATATTGTGTTCCGCATGAACGGCGGCGCGAAAATGGAATAAAAAAAATCTCCCGTCAGGGAGATTTTTTTTATCACTCAACCACCGGAAGGGGGCGCGGTTTACCTTCCGGATCGACTGCGACGTAAACAAAAATCGCTTCGGTGGCGCGATAGCGCTGCCCGAGCGGTTCGGACGACACTTTCTTCACCCACACTTCCACATTGATGGTCACCGAAGTATTGCCGCGTTTAACGCAGCGTGCATAGCAGCACACCACGTCACCCACCGCGACCGGGCGCAGAAACGTCATTCCGTCCACGCGTACCGTTACCACACGACCATGCGCAATCTCTTTTGCCAGAATGGCCCCGCCCATATCCATCTGCGACATCAGCCAGCCGCCAAAGATATCGCCGTTGGCATTGGTATCAGCAGGCATCGCCAGCGTGCGCAGAACCAGTTCTCCCTGCGGAGTTTCGTTTGTTATTGTCATTGCTGTCTCATGCAAAAAGGGGCATCAGCAAGATGCTACTATGATTATCGGGTTTCTCACACACCGATATCAGCGCGAAGCGAATAAAAAAGCCAGACCTTATGGTCTGGCTTGATGCGGGCAGGACATAACTAAAATTCAGGGTACAAGCGCAATGGCTTTTATGGTTTTATCCGGCACGGAATGATAATACCAGTATGCCTGATTGATCGTTGCCTGTTTAAACTGCGCGACGGGCAGGGTATAACGCTTACTGTCGCTGCTAATCTCTACCGTACTTTCAACGGGCGCATCGCTGACCAATATAATATCGCCATCAGCATTAAACCATGCAGTAACAGCGTCGTTCAGGATCTGCTTATTTCCTGTGGCCAACACTGAATAATCAAAGCCAACCTTAACCTTGTCGATATTTTCCGCGCCAAAATATTCGCCATATACCAGCGGATCGTGGAAGAACCCGAAATGCCCGCCGCTGTTTTGTAATTTGCTGAAGTGGAAGTCCGGAATGGTAAATACGCGCTGCTGCCCGGCGATTTCATGCGCAATAATCTGCAGCCGCACCTGATCCTGTTGCCAGACCCGCTTATACGCGGTCAGCATCAGGGTATATGACCAGATAAATACGCCAACAAGAATCAGCACAATAGCGGCGACGCCGCGATTCGCTACGCGCTGCCCGGTATCGAGTAAATTGCTGGCGAGAAACGCAATGGCGAACAGAAGAAACATAAAGGTGCCATTCATCACCCGGTCGGGATAGGTCGGCGAAGCGAACATTATGAGCGACGTACCGATCCCCACGCACACCATGAGCCACATCATCACGGTTTTTACTCTGCTCAGCGTGACGTTGCGTTTGATACAAACAAACGCCAGTATGCCAAGCAGCACCAGCACCACCCAGCCAATCCAGATGAGTGCCTGATGGCTGAAGAAGCGTTCAGTTAAGTGATAGGCAATTCGCTCGGTAAGCGGCTTCTGATACCACACCTGATGGGTTTCACCGCTGGCGCGAATAAAGTTACCGGGCGAGAAAATTAATACTAGTGCGCCCGCGATCGAGGCGCAAAGGTAAAGGAGCTTGCTCAGAATAACCGTTTTATGGAACCAGGCATCATAGACCACGGCCAGCGCGGCTAATGCGACCACAAAGGGGCCGATGCTTTCCGTTGAGCAGCCGGAAAACAGACTCAGCGCCACCATATACCACTTTGTGGCAGTGATATTTTCGACGCAGATGCGATACATACCCCATATCCACGCGGCGACAAACAGGTTCGTCCACAGATAGTTTGCGCTGCCCACAATCCAGAAGGTGGTCTGTCCGATGTTAGGGTTTGAAATCCAGTAGGTCAGAAAGATCAGCGGAAACAGCAGTACGTCGTTTTTATGCAGCCTGAACGAACGCGACGGGGTTTTAACAACCAAAAAGCAGAATGCGATGACTACCAGCCCGGTGATGAATGCATAAAAAAAGCGCGAATTTACCGCCAGGATCAGCGCACTGACATAGTCAGCGACCACGCGACCGCTCCAGGTCATGTAATGATGGAAATGCTTCTCGAACGACAGACCTAATAGCGAGTAGCGATAGTCGTCAGAGTGGATTGGGGTATACCATTCAATGATAAACACCAGCGAAAAAGCCACCAGTAAAAGAAACGGCGTAAACTTCTTAGACGTGATCATGGTTTGTCCATAGATGAAATTAGTGCTTATTCTGCTTTTTGATTAAATAGCGCGGGCGCATTTTGGTTTCGGTGTAAATACGACCAATATATTCGCCGAGAACCCCAATGCCGATAAGCTGAATACTCCCCAGAAACAGGATCGACACCATTAGCGACGGATAGCCTCTGACCTGATTTCCCCATACCAGCTTATCGATAATCATCCATGCCCCATAAGAGAAAGAGAGCAGCGCGACAACAGCGCCAAGATAGGTCCAGATTCGCAGCGGGAAGGTAGAAAATGACGTAATTCCCTCCAGCGCCAGGTTCCACAGTTTCCAGCCGTTGAATTTCGATGTCCCCGCCACGCGCTCAGAGCGCACATATTCGACAACGTCGGTTTTACCGCCAACCCAGGATAAAATACCTTTCATAAAAAGGTTTTTTTCCGGCATCAGCTTAATATTTTCCACCACCTCACGACTCATAAGCCGGAAGTCACCGACATTTTCTTCAATTTTGGGCGAGCTAATTTTATTGTGCAGCTTATAAAACCATTCGGCAGTTTTACGCTTCAGGCGCCCGTCCGTTGAGCGATCGGAACGTTTTGCCAGCACCATATCGGCACCTTGTTGCCATTTTTGAATCAGATGGGGAATAACCTCGATGGGGTCCTGGAGATCCACATCAATAGGAATGACCACATCACCGGTGGCGTATTCCAGCCCGGCAAACAGGGCTGCCTCTTTACCAAAATTGCGTGTAAAGGTGAGCACCACCAGCAACGGGTCGGAAACGGCGAGGGCATCGAGAATGGATTCTGAGGCATCCGTGCTGCCGTCGTTCACAAATACGATCTCGATCTCATATTGCTGAAGTTCGGTAAACGCTCTGACGGTTTTATAAAAAACCGGTATCGCCTCTTCCTCATTCAGCACTGGCACCACAAGAGAGACTTTCATTTGTTATCCCTGAAAACGACGAGTTTTGAATAGAAAAAACCGCATATCAGACTCACAGCGGAGAACGTTATCAGCGTGAGTAACGGCGGAAGTGCCGTAAAGTCCGCAATCCAGCCGATGGTAAAGCTGAGCAATCCCATAAACCCAACAAATAGTACGTAGCGCATTGTAGTAGCTGGTGCCCTGAAAGTGAAACGGGCATTCAGGTAGTAGGACAGGCTCACGGCTACGCAAAAGGCAATCAGGTTGGCGCTGGCCTGGCGGATGTGGAATCCATACAGGCAGGCGGTGAAAACCAGCCAGTGAACCGCGGTATTAAGCACGCCAACCGAAAAATATTTTGCAAATAATTTGAGCATTGAGATACCGCCATAATTGATCCGGGGAATCTTATCATCCTGATTTCTCAGCGTCTCGCCCAAAAAAAAAGCACGCCTCGCGATGGACGAGGCGTGCTTATCAGATCCGTGTCAGCGCAGGATGCTGACAGGCAATGACGCAGCGGAGACTATTTCTCTTCCTGCGGAAGATGACGGTAGATATAGACACCACTGAGCAGGGTGAAGACCAGCGTCAGCCCGGTCAGACCAAATACTTTAAAATTGACCCAGATATTCTGCGGCAGCCAGAACGCGATATAGATATTCGCCAGACCGCATACGATAAAGAACAGCGCCCAGGCGATATTCAGGCGAGACCATACCTGCTCCGGCAGATGCAGTTCTTTACCCAGCATCTGCTGAATAAGCGGCTTGCCCATTACCCACTGGCTAATCAGCAGGGCGCCGGCAAACAGGCCGTAAATCACCGTAACCTTCCACTTAATAAATTCGTCGTTGTGGAAGAACAGCGTCAGGCCACCAAATACCGCAACCAGAATAAAGGTGATCAGCGCCATTTTTTCGACTTTGCGGTATCTGAACCAGCTGTAAATCAGCACCAGTGCCGTGGCGACAATCAGGGCTGCGGTACCGGCATAAATATCGTAGAGCTTATAAAAAGCAAAAAAGACAATCAGCGGTAAGAAATCGAGAAACTGCTTCATAATCGGTTCCGTTGCAGGCCCGGGCGAGCGCCGGGCCGAATAAGGTTAAGCGCGGATCAGCGTATACAGGCGGAAGAGATACACCAGCAGCAGCGCGGAGAACAGGTAGTTGAGGGTGTTCGCCACCACCGCACCCACTTCCGGCGTCAGCGCAGCAAAGCGTGATGCCAGCAGCAGCAGTACCGTTTTGGCAATCAGCCATGCCACGATGGCCGGCGCGACCAGGCGCATGTTGGCCCAGGCAAGACGCATACTGTTGCGCATCGCGCTGAACACGCCCTGATTTTCAACTACCAGCAATACAGGTGCGAACGCCAGTACGATGGCCAGCAGCACGCCGGGCACCAGGAACAGCATGATCCCCATCTGCACCAGCAGAGTGGTGAGGAAGAACTGAATAAACAGCCACGGCAGTTTCGGCGCAGCGGTGCCAATCGCATGCAGGGCGCTGATACGTTTCCCGGCAGAAACCATCTGCAGCAGCATCAGAATGCCGCCTGCCAGAATCGCATTGCCGAACAGGCCCGAAAAGGTTGCTGCCGCTGAAGCGCGCAGCAACACCTGCTGCTGCTCCGGCGTCATATTCTGTACCAGATCAAACAGCCCAACGCTGCCCGTCAGATTATCGCCCTGCGAGAGCACCGCCATCTGCTCATCGGTTGGCGCAAAGACATGCCCAATCACCACCGTAATAAATGCACAAAGTAAAGCAATCAGCGCAATGGTCATAAACTGATTGCGAAAGAAATTCCCCGTGTCACGGTAAACGGATTTTGCCGTGATAGTCATGCACGCTCCTTGAATGATGCAGGTAGTAATTTGCCGCCGATTGTACCCTGGATGGCTGCACAGTGGCAGCATCCGGGTGTAAAGCGGTGTATATCCCTGTCTTTGCGCTGTTTTATTGGTCGTATTCAGGCGCTGCGCAGGAGCGGCGACGGCAGTTCGAGCGGGGGCAAGCCATGATGCCCCCGCGCCCGGTTACAGGCGTCATTGGCAATGCCATTTTCGCCCGACATCGCGAAGTCGCGACACGGTGACGGCCGGTTTTCATAGATGGAACAGCTGACGCTGATGCCGGGCGTACCGCTAAGCGCCACGCAGCGGCTCACTTTCTGATTGGTGCCGCTCATACAGCGAAGAAAAGGGGTAAGCGGCTCGGTAAGCGCCGCCGGGACAAGGCCGCCGGCATCATCGCCTTCAGCCCAGTAAAAAGAGACACGAAAATAGGCACAACAGGCTCCGCAGGACATACACGGATTCAACACGCTCATACACGCCACCTGCAACTTAACAACGCATCAATGTGAAATGGTGAAGCGGGTAAATTATCCAGCGACTGACGGGTTTTCAAGTAGGGGCGCAGGCAATTTTTTGTAACAGAGCGGAAGCAAATTTGATTTAAGCGCAAAGCAGCTGTTTCGTCTGTAAATGCAAAAATTAATCTGGATCAATGAATGTTAAATCAGAGGGTTAAATGTGATCTGCGCGCGATCCATTTTTACCCCGATGTGAGTATATTCAACGCGCCAATAAAACCACAAAAAGGGAACGGAAATGAAAAAGCTGACAGTGGCGCTGTTACTTGCAACGGGTTGTGTTTCGGGCGTGGCATCTGCGCATGAAGCAGGGGATTTCTTCATGCGTGCCGGCACGGCGACGGTGCGCCCGAACGAAGGCTCTGACAACGTGCTGGGCATGGGCGGCTTCAAAGTCAATAACGATACTCAGCTCGGTTTAACGTTCACGTATATGGCAACGGATAACGTCGGTATCGAGCTGCTGGCGGCAACGCCGTTCCGTCATAAAGTGGGTCTGGGGCCAACCGGCGATCTGGCTACCGTGCGTCAGCTGCCGCCCACGCTGATGGCTCAATGGTACTTTGGCGAGTCGACCAGCAAACTGCGTCCGTATATCGGCGCGGGCATCAACTACACCACGTTCTTTGATGCTGACTTCAACAAAACCGGGGATGCCGCAGGCCTGACCGATCTGAGCGTCAAAGACTCCTGGGGGGCTGCAGGGCAGGTGGGGCTGGATTACAGGGTGAATCAGGACTGGCTGATCAACATGTCTCTCTGGTACATGGACATCGACACCGAGGTGAAATTCAAAGCCGGCGGCGAGCAGCAGAATATCAGCACCCGCATCGACCCGTTCGTGTTTATGTTCTCAGCGGGTTACCGCTTCTGATAAAAAATTCCCGCCGCGATGTGCACTTCACATCGGGCGGGAATAGTTTTACGCCTGGCGGGTAGCTGCCTTCATCGCGCTGGCAAAGGCGTTCAGTTCCGACAACATCGCTTCCCGATCCCCAAGATTTTTCTCAATGATCTTCACCACCGCCGAACCGGAAATCGCACCCGCTGCGCCCGCACCCAGCGCGTCGCGCACCTGGGATGGCTCAGAGATACCAAAGCCCTGTAATGCCGGTGCCGCGTGATACTCCTTCAGCTTATCGACCAGGTGCCCCAGCGGCAGACTGGCGCGATTCTCCGCCCCGGTCACCCCGGCGCGGGACAGCAGATAGGTGTAGCCGCGCCCGTAGGAGGCAATCTGGCGCAGCAGATCGTCATCAGCATTTGGCGGGCAGATAAAGATCGGCGCAACATTATGGCGCATCGCCGCCTGACGGAACTCCGCCGACTCCTCGACCGGCACATCGGCGACCAGCACCGAATCGACACCCACCTGCGCACAGCGGGCGTAAAACGCATCCACACCGTTGCTGAACACCAGGTTTGCGTACATCAGCAGGCCGATGGGCAGCGTCGGGTATTTCTCACGGATCGTCGCCAGCATCTCAAAGCACTGCCCGGGCGTGACGCCCGCCGCGAAGGCGCGCAGCGTCGCATCCTGAATGGTCGGGCCATCCGCCAGAGGGTCGGAGAAGGGAATACCCAGCTCCAGCGCATCCGCACCACCCTCAACCAGGGCATCAACGATCTTCAGCGACTGCTCGACCGAGGGGTCGCCCAGCGTGACGAAGGGAACAAATGCGCCCTCGTTGCGTGCGGCGAGACGGGAAAACAGCTGATCATAACGTTCCATTACATCTCCCCTCGGGCTTTGAAAATATCGTGAACGGTGAAAATGTCTTTATCGCCGCGACCGGAGAGGTTGACCACCAGCAGCTGCTCTTTTTCCGGATCTGCACGCATCATTTTCAGCGCGTGGGCCAGCGCATGAGAGGACTCCAGCGCCGGAATGATCCCTTCCTGACGGCACAGGGTTTTAAACGCATCCAGCGCTTCGTCATCGGTAATCGACACGTACTCTGCCCGCCCGGTACTGTTGAGATGGGCGTGCTGCGGCCCGACGGACGGGAAGTCCAGCCCGGCAGAAATGGAATAGGACTCTTCAATCTGTCCGTCTTCGGTCTGCATCATCGGCGACTTCATGCCGAAATAGATGCCCACGCGCCCGTGTTTGAGCGGAGCCCCGTGCTCGCCGCTTTCAATGCCATGTCCGGCGGGCTCTACGCCAATCAGCCCGACGCTGGTCTCATCGATGAAGTCGGCAAACATACCGATGGCGTTGGAGCCACCGCCGACGCAGGCAATTACTGCATCCGGCAGGCGACCCTCTTTTTCGAGGATTTGCGCTTTGGTCTCTTCGCCAATCATGCGCTGGAATTCGCGCACGATGGTCGGGAACGGGTGCGGACCCGCCGCGGTGCCGAGCATATAGTGCGCCCGATCGTAGCTGCCGGACCAGTCGCGCAGCGCCTCGTTACAGGCGTCTTTCAGCGTGGCAGAGCCGCTGTGGACCGGGATCACTTCGGCACCCATCAGGCGCATACGGAATACGTTCGGCGACTGGCGCTCGACGTCTTTGGCACCCATATAGATGCGGCACTTCAGGCCCAGCAGCGCACTGGCAAGTGCCGACGCCACGCCGTGTTGCCCCGCGCCGGTCTCGGCGATAATTTCGGTTTTGCCCATGCGCTTTGCCAGCAGCGCCTGACCCAGCACCTGGTTGGTTTTGTGTGCACCGCCGTGCAGCAGATCTTCACGCTTGAGGTACAGCGTGGTGCGCGTGCCGGTGGTCAGGTTCTGACACTTCGTCAGCGCAGTGGGGCGGCCGGCGTAGTTTTTCAGCAGGTCGGTGAACTGCGCCTGGAATTCGGCATCGCTCTGGGCGCTGACAAAGGCTTCTTCCAGCTGACGCAGCGCCGGCATCAGGATCTGCGGCACGTACATGCCGCCAAATTCACCAAACCATGGATTGAGTAAAGTCGTCATTCGTTTTCCTTAATAAGCCCGCAGCGTCTGAAACAGCGCCGCCAGTTTAGTGGCATCTTTTATCCCCGGTGCGCTCTCGACGCCCGAGTTGAAATCAAGTCCGACGCAGCCAAGTTTTGCGGCTTCCACGCAGTTATCAGCCCCAAGGCCGCCGGCCAGCATCACGTTATCAAGGTTCTCACCCTGTAACAGCGACCAGTCGAAACGCTGCCCGGTCCCGCCCTGGCCGTTATCAAACACGTAACGATCCACATCGGTGAAATCCCGCGTCGGCACGCTCTCCTGCACGCTCAGTGCTTTCCAGATCTGCACCTGTGCTGGCAGCAGGGCACGCAGGGCGGTGATGTCGCTCTGGGTCTCGTCACCGTGGAGCTGCACGGCAGTAAGACCGAGGGTCTGGGCCACGCGGGCAATTTCTTTGACCGGCTGGTTGCGGAACACGCCCACATAGCGCAGCGGGGCGGCCTGCATCACGGCGTGCGCCTCGGCAGCGCCAATCACGCGCGGTGAGCTCTCAGCAAAAATCAGCCCGCCGTAAATGGCTCCCACTTCATACGCCGCGGCGGCGTCTTCCGGGCGGGTTAACCCGCACACTTTGTTTTCGCCAAGCAGCACGCGACGCACCGCCTGGGTGAGGTCCGGCTCGGACATCAGCGCCGAGCCAATCAAAAAGCCGTTAGCGAAGTGGCTGAGCTCGCGCACCTGGCCGTAGGTATTAATTCCCGACTCGCTGATCACCGTCACGCCAGGGCCGAGGCGCGGCGCCAGTTGACGGGTGCGGTTAAGGTCGATAGAGAGATCGCGCAGGTCGCGGTTGTTAATTCCCACCACCTTCGCCTCCAGGGCGATAGCGCGCTCCAGCTCCTCTTCATTACTGACTTCGGTCAGCACGCCCATATTCAGGCTGTGGGCCACTGCGGCCAGCTGGCGATACTGCTCATCATCCAGCACCGACAGCATCAGCAGGCAGGCATCCGCCTGGTAGTGGCGCGCCAAGTAAATCTGGTACGGGTCGATAATAAAGTCTTTGCACAGCACCGGCTGGGCAACGATCCCGCTGACGACCGGCAGAAAATCAAAGCTGCCGTGGAAGTACTTCTCGTCGGTCAACACCGAGACCGCGGAGGCGTAGTGCTTGTAAACCCCGGCGATCTGCGCCGGATCGAAATCTTCACGGATTACACCTTTAGACGGTGAGGCCTTTTTCACTTCCAGAATGAAGGCGGTACGTGCACCCTGCAGGGCATGGTAAAAATTGCGCGTGCTGGGGGTGACGTCATTCTGAAAGCTGGCCAGCGGCTGCTGCGCTTTGCGGGCTTCCACCCAAATCGCTTTGTCCGCGACGATGTTCGCTAAAACGGTCTGCATGTTTTACCCTCTGGCTGCCAGCGCGGTGACGCGGTCGTAAGCGCCGCCGTTATGTAGCACTGTCAGCACCTGTTGTGCGTTGGCTTTTAAGTCTTCTTTTCCGTGCAGGCGCATCAGCATGGCAACGTTTGCCGCCACCGCCGCTTCATGCGCGCGCTCGCCTTTACCTTGTAACAGGCGGGTAAGAATGTCACGGTTTTCTTCCGGCGTACCGCCTGCCAGCTCCTCCTGCTGGTACGGCGCCAGACCGAAGTCCTCCGCAGTAAGCTGGTAGCTTGTGATCTCATCATTATGCAGCTCCGCGACAAACGTCGGGGCGTGCAGCGAAACCTCATCCATTCCGCCGCTGTGCACCACCGCGGCCCGCTTATAGCCCAGCACGCGCAGGGTTTCAGCAATCGGCAGTACCAGTTCCGGGCTGTAAACACCGATCAACGCCAGCGGCGGATGCGCCGGGTTAATCAGCGGGCCGAGCACGTTGAACAGCGTGCGGGTTTTCAACTGCTGGCGCACCGGCATGGCGTGACGGAACCCGGTGTGGTACTTCGGAGCAAACAGGAAACAGACCCCGAGATCGTCCAGCGCCTCGCGGGAGGCTTCCGCGCTCATATCAAGATTGATGCCGAATGCGGCCAGCAGGTCCGAAGAGCCAGAGCGGCTGGACACGCTGCGGTTGCCGTGTTTCGCCACTTTCAGCCCCAGCGCCGCAGCAACAAAGGCGCTGGCGGTAGAGATGTTAATACTGTTGCTGCCGTCGCCGCCGGTGCCGACGATGTCAGCGAACGGGTAGTCGGGGCGCGGGAACGGGGCGGCATCTTCCAGCAGGGCGGAAGCGGCACCGGCGATCTCAACCGGCTGCTCGCCGCGCACCTTCATGCTTACCAGCGCGGCAGCCAGCTGCTCCGGCTTCAGCTCGCCGCGTACCACAGCGCTGAACAGCTGGTGGCTCTCTTCGCGGCTCAGCGTTTGCGCGCCATAGAGTTTCTCAAGGATCGGCTGGATAGCATTCTGCGGCTGCTGCCGGGTCAGCGCCCAGGCCAGGGTCTGCTCCAGCAGGCGTGCCCCCTGAGTGGTGAGAATGGATTCGGGATGGAACTGGAAACCGCACACCCGGTCGGTATCGTGACGTACCGCCATCACCATGCCGTTGAAGTGCGCATTGACGGTGAGCCCGGCCGGGATGTCGCTCCCGACCAGCGAGTGGTAACGCGCAACCGGCAGCGGGTTGGCGAGGCCGCTGAACATTCCCTGACCGTCATGCTCAATGCTGGATGCTTTGCCGTGCAGGATCTCGCCCGCCTGGCCCACGTAACCGCCATAGGCTTCGACAATCGCCTGATGACCGAGGCAGATGCCGATCACCGGCAGCGTGCCGCGGACGCGGGTCAGCAGCTCCGGCATACAGCCTGCTTCGGACGGCGTGCCGGGGCCGGGGGAGAGCATCAGCACCGGGTTGTCCATAGTCGCCAGGCGGTCAATCAATGTCTGAGCCGGGACGTGGTTGCGGTAGATCACCACGTTATGACCGCTCGCGCGCAGCTGATCTGCCAGGTTGTACGTAAAGGAATCAAAGTTATCGAGCAGCAGAATGTCAGCCATCAGAAAATCTCCTGAGCATGGTGTGCGGTAGCGATAGCGCGCAGTACCGCGCGGGCTTTATTGCGGGTTTCGTCGGCTTCGGACTGCGGCACTGAGTCCAGCACCACGCCGGCCCCGGCCTGCACCGTGGCAATGCCGTTTTCCACCCAGGCTGAACGAATGACGATGCAGGTATCGAGATCGCCATGCGCAGTGAAGTAACCCACCGCGCCGCCGTAGCTGCCGCGGCGCGTGCCTTCCGCGTCGGCGATAAGTTGCATCGCCCGCACTTTCGGTGCGCCGCTGAGGGTGCCCATGTTCATGCAGGCGCGATAGGCATGCAGCGCGTCGAGATCGTGACGCAGTTCGCCCACCACGCGCGAGACCAGGTGCATCACGAAGGAGTAGCGGTCAACTTTGGTCAGGTCGGCGACGTAGCGCGTTCCTGGTGTGCAGATGCGCGCCAGGTCATTGCGCGCCAGGTCCACCAGCATCAGGTGCTCAGACAGCTCTTTATGGTCAGTGCGCATTTCAAGTTCGATGCGGCTGTCGAGGTCGCGATCCAGCGAGCCGTCAGCGCGACGTCCGCGCGGGCGGGTGCCGGCAATCGGGTAGATCTCAATCTGACGCGAGGTCTGGTCATACTTGAGGGAGCTTTCCGGCGAGGCACCGAACAGCGTGAAGTCGCGATCCTGCATAAAAAACATGTACGGGCTGGGGTTGCTCTTTTTCAGCGTGTCGTACGCCGCCAGCGGCGACGGGCAGGGCAGCGTAAAGCGACGCGACGGCACTACCTGGAAGATTTCCCCGGCGCGGATCGCTTTCTGCATGGCGCGCACCACGCTGCCGAATTCATCATCGGTCTGGCTACAGCCAGCCTGCATCTGCGGCACGGCCTCGACCGGCAGCGGGGCGGCAGGCAGAGTAAGCTGCTGTTTGATCTCTGCCATGCGGGCCGTGAGGCGCTCACGCTCTGTTACTGACGGGGTAAACAGGCTGGCCTGAATGCGGGTGCTTTTTTTCTGGTGGTCGATCACCAGTAAGGTTTCGGCCAGATAGAAGCAGTAGTCCGGGCAGCTATTTTCCGTGCGCAGGGCAGGCAGTTCTTCAAAGCCGGCCACAAGGTCATAGGCGAACAGTCCGCCAAAAAACATCGCTTCGCGTTCGTCGGCGGGAACGGTGACCAGGTTTTGCAGCAGGCGGAAAGCATCAAATACCGAAAGGGAACACAGACGGGCATCTTCATCGAGCAGATTACTCACGGCAGGAAAGCGCAGGGTACGGCCATCAGCACAGGGTTGATTATCTACGCCCGCCGGCAGAGCCTCATCAAGCAATGTTAACAGACCGGTGCCGTTCTCGGTCAGTGCGGTAATAGTGACAGTGTCACCCAAGGCGGTAATGCGCAGCGCGCTATCCACCAGCAGCAGGCTTTTCAGGTCATCTTTACTGTCGATGTCTGCTGATTCCAGCAGCAGGGTAGCCGGACGGCTGGCGCAGAGCTGATTAAACAGCGCCGTCGGGTTATCCCGGTACTGCCCGTCAGCGCTAAGAAGTTCGAGTGCCGGTTTTTGTGTTTGCATGATCTGCTCTCGTTATAATGCTGCTCAAAAAAAAGCCCGCGTTAAGCGGGCCTGGTATCTGATTGCGTGGAACGCACATGTGAATACACCGCCCGATATCAGGAGCTGCGCCACCAGATGCGAAGTGCGATACGTGCTTTCATGTCAGATACCCTGTTGTGCGTGAACTTGCGTACTAGTTAACTGGTTCAATGAAATAAAGTCAACCCCAGGTTTCAGATATTTATCAGGAATCGTTATCATGGCCGCTGAATCATCCGTTTCACTGGCCTGGAGTCGTTTTGAGCACACCCGAAATTCCCCTGATTTATGACCTGCACAGCCACACCACCGTGTCGGACGGCGTATTAACCCCCGAGCAGCTGGTGCATCGCGCCGTTGAAATGCGCGTTGGCACGCTGGCGATCACGGACCATGACACCACCCAGGGTATCGCCCCGGCACGGGCAGAAATTGCGCGCGCCGGCCTGCCGCTGACGTTGATCAACGGCGTTGAAATTTCCACGCTGTGGGAAAATCACGAGATCCATATCGTCGGGCTCAACATGGACATTGACCATCCGGCGCTGGTTCAGCTGCTGGCCGAACAGGCAGACAAGCGCCGTCAGCGGGCGGTGATGATGGCGGAGCGCCTCGCTAAAGCGCGTATTCCCGGTGCGCTGGAAGGGGCGCAGCGTCTGGCCGATGGCGGGGCAGTTACCCGCGGCCACTTCGCCCGGTTTCTCATCGAAGACGGGCGTGCGAACAACATGGCCGATGTTTTCAAACATTATCTGGCGAAAGGGAAAACCGGCTATGTCCCGCCGCAGTGGTGTACAATAGAACAAGCCATTGATGTCATTCATCATTCCGGTGGGCTTGCCGTCGTTGCGCACCCCGGTCGCTACGGTCTCTCCACAAAGTGGTTGAAACGGCTACTGGCGTGGTTCGCGGAAAAGGGCGGCGATGCAATGGAGGTCGCGCAGTGCCAGCAGGCACCTAATGAGCGCAGCCAGCTTAGCGCCTGGGCCGGGCAGTATGGGCTGCTTGGCTCGCAGGGATCCGATTTTCATCAGCCCTGCGCCTGGATTGAGCTTGGCCGTAAACTCTGGATGCCGGCAGGCCTTGAGCCAGTATGGGCACGCTGGACGCCACCGGAAGCGATACAAAGAGAGGTAGTATGAGCCAGTTCTTCTATATTCATCCCGATAACCCACAGCAGCGGCTGATCAACCAGGCCGTTGAGATCGTCCGTAAGGGCGGCGTGATTATCTACCCGACCGACTCCGGTTACGCTCTGGGCTGTAAGCTCGAAGATAAAGGCGCGATGGAGCGCATCTGCCGCATTCGTCATCTGCCGGACGGGCATAACTTCACCCTGATGTGCCGCGATTTGTCGGAGTTATCTACCTATTCGCATGTCGATAACGTGGCGTTCAGGCTGATAAAAAACAATACGCCCGGCAACTACACCTTTATCCTGAAAGGGACGAAAGAGGTGCCGCGCCGCCTGTTGCAGGAGAAGCGTAAAACCATCGGCCTGCGCGTGCCGTCGAATCCTATTGCGATAGCGTTGCTGGAAGCGCTGAACGAGCCGATGCTCTCGACGTCGCTGATGCTGCCCGGGAACGAGTTTACCGAGTCCGATCCGGATGAGATTAAGGATCGGCTGGAGAAGCAGGTGGATTTGATTATTCACGGCGGCTATCTGGGCCAGCAGCCTACTACGGTTATCGATCTTACCGATGACGCCCCGGTGATCCTGCGTGAAGGGGTGGGCGACCTCACACCGTTCCTGTAAATGTCATGCCGCCGCACCCTGCGGCGGCGTTAACACGCTGACTATTCCGCTTCCTCCACCACAAAATTCCCGCCTTTGTTTTTAATGACGTAGCGGAGATCATCATCGCACACCACGGTCACCGAGCCGCCAAAGGCCGCAGGGTAGACGCCGTTGACCAGGTTACAGGGGTGTCCGGCCTGACGAATCAGGGACTGAGACTGTGCTTTGATGGTTGCGGAACCGGTGTCCGCTGCCAGCGCTGCGCCGCAGGTGAAACTCAACAGCAGTAACAGAGTTTTGTTCATTATTATTTCCTTATAATTATTACTGTTCTTACTAATTCATCGGCATTATTACCCGGGTAATTAATCGTTAATTACGATTACCTAACGTAAATCAAACACATAGATAACTTATTCTGCCTCCCTTTCAGCCGGGTAATCAGCGCCGGGCGCACTGAATAAATGCCGTTACAGCAGCCAACAAAGCAGGTATAATATCCGGTCTGAAAAAACGTAATACGTTGATTTTCTACCCTATTTAGTACACCCACTCCGACGCCTGGGAAGGCGACACTCAAAGGAAGCTCCATGAGCGAAAAGTTACAGAAAGTCCTGGCGCGCGCAGGTCACGGGTCGCGCCGCGAAATCGAAGCCAAAATTGAAGCCGGTCGCGTGAGCGTTGATGGCAAAATTGCCACCCTCGGCGACCGCGTAGAAGTGACGCCAGCCCTTAAAATCCGCATTGACGGTCACCTGGTTGCGGTCAAAGAATCGGTAGAGCAGATCTGCCGCGTGCTGGCGTATTACAAGCCGGAAGGCGAGCTGTGCACCCGCAACGATCCGGAAGGTCGCCCGACGGTATTCGATCGCCTGCCAAAACTGCGCGGCGCGCGCTGGATCGCGGTAGGCCGTCTCGACGTCAATACCTGCGGTCTGCTGCTGTTCACCACCGATGGTGAACTGGCGAACCGTCTGATGCACCCGAGCCGCGAAGTTGAGCGTGAATACGCCGTGCGTGTGTTTGGTGAAGTGGACGACGCAAAAATCCGTGAGCTGGGCCGCGGCGTGCAGCTGGAAGACGGTCCGGCGGCGTTTAAAACCATTCGCTTTACCGGCGGGGAAGGCATCAACCAGTGGTATAACGTCACCCTGACCGAAGGGCGCAACCGCGAAGTGCGTCGCCTGTGGGAAGCGGTAGGCGTGCAGGTGAGCCGTCTTATTCGCGTGCGCTACGGCGATATCCTGCTGCCAAAAGGCCTGCCGCGCGGCGGCTATACCGAACTGGATCTCGCACAGACCAACTATCTGCGCGAACTGGTGGAATTAACGCCGGAAACCGCCAGTAAAGTGGCAGTTGAAAAAGATCGTCGCCGCATGAAGGCGAACCAGATCCGCCGTGCGGTAAAACGCCACAGCGAAATCAACAATAACAACACCCGTCGCAGCAGCAGTAGCCGTCCCGGCAGCACGCGTCAGGGCAGTACCCGCAACAAAAACAGCTAATCCTTTCGGCTCCCCCATTACGCGGGGAGCCGCTCTCAGTAGTCGATCCCCAGTTGCGCCTTAATACCGGCATCAAACGCATGTTTGACCGGGCGCATCTCGGTCACCGTATCGGCTACTGCCGTGATGTCGCGGTGACAGCCGCGCCCGGTGATAATCACCGTCTGCTGCGCGGGGCGATTTTGTAACGCCGTCAGCACCGTTTCCAACTGCAGGTAGTCGTACGCCACCATATAGGTAAGCTCATCCAGCACCACCAGATCCAGCGCCGGATCAGCCAGCATCCGTTCCGCGTGCTGCCAGACGGCGAGGCAGGCGGCGGTGTCGGTTTCGCGATTCTGCGTATCCCAGGTAAATCCCGTTGCCATCACCTGGAACTCCACGCCGTGCGGCTCCAGCAGGTTGCGCTCGCCGTTAGGCCATTCACCTTTGATGAACTGAATGACAGCCGCTTTTTTACCGTGACCGATGGCGCGCGTGACCGTGCCGAAGGCGGCGGTGGTTTTACCTTTCCCGTTGCCGGTAAATACCATCAGGATGCCGCGCTCTTCCTGGGCGGCCGCGATACGGGCATCCACTTTTTCTTTTACTTTTTGCTGGCGCTGCTGGTGGCGATCATCACTCATTCGGCAATACCCGCTTTGCGGCCCGGCTGCGCGTCCACGCTCATGCCGGTTTTACGACGGCTGTCATCTCCCATCAACCACAGGTAAACCGGCATAATATCGCGCGGCGTTTTTAACTTGTCTGCGTCTTCGGTCGGGAAGGCGCTGGCGCGCATTTTGGTACGCGTTCCACCCGGATTGATACAGTTAACCCGCAGGTTATGCTGTTTATACTCTTCGGCCAGCACCTGCATCATCCCTTCAGTGGCGAATTTTGATACCGCATAGGCACCCCAGTCGGCGCGGCCCTGACGGCCTACGCTGGACGTAGTAAAGACCAGCGAACCGGAATCGGACTTCAGCAGCAGAGGCAGCAGCGCCTGGGTCAGGAAAAAGGTAGCGTTAACATTAACCTGCATCACCTCGAGCCAGCGCGCTTCCTGCTGCTGATCCATTGGCACGATATCCCCGAGCACGCCGGCATTGTGCAGCACGCCGTCGAGGCGCGGCACCATCGCTCCAACCTGCTGCGCCACCGCATCACAGTCCGCGCGGGTCGCGGTCGCCATATCCAGCACCGCCCACTGCGGCAGCGCGTAACCCTGCTGGTGGATTACCTGCGCAACCTGCTGCAGCTTTTCTTCGTTGCGCCCGAGCAGAACAAGCTGCGCACCGTAGCGGGCGTAGGTGAGTGCCGCTTCTTTACCGATGCCGTCGGTGGCGCCAGTGACGAGGATAATGCGGTTTTGCAGCAGATCGTATTGAGGTTGGTAGTGCACGGAAGGCTCCTGTGGCCGGCGTCGTTGCTAAGCGGCCCGTTTCATGTCGCATTGGTCCCCGCTTTATGCCTCAATATGACAGTGAATTCAATCAGCCCGGCGGAGACAATCCCCGTGGTTAATATTTTGCAAAGGTTTCACTGCAATGAAGAAATTCAGGAAGCTGCCTCGCATGTTTATAGTTGAGGCGAGACGCAACTACCCGCGTCGGGTAGACTGTAACAATTGTGAATGCTTGATATTAAGGCGGAATCTGTGGAATTACTTGCTGAGTATGGATTGTTCTTAGCCAAAATCGCAACGGTGGTAGTCGCTATTGCCATTGTCGTTACCCTGATTGTGAACGTGGCGCAGCGTAAAAAGCAGCATAAGGGAGAGCTGCGGGTAACCAACCTGAGCGAAGAGTATAAAGAGATGCAGGAAGAGGTGGCCGTTGCTTTCCTCGAGCCGCATGAACAAAAAGCCTGGCACAAAGAGCAGAAGAAAAAGCGTAAGCAGGAGGCCAAAGAGGCCAAAGCACGGGCGAAACGTGGAGAACGCGCCGCGCCGGGCAAATCGAAAGTCTATGTGCTCGATTTTAAGGGCAGCATGGATGCGCACGAAGTGGGATCGCTGCGCGAGGAAGTCACCGCCGTGCTGGCAGTAGCGAAACCGCAGGATGAGGTGCTGGTGCGTCTCGAAAGCCCCGGCGGCGTGGTTCACGGCTACGGGCTTGCCGCCTCACAGCTGCAGCGTCTGCGCGAGCGTAATATTCCGCTCACCGTGGCGGTAGATAAAGTTGCCGCCAGCGGCGGGTATATGATGGCCTGCGTGGCGAACAAAATTGTCGCCGCACCCTTTGCCATCCTCGGCTCCATTGGGGTGGTAGCGCAGATCCCTAACTTTAACCGCCTGCTCAAGCGTAACGACATCGACATCGAACTGCATACCGCCGGTCAGTACAAACGTACGCTGACGCTGCTGGGTGAAAACACTGACGAGGGGCGCGAAAAGTTTCGTGAAGATCTGAATGAAACGCACCAGCTGTTTAAAGCATTTGTTCACGAAATGCGTCCGTCTTTAGATATTGATGCAGTCGCCACCGGGGAGCACTGGTACGGTATTCAGGCGAAGGAGAAAGGACTGGTGGATGAGGTGTCGACCAGCGATGACCTGCTGCTGACGCTGATGAAGCAGCACGACGTGGTTTCTATCCGGTTTGCCCAGCGTAAAAAACTGATGGATCGATTCACGGGGAGCGCAGCGAAAAGCGCAGAAGGCGTGTTGCTGCGCCTCTGGCAGCGTGGTCAGAAACCGCTGCTGTAGGAGTAATAAAGAAGCGAGGCATGAGCCTCGCTTTTTTTTACTCCTGCAGATGGTATTTCTCAGAAAGCGTGTGGGCCAGATATTTGAACATATTAAATGCCGCCGTGCTTTTAGCGGTGGGCAGCCCTTGCTCATCAAGAAAGTACTCGCCGCCGAAAACCAGCACGCCGTTTTTCTGCGTAACGCTGGTAGCAACCATCCCGGCAATGTAGTCGTCATGTGCACGGATGAGGCGGTTAGCTTCGGCCAGCAGACGTTCGCTATCGATAGGTTGGGTAGTTTCTTGCATATTTTTAGCTCCTTACAAACTGACGTAAGTGTACTGCTGTCCCCGGGCGCGGCGCAAATTTTCCCTGCTGCAAACAGGGTTATAGCAGGGGGGCGCTTTCTGGCATGAACCCTGATTGCATGCTAATAAAGTTGCGTAACGAATTTTATCAGGTAGAGTGTGACGCTTTCATAAATCAGGCATCAGATTTGCTTGACATTCGACCGAACTTCCGTCGCGCCGCAACGGCTGAGAGAGAAAGAGACGTTATTTCAGTAACGTGTGCTTTGTGAACAACAGGCGTTAACAGGATGCGGGGTTGATATCTGCTGACGCTGCCGCGATATTAAACGGCACGTTGTCAGCAGCAGGATATCCGGCAAGCGACGACTTCCTGGACGAAACACATTAGGTAAAGGTGAATATGGGTAAAGCTCTCGTTATCGTTGAGTCCCCGGCAAAAGCCAAAACGATCAATAAATATCTGGGAAATGACTACGTGGTTAAGTCCAGCGTTGGTCACGTCCGGGATTTGCCGACCAGTGGCTCAGCTTCGAAAAAGAGCGCGAACTCTGCCTCCACCAAAACGGCGAAAAAAGCCAAAAAGGATGAACGCGGCGCGCTGGTTAATCGCATGGGGGTCGATCCCTGGCATGAGTGGGAAGCACAATATGAAGTGCTGCCCGGTAAAGAAAAGGTGGTTTCCGAGCTGAAAGCCCTGGCTGAAAAAGCTGACCACATCTATCTCGCAACCGACCTTGACCGCGAAGGGGAAGCCATCGCATGGCACCTGCGGGAAATCATCGGCGGCGACGACAAACGCTACAGTCGCGTAGTGTTTAATGAAATCACTAAAAACGCCATTCGCCAGGCGTTTGAGAAACCGGGTGAGCTGAACCTCGACCGTGTCAACGCCCAACAGGCGCGCCGCTTTATGGATCGCGTAGTGGGCTATATGGTATCGCCACTGCTGTGGAAGAAAATCGCCCGCGGCCTGTCTGCCGGACGCGTTCAGTCCGTTGCGGTGAGACTGGTGGTGGAGCGCGAGCGTGAAATTAAAGCATTCGTCCCGGAAGAGTACTGGGAAGTCGATGCCACGTTAGCAACACCGGGCGGCGATTCGCTGCCGGTGCAGGTGACGCACCAGAATGATAAGCCATTCCGCCCGGACAACCGCGAACAGACCATGGCCGCGGTCAGCGTGCTGGAAAAGGCGCGTTACAGCGTACTGGAGCGCGAAGATAAGCCGACCAGCAGCAAGCCTGGCGCACCCTTTATTACCTCCACCCTGCAACAGGCGGCGAGTACCCGTCTGGGCTTCGGCGTGAAGAAAACCATGATGATGGCTCAGCGTCTGTATGAAGCGGGTTACATCACCTATATGCGTACCGACTCCACCAACCTGAGTCAGGATGCCATCAGCATGGTGCGGGGTTATATTGACAGCAGCTTCGGTAAAAAATACCTGCCGGAGTCGCCGAACCAGTACGCCAGCAAAGACAACTCTCAGGAAGCGCATGAAGCCATTCGTCCTTCCGACGTGAGCGTGGTTGCCGAGTCGCTGAAGGACATGGAAACCGACGCCCAGAAGCTGTACCAGCTGATCTGGCGCCAGTTCGTGGCCTGCCAGATGGTACCGGCCCAGTATGACTCCACGACGCTGACCGTTGGCGCGGGCGAGTTCCGCCTGAAGGCGCGCGGTCGTATCCTGCGCTTCGATGGCTGGACCCGTGTGATGCCGGCGCTGCGTAAAGGCGATGAGGATCGCACCCTGCCTGCGGTAAATCAGGGTGACACGCTGTCGCTGATTGAACTGATGCCTGCTCAGCACTTCACTAAACCGCCTGCGCGCTTCAGCGAAGCGTCGCTGGTAAAAGAGCTGGAAAAACGCGGTATTGGTCGTCCGTCTACCTATGCATCCATCATTTCGACCATTCAGGATCGTGGCTATGTGCGGGTTGAAAACCGCCGTTTCTACGCCGAAAAAATGGGTGAAATCGTCACCGATCGCCTGGAAGAGAACTTCCGCGAGCTGATGAACTACGACTTTACCGCGCAGATGGAGAGCAGCCTCGACCAGGTGGCGAACCATCAGGCCGAGTGGAAAAAGGTACTGGACAACTTCTTCAGCGACTTTACCAAGCAACTCGATACCGCTGAAAAAGATCCTGAAGAGGGCGGTATGCGCCCGAATCAGATGGTGCTGACGACCATCGATTGCCCGACCTGCGGTCGCAAGATGGGTATCCGTACCGCCAGTACCGGCGTGTTCCTCGGTTGCTCAGGCTATGCGCTGTCGCCGAAAGAGCGCTGCAAAACCACCATCAATCTGGTGCCTGAGAACGAAGTTCTGAACGTGCTGGAAGGTGACGATGCTGAAACTAACGCGCTGCGCGCCAAACGCCGCTGTCAGAAATGCGGCACGGCGATGGACAGCTACCTTATCGATCCCAAGCGTAAGCTGCACGTCTGCGGTAACAACCCGGGCTGTGACGGCTACGAGATCGAAGAGGGCGAGTTCCGCATCAAGGGTTACGATGGTCCGATAGTCGAGTGTGAGAAGTGCGGCTCCGAAATGCACCTGAAAATGGGGCGCTTCGGTAAGTATATGGCCTGCACCAACGACGACTGTAAAAACACGCGTAAGATCCTGCGTAATGGTGAAGTTGCGCCGCCGAAAGAAGATCCGGTTCCGCTGCCGGAGTTACCCTGTGAAAAGTCGGATGCTTATTTCGTGCTGCGTGATGGTGCCGCCGGGGTCTTCCTCGCAGCCAATACCTTCCCGAAATCACGCGAAACGCGCGCGCCGCTGGTGGAAGAGCTGTATCGCTTCCGCGATCGTCTGCCGGAAAAACTGCGCTATCTGGCCGATGCGCCACAGCAGGATCCGGAAGGCAACAAGACGGTGGTACGTTTTAGCCGTAAAACGAAGCAGCAGTATGTGGCTGCTGAGAAAGAGGGCAAAGCGACCGGCTGGTCTGCCTTCTTCATCGACGGCAAGTGGGTGGAAGGTAAGAAATAAGCTTTCACTCATGTGAATGTTCCAGAAGGGCCGGTTATCCGGCCCTTTTTTATGCGTCTTATTATTTTTTTCTCGCCGCTATACACACAAGCTATAAATGATATAGTGGTTATAGTAATCTCCTTTCTTATTATTAAATCGTCTTAGCATGCGCATGCGCGCCGCTTTCATCCGGGACAGGCCATGAAATTACAACAGCTTCGCTATATCGTAGAAGTGGTTAACCATAACCTAAATGTGTCATCTACCGCCGAGGGGCTCTACACCTCGCAGCCCGGGATCAGTAAGCAGGTGCGTATGCTTGAGGATGAACTGGGCGTACAGATTTTTGCGCGCAGTGGGAAGCACCTGACGCAGGTAACGCCGGCGGGGCAGGAGATCATTCGCATCGCCCGCGAGGTGCTGTCTAAAGTCGATGCTATCAAATCCGTGGCGGGGGAGCATACCTGGCCTGATAAAGGCTCGCTTTACGTGGCAACCACCCATACTCAGGCTCGCTATGCGCTTCCGGGAGTGATTAAGGGCTTTATCGAGCGCTATCCACGCGTTTCGCTGCATATGCATCAGGGCTCGCCCACGCAGATTGCCGAAGCGGTATCGAAGGGCAACGCTGACTTTGCCATCGCAACTGAAGCGCTGCATCTGTATGACGATCTGGTGATGCTGCCGTGCTATCACTGGAATCGCTCGATTGTGGTTACGCCTGAGCATCCGCTGGCATCTAAAGAGTCGGTGACTATCGAAGAACTGGCTCAATATCCGCTGGTCACCTATACCTTCGGTTTTACCGGCCGCTCAGAGCTCGACACCGCGTTTAATCGCGCTGGCCTGACGCCGCGCATCGTCTTTACCGCCACCGACGCCGACGTGATTAAAACCTATGTGCGTCTCGGCCTGGGAGTCGGGGTGATTGCCAGTATGGCGGTTGACCCGATTGCTGACCCGGATCTGGTTCGTCTGGATGCGCACGGTATCTTCAGCCACAGCACCACCAAGATCGGTTTCCGCCGCAGCACCTTCCTGCGTAGCTATATGTATGATTTTATTCAACGCTTTGCGCCGCATTTGACGCGTGATGTGGTGGATACTGCGGTTGCCCTGCGTTCGAATGAAGATATCGAAGCGATGTTCAAAGATATTAAATTACCCGCCAAATAATCCCGACACGACACTTCCTCTCACGGGGCGTTATCCGCGCCCCTAAATCAAATATCAAAGCGAAGTTATTCCCCTAACGTAAATAGCCTGCAAATAAAAGCCATGCGTAATTGATGGTTAAAGGACCGCTGCGTGCGACAAAAGTAGAAACTATTTGTCGGCTGTGCAAATTTCTCACTTCAATTATTTATTTCAGGTCAAAAGATTAAATATTTAGTCCATAAACAAACGTAAATTCACTGGATTTTCGTCTACAGTATCTTTAAGATTTATCTCAACAGACGATTAGCTCTGCCAATTGATTGGTGCGAATATGATTAGTGATACCGATTGCACGAGGTTAGTAATGCCGACAGGAAGTGAAGAGCCGCACAAGGATGATGCGCTGAAGCGCAAAGCCTGGATTGCGGTGTTTTTGCTTTCAGCCCTGTTCTGGGCTGGTGTGGCGCTGCTGGTCTGGAATTTCTGGGGCTGAGCATGAGTGTTCAGCAACGTCACTACTGCGCACGCGAAATGTGTCAGCCGCGTGAAGCACAAGAAAAGTCTGAAAGTGCTGAATCTGTTGTGATTCCGGCCTCCTGGAAGCTCTCAGCTCAGCAGCAAGCTTTTATTGAGCTGTTTGCGGAACCAGATCACAAAAAACAATAATGGCAGCAACGTCATTACAATAGTTTCTTAAAGTCATTAACACTTTTAATTTAAAAACGACGTTTTGTACTGGGCGATAATTACAGACAGCATACTCTGAACTGAATAACTCTTCAGTTTATATGAATGATTCTTATTTGCGGTGTGAACTATGAATAACGTTATCAGTGTCAAATACTGGTCCTGGTTTGGGGCCTTCGCCGTCTCCTCACTGGTCTGGGCTCAGCTCCTGTGGGTGATACTGCGCTAACACGTCCTGTTTGGATCTAAAAATAACGCCTGGCTGATGCCGGGCGTTTTTGTTTTTACCGTCTGACGGCCGCATTTATCAATTCGGGTTGTTATCAAAACGTTACGACATTTTGTGTTATCTTTAATACTAACCCTGATGGTCGTCAGGGTATCGCAATCCCTTTCATTAAGGAGGAGCTATGTCGTCGACGTTACGCGAAGCCACCAGGGATACACTGCAGGCGCTTGATAAAACCTACCACTATTACAGCCTGCCGCTGGCCGCTAAAGAACTTGGGGATATTGCGCGCTTACCCAAGTCGCTAAAAGTTTTACTCGAAAACCTGCTGCGCTGGCAGGATGAAAACACCGTTACCGCCGAAGATATCCACGCGCTGGCGGGGTGGCTGAAAACGGCCCACGCCGATCGCGAGATTGCCTACCGTCCGGCACGCGTGCTGATGCAGGATTTTACCGGTGTACCTGCCGTAGTGGATTTGGCCGCGATGCGCGAAGCGGTCAAACGCCTCGGCGGCGATGTTGCCAAAGTGAATCCGCTGTCGCCGGTCGATCTGGTCATCGACCACTCCGTGACCGTTGACCACTTCGGTGATGATGATGCCTTTGAAGAGAACGTGCGTCTCGAAATGGAACGTAACCACGAGCGCTACGCGTTTCTGCGCTGGGGTCAACAGGCCTTCAGCCGTTTCAGCGTTGTGCCGCCCGGCACCGGCATTTGCCACCAGGTCAATCTGGAGTATCTCGGTAAAGCGGTGTGGAGTGAGATGCAGGATGGCGCGATGGTTGCTTACCCCGACACCCTGGTCGGTACCGACTCCCACACCACGATGATCAACGGGCTTGGCGTGCTCGGCTGGGGCGTTGGCGGTATCGAAGCCGAAGCGGCGATGCTCGGCCAGCCGGTATCGATGCTGATCCCGGACGTGGTGGGCTTTAAGCTGACCGGTAAACTGCGCGAAGGCATTACCGCAACCGATCTGGTGCTCACGGTGACCCAGATGCTACGTAAGCACGGTGTAGTGGGCAAATTCGTGGAGTTTTACGGCGACGGGCTGGATACGCTGCCGCTGGCCGACCGTGCCACCATTGCTAACATGGCCCCGGAATATGGCGCTACCTGCGGCTTCTTCCCGATTGATGCCGTTACCCTCGACTATATGCGCCTGAGCGGGCGCAGCGACGAGCAGGTCGCGCTGGTCGAAGCCTATGCCAAAGCTCAAGGCATGTGGCGCAACCCTGGCGACGAACCGGTCTTTACCAGCACGCTTGAACTGCGTATGGATGATGTGGAAGCCAGCCTTGCCGGCCCCAAACGGCCTCAGGATCGCGTCCCGCTGAGCGAGGTACCGAAGGCATTTGCCGCCAGCACCGAGCTGGAGATCAACACGGCGCAAAAAACGCGTCATCCGGTGGATTACACATTCCGGGGCGAGCAGAACCAGCTGCCCGACGGCGCGGTGGTCATCGCGGCGATCACCTCCTGCACTAACACTTCGAACCCGAGCGTGCTGATGGCCGCAGGGCTGCTGGCGAAAAAAGCGGTGACGCTGGGGCTGAAACGCCAGCCGTGGGTGAAAGCCTCGCTGGCGCCGGGCTCTAAGGTGGTGTCCGATTATCTGGCCCAGGCGAAGCTGACGCCATATCTCGATGAGCTGGGATTCAACCTGGTCGGCTACGGCTGTACCACCTGTATCGGTAACTCCGGCCCGCTGCCGGAACCCATTGAGCAGGCGATCCGCCAGGGCGATCTTACCGTCGGCGCGGTGCTGTCCGGGAACCGTAACTTTGAAGGGCGTATCCATCCGCTGGTGAAAACCAACTGGCTGGCCTCGCCGCCGCTGGTCGTCGCCTATGCGCTGGCGGGCAACATGAATCTTAATCTGGCAACCGATCCGCTGGGCCACGACCGTAAAGGCGATCCGGTTTACCTGAAAGATATCTGGCCGTCGAGCCAGGAGATCGCTCGTGCGGTGGAGCAGGTGTCTACCGACATGTTCCGCAAAGAGTACGCGGAAGTGTTCGAAGGCACCGACGAGTGGAAATCGATTGAAGTCGAAAGTTCGGACACCTACGGCTGGCAGGATGACTCAACTTACATCCGCCTGTCGCCGTTCTTTGACGATATGCTGCACGAGCCGAAGCCGCTGGAAGATATTCACGGCGCGCGGGTTCTGGCAATGCTCGGCGACTCGGTGACCACTGACCATATCTCCCCAGCGGGGAGCATCAAAGCCGACAGCCCGGCAGGACGCTATCTCCAGAGTCACGGCGTGGAGCGTAACGATTTCAACTCCTACGGTTCGCGTCGCGGTAACCACGAGGTGATGATGCGCGGCACTTTCGCCAACATCCGTATCCGCAATGAGATGGTGCCGGGTGTGGAAGGGGGCATGACACGTCTGCTGCCGGGTGATGAAGTGATGTCGATTTACGACGCGGCGATGCGCTATAAGGAAGATGGGCTGCCGTTAGCGGTGATTGCCGGGAAAGAGTACGGTTCCGGCTCCAGCCGCGACTGGGCAGCTAAAGGTCCGCGTCTGCTTGGCGTGCGGGTGGTGATCGCTGAATCTTTCGAGCGTATTCACCGCTCAAATCTCATCGGAATGGGCATTCTGCCGCTGGAATTCCCGGAGGGCGTAACGCGCAAAACGCTGCAGCTGACCGGGGAAGAACGGATCGATATTGCCGGCTTACAGAGCATTACGCCGGGTGCCACGGTGCCCGTTACCCTTACGCGGCCTGACGGCAGCACGGAAGTGGTGGAGTGCCGTTGCCGCATCGATACCGGTAATGAACTGACCTATTACCGTAACGACGGCATCCTGCACTATGTGATCCGCAACATGCTGTAGATATGAAAAAGGCCTGCAACGCAGGCCTTAATTTTGGCAGTGACTCGTGACAACGTCACTTACCCAGCAGGTGGCCCATCTTTTCTGCTTTGGTATCCAGGTAATGTTCGTTCTCCGGATTGCGACCCACGATCAGCGGAACGCGCTCAACGATGTTGATTCCGGCTTCGGTGAGGATCTCAACCTTACGTGGGTTGTTGGTCAGCAGACGGACCGCATCCACACCCAGCAGCTTGAACATATCGGCGCACAGGGTGAAGTCGCGCTCGTCAGCGGCAAAGCCCAGCTGATGATTGGCTTCTACCGTATCGTAGCCCTGATCCTGCAGCGCATAGGCGCGGATTTTATTCAGCAGACCAATGTTACGACCTTCCTGGCGATGGTAGAGCAGAATACCGCGACCCTCCTCGGCGATGTGTGACAGCGCCGCTTCCAGCTGGAAGCCGCAGTCGCAGCGCAGGCTGAACAGCGCGTCGCCGGTCAGGCATTCGGAATGCACTCGCGCCATCACCGCATCGCTGCTGGTAATATCGCCGAACACCAGGGCCACATGGTCCTGTCCGGTTGCCACTTCTTCAAACCCGACCATCAGGAAGTCGCCCCAGGGGGTTGGCAGTTTGGCTTCTGCCACACGTTTAAGCTGCATGTGATTCTCCGACATTCTGGCATTCAACAAATGCCTCTTTCGCCGTAAGGCGTTTTCATTACTGGGTATTTTGCCACATTCGCGCCATCTTCGCCTACCTGAAGCCCTGGCTGCACGTTTTTAAGCGCACTAATCGGTCAGGGCTCTGCTGCCAGCGCGGTTTTCGGTTATGCTTGAAAGGTATTGAAAACAGGAGCAAACATGCTGGATATCGCGAAACGGACCGCCATCGGGGCAGGCGCCCTGATTATTATTCCTCTTATCGTCTGGTTTTCCGGATGGCACTGGCACCCAACCGGACATCCGGACTGGCTGAAGTTGATGTACTGGATAACAGAAACCGTCACCCGCCCGTGGGGGATAATTACGCACGTGCTGCTGTTTGCCTGGTTTCTCTGGTGTTTACGCTTTCGCCTCAAACCCGCCATCGTGCTGTTCGCGATTCTGGGCGCGGCGATCGTGGTTGGGCAATACACAAAATCCTTCATTAAAGAGCAGGTGCAGGAGCCGCGTCCGTACGTGGTCTGGCTTGAAGAAACCCATCGTGTGCCAGCCAGCGAGTTCTACACTCTCGATCGCAAAGCCCGTGGTCAGGTGGTGCACGAGCAGCTCAAAGACAACACCGACATTCCCGGCTGGCTGCGTAAACACTGGCAGAAAGAGACCGGCTTTGCCTTCCCGTCCGGGCACACTATGTTTGCTGCCAGCTGGGCACTGCTGGGTGTAGGCCTGCTGTGGCCACGTCGCCGCGTGGTGACCATTGCGGTATTGCTGGTGTGGGCGACCGGGGTGATGAGCAGCCGCATGCTGCTCGGTATGCACTGGCCGCGGGATCTGGTCGTAGCTACGCTTATCTCCTGGCTGCTGGTGACGCTGGCAACCTGGATTGCCCTGCGTTTATGCGGCCCGCTGACGCCGCCGATCCAGGAGCAGCGAGAAATTGCTGAACGTGACCAGGAAACGCACTAAGGGTTGATTTTTTTAATCGCGCCCTCACTAAATACCGATGCCGCGGCGCTTTTCCGATTTCGCGCCGCGGCTGAAAATGTTAATTTATGTGGTGGGCTTCAGGTCGGATTACATCTCTTCGCTCAGACCACATACGGGACGTCATGTGAAATATTTACTTATTTTTTTACTGGTATTAGCGATCTTCGTTATCTCCGTCACGCTGGGTGCGCAAAATGACCAGCAGGTGACCTTCAACTTCTTGCTCGCCCAGGGTGAATACCGCATTTCAACGCTGCTGGCGCTGCTGTTTGCCGCCGGGTTCATCATCGGCTGGCTGATTTGCGGGCTGTTCTGGCTGCGCGGTCGCGTTCAGCTGGCGCGCGCGCAGCGTAAAATCAAACGCCTTGAGCAGCAACTGGCATCGGCCACGCAAACCGCGCCGGTGTCGTCTGCCCCTGCGGTTCGGGAATAATTACTGATGCTGGAGTTGCTGTTTCTGCTGCTGCCGGTTGCGGCCGCCTATGGCTGGTACATGGGGCGCAGAAGTGCACAACAGGATAAGCAGCAGGAAGCCAGCCGTCTTTCGCGCGACTACGTCGCCGGGGTCAACTTCCTGTTGAGTAACCAGCAGGATAAAGCGGTCGACCTGTTCCTGGACATGCTTAAAGAGGACACCGGTACCGTTGAGGCGCATCTTACCCTCGGCAACCTGTTCCGTTCGCGTGGCGAAGTGGACCGCGCCATCCGCATTCACCAGTCGTTGATGGAGAGCGCCTCGCTTACCTACGACCAGCGCCTGCTGGCGGTGCAGCAGCTCGGCCGCGATTACATGGCAGCCGGGATGTATGACCGCGCCGAAGATATGTTTGGGCAGCTGGTCGACGAAACTGACTTTCGCGTCAGCGCGCTGCAACAGCTGCTGCAGATTTACCAGGCCACCAGTGACTGGCAGAAAGCCATCGACACCGCGGAACGGCTGGTCAAACTCGGCAAGGACCAGCAGCGGCTGGAAATTTCGCACTTTTACTGCGAGCTGGCCCTGCAGATGATGGGCAGCGATGACATGGATAAAGCCATGTCACTCCTCAAAAAGGGGGCTGCGGCGGATCGCAACAGCGCCCGTATCTCCATCATGATGGGGCGGATCTATATCGCCAAAGGCGACTATGCGAAAGCGGTGGAAAGCCTGGAGCGCGTCATTGAGCAGGACCGCGAGCTGGTGAGTGAAACGCTGGAGATGCTGCAGGTGTGCTATCAGCAACTCGGCAAACCACAGGACTGGGCAGAATTCCTCAAGCGCTGCGTGGAAGAGAATACCGGCGCTACCGCCGAGCTGATGCTGGCCGAGGTGATGGAGCAGCGCGAAGGCTCAGAGACGGCGCAGGTCTATATCACGCGCCAACTTCAGCGCCACCCGACCATGCGCGTATTCCATCGCCTGATGGACTATCACCTTCACGATGCGGAAGAGGGGCGTGCCAAAGAGAGCCTGATGGTGCTGCGCGACATGGTAGGCGAACAGGTGCGCACCAAACCGCGCTATCGCTGCCAGAAGTGCGGCTTCACGGCATTCACGCTGTACTGGCACTGTCCGTCGTGTCGGGCATGGTCCTCTATCAAACCCATTCGTGGGCTGGACGGGCAGTAAGGCACTGCCCGTTTATTTTACATCCACATTAGTTACAACATACTAATTGTATATCATTACGTAGCCTCAGCAACAGTGTCGACATCGTCAGGCAGGGGAAATCGCACCTGTAAATTTTTCGGGGCGGCAGGTAGAATGCATGCCGTTTATCCATCCGCGCCGCGTCAGGTGCTCTCTCAGAAGGTCCGGTCATGAAATTAACTGAATCCTCCACTTTGCGTTCTGTCACCGACTCACCCGTGGTGGTGGCCCTGGATTACGCTAATCGCGACAGCGCCCTGGCGTTTGTTGACCGTATCGACCCGCGCGACTGCCGGCTGAAAATCGGCAAAGAGATGTTTACCCTGTTTGGCCCGCAGCTGGTTCGCGATCTGCATCAGCGCGGCTTTGAGCTGTTTCTCGACCTGAAGTTCCACGATATTCCTAATACCGCAGCGCACGCGGTGGCGGCGGCGGCAGATCTTGGCGTGTGGATGGTAAACGTGCATGCCAGCGGCGGGGCGCGCATGATGAGTGCCGCCCGTGAAGCGCTGGTGCCTTTCGGAAAAGAGGCTCCGCTGCTGATTGCCGTAACGGTATTGACCAGCATGGAAGCCAGCGACCTGGCGGATATCGGTATTACCGCATCGCCCGCGGAGCACGCCGAACATCTGGCGCGCTTAACCCAGCAGTGTGGGCTGGACGGAGTAGTGTGCTCTGCCCAGGAGGCGGTGCGCTTCAAAGCGGAACTCGGGCAGGCATTTAAGCTGGTGACGCCGGGTATTCGTCCGGCGGGCAGTGAAGCCGGGGACCAGCGCCGTATCATGACGCCGCCGGATGCTCAACGTGCCGGCGTGGATTACATGGTGATTGGCCGTCCGATTACCCAGGCCGCCGATCCGGCGCAGGCACTACGCGATATTCTGGCATCGCTCAAGCAGGAGGCATAATGAAAGACGATAACAGCCGCCTGGTCTATTCGACCGAAACGGGCCGCATTGACGAACCGAAGGCTGCACCGGAGCGCCCGAAGGGCGATGGCATCGTGCGCATTCAGCGCCAGACCAGCGGACGTAAAGGTAAAGGCGTCTGCCTCATCACCGGTATCGACGCCGATGACGCAACGCTTGCTGCTATTGCCGCGGAGCTGAAGAAAAAATGCGGCTGCGGCGGGTCGGTGAAAGAGGGCGTGATTGAAATTCAGGGTGATAAGCGCGACCTGATCAAAAGTCTTCTGGAAGCGCGCGGCATGAAGGTCAAACTGGCCGGCGGCTGATGCGTTTGCAGAAAAGAGAAAGGCCACGGAAACCGTGGCCTTTTTTCATAGCGTGGCATTCAAGCCAGACCTGTAATTCGCAACGTTCAGTGATTACGTCAAAGCATTACGCTTTTGCAGGTGTGCGTTATCAGTCAACCTGATGACCGATAATACCACCGACTGCTGCACCGCCCAGGGTACCCAGCGCGCTACCATCCGTCAGCACCGAACCACCGATAGCACCGGCACCTGCGCCGATTGCGGTGTTACGGTCACGTTTGGACCAGTTAGAACATGCACTCACGGACATCGCCAGAGTGATCGCCAGTACCGCAGTCGCAATTTTTTTTGTGTTTAATGACATAATACTTTCTCCTGAATTATTGATTCACGGAAGGAAGTTACTCTCTAAGTATAGTGGCAATCACAACGCTTAAAGCGCCAATCCGTGAAACGATGTCGCGAAAATCAACATTAACTGGTCACGCGAGTGATAGTTACTTTCTGTGATATCGTTATGAACAATTTTTATGTTTTTCACGTTGTTGCGCCAGGTAAATTATCTTAATTCAGGCGTAGGAAAGCTCTTATAGATCAGCAGCTCCGCCGTCGCGGAGCCGGGTTCAGACAGGGGTAGTACGCGGTACGGTATCCACCGTCAAACCGTCGCGCTCAAGCGCGGCGCGAATATCGCCATCCAGACCGTCATCGGTAATGATACGGCTGAACTTGTTTATCGTGCCCAGCGTGTAGGGGTGCAGCACGCCAAACTTTGAGCTGTCGCTCAGCACAATCGCTTCGCACTCTTTATCGAGCACCGCGCTGACCACATCGCTGCGCATCATATCGCGCCCGGTAAAGCCGGTGCCCGGCAGCCAGCCATCGATACCGATAAACGCTTTGCTGAAGTGGACCTGGCCGATGAACTGACGCGTCAGCGGGCCGACCATGCTCTCGCTTTTCTTCTGATAAATGCCCCCCAGCAGGATCACCTCGCACTCCGTCTCTTTCAGCAGATGCGCGATGTAGCTACTGACGGTGATAATGGTAACCCGCTTGTGCTCTGCCAGCTCGCGCGCCAGCAGGGCGTTACTGCTGCCGTTTTCAATAAATACCGTTTCGCCATCCTGCACCAGCGAGGCGGCGGCCATCGCCAGGCGACGTTTCAGCGGGAAGTTGCTCATCATGCGCGCTTCCACATCGTCGCTGTCTACCGGTACGGCGTAGCCGTGCGCGCGGCGCAGATAGCTCTGTCGCTCCAGCAGATTAAGATCCTGACGGATAGTGACTTCGGACACGCCCGTCGTTCTGGCAAGCTCGGCGACGCTGACGCGACCCTGGTCGATGACCATCTGTAAAATTGTCTGTTGTCGGGAATTCATCTTCGGTCTGGGTTATGCGACACGGCGTCGCCAAAGTTGAGAACAGGGAGCGCAGCGCATGGCTGCGCGTACGGCGGTGTTCAGATCTCCCACGGCGCCTTTACCGCACCCGGCTGGGTATTGCTGTCTTCACGCTGCTCCAGCGCAATCAGCTCCGCTTTCAGGATTTCCAGATTATTGATGGCGGAGTGGTAGTCGCCCGCAACCAGAATATCGAGAACCGTATCGATACGCTGCGCCAGATTTTTGGTATCCACTATCGGCATAAAACCCCCTTAAACGAGTAGTGCTTTATCATGCTAAAAACGGCGTCAAAAGAGAAGCAGTTACGCGTCGTAAAGTCGTTATCGCATCAGATAGTTACCTTTGACCAGCGCGACACGGTACCGATCCCGGTTTGCTGACGGTGGAGTAGGCTGAGTGTGCGCATTATGCGCATTTTCACCAACAGAGGACATGACCATGACAGTCTTACATCAACCCACCTGCAAAATCTTCACCGACAGCGCGCGCTTTACCCAGCTCTCCGGTTTCTATGAGCAGGAGCGGCGCACCATCTGGATGATGCTGAGCGCAAAACCGCGACCCTGCTTCAATCACGTGCTGATTGAAGAGATCATGAACCTTGGCTATCTGGTGCAGCAGTCGGGCTATGAGGTCGATTTCTGGGTCACCGGTTCGCTGGTTCCCGGTCTGTATAACACCGGCGGCGATCTGGAATTCTTTGTCGATTGTATCCGCAGCGGGCGTCGCGAAGCGCTGCGGGCCTATGCCCGCGCCTGCGTCGATTGCGTACATGCCGCCTCGCGCGGTTTTGATACCGGTGCCATCAGCCTGGCGATGGTGGAGGGCAGTGCGCTCGGCGGTGGCTTCGAGGCAGCGCTGGCGCACCACTTCGTACTGGCGCAGCGCGATGCCCGCATGGGATTCCCGGAAATTGCCTTCAACCTGTTTCCCGGTATGGGCGGCTATTCGTTAGTCGCGCGTCGTGCCGGTATGAAACTCGCGGAAGCGCTGATCTACAAAGGCGAGTCGCATACCGCCGAGTGGCATGAACAGCAGGGGCTGGTGGATCTGCTGTTCGAGCCAGGGCAGAGCTACGTGGCGACCCGCACCTTCATCGACACGCTGCGCCCGAAACTCAACGGCGTGAAGGCGATGCTGCGGGCGCGTCAGCGGGTGCTACGCCTGCCGCGCGCCGAGCTGATGGAGATCACGGAAGACTGGGTGGATGCGGCGTTCAACATCGAAGAGAAGGATATCGCCTATATGGAACGCCTGGTGCAGTTGCAGAACCGTCATACCGCGACGGCCCTGCGTAAAGTCAGCTAGCGCGCCGTGCGTGCCAGATAACGTTGATACCATTGCTCGAATGCGGCAGCGGGCATGGGTTTAGCAAACAGGTAACCCTGCCGTTCATTGACGCCGTTCTTGGTAAGAAAGGCGTCTTCTTTCGTGTTCTCCACGCCTTCCGCAATCACCTGCAGATTCAGCGCCTGCGCCACCGCCACGATAGCGCGCACCAGCGACTGGGAGACGGACTGCTTGTGAACATCGCGCACAAAACTTTGATCGAGCTTGATGGCATCAAGCGGGAAACGCGCCAGCTGCGACAGCGAGGAATACCCGGTGCCAAAGTCATCCAGATGCACCTGGGCGCCCAGCGCGCTGAACTGCTGGATCACCGTCAGGGCAAGCTCCTCGTTTTCAATCAGGCAGCTTTCGGTCAGCTCCACGTCTATCGGACAGTATTCAAAATTGAGATCGCGCAGCGCCTGTTTCAGATCGCTGAAGATCGTCTGATCTGCCAGCTGGCGCGCGGAAACGTTCACCGCAACCCGCAGATTGATGCTTTTTTCCCGCCACTTCGCCACCTGCTGCATCACATCAAGCATCACCCAGCGCCCGAGTGGCACGATGAGGCCGGACTCCTCAGCATAAGAGATGAAATCGAGCGGCGGGATCAGACCGCGCTCCGGTGACTGCCAGCGCACCAGCGCTTCCAGGCTGCGGACTTCCCCGCTCCGGGTAACTTTCGGCTGGTAGTGAATGATCAGCTGATCCTTTTCCAGCGCTTTACGCAGGTTGGTATCGAGCCACAGGTACTCAAACACCCGCTGGTTCATCTCGGGTGAGAAGACGCAGAACTTGCCGCGTCCGCTCTCTTTCGCGGTATACATCGCGGTATCGGCGTTGCGGATCAGGCTCTCGCGATCCACCCCGTGTTGCGGGGCGAGGGAGATGCCGACCGAGCAGCCGGTATAGACCTCGATAAGCCCAATGCGGAACGGCTGACGGAGCCGCGTGAGAATGCGCGACGACATCGCCTCCAGCGCGCTCTGCGAGGTGTCCGTTGCCAGCACGATAAACTCATCCCCGCCGAGACGCGCCAGTACCTGGCCCTCATCCAGACAGCTCAGTATTGCCAGCGACACCGCCTGCAGCAGCTGATCGCCAAACATATGCCCGTAGGCATCGTTCACCTTTTTGAAGTTGTCGAGATCGAGATAGACAATACCCACCTGGCTGTCGTCGGCACGGTGGGTGATGGCATCGCTGATCAGCTCATAAACCGCGTTGCGGTTCGGCAGGCCGGTGATGGTATCGGTATTAGCCAGCACCCGCAGCCGCTCCTGGGCGCGTCGCTCCTCGGTGATGTCGGTGCCGGAGCAGATGAGATAAATTTCATTTTTCCCGCTCCCGCTGTGCACGAACTTATTGCGGAACAGGAACAGCCGCTGCCCCTTGCGGGTTTTTACCCAGCGCTCCACTTCGTAAGCGCTGCCGTTGCGGAAAAAACCGGAAATATTGCGTTTAGACGCGGCGGCCTCGCTGCGGGTCATGAACAGCTTGAACACGTTCTGCCCAATCACCTCATGCTCTTTCATGCCGGTGTACTCTTCGCTCAGTCGGTTAAAGCGTTGAATATTGCCGAGGCGGTCAAGAATGACGATCACCGAGTTGGCTTCCGACACCACCTGTTCGGCAAAAGAGAGTCCCTGCACCAGATCGCGTGCCACCGACGAGGTGTCGTTCCAGGCGGAAGCGGAACCGGCCCATTCCCGGCGTGAGACCTTGCGCCCTACCAGGTGAACAGGGGCTTCCTCGCCAAACAGCGAAAGGGTGAGCGTAACGCTGGAGGTGATGACGGTCATGGCGCGAATTTGCCCGGCCTGGTCATCGGTGAGTGCCACGGCGTGGCGGGTATCAGCGCCTTCGGAGGCGGAAAGCTGCAGCGCATTGCTGTCAGAAAGCAAGCGCCAGTAGGGACTGCTGGTCCCGAGGTAACGATAAAGCAGGTTGTGCTCCAGATACTCTTTCATGCCATCTCCCGAAAACACCACGCACGCGCAAAGCGTCTGATGACCCGTAACGGGCAGTCATACTGCAGATGACGTCATCTTCCGGCGCGTTACCTGAAACCCAGGCACGGTAAGATCATTTATCCTCTGGATAAATAATGAATCATTCCCGTTAACGTTATCGTTGCCGTTAGTTTCATTGTGGTATGTTTTTTGGAATTTGTGAGGCGGGGCGAAAAAAATGCGGCAGTTCTCGCAAGAACTGCCGCAGCAGGGCGGACAGAGCAGCCCCCTGAATAATCAGGGAAAAGCTCAGGCTACCGGACGGGCGATGACGCTGCGGGTTTCCATACGCACTTCGGCGATGGTGACCTGAATAACGTCCGTCACTTTATAAGCGACCTCGCCTTTGATCTGCACAGTACCGTTCTCCTGGCTGCACACCATTTCATCACGCACGGCGTGAATGAACGGGGCCGGAATGAACGCCACAGCGCCGTTATCCACCAGGCGCACGCGCATACCGCCGCGGCTGACATCGATGATCTCGGCGTTGAAGCGGGTGTCGGTACCGGCTTTATCGTTCAGGTAGCGCGCATACAGCCAGTCACCCACGTCGCGCTCGGCCATACGGTTGAGGCGACGACGCTCAGCCATCTGTACGGTGGTTTCATCCGCAGGACGGGCAATGGTTTCGCCTTTGATGATCGCTTTCAGCAGACGGTGGTTCACCATGTCGCCATATTTACGGATCGGCGAGGTCCAGGTCGCGTACGCTTCCAGCCCGAGGCCGAAGTGCGCACCCGGCGTGGTGCTGATTTCAGCAAACGACTGGAAGCGGCGAATGCGGCTGTCGAGGAAGCCGGTCGGCTGGGCATCCAGCTCGCGACGCAGTTTGCAGAAGCCTTCCAGCGTCAGCACCTCGTTCGGATCAACGTGCATGTCGTGAGTTTTCAGCAGGGCCGCCATCTGCTCGGTGCTGGCAGGGTCGAAACCGGCGTGCACGTTGTAGATACCGAAGCCCAGCTTCTCGCGCAGCACGATGGCGGCGCAGATGTTAGCGGCGATCATTGATTCTTCAACGATGCGGTTCCCGATGCGGCGCGGCTCTGCCACGATCTCCAGCACTTCACCTTTCTCACCCAGCACGAAGCGGTAGTCAGGACGGTCTTTAAACACCAGGGCATGGGTCTGACGCCATTCGGCACGGCGCAGGCACAGGGTGTGCAGCAGACGGATCTGCTGGGCGATGGCGTCGTTCTGCGGCTGCCAGCTGCCGTTATTCTCCAGCCAGTCGGACACATCGTCATACGCCAGTTTGGCCTGCGACTTGATGTACGCGCTGAAGAAGTGAATGTCGTCGCTGATGGCACCGTCTTTGTCAACGATCATGCGGCACGCCAGCACCGGACGGATTTCGTCAGGGCGCAGGGAGCAGAGATCGTCGGACAACTCGCGCGGCAACATCGGGATGTTGAAGCCCGGCAGGTAGTTGGTAAACGCGCGCACTTTAGCGGCGTTGTCCAGCGCGCTGCCTTCGCGGACCCAGGCAGTAGGATCGGCGATCGCCACGGTCAGCTGCAGACGCTCGTCGTCGAGCATTTCAGCGAACAGGGCATCATCCATATCTTCGGTGCTGGCGCTGTCGATGGTCACGAATTCGAGCGCCGTTAAATCTTCACGCACCAGACCTTCGTCCTGCATCTCGGTCGCAACACCTTCCGGCGCTTCGCGTTCCAGATTATGGCGGGCGAGGGTAACCCACCACGGCACGAAGTGGTCTTCGCTGTAGGTAATGAACTGGGTCAGCTCGGCATAGAAACCACGATCGCCCTTCAGCGGATGGCGGCGCATTTCGGCCACGGCCCAGTCGCCTTCCTTGAAATCATGCGCAACACCGCGCTCGGCGCGGCAGGGAATGGCATCACGCAGCAGCGGATGGTCCGGCACGATGGAGAGACGATCGTCTTTTTTCTGTACCCGGCCCACAAAGCGCGTCAGGAACGGTTCGATCAGCGCTTCCGGCTCGGCGGATTCGCGATCTTTATCGGTGTGGATCACGGCGGAGATACGGTCGCCGTGCATCACTTTTTTCATTTGCGGCGGCGGAATGAAGTAGCTTTTTTGTGCGTCTACTTCCAGAAAGCCGAAGCCTTTTTCGGTGCCTTTCACCACGCCTTCAGCGCGCGGTGTTTGAGAATGCAGTTGCTGTTTAAGCTGCGCAAGCAGCGGGTTGTCCTGAAACATAGTGTTCTATTTTCGTGGCCAAAAGAGCGGCTGACAGTTTTACGCGATTCCGCCTGTTGCAGCAAGCGCTCTTTCAGGCAGGGCCGGTTGCCGTCTGGCCTGGCAGCGCATCGCCAAGGCCAATCTTTAACCGGTTAAGCCAGCCGCACAGCGCCGTCAGACTGAGCAGACGCAGCGCGTCATCGCGGCTGAAGCCCGCCTCCAGCACCGGGGTAAACTGCGCGGCGCTGAAGCGGTCCGGACTACGGGTCAGCACCTGCGCCGCCTGGACCAGCGCGCGTTCCTCAGGGTGATTGTGGCTCCAGGCCAGCAGCGCCCGCTCGCCGTTGCGTACCGCGTCGGGCAACGCGCTGTCGGTAACCTCCCGGGAAAGACGATGGAAGCAGTGGCTGCTGCCGTTGATCCGTGCGCTGACCAGGCCAAGCAGCGGCGCGTGCTTTCCACTGAACAACGCCCCTACAAGCGTGGCCAGCAGCAGCAGGGCGTTTTCATCCTCAATCAGCCCGTCTGCGATCGGCTCAAGCACCGGCACGCGGCGCACCTGAGCCAGCACCTCGCGCTGGGCAGGGCGCAGATAGCCAGCCTGAGGCGAAGGTATATCCGCTTGCCAGTCAGCTTCAGGTGCAGCAAAACGTTCGCCGGGCGCGTCCTGCTGACTATCGATACCCGGTAGCCAGCGCGCCGGCTGGCCGTTAATGGCCTGTAGCACGGCAACAACGCGCGCCTGAAAGCCAACGAAACCGATGATTTGATTAAACGTGACGCGGTCACTTTCCGTCAGGCCAACGTCGCTGAGCTGGGTTCGACATCGGGCATCAATCAGCGTCGGCGAGCTGGCAAGCTGGCGGGCATACTGGGTGATCTGCGCCAGCCGCTGGTTGCTTTCTCTCGATGAATCCGGCCCCGGCAGCGGAGCCAGCCGGGCGGCGTAATGATTGCACAGCCGCTGCACGCCAAAGACCTGCGCCACGGTCAGGGCTGTGCTCAGCCGGTCGTAACAGCTCAGCGTGGCGAGGCGGGTGGTTTCAAGGGTATCGGGTAACAGATGAAGACTTGCGGCGCGGGCGGCATCAAGCCATGCGCGGTGGGTACGCAGGCAGGCGTCGGGCACCACGAGGTCAAGCAGAAAACGGTCATTTACGCGGGCGGCTTCCGGAACCAGCGGCTGTACATCGGCCTGGCAGGTCCGTGCCTGAGTTTCATGATACCAGTGGCTTTTGCCGGAGAAGCGGCGTTGTTCCATGGTCTTTCCTTGGTCTGTGAGAGCAATCCGCCGCAACACCGCGTCGCGACGGATCCTGTTGAGGTTATCCTGGCGTAACGGGCAGACGTGACCAAAGACTGTTCGGTGATAATAAATAGCGGAAAAGCATAACCGGAATAAAAACCCGGCGAGCAGACATAAAAAAAGGTGGAGAGCGCGATGCTGTCCACCTTTTGCCGGTTGCCCTTATCGGGCAGCGGAATTATTTCAGTTCCAGCTCGTTCATCGCGGCGATGCTGAAGCCGCCGTCAACGTGAACTACTTCACCGGAGATACCGGCAGAGAGGTCAGAGCACAGGAAGGCCGCGGAGTTACCCACGTCTTCAATGGTGACGGTGCGACGGATCGGGGTGACCGCTTCGCAGTGCGCCAGCATTTTACGGAAATCTTTGATACCGGAAGCGGCCAGAGTACGGATTGGGCCTGCGGAGATACCATTCACGCGGATGCCTTCCGGACCCATTGCGTTCGCCATATAGCGTACGTTAGCTTCCAGAGACGCTTTCGCCAGACCCATCACGTTGTAGTTCGGGATTGCGCGCTCAGCACCCAGGTAGGAGAGCGTCAGCAGGGCAGAGCCCGGATTCAGCATAGTGCGGCAGGCTTTCGCCAGCGCAACGAAGCTGTAAGAGCTGATGTCGTGTGCAATTTTGAAGCCATCGCGGGTTACGGCATTAACGTAGTCGCCGTCCAGCTGGTCGCCCGGTGCGAAACCGATTGAGTGTACGAAGCCGTCGAATTTTGGCCATACTTTCTCAAGCTCGGTGAAAAGGCCTTCGATGCTGGCATCTTCCGCAACGTCACAAGGCAGCACGATGCTGGAACCCAGTTGAGCGGCAAACTCTTCCACGCGGCCTTTCAGTTTGTCGTTCTGGTAGGTGAACGCCAGTTCAGCCCCTTCACGCTGCATCGCTTGCGCGATACCGTAGGCGATGGAAAGTTTGCTGGCGACGCCAGTCACCAGAATGCGCTTACCGGTAAGAAAACCCATAGCTTTGATCCTTATCATATTGTTGTGGCGGCAGGTGAATAAGCCGCTGCCGTCGTTAAATCGCGGGGATTCTAGCACGTCTCTGAGAATCCGTTAATCCGACCACTCCAGTTATCACTTCGCAAGGCTGCTCAGCGGAGAGGCAGTCGGTATTGTTACTTGTCTTTGCGCCACGCATCAGCGGTCAGCGCTTCACCAAAATGCCCGGCAATCAGGCGCTTCGTCAGCTCGTGCAGCGGTGACGCAAGCACGTCGGCGGTGCTGCCGCGCTCCACCACTTCACCCTGATGCATCACCATCACCTGATCGCTGATGTGCTTCATCATGCCGATATGCTGGGTCACGTAAATATAAGAGATACCCTGTTTTTCCTGTAATTCCAGCATCAGGTTAATTAACTGCGAACGCATCGACATATCCAGCGAGGCCAGCGCTTCGTCGGCGATGATTACCTTCGGGCGCAGGATCAGCGCCCTGGCCAGTCCCAGACGCTGCTTCTGGCCTGGTGCCATCATGTGCGGATAGTAGCTGGCGTAGTCGGGCAGCAGGCCGACCATGCGCAGCGTCTCGTTGATGCGCGCGCGACGCGATTCGGGGTCGAGATCGGTATTGAGACGCAGCGGGAAATCAAGGATCTGCGACACGCGCTGGCGCGGGTTGAGCGAGGTGGATGGGTCCTGAAAAATCATGCGAATACGCTGGCTGCGGAACGAATAGTCGCCGTAGCGCATCGGGTGATCGTCAATCACCAGCTCGCCGGTGGTGGGTTCCACCATACCGGCCAGCATTTTCGCCAGCGTTGATTTCCCCGAGCCGTTCTCACCGATGATCGCCAGCGTCTGGCGCTCGCGCAGGGTAAAACTGAGCGGTTTCACCGCCTCCACGGTCTGGCGATGGAACCAGCCGGTGCGGTAGCGAAAGGTTTTACTCAGGTTGCGGACCTGAAGCAGGGTTTCGACCATTTCACTCTCTCTCCATGTTCAGCGGGAAATGGCAGGCGAAAAGATGATTTTTCGGCCCGTCCAGGCGCGGCGTAATAATGCATTCCCGCTGCGCATAAGGGCAACGCGGGCCGAGGCGGCAGCCGATGGGCAGCTGCTCCAGCAGGGGAATCGACCCCGGCAGGGTATTGAGCCGGCTTTTGTGCGGCATGGCGCTGCCAAAATCCGGAATGGCGCGGATCAGCGCCTGGGTATACGGGTGATGCGGGGCAGAGACCAGCTGTTCACTCGGCGCGGTTTCCACCGTCTGTCCGCAGTACATGACGTTAATGCGGTCAGCCCACTGGCTCAGCATCTGTAAATCGTGGCTGATGAGCAAAATAGTGGTGTTGTTATTCTGGTTGAGGCGGCTCAGCAGGCGGAAAATCTGCGCCTGGGTTGTCGGCTCCATCGCGTTGGTCGGCTCATCGGCGATCACCAGCCGCGGCTGGTTGGCCAGCGCGATGGCGATCATCACCTTCTGGCATTCCCCCTCGGTCAGCTCATAGGGGAAGCTGTGCATGGCGTCTTTATGATCTTTGATGCCGACGCGGTGCAGCAGCTCAATTGCCCGCTGTTTGCGCCAGCCGAAGCGCTGCCACCAGCGGCCTTTGTAGGTCCAGCCGGGAATGTTCTGCATCAGCTGACGCCCAATGCGCTCGGAGGGATCGAGACAGGACTGCGGCTCCTGGAAAATCATCGATACGTTATGGCCCACCAGCTTGCGGCGCTCGCGGGCGCTCAGGCGCAGCAGGTCAATATCGTTAAAGCGCATACGGTCGGCGGTGATTCGCCAGTTATCTTTCGTAACCCCACCGATGGCTTTGGCGATCAGGCTCTTACCCGAACCGGATTCACCCACCAGGCCGCGAATTTCCCCTTCGCTGAGGGTCATGCTCACGCGATCCACGGCTTTCACCCACTGGTCGCCGGCTTTAATCTCAATGGTCAGGTTACGAATATCCAGTAAAGGCATTATTCCACCCCCGCAACAATCGCGCGGCGAATGCCGTCGCCCAGCAGATTAACCAGCAGCACGCTGATCATGATCGCCGCACCCGGCAGCATCACGGTCCAGGGTGCGACATAGATTAGCTCCAGCGCATCACCCAGCATGGCACCCCATTCCGGTGAGGGCAGCTGTGCGCCAAGATCGAGAAACCCGAGCGCAGCAATATCGAGGATCGCCATCGACAGCGCGCGGGTGATCTCCGTTACCAGCACCGACGTGGTGTTGGGCAACACCGCAAACCACAGAATGTTCAGGGTGGTTGCCCCGTCGAGGCGCGCCGCGACCACGTACTCTTTTTCCAGCTCGTCATGCACCATGCTGTAGACCGAGCGCACCATGCGCGGGAGCAGCGCCAGCCACACCGCAAACATGGCGTGGGAGAGCTGCGGCCCGGCAAAGGCCACCACGATAATCGCCAGCAGCAGCGACGGGATCGAGAGCAGGGTGTCCAGTACGTGATTGAGCACCGCCGAGCGCAGGCCGTGGGTCGCGCCAGCGATAACACCGAGGATCAGACCGAACACCGACGCGGCGAGGGTCACCACAAACGCACCGCCAACCGTCGGGGCCGCACCACTGAGCAGGCGGCTCAGCACATCGCGGCCGAGATCGTCGGTACCGAGGAAGAACGACACATCGCCGTAGCGCGACCAGGAGGGCGGCATCAACTGGAAACCGAGGAACTGCTGATCCAGCCCGTAAGGGGCAAACAGCGAACCGAAAATACACAGCAGCGCCAGCGCGCCGCAGCCGTAGAGGCCGATCATCGCTGTCGCATCGCCATAAAATTTGCGCCACACGGTGCGCAGCGCGCCCGGCGGGCGTTTTTCGCGGTAGACGCTATCGTAAGGCATACCATTCCTTATGCTTCAATGGGTTCGCCAGCGCGCCCACAATATCGGATATCACGTTAACAATGATCACCAGCGCGCCGATGACCATCACGCCCGCCGAGATCGCGGCGTAGTCCTGCTGGCGGATGGCGTTGATCAGCCAGCGACCCAGGCCCGGCCAGCTGAACACCATCTCAGTGATCATCGCCAGCGTCAGCATGGTGGAGAACTGCAGACCGAGACGCGGGATCACCGGCGGCAGGGCGTTGTGCAGCATATGGCGGCGCAAAATGGTGAAGCGCGACAGGCCGCGCGTGGCCGCCGCCTTAATGTAGTTCTGGTCAACCACGTCGATGGTGCTGAGACGCATCAGGCGGATCACTTCGGTCGTGGGTGCCACCGCCAGCGTCGCCACCGGCAGCACCATGTGGCGCAGGGCGCTCATCATCATTTCGTCACGCCACGGCGAATCCGACAGCCAGGCATCCACCAGCGCCAGCCCGGTGACCGGCTTTACTTCGTAGAGCAGATCGAAACGCCCGGAAACCGGCAGCCAGCCGAGGGTCAGCGAGAAAAACAGCGTAAACAGCAGCGCCAGCCAGAATACCGGGATGGAGAAACCGACCAGCGCCACGCCGCTGATAAAACGGTCCTGCCACTTATTGCGCATAATGCCGGCCATCATCCCGACCGGAATACCAATCAGCAGCGCCAGGGCAAACGCCAGCACGCACAGCTCCATAGTGGCCGGGAAAACTTCGGCGAGCTGCTGGGTAATGAGCTGCCCGTTGATGCTCGAGACGCCGAAATCCCAGTGCAGCAGGCTGGTGAACCAGAACAGCCAGGCGTTCCACAGCGACGCGCCCTGCAACGGAGCATGCGGCGTGAAGTAGCTCAGGCTGAAGCCGACAAACGAGAGCAGGAACAGGGTGATCAGCAGCAGCAACAGACGGCGCAGGGTAAAGATAATCATGGTTTTTTATCTCCGGCGTCGTCACGCGACACGCCTGCAAATGACGCATTGCCAAACGGGCTCAGCACCAGTCCTTTAATATCCGCGCGGTGCGCCTGCAGGCGCAGGGAGGAGGCGAGCGGCAGCACTGGCAGCTCGCGCGCCAGAATTTTTTGCGCCTGGTTATAGGCCTCGATACGCGAAGCCAGCTGCTGCGAATCCAGGGCATTGCGCAACACCGCGTCGAACTCGCTGTTGCACCAGTGGGCGTAATTAGTCTGGGAGCGGATCGCCGCGCAGCTCAGCAGCGGGCGGAAGAAGCTGTCCGGATCGTTACTGTCGGTAGACCAGCCCGCTAGCGTCAGATCGTGGTCCATATCCATCAGGCGCGCTTCCTGGAAGCGCCCTTCGACCGGCACGATAACCACGTTAACCCCAATCTGCGCCATGTCGGCCTGGATCAGCTCGGCGGTCTTCAGCGGGCTTGGGTTCCAGGCCTGGGAACTGGTGGGCACCCACAGCTGCAACGTCATATTTTCCAGCCCCAGCGCCTTGAGCTGCGCCCGGGCTTTTTCCGGGTTGTATTCGGTGATCGCCGATGCATTGTCATAGGCCCAGGAGGCGCGCGGCAGAATCGAAGCCGCGGTTTCCGCCGTGCCGTAATAGATGGACTGCATCAGGCGCTCGTTGTTGATCGCCAGCGCCAGGGCATGGCGTACCGCCGGGTTATTCATCGGCGCTTTATTGGTATTGAAGGCCAGGTAAGCGATGTTCATCCCGGGGCGCAGCGTCATGCGCAGGCGCGGATCGTCGCGCATCACCGTCAGCTGGCTCGCCGCAGGCCAGGCCAGCACGTCGCACTCGCCGGTCAGCAGCTTGGAGAGACGGCCAGTGCCGCCGGAGCCAAGATCCACCACTACCTGCGGCATCAGCGGCACGCCGCGCCAGTAGCGATGATTACGCTGCAGGCGAATATACTGCCCGGCGCGGTACTCGCCCAGCAGGAACGGCCCGGTGCCGACCGGCTCGCGGTCAAACTGCTCCTGACGGTCAGCCGCGGCCAGATGGTCAGCGTATTCGGCGGACATTACCGAGGCGTAATGGGTCGCCAGATGCCAGAGGAATGAGGCATCCGGGCGCGCGAGGCGGAACTCTACGGTGCGGCTGTTGATCTTGCGCACGCTCTTCACGGTGTCGGCAAACTGCAGGCTGTCGAAATAGGGGAAGCTATTGCCGTTGATGTTATGCCACGGGTGAGAGCGGTCGAAGATGCGCTGGAAGGTAAACACCACATCGTCAGCATTCAACGCACGCCGGGGGGTAAACCAGGCGGTGCTCTGAAACTGTACGCCACTGCGCAGATGAAAACGGTAGGTAGCCCCGTGATCCAGCACCTCCCAACTTTCCGCCAGTTCCGGCACCAGCCGGTAGGTATAGGGGTCGACATCCAGCAGGCGATCGTAGAGCTGCGCCGCAAGGGTATCGACGGTCAGCCCGCTGCTCGCTTTTTGCGGATTGAAGGTATTAACCTGCCCGTTCACACAATACACAAACCCGCTCTGGCGAATATCGGCGTGCGGCAGGGCAGGCGCGGCCTGTGCCTGAGCAGCCAAAAAGCCGAGCGACATCAGCAGGGAAGAGAGAATTACGCGCATAGATTTTGAGTTTTTAAGACGAATAGCCAAAGTGTATCGCACTTAGGCCCGCTGCGTAAAAATCTCTGCCGTCAGAAGGGGAAAACCGGCTTTTTCGCGGCGGGCTGCGCAGATTTTCAGCGGATATCATGCTTTTTGAGCAGCGCCCGCAGCTGGTGATAGGTTAATCCCAGCAGTTCGGCGGCGCGTTTTTGATGGTATTTTGCCTGCGTCAGCGCCTTGCGCAGCAGGGCGGATTCCTGGTGGGTCTGCCAGCCACGCAGGTCGAGCGGCAGCGCAGGCAGATCGCTGTCAGCCGCAGGGGCGTCAGCGGCGGCGGGGCGCTGGAACGGGTCGAGGATTACGTTATCAACCGGCTCGTCGCTACTGCCGTGCCGGTATACCGAGCGCTCCACCACGTTTTTCAGCTCGCGAATATTTCCCGGCCAGCCATAGTTGAGCAGCATTTCCTGCGCTGCCGGGGTGAATCCCGGAAACAGCGGCAGACCCAGCTCGCGGCACATCTGAATCGCAAATTGATCCGCCAGCAGCATGATGTCGGTGCGGCGCTCGCGCAGCGGCGGCAGGTTCACCACATCAAAAGCGAGGCGGTCGAGCAGGTCGGCGCGGAATTTTCCCTCCTGCACCAGGCCCGGCAGATCGGCGTTGGTGGCGCAAACCAGCCGGACATTCACCTGCAGCGGCTGGCTGCCGCCGACGCGCTCCAGCTCGCCGTATTCAATGACACGCAGCAGTTTTTCCTGCACCAGCATCGGGGCGGTCGCCAGCTCATCGAGGAACAGCGTGCCGCCGTCGGCGCGTTCAAAACGGCCGGGATGGCGTTTCTGCGCCCCGGTAAAGGCACCGGCTTCATGACCAAACAGTTCGCTATCGAGCAGGTTTTCATTCAGCGCTGCGCAGTTAAGCGAGATAAACGGTGCCTGCCAGCGTCGTGACAGGTAGTGCAGGCGGTTAGCGATCAGCTCTTTCCCGGTGCCGCGCTCGCCGATCACCAGTACCGGCTTATTGAGCGGCGCGAGGCGCGATACCTGCTCCAGCACATCAATAAAGCTGTTGGCCTCGCCGATGAGAGTATCTTTTTGCTCACTCATGATGAAATTAACCATTTGTTGGTGAATATCGCTAATTAAGCATAGCGTAAAAAACAGGCTTTAACAGTTATATTCCGTTAAATCATATAATTGCAAAACTGGCACGATAATTGGATTACTTTATCCAGACGGGCTCAGCCCATCCCATAACCGGAGGATTTATTCATGGGTATTTTTTCGCGCTTTGCTGACATCGTAAACGCCAACATCAATTCACTGCTGGAAAAAGCAGAAGATCCGCAGAAGTTAGTGCGTCTGATGATTCAGGAGATGGAAGACACGCTGGTGGAAGTACGTTCCACCTCAGCCCGCGCGCTGGCCGAGAAAAAACAGCTGGCACGCCGCATTGAGCAGGCCACTGCTCAGCAGGCCGAGTGGCAGGAAAAAGCAGAGCTGGCGCTGCGTAAAGAGAAAGACGATCTGGCCCGCGCTGCGCTTATCGAAAAACAGAAGCTGACCGACCTGATTAAAATACTGGAAGACGAAGCAGCCCAGGTTGACGACACCCTGGCACGCATGAAAACGGAAATCGGCGAGCTGGAAAACAAGCTGTCTGAAACCCGTGCGCGCCAGCAGGCGCTGACCCTGCGTCACCAGGCGGCCTCGTCGTCGCGTGATGTGCGTCGCCAGCTCGACAGCGGTAAAATTGATGAAGCGATGGCGCGTTTTGAGTCGTTCGAACGTCGCATCGACCACATGGAAGCGGAGGCTGAAAGCCAGCGCTTTGGCAAACAGAAAGGCCTGGACCAGCAGTTTGCTGACCTGAAAGCGGACGATGAAATTAGCGCCCAGCTTGAAGCGCTGCGCGCTAAAGTTCAGCGCGACGGTCAATAATAAAAATGGCGGCGCCCGAGCGCGCCGCGACATCAGACGTAAGGAGTACACATGAGCGCCCTTTTTCTTGCCATTCCGCTGACGATTTTCGTGCTGTTTGTCGCGCCGATCTGGCTGTGGCTGCACTACAGCAACCGCTCATCGCGGGGGGCAGAGCTGAGCCAGAGCGAGCAGCAGCGTTTAGCCGCGCTGACTGAAGAGTCCCGCCGTATGCGCGAGCGCATTCAGGCGCTGGAGCAGATCCTTGATGCTGAACATCCGAACTGGAGGAACCCGTCATGACCCGCACCTTTGCAGGCCGTAAGCTGTGGCGAATCCCGCAGCAGGGAATGGTAAAAGGCGTTTGCGCTGGTATCGCTCATTATCTGGATGTACCGGTGAAACTGGTGCGGGTCATTACCGTGCTGTCGCTGTTCTTTGGGCTGTTTTTCTTTGTCCTTCTCGCCTATATCGCACTGACCTTTGTGCTTGACCCGATGCCCGCCGGGGCGGAGGAGGGCGAGGTAAGTCCGGACAGCCGCGAACTGCTGAACGCGGTGGATCAGCAGCTTGCTGCCGGAGAGGAGCGTCTGCGCGCAATGGAGCGCTACGTTACCTCCGATGCTTTCTCGCTGCGCAGCCGTTTCCGCCAGCTTTAATATCAGGTCGGGGGCCGCGCCCCCTTCAGAAGAGGTCACCATGAACCACGCATCAAAACTAAATCGCGCTACCACCCGCGCAAAACCGGTCCTGAAGTTTGCCGGTAAGATGGTGCTGCTGACCGCGCTGCGCTATGGCCCCGCCGGGGTCGCAGGCTGGGCAGTGAAGTCGGTAGCACGACGTCCGGCGAAGATGCTGCTGGCGTTTGCGCTGGAGCCGCTGCTTAAAAAGCTGGCAACGAAGTTCAGCACCCGTTATCTGCAAAAACGCCCGCCGGTCTCCCGCTAAGTGCTGCGCTTCGGCGCAGCCGTCTGATCTAAATTTGAGTTAGTTCACATTTAAAGATTCTTATCCCTTCCATTGCCTTATTTTCAGCTTTCTCGCTCTCCCGCTGCGTTGACAGAATAAAATGCCGGGAGTAGTCTCGCCATCCGTGGGACCGCTACCATGAGAACGGAAGCTATGAAGAAAATAACTGATTTACTCACTCGTATCTATGGGGATGCCTTTAATAAAGGGCATCTCCTGACGCTTCAGAATAATATTGAACGCTGCCGCCGGGAAATATCAAGAGCGCGCAAACCCGGCTGGGATGAAAATGATGTGGTATTAATTGCCTATGCCGATCAATTTTCGCATCCTGATGAAGTCCGGCTAAAAACCTTTGAGCGCGTATGGGCGCGCTGGCTAAATACGCATTTTTCACATTTACATCTGCTGCCGTTTTATCCCTGGTCCTCAGATGATGGCTTCTCGGTAATAGATTATCATCGGGTCGATCCGGTAGCCGGTGACTGGGCAGATATTTCCCGCCTGAATAAATCTACCCGTCTGATGTTTGATTATGTCTGTAATCATATTTCCGCCCGCAGCGACTGGTTCACCGGTTATTTAGCCTGCGATGCCCGGTTCGATAATTTCTTTATTGATGTTGACCCGGCGATCGACCTGTCCGCGGTAACGCGACCGCGCGCGCTGCCGCTGCTGTCACCGTTCACCGATGCGAAAGGCCGTCAGCGTCATCTGTGGACCACCTTCAGCGACGATCAGATTGACCTTAACTATGAAAACCCGCAGGTGCTGCTGGCCATGGTGGATGTGCTGCTGCACTACCTGCGCGAGGGGGCAGAGTACGTGCGGCTGGACGCCGTAGGTTATATGTGGAAAACCCCTGGTACCCGCTGCATCCACCTGGAGAAAACCCATCTGCTGGTGAAGCTGTTCCGCGCCATCGTTGACCATGTGGCACCCGGTACGCTGATCATCACCGAAACCAACGTGCCGCATCAGGACAACATCAGCTATCTCGGTAACGGCCATGACGAAGCGCACATGGTGTATCAGTTCACGCTGCCGCCGCTGGTGCTGCATGCGATTCATACCGGCACGGTCGAGACGCTGTGCGACTGGGCGCAGACTCTGCAGCCGGTGTCGTCGCACACCACCTGGTTTAACTTCCTGGCCTCACACGACGGCATTGGGTTGAATCCGCTGCGTGGTATTTTACCGGAAGAGGATATTCTGGCGCTGGTCGAGGCACTGCAACAGCAGGGCGCGCTGGTGAACTGGAAAAATAACCCCGACGGCAGCCGCAGCCCGTATGAAATAAACGTCACTTATATGGATGCGCTCAGCGCGCGCGACAGCAGTAATAAGCAGCGGCTGGAGCGTTTTATTATGGCCCATGCGCTACTGCTTTCATTCCCTGGCGTGCCGGCCATATATATTCAGAGTGTTCTCGGGGCACGTAATGATTATGACGGCGTGCAGCGGCTGGGTTATAACCGCGCAATTAACCGTCGCAAATATGCCGAGAAGGAAATAACCGCCATGCTCGGCAGTAGTGATACGCTTAATTATCAGGTGTATCAGCAGCTCACCCGGCTTATTGCCCTGCGCCGTGCTAACCCCGCATTTCATCCAGACAGCGCATTCACTATCGAGGCGGTGGGGGCATCGGTTATTGCTATTACCCGCAAGGCAAATAATGGCGAGACGGTGATAGCGCTGTTTAATCTCGGCGAAACGCCGCATTATTTAGAACTGCCGCCGGGAAATTATTATGAATTAATTACTGCCACCACGCTGATTACCCCTGAGGTAATTATCAAACCGTGGCAGGTAATGTGGCTTCGCCAACAGTAAAGGGATATTACCATGATAAATAAACGCGTTGTGCTGTTATCAGCACTGGTTGCCTGCGCCCTGATGACAGGCTGCAACGACGATAAAAAATCCGCAGTAACGATCGAATTTATGCACTCGTCGGTAGAGCAGGAACGCCAGGCCGTGATTACCCGGCTGATTGCGCAGTTCGAGCAGCAGAACCCCGGCGTAACGGTGAAGCAGGTGCCGGTGGAAGAGGATGCCTATAACACCAAGGTGATCACGCTGGCGCAAACCGGTGCGCTGCCGGAGGTGATTGAAGTCAGTCACGATTACGCCAAGGTGATGGACAAAGAGCAGATGGTGGATCGTGACGCTATCGGCCGCGTTATCACTGGTATGGGTACGCAGCAGTTCTACGACGGCGTGCTGCGCATTGTGCGCACCGAAGATGGCACCGCCTGGACCGGGGTACCGATCAGCGCCTGGATCCAGGGCGTCTGGTACCACAAATCCGCATTCGAACAGGCGGGCCTGAGCGCCCCGCAGAACTGGCAGCAGTTATTGAATGCCGCACGGACCCTGAATCAACCGGCGCAGAAAAAGTATGGGATTGCGCTGCCTACCGCGGAGAGCGTGATCACCGAACAGGCGTTCTCACAGTTCGCGCTCTCCAACAATGCCAACGTGTTCAACGCGGCGGGCGAGATTACCGTCGATACCCCGGAGATGCGCAGCGCGCTGGACTACTACCGTCAGCTCTCCGCCTTCACCATGCCCGGCTCTAATGACGTGATGGAGGTGAAGGACGCCTTTATGAACGGCACCAGCGCAATGGCGATTTACTCCACTTACATCCTGCCGGCGGTATTTAAAGAGGGTAACCCGCAGGAGATTGGATTTGTGGTTCCCACGGAAAAATCCGCCGCGGTTTACGGAACCGTCACCTCGCTGACCATCACCGCCGGGCAGTCGGAGCAGGAAACCGCTGCGGCAGAGAAATTTGTGGCGTTTATCGAGCAGGGGCAGAGCGCCGCCGACTGGGTGCTGATGTCGCCGGGGGCCGCGCTGCCGGTGACCAAAGCGGTGAGCCAGACCGACGCTTATAAAAACAACGCGGTGATCAAAGCCTTTGGCACCTTGCCGGCCGAGCTGATTGCGCAGTATCCCAACGTGAAGGTGTTTGGTTCGGTAGGGGATAAAAACTTTACGCAGATGGGCAACGTGACCGGTTCCGGGGTGCTGAACGCGATGGTGAATAACGTCACCGTTGGGCATCACGCCGTGGCCGACGCGCTGGCTGCCAGCCAGAAGCAGCTGGTCAATACCATTGGTCAGCGCTAGCGGACAGGGAGTCAGAATATGAAAAAGTGGTTCACGGGGCGGTCCGATATGCCGTTCGCCCTGTTACTTCTCGCCCCCAGCCTGGTACTGCTGGGGGGGCTGGTGCTCTGGCCAGCGCTGTCGAATATCGAAATAAGCTTCCTGCGTTTGCCGCTTAACCCGAGGCTTGCGCCGCGTTTTGTCGGGCTGGATAACTACCTCAGTATCCTGACCGACAGAGGCTTCTGGCACGCGCTGTGGCTGACGTTCTGGTACACCGCGCTGGTGGTGATCGGCAGCACGGCGCTGGGGCTGGCGGTGGCGATCTTCTTTAACCGCGAGTTTCGCCTGCGTAAAACCGCGCGCTCGCTGGTGCTGCTCTCGTATGTCACACCCTCTATCTCGCTGGTGTTTGCCTGGAAATACATGTTCAACAACGGCTACGGCATCGTGAACTGGCTCGGGGTCGATCTGCTGCACCTGTACGACCACGCCCCGCTGTGGTTTGACAACCCCGGCAGCAGCTTTGTGCTGGTGGTGCTGTTCGCCATCTGGCGCTACTTCCCCTACGCCTTTATTTCGTTTCTGGCGATTTTGCAGACCATCGATAAGTCGCTGTACGAGGCCGCGGAGATGGACGGCGCCAACGGCTGGCAGCGGTTTCGCATCGTGACGCTGCCGGCGATCCTGCCGGTACTGGCAACGGTACTGACGCTGCGCGCCATCTGGATGTTCTACATGTTTGCCGATGTGTACCTGCTCACCAGCAAGGTCGATATCCTCGGCGTCTACCTCTATAAAACCGCGTTTGCCTTCAACGACCTTGGCAAAGCCGCTGCGATTTCGGTGGTGCTGTTCGTCATCATCTTTGCAGCGATCCTGCTCACCAGAAAACGGGTAAACCTCAATGGCAGCAAATAAACGTTCTCTTAAGCGCATCGGATTTTACAGCGGGCTGGTGGTGTTTTTGTTCGCTACGCTGTTGCCGTTCTTTGTGATGCTGATGACCTCGTTCAAAAGTCCGAAGGAGGCGATTTCGCGGCATCCGACGCTGCTGCCGCAGCACTGGACGCTTGAGCACTACCGGGACATTTTCGACCCGCTGATCTTTCCGTTCCTCACCTATTTTCGCAACAGCCTGGTGGTGTCGGTGATCGCCTCGGCGATCGCAGTGTTCATCGGCATTCTCGGTGCCTATGCGCTGTCGCGCCTGCGCTTCAAAGGGCGCGCCACCATCAACGCCAGCTTTTATACCGTGTACATGTTCTCGGGGATTTTGCTGGTGGTGCCGCTGTTCAAAATCATCACCGCGCTGGGTCTCTACGACACCGAACTGGCGCTGATCGTAACGATGGTGACCCAGACGCTGCCTACCGCGGTGTTCATGCTAAAAAGCTATTTCGACACCATCCCGGATGAAATTGAAGAAGCGGCAATGGTTGATGGCCTTAACCGGCTGCAAATCATCTTTTACATCACGGTGCCGCTGGCGATTTCCGGGCTGGTGTCGGTGTTTGTCTACTGCTTTATGGTGGCGTGGAACGACTATCTGTTTGCCTCCATTTTCCTCTCCAGCGCCAGCAACTTTACGCTGCCGGTCGGCCTGAATGCCCTGTTCAGTACGCCGGATTACGTCTGGGGACGAATGATGGCGGCTTCACTGGTGACCGCGCTGCCGGTGATTGTGATGTACGCGCTGTCCGAGCGTTTTATCAAAAGTGGTCTGACCGCCGGAGGCGTTAAGGGCTGAGGCGGCCATTGTTTAAGGAGAAATGATGAAGAAGTTAATTGCCACAGCACCGCGCGTGGCCGCGCTGGTGGAGTATGAGGATCGTCCTGTCGCGGCAGGGGAAGTGAAAATCCAGGTGCGTTTTGGCGCGCCAAAACACGGCACCGAAGTGGTGGATTTTCGCGCCGCCAGTCCGTTTATCGACGAAGAGTTTAACAGCGAGTGGCAGCTGTTCCGCCCGCGTCCGGAGGGAACGGCGCGCGGCATTGAATTTGGTAAGTTCCAGCTCGGCAACATGGTAGTGGGGGATATCGTCGAGGTCGGCAAAGACGTCACTGAGTATCGCATCGGCGAACGGGTTTGCACCTACGGCCCGTTGCAGGAGACGGTGATCGTCAACGGTATCAACAACTACAAGCTGCGCAAGATGCCGCAGGGGGCGCTGTGGCAAAACGCGGTGTGCTATGACCCGGCACAGTTCGCCATGAGCGGCGTGCGCGATGCCAGTGTGCGCGTCGGCGATGTCGTGGTGGTGATCGGACTGGGTGCCATCGGCCAGATAGCCATTCAGCTGGCGAAAAAAGCCGGCGCGGCGCTGGTGATTGGCGTGGACCCCATCGCTCACCGCTGCGATATCGCCCGTCGTCACGGGGCGGATGTCTGCCTGAATCCGATCGGCACCGATGTTGGTCTGGAGATCAAAACCCTCAGCGGCAAGCAGGGGGCAGACAGCATCATTGAAACCAGCGGACACAGCGATGCGCTGCAGTCCGCGCTGCGCGGCCTGGCGTACGGCGGCACCATCTCTTACGTGGCGTTTGCCAAGCCGTTTACCAGCCTCAATTTTGGGCGCGAGGCGCACTTCAACAACGCGAAGATTGTTTTCTCCCGCGCCTGCAGCGAGCCGAACCCGGATTATCCGCGCTGGAATCGCAAACGCATCGAAGACACCTGCTGGACGCTGCTGATGAACGGCTACCTCAACTGTGAAGATCTGATTGATCCCATCGTCAGCTTCGCCAGCAGCCCTGAAAGCTATATGAAGTACGTGGACCAGCACCCCGAGCTGAGCATCAAGATGGGTGTGACGTTTTAATCAAGGATGAAATGACCATGAAAATCGCAACGCAAAATCAGGCTTTTTTCCCGGAAAATATTCTGGAAAAGTTTCGCTATATCAAGGCTATGGGCTTTGACGGCTACGAAATCGACGGCAGGCTGCTGGTGGACCATCTCGACGAGGTCAAAGCAGCAATAAAAGAGACCGGTTTACCCGTGACGACCGCCTGCGGCGGGTATGACGGCTGGATCGGGGATTTTATTGAGGAGCGTCGTCTGAACGGTCTGGCGCAAATCACCTGCATCCTCGACGCGCTGGCGGAAGTCGGCGGCAAGGGCATCGTGGTGCCTGCGGCCTGGGGGATGTTTACGTTCCGTTTGCCGCCGATGACCTCACCTCGCAGCCTGGCCGGGGATCGGAAGGCGGTGAGCGACTCGCTGCGCTATCTGGACCAGGTGGCAGCGCGCACCGGCACGACGGTGTTTCTCGAACCGCTGAACCGCTACCAGGATCACATGATCAACACCCTGGCGGATGCGCGTCGTTACATCGAGGAGGGCGGGCTGCAGCAGGTAAAAATCATCGGTGATTTCTACCACATGAATATTGAAGAGGACAGCATCGCCGGGGCGCTGCATGCCAATCGCGACCTGCTGGGCCACGTGCATATCGCAGACAACCATCGCTACCAGCCGGGCAGCGGCGCGCTCGATTTCCATGCGCTGTTTGACCAGCTCCGCCAGGACGGCTACAGCGGCTATGTGGTCTACGAGTGCCGCATACGCGCGGATGACCCGGCTCAGGCGTACCGCCAGTCGCTGGCTTATTTACGTGACTGCTGAGAGGCCGCGAGCACATGAATGCAACCCCATCGTCCCCGCTTCGCGTGGCGATAATCGGCGCCGGACAGGTCGCTGACAAGGTGCATGCCGCGTACTACCGCACCCGCGACGATCTGCAGATGGTCGCGGTGTGCGACAGTAGCGAAGCACAGGCGCAGCAGTTTGCCGGGCGCTACGGTATTCCCCTGGCCTGCACCGACGTGCAGGCAATGCTTGCAACGGCGCGACCCGATGTGGTCAGCGTCTGTTCCCCAAACCGTTTTCACTATGAACACGTCATGCAGGCGCTGGCCGCCGGCTGTCACGTGATGTGTGAAAAGCCGCCGGCGATGACCGTTGAGGAAGCGGATACCATGCGGCGCGCGGCGCGCCATGCCGGGCGCGTGCTGGCCTACGATTTCCACCACCGGTTCGCGCTCGATGCCCTGCTGCTGCGTGAGCAGGTGCAGGCGGGCGTGCTGGGCGAAGTGTATGTCACCATCGCCAGAGCGCTGCGCCGCTGCGGCGTGCCGGGCTGGGGCGTGTTTACCAGCAAAACCCTCTCCGGTGGCGGGCCGCTGATTGATATCGGTATTCATATGCTGGATGCCGCCATGTACGTGCTGGGATTTCCGGCGGTGCGGCGCGTCAGCGCGCACAGCTTCCAGCGCATCGGTAACCGTAAAAGCAGCGGCCAGTTTGGCGTCTGGGACCCGACAACCTTCAGCGTGGAAGATGCGGTATTCGCCACTATCGAGTTTCGCAACGGCGGCATCCTGCGCCTGGATACCTCCTTCGCGCTCAATATCCCCCAGCAGTCGATCATGAACGTGGAGTTTTGCGGCGAGCGCGCCGGGGCCACGCTGTTTCCGGCCCATGTCTATCAGGACGAAGACGGCAAGCTGGTGACCCTGTGCGCACGCGAGGCCGCGGACGACAATCGCCACCTGCGCAGTATGGAGCATACGTCTACTTAACTTACTGAAATAACAAACTATCCTGCCGATGATCTAACCGCGTGGGGCATGGGTGGGGCAAAGTCGGATAATTTCTGGTTCAGAAGTGCGATCTGTTCCGAGTTGTTATCCGACATCCAGGCACCATAAACCTGATAAACCATCTGCGCGTTTGCATGACCCATCTGACTGGCGATAAAGTTAGGATTAGCTCCAGCTGTAAGTGACCAGCATGCATATGTGTGACGCGACTGATAAGCTTTGCGATGTCTGAGGCCGGCACGCTTCATCACCTTATCCCAAATCTTATTGATCGAACCTACCGAGTAATGGCCCGCAACTGAATTGCGCGTGGTCATGCTCGGGTTGAACACGAAGGTACATGGATGTATTTCAGCTCTCCCGTACTCCCTCATCTTCACTTCTATTTCATACTGCCGCCCGACACGGCTATATAGCGCCTGACTTTTCAGTACATCAACAGCTGGTCCTATGAGGTGGATAACCCTGTCAGTACCTGCATCCGTCTTGGGGAGGGTAAACTCCTTCACCACGGTGTGATTCCTTCTCACCGTTATTGTGCCAGCAGTAAGGTCGATGTCCTCCCATGCCAGGCCGCAAAGTTCTCCATGTCGCATGCCGGTATAAACAGCCAGTGACCAGAAGTTCTTAATCTGATCGTGATGGCATGCATCGACGAACCTCAAGAACTCATCCCTGGTTAGTGGATCTGGCTCAGACCTCGAACGCTTGAGCGCAGTTATCCCATGGAAGGGATTCTTCTGGATGTAGCCACTTGCCATGCCGAACTGGAACATGCCATGGATAATCTTCATGTAGCTGTTCACGGTCGGTACACTTCGCCCCTTCACTGGAGATTTCTGCCATCGCTTCATATCCTGATAACCGGTCAGCAATTCCTTTCTGATTAGCAGCAAATCCTCGTAAGTGACAGCTGAAGCCAGCTTGGTCTCTCCCAGCCTCGGAAGCATGCACTTGATGATGGATTTATATCTGTCGAGCGTGTTGTTCGATATCTCCATCGTCTTAAGGTCGATCCACCTTTTGCACAGCTCACCGACTGTAATCTGCCTCATCTCTTCGCCAAAGCGCGATAGGTTAGGAGAATCCGGGAAGCGGGCAGGGTAGTCGAAATTTCCTGTCTTTATTTCATAGCAGACCGATGACCTGAGCTCGCCAGCCATCTTTCTGTTTTTGGGCGTGTCCGGCACCCCGAGGTTTTCCCTAACCCTTGTTCCTTTGTACATGAACCATATGCGGATGCTCCCACCATGGTTTTCAACGCCTGTTGGATAGGCTGACTTCGCCATATTTCCTCCTGCGTCCAAGAGCGCCATAAGCTTAACCCTTTAAGGCAATCTGAGCACCAGGCTGTTTACTTGCCTGACGCTCAATCCATTCATTGATAGCCTCGCGGTTATACAGGCACTCACTGTTCGGCTTTGGCTCACCGTCTGGTGAAAAATGAATGTACTCGCGTCCCTGCATCCATGACTCTCGTCGGGCGCGGCTGATGGTACCGGGGCGCAGGCCAGTAACGGCGATCAGCTTTTCCTCGGATAGCCATTTGTTAGGCATCAACAGAACAACTTCACTCATGGTTTCCTCCGGGCAAAAAGAAGCCGACACAGTGGCCGGCAAAGTGGGATAATGATTAAAATTATTACAATGAAATGATTGTCAATTAATAATCCTGGCTAACATCTCAGTTCTTTTTTTGCTTCTGAAACTAATGAACTCAGAAGCTTTTCACTTAATTCATAGTGTTTATCTTCTGCCATTAAAGAATCCACCAGACCTTCTTCATCTTCCTTAACTAAATCCTTTCGTGAAATAATGTATTCATTAAGTATCTGTGATGCCGTGTCTGTCAGAGTAAAGGATGCTAGTTGTGAAATCCTCTCAAGCTCTTGTAAATCCTTCCAGTATTCAATAGTTAGCTCCTTTTCTATAGAGGCGGGATGCCGTCTAAATGATAATTCTGCAAGGTTTTTTTTATCATATTCGCAGTTGCGAAAATAATCGTTAGTCATTTTGATTCTGTAAGAAATATCTATGATCTGCGTGAATGCTTCGAGTCTTTTTTCCCACCACTTTTCCTTGTAAAATTTTTTTAACGCTAAGCGTGCCGAGTAATAAGCAGCAATGGTTGCCAAAACAACCGGAAAAACAAAGCCCTTTATAAGCTCGTATCCCATTAATACTTCTGGCGCAGAAGCGTTGCTCATTTTAAAACCTCTTATATCAGTAAAATACTACCTTTCAGTAAACCTTAGTCCGTTACGTTTTTCTAGCCGCAGAGTATGTATACTCTTCATTTCTAGGATTCTCTGGCACTCTGCACAAGTCTTACAACCGGGAACGGCAGCGCGTCTGGGAGCAGGGATATCCTCGCCACAATCCACGCAATGCTCAGCTGATACTGCGTTTCTGTCGATGCGGTGAGCGGAAAGGGCAGCGTTACGCTGAAGCTCTTCAATCTCTGCTGCGGTATCAATGATGTCCATGGCTACTCCTTACCGAGGGCTTTGTTGATGGCATGCAGCGCCTTCTTTCCGGCAGGCTCATCTTCTAGCCGCCAGTTACCGGCATCGCCTGAATCAGCGAGCTGCTTATAGTTGTCGAGCAGGGATTGAAGCGCTTCCAGTAAATCCGGCGCTGCGGCCATGAGCGTGCCGTTATCGCCTTCGGAACCATTAATCAGTAACTCAGCGAGAAGGCCACCATCACCGCGAATTGTTCCGGTCTCTTTGCTATATGACCAATTAGCTTTAGTGCCTTTAAAATCTTCCATATTCACTCCGCGAACTGTCGGTTAATTCGGTTGAAGGTGAAAGCCAGCAATAAAAAAGGCCGCGATAGCGACCTGGTGATTCGGTGGAGTAGCGTCCACGATTTCATATCGCTGACTCCAGCTCGTCGAAGTAGAGACCGGCTTTGATGAAGCCAGCTCGCTTAGATGCTTTATCGATGCATGCCTTTCTCTTGTCCGGGTCAACGTTGAGCAGCGTATTCCTCGTGAACACCTGAGATCGCCCGCGAGGCACCACCAATTTCGCCTTCTTCTCAACCTGATAGATTCGGTCACGCGTTCCGTCGTCACGGATAAACCACTCGGTTGCAGAGATACTCACGACTTTCCCGACGCCTATGTACTTACCAACAACCTTGTTAAATTCAGCGATGGAGTAGCCGAAAATCGCGCACAGCTCCGTACCGGTTAATGGGCCTTTAGATAGCTGCCATACCATGCGCTCTTTAAGGCCTGTGAACTTACCGACCCTGCCAGGCCGGCGATAGAAGGGGAGTTTTTTCATGATGCCTCACTTAATTATCAGCGCAGGCTTGCCTAATTTAATCACTGCGCCAGGCACATCAACGCCAGCTTCAAGTTGGTGCTTGATTGCCAGTTTGTCAGGCTTGATGACGGTGTCATATTCGACGAACTGGGGTGGTAGAGACGAGGCGTCGATAATGTCTACCGACTTCGAAGGCGCACGGACCGTTACCTGATGGATGCCCGCCTTAAGTGATTTTTTCCCTGCGGTTTCGAGGGAAGTGGCAACATACTCCTTCATGCTCGCCACGCGGTTCTCTGCTGCTTTAGCTCGTTCAGCAAGGCGCTTACTCTCTTCCTTCAGCGCCTCGGCATACGCGGATTCGTTTTTGCAAATAGCGAGAATCTGCTCAACCTTTGCTTCCAGCTCCCATTCAATGCCATCAAGAGTGTCGGCGATAATTTCCGGCTCCATGCCAGAATCAGTCAGCTTGGCGAAATCATTCGCGATTTGATAAAGGGCTGTCATTGAGTCACCTCGTCAAACTTCATTTTGCATTCGCTATAAATGGCCTGAACGTTTTGCTGCAGCTTCATGCCTGCTGTCATCTTGTAGGCCGACTGGAAGTGAATTTTCAGATCGTGCATGGTTTCAGCGCGCTCCATCTCATCACACAGATCCGATACCCTTTCATGCAACTCCTGCTTTCGCTGTTCTTCCGAAAGGATTACTTCGCTTTCTGTCGTGTGAGCCATAACCGGCTCCTGATGAATTCCCTCATCTTCATTGATGACGTGGATTGCGTTATCCAGGCGTTCTGCGCGGGGCCAGTACTTGCTGGCTCGCTTAACGATTGTCTTCCTCGCCATCTCCTCCCAGAAGTTCTTCCATGGGCCATTCTTGGCTTTGCTGGTTGCTTCGGTAGCCTTAATCTCTGCAAGGCTCATCTCTTCCGTCAGATAATCACCATCCGGGGTTTTCACCGTGCAGTAACCGCCGACAACTGCGCCGCGGTCACCGAAGGCGTTATATTTATGGGTCGGCGCAGTATCGAGGCCGTTAGACTCGTAGGTATCGTTTGAGTAGACCAGTTTGCACTGGCCCCACTTGATTGAACCTGTAGCCTGAGCCAGATGAAGAAGGCCCATATAGCTGATATCGAGACACACCATGCCATCACGAGGAACCAAATAGGCCAGTTTGCTTGCTGGGTTAAGCGTGATACCGATGGCGGCCACGTTGATGATTGCGTTCTGTGCACTGATTGGATTGTTGATTGCCGTCTTCGCGAGGAAGTCATTTTTCTGGAAGAGCTGAATGGCAAACTGGCTTTCTTTAGCCCAGGTAATACTCTGGTCAGTAAGAGCGCCGCAAAATAGCGGCTCTTGCTGACGCACGAATTCGATAATGTTGGCGCTCATAAATGAACCTTGTTTAATCAGAAAGGGCAGGTGGGATACAGGCGATCCCATTCTTTCTCTGCGCGGATATAAGCGATGGCGGACACATAGTCGTTATAGGCCTCTTTGGACTCGTCACCAAGCATCGCTGAAAGTGCCTCGCGAGGTAATGTGAAGCAGCCCATGCGCGTTGGTTCATCCGGGAACAGCGAGATAATTTCCTGCGCCCGGGCATCAATCCACGCGTCGCGCTCAACAGTCGCCTGGTGATTGCTCCAGCGCTGTGCCTCGATGCGTTCCTGAACGAGATATGCAGACATGCATCCTCCTGAATTTGAATGTGCAGAGGCCGCCGCGTAATGGCTGCCGGTGTTGATGTGGGGTAGGGGATTACTTGCCGAGTGCTTTGGCGATGGCTGCTTTGTTTCTTTCATAACGAAGAGAGCCGATGTAATCAGGCGTAAAGCAGAGCGCTGCGTGCGTCTCGATTAACTCTTCCAGCAATTCAGGGGCGGCGGCAATGAGCTGCGCGTTCTTGGTAGCCTCGATGCTTGTCGATGAGTCATCCGTCCAGCCGCATGCGTAGGCAATGTGGTATCCAAGACAGTTTGATCCGTTAGTCTGAATAACATTCATATCACCAGTAACTTCGATATTCTTTTTTGGTGATACAAACCACGGTGCTGGCGTTCCTTCGAATTTATCCATCATCATCTCCTCAATGACTCAGCCCGTTCCCACGCCCATCGAGATAGACGACGACAAGCAGCTCTTTTGTGTATGTGCGTTCAACGCCGCGATGCAGAAACAGCTTGCCGCGTGAGTTAGCCGACGCAGTCCAGACGCTGTCTTTGTGCTTAACGAGCATTCCGGGCTGAACCGCACCACGATTAACTTCCTGCGTACCGTAATGATGCGCTGTCATGCTGCTTTCTCCACGATGTGAGCGAAGCCGGCCAAAATCATCTGCTGGCGATTCAGTGTTAGCTTGCTGCGGGGCGCATCGACTTCTACCAGCTGCCACAGATAGCGTGAAGCGACCTGAGTGACGGTGTACTGCTTGCCGTTGTGGGTTACTGTCATGATGCCTCCCGGGCGCGGAGCATTGCGTCAGCAATTTTATATGCGTGATTAGCGAACAACTCCGGGCTATGACCTACGTCGACAATTGCTTGCATAGCCTTAGCTGCGAAGTAGTCACGAAGCGTCATTCCGGGGTCTGAGTAGTCTTTAAAGTGATTCGCTTCAATCGTAGGGAATGCCGGTTTTGTATGGTCGTTTTCCATAATCATCTCCTGCGCTTCAGGCCGCGCCGCCGAACGTTGATAAAACCTGACATCGCGCTCTTGCGATAATTGCGGTGGATAGCCGCGTCATAACTGACCGCACTCGTAAATGCGGTGAGGTATGGGCGATAAAAAACCCGCCGGAGCGGGTTAGTTCGAAATTCATGGAAGCTTTTCTGGCACTGGAGGGCGTTCAAATTTGGCCCATGCTAGGAGAATTCGGTCTGGAACTTCTGTTTCATTCCAGCGATTGGTTATTTGCAGCTGGCCAGCATCGTTCTTTTCAAAATGCTCCCAGTACATGCGACCTTCTTCAGGATATTCGTTATAAAATCCGTGAGTGCCCACAAATTCAGCATTTTCAGTTAGCCAGTCATCAAGCCATCCCGGCGATCCATCAGGCCACTGCCCCTCATCATGAAAATATGAGAGCTCGGCTTCAGTGGCCGCAGCGTTTGAAAATCTTAGTTCTACAACGCGACGATCAATCTTTTCTAAGATTGCATCCCTAGTCGCCTTACCAACCTGACCAGTAGCACCCCACTTGAATTGATAGCGATAAAAATCGACCAGCCCCCACACCTTGATGTCATCGCCTCGTTTGATATCCGGGATATCCGATGTTTTATGCCATTCAACTTCCATACCCTTACCCTCTGTAGTTACCCGCAAAAAAGGCCGCATAAGCGACCTATTCAATTTCTTTGTAGCCCCAATCCATTCTTTCCCATGCGATTTCTTTCATGGTTTCATCGCGCTCTTTCTGCGTCATTTGATCCCATTCATCTGACTCAATACCGAGCTCATCCAGGTCAACCTCCGCCTCATAGCGACTGTGGATGTTAGCCCCAGAATCCAGGTAAACCTTAAACTTCCTTCCCATTGCCTCACCTCAAAGTTGTTATTAACGCGAAATGCTTTGGCGGTGTGGTGTCGGCACTGAGTCGCCACTCTCACTTACTTCCTGACGCCCTTTTTTCTGTATTGGCAAACAACTATCTGCCCAGCCGGTTTTCAGGTCTTATCACACTGCTAGCGTTGCACCTCGCTTGAGGACACCGCCACCACACCCCAAAACATTCCATTCTGTGGAAACCCCCGGCAAACCCGGGGGAACCATCGCAGCTGCACGATGGATGCAGCACGCCGATCAAAAGTTATTTACTCTGGTTGATTAAGCTCTGCCGTCGCATACGCTCTCTTTAGTTGGTGGTTGGTATAGTTTCGAAATGCTTTGGCGATTGGATGGCCGGGATGAGAGTCCGGCTTACTGGTTGGAGCGCCCGCACCACCAGTGACACTGTCTTGAGGCGCCGGTTGGTTACGGCTTGCCATGGGCGCTGTTAATACATCGGTCGAGCATCAGCCTGCTCATTCATCCAATCCCAAAGAATTTCAGCTTTGGTGCATCCAACCCTGTCCGCCGCGCGCCCGGTATGCCATGACGCCTTAACGTCTGGAGATAGCGGGGTACTGAGTTACGCGAATCTCTTCGCTCAGCATCGGATGCAATGTGTAATTTTTTAAAGAAGCAGCCTGACTCATGTCTGGCGCTGGCTAACTTCGCTCAGCTGTCGATGTGTTGTCTCGATGGGTTAACAATACTAGCGGTATTAATATTTAGCAATACCGCCAGTATTAATAAATCACAGTCTAATACTAAGAATATGAAATTGAAGTGTTTTTATTTTTGTAAATGCCGGTGATATGCTAAAAAAACATCAACAAGGAGGGCTGCAATGGATCTAGATGAAGAAAGATTGAATATGATGGCTCACACGGTCGGCAGGGCGGTGATGGAACTGTCTCTTGCGGGTCTTCCTGTGACGCAGCAAACCATCATTGATAAGCTGGAGCAGTACCGCAGGGATACTGGAAACGTGATAGGTAAGGGCATAAACAGGGATGCTGCGGAGATAGTGCGGAAAGGGAGAGAGGCAATAGGTTAGGAATGAAAAACCCGGCACGGTGGCCGGGTTTGGTATGAGCAATAAGCTGGATTACGCAGCTTTCTTGTTCATTTCTGCAAGGATGATGTCCTTGCGAGCCTGCATTTCTGCAACGATTTCATTAAGACGGCCAGCCAGTTTAAGCATCTCAGAAATTGCGTGGAGGTTGTTCATATACGTCTCCTCAGTGCCTCGTTTAATCCAAAAGTTATTTAAAAATTATAGCCCCTTTGAGAATCTTGGAGCTTTGTGCACACAGATCTGGGTTTTTCTGTTTAATGTCACGAATCAGTATCTGTGCAGTAAGCAATACCTGCTGTAGGTCAAGAGCGCCAAGCTGCTTGGCTTTGGTATCAAGCTTAAGGATAATCTCATGAACCTCATCAAGTGACGGGTCAACAAGTTCATGCAGCTTTTCGATACCCAACTCTTCAAAGCTAGTGACAACAAAATCAATCAAAGCCTTCACAGCTATCTGAACCTGATACAGTTGCCTTTCTTGAAAGGAGGCTTCTGCATCTGTCACTTTAACAGCATCTCTAAAATTCTGGGTCACTAACTATACTCCTTATATAGGATCTCTCCAATCGGTTTTCAATGCGAATTGGACGATTTCCGCTCAATAAGCACGATTTAGCTATGAACTAATTGACTTTGAAAGGAAACATCTCTATATCGCGCGCGCATAATATTTATACACTTAAAATCGGCTAAAAGAATACAAACTTTATGATGATTTTCATCAATCGTGTTGAATGATGACCGCTATCACACCAACCGCAGCTTAGTCTCTATAGCAACCCCAATTATCCGACAGTTTCCATTCACCGGTACCATAGGCCATTGTGGGTTAAGACCCTTCAGGTACTTCTGGGCACCGTCGATCACCAACTTCTTAAACGTCGCCTCGTTCGAATCAGATAGCTTTGCTATTACCAGGCTTCCGTTGATTGCCTCGCGACCCGTATCAAACAAAACGAATGCACCCTCAGGGATGCTTAGTCCTGCCGGTGCAGTCATGGAGTCACCATCTACCTGCAGCCAGAAGGCTTCACCCTGAATGTGAGCATCAGAATCAAGCCACAAGTCGATATCTTTAAGGGTGTATGGCTCAACAGCCTCACACCACGCGCCAGCCTGAACCTTGCTAAGAACAGGGTATTTTGAGCCAGGAGAATAATGTCCGACGAATGAAGTATTTTCGGACGCGACCGAGCTCATATCAGATATATCTTTCGCTAGAGCGGGACTGAAATCAGAAACGCTAACCCCAAGAACTCTGGCAAATACAGATGCTACAGATGTATTTAAAGCATTCCTTCCATTCAGATAGTGGCCGACAGCACCCTGGGAGATATCCAGCGCATCCGCAATGGATTGCTGAGTAATGCCCAGTTCTTTCTTCTTCGCTTCGTAAATGGCTTTGAGGCGCTGTGAATCAGCCACTTGAGCAGGGGTGAGAATCTTTTTCTTTTCCATTTTCAAATATTAATACCAAAGCTCATATTTTAAAAATACCGCAGGTATTGCTTTATGTAATACTTCTGGTATTGTTTGTTTATGCACTCAAAGGAGCAGCCACATGAAGATTTCTTTAGCTGAGTTTGTTGGCGAGGTCGGCCAGGCCAAAGCAGCTGACGCTATCGGTGTACACCAGACGGCAATCAGCAAGGCAATTAGGGTTGGGCGTCAGATTTTTATCAACAGACTGCCAGACGGGAAAATTAAGGCTGAAGAGATTAAGCCTTTCCCGCACAGCAAAGCCCCGTAAGAACCTCGCTCTTTAACAATCTGGAAACCAATTTAAGCGACGGTAACTCGTTGAATTTAATCCGATATGGGAATTCCCATATCGACGATTACCGTCAAAACCCAATTTAACTAACAGGAATTTTCTCTCATGGAGAACACAACAACACGAAACAAGAATCAGGCCCGAAAAATCGAATCCTGGATTCTGAATCAGATCGCAATGAAAGGCGCATCGAACGTCGCGAAGGCGATCGGGATGGACAAGTCAGGCATCACACGTTGGAAAGCAGACATGCTTCCGAAGTTCTCAATGCTGCTCGCGGTACTGGAGTGGGGCGTAGTGGATGACGATATGGCGCGTCTTGCAAAGCAGGTCGCAGAGATACTCACAAAAGAGAAAGCGCCCAGCTGCGGTAACAGTCTGGACGCTTAAGACACTGTGTTTCGCCAACAAATGTCAGGAGGTAATTATGGCAAAGAGCCGTATGAAACACCAGGAAAATGAGGAGCGTCGCCATCAGGATGCACCCGAAGGTCTTGTTGTCACTGCTTCGAAGAACAAAGCGTTCGCGGAGCGTTTAATTGGCGTAATCCGCCTGGCAATGGCGACATCGGGGGTGAATCGTGGGCGTCGTTAAGTTAGCAGACTACCGGCCGCAAGAAAGCCGCGTAAACAAGCAGGAGGCAGCCGGTATGGGGTTTGTCTCTATACACCGCCAGTTCATGGACAGCCGTCTCTACAAGGACTCTCAGGCAGTGCATTTGTGGGTGCATCTCATCCTCAAGGCGAACCACGATGAAGCAGTAGTTAACACCGATGTCGGCGCAATGACTGTTGGCAGAGGGCAGATGATTACAGGTCGCCCTACGCTGGTCAGCGAGACGTTCATACCGGACAACAAAGTGAAGAGTCTGCTGCGTAGTTTTGAGGCGAAAGGCATGATCACAATCACCTCTATGCAGAAGAAATTCAGCCTCATTACCATCGTGAAATACGACGATTTTCAGTCTCAAAATTGTCCAACGAATGTCCAAGAGATGTCCAACGCAAACACCTGTAAAAATGCGCCTCTCAGCGCTGTTTGTCCAAGCGATGTCCAACGATTGTCCATAAACAATAATATAAATAATAACTCTCTTACTAACGTAAGAGAGAGTGCATCTTCCTCAGAAAATCCAGACCAGAAAAAACCATCTCTCAGCTGCGAACAGGTGGTCGATGCTTACCGCAGGATTCTTCCTGAAGCACAGGGGATAAACATCCTGACTGACAAGCGAAGAAACCTGATCCGAACCTTCTGGCAAAAAGCCAGCAAAGTTACCCGGCAACTGGATGGACATCCCTTCACTCTGAATGACTGGGAAGTCTATCTGAACTACATCGCCACCAACTGCCGCTGGATGCTGGAAAGCAGACCAGACCAGCGCACCGGCAAGACGTGGCGGAAAAAGTCCCTGGAATTCTTCCTGAACGTCGATGTGTACGCTAAGACGCGAGAGGGGGCCTGTGATGACCTCTGAATTCATGATGCAGCCGCAAAGCACCGAGGCAGAGCAGAGCGTACTTGGCGGCCTCATGCTGGACGACGACAGCAGCGCACGCGTTCAGCAGGTGCTTGCAATACTCAAGCCTGAATCGTTCTACAGCCGAGCTCACCAGGTGATTTACAGCGAAATGCTAGCGATGTACCGCGACCAGAAACCTGTAGACCTGCTGACGCTGTTCGATGCACTGGAAAACAAATCACTCACCGAGTCTGTTGGCGGATTTGCCTACCTCGCTGAGCTTTCCAAAAACACGCCCAGCGCCGCAAACATCGTCGCGTATGCCTACCGGGTGCGGGAGACAGCAATGGAGCGCTACGGCATCCAGCGCCTGACGGAAGCGACCGAGCTGCTTTACGCCCGGAACGGAATGAGCGCAACCGAGAAGTACGAAGCGGTACAGGCCATATTCACCCAGATGACTGACCACGCTAAGACCGGTAGTCGACGTGGCGCACGTCCACTGATGGACGTCATGGAAGACTGGCTGGTTGAGCTGGAAGGGCGCTTTGACCCTCAGCAGAAATCGCGAGGCCTTTCCACTGGCATTCAATCACTCGATGACATGCTTGAACCGAAAGGTCTGGTACGCGGATCCCTTCTGGTTATCGGCGCTCGCCCAAAAATGGGCAAGAGTACGCTGTACAGCCAGCTCGCAATCAACTGCGCGATGAACGAAGAATTGCCGGCAATCATGTTCAGCCTGGAAATGCCTGATAAGCAGATATTTGAACGCATGATAGGCCAGCTATCTGGCTGCAATACGGACATCTTCTACCGTGGCGCAGACAGTCAGGATGAGTTTGCTCATGCAAACGCCCGGGCGCTGCAGATGGCTGAATCCGGCAACCTTTTCATCGACGACACCCCGGGGGCGTCACTCTCTCACATCATCTCAGAAGCCCGCCGCATCAAGCGAGAGAAGGGCAAGGTAGGAATGGTTCTCGTTGACTACCTGACGCTAATGAGCGCCGAGAAGGCCGACCGTAACGACCTGGCTTATGGGCTTATCACAAAAGGCCTCAAGAACCTCGCTAAAGAGCTGGACTGCGTTGTGGTGCTGCTTACTCAGCTCAACCGTGAACTGGAGAAGCGACAGAACAAACGCCCACTTCCCAGTGACTCGCGCGATACAGGGCAGATTGAGCAGGACTGCGATTACTGGATCGGAATCTACCGCGAAGGTGCATACGACGAAAACGCGAACCAGAGCGAAACGGAATTGTTGCTACGCCTCAACCGGCACGGTCACTCCGGTGTCGTGTACTGCGAGCAGCGTAACGGCGCGATTTACGACACGGACCAGGTTCAGGCGCGTACCAGAGCTATTGAGAGAGAAAGTAAGCCCAAGCAAAAAGGAGGCTTCTGATGACAGGCAGACAAGCAATCATGCTGTGGATGAAAACTCACAGCACGTTCCGGACTAAGGAAGTGGACGACGCAATGAACGTTGAGCGAAGCATCGTAACGTCAGCTGCACAGCGCATGACCCGAGAAGGTGAAACAGTCGTTGTTCACCGCAAATGGCCTGACAACACCTACCGCCTGACCACCGATGAAGAGCGAGCAAAGTTCGGCCCGCTAACCGGCATCAACGTTATCTGCGCTGAGTGCCGCAACAGTCCTGTGATGAAGCGAATTTTAACGGTATATGGGAGAGCATCAGCATGAAAGAGGCAAAGCTAACCGAAGTCTTCGTGACGAAATACGCCCTTACATCTGGGCCGTTCCGTGTTATGGCGGAAGTTAATGAGAGTGAAGGGATGTGCGTGTACAAAGCCCCCGGCAGTTATTTCCATCAATACGCTCACGGAAATGATTTTTGGCTGACCCAAGAAGATGCTCTGGCTGATTGCGAGCGCCGCCGTGCCGCGAAGATTAAATCTATCGAGAAGCAGAAAAACAAACTGGAATGCATGACTTTCACTATCGGGGAGGCTTCAGCATGAGCGAAGTAAAAATTCACACTGTAAACAGCGAAGATTTATCGCCTCGTATCGTCGGTGAAGGTTTCTGTACTGACGTTGTGCGTTACAACGACTATGCGGCGATGGAAGCAAAGTGCGCGGCGTTGGCTGCGGAGAATGCGGCGCTGAAGGAAGACTATCGCACTACTCCTGCGTTGAGGAGCAAAGGATGGCCTAAAACCCCGGCCACGGACGCCTTCCTGGCTGAAGTGCGAAACGAAGCTGGCGCGAGAGCAGTTGAACTGTTTGCTCAAACTCTCGGCAGTCCATATAGCGTGCGGGATGAAAAATGCTATGAGGATGGATTTACCCGCGCAATCGAAGTTGTGAGAGACGCTCAGGCTCCGCGGTTCGCCGCCCAGCTTCGCCAGGGAGGTGCGGCATGAGTATCGACAAACAGGCGCTGCGTGAAGCGGCGGAGAAGGCGAAGGGATCGCATGACCGGCTCAGCGTTATGCCAGCAGACGATATCTTCGATATTTCACAGCATGAAGGCACTCAGCTTGATGCAGACATCGCCGCCGTTAACGTGTTTAACGAAGCCGCCAACCCCGCCACAGTGCTGGCGCTGCTGGATGAGCTGGAAGCAGCAGAGAAGCGCATAGCCAGTCTGAATGAGAAGCTGGTTGACTGTAGGGAAATCGTCTCTGTGCAGGCGACAGGTAGACGCGAGCTGCGCCAGCGCATCGCAGAGCTTGAGGCCAGAACGCTCACCGTGAAGCTTCCGCCTCGGGCAACGGCCGCCAAATACGTTGATGACTCATTCGACAATAGTGACCTTGCCTCGATTTACAACGTTTGCCGCCTTGAATGTGAGATGAAGTTTATAGACGCCTGCGCCGCCGCTGGCATCCAGCTGAAAGTGGAGGAGTGAGATATGGCTAACAAATTAAACATTCGCGCAGAAAACGTTGAACCCGGCGATTTAGTTATCACCAGTGAAGATAAGCGCTACACAGTCGAATCGTTCTGGATGCATGATGACATAGTGACCCTGTTCGGCACCGATGGCTCTGAAAATGACTATGACTACTGCGACATGCTCAACGTTGAGAGGGAATAAGCCATGACAAAACTGAGCAAAGAAAATATCGCCGCAGTAGCAGACCTCAAGCCCGGCTACAAGCTGGGCGCAACAGACGTCGCAATACTGCAGGAAATGACCCGCCGATTGCTTGCCGCCGAAGCGCAGGAGCCGGTGGCGTATCTCGCCAAATATAAATCAGGGGCAGCTCACGGAACATGCGAAAGCGACGACCCTGTAGCAATGGAGTGGCTAAAGCGCGGCATGACCTTAACGCCACTCTACGCCGCCCCGCAAGTAGCGCAGCCAGTGCATAATTTTCCTGAGACATTGCCTTGCCCGGTAATGCTGGAGCCTGGCATGCGTTTTGGTAAAGGGGTTCGCACTCAAACGATGCTGGATGCACTAAAGCGCAGGGCCGAGTATTACGCGGAGCTTGACGCGATGACTCCCGAGCAGCGGGCGGAGCATGATGCAAGACTGAAGGAGTTTTCCGCCATGCTGAAGGGCGGCGAACATGCAAGCCAGCCTTCCACGTTGCGAGATGGCGTGGAAACGATAATCAACTCAGGTATATCAATCGACGGTGATAATATACTGGCTGAGCGTCACTCGCTTAACGAACCTGTGCAGAGTTGGATTCCGTGCAGTGAGCGGATGCCGGAACGTGAATACGTTTTAGCGGCTGACTTCAGCGGTTCGTATTACCTGCCAAGCCTGCCGAATACGCAAGTCGGCATTTACGCGGATTGGTTCGAAGACGGTAAGCCATCCTGGGATGACGGAGACGGAAACGACCTTAACCTCAAGCAAGTTACCCACTGGATGCCACTTCCAGCAGCACCGCAGCCGGATAGTGATTAATGCCTACATTCATCACTTATATCTTCGCTGCAGCATGGATAGCAGACACCATTAAATCACTACTGTGAATGAAGCCCCGAAAGGGGCTTTTTTGTTGCGGGACGTTTTGATAATTATCTGCAGATACGTCATAATTGTGTTGTCAGCCTGAACAACTGACAACCTGAACATCGCGCCGCAATGGGGACATTATGGCGCACACACAATCTGAAATCCTCACTCTGTCACAGATGCTGAAAAGCACCTGCGATTTTCTGCGTTCTGCGTTACCTATCGGAGGTGGCGTATGAACCTGCAAAAAGACGGCATCCGTCTGCACAAATCAAACTTCAACGCTATCGGTCAGCAGCTCCAGCCCATGCTGGAATCTGGCGATTGCTATCGCCTCATCATCAAGCCGTGGAAAGAAAAGCGCAGCCTGTCACAGAACTCGCTTATGTGGCTGTGGAATGGCGACGTAGCCACTGCAGTTAACCTGCACTCAGCCAGCAAGCTCACCGAAGAAGACCTCCACGAATTCCTCAAGGACATGTTCTGCCCGGCCAAGCCGGTGACCGTCCTTGGGGTCACCAAGATGGTGAAGTCCACCAAGCTTCTCGACACCGAAGAGATGACCTTCTACCTGCGCCGCATCGAAGTCTGGTGCATTGAGCGCGGCATCAAGCTGCGGATCCCCGCGAACTCCGAATACCACGCAAAAGGACACGATCATGTTTGAGAATGAAATCTGGAAGAAATCATTCATTACGCCTGAATATGAGGTGAGCAACTTTGGCCGTGTGCGTTCTATCGACCGCGTGAAGGATGTTTGCTCTGGTTACTCCAGAAGTTTTTCAGGATCAATTTTAAAACCATTTATTTCTAAAACGACTGGATATCTACAGGTAAAAATATTCGGCAAGAAATTTTCCGTGCACCGCATGGTGGCAATGGCATTCTGCCTTGGATACGAGGAAGGCCTTCATGTTAATCACAAGAATGGCGTAAGGGACGACAATAGAGCTGAAAACCTCGAATGGGTAACGCCATCTGAAAACGTAAAGCATGGCTTTCGAGTCTTAAATCGCATCCCAAATGGCCTTGGGAAATTTAGCGAAGATAACGGAGCAAGCAAAGCTGTCATAGCAACCTCTATGAGTACCGGCGAAGAGGTCCGTTATGGGGCCGCAATGGATGCCGTAAGAGAAGGCTTCGATAGCTCAAGCATTAGCAGATGCTGCAATGGAATTAACGCATATCACAAAGGGTACTACTGGCGCTTTGAGGGTGAGCGCAATGCGTAAACCATCCCGCCGCAAGTGCAAAGTATGCTCCGCCTGGTTTATCCCAGCATACGCCAACATCCGTTGGTGCAGCCCTGAGCACGGCACTATCTACGCTCTCGAACTCCGCGCAAAAGAGAAGGTGAAGGCCGAGGCTAAGCGCATCAAAGCACAACATGAGGCGGATAAAGCAGGGCGTAAACGCCGCAAGGAACGACTGGCAGAGCTGAGGCCCACCGGGCACTACAAGGCTCAGGCTCAGCAGGCATTCAATGCATACATACGGGCGCGTGATGCCGATTTGCCCTGCATCAGCTGCGGAGAGACCAATCCACCCGATCTTCATGTTGGTCAGTGGGATTGCGGCCACTTCAAAACGGTGGGAGCTAACCCTGAACTTCGCTTTGAAGAGCGCAACGCCCATAAGCAGTGCAAATCCTGTAACGCCGGTGCTGGCAAGTACACCGCCAAAGAGGCGAAGGTCGCGCAGCAATACGAAGCTGGCTTGGTAGTCCGATACGGACAGGATTACGTCGACTGGCTAAACGGCCCCCACGAAATGACCAACTACCGCCGCGAAGATTATATCCGCATCCGTGATGAATACCGGGCAAAACTCAAATCCATGAAGCAGGAGGAAGCAGCGTGAAAAATGATTCTTTGATAGCCCTGGCATTTTATTTCGCGCTGTTGTTTGCGTGGACTTATTACAACTACAGGAAATACAAAACTCACCGAATTCAGTACTCAGCTATAAGGAAAGGAATTGATTTCAAGAGGAAATACCAACTCCTTAAAGCATTAAATGCCGGCGCGGGGGATGCAACGTGAACGTTCAAAACACTATCGCCTTGCTGGAGATTTTCAGGGGCAGAAACGTCTCAGCTGTTCGCACTCCTGCAGGTGTCATTTTCATGGGAGTTGCAAACCTATCCCCAGAAGAGAAGAAACGCCACCTCTCAATCCCACAGATGGAACTGGAAGCAGCGTTACGGTGGCAGCAATGACAAGACATCAGATTGAGCAGTACGAGCGCGACAGCCTCCTCCGTGCCGGGTTCAGATTCAATGCCGGCCGTAACCCCGGAGACGACACAGCACAGCAGATTATCCGCAATAGTGAGCGCCGCAAGGCAGAAACCCGAAAGTCAGCAGGAGAGACAGCATGAAACTGGAACTTACCTCAGATCAACACCGTTGGATTGATGGCCAGCTCCAGTTATGGGGCGCATGGGTGCAGACCGGCCGTATCGACAAATCCATGATTAATATGATTGCCAAGTTTATGGCAACGGTCGAGCCACAGCAGTGCAGCCGGCCTGTTTGCAGCGATGATGATGGCATGCTGATCAGCCAGGTCATCGGGACACATCTCAAAGCTATCGACGAGAACGCCTACAAAATGCTTTTGGCTTATTACGTCTACCAGTCGAGCGAAATTCGCATTGCGACCTGGCAGCATGCAATCGCATGTCCGCGCCTGATGAAGACGCGAGGCGGAAACACGTATAAGAAGCCAAGCATCTCAACAGTGCGGCGTGAAGTGAAAGAAGTGATCAACGCTGCACTGTTTTGCCTTTACCAGCCGATGCAAAATGCGTTCATCGTTCGCGATAATGCGAAGAAAATCGCAAAAAAAGTTCATTACTCGCTTGCTTTTCAATGAACAAATGAGCAGAATAAATCGTATATGTTGCCATCAATGTGTGTGACATAAGAAATTAAAGCCTCGCATCTGCGGGGCTTTGTCGTTTCTGGGCCGGAAGCTCATTTGGTATGAGCGGTCCCCTCATAAGGGAAGGGTAGACAGGTTCGAATCCTTCACGGCCCACCAAACCCCAGCCATGGTATCTTCGGACACAGATCCGACATTGCCTTACCCTCACATTACGCCGCATGGCGTTTTCAGCGCCGTTGGATTTCCCCATCTTCCAGAGTTACGGCGCTCTTTTATTTTCAATGCGCAGCTGGAAACGTCCAATGGAGAACAGCCTAATCACAAGCATTGCCGCCGTTTTATTTGGCGGCGGTGCGCTCGCGCTTTTCTGGAAACCGTTAAGCGCGGTTATTGCCTCTGCCGTCACTAATAACAGAGCTGGCGGCGAAGTAATAACGCACTACAAAGAGCAGGTAGTTCTCCTGAAGGCAACAAACGACGAGTTGCGACAAGAGAACAATGAATTGAGAGAGCGAAGAGAAAAGGATCTGCAGCGTATATCTCATCTCGAAAGCGACATACGCATCATCAAAAACTCGCTTCGCATACTGATAGCAATGACTCAGACCGGAGGCGATGAACAGTTCCGGGGCCAGGTGAGCTCAATGCTCGCGAAGCTGGAGGAAGATCGCCATGAAAGTTAAAGCGTTCATTGAGAGCCATAAAGGGCGTCTCATGATCGGCGCCATGTTTCTTCTGTTCTGTGCCATGTGCAGCGTCTTGACGGTTGCCTTCAACTACTCTAACAACAAGATGCGTGCCGAGTATCGCGAGATTGCTGATAAGCGTGATCAGAAAGTCGAGAACCTCGGTAAGCAGGTTGGTGAGATGAAGGTGAAGCTCGACGCGTTACCTGAACGAACTGCTGAAAAGACCGTGGACAAAGTTAAGCCACTTGTAGAGGAGGAGAAGAAGTGAGCCAGATAATTCCAATCCTCAATTACGAGGAGGGTTACCGAGAGCGTCCTTATATCGATACGGAGGGTTTTCCGACGGTAGCATGCGGCATCAAGATTGGCCCAAAGGGAGCGCCACTGAGCAACTACACCTTCAGCGTCCCACGTGGAGTCGGTGATGTGTGGCTACAGGTATTCACCGATAAGGTGATCGCCCAGTGCTCATCAACTCCGTCTATCCGTGCAGCTCTCCAGAAGTGCAATCCTGCGCGTGCGGACATTCTTTATTCTATGGCCTATCAGATGGGCGTGAATGGGCTGGCAGGCTTCAAAAACACCCTGGCAATGATCGCCGCAGGCAAGTTCGACGAAGCGTCGAGTGGAATGCTCAACAGCAAGTGGGCGCGGCAGACGCCTAACCGTGCCCGACGACACGCTGAAGTCATGAGTTCAGGTAGCTATGACATCTACAAAGGTCTCATCTGATGGACGTGTTCAGCATGCTGCGTGGTAGCGCCGGCACTATATCTCTTAGCAGGACGCAGGCCGCACTGGGCTTCCTGGTCTGCAGCTGTGCAGTTGGATGGCAGGCCTATCAGGGGACACTATCAGAAGTGATATTCGGCCTTTACTTCGGCTTCTGCACTGCCGGCTACCTTGGGGCTAAAAAGCTGTCAGGCGATAAGGCGATAAAAGAGCAGCAAATCGACGCGGGAATGAACCCGGGAGAAAAATCATGAGTTTCATTGAAATGCTGATCGCCGGTTTCTTTGCAGTGGTCGCAATCGCTGCCGGTGCCTTTGGTATTGGTCACTCAAAGGGGAAGGGAAAAGCCGAACAGGCCGCGACCGAGCGTGAAACCAAAACCAAAATCGAACAGGCTCAGGCTGCTACTGAGCGCCAGACCAAAACCAGCAAAGAGGCCGCTGATGTACAGGAAACCGTTACTCGCATGCCTGGCAGCAGTGTTGATGACGAGCTGCGGGAAAACTGGATCAACAAATAGCACCGTTGTGGTCGATACGGCCTGCAATTGGGTGAAGCCGATCTACGTTACTGAGGCCGATATTATGACCATGGATGAACGCACCAAGCGCGCCATCCTGACCCACAACAAAACGTGGAAAGCTAACTGCGCGACGGAAGCCAAATGAGTGCTTACTCCATCTACAACATCATCTCCGGCGGCTGCATCGCAGCGCTGCTTATGACGTGGCTTTTCTTCTGGATTTACTGGAAGCAGGAACGCCGGCATCGCGACGAAATTCGTCGCCTGCAGCGCGAGGTTGTGATGGAGATAAAGAACGCGCACAAGATGAATTAGCTGGACAAACCCCAAGAAGATTCACTCAGCAGTATCCAGGATTATGAGCCTCGCCAAGTGCGGGGCTTTTTTATTGGGGCATGACAACCCCCAAGAAGATACATCCACTACTGCAAAGCATCATCGCCCTGCTGCATGGGGCAGATCCTCTCCATCCCGATGATTATCGAGTTTAGAGGAATACTGCGTCTCACACGCGCACACCAATACACAGAACCTTTCAGGATGACCCTTGAGGATACCGGTTTGGCTATCGGTGCCTTCTGTGGGCCGGACTCCTGTGTGACAAGGTTCATCACTAAAAGGTAAATACCGATGCAATTAGTTGAAATAAAGAAGCTAGACCTGGTAACCAACACTGCCGCCATCTCCGAAGGCGTTGGGCGAGACCATGACACCATCATCAAGCTGGTTGACCGCAACAGGAGTGACCTTGAGGAATTCGGAGAGGTCGGATTTGAAATCCGAGCTGGGTACAACAACTCTCGGGTTCGCGTCGGGTTATTAAATGAGCAACAAACCACGCTACTGATCACCTACATGCGGAACAATGAAGTTGTGCGGACATTCAAAAAGCGTCTGGTCGCTGAGTTCTTCACTATGCGTGGCGCATTGGCGAAGAAGAAAATGGATCGCAACTCTGCGCGTCTGGAATACAAACCGATGACTGACGCCATCAAGCATGAGCGTGAAGCTCAGGGCAAGCAGATTGCTCCGCATAACTTCAGCAATGAAGCCGACCTGATTAACCGACTGGCGCTGGGCATGACCGCGGCTAAGTTCCGCGTACATCATGAGATCGGGAAGAAAGAGCCGATTCGCGATTACCTCACACCAGAGCAAATCCACTGTATCACCGAGCTACAGCGCGCTAACACGGTGTTCATCAGCATGGGGTGGGATTTCGATCAGAGGAAAGAAGTGCTGCGCGGGATGTTCGAACGCAACCATCGTCAACCGCTTATCGAAGAACAGCACCACCTTGCAGCGTAAAAAAGTTGAGAGCCACTTTCACAACGGCTTTTATCACAATGCCCGTTTTAACAAGCGGGCACGATGATGACTGTCATCATCTCCTCCTGTGTCTACGGTTAGCACTGCTGTGAAGCAGCGCGAAGCTGGAAGTTGAATGGTGTTAATATTTCCTCAAGTGAAATTAGGTATAATGCCGGAGCCATATGGCAAAACCATATAAGGATGCGAAATGAAAAACGGCATTTATAAGGTTATTTTTGACAGTAATGTTAACCGCAATGGTAACTGTGATGGGATTGTTACCGTTCGGGATGATCGCCTTAATGGTGGTGACTATGTTTGCTACTATCAAGGTGTGTTTGATGGCAATAAAATCTCATTGAAGGTCGTAAGGCATAATCCAAACGACACCACTGTTTTTAATGGAGTGGATAACGTTGATTTAGATTTGACGTTAAATGAATTGCCAGGAGGAACAGTGTTTAAAGGGAGCGTGAAAGGACGCCCTGGTTTGGTTATCGCCGGAAGCATGCATTATTTGAGCGATATCATCTAAATATAAGCCGCCTCCGGGCGGTTTTTATTGCCATTACAAAGTTCGCCTGCTGGTTGGTTTGATAATGCCGTAACGCTTTAACACAGCCAATCTGATAACCAGGCATGCGGTTTTGATGACATGATTGATAGATGGTGCATAAGCAATTGCTAAAGAGATTTCTAACTCAGTAACCATATTACCCCCTATAGAAAAGAGCAGGCAAATTCCTGCATCAATAATGGTCTCTATTGCACAGTGAATGGATTGAGTGCCAATGGCAATCACCACTTTCCCAATAGTGAGGGTTAAATCAGAAAGCACTTCCTGCGGAAAATTGGACATATTCTCAAGCAAATAAAGAGGCTTTTAATGTCCGACATCTACAAAATCACCATCACCACCACATCGAAAGAAACCTTCACCGGACTGATGAAGCGCAGCCAGCCTGAAATCGTAAACGGCTTCGTTGCGCTGGCGACCGACACGGGTGAGTGGCGGTACTTCCGCCCGGATAGCGTGGAGCAGTTCCACTTTGTGCCTGTGGCAGAAGAGCCCGGTCAGTCCGAAGAAGAGACAAAGGAGTAAAACATGGCATCAGATAAAGAAGAGGAAGTACAGCGCCTAATTTTGCTTGGGGCCATATCCACGCTTGAGGAATCTGAGAGAGAGGAGATTTTTTCCATTAAGCACAAGATTATCAAGCTGTGTGAAGAAGCGAGCAGAAAAGAATTCGCAATGACGGCGATTGCTTTGGCCGCCATTGAGGAAGGGCAAAAATGAAGCGCTTCGGTCTTCTTAATATGATCCTCAAATAAGATCGGCCTCAGAAGCGGCTTGAATCAACTCATTCATAAAATTCTCCTCAAAGTTAATTGAGTACTCAAGATCCACTACGGGATCTCTTGTGGGAGTGCCAAAATTAACATTTAAATCTTGGTTTACGTATAGCTTATGGAAGGCAGATTTAGCATCGTTATCCTGAACGAAAAACGTTACCTCGCTTAAGATTGCGTTGTTTTTGAATATCAATCTACTCTCGCTGGTACATTCGAACCTGCATTGAGGGATTGAAACATAAAGCTCTGACTCTCTTAGCTCTACACCAATCTGGGAATTCTTGGTGCGTGATTTTGTCCAGTAATTGGAAACCCTCTCAAGCATCCATTTTGTCTGATATTGCAAATCATCACCGTGCTTTGAAAGCAAGCTAGAAACGCCTGAAAAAGTTAACTTACTCATAAAACCTCCAGAGAAGAAACATGGCACTCACCGACAAACAAGAAATGTTCTGTCGCGAGTACCTCATCGATTTAAACGCTACACAAGCGGCTATTCGGGCGGGGTACAGCGAAAAGACCGCGAACGAACAGGGCGCTCAAAACTTAGCGAAACTTAGCATCCAGTCCAGAATCTCCGAACTCAAAACGGAGCGCAATGATCGAATCGATATTGATGCCGATTATGTGCTGAAGCGCTTGTTTGAGATTGACCAGATGGATGTGCTCGACATCCTGACTGAGACGGGAGATCTGAAACCAGTATCCCTGTGGCCTAAGGTATGGCGCACAACATTGTCAGGATTTGATGTTATGACAATGGCTGGAGACGGTCACACGGCGGGTCTTCTCAAGAAGATCAAATGGCCTGACAAGGTGAAGAACCTTGAGCTGCTTGGCAAGCACATCAGTGTGCAGGCATTCAAAGAGCAGGTAGAGCAGAAGGTCACGGCAACTCACAACATCATGCCTATCCCATCGTGCACAAGCGTTGATGAATGGGAGAAAGCGGCGCAACAGCAGCAAGGCGAGGTACTGGGTGGATGAATTACAAAGCCGTCTGGAAGCCGCTTCCTGGTTCGCAGTCACTGTCCCTGAGTTGCCCGTGTAACGAAATCCTCTACGAGGGAACGCGCGGACCCGGTAAAACCGCCGCGCAGCTGGCGCGGTTTCGTCGCCTGGTTGGCATGGGTTACGGCTCTTTCTGGCGCGGCGTTATTTTCGATACCGAGTATAAAAACCTTACCGACATCATTACCCAGTCAAAGCGTATGTACCGCCTGTTTAACGACGGCGCACGATATCTGGCATCTGCCAGTGAATTACGCTGGGTATGGCCTACTGGTGAAGAGTTGCTTTTCCGCTTCGGGAAGGAAGAGGGCGACTACTGGGACTATCACGGACAGGAATTCCCGTTTATCGGCTTCAACGAACTGACCAAGCAGCAGTCGGCGGAATTCTACGAGATGATGTTTTCCTGCCGGCGCTCGTCGTTCCGGCCTGAGAACTACCCTCTGTCGGACGGCAGTCTGCTCAAGCCGATACCTCTGGAGACGTTCAGCACGACTAACCCGTTTGGCATCGGCCATACATGGGTGAAGAAACGCTTCATCGAGCCAGCGCCGCGCGGCACCATCATTCGCGAAACTCAGAAGGTGTTTAACCCTCAGACCGAACGTGAAGAGGACGTGACGCTTACTCGCGTTGCCATTCATGGTTCTTTCAAAGAGAACCCGTATCTCGACCCGCAATACATCGCAACTTTGATGGCTATAAAAGACCCGAACCGGCGTAAAGCTTGGGTAGAGGGCTCGTGGGATGTGACCAGTGGCGGCCGCTTCGACCACCTCTGGAATGAGACGATGCACGTCATCAAAGCTTTCACCATTCCTGAAAGCTGGACTGTTGACCGGTCCCATGACTGGGGTGAGTCTAAGCCGTTCTCTAATCTTTGGTGGGCTCAGTCGGACGGTACAGAGGCGACATTGCCAGACGGCCGTAAATTCTGCCCTCCTGCAGGAACATTGGTTCTGATTGGTGAGTGGTATGGCTGCCCGCCTGACGAGCTGAACAAAGGGCTTAACATGTCATCGACCAACGTCGCAAAGGGCGTGGCGTGGATTGATAAGCGCCTTGCCGGTGAAGAAGTTGAAGAGCCTGAAGAGGTTCAGGGCAAAGGGCAGATGCACATTGTGCCGGGAATATGCAGCAGTGTTATTCCGGGGCCGGCTGACGGCGCAATATTCAACACTGGCGATAACGAGCTTTCCATCGCACAGAAAATGGAGGCGCAGGGCGTTACCTGGCTGCCAGCCGATAAGAAGCCAGGCTCACGCATCAACGGCGCATCACTATTTGCCGACATGCTTGAAGCTGTGGTCGAAGGTAAGAAAACGGAATCTGGCATGCCGGATAAGCCAGCCTTTTACGTCATGGAGCATTGTCGTGGATGGATAAGCCGAATCCCAGTGCTTGTCCGCGACGATAAAAATCCAGATGACGTGGACACCACCCAGGAAGACCACGACTACGACGCCACGCGATACCGCGTGCTGCATTCGCCGAAGCAGGTCGGCGCAGTATTCTTCTAAGGAGCTCATCAGTGAGTGAATTAAGCACCGGGGAACAGTTCCTCGTTAATGCCCTTGCTGATGCTATCGGGCGGCAGCGCATGCTGTACGCAGGCCAGCCTGGGAATACCAAACGCACGAAGCTGTGGGATGAGTTCGGCTATCCCAACAGCCTTGAGTTCGACCGCTACTATCGCGCCTACGAGCGTAACGCTGTGGCCTATGCTGCGGTGCATAAACTGCTCGAATCCTGCTGGATGGATAACCCAACCATTATCGACGGCGAGGAAGCCAAGGAGGCGACAAAAACCACCGGCTGGGAAAAGGCGGTAACCAAGCTACTGAAGAAGCACTGGCCGAAAATCAAGGATGCAGATCGCCGTAACCTTGTTGGCCGGTATTCAGCGCTGCTCATCCAGTTCCGTGACGGCAGGGAATGGAGTGAGCCGGTAGACAGGTCGGTGGTGGCACGGCTGAAAGACAAGGCCATCGTGAAGCTGATCCCCGCGTGGGAGTCACAGGTTAAGCCAGGCAACTTCGACACCGACACGCTTTCAGAAACGTACGGCCAGCCAGTTTCGTATAACTTCAACGAGCAGCCGGTTGGCGATGACGGTACCTACGGCCCGGTGCGCGGCGTTACTGTTCACCCGGAGCGAATCATCATCCTGTGCGAAGGATCTGAAGACGAAAACATGCTCTCCGGGGTTCCTTTCCTGCGTGCCGGTTACAACAAGTTGCTCGACCTTGAGAAAGTCTCTGGCGGCAGCGCCGAGGGATTCTTAAAGAACGCCAGCCGACAGCTTGGTATCGCATTCGACTCTGGCACCAATATGGACGCCATTGGCAAAATGGCGAAGGATGCTGGCTACAAAGACCTCGGTGAGGCTCTGAACGACAAGGTCGCCAAGATGAACCGTGGTACTGATGCCGCTCTCGTAATGCAGGCCGGTACGCCGTCTGTTCTCTCAGTTGCAGCTGCAGACCCTAAGCCGACATGGGAAGTTACCGCCAACGAGTTCGCCGCATCAATCCAGTGCCCGTTCACCATTCTTTTTGGCCAGCAGACGGGGCGTCTTGCTTCGGATGAGGATAAAACGGACTGGGCGAAGCGCTGCAACGGTCGCCGATGGGGTTTTATGTCATCGGTAATCGAAACCATCCTTGAGCGCTTCTGGACACTTGGCGTTATCGACCAGCCATCATCCGGCGAAGTGTCGCTGGCATGGTCTGATCTGCTCGCTCCGAGCGAGAAAGAGAAGATTGCCAACATGCAGGCCATGGCGACTGTGGCTAAAGACACTCAGCAGGCATACGGCACACCGGCAGTGGATGAAAACGAAATCCGCGCGGTTGGTGAGCTGGAGCCGCGCAAAGAGGTGAAAAGCCCAGACCCTGAACAGAAGGTGACAACCGATGATCCTCTCAACCCAGCCGACGAGAATCGGGACGCCGATCGTACCGCGCAATAAAGCCGACCCTACTCAGTCATCGCGGCAGGTCAGCAGGATGTTCAACGATATCGAAGACCGGTATCTGAACATTAAACGCCGTCTGAAGGAGTTGTTCGGGCAGCGAATGACCGGGCGCCAGCGAGAAACCAACGGCGAGCGGTCATGGATGATGTGCAACAACGAAGGCGCAGTATCTTCGCTGTACCAGGTCAATGCCGGCAAGTTCATTTACGACATGACCGCCTCAGAGCTGGCTAGCTTGCTTCAGATAGTGCAGACCATCCTTGATGATGCGCTTCTTGATGGCGGAAGCCAGAATCTGTGGGCGCTGGATTATGTCACCTCTGAGTATGAGCGAGGCACGCTGAATGCCTTTACCAACCTGTCGGTCCAGTCTCCAGTCTATGCCAGCGAGACAACGCTGCAGCAACTGCTGTCCAGCCCGGCATATCAGAACCAGATCGCCAGCGCCTATATCAGCACCTACAGCGACTGGAAGGGCATCAGCGATACGGCTCGTGCAGATTTGGCGAATATCATTGCTGATTCCATCGGGCGGGGCATCAATCCAAGAGAGACAGCCAGCATCGTTAGTAAGCGTCTTGATGTGTCGATGGCAAAGGCCAAAAGCATCGCGCAAACGGAGCAGGTCGGCGCATTGCGTCAGGCGCAATGGAACGAAACAGACTGGGCTGCAGACAGGCTGGGATTGAATACAGCAACGCTGTGGCTTTCAGCATTAAAGCCCAGCACCAGAGCCTGGCACGCCAGCCGTCATGGAAAGGTCTACACCACCGAAGAGGTGCGGGACTTCTACGCTGAAAACGGCAACCGCTACAACTGCTATTGCAGCCAGATTCCGGTGCTGCTCAACGATGACGGCAGCATTATCAATAAAGGGCTGGCGGAAAAATTGGCGAAAGAGCGCAAGCAGTGGAATGTAAGTTCATGATATAAAAAATATGAGCATTAACTAGTAAGGAGAGCTCATGTTTTTCAATTCAAAGTTACACACAGGACCAGAAAACTGTGAAAAGCCAGATCATGGCATGCTAATTGGTGATCTTTTGCATGTAAGCATGACTAAAGATGGCGACATGAATGTTGCTAAATTTACAGCAAAAGCGCATGAGGATTTCCATAAAGCGAACATGATTGTTGATGCCTTAAGGCGTGATCTCCAAACTAATATAAAAGTTTGGTCAATTGCGGATCATGGTGAGACTTTAATGGAAGGTAGGTTGGTGAAAGTTGAGACTATTAGCGACATCGCTGAGAACCGTCTCATAGATGAAATCACCGTTACCATCAATATTCCTATCGTGTAATCATTCAATTAGATAAAGGTTGCCTCGGTGACCTTTTTTATTACCTGAAATACACCAATGAGGACCCAGCATGAAACGCAACCGCGTTAACGTGCTGACCGTCGTCAACTCCGCTTCAAACATCACCACTGAAACCATCGACGGCAAGCCACATATCGTGGTTCGCGGCATCACGCCTGTCGTGGACGATATCGTGATGAACCGGAAGTTGTACCCGGCAGCCGAAATCGAAAAGGCCTACAACACGCTCGAGCGAAACCCGATGCCGCTGGGCCACCCGAAAGTGGATGGCAAGCACGTATCGGCGCGCGATGTCCGGGCTGTGAACAACTATCACGTTGGCGCATGGCTCCAGAACGTCAGCCACGAAGAAGGCAAGGTCAGCGGCGATATGTACGTCGACCGCCAGTACGCTGAGTCGAGCGACAAGGGAAAGCGCCTGATTAACCGTCTGGACGAGATGCTTGCTGGCACCAACTCAGACCCGATCCACATCTCCACCGGACTTCTGTATTCCGGTATCGCTGCCAATGGTGAATCTAAGGGCAAGAAGTACAACGAGATCGCCACAAACATGCTGTTTGACCATGTGGCTGTTCTGCTTGATGAGCCAGGCGCCGGTACACCGGAGGAAGGTGTTGGCATCTTCGTTAACGCTGAGGGTGATGAAGTCGAAATCGAGGTCGTCAATCTCGAAGAGTCTACCACCCCAGACCAGCAAGACCCCGCATTCAAAACATTTTTCAACCAGCTAAAGGCGTTTTTCGGCGCCAACAGCGATTCAACCCAGAAGGAAACAGACCCGATGAAAGAGCTCATCGTTAATGCGCTGAAGGCCAAAGGTAAATCGGTTGACGGTAAAACCGATGCCGAACTGATGGACGCATATAACCAGATGCTGGCAGAAAACGCCGACAGCAAAGAAGAAACGCCTGAAGAGAAGGCCGCCCGTGAGAAGAAAGAAGCGGATGACAAGAAGGCGAAAGATAACGCCACCAACGGTGAAGAAATCCCGGCGTGGGCGAAAGCGCTCGCATACCGCGTCGACACCGTTGTTAACAGCCTGAACGCGAACGCTGACAAAGAGAAAGGCGATAAGCGTGCGGCTGTGAAGATGGCGATGAACATGAGCGATGAAGAAGTCGCCGACCTGGACGGCAAGGCGCTCGACGCCATGTACGCCAAATGCCAGAAATCAACCGGCCTCAATGGTGCGTTTCGCCATACGGCTACCAATCAATCTGTCAGCGAAATGCCGGAGTAAAAAATGGCTAAAGATGGAAAGCATGTAATCCACGCGGGCGGCGTATTCCCTAATCCGCTGCTCAACCGTGAAGGCGGCGCTGCCGCGTCAACTCTGCCGGGTACTGTCGGTTTCTTCAGCACCGCTGACAAGTTCACTGCGTCGGTTGCTGGCGCAGAGAGCGCGATTAAGTACGTAGCCAACAAAGACTACCTCCGCTGCATGAGCGTTGATGATGCCATCGCAGCTAATGAGCTGGTGATCGGCATTCACCCGCTGCCGGGCATGTTCCTGAACGTGCGTGCTGCAGCTGGCACCTATACCAAAGGCCAGCCGGTAGCAGTTGCCAACGGTCGCGTTACCGCAGTCACAGCGGATGCCGCGGTTTTCGCTTATGTCGAAGAAGATAAAGCAGTCACTGCGGTGGCCGGCGATCTGATTCGCGTTGTGTTCAAGTAAGGAGCACTGAATGTTTGTTTATTCGAAGAAAATTGGTCAGGAGACTGGCAACCTGGAGATCAACCAGGAACAGTTTCAATCTCTGACCGCCGAGCGTAATGCCAGTGCTCAGGCTGCAGCTGACTTTCTGGCTCGTGCCAGTTTCCGCGGCATTGCAGAGAATGCACCGCGCATTGACGCAGTGAACGCGGTGGATGATATCCGCCGCCTCTATCGCGCATTCGATACTACCGTGCTGCAGCAGTTTGAGCCGAATACCGAGTTCACCCTGCTTAACGACCTGATGCCGCTGTCACGCTCTGTGCGTCTTGAACAGTCCCGTTACGACTACGCCCGAACCGGTGGCCGTGGCTGGGCTCATACATCAATGTCCGGGCAGGTCGGCGCGGCGCTTGATGCCCGCAGCTACACCTTCGACGGCACGATGGTTCCCATCCACGACTCGGGCTTCAAGTTCGAATGGCGTGACCCGATCTTCAACAGCCCGTCAGCACTTCAGTCTCAGGCTGATGCACAGCGCGGTTCTGTAGAAGACGTACAGCGCCGTTACGTTGATTACATCTTCAACGGCTTCCGCGATAAGGCTGGTAATTTCGCAGTGTTCGATGGCCTGACATGGAAAGGCCTGAAGGATGACGAACGCGTGGCGCAAATTGATCTGGGCGCTTCCGGTCTGAACATTGACTTCACGTCGCCTACTGCAACTTCCCAGCAGATGCGCGCTGGCGCAATTGCGCTGCGTGACCAGTTGCGCCGAATTAACAGCCAGTATGCAGATCAGACTTGGTATGTATCCGGAGAAATCATCTCCAACCTGGAGCGCTTCTTCTCCGATAACTACCAGTCCGGCACCGTGATGGATGAAATTCTGAAACTGACCGGCGTGGCAGCTATCAAAGAAGACAGCCAACTGACCGGTAACGAAATTGTCATCGTTCCGCTGGGCTCAGGCGTTATCGCTCCGATCGTCGGTCAGGCTATCGGCACAGTTGCATCTCCGCGCCCGGAGTACAACAGCGACTACATCTGGCGCACCTGGGGTGCGATGGGCCTGATGGTTAAGCAGGACATCAACAACAAATATTCCGTCATTCACGCATCGAGCTAAGGAGCTCTCATGGCACTGGTAGAAATCGTGGCAAATAACCTGCACGCCGGTGCCAACCTCCGAAAACTGGAGGTTGGTTCGGTGGTGGAAGTAGACGACGCGACAGCACAGCGCTGGATAGGCACAGGTAAGGCCAAGGAAACCGATAAGAAGAAAGGCGAAAAGCTTTCCTTTGAAGTTGCTACTCCTTCGGCGCAAACCGCTGACCTGTCCGGGCTGCAAAAGCAACACGCCGATGCGCTGGCGCAGATCGAAAAGCTGAACGCAGATGCTGAAGCGAAAGACAAGGCTCACGCCGATGCGCTGGCAGCAGAAAAGAAGCGCGCTGATGACGCAGAAGCGGCGCTGGAAGAACTGAAGAAGAAGGTGAAATAACAATGGCGACCCCAGTTACGGCTGACGACGTGAAAGGCTTCCTCTCCGAATTGGGGTATGCCATACCTGACGCTTTGCTTACTCCAATCCTCTGCGTGGTGAACAAGATTATCCCGTGCCTTGAAGGTGCCGGGTATGACGAGTGCACCTCCCAGCTCATTCTTATATACGCTGCGGCGCTGATGGCTACTTCATCCGGCGCGCGGCGTGTCAAATCGCAGTCAGCGCCATCTGGTGCGTCACGCTCATTTGAGTATGGCGACGACGGTGTGACATGGCTGCGTGACACGCTATACCGACTCGACACCAACGGTTGCACCGGTGAGCTGCCGATCAGCGCAGGTAACAGCGCCGGGTTCTTCGATGTTGTTGGGGGATGCTGATGGAGTGGGTATCTGTAGCCGTACGACTGCCTCGTTCATTCACCCGAGTATGGGTGATGACCGACACTGGTCGTGAAACTACCGGCTACGTCAAATCTGACGGCGAGTGGTTCATCAACTGCCCGAGCATTAGGGCGACTGGCGCGATGGTGATCCGCTGGAAGGAGGGCTGATGTCGGAAACAGCAAACTGGTCATACACAGCCACGGCGACCATCTGGCGAAAGCTGGAAGGAACTGACGAATACGGCGATCCGCTGGGCTATGCGCTTCCTGAGCAAATCATGGTGGATTACGAAGGCGGCCTGTCGAAGAGAATCGGCAGCCTGGGCGCTGAAATCGTCGTGAAAAACACCGTCTGGACTGAGTTCGCGCTGGCAGAGGCCGGTGATTATTTGCTGATTGGCATATCGACCGAATTTGACCCGATTGTGGCCGGCGCTGATGAAGTTCGGCAGGTAATTCGCTATGCAGACACCTTCGACCGAATGGCGGATGACTTTGCGATCATCACAGGGGTGTGACTATGGCCGGAAAAGTTCGCGGAATTATGGCCGCTCAAGCTCAAATGGAAACAATCATCAAAGAAGTTTCCGGCAAGAAAGCTGTGCGCGGCATTCAGTCAGCTCTTTTAATACTCAGTGCCGCTTCGGCTAAAGAAGTGCCGAGAGACACGTCATACCTGTTAAATAGCCAGTTCAGGCAAATAGACTTCAATGGCACAAGGATAACAGGCAAGGTGGGTTACTCGGCAAGCTACGCCGCCGCGGTGCATGAGGCCCCTGGAAAGTATCTAAACACGCAGACTGACCGTCCTGTCAGGCGTGGTGAGGCAGAAGGTTCCCGGGGTGTTATTTGGGGACCAAATGGTAACCCAAAATTTCTGTACTATCCGGCTAAAGATAATGAAGAAGAGATGCTCGCAATCATCAGAAAGGAGATGAAATTATGACTCCTATGATGCATGAGCGTGTGCGTAACTCTTTTGGTGCAGCAGGATTAACGGCGGGTTTCGAGGTTCAGCAGTTACTTTTTGAAGATCCAAAAGACCTGAAAAAAGCCATCATTCTATTCCAGCCTAACGGTGGTTCGGCGATACGCAATGAACTTGGTAGTGAATACTACGTGCTGGTGAATGTCATAGGCGCGAAGGATAAACGCAGCCAAGCTTTAACAGCGGTACAGCGAATCATAGACTACGTGCAGGCTAATCCAATGGCAGATCCATGCATTGGGCATATCGAAAATGTAGGGGGAATACCCTCACCGGTGCTAACAGAAGAAGGTCGCATCGTTTTCAGACTTCAGTTCGCTTGCCTCTACGGGGAGTAAGCAAAAATCCAGGCTGCCATAAGGCGGCCTTTTTATTTATTAATAGGAGTTCCCCATGGCAGCAAATTGCCCAACAGACAACACAAAGCTGTTTGGTAGAGCCATCGTGCTCGAAGTAGCAGATGGCTGTGCAGATACAGTGCCGCTTGAATCTGAGTGGATGCCGTTGGCGGCAGGTACAAGTAAAGGCTTCGACTTCTCGCCGAACAGCGTGACTTCTGATGCTGACGACACCAAAGGCTACGTCGAAAATATCGTCACAAATGCTGATTTCACCATCTCCTTTGAGGGTGAGGTGCGCCGTAACGACAAGCTGGACCAGTACGGTGTGGGCCGCCTGATTAAGTACTTCAATACCGAAATTCAGGCGGCCCGTCAGCCTACTCTGTGGGTGCGGATGGAGTTTGGTCCGGTAACGTTCATTGGCTACATGCTGATCAACGCACTGAGCTCTGATGGCGGCACGAATGACATCATCACGTTCTCTACCGAGTTTAAGGTAGCGGCGGCTGACACTATTCAGGTTATCGATACAGCTGATGATGTTGCTGTAACCAGCGTAAGTGTTACGCCTTCTACCAGCTCTGGCGCAGTAGGCACCACCGTTCAGCTGACTGCTAACGTTCTGCCGGCAGACGCCACTGACAAAACTGGCGTGTGGTCATCATCTGACACCTCAAAAGCCACGGTTAATGCTACCGGGCTGGTTAATCGCGTCGCCACCGGATCGGCCACCATCACATTCACATCGAATGATGGCGGCAAAACGGGCTCAAGTTCAATCACCGTAACTGCGTAATTGCCATTTCAGGGGCTTCCTTATGGTGGCCCCGAAAATGGTAATTTCAGGGAAACCTTATGACCCCTTTAAAAGAGATCGGCGAGTGCCTCATCACTGTTGATGGTGAAGAATATTTATTTCGCCCCTCATTTGTGAACATGACAAAGATTGGCGAGCCACAAGAGATAGTTCAGGCATTCTACGACCTTCATCATAACGAGCTGTCAGATATCCTGGTTAGCGCCGTGCAATTGTACGGCCATATTCCGCAATGGTTGGTCAACCAAATCAACCGTACGTCTTACGGAAGGAAAGCATATATCGCTGCGATAGTGGTAATGAACGCCTGCTGCGAAAGAGAGGCCGAAGCGCTGACAGGATACCTTCAGCCTGCAAGAGGGAAGGGGCGCACTTTTAAGTTTAGAAGCGGCCTGCTTCCTGCATCTGACATTCTACTGATTGCGCAAGAGCTCATTACCCACGGAGTGATTGGCAAAGCGAAGATCAGGCGGCTTCAGCGCCATGAGAATGGTGAGTCCAGCGCTGAGTTCTCCGCTATTGACTATATCGTGGCTGCCCAGACTCACTTTGGCCTCAGCGAGCAAGAGGCTGGCAACCTGACGATGACTAAGTTTCAGCTGCTGCTAAATGCAAAGTATCCAGACCAGAAAGGCTTCACAAGAGACGAGTACGATAAGGTTGCTGATGACTACTTCGCCAAGAAGGCCAGAAAATTAGCGAAAGCCGCATGATGCACGAAACAATGCGCAACTTTTCGGCTCAGCGATTGAAAACCGATCACTTCCTGATAGGATTTAGTTATTCGACAGGAGAGTGAAATGAAGAAATACCTCTTAATGTTTCTTTTCGCTACATCAGCATCGCACGCGGCAGGAGAGATGACTTCAACATTGAAGTCGGCAGAATCTGCTATATGCCGTGACAATTCGAACAAAGCACAGTGTGAAGTTGCCGTTCAGAAGCTCATGTTTGCAGTTAACAAGGTCACTGAGCTGAATGAAAACTGTAAAAAGTCTGATGTAGGTATCAAGGCTCAATGTCAGCAGTCTGAAGAGGCGATAGGATACATAGAAAGCCTTGGAACCAAACAATAACTAACCCGCTCCGGCGGGTTTTTTTATAGCCGGAGAAAAGCATGGCAGGCGCAGAAAATGCCGGAAGTATCGTTTACGAAGTAAGCGCTGACGTGGCACCTCTTTTACAAGGCGGGCGGCAGGTCAATCAAGTTCTCAGTGAGATTGAGTCCGCATTAGACGAGAACATAAATCAGTTCAAGCGGCTGGAAACAAATGTCACGGCGACTGCTCAGTCTGTATCTGCAGCCACAAGAAGCATGGGAAACCTTCGTGGAACATTCGGGCAGCTAGGCTATCAAGTACAGGACGTCGCTGTTCAGTTGCAGATGGGTCAGAACGCCATGATGGTATTCGCTCAGCAGGGTTCTCAAATAGCATCCATTTTTGGTCCGGGCGGGGCGGTAATCGGTGCAATTATCGCTATCACTGGCGCTATAGCAGGCGCCCTGCTCCCATCCTTATTCAACTCTAAAGATGCAACTCAAGAGCTGGAAGTGGCCCAAAAGGCACTGGCTGACACAGTTGTCAAAACGGACTCTGGCGTCAGTGCTTTATCGGAAAAAATACAGCGGCTAGCTGCAGTTAGCTCAGACGCAGCAAAAGCCCAGATCGCAGTGGCGATGACAGATGCTCAAAAAGCCATTAGCGCCGCCGGCACAGTCATATCAGAGCAGATTAATGACCTCGGAAGCTGGCGTAATAGCATGTCTGCAGCTGAAAGCCAGCTAACGACGCTCGAGGGAAAAGGCGTTGATGTATCAGCTGCACTGAAAGAGTTAGGTGGCAGTTATGCGGGTAACATTTCAGGCCTTAACATCCTGAACAATGTCACCAATTCTATGGCCGAGACGTTTGGAATTACTCAAACACAGGCTGTTGGCCTTGTGAAAGTATTCCGAGACCTGCAGAAAGAGCCCACAGCTGAAAACATGCAGTCTGCTGCAGCTGCACTTTCATCTCTAAGTGAGCAAACTGGATATGCCAATCCAAAACTAAATGAATTAACAAATGTCGTTAACCAGAACTATGTATCAGCTGCAAATGCTACAGATGCTATCAACGTACTTAAAGGCGCACTGGACAACCTTACTGGTGCAACCGAGGCATCAAAACAGGCTCTGTCAGGAAATGCTGAGCAGTTAAATAAGCTTGTTGAGGCTGCTAAAAATGAAGCCGCAACAGTAGGCTTCAGCACCAGGCAAAGGGCTAAATATGTTGCTGGACTTCTTGGGGCTACAGACGCTGAGCTTAAGTCTATTGATGCGAGCTATGACAGCATTGAAGCTTACGAGAACGAGCAAAAAGCGTTAAAAGAGCAAGAAAAAGAGCAGAAGAAAGCTGCTTCTGAAGCAGAGGCTGCAGCCAAAAAGACAGCGGCTGCCCAGCAACAGGTTGTTAACCAACTTGACCAGCTATCCGAGAAATACCAAATAGCTGTTCTTGAACAGCAAGGAATGGGCAGGGAGGCGGCAATTCTCGCAGCACAGCAACAGATAGGCGCTGCCGCCACAGCACAACAGGTTCAACAGGCAGGTGAGCTGGCGGGCAAGCTGTACGATGTAGCTCAGGCTACAAAAGCTGCTAAAGACGAGGAGCAGAAACGCAAGGAGGCTTCGCAGAACTTCAGCGCGCTAAGAGGTCAGGTATCACCCGTTACTGCAGCAGACGATACTTTCCAGAAACAAATGGAGCAGTTGAATCAGTATGCCACTCTCTACCCTCAGAGAATCGCAGAAGTAGAGGCCGTAAGAGCTTCGATTGAGGAACAGTATCGCCAGAAAAGGCAGGCGGCAATGTGGCAGGAGTGGCAGCAGCAAAGCGAGATTAACCAGCTTGCAGCTTCTGCTATCGACTCGCTACAGGGAGGGGCGACTAACGCCATCACTGGCCTGATTGGCGGCACGCAGAGCCTTCAGGAAGCGTTTGCCAACATAGGAACGACCATCCTGAGCAGCGTAGTTGGTAGCCTGGTTGAGATGGGTATTCAGTATGTGAAGAACCAGCTCCTATCACAGGCGGCAGCAGCGGCAACATTAGCATCAACCGCAGCGCAGGCCACAGCGGCAGCAGCAGCATGGGCGCCGGCAGCGTTAAGCGCCTCTGTAGCAACGCTTGGCAGCGCAGCGGCGGTCGGACAGGCATCTTATGCAAGTTCGCTTCTGGCGGCTAAAGGTCTCGCAATTGCAGGCGCCCGCTATAACGGTGGGCCGGTAGCAGCTAATTCCATGTACCGCGTCGGTGAGAACGGCAGGCCGGAGATATTCCAGGCCAATAACGGCAGTCAGTACATGATACCGGGCGACAATGGTCGGGTTATCAGCAACCGTGATATAGGTTCCAGTGGTGGTGGTGGGATGGTGCAAAACATAGCTTTCACTATCAACACTACTGGAGGAATAGGAGAGGCAGAATGGGCGCAAATTGAATCCAGGGCCGTTGCCATTAGTAAAAAAATGGCTCTCTACCAGATTAGTGATCAGGCCAATCGGCCGAATGGAATGATTCAGCCGAGGAGAAAATAATGCCCGAAACATTTATCTGGTCACCACAAAAAGGATACTCCGTCGAAAGCGCTCCTAACGTGGCGGTGGTTAAACTAGGAGATGGTTATGAGCAGCGGCAGGTAAAAGGAATTAACCCTTTGATGCCTAAATATTCTCTGACATTTAAGGGTGTTGAGGATAGGAAATGCGTCAGGACTAATACGGCTAGGGAGGCTGAAGCATTCATAAAAGCAAGAATGGCCGTCGAGTCCTTCTACTGGACGCCATCTGATACTGGCGTGCAAGGGCTATTTGTATGTCGGTCATGGAGCATGGTGAAGACCGGCCAGATGTATGAACTGACGGCCACATTTGAACAGGTACCACGATAAGCCGAAAGGCGGGAGATAGTTATGGAAAATGAATGTGGAAAACCACCCGCTTACATTGGGTGGTCGATTGATAAAAATGGAACTATTGAATTAACGAGGAGGACGAGGGTTTGCAAACTGGTCAAATTCTTCCGCAGAATTTGGCAATCCCCATCGGTTTAAGTCATCGATCACTTGCTGCCTTTCCTCGGATGGCAATTTGGTTAAAATAAACCCAATAACCATCTTAAGTTGGCCGATTTCTTTATTTATTTCCTGTAAGTTAGTCGCTTCGCAGCTTACATTCAAATGATGTTCTTCAAGAGCCATCCTATTTCCTTAACCAGAGGTAATCAGCCATCCCTCATCGCTATGTGCGCCCATGCCCCAAACATGGACGGGCTGAATACTCAACATATCCTTATCAGTAAATCAGCGACATCCTGATATTCAAACAGTAGCCACCCGCGGGTGGCTTTTTTAATGGGAGTATTCCGTGCGCGATATACCAGCGGAACTGATTATCGAAAGCGTTGAAGCGGGCGTTGGCGCATTCATTGACCTCTTCGAGGCAAACCTTCAGCCCTATGGCGGCGATGTAATCCGCTTTCACTCCGGCACCAATGGATATTACGGCGATGTTGTATGGAAAGGGGTCGCCTATCCGGCATATCCGATAGCCATAGAGGGATTCGAAATCAAAAACGAGGGGACCTATGCGCGCCCCACTATGGCGGTTGCAAATATCACCGGCCTGATAACCGGCATTAACCATGACTTCGACGACATGCTCGGGGTGGTGATTACTCGCCGCCAGGTGCCGGTTAAGCATCTCGATGCAGTCAACTTTCCCAACGGTAACCCTGACGCAGATCCATCAATGGAGGCAGTTTCTCGTTACGTCGTGGAAGAGATGACAGAGGAAACCGCCGAACAGGTCACCTATACCCTGGCAACGCCAATTGACTGTGATAACGCCATCATCCCGGCAAGAACCATTCTTGCTGATGTATGCCAGTGGCAGTATCGCGGGGCCGGATGTGGATACGACGGACCGCCAGTTGCAGACGAAAGGGATAATCCAACATCTGACCCTGCCAAAGATAAATGCTCACACAGGAGGACAGGATGCAGGTTTCGATACCCGCGCCCGGAGCCAATGCCGATAAGCAGCTTCCCTGGCTCACAGAAGGTGAGCTGATTCAGCAGTGCCTCGATTATGCCGCGACATCGTGTGACGAGGTATGCGGACTTATCATTGATAACTCATCGTTCTTCCCGTGCAGTAACTCACACCCTGAGCCAGCGCGACACTTCCGTATAAGCGACGACGACTGGCTGGCAGCAGAAGAGCAGGGTGATATCACGGCGGTATTCCACTCACACCCTGAAAGCATATCCGTTCTATCTGGTGCAGATCGTCATGCGCAGGTGCTGACTGACCTGCCATGGTGGCTGGCATCTAATGGCGGATTGCGTAAGTTCAGGGTGGTGCCGCACTTGCTTGGCCGCCGGTTTGAACATGGAGTGATGGATTGCTACACCCTTTTTCGTGATGCGTACCATCTGTGCGGCATCGATTTGCCTGATTTTGAGAGGACGCAGGGGTGGTGGCTTCGGGAAGAGAACCTGTATCTCAAAAATATGGAAGCCAATGATTTCCATCGGGTTGAACTGTCGGAAGCTGGGCCCGGCGACGTAATCATTCGCCAGCCTTTCCCTGGTGCTGACCCATGCCACGCCATGATCCTCCTGCATGACAATATGGTTCTTCATCATGACTGCGCTGGTCACCTTAGTCGCAGAGAGCCCTACAGACCGGCTTTCATTAAGCAAACTCATTCCATCTGGAGGCACGAAAGGTGCTCATCTTTAAATTTGCAGGGCATTTACGAAGACATTTCCGCCAGGTTGAGATGAATGTTGAGACTCCTGCTCAGGGATTGCGCCTTCTGTTAGCACAGAGTCCAGAATTCAAAAAGGACTTCCTAAAAACGCGCATACGCATCCGTATGGCTGGTGAGGATGTGACAGAAGAATCAATCCGCCTACATATGGACAGGAAACTTCCTGCTGGCTCAACTGTGCTTTTCGTTCCCATAGTGGAAGGCGCTATCTCGGGCACCGTCGCCCTTGTGGCAACTCTCGTTATAGCCGCGGCTTCTGTTGCATACTCAATCTACATGTCACGCAACATGAAAACCAAGAACGCAGCAGAGGCGGCAGAAAGTAACACCATCACAAACAACTCGTTTACCAGTGCTGAAAACCGCGTTGGTCAGGGGCGGCCAGTGCCTATTCTTCTTGGAGAAATGGTGGTTGGATCCAATGTAATTTCCCTCGGTATCGACACTTCGAACAACCAGGACTGGACAGAATCAATAAGCTAAGGTGGCGTTATGTCTTCAGGCGGCGGCAAGGCCAGTACTCCCAAACTTCTCAATGATAATCTCAAATCAAAACAGTTTTACCGCGTGTTGGACCTGATCAGTGAGGGACCAATTTATGGACCCGTCGACCAGACGCACCTTTCCTCTTTCATGCTGAACAAAACGCCGATCACTTCGCCAAATGGTAGCGTCAGCATCAATGGTGTTAGTGCAGCCTGGCGCCCGGGGTCAGGAACGCAATTGCCTATAAACGGCTTCTCAGCTATTGAGGCAACCACAATCGTTAACACGGAGGTGAAGTTTTCCACACCTTTAGTGCGCACCATTACTGACCAGGATGTAACTCGCGTTCGGTTTAATGTTGGTGTAACAGGATTGGTTCAGCAAGATACAAAGGGTAATCAGAACAACACGTCTGTTACGCTTGTCCTGGAAACCAGAACTGCGTCCACAGGATGGGTGCAAGAAAAGACCGTCACAATAAACGGTAAAATTTCCGGTGAGTATCTTGAGGCCCATGTAATAGAAGCTCCTGATATCAAACCATTCGATATCCGCGTACGTCGAATTACTCCTGACAGTGGCAGCGATTTGCTTTCTAACGGGACCATCTGGAACAGCTTTACGGAAATCACTGACGATAATCTTTCCTATCCATTCTCTGCAATTGCCGGCGCGGTGATTGATCGAGACCAGTACACTGACACACCAAGTCGCACCTATCATCTGCGCGGCCTGATTGTTGATGTGCCGGATAACTACAACCCAACCACCAGAACCTATAGCGGGTTATGGCTCGGGGGCTTTAAGAAGACATGGACCAATAACCCAGCATGGCTTTTCCGTGAGCTGGCGAAGAATACGCGGTTCGGCCTGGCGCGCAGGGCGGGATCAATTGATGTCGATGACGGCGCGCTGTATGTGCTTTCTCAGTATTGCGACCAGCTTGTTGGTGATGGCTACGGTGGTAAAGAGCCTCGAATGACGCTGAACGCTTACATTACCGAGCAGGCCAGCGCCCGCGATATTCTCGACAAAATTGCCGGGATGTTCAGAGGGATTGCGCTGTGGGATGGCATGCGGCTTACAGTTATGCTGGATGCGCCGCAAGACCCTATAGCCACAGTAACAAATGCCAATGTTGTTGATGGTAAATTCAGCCGCAGCTCGGTTAAGCGTTCAGAGAAGTATAACGCCGTCGTAGTTTCCTGGACTGATCCGGATAATGGGTGGGAACAGGTAAAGGAATACGTATCTGATGATGAAATGATCGCCCGTGGCAATTATAACGAAACCACTATCGAGGCCTTCGGTTGTACGTCACGCGGTCAGGCATGGCGTGCTGGTAAGTGGATTCTGGAAACCGCGAAACGTGAGAGCAACAGACTGACGTTCCAGATGGCGCGGGATGCCATCGCATTTACACCCGGAGATATCATTGAAGTCATGGATAATGATTACGCTGGCGCAAGGCTTGGCGGTCGAATCCTTTCTCACTCAGGCAATAAAATCACCGTAGATGCGAGTCTCTCCAGCCTGGTATCCCCCGGCGATGATATGTCCATTATGGGCAGCAACGGGAAGTTCTTGAAGTATGAAATCACAACGGTGTCTGGCGCTGTCGTCACCCTGAAAACCACGCCTGCATGGGTGAGGGATGGGACCGTATTTGCTATCACAACCACGGAGATTTCTACTCGTCTTTTCCGTATCCTGAGTATCGCGGAGACAGAAAACAACTCGGTCTATAGCATAACCGCTTCGCAGCACGATCCGAATAAACAGGCAGTGGTAGATGCCGGAGCGGTGTTTGAGGTGCCGAACGACACTCTGAATGGCTATCGCGTGCCAAATATTGAAAACCTGCGCGTTATGAACGTGAACAGTGAGACTGTACAGGTTACGGCAACCTGGGAGACGGCCACGACCACCAAAAAACTGGTATTCGAACTCTATGTGTATAACGATTCGGGCAAAGTGGTTGCGCAATATGAGACCGAGAACTTTAGCTATGACTTCTACGGACTGAATGCCGGAGGCTACACGCTTGGCGTCAGGGGCAGAAATGAGAACGGCATGAAAGGGGCTGAAACTCAGGTTAGCCTTGTAATTGGCGCACCGTTGGCACCGACATCAGTTATCTGGACTCCGGGTATCTTTTCGGCAGACATTGTTCCGGTAATGAGTGTAACAGCAACAACTGACACGACCTTTGAGTTTTGGTACTCAGGTGAAAACCGCATCTCTGATCCATCAATAATTGAAGAACAGACTCAGTTCCTGGGACGCTCAAGTCAGTGGACACTTCATAACCTAAAGGCCGACACGACGTACTACATGTACGTAAGAACCAAAAATGCATTTGGTGTTTCTCCATTCGTTGAGACATCTGGAATGGCCTCCGCTGACATTCCTGGAATGCTGGAGTATATCGACGATGCTATTCGTAACTCAGGCGCTTTTGAAAACATTCAGAATGGAATTGATACCAATATTGAGGGGATTTTACAAAACGCCCTTGCCAATAACTCAACTGCCGAACATCAGTGGGCTCAGTATGGTGAAGTTAGATCTGATATTCTAATCGTTAAAACTACTGTTGCCGATGTTGATAAATCGCTTGCTGAGTTAACCACTCAAGTACAGGCTCAATATCAACAAACAACAGCTGCGCTTAACCAGAAATTAACCGCAACCGTCACCGATAATGGAACTGCCAAGGCCTTCTATACGCTCAACCTAGGCATCAAGCGCGGTGAGCAGACATATAACACCGGGTTTGCAATGGGTATAGAGCCAGACGGGTCAGGAAGTTATAAATCAACAACGGTCTTTGCAGCCGACCAGTTTGGCATTTATTCAGGTAGCGATCCGGGTAATTATCAGGCGGCGTTCTTTGTCGTTAATGGTCAGGTTTTCATGCGATCAACGTTTATCCAAAACGGAAGTATAGATAATGCCAAAATCGGAAACTTCATCCAGTCCAATAACTATGTGGCAGATAGCACAGGATGGAGACTGGATAAAAATGGAACGTTTGTTAACTTCGGGAGCAACAGCCAGGGTTCAATGAAGCAGACAAACTCAAAAATTACCGTCAGGGATGCCAATAAAAGGGTAAGGTGTCAATTCGGTTATATTGATGGGGTCTGGTAATGTCTGACTGGGGATTTCAATCGTGGGATGCCAATGGCGTCCCTAACAACTATGGGATAAAACCCGTTTCCGTTATTAGCAACATAATATTATCCAATGGGCAAAAGTCGGGGAGTTATTCTTTTAACGTGCCCAACGGCTATCGTTTAGGTTTTGTATACGTGCCTGTGGGTGCAGATACATATATCCAGGGGAGGAGAATTATAAGCATATCAGGTAATAGTATTATTATCTCTGCGGGTACTGATAACTCTCTTAACCAATACCAGTCAGGGGCAGCTAACCTGACTGTTTTCCTTGAGGTTGAATAGTGGCTGAATTTGGAGCTTTGTTAACCACCCCGAGCGGGGAGGCATTTGTAACCCCTCAGTCAACTCCGCTATGCCTTTATGCGGTCAGGACATTTAATTCATCCAAAGTGAATGACACATTGCAGCAGGCTGTTGGAACTATAGCCATGCCTGATATGTCACAACCTATCATCCCGTTTGTATACAGCTCCAGGCCTTCTACAGGTTCGGTGGCTTTTGTTGCTGAAAGGACATCTTCCGGGATGAGGTTTACTGGAAATAATGTAAATGGAAACGGATCTTTCAGCATGACGGCTCTGGTGTTTACTTTCTTCGAGCAGCCTATGCCAAATCCGCCGTGGGGGATGGCAATATGGGATGAAGCAGGCAAGCTAATCCTTACCCATGAGTCGAGAGTGCTAACCGACCTTGTGACGATTGGGACCAGAGGCTCAGGCGGTGGAACAAGCATAGACATCACCAGGCCGGGAAGATGGGCCATAGTTCCTGATTGCTCAGGACAGCAGCAGTGGCAGTTCTCTACGGGAGGGCCGGGCGGGGCGGTTATATCTTTAAATACAGCTTTTGGTGCTGAATACAACGGTTCAAGCACGCGGATGCACGCAACCCTACTTTCATATCCGGGCGGGCAAGCACAGATGGTAGGCGCAACAAATGCTGGCAATACTATTACAGCAATTGATGTTTCAAAATATATTTGATGCGACCGATCGATGAAATCGATCAATATCCATAAATCGATCCGCTTTATCAATTATCGCTACTCAGTTTTTGCTGTTATGTTCACCATGAAAATTAAACCCGGTGACGATAATGAAAAGATTAATAATTGCCTTTTGCGCATTTTCATTGGCTGCATGCTCTGGAATTGAAAAACAAAACCCAGTTTGTACTGCCACTGCAAGTATTGGCGGGGCAGAATACTCAGTTAATATCTATGGTGTACGGAAAATATCAGAACGGACAGAATTTAAAGCTGGATATCCTTTCAACTGGCGCTGGGTAAATAAATCAAACTTTATCATCTCAACGTGTGAATAAAGCATACATTCAAAACAAGCCCGCTTATGCGGGTTTTTTATTATCAGGAGATTGCCATGTCGGCAGGAACTCTCGCGCTTACGAACAAATCTGACGTCGTAAAAGGAACTGGCACCGCCTTCACCGAAATGAAGACCGGTGATTTTATCGTGGTGAGCATCGGCGGCACACCTTACACGCTGACAGTCAAATCCATCACCAGCGATACGCAGTTGACACTCATCAGTAACTTCACCGGTCCAACGCAAAGCGGGCTGGCCTGGTATGAGGTTCCGCGTGAGGCGCAAAGCCTCATTACTGCAGCGCTGGCAACGCAAACAACCGAAGCGCTGCGCGGGCAGAACCTGGATAAAGATAACTGGCAGCAGGTTTTCAGCGTGAGCGATGACATCACGGTAACGCTGAAGGATGGCTCTCAGTTCACCGGCCCCAGCTGGCTTAAAGTAGTTGATCTCCTTAAGGACGTGGATATCCCTGCGCTGCAGGTTATCGCTCAGCAAGTGCAGGATGATGCTGAGTCTGCGGGGCTGAGCAAGGATTCTGCTGCACAGTCTGCTCAACAAGCCAGCCAGTCTGCATCTACTGCGACAACTAAAGCGCAGGAAGCCAGTGCCTCTGCTCAATCTGCCGCTGAGTCCGCAGCCACGGCAGTCGAGAAAGCAGAGTCAGCATCTTCAGACGCAGTATTGGCTTCAGGTGAGGCTACCAGAGCAAAGAGTGAGGCGGACAGGGCTGCTTCTCTTGCAGGAAGCATGGACTTCACCATGGCCGACGTTAAAGCCTATGCCGACGCGGTAATGCCTATAGGGGCGAAAATAGACTGGCCATCGATTAATCTCCCCGACAATGCGGAGCTGGGGATAAAATTTCTTCGCTTGAATGGATCTTCATTTAGTACTTCTCAATATCCAAAGCTAGCAGCTCTTTACCCTGCAGGGGTTTTGCCTGATATGCGTGCTAATGTTTCCCGTGGTTATGATGACGGAAGGGGGATTGATCAGGGAAGAAACATACTTTCTGAACAGGCTGACGGTGCTCCTAATATCAGCGGCACATTTCAAACAATGAACGGCGCAGCATCAGGGGCTTTTGCAGACCAATCAACAAATAGCTCAAGATTAGCAACTTCAACATCAGGAGCTGCCTCTGGCGTTAGTTCTTTTGATGCCAGCAGATCAAATGCAGTATATGGCAGCGCAAATGAGATTAGAATGAAAAACCTTGCATGGAATATGATAGTGAGGGCTGCATAATGATTATCGAATTTGATGAAAATGGTTTCGCCGTGCGTGACGATGTAACTACCGTGTATGTAATAGATGGAAACCGAGAATACACAGGGTCGGTAGAGATGGTAATAAGCCAGGGAACAAGCTTACCACCACGTGCTTTTATGGATAAACCACCTAAAGCAGAAAAAGGTAAGGCAATATTACGCGCTGACGATGGAAGTGGCTGGGTGCTGGTTCCTGATTATCGAGGAAACACTGCATACGCAAAAGACACAAGCGGCAATATAACCGTTTCACTCCCTGGCGAAATTGACGAAAATTATACTCTGCTCAAACCGGAGACAGAATTTGATTACTGGGACACTGATAAATGGAAAACAGACGCCTCTAAACTTAAGGCCGCCCAGCAGGCCGAGGCAATAAATCAAAAGGCATATTTACTAAATTCATCCAGCCAGGAAATATCCACTCTTCAGGATGCGGTGGACTTAGAAATGGCGACAGAGTCTGAAGCTGCTCGTTTACTCGCTCTCAAGAAGTATCGGGTGCTTCTTAACCGGGTAGACACCTCAACAGCACCTGACATTATCTGGCCCAGCGCACCGAATTGATAGGTCGCTTCGTATTGATCTCCTCAATGAGTAAATCTACTGTATGTACATACAGTGATTGCAAATGAGGAGGTCAGTATGGGCAGAAGATACGAGATAGGTTGCGCTTTTGATGCGGCAGTGAAAATTGAGGCTAATGGTCGCCGAACAGTAACGACAGACGATTTCGTTGCGCAGCTTAAAAAAGTTAATTACGAATGGAGCTGTCGCGAGGCCAATCAGTGGATCGAGATGTCCGTCTCTACATTCCGTGATGTCTCGAAAACAGAAGGTGAGAACCGGACTTTCATGCTCTTCAATCCGAACGGAGGACATTGATATGTTCCAGTCTCCCGCGCAGGATTATGTAGATAAGCCGCTTTCAATCGATGATATGTGTCAGCTCAACAAGCCGTATACATATATCCTGAAGTCTGAGATCAGCTCCTGGCGTGCAGCCATCCGCAAAGATGCTCTGCTTATTCTGGACTGCTCGGCCACTCCATACGATGGTTCAATCGTGATGTGCCACCTGGGCGGGCAGATCGCTATCCGGCGTCTCCGTCTATCTCCATCCCCTCGGTTAGAAGACCTCGATTTCCCTTCTCAGTTTGATCATTACGACGCTGAAGACGACACATCTCACGCGGTGGTAAAGGGCGTGATCACCCACATTATCAATGACGCGAGGTCGGGCGAGTTCGTAGATGACTGCCCGGTAATGTGATGTTTGCGCTCGTTGACGTTAACTCATTCTACTGCAGCTGCGAAACAGCATGGCGTCCCGATCTGCTCGGCAAACCGGTAGTTGTGCTTTCGAACAACGACGGCTGCGTGATTGCGCGCTCAGCTGAGGCGAAGGCGCTCGGGATTAAGATGGGCGAGCCTTATTTCAAAATGAAAGAATACTTTCGGCAGAACGGGGTTGTCTGCTTCAGCTCAAACTATGCCTTGTATGGCGACATGAGCCAGCGAGTAATGACAACACTGGAGCAACTTTGCCCGCGAGTGGAGGTGTACAGCATCGATGAAGCTTTTTGCGACCTGACCGGCATCCGCAACTGTCGCGACCTGCACGAATTCGGCAACGAACTGAAGGATAAAGTTTTCCAACACACGATGCTTCGGGTCGGGGTCGGGATAGCTCAGACAAAGACCCTAGCGAAACTCGCCAATCATGCTGCTAAGACATGGAAAGCTACTGGCGGCGTTGTTGATCTGTCCAACGTGGATAGGCAGCGAAAGCTGATGCATCTGCTGCCAGTAGAAGAGGTGTGGGGTGTCGGCCGGCGCATTGCCAAGAAGCTGAACACAATGGGCATCTGTACCGCTCTGCAGCTTGCTGATGCCGATCTGCGATTCATCAGGAAGCACTTCAGCGTTGTGCTGGAACGCACGGTGCGGGAGTTGCGTGGTGAATCATGCCTCGGAATTGAAGAGTTTGCTCCGCTGAAACAAGAGATCGTTAACAGCCGTAGCTTCGGCGAACGCATTACCGAATACGAGGATATGAGGCAGGCGGTCTGCACATATGCCAGCAGGGCAGCCGAGAAGTTGCGTGGGGAGCATCAATTTTGCCGGTATATATCGGTGTTTGTGAAAACGAGCCCATTTGCAGCCGGGGAAGTTTACTACGGCAACAGCGCCGCCATACGACTACAGGTTCCGACGCAGGACAGCAGGGATATTATTGGCGCCGCAACAAAGTGCCTAGACCAGATATGGGAAGATGGTCATCGATACCAGAAGGCTGGCGTGATGCTGGGTGATTTCTTCAGCCAGGGCGTCGCGCAGTTAAATCTTTTCGACGACAACGCACCGAAGGAAAACAGCGAGGCGTTGATGAAATTGCTCGACGGGATGAATCACAGATATGGACGGGGAACTCTTCAGTTTGCTGCGCAGGGTATTGAGCAGCCGTGGCAGATGAAAAGAGAGATGCTGTCGCCAGCATACACAACAAGGCTTTCAGATATACCAGTTGTGAACGCCAGGAAGTGATGGGGCATGGATGGGGCAAAAATAGTTGGCGAACTAAGTCGAAATTGATGGTCTGAAAATTTCCTTTCTCTAACGTTCTGATATTTGGTGCGCTCTTGGACGATCTTAATTGTTCATGAAAACTGCGTAGTCATATGCGCAGTATGGAAGCGTTTATCGAACACGTGCAGGGCAAGCCGGTCACCATCGCCGACGCCGAGCAGGGTTTCATTATTCAACAACTGGTCAGCGCCATCTATGAGGCCGCGGAGAAAGGGACCTTCGTCGAACTATGAATACATTAACCTCGCTGATTCGCTCGCGTTTCGATCCGCACAGCCTGAACAAGGAGGCCGCGCTGATGGCCGCCGGGAACGGCTACGCAGGGATCCGCGCGACCCATGAAGAGGATTACACGCTCCAGACCCGCGGCATGTTCTGCGCGGGGTTTTACCATCGGGCTGGCGCGCAGGAGACCACGGAGCTGGTCAACCTGCCCGACGTGGTCGGTATGCAGATTGTCATCAACGGGGAGGTGTTCTCGCTGCTGAGCGGTACCGTACTGTCGCTGCGTCGCGAGCTTCATTTTGCCAGCGGCGAACTGAAGCGTGAGCTGATCTGGCTGGCCCCGGACGGGCAGCGCTTCGCCATTGAAAGCCGCCGTTTTCTTAGCGCGCGCCAGCTGCCGTGCTTTGCGCAGCGGCTGTCGATAACCCCGCTCTCCGGGCCAGCTAGTGTCAGCATCGTCACCGGTATTGATGCCACCCAGACCAACGCCGGGCGACAGCATCTTGACGAAATGCAGGTCAGGGTATTCGATCGCCGCTGGTTACAGGGGATCTATGCCACCCAGGACGGGGCGCACCAGCTGGCGATCACCAGCCACTGCCAGGTTTCCCGGGCGGAAAATGTGCGCTTCAGCGCTAAAAATCGCAGGCTGATGCAGCATATCAGCGCCAGCGTGGAACGTGATGCCACCTTTACGCTGGAGAAAATCAGTTGGATCGCCGTCTGGCTCGACGGCACCGGGCAGGGGAGCGACATCAGTAAGGATGGCCTTGAACATCTGCAGGGGTGCGTGGCACAGGGGTATGACGCTTTGCTGGAGGCCTCCGTGGCGGCCCGGGAAATGTACTGGCGTCGTAGCCGGGTGAAGGTCAGCAGCCGCAATCCGGAAGACCAGCAGGCGCTGGATTTCGCCCTCTACCAGTTGTTCGCCATGACCCCCTGTCACGATGCCCGATCCAGCATCGCTGCCAAAGGCCTGACCGGGGAAGGCTACAAAGGCCACGTGTTCTGGGACACCGAAGTCTTTCTGCTGCCGTTTTTCCTGTTTACCCGACCCGGCGTGGCGCGCCAGCTGCTGCGCTACCGCTGGTATAACCTTGCCGGGGCGCAGGAGAAAGCCGCGCGCAGCGGCTACGACGGGGCGCTGTTTCCCTGGGAGAGCGCCCGCAGCGGACATGAGGAAACGCCGCCCTTTGCCGCCATCAATATCCGTACCGGCGTGCGCCAGCGCGTGGCGTCGGCGCTGGCGGAGCACCATCTGGTTGCCGATATCGCCTGGGCGGTAGTGCAGTACTACCAGGTGACGCACGACGGCGATTTCATGACCCGCGAGGGGCTGGATCTGTTGCGCGAAACCGCGCTGTTCTGGCTGAGCCGCACCACAGAGGCCAACGGACGGCTCGAACTGCACGACGTTATCGGCCCGGATGAATATACCGAGCACGTGAACAATAACGCCTTCACCAATCACATGGCGCACTACAACGTCGCTCAGGCGCTGCACTATCTGCGCACGTGGCAGGCCTGTGATGCCCAGTTTGAAGCCCGGGCAGAGGATTTTCTTACCCGGCTATGGCTCCCGCAGCCTGACGAGCAGGGCGTGATGGCGCAGGATGACAGCTTTATGGCGAAACCCGCCATTGACCTGACGCGCTATAAGGCCGAGGCCGGCACCCAGGCCATTCTCCATGATTACTCCCGGGCGGAAGTGAACGAGATGCAGATCCTCAAGCAGGCTGATGTGGTGATGCTCGCGTATCTGCAACCGGGCACGTTTACCGCCGCGCAGCTGGCGGCTAACCTGGCGTTTTACGAACCGCGGACCATTCACGACTCGTCGCTCAGCAAGGCCATTCACGGCATCGTGGCGGCGCGCTGCGGCGATGCTGAAAGCAGCTACCGCTTCTGGCGGGAGGGGGCGCAGATCGATCTCGGCCCTGACCCGCACAGCTGCGATGACGGCATTCACGCCGCCGCCACCGGGGCGATCTGGCTGGGTGCCGTGCAGGGTTTTGCCGGGCTGTACGTCAGCGACGGCGAGTTGCGGCTGACGCCCTGTCTGCCCGAACACTGGCAGGCCATCGATTTCCCGCTGGTCTGGCAGGGGCAATCCCTGCATTTTCACATCACGCACGACACGGTTGCTGTCAGTGCCGATAGCCGGTTGCCGCTTACCCTGTGGGGTAAGCCGGTGATGGTCACGGGGCAGCACATTTTCTATCGCCGGGACTTTTGCAGTAGCGAACCCGGGAGCGCTACCACGGAGGGCAGAGCATGACGTTTGCAGCGGTAATTTTCGATCTGGACGGGGTGATTACTGATACCGCACACCTGCATTTTCAGGCCTGGCAGGCCACGGCAGCCGGGATCGGCATCGCTATTGATGCCGCGTTTAACGCGCAGTTAAAGGGGATAAGCCGCATGGACTCGCTGGAGCGCATCCTGCAACACGGCGGCAAAGCGGCCCGCTATGACGCAGACGCGCGCGCGCGACTCGCGGCACAGAAGAACGCCCGCTATGTCGAACTGCTGGCCGGGCTGGACCGGCGGGCGATCCTGCCTGGCATCTCTGAGCTACTGGAGGCGCTGGCGCAGCGCGGTATCGCTATCGGTCTGGCGTCGGTGTCGCTGAACGCCCCGGCGATCCTCGCCGCGCTGGGCCTGACCTCGCGCTTTAACTACTGCGTCGACGCCAGCCGGCTGCGTCGCACCAAACCCGACCCGGAAATTTTTCTTACCGCCTGCGCCGGGTTACAGGTAGCGCCCGCGCAGGCGATAGGTATCGAGGATGCGCAGGCGGGCATTGATGCCATCAACGCCAGCGGCATGCGCTCCGTGGGGATCGGCAGCGATCTGCAGGGCGCCGGGCTGGTGCTGGACAGCACCGCCCAACTCAACGTGCCGCTGTTACAGGCATTCTGGTCAACCCAACCGCGCGCGGTCGCGCAGGTCAACTGAGGCAGGGACGATGGCTCAACTTTCGTTACAACACATTCAGAAAATCTACGACAACCAGGTTCATGTAGTGAAGGACTTCAGCCTGGAGATTGCGGACAAGGAGTTTATTGTTTTCGTCGGCCCGTCCGGCTGCGGTAAGTCCACCACGCTGCGCATGATTGCCGGGCTGGAGGCAATCAGCGGTGGCGAGCTGCTGATTGACGGCATCCGCATGAACGACGTGCCGGCGAAATCGCGCAACATCGCGATGGTGTTCCAGAACTATGCGCTCTACCCGCACATGACGGTGTACGACAACATGGCGTTCGGGCTGAAAATGCAGAAGGTGGACCCGGCGGAAATAAATGAGCGCGTCACCTGGGCGGCACAGATCCTCGGCCTGAAAGAGTATCTGAAGCGTAAGCCCGGTGCACTCTCTGGCGGCCAGCGCCAGCGGGTGGCGCTGGGGCGCGCCATTGTGCGTGAGGCGGGGGTGTTTCTCATGGATGAACCGCTCTCCAACCTTGATGCCAAGCTGCGCGTGCAGATGCGCGCTGAAATCAGCCGGCTGCATAAGAAGCTCAACACCACCATGATCTACGTCACCCACGATCAGACCGAAGCCATGACGATGGCGACGCGCATCGTGATCCTGAAGGACGGCATAATTCAGCAGGTAGGGGAGCCGAAAACGGTCTACAACGCGCCGGCGAATATGTTTGTCGCCGGGTTTATTGGTTCCCCGGCGATGAACTTTATCCGTGGGGCTATCGACGGCAGCGATTTTGTCACCGAAACCCTGCGGCTGCGCATCCCCGACGATCGTCTGGCGGCACTGCAGGCGCAGAAGTACCAGCGCAAGGCGGTAACCCTCGGTATTCGTCCCGAAGATATACATACTGCGCTCGACGGGGCCGGAGACGCCGCGGCGCGCATTACCGTGGCCGAGTTGACCGGGGCGGAATTTATGCTCTACGTCACCGTCGGCGGCCACGATATGGTGGTGCGTACCGGTGCCGACTGTGATTTTCAGGTAGATGACAGCGTGGCAGTCACCTTCGATATGACGAAGTGCCATTTCTTTGATACCGAAACCGAAGCCGCCATTCGCTAATGATGTTGTTACCACGGAGCCGCAAGGCTCCGTTTTTTTATTTGTTCTCTGTGTAAAAGGAAAGACATATGACTGTATCCGGAAAAATCACATCGCTGGTTATTTTACTGGCCGCCTGCAATATTGCAGATGCGCAAACGTCCCCGTCGCCTGCTGCATGGCATTTCGATATCGGCGGCATGTATGAAATAGAAAATGTAGAAGGGCAGGGAGAGGATAAAGACGGGTTATATGAACCCTCGATCTATTTTAACGCGGCTTACGGTGACTGGACGCTGGGGATGACCATGTATCAGGAAGGCCCGGCGGATTACGGTAATTTCACCCGCGGCGGTTATTTAAATCGGCCTGAGTTTCGCGTCCGTTATCAGTTTATTGATAATGACCAGGTCACCTTCGGCTTAACGGGTAACGTGCGTAATTACGGTTACCACTTTAAAGACGATCACGGTGCGCAAGCCGGCACGGCAAATACCCAGCGCTACGGTTTAACCCCTGACTGGAACATCAATTTTGATAAGCAGTGGAGCTTTAATGGCTGGCTGTCGCTTTATCAGTTTACTCACGATCTTGATGAGACGGGATATTCTGACAGCCGTATTGAAGCTGAGACCGGGATTAAATATCAATTCAACCAGACGGTAGCGTTAAAAACCAACTACTACATCGAACGAGGATTCAACCTGGACGAGAACCGCAATAACGGTGAGTTTTCGACGCAGGAAATGCGTATTTATCTGCCGATAGAAGTGGGCAGTAATACCTTTATGCCCTATACCCGTCTCACACTCGACCGCTGGAGCAACTGGGACTGGAATACCGATCTCGATCGTGAAGGGCATAATTACAGCCGCATAGGCTTATTCTATGGGCATGATTTCGATAATGGTCTGTCGATGTCGCTGGAATATGCGTATGAATGGGAAGATCACGACGACAACGACAGCAGTGACGATCGCTTCCACTATGCCGGGATTGGAGTGAACTACGCGTTTTAATGTGACCGGGGAGCTGCGGCTCCCCACTGCGTCGAATCACGCGTGACGGGTGATATCCGTCGCTACCAGGCTGCGCTGCGGCGTGGGTTTTCCCTGCAGGCGGTCGAATAACAGCGCGCTGCTGCGATCGCCCAGCGTCTGGGTCGGAACATTGATGCCATAGGGCGCGGGGTTCAGCATAAATGACAGCAGCTCGTTGCTGTAACCGACCACCATCAGATCATCCGGAATAGTAATATCCAGCTGCGCCGCGACGCGATAGATGCTCATCAGTTTCAGGCTGTCGGCAGCAAATATGGCATCGGGCCGTGAAGCCCCTGCCAGTAATTTCTCCGCCGCTTCACAGGCGCTCTGCTGGGTATATCCGCCATCAACAATATAGTCTGGTATTTCTTCCCGCTGATGCAGGGCGAGCGCCTGCTTAAAACCGTTCAGCCGATCGACCGAAACATGATAATCGAGCGGGGCATGCAGGCATGCAATGCGCTGGTGACCGGCGTTGATTACTACTTCGGTAAGGGCAATGCTGTCGCGGTAATTGTCCGTGTCCACCGAGTAAATATGCTGATAATCCCCGCTGACGCGGCCAATAACCACAACCGGAACGCCATAGCGATCCAGCTCGCTAAAAAAGCGCTCGTCAGCCGGTGAGCTGAGCATAATAATGCCCTTGATCATTTTTTGCTTAATCTTCGTCAGGCATTTCTGCAAATCTTCAGCGCTGTTTTTTGAGGTCTGCAAAATAACGTCAAAGCCTTCGCGCTCGGCGCGAGCGGTAATAGCGTCCAGCACTTCGGAAAAGAAAGGATTACCGCTGGTGGTTTTGGTCGAGCGGGTGGAAATTACCATGATGGCATCGAACCCGGAGGAGGTTAGCGCCCGCGCCAGTTTATTGGGCTGATAATTCAGCTCCTCTATCGCCTTTAATACCCGTTCGCGCGCCTCGTCAGAGATATTGGTCTGATTATTCAGCACCCGCGATACGGTGGATTTAGAGACGTTTGCCGCACGCGCAATATCATAAATAGTGGGTGACATAGAAACACGAAACTCCAGGATAACGCGACTGGCGTCATCTTACTCAGCGGGCTTAGCACTGTCTATTAAAGCGCGGGACTATTTTAAGCTATGGCCGGGATAATTGAATCTGCCGCTGCGCATCCCCATAACCTGATTAAGAAGCGGGGCAGCGCGGGGCATTTTTACGGTACACTGCCAGGCAATATGCAGATGACACGGGAAGGTTATGAAGCGACTCACTAACGAAATTCATGCGCTGGTCAATCGCGGTGTGGATCGCCATTTGCGGCTGGCCGTGACCGGTCTGAGCCGCAGCGGTAAGACCGCTTTTATCACCGGCATGGTTAACCAGCTGCTGAATCTGCACAGCGGGGCGCGGCTGCCGCTGTTCAGCGCGGTGCGGGAAGAGCGGCTGCTTGGCGTCAAGCGGGTGCCGCAGCGCAATCTGGCGATCCCGCGCTTCACCTACGACGAGGGGCTGGCCCAGCTCTACGGCACGCCCCCGGCATGGCCCACCCCGACCCGTGGCGTCAGTGAAATTCATCTCGCGTTGCGCTATCGCTCAAACGACTCGCTGCTACGGCACTTCAAAGACACCGCCACGCTGTGGCTGGAGATTGTCGATTACCCCGGCGAATGGCTGCTCGATTTGCCGATGCTGGCGCAGGATTATCCCGGCTGGTCCCGCCAGATGACCGGCCTGCTGAAGGGTGACCGCGCTGCCTGGGCGCAGCCGTGGCGCGATCTCTGTCGCGATCTCGACCCGCTGGCCCCGGCGGATGAGAACCGGCTGGCGGAGATTGCTCAGGCCTGGACCGATTATCTGGTGACCTGTAAACGCGAAGGGCTGCATTTTATTCAGCCGGGGCGCTTTGTATTGCCTGGCGACATGGCGGGCGCACCTGTGCTGCAGTTCTTCCCCTGGCCAGACGTGGACGCTATCGGGGAAACCCGGCTGGCGCAGGCGGATAAATCCACTAACGCCGGCATGCTGCGCGAGCGCTACCACTACTATTGCGAAAAAGTGGTGAAAGGCTTCTATCGCGATCATTTTCTCGGCTTCGATCGTCAGATCGTGCTGGTGGACTGCCTGCAGCCGCTCAACAGCGGGCCGCAGGCGTTCAACGATATGCGCCTCGCCCTGACGCAGCTGATGCAAAGCTTCCACTACGGGCAGCGCACCCTGTTCCGGCGCTTATTTTCGCCGGTTATCGATCGGTTGCTGTTTGCTGCCACTAAGGCCGACCACGTCACGGTAGATCAGCACGCTAATATGGTCTCGCTGCTGCAACAGCTGATCCAGGAGGCCTGGCAGAATGCCGCGTTTGAAGGCATCGCAATGGACTGCATGGGGCTGGCCTCGGTGCAGGCAACCCGCAGCGGGCTGGTAGATGTGAATGGCGAACAGATCCCGGCGCTGCGCGGGAACCGGCTCAGCGACGGTGCGCCGTTGACGGTCTACCCTGGCGAAGTCCCGGCGCGGTTGCCATCAGCGGCCTTCTGGGAGCAGCAGGGTTTTCAGTTTGAAGCCTTCCGACCGCAGAGCATGCCGGTGGATCAGCCGCTGCCGCACATCCGGCTTGATGCCGCACTGGAGTTTTTACTGGGAGACAAACTGCGATGAGCGATCCGATTAAACCGCGCATGGACTTTACCGACCGCCCGGAGCGCGTTACTGCCGAGCAGTATCGCGGCGCGCACGCCTTCAGCGAACCGGACGCCGAGCGTTTTACGCCCGCCACGCTGCCTGAGGAGCCGGTCGATGACGGTCAGGCGGAGGCCGTAGTGGTGGCCGCGCTGCGTCCAAAACACAGCCTGTGGCGGCGGATGGTGACCGCCGGGCTGGGTATTTTCGGCGTCAGCGTCATCGCGCAGGGCGTCCAGTGGGGCTGGCAGGCGTGGCAGACCCAGGACTGGATCGCCCTTGGTGGCTGTGCTGCTGGCGCGCTGATTATCGGGGCTGGCGTCGGATCGGTGGCCAGCGAATGGCGTCGTCTTTATCGCCTGCGCGAGCGTGCCGAAGAGCGTGACGAGGCGCGTGAGCTGCTGGCCAGCCACAGCATGGGTAAGGGCCGCGCGTTTTGCGAGAAGCTGGCTCACCAGGCCGGACTGGACCAGGGGCATCCGGCGCTGCAGCGCTGGTACGCCGCCATCCATGAAACGCAGAACGATCGCGAAGTGGTAGCGCTGTATGCCCATCTGGTCCAGCCGGTGCTGGATACCCAGGCGCGACGGCTGATCAGCCGCTCGGCGGCGGAATCCACCCTGATGATTGCCGTCAGCCCACTGGCACTGGTGGACATGGCGTTTATCGCCTGGCGCAATCTGCGCCTGATCAATCGTATTGCCGCCGTCTACGGCATTGAGCTTGGCTACTTGAGCCGCATCCGCCTGTTCCGACTGGTGCTGCTGAACATTGCCTTCGCCGGGGCCAGCGAACTGGTACGTGAAATCGGCATGGACTGGATTTCCCAGGATCTGGCGGCACGTCTCTCTGCCCGCGCAGCCCAGGGTATTGGTGCCGGGCTGCTCACCGCACGTCTCGGTATCAAAGCTATGGAGCTGTGCCGTCCGCTGCCCTGGATCGACGACGACAAACCGAAGCTGGGGGATTTCCGCCGACAGCTGATCGGCGAGGTCAAAGCGGCAATGCAGAAAGGGAAAACGGTAAAGCAGGACAATTAACAATGAGCGTCGCGGTTTGCGCGACGCTCTGCACTCGCGTTAACGTATTCTGACCAGCGAGCCGTCTGTAGCATCTACGTAACAATGCTCGTCACCACAATACTCAACCGGTTCTCGCGAAGAGTGCTTTACCACCAGCAGGTAATTTTTTTGCAGGCATCGGGCGGGCGACGTCATGTCGTCAAAACAAAGTTGATCGCTGTCATCGGGTTGCTCATAGCCTTCGTTAAAGGAAATAACGTAGAACGATAAGCGGGATGCGTCAGCCTCAGACAGGTTAAGTCGCGCATGGATCCGGTGTTCATTTTCTTTCCACCAGTTAATTTTAGTGCGATCAAAATAATGAAGCTGTTCTGCAATTACAGCGACGATATTGCCGTCGCGATGAATATCTATGATCCGGGGTTGGCGCGCGAGATTCCAGCAAACGAGCACTGCTGTTGCAGCATAACCAACAACGCAGAGGATTCGTTTTTTGCTCATATCCTTTCGCCTCTGATTTCGACATCCGCAGCCATCGACGTAATAAAGGGCTTAAAAGCAAATTTGTCGTAATGCTGAAGGACAAACCATTTTTTAAAAAAATCGAACTGATAAAAATGTTTTTTTGTAATGTCATTCACGTCAAGACCAAAGTGATCCTGGGTTTCATAATGAATAATTGCCCTCCACGTTTTTTTATTGTTTTCAAATGCTTTTAACGTAATTTTTGTCGCGTAGATATCGTGCACTGTGATTCCGAGACCATTGAATCTATCAATCGTCCGATTAAATTTAGGTAAAATACTGGCTTTTAATTCATTGGGAAGTGTTGCTACGGTATCTTTTATTAAATCACGTTTTTCAGCTTTGAAATTTTTATCAATTTTCTCTTTAATGATAGCCAATGTGCTTTGTGAATAAGTACTGGTGAAAATCTGTTGGCGCAACGCTTCATCTAGTGCGGTGTCGCGAAAAGGGGCGCCATTGCGGGTTTGCATATGCGTAAGCATTTTATTGATCAGGTTTCGACAGTTGCCCATTAGCGAGAAAGGATACGAGGTATGACGTAACTCGTCGAAAAGTATATCCGTACAGGTTTTCACTGAAATATTTTCCCTGCAGCCCGGAGGATAACTTCCGGCGAAGCGTGATTGTGGTGCGTCGAAAGGGAGCAGGCGCGTCAGCGTCCAGGGGTCTACACGATCGGATATTTTCTCCAAAGCAAATCGTGATTTTAATTGCTCAGCGGTAAGGTCGCCGTATTTCATGTCATTACTTGAGTAGTCGTTAAAACGCCGCTGTGAAGTAAACAGCATTTGCGGCAATATGAAATCAGCCATAATAATTCCTTGTTAATGTAAATCGCGCAGCATAGTCGCCAGACCTGATTTGCCCTATACGCCGTTTCCGAATCCTGGTTCGCCACGCCACCCGACAGCTGACCGTATAACTTTACGCCGCAGCGCCCGTTTTTCCGGCAAAGTGTCAATGATTGTTGACAGATTGCTTCCTGCTACCGGAGAGACAGAGTATTATCGGGCCACTTTGCTCCTCTTACCCTGAAAGGCTGGTGTTATGCGTCTGGAAGTGTTTTGTGAAGACCGGATTGGTCTGACCCGTGAACTGCTCGATCTGCTGGTGCTGCGTAGTCTTGACCTGCGCGGTATCGAGATCGATCCCGTCGGGCGAATCTACCTCAGTTTTTCCTCACTCGACTTCGACACCTTCAGCAGCCTGATGGCGGAAATTCGCCGTATCGATGGCGTTACCGATGTGCGCACCATTTCATGGATGCCGTCCGAGCGTGAACACCGGGCGCTGAGCGCGCTGCTGGAGGCGCTGCCGGAAGCGGTGCTGTCGCTGGATCTTAAAAGCAAAGTGGAGCTGGCGAACCCGGCCAGCCGCCAGCTGTTTGGTCAGAGCGAAGACAAACTGCGCAACTTAAACGCCGCCAGCCTGATCCCCGGCTTCAACTTTGTGCGCTGGCTGGACAGTAATCCGGTGGAGTCGCACAACGAGCACGTTGCCATCAACGGGCAGAACTTCCTGATGGAGATCACCCCGGTGCACCTTGAAAGCGAGCAGGGGGAAAATCTGCTGGCCGGAGCGGTAGTGATGCTGCGCTCAACGGTGCGCATGGGGCGTCAGCTGCAGAATCTCAGCCAGCAGGATCTGAGCGCCTTCAGCCAGATCATTGCCGTCAGCACGAAAATGCGTCACGTGCTGGATCAGGCGCGCAAGCTGGCGCAGCTCAACGCGCCGCTGCTGATTATAGGCGATACCGGCACCGGTAAGGATATGCTGGCGCACGCCTGCCATCTGGCCAGCCCGCGTGCCGACAAACCTTATCTGGCGCTTAACTGCGCCTCGATTCCTGAGGACGCGGTGGAGAGCGAGCTGTTTGGTCATGCGCCGGAAGGGAAAAAAGGCTTCTTCGAGCAGGCCAACGGCGGCTCGGTGCTGCTGGACGAAATTGGTGAGATGTCACCGCGCATGCAGACCAAACTGCTGCGTTTCCTCAATGACGGCACCTTCCGTCGCGTGGGGGAAGACAGCGAAGTGCATGTGGACGTGCGCGTGATCTGCGCGACGCAAAAAAATCTGGTGGAGCTGGTCCAGAAGGGTGCGTTCCGCGAAGATCTGTTCTATCGCCTGAACGTCCTGACCCTGAACCTGCCGGCACTGCGCGATCGGCCTCAGGACATTATGCCGCTCACCGAAATGTTCGTGGCGCGCTTTGCCGATGAGCAGGGCATTGCCCGCCCGAAACTCTCCGCCGATCTGAGCACGACGCTGACGCGCTATACCTGGCCTGGCAACGTGCGCCAGCTGAAAAACGCCATCTACCGGGCGCTGACCCAGCTCGAAGGCTATGAGTTAAAACCGCAGGACATTCTGTTACCGGACTTCGACGCCGCCGCGCTGCCGGTAGGGGAAGAGGCGATGGAAGGCTCGCTGGACGACATTACCCGCCGCTTCGAGCGCTCGGTGCTGACCCAGCTCTATCGCAGCTACCCCAGCACGCGCAAACTGGCGCGTCGCCTCGGCGTGTCCCATACCGCGATCGCAAACAAGCTGCGCGAATATGGACTCAGCCAGCGTAAGAGCGAAGAGTAATAATGAAAAAAGCCTCCGAATGGAGGCTTTTTTCATCACAGCGGGCGGAAATCAGTTTTTCAGCGCGTTCAGGGCCGCCGTGTAATCCGGCTCCTGAGTGATTTCGTTAACCAGCTGGCTGAACACCACCTCGTCGTTTTCGTTCAGTACCACAACGGCACGCGCGGTCAGGCCTTTCAGCGCGCCTTCATCAATGCTAACGCCATAGCTCTGCGCGAACTCCGGGTTACGCAGGGTAGAGAGCGTGACCACGTTGCTCAGACCTTCCGCGCCGCAGAAGCGGGACTGGGCAAACGGCAGGTCGGCGGAAATGCACAGTACCACGGTGTTATCCACTTCGGTCGCCAGCTGATTGAATTTGCGAACGGACGCGGCGCATACGCCGGTATCGATGCTTGGGAAAATATTCAACACTTTACGCTTGCCTGCATACTGGCTCAGCGCCACATCAGAGAGATCTTTTGCTACCAGCGTGAACGGCTGCGCTTTGCTACCTGCCTGCGGAAGCTGGCCGGCAACGGATACGGGATTACCCTGAAAATGGACGAGTTGTGACATGGTTATCTTCCTGTTTACATAGAGTTAACGTCGCCGGCTAGTGTATGCCATGATGAACTGTTTGAACATACAAACTTAAATCACGCCGGTGAAGGCCAGCTACATTCATCACAGCGCGGCTCACCGGGTACGCCGCGCATTCTCAGGAGAGAAAAACGATGAGAACCGTCAGGGTATATGAGGAAGCATGGCCGCTGCATACGCCGTTCGCTATTGCACGCGGTAGCCGCAGCGAGGCGGTGGTGGTGGTAGTCGAGCTGAGTGAAGATGGTGTCAGGGGCGTCGGCGAGTGCACGCCTTATCCGCGCTACGGTGAAAGCACCGCCTCGGTGATGGCGGAGATCGCCGCGCTGATCCCGCAACTTGAAGCCGGCATGACGCGCGAGGCGCTACAGCAGGCGCTGCCTGCCGGTGCGGCCCGCAACGCTATCGACAGCGCACTCTGGGATCTGGAAGCACGACTGCACAACACCACCCTGGCGCAACGCACCGCCAGCGCTATTCCCACGGATATCACCACCGCCCAGACGGTAGTCCTCGGCGAACCGGCGCAGATGGCAAGCAACGCCGCGCTGCTGTATGAGAAGGGCGCGCGCCTGCTCAAAATCAAACTCGACGACCACTTTATTACCGAACGCGTCATGGCGATCCGCGCTGCCGTGCCGGAGGCCACGCTGATTGTCGATGCCAACGAATCCTGGCGCAGCGAAGGGCTGGCGGAACGCTGTCAGCTGTTAGCGGATATCGGCGTCGCGATGCTGGAGCAACCGCTGCCCGCCAGCGATGACGCCGCGCTGGCCAATTTTATTCATCCGCTGCCGATCTGCGCCGATGAAAGTTGCCACACCCGCAGCAGCCTGAAAGCGCTGCAGGGTCGCTATGAGATGGTAAATATCAAGCTGGATAAAACCGGTGGGCTGACCGAGGCGCTGGCGCTGGCGCAAGCCGCAAAAGAGCAGGGTTTTGCGGTGATGCTGGGCTGTATGCTCTGCACCTCGCGCGCCATCAGCGCGGCGCTGCCGCTGGTCGGTCTGGCGCAGTTTGCCGATCTCGATGGCCCGACCTGGCTGGCGGTGGACGTCGAGCCGGGCCTGCCGTTTCGTACCGGCTCCCTGAGCTTTGCCCCTCACCAGTGAAGCAGACGGGTCATGGCATCGAGATAGCGTGCTGTGGCCTCGTCAGCGGAAATCGCCGGGAATTCCGCGGTAATGCAGGGCACGTCTCCGTCTGCGCACCAGCTGCCAAAGGAGCCGGGGGTGTCATAGCCGACGCTGCTCACCAGCGGCAGGCCAAACGCCCCGGACAACCATTCCCCCAGCGGGCTACGCCGGGTATCTTCGATGCACCCCAGCGGATCGTGAAACGAAACGACCCATGCCGGCTTCACGCTGTGGATCAGCTGACACAGGGCGCGGGTTTCCGGCTCGGAGCCCGCGCTCTCGCCGGTGGAAAGCAGCACGTCGCGCTGGTCCGCCCCGGAATTCCAGCGGTACAGCGTATCCCCGGCTTTCCAGTTGGCGGCCGGGAAGTTACGGTTGAGATCGACCCCGCGCGCATTGGCGCGCAGCCCAAGCTGACAGCCGTCAGGATTTACCGCAAGGATCACGTGATGACGACGCAGTTGCGGTTGCAGGGTGCGCAGGGCGCAGGAGAGTGTGACCAGCGCCGCGCCTTCGTCGCCGTGCGTGCCGGCAATAATCAGGCCGCTTTTCTCGTGGGCTTCCGGGGCCGGAAACCACAGCAGCGGTGCGCCAAGCACGGATTCGCCATAGCGTTGTGAATGGGGGGGCAACATACCGCGATCGGAACGGGGGCGCAGGATGGTCATCGCTTTCCTCAGAAACTCAGTCGGTTATCTACGCAGTGTTAAGCAAAACCGCCGGTTCGGCAAGCGGACAGCCTGGTCAGCTTCACGCTTTTGACACGCATCAGCGCGGCCCGGCTCAGGATCTGTAATAAAGTATGACGGTTAAATGGCGCTCCGGTGGCAAATTGATGACGACGCACCGGGGATGCTGTGTAAAAATCAATGCATTAGCCTAATCTTCCGCGCCGCATATGGCGCGTTTCAGTCTGAATCAGAAGGGGATCGCATGAAATTATCGCTGGGATGGTCTGGTGTAGCGTTACTGGTGTCAGGCGCGATCTCCAGCGCCTGGGCCGCAGAGGTGCCGAAGGGCGCGACGCTGGCAAAAAAGCAGGAGCTGGTACGCCATATAAAAGATGAACCGGCCTCACTGGACCCGGTAAAAGCCGTCGGCCTGCCGGAAATTCAGGTGATCCGCGATCTGTTTGAAGGCCTGGTGAATCAGGATGAGAAAGGGAAGCTGATCCCCGGCGTCGCCACCCGCTGGCAGAGCAACGACAACCGGGTCTGGACCTTTACGCTGCGCGATAACGCGCGCTGGTCGGACGGTACACCGGTGACCGCTGAGGATTTTGTTTACAGCTGGCAGCGGCTTGTCGATCCGAAAAACACCTCGCCGTTCGCCTGGTTTGCCGCGCTGGCCGGGATCAGTAATGCCCAGGCGATTATCGACGGCAAGCAGACGCCCGATAAGCTCGGGGTAAAAGCGGTGAATAAAAATACCCTGACGGTACAGCTCGACAAACCGGTGCCGTATTTCCCTAATCTGGCAGCAAACTTTGCGCTTTATCCGGTGCCGAAAACCGCGATTGAGAAATTCGGTAACGACTGGACCAAACCCGGTAATCTGCCAGGTAACGGCGCTTACGTGTTACAGGATCGCGTGGTGAATGAAAAACTGGTGGTGGTGCCCAACACCCACTACTGGGATAACGCCAGAACCGTACTGCAGAAGGTAACCTTCTTGCCGATCAACCAGGAGTCGGCAGCCACCAAGCGCTACCTGGCGGGGGATATCGATATCACCGAATCCTTCCCGAAAAACCTCTATCAGAAACTGCTGAAGGATATCCCCGGCCAGGTTTATACCCCGGCGCAGCTGGGCACTTACTATTACGCTTTCAACACGCAAAAAGGGCCAACCGCCGACGCGCGGGTGCGGCTTGCGCTCAGCATGACCATCGATCGTCGGTTAATGGCGGAAAAAGTGCTGGGGACCGGCGAGAAACCGGCGTGGCGCTTCACCCCGGATGTGACCGCTGGTTTCACGCCGCAGCCGTCACGCATGGAAGAGATGAGCCAGCAGGAGCTGAACGCCGAAGCCAAAACGCTGCTGAAAGCCGCAGGCTACGGGCCGGGCCGCCCGCTTAAGCTGACGCTGCTGTATAACACCTCTGAGAACCATCAGAAAATCGCCATCGCGGTGGCCTCGATGTGGAAGAAGAATCTTGGGGTTGATGTGAAGCTGCAATACCAGGAGTGGAAAACCTATATCGACAGCCGTAACACCGGCAATTTCGACGTGATCCGCGCCTCCTGGGTCGGGGATTACAACGAGCCTTCCACCTTCCTGTCGCTGCTGACCTCGACCCACAGCGGCAACATTGCGCGCTTCAGCGATCCGGCTTACGACAAGGTGATCGAGCAGGCCAGCATCGAAACCACCGATGCAGCACGCAACAAAGATTACAACGAGGCGGAAAATATCATCGCCAGCAAGGCGCCAATTGCCCCCATCTACCAGTACACCAACGGGCGACTGATCAAACCCTGGCTGAAAGGTTACCCGATCGATAACCCGGAAGACGTGGCCTACAGCCGCACCATGTACCTGCTCGCGCACTAAATTATCCTGCTTGTGAGCGGTCTCGTAGGGCGGGTAAGGCTGTGCCCCCGCCACTGCTGGGTTTCCAGATGTGAGTGTTGAGGGCATAAAAAAACCACGCCTGCGGGCGTGGTTTTGTGTCTCTGATGCTGAAAGAAACCCGGCGTAAGCCGGGCACCTCAGGCTATCATCATCAACAGATCAGGTGTTATCCGGCGCTCTTTTTTTATCTTACCGGACCCTCCAGCGGAGGAATAAAAGGCATATAACCCGCTGCGGATGGCATTACCCGCAGCGAAGCGAGTCAGACGCTATCGCGTTTTCCAACACCGGGCAAGTGGCGACGCTGCCGGCATAAGTTAAGCGCGACGCGGAAAACAGGGTGCGCGGCGGGTTTATCAGTGATTGTGGGGGCCATAGCCATAAAGCGTGGCATAACATAGAGCAGCGCATCGCCAACCAGGCATAAAATTTTTTTGCCGCAGCCGCTACAAACGGCAGTACTTGCGTCGCTAACTGGCCGGGCTAGACTACAGCATCACGCTGAGATGAGAAGAAGAGGGAACGTGGAGACAATCAAAGGTAGCGACCTCAACGTACCGGATGCGGTATATGCCTGGATACTGAATGGAAAGGGCGGTGTGACGCCGCTGGAAAACGCCGACGTTATCGATAAAACGCACCCGTGTTGGCTGCACCTCAACTACACCCAGCAGGAGAGCGCCCAGTGGCTGGCGACTACGCCGCTGCTGCCGAACCCGGTACGCGATGCGCTGGCCGGGGAGAGCACGCGTCCGCGCGTGTCGCGCATTGGGGAAGGGACGCTGATCACCCTGCGCTGCATTAACGGCAGCACCGATGAGCGGCCGGATCAGCTGGTGGCGATGCGGCTTTACATCGACGAGCGGCTGATCGTTTCCACCCGCCAGCGCAAGGTGCTGGCACTGGACGACGTTATCCACGATCTCAACGAAGGCACCGGACCGGAAAATATCGGCGCCTGGCTGGTGGACGTCTGTGATGCGCTGACCGATCACGCCAGTGAATTTATCGAGCAGCTGCATGACCGGATTATCGATCTGGAGGATAACCTGCTGGACGAGCAGTTCCCGCCGCGCGGTTTTCTGGCGCTGTTACGCAAACAGCTCATCGTTATGCGCCGCTACATGGCCCCGCAGCGCGATGTGTATGCGCGGCTGGCCAGCGAGCGCTTCCCGTGGATGGACGACGATCAGCGCCGCCGGATGCAGGACATTACCGATCGGCTGGGGCGCGGGCTGGATGAGATTGACGCGTGCATAGCGCGCACCGGCGTGATGAACGATGAAATCGCGCAGATGATGCAGGAGTCGCTGTCGCGCCGCACGTACACCATGTCAGTGATGGCAATGGTGTTTCTGCCGTCGACCTTCCTCACCGGGCTGTTCGGGGTCAACCTGGGCGGTATTCCTGGCGGCGAATGGCATCTGGGTTTTAGCGTTTTCTGTACTATGTTGGTGGTATTAGTCGCGGGTGTTATCTGGTGGTTACATCGAGGTAAATGGCTGTAAAATGACACGTTTTTTACTGCGAGGAGCCACGCAAATCCGCCAAACCTTGAGCGATATCAATAATTCATACGGATAACTGCGGCAATATCTTTCCCGCAGGTGAATGCAACGTCAAGCGATGGGCGTTGCGCTCCATATTGTCTTACTTCCTTTTTTGAATTATTGCATAGCACAATTGATTCGAACGATGCCGACGTGAATGTCGGCTTTTTTTTGCCTCTTTTCCAGGAGCATCTACCCTTAATAGACGGGCAGAGAAAACAGAGGAGGCAATGATGACGCATCATCTATTACGCATGAGCGACCCGGTGCCCACCGATCCCGTGCCGGTGCCAGATCCCATCCCGAAACCGCAGCCGATACCCGATCCACCGCTGGAGCCGGACCCAAAACCCATCGTCGATCCGCCGCCACACATGCGCTAGCCATTAAAAAGCCCTCCGAAGAGGGCTTTCTGTTATTTGATTTCCAGGATATCGAGCCGCTGGTGCGGACGCTCATCGTCCTCTTCAGGCTGCCAACTGGCGGGGGTCATCGGGATATCTTCCCGGTCAAACGCCAGATCGCCGCCGTCCACCACGTCTGCGCCGTGGCGAATACCTTTGAAGTCGAACAGGTTAATGTCGCTCAGGTGCGACGGCACCACGTTCTGCATGGCGCTGAACATGGTTTCGATGCGGCCCGGATAGCGTTTATCCCAGTCGCGCAGCATATCGGCGATGACCTGACGCTGCAGGTTCGGCTGGGAACCGCACAGGTTGCACGGAATAATCGGGAAGCCTTTCGCCTGGGAGAAGCGCTCAATATCTTTCTCGCGGCAGTAGGCGAGTGGACGAATGACGATATGTTTCCCGTCATCGCTCATCAGCTTCGGCGGCATGCCTTTCATCTTGCCGCCGTAGAACATGTTCAGGAACAGGGTCTGCAGGATGTCGTCGCGGTGGTGGCCGAGCGCAATTTTGGTCGCGCCCAGCTCGGTTGCGGTGCGATACAGAATGCCGCGACGCAGGCGTGAGCAGAGCGAGCAGGTGGTTTTGCCTTCGGGGATCTTCTCTTTCACGATGCCGTAGGTGTTCTCCTCGACGATCTTGTACTCAACTCCGAGCTTCTCCAGGTACTCCGGCAGAATATGCTCCGGGAAGCCAGGCTGTTTCTGGTCGAGGTTCACCGCCACCAGGCTGAAGGAGATAGGCGCGCTTTGCTGCAGATTGCGCAGGATCTCCAGCATGGTGTAGCTGTCTTTGCCGCCGGAAAGGCAGACCATAATGCGATCGCCATCTTCAATCATGTTGAAATCGGCAATAGCCTCGCCGACGTTACGGCGCAGACGCTTCTGCAGTTTGTTGAGGTTGTACTGCTCTTTCTTGCTAATATCTTGATTATCTTGCATTTACGCGTGTCTCTGACCACTGAAGGGCGCGTCGCCGCGCCGGATAAACGGTTCGTTACTGCCGCCGCTCATCGATAAGTAAAAGTATGCCGCGTATGGTACGGATTCCGGCGGCGAATACCAGCGCGTTTTATGGCAGCGTTGCATCTGGCTTCAGGACGGGATAAAGCGTAACAGGGGTTTTGGTGTAATCATTAGCAGAAAGAAATTTGCTTCGGATATGGATGTGAGCAGAGTGCTTTCCCGGCACAACGCTGCTATCTGGTTCGGCATCACTTGCCCTCAAAAAGCGCAAAACCAGAACGCTTAATGACTCAATTCCGCATTTTCCGTCGGACCGATCAGCGTGGTTCTTACATGCGGCAGACTCTGCGGATAATTTTGCTGAATAAACTCAATCATTTTTTCCCGCACGTAGCAGCGCAAATCCCAGGCGGTAGGGGAGTTTTGGGCAGTCATCAGCAGCCTGATGGTCATGGTTTTTTCCGTGGTCTCGGTAACCTGAAGCACCTGGGTTTGCTGATCCCACAGCGGGGTTTCACTGAGCACTTTTTCGAAGTGCTGGCGCAGCGGCGCGAGCGGCATGGAATAATCCAGATAAAGAAAAACAGAGCCGAGAATTTGTGCGTTATTACGCGTCCAGTTCTGGAACGGATTTTCGGTAAAGTAGGTAATTGGCAAAACCAGCCGACGCAGATCCCAGAGACGAACCACAACGTAGGTCAGATTTATCTCCTCAATCCAGCCCCACTCCTTTTCAACCACCACGGCATCATCAATTTTAATTGGCTGCGTGAAGGCTATCTGAATACCGGCAAATAAATTGACAAGGGATTTCTGTAGCGCAAAACCAATGATGATCCCCGCCACCCCGGCACCGGCCAGAATAGTGGTGCCAAATTTCCGAATGCCAGGGAAACTGAGTAAAATAAGCGAAAGACATAGCGTCACCAGCACCACAATAGCGACCTTTTTCACATACATTATCTGCGTGCGTATTTTGCGGGCGCGTAGGTTATTGGAGATAGTAATGTCGTAGCGTATAAACAACATCTCCTCAGCCACATTAATTAAGCGGATCAGCACCGAGCAAAATGATAAAATAATAAAAATATTGGTTGTTGTTTTTATAAAGCCAAGCGATTCGGGTTCGATATTGACATAATTTACCCCTACGCTTATCAACAGCAGGGGGATAAACAGAAACATTGACCCGCGAAGGTGTTTTTCAAGTGATTTGAAGAGCTTTCGATCGCGGCTTTGCCAGTAGCGGATGAACTGGAGCAGGATAAATCGCGTCAGAAAACCCACCGCGAGCGAGAGCGTGACGAGCAATACAGCAGGCACCCATGCCGGAGCGCCAGATAACTCACCAAATAAAAATGGCATTCTTTCCCCTTATATTCAGCCAACAACCCTGATAATCAGCGCTGTAAAAACAGTCAACCTGTTTACCTGATTAGCACACATTATCAGATGAAAAATATGAAAAACGAGCCGCATCGGTATAGAGAATTATCTGGAAATTACTACTGCGCGCTTCAGAGCGATATGCACTAAGAAGCGCTACTGTGCGCTATGTCTGCGGTTTAACGCGTTTTTGCCGCTGCGTTGTTTTCGTCAGCTTCTGGCGTCGTGCGTTGAGAACCATAAGCTAAATTGCTGGCTGAAATCGCTGATGCACTACACTGACTATTGCAGTAATAATTTCCTCAGAAGGCTGAGCAGGTTAATTACCTGACGCCAGCCTTACCGATGACTATCAGGAGAACGACATGCAAAAGCGTAAGACCCTGAAAGGACTGCTGGCGGTATCAGCAGTAGCAGCAATGTTCAGCACGGCCGGCGTATATGCTCAGAGCCCGGCCACCGCCGCGCAAAGTGGCGCTGCAACCCAGACTGAATCGAGCGCTAAGCTCAGCGCCGGTGACGAAAAAGCGCTGGTGGACATGGCGCAGGCCAATATCAATGAAATTGCCGCCGCCAAAATCGCGCTGAACAAAGCCCAAAGCAGCGACGTTAAAGCTTTCGCTCAGCGGATGGTCGATGACCACGGGGCTGCCCTGGCGAAAGTCCAGCCGGTCGCCCAGCAGAAGGGCGTGACGTTGCCGACTGAACCGGACGCCATGCATAAAACGATGGCCGCCGAACTGGAGAAACAGAGCGGTGAGGCCTTCGACAAAATGTATATGGAAAATGCCGGCACCAAAGACCACGAAATGGTGCTGTCGAAGTTGCAGAGTGACGCCAAAAATATCAAAGACCCGGACGTGAAGGCGCTGGCCGATGCACATACGCCGGTGGTTGAGCAACATCTGAAATCCGCCCAGCAGATGACGAAATAAGTTTTCGGCAGGCACAGGGTTCTGCAACCCGGAAACTATTTTGTTGAAGGGTTGCAGACCGCGACAGGCACACAGATCCATTATCATCACGCTTTCACCTCCTTATTGCACATGACCGGACGAGACGGCTATGGTTGACGCCTGTTCCCTCCCTTCATCGAGGCACCCATGATTCATCTGGAACGTAAAACCTATTCGCAGCTCGGCACCATCACTGCGCCCTATGTGCATGCGGTAAAACACAAGGACACGCTGTATGTCTCCGGCCTGACAGCGTTTGGCAGCGCGGCGCAGGGCGGGGATGTTGCCCGTCAGGCGGAAGAGGTTTTTCGTCAGCTTAAGGTGATTGCCGCAGCGGAAAATACCACGCTGAGCGCGCTGATTAAGGTCACCATTTTTATTACTGTGGTTGAAAGCCTGCCCGCGCTACGTGAGGTACTGTTCGCTAATTTCGAGGATCACCTGCCGGCCAGTTCCCTGGTGCAGGTCAGCGCGCTATTTTCACCGGATCTTAACGTTGAAATCGAGGCGATTCTGGCGCTCGACTGAGCCGCGCGGGCAAGTTTCATGACCGCAACCCGCGAGTCTGCTAGCATACGCGTCAGTCCTGTATACCTTGAGAATTCTGACGTGACATCTTTTTCCGACTTAAACGCCTTACCTGAAGCCCAGCTCGCCAACCTCAACGAGCTGGGTTACCTCGCCATGACCCCGGTTCAGGCCGCAGCGCTGCCCGCTATTCTTGCCGGAAAAGATGTTCGCGTGCAGGCGAAAACCGGCAGCGGCAAAACCGCCGCCTTTGGCCTTGGGCTGCTGCAGCACATTGATGCCAGCCAGTTTATCACCCAGTCGCTGGTGCTCTGTCCAACCCGCGAACTGGCGGATCAGGTGGCGAAAGAGCTGCGCCGTCTGGCGCGCTTTATGTCTAACATCAAAATCCTCACCCTGTCCGGCGGTCAGCCGTTCGGCGTGCAGCGCGATTCGCTGCAACACGCCCCGCACATCATCGTCGCCACGCCAGGGCGTCTGCTTGATCATCTCGAAAAAGCCACCGTGCAGCTCAATGCCCTGCAAACGCTGGTGCTGGACGAAGCCGACCGCATGCTCGACATGGGCTTCGCTGAGGCGATCGATGACGTGATCCGCCATGCGCCGGCGTCGCGCCAGACGCTGCTGTTCTCTGCGACCTGGCCTGCCGGCATTGCCGCCATCAGTAAACGCGTGCAGCGCGATCCGCAGAGTATTGAGATCGACACCGTGGACGAACTGCCGGCGGTGGAGCAGCACTTCTATGAAGTGTCGCGCGGTGCGAAAACCGGGCTGCTACAGGCTCTGCTCAGCAAGCACCAGCCCGCGTCCTGTGTGGTGTTCTGCAATACCAAAAAGGATTGTCAGGCGGTGTGCGATGCGCTGAATGCCCGTGGTCAGAGCGCGCTGGCGCTGCACGGCGATATGGAGCAGCGCGACCGCGACCAGACGCTGGTGCGTTTTGCTAACGGCAGCAGCCGCGTACTGGTGGCCACCGACGTGGCCGCGCGCGGGCTGGACATCAAATCGCTGGAGATGGTGATCAACTACGAGCTCTCCTGGGACCCGGAAGTACACGTGCACCGCATCGGGCGCACCGCCCGCGCCGGCGAGAGCGGGCTGGCCATCAGCTTCTGCGCGCCGGAAGAGGCGCAGCGTGCGGCGGTGCTGGCAGAGATGCTGAACCTGTCGCTTAACTGGCAGAGCGCGCCGACGGGCGGGGCGGTGAAACCGCTGGAAGCCGCGATGGCGACGCTGTGCATTGACGGCGGGAAAAAGGCGAGGATGCGTCCGGGCGATATCCTCGGGGCGCTGACCGGTGACATGGGGCTGGACGGCGCAGACATCGGCAAGATCGACATGCATCCGATCCACTCCTACGTGGCAGTGCGCGAGTCGGTGGCACGTCACGCGTGGAAGCAGTTGCAGCAGGGTAAAATCAAAGGCAAGTCGGTGAAGGTGCGGTTGCTGAAGTAATCCGGTCGGTAAAGCGGTGGGTGCGCTGCGCTTACCCACCCTACGATTATGTAATCGGGGCGCTGCGATTGCCCATTCTGAGATTGTGCAATGGGTGCGCTGCACGTAGCGCACCCACATTCATTTCCGCCGCTCTCCGGGAGCGGCGTTCTGCGTTACTCGCTTGCCGCTTTCTCCGCTTTGCCCGCCAGCTGCGCCAGAAAATCGTAGCGCTTCTGCAGGTCTGCGGCGGCATCCTTCCATAACTGTTCGGCGACCTCCGGCTGCTGCGCGTTCAGGCGGCGGAAGCGCTGCTCTTTCATCAGCGTATCGGCCAGCGCATCCGACGGCGGGCGTGAATCCAGCGCCAGCGGGATTTTCCCTTCGTCTGCGCGACGCGGATCGAAGCGATACAGCGGCCAGAAACCGGTCGCCGTGAGCTGGCGCATCTGGTCATGGCTGAGCGCCAGGTCGTAACCGTGCTCCTCACAGGGGCTGTAGGCAATAATCAGCGACGGTCCCGGATAGGCCTCGGCTTCCTGAATCGCTTTCACCGTCTGGTTAAGCTGTGCACCGAGGGAGATCTGCGCCACGTAGACGTGGCCGTACATCATCATGCTGACGCCCAGATCCTTACGCGCTTTACGTTTCCCGTGCTCGCCAAACTTCGTTACCGCGCCGAGCGGCGTGGCTTTGGACGCCTGACCGCCGGTATTGGAATAGCACTGGGTGTCGAGCACCAGAATATTGACGTTCTCGGTCAGACTCATCACGTGATCCAGCCCGCCAAACCCAATGTCGTAGGCCCAGCCGTCGCCGCCAATCAGCCAGATCGATTTCTCCACCAGCGCGTCGGCGTCGGTCAGCAGCTGTGCGGCGCTCGGGTCACCCTGCAGCAGGGCGCGCAGTTGCGCCACCTGTTCCCGACGCACTTCCGGTGCCGCGTCGGCGCGCAGGGCATCTACCAGTTCAGCAGGCAGCTTATCAGCCTGGGCCTCCAGCAGGCGCAGCACGCGCTGCTTGTGCTGATCCACCGTCAGACGGAAACCGAGGCCAAACTCGGCGTTATCCTCAAACAGCGAGTTAGCCCACGCTGGCCCGCGTCCGTTAGCGTCGGTGGTGTATGGGGTGGAGGGCAGGTTGCCGCCGTAAATGGACGAGCAGCCGGTGGCATTAGCGATTAGCAGGCGGTCGCCGTAAAGCTGGGTCAGCAGCTTGATATACGGCGTTTCACCGCAACCAGAACAGGCTCCCGAGTACTCAAACAGCGGCGAGATCAGCTGCGAGGTGCGAATGTCGATGCGTTCAAGGCTGGTGCGGTCGATCTCCGGCAGGTCGAGGAAGAAATCGTAGTTAACCTTCTCCTCCTCAACGTGTTCAAGGCGCGACATCATGTTGATGGCTTTGATCTCCGGGTTCTGGCGATCTTTCGCCGGGCAGACTTCGACGCACAGGTTGCAGCCGGTGCAGTCCTCAGGCGCGACCTGCAATACGTATTTCTGGCCGCGCATATCCCGGGATTTCACGTCCAGCGACTGGAGTGAATCCGGCGCAGCCGCAAGGGCGTCAGGCTGAACCACTTTGGCGCGGATCGCCGAGTGCGGGCAGGCCGCCACGCAGTGGTTGCACTGGGTACAGATCTCCGGTTTCCAGATGGGGATCGCTTCGGCGATGTTGCGTTTCTCCCAGCGGGCGGTGCCTACCGGCCAGGTGCCGTCCGGCGGCAGAGCCGAGACCGGCAGCGCGTCGCCCAGACCTGCCAGCATGGCGGCGGTCACGGTTTTGACAAAGTCTGGTGCAGCATCGGACACCACCGGCGGGCGCAGCGGGCTGTCGGCGTTTACCGTTTCCGGCGGCACCTCGAACAGCGATTCACGCGCCAGAGCCAGCGCCTGCCAGTTGCGCTCGACCAGCTCCAGGCCTTTGCTGCTGTAGCTTGTGGCAATCGCGCCCTGCAGCGCCGTTAACGCGCTGTCTCCGGGCAGAATGTGGGTGAGATGGAAAAATGCCATCTGCATAACGGTGTTAATACGCGCTCCAAGCTGGCACTCGCGGGCGATTTTCGCAGCATTGATGACGTAAAGCCGCGCATGGCGGTTGACCAGCGTCGCCTGCACCTCCTGGGGCAGCCGCGCCCAGACTTCATCGGGTGAATAGGGGGTATTGAGCAGGAAAATCCCGCCGGGCTTCAGGCGCTCTGCCATCTGATACTTGTCGATAAACTGCAATTGATGGCAGCCAACGAAGTCGGCTTTATCGATCAGGTAGGCCGAGTTGATCGGCCGCTCGCTGACGCGCAGATGCGACACCGTCAGGCCGCCGGCCTTTTTCGAGTCGTACACGAAGTAGCCCTGGGCATAGAAGGGCGTGGCGTTGCCGATAATTTTGATGTTGTTTTTGGTTGCCGACACGCTGCCGTCGCTGCCCAGTCCGTAGAACAGCGCTTCGAGCTTCGCGTGAGACGGCAGGGTGTTCTCCGGCAGCGGCAGGGAGAGGTGCGTCACGTCATCATAGATGCCGACGGTGAAGCGCGGTTTAGGCTTCGCTGCGCGCAGCTCGTTAAACACCGCCAGCACGCAGTCCGGGCCGAACTCTTTAGATGACAGACCATAGCGCCCACCGATCACCCGCGGCAGGGTTTCACGCTCGCCGGCGTTATACGCTTCCGCCAGCGCGGTCATCACGTCGAGATACAGCGGTTCCGCCAGCGCCCCCGGCTCTTTGGTGCGATCCAGCACCGCGATGGTTTTCGCGCTCTGGGGCAGCGCCGCCAGCAGGTGCGCGGCGCTGAACGGGCGATACAGCCGCACTTTCAGCACGCCGACTTTCTCACCGCGGCTAAGCAGTTCATCCACCACTTCTTCGCAGGTGCCGATGGCCGAGCCCATCAGCACGATCACGCGTTCTGCCTCCTGGTGGCCGTAATACTCAAACGGGCGATAGCTGCGCCCGGTGGTTTCGGCAAACGCCGCCATCGCCTGTTCAACGTGCTGGTACACCGCGTCGTACCAGGGATTGGTGGCTTCGCGCGACTGGAAGTAAGTGTCCGGATTCGCCGAGGTGCCGCGGATAACCGGATGCTCGGGATTCAACGCCCGGGCGCGGTGCGCATCGATCTCCGCCTGCGGCAGCAGGCTGCGCAGCGTATTGTCGGCCAGCGGCACGATTTTGTTGATCTCATGTGAGGTACGGAAGCCGTCGAAGAAATGAATAAACGGCACCCGGCTTTTCAGCGTGGCGATATGGGAGATAAGCGCAAAATCCTGCGCTTCCTGCACGCTGCCGGCGCACAGCATGGCGCAGCCGGTCTGGCGCACCGCCATCACGTCAGAGTGATCGCCGAAGATAGAGAGCGCGTGAGTGGCGACGGTGCGCGCCGCGACGTGCAGCACAAACGGCGTCAGCTGACCGGCCAGTTTGTAGAGCGTCGGGATCATCAGCAGCAGACCCTGGGACGAGGTAAAGGAGGTGGAGAGCGCCCCGGTCTGTAATGCGCCGTGTACCGCGGCAATCGCTCCGGCTTCGGACTGCATCTCCACCACGCGCGGCACATCGCCCCAGACGTTCTTCAGGCCGTTTCCGGCCCAGGCATCCGCCTGTTCCGCCATCGTCGAACTCGGCGTAATCGGGTAGATAGCAATCACTTCGCTGGCGCGAAATGCCACCGAAGCCACTGCGCCATTGCCGTCAGTTGTGATCATAAAGAGATCCTCACATTGCGCAAAAGGAGAGGGGCGCGTGATACCGCAACACACCCTGTAATTATGGGGGAATTTTAGCAAACGGGTGCGGCGGCAATTTTCGCTTTTGTGTCCTTGCCGCCACAAAACGCAGGGGTAATAGTGGCTGTGCGCTGCTTCACAGAAACAAGCGAAACCGGAATAATCCGATGCGGGTCAAAAAAACGGCAGAAAGGCGCTGCAACGCTGTGTAAATTTTTCACCGCGCCTCGACAGCACGCCGCCGGGCTGCATAAGATGCAGGGGTTTTGCGTATTTCATGATGAGGGGAGATCTATGCGCGCGGCGTTTTTAGTGGGGTGTGCGGCACTTTTATTATCGGCTTGCAGCAGCGAGCCGGAACAGCAGGCAACGGCGGCGCATGTCGCGCCAGGGATGCGGGCAGCGCTGTCAGAGAGCGCGGCAGCAAACTGCGCGATGGCGGGTGGCGTGGCGCTGGCGGCGCGTCAGTTAGATGGTTCATCAACCGGTATGTGCGCGATGCCGAACGGCAAACGCTGCAGCGCCAGCGCGCTGGCATCCGGGAGCTGCGGTAGTTTTTGATCCCCGTGTCGCGTAGAGGAAAAGGTGGGTGCGCTTTGCTTACCCACCCTACGCAGAGATAAAGGCAGCTGCGTATCGCTTATCCAATCTACAGTAAGTGGGAATGACGGGCGGAAGCGCGATGTCGCCTCCACCCGGAGCATCAGAGCTCGTTGGCGCAGGGCTCGCCTTTTTCCAGCTGGCTCAGGTTCTGCAGCGTGGTTTCCGAAATGCTGATCAGCGCTTCTTCGGTCAGGAAAGCCTGATGACCGGTAAACAGCACGTTGTGGCAGGCTGACAGACGACGGAACACGTCATCCTGAATGACGTCATTCGATTTATCTTCAAAGAACAGATCGCGTTCGTTCTCATACACGTCCATCCCCAGTGCCCCGATTTTCTGGCTTTTCAGCGCGTCGATCGCCGCCTGAGAATCCACCAGACCGCCACGGCTGGTGTTGATGATCATCACCCCGTCTTTCATCTGGTCAAACGCGCTGCGGTTCAGCAGGTGATAGTTCTCCGGCGTCAGCGGGCAGTGCAGGGTGATCACGTCAGACTGGGAGAACAGCGTTTGCAGATCGACGTACTCCACGCCCAGCTCCAGTGCGGCGGCGCTCGGGTACGGGTCAAACGCCAGCAGGCGCATACCAAACCCTTTCAGAATGCGCAGGGCGGCAACGCCAATTTTCCCGGTCCCAATCACTCCGGCGGTTTTGCCATGCATGGTAAAGCCGGTCAGACCTTCGAGCGAGAAGTTGGCGTCACGGGTGCGCTGATAGGCGCGATGAATACGACGGTTCAGACACATCATCATGCCGATAGCATGTTCCGCCACCGCTTCAGGGGAGTAGGCCGGAACGCGCACCACATGCAGGCCCAGCTCTTTCGCCGCATCCAGATCGACATTGTTGAAACCGGCGCAGCGCAGGGCGATAAACTTCACGCCAACCTTTTTCAGCTCTTCCAGCACCGGGCGGCTACCGTCATCGTTCACAAAGATGCATACGCCGTCGCAGCCGTGGGCCGTTTTTGCGGTTTTCTCGGTGAGCAAAAAGTCATAGAAATCGAGTTCGAAGCCATATTCCTGGTTAACATGCTCCAGATACTTTTTGTCGTACTGTTTCGTGCTATAAATCGCCAGTTTCATAAGACTTTCTCCAGTGACGTTTTGGTCACGTTAGCATGGTTAAAATTTTCTTACAAATTCTAAAAAAAGATTTATGGAGCAGGTGGTTACCTCTAATTTTAGGTCAACTACGCTTACCCGGAACCCTCTGCTTCAACTGAAGGGGCAAACATGCCAGAATAACGCGACTCACTGGCAAAAATTATTCGCTTATTCAGGATATTAACTGCCCATGACGGGTAAATACAAAGCCATTATCGCCACTGCGCTGCTGATTGTGCTTTCGCTGCTCGCACTTCTCCATACCACGGCGTACTGGCTGCCGGGGTTCGCTGGCCTGTGGCTGCCAAAAGGTACCCGCATCGCACTGGAGTCCAGCCCGCGCCTGACCCGCAATGCGATTGTGATACCCGATCTGCGTTATCTCGCCGGAGAGTGCGAACTGGCCCGCGTTGACAACGCTATCCTGCGCCATCCGAGCCGCTGGCAGCTTGATGTCGACACCCTCACGCTTAACAGCGCCTGTCTGAGCCAGCTTCCGGAGAGCGATACGGCTGCCAGTGCGCCGCGCACCCTGGCTGAATGGCAGGCGATGCTTCCGCGCAGCTTCCTTAACGTTAACCATTTTTCACTGGCGCCCTGGGATCAGTATGCCGGGACGCTCTCCGTGGCGCTTAGCCCGGAAACACAGCAGCTGAGCTTTCAGGGCGAGCGGCTCCGCGTCAAGGTTGCCGTGAAAGGGCAGACGCTGACCCTCAGCCAGTTTGAGCTGCCGCTGTTCGACGGCGAACCGCCGCTGGCGCTGGCGGGCGACCTGACGCTCGGGCTGATGCCGGACGGGCTGCCGACCCAGGGCAGCCTGCGCACCTCGCTGCATCTGCCGCGCGAGCCGCGCGATGCCACCGCGGAGCTGGAGTGGGACGCCGATCGCGGTCAGCTGATTGTGATGGCCCCCGACGCAGAGGATCCGCTGCTCGATCTCCCCTGGACCGCCAGCGTCGGGGCGTTAACCATCAGCGACGGGCGCTGGAGCTGGCCGTATCAGGGGTTCCCGCTCAGCGGGCGGGTGGCCGTCAGGGCGCGGAACTGGCAGCAGGGGCTTGAGCATACCCTGTTTGATGGCCGGCTGAACGTGGTGACCCAGGGCCGCGCCGGGAAAGGCAACGCGGTACTCAATTTCGGGCCGGGCCGGCTGAGCCTTACCGACAGCGCCATGCCACTGCGCCTGACCGGGGAAGCGAAACAGGAGGCGATGATCTTCTACGCCGGGCTGCCGGGGGAACTCAGCGGCCCGCTGCTGACGCCTACGCTGCGTTTTCATCCCGGAGCGCTGCTGCGCTCCCGTGGCCGGGTGATCGACGCGCTGAATATCGATGAGATCCGCTGGCCGCTGGCAGGGGTGACGCTGACACAGGACGGCGTGGCTGGCCGCCTGCAGGCCATTTTGCGCGCCCACGAGGGCGGCACCGGCGACTTCACCCTGCATCTTGACGGCCAGGCCAGCAACTTCTTACCCGACAAAGGCCTGTGGAACTGGCGCTACTGGGGCGAGGGGAACTTCACGCCAATGCAGGCGGCCTGGGATGTGGCCGGGCGCGGGCGCTGGCAGGACAGCACCATTGAACTGACCGCGCTTTCCACCGGTTTTGACCAGCTGCAGTACGGCAGCATGACCATGACCACCCCGCGTCTGACGCTCGCCGAGCCGCTGCGCTGGGTGCGCGACCCGGCTGCGCCGTCATTCACCGGCGATCTGCGGCTCAACGCCGGCGAAACCCGCTTCAGCGGCGGTAGCGTCCTGCCGCCGTCGGCGTTCACCTTTGCACTGAAGGGCAGCGATCCCACCTCGTTTAATTTCAGGGGCGATCTGCGCGCCGGGGTGATTGGCCCGGTACGGCATCACGGACGCTGGGACGGCGAACGGCTGCGCGGCGAAGCCTGGTGGCCAAAGCAGCAGCTGACGGTGTTTCAGCCGTTGCTACCGCCGGACTGGGAAATGGCGCTGCGCGACGGGTCGCTTTACGCCCAGGTAGCCTTTTCCGCTGCCGCCGGGCAGGGGTTTGAAGCCGGCGGTCACGGCGTGCTGCGCGACGGCAGCGCCTGGATGCCGGATAACAAAATCGACGGCGTGGACTTTGTGTTGCCGTTCCGCTTCAGCGCCGGCACCTGGCATCTTGGCACCCGAGGGCCGGTGCGCCTGAAGATCGGTACTATCGAAAACCAGATTATTGCCCACAACTTCACGGCCTCCTTACAGGGCTGGTATCCCTGGAGCGAGGCGCAGCCGCTGGGGTTGAGCGACGTCAGCGTCGAGGCGCTCGGCGGCACTATCACCATGCAGCAGCTGCGGATGCCGCAGCACGATGCCGCCCTGGTGCGGGTGAATAATATCTCCACCAGCGAGCTGGTGAGCGCGGTGAATCCGAAGCAGTTTACGCTCTCCGGCCCGGTGAGCGGGGCGCTGCCGCTGTGGCTTGAGCACCCGCAGTGGATCATTAAAGATGGCTGGCTCGCCAATCCGGGGCCGATGACGCTGCGTCTGGATAAAGACACTGCGGATGCCATTGCGAACGATAACGTGGCTGCCGGGGCGGCCATCAACTGGCTGCGCTACATGGAGATCTCGCGCTCCTGGACACGCATCGATCTGGATAATCTCGGCGCGCTGCGTTTGCAGGCCAGCATTACCGGTACCGGCAAGGTGCAGGGCAAAAGCAGCACCGTCCATCTGAACTACAGTCACGAAGAGAATCTTTTTACCCTGTGGCGCAGCCTGCGCTTTGGCGATAATTTACAGTCCTGGCTTGAGCAAAACCTCTCGTCGCAGCCTTCGTCCTGCGCCGCGCCCGGGGCCGTTTGTGAGGAAAATAAATGAAACGACTTGCTGCCGGAGTGACGGCGCTGATGGCGATTGGGCTGACAGGCTGTACGCCGCGCATTGAAGTGGCCGCGCCGAAGGAGCCGATCACCATCAATATGAACGTTAAAATTGAGCATGAGATCCACGTTAAGGTGGATAAAGACGTCGAGACGCTGCTCAAAAACCGTAGCGACCTGTTCTGAGGAGGGTGGCGATGAAACTGACAGTGAAATCATGCTTGCTGGCGCTGGTGATGGTCAGCCCGCTGGCGTTTGGCCTGACGCTGGATGAAGCCCGCCAGCAGGGGCGCGTCGGCGAGACGCTGAGCGGCTATATCGCGCCGCTGAAGCAGGACAGCGACACCCAGGCGCTGGTAAAACAGATTAACGCCGCCCGGGCCGAAAGCTATCAGGCGCTGGCGGACAGCAACAATATCGCCGTGGACGACGTGGCGCGTATGGCCGGGCAGAAGCTGGTGGCCAGAGCGCAGCCGGGAGAGTACGTGCGCGGCATCAACGGTAAATGGCTACGCAAATAGCCAGAGGAGATCGACATGAGCCATCAGGAATACAGCCTCGCGCTGGGTGACGTGAATCCGCAGGATCGTGCTGCGCTGAGCGCGCTGATAACCGACAACGCCCCGCTGTTTAAGCGCTTTGTGATGTCGGCCTTTCCCGATGATATGCGGTACGCGTACGAGCCGGACACCTTCAGCGTAACCGCTATCGACGACACGCAGTTCAGTTTCAGCTGCTGCGTACACTATTTCGAGCCGTGCGCCGACCGCAATATGCACGATCGCCATGACTATCAGGTGCCCTACGCGCTGCGCGACGGCACGCTGGTGTTCAGTCTCGATGAGACCCGCTGGGTGGTTGAGTAAACGACGGGCAAAAAAAAGCCGCCGGTGTGTGGCCGGCGGCGATTTTATCAGCGGGAATTACGCAGCGATAACGCTGTCGATCGCGGCTTTCGCGTCGGCGTTGGCTTTGGTCGCCACTTCCGGACCGTAGGCGATACCTTCAGCAAACACGAAGTTCACGTCGGTGATGCCGATGAAGCCCAGGAACAGGGTCAGGTACGGGGCAATCAGATCGCTCGGGGTATCTTTATGGATGCCGCCGCGGCTGGTCAGGACCACTGCGCGCTTACCGGTGACCAGACCTTCCGGACCGTTCTCAGTGTAGCGGAAGGTCACACCGGCGCGGGCAACCAGGTCAAAGTAGTTTTTCAACTGGGTCGGGATGTTGAAATTGTACATCGGTGCCGCAATAACGATCACATCATGGGCTTTCAGCTCAGCAATCAGTTCATCGGAGAGGGCCAGCGCATCCTGCTGACGTGGGGTCAGCGGCGCATCGGAAGGACGCAGCGCGCCTACCAGCTCACCATCCAGTACCGGGATTGGGTTAGCAGCCAGATCGCGCACGGTGATTTCATCGTCGCTATGCTTTTCACGCCACTGGTCAACGAAATAGTCGCTAAGCTGACCAGACGTTGAATAACCTGCCAGGATGCTGGACTTCAGAACCAATACTTTGCTCATGGGTGATTCCTTTTTATGTTTGGTTATCAGGGCCGTTGCCCTTCGCTTGCTGACACTCTAAGCACATTGCCTGTGCAGTGATAGCGCAATATATCGAAGCCTATGTTCGAATTTATTGAACAAGGCTTCCGGCATTACCACCTGCCTTTCAGGGAATTCCCGCCGACAGGCGTGGGATATGATATTCTGCAGGGTATCTGTTTCAAAAAAACACTGGCAGAAAGCTGCCCAATAATACGATGAAAGAACACGAGAATTTTTCCCTTACGGGCCTTTACCAGCAGCTCGACACGCTGATGCTGCGCGACAAGCAGCGTTTTGCGCGCCGCCTGCAGGGTACAAAGAAAGTTAAAAATCCTGAATCTCAAAAGGCAGTGATGAGTGAGCTGGCACGCGAGATCGCCGCCGCCGCCAGCAAAGTCGCGCTGCGTGCCGCCGCGCGTCCGGAAATTGTCTATCCGGATAACCTGCCGGTCAGCCAGAAGAAGCAGGCGATTCTGGAGGCGGTGCGCGACAACCAGGTGGTGATCGTCGCCGGTGAAACCGGGTCCGGTAAAACTACCCAGCTGCCAAAAATCTGCCTTGAGCTGGGGCGCGGGGTAAAAGGCTGGATTGGCCATACCCAGCCGCGTCGTCTGGCGGCGCGCACCGTGGCGAACCGCATTGCCGAAGAGCTGAAAACCGAGCCGGGCGGCGCGGTGGGCTACAAGGTGCGCTTCAGCGATCACGTCGGGGATAACACCCTGGTGAAACTGATGACCGATGGGATACTGCTGGCGGAGATCCAGCAGGATCGGCTGCTGATGCAGTACGACACCATCATTATCGATGAAGCGCACGAGCGCAGCCTTAACATCGACTTTCTGCTTGGCTATCTGCGCGAGCTGCTGCCGCGTCGTCCCGATCTGAAGGTGATCATCACCTCGGCGACCATCGATCCGGAGCGCTTCTCGCGTCACTTCAACAATGCGCCGATCATTGAAGTGTCGGGCCGCACGTACCCGGTTGAGGTGCGCTACCGCCCCATCGTGGAGGAAGCGGATGATACCGAGCGCGATCAGCTGCAGGCGATTTTTGATGCGGTGGACGAACTGGGCCGTGAAAGCGCCGGGGATATCCTGATCTTTATGAGCGGTGAACGCGAAATCCGTGACACCGCAGACGCGCTGAATAAGCTCAGCCTGCCGCATACCGAAGTGCTGCCGCTCTACGCCAGGCTCTCCAACGCCGAGCAGAACCGCGTGTTCCAGTCCCATACCGGGCGGCGTATCGTGCTGGCGACCAACGTGGCGGAAACCTCGCTCACCGTGCCGGGCATCAAATATGTAATTGACCCCGGTACCGCGCGCATCAGCCGCTACAGCTACCGCACCAAAGTGCAGCGTCTGCCGATCGAGCCGGTTTCGCAGGCCTCGGCGAACCAGCGTAAAGGGCGCTGCGGCCGCGTTTCGGAAGGCATCTGTATTCGTCTTTATTCGGAAGATGACTTCCTGTCGCGCCCGGAATTCACCGATCCGGAAATTCTGCGTACCAACCTGGCATCGGTGATCCTGCAGATGACCGCGCTGGGGCTGGGGGATATCGCCGCGTTTCCGTTCGTGGAAGCGCCGGACAAACGCAACATTCAGGACGGGGTGCGGCTGCTGGAGGAGCTGGGCGCGATCACCACCGATGAAACCCAGAGCGTTTATAAGCTGACCGCTCAGGGCCGCCAGCTGTCGCAGCTGCCGGTGGACCCGCGTCTGGCGCGTATGGTGCTGGAAGCGAGCAGGCACGGCTGCGTGCGCGAGGCGATGATCATTACGTCTGCGCTGTCGATCCAGGACCCGCGCGAACGCCCGGTAGACAAGCAGCAGGCTTCGGACGAAAAACATCGCCGCTTCCACGACAAGGAGTCCGACTTCCTCGCCTTCGTCAATCTGTGGAACTACCTCGGCGAGCAGCAGAAAGCGCTGTCATCGAACCAGTTCCGCCGCCTGTGCCGCACCGATTACCTGAACTATCTGCGCGTGCGCGAGTGGCAGGATATCTACACCCAACTGCGCCAGGTGGTGAAAGAGCTGGGTATTCCGGTTAACAGCGAGCCGGCGGACTATCGCGCGGTACACACAGCGCTGCTTACCGGCCTGCTGTCGCACATCGGTATGAAAGACAGCGACAAGCAGGAGTTTACCGGCGCGCGCAATGCGCGGTTCTCGATTTTTCCAGGCTCCGGGCTGTTTAAGAAGCCGCCAAAGTGGACCATGGTGGCGGAGCTGGTGGAAACCAGCCGCCTGTGGGGCCGCATCGCCGCGCGTATTGAACCCGAATGGGTGGAGCCGGTGGCGCAGCATCTGCTGAAACGCTCGTACAGCGAGCCGCACTGGGAGCGGGCGCAGGGTGCGGTGATGGCGACGGAGAAGGTCACGGTGTACGGCCTGCCGATCGTGGCGGCGCGCAAGGTGAACTACAGCCAGATCGATCCGGCGCTCTCGCGTGAACTGTTTATTCGTCACGCGATGGTGGAGGGGGACTGGCTGACCCGGCATGCGTTCTTCCGCGAAAACCAGAAGCTGCGCGCTGAAGTTGAGGAGCTGGAGCACAAATCCCGCCGCCGCGACATTCTGGTGGACGACGATGCGCTGTTTGAGTTCTACGATCAGCGCGTCGGCCACGAAGTGGTCTCTGCCCGACACTTTGACAGCTGGTGGAAGCGAGCGAGCCGCGAAACGCCGGATCTGCTCAACTTTGAAAAGAGCATGTTGATTAAGGAGGGCGCGGAGCAGGTCAGCAAGCTCGACTACCCGAACTTCTGGCATCAGGGCAACCTGAAGCTTGGTCTCAGCTATCAGTTCGAGCCGGGCGACGCCGCCGATGGGGTAACGGTGCATATCCCGCTGCCGCTGCTTAACCAGGTGGACGACGCCGGGTTTGAGTGGCTGGTGCCGGGCATGCGCCGCGAGCTGGTGATTGCGTTGATTAAGTCGCTCCCCAAACCGGTGCGCCGCAACTTTGTGCCGGCGCCCAACTACGCTGAGGCGTTTTTAGGTCGCGCCACGCCGCTGGAGCTGCCGCTTCTCGACGCGCTGGAGCGCGAGCTGCGCCGGATGACCGGGGTGACCATCGACCGCGACAGCTGGCAGTGGGATCAGGTGCCCGATCACCTGAAAGTCACTTTCCGCGTGGTGGATGAGAAAAACCGTAAGCTCAGCGAAGGCAAAGATCTTGCCGCCCTGAAAGAAGCGCTGAAGGGCAAAGTGCAGGAGACGCTGTCGGCGGTGGCGGATGACGGCATCGAGCAGAGCGGGCTGCATATCTGGAGCTTCGGCGCGCTGCCGGAGAGCTACGAGCAGCAGCGCGGCAACTATAAGGTGAAAGCCTGGCCGGCGCTGGTGGACGAGAAAGAGAGCGTTGGTATCCGGCTGTTTGATAACCCGCTGGAGCAGCAGCAGGCGATGTGGCGCGGGCTGCGCCGTCTGCTGCTGCTGAATATTCCTTCGCCAATCAAGTACCTGCACGAAAAGCTGCCGAACAAAGCGAAGCTGGGGCTCTACTTCAACCCGTACGGTAAGGTGCTGGATCTGATTGACGACTGCATCTCCTGCGGCGTGGACAAGCTTATCGCCGAGAACGGCGGGCCGGTATGGAGCGAAGAGGGCTTTACGCAGCTGCACGAGAAGGTGCGCGCCGGGCTGAACGATACCGTGGTAGAGATTGCGAAGCAGGTCGAACAGATCCTGACCGCGGTATTCAGCATCAACAAGCGCCTGAAAGGGCGCGTGGATATGACGATGGCGCTGGGCCTGTCGGACATTAAAGCCCAGATGAGCGGGCTGGTGTATCGCGGGTTCGTTACCGGCAACGGCTATAAGCGACTCGGGGACACGCTGCGTTACCTGAACGCCATCGAAAAACGGCTGGAGAAGATGGCGGTGGACCCACACCGCGATCGCGCCCAGATGCTGAAAGTCGAGCAGGTGCAGCAGGCGTGGCAGCAGTGGCTTAATAAACTGCCGCCGGCGCGACGCGATGACGACGACGTGCGCGAGATCCGCTGGATGATTGAGGAACTGCGCGTCAGCTTCTTCGCCCAGCAGCTCGGTACGCCGTACCCGGTGTCCGACAAACGCGTGCTGCAGGCAATGGAGCAGATCGCGGGCTAGCGGCAGACGTAACAGGTGGGTGCGCGCTGCTTACCCACCCTACAAAACTCGATTTTCTGTTACCGTAAGGTTTACACTGCGCGTCGTTATATTTGACTTAAGGATAAGGAAAATGGCGATCAATGCGCGCAGTTTATTGGAAGAAGTTTGCAGGAAAACACGGGTTTTTCAAGGCCGTTATCTGGTGCCAATTCTGCTGATTGCTATTGTGTTTGGTATCTACAAAGCACTGCAATTTTCACCGTTAGAACAGGAGTTGATCGGTAAGGTAAAGGTTGATGACAGGGTAGCGCTATACATCACTGAAGCCAGCGCTGGTGCTACTACCGACTATTCATACCGCTTTTATCTGGGTGAGGCATCACAAGACGATAAAACCTTTATGGCGAGTCTGGAGGATGGTGATCAGCCTTTTATGATCACCACGGATAAAGAGGCATTAAAGAAGGTTAAGGATGGCGCGATTTATCTCTCAGTGAAAGGAACTATCTATACCTTCCACAGCCCGGCATTGTACCGTAGCCATGGTGAAATTTACTCTGTGCCCGTTTACCTAACGTCATCCCCTTTCTGAAAATCATCCAGCTAGCTGGCCTGAAAGGTGGGTGCGCGCTGCTTACCCACCCTACAAAATAACGGTATGCCTCTCGTAGGGCGGGTAAGCGCAGCGCATCCGCCGTAAGTTCAGGCAGGCGTCATCCCTGCCAGCCGCCCCCTAATGCCCGGTAAAGATCGATCTGCGCCAGCAGCAGATCGTTGCGGGTTTGCACCACGTTGAGCTGGGTGGCGTAGAGCGTGCGCTGGGCGTCAAGCTCTTCCAGGAACGAGGAGTAGCCGTTGCGATAGCGGTTGTGGGCGATGCGCAGCGTTTCCTGCGCTACCTGCTCCTGGCCTTCCAGTTCGCTGAGCTGTTCACCCAGGCGGCGGATAGCGTCCAGACTGTCGTTTACCTCGCGAAACGCATTGCGCACCGTGCTCTCATAGCCGTACAGCGCCTGGTTGCGCTGGGACATGGCAATATCCACCTGGGCGTTCAGCGTATCGCGGTTCAGCAGCGGGGCGAGCACGCTGCCCCCGACACTCCACAGCCGCAGCGGATTATCCAGCAGTCCGGCCAGGGTATCATCCTGATAAGTGCCCGACGCGCTGAGGCTCAGGGAGGGCAGCAGCTTCGCTCGCGAGGCGGCCAGCGTCTGATCCGACGCCAGCAGCGTCTGCTGCGCCTGCACGATATCCGGACGACGTTCCAGCAATGATGAAGGCAGCTGCGCCGGCATGCTCAGCGGTGTCAGCGCCGCAAAATTGCCGCCGCGCGACACGCCCGCCGGCAGGCTTCCCGCCAGCACCTGCAGCGCGTTCTCTTGCTGGGTGATCTGGTGTTGCAGCTGCGGGATCTGCGCCCGGGTAGCGCGCAGCTCTGAATCGGCCTGCATCAGCTCCAGCCGCGACGAGTACCCGGTTTCATACTGGCGCTTCGCCAGCTGCCAGGCGTTTTCCCGCGCTTTCAGGGTGGACCGGGTAATGCGCAGCTGTTCATCCAGCGCCAGCAGGGTGATATATCCGGCTGCCGTCTGGGACGCGACGCTGAGATCTGCCGCCGCCGCCGCCGATTTTTGTGCTTCCAGCGTCAGGGTTGCCGCGTCGATATTGCGGCGGGTTGCCCCCCAGAGATCGACATCGTAGCTGGCGGTTAATCCACCCTGATAGCGCGTGCCGTGGGTCGGCAGGCCGGTCGCCGCCGACTGCGAGCGGGCGCGGGTCACCCCGAGACTGGCATCCAGCGTCGGCCACAGGGCGCTGTCCGCGGCGGTCACCCGGGCCTGATACTCATCAATCCGCGCGCGGGCAGTGAGCACGTCGCTGTTGTAGCGCAGCGCCTGTTCAACGAAACGGTTGAGCTGCGAATCATGGAAATTACGCCACCAGAACCCCTCCACCGGGCTTTCCGGCCCGATGCCGTCGCGCCACTGGGCGGGGATGGTGAGCGAGCTTTGCGCCTGCTTAACCTGCGGACTGTGGCAACCCGCCAGCAGCAGCGCCAGCGCAATGGCAGTCAGGCGCCTCATTGGGGCTTCTCCAGGGTATCAATGGTCACCTGTACCGACATCCCCGGACGCAGGCGCGCTTTGTGGTTCGCATCGCCCATCACCGCAATGCGCACCGGAATGCGCTGGGCGATTTTTACGAAGTTGCCGGTAGCGTTATCCGGGGTGATGGCGCTGAACTCCACGCCGGTGGCCGGGGAAATGCTCTCCACCCGGCCGCTGAAGGTTTCGCCGTTAAGCGCATCGACGGTGAAGGTGACCGGCTGGCCCACGCGCACCTCTGCCAGCTGGGTCTCTTTCAGGTTGGCGATCACCCAGTGCTGCGGTGGCACCAGGGTAGTGAGGTGCGTGCCTGCCGCCACGTAGGCACCGAGGCGTACTGAGATCTGCCCGAGCTGGCCGTCGCGCGGGGCGACGATGCGGGTGTTCTGTAAGTCGATACGCGCCAGCTCCAGCGCCGCGCGGGCGTTAGCCACATCCGCTTCCAGTCCGGCGCGGTTCACAATCACGGTTTGCAGATCCTGACGCGACATCTCCAGCTGCGCCTTGGCCTGATCGATACTGGACGCCCCCTGAGCGGCGCTGGCCAGGGCGGCATCGCGTTCGCGGATGGAGAGCGAGCCGTCGGACGTCAGCTCGCGCACGCGCTTCAGATCGGCCTGATTTTTCTGGTTCTGGGCGCGGGCATTGCTCAGCGCGGCTTCATCCCGGGCAATCACCGCCTCGGCGCTGCGGCGCTGTTGCAGGTTGTTGGCGAGCGTCGCTTCGCGCATCGCCAGCGTGGCGGCCGCCTGATGCACACGTTGCTGGTAGATGCGGTCGTCAATGGTCATCAGCACATCACCTTTTTTCACTACCGCGAAGTCCTGCACGTTGACCGCCGTGATGTAGCCGTTCACCTGCGGGCTGATAAAGGTGGTCATGCCGCGCACGTAGGCGTTATCGGTAAACTGCGTGTGGCGGGTAAAAGGGGGCAGCTGCCAGGCATACAGGATCACCAGTACGCCAACGATGCCGATAGCCGCGGCGGCAAAAATGGAAACCACGCGCAGGTTACTGCGGGTACTGGCCTGCTCTTTAGCGGCGTCCTGCTGACTCATACAAACTCCGGAATTATCATCGACAATATTATTGTTTGGTTCCCGTGGCGCGCTTCAGCGCCAGGTGGGCAGTAATGCGCAGACGCAACAGACGCCAGCCGATCCACAGCAGGGTGGCGGCGGCAATGCTGGTCGTCAGCAGATAAGTATCGTTGTAAGCAAGAATATTTGCTTCCAGCGCGCTGGCGCTCTGTAACTGGGTGATGGCCTGCGTACTGCGTAGCGTGGTGTCGCCAATCAGGTTCTGATACATCTGTGTATAGAGCTGAATACGCTCGTTCACCAGCGGATTGAGCGTGGTGAGCTGGTCGGCCAGCAGGCTGGAGTGATACTTCTCCCGCCAGGTCTGAAAGGTGCCAAGAATGGCCGAGCCGAGCAAGCCGCCGAGGTTCTGGCTCATACCAAACAGCACCGAAAAACTCACCAGATTACGCGGTTCGGCGATCACCCCCCCGATCCCGGCGAGCATTGCCGGCGCAAGGAAGAAGGCGCTGCTGAACCCGAGCAGGAACTGGCTGATAATCAACTGGTCTGGCCGGGTCAGACTGGTGGACTGGCTGTCCATCAGGGTGGCGACAATCATCAGCGCCAGCGAAGCCATGATCGGCCACGCCAGCTGTTGGGGCTTGATGGTCAGGCAGCTGGCGACAATGCCGCAGACGATACCGGCAAAAATCGACCAGGCGAGATGGGTCATCTGCTCGTTTTGCAGGCCTACGTACTGCAGCCAGCCGATAACCCCGGTGTTCTGCTCCGCCAGCACGATGCGGATCAGCAGCATAATCAGGCCGAGGCGCAGAATACTGCCGCTGGAGAGCCAGCGGGTGTTGAGCAGCGGATTGCTGCGGTTATGTTCGAACACCATCGCACTGACAATCAGCACCACCGAGCCCGCCAGCGCCCAGCCGAGCCACGGGGTTTCAAACCACCACTCGATGCGCCCCAGCGACAGCACCGCGCACAGCAGCGCCATGCCGGGTGCCAGCAGAATGAAGGTCAGGAAATCCTTCTTCTCGAATACCTTTTTACGGTCGCCGGGCGGCAGCTTGAGGGCCATCACGCAGGCCAGTGACACCAGCGCCAGCCCCAGCTCGAACAAATACAGCCCGCGCCACTCGTCAATCTGCAGCAGTTCGCTGGAGAACAAGCGGGCGATGGGAATAGCCAGAGACGACCCGGTGATGCCGATGGTCAACGCCTTCAGGCGATGCTTCGCGGGCCAGGCCTGAATCTGGTAGTAGATGCCAAGCGAACTCAGCGCCGCCGCTACCATACCGTGCGCGGCGCGCACCATCAGCGCCGAACTGAGATCGTTGACGAACAGGTGAAAGAAGGTGACCAGCACATACAGCACCAGAAACCCTTCGGTAAAGGCGCGCAGCCCGAACTGCTGGCGAAACTTGACCAGCAGCAGGTTGATAGAGACGTTAGTCATTACATAGACAGCGGGCAGCCAGGCAATCTCGGTTGACCAGGCCGCAAAGGTGCCCTGCAGATTTTGCAGATTCGCCGACACCATCGCGTTGCCCAGCGCGCCGGTCAGGCAGACCAGCAGGCCAACGATGCCGTAGGCGATGCGTTTCGGCGTGGTGTGATAGGGCGTGGATGGCGAACCGAGCAGCATCGGTTTTTCATGCGGCTGCCACTCGCGCGGGGCATAGGGATCACGATGAGGGACGCGCATTATGCCTTCTGAACCTCTTGCAGCAATCGGGTGAGAACAGCGCGTACCTGCTGCTGTTCTTCCTGGGTAATGGTCGTCAGCACGTCTTCCCGGAAGCGGTCAGCAACCTGGCGCACTTCATGATAGAGCGCCTCGCCCTTCGGGGTGGCGACCAGCAGGCGCTTACGCTTGTCGTTATCTGTCATTGCACGTTCAATTAATCCATGTTCCACCAGACGATTCAGCAGCGGCACCAGCGTGGCGGTCTCCACGCCCAGCTCGTCAGCCAGCTCACGCTGGGAAAGCGGCGCTGCATGACGGGCGATGGCGGAAACCGCCATCCAGCTTGCCTGGCTCATGCCCAGCGCTTTCAGGCGACGGTCTACCGCCAGCCGCCAGTGGTGGGCCGTTAAATGCAGAAGATGTGAAAAGGTTAGCCGATCGTAGTCCACAGGCAATATCAGATTGTTAGAGGTCTAATTAGTTTAGGGCGACAGCAGGACAGACATCAAGTAGCAAAGCATAAGAAAAGCCGCTACGCTCAGGCGGTTACGAGAGAAAGCTGGTTCAGGTGGAGGTGACAGTGTCACAAGAAAGAGTCTATTGCGTTGCGCCTGTTGACCCGACGGAGCCGGACGCACTCGCGCTACAGGCTGCGCTGTCGGAAACGCTGGAGGGGCTGACCGGCAGCTCCGGACGCGCCTCGTTCAGCTATGACGACGTGCGCGTGAAAGGGGCCGGATTTTTTATTGCCAGAGATGAAGCCGGCAAACCCGTCGGCTGCGTGGGCTGTCGCCCGCTGCAGGAGGGGATCGGCGAGCTGAAGCGCCTGTTTGCTCTGCCGGGTAATCCCGGCGCGGGGGTCACCCTGCTGCGCTGGGTAGAGCAATGGGCAGCCCAACAGGGCTATCGTGAACTGTGGCTGGAAACCCGCACCAGCAACCAGAAAGCGGTGGAGTTCTACCTGCGGGCCGGGTATGACATCATCGAAAACTACGGACGCTACTTCGGGCAGGAGGATGCGGTGTGCTTTGCAGTTCGTCTGGAAGATAAACATGCTGAGCGGGCTTAACCATCTGACGCTGGCGGTAGCCGACCTGCAGCGCAGCATTGCGTTTTATCAGGCGTTACCAGGAATGCGGCTTCACGCCCGCTGGACGCGCGGCGCCTACCTGAGCTGTGGCTCACTCTGGCTCTGTCTGTCGCTCGACCCTGTCGCTGGCGTCCCCCGTCAGGATTATACCCATTACGCTTTTAGCGTGGCGGAAGCAGACTTCTTACCCCTGTGTGCCCGCCTGGAGCAGGCGGGCGTTACCGTCTGGAAAAGTAACCGCAGCGAAGGTGAGTCGTTCTATTTTCTCGACCCCGATAACCATCAGCTTGAACTGCACGTCGGGTCGCTCGCGTCACGGCTGGAAGCCTGCCGTCAGCAACCTTATGACGGAATGATCTTCTACGATGACCCCTGATACGTGACGCCTGAGTCGTCATTTTTACGTCATTACCCGGTAATACCACTGTGCAACCGCCTTTAAGGATGATCTGATGTCGAAGCGGGGAAGCCCGATATATCTTTAAATCTGGCTTTTAACATGGAGTGGACGATGATAACGACTTTCCCGCGCCTTCCCGACGGGACGCTACAGGCCGTCAACACCATCGGGCAATGGCTGGCGTTTGATGACGCCAACAGCACCAAAAATGCCAAAGCGGATCTGCTGGTTCTGGCCGGCAATGCTGTGATCCCAACTATCGATGCTGCCTGCGAGCGGGCGGCGACTCAGGAGATCCCGCTGCTGATCACCGGCGGCGTCGGGCACTCCACCACCTTCCTGTATGCTGCTATCGCACGCCATCCGCGCTACAACACTATCCAGACCACCGGGCGCAGCGAGGCGGCGATTCTGGCAGACATTGCGCGCGAGTTCTGGAATCTGCCTCAGGAACGCATCATCACTGAAGAGCACTCCACCAATTGCGGCGAAAACGCGGCCTTTAGCCGTCGTCTGCTCGATGAGTGGGGCATGGCACCAAAGCGCATTATCCTGTCTCAGGACCCGACCATGCAGCGCCGCACCGTCGCCACTTTTGCACGCGCCTGGCGCGATGCGGATCTTCAGCCAGAATGGGTCAGCCAGCCGGGCGTCGTGCCGGTGCTGCGCAACGGTTCACGCAGCGTGCAGTTCGTCGAGGGCGACACCGGGATGTGGCCGCCGGAGCGGTTTATTTCGCTGATCCTCGGTGAAATTCCGCGCCTGCGCGATGACCACAGCGGCTACGGTCCGCGCGGCCGCGACTTTACTACCCATGTGGATATTCCACCCGAGGTTGAGCAGGCCTGGCAGGCGCTGTTCAACGATCCCATCCTCACCCAGGCGCTGCGCAACCGCTCGCTGCTGTAGCGCGCTGCCCGTTTCTGAGTGCTCTTGCTCAAACGGGCAGGCTAATGTTGCAAAACGGTAACCACAAAAGCGTTTAACGACGCTTTTTTTCGATCTCCTTCACACTTACCCGCCCTGAGCTGCCGCTCCCTGTTAACGAGATATAGATTTTTAACATCTCTTTTACCTTCCATACCTCATGTTAATTCAGGAGTAGGTCATGACAGCACCTGTGCAGCATTCCATGTATATCGACGGGCAGTTTGTTAGCGGGCAGGGAGATGCCTGGATCGATGTCATTAACCCGGCCACCGAGGCGCTGCTGTCGCGTATTCCGGACGGAAGCGCAGAAGACGCGCGTCAGGCCATCGCCGCTGCAAAACGCGCTCAGCCGGAATGGGAAGCGCTGCCGGCGATTGAACGCGCCGGCTGGCTGCGCAAGATCGCCGCGGGTATTCGTGACCGCGCCGCGGAGATCAGCGCCCTGATTGTGGCCGAGGGTGGCAAAGTGAAAGGGCTGGCCGATGTGGAGGTGGCTTTTACAGCTGACTACATCGACTACATGGCAGAGTGGGCGCGCCGCTATGAGGGTGAGATCCTGCAGAGCGATCGTCCGGGTGAAAACATTCTGGTGTTTAAACGCGCCCTCGGCGTGACCACCGGCATTCTGCCGTGGAATTTCCCGTTTTTCCTGATTGCCCGCAAGCTGGCCCCGGCGCTTATCACCGGCAATACCATTGTTATTAAGCCGAGTGAGTTCACGCCGAATAACGCCATTGCTTTTGCCGAAATTGTCCACGAAGCAGGCTTGCCGCGCGGGGTGTTCAACCTGGTGCTGGGGCGCGGGGAAACCGTGGGCCAGGAGCTGGCCGGTAATCCGGACGTGGCGATGGTCAGCATGACCGGTAGCGTCGGGGCGGGCGAGAAGATCATGGCGGCGGCGGCGAAAAACATCACCAAAGTGTGCCTTGAGCTGGGCGGCAAAGCCCCGGCGATTGTGATGGATGATGCCGATCTGGATCTGGCGGTGAAGGCGATTGTCGATTCCCGCGTCATCAACAGCGGGCAGGTGTGCAACTGCGCCGAGCGCGTTTACGTGCAGAAGGGCATCTATGACGCGTTTATCTCCCGCCTGAGCAGCGCCATGAGCGCGGTGCAGTATGGCGACCCGGCTCAGCGCGACGATATCGCGATGGGACCGCTGATCAATGCCGCTGCCCGTGAGCGTGTGGAAGCGAAAGTGGCACGAGCGGTGAGCGAAGGGGCCACGGTGCTTTCCGGCGGTAAAACGGCTGAGGGCAAAGGCTACTTCTATCCGGCGACCCTGCTGGTGGACGTGCGCCAGGAGATGAGCATCATGCACGAGGAGACGTTTGGCCCGGTGCTGCCGGTGGTCACCTTCGATATCCTGGAGGAGGCGCTGGCGATGGCCAACGACAGCGACTATGGCCTGACTTCGTCGATCTACACCCGTAATCTGAATACCGCGATGAAAGCCATCAAAGGGCTGAAGTTTGGTGAAACCTATATCAATCGCGAGAACTTTGAAGCGATGCAGGGCTTCCACGCCGGCTGGCGTAAATCAGGCATCGGCGGAGCCGACGGGCGCCACGGCCTGAATGAGTATCTGCAAACCCAGGTGGTTTACCTGCAATCCTGACCCCCCTCAGCCCCTGCCTTCGCAGGGGCTTTTTTTACCTTATTAGCCCACCATTCATACATGATGAACGTTCGTTCATAAAAATTTGAACGCGCGTTCATCTTTTGCCATAGTGCCTCCGTCATCAGGAGGTAACCATCATGACGTATCTGAAACGGGACGCGCGCGAAGAGCAGCTGCTTGAGATTGCCGTGGGCCTGCTGAGCAGCAAAGGCTACCGCGCCACTACCACGCGGGATATCGCCCGTGAAGGCGGTGTGGCGACCGGAAATATCAGCCGCCTGTTTGGTTCGCTGAGCGCCCTGAAGCAGGCCGCGCTGTACCGTATCAACGACCGTATCGTTGAGGAGTATGAAGCGGCCAGCGCCGGGCAGACGCCGCTTGAGGGCGTGCTGACGCTGCTGGGCGATCCGACCGATGCGCGCAACCAGCACGTCTTAACCCTGTGGCGCGAAGTGGCGGTGCTGGCCGCTGAAGAGACGACCCTGCGCGACATCCATCAGCACGCGCTGCGCAGCTGGGCGTTGTCCGTGGAGCGTTATATCAGCGAGCACATCCAGCATTTTCGGGTGCGCGATACTCCTGAACGCACCGCCTGGCGACTGATCGCGTTCATTACCGGTATGGATTTGCTCCAGGAGATGGGGGCGATGTCCGGCAGCTATGAAGAGATGAAACATGACCTGGTGCGTTTTATTCGCACCGAACTGATTAATGATGAGGTGAAGTAATGCCCGGTATCTGGCTGGTTCTTGGGGTAGCAATTGTGGCCGAAGTCATTGGCACCACGCTGCTGAAATATTCTGAAGGTTTTACCCGGCTGTGGCCGACGCTCGGCACGGCGGTATGCTACGGGATTGCGTTCTGGTGTCTGTCCCAGACGCTGGCGCATATTCCGACCGGCATCGCTTACGCCATTTGGTCCGGGGTCGGGATTGTGCTGATTTCCCTTGCTGGCTGGCTTATCAGCGGTCAGAAGCTCGATCTCCCGGCAATGCTGGGGATGGGCCTGATCGTGGCCGGGGTACTGGTGATCAATCTGTTCTCAAAATCAGCGGCACATTAATGGCCTGAATATGCCCAGGGACGGGCAATTTGCCGCTGCGGTGGAAAAAGTAATGAAATCAGCGGCGTCTCCCGCTATGTTGTGTCTTCCGCTGCGGCTGACATGGTTAATTTATGCGCTCTCGTTATACAACTCTGCAAATTTCACTTCACTGGCTGGTGGTCCTGCTGGTGATTGTCGCTTACGCCACGATGGAACTGCGCGGTTACGCGCCGCGTAATCTGCGTTGGCTGGTCAACATGACGCACGTCAGCTGCGGCATCACTATTCTGGTGCTGACGGTGACGCGCCTGCTGGTACGCCTGAAGTATCCCGCGCCGCCCATTGTTCCCAAACCGCGCGGTATGGTGACGGGCATGTCGCACCTCGGCCATCTGGCCATTTACCTGGTATTTATCGTGCTGCCGGTGCTCGGTTTTCTGTCGATGTATTTCCGGGGCGGCAACTGGCTGGCGTTCGGCCTGCCGATGCCGTCTGCCAGCGAAGGGGATGAAGATCTGGTGGAGATGCTGGCGAGTTACCACGTGCTGATCGCCAACATCAGCTACTTCGTGGTGGGAATTCATGCGGCGGCGGCGCTGCTGCACCACTACCTGTGGAAAGACAATACGCTGCTGCGCATGATGCCCGGTAAACGCCAGTAGCCACACGCCCCGATACCGGGGCGTTTTTTTTGCCGTCAGAATGTGATCGTCGCGGCTGTTTTACCTTTGGGGAAGGGCAGGGATCACACTTTTCTCTTTCGCGCCTGGGCGGCGGTATCAGAAATAGCTTAAGTATATCTATTATAGAAACACCAGGCGGTAAACCTCCGTCGCCGGCGTAAGCAACGCCGATCCGGTAATAGCAACCCACCGCGTGGCGCCGCGCGCCAGAGAGGATGAGATGAACCACTCACATCAGCACGCCATGCCGCGTCCGGAGCAGGATGCCACCCTGACGCGCAAGCTGCGCAAAGTTCTGCTCGCCACCGGCGTTGGGCATTTCGTCGAATGGTTTGATTTCGGGCTGTACGGCACCCTCGCCGCCGTCATTGGTCTTAACTTTTTCCCCGCCGCCGATGCCACTACCGCGCTGCTGGCCTCGTTTGCGGTATTTGGTGCCGGATTCATTATGCGTCCGCTTGGCGGGCTGTTTTTTGGTTCGCTTGGTGACCGGATAGGGCGGCAGAAGGTGCTCGCCACGGTGATCCTGCTGACGTCCGGCGCAACCTTTGTCATGGGCCTGCTGCCGACCTACCACTCCATCGGCGTTATCGCCCCCGTGCTGCTGGTCCTCACCCGGCTGGTGCAGGGCTTCGCCGCTGGCGGCGAGACGTCAGGGGCGACGACCTATCTGGCGGAATTCGCGCCGGTAGCCAGACGCGGCTTCTTTACCTGCTGGATCGATAACTTTGGCTTTATGGCTTTCGTGGCTGGCTCCGGCCTGGTGTTTCTGCTTACCGCCAGCATGGGTGAAGACGCGATGAATGCGTGGGGCTGGCGCATCCCGTTTCTCATCGCCGGCCCGCTGGGCCTGATAGGCCTGTATCTGCGTACCCAGCTGGAGGATTCACCGGAATTCAAATCCATCGCCGCCAGCGGTAACACCGAAGCCGCGCCGCTGCGGGTGGCGATCACCACCGCCTGGGGCGCGCTGGCGTTTTGCGTCGGGTTTGTGGTGATCAAAGCCGTCGGGCACTGGGTATTGCAGACCTTTATGCCGAGTTATCTTTCAACCCAGCTGCACTACAGCAAACTGGATGCCTATGCCATCACCACCATCGGGCTGTTTGCCATTGCGGTGATGGTGCCTTTTATGGGCTATCTGTCGGATAAATACGGCCGCAAACCGCTGATGCTGGCGGGCTGCGCGGGCTTTATGCTTTTCACCTGGCCGGCGCTGATGCTGATGGCGCGGGGCGATATGCTGTCCGCGGTGCTGGCGATGTTAATGCTGGGGGCATTTATCGCTGCTTTTGATGGCGCGTGCAGCGCGGCCATGGCGGAACTGTTTCCGACCAGCATTCGCTACGGCGGCATGTCCATTGCCTATAACATCGCGGTGGCGTTCTTTGGCGGCATTACCCCGTGGTTTTCGGCGTGGTTGATTGGCGCTACCGGCTACCCGTTCTCTCCGGCGTGGTACGTGATGGGTGCTGCGTTGATCACCTTCCTGACGGTACTGCGCGCCAGGGAAACCGCTGGACTGCCGCTGAAACGATAATGAAAGCAGGGCGGTGACAAACCGCCCTGAAAGATAATTTTATTTTCGCTACGTCATCACTGAAATAGCCGATAACGCTGCGTAAAGGCATGTCAGGGTGGTGAGTAATAAAATCGTAAATACTATTCTCAAAATGCTATTGCGTATTCCTCCCGTTATCGATGGGAATACCGTATGGGCACAGTTTAAATAAGCAATTCTGGACTTGCTGACAATTATCCAGCCGGGGTTCACTATTGCCGGGACATTGCGCATTGCTTTTCAGACTCTCCCACAAGGCATCCGAATATGGAAAGCAGTGAATGATGTTAATATCGCGTGGCTTATCGTTTACAAACAGACCAACTTGACTTGTTATGAGTTTATTATCTGGCCGCAGAAACCAGCTTCCTTTGTACCAGATAATTAAACGCAATCCCTTACTGCTGGTCGCGCTCGCGAACGCTGTTCCTGTGCAGGGCGACGCGAGCATCGCATCAATATCCCATTCCATCTTGATTCCTTCTCCATGAGCATTAGCTCCGCATTGATGCCATCTTTGCTGAACTCCCTAAGCCAAATTAAAAATAGCAGGCAATAAGAATATCCTCAATTGAAAAGTGGATGTTTTACCTGCATTTAAAAAAAGGAAATTAATTTAAACTTATTTACGAAAAGAGTGGGTATTCATTAAAAATGATTTTGCGCGGGATGTTTTAGTCCCGGTTTTATTAGTAGGCTTATTACGGTAAGGTTAATCTGGTGTATCGAATGTAACAGATATAGCGCTAATGATATGTTCTTTATTCCACCAGATGGAATTATAAATTGATGAGTTTACCCCTGAATAACCAGCAATATTTTTTCCGGTTAATGATTGCTCCCACTTTTAAGAGGCTCAGATAGCAGGGCTGAGACTTAACCATCCAGCGCTATCCACTCATCATTCAACGACGCTCAACCCGCCCGGGCGGGTTTTTTCACGCCTGATTACCTCGACATAAAGATTTTACAACTATCGCACATCCGTACTACTATACCCCCCTATAGTATCCAGGAGGCCAGCATGCCACATTCACCGCAAGACAAAAAACGCATTCTCACCCGTGTGCGCCGCATTCGCGGGCAGGCGGAAGCGCTGGAACGGGCGCTGGAGGCCGGCGAGCCGTGTATTGCCATTTTGCAGCAGATCGCTGCGGTGCGTGGCGCGGCAAATGGCCTGATGGGCGAGATGGTTGAAATTCACCTTAAAGATGAGCTGGTCAGCGGCGACACCACGCCTGCTGAACGGGCGCAGCGCATGGACGAAATCGGCCAGCTGCTGCGGGCTTATCTAAAATAATATGTACTACTCACAACGAGGGAAGAGACGCTTATGAAATCACGTGCAGCCGTAGCATTTGGCCCGGGTAAACCGCTGGAGATCGTTGAGATCGACGTTGCGCCGCCGCAGAAGGGCGAAGTGCTGGTCCGCATTACTCACACCGGTGTCTGCCATACCGATGCGTTCACCCTTTCCGGGGACGATCCGGAAGGCGTATTCCCTGCGGTGCTGGGCCATGAAGGCGGCGGTATCGTGGTCGAAGTGGGTGAGGGCGTCACCAGCCTGAAACCGGGCGACCACGTTATTCCGCTGTACACCGCCGAATGCGGCGAGTGCAAATTCTGTAAATCCGGCAAAACCAACCTCTGCCAGGCGGTACGCGCCACCCAGGGCAAAGGCCTGATGCCGGACGGCACCACCCGTTTCTCTTACAACGGCGAACCGATTTACCACTACATGGGAACCAGCACCTTCTCTGAATACACCGTGGTAGCCGAGATCTCGCTGGCGAAAGTCAACCCGCAGGCGCCGCTGGATAAAGTCTGTCTGCTGGGCTGTGGCGTCACCACCGGTATCGGTGCGGTGCACAACACGGCAAAAGTGAAAGAGGGCGATAACGTTGCGGTGTTCGGCCTCGGCGGTATCGGTCTGGCGGTGATCCAGGGCGCGGTGCAGGCTAAAGCCGGTCGTATCATCGCGGTCGATACCAATCCGGAGAAGTTCAAGCTGGCAGGCGAAATGGGAGCCACCGATTTCGTTAACCCGAACGACTACGACAAGCCGGTGCAGGACGTTATCGTCGAGATGACCGACGGAGGCGTTGAGTTCAGCTTCGAGTGTATCGGCAACGTCAACGTGATGCGCGCTGCGCTTGAGTGCTGCCACAAAGGCTGGGGCGAGAGCGTGATCATCGGCGTGGCCGGTGCGGGTCAGGAGATCAAAACCCGTCCGTTCCAGCTGGTCACCGGTCGCGTCTGGCGCGGTTCCGCCTTTGGCGGCGTGAAAGGCCGTACCCAGCTGCCAGGCATGGTGGAAGACTCTATGGTCGGTAAAATCAACCTCGACCCGTTCATCACCCACCGTCTGCCGCTGGAGCAGATCAACGAGGCGTTTGACCTGATGCACGAGGGTAAATCCATCCGCACCGTGATCCACTTCGGCGAGAAGTAATCCTCTCAGCCAGCGGCATCCGCCGCTGGCTTTAGTCCTCTCCTCAGCTTTTATTCCAATCTGTGAGCCAGCTAGCGCTTTTAGCGGTAAGCGTTACACGCGAAATGCCGATGTTTATCTGGTGTTATTTCGCACCTTACCAATAAGAGAGTTGGGCCATGGAAAAAACAAAAACGATGCATTCATCGGGAAGCGTTGGCTTCCTGCATCACATAAGGCTGGTTCCGCTGTTTGCTTCCATCCTGAGCGGCATTCTGCTTCTGTTTGCGCTGTGCGTGGGGCTGGCGGGTTACTTCCAGCTGCAGAGCGAACAAACCCTGAATGACGTGACGGAAGAAATTCAGGTCCGTTCGGGCCTTTCCAACAGTTCCAACCATCTGCGCACCGCGCGCATCAACATGATCCATGCCGGAGCGGCAAGCCGCGTCGCCGAAATGGAGCTGATGAAAACTAACGTCGACGAAGCGGAAAAGCGCCTGAAGCAGGCGCAGGACGGCTTCACGCAGTACATGAATCGGCCGGTTAAAACCCCGGCGGATGAAGCGCTGGACGGTGAGTTGAAAGCACGCTTCACCGCCTACGTTGACGGTCTGCAGCCGATGCTGAAATTTGCCAAAAACGGCATGTTTGAAGCCATCATCAACCACGAAAACGAATTTGCCCGCAAGCTCGACAGCGATTACAACGCCGTGCTGCTGAAAGCCATCGACATCCGCACCCAGCGCGCTCAGGCGCTGACGGTGGATGCCCATGAACGTACCCGCTTTAGCCTGATGGTGATGGGCGCGGCCTTCGCCGTTGCGCTGGTGCTGTCGCTGCTGACCTTCGTGGCACTGCGCCGCACGGTGATTACCCCGCTGCAACACGCCGCAAAACGCATCGAGCTGATTGCTGCCGGCGATCTGACGATGCCGGAAGAGGCCACCGGGCGCAGCGAGATCGGCAAGCTGAGTCAGCATCTGCAGCACATGCAGCGCTCGCTGGTGGATACCGTGGGCACCGTGCGTCAGGGCGCGGATGCCATCTATCAGGGCACCAGCGAAATTTCTGCCGGCAATACCGATCTCTCTTCGCGTACCGAGCAGCAGGCGGCCGCGCTGGAACAAACCGCAGCCAGCATGGAACAGCTGACCGCCACAGTGAAACAGAACGCCGACAACGCCCATCACGCCAGCAAGCTGGCCGCCGATGCGTCGAACAAAGCCAGCGACGGCGGCCGCATGGTTTCCGGCGTCGTGAGCACCATGGGCGGGATCTCCGCCAGCTCGAAGAAAATCTCTGAGATCACCGCCGTGATCAACAGCATCGCCTTCCAGACTAATATCCTGGCGCTCAACGCTGCGGTGGAAGCGGCCCGCGCCGGGGAGCAAGGGCGTGGCTTCGCCGTGGTCGCCAGCGAGGTACGTACCCTGGCGAGCCGCAGCGCCCAGGCGGCGAAAGAGATTGAAGGTCTGATCGGCGATTCGGTTACCCTTATCGACAAAGGCTCCAGCGAAGTGGTGGAAGCGGGCGAAACCATGAAGGGGATCGTTGATGCGGTACGTCGCGTAACCGATATCATGCAGGAGATCGCCGCCGCCTCCGATGAGCAGAGCCGTGGCATTGAACAGGTTGGGCAGGCCATCGCCGAGATGGATAATGTGACCCAGCAGAACGCCGCACTGGTCGAAGAAGCCTCTGCGGCTGCGGTGGCGCTGGAAGATCAGGCGGCACGTCTGACGCAGGCCGTAGGCGCATTCCGCCTGCGCGGCATGACGGCGCGTCGCGAAGCGACACCACCACCGGCAGCACCGCGTGCCACAGTACGTCCCGCCGTCGCGCAGGGCGAGCACTGGGAAACGTTCTGACCCTTTCCGGGCGCGGTTCCCGCGCCCGTTTTTCTTCCTCTCGATACGTTTTAGGACAATGCCTGGCGTTTGCCGCCTGGCTTATTTCCGCATCTGTCTACCAGGCTTAAGGGGACTTAAACAAACACGGAGATAACCTATGCAGATCAAAACTATTCAGGACTTGTTTGTTCATTTACTTTCCGACACGTACAGCGCTGAGAAACAGCTGACTAAAGCCCTGCCGAAACTGGCACGTGCTGCCAGCGATGAAAAACTGGTGCAGGCCTTTAAAGCGCACCTCGAAGAAACCCAGGGTCAGATCGAGCGTATCGACCAGGTGGTAGAGAGCGTGCCCGAGCTGAAACTGCGCCGTATTAAATGCGTCGCAATGGAAGGTCTGGTTGAAGAGGGTGCTGAAGTTATCGAAGAAGTCGAAAAAGGGCCGGTGCGCGATGCCGGGCTGATCGCGGCGGCGCAGAAGGTAGAGCACTATGAGATTGCCGCTTACGGTACGCTGGTAACCCTGGCGCAGCAGCTGGGCTATAAAGATGCACAGAAACTGCTGGCCGCGACGCTGGAAGAAGAGAAATCCACTGACGTTAAGCTGGCCACCATCGCCGAATCCGGCGTGAACAAAAAGGCCAGCGCTGCGTAAGCGTCACAGGCAGGTTCATTACGCCCGGCAGTGCCGGGCGTTGTTCGTTATAGCGGTATCGATTTACGAATCGAATTCAACAGCCACTGCGCAGCAGGTGACAACGTCACGTCTGTGCGCGTCAGAATCCCTATCGGCTCGCCCGCGCCCAGCGTCGGGACCGGCAGTGCCACCAGCGTACCCTGACGCAAATCATCTTTCACCGCGCCGGAAGGCACAAACCACACGTAATCAAACTCTACTGTCAGCTGGCGCGACAGCGAGGCGGACAGCGTTTCTACGCAGGTCATCGGCAGTTTGCATCCCTGGCTTTCCAGCAGCGCTTCGGCGTTATCGCGCGGCACCGTGCCGCGCGGGGAGACCACCGCAGGCCACTCCATGATCCTGCTCAGAGTAATGTTATCGCTGAGCAGCGGATGGTTCGGGCGCACCACCAGCTTGAGGGATTCGAGAAAAAGCAGTTCGTAATTCAGCCCGGTCATCAGGTCGGGGTCCGACATACGGCCGATTCCGACATCAATCTCGCCGGTTTTTAACCCGGCCAGCAGCATATGGTTATTCATGGTTGCCACCTGCAGCGTGATGTCGCTCTGCTGTTTGTGGAACTGGCCGATAACCGGCGGCAGCACGCCGAGCGCCGCGGTGGGCAGTGCGCCGACGCGCACCACGTCGGTTTCCTGACCCTCCTTGCGCGTCAGGGATTGCCCGGCATGGTTAAGCGCGTCCAGCACCTTTACCGCATGGGTGAGGAACTGTTCGCCGACCAGCGTGAGCCGGGCACCGAGGCGACCGCGTTCGAACAGCCGCACACCGGTGAGCTGCTCCAGCTCGTTGAGCGTCTTGGAGAGCGCCGGCTGGCTAAGGTTGAGCGTTTCCGCCGCGCGCCCGAGAGTTCCCTGCTGAGCGACGGCAACGAAGGTATGAAGATGGCGCAAGCGAATGCGCTGACTGAACAAACCGTTTTTTTCCATAGCCGATGTTTAATGCACTGCGCGGCGCGAAACAAGATAACTTGTTTATTTTTGATAACTTGCTAACAAATTAATTTTAACATGAACTTATTTTAGATAACAAAAAGTCATCATTAACTCTGTTATAGCGGCTTTACCGCGTGACGCTGTCACGGATGTGGTGAAAATTAGCGCGGGTTTATCAGCAGATCACACTTCCGCAATTCTTTACCCGGCGCAGTGCTGTGTTTTCTACACTCGTGATAACCACGAGGAGGAATACAGCATGACGAAGACCATCACGGCAGATGAAATACGGGAGCTATTTTCTCAGGCCATGTCTGAGATGTACCAGCAGGAAGTCCCGCAGTACGGCGCATTACTGGAACTCGTCGCTGATGTGAATCTGGCGGTGCTGGAAAACAATCCGGCACTGCATGAGCAACTGCTTAACGCTGACGAACTGGCGCGGCTCAACGTCGAGCGTCACGGGGCTATTCGTCTCGGCAGCGCCGCGGAACTGGCTACGCTGCGGCGGCTGTTCCGGGTGATGGGCATGTATCCGGTGGGGTATTACGATCTCTCCCAGGCGGGCGTCCCGGTGCACTCCACGGCGTTTCGCCCGGTGGAGGATGAGGCGCTGTGCCGCAATCCGTTCCGGGTATTCACCTCATTGCTGCGGCTGGAGTTGATTGCCGACCCGGCACTGCGTAAAAAGGCCGCGGCAGTGCTGGCGAAACGCGACATTTTTACGCCACGCCTCTACCAGCTGCTTGACCGCTACGAGGCACAGCAGCAGTTCACCCCTGATGAGGCGAAACAGTTCGTGCAGGAAGCGCTGGAAACCTTCCGCTGGCACAGCCATGCCACCGTTGATGCCGCCACCTACCAGGCGCTGCACGATGAGCACCGCCTGATTGCTGATGTCGTGTGCTTCCGGGGTTGCCATATCAACCATCTGACGCCGCGCACCCTGGATATTGATCGGGTGCAGGCCGCGATGCCGGAGTACGGCATCGCGCCAAAGGCGATTATCGAAGGGCCGCCGCGCCGTGACTTGCCGATCCTGTTGCGCCAGACCAGTTTCAAAGCGCTGGAGGAGCCGATTCTGTTTGCCGGTGAGCACCAGGGCACTCACACCGCGCGCTTCGGCGAGATCGAGCAGCGCGGCATGGCGCTGACGCCGAAAGGGCGGGCGCTCTATGACCGTCTGCTTAACGAGGCCGGTACCGGTAAAGATAACCTGACCCATCAGCTGCATCTCCAGCAGGTGTTCAGCGCCTTCCCGGATAACGAGATGCTGCTGCGCCGCCAGGGGCTGGCCTACTTCCGCTATCGCCTGACGCCGGTGGGGGAAGTGCATCGCTCCGCCATCCGGCCGGGGGACGACCCCCAGATGCTGATCGAACGTGGCTGGATCACCGCCCAGCCCATCATCTATGAAGATTTCCTGCCGGTCAGCGCCGCCGGCATTTTCCAGTCGAACCTCGGCGACAACACCCAAGGGCGCAGCCACGGTAACGCCAGCCGCGACGCATTTGAACAGGCGCTCGGCTGTGAGGTGCTGGATGAATTTACGCTTTATCAGCAGGCGGAGGATCGAAGCAAACGCCGTTGCGGTTTCCTTTGAATCCGCCAGGATATAAGGGTGTGTACAATAAGGATGCGGTATGAACACGCCTGAACTCACCCTGATTCACCTCCCGCAGGGAGCGCTGCGCGGCAGCATCGAGGACGATATCGCCTGCTGGCGCGGCATTCCCTACGCGGCTCCGCCCGTTGGCGAACGCCGCTGGCGCGCGCCTGAACCCCCACTGGCCTGGCACGATGTGCGTGATGCCACCCGTAACGGCGATGCCTGCTGGCAGAACGCCGCGCTGTGCGCGGAAGTGGCCGGCGGCGATCCCGGCGGCTTTTCCGAAGACTGCCTGTGGCTCAATATCTTCGCGCCGGCGACACGCGCCGAACCGCTGCCGGTGATGGTCTGGCTGCACGGCGGCGGTTTTACCCTCGGCTCCGCAGGCCTGCCGCCCTATAACGGCGCGAACCTCGCCGCGCGCGGGGTTATCCTGGTGTCGGTGAACTATCGTCTTGGCCATCTCGGTTTCTTCGCGCATCCGGCGCTTGATGCCGAACAGCCTGACGGTCCGATAAACAACTTCGCGCTGCTCGACCAGATTGCGGCGCTGCGCTGGGTGCGGGAAAACATTGAAGCTTTCGGCGGCGACGCCGCAAACGTGACGCTGTTTGGCGAATCCGCCGGGGCGCGCAGCGTGCTGTCGCTGATGTGCTCCCCGCTGGCCGCCGGACTATTCCACAAAGCCATTATCCAGAGCGGCTACACGCTCCCGGACGTGCCGCGCGAGCACGCGCTGAAGCAGGGCGTGGCGCTGGCCGCGCATCTCGGCGTCGAAAATGCCACGGCGGAGCAGCTGCGCGCCCTGCCGGGAGATGCCTTCTGGCCGCTGGAAAAACCCTTCAATTTACACCCGGCACCGATTGCCGGAGACGCCGTGTTACCGGAACCGATGCTGGAGACCTTTTTCCATGCACGCCAACATCCCATGCCGGTTATCGTCGGCAGCAACAGCGATGAAGCCAGCGTACTGGGTCTGTTCGGCGTGGATCTCGCCGGGCAGATCGACAAACTACGCCGCGAGCGGCGCATGGGGCTTGGGCTGATTAAGCTGCTCTATCCCGGCGTCCGGGGCGACGGGCCTCTGGGGCGGGAAGTGTGCCGCGATATGGCGTTTACCACGATGGGTTACGTGGTGATGCAGGCCCAGCAGCGGCTGAATCAACCCTGCTGGCGATACTGGTTCGACTACGTGCCGCACTCGGAGCGCAAGCTCTATCCTCACGGGGCGTGGCACGGCAACGAGGTGCCCTACGTGTTTGATAACCTGATGGTGACGGCGCCGATCTGCCAGACCGCCGAGCCGCAGGATCGGCAATTTGCGGCGGCGATAGCCGATTACTGGGTCCAGTTTGCCCGCAGCGCCCGCGCTGAGAGCCGCGTGCTGGAGGGCGTAGTGCGCTGGCAGGCCAGCACCCGTGGCCGGGACCGTCTGCTGCGCATGGGGATTCACCGCGACGCCGGTTTTCGCATGGCCAATCGCTTTATGCGCGCCCGCATGGCGCTATTCCGCCGCGTGATGGCGCATCACGTCAGCTTAGACTGAGTAACGTCGCGCAAAAACGCTGCGCGGCGGCGGCATGTGGGCCACCATCGCGCTGTACCAGCCGGTAGCTGGCCCCGGTTTTTACACTGCCGGGGAACGGGCGTATCAGACGCCCGGTGCGCAGGTCGTCCGCCACCAGCTGCTCATCGGCGATGGCAATGCCAAACCCCTGAATCGCCGCGCTGATCGCCAGATCCATGGTGTCGAAATGCTGATTCCTGCGCATCACCGGGCAGGGGATCTGGCTGCCGTCGAACCACAGCGTCCAGTCGGTGGTGTCCCGGGTGGGATGCAAAAAGGTCAGGTTGCCCGGGGCGCTAAGCGAAAAGTCCGGTGGAAGCAGGGCGGCGCTCAGCACCGGCGTTAACGCTTCGTCAAACAGCTTCTCGCCGCTGTGCGTGGTGCCGAACACGATAGCAGCATCGAACGGCTCGCTTTTGAAGTTGATGTCGTGATCTGTGGTGGTGGTTAACGCCACCTGCAACTCCGGCTCGCGCGCCTCAAGCTGCATCAGTTTCGGCACCAGCCAGCGCATCGCGCAGGTTGGGGCTTTCAGGCGCACCACGCTCTGCTGGCCACGCGCCTGCTCGGCGCAGTTCACCAGCTGATGAAACGCGTTACGCAGTTCCGGCAGCAGGGCGCTGCCCTGGGGTGAAAGATGCAGCCCGCGGGCGTGACGTTCAAACAGCGGAAAACCAAACCAGGCCTCCAGCGCAGCGATCTTGCGGCTGACGGCGCTCTGGGTCAGACACAGCTCTTTCGCCGCCCGGGTAAGATTGAGATGGCGGGCAGTGACAATGAAAGCATCTACAGCATTCAGGGGAAGCGGGCGACGGGACATGGGCGGCTCCAGCTATGCGTTTTTCGCATGGCTATTATGACAACAATTCGGTTGTGGTCGCAACCGGCTGTGTTTGAATAGTTATGCACTATTCAGCCAAAGGTAACCACTATGCCGCTTGCTTCTCCGGTTCAGCTCCGCTCCCGTTTACCCGATGTCGGCACCACGATTTTTTCCGTGATCGGTCAGCTCTCCGCCGCGCATAACGCCATTAATTTGTCTCAGGGCGCACCCAACTTTCCGTGCGATCCGCAGCTCATCGCCGGGGTGACCCGGGCGATGGAAGCCAACCATAACCAGTACGCGCCGATGACCGGGCTGGCGGCGCTGAAAACCGCGCTCGCTGAGAAGGTAAATACGCTCTACGGCACACGCTACGATGACGAGTGCGAAGTGCTGATTACCGCCAGCGCCAGCGAAGGGATCTACTCCGCCATTAGCGGGCTGGTGCATCCTGGCGACGAGGTGATCTACTTCGAACCGGCATTTGACAGCTATGCGCCCATCGTGCGCTTACAGGGTGCCACGCCGGTCGCCATCAGGCTGACGGTGCCGGAGTTCCGCGTTAACTGGGATGAGGTGCGCGCCGCCATTACGCCGCGCACCCGCATGATCATCATCAACACCCCCCATAACCCCACCGGGCAGGTGTTTGACCGCGCCGATCTTGACGCGCTGGCCGCCATCACCCGTCACACTGACATCATCATTCTTTCTGATGAGGTGTATGAGCATGTGGTGTTCGATGGCAAGATTCACCACAGCATGGCGACCCATCCGCAGCTGGCGGAGCGCAGCGTAATTATCTGCTCATTCGGTAAAACCTTTCACGTTACCGGCTGGCGCGTAGGCTACTGTCTGGCCCCGGCGGCGCTGATGAATGAGATCTGTAAGATCCATCAGTTTTTGATGTTTTCCGCCGACACGCCGATGCAGTACGCTTTTGCCGGGTACATGGCCGATCCGACGACATATCTGGCGCTGGCGGGCTTCTACCAGCGCAAGCGCGATCTGCTGCGCACGCTGCTGGCTGATTCGCCGTTCCGCCTGCTGCCGAGCGCCGGGTCGTTCTTTATGCTGGCGAGCTACGGCCATTTCAGCGATGAACCAGACAGCGACATGGTGCAGCGGCTGATTGTCGATCACGGCGTCGCCACGCTGCCGCTGTCGGCGTTTTACAGTGACGCTACCGATAACAACATCATTCGCCTCTCGTTTGCTAAAGACGACGCGACATTGCGGGCAGGGGCGCAGGCACTCTGCCAGGTTAACCCACGTGGACCGAGGTAAAAATGCATAAATCAGCACTGCTGTTACTGGCTCTTGGCGTTTCGCTCTCCTTTACTGCACAGGCGGCGGGCGAACTGCGTTACGGTCTGGAAGCGGAGTATCCGCCGTTTGAAAGCCGCAATGCGGCGGGCGAGCTGGAGGGGTTTGATATCGATCTGGGGAACGCTATCTGCAAGGCGGCCAGCCTGAAATGCAGCTGGGTGGAAACCTCGTTCGACGCGCTCATTCCGGGCCTGACGGCGAAAAAGTATGATGCCATCAACTCGGCGATGAACATCACCGAACAGCGCCGCAAGAGCATCGACTTTACCCAGCCGATCTACCGCATTCCCTCGCAGCTGGTGGGGAAAGCCGGTGCCGGACTGGATGCCACGCCAGAGAGCCTGCAGGGGAAAACCATCGGCGTATTGCAGGGGTCGATTCAGGAAACCTATGCCAAAGAGCACTGGGAAAAGCAGGGCGTTAGCGTGGTGTCCTATAAAGATCAGAACCTGGCCTGGGCGGATTTACTGAACGGGCGTATTGATGCTTCACTGGTGATGTCGGCCGCGGGTCAGGCCGGATTCCTCAGCAAGCCTCAGGGCAAAGGCTTTGGCTTTATCGGTAAACCGGTGAGTGATGACACCATTCTTGGCAGCGGCATCGGTTTTGGCCTGCGCAAGGGCGATGCGGCGACCAAAAAGCAGCTGGATGCCGCTATCGACAAGGTGCGCGCTGACGGCACCATTGATAACCTGGCGAAAAAATATTTTCCCGGTATAGATGTCAGCGTGAAGTAAACCCCGTAATATCGCGCCACCCTGCCTCGTTCGCGACGCAGGGTTTTTTTACGTTTATTTGCATTGTTTTCGGGACTTTCCGGTGGCGTTTCAAAAAGTCCGGGCCTTTTTAACAAACCGGACGGAGAGTCATTGGATTTGGCGTAAATGTTGTCTAGAGTGAACGGCTTGCAGTCGTTGCACTCTCTTGCCGTTTCGTTCCGCCCCGCGCGGAAGTTGATTACCACGACAATAAGAAGGACGATTTTAAAGGCATGAACCGCAGACGTTTTATTAAAGCCTCAATGGCGCTCGCCGCAGCGTGCGGTACAGCAGGTCTGGCTACGCTTTTCTCCCGCGAAGCCTGGGCGCAGGACGCTGGCATCGCGGACGGGCAGAGCCGCGCCTTTGATTTCTCTGTCCTTCAGTCGATGGCAGAAGATCTCGCCGGTCAGCCGTGGGGCGGTGCGCCGCGACCGCTGCCGGACACCCTCGCTAACCTGACGCCGCAGCAGTACAACAGTATTCAGTACGATGCCGACCACTCGCTGTGGAGCAACATTGAAGGCCGCGAGCTGGACGTGCAGTTCTTCCACGTCGGCATGGGCTTCCGCCGCCGCGTGCGCATGTTCTCGCTGGATGCCGCGACCCGTCAGGCGCGCGAAATCCATTTCCGTCCGGAACTGTTCAACTACAACGACGCTGGCGTGGATACCCGCCAGCTCGAAGGGCAGAGCGATCTCGGCTTTGCCGGTTTCCGCGCTTTTAAAGCCCCTGAACTGGCGCGCCGCGACATCGTCTCCTTCCTCGGTGCCAGCTACTTCCGCGCTGTGGATAACACCTATCAGTACGGCCTCTCCGCGCGCGGCCTGGCGGTGGACACCTTCACCGACACCCCGGAAGAGTTCCCGGATTTCACCTCGTTCTGGTTCGAAACCCCGAAAGCCGACGACACCACGTTTGTGGTCTATACGCTGCTCGACAGCCCGAGCGTCACCGGGGCGTATAAGTTCACCATTCACTGTGAGCAGGCGCAGGTGATCATGGAGGTGGAGAACCACCTCTACGCACGCAAAGACATCAAACAGCTGGGCATCGCGCCGATGACCAGCATGTTCAGCTGCGGCAATCACGAGCGCCGCATGTGCGACACCATTCACCCGCAAATCCATGACTCGGACCGTCTCGCGATGTGGCGCGGCAACGGCGAATGGATCTGCCGCCCGCTGAACAACCCGCAGAAGCTGCAGTTCAATGCCTTCATGGATAACAACCCGAAGGGGTTTGGTCTGTTACAGCTGGATCGCGACTTCGACAACTATCAGGACATCATGGGGTGGTATAACAAGCGCCCGAGCCTGTGGGTGGAGCCGCGTAACAACTGGGGCAAGGGCACCGTCGGCCTGATGGAGATCCCGACCACCGGCGAAACGCTGGATAATATCGTCTGCTTCTGGCAGCCGGAGAAAGCGATCAAAGCCGGGGATACCCTCAACTTCAAATATCGTCTGTACTGGAGCGCACAGCCGCCGGTGCATACGCCGCTGGCGCGCGTCCACGCGACCCGCAGCGGAATGGGCGGTTTCCCGGAAGGCTGGGCGCCGGGCGAGCACTACCCGAAAGTGTGGGCGCGCCGCTTCGCCATCGATTTTGTCGGCCCGGGCCTGAAAGACGCCGCGCCGCGCGGCATCGAACCGGTGATCACGCTCTCGAACGGCGAAGCGAAGCAGGTTGAGATCCTCTACGTCGAACCCTTCGACGGCTATCGCATTCAGTTTGACTGGTATCCGACCAACGATGCGGTGGACCCGGTTGAGATGCGTATGTTCCTGCGCTGTCAGGGCGAAGCCATCAGTGAAACCTGGCTCTACCAGTACTTCCCGCCGGCACCGGACAAGCGTAACTACGTTGACGACCGCCAGATGCGCTAAGTTAAACGCCCCGATAATGGGGCGTTTTTTTGCTTTAGCGTAGTTTCCCAGGGCGGGTAAGCCTGCGCACCCGCCACTGCTGCGTTCCGGAGGTGGGTGCGCTACGCTTACCCACCCTACATATGGCAGTGATAAGGTTGAATATCCCAGGGCGGGTAAGCCTGCGCACCCGCCACTACTGCGTTCCGGAGGTGGGTGCGCTACGCTTACCCACCCTGTCAGTCGCGTTTTTATGCTTTACCGTAGTACATCCCTTCCAGCTTCATACCGTCCGGGTCGAGGAAGAATACTGCGTAATAATCCTCGTAATATTCTCCGGCAGGATCGGCGATCGGTACGTTGTGTTCTTTAAGCCAGGTTTGTAGCGCATCCACGCTCGCACGACTGTCGAGCTGCCAGGCGTAGTGGTGGAAACCCGGATCGCCTTTGCGATAAGGGTGTTTCAGGCCCTGGGCATCGGCCTGGGCAATCCACAGCCGGGTCACGCCGTTGCGCCAGCCCACCATGTTTTCTCCGTCGGACATCAGTTCAAACCCGAGAAAGGTCATCAGCCCGGAATAGAACTGGCGCGATACCGCCATGTCGCTGACTGAAATCACCAGATGATCCACGCCTTTAACTTCAACCATTCGCAGTCCTCCTGTAGATGACGATTTATAACTATAGTAAAAAGAAAGACATCGACCCAGACGGCAAAGGAGCAGGCATGCAGGAATCCGCGCAGTGGCAGGATGAAGAACTGAGAGTGAATGAGGACATCGTGCTGTGTTCAGTGCACGAACGCTATGTCGATGCGCTGTATGCGCTGGTCGTCGCCAACCGGGATTATCTGCAGCAGGCGATGAACTGGCCGCAGTATGTGACCGGCCCGGAAGAGACGCGCAAAACCGCGCAGGGTAACTATATGCTGCATCATCGCGGCTACGCCAAAATGTTCCTCATCTTCTGGCGCGACGAACTGTGCGGTGTGCTGTCGTTTAACCAGATCGAGCCGCTGAACAAAACGGCCTATATCGGTTACTGGCTGGCGGAGGCAATGCAGGGGAAGGGCATCATCAGCCACAGCGTGCAGACGATCATGCAGCACTATGCCGACAAAGGGGAGGTGCGGCGCTTTGTCATCAAATGCATCGTCACCAATGAGGCAAGCAACAGGGTAGCCCAGCGCAACGGTTTTGCCCTTGAGGGGCGTCTGAAGCAGGCTGAATACCTCAACGGGGCGTACCACGACCAGCATATTTACGCCCGCATAGTCGGCGAGCATCAGAACACGCCATAGAACGGCGTGCGGGTAACCCGCTGCGTCCCGCTGATGGTTTTCGCCCCGCGCAGGTGCAGCGTCTCCCCGTGACCGCCTTCAACCTGCGCGTCATCGCACAGCGTCACCTGATTCTCAATCACCACGTCGCCGCTGATGCGGGCGCGGCCGTACACGCTAACGCCCTCATCCAGCAGGATCGGGCCGCCGCACAGGATGGCATCGCCGTAAATCTCGACCCGGTGCTTGCACACGCAGTCGCCCTCGATTAACGCATTGCCATACACCCGGGTGCTGTAGCGCAGGGTGGGGCACTGATCCTCCCCGCTGCCGGCAAGGATGCGCGCCCGGCCATACACCTGCGCGCAGTCGCAGATCCAGACGCTGTTCTCGGCGTTGCCCTGTACCAGCGCTTCGTCAAACACCGCGGCGCGATGTTCCACAAAGGCATGCACCACCATCGCCCGACCGTAAATCTGCGCCTGGTGCACCACTTTTGAATGATTCACCGTCGCCTGCTGGTAAATCCGCAGCTGCTGCGTATCGTCGGCGGTCAGCCCCTGCGAGGCATCCACCTCGCTGTGGTTGATAACCCGCGCCTCGTCGGTAATGACACAGCCGCCGCTAACCACCGAACTTTGCACCGTGGCACTGCCGCTGATGTCGGCGCCGTCGCTGAGCCGGGCGTTATCGACCCAGGCGTTTTCCCGGATGCGCACGCCGTCGCCAATCACGCAGGCACCGGTAATCCGGGCGTTATCCTCAATGCGCGCCCCCGCCAGCACCAGACAGTTTTCGGCATAAATCCAGCAGTCGCCCTGCTGGCTAAGACAGGCGACGTCCGCCACCCAGCCACCGCAGCTGCCGGCGGTAACATCGTTGAAGTCGCGCAGGGCGCGGATCTGATGCAGTTCCACCCACTGATTTTCGCCCTCGATCTCAACGCTGATGCGCTGTGAGGCGGTGGTTAATTCATATTTATTCATCAAAGCGCTCCGGCAGTCTCCTGTCATAAAGCTAGCAGAGATTGCCGCGCCCGCCGTTGGACGTGAAGTTGCATTGGTAATACAATTTACGCCTCGCTTATCAGCTACAGGGGAGTGACATGACACATCGCGATGAGAACTACTTCAGTGAAAAATATGGCTTAACGGCGACGCACTCAGAAGTGCTGAATGCGCTTAACTATGTGAAACCAGGCCGGGCGCTGGATCTCGGCTGCGGCGGCGGGCGCAACGCCCTGTGGCTGGCGAGTCAGGGCTTTGACGTGACTGCCTGGGATAAACATCCCGGTAGCCTGGCTCGCCTGCGCGAGATCGCGGCGGCAGAAGGTTTCGACAGAATGAAAATTGCCGAACAGGATCTTAACTCGCTGACGTTCGACGGCGAGTACGAGTTTATTCTCTCCACGGTGGTGATGATGTTCCTTCAGCCTCAGGCGATCCCGCGTCTGATTGGCGATATGCAGCGCGCCACGGTAGCAGGGGGCTATAACCTGATCGTGGCCGCGATGGACAGCGCCGATTATCCGAAGCTGGAGATGTTCCCGTTCGGCTTTAAGGAGGGCGAGCTGCGCGACTACTACGCGGGATGGGAAGTCATTAAATACAATGAGGACGTCGGCGAGTTGCACCGCACCGACGCCCAGGGAAACCGTATCAAACAGCGATTTGCGACGGCGCTGATGCGTAAGGCTTAGCCGCCAGCAGGCAGATCTGCAGGGCCACGTTATAAGAGGCTTCAAACGCCTTCAGCGGCAGGAACTCAAACTTCGAATGGAAGTTGTGCGCGCCGGTAAAGAAGTTAGGCGTCAGTAATCCCTTCGCCGAAAGCGCTGCCCCGTCGGTGCCGCCGCGCATCGGCGTCACTTTCGGCGCGATCCCCAGCTGCGCCATCGCCTCAAAAATCAGGTCAATGGCGCGGCGATCCTCGCCAATTGCATTGCTGATATTGCTGTAGACATCACTGATGTCAAACTCCACCGTCGCGGTGGGGTAGCGGCTGGCAATGGCGTCGGCGACTTCCGCAATCTGCGCTTTGCGTTTCGCAAAACTGTCGCGGTCGAAATCGCGAATGCTGGCCTGCAATACCGCTTTATTCTGGTTGGCGGAGATGCCATTAAACCAGACGTATCCCTCGCGGCCCTCGGTGTGCTCCGGGGTCTGCTGGCGGTCAAAGTGGCTGATGTAGTCGGTAGCCATCAGCAACGGATTCACCAGCACGCCTTTGGCGGACATCGGATGCGCCGACACGCCGTGGAAGCGGATCTCCGCCTGGGCGGCGTTAAAGTTCTCATACACCACTTCACCCAGCTCGCAGCAGTCGATGGTCCAGGCGAAATCAACGTCAAAGCGCGCCAGGTCCAGCGCTTTGGCACCGCGCAGGCCAATCTCTTCATCCGGCACAAACGCCACCACGATGTCACCGTGCTGGTGCTCAGGACGCAGGTTTTCCAGCAGCGTCATCACCACCGTCACCGCTGACTTATTGTCCGCCCCCAGCACGCTGGTTCCGTCGCTGAAAATAATCTCTTCTCCGGGGTAGCTGAGGATTTCAGGATGCTCGGCTACGCGCAGCCAGATCGCCTGCTCGGCGTTGAGACAGAGATCATCCCCTTCAAAGCGCAGGATCTGCGGATGAATATCCGGCGACAGTCCGACGTCCACGGTATCGATATGTGTGATAAACCCGACGCGCGGCGCGCCCGCGACGGTGCCCGGTTTCACCGCCGTTACCGTGGCATGTTCATCAATAACGATATTTTCCAGCCCGAACGTTTTCAGCTCGTCGGCCAGCGCCTGCGCCATGGCGAACTGGCCCGGCGTACTGGGCAACGTAGTGGCTCTGGCATCGCTCTGGCTGCTGATAGCGAGGTAGCGGAAGAAACGCTGGGTTAATTGACTGGCGAGCGGCGAGGACATAGTGATTCCTTCTTTATTTGTATTATCAGGTGTTTGCGTTGTTACTTTAATGTTATTTATGCAAAGGCAAACTACAAGCATTCATTACGGCGCAATAAAAATAGAGAAGGAAACGCTATGAGATGCAAACTCACCACACTTGCTGTGGCTTTCGCCGCCCTGACGGTCAGTTCCACTGTCGCGGCCAACACCCTGGTTTATTGCTCCGAAGGATCGCCGGAGAACTTCAACCCGCAGCTGTACACCTCCGGCACCAGCGTGGATGCCAGCGCGGTCCCCATCTACAACCGGCTGGTAGATTTTAAAGCCGGCACCACTGAACTGGTGCCGAGCCTGGCGGAGAAGTGGGAGGTCAGCGAAGACGGTAAGGTGTATACCTTCCATCTGCGTAAGGGCGTGAAGTTTCAGAGCAACAAGTTTTTCACCCCGACCCGCGACTTTAATGCTGACGACGTGATCTTCTCGTTCATGCGCCAGAAGGACCCGAAACATCCGTATCACAACGTCTCCAACGGTAACTACTCCAACTTTGAGAGCCTGGAGTTCGGCAAGCTGATTACTGCCATCGACAAGGTGGACGACCATACCGTGCGCTTTACCCTGGCCCACCCTGAAGCGCCGTTCGTCGCCGACCTGGCCTGGTACTTTGCCTCGATTCTGTCAGCGGAATACGCCGACGCGATGCTGAAAGCCGGCACTCCGGAGCGGGTAGACATGGAGCCGATCGGTACCGGCCCGTTCAAACTCGCGCGTTATCAGAAAGATTCGCGCATTCTCTTTACCGCCTTCCCGGAGTACTGGCAGGGCAAAGCGAAGCTTGACCGCCTGGTGTTCAGTATCACCCCCGACGCGTCGGTGCGCTTCGCCAAGCTTGAGAAAAATGAGTGTCAGGTGATGCCGTTCCCGAATCCGGCGGATCTGCCGCGCATGAGGGAGAACAAAGACATTACCCTGATGCAGAAGGCCGGGCTGAACACCGGTTTCCTGGCGTTCAACACCCAAAAGCCGCCGCTGGATAACGTGAAGGTGCGTCAGGCGCTGGCATTAGCCATCAACAAACCGGCAATTATCGATGCGGTGTTCCACGGCACCGGTACCGCGGCGAAAAACATCCTGCCGCCGGGCGTCTGGAGCGCGGACGCCGAGCGCGCCGATTACCCCTACGATCCGGAACGCGCCAAAGCGCTGCTGAAAGAGGCGGGTTTTGCCAATGGCATGACCATCGACCTGTGGGCAATGCCGGTTCAGCGCCCTTATAACCCGAACGCCAAACGCATGGCGGAGATGATTCAGGCCGACTGGGCGAAGGTGGGCGTCACCGCGAAGGTGGTCACCTATGAATGGGGCGAGTACCTCAAGCGCGTGAAGGGCGGCGAGCATCAGGCGGCGCTGATGGGCTGGACCACCGCTACCGGCGATCCGGATAACTTCTTCGGCCCGCTGTTTACCTGCACCTCGGCGCAGGGCGGCTCTAACTCGGCGAAGTGGTGCTACAAGCCGTTTGACGATCTGATCATCAAAGCGCGCGCTATCACCGAGCAGTCGCAGCGTGCGGCCCTCTACAAAGAGGCGCAGCAGATGATGCATGACCAGATGCCCGCGGTGATGATTGCCCACTCGACCATTTTTGAGCCGGTGCGCAATAACGTCACCGGCTATGAAGTGGACCCGTTCGGGAAACACATTTTCTACCAGGTCGATGTGAAAAAATAATCCCGCGATACCCCGTAGCCGCGGGGTATTTTTTATCACTTCTCAGCTTATCGCCGCATAATTTGTCACATTCATAAACACCATGAATGAAAAATGTGCGCGCCGTTATAATTATCTCATCGAGGCATTTTTAGACTCGCCGCCGCCGACGCAGTTAACTATAAATACAGAGCCTGAGGGCTCATCTATAGGGAACAACCAATGCGTATATCACCGTTTGTCAAAACCTCACTGCTTACCGCCGCACTGGTGCTGGCGGGCTGTTCATCAAACGTCACACAATCAGATAAGTATTCCGGTTTTTTAAAGGATTATTCAGACTTACAGGAAACGACGTCCGCGTCGGGTAAACCGGTGCTGCGCTGGGTCGCGCCGGGCTTCAACGAAGCGAATTACGACAGCATGGTGTATAACCCCATCGTCTTCTATCCGCCGCCGCAACCTACCGCGCAGGTGAGTCAGGAGATGCTGGACGGCGTGCTGAATTACACCAACACGCGCATGAAAGAAGCCGCAGCGAAACGCAAACCGCTGGTTACCACTCCCGGGCCGCGCAGTCTGATCTTCCGCGGGGCTATCACCGGGGTCGACAGCAGCAAGAAAGGCTTCCAGGTGTATGAGGTGCTGCCGATCGCGCTGGTGGTGGCCGGCACCCAGGTGGCCACCGGGCATCGCACCATGAACACCGATCTCTATTTTGAGGGCGAGCTGATTGATGCGGCCACGCAGCAGCCGGTGATGAAAGTGGTGCGCAAAGGCGCAGGTAAAACGCTGCGCAACGAGAACACCCCAATGACGGTGGACACCCTGAAAAGCGTGATTGACGATCTGGCGGTAGACGCCGAGATGTTTAATTCCGCGCCCGCGAAGTAATCCTGTGCTGCCCGGCATGGCCGGGTAGCGCATTCAGACAGCTCTGCGCTTCAGCAGCCAGACGCTGACACCCCCGGCCACCAGGCCCCAGAATGCCGAGCTTATCCCCCAGAGCGCAAACCCGGAAGCGGTAATCAGAAAAGTCACTACTGTCGCATCGCGTTCTGACTCGTTAACCAGCGCCTGCCACAGACTGCCGCTGATGGTGCCGAGCAGCGCCAGCCCGGCGAGCATCACCACCCACGCCTCGGGCAGTGCGGTCAGCAGCGTCGCGATCGAGCCGCCCGCAACCCCCGCCAGCAGATAAAATCCACCCGCAGCGGCCGCTGCCAGCCAGCGCTTATCCGCATCAGGATGGGCGTCCGGGCTCTGGCAGATGGCGGCGGTGATCGCCGCAATGCAGATGGAAAATACGCCAAACGGGGCGAGCAGCAGGGCGATGCCCCCGGTCACTACCATCAGGGTGGAGACCGGCAGACGATAGCCCGCCGCCTGTAGGGTGGCGATCCCGGGCGCGTTCTGGGACGCCATGGTGACCAGAAAGAAGGGCACCCCGACGCCCAGCAGCGTGGAGAACGTAAAATGCGGGGCGATAAACGTGGGCAGCACCGGCGCAATGCTCACGGCATCGGTTGCAATGTTCCCGCTGACAGCGGCCAGCAGCAGACCGACCAGCAGCGTCACCACAATGGCATAGCGCGGGGCAACGGCTTTAGCCAGAAGCCAGGCGATAAACATACCGCCGCACAGCAGGAGATGACTCTGCATTGTGGAAAAGGCCTGAAGGCCAAACCGCAGCAGGATCCCCGCCAGCATCGCTGCCGCCAGCGAGTGGGGGATCACCTTCATCAGCCGGGCAAACAGGCCCGTTACGCCGCACAACACGATCAGCGCCGAGGCGAACATAAACACCCCAATCGCCTCATTGAGCGAGACGTCTTCCAGGCTGGTGGCGAGCAGCGCCGCGCCGGGGGTTGACCAGGCAGTCAGCACCGGGGCGCGAAACCAGAGCGTCAGCACCAGCGTACTGACCCCCATACCGATCCCGAGCATCGTCATCCAGCCGGCAATCACCTCAGGGGACGCGCCGGCGGCGTGAGCGGCCTGCCAGATAATGGCGGCGGAACTCGCGTAACCGACCAGCACCGCCACGAACCCGGCCAGCAGCGTGGGCAGGGGAAGAGAAAATGCGCGCATAGTGCCTCACCTGTGCGTTATAACGTCCGGTGAATGTAGCACCGTGCGCTATAGCGCACAACCCGGTATACTTTCGCTTCACAGGAGGACGCTATGGATATCGCACATCACCTTGCCGCCACGCTGAAACAGCTGCGGCACGATCGCGGGCTGAGCCTGACTCAGGCTGCCGCCGTTACCGGCGTGTCGAAAGCGATGCTGGGGCAGATCGAACGTAATGAGTCCAGCCCGACGGTCGCGACGCTGTGGAAGATCGCTACCGGGCTTAACGTACCGCTGTCGTACTTTATTTCAGCGGCTGATACCCCGCCGCGGCCGGTGTACGATCCGCAGCAGAACGGCATGAGCATCGCACCGCTGTTTCCGTTCGATGAGCAACTGCGATGCGACTATTTCGCTATCACCCTCGCGCCGGGCGCGCAGAGCGACTCCACGCCTCATGAGGCTGGGGTAACTGAACATGTGGTGGTGATCCACGGCGTGCTGGAGCTGCAGACGGCGGGCGAGTGGCGGACGTTACATAGCGGAGAGGGGCTGCGCTTTGCCGGCGATGCGCCGCACGCGTACCGCAATGCGCAGCCAGAGCCGGTGCTGTTTCACTCGCTGATCCACTATCCGCCGCCGCGCTAAAAAAAACCGCAAGCAGCTAGCTTGCGGTAAACAACGACGGATCACAACGACAGTGCGATCGGGAGGTAACAGTCCGGAAAACCACTTCAGCCTACCCCTGCGGTGCGCGCCGGGGAAATAACATATTCGCCGCTGCTTTGCCGTCTGATGGAAATAGCATTGCCGGGCGCGCAGCTATTCCCCTGTGACGGGCTTCTGACTACAATAGCCGCCTTTCGACATCCCGGATAATAATTAACTATGCGCCTGCCATCTTCTCACCTCGAACTGCTCAGCCCGGCTCGCGACGCCGCTATCGCCCGTGAAGCCATCCTTCACGGTGCTGACGCCGTCTACATCGGCGGCCCTGGCTTTGGCGCCCGCCATAATGCCAGCAACAGCCTGCGCGACATTGCTGAACTGGTGCCGTTCGCCCATCGCTACGGTGCGAAGGTGTTTGTCACCCTGAATACCATTCTGCATGATGACGAGCTGGAGCCGGCGCAGCGCCTGATCACCGATTTCTGGCAGGCCGGGGTGGATGCGCTGATCGTGCAGGATATGGGCGTGCTGGAGCTGGACATCCCGCCGATTGAGCTGCACGCCAGTACCCAGTGCGACATCCGCACGGTGGAGAAAGCGAAGTTCCTTTCCGATGCCGGGTTCTCGCAGATCGTGCTGGCGCGCGAGCTGAACCTTCAGCAGATCAAAGCCATTCACGAGCATACTGACGCCACCATTGAGTTCTTTATTCACGGTGCGCTCTGCGTGGCCTATTCCGGGCAGTGCAACATCTCTCACGCCCATACCGGACGCAGCGCCAACCGCGGCGACTGCTCCCAGGCCTGCCGTCTGCCCTACACCCTGAAAGACGATCAGGGGCGTGTGGTGGCCTACGACAAACACCTGCTGTCGATGAAAGATAACGATCAGACTGAGAACCTGGCGGCGCTGATTGATGCCGGGGTTCGCTCCTTCAAAATCGAAGGGCGCTATAAAGATATGAGCTACGTGAAGAACATCACCGCGCACTATCGTCAGATGCTGGACGCGATTATCGAGGATCGCGGCGACCTGGCGCGGTGTTCCGCCGGGCGCACCGAGCACTTCTTCGTGCCGTCCACCGACAAAACCTTCCATCGCGGTAGCACCGACTACTTCGTCAACGCCCGCAAGATCGACATCGGTGCCTTCGACTCACCGAAATTTATCGGTCTGCCGGTGGGGGAAGTGCTGAAAGTGGGTAAAGATCATCTCGACGTGGAAACCACCGAACCGCTGGCTAACGGCGACGGGCTGAACGTGATGATTAAACGCGAAGTGGTAGGTTTTCGCGTCAACGTGGCGCAGAAGACCGGTGACAACCGCTATCGCGTATTCCCGAACGAGATGCCGGACGGGCTAAAAAATCTGCGTCCGCATCACGCGCTCAACCGCAACCTCGATCACAACTGGCAGCAGGCGCTGCTGAAAACCTCCAGCGAGCGGCGTATCGCGCTGGATATCGAACTCAGCGGCTGGCAGGAGCAGCTGATTCTGACTCTCACCAGCGAAGACGGTGTCAGCGTTACCCAAACCCTTGACGGGCAGTTCGATGAGGCCACCAACGCGGAGAAGGCGCTGGCGAACCTGCAGGACGGCCTGACGAAACTCGGCCAGACCATTTACTACGCCCGCGATCTGCAGGTGAATCTGCCGGGCGCGCTGTTTGTGCCGAACAGCCAGCTCAATCAGCTGCGCCGCGACGCGGTTGAGGCGCTGGACGCGGCGCGTCTGGCGGCATATCCACGCGGCCTGCGTAAAGCAGTGAGCGATCCGGCACCGGTTTACCCGGAAACGCACTTGTCGTTCCTGGCAAACGTCTATAACCACAAAGCGCGCGAGTTTTATCACCGCTACGGCGTGCAGCTGATTGATGCGGCCTATGAAGCGCATGAAGAGAAGGGCGACGTGCCGGTGATGATCACCAAGCACTGCCTGCGCTTCGCCTTTAACCTGTGCCCGAAACAGGCGAAGGGCAATATCAAGAGCTGGAAGGCCACGCCGATGCAGCTGATTAACGGCGACGAAGTGCTGACCCTGAAATTCGACTGCCGTCCGTGTGAGATGCATGTAATTGGCAAGATGAAAAACCACATCCTGAAAATGCCGCTGCCGGGCAGCGTGGTCGCCTCCATCAGCGCCGACGACCTGATGAAGACCCTGCCGAAGCGTAAAGGCGCATCGGTCTGAGTTTTACCCGGCGTTTTTTGCAGGTGGGTGCGCTGCGCTTACCCACCCTACGCACAGCAGGCAACCCCGGGACGGGTAAGCCTGCGCACCCGCCGTGGCGATGCAGAAGGCTGGTGACGCTGACCTGTGCTACACAGGCAAAAAAAGGGAGGCTTTCGCCTCCCTTGTTCGTTAATGCGACTTAAACCCCGCCGCCGTCATTAGCACCCTGAAGAACATGCCGACCAGCGTCAGGGCCAGCACGCTACCGCCCCACAGCACCACCATCCACAGCAGCCGTTTCCACAGGGGGTTATGCTCAGCCGTTTTGTGTTCACTCATCAATGGTAACCCTCCCCATGCTGGACTTTGCCGCGGAACACGTAGTAGCTCCAGAAGGTGTAGACCAGGATCACCGGGATAATCAGCAGCGCGCCGACCAGCATAAAGCCCTGGCTTGCCGGCGGTGCCGCGGCCTGCCAGATGGTGATGGACGGCGGGATGATGTGCGGCCAGATGCTGATGCCAAGCCCGCTGAAACCGAGGAAAATCAGGCCCAGCGTCAGCACGAAGGCCAGCGTATGGCTGTTCGGGTTATTCAGGCAGCGCCATAGCCACAGGCTGAACAGCACCACCAGCACCGGGACCGGCATCAGGAACCACAGGTTCGGGAAGCTGAACCAGCGCTCTGAAATGGCCGGGTGCGTCAGCGGCGTCCAGGCGCTGATGATGGCGATGGTCACCAGCAGCGCCAGCAGCAGCGGTTTTGCCACCGCGCGCATCTTGTCCTGCAGCGGATTTTCACTCTTCATCACCAGCCAGCTGGCACCCAGCAGTGCGTAGGCGACAACCAGGCCGAGGCCGCAAAACAGGTTGAACGGCGTCAGCCAGTCGAGCGCGCCGCCGGCAAAGGTGCGGCCTTCCACCGGGAAGCCGTTGATCACCGCACCCACCGCCACGCCCTGGCTGAAGGTCGCCAGAATCGACCCGGCGAGGAACGAGATATCCCAGAACGGGCGGTGCGATTCGGTGGCCTTGAAACGGAACTCAAACGCCACGCCACGGAAAATCAGGCCAATCAGCATGGCGGTGAACGGGATTGTCAGTGCATCGATAATCACTGCGTAGGCCAGCGGGAAAGCACCGAACAGACCGGCACCGCCCAGCACCAGCCAGGTTTCGTTGCCGTCCCAGACCGGTGCGACGGTGTTAACCATCACGTCACGGTCATGCGGGTCGCGGATAAACGGGAAGAGAATACCGATCCCGAGATCGAACCCGTCCATGACGATATACATCAGCGTGGAGAAGACGATGATGACGAACCAGATAATGGAGAGATCGATACCCATTATTTTTGCTCCTCAGTCTGTTCCAGTCTGTCGCCAGCCGCCGAAAGCGGACGGGCAGGGGTGCCGGTGGTGGAGGACGGAATGCTGTCGACCGCTTCCGGGCCTTTCTTGATCAGCCGCACCATATAGAGATAGCCGACGCCAAACACCGAGGTGTAGACCACGATAAAGGTCAGCAGGCTGAGACTCATGTGCAGATCGCCGTGAGCCGACACCGCATCGCGGGTACGCAGCAGGCCGTACACTACCCACGGCTGGCGTCCCACCTCGGTGGTCACCCACCCGGCAAGAATGGCAATCAGCCCTGACGGCCCCATCCACAGCGCGAAGTGGTGGAACGGGCGCGAGTGATAGAGGCGGCCCTTATAGCGCAGCCACAGAGCGATCAGGCCCAGACCGATCATCAGGAAGCCCATGCCCACCATGATGCGGAACGACCAGAACACGATAGTGGAGTTCGGGCGCTCATCTTTCGGGAACTCCTTCAGCGCCGGCACCTGCTCGGTAAGGCTGTGGGTCAGGATCAGGCTACCCAGCTTCGGAATTTCCAGCCCGTATTTGGTGCGCTCCTCTTCCATATCCGGCAGGCCAAACAGCAACAGCGGCGTGGCTTCGCCCGGCGGGTTTTCCCAGTGGCCTTCGATGGCGGCGATTTTTGCCGGCTGGTGTTTCAGGGTGTTTAAGCCGTGCATGTCACCGACCATCGCCTGAATGGGGGCAACCAGCAGCGCCATCCACAGCGCCATTGAGAACATTTTGCGGATTGCCGGCGAGTCGTTGCCGCGCAGCAGATGCCAGGCCGCCGACGCGCCGACAAACAAAGCGCTACTGAGGAACGCCGCAATCGACATATGGAACAGGCGATACGGGAACGACGGGTTGAAGATGACCGCGAACCAGTCCACCGGCACCACCTGACCATTCATCACCTCGTAGCCCTGCGGGGTGTGCATCCAGCTGTTAGAAGCGAGGATCCAGAAGGTGGACATCAGCGTGCCGAGCGCCACCATACAGGTTGCGAAAAAGTGCAGGCCAGGCCCGACTTTGTTCCAGCCAAACAGCATCACGCCGAGGAAACCGGCTTCAAGGAAGAAGGCGGTCAGCACTTCATAGGTAAGCAACGGCCCGGTGATACTCCCGGCAAACTCCGAGAAGCCGCTCCAGTTAGTACCGAACTGGTAGGCCATTACCAGACCGGACACCACGCCCATCCCGAAGTTAACCGCGAAGATTTTCGACCAGAAGTGGTACAGCGAGCGCCATACCGGATTTTTTGTTTTCAGCCACAGGCCTTCGAGCACCGCCAGATAGCTGGCAAGCCCGATGGTGATGGCGGGAAAAATGATATGGAAAGAGACAGTAAAAGCGAACTGTATCCTTGCCAACATAAACGCGTCTAAACCAAACATGCACAATCCTCATGACATTCTTGTGTCCTGCACATGATAAACAGTGCTGACAATCGGGAGCAGAATCAGAAATGGGTTATTTGACTATAACAGTTAGTGAAAAAAGTGTAGTTTTAACACTCTGTTATAGCCAGACGGCAGCGCGTTTTCCCGCACGGTGGTCTGGCTAAGGTGTTGTTATTCCGGGTCAGCCTCCCGGGGAGCGCGTATGAAAAAATATCAGCGGCTGGCGCAGCAGATAGCCGACCAGATCGCCCTTGGCGTCTGGCAGCCCGGTGACCGGCTGCCGTCCCTGCGTGAGCAGGTGGCCAGCAGCGGGATCAGTTTTATGACCGTCAGCCACGCCTATCAGGTGCTGGAGGGGCAGGGTGCGATCGTCGCGCGTCCGCAGTCCGGCTATTACGTCGCCCCGACGCCGCCGAAGCGTAAACCCATCGCGCCCGCCCAGGTGATGCGTGATGAAGCTGTTGACATCAACACCTATATCTTTGACGTCCTGCAGGCCAGTACTAACGCGGCGGTGGTGCCGTTCGGCTCGGCGTTTCCCGATCCGCGACTGTTCCCGCAGGCGCAGCTCAACCGCTCGCTGGCTAACGTCAGTAAAACCGCCACCGCCATGAGCGTGATCGAGAACCTGCCCCCCGGCAACGAAGCGCTGCGCCACGCCATTGCCCGGCGCTACGCCCTGCAGGGGATGACGGTCTCTCCGAATGAAATTGTCATCACCGCCGGGGCGCTGGAAGCCCTCAACCTGAGCCTGCAGGCCGTGACCGAGCCGGGGGACTGGGTGATTGTGGAAAATCCCTGTTTCTACGGCGCGCTACAGGCGCTGGAGCGGCTGCGCCTGAAAGCGCTCTCGGTTGCCACCGATGTGCAGGAGGGGATCGATCTCGCCGCGCTGGAAGAGGCGCTCAACAGCTATCCGGTGAAAGCCTGCTGGCTGATGACCAACAGCCAGAATCCGCTCGGCTTTACCCTCAGCCCGGAGAAAAAGCGCAAGCTGGTTGCGCTGCTGGCGGCGCACAACGTGGCGCTGATTGAGGACGATGTCTACAGCGAACTCTATTACGGGCGCGATAAGCCGCTGCCGGCCCGGGCGTTTGATGAGCTGGGCAACACGCTGCACTGCTCGTCGTTTTCGAAATGCCTGGTTGCCGGGTTTCGCATCGGCTGGGTGGCAGCCGGGAAACATGCGCGCCGCATTCAGCAGCTGCAGCTGATGAGCACGCTCTCCACCAGTTCGCCGATGCAGCTCGCCCTGGTGGATTACCTGGCGACCAAACGCTACGACACTCATCTGCGCCGTCTGCGCCGCCAGCTGGCACAGCGCAAGCATCAGGCGTGGCAGACGCTACAGCGCGTCATGCCGCCGGAGGTGAAGATCCACCGCAGCGACAGCGGCTATTTTCTCTGGCTGGAGCTTCCCGCCCATCTGGATGCCAGCGTACTGAGCGAGCGGGCGCTGCAGCACAACATCAGCATCGCACCGGGAAAAATGTTCAGCACCAGTAACACCTGGCACCACTTCTTCCGCTTCAACGCCTCCTGGGAGTGGGGCGATCGTGAAGGCCAGGCGGTGGAAACCCTGGCGCGGCTGGTGCGCGAGATGTCCGGCAGTAAGTCATAGGAAATGATGATGCCTGCCGCTTTCTCAGCACGGCTATCTACACTGTAAACAGCGAGCCCGTAACGCCGTTACCGGGCTTCGTTGTCACACAGTGCGCTTCGTCACATCGTGAGTAAAAATCCGCGCGTCGGGCGGTGCGTCGACGTGCCGAAGGCTACTGTTTTTCATATACCTGACGAATGGGTCCGGGCCTTGATAGCGAGGGGATCACGATGCAAAGCCAGCTGTTGATAAATGGAAGTCTGGTGGAGGGGGGCGGTGCAAAGCTGCCGGTGTTCAACCCGGCCACTGGTGAGGTGCTGCTGGAGATTGCCGAGGCGACCGCAGCGCAGGTTGACGAGGCGGTACGCGCTGCCGATGCTGCCTTTGCCGAATGGGGACACTGCACCCCAAAAGCCCGCGCCGAAGCGCTGCTGGCGCTGGCGGACACCATCGAGGAGAACGCCGAGATCTTCGCCCGGCTGGAGTCGCGCAACTGCGGCAAGCCTTATCACTGCGTAATCAACGACGAGCTGCCCGCCGTGGTGGACGTGTTCCGCTTTTTTGCCGGCGCGGCGCGCTGCCTGAACGGGCTGGCCGCCGGGGAATATCTTGAAGGCCATACCTCAATGATCCGCCGCGATCCGCTGGGCGTCGTCGCGTCCATCGCACCCTGGAACTACCCGCTGATGATGGCCGCCTGGAAACTGGCACCGGCGCTGGCGGCGGGAAACTGCGTGGTGATTAAACCCTCCGAAATCACGCCGCTGACGACCTTTAAGCTGGCGGAGCTGGCAAAAGACATTCTGCCTGCCGGGGTGCTGAATGTCCTGTTTGGCCGCGGCCAGACCGTCGGCGATGCGCTGACCGGTCATCCGAAAGTGCGGATGGTGTCCCTGACCGGCTCCATCGCCACCGGGGAACACATCATCGGACATACCGCCTCGTCGATTAAGCGCACCCATATGGAGCTGGGCGGCAAAGCCCCGGTGATCGTGTTTGATGACGCGGATATCGATGCGGTTGTGGAAGGGGTTCGCACGTTCGGCTATTACAACGCCGGCCAGGACTGTACCGCCGCCTGCCGAATCTACGCGCATCGCGCCATACACGATACGCTGGTGGAAAAGCTGGGTGCGGCGGTCGCCAGCCTGAAACAGGGCGCGCCCGATGATGCTGAAACCGAACTCGGGCCGCTCAGCTCGCTGGCACACCTGGAACGGGTGGCCGCTGCCGTCGAAAAGGCGAAAGCGCTGCCGCACATCCGCGTGGTGACCGGTGGCGAAAAGGTCGCGGGCAGCGGCTACTTCTTCCAGCCGACGTTGCTGGCCGGGGCGAAGCAGGAGGATGAGATCGTCCAGCGTGAGGTGTTTGGCCCGGTAGTGAGCGTCACGGCATTTGACGACGAGGCGCAGGTTATAGACTGGGCGAATGATTCAGAGTACGGGCTGGCATCATCGGTCTGGACCCGTGACGTCGGGCGTGCGCATCGCGTCAGTGCCCGGCTGCAGTACGGCTGCACCTGGGTTAACACCCACTTTATGCTGGTCAGCGAAATGCCCCACGGCGGCCAGAAACACTCCGGCTACGGCAAAGATATGTCGCTCTACGGGCTGGAAGATTACACCACGGTACGCCACGTGATGATAAAACACTGACCGCGGCAGCTAATCGCAAACATAACCGCCTGCGGGCGGTTTTTTTGCGCCCAAAAACCACCTGGTTTAAGAGTTAACTTTTTTCTACCGCTGCGTTACATTGATGGGCGTTATGATGTATCAACAAAATTTCAAAGCCGCCGGTGAAAAACTCAAGTGGTAATTGCGCGCAGCGCATTTTTTACAGACGCTCTGGCTCTGTGTCTTTCGACAAGGAATATTCAATGAAAAAACTCATTCTCCCCGCGCTGGCCGTAATGATGCTGGCAGGCTGTAACGAGTCGGAAATCGACACCACCACCGAAGAAACCATGAAGTCATCCATTCAGGAAGTCCGTAATAGCCTGGATGACGCCGACAAACCTCGGTTTGACAAAGCGATTGAGGTTGTTGCGTTAAGTAACATTTCCATTCCTGAATTACTTCAGGCTAAGGAAAAGGAAGACGATGAATTCATACAAAATAAATTTAAAGAAACCCTGAACGGAAAATCGGGTAAAGACATCATTAAACTGGCGACAGACATTGAAAATAAAAAACACGCTGAGCAACAAGAAGCTGCCAGGAATGAGCTAAAGGCGCTGGAAGAAAAACAGGCGCATCGGGAGCTGGCTACTGAAAAACTACGCACTTTTGAATTCAAGTCCTCGCGTATTGAATATGGTAAGGAGGTTAATGGCGATGCCCCTGCAACACTTATCATAACGATGATAAATCCCGAAAAAACATCCATCTCTGGCGTTCATTACGCAATTGAGCGCTATATTGATGGCAAAGCCTACCCCGAAACCGTTAAAACCTTTTACTATGAGTTCCCCGAAGCCATCGCAGCCGGTCAGAAAGGCGAGGTTGTGCTTTCCCTTGGTAATAAAAGTGCCTGGGCGAAAGACGAACATATGGAACCTTCGTCATTTTTTGCCTGGTTATTCCGGGCGGACGGGGTAGACAAAAAACCTTTATATGACGTTTCTTCATTCAATGAAAATGATAAGGCGCGTCTGATGGAACTTAAACAACAAGTCGCGCAATAAATACCGGGAGAGCTACAATCATGTCATCATCCAAAGAGTTTCTTCTCTCGGTTTATGAGCGCTGTAACGAGCATCTGAAGGATCAATCTACCAAGCGTGACCAGGCCATTGCCTTTTATCTGGTTGTGCTCTCCTTTTATTTCGGCTCCTACGGCAGTATTTCGAAAATCCTGAACAGCGTGTACTCACCGCTGGTATTTAACTTTGTCATGATTCTGGTCAGCGGCATGACAATTCGCACGCTGTCTGGTCTGCGCTCATGGCATATGCAGTACACTAATTCTGTTTTATTCCTGAACAATATTATTATGCGCGAAGTCTTCGACCCCGCACAGATTAAAGCTGAAGCGCAGGCGTTCTATAAAAAGGTGAATGATAAATTACAGGCAAAGCCACTCCGCGAGCTATTTGAAGGTATCGAAAATCGCGTTATTCTTGGCATGACGCTTATTTCCGGACTGCCCGCAGCCATGCTGGTGAAAGAAGTTCTTGCAATGCTTAAGTTCAGCCATAAAGAGTTGGCGTTTATTTTTGAGATTTTCGCGTTCCTGATTTACGTTCTGTACTACCTGCGAAGCACTATAATAGTGATTCGATCGTCGGGTAAATATCAGACATGGATAGTAAATTTTGGCTAAATCTCTGCATGAAAATGATTATCTGAGCGTGACGTTGAATGATAAAGGTTACGTTCGGATCCTACAAAAAACCGGTGGGGTGGTCATCATCCCCATGCTTGGCGAAAAGTTCATTTTGATCGAGCATCAGCGCGGTAATGAAGTGCTGCTGGAGTTCCCGCGTGGGTTCCTGGAAGCAGGTGAATCGCACCATGAAGGCGGTTTACGGGAGCTGAAGGAAGAACTCAACCTGGATGCGGTATCACACAGTATCCTGGGAGAGTTGCGAACCGATTCAGGCCTCATCAGGGACAATATTGCTGCCGTAAAGTGCAGGCTAAACAACCTTGATGGCATCGTGCTCCAGCATAGCGAAGGGGTACTGGCGTGGCGCGAACTGACCTTTTCCGAAGTACTGAACGAAGTGAAGTCCGGGGGCATTAAGGATAATTTCACGCTGGCATCGTTGATGCTGCTGGTTGCTCAGAAGGATTAACCTAAAAAAAACCCTTCTGAAGTGAAATCCAGTACATTTCAGAAGGGAGACCAACAGGTCATTCGTTACAAAGAACCGCACTAAAATATTCATTCCAAAAATAATTACCAGCTGTATTAATTTCTTTATTAGAAACAATCCTTATGCGAAATTTCCTAATGCCCGACCAGCGCTGGTAAGGACCGGGGCTGGCAGTGCCAAATCCCGTTGTGTCGACTACGCTTAAAAGAGGTTAACACTGAGGAGAGAGTGATGACGGACGTAAACCGTACGCAGGTAAACGATAAAGAAAGCGAAAAAAATCCGGCGAAGAAACCGCCTGCTAAACAAGGCGAGGTGCCGCGCAAGCGCGACGACAGTCAGGAAGGCTAACCGATATCAACAGGCACCTTGCGTGCCTGTTCTGCTTTCACGCTCCGGTCACCCGATACTGAGACCAATTACCGCATTGACCAGCGACGACGCCATAAAGATCCCCCCCACCAGCAGGAACGTTTGCTGCTTTTGCGTGACGGCAAGGGCAAGCATGATCAACGCAGTAATGAAAAACGGGATGGCGATGATAGTAAATGTGGACATGCGTGTTCCTCAGGTAACGGGCGTGCTGGCAGTGTAACGGAACACGGCGCGACGCATCAGCCCTTAAATATGAGAGGGGCGGTGAGGCTGCTCTGAAACATATGGTCAATTCTTGATATACGTCAAAAAATGGCGCATAGTTCGCGCGAATTTTTTTGATGCTGGATCACATTTTCGCGATGACGCTTTATCAACACATGCTGGTATTTTACGGCGTAATGGCTGCCCTGGCCGCGCTGATCACTTTCTTCCTGGCGAAAGATCGTATCAGCATGAAACTTCTCAGCGCAGTACTGGTTGGCGCAACCTGGCCGATGAGCTTTCCGGTTGCGCTGATGTTTTCGCTGTTCTGATTTCAGGCCGAACCACGGCGCTGGATCTCCCACGGCAGGATCTCGTCCACCGGCTCGCTCTGCGGATTGTCAATCCGCGCCATCAGTAGCTGCACGCTGCGCACGCCCAACTGATGCATCGGCTGCTGCACCGTGGTGAGCGGCGGGGTAGTGACCGCACCAAACGGTACGCCGTCAAAGCCCATTACCGCGACGTCGTCCGGCACGCGCAGCCCGCGCTCGTGGGCATAATGCAGTGCGCCGCCGGCTAACGAGTCGGAGATAGCGAACACCGCATCCGGCTTCTCATCCCCGCTGAACAGTTCGGCCATCGCCTGATACCCCGCCTGATACTCAAGCCCGTCGGCACGCGCCACGGCCTGCCATGCCGCACCGCGCGCGGCGCGATACCCGGCTTCGCGCTGCTGGGAGTAGAGGTAGCGCAGGTCGCCGCTGATCATGGCGATACGTTGATACCCTTTCTGCGACAGATACTCAATAGCGCTGACCGCAGCGGCATGGTTATCGATAGTCACCGATGACGCGTTATACCCGGTATTTCCCTCGCCGCACTGCACCCAGGGCGCGTTACCGATAAGGGTAGTCAGACCCGGCAGGCAGTCGATGGCGTCCATGGTAATCACGCCGTCCACCACTTTGCCGCTCAGAAGTTGCAGATAGGCAGATTCCCGGTGCAGGCGCGACTCGGAGTTACACAGCAGAATGTGGTACCCCTGGTTCTCCGCTTCCTCTTCAATTCCGCGTACCACGCCCGCGCAAAACGGGTTGGTGATGCTGGAAACCAACACCAGCAGCATCCGGCTGCGCGAGGTGCGAAGCTGGCGCGCCAGCAGATTCGGCTGGTATTCACAGGCGGCGATAGCGGCCAGCACTTTGTCGCGGGTAGCGGGTTTGACACCGGGGTTGCCGTTCAGCACGCGGGAAACCGTTGCGGTTGAGACGCCAGCAAGCTGCGCCACTTTATCGATAGACATGCTGTTCCTTTTTAGCGGTATACGAACTGTGAAGCACCCTGCAAATTGCGTCGATAGTAGCAAATTATTGTGCTGTGCATTGGTGAAGCGCATAGCAATCGATTACATTTTGATTCAGACACCAATGTAATCGATTACAAAAACAATAACCCTACACGACCACACACTGCAGGAGGATGCTATGTCTTCTCAGACCGTCACACAAACCGCCGTTACGCAACACCGGTGGGTGATCCCCCGTCTGTCCCTGATGATGTTTCTGGAGTTTTTTGTCTGGGGTGCCTGGTACGTCACCCTCGGCATCGTAATGGGGAAATATGGCCTCAGCGCGATGATCGGCGATGCGTACTCAACCGGGCCCATCGCCTCGATTTTATCGCCGTTCCTGCTCGGGATGCTGGTGGATCGCTTCTTTGCCTCGCAGAAGGTGCTCGGCGTCATGCACCTGGTGGGGGCGGCGCTGCTCTGGTGGCTGCCGGGCCTGTTTGAAAGCGGGCAGAGCGGGCTGCTGTGGGTGATCTTCGCCTACATGCTGTGCTACATGCCGACCATTGCCCTGAGCAATAACGTGGCGTTTCACAGCCTGGCGAACAGCGAGAAGGGCTTCCCGGTGGTGCGCGCCTTCGGCACTATCGGCTGGATCGTCGCAGGTCTGATCGTCGGCGCGACAGGGCTCTCGGACAGCACCGGCATCTTCACCCTGGCGGCAATCGCCTCGCTGGTATTGGGGATCTACAGCTTCACGCTCCCACATACGCCGGCCCCGGACCGCGGCAAGCCGCTGTCGATGCGCGATCTGCTGTGTGCCGACGCCTTCGCCCTGCTGAAGCAGCGCCACTTTATGGTGTTTATCATCTGCGCCACGCTGATCTCGATTCCGCTCGCGGCGTACTATGCCTACGCCGCACCGTTTATCTCGGCGGTGGGTTTTGAAAACGTCAGCGGGGTGATGTCGCTGGGGCAGATGTCCGAGCTGCTGTTCATGCTGCTGATCCCGTTCTTCTTCCGCCGTCTCGGCATCAAGCTGATGCTGCTCATCGGCATGCTCGCCTGGTTCCTGCGCTACGCCATGTTTGCCCTCGGCATCAGCGAAGAGACGCGGTGGATGGTCTACATCGGCATCATTCTGCACGGCATCTGCTACGACTTCTTCTTTGTCATTGGCTTCATCTACACCGACAAAGTGGCGGGCGAAAAGGTGAAAGGCCAGGCGCAAAGCCTGCTGGTGCTGTTCACCTATGGACTTGGGATGCTCATCGGCTCGCAGATCAGCGGCGCGGTGTTCAACCGTTCGGTAACCGCCGAGGGCGCGCAGGCGCTGGCGCAGTGGCAGAGCTTCTGGTGGATGCCAGCCATCGCCGCGCTGGCGATCGCGGCGCTGTTCTTCTTTACCTTTAACTACCGCGAGGAGACGAAACGTGACTGAACCGTTACGCTTGGTGGTGGTTGGCTGCGGCAATATGGGGCGCGCCCATGCTCAGGCGTATGCGGCGTTGCCCGAATTCACCCTCTGCGGGCTGGTATCACGCGGCACCTCGAAGCATCAGCTTAACGCGTTACTGCCCGAGCCGGTGCCCTGCTATGAGGATCTCAAAACCGCTATCAGCGATGCGCGCCCCGATGCGGTCTGTATCGCCACCTGGCCTGACAGCCATGAAACCCTGGCGCTTACTGCCCTGGCGGCGGGTTGCCATGTATTTATTGAAAAGCCGCTCGCCACTACGGTGACCGGCGCAAAGCGGCTGGTGGCGACGTCGCAGCTGGCGGGGAAAAAGCTGGTCGTCGGCTACATTCTGCGCCACCACCCGGCGTGGCAGCAGTTCATCGCCCGGGCCAGAAATCTCGGCAAACCGCTGGTGATGCGCATGAACCTCAACCAGCAGAGCAGCGGCAGCGCGTGGCAGACCCATCGCCAGCTGATGGCTTCGCTGTCGCCCATCGTTGACTGCGGCGTGCACTACCTCGACGTGATGTGCCAGATGACCGACGCGGAGCCGGTGAGCGTCAGCGCCATCGGCGCGCGACTCAGCGATGAGATCAGCACCAGCCAGTACAACTACGGTCAGCTGCAGGTGCGCTTCAGCGACGGCTCCGTCGGCTGGTATGAGGCGGGCTGGGGGCCGATGATGAGCCAGACCGCGTTCTTTATCAAAGACGTAATTGGCCCGCGCGGCAGCGTCTCGATTGTGGCGCGCGAGGCGGGTGGAGAAGGGCAGTCGGCAAGCGTCGAGGCCCACACCCGGACGGAATCACTGCGCGTCCATGCCTCGCTGCTCAATGAGCAGGGCGAATTTACCCGTCAGGATGAGTGGATTGATACCGGCGACGAGCCGGATCATGACGCACTCTGCGTTCGCCAGCAGCAGTTTTTTGCCCGGGCGATCGGGGAGAACCTCAATCTGCTACCCCACCTGCAACAGGCTATCGACAGCCTCGCCGTGGTGCTGGCCGCCGATCGCGCCATGCGCGAGCAGCGTACCGTCTGGCTCAACGGCGATCGACATCAGGAGTAAACGGATGAAAACCTTACGTGGCCCGTCCATTTTTCTGTCGCAGTTTATCGGTGAGCACGCGCCGTTTAACACTCTGCCGACGCTGGCCGCCTGGGCGGCGAGCCTGGGATATAAAGCGGTGCAGATCCCGACCCATCTGCCGCATATTTTCGATCTGGAAAAAGCCGCTGCCAGCCAGGCGTATTGTGATGAGATTAGCGGAATGCTCGCCTCGCACGGGCTGGCAATCAGCGAGCTCTCAACCCATTTGCAGGGGCAACTGGTGGCGGTACACCCGGCTTACGAGCCGGCCTTCGCCGGGTTCGGCCCGTCGCAATTTGCCCGCGACCCCGCCGGGCGTCAGCAGTGGGCGACCGCGACCCTGAAGCAGGCGGCGCAGGCCTCAACGCGCCTCGGCCTGACGGCGCACGCCACCTTCTCCGGGGCGCTGGCGTGGCCCTACTTTTACCCCTGGCCGCCGCGCAATGCCCTGCTGCTGGATGAGGCGTTTGCCGAACTGGCCCGGCGCTGGCGTCCGATCCTCAACGCGTTCGAGGAGGCCGGGGTGGATCTCTGTTACGAGCTGCACCCCGGCGAGGATCTGCACGACGGCGTGACCTTCGCGCGCTTCCTTGAGCTGACCGGTAACCATCCCCGGGCCTGCATCCTCTACGATCCGAGTCATATGCTGCTTCAGCATATGGATTACCTGAGCTTTATCGACAGCTGGCATTCGCGCATCCGTGCGTTCCACGTTAAGGATGCTGAGTTTACGCCCTCGGCGCAGAGCGGCGTCTACGGCGGCTATCAGGCCTGGGCCGAGCGTCCGGGGCGTTTCCGCTCGCCCGGTGACGGCCAGATCGATTTCAACGGCATCTTCAGCAAACTGGCGCAGTATGACTATCCCGGCTGGGCGACGCTGGAGTGGGAGTGCTGCCTGAAATCCGCGGAAACCGGGGCGCAGGAAGGGGCTCCGTTTATCGCGCGCCATATCATTCAGGTTGCGGAACATGCCTTTGATGACTTCGCGGCCCGGGACAGCGACCGCGCCGCCATCCGCGAGATGCTCGGACTGGGTGATCAGCCATGACGACGCGGCGTTTGCGGCTGGGCATGGTCGGCGGCGGCGAAGGGGCGTTCATCGGCGCGGTGCACCGTATTGCCGCGCGTCTGGATGACCAGTATCAGCTGGTAGCCGGCGCATTCTCCTCCAGGGCGGAGGTAGCCGCCCGCAGCGGTGCCGCGCTGCACATTGAACCGGCTCGCTGCTACGCCACCTGGCAAAGCATGGCCGAACGCGAAGCAGCGCGCGAGGATGGCATTGATGTGGTGGCGATCGTCACGCCGAACCATCTGCACGTCCCGGTCGCCCGCACCTTTCTGGCGCAGGGCATCCACGTTATCTGCGACAAGCCTTTAGGGCTTACGCTGGATGAGGGTCGCGCGCTGGCAGATGACATTGCGCGCAGCGGCTGTCGATTTGTGCTGACCCACAATTACAGCGCGCTGCCGATGGTGCGCGAAGCGCGTACCCGCGTCGCTAACGGCGAGCTGGGGGAGATCCGCAGCGTTGAGGTGGAGTACCTGCAGGGCTGGCTTAACGAACGGGTTGAGTTAACCGATAACAAGCAGGCGTCATGGCGTGCCGATCCTGCGCTTGCCGGGGCCGGTGCCGCCGGAGATATTGCCACCCACGCCTGGCAGCTGGCGGCGTTTGTCAGCGGCATGCTGCCGGAGGCCCTGCGCGGTGAGCTGTTAACCCGCGTGGCGGGGCGGCAAATCGATGACGAAGTGTTCGCCGAGATGCGCTATGCCAGCGGGGCGCGCGGGCGGCTGTGGGCCAGCCAGGTTGCCACCGGGTATGAAAACGATCTGCGGCTGCGCATCGTCGGCACCCGTGCCAGCCTGGCGTTTCGCCAGCAGCAGCCCAATGAGTTGACTATCCTGCCGCACGATGCGCCGGCGTCTGTGGTGACCCGCAACGGACAGGGTATTTCGGCTGAGGTTGCGCTGGCGTGCCGTACCCCGGCAGGCCATCCCGAAGGGTATCTGGAAGGATTTGCCCAGATCTACCGCGAAGCGGCGCAGCTGATCCGCGGTGAGGCGATGCCGCTGCTGCCAGGTATTGCCGACGGCATCGCCGGCATGCAGTTTATCGCGCGCCTGCGGCAGAGCAGTGAGCAGGAGGGGGCCTGGGTGGCGTGGGCGTAAGGTGAACCGCGTCACAGCCACGTTTTAACGGCCGGGGCGGAAAATAAAAAACCCGGATCCTGCTCCGGGTTCTTTCCATAATGCACCAGACATCAATCAAATACGTTATTGATCACCGCGGTGACCAGCGCCGTGCTTAGCGCAATCAGCACCAGATCTTTACCCACCATCTGCCACTCGTAACCCGGATAGTAAGGCAGCTCGCTCAGCATCGAGGCCGGTACGGCTTTCTTCGCAATCCCCGGCGGGAGCGGTTTGCCGCGCGCCAGATTTTTGGCGATGCCGGGTGGCAACGGTTTATTACCGGTAAGCCCATAATTCACCGCCAGATGGCGGGCGCGATCGTAGCTGATGTCGCGCTCGACGCGGTCGGGTTTACCGAAGTTTTTGCTGTTCCCCTGTTTGGCGGCGTTTCCTTTCTCTGCCTTTTCCGGTTTATTGCCGTGGTTGCCATGCTTGTTGCCGTTGCCGTTGCCATTGCCATTGCCGTTATTTGCCAGCACCGGCGCCGACACCAGTGACACGCAGCCTGCCAGCAGTACTGCCATAAGAGATAAGCGACGCGTTTTCATACCTTTTTCCTCATCCGACGGGAGCAACGCTATTCCATCACAATGCCAGCCCAACGCTATCTCACGTATTCCTGGTTTGTGGTCAGGCGCAAATTCCAGGCAAAAATAATCCCGGCGTGCCGGGATTGTTATTTTTGTCACCGCTCACGCCAGCAGCTTACGCAGCGTCTGGCGCTGCTTGTCGTTAATGTCGAGCGGATGCTGGTAGCCGATGTTCTCCACCGCGCGGGTGTAGAGCGCGACCAGCCAGTCGTAGACAAACTGCGTGGCGGCATGTACCGGCTGCTCGCCCAGCTTCGTCAGACGCGTGTGCTGCTGCGGTGCCGGTGCGAAGATGGTTGCCCCCGGCGTGACGCGGCTGGCCGGACGGGCATCCACGGCAACAGCATCATAGCCAAGCCAGGTGATGAAGTCGCCGAGCAGCGCCTGTACGCGCGCTGCGGTGTGGGCCGGATCTTCCAGCGCGGCCGCCAGATCGAGGCGGTAGCTGGTGACCACCAGAATATCCCCCAGCTGTTGCAGCGTGTCACTGCTGATACCGAAGTGGGTCGCCACCTCCGCGCGTCGCGTCCAGTGACGCACATGATTGACCCATGCTTTGTGAAACGCGTTGCCGTGTGTGGCGGTCAGCGTCGCGCTGTCGTCCTGCGGCTGCGGAGCAGCAAACAGATCGACGCTGAGATCGAACGGTGTGCGCGGCGCGGCGGTAATCGGCGGGGCTTCCGTCTGCGGCAACTGCTGCACCAGGCCTGCCGGAAGCAGCCCCTCCAGCAGTTCACCGTGACGCGCTGCAATGCGCTGCAGGCTGCGCACCGTCTGCTCGGCGCTGGCTTTCGCCGCCTCGCTGTCGTGTTGCCCGTCGTCGCTGAAGCGGCTGAAGGTGCGCCCCAGCTCCTGGCTGAGTGCAGCGCGCAGTCCGGCAAGCCGTCCGGCGTGATGAGTGGCATCCAGCGCCTGGCTCAGCCACTCGGTCAGGCGTTGCAGGTTGCGGCCATCGAGCGCCTGCAATGTACCCCAGCGCTGGCCGGGTTTACCCAGCAGCCGCTGGATCGCCTCATCAAGATGTTCCCCGTCGCTGAACCGGCTGTCGTGTGGCGTAATGGCCCACACCAGCCCCGGCAGGGCATCTTCTTTGGTGGGCTGGGTCGTGTCTACCCAGTGCGACAGCTGGCGGGCCAGAGTCGGAATGGCGCTGCGCGACGGCGCGGCATTACAGATCAGCAGCACGTCGGGCTGCAGGCGCTGCCGGTACCACTCCAGCAGGAAACGGCGTTTGGTCAGGGTCAAATCTTCGCCGTCGATGGCGCAGAAACCCGGGATGTCTATGACGTCCACTTCATCCAGCGCCTGCTGCGGCACCGGCAGCACCAGTTCAGCGCACAGGCGATTCAGCACGCTGAGTGCAAGATTTACCGCCGGACCCGGCTCGCCGTTCTCAACCGGACGCACCAGCACGTCGGCGCTGTCGTCGTCGCGCAGCTCGCCTTCGGTAAGAAAACCGTCCACCGGAAGCGAGAAATTGTCGATCAGCAGGCTCTGCGGGGCGTGTACTTCCTCTGCATGACCGAGACGCTGCAGTGCATCAGCCAGCTCCAGCCAGTGCTGCGTCAGCTCGCGCTGCTCCCCCCAGAACAGCGACCAGGCCTGGGCGCGCCCCGCGAGGTCGAGGGTCGGGATCAGCTGCGCCAGCTGCTGCCAGTGCGCCTCGTCAACCGCCTGCGCTTTCGCTGCTACCTGCTGCTGCCAGTGACGGGCAACCTGCATGACCTCATCGGCGCGACTGCCGGGCAGGGTCTGCGGCTGGCTCATGTCGCGCAGGCGCTGCAGATGCAGCTCAACCGCCGCCCGCTCCGGTGGGCGCGCGCCAGACTGGGCGTGGTAATGCAGGATCAGCAACTGGACCAGATCCGCTTCGCTGAACAGACGCAGCGTCAGCGGATAGCCGTCGGTAAAGCCCGGCTTACGCGCCACGAAACGCAGGGCCATCGACAATGGACTGTGGCCGGGGTTGATCTGGTTGAGATAGTCCACCGGTTTGTCACCGAGGTTCACCACCAGGCGGCCATCGGCGCTGCCAACCAGGGTACGCAGCAGGTGCGCTTTACCGGCGTGAGAGTGACCATACAGGCCCAGCGTTGCCGGGCGCTGTTGTGCGCCGGCGATAGCGCGATAGCGCGCGCTGGCGTGGTTCAGGTGCGCCAGCAGGGCATCAGCTTCGTCATCCAGTAGCGGTGAGGTGGTACGGGCGGTGTGTACCCATGTGGTTAAAGCATCAAGCTTCGTCTGCTCAGGGGTGACAATACTCATTTCAGATACACGCTCCCGCTGTCGATCCAGTAGTGGCTACGGCTGCTGCGGCGGCCGGCCAGAGTGTTCAGTTTAAACGTCAGTTGTTCGGCAGGCACGCGGGTACCGTCCTGAAGCCAGGCGTCAGCGAGCACAAACGACACCGGCCCCTGGGTTTTGCTGCCGCCCGCCAGCTGCAGGCGGACATTCAGCACGCCGTCACCGGCGATGGTTTTTGCCAGCTCCGGAGCGTTAATCGACAGGCTGTACAGCGGTGTAGCGGGCCAGCGCGCGTTGTCCAGCTGGCGGAATCCGAGGGTCACGCTGCCGCGCAGCGGGAACTGAATGCGCGCATCGAGCTTCTCGCCGGGTTTGTCGAGGTCGATATCGCGATACCAGATATTTTCATCGCGCAGGGTATTGCTGGTGTCGTCCAGCACACCCAGGTAGCGCACGGTGGAGTAAGCCCCGATATCGGCCGCCTTAAAGTTGAAGCGCGGCAGTCGCAGATCAAGCGCCAGGCTGCACAGCATCGCCCCGACCGCCGCGGTGGATTTCGGGTTGCCGACGCGGCCATGCGTGCTGAAGGGATACCACTCATGCACAGAGTAGTTATCCAGCCAGACGATGCGGCTGACCGGCACCGGCTGCAGATGGCGCACCAGCGCCTGCACGCCCGGCAGACAGCCCGGACGGCCGGTCACCAGCAGCACGTCGCAGCGGTAGTGGGAGATCACTTCGCACAGGGCGTGCAGCGGGGCGCTGAGGCTGAAATGCCCCTCCAGCATCGCGTCGCTTAATTCGCGGAAGTTAACCTGCAGCGGTACGGCGAGAATGTCGAAGGCGGCAGCATCGGCGGGCAGCGCATGCTGGATCGCCTGCTCCAGGTAGTGGATCACGTTGCGCGTAGGCTTCTGGGTCAGCAGGTCGCCGGTCAGGGCGTGCAGGCCCGCCAGCGGATCGGCCGGGTCGCTCTGCTCCCAGCCCGCGAGAATGGCGTGACCAATGGGCATCAGCAGCTGCAGCGTGGTCTGCTGGCGCAAAATTGCCTGGGTGTCCATGCGCCCGGAATCGCCAAACAGGGATGCCATCAGGGTCGGCGCATCGCCAACCCCCGCTTTCTGCAGCGCGTCCTGCAACGCTGGCAGCACGCAGCGCTGGATCACATCCAGCAGAATATCGTCTCCGGCGACCTTAAAGCCTTCGCGGAACAGCAGCGACGGGGTGATCTTCACATTGCTGCCGCTGCCGTCATCGAGGCGGTAGTGGGTGATAGCCATGTCGGTGGTGCCGCCGCCAATATCCAGCGAGGCAATACGCAGTTCGCGGCCGGGAGCCGTGGTGTTTTCCGGGGCGCGATCGGGGCGGGCAAGGGCGGCGAAGAACTGTTCGGTCTGGCCGTGATAATGCACCATCGCTTCGTTATAGAGCCACACCAGCTGGCCGCAGCTGGCTTCATCCCACTCCATCTGCACGGCAGGCGCCGGAACGCTGCTCTGCCCGCGCGACCAGTCATCAGAAAAATCGTCATCCTGCGGATGCCAGCCGTTAGCTTTCCAGACCAGGGCGATCGCTTCCTGCATACGGCGGCGGAAGATCTCGCGCTCCTCTTTCGGCATCGCCGACGGCAGGGTGAGGATCAGGGTGCGCAGCTGACGCGGTGAAGCCGGAAAGCCCATGCGCAGGCGGTTGCCGACGCTGTTGATCTGGCACAGCGCCTGAGAGAGCAGTTCGCACAGCATGTGCGTCATCAGCGAGCTGCGGCTGTACTGCGGAGAGAACACCGGCAGACGCTCGTCCAGCGGGAGGTTATACAGCGGCTGACCGTCGTCGTTCATCAGGTTCATCAGCGGGAACGCGGTAGCCAGCGGCTCGTGCGCGGTTTTCACATTCAGCTGGCTGAAGCGCCACCCCTGGCTGGCCGGGGTTTCATCCCACAGATAGCGACGCGGGCTGGAGAGGCCGCTGTAGCCTTCGGTGCCGGGGCGCTGCATCGCCAGCTTGCGCGCTTCGTCACCGACGCGAACGATGGAGGGCCAGACAAAGGCGTCATCGCGGCCGCTCTCGACCGAGAAGTGCTGTTTGCCGAAGCGCGCCTCGGCGAACTCCAGACGACTGGTGAACATCGGCTCGTTGAGGAACTGCGGCTCGCTCAGGGAGCGTACCTGCAGCTCCATCGTCTGGCGCAGCCCGTCGTTGGCTTCGCCGTGATCTTCAATGATCACGCCGCAGGTATGGGTATTGCCGACGTCAAGGATCAGGTCAACCGGCACCGGCGGAGTGTTCAGGGTGGCGTTTACCAGCTTCACTTCTGGAATGGAAATCTGCTCGCCGAGCAGGCCCATCAGGTTCAGCCAGTGCGCCTGGTACTCAAAGCCTTTCAGCGCCTGGGTGATGTCGCGCTCGTGGCGCTCCTCTTCCTGGATGGCGAACTGAGTAAAGGCTTCGCGCAGCCAGCCATCAACCCAGGTCTGGTCGAGAAAATCACCGACCTCGTCGTCGCGCCAGGCCAGGGTGAAGCGGGTGCCGTTGCGCACGTCGTTTTGCGACGGGGCCAGCAGCGCGGCGTGGTCAGCTTCGACCAGACGCGTATCCAGCGCCAGGGTGACGCGGTGGGTATTCCCCGCCTGATCCGGCTGCGGCAGCTTGCGGATTTGCACCCGCGCCCAGTTGTCCGGGCCTTCCACAAAGGTGCGCGGCGGGTTGAAGCGCAGGAACGGCACCGGTAGCCAGACGCCATTCAGCAGCGCGAGCGAGTGCTCCAGCGCCACTTTACTTTCCGGCTTCACCACCTCGGCTGCACCGCCGCGTGGGGCGGGCAGGGTGTATTTTCCGGCGCTGATGTCGTAATCGAGGCGCAGCAGCGGGCCGTTGGCGGTTTTACGCACGAAGCGCCCGGCATGGGGCTGCTCCAGCGGCGTTAAACCAAAATCAAGAAACTGCACCCCGCTGTTTTCAATCAGGGTTACGCTCTGTTTGTAATCGCACAGGTTTGCCAGCATAGGATCAGGCACTCACTTTTCTGAATGTCACAGGGACCACGGTTTTCTCGTCGTACTGACCGGTGCACTGCGCGGCGTTGTTCTCGGTGGCTTTGCAGGCGATCTCCGGCACGTTATAGCGTGCCCCGTCGCTGCAGCGCGCCGCACCGCGGGTTTTTATCATCAGGGTGCCATCGCTGTGCAGCCCGGAGAATACCTCCGCTTTGCAGGTCACTTTGCCACGCAGGGTGACGGTGGTCTGGCCCTTGTTCTTATTGATCTGATAGCGCAGCGCCGGCACTTTGCCGCTCACCGGGTCGCGGAAATCAACCTCAACGCGCCAGTTGCCGTTGAGGAAGGTGGTGGAGCCGATGCGCACCTGGTCTGCATCCATCAACAACGCATCCTTCGGCGGCGGCTCAATCACTACCGGCGCAGGCGGCGGTTCCGGGGCAGGCGGCGGGGTAAACTCGGCTTCGCGCAGCGGCAGGCTGGCAGTAAGCGCCGGAACCGCCTGCACTGGCGCAGGCGCAATGGCCACTGGCTGAACCGGCGCGGGGGCAGCAACAGCCACTGCCGGAGCCGCTGGCTTCATGGCGATCCATACCACTGGCACGGCAACGGCCGCGACTACCACGGCAGCCACCGGCAGCACCCACAGCTGCACCTGTTTTTTACGCGCTGCGGGGGCGGGCTGCGGTTCCGGCTGCGGTGTTTGCACGGCGCTCTGCGGCGCGGCGGTGACCGGATTAACCGGATACGGGGTATAGACCAGCGGCTCGGCCGTGGAGGCCACCGCTGCGGGCTGGGCAACCGGGGCCGGCGCAGGCGGCGGGGTCAGCAGCGGCGCATCCGGCTCGCTGAGGGTCACCGTGACCGGCTCCGGAACATGCTCTTCCTCCGGCGTGGTATCAATTTCCGGCTCCGGCGGCTCTTCGATCGCCAGGCAGGCCAGCACGTCGTCGGCTATGCTCTCATTGAGATTTACGAAGCCCCAGAAGGTGATCACCGCGCGATCGTCCACCAGGTAAACGTGGTTGCTGCCGGGGAACTGCAGCGCTTTTGCCAGCAGCGCGCCGAAACGCACCTGCGGCGCTTTGTCAGACTGCATGCAGCGCTTGCTCAGGGCCAGCGCGCCAGCAATGGTTTTTTCCAGGCTTTTCAGCGCCCGCTCGCGGGTATCGCTGTCTGCGGCAGCCCAGCCGCGCACGCTGCCGGGGAAGGGTGCATACCAGTCAACCCGGTCGCCATCATCGTTAATCTGGGGGATCGCCAGGCAGTCGATCAGCGCCTGCTGTTTGCGAAGACGCAGCGTTTCGCGAATCTGTAGCGCCGAGTCGAAGACCGACTGGCCGTTTTCGCCCACTGCCTGATAGTCATCCAGCGAGCCGCTGCGTAAGAGAATTTTTGCCACGTTTACTTCCTGCCGTTGTGCCACTTTCACGCATCTACTGTATCGACCCGGCGCACAAGTAAACGGCGGAAGAAGTACAAAAAAGGCCGAATTCTCCCGCTATTGAAATCCAGGAATTTTCTTGACCTTTATAAAAACGCCTTAACCGAAATTACCCGCTGACTCAGCAGCACCGTGATTGCTGAGGAAATAAACAAATCCGGCCAAAAATGAATAACATGAGAGGATTTGGTTATTTGCGCCTGCCCGACGGCTATGCTGAGATCGGCCCCGACAATAATTCAGGACAACAGGATGCTTTCCATGTCTGCAAAAAAAACGCTTCTCAGCGTGCTGTTAAGTACGCTTTTACCGGCAAGTGCTGCGCTCGCCGCGGCAAACGATACGCTTATTTACTGCTCGGAAGCCTCTCCCGAGTCGTTCAACCCGCAGATTGCCAGCTCCGGCCCGTCTTTCGTGGCCAGCTCGCAGGTGTTGTATAACCGCTTAATTAATTTCGACCCGGTGAAAAATACCCCGGTGCCGTCGCTGGCGACTAAATGGGATATCTCCCCGGACGGTAAAACCTATACCTTTACCCTGCGCCAGGGCGTGAAGTTCAACAGCAACAAATTCTTCAAGCCGACCCGCGACTTTAATGCCGATGACGTTATTTTCTCGGTGATGCGTCAGAAAGACCCTAAACACCCGTATCACAACGTGTCGGGCGGTCAGTATGAATATTTCCACGATGTCGGACTGGATACGCTGATTACCGACGTGAAGAAGATTGACGATTACCACATCCAGTTCGTGCTGAGCGAGCCGAATGCCGCCTTCCTCGCCGACTGGGGCATGGATTTCGCCTCGATGTTGTCGGCGGAATACGCCGAGGCGATGCAGAAGAAGGGCACCCCGGAGTACGTTGATACCTGGCCCATCGGCACCGGGCCTTACGCGCTGCAGCAGTACAAAGTGGATTCGCTGATCCGCTATATCGCTAACCCCAACTACTGGGACGGCGAGGTGCCGACGAAACACCTGATCTTCTCCATCACGCCAAACGTCCAGACGCGGCTGGCGAAACTGCAGACCAACGAGTGCCAGATTATTCCCGCCCCGGCCCCGGTCCAGTTTGCTGAGATCAAGAAGAATAGCGATCTGACGCTGCACAGCGTGGACGCGCTGAACGTCGGGTATCTGGCATTTAACACCGCCAAAAAACCGCTTGATAACGTACTGGTGCGCCAGGCGCTGAACTATGCGGTGGATAAAGAGGCGATCATCAACGCGGTGTTTATGGGTTCCGGCAGCGTGGCAAAATCGCCGCTGCCGCCCAAAATGCTAGGCTACGACGCGAAGCTAAAGGACTACGGCTACGATCCGGAAAAAGCCAAAGCGCTGCTGAAACAGGCCGGGCTGGAGAAAGGCTTTACCACCGATATCTGGTCGATGCCGGTGCAGCGCCCGTATAACCCGAACTCGCGCCGCATCGCCGAGATGATCCAGAGCGACTGGGCGAAGGTGGGCGTGAACGCTAAAATCATCAGCTACGAGTGGGGCGAATACCTTTCCGGTATGCGCAAGGGCGAGCACACCACTGCGCTGTTTGGCTGGATGTCGGACAACGGCGACCCGGATAACTTCGCTGACGTGCTGCTCGGCTGTGACAGCGTAAAAAGCGGCTCCAACGCCGCCCGGTGGTGCGATAAGAGCTATGATGACCTGGTGAAGAAAGCGCGCCTCGTCAGCGCTCCGGCGGAACGTGAGAAGCTGTATCAGCAGGCCCAGGAGATCTTCTATCAGCAGGCACCCTGGCTGACCCTTGCTAACGGGAAAACTTTCTACGCTACCCGCAGCAACGTGACCGGCTACAGCGTCAGTCTGATGGGCAGCGATTTCTCCAAAGCGAAGCTCAACTGATAACGGGCGTCACGGCGCAGGCCGTGACGCTTATTCAACCGAGGAGGCACTATGGCACATCTGGATGACATCATTGCACGCGTGGACGCGACCATTGCCGCAGGCGTTATTGCACCGATGAACGAGCTGTTGATTGCGTTAAGCGATGACGCGGCGTTAAGCCGGGAGGAGCGTTATGAGCAGCAGCAGCGCCTGCGGGTGGCGATTGCCCATCACGGGCGACATCACCGGGAAGAGGCGGAACACGAGGCAGAGGCCCGCCGCGAGCATCTCACCAGCGGCGGCACCATTCTTTAGCGTCAGAACTGGCGTCGGGCGACCAGCCAGGCGCCAATCACCAGCAGCACCGCGCCGCACAGCGGCCCCACCAGCGCTCGCCAGGCTACGCCGTGGCTTCGGATCACATCCAGTACCAGGCCGCCGATAAGCTGGCTTGCCACCAGTACTGCAATGGTCGTCGCCGCACCGACGTGCTGATAGCCATTGATACTGGCGAAAACAAAAAATGACCCCAGCAGGCCGGGGATTAACGTCCACCACTTCACCGATGACGCCAGCTCATTCACCCCGGCGACGCCATTCTTAATCAGCAGGATTGAGATAAACAGCACGATGCCCACCAGCGAGTTGAGCAGCATGGCAATTAAAATGGTGGAAGAGGTCTGGGTAATGCGCACCATCAGCGTGTTCTGGATCACCAGCCCCATTCCGGCGCAGATGAGAAACAGCAGGCTGAGCGACTGATTCATCCGATGGCGTCCGGTTCGCTGCGCGTATCAAGCTGAAGCTGCATAAAGGTCAGGTCAAGCCAGCGTCCAAACTTGGTGCCCACCTGCGGCATCTGAGCGCTAATCACAAAGCCGAGCGACTGGTGCAGGGTGATGGAGGCGACGTTTTGCGCCTCGATCCCGGCCACCATCACGTGTTTACCGATGGCGCGCGCCTCGTCAATCAGCTGCACCATCAGCGCGCGGCCAATGCCTTTTCCCTGATGATCCGGATGCACGTAGACCGAATGCTCAACCGTGTGGCGAAAGCCGTCGAACGCGCGCCAGTCGCCGAATGACGCATAGCCCGTCACCTCACCGTTATCGTCCATCACCAGCACCGGATACCCGGCATTGCGGCGCGCCGCAAGCCACTCGACGCGGTTATGGGCATCAACAGTTTTATCATTCCAGATTGCAGCAGTATGCACGACGGCATGGTTGTAGATGGTGGCGATAGTCGGGCAGTCCTGCTCGGTGGCATGGCGGATAATCATCGGTAAACCTCAGGGAGAATACTGTTTTCGATACCCGATAATACGCCCGCGCAACGGCGTACTGTCAATTTTTTTAACAAAAGAAAGTGCATGATTTTGCACTAATAACTGCATAAGCCGCAGAGTGCCAAACCGGGGGCGGCGAAGGCGTCTAGTATTAACAGACGATGTAAAAAAGAGGAGACACTGATGAAACAGCAACAAAACCGCCGCTGGCTACTGGCCTCCCGTCCACATGGCGCACCGACGCCGGAAAACTTCCGCCTCGATACCACCGAGGTGCCGACGCCTGCCAATGGCGAAGTGCTGCTGCGCACGGTGTTTTTATCGCTCGACCCCTATATGCGCGGGCGCATGAGCGATGAGCCGTCGTACTCCGCGCCGGTGGAGCTGGGCGATGTTATGGTGGGCGGTACCGTCAGCCGGGTCGAAACCTCAAAGCTGGACGGCTTTGAAGAGGGCGACTGGGTGCTGGGCTACAGTGGCTGGCAGGACTATGCGCTGTCGGACGGCACCGGCCTGACCAACCTCGGTAAAAAACCGCATCGTCCATCCTGGACGCTGGGCGTGCTGGGGATGCCGGGCTTTACCGCCTACATGGGCCTGCTGGATATCGGCCAGCCGAAAGAGGGCGAAACCCTGGTGGTGGCCGCCGCGACCGGCCCGGTGGGTGCCACGGTGGGCCAGATCGGTAAGATCAAAGGCTGTCGCGTGGTCGGGATCGCCGGGGGCATCGAAAAATGCCGTCACGCGATTGAAACTCTGGGCTTTGACGTCTGCATCGATCACCGGGCGGACGATTTCGAACAGCAGCTGAAGCAGGCCTGTCCGCAGGGTATCGACGTCTATTACGAGAACGTCGGCGGGAAGGTGTTCGATGCGGTACTCCCGCTGCTCAACACGGCCGCCCGCGTGCCGATCTGCGGCCTGGTGGCCGGTTACAACAGTACCGAACTGCCGGCCGGGCCGGACCGCCTGCCGCTGCTGATGGGCACCATGCTGAAAAAACGTCTGCGCATGCAGGGGTTCATCATTAATCAGGATTACGGCCACCGCTTCGACGAGTTCTTCTCTGAGATGTCGCGCTGGGTGGAAGAGGGCAAAATCCACTACCGCGAGCAGATGGTTGACGCGCTGGAAAACGCCCCGGAAACCCTGATTGGTCTGCTGGAAGGGAAAAACTTCGGCAAAGTGGTGATTCGCGTCGCCGACGACGCATAATCCCTGCGGGCGGCGGTGCGCCGTCGCCCGTTCAAAATGGTATAACCCATCATAAAATCGACTGAATAACGTCTTGTTCCCGTCGCCCGCAGCCGATATGCTCGAAAATCGGTTGCAAACGGGAAACGCCAGTGAATTCAGACACCTCTTTACTCCAGGTTAGCGGACTAACCCTTGCCACCGCAGGCGGTAAGCCGCTGGTGCACGGCATCGATTTTCACGTCGAGCGCGGCGAGATCGTGGCGCTGGTCGGCGAATCCGGCTCCGGCAAAACCCTCAGCGCACTCTCGGTGCTCGGCCTGCTTCCCGAAGGCGTTCAGCACGTCGGCGGCAGCGTGACCTTTAACGGCGAGCGGGTGGCTGCACCAGAGCAGAAATATCGCGCCGGGATTCGCGGCAGTCAGATCGCGATGATTTTTCAGGAGCCGATGAGCAGCATGAACCCGGTGCTGACCGTAGGCGAGCAGATCGCCGAAGTGCTGGTGCGGCATCAGGGGCTCTCCTGGAAAGCGGCGCAGCAGCAGGCGGTGGCGCTGCTGGATAAGGTCGGGATTGTCGATCCGGCCCGCCGGGCGAAACAGTATATACACCAGCTCTCCGGCGGTATGCGCCAGCGCGTGATGATCGCCAGCGCCATCAGCTGTAAACCGGCGCTGCTGATTGCCGATGAGCCAACCACGGCGCTGGATGTCACCATTCAGGCACAAATCCTGGCACTGTTGCAGTCCCTGCAGCAGGAGATGCAGATGGGCGTGCTGTTCATCACCCACGATCTCAGCGTGGTGGCGCGCTATGCCGATCGCGCCTGCGTGATGAACGGCGGGCAGATCGTTGAAGCCGGGGCGGTGGCCCCGCTGTTATCCGCGCCCTCGCACCCCTATACGCAAAAACTGATTGCTGCCTCCACGGCGGCAAACCATCGCCGGGTGGTGCCGGTTAGCGACGCGCCGCTGATCTCCCTGACCAACGTGACGCGCAGCTACACCCAGCCGCACAAGTGGCCATTTTTCCCGCCGCATCGCCAGGCGGTGCTGCAACCCACGACGCTCAACATTGGCCGCGGCGAGATCGTCGGGCTTATCGGGGAGTCCGGTTCAGGCAAAACCACGCTGGGGCGCACCGCGATTGGCCTGATCCCGGCAGACAGCGGTGAGATCCTGTTCGATGGTATCAACCTCGCCGGAGCCAGCCGTCAGCAGCAACAGCAGATGCGCCGCCGGGCGCAGATTATCTTCCAGGACCCTTTTGCCAGCCTCGATCCGAAAATGACCGTCGGAGAGCAGATCGCCGAGCCGCTGCGGGTGCACAAGCTGCGTCCGGCGGCGGAGATCCCGACACGCATCAACGAGCTGCTGACGCTGGTGGGGCTGGCTCCGGAGCACGCGGCGCGGCTGCCGTCGGCGTTTTCGGGCGGACAGCGCCAGCGTATCGCGATTGCCCGCGCGCTGGCGCTGGAGCCAGAGCTGCTGGTGGCGGATGAAGCGGTGTCGGCGCTGGATCTGTCAGTGCGCGGGCAGGTGCTGGCGCTGCTGGCGGATCTGCGCGATAAGCTGGGCCTGACGGTGCTGTTTATCAGCCACGATCTCAGCGCTGTGCGTCAGGTCTGCGACCGGGTGATGGTGATGTATCGCGGTGCGATCGTGGAAAGCGGAGAGACGTTGCAGGTGCTGGAGACGCCGGCCCACAGCTATACCCGTGAATTGCTGAAAAGCGCCCCGGATATTGCCGAAGCGCTGCGCTTACGTCAGGGGTGAAGCCAGCGGGCGCGTGGCACCCGGCATTAACCGGGCATCAGGGCGCTGTTGGCAGTTCGTGGTGTTCGGCCCATTCGTGCCATGAGCCGACATACACCGCCAGGTCACGAAAGCCGGCGTATTTCAGCGCGGCGTACACCGTTGCGGCGCGCGCGCCACGATGGCAAAAGCTGATAATGCGCTGGTCAGGTGAAAATCCCGCGTCACGGGCGAGGGCGCGGATCTCCGCCGCCGGGCGAAACTTCCCGTCTTCAATCACCTCCTCCCAGAACAGCAATTTTGCCCCCGGAATACGCCCGGCACGGGCGCAGCAGTCGTGGGCGAAGCTGCCGTCGTGCTCGGTGGGACGGCGCGCATCGAGGATCACCGTATTTACCCCGTCCGCTGCCAGCACCTCTTCCCGACTGGCGACCCGCTCGCGGTGGAAACCCGCAGCTTTATCCGCTCCGGGTTGGGGAGCAAGCAGCGTATGCCCGCCGCTGCCGGGCGTCAGCTCGCCACCGGCGTCGCGCCAGGCGCGCAGACCGCCGTTCAGGATCAGTGCATCCTCCCGCCCGGTCAGCCAGTGAAACCAGGCACCACGCGGGGCACGCATACCGGTTTCCTCTTCAAACCACACCGGCGTATGCCCCTCAGTGCCGAGCGACAGCCAGGCCTGCTGAAACGCACCGGCCATCGCGGCGATCTCCTGCTCGCTGGAGTCAGGAATGAAATAGTCGTAAACGTTAAACGCGCTGGCATCCGGCAGCGTTGCCGCACGCCATGCTTCGCTGTCACGCGCATCCAGCAGGGTAAAACGTTCGCCTGCCGCGAGTCGCGCCCGCAGCTCGGCGGCTTCAATCAGCATCCACAGCTCCTTGTTCAGCGCTGGCCCCAAAGGGGAGCAGCGTGCCGACGTGCTGTGCTTCGGCTCGCTCCAGCACCCTGGAGGCCAGCGCAATATCAAATATGTTGAGACCAAAGGAATTAAAATAAACCCGCGCCTCAGCCGGGGGGCGCCAGCCATCGATAATCAAATGGGTCAGATCGGCGCTTACCGCTTCCGGGGCGAAGCCGCCGCTGCGAAACAGCTGAAACAGGCTCTTGGCACTGACGTGGCAGAAGTCACCCCAGGCATCCACCACCACGCGATCGGCCAGCTCCAGGGTGGCGAACGCGGCTTCGTGATAGCCGATCTGCATCACCAGCGTCCCCGGACGGAAAAACGCCGGGGTAATCCAGGGCTCGGCTGCGCTGGTGCAGGTCAGCAGCGCGTCATACGGCAGCGTGCTGGCCTCATCAAGGGTAGCGACCGGCGTGACCGGGAACGGCAGCGGGTCGATGTCGGCCAGCAGCGCTGTGAGGTTGTCCGGCGTGCGGTTCCAGCACCAGAGCTGTTTCAGATCGGGGAAGTGAACCCGCAGCATTTCCAGATGCGCGCGCGCCTGCACGCCCGCACCCGCCAGCAGCACCCGCGTCACCGGACGCGGCGCGGCGGTGCGTAGCACCAGGGCAGACACCGCGGCGGTGCGAACGGCGGTTAAACCGCTGCTCTCCACCAGGCCGACCGGCAGGCCGTTATCCGCCCGGTTGATCAGCGTCATCGCCATCGCCTGGGGCAGATCGTCCCCGATATCCGGGCGGTGCGCCGTCCACTTCACCCCGGTGGCGTTAAAGCGCCCGCCGAGCCGGGCTGGCAGGGCATATACCTTGCCGCGCGGGGTATCGAGATCGACATGGGTTTCCGCAGGCATGACGGCTGCGCCCTCACGCATCAGACGCACCGCGTCCGTCACGTCCTGCAACGCCAGCCGCGGGTCCAGCCCGCCCAGGGTCGCCACCTGATGATGGTTGAGATAACGCAGCTGTGGCATATCAGTGCTCCAGAATCTGCCTGGCGAAGGGATAAAGCGCCGGGGAGCCGCCGCAGTGAACGAAAATCACCTCGCTGCCCGGAGCGATGCGCTGCTGCTGCGCCAGGGAAATCAGGCCGTGCATCGCTTTACCCGTGTACACCGGGTCGAGCAGGACGCCCTCGGCCTGCGCCGCGCGGTAGATCGCCTCGATCCCGCCTTCAGAAGGAATGCCGTAGGCCTGGCCGACGTACTCGTCCTCAATCCAGATGTCCTCCGGCGACCAGCGTTGCGGCCACTGCAGCAGGTCCGCACACTCCTGAGCCATGCGCGAAATGCGCTCCTGGAACCACGGCGCTTTGGCGCTGACGCTGATGCCGACGATACGCGTGTTCGGCCAGTAGCGGCGCGCGCCGACATACAGCCCGGCCAGCGTGCCGCCTGAGCCGGTAGGGGCGACAATCACATCCGGGTCCGGCAGGCCCAGCGCTTTACGCTGCGCATCCATCTCTTCCACGGCGCGGACATAGCCCAGCGCCCCCAGCGGGGTTGCACCGCCTAACGGGATAATCATCGCTTTTTCGCCGCGCGCCCTGGCGTTATCGGCATGCGCCTGCATCGCCCCGTCAATCAGGGTGAAGTAGTCGTCCGGGTCAAGAAACTCCAGCTCGGCCCCAAACAGGCGATCGAGCAGCAGGTTACCCTGATAGTGCTCTGGCGGGTTGCCGCGCAGCACCAGTACCGGACGCATACTGAATTTACGCGCGGCGGCCGCCACCATGCGGGCGTGGTTGGACTGATGCCCGCCGGTGGTGATCACCACTTCCACGCCGTTGCGGCACGCTTCCGCCATCAGATATTCCAGCTTGCGCACCTTGTTGCCGCCGCCGCCGAAGCCGCTGTAGTCATCGCGCTTGATCTGCAAACTGATCCCCAGCTCTTTGCTCAGCCCCGGCAGGGTTTCAAGCGGTGTCGGGAAAAATCCCAGTGCTACACGTTCAAAATCATCAACGTTTTTCATTTTATCTTCCCGTTACTGATGGGTTTCCCGGATGAGGCACAGGCCGGATGTCCGGCAGTTAAAAAGCCAGTAGCCAGTCGCTGAGCGACTGCTGAAAACGCTGCAGTCCCTGCAACGTGACGAATTCATTCACGCCGTGCGCGTTGCCGCCGTAGCCGAGGCCGCCAATCAAAAAAGCGGGGGCAATGGGGGCAAAGGCATAGGCAGGGGCGCAGCCGGGCGCCCACGGCCAGATTTGCGGGCGAGCCTGCTGTTGGTGATAGCTGTTCATCAGCTCCATCACCCCGATATCGTCGATACTGAAGCGGTGACCCGGATAGCTGTCGTCAAGCACCAACTGAGCGCCGGCGAGCGCCGGATCGGCAAGCTGAGCTTTGATGCGTTCCAGCAGGGCATCTTTATCGATCCCCGGCGGGGTGCGCAGCGCGAGTTCGGCGCAGGCCAGCGGCGGTATAATGCCGCGGCCGCCCTGGGGTGAGGTATAGATGTCGGGAATGGTCAGCACCGCGCTGCCCAGTAGGTGGGCTAACGCGTTCCAGGGGTCGGTATCAATAGTGAGCCGTTCGCTGCGACGCATGATCAGCTCATCGCGGATGCTGAACTGCGCGGCCAGCTCGTCGAGAATATCGGCGGCTTCGCCGGTGACCGGTTCGGTGTGCAGCACGCCATTGGCGTGTGCCGGGGCGATGGCGTTGAGCGCTTCGACCATGCGCCAGGCCGGGTTGGCGATCCATGCCGCGTTACTGGCATGAATGGCGGCACGGGGGCCGCCCCAGCTGCCGCCTTCAACCTTCAGCCGTCCTGTGGTCATGCCGGTAAAGCCCAGGTAGAGTCGCGGTGCGCCGCCACCGTATTCGCACAGCGACGGGAACAGCACCGCCTCTGCCGGCGCGATGGGGCACGGCTGTTGGCTGAGGTAGCGCCGCAGGTTGCCGCTGCCGATCTCCTCTTCGCCTTCGAGAATGATTTCAATATTGGTGTGCAGGCGTTCGGTGAGCCACAGATCGCGCACCGTCATCAGCATCCCGGCCAGCGGGCCTTTGTTGTTCTCGGCCCCGCGGGCGATATAAACGTCGCCCTTGTCATCCCAGTGGCGGATGCCGCCTTCAAACGGCGGTACGTCCCAGCCCTCATCGCTGGCGGGCATCACGTCGTACATGTTGTACAGCACCACGGTGGTGGGAGCATTAATGTCTATGCGCACATGGACCAGCGGCGGGCCGTGTTCGTCCGGCTGGTCGGCCACCGGCAGCACCACCTCAGCCTCAATTTCGTTAATCAGCCAGTTTTCCAGCCAGGCGGCAAGCTGCCGCTGGGCGTCCCGTTGCCCCGCCACGCTGCGAAACGGGGTCAGTTGTTCAAGCAGGTCGAGGGTTGCAGCCAGCGTGTGATGCGGCAGCCCGGTCATAAGCGGATCCTTGGGTTTAACACGACGTAAAGCAGGTCAATCACCAGATTGACCACCACAAATACCACGGCGGCGAGCAGGACGATGGCCTGCACCAGCGGGAAATCCCGGTTCTGAATCGCCTGCACCGCCAGACGCCCGATGCCGGGCCAGGCAAAGATAATCTCGGTCACCAGCGCGCCGCCGAGCAGCGAGGCGAAATACATGCCCTGCACGGTGACTACCGGGATCAGGGCATTGCGCAGCCCGTGGCGGATCAGAATGCGCCAGGCGCTCAGCCCTTTCGCCTGGGCGGTACGGATGTAGTCCTGATGCAGAACGTCAATCAGGCTGGCGCGCACCAGACGAGCGATAGCGCTCATGTAGTAAGCACCCAGGCTGACTGCGGGCATGATGAGATGGGTGAGATCGCCATAGCCGCTGGAGGGCAGCAGGCGCAGTTGCAGGCTGAAGAACAGGATCATCAACAGGCCAAGCCAGAAAACCGGAATAGCCTGGCCGCTGAAGGCCAGCAGGCGGGCGATAAGATCCCAGACGCTGTTGCGCCAAACCGCGCTCACCAGACCGAGCAGCAGGCCGGCGGCGGTACTCCAGCCGAGGGCGGTGACGGCCAGCAGCACCGTGGCCGGGACGCGTTCCCCAATCAGGGTGGTGACCGGCTGGTCATAGCGCAGGGACTGGCCCATATCGCCCTGCAGCAGGTTGCCAAGATACTGGCCGTACTGCCAGAGCAGCGGCTGATCAAACCCCATGCTGTGACGAAACTGGTCGATCTCCTGCTGGCTTGCGCCGGGCGGCATCATGATGGCCGCCGGATCGCCGGTTAAGTGCAGGCTGAAGAAAATCAGCAGCGAGACGCCAAACAGCACCAGCACCGACTGACCGAGGCGGGAGAGTAAATAGCGCGCCATATCAGTCGAGCCTCGTGTGGGTTTTGCGCAGCAGATGGTCGCCGAGCAGGTTGCAGCCGATCACCAGCATGGCGATGACCACACCCGGCCAGAACACCAGCCACTGGGCCAGCAGCATGTAAGAGCGGCCTTCGCCAATCAGATTGCCGAGCGTCGGGGTCGGGGGCTGAATGCCCATGCCGAGAAAGCCAATCGAGGCCTCCAGCACGATAAGGCGCGGAATATCGAGGGTAAGCAGCACCACCAGCGGCGTCGCCAGGTTCGGCAACACGTGGCGCAGCAGAATACGCGGCGTGGAGAAGCCCATCGCTTTTACCGCGTCGATGTACTCCAGCTCGCGGATCTCCAGGGTTTTGGCGCGCGCCACGCGGGCGTAAATCGCCCAGCTGGTCACGCCCATGATGACAATAATGTTGGTCAGGGTGGTGCCAAACAGCGCCATCACCAGCAGGATCAGCAGAATAAACGGCACGGCGAGCTGAATGTCCATCAGGCGCATGATCAGGGCATCAACCCAGCCGCCAAGATAGCCGGCCATCATGCCGAGCAGCGTGCCAATAACCGCAGCAATCGCCGCCGCGACCAGCACCACAAACAGCGACAGGCGCGCGCCGGAAAGAATACGCGCCAGCAGATCGCGACCCAACTGATCGGTGCCGAGCCAGTGTCCTTCACTGCCGGGTGGCTGGAACATGGCAACCAGATTGTTGGTCAACGGGTCGGGGAAGGGTAACCAGGGCGCCAGCAGCGCCCCGATAATCACTACCGCGATCAGGACCCCACCGACCACACCGTCGCCGTGGAAGCGGCGACGGGCAGGGCGCGAGTGTTTACGGCCAGTAAAAATCATTTCACCCTCAGGTCGAACAGCGGAATACGGGCATCAGTGCGACCGGTAAAGGTGACGTTGTCACCATGCGCGTACAGAGCGTCTTCCTGATACAGCGGGATCAGCGGCTGCTCTTTCTCAACCCACTGCTGGATCTGCTTCAGCAGTTCGCCACGCTTCGCGGCATCGACGGTGGAGCGGCTTTCGTTGAGCAGTTTATCCAGCTCTGGATTGCTGACGGTGGAGTACGGCTCGCCGGAGCGCAGGATCGGGTAGAGCGCCGCGTCGGCATCCAGCGTCTGGGTGGAGCCCCAGGCCAGCATATACATCGCCGCCTGTTTACCGGACGCCACCTGCTGGGTATAGACCGACCACTCCGGCACTTCCAGCTGCGCTTTCACGCCGATGGCCGCCAGATCCTGCACGATAGCCTGGGCCACTTCGGCGCTGGCAATGTAGCGACGCGGCGCCTGGAACTTCAGAGTAAAGCCGTCGGCATAACCGGCTTCTTTCAGCAGCGCTTTGGCTTCGGCAATATTCTGTTTCGGCGCGGCGATGTTCAGGTAACCGAAGTCTGCCGGGCGCGCCATGGTGCCCGTCGGCGTGCCAAAGCCGTGCAGCAGATTGCTGGTATAAGCGTCACGGTTAAGGGCCAGCGACAGCGCTTTACGCACGCGGGCGTCGTTGAGCGGCTTCTGATCGTTCTTCAGGCCCAGGTAGATGGTCAGCCCGCCGCCTTTCACCTGCTCCAGCTTCACGCCGGGTTTGTTCTTCAGCGCCGGGACCAGATCCGCCGGAACGCCATCAACCAGTTGCACTTCACCGGTGAGTAACGCCGTAATACGTCCGGTGGCTTCCGGAATCGGACGCCAGGTCACGGTATCAATCGCGGGTTTGCCGCGCCAGTAATCGCCGTTAGCCTGCATCACCACGCGTTCATCCGGCACAAATTCTTTGACGGTATAGGCCCCACTTCCCACAGGTTTTCGTGCAAATTCTGCGGCACCGACTTTACTTACATAGGCAGGCGGAACGATATAGGCCGGATAGCGGCTCATGCGCGTTGGCAGCAGTGGGTCGGGGCCATCGGTATGGATCTGGATCTGGTATTCGCCGGTCGCCTCAACGGATTTGATGGTGCGAATGTAGGAGATGGTCGGCGCCTTGTTTGCCGGATCGAGGATGCGATCTAAGGAGAATTTCACCGCGGCGGCGTTAACCGGTTCGCCGTTGGTGAATTTAACCCCCTGGCGCAGATCAAACTGCCAGGTGGTGTCGTTAATGGCTTTCCATGATGTGGCGAGGCCGGGTTTCAGCGCCATAGAGGCATCGCGCATCACCATAGTGTCAAATACGTTGTCCACCAGGGTCGCGGCTTCTTTCAGAAAGCCGGGGTCCATAGCGGTTGCAGAAGCGGGCTGGGCGATGGTGATTTCACTCGCCTGCGCGTACCCGGTGAGAAGTCCTGTCGCTAATGCCAGAGATGCGAGTTTAAAGACGGAACGTTTCATGACAATCTGTACCTGTTATGTGTTGTCTCATGATAAGACGTTAATTAAGAATATTTTTTTCTTCCTTTGAGGCAGGTCACTGTGAGCCGTCTGTTAATACATGATATATCCTGTTACCCACAGTTATCGCAGTCCAGTAAATAAACTGCAAATACAAAGTAGATTTTTTGCGATAGGAAATAAACATGCTTGATATGGAAAAAGCGCAACGAATGAGTTTAACAATGCAGGTTGAGGTGCGTTTAAAGAACGCGCTTATCATGGGATCGCTTAAACCAGGTGCGCGTCTGGTGACAAAGGAGATTGCCGATCAGCTGGGTACCAGCATTACACCGGTGCGCGAGGCGCTGCTGCGGCTCGTCTCCTCGGGGGCGCTGGATGCCACGCCTGCACAGGCATTTCTGGTGCCTGAGCTGACGCTGGAGCGCTTCAATGAGATCACGGTTATCCGTAAAAACCTTGAATCTCAGGCGGTTGAAGTAGCCACCCAGCGCTGCACGCCGGAGCAACTGGCAGGGCTGCGCCAGCGGTTTGAACTGTTCCGCGCCGCAAAAATCTCCGGCAGCGTGGAAGAGGCGCTGCAGGCCAACCGCGCATTTCGTTTCGAACTCTATGCCTGCGCCGGCATGCCAACGCTGATGGGATTAATAGAACAGATGTGGATCCGAATTGGTCCAAGTTTTAATTATCTCTACCCGCAATCAAATGAGATGATCCACGGACATCATAATTACGAAGACCTGCTGGATGCACTCGAACGTAAAGACGCGGCGACCAGTATCAAGGTTATTCATAAATCAATTGATGACGGTGCGTTAATACTTATTCGCCAGCACTTCAGCGTAGAGTAATTAGCTATTTTTTAGCTAACCACTGCTGAAAGGTTTATTTCCCATCCGGCCTCTCTCGCGTTTTACTGGTGCCACATCACAACGCGCATCAGAGCAGGAGAGAGGCGATGAAAATAGCATCTGGACGAACACTGGCACGGCTACGCACCAGGATTGTGCGCCGCTGTCTGGCCTTACTGCGGCCCGGAAATTCCAGCAACGGCGATCGCGTGCTGGAGTCGTTTCTTCCCACCGGACACCTGTATGGCATCGACTATGGCAATATTGATCCTGCGTGGTATCGCGCAAAATAACCGCAGGCGGCGCGCAACGCGGCTCCAGTTCTGGAATGAGCTGTGCGCGTGTGCATGATGGCCTTTATCCCGACGGCTTCTGAAGAGGCTTTCGGATAAAGGCCATTTTTTTTGATCTTTCCCACAACCTCAACAGATAACTACCTCTGTCTATAAACAAACCACCCGGACAACCGATAACCTGATCGGGATGCTTTTTTATCCCACATAACAATCATAATGACTCTGGGGGTACGGGATGAGTGGTCTGTTGGCCCGCTTACGAAACGTAAGGATTGCGAAAAAGCTGTCGGTAGGGTTTGGTCTGGTGCTGTTACTGGTTGCCATTGCCACCGTGCTGAGCATGGCGCGCTTTAAAGAAATCCGGGATATCTATCAAAAAACCAATTTAATCTACAACATCAACATTGAGGTGTTTCAGGCAAAAATAAACCGGCTCAAATACTTCTACGGTGACGATAAAGCCGGCGATATCATGGCCCGTTACGTCACCCACGCCTCAGACCTGACCGATGAAGCAAAAGCGCTCTCCTGGTCTGCGCGCGAAGCCGCCATTCTCAACGACCTCTCCGGTCATCTGAACAGCTTCCAGACCAGCACCGGGGCGATGAAAGCCGCCACCGATAAGCTGAACGGGATCCGCACTGACATTGATGCGCTAGCAGCCCAGGACGACACGGCACGCTTCAGCGCCCTGATCCGCACCCCGCTGATGGACAGTGAACTTGCGTATCAACTTTACGAGCTGCTGTTCGCCATCGGCAACGTGCGCGACTACGCCTTTGCTCTGCGCTACAGCGTCAGCGATGCCGCACAGCAGGCGCTGGACGAACGTTACCGCGCAACGGCGTCACGCTATGAAGCGCTGAACAGCCAGCTTCCGCCTGAGCTGCAAACCCCGCTGCAGGGGCTGTGGAACGACACCACCCGGGTACGGACGCTGAGCAACGACTATTTTGCCGCATTCACCGCGCTCAAAGGCGCGGAGGATCAGGTAAAAGTCGCCGGCGACAAGAGCAGTGCTTCGTTAAAAGCGATCATTGGCCTGGTGAAAACCTATAACGATGAGCTGGCCTACGGCTCGGCCAACATCACGCTGATTATCGGGGCAATCGCGATTCTTATCGGCATTCTGGTGTCGGTGTACATCACGCGTCAGATCACCCGTCCGGTGTTGCATAACCTGGCGCTGGCAGAGCGCATCGCCGGCGGCGATCTCAGTTCACGCATTGAGGTCGATCGCGATGACGAGCTGGGTAAACTCACCGCCGCGATGAGCAAAATGAACGACCGCCTGCGCGGCATGATCGGTGACGTGCGCACCAGCGTTTCCAGCGTGTCGCGCGCGGCGACCACTATCGCTACCGGCAACAGCGATCTGTCATCGCGCACCGAACAGCAGGCGGCGGCAGTTGTGCAGACCGCGGCCAGTATGGAACAGCTTACGGCTACGGTGAAAAACAACGCCGATAACGCGCGTCACGCCAGCAAGATCTCGGCGGAAGCATCCAGCACCGCCAGTGAAGGCGGCGTGGTGGTGCGTGACGTGGTGAGAACCATGGGCGATATCTCTGCCAGCTCGAAGAAAATCGCCGACATCACGGCGGTGATCAACAGCATTGCGTTCCAGACCAACATTCTGGCGCTCAACGCTGCGGTGGAAGCGGCGCGCGCCGGTGAGCAGGGCCGCGGCTTTGCTGTGGTCGCCAGCGAAGTGCGCAGCCTGTCCCAGCGCAGCTCTCAGGCCGCGAAGGATATCGAACAGCTGATCAGCGAATCGGTGTCGCGCATCCAGACCGGTAGCGATCTGGTGGCGCGCGCCGGGGAAACGATGGAGCAGGTGGTGAGTGCGGTGACCCGCGTTAACGACATCATGGATGAGATCTCGTCTGCCTCCGAAGAGCAGAGCCGCGGCATCGAGCAGATTGCCCGTGCGGTGGGTGAACTCGACACCACTACGCAACAAAACGCCTCGCTGGTAATGGCATCGTCATCGTCCGCTACCTCGCTGGAGGAGCAGGCCAGCCTGCTGGAACGTCTGGTGGCGAATTTCCATCTCGATGATAAGCCGCAAACCACCTCGCGCCAGCTGGCCGAACGCGCGCCGGCTAAGCCTGCCGTCACCACACGCCAGGCCACCGACGAGGCGAGCTGGACCACGTTCTGATTACCTTTCACCCTGCGGCCCTGCGTTAAACCGGGGCCGCGCTCCGCTTTCTTTCCCGCCCTGTACTACGCTTTGATTACACAATTAAAAATGGGGCATGGATATGGTCAGCAATGCGTTTGTTGCGGTAATAACCGGCGGTACCGCCGGCGTAGGACGCTCGACGGCAACTCACTTCGCCGCATCAGGGTACGATGTCGCCGTGATTGCGCGTGGGGATGAGGGATTGCGCCAGACGGTGCGCGAGTTGAGAGACTACGGCGGCCTTGTGCTGGGGATCAGCGCTGACGTGGCGGATGCCCGGGCTATGGATGAAGCGGCCCAGCGTATCGAAAGTGAGCTTGGCCCGATTGGTATCTGGGTCAACTGCGCCATGACCACCGTGCTGGGGCCAATGGAAGAACTTTCCGCTGACGAGTTTCAGCGCGTCACCGACGTGACCTATCTCGGTACGGTCAACGGCACCCGCGCCGCGCTGCGCTACATGCAGCCGCGCAACAGCGGCACCATTGTTCAGGTGGGATCGGCACTGGCCTGGCGCTCTATCCCGTTGCAGTCTGCCTATTGCGGTGCCAAAGCGGCGATCCGCGGCTTCACCGATTCGCTGCGCTGCGAACTGCTGCATCAGAAAAGCCATATTCGCGTCTCTATGGTGCAGCTACCGGCGGTCAACACGCCGCAGTTCAACTGGGCGCGCAACAAGTTCTCTCAGCGCATGCAGCCGATCCCGCCCATCTACCAGCCGGAAGTGGCGGCGCGCGCCATCTTTGACGTCGCCATTGCCAGACGCCCGCCGCGTGAGCTGTGGCTCGGCAAAAATACCGTCATCTCGATTGTCGGCAATATGTTTTTCCCCGGCGTGCTCGATCGCTGGCTGGCGCGTCAGACATGGGAGGAGCAACTGGGGGATGAGAGCGAACCGGGCAAACGCGAAGATTATCTCTATCGTCCGTTAACCACCGGGCACCGCGCCCACGGCCGCTTTGATAATCAGGCGGTCCGCAAGGCGGTGGCGGTGGATTCCGGTGTGGTGGGCGTGGCGGCCGTTGCCGTCACCGGGATCCTGGTCGGGGGATTACTGCGCTACATCAGACGCAGCCAGCGATAACCGTAGCCGTTCAGACGCAGGGTCTGCGTCGGCGCGTCGTAGGTGTCATCCGCCAGCACCTCCTGCGCGCCGGCCAGCCCGGCGGCTTCTTCACAATCAATCTCTACCGGCGCGGCAGCGAGATTGATAAACATCAGCGTCGCCGCATTCTCATCCTCATAGCGCACCGCATAAACGCATTTCTGTGACAACGTAACGTGAGTGAAGCAGTGGTAGTGCACCTCCGGCAATTCGCGCCAGACGTGAACGATAGTGCGGATGCGTTGCAGCAGAGAACCTTCGCGCGCCAGCTGCTCGGCGACGTTAATTTTGTGGTAGTTGTAGGGGCCGGTGGCGATTATCGGCGAGATAAATCGCGCCGCATCGGCGGCCGAGAAGCCCGCGCCCGGAGAGTCGTCCCACTGCATCGGCGTACGCACCGATTCGCGTTCAGGCTGGTTAAGATCGTCACCCATGCCGATCTCATCCCCGTAGCGGATCACCGGCGTACCCGGCAGCGAAAACAGCAGGGCGTGCGCCATCGCCAGATGACGCTCGTCGCCGTCGAGCATCGGTGCCAGACGGCGACGGATGCCACGGCCATAGATCCGCATCTCCTCGGTGGGGGCGTACTTGTCCATCACAAAGTCGTAGTCGTGCTGGTCGAGATCTTCCATGTCCAGCTCGTCGTGATTGCGCAGCCAGAAGCAGTAGCCGCAGCGCTCCGGCGGCACCGGCAGCTCTTCCAGCGCCTTACACAATGGGGTTGAGTCCTCCCGGGCCATTGCCAGGAAGATATTCTTGTTGATCCAGAAATTGAGCAGGGTGGTCAGACGCTGGCCTTCGTCGAAATAGTGCTTCATCTCCTCGACGCTGACGTCCACTTCCCCCAGCAGAATGGTATCGGGATTATCCGGCATCAGCAGGTCATGAAAGCGGTCGAACAGGGCGTAACCGGTTTCTTTCTGCCCGGCACCGGCCTGTTCCACCATGTGCGAGGCGGCGTCGACGCGAAAGCCCGCCACGCCCATATTGGCCCAGTGCAGCAGAATGCGATCCACCTCGGCCACCACCAGCGGGTTGCTGAGATTGAGATCCGGCTCATGGTGATAGAACAGGTGGCGATAATACTGGCCCGCTTCCTCGTCCCAGCGCCAGATGCTCGGCTCGACGGTGGGAAACATCGGCGCGGGCTCGTTGGGCTCGGGTTTATCGGACCAGATATAGAAGTCGCGAAACGGCGACTGCGGAGATTTACGGGCTTCCTGGAACCAGTACGCCTGGTCAGAGGTATGCTGGGCCACCAGTTCGACAATTACCCGCATGCCGCGCTTACGGGTCTCTTCCAGTAGCCAGCGAATATCGTCTTCCGTACCGCTTCGCGGGTCCACCGCGAGGTGATCCACCACGTCATAGCCGTTATCGCGCCCGGGAGATACGTAAAACGGATTCAGCCACAGCGTGGTGGCGCCCAGCGAGGCGATGTAATCGAGCTTCTGCACTACGCCGCGCAAATCACCGCTGCCGTCGGCATTGGTGTCGAAAAAGCGGCCCGGATCGACCTGATAGATAACCGCATTCTGATGCCAGACTTGCCCCATATCATGCTCCTGCGCTCAACAAATAACCTTTAGTATAGGCGGAGCGAGAGAATTGCCTGCCGCAGCAGGCAGATGGTGTCAGGATTTTTGCTGGCTTCGCGCATAGCGGGCAAGCCGGGAAGTGAAGGGCGATGCGCTAGTTAACCCATCAATTGCAGGCTGTTATCGCCTGATTCCTGGTTTATCTGTTGTGAAAGTCAGTAGAAGGGAAATAAAAAGGGGCAACGTCGTTGCCCCCTGAGAGAGTATTACTGGAAGCTGTAGCCGAACGACAGGCCGACGCTGTAGTTGCGTCCCGGTGCCGGTTCGAAATAGCGGCCGTTGCTTTCGTTGACGATCACTGAGCCCGCGTATTCGCGGTCGAACAGGTTATCGACGCGGGTGAAGAGATCCACCGAGCCCTGTCCGATCTGCCATTTGTAGCCGGTGTTCAGACCGACAACGGTCCAGGTTGGCGCTTTGGCGGTGTTCTCGTCATCTGCCATGATGTCGCTCAGGTAGCGCACGTCGCCGCCCGCGTACCAGCCCTGTTCCGGTTCCCAGCCCAGCGAGGCGTAACCCATATTACGGGCTATGCCCGGCATACGGTTGCCGTTGCAGTCGGTGTCACCGCAGACGTTGCTGCGGTAGGTGGCGTCGATGTAGGTCCAGGCCATTTTCAGGCGCCACGCGTCGGCGAACTGCTGGTCAAGGCCCAGCTCCACGCCCTGACGACGCGTTTTACCGGCATTTTTGTAGCTGGCACGTCCGCCGGAGCTGCTGTCAGAGACAATCTCGTTGTCGGTATCGGTCTGGAACAGCGCGGCGGTGAACAGGCCGTTGCCGATGCGGGTTTTACTGCCGATCTCCACGGTATCGCTGGTGGCCGGCTGCAGTTCAAGGTTCAGCCCGTCCTGGGTGCCGGCACGGTAGGAGAGTTCGGTGAGGGTCGGGGTTTCAAATCCGCGGCCCGCCGCCAGATACACATTCCAGGCATCGGTTACCGCGTACTTCAGCGATCCTGCCGGGAGCCACTTGTGGTAGCTGGCTTCGCCGCTGGCGTCGCCGTTTTGTGCAGTGACGTATTTGTCGTTGGAGTCCAGCCAGATAGAGCTGTAGCGCACCCCTGCATCCAGCGACAGCTTGTCGGTCAGTTGCCAGCTGGTCTGCAGATACGGGTCCACGTTCCACATCAGGTTGCGCTCGTTGCGGCGCAGGTTGCCTTTCTCACCGAACTGCGGCACGCCGTTCTGGTAGACAAAGTTCTCGTAGCCCTTACGGTCCTCGGTCATGGTCTCGTAGTTGATCCCGGTGGTGAAGCTCACCGGAATAAGCCACTCGTCGCGGTGCGTCCAGCGGGTGTCCACGCCCTGGTAGTGACGGCTGAGAGAGATCACACCGCCGGCGTGGGTAGGACGCAGCTGCGGAGCCTGCGGGATCGACTGGTATTGGGTGGTTTCACGCTCGCCGGCGTAAGCCATCAGGCTGAAATCGTCGTTTGCGGTCAGAGCGCGCTCATAGCGCAGGCCTGCCTGGGTCTGCTTGATGGTCTTACGGGTGTTGTACTGCTCGGCACGCGGCGACTGACGCGGATCGGCACGCCACTCCTCTTTAGTCAGGCCGCCCGGATCGTCCGCTTTGATATCAACGCTGTTGAACAGCAGCGTCAGTTTGCTGGCGTCGTCGAGGCGCACGCCGAGTTTGGCGTTAGCCAGATTTTTACGCGCGCCGCTGTGGTCGCGATAGCCGTGGGTGGTAAAGCGCGTGGTGGAGACGGCGTAGTCAACGTCGCCTGCCTGGGTACCATCGCCTGTCGCACCGGTGGCTTTCAGACCGTAACGCCAGCTGCCGTAGCTGCCGTACCAGCTGCTCGCTTCAATGGTCGGCGGCTGACGTCCGGTTTCGGTGGTGACGTTCAGCACACCGCCGGAAGCGTTACCGTAGAGCGCGGAGAAGGGGCCGCGCAGTACGTCGATGCTCTCAACGCTGTTGATGTCGATGTTTGACGTCTGGCCCTGACCGTCCGGCATGGTGGCGGGAATGCCGTCCACGTATAAGCGCAGACCGCGCACGCCAAAGGTGGAGCGGGAGCCGAAGCCGCGGATCGACAGCTGCAGATCCTGCGCATAGTTCTGACGGTTCTGCACCTGCAGGCCAGGCACGGCACCGAGGCTTTCAGAAAGGTTGACGCGCGGCGCGGCATGACGCATCTCGTCGCCGTGAACCACGCTCACTGCCGCCGGGGTATCCAGCTCGGAGAGGCCGCCGGGCGTAGCGGTCACGACCATCGTTTGTTCAGAAGTAGATGCGGCGGTCTGAGCAGCCGCAACGGTGCTGGTGAAGCAAGGAGAAAAAATGGCAGGCAACAGCCATACAGAAAGAGGCACCTTTCTGACGAATGAGATATTCATGAAATCAACCAGGTTAAGGGGTTCGTACCGAACCAGAAAAAACGCGCCATGTTAAATGTTTTGTAAACTTATGAAAACATTAAGCGCACGTTAGGTTAACAGATGAAGTGTAGTGGAAAATTTTGTGAACGTGCGCGGAGTAAAATCCTCCCTTTTTCAGCGAATAATGATTACTATTCTCATCCATAAAATCAAGGGGCGGGCAACGACCTGCAAACCCACCGGTTTCAATGTGATGCAGAAGATCCAGTTTCGTTACAAAGGGAGTAGTTATGAATTTTCGTCATCTGTCCATCCCGCGCCTGCGCCATACCGCGCTGATGAGCGCGCTGCTGCTCGCCACGTCCTTCTCCAGCCAGGCGGCGGAGGAGATGCTGCGCAAGCCGGTCGGGGTTGGTGCCTATGAAATGGCTTACAGCCAGAGCGAAAACGCGCTGTTTGTCGCCACCTCGCAGAGCCGCGCGCTGGATAAAGGCGGTGTGGTCTACCGTCTCGATCCCACCACCCTGGATGTGACCCAACGCATTCATAACGACATCAAACCGTTTGGTGCCGCCATCAATACCAAAACCAACACCCTGTGGTTTGGCAACAGCGTAAACGGGTCGGTGACCGCGATTGATGCGAAGACCAGCGATGTGAAAGGGCGCGTGGTCCTGGATGCGCGTCAGCGCAGCGAAACCGTGAAGCCATTCCAGCCGCGTCAGCTGGCGGTGGATGAAGCGACGAACACGGTGTACATCACCGGCGTCGGCAAAGAGAGCGTGATCTGGGCAGTAGACGGCAACAACATGACGCTGAAAACCACCATCACCAATACCGGTGCGCGCAGCACCGCCCTGGCGCTGGATGCTGCCAACAAGCGTCTGTATACCTCAAACGCGGACGGCGAGCTGGTGATCATCGATACCGCTACCAACAGCATCATCAGCCGTAAGAAACTACTGGACGATGGTAAAGAGCACTTCTTTATCAACATCAGCCTGGACAGCGCGAACCAGCGTGCGTACATCACCGATTCGAAACAGCCGAAAGTGCTGGTTGTCGATCTGAAAAAGGGCGACGTCACCGCGCAGATCGATGCTCCGGCATCGCTGGCCGTGCTGTTTAACCCGGTGCGCAATGAAGTGTATGTGACGCACCGTCAGGCGGGCGAGGTCAGCATTATTGATGCGAAAACCAATAAGGTGACCAAAACCATCAAAACGCCGGTACACCCGAACAGCCTGGCGCTCTCCGCCGACGGGAAAACCCTGTACGTCAGCGTGAAGCAGGCCTCCAGCCGTGATAAACCTGCAACCAGCCCGGACGACATTATCCGTATCGCGCTCTGATTCACGGGCTTCAGAAACAACAATGCCGGGCACGCCCGGCATTTTTTTGGCTACAGCGCAGCATCAGCGCGCATGGTCATCCGCCAGCGGCGAGGAGGCGGGCGCCTGGTCGTCAGCGTGGTGCTCCGCCGGGGCGGCGCTGTGGATCTCGTATACGCGCTTACGCACGCCGAACCAGCCGAGGGTCAGCACAACGGCCAGCACCGGAATCGAGACGATGGTAAAGGTGCCGTTCGGATAGTCGAACGCCATCAGGACCAGCACGCTCAGCAGGAACAGCAGCGTCAGCCAGGAGGTGTAAGGCGCGCCCGGCAGTTTGAACGGCACGTCTTCGGCTTTGCCTTCCTTAATGGCTTTGCGCAGGCGCATCTGGCACACCACGATAAAGCCCCAGGAGGCGATGATGCCGACGGACGCGACGTTGAGCACGATCTCAAACACCTGAGACGGCACCAGATAGTTCAGGAACACGCCCAGCACGTAGACGCAGAGGGTGGCGGCGATACCCGCCCACGGCACCTGCTGTTTGCTCATCTTCGACATGAATTTCGGCGCGGAACCGCCCATCGACATGGAGCGCAGGATGCGGCCGGTGGAGTAAAGACCGGAGTTGAGGCTGGAGAGCGCGGCAGTCAGGACCACCATGTTCATGATGTCGCCGATGTACGGCACGCCCAGCTTCGAGAAGAAGGTGACGAACGGACTCTGACCCGCCTGGTAGGCGTTCCACGGCAGCAGCAGCACCAGCAGCACCACCGAACCGACGTAGAACAGGCCGATACGCCAGATCACGCTGTTGATGGCTTTCGGCACCATGGTCTGCGGATCTTTACACTCTCCTGCCGCGGTGCCCACCAGTTCGATGGAAGCGAAGGCGAAGACCACGCCCTGCACCAGCACCAGAGCAGCCAGCAGCCCGTGCGGGAAGAAACCGCCGTTGTCGGTGATCAGATGAAAACCGGTGGCGTTGCCGTCGAGCGGCTTGCCGGTACCGAGGAATATGGTACCCACCACGAGGAACAGCACGATGGCCAGCACCTTGATCAGCGCAAACCAGAACTCCATTTCGGCGAACCATTTCACGCCGATCATGTTCATGGTGCCGACAATCGCCAGCGCGCCGAGGGCGAACACCCACTGCGGCACATCGCCAAACGCGCCCCAGTAGTGCATGTACAGCGCCACCGCGGTGATATCAACAATGCCGGTCATCGCCCAGTTAACGAAGTACATCCAGCCGGCGACGTAGGCGGCTTTCTCGCCGAGGAACTCGCGGGCGTAGGAGACGAAGCTGCCGCTGGAAGGGCGGTGCAGTACCAGCTCACCCAGCGCACGCAGGATGAAGAAGGAGAAGATACCGCATACCGCATAGACCAGCGCCAGGGAAGGGCCGGCCATCTGCAGGCGCGCACCGGCGCCGAGAAACAGGCCGGTACCAATCGCGCCGCCAATGGCGATCATCTGTACCTGACGGTTGCCCATCGCCTTGTGGTATCCCTCCTCGTGGGAGTTCAGCCAGCGGCGTCTGGCAGCACGCTGCTCCGCCGCGTTGTTTTTTGTGGTTTTCATCTGTTTTCCTGTGATCCTGTCTTATTATCTGCGAGCCGCTGGCTCAACCGCCGTAACCAAACGTTTGCTACGCTGTCCGGAATCGGGCGGGGTGTGCACGTTTTTTGTGCGTTGCGCTTTACGATGAAGCACAACATGGCGCAGCATCCTACCTGCAAAAATATGCGTGCGCAAAGCATAAGCTTTCCGGGAGTGAGCTGGCTCGCGGTTATCTCAACAGAAGTCGCCAGTGCGCGGCCTGTATGGCAGTCTTTCGTGCTTACTAATAAGGAAATACTAATGAAAAAGAGCGTGTTAACCGCATTAAGCCTGATGTTTTATACGCTGGACGTCAGCGCGCAGACCCCGTGCGGCGCAGCAATCGATAAGGTAATCGAACCTTTAATGGCGCAGTGGCAGGTGCCTGGAATAGCGGTGGCGATCTCGGTCAACGGGAAGCCTCAATTCTGTAACTATGGGGTCGCGTCAAAGGAGAGCCGTCAGCCGGTAAGCGAGCAAACGCTGTTCGAGATCGGCTCCCTGAGTAAAACCTTTACTGCGACGCTGGCAAGCTATGCGCAGGGTGCAGGTAAACTCCATTTTGCCGATCCGGCACGCCGCTACCTGCCAGAGCTGAAAGGCAGTGCCTTTGACCAGGTGACGCTGCTCAACCTCGCAACCCACACCGCCGGTACGCCGCTGTTTGTCCCGGATGCGGTCACCGATACCCCGGCGCTGATGGCCTGGTATAAAGCCTGGCAGCCTCCCGCCACGCCGGGCAGCACCCGCGTCTACTCGAATCTCGGGATCGGTATGCTGGGAATGATTACCGGCCATGCGCTGGACACGTCGTTTACCGCGGCGATTGAACAACAGATGCTGCCGGCGCTGGGACTACGTCACAGCTATGTAAACGTACCGCCGCAGGCGATGCAGGATTACGCTCAGGGCTATAACAAAACTAACCAGCCGGTGCGCGTGACGCCGGGGCCGCTGGATGCCGAGTCTTACGGTCTGAAGTCCTCCAGCGCCGACCTCATCCGCTATCTGGAGATCAACATGGGCCAGCATCTCAAAGACGGTGCGTGGCGCAAGGCGGTGGATAACACCCATGTCGGCTATGTACAGGCCGGCGAATTTACCCAGGCATTAATGTGGGAGTACTACCCGCTGCCGGTAGACGAGAAAACCCTGCTGGCCGGGAACGACAGCGCGCGGCTGATGAAGGGCGTACCCGCCAGGGCTGTTGCTACTCCTCAGGCCCCGGCTGCGGCCTGGTATAACAAAACCGGCTCCACCAACGGCTTCTCCACCTATGCAGTGTTTATCCCATCCCAGCAAACCGCGCTGATCCTGCTGGCGAACAAGTGGTTCCCCAACGATGCGCGGGTGAAGGCGGCCTGGGAAATCCTGCACGCCAGTCCGGGCCAGTGAGTGGAGACAGGGATGAAAATTAACGTTGTCGGGACCAGCGGAAGCGGCAAGAGCACGTTCGCACGCCAGCTCGCTGCCCGCCTCAATGTGCCGTATATCGAACTGGATACCCTTTACTGGCAACCCCACTGGCAGGGCACGCCGGATGCCCGCTTTTTTGAAAAAATAGCCGCCGCGCTGGCGGCATGCCCCGACGGCTGGGTGCTGGATGGCAACTATAACCGCAGCCGTCCGGTGAAATGGCGTGAGGTGGACACGCTCGTCTGGCTCGATTACGGCTTTACCCGCACCCTTTATCAGGCGGTGAAGCGGGCGATTCAGCGCGCCGTCACACAGCAGGAGCTGTGGCCCGGCACCGGCAACCGGGAAAGTTTCCGCCAGTCGTTCTTTAGCCGCGAATCCATTATCTGGTGGACCCTGAAAACCTGGCGCAGTAACCGTGCGCGTTATCTGGCGGACATGGCGAATCCGGCGTACTCCCACATTGCGTTTGTGCATCTGCGAAGCCCGTCTCAGGCCCGCGCCTGGTTGCAATCTCTGACGCCTGGCGTCGGGTGCTCTACACTTAAGGAGTAACAAAGGAGACGACGGATGATCCAGATCTACGGTGTGCCGGGGTACGGCTCGACCATCAGCGAACTGATGCTGACCCTGGCCGGGGTGCGGTACAGCTTTATTAACGTTGATGGTTACGACAAACCCGGCCCGGCGCGCGAGCAGCTTGAGAAGCTGAATCCGCTGTGTCAGGTACCGACGCTGGTGCTGGAAAACGGTACGGTGATGACGGAGAGCGCCGCGGTGGCGCTGATGCTGCTTGATGATCATCCGGAGCTGGCTCCGGCCCCCGGTACGCCAGAACGTAACCGCTTTCTGCGTCTGCTGGTATGGATGGTGGCGAATGTCTATCCCACCTTCACCTATGCCGACTACCCGGAACGCTGGGCGCCTGGCGCTCCGGCCCAGCTGCGGGAGAGTACCGGACGCTATCGCGAAACGCTGTATCGCTGGCTCGAACAGCAGGTTGAGGCTACGCCCTGGATGTTTGGGCAGGACATCTCGCTGCTGGACTGTTATCTTCCGGTAATGCGCCGCTGGACACCTCACGCCGCCTGGTTTGCGCAGCACACCCCAAAACTTAACGCCATCGCCGATGCGGTATGCGCGTTACCCGAGCTGCAAACCGTGCTGCGCGCTAACCGGATCCTGTGACGGGGTGCCGGGCTAACTGGTTTATTCAACAAGGAGTTCGCTATGCCACATATTGATATTCAGTGTTTCCCGCGCCAGCTGAGCGATGAAGTAAAACAGGCGCTGGCAGACGATATTACCGCCGCTATTGTGCGCCACCTGGGCAGTAAAGAGAGTTCGGTATCGGTCGCACTGAATGAAGTGGACCCTGAGGCCTGGAAAACGCGTGTATGGGATACCGAAATCGCGCCGCAGATCGAAACGCTGATTAAAAAACCCGGCTACGACATGTAATTCCGCGCGCCAGGCGCTCACACCTGGCATCTTCACCGGCGTTTTGCGCCACTCATTAACCCGGAAAGGAGTGGGGATGGCTTTTTCGCTTGAAGAGTACTTTGCCCGTATTGGCTACGACGGTACGCCGCAGACCGACGTGGAAACCCTCGCGGCACTGCAGGCTCACCATATTGCGAGTATCGCATTCGAAAACCTTGATGTGCTGCTGGATCGCGAGATCCACCTCGATGACGGCGCACTGTTTGAGAAGCTGGTGACTGCCCGGCGCGGTGGCTACTGCTTCGAACAGAACGGCTTGCTGGAGCGGGTGTTACGGGAGCTGCGCTTTAACGTACGCAGTCTGGCCGCCAGGGTGCTGATTGCTCAGCCCAACCAGGTGCCGCCGCGTACCCATCGGCTGCTATGCGTGACGGTTCACGGCGAGGAGTGGCTGGTGGACGTAGGCTTCGGCAGCCAGACGCTGACCCAGCCGATGCGTTTTGTCGCTGGCGCAGAAGTGGTGACGCACGCCGGTATCTATCGCCTTGAGGCCGATCACGATGATTTTATCCTGACCCTGTTCCAGGGCGGGGAGTGGCAGCCGCTCTACCGGTTTGATACGGAGGATCAGTACGCCGCTGATTTCCTGATGGCGAACCACTTTATCGCCCACTGGCCGGATTCCCACTTCCGTCACCATATTCTGCTGTCGCGCCATCTTCCTGAAGGGGGGAAGGTAACGCTGAATAACTTCCACTTTACCCATTACGGAAGTGACGGTGTCACGATTCGTGAAGAGGATCTAACCCCGGAACGGCTGGCGGAAGTACTGGAGAAGGAATTTTTGCTGGGGCTGACCCATCCCCAGCACGGTATTTCGTCAGTAAACCTGCACAAGCTCAACCGCTTTGCCTGAGTTTATGACCGGGTATTGAGCGCGTCGCCGATGGCATAGTAGTGTCCGCCGGCCACGTGGTGAATGCTGCGTAACGCCGGGTCGGCGGATTCAAACTGCCAGTGGCCGTCGCGAAACGCCCGCGAATCGGCCCAGGCGCCGATCACCTCGCCAATAAACAGATCGTAGGTCTGCTGGTTATGCGGTTCCGGGATCAGCCGGCACACCAGCCACGCCGTACAGCCCGCGACCAGCGGCAGGGCGTGCCCGTCCATTTCAAACAGCTCCACGCCTGAGTGCGCCAGCTTGTCCGGGTCGCTCATCAGCGTCGTGGTGCCCAGCTGCGTGGTCAGCGCAGCCTGGTTCACGGTCGGGATCTGCAACGCAAAATAACCGCTCTGCTCAATCAGCGCGCGCGTGGCGGCGATTTTGTCGATCACCACCGTCACTTTTGGCGGTGAGAAGTCCAGCCCGCAGGCCCAGGCGGCGGCCATTACGTTATCCACGCCGTTGTGGCGCGCGGAAACCAGCACGGTCGGACCGTGATTGACCAGGCGATACGCCTTATCCAGGGGGACGGGTGCAATGTGCTCGTTCATCATGTTGCCTTTCAGAAAAATGTGTCCGGAAAGCGTAGCAAACGCGACAAGCGGCGGGAATATCGATTATGTGCGGTTAACCGGGGTCGCCCCCGGCCAGTAATCAGCGGGTAATGGTAAAGCCGAAGGTGGTTTCATCTACATGGAGGTCGCAGGCCGCTTTATCTTCATACGGCGTATCGTGGGCGGTCATCAGCACCCACTGGCCCTTATTCAGGATCGGCAGGGCCAGCACGCCGTTGGCATCGGTCACATCTTTCATCGACGCAGCCTCATAGGCATAGGTGTGTGCCAGTGACGGATGGGCGAACTTACTGGTATCGCCATGATCGTGATGATGAGCATGCCCGGCTGATTTTTTAACCGGGGCAGACGGGTCGTTATAGGCGATACCGACCTGATGGTTTTTCAACGGTTGCCCGTTCGCCAGCAGTTTCACATTCAGCGTATCGCCGGTTTTTAGCGTGGACGGATCGACCTCTGGCACAAACTCCAGACGCACGCTGGTGGGGCGCGTGATCGCCGCGTTTTTACCCGGCGCGCCAACAAAACTGACTGTTTTAGCGTACATGGTGTTTTCCATACAAAACGCCTCTGGCCACTGTTGTTTGCCTGCCTGCTGCCAGCGATTTTTTCCGTTTTCCTCTTTCACCGACCAGCGGGTCGGCTTATAGGTGGCGATTGCCAGCCAGCTTCCCGCCGGCACCTCTGATGCGGTGAACTGGTAGGCTTCACTGGCGATCGGGAAGCTGTACCGGCGCTCCGCATCGCCCAGCAGCTCAATTGGCGCAAAAATGTGCTGACGTTTCGCCGGGATCGGTTCGCCGTGCGGGAAGTTTTCGCCATAACCCAGTTCAATATTCAGCGTCGCACCGTCCGTGACTGGCGGAACGTTAAGCCAGAGGCCGTGAGCAAAGGCAGCCGGGGCGAGGGCGATACCAACCAGCCCGGCAAGGAGTGTCGTTTTCATCTGCGTCTCATCATTATCAGTAAATGTTTTTTGTGATGTTATAACATATTTTGCGGGCCGGGCCAGTGGATTTATGAAGCCCGCTCATAGCGGCATGCGGATTAACGGGGCTACTCAGGCCGCAGGGAGAGGGCTAGCCTTGAAGCTGGTTCATTATTCCGGAGGAGTACACATGAAACTGATCGCCACAATGACCGCCATGCTGTCGGTATTAACTCCCGCTGCTGCGCTCAGCGCAGAAGAAGAAAAGGTAAAAATTAGTGCTGCTGGCTCACAAAACTCGGTGAAAGGGCCGGAACAGTGGTTTACCGGTCAGGTACGCATCGATGCGTCGTTCCAGGCAGAGACGCCCGCCCGCACCGGCGGGGCGACGGTGACCTTTGAGCCGGGGGCGCGTACCGCCTGGCATACGCATCCGCTTGGCCAGACGCTGATTGTGACCCAGGGCAAAGGGCTGGTGCAGGAGTGGGGTAAACCTCTGCGCGAAATCAAGCCGGGCGATATCGTCTGGATCCCGGACGGGGTTAAACACTGGCACGGCGCGGCACCTGGTACTGCCATGACGCACATCGCTATCGCCGAATCGGTCAATGGCAGCCCGGTCGAGTGGATGGAAAAGGTGACCGACGCGCAGTATTCGGGTAATTAGTTCCCGCGATAGCGCAGCGCATCGACAAACAATGAGAAGGCGGTGGTGTGCTGGCGGCGGCTGGGGTAGTAGAGGTAATAGCCAGGAAACGGCTCGCACCAGTCGTCCAGCACCTGGATCAGTGTTCCGGCAGCAATGTCTGCGGCCACCGTATCTTCCGGGACGAAAATCAGTCCGATGCCCGCCTTTGCCGCACTGATACGGTGACGCAGCGGATTGATCGTCAGTTGCCCTTCCCCCCGCACGCGGATCGCTTTTCCTTTTTGTGAAAATTCCCAGGCATACAGACCGCCGAGGGTAGGGAGGCGCATATTGATGCACTTGTGCTGCTGGAGATCCGCTGGCGCTTGCGGCACCGGATGACGTGAAAAATAGTCTGGCGACCCGACCACAATCATCCGCATCGGCGGGCTGACCGGCACCGCAATCATATCTTTTGCCACCTGTTCACCCAGCCGGATGCCGGCGTCGAAGCGCCCGGTCACGATATCCGTCAGCGCATTATCCACCGTCACCTCAACGTGAATATCCGGCCACGCCTGTAGAAAGGGTTGCAGCGCGGGCCACAGCAGATAATCAACGGCGTGATCCCCGGCGGTGATACGAATATTCCCCGCCGGCACGTCGCGCATTTCACGCATCAGGTTCAGCTCGGTTTCAATTTCGCTGAAGTGCGGCCCGAGACGCTCAACCAGCCGTTCCCCGGCAGCGGTCGGCGACACGCTGCGGGTGGTGCGGGTCAGCAACCGGATCCCCATCCGCTCTTCCAGGCTGCGCATGGCGTGGCTGAGCGCCGACTGCGAAACGCCGAGGCGCGCTGCGGCTCGGGTGAAGCTGCGTTCCTGAGCCACAACCAGAAAGGCAATCAAATCGTTGACGTTTTCTTTGAGCATGAGGAGCCTCTGCCAGGGAGCGAGAAGCTGGCAGTATAGCCTGACTATTTATGAATTGAATTCATAAGCGTTAACGAAACGGCGTGAAACGCCCCCGGCAGTTATATGGCGGGGACGTAAGGACTACAGAATGGAGCGGAAGGTACCGCCTTCAACCCGCACGGCGGCTCCGTTCGACGCGGCCCCGAGCGGGCTGGCGAGTAGAGCCACCATAGCGGCAATCTCATCGGCATCGATCATGCGCGCCAGTAGCGAGCTGGGGCGATAGCTTTGGAAAAAATGCGCCTCGATGTCGCTGTCGTCCATGCCCGGTCGTGGCGCGGTCTGGCGCAGATAGTCCATAATCCCCTCGGAGCGCGTTGCCGAGGGCAGAACGCTGTTTACCGTTACGCCAGTGCCTTTGGTCAGCTCGGCCATACCGCGCGACACCGCCAGCTGCGCCGATTTACTGACGCCGTAATGCACCATATCCGGCGGGGTAAACGCGCCCACTTCGCTGGAGATAAAGATCACGCGTCCCCAGTTGCGCGTCAGCATCGCCGGGAAGTAGTGGCGCGACAGGCGTACACCCGACATCACATTGACGTCCAGCATCGTCAACCACGCCTCGTCGCTGATCTCCACAAAGGGCTTCGCTTCATAGAATCCGAGATTGTTCACCAGAATATCGGTATGCGGCCGCTGAGCGATCAGCTGCGCCACGCCCTCGACGCGGCTCACATCGGCCAGCACGCCATGCACTCTGGCATCGGGTGCCTGCTCGCGGATAGCGTTGATTGCCTCATCCAGTTTCACCGCGTCCCGCCCGGTGATCGTGACCTCGACGCCTTCTTTTGCCAGCGTGCGCGCTATCGCCAGGCCAATCCCGGCAGTGGCTGCCGTCACAATTGCCGTTTTGTTGTTAAGTTGCAGATCCATATTGTGCCTCGTTATGTGTTAGTGCAGACGTTTCAGAAGTTCATCGGCAACGCCCATCGCGGACGCCGGATTCTGGCCGGTAATCAGCTCACGATCGGTGACCACGTGCGGGGTGAAGGTGACGCGATTGCTGCTGTATTTCCCACCGGCTTGTTGCAGCGCGGTCTGGGGCCAGAACTTCATGACGCCGCCGTTGAGTAACGTTTTCGCCTGGTTTTCTTCAGCATTGCTGATCACCGTCATGCGGTAACCCTCGTAGATCCAGCCTGGCTGGGGTGCAGCGCGACCGCTCGTGGCCAGCTGCTGGGTAAAGCCTTCCGCATCCGGTAGCGTGGAGAGCAGGGCGATTGGCCCGTGGCACACCAGTGCGGTAGGTTTATTGCTGGAGTGGAAGGCCTTCAGTGCCTGGCCCACCTCGCGACTGGTAAGCAGATCCTGCATCGGCGCATGGCCGCCGGGAATATACAGGGCATCGAAGTGCTGGTAGCCGATCTGCGCGGCGCGCTTCAGGCTGATCACCGGGGAGTGCGTGCGTGACGTCAGCTGTAGCTTGTCCAGCAGCGCTTTATGAGCAAGGTGAGCGGCCTCATCATTGTTAAAATAGACGTTGTCGTCCGACGACATATCCAGCGTCGGTGCCAGGCCGTTCGGTGTAGCAAAGGTCACATCATGGCCGGCATCCAGCAGTCGTTTGACCGGCTGCATTAGCTCGTTAAGGTAAAAACCGGTGTGAAAAACCTTACCGTCTTTCAGGTCGAGCCGGTCAGCATCGGACAAAACCACCAGTACACTGGCGGCCTGAGCCTGGGCAGCAACCAAACCTAACGTGGCGGCGAGCGCCAGAGATCGAATAATGTTCACAGTGTGCTCCTGAGTGTGAGTCAACGCACAGGCCAATGCCTGCGGGATAAGCGCACTGTATCGTTGTCAATAAAGTCGATAAACTATCGCCAGAGACAATCATTTGTTCTTCAGGAGACAGAATGAGCCGCCGTTTTTCCCATATCAGCGATGTCGAAATCTTCGTCACGGTTATTGAGAGAGGCTCGATCACCGCGGCGGCAGTGACGCTGGGGACGACCGCATCGGTATTGAGCCGGGCATTGACGCGACTGGAGACCCGCCTTGGGGTGCAGCTTGTGCGCCGTACCACCCGTCAACTGAGCCTGACGGACGCCGGACGGCACTATCTGAATGAGGCCAGTCTCGCTTTTGCGCTGTTTGACCGCGCCGAGCGGGCGATACAGGTAAGGGGAATTGAGGTCGTCGGTAACGTCAGGCTGAGCGCCCCTACTACGTACGGTCACTACCGCTTACCGGAGGTACTCCAGCGCTTCGCCGTGACGTACCCGGGCGTGAATGTGGAGCTGAATATCACCAACCGCAACGTTGATCTGGTCGCCGAAGGCTATGACCTGGCGATTCGTCTTGGTCATCTGCCGGACAGCCGCCTCGTTGCGCGTAAACTCGAAGACGCGCCGCTGTGCCTGCTGGCATCGCCTGGCTACCTTGCCCGGGCCGGGGAACCCCAGACCGTGGAGGCGCTGGCGCAGCATGCGTGTCTGCCGTTTATTATGCCAAGTACCGGGCGCGTTGCGACCTGGAGTCTGAAGGAGAACGGGGTGGATACTGTATGGACGCCAACGGGAACGCTGCGCGTTTCCGATGACATTCTGGGGGTGATTTCGCTCGCCGCCAGCGGCGCGGGGATCTGCCAGACCTATGACTTTATCGCCCGATCGTTTATCCGCCAGGGGTTACTGGTGGAGGTGCTACGTCACACCCGAGGCCGCACACGGCCTTTTTCCGTGATTTACGCGCCGCACAAAGGACTGTCGGCGGCGTGCCAGGCGTTGATTCATACGCTGACGGCATCAGACACCCAGGAAGCATTACCTCAGATCGCCTCAGGCTCATAGCGCAGCGTCTCAATAATTAGCAACAGTGCGGGCAGCAGTTGGGGGTAACCCGGTCAGGCAATCTCCGTGGACGGTGAATTAACCATGCGTTAATTCACCATCATGACGCCGCGTAAAGTGTGCACATGATGATACGAAGCCCTGTCTATCGAGGCTTTATGCTTTACAAAAGAGCAGGGGATGAATCAGGAAGCCAGTGAGTGGCGAATGAGTGTATCCGGTTCGTCGCTCTGATATCTTATTTAACATAATATACATTATGCGCACCGACGTTATCCATTTCCATTTATAGCCATCCCACGGCACGTCAGTTATACATTCATATTCATCGCACGCCATATTCTTGTTCCCGTGCGGAATCAAAATCCTGTCCCGTCAATTTGCCGGTTTCACCGCTTTCGAGTAACCTTCATGCACGCTACAAAGCACAACCATATAAACGGAACAACATGGCGGCCCATTCTACCGATCCACTCCACGGCGTTACGCTTGAAATGCAGGTCAATGCGCTGGTTGCCCGCTACGGCTGGGAGCAACTGAGTAAGCTCATCAACATCAACTGTTTCAAAAACGACCCCAGCGTTAAATCAAGCCTGAAGTTTTTACGCCGGACGCCCTGGGCGCGCGCTGAAGTTGAAGCGCTGTATCTGGATTCCCTGGATGCTGCTGTTCCGGCTACGCGTGACACCCTCGTTGCCGATCCCTGGGCTGCCAGCCGGCATAAAAAGAGCTGACGTTAATGACACGGATGATGCAACACCTTAACCGCCTGGGCGCGCTGATTGCCTGCGCGATGTTACTTGCCAGTTGCTCATCCAGCCCGCCGCGCTCTCTGGTCACCCCGCTTCCGCCGGTCACGAAACAACCGCTGCCGGGAAAACTTCAGCATTCTGAAACCATGCGCGGTGTCTGGCTGGCGACGGTGTCGCGTCTCGACTGGCCACCGATCTCCTCGGTTAACGCCGGTCGCGCTGCGCGTATCAGCCAGCAGCAAAAAGCGCTCATTGATAAGTTGGATAAATTAAAAAGCCTCGGCATCAACACGGTGTTTTTCCAGGTGAAGCCCGACGGTACTGCGCTGTGGCCTTCAAAAATACTGCCGTGGTCAGATATGCTGACCGGTCATATTGGCGAAGATCCTGGTTACGACCCGCTGCAGTTTATGCTCGATGAAGCGCATAAACGTGGCATACGGGTTCATGCCTGGTTTAACCCGTATCGCGTATCGGTTAACACCAGGCCGGATACGGTTGCCGCGCTCAACCGCACCGTGACGCAGCATCCCGCCAGCGTCTTTGTGCTGCACCGCGACTGGGTCCGTACCGCCAGCGACCGCTACGTTCTCGACCCCGGTATCCCTGAGGTGCGCGACTGGATCACCAGCATTGTCGCTGAAGTGGTAGCGCGCTATCCCGTGGACGGCGTGCAGTTTGATGACTATTTCTATACCGAAACGCCCGGATCAATGCTCAATGACAGCCACACCTTCAGCACTTTTGGACATGGCTTCGCCTCAAAAGCCGACTGGCGGCGGCATAATACGCAGCTGCTGATTGAACAGGTTTCGCGCACGGTTAAACAGCTTAATCCTGACGTGGAATTTGGCGTCAGCCCGGCGGGCGTATGGCGCAATCGCTCCCACGATCCGGCGGGCTCCGATACCTCTGGTGCCGCGGCCTATGACGAAGCCTTTGCCGACACCCGGCGCTGGGTGCAGCAAGGCCTGCTGGATTACATCGCACCGCAGATCTACTGGCCCTTCTCCCGCACCGCCGCCCGCTATGATGTGCTGGCGAAATGGTGGGCTGACGTGGTGAAACCCAACAATACCCGCCTCTATATTGGCGTGGCGCTGTACAAAGTGGGCGAAGCCTCGAAAAAAGAGCCTGACTGGACGGTTCAGGGCGGCGTACCGGAGCTGAAAAAGCAGCTCGATTTGAACGAATCCCTGCCCGGCATCAACGGCACTATCCTGTTCCGGGAAGATCATCTCAACCGACCGCAGACGCAGGACGCAGTGAATTATCTCAGAAGCCGCTGGGGTTCGATATCACGCTAGGGCCGCACTCCGCGGCCCTGCTCTCACGCCCCGATATTATTCAGCACGTCGATGACATCTTCTGTTAATACCAGCTCACTCGCCGCCAGGTTTTCTTTCAGATGCGCCGGGGATGAGGTGCCCGGTATTAACAAAATATTGGGTGAACGTTGCAGCAGCCATGCCAGCGCCACCTGCATTGGCGTCGCGTTCAGCGTGCGTGCCACGTCATTTAAGCGGTCGGACTGCAGCGGTGTAAATCCGCCTAACGGGAAAAACGGCACGTAAGCAATACCCTGCGCCGTCAGGGTGTCGATACTGCGAAGCACTCCGCTCAAGATCAGCAGACATCACGAGGTTCCAAAAACGACGATCCATGAATGATCTCAAGAGGATCATTTCTTGAAATGCATCTATTTTAATCTTTGATAAGCACCTGGATTCAACTCATCTTCAACATAAATAAATCCCGTTTTCTTCTCGTATTTCATATAAAATAATTTCACAGATACATTTTCATCACCACCACAAGCTTTATTTGCATGGTTATCTCTTGCAGAGAAAAATACTGAGTCAGCATCCTCATTATCATATTCAAAAGATAAACACTCTTGCTGTAATGTTGTTAATTTATCCTCTCTAAGCTTTTCATATAATTTTCCGGCAATAGAACTTAAATCCATCAAAGCTAACAACGATGACGAAAAGGAAAATAAAAACAAAAATAAAATACTTTTAATCATATTCATAGAAATCATAGCTCCGCATAATTTTTATTAATTTTGACTCATATGTTGGATCCGTAGCATAACCAGCAGTAGCCACTTGATGCACAAATTTTTCTGGCTGTGTTACATACTCAAATGCTGGCCTATATCGTCTATTTTCAGCCAAAAAACGACCGTAATCGTCAGCAGATTCAGAATAACCGTTATATGCCCTAAAGGTTTGCACTTTTGAAACATAGCGACCATTTTCATATTCTGTAGTTCCAAACGATGCGCTATTTCCAGATGATGGCTTCCCTTTAATACCAAAATAAGCGTTATTTTTTACTTTCTGACCCCAGCCAGATTCAAGCGCTGATTGAGCTAGTAAAACAGAAACAGGAACCCTCCATTTATCTGATGTAGCTTTTGCTGAAGGTAAAGCCATATCAATAAAATCTTGAACACTTTTAGGTCGATTAGATTTGGACTTACATACGTGAATAGCATCGAGAAAAACGAGCGGGTGCATATGCCATTGATTTTCCACCATGCCCGGCACACGGTGCATCCAGCGCAGGTCAATCAGGAACTTCTCGCTGTAGGCGTACCATTCCGGCTCCTCCTTCTTCTTCTGCGACGTAAAGAACGCTTTCCACACCGGTGATTCCGAAGAGTAGTACCACTCACAAGGATGCTTCACACACAGCCGGTGCAAATGATCGCGCATTGCAGGGTTCTGCACCGCCCGCCGGTACTGTTCAGGGTTATAACGGGGGGATTTCGCGTCGTCAATCTGGTTCAACAATTGCCGGTAGTTGAACGCCACCCCCTTACTGTAGGGCTGCCCGTCATTGTCCGCCACGCTGAAGAAACGCTCAAAAATCGTCTTCACCAGCCCTTTCGGCTGCGTCTTCCCGTCGAGATGGTCAAAGCTTGCCGGGCTGTCTTCTATTGCCTCAAACCCGCGACCACCCAAGTCAAACCGGGACAGCAGTTGCACATCCGACTCCGCCAGCAGCCCGCTCGAAGAACCGCCTGGCCAGTAGCGTTTCCCCTCGCTGTCCGTCATCGCCTGCCCGGACAGCGCCATCACTGTTTCGCTCGTCGTGGTTATCAGCCCCTTCTGTATTTCACCGCCGGTGACTTTCAGGTATACCGGTATACCCTTCGGACAGCGGGCAAAGGCGGGCGTGTCGCGGCCCGTACCTTCCGGGTTATTCAGGAAACGCGGCAAGTCGTCTGTGGTCAGACATTCGATATGCACCTGATAGCGCTTTTCATGTCCGTCTTCAGTGGGAACCTGAAACCATCCCAGATGGCCCACCGGGTCCCCGGCCTTAATCGGATAGGGCGTAGGACATACCACCGTATCAAACAGCACTGTCTCACGTGACGGCGGCAGGAACGGCGACCACCACGCCGGACGGGTGGTGCTGTCTCGGGCCGGAACCAGATTCCCTTTGTCGCATACAGTCCAAACCCGGTCCCCGGCTTTCAGGCTCATGCTGCTCGCAACAGGCTCGGCCAGCGTGACGTGCGCATACTGCCGCCCGTTATTCCCGGTCATGAAATCGGCGCTGACCGCCTTATTCCATGTTACCCGTGTGCCGGATGGCAGCTCCGCCGCCACCCACTGCCGGGACGCGTCCACATACGCATTCAGGTGCTGGCCGTCTGCCACTTTGAACGCCGTGCTGTCCTGTTCCGAGTAGGCCAGCCAAGGCGCAAGGTGCATATAAAGGGTGTAAAAGGTCAGCCCGCTCTCTGCCGTTTTCCCCGGCTGAACACGGTGCCGTACCAGCACAAAGGACCCGGAGTAGCGTAAATCCCCCCAGTACCACGGCACGCTGAGGTAATCCCGGTTAATCCGGTACGCCACCACCTCACCGTCCGCCATGCAGCGCACGGCCTGCTCCCCCTTAAACGGTACCGGGAAATCAACCGCCTCATTCATCGCCTGGCCGCTGAGCGCGCACCATGGGGTGGTGGTATCACTGATGTGAATGCCGCCGTGCCACATACCATTGCGGCCGATAAGCCAGTGCCCGGCTGCCTCGCCCTCCAGATGCGCGAGCATTTCTTCGAGATTACTGAACTCCCCACCCCGGTTGTTTTTCGGTACCGGCCAACGGATGACCGGGAGCTGCGGGCCGTTTTCCGGCTTCGACATATCAAATCCTTTTAGTTTATCGGGTTATATACGGGGCTATCATACAACGGCGGACATTTTATCGCCGTTTCCGGGAGGGAACACAAAAGTAAAATTTTGTAAGATGCAGCGCTCTAACTCTCTGAACCGGCTGCTTTTACGCTAAGAATAGTCTGTCGAGTAGTGCTGAATTCACGAGCCACAGCACCCACAGTCATCCCCCTGATGAGGCGTTCCAGGACTAATTGCTTCTGTTCATCATTCAGTGCGGAGGGGCGTCCAAAGCGTTTCCCTGATGCTCAGGCCCGTGTAATACCAGAGTGTGTGCGCTCAATGAGCAGATCGCGCTCAAACTCTGCCACCGCCGAGATCACCTGCATGGTCCTTTTCCCGGTAAGGCTGGTGAGGTCCACACCGCCTGGCGCCAGACAGTGAACCCAAATTTCAGAACCTGCCAGCAGTTGAACTGTCTTTCTGATGTCCATTGCATTACGTCCGAGACGATCATGTTGGTGACAATCAACACATCATTATTTTCCATGCGGTCAAGCAGTCTGGTAAAACCAAGGCGATACGTCTGAGCAATCTTTGTCATGGTTTACCCTCCTGCCTGTATGTCCTTTGATTGTAATCCCCGGTACACTGTGTAACTATTCCGATAAATAGCAACAGACTGTACGGACAGGCAGACAATGAATCTGGATTTCGCCCTGCTGCACGCGGTGGTATCGGTCGCGAAAGCGGGCGGTTTTCGCGAAGCGGCGCGCATTACCGGGAGCAATCCATCGCGTCTGAGCGATGCGGTACGTCGCGCGGAGCAGCAGCTCGGCGTGCGCCTGTTCAACCGCACTACCCGCACCGTGACCCTGACCGAAGCAGGACGCGCGCTGATTGAGCGCCTGACGCCCGCCATGAGTGAGATCGACGCGGCCCTCGACGCGGTCAATCAGTTCCGCAGCACCCCCGGAGGTACGCTGCGCCTGAACGTACCGGTAAGTGTCTCCCGCCTGGTCCTGACTGCCATCGTGCCGGCATTTTTGCAGCGCTATCCCGATATCACCCTGGAGATCGTCGCCGAGAGCAACGTGCAGGATGTCTTTCGCGAGGGCTGCGATGCCGGGATCCGCTACGACGAATGTCTGGAACCCGACATGGTGGCGATCCCCATCGGACCGCGCGTTCAGCGCTTTGCCGCCGCCGCGTCACCGGCTTATCTGCAACAACACGGTCACCCTTCCCATCCTCGGGACCTGATGCAGCACCGCTGCATTCGTGGGCGCTACGCTAACGGCGTGATCCCGGCGTGGGAGTTTGAACGCGACGGCGAGACGCTGCGCGTGCGGGTTGAGGGTTCCCTGGTGGTCAGCATCGGCGGCGCTATGGATCTGGCGGTGGAAAGCGCCGTGCAGGGCAGCGGCATTGTCTATCTGTTTGAAGGGTGGCTGCATCCGGCCTTCGAACAGGGGCTGCTCGAACCGGTACTCGAACCCTGGTGGCTCAGCTTCAGTGGCCCCTGGCTCTATTATCACGACAGACGTCTTATCCCCGGTCCGCTGCGGGCGTTTATCGACTTTATTAAACAGCAGCCGACGTAACTTTTTCCTTTTACTCCAGCAGCACCCCGCTACTGATTTACTCGATAATAAAAGTATGACTATGACAACGCAAAAAATTCCCGCCGCCGTTATGCCCGCCGCCCCCGGTTGGTCGCTCAAAGATATGATCTGGATTATGGGGGTCTACGCAGCCACGGTGGGTGCCGGCACGCTGTTCCTGCCGGTAGAGATTGGCACTCGCGGCCCGATGGTGTTTTTAATGCTGCTGCTGCTGGGCTTCCCGCTGTCGATGGTACCGCATGTGCTGGTCGGGCGGCTGTTTATGCGCGACGGACACACCGGCGATCAAAATTTGCCGATGTTCGGTGCTTTTTTTGGCGCCAAAGGCCGCCAGGCGATTAAGGCCTATTTCTGCATTGCGCACTTCCCGGTTACGCTGGTGTTCGCTATTTCGCTGGTCAACTCCCTCGATAATCTGCTCACGGAGCGTCTGCATCTGGCGCAGATTAACCGCGGGCTGCTGGCATTTGTTGTCACCGGCCTGCTGTTTCTGGTGCTGAGCAAAGGCCGCGACAGCGTAGTGAAAACCCTGAGCGTACTGGCGCTGCCCTTCGCGCTGACCATTATCGCCATCGCGCTGGTGCAGATCCCGGACTGGCATCTGGCGAACGTCACCGAGGCGCTGCGTGAAACCAACACCGCCTCGCCAGGCGAGACCATCAAGCACCTCTGGCTGACGCTGCCGCTGGTCACCTTTGCATTCTGCTCCACGCCGATGATCTCGCCGCTGGCGGCCTGGTATCGTGAAGGCGATAACGGCGGAGAAAAGAAAGCGGTGCTGGTGATCCGCCTCGCCTACCTGCTGATCTTCTTCAGCATCGTCTTCTTTGTGCTGAGCTGTATTCTGGCGATCCCGCGTGAAACCTTCGTTATGGCGAAGGCGCAAAACCTCAACGTGCTTTCCGTGATGAAAGGCAGCGGCAGCACCGACCTGGTGTTCTGGATCGCACCGCTGATCGCCATTCTCGGCATGACCAAATCCTTCTTAGGGGTCTGCCTGTCGGTAGCGGAGACCTTTACCGGGCTGACGGCCGGGACGTTAAAAGCCAGCGATGAACGCGGGCAAAAACGCGCGAAGCGCCTTGCTTACCTGATTATGTTTGCCCTGACGTTTGCCGTGGTGTACCTCAATCCGAACGTGGTCACGTTAATCGAAACCGTCTGCGGGCCGTTAATCGCAATCTTCCTGTTCCTTATCCCGGCGTATCTGATCTACACGCGCCCGCAGCTGCGCACGCTGCGCGGTGCCACGGCGAGCACGGTGATTGCCGGTGGGGTGCTTACCGTCTCGGCGCTGCTGTACGGCATCCTGTTCTGACCCCCTGTGGTTCCCCGGTGCGCCGGGGAATTGCCTTAATTCCTCCCTGCCGCCTGCGGTATGGAACCCTCCCCGCGATTCTCCCCACTCAAAGACGTCCCCGAAGATAAACCCGGTGATGCGTCATGCCGCAGGCACGACGCCACGTTCGTAACTCAGGAGGATTGTCATGCAGATTTTATCCGGCCCGCTCTCCGGGCCAGTGCAGCCGCAGCTGCCGTTCGATATCAGCGCGCTGAGCGGTAAGCCATCAGGTCAGAACAACTTTTCCCCACTTTCAGGCGGCGGTCCGCAGGCCGTAAGCTGGGGCAATAACCAGCCGGGCGGAACCGATCTCGCCTCGCTGATGGGCAACGGCACGGCGGGCATGGGGCAGAATCAGAACAACATCATGGCGCAGTTTATGTCCGAGCTGATCGCCCAGATCATGCAGGCGTTACTGCCGATGCTGCAGCAGATGATGAACGGCCAGCAGAACAGCGGCAGCGGCGCGGGCGGTTCGCCATCTCCATCCTCTTCGCCAGCGGCATCCGCCAGTGCGCCGCAGACGCCGCCGTCAGCGCCAGCACCGACGCCGCAAACGGCGCAAACGCCACAAGCCCCGCAGAGTGGCGGTGCGCCAGTGAACTATGGCTCGACGACGCCGACCGGCACGGGTGAAGCGCTGTCGGCAGGCAAGTCGGGCCTGCATCTGCCGCCTGCCCTGCAAAACCATGAGGAAGCCATTATGGAAGCTGCAAACCACACCGGGATAGAGCCGGAGGTACTGGCCGCACAGATCTGGCAGGAGTCGCGCGGTAAAGCTGACGCCGTGACGGTGAACGGCGGCAACGGGCTGCAGGACTCTGGCGTGATGCAGGTAAACCAGAACACCTTCGCCGAGCTGCAACGTAACAATTCAGATGTGCTGGGACCGAACGCCAGCCCGTCTAACGCCCGGGACAGCATCATGGCCGGGGCGCTGTATATGAAGGAGCAGAAAACTGCCTTCGGCGGTGATATGGGTGCCGCGCTGCGCGCCTATAACTCCGGGCCGGGCAACGTGAACATCAACGATCTGACCGACATTTCGAAGACCGGGACCGGCGATGCCACCTATGTTGATAAGGTGCAGAAGTTCGCTGAGATCATTAAATCCGGCAACGGCACCCTGCCGGCATAACGTCTGATAAAGCCCTGCGGGGCTTTTTTTATACATCGCACCCATAAAAAAAGTCCCTGACCGCGTTCAGGGACTTCTTCAGAGAGCACAGCCGCATCAGGAGAACGCAGGGGGATCTTTCTTATCCTTGCCGCCATTCTCCACGGCAATCTGCACCGTATCGGTTACTGCTGTAATACCCCAGCCGACCGGACCACGGGCGGCGCTCATCGCCCCCTCAGCCAGACCGGACAGTCCACCGGTAAAGACCTCGCCCAGATCCCGCGCCTCGCCAATGTTATTGAACAGAGGCGCGGCCACGGATTTCAGGATGGGAATGTTCGAGAGAATTTTACCGAACTCGCCCATACCCCACTGGAAGTTGTCTTTATTGGTGCCGTCAACGCGCACGTGGGTATCGTTGGTCTGCGGCAGCTTGCCGTTATCTGGCAGCATCTTCAGACCCTGCTCGGCAATATCTTTCAGCACCCCGGCTTCGCTGCCGTGGCGGGCATCGCCGTCTTTGGTAATGCCTTCGATCTTGCCGTTGTTTGCCACTTCACCGCGATCGCTGCCATCGCGGCCGCTCAGCCCTTTAATGTGGTTGAGCACGGATGCCATATTGTAAGCGGCATCGGCGCGGCTTTTTGGATCGGGGTTAGCATCGGTCCAGTCACCAAAACGCTGCTTCAGCTCTTCGCGTTTGATGTCCTTCTGATTGCCGAGATTTTTCAGCACCGGATTGGCGTCGATAATCTCGTCCGCGCTGCGGTTATCTCCCGGCGGGCGGCCCTTCAGACTGTCATCGGTGATGGGCACGCTGAGATCTTTTTCGCTCTCAGGTACCGGCATCGCGCTGCTGCCCGCGTCCGCTGCCAGCGTCGGGTCGATGGTAAGCAGCTGCGCCAGGTCGCCCTGGGCACCGCCCGCCTGCCCCATTTGCGCCAGCTCGTTCAGTCCGAGCAGCATCAGCATGCCCGTCAGCCCGCTCTGGGCGTCCGGCGTGGACGTCGCACCAGGCATCGCCGGCGCACCGGGCATCGGTGTACCGCTGCTGCCGCCGTAGCTGATCAGGCTGGCGATCCCGCTTCCCGGCCCGAGCGCACCCAGCGACTGTGGCAGTACGCTGGTCGCGGGCGGTTTGAAGCTGGTCAGTGAATCGGGGGAGAATCCTCCCCCGCCAGATACATTGATGGCCATAGCATTAACCTCGCTGTATTAGAGCTGGTTTGAATTCTGCGATGTGCCCTGACCCTGGCTCTGACCCTGTCCCAGACCGCCGAGCAGCTGCTGCAGGCCAACCATCATCAGCAGGTTTTGCAGCATCCCGGCCAGTCCACCGGACTGCTGGCCTGCACCCTGAGCACCGCCCTGGCCGCCAGCGCTGTTACCGCCCTGACCTGACGCAGGATTGCTGCCAGCACCCTCTTTACCGGACATGCCGAACATCTTCCGGATCATCTCCTGAAGCATCTTCATCAGCTGGTCCAGCGGGTTAGAACTGTTGCTGCTGCCGGAAGACTGCGGGGCCTGGCTCTGCTGGCTCGGCTGCTGCACCTGCTGCTGATTGCCGCCGCCAAACAGCTGCTGCAGACCCATCATCATCATCAGCTGTTTGGCGATACCCGCCAGACCACCACCGCCCATGGCACCGGTGAGCATGGACCCAATACCGCCGCCGCCGTTACCACCGCCGATGCCCTGCGAGCCGCCGGTGCTATTACCGCCGCCGCTGTTGCCACCGATACCGGCGAACGGTAGCAGTGACGTAACACCACCTGCCACGTTCAGCACGTTACCGGCCATGCCCAGCGGGCTGCTGCCGTTTTTGCCATTGCCGAGCGATGGCGCGTCAGGTTTGCCGTTCGGCCCGTCAATTTTGCCGCCGTTCGGGCCATCGATCTTGCCCATATTGTTACCGCCCGGACCGTCGATCTTACCCATATTGTTCGCGGGCGGCGGATCGATTTTGTTCAGGTTATTTGCACCACCACCAAAGCCTGGAATTCTCATGGACTGCTCCTCAGAGTTAACGTAACCGTATAGGGGTGTAAGCGGCATCCTGTCAGCGCGGCACTTCCGGGCGATCTTTCAGCTACGCTTAATGACGTCCGATCCCTGCTTTTCAGGCGCCAGCTCGTTTGGTAAGTGGGTGTGGTACGGCATCAGTTCCAGGATATTTGTCATAAGTGTGCTAATAGTCATGCAATAAATCTTTCATATCTCCCGCACGGTTTTTTCCCTTCCTCGCAACCCGCTGTTTTTCAAGGATGTAAATTCCACCCGTAGGGAAATGCCTACAGGATGACAGCCTTGCCCTACACAACAATCATCCTGGACTGATAGCCGGGTGAGGACCGCTTGAGTGAGAGTACGCCCGTACCGATTTGTAATGAATTGCGTCAGCGTTTACATAAAAAAACACACGATTGCTTCTTACGGGATTTTCCTGAACGCCGCGTTTTGCGAGTTTTGCGTTTACGTTAAGCCACTGGAGAAATTATGGTTGGGTTTGTCGAGACTCGAATTCGTAGCAGCGTCGCTGCGGATGAGAAACAGGATAACGCTATGCAAACGGCCATGGCTGGCCGCCCGGAAAAGGACGTCGTACAGGGACACTATGCCGATATCCATGCCCCGCTGCATCGGATACTCACTACCATCGCCCCGTTGCAGGTTGACGTGCTGATCCAGGGCGAAACCGGCACCGGAAAAGACACCCTCGCCCGTCGTCTTTATCAGCTGTCGGGCTGTACCGGGCCAATGGTGCCGGTGAACTGCGCCGCCATCCCGGAAACCCTCGCCGAGAGCGAACTGTTCGGTGTGATGAGCGGCGCTTTCACCGGTGCCAGCACCTCGCGCGCCGGCTATATCGAAACCGCCAACAACGGCCTGCTGTTCCTCGACGAAATCGACAGTATGCCGCTTATTGTGCAGGCGAAGCTGCTGCGCGTGCTTGAGAGTCGCGCGGTGGAGCGTCTCGGCAGCACCAAAAGCATTCCGCTTAACCTGCGGGTGATTGCCGCGTCCCAGGCACCGCTTGAGGATCTGGTGGCCCAGGGGCGGTTCCGGCGCGATCTGTTCTTCCGTCTCGATACCATCAAGCTCTCTACCCCGGCGCTGCGCCATCACCCGGAACTGATTATTCCCATGTTCAGCCGTTTTACTCAGGATGCGGCGCTGCGGCTCAATCAGGCACTGCCGCCCCGCTCATGGGCGCTGGAGGAGGCGCTGCTGCTACACAGCTGGCCGGGAAACATTCGCGAGCTTAAAGCCGCCGCTGAACGCTTCGTGCTCGGCTTGCCGCCGCTGTGCGGCGAGATGAAAAAGGAGGAAGGCCGCGGACTGCTGAAAGATCGCCTGCGCCGCATCGAACGCAGCCTGATCACCGACTGCCTGCACCGGCACGGTAACCGGATCGATGACGTCATTCACGAGTTAGGCATCCCGCGCCGCACGCTCTATCACCGCCTGAAGTTGCTTAAGCTTAGCGCCTGATCTGTTGTTTCCCTGTTTCTGCCCATCGTCCCCCGACAGATGGGCCTGAAACCTCTTCATCCTGTCTTTTTTCAAAAAATTTTTCCCCTGCCTGGAACCGCTTCCCCCGTCACGCCACTTAATAAGCGCAATACCCATAAAACACTCCATCTCAAGAGTAAGGAAAATGCTATGTCCATGATTACTCAGCTGTCTAACTTCATCACCAACTCAGGTTCTGCCTATACCAAGCTCTCTGGTGCAGCGAGCGGCGCTCACTTTATGGCCGGTGCGCAAGAAATCCAGGCCACCATGCAGCAGAACCAGCTCGACAAAATGGCGCTTGATGCGGAAAACCAGCGCATCAACGGCATCGCAGACAGCGCCGCGCAGGCCGGTTCGGCTGCCGCGCAGGTGAAGATCCAGTACTGATTCCACTGGTCGGGAGGAGTCCGCGTCGCTCCTCCCTCCTTCATTTTTGCAGGAGTCTCCCATGAAAGTATCCCAGTCCTCCGCCCCGCAGCTCACGTCCGAACCGGAAACTTCAGTAGAAATCTACCCGGAGTCCGGCAATCAGGACGATATTCACTGGTTCGCTGCACAGCTTAATCCGGCTAACGCCGCTCAGCCCCCTGCCGATGCCATGTCACCTGGCGTACTGGGCGGCCTTGCCGAATCCATCAGCGGTAGTCAGCGGGCGCAGAAGGATGCCTTCCGCGATCTGCGCGTAGCGTCACGCTCGTCTAACGTCGAGGATTTCTCGAAAGCCAATGCGCAGCTCTCCAACTACTACATCGAAAGCCTGCTGAACGCCAAGATCATTGCCAAAGGCGTCCAGTCCCTCGATAAACTTAATAACCTGCAGTGAAATCTATGACTGGCTCACTGAAATTCATCTGCGCGATGCTTCTCGCCCTGTTCCTCACCGCCTGCGGGGATAACACTCTGCTGCACAGCGGCCTGTCGGAAAACGACGCTAACGATATTGTGGCGGAGCTGAATCGCTATCGCATCTCCGCCGAAAAAGTGGCGGAAAAAGAGGGCTTCAGCGTCAGCGTGGCCAGTAAAGACATTGAGCGCTCGGTCAATATCCTCAATGCCGCCGGACTGCCGCGCCAGGCGCGCACCAATCTTGGCGAGGTCTTCCAGAAAAGCGGCGTGATCTCCAGCCCGCTGGAGGAGCGCGCGCGTTACATCTACGCCCTCTCGCAGGAGGTGGAGTCAACCCTGGCGCAGATCGATGGCGTAGTGGTGGCGCGCGTCCACGTGGTGCTGCCAGAGCGCATCGCGCCGGGGGAACCGGTGCAGCCCGCCTCGGCCTCGGTGTTTATCAAATACCATGAAAATCTTGATCCGGACGGCATCGAACCGCGCATCCGCCGCCTGGTGGCGACCAGTATTCCGGGGCTCGGCGGTCGCGATGACCGCGATCTGGCCATTGTTTTTGTCCCGGCTAAAACTTTCCAGGACCGTATCGAGATCGTGCAGCTGGGCCCGTTTAAGGTCAGCCCGGACCAGTATTCGCTGGTGAAAACCATCGCCGCGATCCTCGGTGTGATCCTGCTGCTCGGCGTGCTGTTTAAGTTTCTGCGCTCGCTGGCTGCCCGTAACCGTCAGGCTGTGCAACAGGGTAAATAACGCATGGAACAGATTGATGCTGAGAACCCGCTGCGGCTCGAATGGCTCACCTGGTGGCAGTACGGCTACTGGCTTCAGGCCGATGAGAGCTGGCATCCGCTGCTGCCTCTGGCCCTGCCCCCCGACGCCCAGCGTTATCTGCTGACCCAGCGCCCGTCGCTGATCCACAGCGCGCTGGCTATTCCCCCCACGCCGCTGGGCGAGCCGCAACCGCTGGCCCTGACCCTCAGCGCCCTGCCCGTCGCGCAGCGTATGTCGCTGCTGCTGCTGGTCGCGGAGATCGGCGGTGCGCAAACCGCGCTGCCCGCCGCGCTGAAGATCTGGGCGCGGCGGGTGGCGAAGGGGTTACAGCCGGAGCGCTGGTTGCCGGACGGGCTGTTTCACTCAGGCGCCTGCTGCGGCAGCCTGCAACTGCTGCAGGCGCTGTGGCCCGATCTCTGGCCGCGGTTGCGGGTGCTGTTTCCCCATGAACTGAGCGCGTCGCTCAGCGCTGACGCCCCGATCATCCCGGTGCGTCATCTGCGCCCGCTGTGGGAAGCCGCATTGTGGCAGGTGCAGCGCCAGCCGGCACCTCAGGAGGTTGCGGATGTGGAAACTTAAGTCCATTACCCTGCTGGACGGCAGCATGCCGGAGGGTCCGGTGCTGTCGCGCGATGTCCTCGCGCAGCATCAGAACGCGCAGGAGATCCTTGCCCGGGCGCATGAACGGGCAGAGGCAATTATCAGCGCAGCACGTGAACAGGCCGAAGCCGAACTGGCGCAACAGCGCCTGCACGCCGAAGCGCAGTTCTGGCAGCAGGCGGATGAACTGCTCTCAGACTGGCATCAGCAGCGCCAGCAGGATGAAAGTCAGCTTATCCAGCTCGCCGACCGCCTGCTCAACGAGGCGCTGCAACAGCTGCTGGATGACACCGGGGAGGAGAAACGCTTCCACGCCCTGCTGCGCCAGCTGCTGCGTCACCACCCGCGCCAGCAGAGCGCCACGCTCTACTGCGCCCTGGACCGGGAACAGGCCATCAGCGCCTGGCTGGCACAGCAGCCGCAGCTGCGCTGGACGCTGTGCGGCGACGATCTTCTGGAGCCGGATACCCTGCGCCTGGTCACCGATCGCGGTGAGCTGGTGGTGAGCTGGTCTGCCCTCTGCGCCCAGCTCACCCGTGAGTCTGAAGGAGCGCTGTAAAAAAATCACGCCTGACGGGAACCAGACCGCGTTGCGCTCCACATAAGGAGGTGTTTAACGCGAGGAGGTTTTGTCATGAGTTCCAACGATCTGTTTCAGCGTCAGCTATCAACACACTATTCCCGCACCCATCACGAGGCGTATCAGTTCGCCAAAGAGATGTCCGGCGAGTCTTACAGCGTGGCGGATATGTATGCCTTCCAGAACCAGCTGCTGGATATGTCCAACGCCGGCTGGGCCAGTTCGCAGTACACCCAGTTTAAGTTCGGGATCCGCAAGGCCATCATCGATGCCATTAACTGAGTCTCAGCCATCTCTGGCAGCAAGGAGTGAGGCGTGTTGAAGTTTCCTGTGATATGCCGCCTGTGGGCGGCAGTTATTGTGCTGATGCTCAGCATCGGCAGTGCAACGGCCCGCGTGCCGGACGAGTGGAAAAATGGGGCCTATGCCTATTCGGCGGACAACACCCCGATTAGCATCATCCTCGAAGATTTTGCCAGCAGTTTTGGGGTCGAGATTAATCTCGGCACCCTCGGCGACAGCAACGTCACCGGTAAACTGCGCGCCGACAGCCCGGAGGCGTTTCTCAACCGCCTGGCGCTGGAGTACCGCTTCCAGTGGTTCGTTTACAACAATACCCTTTACGTCAGCCCGCAGTCAGAACAGACCTCGCAGCGGCTGGAGATCTCCCCTGACGCCGCGCCGGACATCAAAGAAGCGCTGCGCGGCGTCGGCCTGCTGGAACCCCGTTTCGGCTGGGGTGAACTGCCGGATGAGGGCGTGGTGCTGGTCACCGGCCCGCCGGAGTACGTGCGCCTGATCGCCGACTTCACCCGCAAATCCGAAGAGAAACCGAAGTCGGATGATAAAGAGATGATGGCCTTCCCGCTCAAATACGCGGCGGTGGCGGATCGCACCATTAAATACCGCGATCAGACCCTGCTGGTGCCGGGCGTGGCGACCATGCTCAACGAGCTGCTGGGCCAGGCGAACAGCAATACCGCCAGCGGCATGTCGGCATCCCAGGGCGAGAGCGAGAACACCTACTCCTCGATGCGCGAACAGTCTCAGAACATCCTTAATCAGATGATCAGCCGCGGCACCTCAAAGTCGCAGCATCAGCCCTCCGGCGTGGGCAGTGCACTGGCCGGTAAGGTGTCGGCGGACGTGCGTAACAACATGCTGCTGGTGCGCGATAACCCGAAATTCCGCGCCGCCTACCAGTCGCTGATCAGCGCCATCGACGTACCGCAGAAGCTGATTGAAATTGATGCCGTGATCGTGGACATCGACCGCAGTGAGATGCAGCGCCTCTCCAGCGCCCTCGGCGGCCAGTTCGGCAACGTCACCGGCGCCACGAACATGCTCGCCGGGGCCAGCACGCTGTTCGTCACCGACTTCCAGCGTTTCTTCGCCAATATTGAAGCGATGGAAGGCGAAGGCACCGCATCGATCATCGCTAACCCGTCGATTCTGACGCTGGAGAACCAGCCAGCGGTGATCGACTTCAGCGATACGGCCTTCATTCGCGCCATCGGCGAGCGCGTGGCGGATATCCAGTCGGTCACAGCGGGAACCAGCCTGCGCGTCACCCCGCGCGCCATCAACGATACCCCGCAGTCCGCCATCCAGCTGATTGTCGATGTTGAAGACGGGAAGCTGAGCAAGAACGATGACGGCGAAGCGGATGGCACCACCAACGGGGTGATCAGCACCCAGGCGATGGTTCAGGCGCGCCGTTCGCTGGTGATGGGCGGCTTCCACACCAAAGAGAGTGGCGATCGCGAGCGCCGCGTGCCGATCCTCGGCAGCATTCCGCTGATCGGCAAACTCTTTACCTCCACCCGGCATGAAACCTCCCAGCGCGAGCGGCTGTTTATCATCACTCCGCACCTGATAGGCGACCAGGTCGATCCGTCGCGCTATATCGCCGCCGAGTCGCGCGAGCAGCTCGACAGCGCCATGAACGAAGTGAGCCAGCGGCATAAGTTCACCGATATGAAACAGGTGGTGGAAGACGCGATGCGCGACCTGGCACGCAACCGAATTCCCACCGGCATGACCGCCGGCGGCAGCGGCCAGACGCTGAGCTCGCTGTGTCTGATCCCCTCTACTTTTACCAGCGACTACCGCCGCCATCAGTGGTACGGCAACGCCTCGGTACAGCTGACCGTTGGGGTGATCACCAATAACAGCACCAAAGCGCAGCGCTTCGATGAAGCCGCCTGCCGCAGCGATCGCACACTGGCCGTCGCCGTCTGGCCGCGCCCGACCCTCAATCCGGGTGAATCGGCAGAAGTCTTTGTCGCCTTTGAGCCAAACGGCCCGGCGCGTCCGTCCCGCGTCTCGCTGCTGTCGGCGTCCGGCGGTGCCGTGACTCCGTCTTCCTCTTCAGGCCACTTACTGAGTCGTTAAGGAGAATGTATGTTTCGCCGCGTTCTGGTGTTACCTCTCGCGGCGCTGTTGCTCAGCGCCTGCGCCCCCAAAACCACCGGCTGCCTTGAGATGAGCTGCCGTCCGACCTCTGATCTGCATCGGCTGACCATCTGGTGGCAGCCGGAGTTACGCAACGGCCCCTGGGACTACACCCAGGTTCCCGTGGATCATTAACCCCGCTATGGCAGTGAGGAACAGTTATGGTAATCAAGATACCGTTGTTAGCCAGTCTCAGCGCCAGCCGTAAAATTCAGACCGGAGCCCAGGCTGGGCAGTCTATTCCGCTGCGCCAGCTTCCGGCTCGCGCCCGTCACGCGGCGGGCGGGTCGCTACCGTCTCAGGGCGCTGCCAGCGCCGCTGCAACACCGCTCCAGCAGGGAGCGGCCAGCACCACCGCCCGCAGCGGGAAAAGCCTGCGTCAGAGCCTGACGCGCCTGCGCGATAAGCTGCACCGGGAACGCACCCCCTCCCCGCGCCCGCAGACGCCGCCCCAGGCAGAGAGCAGCCGCTTTACCCGCAGCAGCGCTCAGGGCCGCACGCCGGGTGAGCCGAGCCGGGCACCCTCGACCAACCTGCCGCCGCGCGACGCCGCCCCGGATACCTCAGGTTTTACCCGCGCCAGCGCCAGGGACCGCGATCCGGCTACCCTCAGCAGGCGACCGTCCACCCCGCCGACGCCGCCGAATACGCGCACCGCCTCACCGGAGCGCCGATCGCACGCCGATCTCGCCGCCAACGCCATCGATCTCGCTTTCCAGACATACCAGAACACCGTACGCACCATCCCGCCCGACAGGCCCACCGCCTCCTCTCCTGCAGAACAGCCTGAATCCCCACCGGCCGCCCCGCCAATGAGCGAGAAAGCGCGCGGCAAGCAGCCGATGCGCGAGAGTGAACCCGAACGCGACCCCCCAGGCCCGCAAGGCAGCGCCGCCGCGCGTAAAAAGCTGGCGCAGCCGCCGAATCTGGCCACCATCAAGGAAGAGCAGTACGCCGAACTGAAGCGCAGCGAGCTGAATGCTACCCAGCAGGTGGCATTTGATGCGGCCAGACGCGACACCGCTGAGCACCATACCCGGCTGCGTCCGCAGATCGCCAGCCTGGCGCTGGATGCGCGCGGCAAGCTGAACGTCACCGATGCGGTATCGGAGAACCTGCGCAATATCCTTAACGAAACCGTGGCGCGCCCGCAGCATACCTGGCAGGCACACCAGGCGAACAGCAGCAACAGCCAGCATCTGCTGATGGATACCCACGGACGGCTGTTCAGCCTGCAGGGGTCGAAAACCGCGTTTGTCGGTCTGACCCAGAGCGTGCCGATGGAGAGCTGGAAGCAGGCGGAGCCGTCGCGCCTCGATCGCGCCCAGGACAAGCTCGGCCTGAAAACCCTGACCTCGCGCTCGGATGTGAAGATCCAGTTACACAACGCCGGCACCGCGACGGTACGCGCCCCGGCGCGGCTGACGGGAGGGCCGGCGGTCCAGCGCACCGTACTGCTGCCCGACGCAGCGGTCCATGCTGCCCTGACCGGGATCTTCGCCCACGATCGCGAACAGGGTGAGAAAGGTGCCATCACCGAAACGGTGAGCGAACACATCCGCGAGCACGGCGGCAGGCTCTATCGCCTCGACGAACGCGCCATGCACTGGGATGAGGTGGATGAGAACGAAGAGAAGAGCTACAGCAAGCTGACAAAGCAGGCGGACGAAACCCTGTACGCCATTCACGATAAAAAGACCCTGCATAACCTCTCCACCGGCGAAAAATCAAAGAAGTTCGACGATAAAATTGCAGGCTACTGCACCAACCAGCGCGGTGAAACGCTGGTGACGCTGACCAATGAAAAGACCAATAAGCAGTCGGTGATGTTCCTGACGCGTCTCGGGGATGACAAGTCTCGCCATTTCCCGCTGGCGCTGAAAACCACCGATGCCAGCGGGGCCAGCGTTGATTTTCACTCCCGCGGTATGACCATTCACGATGGCCAGGTGTTTGCCATCGACAGCAACGGCAAGCTGTTTACCGGCCCGCTGCCGCAGGCCGGTGACAAGCAGATGTCACTGACCGCCGCCAGCGAACGCACCGCTGAACTGACGGGCTATCTCGGCGAGAGCTTCACCCTCGACAGCTTCCTCAATCACGGCAGCGGCAGACTGCTCGCGGTGGTGAAAGACGCCAGCGACCAGCGCCACGTCTGCGCCCTCGACCAGCAGGGGCAGTTCCGCCCGCAGTGGAACCTCAGCGAAAGTCTGGTAATGGATCACCATGAAGGGCTGTTACAGCCGCGCCCGCTGCCGCAGGATGTGGTGGACCTCGGGCGTCTCGGGCAGATGATGCTGCACGAGGGCAAGATTTACGTGATGAACAAGAACTCCGGGCGCTGGGAAGCCTCGTCGGAGAGCGCCACCAGCCTGAAACGTGGTCAGGATGGTCAGGCGTACATCATCAACGACGACGGGCTACCGGCGCGGGTGAAAGTCAGCCTGAAGAGCGACAAGATTGGCGGGGTTAACAACCAGTTTGTGATGCGCCAGATGAAAAGCAGCGTCACCGCCGACCTGCCCCTGCCCGGCTTCAGCCAGGACAACAAACCCCGCGCCATCGCCCCGGTGGATGCCCAGAAGCTGGCGGCCATCAGCGACAAGAATGAGATCCAGTACCACCAGAATCAGGCCGACAGCCGCCAGCCAGCGAAGATGATGCAGACCCTGACCAAAGCGGGTATCGGCAATCATCTTCCGCACGTTGATGCCAGCACGGCCAATACCCTGGCGGCAACCGGGGAAGGTAACGAACTGGTGGATATCACCTGCGACCAGAAACAGAACCTCTACGTGCTGGATAAACAGGGCAAGCTCTACACCATGCCGAAGGAGGACTGGCAGGCCGCGCCGGGCACCCGCCCCAACGCCAGCTGGCAGCCGGTGGATCTGCCCCCGGAGCTGGGCGAGATTGAGCACCTGCATAATATGGCGGGCGGCGGTCTGATGGTCTCTGACAAGGCCGGACGCAGCGCCAGTCTGCAGCTGGCCGGGATGCGGCTCGGGGCCACCGTGGTGGACAACAACGCCACCGGCAGCGATGCGGCTGAGGCGAGCGGCAGCGCGGCGGTCACCAACCAGAATGCGCAGCAGATTGCCAGCCACAACCGTTGGCTGGTGCAGCCTGAGTACGATCCCGACACCAAGCTGGAAGCCAAATCCCACCGTCGCCGGGTAGAGAAAGCGCTGGAGCGACTCGATGAAGCCTCGAAAAGCGTCAACGTTCACGGTATGACCCTGAAGGGCGAAGTGAACCTGATGGGTATGACCGGGCGCGACGGTAACCACGTTAACAGCGGACTGCGCGATCGCCTGCGCGCGCACGTGCTGGATGTGGATTTCTCCCGCGCCCCGCGCCCGACCAAAACCGTCTGGCGCAGCGCGGTACACAGCTGGAAAGGCCGCGCCGAGCTGGAGGATCAGTATCAGTACCAGAACACGCTGCATCAGCAGATGAAAACCGCCCTTGCCGCTCCGCCCGCAGCGCCGCTCACCCCGCTGGCGGATCGGCTGAAAGCGCTCGAAAATGGCCCGTTTGACCGTGGCTTTATGGAGCACGTGAACGCCTTCTGTGAGAACGTTGCCGACAGCGCCCGTCATCAGGCAACGCTGCTTGGCCAGCATTCAGGCGCGCTGGAGGGAGACGGTAGCGTGAAGACGCAGTTTGAGCCTTCCCGGCGTAAAGCGCTGACGCAGTCGATGAACCCGTACAGCGACAAAGAGAACCTGGTGCAGGATCTGGCGCGCTTCCATGCCCACTACCCGCTCTCTGCGGGCCAGGGCAGTCCGCAGCTGATGCACGCGCTGGAGCAAAAAGGCGTGGTGGTGCATCACCAGAAAGCCCAGGCACCGATGGGTCGCCAGCGCGATCCCCATGATGATATGGGCCTGACGAAATCGCGTCTGATCCTTGACGGCCTGACCATGAAAGCGCTGCACGAGCTGGTAGATGAGATGGAGAGTGCCGCCGCTGAAAGCCCGGTCAACCTGTCGCGTATCAATACGGCGAAAGAGGCGTTTCGCGTGCTGCGAGATGAGGACTACGGCGACGATCCGATTCAGAAGGCCACCAGCATGGGCTTCGTCAACAATAAGCAGCTGGAAGCCTGCTATGACGCCATCCGTACCATGACCAACGCGTTCAGCAAACCGCATCACGGGGTGAATGTCACCACCCGTACCGTGATGAAAGCCAGCACCCAGGAGCAGATGACCGAGCGTATGTTTCGCACCATCTCCTCGCTGGAGTCCGGCGAGAACATGGGCTTTGGCCGCAACTATGGCGGAATGCTCACCCTGTCGGTGATCCCCGGCGGGGAGATCATCGGTGTTCCGGGGGTGCGCGGTAACCTCGATCGCGCCTATAATGCCAGCTTCGCCCGCAGCGACAGCGGTATCACCGTCACCTTCAGCCGCAACGGCGGCGGCACCGGCACGGCATTTGGCGCGGTGGGCTGGAATCCGCTCAGCCAGGCACCCAACCCGGGCCAGATCAAAGCCGATCTGGGTAACAACCGCAGCATTACCCCCTCGGCGCGGTTAAACGGCATTATCGCCCTGGCGCTTCAGCGACAGATGCAGAACAGCGTCAGCTTTACGGTGAGCGAAGCTAACCTGCAGGAGTTTCTTGAGAAGCTCACCAGCGGCCAACTGGACCCCGCCAGCCTGCTGGAGAGCGGCGTCAGCCACCGGGTGAAGAACGGCACCATCCTCACCTTCAACGTCGATGCCACCGCGATGGCGATGGCGGGCGGCGGGCTTAACCTGCCGACCAGCCAGAGCGATCCCACCAAAAACCGGGCGCTGGTGCGCGCCAATGTCAGCGTCCAGGCGGCAGCGAATCTTGCCTCGGCCCAGCGCGAGCGCAACGTCACCCGCAGCAGCATCGGTTCCACCAGCGCACAGAGCGATAACCGCCTGCGCATGCTGAACAGCGTCAGCGTCGGGGCCGGGATCATGGGCGGCGTGGGGGTCACGACCGGCGGGCCGCAGACCACGCGAATTCCGGTATTCGGCATCAACAGCACCAACATTCAGGCCAGCATCGATAACCGCACTAAGCAGAGCATGAGCCTCGATATTGGCCGCGCCGAGCCGGTGGCGAAGAAGCAGCTCGACAAGCTGATCGAACAGGTGGAATCCGGGTTTGATGAGCCGAAGATAAACGCCCTGCTCCAGGAGCTGAAAGACGCCGACAAGCCGCCGAAAGAGGATCTGCCTTCTCTGACGCCCGAACTGAAAGCGCTGAAGGAGCAGAGCCTGCGCGATCGCGCCACCAGTCACACGCTGCGTCCGCTCAGCGCGACGGAACGTAAAGCGTACGAGAAATTGCTGAAGGAGGATAACGCGGCCGCGGAACAGGCGGAAGAGATTGCAGAGATCGCCGCGCGCGGCGGGCCGAAAGCGATCATGGACACCCCGGCCAATAAAACCCCTGAAGCACCAAAGAAAAACAGCGAGAAGTTTTCCACCTTCCTCAAACCCGAGAAAGAGGCGGTGAACATGAAGCTGGATAAGCTGCTGCCGACCCTGCTGGCGATGACCCCGACCAACAATGCGCAATACGCGGTGCTTAACGCGGCGCGCCAGCTGGAGGTGCAGCAGAAAGCGGCCGCGCTGCGCAGCCATGCCCTGAACAGTGCCGAATATCAGTCTACCTACAACAACCTGCATAAGATCGACCACGACAACCTGATGCACGTGATCCACAGCCTGTTCGCCTCTGAACTGCCGGAGAGCAACGCCGCAGCCATCTCCCGCTTTATGGCGGAAAAACCGATGCTGAAGGAGGTGGTGCGCGAGCTGCAGAAGAACCGTAACACGCAGGCCTCGGTGACACTGGAGTTTGTGGACGATACCCGCTACCGCATGCAGCAGCAGTGGCTCGATCACCAGACGCGTCCGGAAGATATTCAGGCGCTGCTGAAGGATCGTAGCCAGATGCGCGTCAAGTCGATCAGCTTTACCGAGACCGATACCAAACAGGAAGGCTTTAACCTGCCGCTGCTGGTTGCCGGCGCGTCCAGCCAGGCGAGCGTCAGCATTGCGCGTAACCTCGGTAAGATTAACTTCAGCTATGGCGCAGACCAGCGCACGCCGAATGCCTTTACCCTTGAGGGCGAGATTGCCGACGCCAGCCAGGCAGTGGTGAATGCCCTGACCAGCGCAGAAGTACAGGATAAACGCGGCGTGCTGTAAGGTGCGCCACCCTGAATTTTGAAGGAGAAAAATGAGATGACGCCCGATCAGACCCGCATCCAACAGCTGCTGTCCGGCTTCGCCCCGCGCACCGGGGCCACGCTGACGCTCGATAAAGGCGTTTGCGCCCTGTACGACGAACAGGGTCAGGAAGCGCTGGTGCTGGAGATGCCGCCCCAGGGCGACGCCCTGCTGCTGCACTGCCAGCTGCTGGAGCTGCTGGATATGCGCCGCTACGAGTCAGAGCCTGCCGCGTGGCGGCTGATGATGACCCTTAACTTTGAAATGAACGCCATGCGCGGCTGCTGGCTGGCGCTGGACGAAGATAACCAGATCCGCCTGTGTCACCAGCAGCCGGTCAGCGCCCTGAACGAGGTGACGTTCGCCCCGCTGCTTGAGGCGTTTATCCAGCAGGCCCGTGAGGCACGCGACCTGCTGCTCGATACCCTGTCAGGCCGCTGATCGACGCGCAACCGGGTATCAGCTAACCCGGTTGCCGTCCCTGTCGATCACCTTCTCCCCGTCCTCTTTGGTGAACTCCCCACGCTGCGCATCCGGCAGAATATCCAGCACCCGCTCCGAAGGCCGGCACAGCGCGGTTCCGTTTGGTGTGACTACAATCGGCCGGTTGATAAGAATGGGATACGCCAGCATGGCATCCAGCAGTTCGTCATCGCTGATGGCCGGATTATCCAGCCCGAGATGCTCATAGGGTTCGGTGTTAGTGCGCAGCAGCTCCCGCGCGGTAATCCCCATGCGGGTGATCAGCCCGGAGAGCTCGACGCGCGACGGGGGATTTTCCAGATACAGCACCACCCGCGGCTCCACGCCGCTGTTGCGAATTAACGCCAGGGTATTGCGTGAAGTGCCGCATTCCGGATTGTGATAGATAGTAATCTCGCTCATAGCTCGTCGCCTGTTGCCGGTAAACTTTCATTATCGGCAAATTTCCGGCTACTCGTCACGAATTTCTATCACCTCATCGAGATCGTGGCCCTCCGGCTTTGCCCGGAATTTTTATGTATACTTGCTGCGGAGAGTATCTACATTTTAAGGATAAAAGGTGGAATGCTATGAAAGTGAACGACGCTAATCTGTTGGCATCAGGTTTCAGCAGCATCGATATTCAGAAAATTAAAAATAATACCGAAAATTACGGTGGTTCTGTTGATGATACCATCCAGGACCTGGCTAATCGCTTTGTCATAGCAATTTTTGTCGTAGCTGGTTGCCTTGTGGTTTTCGTTTTGCTGGTTCTGTTTGGTTCAGCCGAAAGCCTTTTCGCTGGCTCTGTCGGGCTACTTTGCGGTATTGCGGTTGCAATATTTATACAACCACCGGTGCTAGCCTATAAATCCTGGCGTTATAGAAGAATAAATCGGAGTTAGGTTCAGTTATTCTCTGTGGCCAAAAGGTCGAAGATGACCTTTGCTTTTACGCCATACCCAACAATTTTCATCGTTAGTTAATAAGCTTTCTGGCCTCAAGATTAACCATTGTTTCCGCCCAATTCTTATTCCTGTCTGAGCGCATTATATCAAGTAGCACAGCATCCATTTTTGTTCTCCCTGTATATTACATCGCCGATAATACCCCTTTATTTTTAGCTGTAAACCGTCGTTGCAGTCGGAAAAAGACACATTATGTGACTCCATCTGTATTTTCTTAACGTGTTTATTTCATCATTGATTCTTTCCCTGATTTCGCTCATAGCCTGTCACCTGCGCCGGTAAACACCTGTTATCCCCAGCTTTCCGGCTACTCGTCACGAATTTCGATCACCTCATCGAGATAGTGGTCCTCCAGCTCGCGCAGCAGGCGATAGACCTGCGCCACGGCGGTGAGGGTTTCACGCGGGATGTACGCCCCCTCTCGGGTGGTGCGATACAGGGTGCGGGTCAGCCAGATGTAGCGGATCACCGGCATACGCTTGCGCTGCGCCTCTTCGATCAGGGTGCGCGCTTCTTCATCGCTGGCCTTAAACATCAGACGCGGCAGCGGCGTCTCTCCCGGGCGGTAATACAGCCCGACCGCGAAGTGCGTCGGGTTAACCAGCAGCACGTCGGCCTCCTCCAGCGCGATCTGGCGCTGAGGCTGCGGCTCTTCATTCAGGATCTCGTGCGCCACCTGGCGACGGTGGCCCTTCATGTGCGGGTCGCCTTCGCTCTGCTTGAACTCGTTCTTGATGTCGTCGTGACTCATTCGCTGTTGCTTGAGGAAGAAGTACTTCTGGATGCCAAAATCGAGCAGGCTCAGGGCCAGCATCACCATCAGCACCCGTCGCGTCACCTTGACGAACAGGGCCATCACCCCCTGCCAGAAGCCGTCGAGGGTGCCGAGCGCCAGCTGGGCCAGACCGGGGATCTCCGGCTCTATCGCCAGCCAGACGATAATGCCGATGATGATGGCCTTGAACACGCTGGTGAGCAGCTGGGTAAACTGGCGAGCGGAGAACATGTTCTTAAACTGATTCACCGGGTTCAGGGCATCTAAATTGGGAACCAGCGCCTCCACCGCGAACAGCGGCCCGAACTGCACCCAGCCGCCGATGATGCGCAGCACCAGGCCAATGGCACACACAAGCCCGACCAGCACCAGAAACACCACAAAGGAGTCGGCGATCACCTCTTCCATCGCGTGGTCGAAGGGGTCGCGCAGCCGGGTCAGCGGCAGCAGCATCATCGCCTGCATCCGCTGCATCCCGGTATCCACCAGCGCGAAGATCGCCTCCAGTACGCCGATGCAGATCAACAGCTTGGGAATATCCTGGCTCTGGCTGACCTGCCCCTTCTTTCGCGACTCCTGAAGTTTCTGGGGCGTGGCGTCTTCGGTTTTTTCGCTCACGGCGTCACCCCCTTTGCTTCCACCAGATGCGGCAGGATGTGGATCAGATCCTTCAGCTCATACAGCCGTTCGCCGGCAAGGTGGTTAAGCAACGGCAGATAGAGGATAAAGAACAGCATTCCGAGCAGGCACTTCACCGGTATGGTCAGGGCGGTGGCCTGCAGCTGCGGGCTGTAGATACTCATGATGCCGATAGCGAAATCCATCAGCAGCATAATCGCCACCAGCGGCCCGGCGTAGAGCACCATGTCGGTAAAGGTTTTGCCCAGCAGCCTGAGATACACCTGGAAACCGGCTTCCGAGGGGAACGGCATCCACTCGGTGGCGCGCCAGAGGTGGTAGCTGTCCCAGATGATCTGGGTGATGGTGGATAAGCCGAGGCCGATGATCAGCAACAGGATGATCGACTGCTGCATCAGTTTGCCGAGCGGCGTGACGTCCGGGCCAAGTTGAGGGTTAATCTGCCCGCCCATCAGCGCCCCGCGCTGGTTATCGAACAGCCCGCCCACCGATTCAAACAGCCAGAACGGCATCGCCAGCAGCAGGCCTATCAGGCAGCCGATCACCAGCTCCTTCATCACCAGCCCGGCGAGCAGCAGCATGTCCGGTTCGAGGGCATCGATCTCCACTTTGATGGTCGGGGCGATAAACAGCGACAGCGCGACCACGATAGCGGCGCGCATCACCCCTTTAACCACGCTGAAGTTAAATACCGGGGTCAGCAGCAGGCAGGGAAAGATGCGCGCCATCCCCAGCGCCAGCGCCAGGATGCTGTGAAACAGGTCGGTAAGCGGCGCGCCGAGCAGCATCAGGCGTTAACCGTGGACATCATGGCAAAGGCGGTCTGGGCGAGCTGCATCAGCTCAACCCCCACCCAGCGCCCGCTGAGCGCCAGCGTTACCCCGACGGCCACCAGCTTGATGCAGAACGGCAGCGTCTGGTCCTGAAGCTGCATCGCGGCCTGCAACAGAGAAATCACGATCCCTACCAGCACCGCGACGATCAGCGGCGGCGCGGAGAGGATCACCACCAGCAGCATCCCCTGGCGAAACAGCGTCAGAATATCCATCTTGTCCTCACAGGTAACTGTAAAACAGGCCGTCGAGCAGCCGCGTCCAGCCGCTGACCAGCACGAACAGCAGAATTTTCAGCGGCAGCGAGACGGTCATCGGCGATACCATCTGCATCCCCAGCGCCAGCAGCACGTTGGAGACAATCAGATCCACCACGATGAACGGAATGAAGATAAGAAAGCCGATTTTGAAACCGCTCTGCAGCTCGGACAGCACGAACGCCGGGATCGCCAGCAGCATGTTGTCCGGCTGCACCGTGCGCGCCATCTCCTCCGGCCACATGCGGTGGGTGTTCTCCTGAAGATGCACCAGAATGTCCGGGTCGGTATTGCGGGTCATGAATTTTTTCAGCGGTTCAATGCCGTTACCCAGGGTGTACTCCAGCCGCTCCATCGAGCTGAAATCAATGGGCAGCGTCTTTACCCGGTCGGTGATGTCGCTGAACACTGGGGCCATGATGAACAGCGTGGCGGCCAGGGCGATGCCGTTGAGCGCCATCGTCGGCGGCACCTGCTGCACCCCCATGGCGTTACGGGTCAGCTGCAACACCATGGAGAGCTTAAGAAAGCTGGTACAGATGATCAGCAGCATCGGCAGCAGCGTCAGGGCGCCAAGAAACAGCGCCAGCATAATCGGGTTCAGCGGTCCCATTTCCATAGCGGCTTACCTGTCGCGTCCCAGTGGGCTGGCAGCATCCGGCAGCATATGGGTGATTTGCAGTCCGAGCCGCCCCTCAACGTCCACCAGTTCGCCTTTCGCCAGCGGATACTCGCCGTGACATAGCAGCGCCTCACCCGGCACTACGTGATCGACCATCAGGGTCGATCCCACACTCAGGCGGCTGATTTCACCCAGCGTCAGCCTGAGGTGGCCGCAACGCAGCGTCAGGGCCAGCGGCAGCGGATCAAAGGCCGATGTATTGGTTTCTGTCGTGTGAGCCTCTTCCGGGTTCGGCACGCCGTCCATTGCATAATCTTCGGGGGTTTCATTCACGTCGGTTATCTCCAAATCGGTAATATAAAAGTGGCCGCTATGTCCGGCGTCTCCCTGCAGCGCACCCTGAATGCGCACGCCGCCCAGCTGCACTTCCCCTTCGCCACTGGGTAAAAACCCGCAGCGGGTGGGAAGCACCACATCGTCAGGACGCAGCGCGCGCAGCTGCGCCAGCGGTAAAGTGAGCGACCCGAGGTTCAGCGGGAGGCGCAGCGCCATCTCCTCCACGCCCTCCGCCCGCAGCGCCACCCAGCCAGGTTGGGCCAGCAGCCGCTCCAGCGTGGCGGCCTCCACGCCCACCCGGCTTGCGGCGCGCGCCTCGCCCAGTTCAATCTCAAGGCTGAGCCACACCAGCCCGGCGTCCGGTTGCGCCTGCACATCCGGCTCCAGCGTGCCAAACAGCGTCCGCGCCCCGGCGATCAGGTAGTGGTTCCACAGTGGCCAGTACCATGCCTGCTCTGTGCCGGGGGTGATGACGGTCGGGCAGCGCGACAGGACACCGCACACCGTCTCCGCCTCGCTCAGCCACAGCGTACCGGCTCCGGTGCGCAGGGCTGTCGCCGGCGCGGCGTCGGGCTCCCCGAGGCGCAGCGTCAGCCCACCCAGGGTTTCATCATCGGCGAGCGGGTAAAACCAGCCCGCGCCCACCTTCTGTCGCAGCCGCACTTCGCTGCGCGACAGCCTGCGCAGCGCCAGGGTATTCATGCCTGGCCTCCGCGTTGTTCAAAGCGCAGCCGCACCTGGCAGGCCAGACGACGGCGCAGCGATTCCCGGCAGCGCTCCTGATGCGGAGCCATCATTAACAGCGCCTGCGGAGCAAAACGCAGGTTGATATCCCAGCCGTTGCCGTTTCCCGTCGCGCTCAGCCGGGCATCCACTTCCCCCAGCTTCGGCAGCAGCAGCGTCATCGCCACCGCGCCAGGAGGTTGCTTCTCCACCATGCCGCACAGCGGCGGCTCAATCTGCTGCCAGATCCGCGCCGGCGAGGCCACCTGCCCGGTGTCCTGAGTGGCCGGTGGTTGCAGCCACGGATACGCACTGGCAGTCAGCGGTACGCCGGTCGGCATCAGGCCGGTCTCGGGCTGGCCGAGCAGCGCGTCAAACAGGGAAGCATCCTGACGTACCGGTGCGCCCTTCGCTTTACGATCCGGCGCGGCGGCATCGCTGCTGTTAGTCTGGCGTTCGCGCACGGGTGCCTGCGCCCGCTGTGGCTGAGAGGTTGTCTGTTTGCCCGTATCGCGGGCCTGGGGTAATGCGCTCATCGCAGCACCTCGCTTTCCTGAATCATGTACTCCAGCTTCTCCAGATCGCGCTGCCGGGCCTGGGTTTCGCGCTGCGCCTGCTCAAGGTATTCCGCACGCTGGCGCTGCTGATGCTGGCACTGGGTCAGCGCGTTTTTGTGTCCGGCTACCGCTTCACAGGCGCTGCGCTCCTGGTTCAGCCCCTGCATCAGGCGCTCCTGTTTCTGCGTCCCCTCCATATGGCGGTCGACAAAGGCCTCGCGCAGCGCCAGATAGTGCGTCTGCTGCTCCCCCAGCGCGCGTTCAATGCGTTCGCCCTGCGTGACGGTGTCACGCAATGCCTGCTCCGCCTGGCGCTGCTGGCGCTCGCTGCGTCGCAGGCGCTGGCGGCGGATTGGGAGTAACAGCGCAAAGGCTTTCTGCAGCTCGATACCGGTCTCTTCCACCACCAGATCGTCGTCCGGATTACGATGTCGGCGCATAGCGGCTTACCTCCGAAAGATGTTGCAGCGTGTCGTCATAGGGTGTGGGTTCATGCATCGCCTGTTGCAGATAGCCGTTAATCGCATCCTGGGCGTCGACCGCCGCGTCGGTCATGGCATCATGACCCGCCTGGTACTCGCCGAGGCGGATCAGCATCTCCACCTGCTGCCAGGCCGCCATCATGCGACGCACCTGCACCGCATTACCGATGTGTTCCCGGGTGGCGACGTTACTCATGGTGCGGCTGAGGCTCGCCAGCACGTCAATGGCCGGATAGTGGCCGCGCTCCGCCAGTTTGCGGGTCAGCACGATATGACCGTCGATCAGCGAGCGCACTTCATCGGCTACCGGGTCATTCATCGAGTCGGCCTCAATCAGCACCGAATAGAGTGCGGTAATGGCCCCGCGTGAGGTCTGCCCGGCCCGCTCCAGCAGCGTCGGCAGCAGCGTATATACCGAGGGTGGCAGCCCGCCGCGTCCCGGCGGCTCGCCGAGCGCGAGGCCGATTTCACGCTGGGCGCGGGCAAAACGGGTCAGAGAATCGAGGATCAGCAGCACGCTTTTCCCCTGGTCGCGCCAGGCTTCGGCGATGGCGGTGGCGGTAAAAGCGGCGCGAGCGCGCTCCATGCTGCTGCGGTCCGAGGTGGCGCAGATCAGCACCGTGCGGCGGCGCAGCTCCTCATCCAGCTCATGATCGAGAAACTCGCGCAGTTCGCGTCCGCGCTCGCCGATAAGGCCAAACACAATCACGTCGCACGGCGTGTTGCGCGCCATCTCGGCCAGCAGCGTGGTCTTTCCGCAGCCTGCCCCGGCAAAGACGCCGACGCGCTGCCCGGTGCCAATGGTTAACAGGCCGTCAATGGCGCGAATCCCGGTCGGCAGCGGCGTGTCGATGCGCGGGCGATCGGTAGGTGCCGGGGCGTCGCCCAGCACGCTCACGGCATCGCTGACGGTCCCCGGCATGGCGAACGCGCCCACGCCTTCGTCGCTCAGCGGTCGCCCGAAGCCGTCGAGCACGCTACCCAGCAGCGCCTCGGACACCACAATGCTGTGCGGCAGGCGCAGCGGGATCACGCGTGCGCCCTGGGCGATACCGTCCAGCTGCCCCAGCGCCGACAGCAGCGTGTGCTGCGGGTTAAACCCCACCACTTCGGCCAGCACGCTGCTGCCGTCGTCGCGCACCACCTGGCACAGATCGCCGATGCGCGCCTGGGGCAGACTGCTCTCCAGCAAAATGCCGCTGATACCGGTGATGCGCCCCCAGGCTTTCACCGGCGATACCGCCGCCAGCCGCTGACGCTGCTGTTCGAACCAGCCGTTGAGCGCGTCAGTCATCACCAGCTCACCTTGATATTTTCCCGGCCGCTGAACTCAATCTGATTGCCGGTAATGGATACCAGGCGCAGCTCGTCTACCTCATCACCAATAAACAGCCGCTGACCATCATCGGTAACGATGTTGGCGCGCGATCCGGTGGTGATCTGCACGATGCGGAACGGCAGCTCCACTTTCAGCGGCTCCACTTTATTCACCACCGGCACCGCTGTTTTAAATTCGTCATTGAAGCGGCCCATCATGCGATTGAAGATTTCCATCTGGGCGTCGCTCAGCTTGCCTTTCAGCTCAACGGATTTTTCGTGAACGATCACCGCCACGGCGCTGCCGAGATCGCGCTCGCGCAGCATCTTCAACAGCGGGGCTTTGACGTCGCTGACGTTGAGCATTCTGCCGGGGCCGGACACCACCTGGGTTTGCGCCACGGTCGGCTGCAAAATCCAGCTCACCACGGTAAAGGTCAGCAGCAGCATCATGCTCACCATCGCCACCCGCATGGTGCGGGTAAACAGGCTCTTGCGCGGCGCCGGGGCTGGCGCGGGTGCCGCAACGCTGGCGGCGGCGGTCTGCTGCACCGGCGCCACAAACGGTGTCCAGGGCGTGTCGGCATCGGCGACCGCCAGCCAGACCGGGCCCACGGCAAACGGCGTGCCGCTGACAAGCGTGTGTTGCTCGCCGCCCGGCTGCTCAAGCGCCCATCCGGATTCGTGACGGTGTAACCGCCACACCGCAGAACCTATGCCGTCGTCACTCAACAGCAGGTCCGCATCCCCGGACTGGCCCAGTACCCAACTGTCGCCAAAGAGTGGCAACGCCGCGCCTAAATGAAGGCCGGACAGCACGCGCAGCTCGAACATCATTAACTCTCCCAGGTGGTAAGTGAGTAAACGGCCGGATCAAGGTCGAGGCGACCCAGCACGTTAACCGCGAGATTAGGTTGCAGCTCCGCAAAGGAGAGCACCGGAACATAGTGGAACTCCTCCTGGATCAGCGCGCGCAGCGGGCTGCGCAGATCCTGGGCTACCAGCAGCACCGCGCGCTGATCGTTGTCCACCGGGAAGGCCTGACCCACTTCCTGCAGAATGGCGGAGACCTGCTCCTGCGCCAGGGCAAAGAAGATGTCGCTCTGGGTCTGGCGCAGGGCGTCGCGCAGCTGCTCTTCCAGCTCCGGGGTGATGAGCCAGACGTGCAGGCCGTCAACCCGGGCATACTGATAGCAGAGATGGTTTTTCATTGAGATACGCACCAGGTCGGTGAGCAGATGAATGTCGCGTTCGTGCTGACCGTGCTCGATCAGCGCTTCGGCGATGGCGCGCACCGAGCGCAGCGGAATACGTTCCGCCACCAGCTTCTGCAGCACCGCCGAGAAGCGCGACACCGGCATCACGCGCTGCAACTCCTGAGACAGCTCCGGCTGTTCGGCTTCCAGCCAGGAGACCAGCGCCCGCGTCTCCTGCAGGCCGATAAAGTGCGGGCTGCTGGCGTGGATGGCGTTTTCCATGCGCTTCACCAGCAGTTCACGGGCGCTCCAGCGTTCAACCTCGTCGTTCTCCAGCAGCGGATGCTCCGCCGGCAGCCAGATAAGGTCCGCCTCGCGGCGCAGTTCCTCGCCCTCCACCATCCCCTCGCGCTGGGCCTCGGGAATGCTTTCCAGCCAGCTGCGCTTCACGGCCAGCATCGGCACGTTAAAGGTGCCCACCACTTTTGGGATCTCATACACCGAGAAGCGAAACTCGTTTTCCGGCTGGTGATCGACAAATTCAATATCAAAGGCCGGGAGCGTAAACCCGAAGTGATAGACGATGCGGTTGCGCAGCCGGCGGATCTCCTGCACCAGCTCCAGGGTTTCCGGCTTGCCGCGACAGGATGAGGGGAAGTTAATCAGGTAAGGCCGCGTCGGATTGAACTGGCGCAGATCCTCTTTGCCGTTCAGCTCCGGCGGCACCACTTCATTCTCCATCTGCGGCTGCGCCAGCTGTAGCTCCTGACGGGCACGCCAGATCTGGAAACCGCCGCTGATCATGGTCAGCGCGGCCAGCACCAGGAACACGCCGGTCGGCATCCCTGGCAGCAACGCAAAGCCCACCATTCCGAAGGAGGAGAGCAGCCAGGCTTTGGGCTGGCTGGTGAGCTGCTCGGCGATCTCACGGCCAATGTTGTTATCCACCGACTGCTCGTTATCCGAGGAGACGCGGGTGATGATCATCCCGGCAGTCAGGGAGATCAGCAGCGCCGGGATCTGGGCAATCAGTCCGTCACCGATGGTGAGAATGGAGTAGACGTGCATCGCTTCCCCGGCGGGCATGCCGAGCTGCAACACGCCGATGCTGAAGCCGCCGATGAGGTTGATAAACAGGATCACCAGCCCGGCGATGGCATCGCCCTTCACAAACTTCATCGCCCCGTCCATCGCCCCGAACAGCTGGCTCTCTTTCGCCAGCTCGCTGCGGCGGGTCTTCGCCTGCCAGACGTCAATCATCCCGGCCCGCAGGTCGCTGTCGATGGACATCTGTTTACCCGGCATGGCATCCAGCGTGAAGCGCGCCGCCACTTCGGCCACCCTCTCCGAGCCTTTGGTGATCACAAGGAAGTTCACCACCGTGAGGATTAAGAACATCACCATCCCCACCGCCAGGTTGCCGCCCACTACGAAGTTGCCGAATGCAGCCACCACGTGCCCGGCATCCTGCTGGATGAGGATCTGGCGCGTGGTGGAGATAGAGAGCGCGAGGCGGAACATGGTGGTCAGCAGCAGCACTGCCGGGAAGGTGGAGAACGCCAGCGGTTTCGGCAGGTACATCGCCAGCACTACCAGCAGCGATGACAGGCAGATGTTAACCGCAATCAGCACGTCAATCAGCGCCAGCGGCAGCGGGATGATCAGCATAAACACCAGCGCCATAGCAAACGCAGCCCCGACCACTTCGGAGCGTTGCATTGCGCTGATGGCTATACGGTTCAGGATCTGAAAAAGGGCATTCATCGCCAGGGCCTCGTCGGGTGCGGAATTAAACGTCTTTACGCATGTTGGCCTGCGTCTCGGCTTTTGATACATCGCTGATAATGCTGCGCAGCAGCGTCAGCGCGTTTTTACGGCTGTCCGGCTCCTGCCACAGCGACGGCGGTAATCCATGCATCAGTGGAAACAGCCCGGCGTAAAACAGCGGCAGATGCCGGGTGTGTTCCCCGACGATGTCCTCCGCCAGGTGCTGATAGTCACTCTGGTATGCCCCGCTGTAGCTGATCTGCAAGGCGCGGCGCGTCAGATCCAGACCGGTCATCGCTACTTCCGGCAGTTTGCTTTTCATACGCTTGATAAAGGCGCTACTGTCAGCAAGGGACTGGCTGATCTGTGCCGCATCGCGCAGCCCGCGCTGAATGCGTACCAGCGCACCTATGCTGATGGAGGGGGCCAGCGCAGCGATGTCGTCTGCCAGCGCCCGTTGCAGCGTGCGCAGCTTTGGCAGCAGATGACGCGACTCCACCTGCTCAAGCAGCATGTCGAGCATCATCACGGCGGATTGCTGATCAACGATGGTGTCGTAATAGAGATTACGCAGCGACTGCTTGTGCTGCGGATCGCGGGTGTGTTCAGCAATGGCGGCAGCGGTGTTGGTGCCGGCGCGGATGATGTTACCGTGAGTGAGCTGCAGCTGGTGCAGGTGCCCGCTGAGCGCCTGCACCAGGGAATCATCCCCCGCCGCATGCGCCTGCTGCTCCAGAATACGCAGCAGCACGTTGCAGCGTGCCGGGTCGCCGCCCGCTTTCTCAAGCAGCGCCTCGCTGTCCGGCGGCGGTGACTGGCTCAGCAGGTCGCGCAGCTGGCCGAGCTGCTCTTCGGTGCGGCGCTGATCGTTGTTGTCCAGCAGTTCAAACAGGTGCGTCAGCTCGTCGATTTTGCCGATGGCGTTCTTGTTGCGCAGCAGGTTGCTCTGCAGGCTACGGCGGTTGAGCGCTTTATTCTTGCGCTCCATCTTCTCGCTGAACATCACACCAATCTCTTCCAGCGAATCGTTCAGGGTTTCGGCGCGGGTACGGACGTTATCCGGGGAGTGAGCGGCATTTTTAGCAGCAGACTGTTCGCTACTTTTGTGCAGCGCTTTTAACGCCAGCGGCACCAGTAGCGCGTGTTGCATTTTTATCATCGCCGGAACTCCTCGTTGGTCATCACCCCCATTCAGTGTCGGCGGCGGCCTCGCGGTTCCAGAAAAAGTAAAAAAATCCCGATGAAATATTTCAGGAACGGCAGCGCCATTTTGCGCACCCAGCAAGAAGGAGGTGCAGGGAAAATATATCGCAGCGGCAAAATGCAATTAATTGCATTCGCGATCCTGCGGCGAAAACAAAAATTGTCTCAGATAAGTCCTGGAGGGGAATTAAAAAGTACGCAAAACAGCGAATTATCTGCTGCTCCGCTGCTGGCACAGCCCTTGCTATGTCATGGAGGTCACGATGACATCCACCGGAGAGAAAATAATGTTCAGCACCATGACCCCTGATATCGCAGAAACTCAATTTGCAAATGATGTTGCGTTAAATGTGAACTGGGACGAGGTTTTTCTCACGCATAATAAAAAGCTGCTCAATTTCATTCGAAAGCGAATTGCCAATCCTGAGGACGGGGAAGATATTCTGCAAATGACCTGCCTCGAAGTGTTGCGTAATCGCCATAAATTTATGGGCGCATCACGTCCGGAAACCTGGGTGTTTGGTATTGCGGTTAATCTGATTCGCAATTACTACAAGAGCCAGCACAGCGTCGGGCTGCTGGAGTGTCTGGACGATGAGATCACCGCCGACCTGCTGCTGGAGAACGACCCGTGCGACCTGACGGAGCACCGTCAATTGCTGCAAAATACCCTCGATTCGATTGATTCGCTGGCACCGGATATTAAATCGATGCTCTCGATCCTGGTGGAGGAAGAAGGCAGTTATCAGGATGTGGCCCAGCATCTGAATATTCCCCTCGGCACCGTGCGTTCACGTCTGTCGCGCGCCAGAGAAGCGTTAAAAACGCGTATTTATGCCTGAGGCGAATATTGACAATAGTCTGACATGATTAAGCTGCTACTATGTTGTTAACGTCAATTAACCCGACACCTGAAATAGTTCAGAGGAGAAAGTTAATGCCACCAATATTATGGGTTGCCGATGTTCACCGGTGACGACGTCAGCAAAAACATAGAGGGAATTATGCTACTGCAGGCTATTGCAAACCGTCCTGAATATAGCGATCGCGAGACGGCAAATTTATCTGACATTGCACTTAATCGAGTGCATGACGCGATATATCTGATTGATTGTGATCTGCGTATCAAATATGTCAATGATAAAGCCTGTGAGCTGCTGGGATATTCGCGCGAAGCGTTTTCCCGGCTCTCTTTCTCCAGTATCGATCCGGAACTGCGCGATGATGATGTCTTCGCCCTGTGGTGGAAGCTCAGCGTGCGCCCGGAAGGTATTACCTTCACCTCGCACCATGCCGGTCACAACGGCGAGCTGATTCCGGTTGAAATCAGCTGCGTCGGCTACGACCAGCGCGGCGAGGAGCACATTCTCTGCATCGTGCACGACGTGCGCGAACTGCGTCGGCAGAAAGAGCAGCAGCGGCTGCGCGAGAAGCAGATGAATATGGTGGTGGAGAACTCCCCCGATCTGATCCTGCGTTTTGACCTCAATACCCGCTGCCTCTATGCCAACCCGGCGGTGCAGAACTGGTTTGGCGTCAGCGAGCAGGAAATCCACCATAAACCGCTCACCGAAAGCGTGCCGAAAGGCGACGTCGGGCTGAGCTTTTTTAAGCTGGTATCGAAAACGCTGGTGGATGAGAAAGGCGCGGAGGATGAGCTGACGCTGCAGCGCTATGGCAGGAAACGTACCCTGCACGTGCGCTGCGTGCCGGAATATGACCTGGCGGGCAAGATGGTGAGCGTACTGGCCGTCGGGCGTGACATCACCCCGATCCGTCAGACCGAAGAGGAGCTGCGGGCCGCCCACCAGCAGCTGCGCATGCTGGCGCAGAATTTCGAGCAGGATCGCGAAGCGGAGCGCAAGCAGCTGGCGCGGGATATTCACGACGAGCTGGGCCAGCATCTTACGTCGCTGCGCACCGGTTTGTCGCTGCTGGCGATGCGTGCCGGCCAGCCTCTCGCCGGACAGCGCGAGCAGCTCGATAATCTGATGGGGCTGGTGGACAGCACGATTCAGGTGGTGCGGGATGTCTCGACGCGCCTGCGGCCGAACGTGCTGAATCTGGGCCTGATCCCGGCGCTGGAGTGGCTGCGCGATCGGTTCAACAAGGATGGCGGCTGCCGCTGTATCCTGGTGGCGCCGGACGAAAGCGCCGTCAATCTGGATGAAGCGACGCTCACCGCCGCGTTCCGCGTGGTGCAGGAGTCGTTAACCAACGTGGCGCGCCACGCCAGCGCCAGTACGGTCTATATCATCGTTAAACCGCAGCCTGACACCATCACTATTGAGGTTGTCGATAACGGCAAGGGTTTCAACGCCGCGCGGGTGCGTAAAAACGCCTTTGGCCTGCCAGGCATTCAGGAGCGGGCGCGGATGCTCAATGGCGAAGCGACGATCGTCAGCGCGCGCGGCAAAGGCACCCGGGTGCGGCTGAGCTTTCCCCTGCCCGGCTCGCGTTCCCAGACCTGCGGCGATAAACATAAAGGAGAATAAACAATGGAAGAGCGGATACGGCTGATGATTGCCGAAGATCACGCCATCATGCGCGAAGGCCTGAAGCAGATATTCGCCCTTGATGACGCAATTGACGTGGTGTGCGAAGCGCCGGACGGCGGCCAGGTGCTGGAGCGCCTGCGCCATCATCAGGTAAACCTGCTGCTGCTGGATCTCTCGATGCCGGGCATCAGCGGTGAAGACCTGATCCACCGCATCAGGCCGCAGTATCCTGCGCTGCGCATTCTGGTGCTGAGCATGTACAACGAGCCGCAGATCGCCCGCCGGGTGTTAGGCAGCGGCGCGCTGGGCTACATCACCAAAGACAAACCGCCGGAGGCGCTGTTGAAGGCGATTCGTACCGTGGCGCGCGGCTCCCGCTACATCGACCACGACCTCGCCCAGGAGATTGTGTTTTCCGACTATCAGGGCAACAACCGCGCAGCGCATGAGAGCCTGACCATGCGTGAACGGCAGATCATGATCATGCTGGCGCATGGCGAGACCATCAACGCTATCGCCGATACGTTATCCATCAGCAATAAAACCGTCAGCACCTACAAGTCACGCATGATGAAGCGCATGAACTTCACCAATAATGCCGACATCGTGAAATACTCCCTGAGCCACAATCTGGTGCGCTGACCCCCGCGCGGCGGGTCGCATCCCGCCGCGACAATCTTAAAATTAAAGCGAACATTTAAGATATTATGGACTTTTAGAAGCAGCGTGAGCCTTATTATATAAGGCTCACCATTTACTCAGAGTTTATTGGTTCCTGGCTGAATGTAGCGTTATGAGCGTTACATCCAGATGGGAATTTAACGTTGTGCAACATCAAATCATATAATGATCAAAGGCGTGAAATTATTTTTTTCCCGAGATTAATTGCTGGGGTTTCAATATGTTCGTAACACATTTTCGAGGCAACCATAAGCAATAAAATAAAAATAATATATATGGGCATGGCATCTGATTTCATGTCAAGGCCTAAATTAGGCAACTGCTTAGTGAAAAAAGAGAACATCACACCATGCAGAAGATACATTGAATATGATATCTCACCTAAAAATTTAAATGCGTTATGCAGGAAAGGAAAGTTTTTCAAGTCTTTTAATATAAACACCAATGCTACAAGGCTAATAACAATTATTGATAGTGCAACCCTATCAAATCCAGTAACAATTGTTATTTGGTTGCCGCTACCCGGGAATAAACAAAAAATGGTTGCTAACAGCACGATCAAGCATAGGCTATAGTGCTTGTTGGCGTTAAAATTGTAGAGTGCATAACTAAGGAAAACGCCAGAAATAAAGTAAATAATGTTATTGAAAGGATTAATGTAGTGCTTCCATTGCGCAGAAAGCGAGAATGAATCGCTTAAATAGAAAAAACTAAAAAAACAAAACAAAATCAAACAAATAGCGATTAATGTACATTGTCCTGCGCGACTTTTCACTAACATAAGAATAGCAGGAAAAAGAGAGTAATAAAAAATCTCATTACCAATAGACCAGCCTCCTACAACAATGTAGTCAGCTGGTTTATATATACCAAAAAGAAGAGTGGCATTTAAAATCAATGTGCTCACATCACGAGAAATGCCATTGCCATAAGTAAACCAATACAATATCACCAAAACCATAGCCAGCCAATACACAGGGAGCAACCTGAAGTATCTTTTGATAATAAAAATTTTATAGTGCCGCCAACTTAATTTATCATTGTGATGCGCAAGATAAAGAGCGCACCCACTTATGATAAAAAATATTGAGACAGCATAAATACCTAATTTGCCAAGTAAAGTGGAAGCATCTTGAGGATACCCGACCCAACCAGCAAAATGATATGAGACCACGCAAAGCGCCATAACACCACGGAGATAATCGATAGAATAAACGCGCATATTTTGAATATTATAGATAAGTTTATCTGTCATGATACATGATTGATAAACCCCTGACAACCACTCACCACTAAAACCTGTTATATCTGAAGTAAAAACATAGTTTTCATCTAACAATAATTAATAACAACCGACATCAGTGATTAATTTTTACCCCACTCCATTGCTTACCCACTACATAATTATTCTTCTTTACACGAAATAAAATTTCAAAAATTGATCTTTTGAAAATTCTATTCTGCTGCCCCGGAACCCGCCCCGCGATTTTGCCACTCACCGGTAACCCCTTTACCGTGAGGACCCAGGTCATGCCCTCTGGCATTAATGCTGCAACCACAGCTGCACACGCCCGTACGCTGCTTCATCATCCGTCGCATCATGCGCCAGTAGCCAGTCAGACGCAGACACCGCGCCCGACGCATCCGGGAAGCGGCATCACTCGGATTGGTCAGCAGAGCGTCACGCTTTCCCCGCTAAACCAGTCCGGCTTTGTCTCCTCCTTCGGGAATGCCAACAGCGCCCGCATCAGCCACACCAGCCGAATGGGCATCAACCCGGCGTTTGCCCGCCAGGTGCTGAACGATCCGGCGCTTCGCCAGTCGGCGGCACGGGACGTCGCCCGCATCCGCAATATGGGGCTGGAGCGTTTTCCGGCGCTCAATCATATTGCTCAGGAGATGGCGCATCAGGCGCTGCAGCGCACGGACCCACGCCAGCACAGCGATATCTCCTCTGCCCTCGATGACTACCGCAGCACCGATGGCGGGCATGTTCTGATGAGCATCAGCGCGATGGGATTTCCTGACCTGCGCAGCTACCTGCACAGCATTGACCCCCATCGCGACCCCGAGGAGCACCTGCAGGACTTTGTCGCGTCGTTTGCCAGCCGCTACAACTGCCTCAGCGGTTATGAGAGTGATGAAGAGGAGGCGATGGACGATGTGCGCAACCGCCTGGAAGCGCTGCTGCCGGAGCAGGCCAGAATCCTGACGGACTACCTCCATCAGGCGCCGCGCCTGTCTGAAATGCCGTTGCTGCGTGGCTCGACCGGGGGTGACGATCCGCTGCGCTCGCTGGATAACACGCTGCGCGCCATGCTGCGCGGCGAAGGCCTGCACTTCAACAGCTTCCTCAGTACCACCTCCAGCTACGATGCGGCGATGGACTTTACCGGCAAGCTCAGCAGCTCCGGCTTTGGCACCCCGCTCTACACCATCGACTTCACCGACCGGGCTAACGAGGCGCACAACGAAGTGCTGCGGCGGGACGCGCTGCAGGCGCTGGACAGCGGCAACAGTGACGACGCGCGTAAATCGCTGCTCTGTCTGATGCGGCCGGACAATGCCGCCGGGGTAAGCGTAAATGCCACCGAACAGGCGCTCAACCCGCACGCCGGTGAAGGGCATATTACCGGCCAGGAGAACGAGATGCTGCTCGCTCCCGGCCACGTTTTTATTCCGCAACAGCTGATCCGTCACGATGACGGGTTTATCGCTATCGGCGCGTTGCGCTACGCCCGCGATGCCAATACCGCGCTGAACTAAGGAGAACAACCCGTGCCAGTACAGAACCATTACGCCCATCGCATGAACCCAACGTCTGCGGCTTCCGCCTTGCAGCAGCCGGCCGCCCCCGCATCGTCCACCCACGGTGCGCAATCTGCCAGCGCGGCGACCGCACCGGGGCACCACGCAGTACGGGTGCATGGCCGGCCCATCATCACGCGTCCGCTCAACAACAGCGGCTTTCTGTCAGCGTTCAGCGATGAGCGGTCACGGCGGATCCAGCAGCGCGCCCGGCATCCGATCCACCCCGGCCAGGCGCAACAGCTGCGGGCGAATGCCGACGCCCTTGCCCGCCATGCCAGCGCCGATCTCGATCGCATTTGCGAGATGGATAAATATACCGTCGAGGCGACTCATGAGCTACTGGATCGGCGCACCGCAGAGATGGCCGCCCGTCTGCCGCCCGAGCAGAAACAAAACGTTGCCGCAGCGCTCAATCACTATCGCGCCGCCCATGCCGGTGATTTTGTGATGATGAATATCGCGGCGATGGGGTATCAGGATCTGACGCACTACCTGGTCAGCACTAACGATAAATTCCGCGATCCGGAGGAGGTGCAGGAATTTCTGCATCAGTTTGCATCAGATTTCTTTCTCTACCCCAGCTCTGAAGATGCGGCAAATGAAGAGGAACACGAACGTAACGCCAACGCCGTTATTGAACAGTTGCGCACCCGTATTCCGGACACCCTCGCCGGGCCGGTGGCTTCGCTGGCGAGTTTTATTGATACCGCGCCCCGGCTGTCCGGCGTACCGCTGATGCGCGGTCAGTCCGGGATTGGTCATGACGGTGAGTTCGAGGGCGACCGGATCGTCAGCGCGCTGCTTAACGGTGAAAACCTGCGTTTCAACGGCTTTTGCAGCACCAGCGGCGACTATGACATCGCGGAAAACTTTGCCACCCAGCAGCAGGAGAAACTGATGGGGGAACCGCTCTACACCATCGATTTGACGACAAACAGCGTTAAAGATGAGTGCCTGCGCCGCGATGCGCTGCGCGCGCTGGAGAACGAGCCGGAGGGGGCGACATCGATACAGTTTATGCTCAAAACGGAACAGGCAGCGGGCGTCAGCGTTCCCGCGCTGGGTCAGGCATTAAGTGACGAGCCACAGGAGCATATGACGGATGTTGAATCCGAAATCCTGCTCGGGCCGGGCCACTATCTGCAAGCAGAGCAGCTGATTCGAATGGAGCATGGCTACGTGATCGCCGGCACGCTGCGCAATGGCAACGCGCCGGCGGCAAACGACCCGCAGTAAAGCTTCTGGCCTGGGCATCTGCCCAGGCTCTGATCCCGATTATGTCACGTTTTATTCTGGCCCGATTCCATCGTTAGTTGACCATCAGGCTACTCATCAGACGTTTTGAGACGCTCTAAACTGGCTTCACTGACCACATGAACCCTGGAGTAGATGATGAAACTGACCCAAATTCGCAACGCCACCCTGCTGCTGGAGTACGCCGGCACCCGTTTTCTGATTGACCCGATGCTGGCCGAAAAAGAGGCCTGGGAAGGTTTCCCCGGCACGGCACGCTCGCACCTGCGCAACCCCCGCGTCGCGCTGCCGCTGCCGCTGGAAACCCTGCTTGATGTCGATGCCATTCTTGTCACCCACACCCATCGCGATCACTGGGATGAAGCCGCGGTCGCCACTATTCCCAAAGCAATGCCGATCTACACCCAGAACGACAGCGACGCGACGCTGATCCGCAGCCAGGGCTTCAGCAACGTTCAGCCGCTGGCTGACAGCAACACGCTTGCGGGGATTGGCATTCATAAAACCGATGGCCAGCACGGCAGCGATGCCGCGTATGCCATTCCGGAGGTGGCCGCTTTCCTGGGGGATGCCTGTGGACTGGTGTTTACCCATGCCGACGAAAAAACGCTGTATATCGCCGGGGATACCATCTGGGTGAAACCCTATGAGGAGAGCCTGGCGCGCTGGAATCCGGACGTGGTGGTGCTGAACGCCGGTTTCGCGCAGGTGGATGATATTGGTGCCATTATTATGGGCAAAGAGGATGTGCTGCGCACGCACCGGGCGCTGCCGGACGCCATCGTCGTGGCCTCGCACATGGAGGCGGTCAACCACTGTCTGCTGACCCGGGGTGAACTGCGCACTTACGTGACGCAGCACGGGATCCAGGATAGCGTGGTGATCCCTGCCGACGGCGAGTCCTGTCTGTTCTGAGTGTATGACGCGCCGGGTGCGGCGCGTCCTGATTAACCGGAGTACCTGTATGCCTGCTCTTTCCGTGGCCGTGGTCGCCACGCCGGGTTTTAGCCCGTTTCACTTCTCGGTGCCCTGTACGCTGTTTGGTTTGATGATGCCGGAGCCGGACCGCTACCGGCTCAGCCTGTGTGCCGAGACGCCCGGCGTGGTGGATTCCGGCAACGGTATGCTGGTGCAGGTGGAGCATGGCCTGGAGCAAATCGCCCAGGCGGATGTGGTGATCGTTCCCTTCTGGCATCACCCGGAACAGAAGCCGTCCCAGGCGCTGCTGGACGCCATCGCCGCCGCCTGGGAGCGCGGCGCGGAAGTGGTCGGGCTGTGTCTCGGGACTTACGTACTGGCCTGGGCCGGGCTGCTCAATCACCATCGCGCGGCGACCCACTGGGAGTATGAGCGCGACTTTTCCCTGCGTTTTCCCGAGGTTCAGCTTGATACCAACGCGCTGTATATCGACGACGATCGGCTGATCACCTCCGCCGGTACCGCGGCAGGCATTGACTGCTGCCTGTATCTGGTGCGCAAACACTACGGCAGCGCGCTCGCCAACCGCGTGGCGCGAAGAATGGTGATGCCGCCCTACCGCGAAGGCGGTCAGGCGCAGTTTATCGAGCGCCCGGTACCGGAGAGCACCCGCGATGCACACATCAACCAGCTGCTGGACTACCTGCGGCGCAACCTGCATCTGACACACGATCTCGATACGCTGGCGCGCACCGTCAGCATGAGCCGCCGCACCTTTACTCGCCATTTTCAAAAAGCGACGGGGATGAGCGTTGGCGACTGGCTCACCGCCGAGCGTTTACAGCGCAGCCAGGAGCTGCTGGAAACCACCGATCGCAGCGTCGAGGCCGTCGCTGAACTGGCAGGTTTTCAGTCGCCGGTATCGTTCCGCCAGAGCTTCAAAACGCAGTTCGGCGTCAGCCCGAGCGAGTGGCGCAAAACTTTTCGCGGCGCGGCTCCCGGCATCTGATGACTCACCTTTTACGCCGCCTGACCGGCGGCTTTTTGCGTACCGGCGGCTCGTCCCGGTTGTAGTCATTCATTACCGCGGCCAGCTGGCAATAGTTCAGCACCACAAACACCGCGTAGCCGATGTGCAGAATAGCCCAGCACAGAAACAGATAGATGCTGTCAAACCCTGCGAGCTGCATGACGATCATGCCAACAAAGGACGCCGGGAAGCTGACGGCCACGGTGCCGGCGCACATTTTTGACAGCCGGGCCAGGAGCGGAATGCGCATGGTGGTGGCAAACAGCACCAGCGCAGGTATCGCGCCGAAGATGCCCAGTACCAGCATATAGCCCGGCGTGGTCACCAGCGTGGCGATGCTGGCCGGAAGCTCGACGCTCCCCTGCCCTGCGTCTGCGGCATTAAACAAATAGCGGTACGGCGGCCAGTCGGCGTAGTGGATCAGCAGCTTACCGTGCACCACTTCCAGCGGCAGCACGAGGATAAGCGCAGCAACAATTGCGATCGCCGCGGTGTAGCCATACCACACGGCAAGCTGGGCGTTGAGTTTCACCCGGCGTTTCAGATGCCCGACCGGGGCAATGCCAAACACGCGCCGGATGTTGTCGCGCACGATGCCCACGCCGCTGCCGCGACGTACCGCTTTTCCTACCAGCAGGTATTCCGCGCCGTGCTCCAGCACGTATTCCCGCGCAACCCGGTCACCGCTCTGCTGCTCCTTAAACACCGGCAGCACATACAGCCCCAGCCCCTTCGCATCGACCTGCACGTCCCCGGTGTCGTCCTCCAGCACAAAAGGCAAGCAGCGCTCCTCTTTGTGGATCAGCCGGGAACGGGTGTCGCCGTCATCATCGCGCTCCTCTTCGTGGATGGTGTGACGGTACCCGATGCAGCGTCGGCCACTGAGCGGCGCGGTCAGAGTCTTAACAGCGCGGGCGCGCCCCTGCAGCTCGACAATCCCCATTGCCAGCGAGCGGATCTTGCTGGTGGGTAAATTCTGCTGGTATTTAAAGAAGCGGCGTTCATCGCCAGGGATCAGCGAGATCAGCAGGATGATCAGGGCGAGCAGCGCGAAGCCCGGCCCGCCGAGGGCTGGCAAGGCCATAAACGCCGACAGCAGCAGCACCACCAGCAGCCCGCGCCAGAAGGTGCTGAACCCGCCCCCGCGGCTCGCGTTTTTCTGCCGTTTAGACGGCAGCATTTTCCACGCCTGCCACCCAAGAAACAGCACCATCAGGATGAGGAAGGTGAACGGCCCGAAGACCAGATTGAAAAGAACGTTGAGGAAATCCATTACGCGTTACGTCTTGTGTGAGGGGGTAACGCCGGAGCCATCCGACTCCGGCACATCGGTATCAGAGGGAGATGCCGGTATAGCGCGTCTCTTCGGGAGCAAACTGCAGCAGCGGCTTTGGCTGATAGCGCAACAGCCTGGCGAGGATCAGGTTGGGAAATTCATTGATCCCGACGTTGTACAGCGTCACGCTCTCGTTAAAGAACTCGCGGCGGTCGGCAATATTGTCTTCCAGCTGAGAGATACGGCGCTGCAGCTGCTGGTACGCCCTGCTTGCTTTCAGATCGGGATAATTTTCCGCCACCGCAAACAGCGATTTCAGCGCGCCGTCCATCCGGTTCACCAGGGTAATTTTCTCCTCCTGGGTGCCGGCATTCATAAACGCGGTGCGCAGTTCGGTGAGCTGCTGTAACGTCTGCTGCTCGTACCCGGCGCTGGCTTTAACCACCTTCACCAGCTCCGGCAGCTCGTCCACCCGCTGCTTGAGCAACACTTCGATATTGGCAAAGGCTTTATCGACGTGATGGCGCAGCATCACGATGCGGTTGTAGATGGAAATCAGCATCCCGACGCCGCCCAGCAGCACAAAAATCAGCAGGAGCAGCGCAAATAACGTGTTCATCCGATATTCACCGTGCCGCCGCCAATCACAACCCCGCCGCAGCCTACCGCATCCCCGGTGCGCGCGGCGGGCTTACCGTCGACAAACACCGTGCCAGACCCGGCGGCGATGGCGCGCGGATGCCCATGATCCGCCAGCGGATCGCCAACCCGCGCCAGCGGCACGCCGTCTACTTTTACCGTTGGCGAGCCGGCGGTGACCGGTGTCGCCGGATGACTGCCATGTGCGGTGCCGGTATCACCGACTTTTACTGCGTTTCCCATGATGAAATGTCCTTATAGTGGGCCAGAGTTCGCAATCAACCCCGACCGATGCGCCTGTACTGAGTGGAAGTTACTAAAGAAAGGCGTTGTACCGCGGCCAGAGACAGCCGCGGTGACAGCCAGCATTAACGAACCAGAACGACCTTGCCGTTAATGAGCGAGAAGTACGGGTTGTACACGAACACCACGTCGCCCTGCGCATTCTGGAATTGCAGCGGCGAGTTCTGGAAAAAGCCTGCCGCTAAACGGAACAGCCGTCCGCCACGATAGGTTTTCAGTTCGTAATTATCCCAGGCAATCGGCACCGGCGCGTACTGTTTATCGACCACATGCTCCGGGAAATCGGTGGAGAGTAATACCACACCTGGCGTGGTGCCCTCGGCCCAGGCCATTTCTTCGCTGGAGATGCGGGTAACTTTTTTCACCGCGTCAATATCCCGCGCTTTCATCATATTCCAGATATCGGCATAGGCTTTTTTAATCAGCGGCAGATCTTTTTCACTTACCGGCGTCGCATCCGACCAGGCCCAGCGCGGCAACCCTTTCGCCGTCACGGTGCTTTCAAGCTTATAGAGACCGAAGTCTTTCGGGTTTTTGGTGGTGCCTTCGAGGACTTTTGAGTGATACGCGCCGCCCTGATAATCGGCAGACTCCTGCGCAGTGATATTTCCCTGCGCATCGACCGTTAATCTAAATTCGGCAAGCGTAACGCTGTCGTCTTTCGTGTCTTTACTGGTAGTGACCTGACACGAGGAGTCGGGGAATAAGGTATGCGGATCGGCGTGATCCTGCGGCCCCATTAATAGCTCGATATGGTTAGGGCCATTCTCAAGGAACGCCGTTAAATTAAAACCCGCCGACATCGTACCAAAATCAGCGGTGGTGCTGTCGGCAGCGGGAAAATCATTAACCCGCAGGATGCAGGTGCTTTTATTGGTCTTGAAGGAGAAAAGGTATTTTTCGATAATCATGTCATCGGCCCTGGCAGAAAAAGTTGGCAGTAATAAAGCGCTCATCAGCACGCTAAGCGAGATTAAAACGCGCGGTTGAATCTTTCTTTTCCAGCTTGTCATGAATAATCCACTCCTTTTCAATGTTGTCACTCTTCCCTGATTTCCCGGTCGATGTATTTCTGCCTGGAAGGCCCTGGGACTGCGAAACACGTTCAGATTTAGACGCCAGCCCAACGGTGTAATTCACGTAGACTTTGGCGACGATGCCGTTGTGGTAAAATACCAAATCAAGCTTATCTTTTATAGAGTTATCTAAGCCCAGGCAGCCTTCGGCCACCGCTTTTCCGCCTACCGTTAACGCCCCGTTTGCAATATAAATGCGAATGCCCGCGCGCACGTTGGCCTCAATAGTCAGCTTAAGCTTTGCCTCAGCGCTATCGACTTTCTGCCACTCCCATTTATTCTTCGCATCAGATTTAAAGGCCAGCGTAAAAGCCACTTCGCCTTCGGCGACCAGTTCAAACTTCATGCCGGCAAAGGCCGCATTGCCGCCTTCCTGATAGCTTTGCTCACCCGAGGCCAGCTTTTCACGAACGGCAGCAAGCACCACATCGGCGCGATACCAGGCGGCGAACGCCTGCAGCAGATCGAGGGTGATTTTCATACCGACCAGCGGCGCAAGCCCGATCGACCCCTGCCTTTCGATATAAAGCGTCTTTGTGTCGGCATCCTCTTTCAGTTCGCCGCTGCCTTTAATCTCAAGCTTAGGGAAAATAATTTCGGTGGTAAGCACTTTAATTTTGCCGACGTCATCGGTAGAGAGCGCTTTCGTGACGGTATCAATGGCCTGCATTGATTTATTAATAAGCGATATCCGCTGGGCTTTACGTTCAAAATCTTTTTTCAGCGAGCCAGAATAATCCTGACTTATCCCAGCCATTTTCGCGGTGAGTTTGCCTTCTATTTCCAGCGAGCTGGTAATACCGTAGCGAGGTCGGCGGGTCCAGCCGCGATGCCCACGCTGCGGCATGCCTGCGCTGGTGTTCTGGGCGCGCTGCTGCTGCTTCAACTGCCTGTCGCTGTACTCATCCACGGTTTGCCCGACACCAATCGACACGCTGGTTTCCCATTTAAAATCGGGATAGACGTTGATATTGGCCCATACCGTTCCGCTCGGCGCGAGATTAATAATTTGAGACACCCCATCCGCGAACGTCAGTGGTTTTTGCACAAAGGCTTCGCCCTTACACTGCCCGACATGCAGCATATACGCCGTTTTCGGCATGACGGTTTTCACGTCTTTCGCTAATACGTAATCGACCAGAAAATCAATCGAGTCGTATCGGTCGAAGAACCGCACTTTGCTGCTGTCAAAACGCGCGGGGTAATTAGTCACGCCGTTATTAAAGGTCTTGAGCGTTTTACTCTGATCGATGCTGTAGATCTCACCCTGCGGGCATTTTGGGTTATGCGATACGCAGGCTTTCCCGGTTAAGGTGAGAGACAGCGGCACGCCTTTGCCGCCCTCGTCGATAGCATCCACAGAGTCGATAAACCCGTTTTGCTTATACGCGAAGGTTCTGTCTTTCACTTTTAAGGTGAAAGCATGAATACAGGTATCGGGGTTTTTACAGTTACACGATGGCGAACCGGCCGTCAGACTTGTCATTTATCATCCTTAAATTTGCAGAGGCGTATTAACGGTCTGTAAGTAGAGGTTGAAGCGTCAAATATGGAATCAGAAATACCACTGTCTTTAGCGTTATCTCACTAACACAACTTCACCATTAATCATCGAAAAATAGGGGGCCCAGGCATAAACAGCCTTGCCTTTAGCATTCATCATTTTCAACGGTGAGTTTTCGAAAAATCCTACAGTCATGTGAAAAAGGCGCCCGCCTCTGTATGTTTTGAGCCGGTATTTTTTCCAGTCTATGGGCATGGGGTGGAGAGTGTTATCTTCCACATATCTGGCGAGGTCGTTCGACCTGAATATAAATTCTTTCGAAACACCCTCAGCCAGGGATAGTTCTTCAGTCGAAAGCCTGGAAATATTTCGCAGCCCGGCAATGTCACGCTCCGACATCATGCGCCAGAGGCTTTCATAGGCGGCTTTGATTGCAGGCAGATCATTATCGGTAACTGGAGTAGCTCCAACCCATGCCCACTCAGGCAAGCCGGATAATGTCAGCTTCCTCTTTATTTTGAACAGACCATAGTCGCCTTTCTCAGAACTGTAGCCTTCAAAATTTGCTTCATTGCCCACGTCAGCACGATCGCTGTCATATTGAGTTTGGGAGATTATTTTATTTTTTTCGACTTCTAACCTGAACGTTGCAAGGACATGCCTATGGTTTTTCTCCTCATTGGTGAACGTAACCTCGCAACGACTCTCTTTATATAGTGTGTCAGGATTATTATGATCCATCGGCCCCATTAACAGTTCCACATCATTAACACCATTTTCCAGAAAAGCTGTAGTGTTAAATCCCATAGAGACAGTTCTTAGATCCGCAAGAGTACTGTCGCCACCAGGGAAATCATTCACCCGTAGCAGACACGTGCTTGTATTAGATGAAAATGAAATGATGTATATATTATCTGTGGTCGCATGGGCATTGGTATATGCACCTAACGCGATTATGCTGGATAAGACATTTGCCAATAATCTGCTCATTTTTCCCTTTCCTGGTTCTATAAAGGAACTTCACCTGTCTCCTGAATCAATAGCGATTCCGCTTTATATACACCCTCTTCGGCATCATCGCAGAGCACGGCTTTATAGTTTGCAGGTATCGACGCGACAGCGATGCAGTTCTTGTGACAGAACAAGCGGAACAGACCGCGAATGCTCCGATCATCCGTAATGCCTTGCGCTTTAAGCCAGCGGAAAGTGTTAGCGACGTCATCCGGGTCGATGGTGATGTTTTCCACCTGCCACTCCGCCATTTTCTCAACCAGCTGATCAACATAACGTTGTTCAAAAATTTCACTCAGCTGTTCCATCTGGGAGCTGGTGATCTGCATCATTTTGCGCCGTGAACCGCTGCCGCGCGGATATTGCTCACGTAATGCAGCAAAATTTTCAGTACGTTCATTTCCTCCATAGCGCGTAGAAATAGTTTCTACAGGCCCCAAAAATGAGTGTTGATCCCAGGGAGGTAATATGTCGAGCATCGCCCAGATATTTCGCGGATCGTAGAAGCGAAACAGGACGGGTTTCTCCTCATCCGGAATCTGGACGTGAAGGTATTTTCGCAGGTGCTGGCGTAGCGCCGGCATTTCTACAGAACTGGTAACAATGATGCCCCAGGGTGTCTCCCGCTTGAGTAACCAGCTGTGAACGTCAGGCGTAACCTGTACCAGCCACGGCGCAAGACACCCGATCTCATCCGGTACCGGATCGGCATAAAGACATGCATGCGGCGGGTCGAGTTCATCAAGCATAGTGAATAGCGCTGGCTCAGCGGCAGCATCAATGATTGCCCAGTTTACAGGAGTACGCATTTTTAACTTTCTACCTCAATGCCAGGGGGATTTGAAGGATGTGTGATACCGAATTGCCAGGCTTAAATGACAGGTATGAATTTACCATCAATGAGCGAAAATATAGGGGAGTACGTGCCTATAAGTTCATCATTTTCATCATCCTCAACCAAATACGAGACAGGTGAAAATGTTGGCGCTGATTTATTGACGAAACGCACCAGGCGTCCTTTGTTCATGACTTCAACTTTGTAATCGAACCAATCTATTGGGAGCATTTTGAATGTAGAGTTTTCGAGATCAGTTACAAAATCCAGATCATTGTAGATGTTCGCTTTGTCAGTATTGGTGGATATACTCCATGCATTTAAACTTTCATCAATTTGAGATTTTATGGCGTTGTTATTTTTCGAAGCAAAGGCTCGCCATAGTTCAGAATATGCATTCTGCAGCGCCAATATTTGCTCCCTGGAACCGGTAAAAGGTGTAGCATCAGTCCATTTCCACTTCGGTAATCCACTGATGCTTAATGTTTTCGTAAATCTATATACATCCATATCTTTTGGAAAGTCGTATTTATTAAAGTAATCTTCCATAAAATGGCCCTCTTCTATCTGTACAGCTTTTATTTTTTCTACTTTGCTGATATTTATAGAACCACTTTTGTTGCTAGTTCCTTTTTCATAAGGCTCGTTTTCTTCGTTGATTGCAACATATATTGTATTCAAGGTAATTGTTTTCCCATTGCCTGAAGCTATCAACGAAAGTTGACATGAAGCATTCGGGTCGAATTTCCCCTTAGGGGAGTCACTCTTTGCCGTAAACCAATCCAGAGAAGCTATTTCAAGAGAAATATTGTTTATCCCATTCTCCAGGAATAACATCGAATTAGTGCTTGATGTTCCGTACCCGCGGCCAGCCAGAGCAGAGTTTCGATTATCCATCCCTAAGACGCCGTTAGTTTTGATGGCGCAGAAGGACTGGTTGATATCAAACAGAGAGCGTAAGCTCGACTTATCACTGGAAGCATAAGTGAAAATTGATACTAATAACCCTGTTAACATAAGTGAGTTCACAACGACGTTTTTAATAGTCATCTGATTTATTTTTTACGCAGCCAAAGAAAATGATTTATCTCTGAGGAATGAGATTCGGACATAATAAGTATTAGCGTATCACAAAGGAACTACCCATCGACTAAACAATGGGTAGGCTATTATTTATATAACAGGTGTAACTCTTTCATCAACTATCGACAGGTATGGTGAAAATGAACGCAGCTCTGTTTCGCCATCTTCTGCAGTGACGTCATATGAAAGTGGGGATATGGTTGGGTCTGATTTATTGACAAATCTTACAAGCCTGCCTTTATTTGTTATTTCGACGGTATAATCTTTCCAGTTGATAGGTATCATTTTGAATGTTTTATTTTTAAAGCCATCAACAAAATCATAACTATTATAGAGTCGGTCAATGTTAGCATCGGTGGCTATTGACCATGCATTTAATGAAATGTGCATTTTATTCTTTATGGCGTTATTGTCTTTCGCTACAAAAAATCTCCACAACTCATTATAAGCATTCTGCAAGGCAAGGATCTCTTCAGGTTTACTTGTAAATGGCGTGGCTTTAGTCCATCGCCATTCTGGTAGTCCTTTCAAATTCACTTTTTGAGTAAATCTATGAAGTGTCATACCATGAGGATAAAGATTCTCAATAAAATAATCTTTATCGATGTGGCCAGGCTCCACTTGCCAGGCCGCGATTTTTCTACTGCTTAGTTGCTTCTGACCTGATTGTTCTATGTTTGCTTGAGGATGCCCATTATGATCAATTGTGACATTCATTCGCGTAATAATTTTTTGCTCGTTAGCTGAGAATGCAGTTAATTCAACCTTACAATATGCATCGGTGCTGTATTGGTTAGTTTCCTTATCTTTTGAATTTTTATTACTAAACCAACCTAAAGCCCCTACCTCAAGAGTAATTTCATTTAAACCATTTTCTAATACCAGCCAAGAGTTACTGCTTGAACTAAATATATTATACCCATTGATTGCAGAATATCTATTATCCACACTCGAAACACTGTTAACACGCAGAGCGCAAAATAATTCATTGACATTGAAGATAGAGCGAATTTTTGGCTGAGTATTATTAGCGAGAACTCCTTGAGACATTATCAGTGCTGGAATAAAAAATGAATGCAAAATATGTTGCCTATTGAGCATATACTCTCCAAAAAAATTCTCTTTTTTATACTCATTGATAAAGAGTATGTAACGATAAATTTAATAAAGGATGCACTCAGCATAGATAGCGATAGATTCAAAGTCGCTACCTATAATAATTTTACACCTGAATTTAACTCTGAACTTCTATATCACCGGTATAAACTTTCCATCAACCAGTGAAAATATGGGTGTAAACCATCGCATCTCATTTCCACCTTTATCATTTTTTGTGTAATATGAGAGCGGATAAACAGTAGGATCTGATTTGTTAACGAACCGAACAAGTCTGCCTTTGTTCATCACCTCTACCTGGTAATCATTCCAGTTGATTGGGATCATTCTGAAGTCTTTATTTTTGAATTTTTCTACGAATTGATGGTTATTATACAGTTCTTCAGTAGTGGAACCAGTGGCTATAGACCAAGCCTCCAAAAGAACCTTCATATTGTTTTTTATGGCATTATTGTCTTTTGCCGAAAACAAACGCCATAATTCAGCGTAAGCGTTCTTAAGCGCCTGAACTTGCTCTGGCTTGCCGGTGAATGGAGTCGCATTAATCCAGCGCCATTCAGGAAGATTTTTTAGAGAAACTTTTTGTGTAAATTGGTAAAGGATCATTCCATCAGGGTAGTAATTTTTAATAAAATATTTATCAGAGATATGACCTTTCTCAATTTGCCAGGCTAATAATTTTCTGGATTCTATATTAGCCCCGCTTGAATTTTCTTCAGATACGTATGGTAACCCTTTATTATTTATGGTTACTTTCATCTCGCTAAGTGTTTTCCTGTCTTCACCAGAAAAAGCTGTCAAGGCCACTTTACAATATGAGTCGAAGCTAAATTCCTCACGGTCCTTCTGGCCTTTTTTCTCATCAGAAAACCACCCTAATGAACCAAATTCCAGAGTGATATCATTCATACCATTTTCCAGCAAAAGCATTGCATTTGTACTGGATGTGCCTATTCCAGCCCCTTCCAGCGCAGAGTAACGGTTATCCATTCCCAACACACCATTTGTTCTTATAGCACAAAATGATTTATTGATATCGAATACAGATCGAATTCTCATTTTGTCATTAGCCGCAAAAGTAACAGTGGAGACGAACAGAACTGACAGCAATAAAGACTTAACTCCGGCAATTTTGATACTCATAAGTTCTTTTTAATTTTAAACGTGCCTTGTGAAGTGATGCCTTGTAGGATTTTTTATATGCTAATAAAAATTAGTTTCATGAGATTAATGCGCCCGTGATCGTTCACAGACGCTGATTAAAATCAAAAATAGTTTTAAATGACAACTATAAATTTCCCATTTATCAATGAGAATATGGGAGCGTAACTCCTGATTCGCTGTTCTCCATTTTTATTTTTTACGAAGTAAGTTAATGGAGAGTACGTTGGCACGGTTTTATTAACGAAGCGAACCATTCTGCCTTGATTCATTACTTCGATTTTATAATCATTCCAGTTAAGAGGTTGCATTTTGAAAGCATGGTTTTTGAAACTTTCAACGAAATTATAATCTTCGTATATCTCATCAGGCGTGCTAAACGTACTAATTCCCCATGCATCAAGACTGACATGAAGCCGTTGTTTTATAGCATTATTATTTTTGTGTGCAAATTCGCGCCAGAGATCGATGTACGCCTCTCTAAGCGCAGCTGTTTGAACCTGGCTGCCTGTAAATTTCGTTGCGTTAACCCACTTCCATTCCGGTAATCCTTTCAGGAAGACTGTTTTTTTGAATTCATACAACTCCATGTTTTTTGGAAAATAAAGGGGTTCAAAAAAGTCATCTGGAAAATGCCCTTCTTCAATTTGCTTACCGATGATTTTAATGCCCTTAGATTGCGTTTTATTGATACTTTCCCCGTCCATATCCATAAAGGGTATGCCTTTATTATCAACGCTGACCGTTATGGATTTTAAAACTTGCGTATTATTTTGTTTTTTTAATACCAGAGATAATGAACAAGAAGAATCGGCCTTAAATGCGCCTTTTGTTTGATCATCATTATCAGAAAACCAATCGAGTGATCCAAACTCAACTGAAATCTCATTTATACCGTTCTCGAGGGCCAACATTGAATTTGTACTTGAAGTTCCGTACCCACGCCCCTCCAAAGCCGACGCTCTATTTGTAACTCCTTCTACTCCGTTTGTTTTGATAGAGCAAAAAGCCGAATTTATATCAAACAAACTTCTTATTTGTATGGTTTCATTTGCGTAAGAATCAGCAATCATCATCACTCCACATGTTACTATCCATAATTTAGCTAATAACCTGACCTGCATTTTCAATCCTTTTATAAACGTGTACACCCAACCCTTCTGTTAATTATAACTTATTATTTGCGGTTGTACCATTCTACCGTTGTTAAAGCATTTTACGCGGGCTTCCAAAAATATTAATGCGAGCTTTTGATTCATCAATTTTTAAGGGCGCTCCCAACACGATCGTTTCCTTGTATTCAAGATCATTATCCTTATTACTATCGTCTTCATCTTTCTTGGCATCTTCGTTTTCTTTCTTTTTTTTCTTAGCTTTTGCTTTACCCATATCCTCTTCAGCAGAAAAATCGGCTAATATTTCAACTTCTGCAGTTATACCATCGTGATAGCATACTAAGTCGAGACCATATTCATGCTCATCAAGAGCTAATCCGAAGGATGTTTTTGCTGTACCTGTAGCTGTTAAAGAAACTTTTATAAACAACATTTTTGCTTTTACGAAGAATGATATAACTCCGAGAGCGGAACCACTTAGTTTATTATTATCACCAAACTTAAATGCCCATTCGTTTTTTGAATAAGCAGCACCAATATCCATACTTGCGCTGGCTGTAAACTGCAAATAAGATTCTACGTTAAGATTTTCCTTAACAATCTCCCGGCACTTACCTACTATTTTCTCAGATCTGGCATACGCGGCTATAAGTTGTATAATATCAGCTTTTATTGAGATACTGATAAATGGCTCAGAATTAAACCCTATATAATGAGTACCGGTTGCGTTATTTTCAAGGCGTTCGTAAGTATATGCTAAGCCTATTGATATCGGATTAAATATAATCTGGAGGGGCTTAAAGGATCGATCATTTTTACTTGAGAATGGATCTGGCAAAAGATGATTTTGCATGTTTGAAACAAATTGCTCGATCTTACTTATTTGCTCTAATGTCTTTACTGTTTTCAAAACTTTTGTTTTGTGTGAAAACTTATCAGAGTAATCCACGCCGCAAATATTCAGTGCATAATCCAGCGTGAGCTGGCTTTTATTGGTTATCGCAAACTGATCGGTATGTACCGTCCATCCGCCCCGTAACTGATTACCGTCCTTAGGGCGTACTTTATGCATCAGGATACTGTGTTTCTTTTGTTCATCTCGACGTTCTTTCCATGTCCGTTCTCGACCGGCCAGCTCATACACAAATGCTGTAGCAACATGTAGCTGTACACTTGGATAAACATCCAGAGCAACGGGTGTTATTTGTTCTATGCAACCTTGCACTGATAACAGATAGCTATGCGGCTCAGAGAATACATCTTTTGGTGTAATGATATTATTAAGATAGCTCCATAGCGACCCGACGTTAATATTGTCATAACTTAAGCTATTCGGCTCTTTAAAGTACAAAGTTTCAGCGTTACAAATGCCAGCACTTAGTTTTTTAGCAGTATTGTCATAATTCAAGGTTGCCTGTGGGCAGTCAGGTTTACCGCATTTGCTCTCTACTGAAAACCATCCTTTAACTCCCTGACCTTGATCCACCAGACTTAATTTTATCGATGATTCAACTGGCCAAATATGAGTCCTCCCATCAAACTCACCAACTTCTATGCTTTGCAAGCACGGATCGGGATTATTACACGTCGCGCATACCGTCCCTGCTTTCAATGAAAGATTATCACTCGACATAAGTTATTCCTTTAACGTGGGATATGACCTAGTTCTTGCTTTAATAGTCGTTCGGCGCGGTAATATCCGGGAAGTTGTTCATCATTTAATAATGAGAGCCACCGCGCTGGCATCGCTTCTATGCTGAAAACCTGCTTATCCATCATCAGACTCAATAGCCCGCGAATTGAACGATCGTCCTCGATCCCTTTCGATTTACAAAAATAGAAGCATTCAGATACCGCGCTCTCAATCAGCGGTTCACGTTCTTTGCGAAGCATTTCCCGCCGCCGCTTCTCTTCATCCAGCAAGCCGTAGGCGTCACTTGATGCAAGAATGGAAAGGCACGGTAAATAATTCACCTTCATGACGCCGGTCAGCGCAGCAATGTAACGCGCTTCAGCTTGTTTATTCAGCAAATCAAGTTGAGCTTGCTCAAGCACAAACAGTTTTCTCCGGCTCTGCGCGCTGAAGGGAAACTGTTTGCGAATGTTCTCAAACCCGTCTTCACGCACCACACCGTCATAGACAGACTGGATCTTCTCAATCGGCCCCATGAAGCTGTGAATTTCCCAGTCGCTCAGTACCGCGCAGAAATCCCATATTGTTCGTGGATCGTAGAAGCGAAAAAATACCGGTTTCTCTTCCCCGGGGATCTGGATTTGCAGAAATTTTCTCAGGTGCTGGCGCAGCTCTTTCATCGCGACAGAAGAATGAAGGTAGATACCCCACGGGCTTGTTTTGGTCGCAAGCCAGGCAGCGACTTCCTCTGTCACCTCCAGCAGATAAGGCGCGAGTGCAATCAGCTCTGGCTGCAGCGGCTCGGCATACAAACAGCTGTGCGGCGGATTGTGTTCCGCCAGGAAGGGCAGCAGCCCTTCCTCGTTCGCGCCATCAATCACTGCCCAGGTCATCCGTTGACTCATGCCTTATCTTCCTTCGGGCAGTGTGCAACAAACATCGTTCCCTGCGCGGCGGCGGCTTTCAGGATCGCCGGGTCTGCCGGGATCAGCAGGTCGCCAGGGCTGCCACCTGAATTGAGGTTGATGGCCGGACCTTTGACATCCACGCCACCCGCATGCACCACTACAAAGCTGCCGCCTACCCGCAGCGTTAGTTTGCTGCCGCTCTGGATGGTGAGATCGCCGGCGCTGTCGATGCTGAACACCCCGGCAATCTTCTGGGCCAGGTCGCCTTTCACCTGAACGCCGACGTCGCCTTCGGTCAGCGCGATCACGTTACCGGTGGTTTTGTGATCCTGGTTGCCCTCAACCGTGATCTTGCGGTCGTTGGCGACGACCAGCTCCTCATCATGGCCAATACTGGTGGTGCGGTTGTACTCCACGCGCTCGTCTTTTGAGTTGAGCACCCGCACGGCCATGTTTTTCTGCGCGCGCAGGAACACTTCCTCTTTCCCGGCTTCATCTTCAAACGACAGTTCGTTGTAGCCGTCGCCTTTATGAGTATCCGAGCGCAGCACCATGCGGGTTTTATGCTGTGGCAGCGGATAGGGAGAGAGATTCGTCGCATGATACGTGCGCCCGGTGACGATCGGCTGGTCCGGGTCACCTTCCAGGAAGCTCACCACCACTTCATGCCCGATGCGCGGGATGGCCACCATGCCGTACTGCCCCCCGGCCCAGCCCTGACTCACCCGCACCCAGCACGAGCTCTGGTCGTTGCGCGTGCCGTACCGGTCCCACGGAAACTGCACCTTGATGCGGCCGTATTTGTCGCAGTAAATCTCCTCGCCATCCGGGCCGGTGACGGTGGCTATCTGCGGGCCGTCCACCATCGGCTTGTGCGGCATCACCGCGCGCCAGGTGGTCGACGCCTTCATCACCGTAAAGCTGTTGCTGAAGGTGGTCGGCTCCCCGCCGCCCTCCTCTTCCAGCGCCTGGGGCTGGCGGCCGGTGTGGGTCACCCCCACGGTCTGCCAGGCGATGTTCAGCTGCGGGTTCGGGTGCTCGCTCAGCACAAAACTCTGCCCCGGACGCAGCCCGGCGCAGTTCGACTCCCCGCTTCCGGTCACCGCCCCGGCGCGCAGGGCATCCAGCCGGAACCCGGCGAAGGCTTTCCCGTTCGGGTCCGCCTTGTAGCGGCCGGGGTAGTCGTAGTGCTCGTACTGTTCGCCCTGGTGGTCCAGCTCGCCGCTCATCTTTTTGTGCGACAGGCCGTAAGCCGGGGTTTTGAAGCTGTAGTCCTTCAGCTCCACCCCGGCGGTGCTCACCGCCTCGGCGTAGTGGAAGCGCCGCACGTAGGCGCCCTGGGACAGCCCCTGGTTTGCCAGGTTGAAGAACAGCGGCTCGCCCTTCGCCACCGCGCCTGCGTCGTCGGCGAACACCACCCGGTGGGTGCCGGCCTCAAACTCGTGGAAGAAGAACATGCCCTCTTCGGCGGCAATGCGGGTGATAAAGGCCAGGTCGCTCTCGCGGTACTGGACGCAGTACTCCCGCTCCGGGTGGTCGTGGCGCAGGGCGAAGGCGAAGTCGGTGATGCCCGCCTCGGTGAGCAGCGTGGTGATGATGGCGTCCGGCTTTTTCGCCTGGAAGATGCGGGCGTTGGTGCGCAGCCCGGTGCGCCACAGCGCCGGACGCACCTGCGCCTGGTAGCGGGTGCGGCGAAACCCGGTCTCGCCCTGGGCGAAGCGGCTGACAATCCCGCTGACGCTGCGCTGCAGCTGCCCCTCGTACCACACCTTCAGCTCGCACGGCTGGTCGAGCACCGCGCCGAAATCAATCCCCGGCAGGTGGCTGGCCAGGTTCAGGCTCAGCGCGAACGGACGGTTAAGCGCCTCGTCCAGCTCAAAATCCACCACCGCAAACGTGCTCTCCGGCAGCGACCCGATGCTGACCGTGAACTGGAGTCCCGTACTGTTTGCCATCTTCCCTTCTCCTGTGAACGCCCATAGCTACCGCACGCCCGGTTTTCACCGTGCGGGGGGCCATAAAATGAAGTTGTGCTCAGGTCTGGCTCCGCCACACCTCAGCACAAACGCAAAAACCCGGCCGCAGCCGGGTTACGGAGCTTACGCCTCGACAGGCGCGCGCCAGTCGTCCGAGCCGGAGGTGCCGGCGACGGTGTGCTCCCAGTCGATTTTGCGGTAGGCCAGCGAGACTTCAATCAGCTGGGTGAAGTCCGACTTCGCCGGGTCCTGGCAGTGCGGCATCTGGCAGTCGATGTCCACGATGGTGGCGTCGGTCAGGGTGGTGGAGAAGAAGTGCTCCTGCTTGCCTTCCACCGAGGTGCGGTACCACTTCAGGGTCACGGTCGGCAGCATCTCGCCGGAGGCCAGGGCGTTGTACATCAGCGGCACGGCCTTGTTCAGGGCGACGGTGAATTTGAACGGCTTGTGCACGCGCTGGCCGGACGGCTGGCCGGACTGCGGGTCAGTCGGGACGGTAACCACGTGGTTGAATTCCTGAACCAGCATCTCGTCCTCGTGGCCCTGCACGTAGATGTTGCCGACGGAGTCAGAGGTGAACGCGCCCGCGGTGATGTTGCCCTGGGTCTTGCCTTCGATGCTGATATAACATGGGGTTGGCATGGTAATGCTCCTTGCTTGTGTATGAGTGAAAGAACTTCACAAAATACATAGCAATTTGCGTGCCACTTTTTAACTTATTGATTATATTGAACTCTTTAAAAACAGCGCCGCTGCGCCAGCCGGATTTGAGCAAGATCTTGCCGAAACTGCGCACATCGTTTGCAGACATTGCGCAAAAAGTTTTTTATTCGGGAATCAAAGCAAGAAGTTGCGCAGAATGCGCAGAAATATCGTTTAGGGCTTTTAAGCCTGCCCCGTAGCGCGACGGCGCTCGCAAAACCGCGCCAGAAAACCAGGAATAGGCGCAAAAATGCGCCCACGGGTTGTAGCGGAACATTATCTGGGCCAGACTGAAATTTCTGTTTCAGTTACCCGTAAGGAGATGATGCATGCGAACCAATCGACAAGCCCGTCAGATACTGAACCTCGATCACTGGCATTCAAACCAACGTAAAGTTACCGTCAGTGAAGGCAGCGCTAAACCGACACTGAAAAGCACCGGCAGAAAAAAGAAAGCCTGATCCCATAAGCCCACTTCGGTGGGCTTTTTGTTACCCCCCGCCGCAATGCCCACAAAATGCACTATGTTTATTCTTTAAGTGAATATGACATGGAGCCGCCATGAAGCTTAACCCTTACGTTGTGCTGTTAACCCTTGCCCTTGCCGGATGTACCACTGAACGCTCTCCTTCAAACGTAACCGCGCCCGGTGCGCCCGCCTCGACGAAAACCAAAGTGCTGGAAACCGGCGCCTCGATGATCCAGTCCCGCCCGCCGGTGGAGGCCATCAGCGCCTGGCTTGACGGGTTCCACTTCTATAATGGCGATCAAAACGGCCAGATGGAGGCGCATCACTACGTCACTATCCTGAACGAGGACGTGATGCAGGCGGTGATCTACGACGGCAACACCAACGACGCCAAGCTGATGGGCGTGGAGTACATCATCAGCGAGCGCCTGTTCAACACCCTGCCGCCGGAAGAGAAAAAGCTCTGGCACAGTCATCAGCATGAAGTGAAGTCCGGTACGCTGGTTGCGCCGGGTCTGCCGCAGGCCGCCGAGCACGAGCTGATGGAAAAAGTGGTGAATACCTACGGTAAAACCTGGCACACCTGGCATACCGATCGCGATAAAACCCTGCCGCTGGGCATTCCGGCCCTGATGATGGGCTTTACCGCTGACGGGCAGCTCGATCCGAAACTGCTCGCCGAGCGCGACCGCGAGTTAGGGACAGATACCAAAGCGATACGCGCTTCGCGCAGCGATATCGTTGCCCGCCCGGTCGCCAGCGGGGCGAATGCCTGGCAACAGGGAGAGGTGATCCAGCTGCAGCGCGTTAAGGGCGGCGGCGAACACGCTCACGGTAAAACCGGGTTTACTGATGCTGAACAAACGTCGCATCAGCACTAAGCGCAAACACCGCTGGCGCACAGGTCGGGTTAGTATGTAAGGCCTTGAATTTTTTGTGGCGGAAACATCCGCCCGATGACTGCTGCTGGAGAGCCGATGAATCCTTATTTTACCGAAGTGCTGGATGCCCACGTTGCCATTGAAGCCTGGCTGGGGCGTGGTGTGGGGGATCTGGAGGCGCTGATGGCGCGTTTCAGCGCCGCGTTTACGCTGGTTTCCCCGGCCGGAACCGTGCTGGACCGCGACGGGCTGCGTACGCTTTTCACTACCCATCAGGCCGGACGACCGGGCCTGAAGATTGACATCGACAGCATGACGCTGGTGCAGGCGTGGGATACTGGCGCGGCGGTACGCTACCGGGAACACCAGCAGCTCGCGGATAACGCCACGACCACGCGCTGGTCAACCGCGGTGTTCAGCCGCAGTGAGCAGGGTCTGGTCTGGTGCCACCTGCATGAAACTCTGGTGGCCGGATAACCGGCCTCCCCTGACCATTACGCCGACAGCGCCCGATCCTTGCCGGCGGTCTTGGCTTCATACAGTGCCTTATCCGCATTCTCCTTGATCGTCAGCGCGTCCAGATCGCTGCCCGCCTGGCGCAGGGTGTAACTCCCGGCGCTGATGGTCACGATTTGCGCCGCCACCTGAGTGGCGCTGTGGGGAATGCGCAGCGCGCGCACGTTCTCTACCGCGTGTTGCGCCAGCTTCAGGGCGGCTTCACGTTCGGTGTCCGGCAGGATCATGGCAAACTCTTCGCCGCCATAGCGCGCAATCAGGGCGTTCGGCCCTGCCGGAACCGTGCTCAGCGCATCGCCGACCCGGCGCAGGCACTCATCTCCCGCCACATGGCCGTAGGTATCGTTGTAGTTTTTAAAGTAATCCACATCGATCATCACCAGCGACAGCGGCGTACCGCGGCGTTCGGCGTGTTTAAGCTGCGCGGCCAGCGTCAGTTCAAACTGGCGGCGGTTGGCCAGCCCGGTCAGGCCATCTGCCAGCGCCATGGTCTGTAACGTATGGTTGATGCTGGTCAGCTCATCCCGCAGGGTTGCCAGCTCCACCTGATTCTTCACATTCAGGCGCACCTGGCGGAATACCACGCTGCCGATAAGCAGCACACCCAGGGAAAAGACGACGCTGAGAATAATCTCCGGCAGGCTGTCGCGCAGCCAGCGCGACCACAGCGCCGGTTTGTCATACCCGGCGGCGACCACCAGCGGGTAACGCTCCAGCCGGGCGAAGCCGAAAATGCGCTCAATGTTGTCAACAGCCGAGGTCCAGGTGGCGCTGCCGCGATCTTTCTGGGTCAGTTCGCGGGTAAACAGCGGGCTGGAGGAGAGGTTGCGGTTGATCACCGAATCCGGGAACGGACGCACGTAGATTGCGGTGCCGTCAACGTTCATCATCGCCAGCAGATCGCGCCCCTCCAGTTCGAAATAGTTATAGAAATGGCGGAAGTAATCGATGGTGACGGTGGCGAGGATCACCCCGGCGAAGCCGCCCGCCGGATCGTTGATGCGTACAGAAACCGGGATGATGAGATCGTTGGTGGTGCGGCTCCTGATCACTTGCCCGATATGAATGCCGCCGCGGGGGTTTTCCCGGTGATAGATAAAGTATTCCCGATCGCCATTATTGGCAGTGGCCGGGGCGTGATTATAAGAGGTGGCTTTCCAGTTGCCCTGCGCATCATAGATAAACATGCCGTGCAGCTGCGGCAGTTTTCGCGTTAGCTCTTCCAGCAATACGTGGTACTTCCCGGCATCAATGGTGGAGATATTTTCCATTGCCAGGCTACGACGAACGTCGGTCAGCGCCAGCTCAATTTGCAAAAAAGTATCTTCCGCCTGGCGCGCCTGGGAGATAGAGAGGTTAACCGCATTGCGCTCGGTGTCTTCGACGGTACGCTGCCATGAGCGATCCAGCGTCCAGGCGCTGGTCAGGATGCCCGCCAGCAGCAGCAGGGTCATAAACAGCGCGATGGTGCGCCCCAGCGACGAGTCCAGCGCCAGCGCGCCCGATATCTGTTTTCCAAGTGGCAAAGCGATCTCTCCCGTGATTCTGCTTCTGCTAAGCATAACAGAGCGCTGAAATGGCGCAGGATTCTGCGCGCGCCCGCGAAAAAAATTTCCTGCGCTCAGCCCCGGTATGCTGCGGCTTCGCCCGGCAATGCCGCGCCGTTATGGCGCATCAAATGTGACAAATATCACATCTGTGCCAGGCTTAAAGTCACCTGAAAACGACGTTCAAGGAGCTACGTATGACTACGCAAACGAACAAATCCATCGTTGCCGCCGACTATCCGACCCCGCCTTTTGCTGAGCAGCCCCAGCCCGTTCCGGGCCTGGCCAGCAAAATGATCCCGGTGCCGGACCACGGTGAAAAAAGCTATCGCGGCAGCGGGCGTCTGACCGGTCGTAAAGCGCTGATCACCGGTGGTGACTCGGGTATTGGACGTGCGGTGGCAATTGCCTATGCCCGCGAAGGCGCTGACGTCGCCATCAACTATCTGCCGGAAGAAGAGTCGGATGCCGCAGAAGTGATCAAGCTCATTGAAGCCGAAGGCCGCAAAGCCATTGCCATTCCGGGCGATATCCGCAGCGAAGCATTTTGTCAGTCGCTGGTCAAAGAGGCGGTTGAGAAACTGGGCGGGCTGGACATTCTGGTGAACAACGCCGGTCGCCAGCAGTTCAACGAGTCGATCCGCACCCTGTCGACGGAAGATTTCGACGCGACCTTTAAAACCAACGTCTACGCGATGTTCTGGATCACCAAAGCGGCGGTAGACCACCTGCCACGCGGGGCGTCGATCATTAACACCTCTTCGGTGCAGGCCTACAACCCGAGCGATATCCTGCTGGATTACGCGCAAACCAAAGCCTCTATCGTCGCCTTCACCAAATCGCTGGCGAAGCAGCTCGGCAAAGAAGGTATTCGCGTCAACGCCATTGCACCGGGGCCGTACTGGACGCCGCTGCAGTCCAGCGGTGGCCAGCCGCAGGAAAAAGTGATGCAGTTCGGGGCCAGCGCCCCGCTGGGCCGTCCGGGTCAGCCGGCGGAGATCGCCCCGCTCTACGTGCTGATGGCGTCCCAGGAAAGCAGCTTCAGCTCCGGCCAGGTATGGTGCTCTGACGGCGGTACCGGCACGCTGTAACGCTTCACAAAAAATAATCCACGTGGCTACGCATTGTAGCCACGTTTTTTTGGTGCCTGAGAAAGACAATCATCACGTGAAAAATAAAAACTATCACTCACCTGTGAGACAGGACGGATTTGCCGGGCTGGGCGACTATGCCGCCATTGGCGAAGGACGCTCGGTGGCCCTGATTGCGCCGGATGGCTCCATCGACTGGTGGTGCGCCCCTAACCTCGATTCCCCTCCGCTGTTCGATCGCATTCTCGACCCCGGTATCGGCGGCTATTTTCAGCTTGAGCCGACACAGCCCTACCGCGTCAGCCGTCAGTACCGCGCCGACAGCAACGTGCTGGAAACCCGCTTCGATACCGACACCGGTGCGGTGCTGTTCACCGAATCCCTTAACAGCACCCTTGCCGGACGGCTGCCGTGGAGCGAGCTGGCGCGGCGCGTGGAAGGGCTGGAGGGCAGCGTCACCCTGCGCCTTAGTCTGCGCTTCGGCACCCGCGCCGAAACCCGTTCCCCGTGGATGGCTAACACCTTCCAGGGGGACGTGTTTCATATTGCCGATCTGATGGCGATGCTGCGCACCAGCGACGATGTGATTATCGACCACTGCGACGATGAGAAGGTGACCGCGACGCTGCAGACCTCCCCCGGTTCGCGCTCGCTGGTCGCCCTGCTGGTGACCGAGAAAGAGCCGCTGGCGGTGCCGGATCTGGCGGCGATCGACCAGCGTATCGAAACCAGCCATACCGCCTGGTGCGACTGGTCAAAAAACCTGACTTACCGTGGGCGGCATGAAAATCATGTGAAGCGCTCGGCGCTGGCGCTGAAGTTTCTCTGGTACTCTCCGACCGGGGCGCTGGCCGCAGCGGCCACTACCTCACTGCCGGAAGGGATCGGCGGTGAGAAGAACTACGACTACCGCTACGCCTGGGTGCGCGATGCCTGCCTGATCATCAAAGCCTTCGTGTTTTTAGGCTCGCTGGAGGACTGCAAAGCCGCGTTCTCCTGGCTGTCAAAAACCATTATTCGCCACGGGCCGGAAATGCGCGCCTGCTACACCCTTGAGGGCGATATCGTGCCGGAAGAGCGTTTTCCGCCGCTGCGTGGTTACAGAGATTCGCTCCCGGTGCGCGTCGGCAATAACGCCCGGGATCAGCTTCAGCTCAGCATGTACGGCGATATGCTCGCCACCGCCCAGCTGTTTATCGAAGCCGGGCACGTTCTCGACCTCACTACTTCGCGGCTGCTGGGCGAGTTGGCGAACTGCTGCGCCGATCACTGGCGTCAGAAGGATTCGGGCATCTGGGAGCTGCACGACTTTCAGCACTATACCCACTCGAAGATGGCCTGCTGGCTGGCGCTCGACTGTGCGGTGGCGATGGCGGAAGAGAAGCACATCGAACCGACGTGGATTGACCGCTGGCGACGCGAGCGCGACCGCATTCGCGACTGGGTAGAAACCCACTGCTGGTCTGAAAGCAAGCAGGCTTACGTATTCTACGTCGGGGACGATTCGCGGCTGGATGCTGCCCTGGCGCTGGTGCATCAGTACGGTAAGACGGTTAATCCGCAGCGCATGCTCTCCACCTATCGTGCTATCCGTGAAGAGCTGGGCCAGGGTACGCCGATGCTCTACCGCTACAGCGACGTAGAAAACGAGGAGAGTACCTTTGTCGCCTGCTCGTTCTGGCTGGTTGAGGCGCTGGCGTCGATGGGCAAAAACGATGAGGCCGAAGCGGCAATGAGCGAGATCCTCGACGCGCTGTGCGATCGCGGCAACGTGGAGACCTTCAACGAAATGTTCGACGTGCGCACCGGGGAGTGGCGCGGCAACCTGCCCCAGGGGCTGAGCCATCTGGCGCTGATCTGCGCCGCCCAGGCGCTGAACGAGGATGCGCCGCCGACGCAACAGTGAAAACACGCCGGGTTGGTGGCGGGATCGCGAACCCGGTATCCCTTTCAATGCAGGGAATCGTGCTGCGCGCCGCTTCCTTTCCCGCCCGACGTCCCCTGACAAAAAATAACGGAAAATTTTCAATTTTCAGCCAGACTTTAAGCACATAGCATCGCCACAGCGCCGTTTTTCATCTAAACCTATACAAGGAAATTGTATTTGTACTAATTTAGGGTGCGCGTCGCACAGCCCAGGCTGATTTTCCCGTTGTGGGTCAGCACTATTATCACCATTGATTGCGAGACTTCGGGTAAGCCATGACAACTTTGTATCACCCTTCTTCCGGACATGACGGCGACCTGCGCGAGCTGCACGCTGCGCTTCAGCAACGCCTTGATGTGCTGTTGCCCGCCGGCGATGCTAATGACCGGGTCAGCGCAGCCATGCGTGAAGGCGTGCTGGCGCCGGGCAAACGCATCCGCCCCCTGCTGCTGATCCTGGCAGCGCGCGATCTCGGCTGCGATCGTAACCACCCCGGCCTGCTGGATATGGCCTGCGCGGTGGAGATGATCCACGCCTCCTCACTGATTCTCGACGATATTCCCTGCATGGATAACGCGGCGATGCGCCGTGGGCGCCCCACTATCCATCGTCAGTTTGGCGAAGACGTGGCGATCCTGGCGGCGGTCGCCCTGCTCAGCCATGCGTTTGGCGTGGTGGCAGCGGCGGAAGGCCTGGCACCGGAGGCTCGCGCGCAGGCGGTGGCTGAACTCTCGACGGCGGTCGGCACGCAAGGGCTGGTGCTCGGCCAGTATAAAGATCTGCGCGAAGGCAGCAGCGCGCGCAGCCCGGAAGCCATCGCCACCACCAACGAACTGAAAACCAGCGTGCTGTTCAGCGCCACGCTGCAGCTGGCCGCGCTGGCTGCGGGTGCCGCCACGCCGGTGCGCGACAAGATGCGCTGCATCGCCCGGGATCTGGGCCAGGCGTTTCAGCTGCTGGACGATCTGGCAGACGGCCATGCCGGCACCGGAAAAGACATCAACAAGGACGCCGGCAAATCCACGCTGGTCGCCATGCTGGGTGCCGACGCGGTGCGCCAGCGCCTCGATACCCACCTGTGCAGCGCCGAAGCGCATTTTTCACGCGCCTGCGGCAAAAACCAGGCTACGCGTCGCTTTATGCGCGCCTGGTTTACCCAGCAGCTGGCGGCGTTCAGCTAAGCACTACCCTGACAGTCACGGAAAATGAGCGGAGACCGCATGAAGGACGCGCACCTGGTTCAGCGTAAAAATGACCACCTTGATATCGTGCTTAACCCTGGCCGGGCGGTGAACACCATCCGTACCGGCTTTGACGACTGGCGCTTCGAACACTGCGCCCTGCCTGAACTGGATCTCGATGCAGTCAATCTCACCACGCCCTTCTTTACACGCACCCTTAATGCACCGGTGCTGATCAGCTCCATGACCGGCGGTGCGGCCCGCGCCACCGACATTAACCGCCACCTCGCCGAAGCGGCCCAGACGCTGGGGCTGGCGATGGGCGTTGGCTCACAGCGCGTGGCGCTGGAGCACGGTGCGCGACACGGCCTGGAAGCGGAACTGCGGCGTATCGCGCCCGACGTGCCGCTGCTGGCGAACCTCGGGGCGGCGCAGATCCGCGGCGCTCAGGGGCTGGACTATGCCCGGCGGGCGGTGGAGATGATTGAAGCCGATGCGCTGATCGTACATCTCAATCCGCTTCAGGAGGCGCTGCAGCGCGGCGGGGACCGCGACTGGCGCGGCATTCTTGATGCCATCGCGTCGGTGGTACGCGCCCTGCCGGTGCCGGTAGTGGTGAAAGAAGTGGGTGCCGGTATCGCCCCCGCCGTCGCCTGTCAGCTGGCAGAGGTTGGCGTGGGGATGATCGACGTTGCCGGCGCAGGCGGCACCAGCTGGGCGGCGGTGGAAGCCGAACGCGCGCCGACGCTGCGCGAGCGTAACGTTGCTATGGCCTTCGCTGACTGGGGCATCCCTACCGCCGATGCGCTGCGCCGGGTACGCCAGGCGCTGCCCGCTATGCCGCTCATCGCCTCCGGCGGCGTCAGCAACGGCATCGATGCCGCAAAAGCGATTGCATTGGGGGCGGATCTGGTCGGCCAGGCCGCTGCCGTGCTGGCCCACGCTAACGCCTCGGGCGAGGCGGTGATCGCGCATTTCCAGACCCTGATTGAGCAGCTGCGCGTGGCCTGCTTCTGCACCGGCTGCGACAGCCTGCAGGCGCTGAAACGCGCGCCGCTGCTCCCGGTAACCCGCGGCACAGCGTTGTGACGCAACACTTCACCAGGGACGGGATTTTGCGATGAAAACATGGGATCTGATTCTGGTGGGCGGCGGGCTGGCGAACGGGCTGATTGCCTGGCGGCTGAAGCAGCGCCATCCGACGCTGACCATTCTGATGCTTGAGAGCGGCGACGCGCCGGGCGGAAATCATACCTGGTCCTTTCATCAGGGCGATCTTACCCCGGCACAGCATAGCTGGCTGGCACCGCTGGTGGGCCACCGCTGGCAGGGCTACGATGTGCATTTCCCCGACCTGACGCGCACCCTGCCGCATGATTATTTCACCGTGACCTCGGAACGCTTTGCTCAGGCTATTTCCGCCCTGCTGCAGGAACATCTTTTGACCAATGTGACGGTGTCACGCATAACCGATCGCGAAGTGGAACTGAGCGACGGACGCCGCTTTACCGCCGGAGCAGTGATCGACGGGCGCGGCTCCCGGCCGTCACCGCATCTCACTATTGGCTATCAGTCGTTTGTCGGCCAGGAGTGGCGGCTGGCGCGGCCGCATGGCCTGCAGCGCCCGATCCTGATGGATGCCCGGGTGGCTCAGGGTGCCGGGTATCGCTTCGTTTACACCCTGCCCCTGAGCGCTGATCGGGTGCTGATCGAAGACACCCACTATATTGACGGCGCGCAGCTTGATGCCAGCGTCGCCCGGCAGCACATCGCCGACTATGCCCGCGACCAGGGCTGGCAGCTAAGCGAACTTGTGCGTGAAGAACAGGGTTCACTGCCGATCACTCTCGCCGGCGACAACGCGGCCTTCTGGCAGGCGCTGCGCCGCCAGCCGGTAAGCGGGCTGCGCGCCGGACTGTTCCACGCCACTACCGGCTACTCCCTGCCGCTGGCCGTCAGGCTGGCGGACCGTATCGCTAACGCGCCCTCGCTGCATCAGGCGGCGCTGTTCGATCTGATTGCGCGCTTCGCCGGTCACCACTGGCAGACGCAGGGGTATTTCCGTCTGCTCAACCGCATGCTGTTTCTCGCCGGCGCACCGGACCAGCGCTGGCGCGTGATGCAACGTTTTTATCAACTTGATGAGCAGCTGATTGCCCGCTTTTATGCCGGCCAGCTTCAGGCCACCGACAAACTGCGGATCCTGATGGGAAAACCGCCGGTGCCGGTGGTCGGGGCGCTGAAAGCCCTGCTGCACACTCATCACCCTTTGCGAGCCAAAAAATGAAACCAACAATTGTCATCGGTGCCGGATTTGGCGGCCTGGCGCTGGCTATTCGCTTGCAGGCGGCCGGCGTCCAGACAACGCTGCTTGAGAGCCGCGATAAGCCGGGCGGCCGCGCCTACGTGTATCAGGACCAGGGATTTACCTTTGACGCCGGGCCGACGGTGATCACCGATCCGTCGGCAATTGAGGAGCTGTTCACCCTTGCCGGAAAACGACTGGACGATTACGTGGAGCTGATGCCGGTAACGCCGTTTTACCGTCTGTGCTGGGAGGATGGCGAGGTGTTCGATTACGCCAACGATCAGGCGGCGCTGGAGCAGCAGATCGCGCGCCTCAATCCTGACGACGTGGCGGGCTATCACCGTTTTCTTGACTACTCCCGCGCGGTGTTCGCCGAGGGCTATCTTAAGCTTGGCGCGGTGCCGTTTCTCTCGTTTAAGGATATGCTGCGCGCTGGGCCACAGCTGGCGCGACTACAGGCGTGGCGCAGCGTTTACGACAAGGTGTCGGCGTTTGTGCAGGACGAGCATCTGCGGCAGGCCTTCTCCTTCCACTCCCTGCTGGTGGGCGGTAACCCGTTTTCGACCTCCTCGATCTACACCCTGATCCACGCCCTTGAGCGCGAATGGGGGGTGTGGTTCCCGCGCGGCGGCACCGGGGCGCTGGTGCAGGGGATGGTCAGACTGTTTGAGGATCTCGGCGGTACGCTGGAGCTGAATGCCCGGGTGGAACGACTGGAGACGGCGGATAATCGCGTCACCGCCGTGCATCTGGCGGACGGACGGCGGCTCGACGCCGGGGCGGTGGCCTCTAATGGCGATGTGGTGAACACCTACGCGAAGCTGCTCGGGCATCATCCGCGCGGCAAAGCGAAGGCCGCAGCGCTGAAACGCAAACGTATGAGCAACTCGCTGTTTGTGCTCTACTTTGGGCTGAACCATCATCACCAGCAGCTGGCGCACCACACCGTCTGCTTCGGCCCACGTTATAAAGAGCTGATCGATGAAATTTTCACGGCTGACCACCTCTCTGAGGACTTTTCGCTCTATTTGCACGCGCCCTGCGTTACCGATCCATCCCTTGCGCCGCCGGGCTGCGCCAGCTATTACGTGCTGGCCCCGGTGCCGCACCTCGGTAACGCCCCGCTCGACTGGCGTGTGGAAGGCCCGCGTCTGCGCGAGCGTATCTTCGATTATCTGGAGCAGCGCTACATGCCCGGCCTGCGCTCCCAGCTGGTGACGCACCGCATGTTCACGCCGGACGATTTCCGCGATACCCTCGATGCCTGGCAGGGCTCGGCCTTTTCACTGGAGCCGATCCTGACCCAAAGCGCCTGGTTCCGCCCGCATAACCGCGACAGCCGTATCGCGAATCTCTATCTGGTGGGTGCAGGCACGCATCCCGGCGCGGGCGTACCCGGAGTTATCGGTTCTGCGAAAGCGACCGCCCGCTTAATGTTAAAGGATCTGACGTAATGTCCCAGCCGTTACTCGACCATGCCAGCGCCACCATGAGCGCCGGTTCAAAAAGCTTTGCTACCGCCTCGAAGCTGTTCGACAAAACCACGCGGCGCAGCGCGCTGATGCTCTACACCTGGTGCCGCTACTGTGACGACGTGATTGACGGCCAGGTCGCCGGGTTCAACGTGCAGCAGCAGGTTGCCGACAGCCCGGAAGCCCGATTACAGCGGCTGCGCGACATGACGCGCCGCGCTTATGAGGGCGAGCCGATGAGTGAACCGCCGTTTGCCGCGTTCCAGGAAGTGGCGCTCGCTCATGACATCCCGCCATGCCAGGCGTTCGATCATCTGGAAGGCTACGCAATGGATGTGCGCAACGAACGCTATTTCACCCTCGATGATACCCTGCGCTACTGCTATCACGTGGCGGGCGTGGTTGGCCTGATGATGGCCAGAGTGATGGGGGTACGCGACGAGGAGACGCTGGATCGCGCCTGCGATCTCGGGCTGGCGTTTCAGCTCACCAATATCGCGCGCGATATCGTGGAAGATGCGCAGGTCGGACGCTGTTACCTGCCGCAGCAGTGGCTGGCGGAGGTGGGGCTGAACGAGCAGACCGCTACCGTGAAAGCCAATCGTCCGGCGCTGGCGCGCATCGCGGCGCGTCTGGTCTCTGAGGCGGAGCCCTATTATCAGTCGGCGCAGGCCGGGCTGGGCGAGCTACCGCTGCGCTCTGCCTGGGCCATTGCCACCGCGCATGGGGTTTATCGGGAGATTGGCGTGAAGGTGTTGATGGCGGGTGAAAAAGCCTGGGATCAACGCCAGGGCACCACCCGCGCGGAAAAAATCAGTCTGGTTATCGCCGGCGTGAAGCAGGCGACCGCTTCCCGGAAGGCGGAGTGGCCGCCGCGCGATCCGCATCTCTGGCAGCGCCCGCGCTAGCGGGGCGTCCGTGGCGGGCGCGCAGCACCGCCTGCAGTTTCTCTACCGGAGGGGCGTAAATAAAGCCAAAGGAGACGCACCCTTCCCGTCCGCGCACCGCGTGATGCAGCCGGTGCGCCATATACAGACGCTTCAGATAGCCGCGACGCGGAATATAGCGGAACGGCCAGCGCTGGTGGACCAGGCCGTCGTGGACGATAAAGTAGATGATGCCGTATCCGGTCATTCCCGCGCCGATCCACTGCAGCGGCCAGTAGCCTTCGGTGCCGGCATAAATCAGGACGATAGCAAGCAGCGCAAACACCACGGCATACATATCGTTAAGCTCAAACTTCCCTTTCCGCGGCGAGTGGTGCGACAGATGCCATCCCCATCCCCAGCCGTGCATGATGTACTTGTGGGCAAACGTCGCCACGCCTTCCATGATAATAATAGTGAGAATAACGATCCCGGTGTTCCACAACGCAAGCATAGGTTTTTCCTGTCAATGTCAGCAGATAAAGCGTAGCCTGGATTAGGCTCAACTACGGGTAAAATCCAGCCTCAACGGCAGTTTTTAAACTTTTATATTATGGGCGGGCAAAAAGCCTGTCCTTTTTTATTCTTGTCATATACTCGATATAGCCTGAATCATCTCATTATCAGCTGCGCTCCCCTGATGACCGCTGCGTATCCCCGCGCAACGCCAGGTATTTATTACAATTCAGCATGAATTCTTAGAAAAAGCCCGAAACAGGGATGCTAAAATTAGTTTTACACTGATACACAACCTGGAGGTCTTAATCAGCATGTTTAATAAGGCGACACACTTACCGCTATCCAGGGAGTCAGAGAAAGAAGTTCGTTATGAGCTGGACCCCTGTGAGCTGAAACTGGATGAGATGACCGACGCTGAGCCGCAACCGGAAATGATTGAGGGCATGCCCGCTTCCGATGCGCTTACCCCTGCGGATCGCTATCTCGAACTGTTCGAGCATGTGCAGTCGTCTCGCATTTTCCCCGACAGCAAAACCTTCCCCGACTGCGCGCCCAAATCCGACCCGCTCGATATTCTTATCAAGTATCGCCGGGTTAAACGCAATCGTGATTTCGACCTGCGAAAGTTCGTCGAGGATAATTTTTATCTGCCGGAAAATAATACGCGTCATTATGTTTCAAATCCTGAGAATACATTGCAGGAACATATTGATAGCCTGTGGCCGGTATTAACCCGCGAGCCGCAGGACCACATTGAATTCTCCTCGCTGCTGCCGTTGCCCCAGGCCTATATCGTGCCGGGTGGCCGTTTTGGTGAGACCTATTACTGGGACTCCTATTTCACCATGCTGGGCCTGGCCGAAAGCGGCCGCGACGATCTGCTGCGCTGCATGGCGGACAACTTCGCCTGGATGATTGAAACCTACGGTCATATTCCGAACGGGAACCGTACCTATTACCTGAGCCGCTCGCAGCCGCCGGTATTCGCCCTGATGGTGGAGCTATTTGAAGAAGATGGCGTGCGCGGTGCGCGGCGCTATCTCGACCATCTGCTGATGGAGTACGCCTTCTGGATGGACGGGGCTGAATCGCTGGCACCCAACCAGGCGTATCGCCACGTGGTGCGCCTGCCGGACGGCTCGCTGCTAAACCGTTACTGGGACGACCGCGATACCCCGCGCGATGAGTCCTGGCTGGAAGACGTCCAGACCGCGAAGCTTTCAGGTCGCCCGGCGGCGGAAGTTTATCGCGATCTGCGTGCCGGCGCGGCGTCCGGCTGGGACTACTCTACCCGCTGGCTGCGCGATCCGCATCGCCTCGCCAGTATCCGCACCACGCAGTTTATCCCGGTGGATCTGAACGCGTTCCTCTACAAACTGGAAACCGCAATTTCAAATATCGCTGGTCTGAAGAAAGATGAGCTGACGTCGGCCAGCTTCCGCCGTAAAGCCGCCGATCGTCTGGAAGCCGTTAACCGCTATCTGTGGGATACCGGCACCAGCTGCTATCGCGACTACGACTGGCGTCGCAATGAGCTGGCGTCCTTCTCTGCTGCCTGCGTGGTACCGCTGTATGTCGGCATGGCGTCTGCGGAACAGGCCGAAGCCCTGACCCACCACATCCGCGAGCGTCTGCTGACGCCGGGCGGGATTCTGGCGACCGAAGTGGAAAGCGATGAGCAGTGGGATAAACCCAACGGCTGGGCACCGTTGCAGTGGATGGCTATCCAGGGGCTGAAAAATTATCACCATGACGACCTGTCGGATGAGATTGCCCGCAACTGGTTGCAGACCGTGACGCGCTTCTATACCCAGCACCACAAGCTTATCGAGAAGTATCACATCGCTAACTCCCTGCCGCGCCCCGGCGGCGGCGGTGAATATCCGCTTCAGGATGGCTTCGGCTGGACCAACGGCGTCACCCGCCGTTTGCTGGGTCTGTATCCCAACAAATTCTGATTTCATCTCTTCATAACGACGCGGTCTGTGACATCACAGGCCGTTTTTTTTGCTGCTTAACGAAGTAAACGTCGATGCTGATATGTGGAATATCAGAAAACAACAAGTATGTTGTAACTAATGAGTGGCTAAAATTAACCCGCGCTGCATTTTCTTATGCGGGTGCGCTTCACTTACCCGCGCTGGGCGCTGAGATTTAACCCGGCCTGAGCCGGGTCGTGGTTAGCACAGCGGTGCAACGGCGTTACGCATCCCATTAATGAGAATAGCGTCCAGATCCTGCGCTACTTGTTCAGCCAGGCCGGGGAGCTGAGTCAGATCCTGCCCCCAGTGATCGGCATCATTCAGTACCGCATTAACCAGTTCACGCGTGCTGAGCTGTTTGTCACCATGCTGCTGCCAGAGCATAGCGTAACGCTCCAGCCAGTGAGCATCATCCTGCAATGCATAAGTGACACCGTCACGCTCACCGCGATAAAACGCGATCAGCGCCGCCAGGGCAAATGTCAGGCGCGGCGGGACTTTGCCCGCAGCCTTCTGCCCTGCCAGCAGCTGCGGCAGAATACGGGTGCGGAACTTGGTCATGCCGTTCAGCGCGATGGAGAGCAGCTGGTGTTTGATATACGGATTGCGGAACCGGCTCACCACCGCCTCTGCGAAGGAACGCAGCTCATCGGCCGGGAGATCCAGCACCGGAATGATCTCGTCGTGAATCGCTTTTTCCACGAACGCGCAGATCTGCGCATCGTCCATCGCCTCGCCCACCGTGTCCAGCCCGGCCTGGAATGCGACCGGCACCAGCGCAGTGTGTGCCCCGTTGAGGATGGCGACTTTGCGCTCTTTATAGGGCTTGATGTTATCGACGATCAGCACGTTGAGCGGCAGCTTATCGAGCCGCAGTTCCTGAGCCAGCCACGCCGGTCCCTGGATGACAAACAGGTAGAAGTGCTCGGCGGTATCAAGGAAAGCGTCGTGATAACCCAGTTCCGCTTCCAGCGCGGCGACTTCATCACGCGGATAACCGGTAACGATGCGGTCAACCAGGGTTGAGCAGAAGGTGTTTGCACTCTCAATCCAGGCCGTAAACGCCGCCGGCAGCGCCCACTCGTGAGCGTAACGCAGCACCAGTTCGCGCAGCGCGTCGCCATTATAGTCGATAAGCTCACAGGGAATGATGACCCAGCCTTTATCCTGCGCGCCGTTGAAGTGGGTGAAGCGTTCGAACAGCAGACGGGTCAGCTTCGCCGGATAGCTGCTGGCGGGCGCGTCGTTGAATTTGTCGCCGGCGTGATAGCTGATGCCCGCCTCGGTGGTATTGGAGAAAACAAAGCGCATCTCCGGGTTGTGCGCGAGCTTCAGAAACTCCTCATACTCCCCGTAAACGCTAATCTCGCGATTGACGGAGCGGATCAGACGCGCATCGCTGACCGCTTGCCCTTTTTCATTCAGTCCGCGAATGATAGTGGTGTACAGCCCGTCCTGGGTGCTCAGTGAAGGTGGAAAGCTGCTCTCAATCGGGCGCACCACCACCACACCGGCGTTCAGGTCGGTGTGTTCATTTAACAGATCGATTTGCCAGTCGACAAAAGCACGCAGGAAGTTCCCCTCACCGAACTGAATGATACGTTCCGGATAGTGAGCACCGGGAAAATCGCGACGATTCAAAGTTTTCACAGTCGTTTCCTTGGTGAATTATTATCAGACAACCTGAAGGATTGCCGAATCACCGTAGCAGAAACAATTAAAGTGAAACCCCGTTTTGATCAATTTGCACGGACATATAAAAAATTTTATAAGGTCTTATAAAATATTGTTGTGCCGCATGGTTTACCGTCCGGCATCAGGGCGTAACCGGGGATGTCGCCGCAATGCTGCCAGCCTGCCTGGCGGTAAAACGTCTCCGCCCCACTGCCGGTTGCGGTATCCAGTACCAGTAGCGTTTTACCGGCGGTGCGTGCGGCCTCTTCCAGCTGCTCCATCAGCGCCTGAGCGATGCCCTGGCGACGGGCGCGACGGTGGACCAGCAACTTCGAAACGTCGGCGCGGTGCGGCTGATTATCCGGCTGCCCGGTTACCAGCTGTACGGTCCCGACGATGCGGCCCTGCGCATCCTCGCACACCAGCAGCGTGCGTGAGGAGGCAGCTACATCCAGCGCGACCTGCTGCCAGAATCCGGCGGCCTGTTCACGGCTCAGCGGCAGCATAAAACTCACCGATGCGCCGCCCTCGACGCAGTCGATCAGCACATCAGTCAGTTCATCGAGACGGGTAAGAATAGCGTGGGAAGGAAGTGGTGAGTAAGTGAAAGACATAGCCTGACGCCCTGTTGAGAGAATGATTTACTATGCTTTTTACATTCTGTTAACTCAAGCCCGGGCGTCAGAGGAAAAACTAATGACCGCTAGCTTTTCCCTTTGCTTTTCATCGCGTACATGCGCATGTCCGCCGCCTGGAACAGCGCCGCCAGCGAACCGTGCTCGATTTCATCATACTCGGTTACGCCCCAGGAGAAGTTGAGCCGCCACGGACGCTCGGTGCAGGCGTTAAACGCATTCACCTTTTCCGTCAGATATTGCATCGCAATCCAGGCACCCTTTTCATCGGTGTCGGCAAACAGGATAGCGAACTCATCCCCGCCCTGACGCGCCAGCAGATCAGCACCGCGGAACGAGCCTTTCATCAGTTCCGCCATCGCCAGTAGCGCATCGTCGCCCTCCTGATGACCCCAGGTGTCGTTGATGTGTTTGAACTTATCGAGATCGAGACACGCCAGCGTCAGCGGCTCGGCGCGGCGGCGCGAGCTGGAAAAGGCGTAGGTTGCCATATCCTTGAAACCGCGGCGGTTCAGCAGCCCGGTCAGCTCGTCGGTGGTAGCCGCGTTCATCACCGCAAACTCATCCTCAACGATGGCCGCCAGATCTTTCAGCATCGCGACGTCTTCTGCACCGAACTCTCGCGGCTCGTGATCGATGATGCAGAACGAGCCGGCGGTGGCACCGTCCGGCAGATGCACCGGGCAGCCGGCATAGAAGCGGATTTTCGCCTCGCCGGTCACCAGCGGGTTATCAAAGAAGCGTTCATCCTGCAGCGCGTCGGTAATGATCAGCGGCTCGTTTTTAAGTATCGCGTGGGCGCAAAACGAAATGTCGCGCGGCACCTGGCGCACGCTGTAGCCGTCGCAGGATTTCAGCCACAGCCGCTCCTGATCCACCAGGCTCACCAGTGCCACCGGCGTGTTAAACAGGCGGCGCGCCAGGCGCGTCAGACGGTCGAAACGCTCTGAGGGACCGGTGTCGAGCAGGCCGGACTCCTGCAGCGAACGCAGGCGCTCGTCTTCGTTGTAAGGGGTTGCGGGTATTTTCATATCATTACCTGTAAGGCACGGTTTAATCTAAGAATAGCGCATCGGGCATGGCTGTCCTGCCCGTGGACAATTAATGCGCAAAAATTCGATTTTTTCCCTGGCGTTTCGCCTGATAAAGCGCGTCATCCGCGGCTTTCAGCCAGTCGGCGACATCCGTCATGGAACTGACCGCACTGGCAATCCCGATGCTGAGTGTGAAATCCAGCGCCCGGTCCGGCGACAATCGCAGCAACGTTACGGCATCCATTATGCGACGCCCCACGTCATAGGCCTGATCGAGTGTGGTATCAGGCAGCAGCACTACAATTTCATCTCCGCCCAGTCTGGCCGGGGTATCGGTCTGACGCGTCACGATGCGCAGAATATCCGACATGGCAATAAGCAGCGTATCGCCGACTTTATGCCCAAAGCGGTCGTTCACCGTTTTGAAGTTATCGATGTCGATATACATCAGCGTCGAGGCATGACACTGACCGTTGAGCTTATGCAGCTCGGCGTTGATCTTCATCTCCAGTAGGCGACGATTGGCAATATCCAGAAACGGGTCCATCATCGCGATATGTTCCAGCTCGCGGCTTTTAATACGCAACCGCGTCGCAATGCCATCGGTCAGGGCGCTGAGCGCCAGCAGATAGAGCGCAATCAGCGGCAGCGTCGCCAGCAGCGTGCGCTGGGTGACGTACCATTCCACGTTCATCCCCTGAATAACCCAGGTGACAAACAGCGTCAGCAGCAGCGCGCAGGCACCTTTAGCCATCAGCCGGTAGCTGCCTGCGGAGAGGCGGTCAGCCAACAGAATGGTGGCTATCACCACCGACGGCAGCGGGTTAAGCTGCATGGTGGCGATCCAGAACCCGCCTGCGGCAGCATCAGCCACCAGATTTTGATGTTCCGATCTCAGCGGTACAGGCCCGCGTCGGCTGCGCCAGAATGCCAGCCACGGCCAGATAAACGCGTTCGCCGCGAGCAGAAGCGAAAATGCTGGCGGACGCTGCTGTTCATTGAGCACGGAAAGAATGGGGAAAAAACACAGGAAGGTGCCCAGCACCCTCATCAAAAACATTCGCCTGACGAACCGAAGCCCCGGGACTTTTTCATTTTTACGGCGTCGTTCAGGACGGCTCATCATGTAACGTTTCCACGTTTAAACGGCGCCATCTTATAAACGATATATTCAGCTGGCAAGCAATTTGCGGCCCCTGGCTTATTAAGCGCTGTAAGATTATCCTTATATTAGCGCATTAATAATAAGGGCTTTAAATCATCCCATAAAAGGAAAAATAAAAAGCCTTTTTATTGTTGCGATTTCACTCTCTGATGTACGTATTCTACCGGCGCAGTATTTTTATCAGCTGATTGTAGTTGAGGGAATAATATCCCCACTAAATTTAGGTTAAATAAAGATAACTGCGCCCGGTATCAGACTGCACGCTGGGTAAGCGACTCAGAGGGCATGTTTTCCGCGCTGGTGCGGTTACGCCCCTGATTTTTGGAGATATAAAGGTAGCGGTCAGCGTGGGGCATCAACTCGCCGAACGCTTCGGTGAACGAGTCCCAGCTGCGGGTTTTACTGCCAAGCCCGATACTCACGGTGAGCCACAGGCGGTTTTTCTTCCACTCGAAGGCGTGCTGCGCCACGGCATTGCGGATCTGCTCGGCGATGATATACCCCTCCTCTGCATCCGCGCCCGGACAGAAGACAGCAAACTCTTCGCCGCCCATGCGCGCCACCAGACCGCGCTCGCCAACTACCTGGCCGACTTTCGCAGCGAAGGCCGCCAGCACCAGATCGCCGCACTCGTGGCCGTAGTTATCATTGATGCCTTTGAAGTAATCGATATCCAGCAGCATCATGCTCATCTGGCGCGGCACGTTGCCGTTTTCGTCCATGATTTTCAGCGCTTCATGCAGGCCGGAACGGGAGTGAACGCCGGTAAGGTAATCGTAGTCGGCGCGGCGTGAGACCTGCGCCATCAGCTTGTTTATCGCTGCCACGCTGATGGAAACAATCAGCGGGCAAATGGCGATGGTGGCGATCCCGAGCCGCGCCGAGAACATCTGGCTGGTGATAAGCGTGGCATGGCTGTTGATTTCGATGATTGAGTTGGCCACCAGCACAATCTCAATCACCCCGGTCAGGAAGGTAACCAGGCACGAGGCGGGGAGCGTAAAGCGCACCGCACACCAGATCAGCGCCGGCAGCGGAAAGGCCAGGCTCCCCGCCCCGCCGACCATCACCGAGGCACCAAGCGATACCGCGACGCCAATCAGCGGGTAGATTTTGTCGGCCGAGATGCGCTCGCGAAACACTGGCGTTTTCATGGTCAGCATACAGGGCAGGATGAGCACCCCGGTGGCGAACTGCTCGCTGAACCAGTCGGCAAACAGCGGCAGGAAGTTGCGGTCATCGATGTCGATGGAGGCCACCGCGCCGAACAGCGCGCTGAACAACGCGCCGATAAGACAGTAATTAAACAGATTAAGCGCATTGATGGCGCGCGGCGTGCCTTTGGAGCGCACCTGATCGCGGATTAACAGCCGCGCCACCAGCACGATAAAAATCATATTCGAGAAGTTAACCGCCAGCGATGCCAGTCCCCAGGTGGTGGTCACCGAGTCATAGACGATCATTGCCAGGTAACAGACAAAATAATAGAGCGGTTTGTTGAGAAACGCGTAGCGGGCAAAAATCCCGGCCATCACCCCGTTCAGGGGCCAGAACAGCGACAGCTCATCTACCAGACGCAGCATCGCACCAAAAAAATAAAATAGCGTGGTCAGGATAAAAACACCGACCACGTTTATTAAAACTTTTTCTTCTTGAAAGAAATAATGCTTACCAGAATAAGCCGTCGTCATTCGATTGGAATCCAAGTAATTGCCCCATGCAATTATCGCGGTCGCTCGTAAAATATCGTTTAGCTTAGCATGTTTGCTAAACTTTAGTCGCTGCAAAGAGCTGAATTAACCCCTCTTATTTAAGGATTAACTTAGCGTCTGTCGGGGCGCTAAAATTAGCGCGCCGGGCCGTTCATCTCCTGCACCAGCCAGCAATGAATGACGCTGACAATACGCGCCTGTTCGGCCTCGCTGAGCGCCACGCCGGCGGGAATGCCGTGCCATTTCGCGAGGCAACCGCGACAGCAGGTTGCGGTGGCATGCTGGGCGATAAACACCGGATGACCGCGCATCGGCGTCTGCTTGCCGTCGTTGGTCGTGTATGCGGCCGCCAGCCGCTTAGCGATAAAGTCTGCCGCGTGGCGATCGATGGTGTCCGCGCCTTTGTCGAGGCAGTACTGCCGCTCTTTCGCGCCCAGGTGGAAGCGCTTGCGAAACGCAGAACGCTGCAGGCGGGCAAACAGCGGGGCAAAGTCATCGTTCATCAGAATACCGACCTGCCGATACGGGCGGCGAGGATCTCCAGTGCGGCAATGCCCGCCAGCGAATTGCCGGCTGCATCCAGCTCAGGGCTCCAGACGGCAATCGACATCTCGTGCGGCACCACGGCGACAATTCCGCCGCCGACGCCGGATTTCCCCGGCATCCCGACGCGCCAGGCAAATTCACCTGAATTTTCATACATACCGCTGGTGGCCATCAGAGCATTGATCTGGCGCGTCTGCAGCGGGGAGATCACCGGAGCATCAAGATGCGGGGCACGTCCCTGACAGGCGAGAAACAGAAAGGTTTTTGCCAGCTCGTCGCAGCTCATTTTCAGGGCGCAGTAGTGGAAATAGCTCTGCAGCACCGTCATCACGTCGTTGTGGAAGTTACCAAAGGACTTCATCAGCCAGGCAATGGCGGCATTACGAGCGGCGTGGTCAAACTCCGACCGGGCGACCCGGGTGTCGTACACCAGATCCTCAACGCCCGAAAGCCGGCGCACCACTTCCAGCATGCGCTGCTTCGGGGCACTGAGACGCGACTGCAGCATATCGCACACCACCAGCGCACCGGCATTGATGAAGGGATTGCGCGGTTTACCCTGCTCCAGCTCCAGCTGAAGCAGCGAGTTGAACGGCTGACCGGAAGGATCTTTCCCCACCCGCTGCCAGATCTCGTCGTCCTCATACAAACCCATCGCCAGCACCAGGCTCAGCACTTTAGAGACCGACTGAATGGAGAAACGCTCGGCGGCGTCGCCGGCGCTGAAGCACTTCCCGTCTACGGTACAGATGGCAATGCCCAGCTTATCCGCCGGCACTTCTGCCAGCGCCGGAATATAATCCGCCACCTTGCCCTGCCCGATAAGCGGGCGAACCTGCGCCAGGATCTCATCCAGCAACGCGTTACTCAGTGTTGTCGCCACCTGTACCTCCCCTGTTAAAACGGCGGGGAGTATATCAGACCATTGCTGACTCAGGCAGACGAAAACGGGCGATGGTTTCATCGAGGCGTTGCGACTCGTCGCGCAGGCGACGGGACGCGTCCGCGCTCTGCTCCACCAGCGTACCGGTATGGGTAGCCACCTGGTTCAGCGCGCCGATGCGGTGCATCACTTCGTGAATACTTTCGCCCTGATTCACCGTTGCCACCGAGATCTCGCTCAGCAGCCCGGTCAGTTTGCCCACCAGCCCGGTCACCTGCTCAAGGTTGCTCTCCAGACGCGCCACCGCCTGGGAACCGGCCTCGATGCCCTGCAGTGAATGGTGGATCAGCTGCTGGATGGTACTGGTGGACTGGCTGCTCTGCCGCGCCAGCAGCCCGACCTCCCGCGCCACCACCGCGAAGCCGCGCCCGTGGTTGCCCGCATGGGCCGCTTCAATGGCGGCATTCAGCGCCAGGATGTTGGTCTGAAACGCCACGTTGTCGATCAGCGCCACGATGCCGCGCATCTCTGCCGAGCGGGCGACGATGTCCTGCATCGAGTGATTCACCGTCTGCATCATGGTGTCGCCGCCGCTGGCGATGGCTCGCGCTTCATCAGCGCGCTGGTTGGCGACCCGGGCGTATTCGCTGTTCTCCTCAACGTGCGACTCCAGCGAGGCGATATGCGTCGTCACGTTGGCAAGCTCCTGCGCCTGACGCGCCGACTGACGCGAAAGCTGCTGATTATCATCGGCGAGCTGGTTGATATTGGCGATCATCCCGGCGGTGGCATCGCGCACGTCCTGCACCAGACGCTGCAGCCCCTGCTGCATGTCATCGATGCTGCTGCGCAACTCCCCCACTTCGCGGTTGCGACGCGGCACCGCAGGCAGCGGCGTGGCGAGATCCCCGGCGGCGAGCTGGTGGATGTGCGCGATAAGCTGCTTCAGCGGACGGATCACCCAGCTGGCAACGCCGCGCCATACCAGCACGGCGATAACGCCCAGCCCCACCAGCACGGCGATAAACAGATTCTTAGCCGATGACAGGCTGTCCATCAGGGCGTGGCTGGCCGCATCGGTTTGTTGCGCGGTGCTGCGCTGATACGCCGCGTACTTGTCGTTGAAATCGCTCTGGAATGCCTGGGCGGGAACAATAAAGAAGGCATCGATACTCTTATCCTTCTGCATGCTGTCTGCCATCTCCTTCAGCGCACCATAAAACTGCTGGTAGCTGGTAAGAAGCGGATCGTCTTTATTCGCATACCCGGCGCTGAAGGCGGTGTAGGCCTCGTGGGAGTGCGCCAGCGCGCGCTGGGCCTCTTCGTTCAGGCTGACCCAGCTCCCATCGGAACCGGTCTCTTTATCCTGCATAAACCAGACGCCGCCGCGGTTGAGCAGATCGCTGGCGGTGAGCAACGCCACCCGCGCTTCATCCATCTTCACCTGCTGCTGGCGCTGCTGCTCGCGCAGTTCAACGCTCTGCCGGGTGTCATGCAGCAACGAGGAGACCAGGAATGTGGAAAGTAACTGCAGTGCGGAGAAAAGGGCAATGACGCACAAAATCCCGGCCAGTAAACCAAACTCCCGGGGCTGGAAACGGCGGCGCATAACGCCAGAAATTTGACTTAGGTTCATGATATTCTTCAGTAAAAGCCAGAGAGGGCGAGTCTACTGAGGATAAATGTCACTTTTATTGCACGCAGATGACATCGCAGCGCCGCCCGCAGGCGGCGCATGAGGACTAGCGGCGGTTTTTCCACACCGTCTGGACGTTACAGAACTCGTGCAGCCCGAAGTGTGACAGTTCACGACCGTAGCCGCTCTTCTTCACCCCGCCGAAGGCGACGCGCGGATCGCTGGCCGACCAGCCGTTGATGAATACCCCACCGCACTCCAGCCGCGCGGCCATATCAAGCGCGCGATCTTCATCGGCGCTAAAAATCGTCGCGCTCAGCCCGAAGTCGCTGTCATTCGCCAGCTGCAGGGCGTGTTCGGCATTCTGCGCTACGGTGATGGCCGCCACCGGGCCGAACAGTTCCTGACGAAACGCGATCATCTCCGGCGTGACGTTGCCAAGCACCGTCGGGGCATAGAAGTTTGCCTCGCCAGCGAGCTTCTCGCCGCCGAGCAGCAGCGTAGCGCCTTCACTCAGGGTGGCCTGCACCTGCTGGTGCAGCTCGTCGCGCAGATCGGCGCGCGCCATCGGGCCGATATAGGTTGCGTCCTGAGTCGGATCGCCCAGCGTCAGGGCGCGGGTGGCTTCCACAACGCGGGCCGTAAAGTCGGGCGCGATGGCGGCGTCGACAATAAAGCGCTTCGCCGCCGCGCACACCTGCCCGGTATTCTGGAAACGCCCGGCGACCGCCGCTTTGACCGCCATATCGAGATCGGCATCGTTCAGCACGATAAAGGGATCGCTGCCGCCCAGCTCCAGCACGCATTTTTTCAGCGCCGCGCCGGCCTGAGCGGCAATCGCCCCGCCCGCCCGCACGCTACCGGTCACGGTAACCGCCGCAATGCGCGCATCGTTAATCACCCGGCTGACCGCATCGTTATCCGCCACCAGATATTCAAACGCGCCGTCCGGGAAACCCGCTTCGCGCATCGCCTCATCGATCAGCTGGGCGCTGGCGGTGACGTTCGGCGCATGCTTGAGCAAATAGCTGTTCCCGGCCAGCAGGATCGGTACCGCGCCGCGCAGCACCTGCCACAGCGGGAAATTCCACGGCATCACGGCGAGGATCGGACCAAGCGGACGGTACTCAATCACCGCCTGGTTGTTCTCCACCTGCGTCGGTTCGCTGGCCAGCATTGCCGGCCCTTGCGCGGCGTACCACTCGCACAGCCCGGCGGATTTTTCCACTTCGGCGCGCGCCTGGGTAATGGGTTTGCCCATTTCGGCGGTGATGGTACGGGCCATCTCCTCGCTGCGGGCGCGAATGGCGGCCGCCAGACGGGTGAGCAATGCTGCGCGCTGGGCCACGCTCAGGGTGCGCATGGCGCGAAAGCCTTTATCCACGCTGGCCAGCGCGGCATCGACTTCTGCGGCTGACGCGAAGGGATAGGCGCCAATAACCTCGCCGGTGAACGGGTTGCGGGACAGCGCATGGGTATCAGGTAAATGCATGGTGAACTCCTTATAAATAGTCTGCGTTCAGCATGCCCGCTTCCCCCGTTCGTTAAAAGTGAATATTATTAAGCATAATATTCACAAATCGAGAACACCATGGATCTGACTCAGCTGGAGATGTTCAACGCCGTGGCCGAAAGCGGCAGCATTACCGCGGCAGCGAAGCAGGTGCACCGCGTGCCGTCGAACCTCACGACGCGCATTCAGAAACTGGAAGAGGAGCTGGGGGTGACGCTGTTCATCCGCGAAAATCAGCGCCTGCGGCTCTCCCCGGCCGGGCACAGTTTTCTCAGCTACAGCCAGCGCATCACCGGCCTGGTCGAGGAAGCGCGGCGCGTGGTCGCCGGTGACGAGCCGGAAGGCCTGTTTGCCCTGGGATCGCTGGAGAGCACCGCCGCCGTGCGCTTGCCGCCTCTGCTGGCGCAGTTCAAGCAGCGCTATGCCCGCATTCAGTTCAATCTGGTCACCGGTCCATCCGGCACCATGATCGATGCGGTGCTTGACGGTGCGCTGAGCGCAGCCTTTGTCGACGGGCCGCTGCTGCACCCGCAACTGGATGGCGTACCGGTGTTTGATGAGCAGATGATGATTGTCGCCCCCGCCGATCATGCGCCCATCACCCGCGCCCGGGAAGTGGATGGCGAGCAGGTGTATGCCTTTCGCGCGAACTGCTCCTACCGGCGTCACTTCGAGAGCTGGTTTCACGACGACGGCGCACGTCCGGGGCGCATCCACGAGATGGAGTCCTACCACGGCATGCTGGCCTGCGTCATCGCCGGCGCCGGGCTGGCGCTGATGCCGCGTGCCATGCTGGAGAGTATGCCGGCCAGCGATCGGGTGAGCGCCTGGCCGATGCCGGACCGCTGGGAACGGCTGACCACCTGGCTTATCTGGCGACGCGGAGCGCTGACACCGACGCTCGATGCCTTCACCGCCCTGCTTACAGAGATGAAAAGCCAGCGCTTATAAGTAAAGGCGATGATGCCAAAGCAGCGCTACAGTGTAAGGTAATGCCAGCGTTTATCACTGACCAGGGAAGCAGAATGAACACAAAACCCCGTAAAGTAATGATTATCGGCAGCGGAAATGTGGGTACCTCCGCAGCCTACGCGCTTTTAAACCAGAACATCTGCGAGGAGCTGATTCTGGTGGATCTCGACGCTGACCGCGTGGAGGGCCACTGTCAGGATCTGCGCGATGCTGCGGCCTATATGCCGGGAATGATCTCGGTCACGGTGCGCGAAGCCAGCGACTGCGCGGACGTGGATATCGCGGTGTTAACGGTCTCCGGCGGGGCGCTGAAGCCCGGGCAGACGCGGTTAGACGAGCTGACCAGCACGGCGCGCATCGTGAAAACCATCGTGCCGCAGATGATGGCGGGCGGGTTCAACGGCATTTTCCTCGTCGCGACTAACCCCTGTGACATCATTACCTGGCAGGTGTATCAGCTGTCGGGTCTGTCGCGTAGCCAGGTGATCGGCACCGGGGTCTGGCTCGATACCACCCGCCTGCGCCGCACTCTGGCGGAGAAGCTGGATATCGGTGCGCAGAGCATCGATGCGTTTATTCTCGGCGAGCACGGCGATGCACAGTTCCCGGTGTGGTCGCACTCCTCCGTCTACGGTTCACCGGTGAGTGACGTCTGCCTGAAGCACACCGGGATGGCGCTCGATCGCGACGCGCTGGCGGAGACGGTGCGCAAGCTGGGGTTTGAAATCTACGCCCGTAAAGGCTGCACCGAATACGGCATCGCCGGCACCATCGCCGAGATCTGCCGCAATATCTTCACCGGCAGCCACCGTGCGCTGGCTATCTCATGCATTCTCGACGGCGAATATGGTGAACGCGGGCTGGCGATCGGCGTCCCGGCGGTGCTGGCGCACGGTGGGGTGCAGCAGATCATCGAGCTGCAGCTGGCCGAGGACGAGCAGGCAAAATTCAGTCACGCGGCGGCGGTGATCAAAAGCAACATTGCCCGGCTGCCGTAACCCGGCGGCGGCGCGGCGCTATTTCTCCACCGGCCACGCCGCCAGGGCTTTGATCTCTTTGAGCACGAACATGCTCTGCATCTCCTTAATGCCTGGCAGACGGCGGATCACCGTCATGGCGAAGTCGGCGTAGGCATCCAGATCCGCAGCGACCACCTGCAACAGAAAGTCGGCATCGCCGCCGATGCTGTAGCACGCCACCACATTCGACAGATCCGAGACCTCCTGTTCGAACTTACGCGCGTCCGCCTCGCTGTGGCTGTCGATGGTGACGCGCACGAACACCATCACCCCCAGCCCGATTTTTTTACGGTCCAGCACCGCCCGGTAACCCTGGATCACCCCATCCTCCTCCAGCTTGCGCACTTTGCGCCAGCACGGCGAGGGAGAGATGCCGATCTCATCCGCCAGCGTCTGGTTGGTCATACGTGCATCACGCTGGAGCAGGTCGAGAATACGTTTGTCTGTCGCGGCAAGAGACATAACAGAAAATTCCTTTCGTTTGTGAACCTCTTAAAGCCTAATCCTGCCCTTTTTAACGATTTCCGCAAGTGATTCAGACAACATTTTCCCGGGCGGTTAACGGATAATAGTCCGGTGCTGCGGATGTCCCGCAGCGCCTGCTAAGGAGACAACGCGTGAGATTTGATGTCACTACCCACCGCTGCATCATCGTCATTGACCAGCACCTGAGCGCCGGGCTGGCGATGAATGCCGCCAGCGTAATCGGGATCGGTTTTGGTCGTCTTACCGATAACCTGGTTGGCCCGGACATGCAGAGTCAGGACGGGGTGAACTATCCGGGCGTGATCGCTGCTCCGCTGCCGGTGCTGCTGGCTGCGGGCGACTATCTGCGGGAGCTGCATGGCGTAAGCGAGGCCGATGAAGAGTTGGTTGCCATGCCGTTCAGCGCCCTGGCGCAGTCGTGCAAAACTTATGAAGAATACGGGGAGCGTATCGCCGCAACCCCCAGCGGGCAAATCGAACTGGTGGCGCTGGGCCTGATTGGGCCGAAGAAGAAAATTACCCGCCTGAGCGGCAACCTGAAGCTGTACCGCTGAGAAATAAGGCGGCAGCGTGCCGCCGGAAAGATTAGCGCAGAAACACTTTGCCAATGAGATAGGTGGTCGCCTGGCCGCCAATCAGCACCCGATCGCCCTGCCACTGACAGCGCAGATCGCCGCCCCGGGCCGAGACCTGACGAGCCAGCATCGTGGTTTTCCCCAGGCGTTCGCCCCAGTACGGGATCAGCATGGCATGTGCCGAGCCGGTGACCGGATCTTCCGCCACCGCTTCGCCAGGGCAGAAGAAACGGCTGACGAAATCATACTGTTCCCCCGGCGCGGTCACGCACACCATTTTGCCGAGCGGTTTCAGCCCGTGGATATCCGGGGCCAGCGCCCGCACCTGTTGCTCGCTCTCCAGCACCACCAGATAGTCGCGCCCGACGCTGATTTGCTGATAGCTGTCGATGCCAAGACACTGAAGCAGCAGCGGTAGCACGTCGCACGGCTGCGTCTGCCATGCCGGGAAGTCGAGGGTCAGCCAGTCGCCGTTGCGCGTCACCGCCAGGTCACCGACGAAGCGCGTGGTGAAGTGGATGGTGGTATCCGGGAAATCGAGATACTCAAAAATCACGTGAGCCGCGGCGACGGTGGCGTGTCCGCACAGGTCAATTTCGGCCTGGGTAGTGAACCAGCGCAGCTCGAACCCGCTATCGCTGCGCACGAAGAAGGCCGTTTCTGACTGGTTATGCTGCTGCGCCATGCGCAACAGGGTTTCATCCGGCAGCCACTCGGTAAGCGGGCAGACCGCTGCGGCGTTGCCGCCGAAGGTGTCGCTGCTGAAGGCGTCCACCATGTAAAAATCTACTGTGTTCATCAGGTTACTCTCCGGTTATCTGGCTACCACCCTGGCAGAGCCGCTGCTTTTCGCCAACGATTTTTATCATGCCCCTCCCTCATCCAGACCATCACGTTTGCTCACGAAGGCTGACGCCAGCTAAAAATGAGATTCAGATCACAAAATGGTTGAATTTCCGTCAGCGGAGGTTTTAAGATCCCTCGCTTACCTTTTTCTTCTCACCAACGCGATATGAATGACTATGACGATTAACACAGTCCCACGCAGTGTGGCGTGGCTGCGAGTGGTGACGCTTGCCGTCGCGGCTTTTATTTTCAATACCACTGAGTTTGTGCCGGTTGGGTTACTCTCGGATATCGCGCAAAGTTTTGGCATGGAGACGGCGCAGGTGGGGATCATGATCACCATCTACGCCTGGGTCGTGGCGCTGCTGTCGCTGCCGTTTATGCTGCTTACCAGCCAGATTGAGCGCCGCAAGCTGCTCATCGCCCTGTTCGTGCTGTTTAGCGGCTGTCACGTGCTCTCGTTCCTCGCCTGGAACTTTACGGTGCTGATTATCAGCCGCATCGGCATTGCCTTCGCCCACGCCATTTTCTGGTCGATTACCGCATCGCTGGCGATCCGCCTGGCGCCCGCCGGTAAAAAAGCCCAGGCGCTGAGCCTGCTGGCCACCGGTACCGCGCTGGCGATGGTGCTCGGTATCCCGATTGGCCGCATCGTCGGGCAATACTTTGGCTGGCGTACCACCTTCTTTGTGATTGGCGTCGGAGCGCTGGTAACGCTGATCAGCCTGATTAAGCTGCTGCCGAAACTGCCGAGCGAACACTCCGGCTCGCTGAAAAGCCTGCCGATCCTGTTCCGCCGTCCGGCGCTGATTAACATCTACGCCCTGATTGCCGTGGTGGTCACCGCCCACTACACCGCCTATAGCTACATTGAGCCGTTCGTGCAGACCGTTGCCGGGCTGAGCGGCAACTTCGCCACCGGCCTGCTGCTGCTGCTCGGCAGCACCGGTATTCTCGGCAGCGTGCTGTTCGGCAAGCTTGGCAACAATCACGCCTCCACCCTGGTGAGCGGTGCTATCGGCCTGCTGGCGCTCTGCCTGGCGCTGCTGATGCCGTCCGCCAGTAATCCTACCACCCTGCTGACGCTGAGCGCGTTCTGGGGCATTGCCATGATGGTGATTGGGCTTGGCATGCAGGTGAAGGTGCTGGCGCTGGCCCCGGATGCGACCGACGTGGCGATGTCGCTGTTCTCCGGCATCTTTAACATCGGCATCGGTGCCGGCGCGCTGGCGGGCAGTCTGGTCAGTCAGCACCTGTCGATGGCCTCCATCGGCTATGTCGGGGCGCTGCCAGCGCTGGCGGCCCTGATCTGGTCGGTGATCATTTTCCGTCGCTGGCCGGTACAGCTGGAAGAGAGCCAGCCGGTAATACATTAATTTCAGGGTGGCGATGGCCACCCTTTTTTATGGCGTCGGCGGGAGCGGCGTACCGTTTACCACTGCGCCAATGACCGCTTCCTGCCAGCTGAACCACGGATTCCACGTCAGACGAGCGTGAACTTTATCTTCCGCCTGAAATCCCCAGTCGGAGTACCACACCTCTTCCCCCTTCAGACAGCGCTGAGCAAACGCCTCGCTCTGCCCGTTGGCACACAGCCGTTCCCGGCCCGCACGTCCGTACAGCGGGTTATCCGGGGAGAACAGCACCGACATATGGGAGAACTGGCTGATGCGCTCGTCAGGCAGATAGTCGGTGCGCACCAGCACCCGCTGGGCCGCCTGCTGCGCCGTGTGCGGATTACCGTACCAGATCAGGCGACTGGCGGGATGCGGAAAATCCTCGTCGAAGCGGTCAAGCATCCAGCGGGTATCCAGCACCGAATCATGCTCCGCCAGCACCATCACCACCGGCTTAGTAAACGGCTGTGCCGCCAGCAGGCGCCGGGCGGTGGCGCTGGTGTACCAGAACTGCGCAAAGCCGTTGGTCGGCACCCGCAGATAGCGCGTGGCGATCTGCTGCGGGAACACCTTGCTGCGCGGGCGCAGCCAGTCGCGGAACAGCGCCAGCGCAGGGGCCAGGAAGTCATAACGGGTATCGGATTTGAACGCCGGAGAGAACAACAGCAGCCCTTCGACGTCATGCCCGACGGCATATTCCAGCGCGAGATTGGCCCCGGTAGAGAACCCGCCGAGCCACAGCGTATCCTCCTCAGAAGCCAGCATAGCCGCCTGCTCGCGCACTACCTGACGCCAGTCGTCGACCGTCACCGCCAGCATATCTTCCGGGCGCGTGCCGTGCCCCGGGAGCAGCGCGGTGCGCACCAGAAAACCCTGCTGCGCCAGCGCCGGGCCGATATCGCTGAACGAGCCGGGGGAATCTCCCAGCCCGTGCACCAGCAGAATACCCTTGCGCGCCCGCCCCGCCGGACGCCACTCCTGCGGGCTGTTCCAGGCCAGCTCGCCGGCTTTATCCAGCGTCTGAAACGCGCGGTGCGCCAGCAGCCAGTCGCGGGTCTGCTGCTGATAGGCGGCAAAGCTGTGCTGGCCGAGCGGCGGCGCAGCGACCTGCTGACGCTGACACCCCGCCAGTACCAGCAGAAGCAGTGCCACCCACAGCTCGCGCGCCACTATGGGTGATAGCTGGACACGATCTCCAGCACGCCGTTAATGATGAACTGCACGCCCATGCAGACCAGCAGGAAGCCCATCAGCCGCGAAATGGCCTCGATGCCGCCCTTGCCCACCAGGCGCATGATCGCCCCGGAGCTGCGCAGTGACAGCCAGAGGATCAGACCAATCAGGGCAAACACCAGCGGCGGGGCCAGCATCACCACCCAGCCCGAAAACTCCGCGCCGTGGCGCACGGTGGAGGCCGAGCTGATGATCATTGCGATGGTTCCGGGTCCGGCGGTGCTGGGCATCGCCAGCGGCACAAAGGCGATATTGACATCCGACTCCTGGCTCAGCTCTTCGGATTTGCTTTTCGCCTCCGGGCTTTCATGGGCGTGCTGCTGGGGGAACAGCATGCGGAAACCGATAAACGCCACGATCAGCCCGCCGGCGATACGCAGGCCCGGTATCGAAATACCGAAGGTGTTCATCACCAGCTGCCCGGCATACCAGGCGACAATCATAATGATAAAGACGTAGACCGAGGCCATCAGCGCCTGTTGATTGCGCTGGGCGCTGTTCATGTTGCCGGCGAGGCCCAGGAACAGCGCCACGGTGGTCAGGGGATTCGCGAGGGGTAACAGCACTACCAGCCCGAGGCCGATGGCCTGTAACAGTTCCAGCATGGTTCTCTCCGTGTGCGATAAATAGCGGCTCCGCAGTATAGAAACAAATGCTTGTACAGCGCCACCGGGTTGTCTCTTTATGTGACGTTGTCACGAGTTATACTGGCGAATTTGGCTTAAGGTTGCTTAAAAAAATGATAATAAATCAATCTCTTCCGCTGTTCCCTGAATCGGTTTAGCTAATCGTGGCATAGGATGACCCATTCATTTGACAAATGGTTGCCGCGGCAATAATATCTCGCGTGACTAACTACTTGCCGGGGCAACCTTCGTGAAAAACACAAGCGACCTGTTTAATGAAATCATTCCACTTGGACGATTAATCCATCTGGTGAATCAGAAAAAGGATCGCCTGCTTAACGATTATCTTTCGCCCCTGGATATCACCGCTGCGCAGTTCAAAGTGCTGTGTTCTATTCGCTGCGAAGTGTGCATTACGCCGGTGGAGCTTAAAAAAATCTTATCGGTCGATCTGGGTGCGCTGACGCGCATGGTGGATCGCCTGGTATGTAAAGGCTGGATTGAACGCCTGCCGAACCCTAATGATAAACGCGGTGTGCTGGTCAGGCTGACAGCAGATGGCGCCGCGCTGTGTGAGCAGTGCCACCGTTTAGTGGGACAAACTCTGCATCAAGAACTGACTAAAAACCTGACAGAAGAGGAAGTGGCATCGCTTGAATACCTGCTCAAGAAGGTGCTTCCCTGAACAAGAAGAGGTATGACAATGTCCAGACGTAATAATGATGCTGTCACAATCCTTAGCATTTTGGACTGGATCGAAGATAACCTGGAATCCCCGCTCTCGTTAGAGAAAGTGTCGGAACGTTCGGGTTACTCCAAATGGCATCTGCAACGTATGTTTAAGAAAGAGACCGGGCACTCCCTGGGTCAGTATATTCGCAACCGCAAGCTGACTGAAATTGCCCGCAAGCTCAAGCACAGTAACGAGCCAATTCTCTATCTGGCTGAACGGTACGGGTTTGAATCGCAACAGACCCTGACGCGCACCTTCAAGAACTATTTTTCGGTGCCGCCGCATAAGTTCCGCATTACCGATATGCCGGGCGAGGCAAAATATTTACACCCGCTAAACCATTAATAGCGACCCAGAGGGGCATCATGCCCCTGCTATCGTCGAGAGACGTAACCGAGGAAATCATGAAACGTTATACCTGTGTGGCCGCGGTGCTGATGCTGCTGGCCTCGGGTTCCGTGCTGGCTGAACAACCTGCCAGCACCACGACACTTCCGTCGCGCGAGACCCTGATCGCCGCCCCGGCCAGTAACCAGTCCCAGTGGGATTTCAACCATATGGGCGCCGGGAGCGACAAGTCTGATGAGCTGGGCGTGCCCTATTACAACGCCCGCCGCTAAGCGTAACGGCCCTGCCATCCGGCGGGGCTTTTTTTTATCCCTGCGCCGGGATCTTACGACGAAGACGCAGCCCGAAAACGTTGATATACAGCCCCGCCATGATCATCACGGCGCCGATCATCTGCAGCAGGGAGAGATGCTCATCCAGCAGCAGTGCGGCGCTGGCCAGCCCCACCACCGGCACCAGCAGCGACAGGGGGGCCACCCGCCAGGTCTCATAGCGCCCAAGCAGCGTGCCCCAGATGCCATAGCCGATAATGGTGGCGACAAATGCCAGATAAACCAGTGAGGCGACCGTTACGGTGTCGATTTCGACCAGACTGCGCAGCATCACCGCCGGGCCATCCAGCAACAGGCTGGCGACAAAGAACGGTACGATGGGGATCAGCGCACTCCACACCACCAGCGACATAATGGCCGGACGCTGCTCCAGCATCATGATTTTCTTGTTAAAAATATTGCCGCAGGCCCAGCTGAACGCGGCGGCCAGGGTGAGCATAAACCCGAGCAGCGCCACATGCTGCCCGGTGAGGCTTGCCTCCACCAGCACCAGAATGCCGAACACTGCGAGGGTGATCCCCACCAGCTGGCGTCGCTGCAGCCGCTCGCCGAACATCACCGCACCGAGAATGATGGTGAAAAACGCCTGCGCCTGCAGCACCAGCGACGCCAGCCCGGCGGGCATGCCGAAGTTAATTGCGCTGAACAGGAAGGCAAACTGGCCGAAGCTTATCGTCAAACCATAGCCAAGCATCAGGCGCAGCGGAATTTTAGGGCGCGCCACGAACAGCAGCGCCGGAAACGCCACCAGCAGGAAGCGCAGCCCTGCCAGCAACAGCGGCGGCATGTTGTGCAGGCCCACTTTGATCACCACAAAATTCAGCCCCCAGGCCACCACCACCAGCATTGCCAATAACCCGTCTTTACGCGTCATACCTGCCCCAGTCTTTTTAATAATTTGTTAAAACTTATCGGGAATTGAGGCCGCTGTATAGTCATCCCCCACTAATTCTGGCAGGGGTAAAATGGCACTTCAGAACACCTGGTGCCGTATACAGCCCTGATTTGGCATGGTATTGCTAAATAACAGCGCATTTCAGATAAGTGCTTTCAATGCCACAGGGAAAAAGATAAGAAAATGTTATCAAAAACGACGATATCTACCGGCGGGTTACTCGCCTCTTCGCTGCTTCTCACCATTGGCCGAGGGGCCACGCTCCCCTTTATGGCAATCTACCTGACGCGCAAATATGGCATGGCGGTGGATGCTGTTGGCATCGCCATGAGCATCGCCCTGACCGTTGGCGTGGTATTCAGTCTCGGTTTTGGCATTCTGGCCGACCGCTTCGATAAAAAACGCTATATGCTGCTGTCGATTCTGGTATTCATTACGGGTTTTATCGCCATCCCGCTGGTGCATGACCCGCTGCTGGTGGTGATCTTTTTCTCGCTGATTAACTGCGCTTACTCGGTATTCTCCACGGTGCTCAAGGGCTACTTTGCCGATACCCTTGAACCTGGCGCGAAAGCGAAGATTTTCTCGCTCAACTACACCTTTCTTAACATCGGCTGGACCATTGGCCCGCCGCTCGGCACCCTGCTGGTGGTCTACAGCATCGATATGCCGTTCTGGATGGCGGTATTTACCTCGGCCATTCCGCTGGTGCTGATCCAGCGTTATGTCCAGTCGGTGCAGATTGCCCGCGCCGGCCCGGATCAGGCTGCGGTGAAATGGTCACCGTCGGTGATGCTGCACGATCGCGCCCTGATGTGGTTTACCCTCTCGGCCTTTCTTGGCTCGCTGGTGGGTGGCTCGTTTGCCTCCTGCATTTCACAATATCTGCTGGCGGTGGCCGACAGCGACTTCGCCCAGAAAGCCGTAGGCCTGGTGCTGCCGGTTAACGCCGCCGTGGTGGTGTTACTGCAGTACGCCGTGGGCCGCCGGCTGACGGCGCAGAACCTGAAACCACTGATGGGGCTGGGTACACTCTGTTTTATTCTTGGTCTGGGCGGCTTTATGATCGCCGACACCAATCTGCTGCTGTGGGGCGTGTCGGTGGCTGTCTTTACTATCGGCGAGCTTATCTATGCGCCGGGAGAGTACATGCTGATCGATCACATCGCCCCGGCGGGCATGAAATCCAGCTACTTCTCCGCGCAGTCCCTCGGCTGGCTCGGCGGCGCGCTTAACCCGCTGGTGACCGGCATTATTCTCACCACGCTCCCGGCATGGTCGCTGTTTGCCATTCTGACTGGCGCTATCGTGCTGGCATGGCTCTGCATGTTGAAAGGGATGCATGGCCGCTCCTGGGATACGCCGCGGCTGACGGCGGTGTAAGGCGCTTTTAAGATTTAAGCGTAGTAAATACGCCTTCACAATGTGTATATGTGTGTATAATTAGCAGGTGAGTCAGGAGGAGATATGAAATCGACTGACCTGCTAAAGGAACTGGCAGCAGCCGGATGCGAAATGAGAAGGCATAACGGCGGAAGTCATCAGATATGGTGGTCTCCCGTTACCGGAAAAACCTTCCCGGTTCCGCATCCTGTTAAGGACTTACCGCCTGGCACTGTCAAATCCATTAAAAAACTGGCGGGGATTTAATCCCCGCCTTTTCCCGGAGAAAAAGTATGTTTTTTTCTGTTGGCGTAGAGACTCCTGAGGACGGCAACACGGCATGGGGGCTGATTGTTCCCGCATTGTGCAATGACGAATATGGATGTGTTTCTGCTGCTGATGACCCGCGTGGTATCGCGCCTGCGGTGCGTGAAGCGATTCTGATGACCATCGAAGAGATGGTGCAAAGTGGTAAATATTGCCGTGAAACTCTGACTGACGAAGGCTATCTGGCCTATGCAGCCCAGGATGAGTATCGCGACTACGACAGCTGGTTTATGATCGATGTTGATCTCAATGAGTTTGAGGGTCGACAACAACGCATCAACGTCGCCCTGCCGGATACCCTGATCAAACGAATCGATAACCGCGTCAAAGAAAGCCCGGACCGCTACCGTGACCGCAGCCATTTCCTGGCGCTGGCGGCGCGGCATGAACTGGTAAATAGTTAACGCTGACGCCTGCTTCTGCAGGCGTCAGACTCGTTAAATCATCACCAGCCCCCGCACCCCTTCGCGTTCCATATCCGCCCCGCTACCGCGCTGGATCACTGCGCCGCGCGACATCACCAGATAATGGTCAGCCAGTTCAGCGGCGAAATCATAGAACTGCTCCACCAGCAGGATCGCCATATCGCCCCGGTTCGCCAGCTGGCGTATCACCGCCCCGATCTCCTTGATCACCGAAGGCTGAATACCTTCGGTGGGTTCATCCAGAATCAGCAGCTGCGGTTGCGTCGCCAGCGCGCGGCCAATCGCGAGCTGCTGCTGCTGTCCGCCGGAGAGATCGCCGCCGCGCCGGTGTTTCATGGCATGCAGCACCGGGAACAGCTGATAAATCTCGTCCGGAACCTGATGAGCCTGCCGCGCCGGGAAACGCGCCAGGCCCATCAGCAGGTTTTCTTCCACCGTCAGACGGGGGAAAATTTCCCGCCCCTGCGGCACGTAAGCGATACCGGCCTGCACCCGCTGGTGCGGCTTGCGCGCGGTGATAGTTTTATCCTGCCAGCTGACGCTCCCGGAACGGGCGGGCACCAGGCCCATCAGGCACTTCAGCAGCGTGGTTTTACCCACCCCATTGCGTCCGAGCAGGCAGGTGACCTCGCCAATGCGCGCCTCAAAGGAGACGCTGCGCAGAATGTGGCTGCCGCCGTAATACTGGTTAAGCTCGTTGACCTGTAGCATCTGTTACTCCTCGTTATCTCTGCGCTTCAGCGCCCAAGGTAGACCTCAATCACCTGCTCATTGGCCTGCACGTCGCGCAGCGAGCCCTCGGCCAGCACCTGCCCCTGGTGCAGCACGGTCACGTGATCGGCAATGGTTTCCACAAAGCCCATATCGTGCTCCACCACCATCAGGGAGTGCTTTCCGGCGAGGGTGCGAAACAGCTCGGCGGTGTACTCGGTTTCGGCATCGGTCATCCCGGCCGCAGGCTCATCGAGCAGCAGCAGATGCGGCTCCTGCACCAGCAGCATGCCGATCTCCAGAAACTGTTTCTGTCCGTGCGAGAGCTGTCCGGCGCGGCGGTGCCGCTCCCCGCCCAGGCGCAGCAGCGTCAGCATCTCGTCGATGCGGTCGCGCTGTTCGCCGCTCAGGGCCGCGCGCAGCGTGCCCCACACGGTTTTGTCACCCTTCTGGGCGATCTCCAGATTCTCGAACACCGTCAGCGCCTCAAACACCGTCGGCTTCTGAAACTTGCGTCCGATACCCCGCCGGGCTATCTCTGCCGGGCTGAGCGCCGTAAGATCGGTGGACTGATCGTACCAGGCGCGGCCGGTCTGGGGCCGGGTTTTACCGGTGATGACATCCATCAGCGTGGTCTTGCCGGCTCCGTTGGGGCCGATTACGCAGCGTAATTCACCCACGCCGATGCGCATCGACAGATTGGTCAGCGCCTGAAAGCCGTCGAAGCTGACGTTGATCTCTTCCAGCTGCAGCACCGGGTCGGTATGGGCGCGAAAGCGGTCGCTCGGCTGCTGGCGGGTAAAGGGTTGCTCTGACGGCTGCATCATTTCTCTCCTCTGCGCAGCAGGCCAATCACCCCGCGCGGTAAAAACAGCGTAACCACAATGAAGATCAGTCCGAGGAACAGCTGCCAGTACTCCGGCATCGCCACGGTAAACAGGCTTTTTGCTCCGTTAACCAGCCCGGCACCGAGCACCGGGCCAACCAGGGTGCCGCGTCCGCCGAGGGCGACCCAAATCGCGGCTTCAATAGAGTTGGTGGGCGACATCTCGCCGGGGTTGATGATCCCCACCTGCGGCACGTACAGCGCCCCGGCCAGGCCACACAGCACCGCCGACAGCGTCCATACCAGCAGCTTGAAGCCGCGCGGATCGTAGCCGCAGTACATCAGCCGGTTCTCCGCATCACGCACCGCGGTCAAGATGCGGCCAAACTTGCTGCGCGCCAGCATGAAGCCGATGAGCAGTGTCGCCAGCAGCAGGATCACCGTTGCCAGAAACAGGCCGATGCGCGTAGATACCGCGGTCACCGGCTGGCCCAGCAGCGTGGTGAAGCCGGTGAAGCCGTTATTACCGCCAAAGCCAGTTTCATTGCGAAAGAACAGCAGCATGCCGGCATAGGTCAGCGCCTGGGTCATGATCGAGAAGTAGACGCCTTTAATTTTCGAGCGGAAGGCAAACCAGCCAAATACCAGGCCGAGCAGCCCCGGCAGCGCTACCACCAGCACCATTGCCCAGGCGAAATGCTGGGTGCCCCACCAGTACCATGGCAGCTCGCTCCAGGAGAGAAACGACATAAACGCCGGTAGCCCGTCCCCGGCGGCCTGGCGCATCAGATACATCCCCATCGCATAGCCGCCGAGGGCGAAAAACAGGCCGTGCCCCAGCGACAGCAGCCCGGCATAGCCCCAGACGAGGTCGAGCGCTACGGCGACGACGGCATAGCAGAGCACCTTACCCACCAGCGTCAGGGTCCAGGTTGACAGCGCCAGCGGATGCGCAGCGGGAAGCAGCGCCAGAAATGGCATAATCAGCAGCAGCGCCACCAGCACCGACCCGAGCAGCAGGCTCAGGCGCGGCGCGCGGCGCGTCAGGGTTAACGTCAGCGGCTGGCTCATCAGTCCATCACCCTCCCTTTGAGTGCGAACAGCCCCTGCGGGCGTTTCTGAATAAACAGGATCACCAGCACCAGAATGGCGATTTTCGCCAGTACCGCGCCGGTCTGCGGTTCAAGGATTTTATTGAAGATGCCAAGGCCAAACGCCGCGGCGACGCTGCCCGCCAGCTGCCCGACACCGCCCAGCACCACCACCAGGAAAGAGTCGATGATGTACCCCTGGCCCAGTTCCGGCCCGACGTTACCCAGCTGCGACAGCGCCACGCCGCCCAGCCCGGCAATGCCCGACCCCAGCCCGAAGGCCAGCATATCGACGCGGCCCGTCGGCACGCCGCAACAGGCCGCCATCGAACGATTCTGGGTGACGGCGCGGATCTGCATCCCCAGCCGGGTGCGGCTGAGAATAAGCCAGGTGAAGAACAGCACCAGCAGCACGAAGCCGACCACAACCAGCCGGTTCCACGGCAGGATCAGGTTCGGCAGCACCTGCAGCCCGCCCGAAAGCCAGCCGGGATTGGCCACTTCGAGGTTTTGCGCGCCGAAAGTCATGCGCACCAGCTGGATCAGCATCAGGCTGATCCCCCAGGTCGCCAGCAGCGTCTCGAGCGGACGACCATACAGGTGGCGGATCACCGTGCGCTCCAGCGCCATGCCAATACCCGCGGTAATAACAAACGCCACCGGCAGCGCTACCACCGGGTAGAGGGCAAGCCACTGCGGCGCAAACTGGATGAAGGCGCTCTGCACCAGCCAGGCGCTGTACGCGCCCAGCATCAGCATCTCCCCGTGCGCCATGTTGATGACGCCCAGCAGGCCGTAGGTAATGGCGAGGCCCAGAGCCGCCAGCAGTAGGATCGAGCCGAGGGAAACGCCCATAAACGCCTGCCCCAGCAGCTCGCCCACCATCAGGCGCTGGTCGATTTTGCGCAGGCTCTGGCTGGCGGCATCGCGCACCCTGGCATCAGGTTCATGTTCCGCCCCGGCGAAGGGAGCCAGCCGGGCGCGCATTTCCGGATCGGCAATGCTTCCCAGCCGCTCTACCGCCTGTAAGCGCAGCGCCGCATCCGGGCTGTTGAGCTGCAGCCCCGCCAGCGCGCCATTCAGGGCATCGCGCACATCGTCATCTTGCTCCACCGCCAGCCGGGCTTCGATCAGCGGCAGCATCTCGGGCTGCGGATCGCGTCCCAGTTCACGGGCTGCGGCCACTCTTTGCGTGACGTTGTCACTCACCAGCTGGTGCGTGGCGAGGGCGGTACGGGTCAGGTTGCGCAGGCGATTGGTCAGGCGCACCTGCTTTATCGCCCCGGAAGGCGTCGCGGCGTCGCCCAGCGGCGTCAGCGTCTCGCCGTGCCGGGCAAACGGGTGTTTCGCCTCATCCACCACCAGGCTCTCCGCCGCCAGCGCCTGCAGCAGCGGCAGACGTGCCGCATCGGGTGCCGCGGCCCAGTGTTGCAGCAGCGCGGTTTGCTGCGTGCGGTTCGCCGCAGTGAAGGCGTCGGCATCGGCGGCGCGCGCCAGGCCGGGAAGCAGCCAGGCGGCTATCAGCAGCCAGCGTAGAAATTGCATGGTCGTCTCCCTGGTATTCAGCGGATGGAAAATCCCCTCAGCGCCAGCGCCTTGCCTGAGGGGCTTTTTCGTCAGTTAGCGGCAGTTTTCACCGGCGCATCAGACTTCTTGTCATTCCCGGCGATAAACGGGCTCCACGGCTGGGCGCGCACCGGCTCTTCGGTCTGCCACACCACGTTGAACTGGCCGTTACCTTCGATTTCACCGATCATCACCGGCTTGTGCAGGTGGTGGTTGGTTTTATCCATGGTCAGGGTGAAGCCCGACGGCGCACTGAAGGTTTGCCCCGCCATCGCCGCACGCACCTTATCCACATCCGTGGTGCCCGCTTTCTCAACGGCCTGCGCCCACATATGCAGACCGACATACGTCGCTTCCATCGGGTCGTTAGTCACCACGGTGTCGGCGTTCGGCAGCTTGTGCGCTTTGGCCCAGGCCCGGTAGGCGGCAACAAATTTCGCGTTAGTCGGGTTATCCACCGATTCGAAGTAGTTCCATGCCGCCAGGTTACCCACCAGCGGTTTGGCATCGATGCCTCGCAGCTCCTCTTCCCCCACCGAGAAGGCCACCACCGGCACGTCAGTGGCCTTCAGGCCCTGGTTAGCCAGCTCTTTATAGAAGGGAACGTTGGAATCGCCGTTGATGGTAGAGACCACGGCGGTTTTGCCACCGGCGGAGAATTTCTTGATGTCAGCGACGATGGTCTGGTAATCGCTGTAGCCGAACGGGGTATACACCTCCTGGATATCCTTATCCTGCACCCCTTTCGAATGCAGGAAGGCGCGCAGGATTTTGTTGGTGGTGCGCGGATAGACGTAGTCGGTGCCGAGCAGGAAGAAGCGTTTCGCCTCCCCGCCATCCTCGCTCATCAGGTACTCCACCGCCGGGATCGCCTGCTGGTTCGGTGCCGCGCCGGTGTAGAAGACGTTCGGCGACATCTCTTCGCCCTCGTACTGCACCGGGTAGAACAGCAGGCCGTTCAGCTCCTCAAACACCGGCAGCACCGATTTACGCGATACCGAGGTCCAGCAGCCGAACACTGCGGCCACCTTGTCCTGGCTCAGCAGCTGGCGCGCTTTTTCAGCGAACAGCGGCCAGTTAGATGCCGGGTCCACCACCACCGGTTCAAGCTTTTTACCCAGCACGCCGCCGCTGGCGTTGATCTCATCGATGGTCATCAACGCCACGTCCTTGAGCGGCGTCTCTGAAATCGCCATGGTGCCGGAGAGCGAGTGCATAATGCCCACTTTGATGGTGTCGGCGGCCTGAGCGCTGAAGGCGAACCCCATGCTGATAACCGATGCAGAAAGTGCGAAAGCTTTTATTAAGGTACGACGATGCATAACTTCACTCCTGAAAAATGGGCTGTGTGTAATTAGCGAAACTTCGACTGCCGCGCCTCGTGCAGCATATGAAGCGTTATTTTGCGAACCTCTTGCTGACTCTGAGCGATATGACCGGACAACAGGGTATGCGCCTCCTTCAGGTTGCGGTTGAGAATGGCGAGCAGGATCTGGCTGTGCTCGGCGTACGTAGCCTTTACGCGCGCCGGTTGGGTGAAGTCCATGCGGCGCACGATGCGAATTTTATCGGTGACGTCGCGATGCACCCGCGCCATCTCCGGGTTGCCTGCGGCCTCCAGCAGCGCCATGTGGAACGCTTCATCGTGACGCGCCACGCTCTGGCCCTCCGGCAACGGCGGCGCGTCGATCCAGAACTGCTTTAAGGCCTGCAGCGCCAGCGGGGTAACGTCCGGAGGCAAGGCGCACAGGCGCTTCACCGCCTCGCACTCCAGCACCACGCGCAGGTCGTACAGCGCCTCCAGATAATCGAAATCGATGGTCTTCACCTGCCAGCCGCTGCGCGGCTGCACCGCCAGATAGCCCTCCTGCTCCAGGGCATACAGCGCCTGACGCACCGGCGTGCGGCTGGCCGCCATCCGCGCGGCGATATCGTTTTCGCTGAAGCGATCGCCGGGCAGCAGCTGGAAATCGAAGATCTCCTGCTTCAGCAGCCGGTAGATGCGATCGGCCTGGCCTTCGGCGTTCAGCGGCTTTAACCGTTTTTGCACGGGCATGGTGGTGCTCCTGAGTCGTGTGCCATTGCGGGTGCGCGGTGCTTACCCGCCCTACAAAACGGGAGAACGAGGTGCAGTTCGTAGGGTGGGTAAGCAACGCGCACCCACCTTCCGTCACCCGAGTAAAACCGAGGCCAGCCCCCTTATGACCGTCTGACCGTCGGCGGCGCAGGCAGATTGCGTGCGGACTGCACGGACCGAGGGGAACGTACACGCAGTACGTGACCCTCGGGAGTACAGCCCAGGCGCAAGCTGGCCAGTGAGCCAGGTCTGGCACCCGTAAGCCAGGTCAGGCGCCCGCCAGCCACAGCAGTGCATCCCCCGGCGCCACTGTCCGCCCCTGCTGGCAATGGATATGCGACACCGTGCCGTCGCAGGGCGCGCTGACCATCAGCTCCATCTTCATCGCTTCCACCACGATCAGCGGTTCGCCCTGCTTCACGCGCTGTCCCGGCTCGACGAGGATCTTCCAGATATTGCCGTTAAGATCGGCGCTTACACGCTGGCCTTCGCGCTCGGTTTCCTGGTGCTGGGGTGCATCGAATGCTGCTTCTACTGCTGCGCTCTCCTGAGCCTGCCAGTGCGCCACTTCGGCGCTAAAGGCGGCCTGCTGGCGGGTGCGGAAGGCGGCGATATCCGCTGCGTTTTCCTCCAGGAAGCGCCGGTAGTGCGCAAAATCAAACTCGCCCTCTTCGATGCGGATCGGCGCTCGCCCTTCGCGGAATGCCTCCCGGAAGTCGGTGAGTTCCGCTTCGGTTACCGGATAGAAACGCACCTGGTCGAAGAACTTCAGCAGCCAGGGCTCGTCGCCAAACTGGGCGTTTTTCAGGAATTTGTTCCAGATCGGCAGCGTGCGCCCCACCAGCTGATAACCGCCCGGCGAGTCCATGCCGTAGATGCACATGTACATCCCGCCAATGCCCACCGTGCCTTCAGCCGTCCAGGTGCGCGCCGGGTTGTACTTGGAACTGAGCAGGCGATGACGCGGGTCTACCGGCACAGCACAGGGTGCACCGAGATAGACGTCACCCAGCCCGAGGATCAGGTAGCTGGCATCAAACAGAATGCGCTCCACCTCTTCACGGCTTTCCAGCCCGTTGGCGCGGCAGATGAAATCGACGTTGTTCGGCAGCCACGGCGCGTCGCTGCGCACCGTCTGCTGGTAGCGATCCACCGCCGCCAGCGTGGCGCTGTCTTCAAACGCCATCGGCAGCCAGACCACGCGCGACGGCACTTTCAGTTCGCTGACGTCACCGAGGCTGCCGTCAATTTCCACCAGCAGCGCCAGCAGCTGGCGCTGGGAAATCAGCTGGCTGTCATAGCGCACCTGTAACGAGCGCACCCCCGGCGACAGCTCGGCGATGCCCGGCTCCTTCAGGCCGCGAATAGCCTCCATCAGCAGATGCACCCGCAGGCGCAGCGCCAGATCCATCACGTTCTCGCCGTACTCAATCAGCACGTAGTTGTCCCCGGCCTGACGCCAGACCACCGCCGGGATATTCCCCTGCGCCGGGCGCTCCGCGAGGATAGCGGCGCTGGAGGTAGCGGCGGGCAGGATTGACGGGTGCACATCCGGCAGCGTTGCCACCGCGCACAGGTTGGTCACCGCTACCTGCTGGGCAATTTCCAGCGACTGGGCGTGCTCAAAGGTAATGGCGTGGAAACGGATGCGATCCCCCGGCTTCACCTGGCCCACTTTCCACAGCTCCGCCTTCGCGATGGTTACCGGACAAACAAAGCCGCCAAGGCTCGGCCCGTCGCGGGTCAGGATCACCGGAAAGTCGCCGGTAAAGTTGATCGCCCCAATGGCATACTCGCAGTCGTGAACGTTGGAGGGATGCAGCCCGGCCTCGCCGCCGTCGGCGCGAGTCCATTCCGGTTTCGGGCCGACCAGCCGCACGCCGAGGCGGTTGGAGTTGTAGTGCACCTGCCACTCGGCATCGAAGAAGGTCGCCATCGATTCCGGGGTGAAAAAGTCCGGTGCGCCGTGCGGCCCGTAGAGCACCCCGATGTCCCATACCTCGCCGTAGGTCGGGATCAGCGCCGGCTCCGGGGCTTGCGGTAGTGCAATGGGGGCCGGCGTGGTACAGGCCGGCAGCGCCGGCTGGGAGATAGCCAGCACGTCGCCCGGACGCAGCGTGCGCCCGCTCTGACCGCCAAACTGCCCGAGGGCGAAGGTGGCGCGGCTGCCGAGATAGACCGGCACATCAATGCCGTTGCGCACCGCAAGGCAGGTGCGGCACCCGGTGGTGGCACGCCCCAGGGTCAGGATCTGCCCGGCTTTCACGATCACCGGCTGCCAGTACGGCACCGGCGTGCCATCAAGATCCGCCGGGCAGTTTGCTCCGGTCAGCGCCACGGTGGCATCAGTATGAAAACGCAGCGTCGGTCCCTGCAGCGTGAATTCCAGTCCGGCGGCGTCCGGGTGGTTACCGACGATGCGGTTAGCCAGCCGGAAAGCAAAATCATCCATTGGCCCGGAGGGCGGCACGCCGACATCCCAGTAGCCGGTGCGGCCCGGATAATCCTGCACGCTGCTCCAGGTGCCCGGCTCCAGCACCTCAATGGCATGAGCCTGCCAGGTCACCTCATCCAGCAGACGGGTCCACATCACCCCGGCGCGGAACTCATCGAGGCGCACGATCTGGCGCAGATAATCCAGGTTGGTGGCAATGCCGTGCAGACGCGTCGCGGCCAGCGCGGCATCAAGCTTATCCAGCGCCTGCTGGCGGGTTTCACCCCGGACGATAATTTTGGCGATCATCGGATCGTAGAAACCGCTGACTTCCGTGCCGGTGCTGACCCAGCCGTCAACGCGCACGTCGGGCGGGAATGCCACCTCGGTCAGCACACCGGGGCTGGGCTGGAACTGCCGGATCGGATCTTCGGCATACAGGCGTACCTCAATCGCGGCGCCCTGCGGTGCCTGACGCAGCCGCGTCCAGTCCGGGGTTACGCCTGCGGCGACGTTGACCATACAGGCCACCAGATCGACGCCGGTGACCATCTCGGTGACCGGATGCTCAACCTGCAGCCGGGTGTTCACTTCCAGGAAGAAGAAGCGGTCCTGCAGCGGATCGTAGATAAACTCCACGGTCCCCGCGCTGCGATAGTTAACCGACTCGCCGAGCGCCACCGCCGCGCGGTGCAGCGCCTCACGGGTCGCCTGCGGCAGGTTCGGTGCCGGGGTCTCCTCCACCACTTTCTGATTGCGGCGCTGGAGCGTGCAGTCGCGCTCGCCCAGGGCGACCACGGTGCCGTTGCCGTCACCAAAGATCTGCACTTCAAGGTGGCGGGCGCGGTCTACAAAACGCTCAAGGAACACGCCGTCATCGCTGAAGAACTGCGCCCCCAGCCGCTTAACGCTGCTCCAGGCCTCGTTCAGCGCCGCCGGGGTGTCACAGCGCGTCAGGCCGATGCCGCCGCCCCCCGCCGTGGTTTTCAGCATGACCGGAAACCCCATCTCCGCCGCCGCCAGCTGGGCTTCTGCCAGGCTGGTGAGCAGACCGGTGCCCGGCGTCATCGGCACGCCCGCTTCGGCGGCCAGCGCACGAGCGCGGTGCTTAAGGCCAAAATCGGCTATCTGCTGTGCGGTCGGGCCGATAAAGACGATCCCCGCCGCCTCGCAGGCCTCAGCGAACTCGGCGCGTTCGGAGAGAAAACCGTAGCCGGGGAAGATCGCCTGCGCGCCGCTGCGGGCGGCAGCGCTGAGGATTTTATCGATATCGAGATAGGTCTGCGCTGCGCTGTCTCCGCCGAGGGCAATGGCTTCACTGGCCGCGGTGACGTGCGGGGCATTGCGGTCGGCATCGGAGTAGATCGCAACGCTGGCAATTCCCAGGGCATCCAGGGTGCGAATGGCGCGACAGGCGATTTCGCCGCGGTTGGCAATTAACACTTTACTGAACATGGTGGCTCCTCAGGCACGGTGGTGGCGGGCAAGCCAGGCTTTCCAGCCGCCCCAGGATGTAATGTCGGTGGCGTGGTTAAGCGCCTGCGGTTCACAGATGAAGCCCTTCACGCTGCTACCGTCGGCCAGCTCAAGCGTGCCGATGCCGAGCGGGGCCGGGATTTCGGCGACGAACTCGCCAAAGCGCGCCAGCGGAATGTCCCACAGCTCCAGCGCGATGGGCTGCCCCTCGTCGCTGCGCACCAGACCCGGCTTTGGCGGCGTGGTATTAGCGAGGGCATACAGGCGGTACCCGTCGCCGGTGGTGGTTTCGCAGACGAAGCGCGCATCGCGCGTCGTCAGCTGGTGATTCAAAGGCTGGCCGCGCAGGTGCGCCCCCACCACCGCGACGCGCACGTGATCCTTTCCGATCTCCGGGCGCGTCTGTGGGGCCAGCGGTTTCTCCGTGGCGCCGGGCGGAAGGCTCTGCGCCTGCTGCCAGCGCACGCCAAACGCGCTCAGCGCCAGATCGTGCCAGGCCGGGGCGATAAGCGTGATCCCGAACGGCAGGCCGTCGGCACGGAAGCCCGCGGGCAGCGCCAGGGCGCTGAGATCGGCGAGGTTGGTGAAGTTGGTGTAGGTGCCAAACTGCGAGTTGTAACGCACCGGCTCCTGCGCCATCTCATGCAGGGTGCGGATGGTGGGCGATGTCGGCACCACCAGCGCGTCATACCGGGCCAGCTGCTGCTGGATGCGGCGCGCCAGCCCGGCGCGGGTGTATTCCGCCTGCCAGGCGTCGCAGGCGCTGTAGTTCAGCCCGCCGGCAACAATTCCGCGCACCGTCGGGTCCATTTCGTCAGGGTCGCGGGCCAGCATTTTCCCCACGGCCACGGTGCGCTCCGCCACCCAGGCACCGGAATAGAGCTGGGCCGCCAGCTCGCTGAAGGCGCTGAAATCGATATGCTCAAGCGTGGCGCCCATCGCTTCAAGCTGCGCCAGGCTACGGCTGAAGGCGGCCTCGCTCTGCGCGTCACCGAAGAATTCCAGCCGGTCCGGCACCGCGATGCGTGGCGCATCCGTGAAGCGCGCCGGGGCGGTGTGCGGATGCTGACGCGAATAGGGGTCGGCGGCGTCATAGCCCCCGGCAAGCGTCGCCACGGACCAGGCATCGGCCACCGTCAGGGCGAAGATCGACACGCAGTCATTGAGCCGACAGGCAGGCACTACGCCCCGGGTGGAGAGCCAGCCTTTGGTCGGCTTGAGGCCGATAATATTGTTGAACCCGGCGGGAACGCGCCCGGAACCGGCGGTGTCGGTGCCCAGCGCAAACGCCACCAGCCCGCGAGCTACCACAGACGCCGAACCTGAGCTTGACCCGCCGCTGACATAGTCCGGGTTGAAGGTGTTAGGCACGGCGCCGTAGGGAGAACGCGTGCCCACCAGCCCGGTAGCGAACTGATCGAGATTGGTTTTTCCCACCACAATCGCCCCGGCGGCTTTCAGGCGCGCCACCACAGTGGCGTCGTGGTCGGGCAGATAGCGAAAGGCCGGACAGGCGGCGGTGGTCGGCATCCCCGCGACATCGATATTGTCCTTCACGGCGAAGGGAACGCCGTAGAGCGGAAAGTCAGCCAGCGTCTTTTCGCCCTGACGTAACGCCGTCTGCAGAGCGGTTATTTGCGCACTCAGCGCAGCGTTATCGGCGCGACATATCCAGGCGCAGTCGTCATTATTTTGCTCGCGGGTAAAGGCATCGAAAATATCGCTGATACGCTCAGGCTGCGCGGCGTAATATTCCCGCCATTGCGTAAGGGTATATCCCTGAAATAAAGACCATGTGAGTGTCATGCGCTGGCATCCTTTCTGGTATACAAGTTGGGATACCTGTAGCAAACAGAGTGCCAGAATTAATTAAGTTATATTTTTCAAACAGATGAAAGAAACCGCTGCATTATTTGCCGTTAATTTCTAGACGGGGGTGAGGCTTTGCGGGCAATTATGGTGCGCGCTGCGTTATTTATGTGCAGCAAGGATAATAAAAATGCATGCATCGGTTATTTATGAGGCGATTAGCTTATATTTATTGGCAACTTGTGCGCTCAACCGGTCATTACCCGGCGGGGAGAGGTGCAGGCATGTACTATAGTTGTCCTGAATCTTATTCCCGCTATCACGACAGGATAATGACAATGTCTCAAGCTAAAGGTTATGCCGCCTTCGCGGCTACAACGCCCCTCGGTCCCTTCTCTTTTGAGCGCCGCGAGGCACGTGAAGACGATGTGGTGATCGATATTAAATATTGCGGCGTCTGTCACTCCGATATCCACATGGTGCGCAATGAGTGGGGCGGCGCGACCTATCCGATGGTGCCGGGTCATGAGATCGTCGGCATCGTGAAATCGGTGGGTGCGAAGGTGACGAAATTTAAGCCGGGCGACAAAGTGGGTATCGGCTGCTTCGTCGACTCCTGCACCACCTGCGGGCATCGCGACGAAGATATCGAGCAGTATCTGCCGGGTCTGGTGATGACCTACAACAGCCCGGAAGTGGGCACCGACAAGCCCACCTACGGCGGCTACTCTGACCATATCGTGGTAAAAGAGGGCTATGTGCTGCGCGTACCGGATAATCTGGAACTGAATGCCACCGCCCCGCTGCTGTGCGCGGGTATCACCCTGTGGTCGCCGCTGAAACGCTGGAACGCCGGTCCGGGCAAGAAGGTGGCGATTGTCGGTATGGGTGGTCTGGGTCATATGGGTGTTAAGCTTGGTCACGCGCTGGGGGCGGAAATCACTGTGCTGAGCCAGTCGCTGTCCAAAAAGGAGGACGGCTTGCGTCTTGGAGCCGATCACTACTACGCCACCAAAGATGCAGAAACCTTTGAGAAGCTGCAGAACCACTTCGATCTGATCATCTGCACCGTATCGGCTAACATCGACTGGAACGCCTACCTGCAGCTGCTGAAGCCGGACGGTACTTTTGTGGTGCTGGGTATTCCGGAGCAGCAGATCCCGATCTCCGCCATGCCGCTGGTCAGCGCCCGTCGTACCATTTCCGGTTCGATGATTGGCTCTATCAAAGAAACCCAGGAGATGCTCGATTTCTGCGGCGAACACAACATCGTGTCTGAAATCGAGATGATTAACATCGACCAGATCAACGAAGCCTACGAGCGCGTGCTGAAAAGCGACGTGCGCTATCGCTTCGTAATCGATATGGCGAGCCTGTAACACGCGCCTGTGGCGGAACCGCGCCATTAAAAAAGGGATGCACACTGTGCATCCCTTTTTAGTTCCTGCCGGTTACGCGCGCTGGCTTACCACACCTGCTCTGCGATGCGGGTGACGAGGCGCACCTTGTCCCACTGCTGTTCCGGCGTCAGGGTGTTGCCCTCTTCGGTAGAGGCAAATCCACACTGCGGGCTCAGGCAGATCTGCTTGAGATCGACATACTTCGCCGCTTCCTGCAGACGCGCTTTCACCCCTTCCGGATTTTCCAGCTCGCCGTTTTTGGTGGTGATCAGGCCCAGTACCACCTGCTGATGACCCGGACGGATAAAGCGCAGCGGCGCGAAATCGCCGGAGCGGTCATTATCGTATTCAAGAAAGAAGGCATCCACGTTGACGCTGCCGAACAGCACTTCCGCTACCGGCTCGTAGCCGCCTTCAGAGATCCAGGTGGAGCGGAAGTTGCCGCGGCAGACGTGCAGCCCGATGGTCAGATCGGCGGGTTTGCCCTCCAGCGCCTTGTTCAGCACGCGAGCGTAAGTGCGCGCCAGCTGGTCCGGGTCGTCACCGCGTTCGCGGATCTGGCGGCGCTGATCATCGGAGCACAGGTACGCCCAGACGGTATCGTCGAGCTGCAGATAGCGGCAGCCGGCGTTATAGAAGGCGTGAATCGCATCGCGCCAGGTGGTGGCGAGATCGTCGAAATACACATCAAGATCCGGATATACGCTGGCATCGATATCCTTGCGACCGCCGCGGAAGTGCAGCACGCTCGGGCTGGGAATGGTCATTTTCGGCTCGGCGTTACCGCTGATGCTCTTCAGGAATTTGAAATCTTCCAGCATCGGATGATCGCCGAAGCCGAGCTTACCGACGACGCGCACGCCGTGCGCTTTGGTCTGCACGCCGTTGAACTGAATCCCCTGCTGTGAATCGTAGCGCTCAACGCCCTGCAGGCCGTCAAAGAAATCGAAGTGCCACCAGGCGCGGCGGAACTCACCGTCTGTCACCACATGCAGACCGCAGTTGCACTGCTGCTCCACCACGTGGCGGATCTCATCGTTCTCAATCTGGCGCAGCGCAGCGGCATCGATTTCGCCGCGCGCAAACTGCTGACGCGCCGCTTTGATGGTATCCGGGCGTAAAAAGCTGCCGACTACGTCGGCGCGGAACGGGGCGTGCTGTCGTTGCATTCTTCTCTCTCCTGCCCTGCGCAGTAATTTAGCAGGGTGATAATTCACAGTCTGAATTTTAGACTTCTGGATGGCTATATGTCCAAAGAATGCCATGCACACGATGATTCGCCAAACGAAGAAAATTCATCATCCATGAATTTTCTTCATGTTGGTGGTCAGCGCCAGGCGGATAAAAGGCGTCATGATTGCGAATGAAAGCAGGCTATTAATAAATGTAGTTATTTTGCGAAACTATTAGCAAGTGAGGAACGTTCCCGGTATTTTTATGCCACGCAGTCGCTGCTCCTCCTCGTACTGAGGCCCGAACTTCCACCGCCCGTTTACCTTCGTCAGGAAATACATGGCCCAGTTTACTATCGAAATGCTTTCCGATCAGTGCGGTGTAAGTATACCTAACCTCCGCACCTGGCAACGTTACGGCCTGCTGAAACCGGCGCGCGATGGTAACGGGCGGCGCTTCTATGATTACAGCCACCTGATGCGTACGCAGATGATCGTGAAGTGGCTGGAACGCGGTATCCCGCTCACGGAAATCACGAAGCTGGTGAAGGGTGAACACGCCACCCTGAACAGCCAGTGGGCGCTGTATCAGGAGAGCCTCCTGTCGGCGCTGGAGAAGCCAACCAGCGATAAGCTACGGGCGCTGCTGCGCCGTCTGGGGCGGGAGTTGCCCGCAGGCTTGATGGTAGACAATATCATCGCCCCGCTGCGTCTGTGGTTGCAGCAAGGCCAGAATGCTACCCAGAACACGCGCCGGGTGCGGTTTGATACGCTGGTGCTGGAGTATATCACCTGGGTGCTACAGACGATGCGCAAGCGCCCCGCGGCCTCGCTGGTCATCATTCCGCTGAATATGAACGATCCGCTGGCGGTATGGCTGGAAGCGTTACGCTCTTCCAGCGAAGGCTTTCGCATTGAGGTGCTGTGCGAGGCGGTACAGCATCCGGAGCTGAAGATGTTCGTCGCTGAGCACTACATGCTCTACAGCGATCTCCCCCTGACGCCGCTCCAGGAGGTCCAGCTTCAGCAGTGGCAGAGCGAGGGCATGCCGCTGTTTTTCGCGGGCCGGGCGTTTCAGTCGCTTAGCACCTTCCCGTCTACGCTGTACAACGACGCGCTGGAAGATGTCGGCTGATGCCTTCTGAGCGGGATGACGGGCAAAAAAAACCGCCAGGGTAACCGGCGGCAATGCTTGCATGGATAGACTGTTTTATCTTTTATCGCTATGCGCATTTTCCTGGCGCATAACGGATCGCGTACCTACGCTAGCATCGTGATTCTTAACGGCGCTTAAACAACACGATCATTTATGCTTCACCGCGCTTTACGCCTCAGGCCATAAATTAAAGCCTTACCAGGCCCCTTTTTTCCTGGTAAGGTCAATAATAATTGTTAAGCAAACCGACTGAACTGAGATGATGACTGACGTAAAACGCCCGCAGCTTCAGCTGCCGAACAACGCACCAAAACTCCTGTTGCACTCCTGCTGCGCACCCTGCTCCGGTGAAGTGATGGAGGCACTGCACGCCTCTGGTATCGACTACACCATCTTTTTCTACAATCCCAATATTCACCCGGAAAAAGAGTATCTGCTGCGCAAAGAGGAAAATATTCGCTTTGCCGAGAAACACGGCGTGCCCTTTGTCGATGCGGATTACGACACCGATAACTGGTTTGAGCGGGCAAAAGGGATGGAGTGGGAGCCTGAGCGCGGCGTGCGCTGCACCATGTGCTTCGATATGCGTTTCGAGCGCACCGCGCTGTATGCCCACGAACACGGTTTTCGCGTGATCAGTAGCTCGCTGGGTATTTCACGCTGGAAAAACATGCAGCAGATTAATGACTGCGGCCAGCGTGCAGCAGCGCCTTATGAGGGCATGGTTTACTGGGACTATAACTGGCGCAAACAGGGCGGCTCCTCGCGCATGATTGAGATCAGCAAGCGCGAACGTTTTTATCAGCAGGAGTACTGCGGCTGCGTTTATTCGCTGCGTGACAGCAATCTGCACCGAAAATCCCAGGGTCGGTCGCTGATCAAACTGGGTAAACTCTATTACGGCGATGACGACTGAGCGCATTGCCGCTTTTGACTCTGAATACGCCTTTTTTCTGGCAGGAACCCTCTATGTTCTCCGGGTTGAACAAGCATCAAAGTAAAAAACTGGCAGCCGTAGAGCTGTTGCGCCAGGAAGACGGCACCCGCGATCGCACGCTGGGGGAATTTGCCCGTCTGGCAAAAAGCATCATGGGTGTGGAGGGGTGTTTCGTCACCGTCTTCGACAATAATTTCCAGTACATTAAGTTTGCGGAGAACGTACCGCATCTGCTGGAAAAAATGCCGGTGGATGAGGCGATGTGCCAGTATTCGGTGCTGACCTGCGAGCCGGTGATCTGCCAGGATACCCGCCTTGACGAGCGCTTTATCGATCATCCGCTGGTCCAGCGCGGGGTGGTGATTTTCTATGCTGCTGCGCCGCTGACCACCCGCGACGGCCTGGCGCTCGGTACCCTGTGCGTCAGCCACGCCTCCCCGGTGATGCCTTCACCCGAACGGATCGCGCAGTTTATTCAGCTGGCTGGCCTCGCCAGCGCCTGGCTTGATACCTGGTACTCGGTGGGCCGCATTGATGCGCTGACCGGGCTGCCGAATCGGCAGACGCTGCTCAAAGAGATGGATCGTCTCTCTTTCGCAGGAGTGGATGAACCGCTGGTGATGATGATCTTCGACTGCATCGACATTACCCGCGCCTACGAGTTGTCGCGCTATCTCGGGCTGGCGGCGGTGGAGAAACTGCTGCGCAACTTCGGGCCGCTGCTGCGTATGCGCCTGCGCCTTACACCGGATGTGCCGCTGTATGCCTTTGCAGCGGAGCGCTACGCCCTGCTGGTGAACAACAAGCTGGCACGTACCCTGATCAAACGTACCCTCGCCCTGCCGCCTACCCGGGCAAAAATTGCCGGTGATACCGAAATCCCGCTGCGCACGCATGCCGGTTACGCCAGTTTTATTCCTAACCAGGATTCCGGCCAGGAGGTGTTCCGTCAGGCGGTGAGCGCCCTGCATGAAGCAATTCGTCAGGGGAACACCGTTCAGGCGTTCGATGCGGTGCTGGACGGCAAGCGTAATGATGACTTCCGCCTGCTGTACGATCTCGGCGAAGCGGTAAAAAATGGCGGCGAGCTTTATCTGGTCTACCAGCCGAAGGTATCGCTGCATGACGGTCGCACCGTCGGGCTGGAAGCCCTGTTACGCTGGACCCACCCGCAGATGGGCGATATTCCGCCGTCAAAAATCGTTGCCCTCGCCGAACGTACCAGCCTGATGACGGCGATTACTGACTGGGTGACCGCCGAAGTGCTGCGGCAACTCATCTGCTGGCGCAGCGTGGGGATTATGCTTCCGGTCTCGATTAACGTAACGGTCAGCGACTTCTCGGCCCCTGGATTTGCCGACGCGCTGGAAGCAAAAGTGCTGGCCGCCGGGCTGACGCCAGCGGATTTGCGCATTGAGTGCCTGGAAACCGAAAAAGTGCTGGAGAGTGCAACGGCGTTGCAGGAGCTGGATATGCTTAAGCTGCGCGGTTTTAAAATCCTGCTTGATGACTTCGGCGCGGGCTACAGCAATATCAATTACCTGCGGCGCATTCCCATCGACATCATCAAACTCGACCGCACGTTGATAAGCCAGATCACCCGCGATACCGGCAGCCGGGTCATTGCCCGCAACGTCATCGTGATGCTCAAGGAGCTGGATTATCTGGTACTGGCGGAGGGGGTGGAAGATGCCGACACGGCGCGCCTGCTGAAAACCTTTGGCTGCGATGAGATTCAGGGTTACTTCTGCTCCCGCCCGATCCCTCCGGCGGAGATTGCAGGCTGGCTCGAACAACACGACCCGTTCTGCGGCATGTAAGCGTAACCGCCTGAGCTGAAATAAAAATTTATTTTAAGTCACCCAGGCCGCGCGGATACTCAGTTGTTACCGCTTACACTGATTTCCTACGAAATCATTAGTAGTATGAATGTATAAAAAACATGCTAATGTGAAGCTTCAATAGTACAGCCTGGAGGGGTTATCCCCAATTTAAAATTTGTCTGTCCTGTCTGTAGCAGCACGGGTTTTCGTTTTACCAACGCCTGTACGGACAAAAATCATCCCCACGGAGCCGTCTGCTCAGTGTGTGGAACCCGGGTTACGGCTCGCGCCTGCCTTGCTAAAAAACGGCATGCTTCCAGAACCACCCTATAAAACAGAGGCCAAAGCCTCTGTTTGTCTTTAGAGGCCGGGATAATACCCGGCCCGATGCCCCGTCAGTCACGTAATCCCCGATTTTTCAGCATTGGCTCGATCTTTGGATCGTGGCCGCGCCAGTCGCGGTACAGCGCCTCAAGATCTGAAGTATTGCCGCGCGACAGGATTGCGTCGCGGAAGCGCTGTCCGTTTCCCTCATTCAACCCGCCCTGCTCGACAAACCACTGATAGCCGTCATCGGCCAGCATCTGCGTCCAGAGATAGGCGTAGTAGCCCGCCGCGTAGCCACCGCCGAAAATGTGCGCGAAATAGCTTGAGCGGTAGCGCGGCGGCACTGCTTCCAGCAGCAGGTTTTCCCGCGCCAGCGAAGCGGTTTCAAACCAGGTAACGTCCTTAATGCTCTGTCCGGCATTAATGCTGTGCCAGTTCAGGTCGAGCAGCGCCGCCGCCAGCAGTTCGGTCATGTCGTAGCCCTTGTTGAACTGCTCGGAGCGGAACAGCTTCTCGCGCAGCGCCTCCGGCATCGGCGCGTCGGTCTGGTAGTGGCGGGCGTAGCGGGTGAACACTTCCGGGTGGCTGGCCCAGTGCTCATTGATCTGCGACGGGAACTCAACGAAATCACGCGGGGTATTGGTGCCGGAGAGGCTGGCGTAGCGCGTGTTGGCAAACAGGCCGTGCAACGTGTGACCAAATTCATGGAACAGCGTGATAACGTCATCCCATGATATCAACGCCGGTGTACCAGGGGCGGGTTTCGGGTAGTTGCAGACGTTATAGATCACCGGTTCGTTGCCGGTAAGCGTAGACTGCTCAACGAAGTTACCCATCCATGCCCCGCCGCTTTTGCTTTCCCGGGCGAAGAAATCGCCGTAGAACAGCGCCAGGCCTCGCCCGTCCTTATCAAAAATTTCCCAGGTGCGCACATCGTCATGATAGCGCGGGATGTCGAAGCGCTCGACGAAGCGAATGCCAAACAGGCTGCTGGCCGCCCAGAACACGCCGCGGGTCAGGACGTTATCCAGCTCGAAGTAAGGTTTGATCTCGTTTTCGTCGAGGGCATATTTTTCGCGGCGCACCTGTCCGGCGTAGTAGTTCCAGTCCCAGGCCCGGACGCTGAAATCCTCGCCCAGGCGATCGATCACCTGCTGAATATCTTCCCGCTCGCGCTCGGCACGGGCGCGGGCCGCCGGAGCAATGTTGCGCATAAAACGCTGGGCGGCCTGGGGCGTTTTCGCCATCTGATCGGCGATCTTCCAGCTGGCATAGTCATTGAAGCCCAGCAGTTTCGCCTGCTGCGCCCGGAGCTCCACCAGACGCAGCACCAGCGCCCGGGTATCGTTGTCGTCGCCGCGCTGCGCACGCTCCCAGGCGGCATTAAACAGGGTTTCCCGCGTGGCACGGTTTTCCAGGGCTGCCAGCGCTGGCTGTTGGGTGGTGTTGAGCAGCGGCAATACCCAGCGCCCTTCCAGGCCGCGCGCCCGGGCGGCTTCCGCAGCCGCCGCGATCTCCTCCTCGCTCAGCCCGGCAAGCTGCGCCACGTCATCCACCACCAGCGCACCGGCTTTATTCGCCGCCAACAGACGGTTATTGAACTGGCTGGTCAGTTGCGCAGCCTCTTTATTCAGGGCTTTCAGCTGCGCCTTCTGCTCATGGCCGAGGCGCGCCCCGGCCAGCATAAAGCGCTGCCAGAGGGTTTCGACCAGCCGCAGCGACTCGGCGTCCAGCCCGAGGCGGTGACGCGTCTGATATACCGCATCGACGCGCACAAACAGCGGCTCGTTGAGGTAGATATCATCTGCCAGCTCCGCCAGTTCAGCGCTGAACGCTTCGTCCAGCGTTTGCAAATTATCGTTAGTGTGCGCGGCGGTCATGGCAAAAAACACGGCGGTGACGCGGCTCAGCATGCGCCCGCTGTTCTCCAGCGCCAGCACGGTGTTGTCGAAGTCCGGTGCGGCTGTGTTAGCCACAATGGCGGCAATCTCCTCGCGCTTGATGCGCACCGCTTCATCGAACGCCGGACGGTAATGTTGATCGGTTATCACATCAAAACGGGGGGCCTCGTAAGGCAGCAGGCTGGTCTCAAAAAACGGATTCTGTGCGGACATCGTCGGCTCCGGTTAGGTCATCATGACAATCCTCTAGCTTATGCAACGATGCCCCCTCCGGCAATGGGCAGGCGGGAAACAGGCTGATACGTATCCAGGTTCCCTGAAAAGCAGTGAGCGTGCTAAGGTAATACAACACAAAAAGCGTTGAGGAACAGTGAGATGATTATATTAGTTACCGGAGCCACCTCCGGGTTTGGCGAACATATCACCCGTCGCTTCGTAAAAAATGGTCATAAGGTTATCGCGACCGGCCGCCGCCAGGAGCGTCTGCAGGAGCTGAAGGACGAACTGGGCGACGGCATTCACACCGCGCAGCTCGACGTGCGCAACCGCGCTGCCATTGAGGAGATGCTGAGCGCCCTGCCCGCTGAGTGGCAGGCAATTGATATCCTGGTCAACAACGCAGGCCTGGCGCTCGGTCTGGAGCCAGCCCACAAAGCGAGCCTCGAAGACTGGGAAAACATGATCGACACCAACAACAAAGGGCTGGTGTACATGACCCGCGCGGTGCTGCCGGGCATGGTGGAGCGTAATCGCGGCCATATCATTAACATTGGCTCCACCGCAGGCAGCTGGCCTTACGCGGGCGGCAACGTCTACGGCGCAACCAAAGCCTTTGTGCGCCAGTTCAGCCTGAACCTGCGTACCGACCTGCACGGCACCGCGGTGCGCGTCACCGACATTGAGCCGGGCCTGGTGGGCGGTACCGAGTTCTCCAACGTACGTTTCAAAGGTGATGATGCCAAAGCGGGTAAAACCTACGAGAACACCAGCGCCCTGACGCCGGACGACGTCACCGAGGCGGTGTGGTGGGTGGCGACGCTGCCAGCGCACGTCAACATCAATACCGTGGAAATGATGCCGGTCAGCCAGTCCTTTGCCGGGCTGAACGTCCATCGCGGCGAGTGATCCTCCCGCCCGGCCTGCGGGCCGGGTATGGGCTGACCCGCCAAAAGGTGATAGATTACGCGCATACCCGCTTAAAAAGTAAGAAATAATGGCCGCCGAAACGCAACTCAATCCCACCCAACCGGTTAACCAGCAAATCTATCGTATTTTACGACGTGATATCGTGCACTGCCTGATCCCACCGGGAACGCCGCTGTCGGAAAAAGAGGTGTCGGTACGGTTCGACGTGTCGCGCCAGCCGGTGCGGGAAGCGTTTATCAAGCTGGCTGAAAATGGACTGATTCAGATCCGCCCCCAGCGCGGCAGCTACGTAAATAAGATCTCCCTTTCCCAGGTACGCAACGGCTGCTTTGTGCGTCAGGCGATTGAGTGCGCGGTAGCTCGGCGTGCGGCGTCGTTGATTGACGATGCCCAGTGCTACCAGCTGGAGCAGAACCTGAACCAGCAGCGGATTGCCATTGAGCGCAAGCAGCTTAACGATTTCTTCCAGCTCGACGATGAGTTCCACCAGCGCCTGGCCCAAGTGGCAGACTGCCAGCTGGCCTGGGACACCATCGAAAACATCAAGGCGACCATTGACCGCGTGCGCTATATGAGCCTCGATCACGTCTCGCCGCCCGAGATGCTGCTGCGCCAGCACAACGATATTTTCCTCGCGCTGGAAAAGCGCGACGGCGACGCGGTAGAGCACGCCATGACGGTCCATCTGCAGGAGATCAGCGAGTCGGTGCAGCTGATCCGTCAGGAAAACCGCGAGTGGTTCAGCGAAGAGTAGCCTGCTGCACAGCGTGATATTCATCACACAAATCCATCAGATTTTGATCGAGGTTAAGGTTTTCTGCGGTCGCGTTTTTACACTTTACAGCGTCTGAATTTTTATCGCTGTTCAGAGGAGAAACCACCATGAGAACTTACGACCGTAACCGCAACCCGATTTCCACCGGCAGCCGCGTGATGATTAGCGGCAGTGGCCAGACCGGCGTTATCAAAGCTATTCACGCCGACGGCCTGAGCGCAGAGAAAGTACGCCGTGAAAAAACCGTGGAAGTGGAAGGGTGCGACGGGCAGTATGCCCCGGTTGAGCTGATCCGGCTTGGTTTGCACTAAAGGAAACGTGCCGCCTTAGGGCGGCACCAATGTTTGTTACGCTACCCGTTCAGCGTAAGCCGCCACCGTTGCTTTCGCCCCCTTCTCGCACAGCATCAGATACGCCTGGGTGACCGCCGCGGTAAACGCCGCATCTTCAGGCAGCTCGTTACCGAATATCGCCTCAATCCCCAGTAACGCCTTCACCCGCGCTGCGCCGTCGTCGCTACGCTCAACCGCCTGCTGAATAACCGGCAGCAGCGGATCGCTGACGTCAATGGCTTCTCCCTGCTCGTCCACACCGCCCACGTAACGCATCCAGGCCGCAATCCCCAGCGCCAGTAGATCGAAGCGGCTGCCGTGTACACGATGCCAGCGCACCGAATCGAGCAGGCGCTGGGGCAGCTTCTGGCTGCCGTCCATCGCGATCTGCCAGGTGCGGTGGCGCAGCGCCGGGTTGCTGTAGCGCTCAATCAGCAGGTCGGCATAGCGCGCAAGATCCACGCCTTTCACCCGCAGCGTTGGCGCCTGCTCGTTCAGCATCAGCGCCCGCGCAGCGCGTCTGAAACTCGTATTTTCCATGCAGTCGTTGATGTGCTGATACCCGGCCAGGTAGCCGGTGTAAGCCAGAAACGAGTGGCTGCCGTTCAGCATGCGCAGTTTCATCTCTTCGAACGGGATGACGTCGGACACCAGTTCCGCCCCGGCCTTTTCCCACGCCGGACGCCCGGCGACGAAGTTATCCTCAATCACCCACTGGCGGAACGGCTCGCAGGCCACCGCCGCCGGGTCGCGCACGCCGGTAAGTTGCTCAATTTTCTCCAGCGTCTGCGGCGTGACGGCCGGGACGATGCGATCCACCATAGTTGACGGAAAAGTCACCTTATCGGCGATCCATTGCGCCAGCGCGGCGTCGCGCGCCGCGGCAAAGGCCAGCACCACGTTTTTCAGCACGTGACCATTTTCCGGCATGTTGTCGCAGGACATGACGCTGAACGGGGGCAGCCCCGCCTCTCTACGCCGCGCCAGCGCTTCGACGATCACGCCCGGAGCCGACCCCGGCCGCTGCGGATGCTGCAGGTCGGCGACAATCAGCGGATGATCCAGCACCAGCTGCCCGGTAGCCGGCGCATGGCAGTAGCCTTTCTCGGTAATGGTGAGTGAGACGATAGCCACCTGCGGCTCGCACAGCGCGTCAAGCACCACCTCCAGCCCGTCCACTCCGGCGTGCAGCGCCCTCTTCACCACTCCCACGACGCGCGCATTCCAGCCATCGGCCGACATCTCTGCCACGGTATAGAGATTGTCCTGAGCGCGCAGATCGGCGATCTGCTGCTCGCCGCCAATCAGATTGACTTCGCAGTAGCCCCAGTCGCTGCCGTGCTCTGCGGCGAGCATATCGGCGTAGAGCGCCTGATGCGCTCGGTGAAACGCGCCGAAGCCGAGATGAACGATGCGCGGGACCAGCGCGTCACGCGAGTAAGTCGGGGTCACAGCCCGAGCAGAAAGTAGTTTATGTGCCATAGAAGAGACTCGTCTCAGGAAATAAAACAGTGGTTCAACAGATTACGTCTTGCGCCGCCAGCGATGTTGACCTGCGACAGGATCTGCTGACTACCTTGACTAGAATGGTAACCGGATGTGTCAAAAAAACGCCTGCGGTCAGGCAGGCGTTGAGGTTAAGATAATGACAAGCATATCAGACGTAATGCCCCACCCGCTCCGTCGCTCGCGCGGCAGGCTCTGCGGCATCCTCCAGCACATTCAGGTCGCGGTCGCGCACTTCCGGCATCAGCAAGGCCGAGGCAAGGCCAATCAGCGAGTAGACAATAATCATGGCGACGATGGGTAACCAGCTGCCGGTCATGTTGCAGAGAATGCCCGCCACCAGCGGCCCGAAACCTACCGCCACCAGACCACCCACCTCTTTCGAGATAGCCATGCGGGTGAAGCGATTTCGCGCGCCGAACATCTCCGCCATCGTGATGTTTTCCAGCGCAAACAGCCCCAGCACCGCGAAGTTATGGATAACGATGATTGAGAGCATGATGGTGCCGGGGGCGTAACTCTTATCGACAATAATCGACAGCATCGGGTACGCCAGGATAATCGCCGAGATATTCAGCAGAATATAGGGCACGCGCCGCCCGTATTTATCCGACAGCCAGCCGAGCAGCGGAATGGTGATGAAGCCAATAAACGAGCTGATCATCAGCGCATCGGTAGGAATGGCCTTATCAAACAGCAGGGTCTGCACCAGATAACCGGCAAGGAAGGTCTGGATCAGCCCGGAGTTACCGGCCTGGCCGAAGCGCAACCCGGTTGCCAGCCAGAAGGATTTACTGGTGAACATCGCCCCGAGCGTGGTTTCACGCGGTTCGATCTGCGCCGGGGCTTTATCGCCGTCGCTGACCTGTTCAAACACCGGGCTTTCTTTCAGGTTCATACGCAGCCAGATGGCGAAGATCATCACCACCACGCTGGCGAGGAACGGCACGCGCCAGCCCCAGGCCACCAGCTCTTCGCGCTCCAGCACAAAGAACATCACCGCCCAGATGGCGGTCGCGCTCAGGGTGCCGCAGTTGGTGCCCATCGCCACCAGCGAGGAGATAATGCCGCGACGGCCTTTCGGCGCGTACTCGGCCAGCATGGTGCCGGCCCCGGAGATCTCCGCTCCGGCGCCCAGCCCCTGCACGATGCGCAGCGTCACCAGCAGGATTGGCGCGAAAATACCGATCTGGGCGTAGGTGGGCAGCACGCCGATCAGCGTGGTACAGATCCCCATCATGGTGATGGTAATAAACAGCACTTTTTTGCGGCCTATGCGGTCGCCCATCTTGCCAAAAATAAATGCGCCAACGATACGGGCGATGTAGCCCGCGCCGTAGGTGCCCATCGCCAGGATCAGCGCCATTGCGGCAGACTGTTCCGGGAAGAATATTTCATGAAACACCAGCGCCGCGCCCAGCGAATAGAGCTGGAAATCCATAAATTCAAGGGCGGTACCCAGCCAGCCCGATACGGCGGCTTTAACCAGGTCTGAGGTCGATCTCTCGGCTTTTACTTGCGTCATAATGGCTATCTCTGCAAAGGGTAAGATGCGGACCACGTACTCGCATGACTATTTTCCCGGCGCGACGAGCGGCCGGGTTGTCCGTTTTTATTCATTGAAGGTGAGAAGCACCTTGCAGCACTGCCGCTGGTTATTCTCAAACAGTTCAATGGCGTCGGTAACGTGTTGATAAGCAAACGTGTGGGTCACCAGCTTCGCCGGACTGATAAGCCCCCGGCTTAGCCAGTCGATAACCACGGGGAATTTCTTCGCATTAAGCCGCGAGGAAAAGATGGAAATCTCTTTGCCGGTGATGCTCTGCTGGGTGATGCTGCTCGGCTCGCTGGAGAACCCCATCAGCACGACGCGCGCCGCCGGGGAGGCCAGCAGCACCGCCTCCTGTAAAATTGACGGATGACAGGCGGCATCGACAATCAGCGTCGGCCTGATGCCCTGCGCCTCCAGCACCGCCGCCAGCGGTTGATTGAGATTATTAATCACCATATCCGCCCCGCTCTGGCGCGCCATCTCCAGCCGCTCCTCGATGCGGTCCACCACAATCACCTGCCCGACGTTATAGACGCCCTTCAGCACCTGAATGGTGGTGAGCCCCATCGGGCCCGCGCCGTAAACCAGCGCCACATCGCGCGGGGTCGGGTTGACCTGGCCGGTGACGTTGGCGGCAATGGTAAAGGGTTCAATCATGACTGCGTCGGCGTCGGGAATGGCGTCCGGCACTGTCCAGGCGTTGCGCTCAGGCACTACGGCATACTCACTGAAGCCGCCATCGCGGTGCACACCGAGCACTACCAGCGACGTACAGACGTTAGGCTTGCCCACCGAACACGGGTAGCAGTGACCGCAGCTGATCACCGGATCGACCGCCACGCGCTCGCCGAGACGGGCGGCGGATACGCCCTCGCCCACCGCGTCGATAAGGCCAAAGAACTCGTGGCCGATAACGCGCGGGTATTTCGCGAACGGATTATGACCGCGGTAGATGTGGCTGTCCGAGCCGCAGATGCCCGCCAGTTTCACCTTCACGCGCACCTCTCCCACAGCGGGTTCGGGCAGGCTGCGGGTTTCAATGTCCAGCCGGTTCGGCTGCTGGATAACAATACTTTTCATCATTGCTCCTGTTACCAGTTCCACAGCGTGCCGTCTTCGAGGCGGGCCACCGGCAGGTACGCTGGATCGTAGGGGTATTTCGCAGCCAGCTTCTCATCGAACTCAATGCCGAGGCCCGGCTTGTCGCCCGGATGCATATAGCCGTTGTCAAAGGTCCAGCTGTGCGGGAACACCTCCAGCATCTGCTCGGAATAGCCCATGTACTCCTGCACGCCGAAGTTTGGCACCCACAAGTCAAAGTGCAGCGCCGCCGCGTGGCAGATGGGTGACAGATCCGACGGGCCGTGAGAGCCGGTACGCACCTGATACAGCGAGGCGAAGTCGGCGATGCGACGCATACCGGTGATGCCCCCGGCGTGGGTGATGGTGGTGCGGATGTAGTCGATGAGCTGCTCTTCAATCAGCTGTTTGCAGTCCCAGATGCTGTTGAACACTTCCCCGACCGCAATCGGCGTCACGGTGTGCTGGCGGATCAGACGGAAGCAGGCCTGGTTTTCCGCCGGGGTCGGGTCTTCCATCCAGAACATGCGGTACTCTTCGATGCTCTTACCAAAACGCGCGGCTTCGATGGGGGTCAGGCGGTGGTGCATGTCGTGCAGCAGGTGTTCGTCAAAACCAAACTCGTTGCGCACGGCATCGAACAGTTTCGGCGTAAAGTCGAGGTACTTTTCGGTAGACCAGAGCTGCTCTTCCGGCCACTGCCCTTTGGTGGCGGGTTCATACGCCAGCCCTTTGCCCTTCGCCATGCCGTAGGTGGTTTTCATGCCCGGCACGCCGCACTGAACGCGAATCGCTTTGAAGCCCTGCTCTTTGTGGCGGGCATAATCTTCCAGCACCTCATCAATGCTGTGCCCGGTGGTGTGGCAGTAGACCATCACCCCCTCGCGCGACGCGCCGCCCAGCAGCTGGTAGAGCGGCATCCCGGCGGCTTTCGCTTTGATATCCCACAGCGCGGTATCGATGGCGGAAATGGCGGACATGGTCACCGGGCCACGACGCCAGTAGGCGCCTTTGTAGAAAAACTGCCAGATATCTTCGATACGGTGCGCATCGCGGCCAATCAGCTGCGGGCACAGGTGATCTTTCAGATAGGAGGCAACCGGCAGCTCGCGCCCGTTCAGGGTGGCATCGCCCAGCCCGGTCAGGCCGCTGTCGGTGGTGATTTTCAGCGTAACGAAGTTACGTCCAGGGCAGGTAACAAACACTTCAGCCGCGACGATTTTCATGGGGGATCCTTACCTCTGTAATGGCCTCAATAGCGCTAAACTTACGCAACTGCGCTACTACCATACAAGTATAAGATCACAAAAATCCGCGCACGGTCACACTTCAGGCGCTCAGGCACGCCCCCATCCGGCGACGATGATCAGCATGCCGCACAGGGCCACACCTGCGCCGAGCCAGTCGTAGAGCGACAGCTTTTCGCCATCCACTACGCGCAGCCACAGCAGCGCCGCGCAAACATATACCCCGCCATAAGCGGCATAGACGCGCCCGCTCGCCGCCGGGTGCAGCGTCAGCAGCCAGACGAACATCCCCAGCGACAGCGCAGCGGGCAGCAGCACCAGCGGTGTGACGCCGCGCTTAAGCCACAGCCAGGGAAGATAGCAGCCGATAATTTCCGCCAGCGCGGTGGCAAAAAACAGCAGGGTTGTTTTGATCATGTTGAACCTCAGGGCGGAATAATTTGTAACCGGCTGACGCTGTCCGCCCCTGAGGTGCGGTGATATAATCGTCAGTCTGTGCAACCGAAGCACCGCACACCCTAAAAGGAAACGGTTATGAATACAATCCTTCGTCCCTTACTGGCGCTGATGCCGCTGGCATTTGCCGCTTCCCTCGCCTTCAGCCAGGCGGTTCAGGCCGAAACCAGCCGTCTGGTGATCGAGTCCGGCGACAGCGCCCAGAGCCGCCAGCACGCCGCAATGGAAAAAGAGCAGTGGAACGATACCCGCTCCCTGCGCCACAAGGTGAACACCCGCGTGGAAAAAGAGTGGGATAAAGACGACGTGGCGTTCGACCTGCGCGATAAATGCCAGCAGAGCGTCAACGTTAACGCTTACTGGGAAAGCAACACTCAGCGCTGTCTTGATCGCCGTACCGGCCGCACCGTCGCCCCGTAATGACCTTTGCAGGCTCCACCCGGAGCCTGCTGCTTTCAGGATTCTGCATGTCTGACCAACTACAGGTAAAACTCCGTCCGCTGGAGCGCGAAGATCTGCGCTTCGTCCACCAGCTTGATAACAACGCCAGCGTAATGCGCTACTGGTTCGAAGAGCCGTACGAGGCTTTCGTTGAGCTGTCCGATCTTTACGACAAGCACATTCACGATCAGAGCGAGCGCCGCTTCGTGGTGGAGTGCGACGGCGACAAAGCCGGGTTAGTGGAGCTGGTGGAGATCAACCACGTGCACCGCCGCGCCGAGTTTCAGATAATCATCTCCCCCGAGCAGCAGGGCAAAGGCCTCGCTTCCAGGGCGGCGAAGCTGGCGATGGATTACGGTTTCACCGTCCTCAACCTCTACAAGCTCTATCTCATCGTCGATAAAGAGAACGAGAAAGCCATCCACATCTACCGTAAGCTTGGGTTTATGGTCGAGGGGGAACTGATCCACGAGTTCTTTATCAACGGCGAGTACCGCAACACCATCCGCATGTGCATCTTCCAGCATCAGTATCTGGCCGAGCACAAAACGCCGGGAAGCCTGTTGAAGCCTACCGCGCAGTAAAGCCGCGGCAGGCATCACACTCAGTAGTAGCTGATGGTGTTTTTGATGGTGAATTTTTGAATTTTATGGGGGGTGACGGAGAGATCCGTCATCACCAGCTCACAGCTTAACGGGTTGAAATGGCTGTCATAGCGGCAGCTCTGATTTGCGCGCCCCACCACCTCGTCGTTAAGCGTCGTTTCGGCAGTGTAGTCGTGCTTCTTGCGCTTGTCCGATGATACCGTGGCTTCCACCGACAGCGTTTTGTCTTTGCTTTTTGCCGTGCGCCCCAGCGGATAACCGTCGCTGTCGTAGTGATAGATGATTTCCGCCTCGTTGTTCCGCGCGGCGACCACAAAGCCCTTTTCATTGGTCTCATAGATGAGGCCGGTTCCCGACAGCTCCGCCAGCTGGCATTTGCCCTGCAGCTTTACGCGTTTCTCCTGGGTCATGGCATCGAGATAAAAGTTGGCGTTCAGCACCAGCGAGGCACCGGTATTGTTTTCCACGTCGTGGAATTCGAGCGTATCGAAGCAGCCCTCTTTCGACAGCGTGCCGGCGACGCGCAGCGCCACTTTATCTTCTTCATTCATTAGCGTCTGGCTGAAATCCTTTACCGGCCCGCGCAACGGATCGAAATCAAACTCGTTCGAAAAGCTTGCCATTTCCGGGCTGAAGGCGTCAGGAGCAGGCGCGTCATCGCAGCCCGCCAGCGTGGCGGACACCAGCGCCAGAGCGATTAACTTTTTCACAGTACTGTCCAGTTTTCCGAAAGTACCCGGGATGATATAAGCAAATACAACTATTTACACTATCAATGCTATGCTTAATCTGATTCGACACGCTTAAGGAGCCGATTATGAAATCAGCATTGTGGGTAGGCGCTCTGGTCCTGATGGCCTCTGGCCCGGCACTTGCCGCGACCGGGTCGTGCGAGCGCGTAAAAGCAGACATCTCTCAGCGTATTATTAATAACGGCGTACCGGAAACAGGCTTTACCCTGTCGATTGTACCTAACGATCAGGCGGATCAGCCTGACGCACAGGTGGTTGGCCACTGCGCCAACGACACGCAAAAAATTCTTTATACCCGCACCAGCAGCGGTAATTATCCGGTCAGCGGCGCGGCCACTCAGGACGCCACTTCCACCGAACCGCAGTAAACGGCATCAGGCGCTTCGGCGCCTTTTTTTATTCCTTCCCGCGCTGACTCCATCCGACTTGATACGGATTAACGTTTTCTACCCCATTATGGGTAACACTCGCCCCCTGCCAATCCATTAGCACACTAATGCTTTTACTTTTCTTACCATCTGGTTGCCGGTTCAGCAGGCGACACGGTCAGGGAGCGAATCATGTCACACCATCAGGACGGGATCAGCCGTCGCACATTTCTCACCACCACCACGCTGGGTGGGCTGGCGCTGGCGGCGGGCGGTATTTCGTTGCCGTTCGGCATCACCCCGCTCGCCGCGGCGGTGGGGGAATCAGTCAGCACGCATCAGGATCGCAAGGTGTGGAGCGCCTGCACCGTTAACTGCGGGAGCCGCTGCCCGCTGCGTATGCACGTTGCCGACGGTGTTATTCAGTATGTGGAAACCGACAATACCGGCGACGATAATTATGACGGGCTGCATCAGGTACGCGCCTGCCTGCGCGGGCGCTCCATGCGCCGTCGCGTCTACAATCCCGACCGGCTTAAATATCCGATGAAGCGCGTCGGCAAGCGCGGCGAAGGTAAATTCGAGCGGATCAGCTGGGATGAGGCTTACGACATGCTGGTCCGGGAGATGCGGCGCATCATCAGCCAGTACGGCAATGAAGCCATCTATCTGAACTATGGCACCGGCACGCTGGGAGGCACCATGACGCGCTCGTGGCCGCCGGGCAAAACCCTGATTGCGCGCCTGATGAACTGTTGCGGCGGGTACCTCAACCACTATGGCGACTACTCTACCGCACAAATCGCGGCCGGCCTGAACTACACCTACGGCGGCTGGGCCGACGGCAACAGCCCGTCAGACATCGAAAACAGCAAGCTGGTGGTCCTGTTCGGTAATAACCCGGGCGAAACGCGAATGAGCGGCGGCGGCGTCACGTATTACCTGGAGCAGGCGCGTCAGAAATCGAATGCCCGCATGATCATCATCGACCCGCGCTACACCGACACCGGGGCGGGCCGCGAGGATGAGTGGATCCCGATCCGTCCCGGCACCGATGCAGCGCTGGTTGCCGCCCTCGCCTGGGTGATGATTAATGAAAATCTGGTCGATCAAGCCTTTCTCGACCGCTACTGCGTCGGCTACGACGAGAAAACCCTGCCGGCAGGCGCACCGGCTAACGCACACTATAAAGCGTATATTCTCGGTCAGGGCGATGACGGGGTTGCCAAGACGCCAGACTGGGCCGCGCGCATCACCGGTATTCCCGTGGCGCGTATCGTCACGCTGGCACGAGAAATCGCCCAGACAAAACCCGCCTTTATCGCCCAGGGCTGGGGTCCGCAGCGCCACTCCAACGGTGAGCTGACGTCGCGGGCCATCGCGATGCTGTCGATCCTGACCGGCAATGTCGGGATTAACGGCGGGAACAGCGGCGCGCGGGAAGGCTCTTACGCCCTGCCCTTTGAACGGATGCCGACGCTTCAGAACCCGGTTGAGACCAGCATTTCGATGTTTACCTGGACCGATGCCATCGAGCGCGGCCCGTCGATGACGGCGCTGGCAGACGGCGTGCGCGGGAAAGATAAGCTCGACGTGCCGATTAAAATGATCTGGAACTATGCCGGCAACTGCCTGGTAAACCAGCACTCGGAGATCAACCGCACCCATCACATTCTGCAGGACGAGACGAAGTGCGAGCTGATTGTGGTGATCGACTGTCATATGACCGCTTCCGCCAGATACGCCGACCTGTTGCTGCCAGACTGCACCGCCTCTGAGCAAATGGATTTCGCCCTTGACGCCTCGTGCGGCAACATGGGTTATGTGATTTTCGCCGACCAGGCGATCAAACCGAGGTTCGAGTGCAAAACCCTGTATGAAATGACCAGCGAGATTGCCCATCGTATGGGGGTTGGCGAGCAGTTTACCGAAGGCCGCGACCAGGAGGGCTGGCTGCGCCATCTCTACGCCCGCTCGCGTCAGGCTATTCCGGCGCTGCCTGATTTTGACACCTTCCGCCAGCAGGGCATTTTCAAACAGCGCGATCCCGAGGGCCATCACGTGGCCTACCAGGCGTTTCGCTCCGATCCCGCCGCCAGTCCCCTGACCACGCCGTCGGGAAAAATCGAAATTTACTCGGCGCAGCTGGCAGACATTGCCGCTCGCTGGACGCTGCCCGACGGCGACCTCATCGATCCGCTGCCGGTGTACAGCCCCGGTTTTGAACACAACGACGATCCGCTGAGTGCCCGCTATCCGCTCCAGCTGACCGGCTTCCACTTTAAGGCTCGCACCCACTCCACTTACGGCAACGTGGAGGTGCTGAAGGCCGCCTGTCGCCAGGAGGTGTGGATTAACCCGCTGGATGCGCGCCCGCGCGGCATCGCTAACGGCGACACGGTACGCATCTGGAACGGGCGCGGTGAAACGCGTATCAGTGCGAAAGTCACGCCGCGCATCCTGCCGGGCGTGGTGGCGCTGGGGGAAGGTGCCTGGTACGACCCGGATGACAAGGGTATCGATCGCGCAGGGAGCATTAACGTGCTGACCAGCCAGCGCCCGTCGCCACTCGCGAAGGGTAACCCGTCCCACAGCAACCTGGTCCAGATCGCGAAGGTGTAAGGAGTAACCGATGACAACCCAATATGGCTTTTATATTGATTCCAGCCGCTGCACCGGATGCAAAACCTGCGAGCTGGCGTGCAAGGATTACAAGGATCTCACCCCGGATGTCAGCTTTCGCCGCATCTACGAGTATGCCGGCGGCGACTGGCAGGAGGATAACGGCGTCTGGCACCAGAACGTGTTTGCGTATTATCTGTCTATCGCCTGCAACCACTGCGCCGACCCGGCCTGTACCAAAGTCTGCCCGAGCGGGGCAATGCACAAGCGCGACGACGGCTTTGTGGTGGTCAACGAAGAGGTGTGCATTGGCTGTCGCTACTGCCACATGGCCTGCCCCTACGGCGCGCCGCAGTACGATGCCGCCAAAGGCCACATGACCAAGTGCGACGGCTGCTATGACCGTATCGCCGATGGCAAAAAGCCAGTCTGCGTCGAGTCCTGCCCGCTGCGCGCGCTGGATATGGCACCGATTGACGAGCTGCGTAAAAAGTACGGCGATCTGGCGCAGATCGCCCCGCTGCCCGCCGCACGTTTTACCCGACCCAATATTGTGATCAAACCCAATGCCAACAGCCGCCCTGTCGGGGATACCACCGGCTATCTGGCTAACCCGAAGGAGGTGTGAGATGGGCAACGGATGGCATGAATGGCCGCTGGTGCTGTTTACCGTGCTCGGTCAGTGCGTGGTGGGCGGCGTTATCGTTACCGGCTGCGCCTGGTTCGCCAGCAGCAGAAACAGTGAACAGCAGCAGCGCATCGTGCGCGCCATGTTTTTCCTCTGGCTGCTGATGGGCATCGGCTTTGTCGCCTCGATGCTGCACCTCGGTTCGCCGCTGCGGGCGTTTAACTCCCTGAACCGCATCGGGGCGTCGGCGCTGAGCAATGAGATCGCCGCCGGGTCGCTGTTTTTCGCCCTCGGCGGAATCGGATGGCTGCTGGCGCTGTCCGGCCGACTGCCCGCCGCGCTGGTAAAGCTGTGGCTGCTGGTCACCATGCTTGCCGGGCTGGGGTTTGTCTGGGCCATGACCCGCGTTTACCAGATTAACACCGTTCCCACCTGGCACACCGGCTACACCACCCTCGGCTTCTTTATGACGGTGCTGCTTGGCGGCCCGCTGTTGGGTGCGGCGCTGCTCTCCGGGGCGCGCTATCGCGGTACCAGCCGCCGATTTGCCTTGCTGAGCGTGCTGGCGCTGCTGGTCAGCGCGGGCGCGGCGCTGATGCAGGGCGTTTCGCTGGGCGCGATCCACAGTTCGGTGCAGCAGGCCAGCGCGCTGGTGCCGGGTTATGCCACGCTGCAACTCTGGCGCTTCGGGTTGCTGCTGCTCGGGCTGGCATGCTGGCTGGTGCCGCTTATGCGCCGCAGCGCACCGCGCACGCTGACGCTGGCAAGCGGATTTATGATGGTCGTGGCCGCGGAAGTGATTGGTCGCGGGCTGTTCTACGGCCTGCATATGACCGTCGGTATGGCGGTGGCGGGATGAGCATGCCCCTCACTGAACCTCTGCTGACCCCGCTCATGGATAGCCTGTCGCTTAGCGGACGCATCCTCGGTGCCCTGTTCAGCCAGCCGCCGGACAGCCCGACGCTGGCCCCGGTACTGACGCTGCTTGAGGACGAGGCATTTGCTGCCGCCTGGCCGGTCACCCATCCGCAGCTCGATGACATCGTCCAGCGCCTGCGCCTCGGGCTGAGGTCCGGCGACGAGCCACTGCCCGCCGCCTGGCAGCGGCTGTTCATTGGCCCCTGGGCGCTACCTGCGCCGCCCTGGGGGTCGGTGTGGCTGGATCGGGAGAACGTGCTGTTTGGTGAATCGATGCTGGCGCTGCGCCAGTGGATGACGGCCAGCGGCATCGACTATAACCACAGCGAACGCGAGCCGTGCGATCACATCGGTACGCTGCTGATGCTGGCCGCCTGGCTGGCTGAGGCCGGGCGGGAACACGACGTCGATTGCCTGCTCGCCTGGCATCTTCTGCCCTGGTCCGGGCGTTTTCTGGAGGTGTTTATTGCCGAAGCGCGCCATCCGTTTTACGTCGCGCTCGGCGAACTGACCCGGCTGACGCTGGCGGCGTGGCGCAGCGACCTGCCGATCCCGGTGGCGCAAAAAACCCTCTGGCGTTAATCTTCAGGCCCGCCACCCGGCGGGCCAGTCAGTGAAAGCGCGTCCAGAGCGCAATCAGCACCCACGCCGACAGGCTCCACATCGCCACCGCACTGAGCAGCGCCAGCGGCACCCGCATCATGGCGCTGAAATACCACAGCGACGCCAGATAGATGAAATAGGGAATGATCGACCACATGCCGAAGATCACCGTGGTGCGCAGCGCCTCGACGTTACGCTCGGTGGCGACGATGTAGTGGGCAATCAGGGCAAAGGTGGGAAACAGCGGGATCAGCCCGGCGATATAGTAGTTTTTACTCTTCGACAGCACGCCAATTAACAGCACAATGGCCGCGCCGAGCGCCGCCTTGATTAACAGACCCATCAGCATCCCTCATGTTTTTTTCTCACCCTGACATAAGGTGATATTGCTGGCAAGCCGCTCCGCATCTGGCCTGTACAAAAAATCGCTTATGTTACGGTGTCACCTTAGCGCTTCGCTTTTAAGATTATTCTCGCCAATAGTTACAATTCGTTATGGTTACAGGGTAAAACGGCCATTTTATCCTAAGGCACTGACATTACTGGCGCTTCGCTGACTGGAATCCTGTCGTATCCGTTGCTATAGCTCTAAGCACCCTGCCAACACAAGGCATAACAAAGCAACGCTGGGTTGCGATAAACCGTGCACAGGGAGACAACAGCAATGCACTTCTCACTACTCCAACGCACCTTCGGGGCGATACTGCTGATCGCTGCCGTGGTGACGGCGCTGGTGTGGGGCATCGGCCTCGATACTATCAGCGCCCGCAAGGTGGATTTACTCTACCTCGGGCAACAGCACCTGAAGCTGGTCTTTACCTCTATGGCACTGGCGCTGGCGGTCGGTATTCCGAGCGGCGTGCTGTTGAGCCGTCCGGCTGCCCGCCGTTTCGCTGAACCGGTGATGCAGATCTTTAACGTGGGTAACACCCTGCCGCCGCTGGCTGTACTGGCGCTGGCGATGATCGTGGTGGGTATCGGGGATAAGCCGGCAATTGTCGCGCTGTTCCTCGCCTCGCTGCTGCCTATCGTGCGCAATACCTATGCCGGGCTGTGCGCGGTGCCGGCCTCGCTCACCGAAGCGGCGAAGGGCATCGGCATGACGCGCTGGCAGCGTCTGCGTCAGGTGGAAGTGCCCGCCGCCCTGCCGGTAATACTTTCAGGCATCCGCATCGCTACCGCGATAAACGTCGGCACCGCACCGCTGGCGTTCCTGATCGGGGCCAGCAGCTACGGCGAGCTGATCTTCCCCGGCATCTACCTGAACGACTTCCCGACGCTCATCCTGGGCGCGGCCGCCACGGCCCTGTTTGCGCTGATCCTTGATATGGCGCTGGCCGGACTGGGTCGCCTGCTTAGCCCCCACACCGCCTGATAAGGAGCGTTGAGATGAAACTGAAAGCAACTCTGTGCAGCCTGGTGGCTGTCCTCTCGCTGCTGACCAGCCAGGCGCAGTCCGCCCCGCTGATCCTCGCGACCAAAAGTTTTACCGAGCAGCATATTCTTTCGGCGATGACGGTGCAGTACCTGCGCAAAAAGGGCTTTGACGTGCAGCCGCAAACCAATATCGCCACCGTGATCTCGCGTAATGCGATGATCAACAAACAGGTGGACATGACCTGGGAGTACACCGGCACCTCGCTGATTATCTTCAACCACATCAACAAACGCATGACCCCGGAAGAGAGCTACCAGACCGTAAAGCGCCTCGACGGCAAGCTCGGCCTGATGTGGCTTAACCCGGCCAATATGAACAATACCTACGCTTTCGCCATGCAGCGCAAGCGCGCCGAAGCGGAAAACATCTCCACCATGTCGCAGCTGGTAGAGAAGATTGAACATATCCGGCAGACCGACCCGGATAACAACTGGATGCTCGGCCTGGATCTGGAGTTCTCCGGACGCAGCGACGGCATGAAGCCGCTGCAGAAGGCCTACAACATGGAACTGGATCGTCCGCAGATCCGCCAGATGGACCCGGGCCTGGTGTATAACGCCATCCGCGATGGCTTTGTGGAAGCCGGGCTGGTGTATGCCACCGACGGACGCGTGAAGGGCTTCGATCTGAAAGTGCTGGAAGATGATAAAGGCTTCTTCCCGAGCTATGCGGTGACGCCGGTAGTGCGCCAGGACACGCTGGATGCCAATCCGGGGCTGGCCGAGGCGCTCAATACCCTCTCCGGTAAACTGACCAACGAGGCGATCACCACCCTGAACGCCAGAGTGGATATCGATCACCAGACGCCGCAACAGGTCGCCCGCGACTTCCTGCGTGAAAACGGGCTGCTGTAAGGAGGCACTATGGATACGATTCACTACATGATGGACAACGCGCCGTACCTTGCGAGCCTGACGCTGCAACATCTGTGGCTGGTACTGCTGGCGGTGGGGCTGGCGATTGTGATTGGCGTTCCGCTGGGCATCATCATCACCCGCCATAAATGGCTGGCACCGCCGGTGTTAGGTCTGGCAACCCTGCTGCTGACCATTCCGTCGATTGCGCTGTTTGGCCTGATGATCCCGCTGTTTTCGATGATTGGTCACGGCATCGGCGCCCTGCCGGCTATCACCGCCGTGTTCCTTTACTCGCTGCTGCCGATCATGCGTAACACCTTTACCGCGCTGGACAGCCTGCCGCCAGGCCTGCGTGAAGCTGGCCGCGGTATCGGCATGACTTTCTGGCAGCGTCTGCGCTGGGTTGAGATCCCGATGGCGCTGCCGGTGATTTTCGGCGGTATTCGCACCGCGGTGGTGATGAACATTGGCGTGATGGCGATTGCGGCGGTGATCGGCGCGGGAGGCCTCGGCTTACTGTTACTCAACGGCATCGGCGGGAGCGACATTCGTATGCTCATTGCCGGTGCGGTGATGATTTGTTTACTGGCGATTGTGCTGGACTGGTTACTCCACCGTCTGCAGGTTCTGCTGACACCTAAGGGGATTCGATAATGATTACACTGGAAAATCTGACTAAAGAGTTCGTGCAGAAAAACGGCCAGAAAGTTAACGCGGTGGATAACGTCAGCCTGACGGTACCGCAGGGGGAAATTTGCGTGCTGCTCGGCCCGTCCGGCTGCGGCAAGACCACCACCCTGAAGATGATTAACCGCCTCATCCCCTCCACCAGCGGGAAGATCCTGATTAACGGGGAAGACACCAGCGGCATGGATACCGTGACGCTGCGCCGCAATATCGGCTATGTGATCCAGCAGATTGGCCTGTTCCCGAACATGACCATTGAAGAGAACATTGTGGTGGTGCCGCGCATGCTGGGCTGGGATAAAGCCCGCTGCAAAGCGCGCGCTGCCGAGCTGATGGAGATGGTGGCGCTGGATCCGAAACGCTACCTGCACCGCTACCCGAAAGAGCTTTCCGGCGGTCAGCAGCAGCGTATCGGCGTGATCCGCGCCCTGGCGGCAGATCCGCCGGTGCTGCTGATGGATGAGCCTTTCGGCGCGGTGGACCCGATCAACCGCGAGGTGATCCAGAATGAGTTCCTCGAGATGCAGCGCAAGCTGAAGAAAACCGTGCTGCTGGTGAGCCACGATATTGATGAGGCGCTGAAGCTGGGCGACCGCATTGCGGTGTTCCGCCAGGGCAAAATCGTGCAGTGCGCCAGCCCGGACGAGCTGCTGGCCAAACCGGCTAACGAGTTTGTCGGCAGCTTTGTCGGCCAGGACCGCACCCTGAAGCGCCTGCTGCTGGTGCAGGCAGGCGACGTGACCGATCAGCAGCCGACCATCACGGTGCGCCGCGCCACCCCGCTGGCTGAAGCCTTCGCGGTGATGGATGACAACGACATGCGTTCCATCACGGTGGTGGATGAAAATGAAAAGCCGCTCGGGTTCGTGAAGCGTCGGGAAGCACGTGGTGCCACCGGTGAATGCGCTGACCTGCTGCACCCGTTCCGCGTGACAGGCAAGGCGGAGGACAACCTGCGCGTGGTGCTCTCGAAACTGTATGAGCACAACACCGTCTGGATGCCGATTGTCGATGAAGAGGGTCGTTACAGCGGGGAGATTTCGCAGGATTATATCGCCGACTATCTCAGCTCCGGCCGTACCCGCCGGGCGCTGAATATTCAAACCGCGTAATCATCAAAGAAGGCGGGTCCAGGGTGACTATCCGCCCTGGACCCGCCTGTCACCCTCTTTTTGTAGGGTGGGTAAGCGCAGCGCACCCACCACCACTTAGCATAACGGCGTTAACCCCAGCAACGCTCCAGCAGCGGCAGGTTGATGTACTGCCCCAGCTCGCGATGCTCGGCGCGCGGCAGATAGGGTAACTCCCCCACCATCGGCGCAGAGAGTTTCTTACTAAGCACGTCAATCACCTCGGCATAATGCGCCAGGCCCGGATTGATGCGGTTAGCAACCCAGCCCATCAGCGGCAGCCCGTCGCTGGTAATGGCTTGCGCCGTCAGCAGCGCGTGATTGAGGCACCCTTCCTGGATCCCCACCACCATCACCACCGGTAACTGCTCCTGTACTACCCACTCGGAGAGCGGGCGCAGATCGTTCATCAGGCTGCGCCAGCCGCCGGTTCCTTCCACCACCACATATTCGGCCTGGGCGCTGAGCGTCGCCAGACCGTCCGAGAGCAGCGGATAGTTAATCGGGCAGCTGTGCGCCACGCTGCTCTCTTCTTCGCTGAAGGCAACGGGATTGATGGCGCTGTAGGGCAGGTTGAGGGTGGAAACGCTTTGCAGCACCAGCGCGTCTTTGTTTCTCAGGCCGTCCGGCGTCTCCTTGCTGCCTTTGGCGACGGGCTTGTAGCCCACGACCTGGCTGCCGCTGGACCCCAGCGCCTGTAACAGCGCACGCGACACGACCGTCTTCCCTACCGAGGTATCGGTTCCAGTAATAAAGAAACGCTTAAGCATCACTTACTCCACGGTTATGCTCTGGAAATATAACTAAAGAGAATAATTCAGTGGCGAAAGTCTACGACAGGACCCACAGGCCGGGCTTGAGATAGCGCAATTTTTCCCGGATCGGTAAAAATTTGTTATCCCTGTAACAACCTGATTAACAGCGTACCGTTGTAAAGCGCTTCTTTGACCAGCGCCGCCCCTGCCATAGTGCCGCGATGGGTAAAGTGCGTCGCCTCCACCCAGGTGTTGCGGCTGTAAGCCGGGAGCGCCTGCTGGGTGATGCAGCTGCTGATGGCGGGAAAGAGGATCTCCGACGCCAGATTTAGCGGGGAACCGATAAGGATTTTTTGCGGATTAAACAGGTTAACCATAATCGCGAGAATGCGCCCGACGTGGGTGCCGACGCCGACGATGATGTCCTTTGCCAGCAGATCGCCCTGACAGGCGGCCTCACACAGCGACTCAACGGTGAGCGGCCTGCCATGCAGCTGCGAGCTCATCGACTGGCCCATGCGCTGCTGCGCCAGCTCCAGCACGCTGTCAATGCTGGCGATGGTTTCCAGGCAGCCGTGGTTGCCGCAGTAGCAGCGCTTACCGAAAGGATCGACCTGGGTATGCCCCATCTCCACCAGGCTGCTGCTGCCGCCGTGCAGCAGGCGACCATCGGTGATGATACCGGCCCCGACGTTATGGTCGATCACCACCTGAATCACATCCCGCGCACCGCGCGCCGCGCCGAACAGCCCTTCCGCCATCGTCCAGGCGCTGATGTCGTGCTGAATAAACACCGGCACCCCGGTATGGCGTTCCAGTACTTCACCCAGCGGCGCGCTCTCCACCTCGTAAAACGGCATGCTGTGGACGATGCCGTTGCCGGTATCAATCACCCCCGGCAGGGTAATGGCGATGGCGGTCAGGCGCTCCAGCTTTTGCTGGTGACGAATAAAGAACTGGTCAACGTGGGTGACGATGCGCTCAACGAACGGCTGCGGATCGTCGAGCGGCAGATCGAGCTGCTCTTCCACCACCAGCTGGCTGCTGAGATCGCGCAGCGCGAGGTTGATTTCACCGCGATTGATACGCACCGAGAGAAAATGCCAGGCCTGGGTCTCGACCATCAGCCCAACGGCCGGGCGACCGCGGCTGCCCGGCTCCTGGATTTCGGTCTCCTGCACCAGGTGGGCTTCGAGCATTTCGCGCACGATTTTAGTAATGCTGGCGGGAGCCAGTTGCGCAAGGCGTGACAGGTCGATACGCGATATCGGCCCAAGCTGGTCGATCAGACGGTATACCGCACCTGCGTTCGTCTGTTTAATCTGATCGATATGCCCCGGCTGGCTATCAGCACCCACGTTAACTCCCTTATTTTCACGCTGCGAAATAAATTGTTGGCTATGGTGAAACACTTAACCAGCCGCCGTCAACTTTTTACCCAGGCTTGTGATTTGCCGCACGTTTTTCCCCACCGGCTGCTGCGGGATTAAGCGAAAGGGCGGCTCCGGTGACCAGCGACATAAAGCGCTGGGTCGCCGCACTGCGCTCACGGTGTTTCGGCCAGACCAGCCACATCTCCGAAATCGCATCCGGCTCGGTAATCGGAACCCAGCGCATCTCGGCCAGCTGCACGCGCTTAAAGGACGCGGGCAAAATCGATACCCCCAGCCCGGCCGCCACCAGCCCGATAATGGTCATCGCCTCCCCCACTTCCTGGGTGATATACGGCGAAATCCCGTAGCGGTGCAGCAGCCCAAGAATATCGTCATACAGACCGGTGCCGACGTGGGGGTCGAAGAAGACAAACGGCTCGCTGGCCAGCTGGTGGAGCGACACCGTCGGCAAGGCCGCCAGCGGGTGATCGCGATGGATCATCGCCAGCAGCGGCTCGCGCAGGATCAGCTGCCACGCCAGGGAATCCGGCAGCCGCGTATTGCGCATCAGGCCGAGATCCAGCGCCCCTTCGCTGAGCGGGCCAATCTGCGCCCGGGTGTTAATCTCCAGCGTCTGGATATGGACATCGGGATAGCGCTGGCGAAACGTAGAGAGGCTGTCAGAGACCGCAGAGATAAAGGGTGCCGACGAGGTAAAGCCGATGCGCAGCTCCCCGGTTTCCCCCTGATGTAAGCGGGCTGCACGGGTGGTGGCGGCGTCCACCTGGCTCAGGATCTGGCGGCTGTCAGCCAGAAACTGGGTTCCGGCGGGGGTCAGGCTGACGCTGCGATTGGTGCGGGCCAGCAAGCGCGCGCCGGTTTCCTGCTCCAGCTGCTGAATTTGCTGGCTCAGCGGCGGCTGGGAAATATTGAGACGCGCGGCTGCGCGGCCAAAGTGCAGCTCCTCGGCGACCGCCACGAAGTAACGCAGATGACGCAGTTCGATAGTCATATTTAATACATATCATTTGAGATTATTAATATATTAGACAGATAAATCGCGATTTTCTACGCTGTGCAGACAATACAGCCCGCCGCGCGGGCGCCCACGCACAGGATGTAATTTTGAGTCGTACTGCCGACGTCAGTCCCGCCCCGACCCGCGAGGCCGACGCACCGCTTTCTCCCACTCCGGTCACCTTTATCAAACGCGGCACTCCCACCTTTATGCGCGTCACGCTGGCGCTGTTTTCCGCCGGGCTTGCTACCTTTGCTCTGCTCTACTGCGTCCAGCCGATCCTGCCGGTGCTCTCGCACGAGTTTGGTATTTCAGCGGCCAGCAGCAGCGTGTCGCTGTCGATTTCCACTGGCCTGATGGCGCTGGGTTTGTTGATCACCGGCCCGCTCTCTGATGCCGTAGGCCGCAAATCGGTGATGGTCACCGCCCTGCTGCTCGCCTCCAGCTGTACGCTGCTCTCCACCATGATGACCAGCTGGCACGGCATACTGATCGTGCGCGCCCTGATCGGCCTGTCCCTCAGCGGCGTCGCGGCGGTTGGCATGACGTACCTGAGCGAAGAGATGCACCCGGCGGTGGTGGCGTTCTCGATGGGACTGTACATCAGCGGCAATTCCATCGGCGGAATGAGTGGTCGTCTGCTGAGCGGCGTGCTCACCGATTTCTTCAGCTGGCGCGTGGCGGTGGCGACCATCGGCTGCTTCGCCCTCGCCTCGGCGCTGATGTTCTGGAAAATTTTACCGGCCTCGCGCCACTTCCGCCCGACCTCGCTGCGCCCGCGCACCCTGGCGATCAACTTCCGCCTGCACTGGCGCGATGCGGGTCTGCCGCTGCTGTTTGCTGAGGGCTTTCTGCTGATGGGCGCGTTCGTGACGCTGTTCAACTACATCGGCTATCGCCTGATGCTCTCCCCGTGGCATCTCAGCCAGGCGGTGGTCGGGCTGCTGTCGGTGGCCTATCTCACCGGCACCTGGAGCTCACCGAAAGCCGGCGCGATGACCGCCCGCTATGGCCGCGGCCCGGTGCTGCTGGCTTTCACCGGCATTATGCTCGGCGGCGTGCTGCTGACGCTGTTCAGCTCGCTGTGGGTGATTTTTGCCGGCATGCTGCTGTTCTCGGCGGGCTTTTTCGCCGCGCACTCGGTAGCAAGCAGCTGGATCGGCGTCCGGGCGCGGCGCGCCAAAGGTCAGGCATCTTCCCTGTATCTGTTCAGCTACTACCTGGGTTCGAGCCTGGCGGGCACTACCGGCGGGTTCTTCTGGCATGACTATGGCTGGAACGGCGTGGGGGCGTTCATCGGCGTGCTGCTGGTGCTGGCCCTGCTGGTCGGGCGGCGTCTGCACCGCAGAGTGCAATAAAAAAGCCCGCCCGGTGGAATGCCGGGCGGGCGATGAGGGCCTGTCAGATTAAGGGCGTCTGAACAGTGCCAGACTGCGGCCCTCCAGTTCAAAATCCTTCTCTTTGGTGATCACCAGACCGTGCTTCGCGCTGTCCGAGGTCGTCAGCTCCAGCACCCAGCCGCCTTCGCCAAACTGCGGGATCCGGAACGGCACGTTGCCTTCGAACGGGTTGATCAGCATCAGCACGTCATGCCAGATGCCCTCTTCGGTCTGCAGATCCGGTCGCCCGATGTAGACGCCAAGCGTTGAGCCTTCATCCCACTGCTCCGGGGTCTGCAAACCGCCACCAGCGTTGAACCACTCGATCACCATCCCGTCACGCCAGTTCTCACGCCGCAGCAACGGCTGGGCGGCACGCAGGGCGATCACCTTGCGGGTGAACTCCCGCAGCGCCTCCGCACTCTCCGGCAGGTTTTCCCAGTGCACCCAGGAGATCTCGCTGTCCTGGCAGTAGCCGTTGTTATTGCCCATCTGGCTGCGCCCGAACTCGTCTCCCGCCAGCAGCATCGGCGTCCCGTGGGAGAAGAACAGCGTGGCGAGGAAGTTGCGCTTCTGACGCTCGCGCACCGCATTGATGCCTTCATCCTCCGTCGGGCCTTCGGCACCGTAGTTGTACGAACGGTTATCGTTGTGGCCGTCGTTGTTATCTTCCCCGTTCTCCTCGTTGTGCTTCTCGTTGTACGACACCAGATCGTTGAGCGTGAAGCCGTCGTGGGCGGTGATGAAGTTAACGCTGGCCCAGGGGCGGCGGCCGCGCTGATCGTAGAGATCGCCGGACCCCAGCAGCCGGGCGGCGAAATCGGTCGGCACGTTATCGCCCTTCCAGTATTCGCGTACCGTATCGCGGTATTTGTCGTTCCACTCCGCCCAGCCCGGCGGGAAGCCGCCCACCTGATAGCCGCCGGGGCCGATATCCCACGGCTCGCCGATGAGTTTCAGCTTCGACAGTACCGGGTCCTGAGTGACGGCATCGAAGAAGCCGCCGCGCTGGTCAAAGCCTTCCGGCTCGCGACCGAGAATGGTGCCGAGGTCGAAGCGGAAGCCGTCGATGTGCATCGATTCCGCCCAGTAGCGCAGGGAGTCCATCACCATCTGCAGCACGCGCGGATGCGAGGTGTTCACCGTGTTGCCGGTCCCGGTATCGTTGATGTAATAGCGATGCTGGCCCGGCAGTGTGCGGTAGTAGGAGAAGTTATCGATGCCCTTAAAGGAGAGCGTCGGCCCCAGTTCGTTGCCTTCGGCAGTGTGGTTGTAGACCACGTCGAGGATCACCTCGATACCGGCATCGTGGAAGGCGCGCACCATATCGCGGAAGCCCTGGATGCCGTTCGGCCCGTAGTAGCGCGAGGCCGGCGCAAAGAAGCCGAGGCTGTTATAGCCCCAGAAGTTCTTCAGCCCCTTGTCGAGCAGGTGCTGATCGTCCGGGAACCAGTGCACCGGCAGCAGCTCTACCGAGGTGATGCCGAGGCTTTTAATGTAGTCCACCGAGGCCTTATGCCCCATGCCCTCAAAGGTGCCGCGCAGCTCCGGCGGCAGCGCCGGATTGAGCTGGGTGAAGCCTTTGACGTGGGTTTCGTACACCACGGTGTGCGGCCAGGTGATGACAGGCCGGTTATTGTCCTGCCAGTCGAACTGATGCGGATCGATGACCTTACATTTCGGCGTGAACGGGGCGCTGTCGCGCTCGTCAAAGGTGAGGTCTTTGTCTTCGTGCAGCAGCTCGTAAGCAAAGTGCGCCTCGTTCCACTCGATATCGCCCACCAGCTCCCGGGCATAAGGGTCGATCAGCAGCTTGTTAGGGTTGAAGCGGTGACCGTTCTCCGGATCGTAGGGGCCGTGAACGCGATAGCCGTACAGCGCCCCGGGCTGAAGGCCGGGTACGTAGCCGTGCCACACTTCGTGGGTATATTCCGGCAGGTCGAAGCGTGCGATTTCCGTTTTGCCGCTCGGATCGTAGAGGCAAAGCTCTACGCGCTGGGCGTGTGCCGAAAATATCGCGAAGTTAACCCCTTCGCCATCGTAGTTGGCGCCCAGCTGATGGCTGTTCCCCGCCGTAATTTCATAAGCCTTACCGTTTGACATGCATTCCTCTCCATCGAAAGTACAATTTAACGTGCAACAGCGATTTATGACTTTTTATATGATTTAAATCATACACTTATTAACAATACACACCCATTGAGCGCCACGGCGCCGGGATCGAGGCTGTCCTCTAGCGTCAGCACGTCTCCGCTCAGCAGATCCCGGTATCGGCGATGCGCCAGCCCGGCGGGCAGCGCGATGTGCGTGGCTTCCCAACGTTCGGCGTGCGGGCCTGCCAGGGTGCCGTCGAGGGCGTTAAACACCAGCCGCGGCGCGATAACAATCACCGCGTCATCGGCGTGGGTGCGGGCAAACGCAATCACATCCTCAGCGTGTTCCCCCTGTGCCGCCAGCGGCAGGTACGCTCCCCGGCGGAACAGCGGCGGCTTCTGCTGGCGCAGGCGCAGCAGCTTCGCGGTGACGTGCTGCTTGAGCTGCCCGCTCAGCCAGCTCTGCTCGCTGTACAGCGGGGCGCTGGTGTCGTCGTTCAGCATCTGCGCCAGCGCGACGAAATCCGGCTCGCGGCGGTTATCCGGGTCAACCAGGCTGAAGTTCAGCCCCTCGCTGCCCTGATAGATATCGGGCACGCCCGGCGCGGTGAGCTTGATCACCGCCTGGGTCAGGCTGTTCACCAGTCCGGCACGGATAAACGGCTGCAGCGATGCGGCGAAGTCCTGCAGGAAATCCTGATTGTCCGGGGAGAGCAGATGCCGGGCGTAATCCAGCACCGCTTTCTCATAGGCATCGTTGCTGTCCACCCAGTCGGTACGCAGCTTGGCTTCGCGCAGCGCTTTTTCAACAAACTCGACATAACGCGTTTCCAGCGCCTGCAGGCCCGCCGCATCACGCGGGTCGAGGGTGGGCGGCCAGACCCCGGCCAGCGCCTGGTACAGCATCCAGGTATCCACGCCACGGGGGGCGGTGCCGTCGTTCAGGAACACCACTTTGGTCTGGTTCACCTGCCGCCAGCGCGCCACGCATTCGGCCCACAGCTCCGGCGCTTCGGTCAGGGTGTAGAGCCGCGCCCGGGCATCTTCCCCGCGTTTGGTATCATGGGTCGAGGTGCCGGACAGCGCATCCGGCTGGCGTTCCAGCCGGGTTTTCATTTCCGCGTGGAAGCGCGCAACCGAGAAGCCGCGCGGGATCGGCTCGGCCCCCACTTCGTTGAGCGCCAGATCCAGGTGCTGACGGAAGAACAGCGTGTCCTCCACCGATTTCGCCATCAGCGGCCCGGTGAGCTGCTGGAAACGGGTGCGGAAGGTGGCGGCCTCCTGCTGCGCCGTTACCGCGCCGCGGAGAATGCGGGTCAGGACATCAAGCGCGTCAGCGTCCGGGGCGCTGGCGCTGGCTTTCACCCGCGCCACGACCTTATCCAGCAGCGCCTGGTCGGCGGCGCTCAGACCCTGAGCCCGTCCGTAGGTGCGGTATACCGGGAAAGCGATCAGCAGCTCGCGCAGCGCCTGACGCAGTAGTTCAGGCGCCAGCGCAACGCCCTCACGCTCGGCGATCTCGCCCACCAGCTGCAGCAGCCGGGTGAATTCCCCTTCAAAGTTGCGGTCCACCATCAGCAGCCGGGCATCGCGCAGCTCGGCGCGCATATCCACCGGCTGGCCCGCCACCTCGTGCCAGGCATCGCGCAGGCGGTCAAGGTTGTCATCGTCCACCAGCACTTCCGCCAGCGCGGCGATAAATTCGTAGCCGGTGGTGCCGGAGATCGGCCACTCCGCAGGCAGGTGCTCGCCTTTGCCAAGAATTTTCTCTACCGTGATGTAGCACTCTGGCCCGGCCTGCTGACGCAGACGCTCCAGATAGCCCTGGGGATCGGCGAGGCCATCCACATGATCGACCCGCAGTCCGTCCACCACCCCGCTGTGCACCAGCTCAAGGATCAGGCGGTGGCAGTCATCAAACACCGCATCGTCTTCGACCCGCACCCCTGCCAGGCCGGTGATTTCAAAGAAGCGGCGATAAGAGAGATCGCGCGGCGCGTCGCGCCAGGACATCAGCCGGTACGGCTGCTCATCGTGCAGTGCAATGAGCGCGGCGGGGTCGCTCAGGCCCAGCACCTCGCTTTCGCGCCCCTGCCAGCTCGCCGGGGTCAGCGGATAGAAATTGTCATAGTAGGCCAGCGCCGGTTTACCGCTCTGCGGGTCCGGCTTCACGCTGATTTCGCCGTTCTCCACCACCGCCTCAAAGCTGTCGCCGAGGAACGGCAGCGTCAGGCGCCGCGACCAGTCGATGTCGAAATAGCGGGCATAGCGGCTGTGCTCCCCGTGCTCGATAACATCGCGCCACCAGGGGTTTTCCAGCGAGGCCGCCATATGGTTAGGCACGATATCGAGGATAAGCCCCAGCCCGGCCTGCTTCAGGGCCTGCGCCATACGGTCAAAGCCTTCGCGCCCGCCGATTGACGGCTCGATCTCGTTAGCATCGGTGACGTCATAGCCGTGGGTCGAGCCTGAGGTGGCGGTAAAAATCGGGGAAGCATACAGGTGGCTGATGCCCAACTGCTTCATGTACGGCACCAGCGCCGCCGCGCGGTCAAAGGTCATGCCGTTGCGAAACTGAATACGATAGGTTGCGGTGGGGATCATTGCGCGGCATCTCCCTGATCGAGGCGAACCAGAATGGCGTGCTGCGGCAGTTTTTCCGCCGCCTGTGGCCAGGCAAACAGCGTCTCGCCCGGCATCTCCGGCAGCGTCTGCGGCTGCTCACCGATATTGAGCGCTAGCGACAGCGTGCCTTTCGGGAAGCGCCAGCTGACGGCGAGGAAACCCGGTGCCGTGGCCAGGACGTGACCGCTCTGCCCGCCAGCGGTCGCCAGCAGCGGCACCAGATAGCGCTGGCGCAGCGCCAGCAGTTTGCGCGTCAGCGCCAGCCAGGCCTCGCCCTCCTCCTCGTCCGGCTTATGCCAGTCGAGTTTCGAGCGGGTAAAAGTGCTCTCCTCATTAGGATCGGGCACGCTTTCACCCTCATGCCCGGCATGGCCGTCGAACTCCTTCGCCCGCCCCTCGCGCACCGCTTTCGCCAGATCGCCGTGGAAGTCGGTGAAGAACAGGAACGGATTGGTCTCGCCGTACTCTTCGCCCATAAACAGCAGCGGAATATGCGGGGAGAGCAGCAGCGTGGCGAGCAGTACCCGGGTGCGCGCAGCACCCGCAAGGGTAATCAGACGCTCGCCCTGGGCGCGGTTGCCCACCTGGTCATGGTTCTGGATGAAATCCACAAACGCCACCGGCGGCTGGTTTTTGCTGTCCACCCCACGCGCTTCGCCGCTCTGGGGTGAAATTTCCCCCTGATACGCAAACCCTTCGGCCAGCACGCGAGCGACCCGTTTTTCCGGCTCGTCGGCAAAATCCCGGTAATAGGCGTGCGTCTCGCCGGTGGCCAGGACGTGAATGGCGTTGTGGAAATCGTCGTTCCACTCCCCGGTAAACAGCGGTACCGAACCATCCTCGTTGCGCGGATGCAGGAAGGTGACGTTGCGGCAGTCTTCGGTGGTGAGGTGAATCGGCCGATCGGTGATGTCGGTGCGAATGCGCTCGGCAATCTCAATCAGCACGTGTTTTTCAGAGCTGTCTTCAATCTGATCGATGGCGTCGAAGCGCAGCCCGTCGAGACGGTACTCCTGCAGCCAGTAGAGCGGCGCTTCCGCGATATAGCAGCGGGCGGCATCCACATCGTAAGCAATCCCGGCACCCCAGGGGGTATGACGCTCCTTGTGGAAGAAATCCGGGGCCAGCAGCGGCAGGTAGTTACCCTCCGGCCCGAAGTGGTTAAGCACGATATCCAGCACCACCGACATGCCATGCCCGTGCGCAGCGTCGATAAAGGCTTTGAAATCGTCCGGCGTACCGTAGGCCGAATGCGGAGCATACAGCAGCACACCGTCATAACCCCAGCCGCGGTTGCCGCCGAACTGCGAGACCGGCAGCACTTCCAGCATGGTGATGCCCAGCTCAGCCAGATAAGGCAGCTTCTCAATCGCGGCACGGAACGTTCCCTGCGGGGTAAAGGTGCCGATGTGCATTTCGTAGACGACCGCCTCTTCCCACGGCCGGCCTCGCCACTGGGTGTTCTGCCAGCGGTACTGTTCAGGGTCAATCACCAGCGACGGGCCATTGACGTCGGCTTTCTGGGCGCGGGACGCCGGGTCCGGCACCACCATGCCGTCGGCCAGCACAAAGTTATATTCCGTACCGGGGGCCACGCCGCTGACCTCACGCTCGAACCAGCCGTCGCCCGATGGGGTCATCTCAAGATCGTTGCCGTTAAGCCGCAGCGTGACGCGTTGCTGGCCGGTCGCCCACAGGCGAAAGCGCGCCACGTTTTCGGCCACCAGCTCGGCCCCCCAACTCTTCGCAAATGATGTGGATTCCATTCTGATGCCTCGTTTGTTCCGGAAGTGAGCAATGCACGACATCGCGCGGGCGGCCCCGGCGATGCGAGCTCAGATAGCTAAACGTATAAGCGTGAACCGGATGCCGTGCAGGGTCGACGCTCCCCGCCGCGCCAGAAGGTAGCGCGGCGAAAAACCTGCTATGAGCGGTGTCAGCGTGTCGCGACCCCAGGCAGCACTTGAAAATCAATCATAGACCATTGCGGAAGAAGTGAAGGGTGACGGGAGGCGAAAGCGCCTGCGGGAGGCAGGCACCATGACGTTATTAGCGCCCCTGCATGTAGAGTGGGTAAGCGTAGCGCACCCACCTTTGGCTACTGACAAGCATTACCGGTAACGGTGTGATTTCTCATTCCGGGCGTAACGCCGAGCCGGAGAGCAGCGCCGCCAGCTGCTCGCGATCCCCGCCCTGCAGGGTGCGCAGCGGAAACGGCAGGCACGGCGGCTGCGCCGCGCCGGACAGCTCGGCCAGCGTGGCGATGGGGCGCAGACTGCCGTAACGCTGAAACAGCGCCCACAGCGGGGCCAGCTCAGCGTTGAGCCGCGCCACCTCCTCTTCCCTGCCCTGAAACGCCGCCTGCGACAGCCTGCGTGCCGCGTGGGGAAACAGCCCGGCCAGTACCGAATACCAGACGTCGCACCCGGCGAGCAGTCCGGCTGCGGCGTGGGCATCGCCGCTGATGCCGAGCGTAATGGTTTCCGGAATGGCCTGCCGCAGCGCCTGTAGCCGCGCCGAGGCCTCCGCGCGCGTGCCGGAGAGCGGGCCGAGCTTAAGCGACCCGATGTTCGGCAGCTGGCATACCGCGATCAGCAGTTCATCATCAAAGGAAAACCGCGTGGTGGCGGGGTTGTCATACACACACAGCGGCACCGCCACCGCCTGGCTCACCCGCTCATACAGGCGATACACCTCATCCCGGCTCAGGGGTTGATAAGATACCGGGGCCATCAGCACCCCGCTGACGCCCGCCTGCTGCGCGTCGTCGGCCAGACGCAACACGTCGTCAATATTGACCGCCCCGATACTGACCACCACCGGCACATCGCCCGCCGCGGCGGTTGCCCGTTGCGCCACCCGCGCCCGCTGGGCACGCGACAGATATGCATAGCTCCCCGTCGAGCCCAGCGCTCCGATGGCGTCCACCTTCGCGGCAACCAGGGTTTCAATCAGCGCGGTAAACGCTTTTTCATCCACGTTGCCGTTTACCAGTGGGGTAAGCGGAAACGCACTAAGGCCGTTAAACATCGTGTTCTCCTGATTTGCGAAGGTGTGGAATGCAGTTAATTTTTTCGGTTAGCCCGTGCTTTACATCAGCGCGCTGAACGTGGAGAACCTCGCAGCCCCTCCTGCCGCACCGAGGGCGTCCGTAACGGCCCTGATCAGGCGTACGAGGGTGCTCTAGAGTAAAGTGGCCGTTAATCCAGAAGCCGTCGCCCTTCTGTCAGTCAAATTTCAACTATGTTCTCGTGTTATTAATCAATCGCCCCCTGAAACTGCTTATCGTGACGGCCGGACTATATTTTTTTGCCACCGACACGCCCTCTGCCTTATAGGAAAGGTAACCCTGGTAATATTGGTGAAGGTCTTTTTCCGGGGTGCCGCAAAATAATTTCCGCATGAAACTTCTTATTTATTATTTAGCGGGCGCGTGCAGACTAACGCAATGCAGAGTTGATGTTCTACCACCAGATTTAGTGTTAACCCTTAACAGCATTAAGCGATTTATTCGCTCTGTTAACCTCAACCCTGCACATCTGACGGGGAACTAAGGAAACATAATGTCTACAGCCGTTATTATTGATATGCAAAACGTTGTTATCGACTGAATCAGTAAGGGCGTGGATGTTTGCCCGGCTGTTGATTGCCTGACACCTCTGCTCTCCCCGCCGGGAGAGCATTATTTAACGCGTTTATCCGTTCAGGACAACAACTCATCAGAAGCGAAGAGAGCGTCGATCTCCTGCCAGCTATTTACCCGGCGAAAGCCCGTGACGTTTTGATTATGCGGAGCGGAAAACAAAATGCCCTCGCCACGAAAATGCGCAAAATGACGGGCATTGTCGTCGATAAGATAATCAGCGTTAAGAATGCTTTTATTGCCGCAGAAGACAATATTCATCGGACTGATAAACGGGAAATGCGCTGCCAGCCAGCGGAATTTGGCATCAAACGACAGCGGAAACTCCATCGCGGCCGTAGTGATTAAGACCTCGTGCTTCTGCGTCAACTTTTCAATCACACGCTGGCTGTCGGGGATCACCGCCAGGTCCGCAAAGAAATCTACCTCACCAATCATCGCTTCAATCTGCTCTTTGATGTCCGGGCGCAGTTGCTGAATGGTCAAGCCGTTGAGATCGGCCAGGGTGATGTGCGTATTGAAGCGGGTGTTGATGTGAGGAAGCAGTTTGCTGTTGAAGTCGGCGATGACCTCATCCATATCGATGGCAATTCTCGTCATGACGTTTTCTCCTTTATGCCGCAGCGGCAGATGATTATGGCAGGTTCAGACGTCGCTGTGCTCCGCAGCAGCGCGCGCCCGGTTGGCATTTCCCCACTCGCAAAGCGGTTGCAGCGCGTGCGCCAGCGTGCGGCCAAACTCAGTAATGGTGTACTCCACCCGCGGCGGCACCTCTTTAAAGTCATGCCTTACCAGGATGCCGTCTTCCGTTAAGTCCTTGAGCTGCTGAATTAACACTTTCTCGCTGATCCCCTCCGCCAGCCGCTTGATTTCGCCGAAGCGACGCGGACCGTGCTGAAAATGAAACAGCAGGATGGGTTTCCATTTCCCACCAATGTAACGCAGGGCCACATCAAGCCCGCAAACGGGTTCCATAATTTTCTCCATACATACCTTTTGGTAGGTACTAGTATATACGAAAGTAAGTCATTACTCTGGTTTTCCGCTTCATCAACAGGGTAAAAAAACATGGGAAAGCTAGCAGGTAAAGTCGTGGTAATAACCGGTGCAAACAGCGGCATCGGTCTGGCATCGGCAAAACGTTTTGCCGCCGAAGGCGCGCGGCTATTTATGACCGGACGCCGGGCGCGCGAACTGGAAGATGCGGTAAACGCCGTGGGCCATAACGCCGTCGGCATCCCGAGTGATATCTCAAATATGCAGGATCTGGACGCGTTGTTCGCGCAGGTTGAACGCGAGGCGGGACAGATTGACGTGCTGTTCGCTAATGCAGGCGGCGGTGATTTCGCCACGTTAACGGATATCACCGAAGCGCATTACGACCGTATCTTCAGCACCAACGTGAAAGGCACGCTGTTTACCGTGCAGAAAGCGCTGCCGCTGTTAAAGGATGGCGCATCGATTATTCTGACCGGCTCAACCAGCGCCACCACCGGCGTGCCCGCATTCAGCGTGTACAGCGCCAGTAAAGCCGCGATACGCAATTTTGCCCGCAGCTGGATCCTGGAACTGGCCCCGCGAAAAATCAGAGTCAATGTGCTGGTGCCGGGCGCAACCTCAACCCCCGGCTGGCATGGCCTTGCCTCGGATCAGGAATTTAATCAGGAGATGATCCGCGCCGTGGAAGCCACCACCCCGCTCGGCCGACTGGCCGATCCCGCCGAAGTCGCCGCCGCCGCGTTATTCCTCGCCTCGGATGACAGCAGCTACGTTAACGGCAGCGAACTGTTTGTCGATGGCGGCGCTGCGCAGATTTGAGCGTGGGTAGTTGATAAAAAAGCCCTGAATGGGGGGTTCGGGGCTTTGTGTCTGGTCCAGCGCGAGAGCGGATATTTTCACTTTCGACAACCCACAATACATCGCAGTAATTGCACAGATTTAATCAGGCGATTATTCATTTCCTGAGCTATCACTGTTGCTGCTCTGCTCATCGCTGTGATTGTGAAAGGTCAGTGTTTGTGATGCTCATTAATCTGTACAAGCAGCGAGTATTACCACGATATGGACAAGGCGAATTTACGCGAAAAACCGTAAAATTTTCCTTTAAAAAACTCAATATTTCATAAATATCTTTTTGAAATAATCTTTGCTCTGCCGGTATTTTTGGTAGGTTTAATTCTTGAATGTGACCCGCTATAATGCCCAAAAACAGATTGTCAGGATGACAAATGGATAACTATAGCTCCTATCTAAAACTTAAAATTAAATCAGATCGCAAGCTGGCATCAGTCCTCGATAAAGCTGTAAATCAGGTGGGTCAGAACTTATATGATATGGCCAGTGATGCACTTGCGGGTGCAGAGAGAGCAACCTGGTATCTGTCCTGTCTCACTCCCGGCTACGCTGATGTATGTCGTGAACAGAGTCATGAAGACATCAGATATTTTTACGGCCTTTACCAGGCAGCGCGCCGTGAAGATGTCATACTGGATATGGTAGAAATCTATTTCAAAAAAGAGATAGTTCAAATTTCAGATTCGGCAGAACAATCTCTTCTTGTGAGCGTCGCCCAATATTTCGCAGATATCGCATCAGAAAGATTGAACAAACAAACGCTAGCTTATTTTTTAGCAATTATTGTTTTAAGCTCAAGAAATTTCAAAGAAGCAGTGGTGAAAGCGATAACCAAAAGCATGGGTACAGTTATCGGGGCTGTCTCATTCTATGGAAAGGTGCAAAATGCAGCACTTTCTGCCCGAAAATTAAAAACATTACATCCGGAATATTATTGGGAACTTTATAATAATAAAATAGAGATGCTGTATCACCTCATTGAGAGTGAAATGTCAAAAATCATTTATTTTATTATGTCTGGTTCAAACGACGAGGAAGAATTACTTTTCCTTATTCGAGAATTAGTGAGAAACAAATGAAATGGATAATTGAATTTATAGGGCAGTTTTTTGGTCATTTGCTGCCTGTAGCGCTGATTGCTGTAGGTGGCGTTATTATCGTTTTATTCATTCCAAAGTATACTATTTTCTTTGTGTTTGGGTGGGCGTTCTTAGTTTGTTATTTATACATAAAATACTCTAAATGGTTTTGAATTTATAATTACCTTGTTAAATAAAAGGATGTACGCATGGCGAACTTAATTTATCTTAGCATTACTGGTGATAAGCAAGGTTTGATATCATCAGGATGCGGCACAGAGAAATCTATCGGTAACAAGTGGCAAAAGGGGCATGAGGACCAGATATTCATTTTTGAGGCAAATAATGTTGTCTCCGCTGAGGATAATATATCATTTCATGCATATACCTTAAGAAAACCAATAGATAAAGCAACCCCTTTAATGCTTCAGGCCTTAAACGATAAAGAAAAACTTGATTGCACACTGGATTTTTACAGAACTTCAGCCAACGGTGGCAATGAACTTTATTTCAAAATTCATTTAAACAAAGCAAGAATAACAGAGATTAGTTACGCCTACCCGAACTCGATGACTCACAATGATATTCAACCTCAGGAGTTGGTATCATTAAGCTTTGCAACTATTACGATGGAACACATTATTGCAAATACATCGGCATGGGCTAGTTGGAAAGAAGAGTAAGTACTTTGCCCGGTTCAACCGGGCTTTATAAATTCAGGAAGACAAGTCTTCCGGGCAGCCCTGACTTCTCTGTGCTGGCTCGATCACCTCATACACAAGTCCCGCGGGCGCAACCGCACATCATGCACACCGCTAATAGTGACATCAGCGCGATGGCTCCCGGGGTGCTGATGGTCTGCGTTTTATCGTTGCTCGAGACTACGACCGGTTGCTCAAGCCGATAAGGCGCTGCCCTATACCCCTCAACCATCGTAACCTGCAACCCAGTATCCATTCTGCGCCTGCCCACCCCTCGCCTTCCCCGGCGCATAATGCTACCTTCTGAAAAAAGCACTCCCCTGACGCGAGGCCCTATGGAAAACACGCATTATCAAAACCTTACCCGCACGTTTGCCCGACTCTCCCGCTTCTCTCACCTCTCGGCTATCGCCAGCTGGGATATGTTCGCGATGATGCCGCCGGCGGGCAGCGCCGCGCGCGGTGCCGCGCTGGCGGAGATCGGCGTGCTGCAGCATCAGATCCTCACCGATAAGCAGGTGGGCCAGTGGCTCAGCGCCGCCGAGCAGGAAAATCTTAACGACGTGGAACGCGCCAACCTGCGCGAGATGCAGCGGCACTATCAGCAGGCGGTGTTGCTGCCGGAGTCGCTGGTGGAGGCCAAAAGCCTGGCGGGCAGCAAGTGCGAGCACGCCTGGCGCACCCAACGTCCGGCCAACGACTGGGAAGGGTTCTCTGCCAACCTGAAAGAGGTGGTGAAGCTCAGCCGTGAAGAGGCGCGCCTGCGTGCCGAGGCAAAGGGCGGCTCGCGCTATGATGCGCTGCTCGATATCTTCGAGCCAGACATGACCAGCGCCCGCCTCGACGTGCTGTTTGCCGACCTGAAAAGCTGGCTGCCGTCGCTGCTGGAGAAGGTGACCGACAAACAGGCAGCGGCAAACCTGGTGGCACCCACCGGGCCGTTCCCGGTTGAGACGCAGCGCGATCTCGGTCTTGATGCGATGGCGCTGCTGGGCTTCGACTTTAACGCCGGACGGCTGGACGTCAGCGCCCATCCGTTCTGCGGCGGCGTACCGGAAGATGTGCGCATCACCACCCGCTACGACGAGAACGAACTGTTCAGCGCGTTGTTTGGCGTGGTGCATGAAACCGGCCACGCGCGTTACGAGCAGAACCTGCCGCGCGAATGGCTCGGCCAGCCGGTGGCCCTCGCCCGCTCTACCGCCATTCACGAATCCCAGAGCCTGTTCTTTGAGATGCAGCTCGGGCGCAGCGAAGCTTTCCTCCAGCGCCTGCTGCCGCAGATCGTCAGCCGCTTCGGCAACCAGCCGGCGTTTGAAGCGCAGAACTACATCGCGTGGAACCAGCGCGTGAAGCCGGGCTATATCCGCGTTGATGCCGACGAGGTGAGCTACCCGGCACACATCGTGCTGCGCTACGAGATCGAGCGGGCGCTGATCGACGGCGACATCGAAGTGGACGACATTCCGGCGCTGTGGGATGAAAAAATGCAGGCGTGGCTCGGGCTGTCCACCAAAGGCAACTACCGCAACGGCTGTATGCAGGATATCCACTGGACCGACGGCGGCTTCGGCTACTTCCCGTCCTACACCCTCGGTGCGATGTACGCCGCCCAGCTGTTCCACGCCGCACGCCGCGCCCTGCCGCATCTCGACCAGGCTATCGCGGCGGGCGACTTCAGCGCGCTGTTCGACTGGCTGCGTCAGAACATCTGGCAGCACGGCAGCCGCTTCTCCACCTCGGCGCTGATGACCAACGCCACCGGGGAAGATCTCAACCCGCTCTATTTCCGCCAACATCTGGAAGCGCGCTACCTGTAACAAATGCCGCCGGGGGGCCGCCCCCGGCGTTGTACAAAGCGTTACACGCCGATACCAATCACTCACTGAAGCCCTTCGCGTCTCCCCCTATAGTTGCTGTCAACGGCCCCGCAGTGGGGTTGAAACCAAAACCAATTTGAGGGATTCACGATGAAAAAAGTATTAGCTCTGGTTGTTGCCGCTGCTATGGGCCTCTCTTCTGCTGCCTTCGCGGCCGACACCGCTACCGCACCAGCGTCTGCTACCCAGACCTCCGTCGCCAAAACCACCCAACACAAAAAACACCATAAGGCTGCCGAGCAAAAAGCCCAGGCCGCAAAGAAACACCACAAGAAAGCCGATGCGAAAACCGCTGAACAGAAACCGGTAGAACAGAAAGCGCAGGCGGCGAAGAAGCATCACAAGAAAACGGCGGAACAGAAGCCGGTAGCCCAGAAAGCCCAGGCGGCGAAAAAGCATCACAAAAAACCAGCGCACACCGCAGCCGCACCGGCAGCACAGCCGGCCGCGTAATGCCTGAATGATCTGATTTCGTATCTGGTGCCGGATTGTCGGCGGCTTCCCCCGGGCCGCCCCACCGCGCCAGATACGCTTTTTACCGGAGGCTGCGCATGTTTCGTCGCTATCAGTTCGAACTCCTGCTTCTTTTGCTTATCTGCTGCGGCGCGATAGCGGCCAGTTTCTATCTTTAAGCGCCGTAGCGCGCTGATTTCATCCCCTTTTTTCCGCGTCCCGTCTATAGTTAAGCCACAGGGTTTACTTTAATAATCATAATTGCCCCAACAGAGAGTGATATGCGTAAAACCGTTGTGTTTTTTCTGGGAACGCTTTGCCTGACCGCTTTATGTGCTCACGCTGACGACGGCGGTGAGAGTGAAATGAGTAGCAGCGACGTGACGACGCTGTTTTTTGGCAAGGACGACCGCACAGCCGTGATGGACCCCACCGCTGCCCCCTGGGACGCCATCGGCCAGCTGGAAACCGCCAGCGGCAACCTTTGCACCGCCACCCTGATCTCCCCGCATCTGGCGCTGACCGCCGGACACTGCCTGCTCAGCCCGCCGACGGGGAAACCCGACAAAGCCGTAGTGCTGCGCTTCGTGGCGCAAAAAGGGGGATGGCGCTATGAGATCCACGATATTGAAGGGCGCGTCGAGGCCTCGCTGGGCCGCCGCCTGAAACCGGACGGTGACGGCTGGATCGTGCCGTCATCGGCCGCGCCCTATGATTTTGGGCTGGTGCTGCTGCGCAATCCGCCGTCGGGCATCACGCCGCTGCCGCTGTTTAGCGGCAACCGCGACGATCTCACCGCAGCGCTGAAAACCCAGGCGCGGCGCGTCACCCAGGCGGGCTATCCGCAGGATCACCTTGACGGGCTTTACAGCCACCGCGACTGTCTGGTCACCGGCTGGGCGCAGCGCAGCGTGCTGTCGCACCAGTGCGATACCCTGCCCGGCGACAGCGGTTCGCCGCTGATGCTGAACAGCGACAACGGCTGGCAGCTTATCGGCGTACAAAGCTCCGCGCCGGCGGCCAAAGATCGCTACCGGGCGGACAACCGCGCGATTTCGGTGACCGGGTTTCGCGACGAGCTGGAGACCTTAGCGCAGCAGATGCCTTAGCCGTGCTGCTGGCGCAGGCTGCGCAGATCTTCTATCGGCATCGGTTCGCTGAACCAGTAACCCTGCAGCTGATCGCAGCCCGCCAGACGCAGCAGCTTCATCTGTTTTTCATTCTCGATACCCTCGGCGGTCACCGCCATGCCCAGCGCGCTGGCGATGCGGATGGTGCCGCCCACCAGCGCCGCCGCCTGTTCGTCGGTATCAATCAGCCCGGCGAGGGATTTGTCGATCTTGATGGTGTCGAAGTTAAAGCGCCGCAGATAGCCAATGCTGGAGTAGCCGGTGCCGAAATCATCCAGCGCCACCGCCGTTCCCAGCCCTTTCAGGTTCACGATCGCCGCCCGCGCCCGGTCCGGGTTCTCCAGCACGTAGGTTTCGGTCACTTCCAGCTGCAGGCGGTGCGCCGGGAAGCCGCTGCCGGTGATCACCCCCGCCACCTTGTTCTCAAACTCCGGGTCGCGGAACTGCGCCGGGGAGATATTCACCGACAGCTTCAGATCGCTGAGCGAGAGCAGATCCTGACAGGCGCGGCGCAGCACAAACTGGCCGAGCGCATAAATCAGCCCGCTGGTTTCGGCGATACCGATAAACTGGTCCGGCGGCAGCGGTCCGGCCGGGCGGCGCGGCCAGCGCACCAGGGCTTCCACCCCAACGGTGGCGAGGGTACGGGCATCGACGATCGGCTGATACCAGACGTCGAACTCATTGCGCAGCAGCCCGTCGCGAATGTCGTTTTCAATATTCAACTGATGCTCGCGGGCATTATTCAGCTCGGCGTCGTAATGGGTGATGCGCCCTTTTCCGGTCACCTTCGAGTGGTACATGGCGATATCGGCGCGGCGGAACAGCTCCGAGCTGTTGCACTCCACCAGCGAGCAGGCGGCAATCCCGATGCTGGCGCTTATATGAATGGTGCGCTCCCCGACGCGCAGCGGCTGGTTAAGATACTCCAGTACCGCGCTGGCAAACGAGGCGGCCTGCTCCCCGGCATGTTCGCCGCCCAGCGTCAGCGCAAACTCATCGCCCCCCAGACGGGCCAGCATTCCCCCTTCCGGTACCAGGTTGCGCAGCGCGCTGCCAATGCTGACGATCAGCTTGTCGCCAACGTTATGCCCGTAGATGTCATTCACATCCTTAAAGCCATCGAGATCGATAAACACCACGCAGGTGATCTCCGGCGAGCCGCTTTCGCTTACCGCCTCCAGCCGTTCGAGCAGCGCCCGGCGGTTCGGCAGGTGGCTGAGCCAGTCGGTCATCGCCAGCTCCCGCGCCAGCTTTTCGCCGCGCGCCAGCTTGTACAGCCCGACGCTGCTCAGGGTGATAAACAGCACAATCAGCGCGGCGGCCAACGCCACGATACGCGTGATGTCATCTGAGGCGGCTTCGGCGGCCTGCATGCCGGGCTGGCGCGGGGTCCAGTCGAGCCAGCCGAGGGTTTCCCCTGCAGCGCTCGTCAGCGCAATGCTCGACGCGTCCGGCCGCTGGTTGCGCCAGCTCAAATTGTTAATCTGAAAGGTATTGCCGAGGTCGCGCAGGATCTCGCTGTTGAGGTGGCGGGTGATCACCAGGTAGCGGCGGGTGGCATCGTTCACCTGCAACCGGCCCGACATCGGGCGGATCAGGCCGATGCCGACGATAGCGATCCCGGCCTCGGTGCGGGTGATGCCAGCAAAAATCTGTTTATCGTCGCGCAGCGCGTTGCGGTGTTGCGTCAGCAGCGCCTGGAATCCCGCACCGAGAAAACGCACATCTGGCTGCGCAACAGGCTGGCTGCGGAACGCGCCCCACAGCGGGTGAAAGTTTTCATCCAGCACGAAGGTGCCGTCGTAGAGGTTATTGATTTTGTAGCCCGCGCCCCAGGCACTGAACAGCCAGCCGGTATCCAGCGTCGGGCGATACACCTGCGCGACCGCATCGTCCCAGACCGCGTTGTCGGTGACCAGCCCCCACATACGGTTTATTGACGTCTGCACCGCGCCCTGTACCGACAGCGCCGAGCGCTGTTCGTCAATCTCATTGGTTTTGGCGCTGATCAGGTGCAGCGACAAGTACAGCAGCGCCACCACGGACACGGTGAGGCCAATACCGGCCATAAAAATCATGATAAAAAGCGTCCGTGCCGTAGAAAGAGTGCGCCAGGAAAACGGTTTATGCATTCGCCGCTCGCTTCGTCAGTCGGTGAGGTTAGCTATTACTTTAGTATGAAACAAGTTGTTAACATGTGTGTAGTAATAGTACGATATCGCGGGAATTTTGCCGCCCGCATCACGGGCGGCGATGGGATCAGGCGAGCTTAATCAGGACCATACCCACTAAGAGCAGCCCCATACCAATCCAGCCCTTACGGTTCAGGCGCTGGCCGAACAGTACCCAGCCGGCAGCGATGGTCGCCGCGACGCCGAAGCCGCCCCACAGCGCATAGGCAACGGAGAGATCGATGCCCTTCACCGCCTGGGAAAGCGCGCTGAAGGCGGCGAGTACCGCGAGCAGAGACAGCACGCCGTAGCCGACGCGGCGAAAACCGTCGGAGAACTTAAGCAGAATGTTGGCGGCGATCTCGAGCACGATGGCTGCCACCAGCCAGAGGATATGTACCCATTCAAACGCGTGCATGGCGGCCCCCTTTGATAGCGCGGGGCGCGCTGCTGCCGGATTTAATCAGCAGAATACCGACAATCAGGGTCACCAGCCCCGCCACTTTCATCAGCGACAGGCTCTCATCGAACAGCAGCACGCTGAACAGGGTAATCAATACAATTCCTACCCCTTCCCACAGGGCGTAGGCGACGCCGAGCGCAATACGCTTGACGGAAAACGACAGAAAAATATAAGAGATGGCGATCATCACCAGCATTAAAATATAACCTGCGTTACCACCGCTCACGCTGGCCCATTTCATCGACAGCGTGCCGGTAATTTCAGCAATAATAGCCAGACCTAATAATATCCAGTAAAACACGATTTCTTCTCCTGAATGAGAATAAACAAACCCGGTTTTTCCACGCTATTTACGCGTGCGAAAATCGAGCCAGTAAAGACCATAAAAACGTGATATCAGGAGAGGACACTAAAGCCCGGAATGCCAGTGCTGCTCGCTACGAGGCGAGGAAAGAGATGAGATATGAAGAGGTTGAGTTGAAACGCTAATCCTGAATTGCTTATCCATATAATTACAAGTTATCCGCGGTGTTGCTTCTCGTCATTGCGGATGAATAATGTCCCCGGTAGTTAAACACGCCATGATTTTTGCACAGGCCAGGAATTTACTCAACGTCTTTATATTAATTTACGCAACGTTATGCGTTTGTAATCGCGGTAGTTTTTTTAATTAACATTTCTTTTTATTAGCCATTGCATGACCATGCAGCAAACACGAAATAAGTAGCATTATTATGCTGGCTGCCGCTATTATCGTTTCGACAATAATAATCAGCTTCTGGAGCTTTTTCGATGGACACACTGACCCTGCTTAAACAGAAATACCCCGCAGCCCATGTCTGGGCCTTCGGCGACTCACCCGAACTGGCGAATGAACTGCTCAACTACGTGGTTCACGGCGACAAGCGCGCCACCTGCAGCGCAGCCAGCGCCTTTCATGAGGAAGGATTAAAGGTGGTGCCGGGGGACTATCATATCGTTCTGAACGGGGCCGGCGACCCGGCGTGCGTGATCCGCACCCATACCCTGCGGCTGGTGCGCTTCTGCGACGTCACCCCCGAGCTGGCAGCGCTGGAAGGTGAAGGCGACAAGAGCCTCGCCTACTGGCGCGACGGCCATGAGAACTTTTTCACCCGCGCCGGGTGCTACGCCCCCGATATGGAGCTGATCTTCGAGGAGTTCTCGCTGATCGAGACGCTGCCATGAGCGTGGACATCAACAGCGAGCTGACCTTTCGCAAGCTCGCCATTTTTACGGCCTTTATGGAGCGCGGCAACATTGCCCGCACCGCCGAAGCGCTGGATATCAGCGCCGTCAGCGTCCACCGGGCGCTGCACACCCTTGAAGAGGGGCTGCGCTGTCCGCTGTTTACCCATAAAGGCCGCAATCTGGTTCCCCTGCCCGCCGCCCGGACGCTGCTCGAATACTGCCAGGAGGTGACGCAGCTGATGGCCCGTGGCCTGGAAGAGACGCGGCGCATCGCCGGGGTCGGCCAGGGACGCCTGCGGGTCGGCACCCTCTACTCCCTGACGCTGGAAACCGTGCCGCGCCTGATCATGGGCATGAAGCTCCGGCGACCTGAGCTGGAGATGGAGCTGACGATGGGGTCCAACCAGGTGCTGCTCAGCAAGCTGGAAGACGGCCTGCTGGATGCGATCCTGATCTCGGTTACGGAAGCGCAGATCGATCCGAAAACCCTGGAAGTGATGCCGCTGTTCCAGGATGATATCTGGCTGGCAGCCCCTGCCGAACAGGTGGCGGATGGCCGCACCGAAGCCGACCTGCGCGACTACAGCGACCGCAAATTTGTCTCGCTGGCCGAAGGGTTTGCCACCTATGCGGGCTTTCAGGAAGCCTGCCACGTTGCCGGGTTTGAGCCGGACATCGTCGCCAGGGTCAATGATATTTTCTCGATGCTGAGCCTGGTGCAGGCCGGCGTGGGGTTTTCGCTGGTGCCGGGAAGAATGAAGACGCTGTATGAGAATAACCTGCAGCTGCTGAAGCTGGCGGAGCCGTACCAGATGCGACAGCAGATCGCGATTGTCTTCGCCCATAACCGCGAGCGCGACCCCAATCTGCTGGCGCTGGCTGCCGAAGGGCGCATGTACGCCCTCAGCCGTCAGGATGTGAAAGCCTAGCTCAGGCGCGCTGGCGCAGCTTTGTCGCCAGGTGAACCGCCACATCAACGCCGCTGCGCTCCAGGGAGATGCTCTCCCCCTCCCAGCCTGCCTGGCGGGTCAGACAGGTCAGCACGCCCCCCGGCGGCATCTCAATCGCCAGCCGCCCGTCGCGTTCGTTGGCCGCCACCATCGCCTCCTGCCAGCGCACGGTGCGCGCCATGTTAAAGGCTAAATCATCCGCGATCCGCTCCGGCTGCCACAGCACCCTCGCGCTGCTGCCGCTCAGGTAGGCGCATTCCGGGCGCCGCAGCGTCACCGTCTCAAAGGCCGCGGCCAGCTTGCGGGCGGGTTCGTTCAGCAGTTCGCAGTGCGACGGCACGCTCACCGCCAGGCGATTCACCTTGCTGGCCCCCATCGCCAGCGCCGCGTTGCCGACCGCAGCCATCTGCTCGTCACGCCCGGCAATCACTATCTGGGTTTCGGCATTCAGGTTGGCGATGTACGCCCCGCTGCCCGCCAGCAATTTTTCCACCTGCGGCTGGCGCAGGCCGATGATGGCCGTCAGCCCGTAGCCCTGCGGATAAGCCTGCTCCATCAGATCGCCGCGCAGGGCCACCAGCCGCAGCGCATCGCGAAAATCGATCGCCCCGGCGATAACCGCCGCCGGGTAAGCGCCGATCGACAATCCGCTGACGATATCCGGCGTGACGCCGCGCCCGGCCAGCGCACGCGCGCCGGCGACACCGGCAATCAGCAGCGCCAGCTGCACCGCCCGGGTATGGCGCAGCGCGTCAGGGCTATCGAGGGTATCCAGTTCGTCACCTAACACCTCACGCGCTTCGCGCCAGATGGCGCTGGCTTTCAGGTGCGCCAGCATACCGGCACGCTGAGTGCCCTGACCGGGAAAGGTCATGACGATTTTCATTTATGCCTCCCTGTGCCAGGGGTCGCGCACCAGACGCGGCCCCTGATTAGTTTTCAGCAGAACCCGCCCGTCACGCAGCCACTCGTTGAGCGAGAACGCGCCCGCCGGGGTTTCCACCTGGGTATCGGCCCGGCACGGCAGCTGTGCAATCAGCGCCTGCCAGGCGGTAAACTGCGCGGGCTGCAGCGGCTCGGGTGCGCGCAGGGTGAGATCGAGATCGCTGGCGGCGTGCAGCACCGGGATTTCCGTGGCCAGCGCGTACCCGGTGCTGCCGGTTACACCCCACGCCCAGGGCCAGCGCCGCTGCGCCAGCTGAATAGCAGCCTGCACCGGCTGCTGCGAGACAAACGGCGAACGCAGCAGCCGGTTCAGATCGGTCAGATCCTCCGGCGTTACGCGCTTCACCACCGCCTCTGCCGCCACCCATCCGGCGGCGCGCTGCTCGCGGCGCATGCCGCGCACCCCGACCGGGATGCGCTCGTCGTCAACATCACGCCGCACCACCACCGGCAGACCGCTGTGCCACAGCGTCTCCACCCAGGCATCAGTGATGCCGTGAAGTGAAGCGCGGTCGCGCAGCCAGAGCAGATCGTGAGGGCGTGGCGTCATGGTTTAGATCCCTGAAGTGAGTGAGATGAACAGCGGCAGTGACAGGATGCTCAGCACCGAGCTAAGCAGCAGTACCGCCTCGGCATCCGGGGACTGTACGCCAAACCGGTTACCGAATACCACGCCGAAGAAACCGGCTGCCAGCGCAATCATCAGGATAGCGGTAATCGCCACCGAGCCGGACAGGCCAAGCGCCAGCACAATCCCCCAGGCGATAGCCGGCTGGATCAGCAGTTTGGCGAGGGTCGAGGTCACCACCACGGTGTTGATTTGCAGTTTACGCGCCGAGAGGATCACCCCGGTGAGGAACAGCGCCGCCGCGGTAGCGGACAGGCCGAGCGGTTTAATCGCTGACAGCAGCAGATCCGGCATTTTGATGCCAATGGCGGAGAGCACCACACCCAGCAGCGGACCCCAGACAATCGGTTTTTTCACCGAGCGCCACATCAGCACCGGCAGCATCGCCAGCGTCGAGCCGCTGTTCTCACCGGCCGCGCGGGCTTTTTCACGTTCGAGGATCAGCAGGCAGAACGGCGTCATCAGCACCGAACCACAGGCGATAGATACCGCCACCGACAGCGAGGTGGACGGCCCTTCCCCCAGCACGCTACCGAGGATCGGCAGGCCCAGCGCGGCGTAGTTCGGCAGCGCTACGGTCAGGGTCAGCACCGCGGCATCCTGCGGCGACTTTTTAAACACCTTCGTCGCCATGAAGTAGATGGCGGCATAGGTGATCCACATCGCCAGCACCAGCACCACAATCAGCGGTGACTGCGCGACGATGCCGCTCCACGGGGTCTGTACGGTGGCGCTGAACAGCGCAGCCGGGAGCGCGAAATCCATTACGAAGATATTGAGCAGGGAAACATTCTGGTTATCGACCATTTTTGCCTTACCGGCCCAGAAGCCGAGCAGCATGATGACAAAAATGGGTGCAAGAGCATGAACAATCACGTAAGTCATAAATCACCTGTATGAAAGAGAAAGTAGCACTGGCGCGATGTGTTGCCCCTTATCCTGCGAGGCGTAACGCCCCGCATGGTGATGAACATTTATTTTTTTCAGTAGCGGCATCGGCACAGCCGACACCGCTATCCGGCAGGTCTCTTACTTTTCTTACCAGCTGGCGCGCAGGCGTTCGCGTACCAGTGCGGAGCTACGACGGTTTTCAGCCCCGAGGCGATTTTTCAGGCTCGGGTCCTGACGCGCATCGCGAACGGCATCGGCCAGCGTGCGGTTAACGAGGGAGAGATCGTCGGTGGACGGCGTATCCGGGTTGCTGATATCCAGCAGATCGGAGAGCAGCCCGAGGGTGGCATAGTTCGCCACGTCATAGGCCATTGGCGGAATGGTCGCCGCCAGTTTTTCCAGCGCTTCGACGGTACGCAGCGTAATACGCGCCGCGGATTCTTTACCCATCGCATGCACCAGCACGCCGCTGTCGTTGAACGCGATCAGGCGGTTGGCCTGGTAGCCGTGGGCGAGAAACGCCCCGGACATCGCTTTGCCGACGATAAGGCCAATCACCGGATGTCCGGCGAGACGCGCTTTCGCATATGCGCCTGCTGCCCCGGCCAGCGCCTGGTGAATGCCGAACGCCTCTTCGCGACGGCCATAGGCCTGACTCGGGACATCGATCACCGCGATAATCGGGCGTTTTACCGCGCTGTTGGCATCGGTATCGATGGTCTCATTCACCACTTTTGCCAGCGTCCAGCCTTCCAGCAGACCCACTTCGCCGTTTGCGGCGCGTGGATAGTGGTTTCCGGCATCCGGGACCACGGCGATAAAGCGTGCCGTTTCCCCGTTCAGTTCGCCATCAGCCACCTGAACCGACGGGCAGAGACCCGCCATACGTGTTGCGTTGGGTGCCAGTTTTTCCAGCCATAACGCACCCCGGCTTACTGATTCGCTCATCCTTTCACCTCCGATGCAAATACCTGTTTGATCTGTTCGGCATCCGCCTGCTGGCGGGTATCGAACTGACTCAGACGTTCAAGATACCAGGCGTAGTTGTCGCTGCGGTGCTGCGCAGGCACGCCTTTGGCAATCGCCTCATTCATCGCGGCTTTGACGGCGTTGACCCCGTCACCCACCAGCGCATCCACCAGGCCGCTCTGATAGCGGGTTTCACCCCCGGTCATGCTCCAGATAAACGGCCGGTCGCGAGAGTCATACTCTTCAATTCCCGCTTCCTGCTCGATGACCTGCGGGCCGTTGAGGCCGAGACGTGCTTCGCGAGTGACGATCAGGTAGCTGCACAGCGCGGCGGCGATGGACATCCCGCCGAAGCAGCCGACGGTCCCGGTGATGATGCCGATAACCGGGGTGTAGCGACGCAGATCGACAATCGCGGCGTGGATGTCGGCTATCGCCGCCAGGCCGAGGTTGGCTTCCTGCAGGCGCACGCCACCGGTTTCGAGGCACAGTACCGCCTGAGTCGGGATGCCGTTGCGGTTATCTTCCGCGGCCAGTTCAAGGGCAGCGGCCATTTTCGCGCCGGACACTTCGCCCATGCTGCCGCCCTGGAAGGTGCCTTCGATGGCGATCACCACCGCCGGCTGGCCGTTGATGGTGCCTTTTGCCACCACCATGCCGTCGTCGGCCTGCGGGACAATGCCCTGCGCGCCGAGCCACGGCGACATCACACCCTCAAAGGGATCGAGCAGTTCGCGGTAGCTGCCGTCATCCAGCAGCGCGTGCGCACGGGCCCGGGCACGCAGCTCGATAAAACTGGGATCGTTACGCATGCTCCACCTCCTCGAAGACCTGCTCAATGCGAATGCGCGCCACGCCCGGCGTCGCGCCGAAGTCGTGAATAATCAGCTGGCCGGATGGCAAACCGTTCTGCATGTTCAGTCGGTCAAACAGCGCGGTCCAGCGTGCGGTGCTGTTATCGACGGAGGTAGTGATATCCACCGTCAGGGTTTTTGCGGCGTCGGCGGTGTACAGCACTTCCATATCACCGGAACCGACAACCCCCGCCAGTGCTTTACCGTTCAGGGAACGGCTTGCGGGGAATGACAACGTAATGTGTTCCATAACGCCCTCTTAATGTGTTAGTTGAGCTGCCTGCGGCAGGCTCGTGCGATCCAGAAACAGCGTGGCGGCGAGCAGGTCGGCTGCGCCGCCCGGCGAGGCATTGCGCGCCAGCATATCGGCATCGAGGCGGGCCAGCGCGTCGCGTCCGGCGGCCTGTGCGGTGCCGCCGGCGGCCAGTACGGCGCGGGCGCCCTGCTGCATGGCTTCCAGCCCCTCCAGCCCGGCGCGGTTCAGCACGCAGGTGTCGGTCAGGGAGGTCATGATGGCCATCAGCGCATCGAGGCGGGCCTGGGTTTCACTGGCCCCCTGCGCCCGGCTGGCCCACAGCTGCGGTAGTGCCAGGCGGGTGACGTGCGGGAACCCCTGCTGAGCCTCTTCCCGCGCGCCCGGCACCTGATAGCGGTGGGTAGCGCGTAGCCCTTTGCTGAAGCCCTTCGGCGCGGCGCTGTCCGGCAGCTGCGCCAGACGGGCGGCGGCTTTCGTGACAACGTCACTCGGCGCCGCCTCGCCCAACATGGCGACGGCGCTGACCAGTAACCCGAGCGCCCAGATGGCACCGCGATGGGTGTTAACCCCGCCGGTGGCCGCCATCATTGCCTGTTCGCCTTCGCGTCCCAGCCGCCCTACGGTCTCACGCAGCGCGATATCCGCCGGGCGCAGCCAGCTGTGCTCCGCCATATGTTGAAACGCCGGGGTCAGGCTGTGCGCCGAGCGCTCCATCAGGGCCAGAGTCAGGTCGTGATGGGCGCCGCTTCCCCGGGCATCCACCAGACCCGGCTTCGGGGTTAAACGCGCTTCATCAATCAGGCAGACGGTGGCGACGCGCGCCAGCCAGCCAGCCATCCCGTCGGCGTGAGTCTGTGGAAGGTGTTTCATTACCAGCTCCGGAATTTCGCAGGTGGGTTATAAAGACCGCCTGACCATTCAACGAGGTCAGAGACGCTGCTGGCAGCCAGCAGTGAGCGGGTGGCGTCGGAGCGGCGGATACCCATATCTTCCGGGTACACCACTTTGCCGCTGCGGCGCAGCTCGGCAACGCGTGCGGCGTCAACGCCCAGACCGATGTCGGTAATACCGGCTACGGCGGCGACCATGGCGCGGCGCTCCTCAAGGCTTTCGGCACGATAGAGGTAGGCAATCCCCTCTTCGGTCAGCACGTGGGTCACGTCATCGCCGTAGATCATCACCGGCGCCAGCGGCATGCCGGAGGCTTTCGCCACCTCCACCGCATCGAGTTTTTCCACGAAGGTCGGTTTCACGCCCGCCTGGAAGGTTTCCACCATCTGCACCACCAGTTTTTTACCGCGCTGCATCGGGTCCGGTTCGGTGATCATGTTCAGCCAGGCCGGGGTGGCGTGGCGACGACCGTGCGGGTCATGCCCCATGTTTGGCGCGCCGCCGAAGCCGGAGAGGCGTCCGCGAGTTACGGTGGAGGAGTTGGCGAAGCCGTCAACCTGCAGGGTGGAACCGATAAACATATCCACCGCGTACTGGCCTGCCAGCTGGCAGAAGGCGCGGTTAGAACGCATCGAACCATCCGCCCCGGTAAAGAACACGTCCGGACGGGCGCGGATGTACTCTTCCATCCCCAGCTCGCCGCCGAAGCAGTGCACGCTCTCTACCCAGCCGCTTTCGATCGCCGGGATCAGCGTCGGATGCGGGTTCAGGGTCCAGTGCTTACAGATTTTGCCCTTCAGACCGAGCTGTTCGCCGTAGGTTGGCAGCAGCAGTTCGATGGCGGCGGTGTTAAAGCCGATACCGTGGTTGAGAGACTGCACCTGATGCTCGGCGTAGATGCCTTTGATGGCCATCATCGCCATCAGGATATGTTCCTGTTTGATCAGGCGCGGATCGCGGGTAAACAGCGGTTCGATAAAGAACGGTTTGTCCGCCACCACCACGAAATCCACCCACGAGCCAGGAATATCGACGCGCGGCAGATCGCTTTCGTCGTCCACCAGCTCGTTGACCTGCGCGATGACGATACCGTCATGGAACGCGGCGGCTTCCACCAGTGCCGGGGTATCTTCGGTACTGGCCCCGGTGTAGAGGTTACCCTTGCGGTCGGCTTTGAAGCCGGCAATCAGCGCCACGTTCGGAGCCAGATCGACATAGAGACGGGAGTAAAGCTCGATGTAGGTGTGGATGGCGCCGATTTCCAGCAGGCCATCTTCCAGCAGCTGCGAAATGCGCAGGCTCTGGGTACCGGAGAAGGAGAAGTCGAGCTTGCGGGCGATGCCCTTTTCAAAAATATCCAGATGTTCGCTGCGTCCGACGCTCGGCATAATCATATGCAGATCGTGGACTTTCGACGGGTTTACTTCAGCCAGCATGCGGGAGAGAAAATCCGCCTGCTTCTGGTTGTTCCCTTCCAGTACCACGCGGTCGCCGGGGGCGATCAGTTTTTCAAGCATCCCGGTAAGCTGGTCGGTGGGAAGCACTTTGCCCTGCACGGGAACCGAGGCGATGCGCCGCTGTTTCTCCGTGCGGCGCGTGTTCCACACACGAGCCGTTTGGTTGCCACTCATTATTAACCTCCTGATTTAGCGAATCTTTGTGATTTGCTTAACGCTGGAGGTAGTGTGGACCCGCCGGCCGTTCCCATCAATTAAGTTCGCGGGCGAATCATTAGCCTGAGAGTAATAATCGGTGTTGATAAATGTGAGGTGGGTCGCAAACGGTTTGAGATCGTCGTTTTGCGAGCCGCCCTGTAAAACCAGCCTCCGGGCGTGGAAAGCACGCTGCCTGTGGTATACTTGTCGAATAAATGCACAGGAGGATGTATGAAAAACACCCCGGTCAATGCCGCTAACCTTTCCGGTTTGTTGGCTAAAGCGCGTAGCGCAGGTAGCGTTCGCTTAACGGGCAATACTCAGGAAGAGCGCCGTCAGCAGTTTATACAAGAGGTGCTGGAGATGGATGACTCGCAGTCGGTTAAAGGAATTAACCATGGGCAGAAGAGAAAAAATTTCGTCCGTTGAAACCAGCGCGTTGTTTCATGTTATTTCCGCAGAGTATGGTTTCACCACGGATGTGGTTTTATCGTATTTCCAGGATATCGACGATCTGATTCAAATGTGGGAACGCGACAAGTGCGTCTGGGTCTATTCTCAGGGCGAAAAACATCAACATGGCTGGATCAAGCAATCCCATATCAAAGGCAATGGCGCGCTGGTTCCTTTTTATATTGGCTTACACCATACCCGGGTACTGGACGATGAAAGGGAAACCGATCCTTTACTGGTTCTCTCTTTTGAACAACGAGAAGGCGTAGCCGAACCGGCGCTTGTCATTCTTACCATGCTCGATCATGCGGATATGTTTGGCGAAACAGGATCTGCAAAGCATAACGAGCAGCAGATGCGCCTTATTCATCAACGTCTGGATGCGTTATTACGCCACCCTTCCCGCTCTCAGTAGCATTTATATCAGTTCGCTTTATAACGTCGTTATTCGCGGGGCGTTACGCCGCATACGATGAGGGGCCAGCAACACGCTTTCCCCTCTTTGCTTATGCGCTTACAGCTTCCCTTCGCTGCCGCAGATGCGGATTTTCTCCTGCACCACCTGCTTCATCGCCAGCTTGCCCGGCTCCATGTATTCGCGCGGATCGTTCGCCTGCGGGCAGGCGTGAAAATAGGCTTTTACCGCATCGGCAAAGGCCATCTTCAGCTCGGTGGCTACGTTAACCTTGCAGATGCCGCGGGCGATGGCGTCCTGCACCATACGCGCCGGAAGCCCCGATGCGCCGTGCAGTACCAGCGGAATGCTGACCTGCTCGCGAATACGCTCCAGCCGGGCAAAATCGAGCTTCGGTTCCCCCTGATAGAGGCCGTGCGCCGACCCAATCGCCACCGCCAGCGAATCGATGCCGGTGCGCCGCACGTATTCCCGCGCCATCAGCGGATCGGTAAACAGGCTCTCCGTTTCATCCACTATCAGGTCGTCTTCCTGCCCACCCAGTCTGCCCAGCTCGGCTTCGACGGTCACGTCATAGCGACGGCAGATCGCCACCACCTCCGCCACGGCGGCAATATTCTGCTCAAACGGAAAATGAGAAGCGTCAATCATCACCGAGCGCACCCCGGCTTTGACTTTGGTATGAATATCCTCCGCCGCCTCGTGGTGATCGAGATGCAGCGCCAGCGGCAGATCGTAGCGCCGTGCCGCCTGCTGGCAGATAGCCACCAGATACCCCAGCCCGGCGTAACGATACGTGCCGGGCGTGCCGGCCAGGATCACCGGGGAACGCATCTGCGCCGCGGTTTCGGCGACCACCTGAACGGTTTCGAGGTTATGAACGTTAAACGCGGGTACCGCGTACCCTTCGCGCTGCGCCTTCTGCAGCATGGCATGGCTGGCAATCAGGTACATCAGCTCTTCTCCATTTCTGGCGCACTGAAATCAAGTACGATCTTACCGTTCATCGGTTGGCCATTGAGGGCGCGCACCGCGTCGGCGTAGCCCTGCGGCCCCGCCTGCACCGCGATCAGCGCATCGAGATTGATGCTTCCCGCTTCAAACAGCTGCATCGCCTGCTGCCACTCCACCCCCGGCCAGGGGCCGGAATAGTTCATCCAGCTGCCGAGCAACCGCAGCTCGCGCCGCAGGATCAGGCCAAAACAGGCGCTGCTCAGGGTGATGTCGCGATGGAGAGTGCCGATCAGCCCGACCTGGGCCTGCGGCCCGGCGATCTCAATGGCCAGCGTCACGGTCTGCGGGCTACCGGCGGTTTCAAGGATGAGCTGGTCGAAGCGCTGTGGGGTCAGCGCCGCATGTATCGCCTGCGCTGTCATCTCCTGGCTGTTAAATACCTGGTCCGCCCCCAGCATGCGAGCCAGCGCCAGCCTCTCCGGGTTGATATCAATGGCGGTGACCGACCGCGCGCCGAGCGCCTTTGCGGCCTGCAGCGCCAGCAGACCAATGGTTCCCGCACCGATAATCACCACCTGCTTGTTGGCGCAGCCGCCTGCCAGCTGCATGGCGTGCAGCCCGACCGTCAGCGGCTCAAAAAAGGCACCCGCCACCGGCGATACCTCCGGGGGTAAGCGAAACAGGTTGCGTCGCGGCAGCACCACATACTGCCGGTTGCCGCCGTCGCTGCGCGAGCCGATAAACTGATAATGTCGGCACTGCGACCACAGCTGGCGCTGGCACTCGTCGCAGGTAAAGCAGGGTTGTAAAGGCACGCAGCAGACCCGCTCCCCCGGTTCGAGGTCGTCAACCGCGCTGCCGCATGCCCTCACCTGCCCGCTAAATTCATGTCCGAGAGTAATGGGGTAAAAGTGCGCCCCCGCGTGGAAAATGCGCGGGAGATCGGACCCGCACAGCCCGGAGCAGAGCACCTCTACCAGCACCTCCTGCTCATTCTGTAGCTGAGGCATCGGCTGTTCTTCAACCGTAACGCTGCCTCCGGCGTGTATCACGACAGATTTCATGGCACAGACTCCTGAAACACGAGGGCTGACGCCCCCGTCATATTATTCGTGTTCGGCAGTGGTTACCTGACGAGCCCGACGCCAGGTGAGCAGGACACCGAGGCCATAGATGACGCCGATGACCACCAGCGCGGTAACGTTCTGCCAGGTCAATAGCTGGATAAGCAGGTACGTCACCGGCGACCCGCCCTGATCCATAGAGGCGACCTGACCACCGGCCTTCAGCGCGCCGGCGTTGGCGGCCAGCTGGGTGTGCAGCCCGATGGTCTGGGTGGCGATCCACAGCGTCATACTCATGATGATGACGCCGGAGATCAGGGTGCGGAACAGGTTCCCACGGTGTACCGCGACCGCCATCGCCACAAAGAAGCCGATGGTGGCGAGGTCGCCGAACGGCAGCACCTTATTTCCAGGCAGCAGCACGGCAATCAGAATGGTCAGCGGGATAAAGATCAGGCTGGCGGATACCACGGCGGTATGGCCGAGCAGCAGCGCCGGATCGAGGCCAATCAGGAAATCCTCACCGCCAAATTTTGCCTGTAGCCGCGAACGCGCCTGACGGGCAATAGGCGTCAGCCCGTCCATGATCGGCTTGATCACGCGCGGCATCAGCAGCATCACCGCGGCGGTTTTCACCGCCAGCTGCAGTACGCTTTTGGCATCCCAGGAGGCCAGCACGCCGATAATCGCGCCCATCATAAAGCCGACGGTGACCGGCTCGCCGAACGCGCCGAAGCGTTTCTGTACGTCATCCGCGCTGAAGTGGATACGGCGCAGACCCGGCACTTTTTCGATAACCGTGTCAACCAGCACCGCGATCGGCCCGAACCAGGCTGAGGTGCCGTGCGGCACGGCAATGCCGTCCAGCCCGAAGTAGTCGCGGGTATCCCGGGAGAACCAGTCGCCCAGCTTGTAGGCAAAGGCCGCATGGACCACGACGCCCAGCATGCCCAGCCAGTACGAGCCGGTAGCGAGGTGCACCAGCGCGCCGGTGAAGGTCATATGCCAGATATTCCAGATATCGACGTTCACCACGCGGGTCAGGCGCGTCAGCAGCATCAGGATGTTGACGCCAATGGCTACCGGAATGGCAATGAGTGCAATCTGCGAGGCCCAGGTCATGGGTGAGGAACCCGGCCAGCCGACGTCCACCACCTCAAGGCCGATTTCGAAATGCTCCGCCATCGCCTTAGCTGCCGGCCCGATAGAGTCGAGCATCAGGCCAATTACCAGACCGATGCCGACAAACCCGATACCGATATGCAGACCGGACTTAAACGCGTCGCCCGGCTTCATGCCGAGGCACAGGGAGAACAGCACGATTACAATCGGCAGCATCACCGCCGGACCCAGATCGAGGATATAACGCATAATTTCGCTAAACATGGCGCTACTCCTGCAACAGGGTCAGGATTTTCTGCCGCAGCGCGTCAATGCCGACGCCCGAGACGAACGGCATGCCGTGCACCACCGGAATATCGCCAAAGCTACGATCGACCCGGGCGGTGGTGCAGATCAGATCCACACCGTGCAGATAGGTTTCGATTTCGTTGACGCGGCACTGGACCAGCTCCAGCGCAATGTGGTGCTCGTCGCACAGCTCCTGAATTTCTTGCGCCGCCAGGGTGGAGGTCGCGACCGCCCCTCCGCACGCTACGATGATCTTTCGTTTCATTTTTATTCTCCGTTTGCAGGTACAGGTAACACGTTACGTCGCCGGGGCGAGAAGACGCTGACGCAGGCACGTCGCCAGCGCCGCCTCCGGCACCGTTAACAGGCTGTCGATGACATCAGGCTGCTGCAGCAGGCCGAACAGCGTCCGCAGCAGGTTCAGTTGCTCCTGCGGATGCGTTACCACCAGGGCGATAATCAGCTCAGCGCCAATCTGTATGTCATCATCTGCCTGCGCGAAAGGCACCGGCTGCCGGGGGCGGATCAGATAGAGGGCGGGCCGCAGGGCATGGCTGGCGTCGCAGTGGGGAATGGCGATGCAGTGACCGTCGAGGGCGATGCCGGTGGGGTATGCGGCTTCGCGGGCGCGCAGCGCGGCGGGATAGCTCTCCCGACATATTCCCGCCTGCACCAGCGTCTCCCCGATATGGACCAATGCCTCATGGGCATCGTTAAAATGCAGTCCGCTGGCGGTTAGCAGTTGATAGTTATGCATGGCTCACCTGCCGGGCGTGATGCAGCTGTGGATGGCAGCCGCAGGCATAATCCCGCAGCACGTCCTGAATTTTGTCGATGATGAGATGGTGAGGCGACGGTACCAGGGTGCCGTTCAGCACGCGGTCGTACTGCTTCGGCAGATACTGGCTCAGCATCCCCAGCGGAAGGGTGGTTGCATTAAGGTTGCTCAGCAGGGTCTCCAGCGCGCGGCTGATGCGCCCGTTTGGCCAGTAATAGCGGATGCGATCTGACAGGCTGAAATGAATATCCACCCGTGATTCCGACCACACCTGGCGGTAATACTTTTTCCAGTAGCCCGGCTCATCCAGCATTACCTGGTCGATCACCTCAACGATGCGGCTCTGGCTTTCCGGTGCCACCAGTACCTGCTCCATGCTCGCGAGGGCAAAAATGGCTTCGCGCAACGCGAAGGTGAGCGCCGGACCGACTTTCAGGATGGCGAAGTGATCCGCCACCAGCGCGCGATACGCCTTGCGGGTCTGGTAATCGGTGGAGTGCGCCTCGTAGACCACCGGTGTGCCGGTGATAAAGGCGCTCAGCGCCTGCGCTTTTGCCGGGTCATAGTGCACCACGCTGCTGTGGTCGAACTCGACGCCCGGTTGTACCACCAGCGCCACAATCCGTGGAATGGCCTCCTCCAGCCCGGCCTGGCGAAAGGCCTGGTGGTGCAGCTCAAGGGTCTCTGCGGCATCCTCGGGCCGGGTGATGTGCACGCGCTCAATCGCCGACGCCTCGCCGCCCGGCACCGGCACTTCAGTGCCGATCACATAGGTCAGGGCCGCTTTTTGCGCTGGCGTCGCACACGCTTCCGCAACGCGGCACAGATCGGCGGCGCGCTCCGCGACCAGCGCCGGGGGCAGCGGCACGGGATCGTCCGCACAGGACATGGACGCATCGAGGTGAATTTTGCTGAACCCTGCTTTAACGTATTCCGCAATCAACGTCCGGGCTTTCGCCATCGCCTCCTGGGCCGGCTCGTTTTGCCAGCAGTTTGGCCCCAGATGATCGCCGCCAAGGATCAGCCGCGCGGCCGGGAAACCGACGCGCTGCGCAATCGCCAGCACGTAATCGCGAAATGCCGCGGGCTGCATACCCGTATACCCGCCGTACTGGTTGACCTGATTTGAGGTGGCTTCGATTAGCACCTTGCGACGGCTGTGTAAATCAAGGCGCAGTGCCGCTTCGATCACCAGCGGATGCGCTGAACAGACGGAACAGATGCCGCAATCAAGTCCACTTTTGTGCTGTTGTAGTAACGTTTTCATAATGTCCTCCGAATGCCTGACATTTAAAATCGTTTCTTTTCGTTTTTATCTCAATTGCTTTCTTTTAGTTGTGTGATCGCGATCGTTTAATTTCATATGGCCGCGCTGCTTTTTCTTAATAGCCGCCACGATCCGTGCAAAAATAACATTTCACATCAATAGATTGGGGGTTTTTAGTTATATCGTGAATGCTTCCGGCGTTAGGGTTTCGATTAATTGCGTAATCCTTCACACTCTTTTAATTGTCGTTTTACTTTCTAACGCTTTCGTTTTAGGATGAGCTCACATTTTCGAGGAGTGTTTATGAATACGTTCGAGCGCAGAAACAGGATTGTGGAAATGGTTAACGCATCCGGCAGCCTGATGGTGAATGACATCGCCGCCGAACTGGGGGTGACCGAAGTCACAGTGCGTACCGATCTGCGTATGCTGGAAGAGCATGGACTGCTGACGCGCTTTCACGGCGGTGCGGCACGCAGCGGCGCTCTGCTGGCGTTTGACAGCGCTGCCGAAAGCAGTGAAGTCAGCCTGCACGAGCGCTATAAGCTGGCGGCGGACCCTAAAAGGCGCATCGCGATTGAAGCGGCGCGGCTGGTCAGGGAGGGCGATACCGTGATCCTCGACAGCGGCAGCACCACTAAGCTGCTGGCCGAAGAACTGGTCGGCATGAACAACATCACGGTGATTACCAACAACCTGCCCGCGGCTAACGTGCTGCTGGAAAACACGGATATCACGCTGGTGGTGTGCGGCGGCACGCTGCGGCATAAAACCATATCGCTGCACGGCAGTATTGCCGAGCATGCCCTGCGCGGGGTGTCGGCTAACCTGATGTTTGTCGGGGCGGATGGCTTTGACTGTGAAAACGGTATCACAACGTTTAACGAGGGCTACGCCATCAGCGCAGTAATGGCCGCGGCGGCGCAGCAGGTGGTGGTAGTCAGTGATTCCAGTAAATTTGGGCGTAAGGGCTTTAACACCGTGCTGTCGATCGAGAAGATCAATACGATCGTTACCGATAAAAAAGCACCAGAAGAGGCAATTAACCGTCTGAAAGAACAAGGGAAAAATGTGATTCTCATCTGATCCGGCGTACAAAATGCGTACAGCCGACGCCGTGACCAGCGATAAATTTTTTTCTCTCAGCGAACAGTAAGATAGCGCCAATAACAAGCGAAGCAGCCGGGGCAACGCTTGCCAATAGCGAACACTGATTTATACTGGTTATAAATACAGTATAATTATCGGGACCGCTGCGATGGCGCTATATCACTTAACCCCTTCGCCTCACACCGTACGTTTACCGCTTTATCTTGAGCGGGTTTCAGCCGGGTTTCCCAGCCCGGCCACAGACTACATGGACAACGCGATCGATCTGGTCAAGCACCTGATCCCGCACCCCTCCTCTACCTATATATTGCGGGTAGCGGGTGATTCAATGCGCGATGCCGCTATCGTTAACGGCTCGCTGCTGCTGGTCGATGCCAGCCTGCGGCCTGGCCACGGCGATATTGTCGTTGCCCGGTTACGCGGCGACTTTACCGTGAAGCGTCTGCAACTTGCGCCCTCTCCGCATCTTCGTGCTGAAAATCCGGCCTATCCGCCGATCCCGCTCACCGATGAAGAAGACGTGCATATCGTTGGCGTGGTCACGACGGTGATCCACTCTCCGTCACGCTACGGCTGACGCCGATCGGAATGCGGTATCGCCCCGCAGCCTGGATGTGCCCGGAGAACGCGCTGCGTGGAGGCGGGTGAGGTGAGTAATTTGTCTGCGGGCCTGACGGGGCGAGGTACCAGCTCCCCGCCGCAGTTGGGGCAATGCCGGGCAAGCGTTCCTTCTGCGCAGCGCGCGCAGAAGGTGCATTCGAAAGAGCATATCCGTGCCTCGCGGGAATCCGGCGGCAGGTCCCGATCACAGCATTCACAGTTGGGTCGTAGTTCAAGCATGGCGTCCTCCTGGGTTTCGGCTACCTTACCCCGTCCGCCCGCGTTGCGTAAGACCGTTTCAGGACGCGCTGCTGCCTGAAACGGCCATCCGCCCTCCCCTTTTCCGCAGATTAGCTGCCGGCTCCCGCCGGAATGCGGGCAATCACTTTAATTTCAAAATCAAAACCTGCCAGCCAGGTCACCCCCAGCGCGGTCCAGTTTGGCGCAGGCCCATCGCCGAAGGCTTTCAGGCGGATCGGGTTGATGATGTCAAACTGTGCTGCGGGATTGGTGTGGAAGGTCGTCACGTCCACCACGTCGTCAAGGGTGCAGCCCGCGGCCTGCAGCACCGCCTTGAGGTTGGTGAATGCCAGTTCAACCTGCTTTGCAAAATCAGGCTCGGGAGAACCATCTTCCCGGCTACCCACCTGCCCGGACACAAACAGCAGATCGCCTGAGCGAATCGCCGCCGAGTAGCGGTTGATGTCATACAGCGCCTGGCGGCCCGGGGGGAAAACAGCGTCACGTATCGTCATACTCATACTCCAGTGCAGCAGAAGGGATCAAAGTGGCGGAACAAACCGCCTGCTCATCCGCCGAATGTGATAGAGTGAACTCACATACGCCGTGTATGTAAAATATTAAACATACGCCGCGTATGTCAATGGGCAACAGCATTAATTTTCAGGAGCAGGTATGGCAGCGAAACGACGTGCAGAGATGGTGGAAGAAACCCGCAGCAAGCTGATTCAGGCGGCGCGCCAGGCATTTTCTGACAAGGGCTACGCGGCGGCGTCAATGGATGAACTGACGGCTGCCGCCGGGTTGACCCGCGGTGCGCTGTACCACAACTTCGGCGACAAGAAAGGCCTGCTGCAGGCAGTGATCGACCAGATGGACGCAGAAATTCTGCGGCAGATGCGCGAAGCCAGCGCGCGCGAGGCGACAAAGTGGGACGGGTTTATTGCCGAAGCCATCACTTACATTGAGATGTCGCTGGAGCCGGAAGTACAGCGCATTATGCTGCTTGATGGCCCGGCGGTGCTCGGCGATCCGTCGCAGTGGCCTAATCAGACCGCCTGTCTGCGCACCACCACCGAAGCGATTGAGGCGCTGATAGCAGAAGGTACGGTACGTCAGGTGGATGCGGAAGCGGCGGCGCGACTGGTTAACGGCGCGGCGCTGAACGCGGCCTTATGGATTGCCGCCGCGGACGATCCGCACGCGGTACTGCCCCGGGCGATTGAGGCATTCAGGGTGCTGGTGTCGGGACTGCTGGCGGAAAAAGCCTGAGGTGCAGTTGACCTGCGGGGGAAATATCTGGTGCGGAAAGGTTAAAATAAGACAGCGTTTCGTCGTCTGAATATCAACATGGCCGACCACAACGCCGCTGATAATATAAACAACGCGCTGCTTTTCTGTGTTACAGAAGTAATTATGTCGTTTATCTGGACATATCGGATAATCCTCAAAATGGGGCGCTGTTTATTCAGACCAGAGGATATAATGTGAGCGACATCGTTAAGCAAAGCGCGTCGTTAGCCTGCGCGCCGGTGCAGATTCTTCTCGCAACTGCGGGAGCAGACTTACACGCAAGCGGCACAGTGAACGCTAACTGCAACGCGCGAGAGGCAGGCATGGCAGACAGCGCCGGTTATCCGGTCGCTATGAATAATTAATCAGTAATTACGCATGGATTTTTTAATAAATATTAATCAATTCAGGATAACGCATAAAAAATTCACTATAACAAGGGCGAAAAACACGTCATAAAATAGCCTGACGTAAGAATTAAGGGCATCTTTTGATAACAATAAACGCCACATCGGCGTGTATTGTGCCGCCGCATTAACCCTCATCAAGCCCTGTTTTAGCGGCTTACTTTCTGTGTGCCTTATTTATTACCGGGCGTAACGCCCGGCTTTTTTTTCATATTTCAGCGCCAGATCTGGCGGGCAAATAACCGGCTGTCAGTCGGGGAGTTCACTCGCTTTAATATCAGCAATTGGTCCCAGAATCGCACTGTCGAATTCACACAGCGCCTCGCCCTGCGCCACCTTTTGCGGCCAGGCATGATTCGCCAGCGCCCCGCGGCCCAGCGCGATGAAATCCGCGCCTGTGGCCATCACCTCTTCAGCGCGAGCCGGATCGTGCAGGCTACCGTTCGCCATAAGGGTCAGATCGGGAGCATACTTACGCGCCAGGGCTACCAGTGAGAGCGGGTTATCGGCAAATGCCGGTTGCCAGGCTTCATACTCCGTCAGATGCAGATAATCGATTCCGGCTGCGGCCAGCAGGGTGAATACCACGCGCGCATCCTCTTCGCCGTTGGCCCACTTGTGGAAAAAGTCATTCACCTTGCCCTGAGAAATGCGAATGCCCACCGGCACATCCGGGCCGACGCTGGCACGCACTGCGCGGATCACCTCCAGGCTGAGGGTCAGACGCTCCGCAATATTCCCGCCCCAGCGATCCGTACGCGCGTTAGTGTAATCAGTAAAAAACTGGTCAAGCAGATAGCCGTTCGCACCGTGGATCTCCACCCCGTCAAACCCGGCCTCCTCAACCGCGCGGGACGCCGCGTCGGCAAAGCTGGCGATAATCGCCTGGATCGCCTCTTCCGTCAGCATCTGCGGGATCGGATACGCTCCTTCCCCCCGGTAAAAGGTCATCTGCTGACCCACTGGCTGGATAGCGGACGGGCCAACGGTTTCCTGTCGATAATAATTGCCCTGTGAGAGCGCACCGCCGTGCTGGATCTGAGCAAAAATCTTACCGCCCCGGGCGTGCACCGCGTCGGTGGCGCGTCGCCAGGCCGCGGCCTGTTCGGCATTAACCAGCCCGCTCTGAAAAGCATAGGTCTGCGACCATGCGCGATCGATATAGATGCCTTCGGAAATAATCAGGGCAAAGCCACCGCGGGCGAAATCGGCGTAGTAATGCGCCATTTTTTCGCTGGCCAGACCCTCTTCTGAGGCAGAAACGCGGGTCATGGGCGCAACCGCGAGGCGATTGTTCAGCGTCAGGGTGCCAATAGTGGCAGGGGTAAACAGAGGTGTAGCGTGCATATCGTTATTCCGGTGGTTGATTTATCAGGCGGATAACTATAATCCCGCCGTTAACCGCCTTAAACGGCGTAAACGGATAAGCTGGTATATCAATACGCGTTATAATCCGCTTTTACCGCTGAAAAATGATGACGTTATGGATCTTCGCGATGTGCAGCTGTTTCTGATCATTACCGAAACCCGCAGTCTGACCCAGGCGGCGCGGCGGCTGGATGTGTCGCCGATGGCGGTTTCCCGGCGGCTGGCGAGCCTTGAACGACAACTCAATACCCGTCTGGTGCAGCGCACCACGCGTTCGGTATCGCTGACACAGGAAGGCGCAGAATTTTTGCCTTACGCCCGGGCACTGCTGGAGGCGGAGGAAGGTGCCAGAGCGCTGTTCGATCCGAAGGTTAAAGGCGTGACCGGTCTGCTGCGGGTGACCGCGCCGTCCGGCTTCGGGCAGCGTCATATTCTGCCGCTGGTGCCCCGGCTACTGGCGGAGAATCCGGCCATGCGTATCGATCTGCAACTGAGTGAAGCGGTGGTCGATATTGTCGGCGGCGGCTTCGACGTCGCCATTCGCATCGCCCCGCTACGCGACTCCGGGCTGGTGGCGCGTAAAATCGCTGATAACCCCAGGGTGCTGTGCGCATCGCCCGCCTGGCTGCGCGACCACGGCACACCGAAAACCCTGGCGGATCTGGCGGACCATCACTGTCTGCGGCTGACCAGCGTGCTGCAGTGGACGTTTGACCTGGATGGTCAGCCCACCAGCATCAGCGTTGATGGCCGTTTCAGCGCCAGTAGTGTAGAGAGCGTCAGATCGCTCTGCGTTCAGGGGCTGGGCATTGCGCAGCTGACGCTGTGGGATATCAAACAGGAGTTGCAAGAAGGTTCGCTGGTGGCAATTTCACTCGCCGATGTGCAGCCGCAAAACCTGCCGATTCAGGCGCTGCTTCCCACTACCCGCTATTTGCCGCTGCGGGTAAGCCATTTTATCGACAGCCTGAAAGCGTCGCTGGCATAACGCCGACGCGCTATTTTTGCTGCTGACGAAAGCGGGCCACCTTCGCGCGATTACCGCACAGCGCCATGCTGCACCAGCGGCGGCGATGGGCTTTGGTACGATCGTAAAACCACAGCGTGCACTCCGGGTGTTCGCATTCGCGCACCAGTTCAAAGTGCGGGTCGCTCATCAGGGAGGCCGCCAGCGCGGCTACCGGCTCCAGCACCTGCACCGGGGTTTGCGTTCCATAGATACGTTCCAGCCGCAGCCCGCCCTGCGGGTCCGTCACCAGCTGCTGATAGCTGCGGGCCTCTGCCAGATAGCGGTTCAGCGCCGTGACGTCCACCGCCTCGCCCGCTTTTTTCTGCATCACCAGACGGCGGATCACCTCCCGCAGCCGACGCGCCTCCTGCAGCAGCTCGCACACAGGAAACGGCAGCCGATCCGGCAGCGTCGCCAGCCCGGCGTGGGTCAGCCAGTGCTGCACGTCCTCCCCGGACTGCCAGAAATCCCGCGGCTGCCCTTCCACCTGCGCCACGGTATTCACAAAGTCGAGCGCGCCGTGATCGGCGATGAACAGTGGCGCGTTGCTGGTTAACAGCGATGGACTACCGGACATGCTATTTCTCCTCAGGATGACCTCACCTGCGATCGTAACCCATAAAATTTAAAAATAACAGTTACAGACAATGTGTGAGTAACGCAATGATTTAGCGACGCTTCTTGTCGGGTATCCCTTTGCACACCTCAGTAACCATTAAAATTGCAGTTGACTGGTTACGCAACCTCGCCATACTGAAAGCAGGTAACCACTAAAAAGTAATTTATCAGTTACAGGAGAAAAGAGATGCCGATGAATACCCATTTACCCGTACGCAACGCCTGGGTTGATGCCGACGGCATACGCGTTTTTTACCGTGAGGCCGGTGAACCGACCAACCCGACACTGCTCCTGCTGCACGGCTTTGGCGCATCGTCCCATCAGTTCCGCGAGCTGATCCCGCTGCTGGCGGACAAGTTCCATCTGGTAGCACCGGATCTGCCCGGCTTCGGTTTTACCGACGTGCCGGCAGAGCGCGACTACCGCTACACCTTTGACGCCCTCGGCCAGACGCTGGTGCATTTTGTCGACGCTCTGGGGCTGGAACGCTATGCGCTCTACGTCTTTGACTACGGCGCGCCCGCCGGGCTGCGGCTGGCACTTGCCGCTCCCGAGCGGGTGACCGGTCTGATTTCCCAGAACGGTAACGCCTATCTGGAAGGCCTGGGGGATGCCTGGGAGCCGGTGCGCGCTTACTGGGGCCAGCCGACGGCAGCACATCGTCAGGTGGTGAACGATGCCGTACTGAATCTGGAAGGCATACGCTGGCAGTATCTGCACGGCGTGACCGACCCTGAGCAGGTCGCACCGGAAACGTATTATCTCGCGACGCTGCTGATGGAACGCCCGGGCAATAAGGATATTCAGCTGGATCTGTTCCTTGATTACGCCAGCAACCTGACCCGCTACCCTGATTTCCAGGCGTTCTTCCGCCAGACGCAGCTGCCGACGCTGGTTATCTGGGGCAAACACGATCCGTTCTTCATTCCACCTGGCGCGGCGGCGTATCAGCGTGACAACCCAAATGCCGTGGTTGAGCTGCTGGACAGCGGCCATTTTGCACTGGAAACCCATGTCGCCCACATCGCAAAACGCATTCGCGAGGTCATCGGCGGCGAAACGGCGTAACCTGCGGCGGCGCGCTGTCCGGCGCGCCGCGTTGTAACATATCGCGCTACATCACCCGGCTCTCACCACATTATCTGTAGCCCTGAAGCAAATTTCACAGCGCCAGCAGCATAATTTATTATTCTGAATTACCTTCCGCTGACAGCGTAAACAAGAGCAATACCCTCATAAAAACGGCGTTTATAGCCACAAATTTGCATGCAAGCAGACTTTTCTTTAAGGTGACACCCGGCCACACAATGTGACCTGACTCAACTTTTAGCCTCTTATAGCTTTCTTTTCCTTCTTTGAACGTCCCGGCTGCGAAAGCTATAAGCTGCTCCATCAACACTGACGGGGAGTTTATGACCACCAGTACAACAGCAACTCATGCGGATAAAAAAACCGAACTGACCGTCGATGACATCACGGTTATCGACAGCAAATTACTGAAACGCGCCGTTGGCGCTGCCGCACTCGGCAACACCATGGAGTGGTTCGACTTCGGGGTGTACAGCTACCTGGCCGTGATCATTGGCAAGGTCTTTTTCCCCGATGCCAGCAGCACCGCGCAGCTTATCGCCTCATTTGGTACCTTCGCGGCCGCGTTCCTCGTCCGCCCCATCGGCGGCATGGTGTTCGGCCCGCTCGGCGACCGCTTTGGCCGCCAGAAAGTGCTGGCGTTTACCATGATCATGATGTCGGTCGGCACCTTCTGCATCGGGTTAATTCCTGACTATGAAAGCATTGGCATCATGGCACCGATCCTGCTGCTGGTGGCGCGTCTGGTACAGGGCTTCTCAACCGGCGGCGAGTACGGCGGTGCGGCGACCTTTATTGCCGAATACTCCACCGATAAACGCCGCGGTTTTATGGGCAGCTTCCTTGAGTTCGGTACGCTCGGCGGCTATCTGCTGGGTGCGACGCTGGTTACTGCCATGATCGCCCTGCTACCGGCGCAGGCGATGCTCGACTGGGGCTGGCGCATTCCATTCTTCCTCGCCGCACCCTTAGGGCTGTTTGGTCTCTATATCCGCCTGAAGCTTGAAGAGACGCCGGCGTTTAAGGATCACATGGATAAACAGGACGCGCTCGAACACGCCCGCCCGCGTCTCGGCCTGCTGCCGATGCTTAACAAATATAAAAAGCAGCTGCTGAAGTGCATCGGCCTGGTACTGGTATTTAACGTCTCCAACTATATGCTGACCTCTTATATGCCGAGCTACCTGACCGGGGTACTGGGGCTGAGCGAGCTGACCGGCCTGCTGCTGGTGATGGTGGTCATGTTCGTAATGATGCCGCTGACCCTGCTGTGGGGCCACTGGACCGATCGTATCGGACGCCGTCCGGTGATTGGCCTCGGCGCGCTAGGCCTGGTACTGTTCGCCATTCCGTGCTTCATGCTGATTGGCTCAGGCAACATGCTGGCGGTATTTGGCGGCCTGGTGGTGCTTGGCGTGCTGCACACCTGCTTTAGCGGCACCATGCCGGCTACGCTGCCGGCGCTGTTCGTTACCGACATTCGCTACAGCGCGCTGGCCATCGGCTTTAACCTCTCGGTATCGCTGTTTGGCGGTACCACGCCGCTGGTCACCGCATGGCTGGTCGATACCACCCAGAACGTGATGATGCCGGCCTACTATATGATGGGTGCCGGTGCCATTGGCCTGATCACGGTGTTTACCCTGCGTGAAACCGCCCGTAAACCGCTGAGTGGCTCGTCTCCGGCAGTTGCGACCCACGCGGAAGCGCACAAGCTGATTGATAAGCTGCGCAAACAGCGCCACAAAAAACAGCCGGTGCCGCAGATGTCTGCCCGCTAACCCCTGAAGCCGGATTGTTATCCGGCTTTTTTATGCCGCTTATCTACTCGGTTAACGCGATTTCGCTATCTTACCCCTTGATCCCCGGCGCAGAGCAACGATACTGTATATAAACACAGTAAAATAAGAAACTGACCATGCTTGCGCTTATTGATGTCAATTCGTTCTATACCAGCTGCGAAACCGCGTGGCGCCCTGACCTGCTTGGCAAGCCGGTAGTGGTGCTGTCGAATAACGACGGCTGCATTATCTCCCGCTCTGCTGAGGCGAAGGCGCTGGGGATCACCATGGCAGAGCCGTACTTTAAGCAGAAGGCGATGCTGGAGCGGCACGGGGTCGCGGTATTCAGCAGCAACTACGCGCTGTATGGCGATATGAGCCAGCGGGTAATGGACACCCTGGAGCAGCTCTGCCCGCAGGTGGAGATCTACAGTATCGACGAGGCGTTTGCCGATCTCACCGGCATCCGGGAGCTGGAGGCATTCGGGCGCACCATTCGCGAGCGCATCTTTCAGCACACCATGCTGACCGTTGGCGTCGGCATCGCGCCCACCAAAACCCTCGCCAAGCTGGCTAACCATGCGGCAAAAAAATGGTCAAAAACCGGCGGCGTGGTGGACCTTTCCGATCCGGCGCGCCAGCGGCGGCTGATGCAGCTGGTGCCAGTGGATTCGGTCTGGGGCGTCGGGCGACGCCTGTCGAAAAAGCTTAACGCAATGGGCATCACTAATGCCCTGCAGCTGGCGCAAAGCGACCTGTGGTTTATCCGTAAGAATTTTAACGTGGTGCTGGAGCGCACGGTGCGCGAGCTGCGCGGCGAGCCATGTCTCGCGTTTGAAGAGTTTGCGCCCGCGAAACAGGAGATCATCAGCTCGCGCTCGTTTGGCGAGCGCGTCAGCGACTACGGCGCGGTGCGGGAAGCCATCTGCACCTGGGCGGCGCGGGCGGCGCAGAAGCTGCGCGCTGAGCACCAGTATTGCCGCTACGTCTCCACCTTTCTGAAAAACAGTCCGCACGATCCGGACGAACCCTACTACAGCCAGCGGGCCGGGATCGCCCTCACCACCCCGACGCAGGATACCCGCGACATCATCGCCGCCGCGACCCACTGCCTGGAGAGGGTGTGGCGCGACGGGCTGCGCTATCAAAAAGCCGGGGTGATGCTGGGCGACTTCTTCAGCCAGGGCGTGGCCCAGCTTAATCTGTTCGATGAGCGCCAGCCGCGGGCGAACGGCGATGTGCTGATGCACCTGATGGATGAGATGAACCAGAAAAACGGCCAGACGCTGTGGTTTGCGGGCCAGGGGATGCAGCAGACGTGGGGGATGAAGCGTAATTTACTGTCGCCGGCCTGGACCACCCGGCTTGGCGACGTGCCGGTGGCCCGGGCGGACTGGTAAGGCGCGCCGCCCTGCCGGCTGCGCCTGGCTACCATTCTAACGGCTGCGCTTGGCGTGCCGCTCCCAGGTATCGAGTTTCGCGGCAGCGGATTTTTTCAGCGCTACGTAGCAGGCACCGTTCCCGCCGTGATGGGGTAAGGCGCTGCAGAACGCCTGCACCTGTTCAAACTCGGTGAGCCAGCGCGCCAGATAGCTGCGCACGATATTGGCATGGGAATTATCATCGCGGCCTTTGCCGTGAACGATCAGCAGATTGCGCAACCCCTGCTCACTGGCGCTGTGAATAAAGGCAAACAGCTGCTGGCGGCACTGCTCCACCGGCTGACGCAGCAGATTCAGGCTCGCCTGCTGGTCATACTTGCCCTGGCGCAGCTTCTCCAGCACGCCATTCTGTAACCCTTCGCGTTTGAAGGTCAGCGGCTCGGCAAGCGGCACGATCTCCAGAAAACCGGTGGTGAGGAAGTTGTCCAGCTGCAGCGTATCGAGCTGGTGACGCGGGCGCGGAGCCGCGGGCTTAAGCCACTGCGTGGCCTGCTTCAGGGGTTTGACATCCTCCATGGCGTCGAGAAACAGCGCTTTATCATCAGAGTTCATGGTCAATCCTCCGGGGTACTGCATGACCGGCACACTATAACTGTATAAAGACACAGTCTCAATGGTGAGATAGCGCAAAAGGCGTGACAGGCGCACCACTTCCCTGCTGATTTCAGGGTTATTTACCCGCACTGACCGTGGCGATATTAAAAGCACGCCGGACTATTTAGTAACGGTAAAATATTCATACAGAGATGAAATAGCACCCGAAAATTTACGTTAAGGATACGTGAAACACATCACTAAACGTCGCTCACGCCGCGCTGAAAAATCGCTATAAATAAATAACCCCGGCATTGAGAGGAATAAAGCCGGGGAATATTGTGGAGGCAATGCTGTGCACTGCGGAGCCTGACGGATGTCGGCAGGCTCTGTTTTTTTTCAGCCTTAACCCGCGCCGCACGGCCCTGAGGATAATTAACCGTACCGGGCAAGCAACCTTGATCGCTATTTTTTTGAGGCAGCGTAGCGCAATTTATTTTTCACCTACCCCCGCAGAAGATGTTGCGCCAGAAGAAAAACAACAGCGGCTTTCATTTTTACAAAAATAAAAACAGCAATCGTTGCCGCTTTGCATTATCACTCAGAGCATATTAACCATCCGCTCTATTTCACTGCCACCAGCCTTTATTTACCTTAATAAATCGCAGCGGCCACAGGTAATTAAATTTGACATCAACGCCACGCCAGAAATAATAATGAAATAACCGCTGCCAGCTGGAATTTATTCCGGTAAAATCACCGCCGCGCTGGCAGCACGGCGAACCGGCATGCTATGTTACGCCACCCTGATTTGCATCCGCGGAGAGCAAACATGCTGACGCTTCTGGAAGATAAGATCGCCACCCCGCTTGGCCCGCTGTGGGTTATCTGCGACGAGCAGTATCAGCTGCGCGCCGTCGAGTGGGAGGAGCACAGCGATCGTATGGTACAGCTGCTGAATATTCATTATCGCACCGGCGGCTACCAGCGCATCGCGGCGCATAATCCCGGCGGGCTGAGCGATAAACTGCGCCATTATTTTGAGGGCGATCTCGATATTATCACCACCCTGCCGACCGCCACGGGCGGGACGCCTTTTCAGCGTGAGGTATGGGCAATATTGCGCACCATCCCCTGCGGGCAGGTGATGCATTACGGCCAGCTGGCGGAGCAGCTCGGGCGCGCTGGCGCTGCACGGGCTGTAGGTGCGGCGAACGGCTCGAACCCGGTGAGTATCGTCGTACCCTGCCATCGGGTAATTGGCCGTAACGGCACGATGACCGGCTATGCCGGTGGCGTACAGCGTAAAGAGTGGTTATTACGCCATGAAGGTTATTTACTTATATAACCGGCTATTAACATTAGTCACAATATAGCGCTGCGTTAATAACACGGTGGCTGAACAATTTTGTCTGCGGGAAGGTTTTATTTCGATATTCCGAAATTGCTGTTTATGCGGGCTTACCTGTAAGAGAAAATGATGTTAAAATTGACCAACATCAATTATACGGTCTGAGCGAGCCTATGATCCCGGAAAAACGAATTATTAAACGAATTCAGTCTGGCGGTTGTGCCATCCATTGCCAGGATTGCAGCATCAGCCAGCTATGCATCCCTTTTACCCTGAATGAGCACGAGCTGGACCAGCTCGATAATATCATTGAGCGTAAAAAACCTATTCAGAAGGGGCAGACGCTGTTTAAAGCCGGTGATGAGCTGAAATCGCTGTACGCTATTCGTTCCGGCACCATCAAAAGCTACACCATCACCGAACAGGGTGATGAGCAGATCACCGGTTTTCATCTGGCGGGCGACCTGGTTGGCTTTGACGCCATCGGCACCGCGCATCACCCAAGCTTTGCCCAGGCGCTGGAAACCTCAATGGTGTGCGAGATCCCGTTTGAGACGCTGGACGATCTCTCCGGCAAAATGCCAAACCTGCGCCAGCAGATGATGCGTCTGATGAGCGGTGAAATCAAAGGCGATCAGGATATGATCCTGCTGCTCTCCAAGAAAAACGCTGAGGAGCGTCTGGCGGCCTTTATCTATAACCTGTCGCGCCGTTTCGCGCAGCGCGGTTTTTCCCCGCGTGAGTTCCGCCTGACCATGACCCGCGGCGATATCGGTAACTATCTGGGCCTGACGGTGGAAACCATCAGCCGTCTGCTGGGTCGCTTCCAGAAAAGCGGCATGCTGGCGGTGAAAGGCAAATACATCACCATTGAGAACAGCGAAATTCTCTCCCAGCTTGCCGGGCAATCCCGTAGCGTCGCCTGATTTTCCTCACCTTTTGCCGGATCGCCAGATTTTCCCGATTTATTGATCCGGCAAAGGGTTCTCACCTGTTTCATTCAATCCTTATGGGTTACTCTTAACCTTAACTCTGCCCGACATCGTTCAGGCTTCAGCGTAACGGCTGGAACGTGATAAATAGCGGGAATAAGTGGTTAGCGGTTGTAAGGAGACCCTGTATGGCAAAGTATCAAAACATGCTGGTGGCCATCGATCCGAACCAGGACGATCAGCCAGCGTTACGGCGCGCAGTTTACCTGCATCAACGGATTGGTGGCCGGATCAAAGCTTTCCTGCCTATCTATGACTTCTCTTACGAAATGACCACCCTCTTGTCTCCGGACGAGCGGACCGCCATGCGTCAGGGCGTGATCAGCCAGCGTACCGCCTGGATACGCGAGCAGGCCCAGTACTACCTGGAAGCGGGCGTGCCGATTGAGATCAAAGTGGTGTGGCATAACCGTCCGTTCGAAGCCATCATCCAGGAAGTGATCAGCGGCGGACACGATCTGCTGCTGAAGATGGCCCACCAGCACGACCGGCTGGAATCCGTCATCTTCACCCCCACCGACTGGCATCTGCTGCGCAAATGCCCCTGCCCGGTGTGGATGGTAAAAGATCAGCCGTGGCCGGAAGGCGGTAAAGCGGTCGTGGCGGTGAACCTTGCCAGCGAAGAGCCGTACCATAACGCGCTCAATGAAAAGCTGATCAAAGAGACGCAACAGCTGGCGGAAGACGTCAACCATACCGAAGTGCGGCTGGTTGGCGCGTATCCGGTAACGCCGATCAATATCGCCATCGAACTGCCGGACTTCGACCCCAGCGTCTATAACGATGCGATTCGCGGGCAGCACCTGCTGGCGATGAAAGCGCTGCGCCAGCGTTTCGGCATTGATGAGAAATTTACCCACGTCGAAAAAGGCCTGCCGGAAGAGGTGATCCCGAATCTGGCGGAGCATTTACAGGCCGGGATTGTGGTGCTGGGCACCGTCGGACGCACCGGTATCTCTGCTGCCTTCCTCGGTAACACCGCCGAGCAGGTGATCGATCATCTGCGCTGCGACCTGCTGGTGATTAAGCCGGACGACTACCAGACCCCGGTTGAAATGGATGATGACGAGGACGATTAAGCCCTCATCATGAAAAAGCCCACCAGACGGTGGGCTTTTTTTTGCCTGCGGAAAACTCAACACGTAGGGTGGGTAAGCGTAGCGCACCCACCTCTGGACCAGACGGTGGGCTTTTTTTTCCTGCGGGACATCAGTTCAGCGTCGGCGGTGCCTGATGCTGAGGCGCATCCTCGCCAGGGCCGCTCGCGAACGGTGCCTTGACGATCAGGCTCGGCAGTGCCAGCTCCACGTCATGCTCGGCCAGCGCTTCGATGATGCGGATATTGATCTCCTGCTGAATATCCATGTACCGGTTGTAGTCTGCGGTATCAACGATATGCACCACTTCATAGGTCAGACGATCCTGGCTGAAAGCCTGGAAGTGGGCGCGGTCGAATTTGGTTTCGCCGACGTCGGTAATGATGTTTTTCACCAGCTCACCAATCAGACGCAGCTTCTCCGGCGGGGTTGAGTAGGCAACGCCGAATGAGAAGACGATACGGCGGGTCTGCATGCGTTTGTAGTTGTGTATGGTCTGCTGCAGCAGAATGGCGTTGGCGCAGACGATCTGCTCCCCGCTCAGGCTGCGGATGCGGGTGGTTTTCAGCCCGATATGCTCAATGGTACCCGCGACATCACCAAATACCACGAAGTCACCGATCTCAAATGGCTTATCGAAACCAATCGACAGCGAGGCAAACACGTCGCTGAGGATGGTCTGCACCGCCAGCGCGATCGCGATACCCCCTACCCCCAGGCTGGCAATCAGCGCGGTGATGTCCACCCCGGCATTTGCCAGAATCGACAGCAGCATGATCGACCACACCAGGGCACGCAGCAGCATACCGACTATCACCAGCGTTACCGGATTTTTATTGCTGCCTGGCGCATAAAGCAGATGACGCAGCCAGGACTGCACGCCCTGATCGAGCCACAGCGCCACCTGCACCGCCAGTACCAGGAACCAGGCGTGAGAGATAGTGCCGAACAGGCGATCCGGGAGCGCCACAAAGCGCAGACTGAACAGGAAGGCGGCGATGAAGAGCAGCACCTTGCTGGTGCGATTGAGCATATCGAACAGGATCACGCGCAGCCTGTGATTTGCCTCCTGATGGTTGCCGCGCCAGTTCTGAACGCCCTTATGCAGCACGGCCAGCAGGCGGTTAAGCAGCCAGTACACCACCAGCGTCACCACCACCACCGTGGCAACGCCAATCCAGAATGAAGGTGCCATCAACAGCGACACAAAATTGAACCGTTCCAGAAAATCCATGACTCCTCCTCTTTTTACAGCGAAGTAACAGTATAGACAGCTGACGAGAAGCGTTGGCGATAGCGGCAAGAATCGGATAAGCCCGGCAGCGGGCATAAAAAAACCGCTCCGGAGAGCGGTTAGGGGAGTGCGCAATCAGAGCGCTTTCAGGATGTCGTCCACGCTGGCTTTAGCGTCGCCAAACAGCATCTGGGTGTTCTCTTTGAAGAACAGCGGGTTCTGCACCCCGGCGTAACCGGTGTTCATGGAGCGTTTAAACACCACCACGTTCTGCGCTTTCCAGACCTCCAGCACCGGCATCCCGGCGATAGGGCTTTTCGGATCGTCCTGCGCGGCCGGGTTAACGGTATCGTTGGCCCCGATCACCAGCACGGTGTCGGTATCGGCGAAGTCGTCGTTGATCTCGTCCATTTCCAGTACGATGTCATAAGGCACTTTCGCTTCGGCCAGCAGCACGTTCATGTGGCCCGGCAGACGCCCGGCTACCGGGTGAATACCAAAACGGACTTTCACGCCACGGGCGCGCAGCTTCTCGGTGATTTCCGCCACCGGATACTGGGCCTGCGCCACCGCCATGCCGTAGCCCGGGGTGATGATCACCGAGCTGGAGTTTTTAAGCATTTCCGCGGTTTCCACGGCGCTGATTTCGCGGTGCTCACCGGCTTCTTCGCTGTCGCTGCCGGTCTGTCCGTCGGTGCCAAAGCCCCCGGCAATCACGCTGAAGAACGAACGGTTCATCGCCTTACACATGATGTACGAGAGGATGGCGCCCGACGAACCCACCAGCGCACCGGTAACGATCAGCAGGTCGTTGCTGAGCATAAAGCCCGCCGCCGCCGCCGCCCAGCCGGAGTAGGAGTTGAGCATCGATACCACCACCGGCATGTCCGCTCCGCCGATGGAAGCCACCAGGTGCCAGCCAAACGCCAGCGCGATGATGGTCATCAGCAGCAGCGCCAGCACCTGAAGGCCGACGCTCTCGGCACGCACGAAGGTCACCAGCAGCAGGAAGGAGACCACCAGCGCCGCGAGGTTCAGCTTGTGACGGTTCGGCAGCATCAGCGGCTTTGATGAAATTTTGCCGCGCAGCTTACCAAACGCCACCACCGAGCCGGTGAAGGTCACCGCGCCGATGAAGATGCCGAGGAACACTTCGGTAAGGTGAATATTGACCAGCACCGGGTCGAGGCCGGCGTCGTGATGCAGATAGCTGTTAAAGCCCACCAGCACCGCCGCCAGACCGACAAAGCTGTGCAGGATCGCCACCAGCTCCGGCATCTCGGTCATTTCAACTTTTTTCGCCAGGTGCATACCGATAGCACCCCCGATCACCATTGCTACGATGATCCACACCACGTTGCCGGTGTCCGGGCCAAAAATGGTCGCCAGCAGCGCAATCGCCATCCCGGCAATACCGAAGCGGTTACCCTGCTGCGAGGTTTCATGCTTTGATAACCCGGCAAGGCTGAAAATAAACAGGATCGCGGCAACAATGTATGCAGCTGTAACTAATCCTCCAGACATGTGTTACCCCTTAATTTTTCCGGAACATTTTCAGCATGCGCTGAGTAACGGTGAAACCACCAAAGATATTGATGCTTGCAATGAGCACCGCAATAAAGCTGAAGAAGCTGACCCAGCCGCCGTCGCCAATTTGCAGCAGCGCGCCGACCACGATGATGCCGGAGATGGCATTGGTCACCGACATCAGCGGCGTATGCAGAGCGTGGGAGACGTTCCACACCACGTAGTAACCCACCACGCAGGAGAGCGCAAAGACGGTGAAGTGGCCAAGGAACGACGGCGGTGCAACGTCTGCCAGCCAGCCGAACAAGATGATTGCCAGCGCCATCAACGCGTATTTACGCCACGGAGAGGCAGGCACTTCCGGCGCTTTGGGCGCGGTGTCTACTTTCGGTGCGGCCTGTGGCTGGGCGGAGACCTGAATCGGCGGTGCCGGCCAGGTGATTTCGCCGTCACGGATGACGGTTACGCCACGTACTACTACATCCTCGAAGTCCACGGTCAGATTGCCGTCTTTCTCTTTACACAGCAGCTTCAGCAGGTTAACGAGGTTGGTGCCGTAGAGCTGGGAAGACTGGGTCGGCAGGCGGCCCGCCAGATCGGTATAGCCAATCACCTTCACGCCGTTCGGGGTGGTAAAGATTTCCCCCGGGACGGTGTATTCGCAGTTGCCGCCGTTCTGAGCGGCAAGATCCACCACCACGCTGCCCGGCGTCATGCTGTCAACCATGTCACGGGTGATGAGTTTCGGCGCAGGCTTGCCCGGAATGAGCGCGGTGGTAACGATGATGTCCACCTCTTTTGCCTGGGCGGCAAACAGCGCCATTTCCGCTTTGATGAAGGCCTCGGACATCACTTTGGCATAGCCGTCGCCGCTGCCGGCTTCCTCTTCGAAATCCAGCTCAAGGAATTCGCCGCCCATGCTTTTAACCTGGTCCTTCACTTCAGGACGGGTATCGAAGGCGCGCACGATGGCACCCAGGCTTGAAGCGGCGCCGATAGCAGCCAGACCCGCCACCCCGGCACCGATCACCATCACTTTGGCCGGCGGTACTTTCCCGGCGGCGGTGATCTGCCCGGTGAAGAAGCGACCAAACTGGTTGGCGGCCTCAACGATAGCGCGGTAGCCGGCAATGTTCGCCATCGAGCTGAGCGCGTCGAGCGACTGGGCGCGGGAGATACGCGGCACCGAGTCCATCGCCATCACGGTAATATCGCGCGCGGCCAGTTTCTCCAGCAGCTCAGGGTTCTGTGCCGGCCAGATGAAACTCACCAGCGTGGTGCCCGGACGCAGCAGGTCAATTTCCTGCTCCAGCGGCGCGTTCACCTTCAGAATAATGTCGGATGCCCAGACGTCGCTTGCCGGTTCGACCAGCGCCCCGGCAGCGAGGAACGCGGCATCATCAAAACTCGCCAGTTTGCCGGCGTCGCGCTCTACCGCAACGGTGAAACCCAGTTTCAGCAGCTGTTCGACGGTTTTTGGCGTCGCAGCCACGCGGGTTTCATTGGCTAACCCCTCTTTCGGTACCCCAATACGCATAGTATTCCCTTCCATCGGTTTCGATTGATGGTTTGTCAGACAGGCGCTGTAGCGGCGAAAAAAGCCGCGCCGGATACAGAACCAGAGAAAAGAAGCTGTAACAAACTTTCTATAACCTACTGAAATTAGCGCCTGTGATCCACATCTGGCGTCAGGAAATTATGGTTTTATCTGTGAAAGTGTAGCGTCCACCGGCGCTGACAGGTTTTTTTACCGGAATTTAACCCCGGAAGGCCGATAATCCGCTTAAGCGGAGCGGGAAAACATGATTCTGCGCGGTGCTTCGCCTGTTGTTTAACAATACTTTAACGTAAAAACTCATAAGCTTTATCGTTTTAACCGGTCAACGGCCCATTTCACGCACCTATTACCAAAGGTTATGGGTTTTGATCAGACCGCGGCACAGCATGTGAAAAATGACGCAGACAGTGCTGGCTGAACAATGCCATAATCGGGCGCTAACGATTTATTCATATACACAACACCAGTATCTGGTTTGCGCAAGGCGAAGGATTATTTTTTATGAAGATCAAGAACACCCTTCTGGCGTCCGCAGTAATTGCTGCAACCACGCTGTCCGCTCATGCCGCGACAGAATTAACACCGGACCAGGCCGCCGCTCTGAAACCTTACGATCGTATTACGATCACCGGGCGTTTTAATGCCATCAACGAAGCAGCCACTGCGGTTTCCCGTCGTGCAGATTCAATGGGCGCCGCCTCTTTCTATATTCTGGATACTAACGACACCGGCAACAGCGGCAACTGGCGCGTAGTGGCCGATGTCTATCGCGAAGACGCACCGAAAGCCGATGCGCCGGAGAATCGCGTGATCAACGGCGTGGTTGAGCTGCCGAAAGACCAGGCGTTTGCGCTGGAGCCTTACGATACCGTTACCGTAAAAGGCTTCTTCCGTAGCCAGCCGGAAGTGAATGACGCCATCACCAAACAGGCGAAAAACAAAGGCGCGCACGCGTTCTACATCGTACGTCAGGTTGATGCCAACCAGGGCGGCAACCAGCTGATCACCGCGTTCATCTATAAAGCGGATGCGAAGAAACGCGTACTGCAGAGCCCGGATGCGATTCCGGCCGACTCCGATGCCGGCCGCGCCGCGCTGGCAAAAGGCGGTGAAGAAGCGAAGAAAGTTGAGATCCCGGGCGTGGCAACCACTTCGTCCCCGTCGACCGAAGTAGGCCGTTTCTTCGAAACCCAGTCCTCTAAAGGCGGGCGTTACACTGTCACCCTGCCGGACGGCACTGAGATTCAGGAAGTGAATAAAGTCACTGCTGCGCAGATGGTACCGTTTGACAGCGTGAAGTTCACCGGTAACTACCACAGCATGACCGACGTCTCCTACCAGGTGGCGAAGCGTGCTGCGAAGAAAGGCGCGAAGTACTACCACGTTACCCGCCAGTGGCAGGAGCGCGGTGGCAACATGACCATCAGCGCCGACCTGTTCAAATAAGCCTCGCCGTTACAGCATAAGGCAGCCTGCGGGCTGCCTTTTTTGTCTTTTGCTATTATTTGCTGCACATCTCATTGCAAGCGCATCACCCACTGCGTAAAATCCCGCGCCTTAGTGCGATCCGCCATTTTTATGCGTTATGACGTAATAATTATTCTGGATCATCTCTCTTTACTGACAGGATAACTATGGATAAGAAACTGGGTCTGGCGGCACTGACTGCGCTGGTGCTTAGCTCAATGCTGGGGGCCGGGGTGTTCAGCCTGCCGCAGAACATGGCGGCGGTGGCAAGCCCGGCGGCGCTGCTGATTGGCTGGGCGATCACCGGCGTTGGTATCCTGATGCTGGCGGTGGCCATGCTGATCCTCTCGCGTCTGCGTCCAGACCTGGATGGCGGTATCTTCACCTACGCGCGCGAAGGCTTCGGCGAGCTGATGGGCTTCTGCTCGGCCTGGGGTTACTGGCTGTGTGCCGTCATCGCCAACGTCTCTTATCTGGTGATTGTTTTCTCCGCCCTGAGTTTCTTTACCGATACCCCGGAGCTGCGCCTGTTTGGCGACGGCAATACCTGGCAGTCCATCGTTGGCGCGTCGGTGCTGCTGTGGGTCGTGCACTGGCTGGTGCTGCGCGGTGTGCAGACCGCGGCGAGCATTAACCTTGCCGCCACAATGGCGAAGCTGCTGCCCCTCGGGTTGTTTGTGGTGCTGGCGGTGATGGCGTTTAAGATGGACGTCTTCGCCCTCGATTTCACCGGCGTATCGCTCGGCGTGCCGGTGTGGGAGCAGGTGAAAAACACCATGCTGATCACCCTGTGGGTGTTCATCGGTGTGGAAGGCGCGGTGGTGGTTTCCGCCCGCGCCCGTAACCGCGCCGACGTGGGCCGTGCCACCCTGCTGGCGGTGCTGGCCGCGCTGGTGGTCTATCTGCTGGTGACGCTGCTGTCGCTGGGCGTCGTCGCTCGCCCGGAGCTGGCGCAGATGCGTAACCCGTCGATGGCCGGTCTGATGGTGGATATGATGGGCAAATGGGGCGAAGTAGTCATCGCCGTCGGGCTTATCGTCTCGGTGTGCGGGGCGTACCTGAGCTGGACCATTATGGCAGCGGAAGTGCCGCTGCTGGCCGCGACCCACAAAGCCTTTCCAAAGCGTTTTGCCCGTCAGAACGCGCGCAACGCGCCGTCTGCCTCGCTGTGGCTGACCAACATCAGCGTGCAGATCTGCCTGGTGCTGATCTGGCTCACCGGGTCGGACTACAACACCCTGCTGACCATCGCCTCAGAAATGATCCTCGTGCCCTACTTCCTGGTGGGCGCATATCTGCTTAAAATCGCGAAAAAACCGCTGCATCAGTTCGTTGGTATCGGCGCGTGCATTTATGGCTTATGGTTATTATATGCCTCAGGCCCGATGCACCTGCTGCTCTCGGTGGTCCTGTATGCCCCGGGCCTGCTGGTGTTTATGTACGCCCGCCGTACCCATAGCGATAACGTTCAGCTTAACCTGCGGGAGAAAGCCGCGATGGTAGTGCTGCTGATTGCGGCCCTGCCGGCAACATGGATGCTGATGCGCTGATCCCCTGAATAACGAGGAGTGACCGATGGGAAAGAGTCCTGACCGCCCGATACTGATTACCGGTGGAGGCCGTCGCATCGGTCTTGCGCTGGCGCACCATTTTCTTGCCCAGCACCAGTCGGTCATCGTCAGCTACCGCACGCGCTACCCGGCGATCGACGTTATCGAAGAGGCTGGCGGCATCTGTATCGAAGCCGACTTCTGCACCGATGACGGCATTCTCGCCTTCGCCGAGGAGGTAAAGCGCCGCACCACCAGCCTGCGCGCGGTGCTGCACAACGCCAGTGCCTGGATGTCGGAGTCCCCGGCGCATAAGCCGGCTGAGGTGCTGAGCGCCATGCTGCAGATCCACGTTCACGCCCCCTACCTGCTCAACACCGCCTTTGAGCCGCTGCTGCGCGGTCAGGGCCATGCTGCCGCAGATATCATCCACTTCACCGACTACGTGGTGGAGCGCGGCAGCGATAAGCACATCGCCTACGCGGCGAGTAAGGCGGCGCTGGATAACATGACGCGTTCGTTCGCGAAGAAGATGGCACCGGAAGTAAAGGTCAATGCCATCGCGCCGTCGCTGATCCTGTTCAATGAGGGCGACGATGCGGAGTACCGCCAGAAGGCGCTCAGCAAATCCCTGATGAAAACCGCACCGGGCGAAAAAGAGATTATCGATCTGGTGGATTATCTGCTCACCAGCTGTTTCGTTACGGGCCGCTCTTTTGCGGTAGACGGCGGCAGACCCCTTCGCTGATCCGTTTAACCACGATTGATAGTATTCAAATCCAGGGCCGTGTATCCTGGATTTTTTTCGTGAGCGCTATGCACGATGAGCAAGATAGTTTTTGTCGAAGATGATCCGGAGGTCGGGTCGCTGATCGCCGCCTGGCTGGGTAAGCATGACATTGATGTCATTATTGAAAACCGGGGCGATCTGGCAGAAGCCACCATCGCGCGCGAACAGCCGGACCTGGTGCTGCTGGACATTATGCTGCCGGGTAAAGATGGCATGACGCTGTGCCGCGATCTGCGTCCGCAGTGGCACGGCCCGATTGTGCTGCTGACCTCGCTGGACAGTGACATGAACCATATCCTGGCGCTGGAGATGGGTGCCAATGATTACATTCTGAAAACCACCCCGCCGCCGGTGCTGCTGGCGCGCCTGCGTCTGCACCTGCGCCAGCATCAGAGCCCGCCCTCTGAGCCTGCCACCACGACGCTGCGCCCGCACAAAGCCCTGCAGTTTGGCACGCTGTGCATCGACCCGCTAAACCGCCAGGTGACGCTCGGCCGCACGCAGGTCAGTCTTTCCACGGCTGATTTTGATTTGCTGTGGGAGCTGGCAACCCACGCCGGGCTGATTATGGATCGCGATGCGCTGCTGAAAAACCTGCGCGGCGTGAGCTACGACGGCCTCGATCGCAGCGTGGACGTGGCGATATCCCGGCTGCGTAAAAAGCTTAATGACAGCGCCACCGAGCCGTACCGCATCAAAACCGTGCGCAATAAAGGTTATCTGTTTGCCCCCCACGCCTGGGACGACGCCTGATGAGAAAGCTGTTCGTGCAGTTTTACCTGCTGCTGTTCGCCTGTTTCCTGGTGATGACCATGCTGGTCGGGCTGGTGTATAAGTTCACCGCCGAGCGCGCGGGCCGGCAGTCGCTGGACGACCTGATGAAAAGCTCGCTCTATCTTATGCGCAGCGAGCTGGACGAGATCCCACCGAAGGACTGGAATAAAACCATCGGCGAGCTGGATCTCAATCTGTCGTTTAAACTGCGCATCGAACCGCTGAATACCTTTACGCTCAACGCCCCGACCATGAAGCGGCTGCGCGACGGGGATATTATCGCTCTGGATAAGGAGTACACCTTTATCCAGCGCATCCCCCAGAGCAACTACGTGCTGGCCGTCGGGCCGGTGCCCTATCTGTTTTTCCTGCACCAGATGCGGCTGCTGGACATCGCGCTGATCGCCTTTATCGCCTTCTCCCTCGCGGTTCCGGTGTTTATCTGGATGCGTCCACACTGGCAGGAGATGCTGAAGCTGGAGTCGGCGGCCCGGCGCCTGGGCAGCGGCAAGCTCGACGAACGCATTCATTTTGAGCCGGATTCCAGCTTCGAGCGCATGGGCGTTGCCTTCAACCAGATGGCGGACAACATCAACGCGCTGATCGCCAGCAAGAAGCAGCTGATCGACGGCATTGCCCACGAGCTGCGCACGCCGCTGGTGCGCCTGCGCTATCGTCTGGCGATGAGCGACAACCTCAGCCCCGACGAGGCGCGCGGACTGAACCGCGATATCGGCCAGCTGGAGGGGCTGATTGACGAACTGCTGACCTACGCCCGCCTCGACCGCCCGGAGACGGAGCTGACGCTGTCGCGCATTAACCTGACGAACTGGCTGAAAGAGCGCATTGAAGAGATACGCTATATCCATCCCGAGCGGGAGATCCTGCTGACGCTCCCGACGGTGGCAGCCATCGCCAGCGTGGACGTACGCCTGATGGATCGGGTGCTGGATAACCTTATCAATAACGCTCTGCGCTACAGCCAGCAGACGCTGTCTGTTTCCCTGCAACAGGATGAGCGGCAGTGGGTGCTGGCGGTAGAGGACGACGGGCCGGGTATTCCGGCAGCGGAACGCGAGCGCGTGTTTGAGCCGTTTGTACGCCTCGACCCAAGCCGCGACCGCGCCACCGGCGGCTGCGGACTCGGATTGGCCATTGTGCGCTCGGTGGCAGTGGCGATGAAGGGCCAGGTCACGGCAGAAAGCAGCCGCGCCGGCGGTGCGCGTTTTCGTTTCAGCTGGCCGGGTGATGGGGATTGAGGTGGGTAGGGTTGTAGGGTGGGTAAGCGCAGCGCACCCACCGTTTACCGCGCATCCGCGTTTTTACATCATGTCTATGTGAATTCGGCTAGGGTTCCGTTCACTGTGGCACCGCGCTCACATGCAAACACGCTGCACGTGAACGGGCGAAGGGGGCTCGCCGCCGCCCCCTTCACCATCCCGGCTCCCGGCCAACAAAACCGGCCCTGCGGGCTGCCCTTGCCTCCGGCGTTTCGCTTCCGGTCGGGCGCGATACCCCATCCCGGGGCTCGCGCCCTCTGGCGGCTCCCGACCACCAGCCCGGACTCAACGCCTGCGCCGCGGCGGTTTTGATGCCGGACGGGGCCATCCCTCAGGCGTGGGTTATTTGATTTTTGGTGGGTGCGCTGCGCTTACCCACCCTACGGGATCAAGGCACGGTGGCTTTAATTCGGGACGTTCCATGCTTCGGCTTCTGTATTAATGGTGGGTGCGCAAGCTTACCCACCCTACGGGGACGAGCAAACACTGTGGCCTGCAACGTGCCGGATGTGCTATAACATAAGTATGTTGTAACTAATGGGTGTCGCTATGCCGCAATACGATTTGATTGACCGCCTGACTACTACCTTTCGCGAGCTGGAGCGCCAACTTGCCGGGGTGCGCGAGCTGCTCTCCACCAGCCATCTGCTGACCGGGCGCGTGTTCACGCTGCCCGAGGTAAAAAAAGGCGAAGAGCATGACCCGCTGGAAACCATCGCGGTAAACCAGCTGATCGGTAAACAGGCCCATGAAGCGGCACTGAAGCACTTCACACGCCTGTTCATCCAGCAGCAGTCGGAAAATCGCAGCAGCAAAGCCGCGCTGCGGCTGCCCGGGGCGGTATGTTACGCGGTGAGCGATGAGGAGCGCGCCCTGCTGCACCAGCGGATCGGCGAAGTAAACAGGCTGAAGACCGAGCTGGAAAAGATTATTGCGAAAGAGAGCGGCCTACCGCCTGCGCAGCGCTTCGAGTGGGTGCATCGCCAGCTGCCGGGGCTGATTACGCTGAACGCCTACCGCAAGCTGGTGGTGGTGGATAATCCGGCAACGCTGCGTTTCGGCTGGGCCAACAAGCACGTGATTAAAAATCTCACCCGCGATGAGGTGCTGACGATGCTGGAGAAAAGCATGAAGTCGCCGCGCGCCCAGGCTCCCTGGACCCGTGAGCAGTGGCTGATACATCTTGAGCAGGAGTATAACGATATCGCCGCCCTGCCCGAGCAGGCGCGGCTGAAGATCAAACGACCGGTGAAGGTGCAGCCGGTGGCGCGGGTCTGGTATTCACAGGATCAGAAACAGGTGCAGTACGCCTGCGCCACGCCGGTTATTGCGCTCTGCCCGCCAGCGCCGGGAAGCAGCGTGCCCGACCTCGGCGAGCTGCTGAACTACAACGCCGATAATGTGCAGCACCGCCATAAACCACTGGCGGAGCCGCTGACGCCGCTGATCCCGCGTCTGCACCTTTACCTGGCACGTTAAGGGTTCATGCTGCCGACCATCTGCTCCGGCCGTACCCACTCCTCAAACTCCGCCTCGCTGAGATAGCCCAGCTTCAGTGCGGCGGCCTTCAGCGTCAGCCCCTCTTTGTGCGCTTTCTTGGCGATCTCCGCCGCTTTGTCGTACCCGATGTGGGTATTGAGCGCGGTAACCAGCATCAGGGATTCGTTGAGCAGCTGATCGATGCGCTCGCGCACCGGCTCAATGCCGATGGCGCAGTGCTCGTTAAAGCTCTCCATGCCGTCCGCCAGCAGGCGCACCGACTGCAGGAAGTTGTGGATCACCATCGGGCGATAGACGTTCAGTTCGAAGTTGCCCGACGCCCCACCGATATTCACCGCCACGTCGTTGCCCATCACCTGGCAGCAGAGCATGGTCATGGCCTCGCACTGGGTCGGGTTGACTTTACCCGGCATGATGGAGCTGCCCGGCTCGTTTTCCGGGATCGACAGCTCGCCAATCCCGCAGCGCGGCCCGGACGCCAGCCAGCGCACGTCGTTGGCAATTTTCATCAGCGAGGCCGCCAGCCCTTTCAGCGCGCCGTGGCTATGCACCAGCGCATCGCAGGTCGCCAGCGCTTCGAATTTGTTCGGGGCGGTCACAAACGGCTGCCCGGTGTGATCCGCCAGCGCTTTCGCGACCCGCACCGCGTATTCCGGATGGGTATTCAGCCCCGTTCCCACTGCCGTACCGCCGAGCGCCAGTTCAGAGAGGTGCGGCAGGCTCTGCTCGATATGGCGCAGGTTGTGCTCAAGCATCGCCACCCAGCCGGAGATCTCCTGGCCGAGGGTCAGCGGCGTGGCATCCTGCAGGTGGGTGCGGCCAATTTTCACGATCCCGGCAAAGGCCTGGGATTTCTCATGCAGCGTCTTTTTCAGCACCTTCAGCTGCGGGATAAGCTGTTCGCGCAGGGCAATCACCGCCGCCACGTGCATCGCCGTGGGGAAAACGTCGTTGGAACTCTGGCTCTTGTTGACGTCGTCGTTGGGGTGGATTTTACGCTCCATACCGCGCACGCCGCCGAGGATCTCGCTGCCGCGGTTGGCCAGCACTTCGTTCATGTTCATGTTGGACTGGGTGCCGGACCCGGTCTGCCAGATGGCGAGCGGAAACTCGTCCGGGTGTTTGCCCTCCAGCACTTCATCCGCTGCCTGGACAATCGCCTGCGCTTTTTCCGGGGCCAGCAAACTTAAATCCTGATTAACCTGCGCCGCCGCACGCTTGGTGAGCGCCAGCGCCTGGATCAGCGCGACCGGCATTTTCTCGGTCGAGATACGAAAATGCTCCAGCGAACGCTGGGTCTGCGCGCCCCAGAGCTTATCGGCCGGCACCTCGATGGCGCCCATAGAATCTTTTTCACTGCGATGCGTTGCCATGACGTTCTCCTGTTGTAACAAAAGGTTATCGGGTCCGACGCTGCTCAATTGCGGTTATCAGTATGGATGATGAAAAGCGAACTGATTGCGGCTTTGTGCGTTTACGCGCCACTTAAAAAAAACCGCCCCGGAGGGCGGCTGGCTTATTTAACGCAGGTGGCGCAGGCCGAGGACTGGATCTGCTGGAAGAAGTCGTTGCCTTTGTCATCCACGAGGATGAACGCCGGGAAGTCTTCTACTTCAATTTTCCAGATCGCCTCCATACCCAGCTCCGGGTATTCGACGCATTCGAGGCTCTTGATGCTGCTCTGCGCCAGCACCGCTGCCGGGCCGCCGATGCTGCCGAGGTAGAAGCCGCCGTGCTGGTGGCAGGCGTCGGTGACCTGCTTACTGCGGTTGCCCTTCGCCAGCATGATCATGCTGCCGCCGTGGGACTGCAGCAGGTCAACGTAGGAGTCCATACGTCCGGCGGTGGTCGGGCCGAGGGAGCCAGATGCATAGCCGTCCGGGGTTTTGGCCGGGCCGGCGTAGTAGATCGGGTGATCCTTAACGTACTGCGGCAGCCCCTGCCCGCTGTCGATGCGCTCTTTCAGCTTCGCGTGGGCGATGTCGCGCGCCACGATAATGGTGCCGGAGAGCGACAGGCGTGTGGACACCGGGTACTGCGACAGCTGCTGCAGAATTTCGGCCATCGGGCGATTCAGGTCGATGCGTACCGCTTCGCCCTCACCTTCACGACGCAGCGCTTCCGGGATGTATTTGCCGGGGTTGTTCTCAAGCTTTTCGATCCAGACGCCGTCGCGGTTGATTTTGGCCTTGATGTTACGGTCTGCCGAGCAGGAGACGCCCATGCCCACCGGGCAGGATGCGCCGTGGCGCGGCAGGCGTATAACCCGCACGTCGTGGGCGAAGTATTTACCGCCAAACTGCGCACCGAGGCCGAGATTGCGCGCCTCCTGCAGCAGCTCCTGCTCCAGCTGCACGTCGCGGAACGCCTGGCCGTGGGCGTTACCTTCGGTCGGCAGCCCGTCATAGTATTTCGTGGACGCGAGCTTCACGGTTTTCAGGGTGGCTTCCGCCGAGGTGCCGCCGATGACGAACGCGATATGATAAGGCGGACAGGCCGCAGTACCGAGGCTGCGCATCTTCTCCACCAGATAGTTTTTCAGCTTGCCCGGTGAGAGCAGCGCTTTGGTTTCCTGGTAGAGATAAGTTTTGTTGGCCGAGCCGCCACCTTTGGCGATACAGAGGAATTTGTACTCCTCGCCGTCCACGCTGTAGAGATCGATCTGCGCCGGCAGGTTGGTGCCGGTATTCACCTCGTTATACATATCCAGCGCGGCGTTCTGGGAGTAACGCAGGTTGTCTTCGATATAGGTGTTATACACGCCGTGCGCCAGCGCGGCTTCATCCCCGCCGCCGGTCCAGACGCGCTGCCCCTTCTTACCCATAATAATGGCGGTGCCGGTGTCCTGGCAGGTGGGCAGAATACCGCGGGCGGCGATCTCGGAGTTGCGCAGGAACTGCAGGGCGACGTACTTGTCGTTTTCGCTGGCCTCGGGGTCGTTAAGAATGTCAGCGACCTGCTGCTGATGCGCCGGGCGCAGCATGAAAGAGGCATCGTGGAAGGCGTGCTGGGCCAGCAGGGTTAACGCCTGGGGCTCCACTTTCAGCACCGCCTGCCCTTCAAATTCGGAGACGGAAACGTAGTCGCGGGTCAGCAGGTAATATTCGGTGTCATCCTTCGCGAGCGGAAAGGGTTCCTGATAGTAAAAGGGTTTATTCGACATTGTGCTCTCACTTACTGCTTCGATGTGGAATGTTATTGGCGCATGGTCCATGTGCCGTCTTCAAAAGCGAGTCGCCACATCGTACACAATTTTTTAACAAAAACTGAGACTAATACGACTTTTTACCGCCGCTGGTTACTTCAAACGGGTTTGTTGGTTTAATAACGCCAGATTTCATCCTCATGACTACAGGGCTTGATAATGCAAAAACTCATTAACTCAGTGCAGAACTACGGCTGGGGAAGTAAAACTGCGTTAACGGAACTCTACGGTATCGCCAACCCGCAACAGCTGCCGATGGCGGAGCTGTGGATGGGCGCGCACCCGAAGAGCAGCTCAAAAGTGCAGGACGCCAGCGGCGCCACGCATCTGCTGCGCGACGTGATTGACGCCGATAAAGAGACCCTGCTGGGGCGCGGCGTCGCCGAGCGCTTCGGCGAGCTGCCGTTCCTGTTTAAGGTGCTGTGCGCGGATCAGCCGCTCTCGATTCAGGTGCATCCGAACAAACAGGCCTCGGAAGCGGGCTTTGCGAAAGAGAACGCCGCCGGTATCCCGCTCGATGCCGCCGAGCGCAACTATAAAGATCCGAACCACAAGCCGGAGCTGGTCTTTGCGCTTACCCCGTTCCTGGCGATGAACGCCTTCCGCGAATTCAACGACATCGTTTCGCTGCTGCAGCCGGTGGCGGGGGCGCATACCGCCATTGCCCACTTCCTCGAAGCTCCGAACGCCCAGCGCCTGAGCGAGCTGTTCGCCAGCCTGCTGAATATGCAGGGCGATGAGAAATCCCGCGCGCTGGCGGTGTTGAAAGCGGCGCTGGCCGATAAAACCGGCGAACCCTGGGATACCATTCGCGCCATCAGCGAATTTTACCCGGACGACAGCGGCCTGTTCTCCCCGCTGCTGCTCAACGTGGTGAAACTCAATCCGGGCGAAGCGATGTTCCTGTTTGCCGAAACGCCGCACGCCTACCTGCAGGGCGTGGCGCTGGAGGTGATGGCTAACTCGGATAACGTGCTGCGCGCCGGCCTGACGCCGAAGTACATCGATATTCCTGAGCTGGTGGCGAACGTGAAGTTCGAGCCGAAAGCGGCAGACAGCCTGCTGACCCAGGCAGTGAAGCGCGGCAGCGAGCTGGATTTCCCGATCCCGGTGGACGACTTCGCGTTCTCCCTGCACGACCTGAACACGCAGGCTGTTGAACTGGCCCAGTCCAGCGCGGCGATTGTGTTCTGCGTCGAAGGTGAAGCGCTGCTGCGTAAAGACGATGCTACGCTGGTACTGAAGCCGGGCGAATCGGCGTTTATCGCCGCCCATGAGTCGCCGGTCAGCGTCAGCGGCATCGGACGCATCGCGCGCGTGTTTAATAAAATCGACTAAGCTACTGATTTTTTTGGCACGGATTGCTAAGCTCACTGTCAGACGTTGATGAACTCACCCGGCGGGTTACCCGCCGGGACGACTGTTTTAGGGATAAGGACTATGAAAAAGACTCTGGTTGCAGCGGGCGTGATCGTCGCCCTGGGTGTGGTCTGGACGGGCGCGGCCTGGTTTACCGGTAAACAATTCGAGAACCGCGTAGCGGAGATGATCGCGCAGGGCAACGCCGAACTGAAGCGCACCTCGCCGGAGTCAGGCCTGGAGCTGGCGTACCAGAACTACCATCGCGGCGTGTTCAGCAGCCAGCTGGAGCTGGTCGTGAAGCCGGTTCAGGGCGCGCAAAGTTCGTGGCTGAAACCGGGTCAGACCGTGGTGCTGAACGAGGATGTCGATCACGGCCCGTTCCCCTTCGCGCAGCTGAAAAAGTTTAATCTGATCCCGTCGCTGGCCTCGGTGAATACCACGCTTGCCAACAACGCCACCACCAAAGCGTTGTTTGACCACACCAAAGGTCAGTCGCTGTTTACCGCCGATACGCGCGTCGGCTACTCGGGGGCTACCGCTACTGATATCACGCTGGTGCCGGTGAACTATCAGCAGGAGCAGGACAAAATCGCCTTCAGCGGCGGGGAGTTCACGGTTGCGGTGGACGGTGACAGCAACGAGATGTCGTTGAAAGGGAATATCGACAGTGCGCTCATCGACAGCGTCAACGAATATGGTCAGCGCGTGCAGATGAGCATCAACAACCTGAAAACCGATGGTTCTTCCGAACTGACCTCGTTTGACGAGCGCATCGGTCAGCAGCAGCTCAACCTTGAGAAGCTGGCTATTTCGGTGGAAGGCAACGAGCTGGCGGTATTCGAAGGCACGGCGCTGACGGCGAAAACCGAAGTGGCCGAAGACAAGAAGCATCTCAACAGCGTGGTGGATTACACCCTCGACAGCCTGAAGGTGCAGAACCAGAACATGGGCAGCGGTAAGCTGACGCTGAAGGTCGGTCAGGTTGACGGCAAAGCCTGGCATCAGTTCAGCCAGCAGTACAACGCCCAGGCAAACGCCCTGCTGTCGCAGCCGGAAGTGATGCAGAACCCGCAGGCCTATCAGGAGAACTTCCGCCAGATCCTGCTTAACAACCTGCCGCTGCTGCTCGACAGCGGCCCGGTGATCACCGTTGCGCCGTTCAGCTGGAAAAATGCCAAAGGCGAAAGCTCGCTGAACCTGTCACTGTTCTTCAAAAACAAAGAAGAGCTGAAGCAGCCGGTGAAATCCCTGGGCGAAGAGCTGCTGCGTAACGTGAAATCGCTGGACGGCAAACTGTCAATCCCGATGGACATGGCGACCGAGTTTATGACTCAGGTTGCGCAGCTTGAAGGCTACCAGAAGGATCAGGCTGAAAAGCTGGCGCGTAAACAGGTAGAAGGCGCTGCTGCTGCGGGCCAGATGTTCCGTCTGGTGTCAACCAAAGACAACGTCATCAGCACCAGCCTGCAATATGCAAACGGCCAGGTGAACCTCAACGGCGACAAGATGCCGGTCGAGGCGCTGTTCGGGAAATTTACGCTGCCGGGCATGGGCGGCGAGGCGCCGGCTCCGGAGCTGGAAACCCCGATGGCACCGGCACCGCGCGGGCCGATGATCGCTCCGCAGTAATGTTGCGCTAACAACCAGGCCTCCCTGCGGAGGCCTTTTTTATGGGCGGAATTCAGTATTCAACGGTGGGTGCGCTACGCTTACCCACCCTACGTGCCGGGGCAGCATTCAGCGCTGGGGCACCAGCCGGGCGGGAATAATCTGGTGGCGCAACGCATCCTCTTCCTGGTTGATCCGCTGCAGCATGCGTCCGGCCAGGGTGTGGCCTATCTCGCGGGCCGGGGTGGTGACCCAGGTCACCGGCAGATCGTCGAGTGCGGCTTCAGGCACCTCGGCAAAGGCCGCCAGCGCCACCTGGCGATCGTAGTAGCTCTCCATCCCGCCTTCCCCGCCCTGGCGTCCGCCGCGCATCAGGCCGAACCACGCCCCCATCGCCACGGTACTGTTGTGGCACAGCACCGCGCTGATGGTGGGATTGCGCCGCAGCAGATCGCTGATGGCCTCCGCCGCCTGTTTCTGGCTCGGTTCGCACTCCAGCACCCAGTCGCTGTGAAACGGCAGGCCGTACTGCAGCAGCGTGGCGCAGTAGCCACCCAGCCGTTCAGCGCGGGTCAGCGAGGAGCTGCGTCCCCCCAGCCAGGCGATGCGCTGATGGCCGCGCCGGATAAGATGTTCGGTCACCAGTTGCGCGGCCTGCATGTTGTCCGGGCGGATAATATCGGCTTCATCAAGATGGCTGGCCCGCGAGGCAAACAGCAGCGGAAGCTGACGCGCCGCCGCCATATCGCGCAGCGAAGCACCTTCTCCGGCAGCGCCGGCGATAATCACGCCGTCCACGCCCTGGGAGAGCAGCGTGGCGAAGCAGCGTTCGCTCTGGTCGGCGTCGCGTCCGCACTGGGTGAGGAACAGCATCCGCCCCTGGGCTTCCAGCGCTTCGCTGAGGCCGGCGGTCAGCTCGGCGTAAAAGGGCGAGCTGAGATCGCGCACCATCAGGCCAATTACCCCACTCTGCCCACCGCGCAGCGACACCGCCTGGCGGTTGCGCACAAAGCCCAGTTTCTCGATCGCCTCATTTACCCGCTCACCGGTGGCGTGGGAGATGCGTCCCTTGCCGCTCAGCACCAGCGAGACGGTACTGACCGAGACGCCCGCCGCCAGCGCCACGTCGTTGATGGTGATTTTCTTCGCTACAGACATCGCTGCGATTCCCTTCCCTTATCGCTCAGATAAAACGTTTTACCCATAGGGGATCTTTATAGCCGCTATTATCGCCTGATTATGTGATTCGTTTCGCACTAAAGTTTGATAAAACGTTTTATCTTCTCGCTGCGTGATATATCCCCGACCTCACTTTCAGGACAAGGAGTCGTTTATGGCGGCTAATGCAGCATCCCGAATCACCGTATGGGAGTTCTTCCAGCAGCTGGGCAAAACCTTCATGCTGCCGGTAGCGCTCCTCTCCTTCTGCGGCATCATGCTCGGCATCGGCAGTTCGCTGAGCAGCCATGATGTCATCACCCTGTTTCCGGCGCTCGGTCATCCGGTGCTGCAGGCCATTTTCCTGTGGATGAGCAAAGTCGGCTCCTTCGCCTTCAGCTACCTGCCGGTGATGTTCTGCATCGCTATCCCCCTCGGGCTGGCGCGCGAGAACAAAGGCGTCGCGGCCTTTGCCGGTTTCGTCGGCTTTACGGTGATGAACCTGGCGACCAACTTCTGGCTCACCATGAAAGGCATTCTGCCCACCACCGATGCGGCGGTGCTGAAGGCCAATAACGTGCAAAACGTGCTGGGCATTCAGTCGGTGGATACCGGCATCCTCGGGGCGGTGATCGCCGGGGTGATCATCTGGCTGCTGCACGAGCGTTTTCACAACGTGCGCCTGCCGGATGCGCTGGCGTTCTTCGGCGGCACCCGCTTCGTTCCCATTATCACCAGCGTGGTGATGGGCCTGGTGGGGCTGGTGATCCCGTTAATCTGGCCGGTGTTTGCAATGGGCATCACCGCGCTGGGGAGCATGATCAACAGCGCCGGGGCGTTCGGACCGATGATTTTCGGCACCGGCGAGCGTCTGCTGCTGCCGTTCGGTCTGCAGCATATTCTGGTGGCGCTGATCCGCTTTACCGAAGCGGGCGGCACCATGGAGGTGTGCGGTAAAACCGTGAATGGCGCACTGACCATTTTCCAGGCGCAGCTTAACTGTCCGTCGGTACACGGCTTCTCCGAGAGCGCGACGCGCTTCCTCTCGCAGGGCAAAATGCCGGCGTTCCTCGGCGGCCTGCCCGGCGCGGCGCTGGCAATGTACCACTGCGCTCGCCCGGAAAACCGGCATAAGATTAAAGGGCTGCTCATCTCTGGCGTAATTGCCTGCGTGGTGGGCGGCACCACCGAGCCGCTGGAATTCCTGTTCCTGTTTGTCGCCCCGGTGCTGTATCTCATCCACGCCCTGCTGACCGGGCTGGGCTTCACCATCATGGCCGTGCTCGGCGTCACCATCGGCAACACCGACGGCAACGTCATCGACTTTGTGGTATTCGGCATGCTGCACGGCCTCGCCACCAAGTGGTATCTGGTGCCGGTGGTGGCAGCGGTCTGGTTTGCGGCCTACTACGCCATTTTCCGCTTCGCCATCCTGCGCTTTAATATCAAAACCCCCGGTCGCGACGTGGAAGTGGCGCGTCAGGTTGAAACCGCAATGGCGGGCAGCGTCGGCAAGTCCGGGTACAACGTTCCGGCTATTCTCGCGGCACTCGGCGGCGCGGAGAATATCGTTACTCTCGATAACTGCATCACCCGCCTGCGTCTGTCGGTAAAAGAGATGGCGAACGTGGATGTCGAGGCGCTGAAAGCCAATCGTGCCATCGGCGTGGTACAGCTCAACCAGCATAACCTGCAGGTGGTGATTGGACCGCAGGTGCAGTCGGTAAAAGATGAAATGGCGGCACTGATGAACATGGTGCAGGCGTGAGGCGCTAAGGACGATACGATGTTTGATTTTTCTACGCCGGTAGACCGGCACGGCACCTGGTGTACCCAGTGGGATTATGTCGCGGACCGCTTCGGCGCACCGGACCTGCTGCCGTTCACCATTTCGGATATGGATTTCCCCACCGCGCCGTGCGTGCTGGATGCCCTGCAGCAGCGCCTCACCCACGGCGTGCTGGGCTACAGCCGCTGGAATAACAGCGATTTCAGCGGGGCGATTGCCCACTGGTATCAGCAGCGTTTCGCCACCGCCATCGACCCGGCAACGCTGGTGTATGGCCCGTCGGTGATTTACACCGTCTCGCAGCTGATCCGCCAGTGGTCGCAGCCCGGCGACGGGGTACTGATCCACACCCCGGCCTACGACGCATTCTACAAAACCATCGAAGGTAATCAGCGCCGCGTGATTAGCCTGCCGCTGGAGCAGCAGGACGGCGAGTGGGCATGCGACATGGCCCGGCTGGCGCAGGCGCTGGCGAAGCCGGAGTGCAAAATCATGCTGCTGTGCAGCCCGCACAATCCGACCGGTAAAGTCTGGACGCGGCCGGAGCTGGACACCCTGGCGGCGCTGTGCGAGCGACACGGCGTGCGGGTTATCAGCGACGAAATCCATATGGATATGGTGTGGCGTGGCAGCCATACGCCCTGGAGCGCGGTCGGGCGCGGCGTCTGGGCGCTGGTCACCTCGGCGTCCAAGAGCTTTAACATTCCTGCCCTGACCGGCGCTTACGGGTTCATCAGCGATCCGCAGGCGCGGGAGGCGTACCTGACGGCGCTCAAGGGGCAGGATGGGCTTTCTTCACCGGCGGTGCTGGCGCTGGTGGCGCATATTGCTGCCTATCGCGACGGATCGCCCTGGCTCGACGCGCTGCGCGACTACCTGCGGGCTAACCTCGATTACGTTGCGCAGACCCTGAATGCGGCGTTTGCGCAACTCAACTGGCAGCCGCCCGCCGCCACCTATCTGGCGTGGATCGATCTGCGTCCGCTGGGTCTTGACGATAAGGCGCTGCAACAGGCGCTGATCGAGCAGCAGAAGGTCGCCATTATGCCGGGTTACACCTACGGCGCAGAAGGCAACGGCTTTATCCGCCTCAACGTGGGCTGCCCGCGGGTTAAGCTGGAAGCCGGGGTTGCGCGCTTAATCGCCGCCATTCGCTCACTTAACTAACGCTTCGGGGTGGAAACACCCCTTTTTGTTGCGCAACGTAGCTTTTTCCCCCGCTTTATTTTTATAATGCTCTGCACTTTAGCTAAAAAAAGAGTGCGACCATGATTGATACCACCCTGCCGTTAACCGACCTGCACCGCCACCTCGATGGCAACATTCGCGCCCAAACCATTCTCGATCTTGGTCGCCAGTTCAATCTGAGCCTGCCCGCTACCACCCTTGAAACCCTGCGCCCGCACGTGCAGGTCACCGCCAACGAACCGGATCTGGTGAGCTTCCTTGCCAAACTCGACTGGGGCGTGAAGGTGCTGGCGTCGCTGGATGCCTGCCGCCGCGTGGCGTATGAAAACATCGAAGACGCCGCACAGCACGGCCTGCACTACGTCGAACTGCGCTTCTCACCGGGTTATATGGCGATGACTCACCAGCTGCCGGTGGACGGCGTGGTGGAAGCGGTGATTGCCGGGGTGCGTGAAGGCTGCCGTGATTTTGGCGTGCAGGCGCGTCTTATCGGCATTATGAGCCGTACCTTCGGGGAAACCGCCTGCGAGGTGGAGCTGGACGCCCTGCTGGCGCACCGCGACCATATCACCGCGCTCGATCTGGCGGGCGACGAGCTGGGCTTCCCCGGCAGCCTGTTCCTGCCCCACTTCAACCGCGCCCGCGACGCCGGCTGGCGTATCACGGTGCATGCCGGTGAAGCGGCAGGTCCGGAGAGCATCTGGCAGGCGATTCGCGAGCTGGGTGCCGAGCGTATCGGTCACGGCGTGAAGGCGATTGAGGATCCGGCGCTGATGGATTTCCTCGCCGAACAGCGCATCGGGATTGAGTCCTGCCTGACGTCGAATATTCAGACCAGCACCGTGGCGGCGCTGGAGAAGCATCCGCTGAAAACCTTCCTTGAGCATGGCGTGCTGGCAACCATCAATACCGATGACCCGGCGGTTCAGGGTGTGGACATCACTCACGAGTATCAGGTGGCTGCCGCGCAGGCCGGACTGAGCCAGGCGCAAATCCGCCAGGCCCAGCAGAACGGCCTGACAATTGCGTTTTTAAGCGAGCAGGAGAAACAGGCGCTGCGCGAGTCCGTTCGCGCCTGATGCGTTACGGCTCAGGGTTTTGCCTGGGCCGTCTCTTCCGCTGCGGTACGGCGGGCGTAACGCTGCGCCAGTACCGCACAGACCATCAGCTGGATCTGATGGAAAATCATCAGCGGTAGCACCATCACCCCCACCGCACTGGCCGGGAACAGCACATTCGCCATCGGCACGCCGTTCGCCAGGCTCTTTTTCGAACCGCAGAACACGATCGTCACCTCATCAGCCGTGTTAAAGCCCAGCATCCGCGCCGCCAGGGTGTTCACCACCAGCACCACCGCCAGCAAGACCGTAGACAGGCCTACCACCACCATCAGCGCAGCGCCGTCGATCTGATGCCAGATCCCGCCCACTACCGCTTCACTGAATGCCACGTACACCACCAGCAGAATCGACGAGCGGTCGGTCATGTTGATCAGCTTTTTATGACGATCGACCCAGCGGCCAATCAGCGGGCGCGACAGGTGCCCCACCACAAACGGCACCATCAGCTGCAGCACGATCTTGCCGATGGCATCGAGGGTGTTGGTATCCCCCTGCTGGGCCTGCATCAGCGCCCCGACCAGCACCGGCGAGAGGAAAATCCCCAGAATGCTCGATGCCGAGGCACTGCAGATGGCAGCGGCCACGTTGCCCTTCGCTACCGAGGTGAACGCGATAGCCGACTGCACCGTGGCCGGCAGCGCGCAGAGATACAGAAAGCCGAGCCAGAGCGACGGTGGCAGCACCGAGTGCGGAATAAACTGCATGAGCAGCCCGAGCGCCGGGAACAGGGCAAAGGTGCTGATAAACACCACCAGATGCAGCCGCCAGTGGCCCATCCCGGCAAAAATCGCCTCGCGGGAGAGCTTTGCACCGTGCATAAAGAACAGCAGTCCGATTGCAAAAGTCGTCAGGTATTCAAAGGCCGTTTTCACCCTACCTTCGCACGGGAAAAACGAGGCGACGATCACTACGCCAATCATAATCACTAAGAAGGTGTCTATCTTCAGACGCTGCAGCCAACGCATAGGGTATCCCTGTTGATATCAAAAAAGCCTACTCTGCCCTGGTCGGGGGCAATGATAAATATAACCTGCTATTAACATTCTGTTTGTTGAGCGGCGGTTGAGCGAAAAAAAGGGGCGTTTTCACGCCCCCGGCAGGACTGCGGCTACTCAGGCCAGCGACAGCGTCGCGCGATGCTTCGCCGATTCGATACCCAGCTCAATCAGCTCCATGATGGTAATCGCCTGGCTTGCCAGCACCGGATTTTCGCCGTTGCCGGTCAGGGCGTCGCGGATTGCCGCATAGTAGGCCGGATAGTTGCCCGGCACCGTCAGCAGCGTTTTCTCCACCATCTCCTCGCCCTGCGCCAGCGTCAGGGTGCCATCGCGCATGTCGTAGCCCCAGTCGCTCTGCGGCAGGCGCTCCCCGGCCTTCAGGCGATCCTCCTGCGGGTCGAGACCAAACTTCACATAGCTGCCGCGGGTGCCGTGCACGATATAGCGCGCCGATTCCGCCGCCGCCAGCATGGTGCCGTGCAGCACGACCCGGCGCTGCGGGTAGCTCAGCACCGCGTGGAAGTAGTCGGTCGCCTGTGCGCCGGGACGCAGCTGGGCGAGATCCACCGACAGGCTGACCGGCAGGCCAAACAGATTAATCGCCTGGTCGAGCAGGTGCGGAGCCAGATCGTACCAGATGCCGCTGCCCGGCCCAGCCTGCTCGCGCCAGCGGTTACGCACCTGCGGACGGAAGCGGTCAAAGTGGGATTCGAAGTAGCTCACTTCGCCCAGCGTGCCCTCTGCCACCAGCGCTTTCAGCGTCAGGAAGTCGCTGTCCCAGCGGCGGTTGTGAAACACCGACAGCACCAGATTGCAGCTTTTAGCCAGCGCGTCCAGCTCGCGTGCCTGTGACAACGTCACGGTGAAGGGTTTATCCACCACAACGTGCTTGCCCGCTTCCAGCGCGGCTTTAGCCAGCGGGAAGTGGGTATCGTTGGGGGTGGGAACCACGATGAGGTCGATATTGGGATCGTTAAACAGTTGCTTCGGCTCGGATACCACCGGCACGGTCGGCCAGTCGGCATGAACCTTTGCCGCATCGCTGCTGGAGATGGCGGCCAGCTCCATGCCCGGCGTGCCGGCGATCAGCGCCGCATGGAAGGTTTTACTGGCATAGCCATAGCCGATGAGTCCAACGCGGATTTTATCACTCATAGAGATTCCTCTGGTCAGTTGACGCTGTCATTTCACACCAATCCCCCTGATGTCTCAACAGATTATTACCGTATCGTTACCGCGCCGGGTTTCACATGAAAGCGGAAAAGTGATCGCGATCGCAACGCTGCAACCGGTTACCGAAACCGGTTGCAGCGTGAAAAAGCCGTTGCCTACACTCGATGACATCACCACTACGCAAGGAGTTACCGATGTCAGGATTTCCACAGGATTTTCTCTGGGGTGCGGCCAGCGCAGCGTATCAGGTTGAAGGCGGACATGATGCCGACGGCAAAGGCCCGTCGATCTGGGATGTGTTTTCCCACCTGCCGGGTACCACATGGCAAGGCACTAACGGCGATATCGCCGTCGATCACTACCATCGCTTCCGCGAGGACGTGGCGCTGATGGCGGAGATGGGGATGCAGAGCTACCGCTTCTCCATTGCCTGGCCGCGCCTCCTGCCTACCGGGCGCGGCGCGGTTAACGAAGCCGGGGTGCAGTTCTACAGCGATCTGATTGATGCCCTGCTGGAGCACAACATTGAACCGATGATTACGCTGTATCACTGGGATCTGCCCCAGGCGCTACAGGATGAAGGCGGCTGGGAAGCGCGCTCCACCGCCGAGGCGTTCCTGGAATATGCGCAGCTCTGCTATGACCGCTTTGGCTCCAGGGTGAAGCTCTGGGCGACGTTTAACGAAACCGTGGTATTCATTGGTCACGGCTACATCACCGGCAGCCATCCCCCGGCGGTACAAGATCCTGCCCGCGCGGTACAGGCCTGCCATCACGTGTTTGTCGCCCATGCCCTGGCGGTCAACGCGTTTCGCAAAAGCGGCATTAAGGGGCAGATCGGTTTCGTCAACGTGCTGCAACCCCACACGGCGCTGACCGACAAGCCGGAAGATGTGGCAGCGAAAGACCTGGCCGATGCCATCTATACCCACTGGCTTTACGATCCGGTGCTCAAGGGCGAATACCCGGCGCAACTCGTGGCGCAGACCCAGGCACTGTGGGGCGTGCCGCGCTATGCCCCGGGAGATGACGCGCTGCTGAAAGAGAATATCTGTGACTTTATCGGCCTGAACTACTACAAACGGGAAACCGTGGCGGCCAACCCGGATGCAACCGGCCTGAAAGCCAACCACAGCGGGGAGCGCAACAGCGGACACCAGTTCGGCTTCAAGGGGCTGTATAAGTTTGTGCGTAATCCACAGGGGGTCTATACCGACTGGGACTGGGAGATCTGGCCGCAGGGACTGACCGACGGCATTATGCAGGTAAAAGCCCGCTACGGTGATATTCCGATCTACATCACCGAAAACGGCCTGGGGGCAAAAGACCCGATTATTGATGGCGAGGTGGTGGACGATGCGCGCATCGATTATTTGCGTATGCATATTGACGCCATGGAAAGCGCCATTGCTCAGGGTGCGGACGTACGCGGCTATTATCCCTGGTCCTTCATTGATTTATTAAGCTGGCTGAACGGTTATCAAAAACAGTACGGCTTTGTGTATGTCGATCATAACGACAATCTCAACCGGAAACGGAAGAAAAGTTTCTGGTGGTATCAGAAGGTTATCAGCAGCAACGGCGAACAGCGTTAATCTCAACGGGTCAGGTATCGTGCGGTGCCTGGCCCTCTGAACGCAGGATTACTCTTAAAGTCTTATTCCCCCGTGGTTATTTATCCAGCCTTTTCCGCTTTCAGTTTATTATTCGTTAACGTTAATTCAGCTACGCTGGCTGGCTTCTCATTAAGGAATATTTACCGATGACGGTGCAGGACTATTTATTAAAGTTTCGCAAAATTAGCACGCTCGACAGCCTGGAAAAGCTTTTTGATCATCTTAATTATTCCCTGACCGATAATCAGGAGATTATTAATATGTATCGCGCCGCCGATCACCGCCGTGCCGAACTGGTTTCCGGCGGCAAACTGTTCAACATCGGCGAGGTCCCGAAATCCGTTTGGCGATACGTGCAGTGAGCCCTGTGCGACAGTAGCAATTACTGAGAATTTCTTTATAATTCCTGCGCTCTTAATTCGTTTGCGCGCCGTGAAATTCCTGAGGAGGCTGTATGTCTACCACGCCGACAACGCGTATCGGAGGCTGGCTGCTGGCCCCTCTCGCCTGGCTCTTATTAACGCTCCTCAGCACCTCGCTCGGCCTGGTCGTCTGGTTTATGGCGATCATTTCGCCGCGCGCGCATCAGATGTTAAGCGAAATGAGCACACAAAATGTCGTGCTGTGGTATCTGTCGATGGCCACGGCGGTGGCCGTATGGATCTACACCCTGTGGCTGAGCGTGGCGTTCTTTAAACGCCGCGCGCTGGTGCGCAAGCACTACATTATCTGGCTGCTGGTTTGCGTGCTGCTGGCGCTCAAATCTTTTGCCTTTTCGCCGGTTAACGATGAGATTGCGGTGAGTCAGCTTATTTTACCTCTGCTGGCTGCGGCGCTGATGGCGCCCTATTTCCGCTACGCCCAGCGCGTAAAAAACACCTTCGTTAACCCGTAAATAACCCTACGGATACTACGTTGTCGCATTCGGTCGGATGACCGATAATATGCGGCTGCTTTTGTTTCAGGTCGAAAAATGGCTGATTATCTGCTTCTTTTTGTTGGTACGGTGCTGGTCAATAACTTCGTATTGGTGAAGTTTCTTGGCCTGTGTCCGTTTATGGGCGTATCGAAAAAGCTCGAAAGCGCCATCGGAATGGGACTGGCCACCACCTTTGTGATGACGCTGGCGTCAATCAGCGCCTGGCTTATTGATACCTGGATCCTCATCCCGCTGGATCTTATCTACCTGCGCACCCTCTCCTTTATTCTGGTCATCGCCGTGGTGGTGCAGTTCACCGAAATGGTGGTGCGTAAAACCAGTCCGGCGCTCTATCGCCTGCTGGGCATCTTCCTGCCGCTTATCACCACCAACTGCGCGGTGCTCGGCGTGGCGCTGCTCAACATCAACCTTGGCCACAACTTCCTGCAGTCGGCGCTGTACGGTTTTGCCGCTGCCGTTGGCTTCTCGCTGGTGATGGTGCTGTTTGCCGCCATCCGCGAGCGTCTGGCCGTGGCCGACGTGCCGGCACCGTTTCGCGGTAACGCCATTGCGCTTATCACCGCCGGGCTGATGTCGCTGGCCTTCATGGGCTTTAGCGGGCTGGTGAAAGCGTAATGAGTGCTGTCTGGATTGCGATTGCCGCCGTCAGCGTGCTGGGACTGCTGTTCGGCATGATCCTCGGCTTCGCCTCGCGCCGCTTTGCTGCCGATGAAGATCCGATCGTTGACCGTATCGATGACATCCTGCCGCAAAGTCAGTGCGGGCAGTGCGGCTACCCCGGCTGTCGTCCTTACGCCGAAGCCGTGGGCAATCAGGGTGAAAATATCAACCGCTGCGCCCCCGGCGGCGAAGCGGTGATGCTGAAAATCGCCACGCTGTTAAACGTTGACCCGCAGCCGATTGGCGAAGATGCCCAGGCCGCAGAGCCGGTGCGCATGCTGGCGGTGATCGACGAACCCAACTGCATCGGCTGCACCAAATGTATTCAGGCCTGTCCGGTGGATGCCATCGTCGGCGCGACGCGCGCGATGCATACCGTGGTCAGCGATCTCTGCACCGGCTGCAACCTGTGTGTCGATCCCTGCCCAACCGCCTGTATCGAGCTGCGTCCGGCTGCAGCCACTACGGATAACTGGAAGTGGGATCTGCACACCATTCCTGTCCGCAATATTCCAGTGGAACAACATGCTTAAGTTATTTTCCGCTTTCCGCAAAGACAAAGTCTGGGATTTTCACGGCGGCATCCATCCTCCGGAGATGAAAACCCAGTCTAACGGTACGCCGCTGCGTCAGGTTCCTCTGCCGGGGCGTTTTGTTATCCCGCTGAAGCAGCATATCGGTGCCGAAGGCGAGCTGGCGGTCGCCGCGGGCGATCGCGTCCTGCGCGGCCAGCCGCTGACCCGCGGCCGTGGACGGATGCTTCCGGTGCATGCGCCGACGTCCGGTATCGTTACGGCGATTGCGCCCCACTCCACCGCGCACCCGTCGGCGCTGGCCGAGCTGTCAGTCATTATTGATGCCGATGGCGAAGACCGCTGGATCGAGCGCGACGGCTGGCAGGACTATCAGTGCCGCAGCCGCGAGGAGCTGATCGCCCGTATTCACCAGTTCGGCGTGGCCGGGCTGGGCGGTGCCGGCTTCCCCACCGGCAATAAACTGGCGGGCGGCGGCGATAAGATTGACACCCTGATCATCAACGCCGCGGAATGCGAACCCTATATCACCGCTGATGACCGTCTGATGCAGGACTGCGCCGCACAGGTAGTGGAAGGCATTCGCATCCTCGCCCACATCCTGCAGCCGCGTGAAGTGCTGATCGGTATTGAAGATAACAAGCCGCAGGCCATCTCGATGCTGCGCGCGGTTCTGGCGGATGAATACCGCATCAAGCTACGCGTGATCCCGACCAAATACCCGTCCGGCGGCGCGAAGCAGCTGACGCAGATCCTGACCGGTAAACAGGTGCCGCACGGCGGCCGTTCATCGGATATCGGCGTGCTGATGCAGAACGTCGGCACCGCCTATGCGGTAAAGCGCGCGGTGATCGACGGTGAACCGCTGACCGAACGCGTAGTGACGCTGACCGGCGAGGCCGTGGGCCGTCCGGGCAACGTCTGGGCGCGCCTCGGCACCCCGGTGCGTCACCTGCTGGAAAACGCCGGTTTTATTCCCACCAGTGAACAGCTGGTGATCATGGGCGGCCCGCTGATGGGCTTCACCCTGCCGTGGCTCGACGTGCCGGTGGTGAAAATCACCAACTGCCTGCTGGCCCCTTCCGCCAGCGAGATGGGCGAAACGCCGGAGGAGAAAGGCTGTATCCGCTGCAGCGCCTGCGCCGATGCCTGTCCGGCGGACCTGCTGCCGCAGCAGCTCTACTGGTTCAGCAAAGGCCAGCAGCACGATAAAGCCACGGCCCATAACCTGGCGGACTGCATCGAATGTGGTGCCTGCGCCTGGGTCTGCCCGAGCAACATTCCGTTGGTGCAGTATTTCCGTCAGGAAAAAGCAGAAATTCGCGCCATCGCTGAGGAAGAGCGCCGCGCCGCGGAAGCGAAAGCGCGCTTTGAAGCCCGTCAGGCGCGTCTGGAACGCGACAAGCTGGCTCGCGCCGAACGCCACAAAAAAGCGGCGGTGCAGCCTGGCAGCGAAGATAAAGAGGCGATCAACGCCGCGCTGGCCCGGGTGCGTGAAAAACAGGCCGCCGCTGCCGAACCTGTTAACGTTGTTGCCGGTGAAACGCCGGATAACAGCGCGGTTATCGCCGCGCGCGAGGCGCGCAAAGCGCAGGCCCGCGCCCGTCAGGCAGAAAAAACACAGCCGGAGACCGCTGAGGCGGCCGATCCGCGCAAAGCGGCAGTGGAAGCCGCTATCGCCCGTGCCAAAGCGCGTAAAGCAGCCCAGGCGGAAGAGCGCGTTGCCGATGCGCTAACCCCTGATGCCACTGAGGCTGTCGATCCGCGTAAAGCGGCAGTGGAAGCGGCCATCGCCCGTGCCAAAGCGCGTAAAGCAGCCCAGGCGGAAGAGCGCGTTGCCGATGCGGTAACCCCTGACGCCACTGAGGCTGTCGATCCGCGTAAAGCGGCAGTGGAAGCCGCTATCGCCCGTGCCAAAGCCCGTAAAGCAGCCCAGGCGGCGGAAGCGGCTGAAGCTGAACCGGCTCAGGACGTTGACCCGCGCAAAGCGGCGGTTGAAGCGGCCATTGCCCGCGCCAAAGCGCGTAAAGCCGCTCAGGCCGCTGAAGCCGCGGCAGAAACCGCGGCTGCTGAGCCGGAAGCGCCAAATGTCGAGGCGGTCGATCCGCGCAAAGCGGCGGTGGAAGCCGCCATTGCCCGCGCTAAAGCCCGAAAAGCGGCCGAGGCGGCCCGGACGGCAAGCGATGCGGCTCCGCAGGAACCCGAGGCCTCGGTGATCTCCCAGGTGGAAGCCGACGATCCGCGCAAAGCCGCAGTAGAAGCTGCTATCGCCCGTGCCAAAGCGCGTAAGGCAGCGGAAGCGGCCAACGAAGCGGCAGAAGAAGATTCAGACGATCCTCGTAAGGCGGCGGTCGCTGCCGCTATTGCCAGGGTTCAGGCGCGTAAAGCCGCACAGAAGGTCGTTAACGAGGAATAAATGGTTTTCAGAATCGCAAGTTCGCCCTATACCCATAATCAGCGCCAGACCGCGCGTATTATGCTGCTGGTCAGCCTCGCCGCCCTGCCGGGCATCGCGGTGCAGTGGTTCTATTTTGGCTGGGGTACGCTGGTTCAGACCGGCCTCGCTATCATCGCCGCCGTGCTGGCCGAAGCTCTGGTGGTGCGTCTGCGCAAGCAGAACGTAACCGCTCAACTGCGGGATAACTCGGCGATGCTCACCGGGTTGCTGCTCGGCATCAGTCTGCCACCGCTTGCGCCCTGGTGGATGATCGTCCTCGGCACGCTGTTCGCGGTGATTATCGCCAAACAGCTTTACGGTGGTCTTGGCCATAACCCGTTTAACCCGGCGATGATCGGCTACGTCGTGCTGCTGATCTCCTTCCCGGTGCAGATGACCAGCTGGCTGCCGCCGCAGGAGATTGCGGCGGCGGCACCGGGCTTTATCGATACCCTGAACGTGATCTTTACCGGCCATACCGCCGGCGGGCTGAATGCCGATACCCTGCGTCTTGGTGTCGATGGCATCAGCCAGGCCACCCCGCTCGACACCTTCAAAACCGGGCTGCGGGCTGGCCACAGTGCCGATGCGGTGATGGAGATGCCGATCTATCGCGGCGTGCTGGCAGGCGTTGGCTGGCAGTGGGTAAACGCCGCCTTCCTGCTCGGCGGCCTGTTTATGATCTGGAAAAACACCATCCGCTGGCATATTCCGGTGAGCTTCCTGCTGTCGCTGGGCCTCTGCGCCACCCTCGGCTGGGTGTTTGCGCCGGAATCGCTGGCTTCGCCACTGGTGCATCTGTTCTCCGGGGCGACGATGCTGGGCGCGTTCTTTATCCTTACCGATCCGGTTACCGCTTCGACTACCAACAAGGGGCGTCTGCTGTTTGGCGCGCTGGCAGGTCTGCTGGTGTGGCTGATCCGCAGCTTCGGCGGCTACCCGGATGGCGTGGCGTTTGCCGTACTGCTGGCGAACATCACCGTGCCGCTGATCGACTACTACACGCGTCCGCGCGTTTACGGACACCGTTAATATGGACATGCTGAAAGCGATACAGAAACATGGCGTGACCCTGGCGGTGTTTGCCGCCGTCACCACCGGACTTACCGCGCTGGTGAACGAGCTGACCCGCACTACCATCGCCGGCCAGGCCGCAGAGCAGCAAAAGGCGCTGTTTGACCAGGTGATGCCCGCCGACCTGTACGACAATGACTTACAGAGCAGCTGCTTTGTGGTTACCAACATGCAGCTCGGCAGCGGCAGCCATCGTATTTATGTCGCACGCCAGGGCGATAAGCCAACCGGCGTGGTGATGGAAGCGACCGCGCCCGACGGCTACTCCGGTGCCATTCATCTGCTGGTCGGGGCGGATTTTAGCGGCACCGTGCAGGGTGCGCGCGTCACCGAACACCACGAAACCCCGGGCCTCGGCGATAAAATTGAGCTGCGCCTGAGCGACTGGATCCTCTCATTCAACGGGAAACGCATCCAGGGCAGCGATGACGCCAGCTTTGCGGTTAAAAAAGACGGCGGTCAGTTTGACCAGTTTACCGGGGCAACCATCACGCCACGCGCGGTAGTCAACGCGGTGAAACGGGCCGGGCTCTATGCGCAAACCCTGCCGGACCAGCTCGATCGTCTGCCGGCCTGCGAGGAGTAATCATGAATCAGATTAAAGAGATTTTTGTTCAGGGGCTGTGGAAGAACAACTCGGCGCTGGTGCAGCTTCTCGGCCTCTGCCCGCTGCTGGCCGTGACCTCCACCGCCACCAATGCCCTCGGTCTGGGGCTGGCGACCACGCTGGTGCTGACCCTGACCAACACCTCCGTCTCCCTGTTCCGCCAGTGGATGCCAGAAAGCATTCGTATTCCCATCTACGTGATGATCATCGCTGCGGTGGTGAGTATCGTGCAGATGCTTATTAATGCTTACGCATTCGGCCTGTACCAGTCCCTCGGCATCTTCATTCCGCTGATCGTCACCAACTGTATCGTGGTGGGACGTGCGGAAGCCTTTGCTGCCCGCAACGGGCCGTTCCTCTCCGCGCTGGACGGCTTCGCTATCGGCATGGGGGCAACCTGCACCATGTTCGTGCTGGGTTCCCTGCGTGAAATTCTCGGCAACGGCACGCTGTTTGATGGTGCAGAGGGGCTGCTGGGCGGCTGGGCGAAATCCCTGCGTATTGAAGTGTTCCACACCGATACCCCGTTCTTGCTGGCGATGCTGCCGCCAGGGGCATTTATCGGCCTCGGGATGCTGCTGGCGATCAAGTACCTGATCGACGAGAAGAAAAAAGCGAAACGGGCGGCGGTTCAGCCTGTGGTACAGGGAAGCCCTGAGAAAGCCTCATGAACAATATTAAACGGCGCGAGATCCTGACGCGCCTGCGTGACAACAATCCTCATCCCACCACCGAGCTTAACTTCAGCTCACCCTTTGAGCTGCTGATTGCCGTGCTGCTCTCGGCCCAGGCCACCGACGTCAGCGTCAACAAGGCCACTGCCCTGCTCTATCCGGTGGCGAATACTCCGGCGGCGATGCTGGCGCTGGGCGTAGACGGCGTGAAGACCTATATCAAAACCATCGGCCTGTTTAACAGCAAAGCGGAGAACGTGATTAAAACCTGCCGCATTCTGCTGGAACAGCACGGCGGCGAGGTGCCGGAAGATCGCGCCGCGCTTGAGGCGCTGCCCGGCGTTGGCCGTAAAACCGCTAACGTGGTGCTCAATACCGCCTTCGGCTGGCCCACTATCGCGGTGGATACCCATATCTTCCGCGTCTGCAACCGTACCAACTTTGCGCCGGGTAAGAACGTCGAGCAGGTGGAAGAGAAACTGCTGAAGGTGGTGCCGGCCGAATTCAAAGTGGACTGCCACCACTGGCTGATCCTGCACGGCCGCTACACCTGTATCGCCCGCAAACCGCGCTGCGGCTCCTGCCTGATTGAAGATCTGTGTGAATTTAAAGAGAAGGTTTACGCTGAGTAATACCGATGCCCGATGGGCATCGGTATTCACCGTCTAAATTGTTGCGTAAGCATTCATGTCCACAGGAAATACATGGTTACGCTGTTCCGGTTGGTTACTGGCTTTTAATCCCGGCGGTTACGCAAAAACCCTTGTTATCGACTGGTCAATACCACCCCTGCAGGTTAATCATTTTTTTTCGACAGGAATTTTCTATAAATTTGTGACAGCGATCACTTTGATAACATGGTGTTAAGAGTGGTGAGTAATTATGCAGTTTACGTGCCTGAAACCCGGAGTAATTTCGTCAGTAAACCATATATATAACCAGATTTAGTTAGCCAGCCAATCAATATCACCACTTCCTGCGCAAGTATCCAGCACATCTCACCGCGAGCTACCAGAAAACCCTTCCAGACAGAGGAAAAAACTGCCGTTTCCCTTACCATAAAATTTAACCCTCGATAACAAATTCAGATTCCGAGCATTATTCCGCGCCGGTTATATGTAACAGAGTATTACAAAAGCCTTGCCTGATGGCCCTGGATAGTGAACATTACCCGCCGTTTCCCCTCCCTATATAACAAAAACAGCGGCTGCCGAAACGGCATCACGCTGTCAGCACCCCCGTTACTACGGGATGTAAAAAAAGAGGTATATGTGTCGACTGCAAACAAGAAACCAGCACAAAGCGTGAGTCTTAACGCTTTCAAACAACCAAAATCGTTCTATCTGATTTTCTCCATCGAACTGTGGGAGCGTTTCGGCTTTTACGGCCTGCAAGGCATCATGGCCGTCTACCTGGTCAAAATGCTGGGTATGTCCGAAGCGGATTCCATTACGCTCTTCTCCTCCTTCAGCGCGCTGGTCTATGGTCTGGTGGCCATTGGCGGCTGGCTGGGCGATAAAGTCCTCGGCACCAAACGCGTGATCGTGCTCGGCACCATCGTGCTGGCAATCGGCTACGCGCTGGTCGCCTACTCCGGTCACGATGCTGCCATCGTGTACTTCGGTATGGCCACCATCGCGGTGGGTAACGGCCTGTTTAAAGCCAACCCGTCCTCCCTGCTCTCTACCTGCTACGAGAAAGATGACCCGCGTCTGGATGGGGCGTTCACCATGTACTACATGGCGATCAACATCGGTTCCTTCTTCTCAATGCTGGCGACCCCGTGGCTGGCGGATAAATTCGGCTGGAGCGTGGCGTTCTCGCTGAGCTTTGTCGGCATGCTGATCACCCTGGTGAACTTTATGTTCTGCAAGAAGTGGGTGAAAAATTACGGTTCTAAACCGGACTTTGAGCCGATCAACTTTGGCAAGCTCATCGCCACTATCGCCGGTATCGTGGTGCTGATCGCCATCGCCACCTGGCTGCTGCATAACCAGGGTATCGCCCGTATGGTGCTGGGCGTGGTCGCGCTGGGTATCATCATTATCTTCGCTAAAGAAGCGTTCGCGATGCAGGGCGCAGCGCGTCGTAAAATGATCGTCGCGTTTATCCTGATGCTGCAGGCAATTGTCTTCTTCGTGCTGTATCAGCAGATGCCGACCTCCCTGAACTTCTTCGCTATCCGCAACGTTGAGCACGAGATCCTCGGCCTGACGTTCCAGCCGGAGCAGTTCCAGGCGCTGAACCCGTTCTGGATCATGGTGGGTAGCCCGATTCTGGCCGCTATCTATAACAAGATGGGCGACCGTCTGCCGATGCCGCACAAGTTTGCCTTCGGTATGCTGCTGTGTTCCGGTGCCTTCCTGGTGCTGCCGCTGGGTGCGAAGTTTGCTAACGACGCCGGTATCGTCTCCGTTAACTGGCTGATCCTGAGCTACGCCCTGCAGAGTATCGGTGAGCTGATGATCTCCGGTCTGGGCCTGGCGATGGTGGCACAGCTGGTGCCGCAGCGTCTGATGGGCTTCATCATGGGTAGCTGGTTCCTGACCACCGCTGGCGCAGCGATCATTGCCGGTCGCGTTGCTAACCTGATGGCGGTGCCGGAAAACGTCACCGACCCGCTGATGTCGCTGGAAGTGTACGGCCGCGTCTTCATGCAAATTGGTATCGCCACCGCGGTGATTGCCGTGCTGATGATGCTCACCGCACCGAAGCTGAACCGTATGACCCAGGACGACGAGGCGGATACCCGCAGCGAAGCGGCGAAAGCCTGACGTTAACGAGAAACGTCTGCGTTAAACCACTAACCTTCGGGTTAGTGGTTTTTTTTTATCCGTGATAGCCCTACCATACGACGACAGCTAACCCAAGGAGAGTGACTGATGAAACTGTTCTATAAACCCGGCGCCTGTTCGTTCTCGCCGCATATCGTGTTGCGCGAGGCCGGCGTGGACTTCACGCTGGTTAAAGTGGACCTGATGACCAAACGCCTGGAGAACGGCGAGGACTACTTTGCCATCAACCCGAAGGGCCAGGTACCGGCGCTGCAGCTCGATGACGGCACGCTGCTCACCGAGGGGCTGGCGATTGTGCAGTACCTGGCGGATACCGTTCCCGATCGCCAGCTGCTGGCGCCCGCGGGCAGTATCACCCGTTATCAGGCGCTGGAGTGGCTCACTTACATCGCTACCGAGTTCCACAAAGGCTTTACGCCGCTGTTCCGCCCGGATACGCCGGAGGATTACAAACCGGTGGCCCGCGCCCTGCTGGAGAAAAAACTGGCGTATATCAATGAGAGCCTGGAAGGGAAGCAGTGGATTGTCGGAACGCGCTTCAGCGTGGCCGATGCCTACCTGTTTACCGTGCTGCGCTGGGCGCCGCACGTTGGCCTGAATCTCGACGGCTACAGCAATATCACCGCATACATGGCCCGTATTGAGGCCCGCCCGGCGGTTGCCGCCGCCCTCGCTGCCGAACGCGGATAATAAAAAAGGGCAGCCGCTGGCTGCCCGTTTCACGTCATTCGTCACGCGTCAGAGTTTTACCGCGCTGAAGTAGTGTTCCGGTTTGGCTATTCCGTCCTGGGCCGCCACCACCTGCAGTTCATATTCTTCCATGCGTTTGGTCACTACCATGATGTCGTACACCGCCGCCGTCACGTGCTCCAGCGCGTCGCGCAGGGCTGCACCCTGCAGCAGCTTCACCAGCAGCAGACCGCTGGTGACATCGCCGACGCCCACCGGCTGACGGGCACCGAAATCCACCAGCGGACGGCTGATGTGCCAGGCTTCCTCAGCGGTGACCAGCAGCATCTCAAAGCGATCGGTCTGGTAGCCAGCCCGCGCCAGATGCTTCACCAGCACAATCTCCGGCCCCTGAGCGATCAGCTCCCGGGCGGCGCTTACCGCTTCATTCACGTTATTGACGCCGTGGCCGGTCAGGATCTCCAGCTCCAGCAGGTTCGGGGCGATGATATCGCTCGCCGGCATGGCATAGCGGGTGTGAAACTCCGCCACGCCCGGCGCGACGATACAGCCCTTTTCAGGGTGACCCATCACCGGATCGCAAAAATAACGCGCCTGCGGATTGGCAGCTTTCACCTGACGCACAATGCCCAGAATATGCTCGCCCTGCTCCGCCGACCCCAGATACCCGCTCAGGACCGCATCACAGCGCGCCAGTTGCCCGATGTTGGCGATGCCCTGCACGATCTCGCTCAGGTGCGACGGCGGCATTACGGTGCCGGTCCACTGGCCGTACTGGGTGTGGTTGGAGAACTGCACGGTATTGAGCGGCCAGACGTTCGCCCCGAGGCGACGCATGGGGAATTCAGCCGCACTGTTGCCGGCATGACCGAACACCACGTGGGACTGGATGGCGAGAATATTCTTCATTGTGTTGTGTTACCCGGACTCATTTCATTGCCAAAAATAAGGGGCGTGGTCTCCCACGCCCCTTGCCGGTTGCGATTACTTCCAGCAAACCAGGCAGTAGTTTTTCTTGCCGCGACGCAGCAGCGTATAGCGACCGAACAGGCGGTCAGCGTCGGTAAAGGTGTATTCCGGGTCAGACTGCTTCTCACCGTTGATGGTGACCGCGTTAGAGGCGATGGTTTTACGCGCCTGGCCACGGGACGGCTGCAGCTCAGCGTCCACCAGCGCCTGCTGGAGGTCTGCGCCTTTTTCCATCTCGACCATCGGCACGCCATCCTGCGCCAGCTGTTCGAAATCAGCTTCGCTCAGGTCGCTCAGGGTGCCGTTAAACAGGCTTGCCGTGATGCGCTTCGCCGCGGTCAGCCCCTCTTCGCCATGCACCAGACGGGTCACCAGCTCGGCCAGCACATACTGGGCCCGCGGCGCTTTACCGCTGTTCTTGTCTTCTTCTTCCAGCGCGTTGATCTCGGCGATGTCCATAAAGGTGAAGAATTTCAGGAAACGGTACACGTCTGCGTCCGCGGTGTTGATCCAGAACTGGTAGAACTTGTACGGCGAGGTCTTCTTCGGATCGAGCCATACCGCGCCGCCTTCGGTTTTACCGAATTTGGTGCCGTCCGCTTTGGTGATCAGCGGAACCGTCAGACCGAACACCTGGTTCTGATGCAGACGACGGGTCAGGTCGATACCGGAGGTGATGTTGCCCCACTGGTCGGAACCGCCGATCTGCAGCGCCACGCCGTATTTTTCGTTCAGGCAGGCGAAGTCGTAACCCTGCAGCAGGTTGTAGGAGAATTCGGTAAAGGAGATGCCGACATCGTCACGGTTCAGACGCTGCTTCACCGCTTCTTTGTTGATCATCTGGTTGACCGAGAAGTGCTTACCGATATCGCGCAGGAAGGTCAGCACGTTCATGCTGCCGAACCAGTCGTAGTTGTTCGCCGCAACCGCTGCGTTATCGCCGCAGTCAAAATCAAGGAAAGGTGCAACCTGACGACGAATCTTCTCCACCCACTCGTGGACCGTGTCCTGGGTATTCAGCTTACGCTCAACGGCTTTAAAGCTCGGGTCGCCAATCAGACCGGTTGCGCCGCCGACCAGCGCCACCGGCTTGTGCCCGGCTTCCTGGAAGCGTTTCAGGCATAACAATGGAACCAGATGCCCCAAATGCAAGCTGTCGGCGGTAGGATCGAAGCCGCAATAGAGCGCGATCGGGCCTTGCGCCAGTCGCTCTGCTAACGCTTCCTCGTCCGTCACCTGAGCCACAAGGCCCCGCTCTTGCAGTTGTTTAATCAAGTTACTGCTCGCCATCAAAATCTCCATGTATCTACGATTGCACCTTTGCCGGTACACGACTTTTTCGCGAGTGCGAAAGAAAATTTAGCGAGCCATAGAATAAAGCGCTGACACCCGGAGTACCAGCGCTTCACACAAGAAAATCAGGGTTCAGGGCGCGAGACGGTCAATTTTCCATGCCGCTCCGTCGCGCTGGTATAAAAAGCGGTCATGAAGACGGTGTTCGCCGCCCTGCCAGAACTCCATCTGCTCGATGCTGACGCGGAATCCGCCCCAGAAACTCGGCAGCGGCACGTCACCCTGCTGGAACTTCTGCTTCAGTTCAAGGAACTTGCTCTCCAGAATGCCGCGCGCCGAAATACGGCTCGACTGCTGCGACACCCAGGCACCGATCTGGCTGTCGCGCGGACGGCTGTGAAAATATTTCACCACTTCCAGCGTTGAGAGCCGTTCCACCTTGCCGGTAACCATCACCTGACGCTCCAGCATATGCCAGGGGAACAGCAGGCTGATGCGCGGATTGTGTTCGAGGTGCTGCGCCTTTCGGCTGCCAAGGTTGGTATAAAACACCATGCCTTTTTCGTCATAGTGCTTGAGCAATACGATGCGCTGGTAGGGCTGCCCTTCGGCATCCACCGTCGCGACCACCATTGCCGTGGGATCGGCAAGCCGGGCCTCACAGGCCTGGGCCAGCCAGCGCTCAAACAGCGGAAGCGGCTCGGGGGAGAGATCGTTGCGGCGCAGACCGCCTTTGGTGTACTCGCGGCGCAGGTGCGCGATGTGATGAAGTGCGTCGTTATCAGACATGGCGTGACGTTGAGCAAGGGATGGGTGGAGCTATTGTGCGCTCCACCTGTCAAAATCTCAACGCTCGACCGCGGGTAACTGGCAGTTATTCAGGATGATACGATCGCGTTTATAGACTGTGGCGCTATCGCCCTTCGACCAGAACACGTAGACGCCGTCGGTGTAGCGAGCACCGGAAGCCGACAGCCCCTGCTTCAGCACGCGCGGCTGGTTGTCGAGGATCATACTGGCTTCCTGGCGCGGGGTATTGAGCTTCACGGTAAGCGGTTTTTCATCGCACTGGTACTCCAGCGTATCGGTATTCATGCGTTCAACAAACGAGTTGTAGTAGCTACAGCCGGCCAGCAGCGCGGGAAGTAAGAGAATTAGCAGTTTTTTCATCGACATGTCCTGATCTTTTCTTATGAGGGAGGGGTTACCCCCTCCTTGCTGCGGGACAGTCTAACGGGTCAGGCGGAGCGTGAATCTCGGCTAACTCTGATTGTTGAGCGGGTTGGCGGGATAGATGGCCCCGAGCACGCTCGGTCCGCTGGCACCGGTCACCGACGGCAGGTTGCCCGGCAGACCGGAGAGCGTACGGTAGGCGAGCCAGGCAAAGGCCAGGGCTTCCATATCGTCGCCGCTGATGCCCGCCTCGTCGGTGGGCCCTACTTCGGTTCCCGGCAGCAGCGCCGCCAGCCGCGCCATCAGCAGCGGGTTTCGGCTGCCACCGCCGCACACCAGCAGGCGTTCACAGCCGCCGTTAAGCAGCACCTGTTCGCTGATGGAAACCGCGGTCAGCTCGGTGAGCGTCGCCTGTACGTTTTCCGCAGCCAGACCCGGGAAGCCGGCCAGCTGACGCTCCAGCCAGCCGTAGTTGAAGTACTCACGCCCGGTGCTTTTCGGTGCCGGTGCCGCGAAGTAAGGGTCGCTGAGGAACTGCTGAAGCAGCGGCAGGATCACTTTGCCCTGGGTTGCCCAGCCGGCGTCTTTATCGTAGGGTTTGCCCTGCTGACGCCAGATCCAGGTGTCCATCAGCATATTGCCCGGCCCGGTGTCGAAACCGCGCACCGGCTTACCGGGAATCAACAGTGAGAGATTGGCGATGCCGCCGATGTTGAGCACCATGCGGCGCTCGCTGGGGTGCGCCAGCAGCGCCTGATGAAAGGCCGGCACCAGCGGCGCGCCCTGGCCGCCGAGGGCCATATCGCGACGGCGAAAATCGCCGACCACGGTTACGCCGGTGCGGGCGGCAATCTGGTTATGATCGCCGATTTGCAGGGAGTGCGGCGCATCGCCGTGCGGCTCGTGCCACACCGTCTGGCCGTGACAGCCAACCGCCATCACCTCTTCCGGGCGCAGCCCTTCCTGCTTCATCAGCGCCTCTACCGCATCGGCGAACAGTCGGCCGAGCCGGGTATCCAGCCGCCCTAACTGCGCCAGCGTCAGCTGCTGTCCCTGACAGATAGCGAGGATATCCTCTTTGAGCGAAAGCGGCATCGGCCAGTTCAGGCTCGCCTGCTGCGCAACCAGATGCTTATCAATGGCGGCCAGCACGACATCCACACCGTCCAGACTGGTTCCCGACATCACACCGATATAACGGCCCGACTTCATACGCCTTCCCTCTCTGCGAATAAATGTGGCCCTCAGTCCACCATAAAGCGGGTATCAATACTATGATTTATTGATTAATTTCCATCATTGCCAGCAATATGAGAACCCCGCTCCCTGCTGCGATAACGCCGTTGAGCTACGGTTAAACCAGGCGATAGTACTATTTTTGCAGGCTGCATCGAGAACGCGATGAAACGCGGCAGAAATTTGCCTTATAATCTACCTATGACGGATGCTCATGAGAGCGGCTGAATGTGAACAGGAGATTCAGAATGATTAAACGTGTACTGGCTATTTCGCTGGTGAGCTTTACGCTGGCAGGCTGCGTGAATGACAACAGCCTGTCCGGCGATGTATATACCGCCTCTGAAGCCAAGCAGGTTCAGAACGTCACCTACGGTACGGTGGTGCATGTGCGTCCGGTTCAGATTCAGGGCGGCAGTGACGAAAACGTAATTGGCGCACTCGGCGGCGCGGTGCTGGGTGGTTTCCTCGGTAACACCGTCGGCGGTGGCACCGGGCGTTCACTGGCTACCGCAGCGGGCGCGATTGCCGGCGGCGTGGCGGGTCAGGGCGTGCAGGGGTCTATGAATAAATCCCAGGGCGTAGAGCTTGAGATCCGTAAAGATGACGGCAACACCATTATGGTGGTGCAGAAACAGGGTAAAACCCAGTTTGCAGCCGGTCAGCGCGTCGTGATGGCGAACAACGGCAGCCAGGTTACCGTGTCTCCTCGCTAACGGCGCAGGAGATAAAAAAGCCTCACCCGATGGTGAGGCTTTTTTTTAGCTGCGGCCCTGCAGCGAGATGATGTTCTGCTCCAGGCGCGACACCAGATTTACCAGCGCGTCCAGCTCCTCCGCACTGATGCCCGACAGGATCTCCCCCCGGGTTTTGCGGATCACATCCTCCATCTCCTCAATGATCGGCTCCGCTTTTTCAGTCAGCTTGATGCGCTTCGCCCGGCGGTCATTGGCGCAGGTGTGACGGGAAATCAGCCCCTTCTCTTCCAGCTGATCGAGCGTGCGCACCAGCGAGGGCTGTTCAATGCCAATCGCTTTTGCCAGCTGAATTTGCGACTGGTCAGGCGGCAGCTGATGGATATTGTGCAGCGTCACCCAGTGCGTCTGGGTCAGCTCCAGAGGCTTGAGGCGATGGTCAATCAGAGCACGCCAGATGCGCACCAAGCGGGCTAAATCGGATCCCAGTGGCGATTCCAATTTCATCTCCTTATAATTAGCTTGCTAAGTTATTGTGCTGATTTTAGACTACGCTGCAGTGCGTAAATCAGCAAACATTTGTCTTACTTTTGCTGGCGTTATGCAAAAAGATATAATTTCATAATACAACAGGTCCCGGGAAACGGCAGTCTCTCTCCCCTATTAAAGGATGATCTTAGGTGAAATTTACGTTTTGCTTACCAGGATTTCCGCTTCAGGACCTGGTTTTTGGCGCGTCGGTCTATTTTCCACCGCTGTTTAAAGCCGTGTTCATCGGTTTTTTCATCTGGCTGGTGGTTCATCGCGCCCTGCGCGGCTGGCTCTATTCCGGCGACGTCTGGCATCCCACGCTGATGGACCTGTCGCTGTTTTCCCTTTCTGTCTGCCTCGGCGTGCTGGTGCTGGTGATATAGATGAAAACCCTGAAATATTTCTCCACGCTGCTGGTGGTGGCCCTCGCGCTGACGGCGGGCTGGCTGGTGTGGACCTATTACATGCAGTCGCCCTGGACACGCGATGGCAAGGTGCGGGCGGAACAGGTGAGCATTACGCCGCAGGTGTCCGGCACTGTCCGCATGCTTAACGTCGTCGATAACCAGCACGTCAAGGCCGGCGAGGTGCTGTTCACGTTGGATAAAACCCCGTATGAGATTGCGGTACTGAACGCCGACGCCCAGCTGGCGCGCAGTGAAGCGGATCTGGCAGAGGCTCGCAGTGAAGCGGCCCGGCGTCAGCATCTGCCGCACAACTACATTTCCGCTGAGGATCTTGAGTCCGCCAACATGACCGTCAAACAGAAGCTGGCCGAGCGCGACGTTGCCCGGGCGACGCTGAAACAGGCTCAGTGGCAGCTCGCGCAGACCACGGTGACCGCGCCGGTGGACGGCTGGGTGACGAACCTCACAACGCGCCCCGGCAACTACGCGACCCAGGGCCAGCCGGTGTTTGCCCTGATCGACAGCCGGTCGTTTTACGTGGTGGGCTATTTCGAAGAGACCAAGCTACGCCATATCCGCATCGGCGATCGCGCCAGGGTGGAGTTGTACAGCGGCGATATCCCGCTGAGCGGCCGCGTGTCCAGTATCGGACGCGCCATCTACGATCAGAGCGTGGAGAGCGACAGCGGGCTGGTGCCGGATATCAAACCCAACGTGCCCTGGGTGCGGCTGGCCCAGCGTGTGCCGGTGCGTATCGCGCTGGACCGCGTGCCGGACGGCGTGACGCTGGTCTCGGGCACCACCTGTACCCTCTCGCTGTCGCGCTGATCCCGCCATGACGATGAAATGGCTGGAGTGGCAACACTCGCCCTGGGGCAAAGCCACCGCCGTCCAGTGGCGTTACGCCCTGCGCAACGCCATCGCCATGTGTCTGGCGCTTACCCTCGCCTACGCCCTTACGCTGGATGAACCTTACTGGGCAATGACCTCGGCCGCGGTGGTAAGCTTTCCCACCGTCGGCGGCGTGGTGAGTAAGAGTCTCGGGCGCATCGCCGGCAGCCTGCTTGGGGCCAGCGCGTCGCTGATCATCGCTGGCCATACCCTCAACGACCCGTGGCTGTTCACCCTGGCAATGGCGGCCTGGCTCGGGCTGTGCACCTGGGCGGCGAGTCATTTTCAGAATAACGCCGCCTATGCCTTCCAGCTTGCGGGGTATACCGCTGCCATCATCGCCTTCAGCCTGATCATAACCGTGGAGATCGTCGAGCTGTGGGATCTGGCGCAGGCGCGGGTCTGCGAGGTGATCATCGGTATCCTCTGCGGCGGGTTTATGATGATGGTGCTGCCCGGCAGCGCAGACGGCAATGCGTTTATCACCGCGCTGAAAAACATGCATGGCCGCCTGCTGGAGCACGCCAGCCTGCTGTGGCAGCCGGACAGCAACGAGGCCATCCGCAGCGCACACGAAACGGTGATCGGCCAGATCCTCACCCTTAACCTGCTGCGTATTCAGGCGTTCTGGAGTCATTACCGCTTTCGCCGGCAAAACAACCTGCTGAACTACCTGCTTCACCAGCAGCTGCGGCTCACCAGTATGATCTCCAGCCAGCGGCGCATGCTGGTTAACTGGCCCCATCCCCCCGCCCGCCTGTGGCCGGTGCTGCAGCAGCTTCTCACTCTGCTTGCCGATCCGCGCGCCGACAAGCTCAGCGTGGCACGCCTGCTGGTGCAGATTACCCCCGACAGCACGGCAGATTACCGCCAGCGCGCCTTCTTCGAGCGGCTGCGCGCCTTCTGTTGGATCTACCTCAATAACCGCCGCTGGCTGCGCGACGTGGAAAGCGCCACGCCGGTGTCGCGCTTTACGCCGCCGAAAACCGCCGCGCTGGCGCGTCATACCGATAACATCGAAGCGCTGTGGAGCGGGTTGCGCACCTTTTGCGTTATCACCTTTACCGGGGCCTGGTGTATCACCACCCAGTGGGATGCCGGCAGCAGTGCCCTGTCGCTGGCGGCGATCAGCTGCGTGCTTTACTCCTCCTCGCCCGCGCCGTTCCGCTCCTTTACCCTGCTGATGCGCACGCTACTGCTGCTGACGCTGTTCAGCTTCGGAATAAAGTTCGGCCTGATGGTGCAGATTAGCGCGCTGTGGCAGTTCCTGATGTTCCTCCTGCCGCTGCTCGTCACCATGCAGCTGATGAAGCTGCAGCAGCCGAAGCTGGCCGGGCTGTGGGGCCAGCTAATCGTGTTTATGGGTTCGTTTATTGCGGTGACCAATCCACCAACCTTCGATTTTGCTGATTTCCTCAATGACGATCTGGCGAAAATCGTTGGGGTGGGCGTCTCATGGCTGGCTTTTGCTGTGCTGCGTCCGGGGTCGGATACCCGCAAAGGCCGACGTCATATCCGGGCCATCCGGCGCGGATTTATCGATCAGCTCAGCCGCAGGCCACAGCACAGTGAAGGAGAGTTTGAATCACGGGTGTATCACCACATCAGTCAGCTGAGCGGGAGTAAAGAGGACGCCGCGCGGCGCTGGCTGCTGCGCTGGGGCGTGGTGCTACTGAACTGCTCTCACGTGGTGTGGCAACTGCGCGACTGGGAAACCCGCTCCGATCCGCTTGCACAGGTGCGGGATGTCGCCGTTTCGCTATTGAGTGAGGTGATGAGCGAGCGTGGGGTGCACCAGCGCACGCTGAGCGCGACGCTTGCCGAACTGCACCGCATCAGTGAGGTGCTGGCGCAACATCATCAGCCTGCAGCTCAGGATCTGGCGGCGTTAATCTGGCGGCTCTACTGTTCGCTGTCGCAGCTGGAGCAGGCTCCCCCGCCGGGCAGCCTGCTTGCCACTACCGGCGTTACTTAATGACGCCGCAGGCGTAGCGCTCACCGCCGCCGCCAAGGGGTTTCGGATGATCGGCCATGTTATCCCCGCCGACGTGAACCATCAGTGCCCGATTTTTCACTTCATCAATCTTCTTGATGCGCGGGGCGACCACCGGATCGGTGGCGATGCCGTCATAGTTCACCGTCAGCACCGGCAGATCGCCGAGATGGCCGTCGCCTTCCGGCCCCAGATGTTTACCGGTGTTGTGAGGATCGAAATGGCCCCCGGCTGCTTCCGCCGCCGTGGCTTTGCCCGCTTTTATCGCCGGCTGGCAGGTGCCATTGGTGTGAATATGGAACCCGTGCTCGCCGGGCGGCAGGGCTTTGAGGTCGGGCGCAAACTCCAGCCCCTTATCGGTTTCGGTGATTTTTACCGTGCCGACCGACGGGCCAATGCCCTGGTCGGTGACAAGATTCAACTCCACATCCTGACTGGCGGCATGCGCAGTGGCGCAGGCACACAGTGTCAACATAGCCAGACTCAAACGCTTCATGTTGCCTCCTTCGGGTTCGAATTCGCTTTAAGTCTATACCAGACGCGCGATTGTCACCGGGAAGGAGGCCATTTTCAGCCTTATGGAACGTCGTAGCCCAGCGCCGCCTTGCGAATGCGGAACCACTGCTGGCGCGTGAGGGTCAGCGACAGCACCGCTACCGCGCTCTGCACGCGTTCGATTTTCCCGGAGCCGATAATCGGCAGCGGACGCGACGGCAGCATCATGATCCAGGCGTACACCACCTGCTCAATGCTCTGCGCCCCGATCTCCTGCGCCACCGTCTGCAGCTCGTCGCGCAGCGCCCGGAAAGACTCATCATTGAACAGACGCCCGCCGCCGAGGCATGACCATGCCATCGGACGAATGCGCAACTGCTGGAGCTGATCCAGCGTGCCGTCGAGCAGCAGCGGCTGGTGCACCGGGGAGATCTCTACCTGGTTAGTCGCCAGGGTGAACGGCAGGCGCGACTGCAGCAGCGCAAACTGCGCCGGCGTGAAGTTGGATACGCCGAAGTGGCGCACTTTTCCGCTCTGGTGCAGCGTCGTGAACGCCTCAGCCACCTCATCGGCATCCATCAGCGGGTCCGGGCGGTGGATCAGCAGCAGATCGAGGTAGTCGGTGGCGAGATGTTTCAGCGAGGCATCAGCGCTGGAAAGAATATGGTCGCGGGTGGTGATGTAGTGCCCGAGCTGATGCGCGGGATTTGCGGTAGTGGCAATGCCGCATTTGGTGACGATCTCCATGCGGCTGCGCAGGTGCGGGGCCAGGCGCAGCGCCTCGCCAAACGCCGCCTCGCACTGGTAGCCACCATAGATATCTGCGTGATCGACCGTGGTGATACCGAGATCGAGATGCTGCTCAATAAACGTCGCCAGCTCCCGGGCGGACATCTTCCAGTCCATCAGCCGCCAGTAGCCCATCACCAGACGCGAAAATTCCGGTCCCTGCGGGGCCAGGGTTATGCGCTCAACCATAAACAGATCCTTAGTAAAGTAGAAAAATGGCAGTGAGTATAAAAGGAATGCGCGGCTAAAACAGTGAGGGCTGCTGCTCTTCATCGGGCGGCTGGTTTTTTCCGGCACGCAGCTTGCGCAGCAGACGCTGGCGGCACAGGCGCAGCACCTCCTGCTTCTGGGTATCGCTCAGGCTCTGCCAGTTAAAGCGCTCATCGCGGCTGCGCATGCACCCTTTGCAGAAGCCGCGCTCATCGACCTGGCAGATGCCCCGGCAGGGACTCTGAATTGGGAAAAACTCAAGTTGTTCAGCCACGCCGTCTCCTGGTTAACACCCCTGCTACAATTGAAGCCTCTCCGGCGGCAGGATGCAAGCCTGCCCTGATAAGCATGAGAGGCTTGCACTAGACCGTTCGGTCTAGTAGTCTGTGCGGCATGAACAGAGATACTGAACACGATACCCGCGAACACCTCCTTGCCACCGGCGAGCGGCTCTGCCTGCATCGCGGCTTTACCGGCATGGGGCTCAGCGAACTGCTGAAAACCGCCGAGGTGCCGAAGGGATCGTTCTACCACTATTTTCGCTCGAAAGAGGCCTTCGGTGCCTGCATGCTGGAGCGACACTACACCTGCTACCTGGCAACGCTGCGCCAGCACTTTACGCAAAGCCCCGGTACGCAGCGTGATCGCCTGCTGAGCTGGTATGAGCAGAATCTGCAGCAGTTCCGCCAGTGCGGCATGATCAGTGGCTGCCTGACGGTAAAACTCTCTGCCGAAGTGTGCGATCTTTCCGAAGATATGCGCATCGCCCTTGACCAGGGCGCAGCGCAAATCATCGCCCTGCTGGCAGAATCCATTGAGCAGGGCGTAGCAGAGAAGAGTCTTACTGCCGTGGACGACCCTCGCGCGCTGGCGCAGGCGCTGTATGCCTTGTGGCTGGGCGGTAATCTGCAGGCGAAGATCTCGCGCAGCGCCACGCCGCTGGAGAGTACGCTACGCTACATGCAGTCTTTATTAGCGGTGCCTGCCTGACAGGCACTTATTTTTACTCATTTACTAGACGACCGGTCTACTCAGGAGTCATGATGTCCCAGGAAAAACTGTTTACCTCGCTTAAAGTGGGTGCGATTGAAGCCCCGAACCGCGTATTTATGGCCCCGCTGACGCGTCTGCGCAGCATCGAGCCGGGTGATATCCCCACCCCGCTGATGACCGAATACTACCGCCAGCGCGCCAGCTCTGGTCTGATTATCAGCGAAGCCACCCAGATCTCTTTCCAGGCGAAAGGTTACGCCGGCGCGCCAGGCCTGCACACTGCCGAGCAGATTGCCGCCTGGAAAAACATCACCGCTGCCGTGCATCAGGAAGGCGGTCGCATCGCCGTTCAGCTCTGGCACACGGGCCGTATTTCCCACAGCAGCATCCAGCCGGGCCAGCAGGCACCGGTCGCGCCGTCGGCCATTAACGCCGGAACCCGCACCTCGCTGCGCGATGAGAACGGCAACGCCATTCGCGTCGACACCACTACCCCGCGCGCGCTGGAAACCAGCGAAATTCCGGGGATCGTGAATGATTTCCGTCAGGCGGTGGGCAACGCCCGCGATGCCGGCTTCGACATGGTTGAGCTGCACGGCGCGCACGGCTACTTGCTGCACCAGTTCCTCTCCCCGACTTCCAACCAGCGTACCGACCAGTACGGCGGCAGCGTTGAAAACCGCGCTCGCCTGGTGCTGGAAGTGATTGACGCCGTGTGTGAAGAGTGGAGCGCCGATCGCATCGGTATCCGCGTGTCGCCGATCGGTACTTTCCAGAACGTCGATAACGGCCCGAATGAAGAAGCCGATGCGCTGTACCTGATTGAAGAGCTGAACAAGCGTGGCATCGCCTATCTGCACATGTCCGAGCCGGACTGGGCGGGCGGTGAATCCTACACCGAGGCGTTCCGCGAGAAAGTGCGCGCGCGTTTCGACGGTGTGATCATCGGTGCGGGAGCTTATACCCCGGAGAAAGCCGAAGCGCTGATTGAAAAAGGGCTGATCGATGCCGTGGCGTTTGGTCGCGACTACATCGCCAACCCGGATCTGGTAGAGCGCCTGCATAAAAAAGCGGAACTCAACCCGCAGCGTCCGGAATCCTTCTACGGCGGCGGCGCAGAAGGCTACATCGACTACCCGACCCTGTGATCCTGCATTGATAGCGGCGGCGATCCGCCGCTATACTAAAACAGTGTTTCTTAAAAACACCTGAAAAAATAACTCACTATCCCCTGCCCGCATAACACGACGTTAGCTGTCGCGGCACTGGTCACGGCAGCGGGCGGGATTACACCAAGAGGAAATTATGCGCTTACTTCACACCATGTTACGTGTCGGCGACCTGCAGCGTTCTATCGAGTTTTACACCAACGTGCTGGGCATGAAACTGCTGCGTACCAGTGAAAACACAGAGTACAAATACTCTCTGGCCTTCGTGGGTTACGGCCCGGAAAGCGAAGAAGCGGTAATTGAGCTGACCTATAACTGGGGCGTGGACAGCTATGAGCTGGGCAATGCTTACGGTCACATCGCGCTGGAAGTCGATAACGCCGTGGAAGCCTGCGAGCGCATCCGTCAGAACGGCGGCAACGTCACCCGTGAAGCGGGTCCGGTGAAAGGCGGTACCACCGTCATCGCGTTCGTGGAAGATCCAGATGGTTACAAAATTGAGCTGATCGAGGCGAAAGACGCCGGTAAAGGTCTCGGCAATTAATCTCCGACGGGCGCAATCGCGCCCGTATTACTGCATCCCTTCCTGAAATTTGCCATAATGCGCGCTGCTTTTTTTTGACTCCAAGAGACGCTTAATGTCAGACACTGCTCAACTTACCGGTCTCTGTGACCGTTTCCGTGGCTTTTATCCCGTTGTGATTGACGTGGAAACCGCCGGATTCAATGCCAGAACGGACGCGCTGCTGGAAATTGCTGCCGTCACGCTGAAAATGGACGAGCAAGGCTGGCTGAGCATTGACGAGAAACACCATTTTCACGTCGAGCCGTTCGAGGGCGCGGTCCTGCAACCGGAAGCGCTGGCGTTCAACGGCATCGATCCGCACAACCCGCTGCGCGGTGCAGTCAGCGAATATGATGCCCTGCACGCTATCTTCAAAGCGGTACGCAAAGGTATGAAGGACAGCGGCTGTAACCGGGCGATCATGGTGGCGCACAATGCCACGTTCGATCACAGCTTTATGATGGCCGCCGCCGAGCGCGCCTCGCTGAAACGTAACCCGTTCCATCCGTTCGTCACCTTCGACACCGCCGCCCTGAGCGGTCTGGCGCTGGGTCAGACGGTGCTGGCGAAAGCCTGTATCGCGGCGGGCATTCCGTTCGACAGCGCTCAGGCGCATTCGGCGCTGTACGATACCGAGCAGACTGCCCTGCTGTTCTGCGAAATCGTCAACCGCTGGAAGCGTCTCGGCGGCTGGCCGCTGGCGCCGCTGGCGGAACCGGAAGCATAAAAAAAGGCGACCCGCGGGTCGCCTTTTTTTTACCTGACGCTTATTCTGCGTCTGGCTCTGCGGACTGGTACTTCGCCGCGGTCTCTTTGATCAGCGGCTGCAGTTCGCCACGCTGATACATTTCGATGATGATATCGCAGCCGCCAACCAGCTCGCCGTCAACCCACAGCTGCGGGAAGGTCGGCCAGTTCGCGTATTTCGGCAGCTCGGCGCGGATGTCCGGGTTCTGCAGAATGTCCACGTAGGCGAAGCGCTCGCCGCAGGCGGAAAGCGCCTGTACGGCCTGGGCAGAGAAGCCGCAGCTCGGCAGTTTCGGGGAACCTTTCATGTACAGCAGGATCGGGTTCTCAGTAATCTGGCGCTGAATTTTTTCGATGGTGTCGCTCATTGTCTCACTTCCTCAAGCTTGATACGGCAATAGCCTGTTATTGTAGCGGCTACCCGTCGCCCCGGAAAACAGCATTTTGCAGGCCGCGATTCACGGAACGGATACGCCGTCGTTAAACATACCTGAAGAATAACATTTTTCTTGCCGATGCCCCACGAAATCTCGTTGCGCCTGCGCAGGCAACATATTGTGCGACACACCGCGTATCAGACGAAATGGCTATTAACTTTCCCGCTTTTTTTCGATTAGAATCGTCTGGTTTTGCACTAGTATAGTGCTCGCATTGTTGCCTGCATCTAAAGAGGGACTAGCCAGTGGCGCGTATTAAGACCATCTCAGTCACGCTCTGTGCTGTATTACTGACAACATTTTCCTTTGTCGCAACGCCGCTGGCGGTGGCGTCCGAGCACGCGCGTCCGGCGAAGGTACAAAAAACCAGTACCGCGACCAACGCGAAAGCGAAAAAGAAATCCACCCCGGCGAAAAAGCGCATCGAAAAAAGTAAAAAAAGCCCCACCGCACTCAAGAAACGTAGCACCTCGCCAAAAACAGCTTCTCGCACCACCCGCACCGTTTCTCGTGTCGCCAGCACCACTTCCGCCGCCTGCCGCAAAAGCCGTAACGCCAGCGCCTGTCTGAAATCACGCAGGACTAAAGGGCTCACCATCGCCGATGCGCACAAGCTGCGGGTGCAGAAAGCGCAGAAAACCGCGATGTCGAAGCTGATCCAGCAGATTGGCAAACCTTATCGCTGGGGCGGCACCTCGCCGCGTACCGGTTTCGACTGCAGCGGCCTGGTGTGGTATGCCTATAAAGATCTGGTGAAGTTCCGCATTCCGCGCACCGCCAACGAAATGTACCACCTGCGCGATGCCGCCGCAGTGGATCGTGGCGCGCTTGAAACCGGCGATCTGGTGTTCTTCCGCACCCAGGGTCGCGGCACCGCCGATCACGTCGGCGTTTACATGGGCAACGGCAAATTTATTCAGTCCCCGAGCAGCGGCCAGGGCATTCAGATCACCAGTCTGAGCGAAGACTACTGGAAGCGCCACTACGTGGGCGCGCGCCGGGTGATGACTCCGAAAACCATTCGCTGAAGCGAGCGGATATAAAAAAAGGAGAAGGTTATCCCTTCTCCTTTTTTATTGCCTGCGCGTGATGCGCAACGCGTTATTCAGCCGCGCACGCCTGCGCCTGGGGTTTACGCGAGGCGATCAGCACCAGCAGCAGACCCGCTGCGGCGATCGCGGCACCCATCACAGGCACCACGCTGTAGCTCAGGCCTGCGGAGATCACCGCCCCGCCCGCTGCCGCGCCCAGCGCATTACCGAGGTTGAACGCCCCGATATTCACCGAGGATGACAGCCCCGGTGCTTCGCTGGCGACGCGCATCACACGCATCTGCAGCGGCGGCACCACCGCAAAAGTAGCCGCGCCCCACACCACCATGCTGATGGCTGCGCCAGGCTCGGTGCGTGCCAGCCACGGAATAGCGGCCATAATCACGATCAGCAACAACAGAAACCCTTTCAGCGTGCCGTTGACCGAACGGTCAGCCAGCTTGCCGCCGAGGAAGTTACCGATGGAGAAGCCCACGCCAATCAGCACCAGCATGCCGGTAATAAATGCCGGAGTGGCGGCGGTAACGTCATGCAGCACCGGGGCAATATAGGTGTAGAGCGTGAACATGGCGCCGGCACCCAGTACCGTGGTCAGCAGCGCACTCAGCACCTGCGGACGCAGCAGTACCGACAGCTCTTTACGCACGTCAGGCCGCTCGCCGGCACTGCCCTTCGGCAGCGACAGCCAGAGGCTCAGCATGGCGATAACGCCCAGCCCGGCGGTGGCGAGGAACGACATGCGCCAGCCGATGGTGGCACCCAGCCAGGTCGCGGCCGGAACGCCACCGATATTGGCGATGGTCAGCCCCATAAACATGGTTGCTACCGCGCTGGCCTGTTTGTGCTTCGGCACCACGCTTGCCGCCACCACGGAACCCAGCCCGAAGAACGCGCCGTGGTTGAGGCTGGTGAGAATGCGCGACAGCATCAGCGTCGTGTAGTCCGGGGCGATGGCAGACAGCACATTGCCGAGAGTGAAGATAGCCATCAGGAAGATCAGGGCATTGCGGCGTGCGCGATGCGACAGCAGCAGCGTCATCAGCGGTGCGCCAATCATCACCCCAACCGCATAGGCGCTAATCAGCATCCCGGCGGCGGGAATGGAGACGTTAACCCCGTCGGCGATAACCGGCAGCAGCCCCATCGGTGAGAATTCTGTGGTACCAATCCCAAAAGCGCCGATAGCCAGGGCAAGCAGCGGAAAGTTGATTTTCATAGCATTTTTACTCCGGGCCAGACGCCGTGTAATCCGGTCTGGCCGTTACCGCCGGAGCGGTGATCATTCAGGGAGCGAAAGAATGACAGTTTGTAAACAAAAACAGAAGTGACAAAACATGCTAAAGACTATTGCTGAATTGTTAATTATCGGAGGGTAAAACGGGAGGAGGGTCACACTGTTGTTGCGCAAACGGGAGAGAAGCGGCTTCCCTCCCGTTTCAGGGGCGATTTTTTAGTGCAGAATGGCGGTCAGCGCGCCGAAAACGATCAAACCCAGCGTGATAACGGTCGTCAGCAGTGAAAATTTCAGATCTTTGTTCATTTTTTGGCTCCAGAATATCCCTGTAAAAAGCAGGTCTTGATCATTTTTGCATAGTTCGTGCGAAAAATCCCCTGCGATTTAGTTTGATATGCGTATTAACGCTTCCACTTTTGCTGCGGATCGGCCAAAATTCGTCGCTAAATTATTTTGTTTACCGGCCACTACTCCCTCCTGACGTTTGGTGTAACTCTCCCGGTCATTTGCAACACAACATGGTTGCAACCGAGGCTTAACACAGGCAAACGTTTACCTTGATAAATTTCAGGAGTTTAGAGGGTGGTCTGGAGTGATATTTCATGGCAACAATTAAAGACGTCGCGAAAAAAGCAAACGTTTCTACTACAACTGTTTCACACGTCATTAACAAGACGCGTTTTGTTGCGGAAGAGACGCGCAACGCGGTGTGGGCAGCGATTAAAGAGCTGCACTATTCACCCAGCGCGGTCGCCCGCAGCCTGAAAGTGAACCATACGAAATCGATTGGCCTGCTGGCGACCAGCAGCGAAGCCGCGTATTTCGCCGAAATCATCGAAGCGGTGGAAAAAAACTGCTTCGCCAAAGGCTACACCCTGCTGCTCGGCAACGCCTACAACAACCAGGAGAAGCAGCGCGCTTACCTGTCGATGATGGCGCAGAAGCGCGTCGACGGTCTGCTGGTAATGTGCTCAGAGTATCCGGATTCGCTGATCGGCATGCTGGAAGAGTATCGCCACATTCCGATGGTCGTCATGGACTGGGGCGAAGCGCGCGCCGACTTTACTGATTCGGTTATCGATAACGCCTTCAAGGGCGGTTACATGGCCGGGCGCTATCTGATTGAGCGCGGACACCGTGACATCGGCGTCATTCCCGGCCCGCTGGAGCGCAACACCGGCGCAGGCCGCCTGGCAGGCTTTATGCAGTCAATGAAAGAGGCGCAGATTGCGGTGCCGGAGGCCTGGATCGTGCAGGGCGACTTCGAGCCGGAATCCGGGTACCGCGCAATGCAGCAGATCCTCTCTCAGGCGCACCGCCCTACCGCGGTATTCTGCGGCGGCGACATCATGGCGATGGGCGCCATCTGTGCCGCGGATGAGATGGGTCTGCGCGTACCGCAGGATATTTCTGTGATTGGCTATGACAACGTGCGCAACGCGCGTTTCTTCAGCCCGGCGCTGACCACTATCCACCAGCCGAAGGATTCGCTGGGCGAGACGGCCTTCAACATGCTGCTGGACAGGATCACCAGCAAGCGCGAAGAGGCCCAGACCATCGAGGTGCATCCGCGCCTGATCGAACGCCGTTCCGTCGCTGACGGTCCGTTCCGCGACTACCGCCGCTAATCCTGCGGGGAGCCTGTCACTCAGGCTCCCGCAGCCACTCCCGGTTCAGCGTTTCACTGTCCCCTAAATAATCCAGCAGCCACTGCAGCGCCGGTGAGGCATCATTCTGCCGCCACGTCAGGCAGCAGGCCGCATCCGGAAACGGGTTCTCCAGCGTCAGCGCTTTCCACTCGCCGCGGTCCAGCCAGGGCCTGGCAAAATGCGACGGCACCATGCCAATGCACAATCCGGCGCTGAGACACACCTCCGCCGAGGCCCAGTCCGGTGCCACCAGCCGGCGCTGGTTATCGAGCAGCCAGGTAATACGCTTCGGCAGCGAGCGCGAGGTATCTTCCAGCACCAGCGATGGCCAGTTGCGCAACCGATCGTCGCTCACTGGCTCCTGCTGTTGCGCAAGCGGATGACTGGCAGCCACCACGCACTGCCAGCTCAGCATCCCCATATCGCGAAAGGCGTAGCGCCCGCCGACCGGAATCGCCTGGGTCGCGCCAATCGCCAGCTCGACGCGCTCGTCGGCCAGCGCATCCCAGACGCCGTTGAACACCTCCTGAGAGACCAGCAGCTCCACGTCCGGGAAGTGGCGATAGAAGTCGAGCACCAGCTGCCGGGTGCGCTCCGGGCGGACAATATTGTCCACCGCAATCGACAGCTGGCCGCGCCAGCCGTTGGCGATCTGCTGACACTGCTGGCGGGTGACCATCATTTTTTTGATAACAGAGCGCCCCTCCTTCAAAAACCACGCCCCGGCGGGGGTCAGCTCCACATCACGATGGCGGCGCGCAAACAGCGGCACCGCCAGCCACTCCTCCAGCTGACGCACGGTATAACTGACGGCAGAAGGCACGCGATGCAGCTCTTTGGCTGCCGCGCTAAAGCTGCCGTTGCGCGCCACCGCATCCACCACTTCCAGCGAATATTCAGACCACATGTTTTTGCCTGCAAAATTTTTGAACGCAATCTACAAATATTAACGGTTCACAAGCCGGAACGCACTTCTTACACTCACGCCCCGTCTACCTGCACTGATTGATAAAAGAGAAAGTTCATGCGTCCATCAAAAGGATTTCTGATCTGGCTTGCCGGGCTGAGCGTGCTCGGCTTTCTGGCAACCGATATGTACCTGCCGGCGTTTGCCGCCATTCAGCAGGATCTCGGGGTTGCGCCTGCCGCCGTCAGCGCCAGCCTGAGCCTGTTCCTCGCCGGTTTCGCTCTGGCGCAGCTGCTGTGGGGACCGCTCTCTGACAGCTATGGCCGTCGCCCGGTGCTGCTGGTGGGTCTGGCGGTTTTCGCCCTCGCCAGCCTCGGCATGGTCTGGGTCGAAAGCGCCACCGGCCTGCTGGTGCTGCGCTTCATTCAGGCGGTCGGAGTCTGCTCAGCGGCGGTGATCTGGCAGGCGCTGGTCACCGATTATTACCCGACCAACGCGCGGCGCATCTTTGCCACCATCATGCCGCTGGTCGGCCTGTCGCCGGCACTCGCCCCGCTGCTGGGGAGCTTTATCCTCAACCACAGCGTCTGGCAGGCGATCTTCGTGGTGCTGTTTGGCATCACCCTCGCGCTGATGATCCCGGCCCTGCGCCTGAAACCGCTGCCGCGCCATCCAACCAGCGAAAAGGCCGCTCCGCTGCGCTTTCTCTCCCTGCTGCGCTCCCGCGTCTATACCGGTAACGTGCTGATCTATGCCGCCTGCTCAGCGAGCTTCTTCGCCTGGCTGACCGGCTCACCGTTTATCCTCAGCGAAATGGGTTATGGTCCGGGCATCATCGGCCTGAGCTACGTTCCGCAGACTATCGCGTTTCTGATAGGCGGGTACGGCTGCCGCAGCGCGCTGCAGAAGTGGTCCGGGGCGCGCATGCTGCCGTGGCTGCTGGCGACGTTTGCCCTGAGCGTGGTGGCAACCTTCGCCGTTGGCGTGCTGGCTGGCTCGTCGCTGACGCTGCTGCTGATCCCGTTCTGCCTGATGGCGATGGCGAACGGCGCTATCTACCCCATCGTGGTTGCCGCCGCTCTGCTGCCCTTCCCGCAGGCCACCGGACGCGCTGCCGCGCTGCAGAATACTTTGCAGCTGGGCCTGTGCTTCTTCGCAAGCCTGGTAGTGTCAGCGCTGATCGCCTGGCCGCTGCTGGCCACCACCAGCGTCATGCTGGCTACGATTGTACTGGTGGTGCTGGGCTGGGCGATGCAGGCGAGCATCAATCCTGCACGCACCGCCGCCTCGTCGTCCGACAGGTAATTTCCCAGGCGATAATTTCGTTATCGCCTGATTAGCCTGCTACCTTTTTCACTTGAACCCACCCCAGGCGGGGCCTATACTGATTTTCGTTGCTGCCAGCCGTAACACCATAATAAACAGGCAGAAACGGGGATCAGGATGCTCCCCTCCCACCATGGAAGGCACTTCTGGCAAGGGTTTTCATCCCTTCCTCTGTTCATCGTCAGAAATCAGGCTCACGGTGTAAACCGTGATAATTCTCTCAATCCTTAAAATGCGTCTACGCTTTTTGAAGGTTCTGATCACACGTGGGTGATGGAGAAGCTATGAGTTCATCATGTATAGAAGAAGTCAGCGTCCGGGACAGTGAATGGTTCCGCATCGTCAGTGAACTGTTGGGCCGCGCCGGCATTGAAATCAACGGCAGCCGGCCCGGCGACATCAGGGTAAACAATCCCCAGTTTTTCAAACGCGTGCTGCAGGAAGGCTCACTCGGCCTCGGTGAAAGCTATATGGATGGCTGGTGGGACTGCGACCGCCTCGATCTCTTTTTTACCCGCGTGCTGCGCGCCGGGCTGGAAAAGCAGCTACCGCACCATTTCAAAGATACGCTGCGCATCCTCGGCGCCAGGGTTTTTAACCTCCAGAGCCGCAAGCGCGCGTGGATGGTAGGCAAAGAGCACTACGATCTGGGGAACGATCTCTTCAGCCGCATGCTCGACCCGGCGATGCAGTACTCCTGCGGCTACTGGAAAACTGCCGACAACCTGGTCGATGCACAACAGGCGAAACTGAAGCTCATCTGCGACAAGCTGGCGCTGGAGCCGGGCATGACGCTGCTAGACATCGGCTGCGGCTGGGGCGGGCTGGCGGAGTATGCCGCGCGGCACTACGGTGTCAGCGTGCACGGGGTGACCATCTCCGCCGAGCAGCAGAAGATGGCGCAGGAACGCTGTCAGGGTCTGGACGTCAACATCCGCCTGCAGGACTACCGCGACCTCGATGAGCAGTTTGACCGCATCGTTTCGGTAGGCATGTTCGAGCACGTCGGGCCAAAAAACTACGCCACCTACTTTGAGGTGGTAGACCGGAACCTGAAGCCGGACGGTCTGTTCCTGCTGCATACCATCGGTTCCCGCACCACCAGCAACAGCGTAGACCCGTGGATCAATAAGTACATCTTCCCCAACGGCTGTCTGCCTTCGGTGCGCCATATCGCCAACGCGGCGGAAAAGCACTTTGTGATGGAAGACTGGCACAACTTTGGGCCGGACTACGACAAAACGCTGATGGCGTGGTATGCGCGTTTTCAGGCCGCCTGGCCGGAGATTGCGGATAACTACTCCGAGCGCTTCCGCCGCATGTTTACCTATTACCTCAACGCCTGTGCCGGTGCCTTCCGCGCCCGTGATATCCAGCTGTGGCAGGTGGTCTTCAGCCGCGGCGTAGAGCACGGCCTGCGCGTTCCCCGCTAACCTTCCCCGGCGTTGCCGGGGTTTTTGTGAACTCTCTCACGGTTTCCCGCTCTTCGTTCCTCAGGGAGTGATCTGCTTAACAATTAACTCATTATAAATTGGAAACCGGTTTCCATCTTGTTTCACAATCATGACGTGCCTACGACCCCTACAAGGAAAAACCGTCATGAGCCTGTACCAGAGCATGGTCCATGTAATTGAAAATAAGATCACCCCGCTGGCCGGTGCCATGGGTTCTCAGCGCCACGTGGTGGCTATCAGGGATGGTTTTCTCGCCGCCCTGCCGTTTATGATCATCGGTTCGTTTTTACTTGTCTTTATCTTTCCGCCCTTCTCGCCCGATACCCAGAACGCCTTCTGCCGCGGCTGGCTCGATCTGTCGCTGAAGTATCGTGAACAGCTGATGCTGCCGTTTAACCTCAGCATGGGGGTAATGACCTTCTTTATCTCGGTTGGGATCGGTGCCAGCCTCGGTAAACACTACAAGCTCGACCCGACCATGACCGGCCTGCTGGCGTTTATGGCATTCCTGCTGGTTGCCGCGCCTTACAAAGACGGCCAGATCTCCACCCAGTACTTCTCCGGCCAGGGCATCTTTACCGCGCTGATCGCGGCTATTTACGCCAGTGAGATGTATGCCTTCCTGAAGCGTCGCAACATCACTATTCGCCTGCCGAAAGAGGTGCCGACCGGGGTGGCGCGCTCGTTTGAGATCCTTATTCCGGTAGTGGTGATTATTGCCACCCTGCACCCGCTGAATCTGCTGATCGAATCCACCACCGGGATGATTATTCCCGAAGCGATTATGCATCTGCTGTCGCCGCTGGTCGCGGCGTCCGACTCGCTGCCCGCGGTGCTGATTTCGGTCCTTATCTGCCAGATCCTGTGGTTCGCAGGCATTCACGGTGCGCTTATCGTCACCGGCATCATGAACCCGTTCTGGATGGCTAACCTGTCTGCCAACCAGGCGGCGCTGGCCGCCGGGAGCGCACTGCCTCACGTCTACTTGCAGGGTTTCTGGGACCACTATCTGCTGATCGGCGGCGTCGGCTCGACCCTGCCGCTGGCCCTGCTGCTGCTGCGCAGCCGCGCGATCCACCTGCGCACCATCGGCAAAATGGGCGTAGTGCCAAGCTTCTTTAACATCAACGAGCCGATCCTGTTCGGTGCGCCGGTGATCATGAACCCGGTGCTGTTCCTGCCCTTCATTCTGATCCCGATGGTGAACGCCACCCTCGCCTGGACCGCCACCAAAATGGGCTGGGTCGCGCAGGTGGTATCGCTCACCCCGTGGACCACGCCAGCGCCGATCGGTGCCTCCTGGGCCGCCAACTGGGCCATCAGCCCGGTGATCATGTGCCTGGTTTGTATGGTGATGGCCGCCCTGATGTATTACCCGTTCCTGAAAGCTTACGAGCGCACCCTGCTCAAACAGGAAGAAAATAATCACGCGCAAAGTGACACTGTCACCGTAAATTAATCTCCGTCACCGCTGAGAGGATGCAATGGACTACGTATTTCCGAAAAATTTCTGGTGGGGCAGCGCCAGCTCCGCGCCGCAGACCGAAGGCGAGAGCCTTGCGTATGGTAAAACCCCGACGGTGTGGGACCACTGGTTCGATGCCCAGCCCGAGCGTTTTCACCACGGCGTCGGCCCGGCGCAGACCTCCACCTTTTATCAGAACTGGAAAGCGGATATCGCGCTGCTGAAGCAGCTTAACCACAACAGCTTTCGCACCTCGATCTCCTGGGCGCGGCTGATCCCCGACGGCAGCGGCGAGGTTAACCCGCAGGCGGTGGAATTCTATAACCAGGTGATCGACGAACTGCTGGCCCAGGGGATCACGCCATTCATTAACCTGTTCCACTTCGATATGCCGATGACGATGCAGGAGAAAGGCGGCTGGGAGAGTCGCGAAGTCGTAGAGGCGTATGAGCATTACGCCCGCACCTGCTTTGGGCTGTTTGGCGATCGGGTGAAAACCTGGTTCACCTTCAACGAACCGGTAGTACCGGTGGAAGGCGGCTATCTGTATGACTTCCACTACCCCAACGTGGTGGACTTCAGGCGTGCGGCGACCGTGGCGTACCACACCATTCTGGCCCATGCCCGGGCAGTAAAAGCCTGGCGCGAGTGTGGCGCCGAGGGCGAAATCGGCATCATTCTCAACCTTACCCCCTCCTACCCGCGCTCGCAGCATCCGGCGGACGTCAAGGCCGCCCACATTGCGGATCTGTTCTTCAACCGCAGCTTCCTCGACCCGGTGCTGCGCGGCAGCTACCCGGAAGATCTGGTGTCGCTGCTCAACGAGTACGGTATGCTGCCGGTCAGCGAGCCGGAAGACGCGGCGCTGATCCGCGATGGCGTGGTGGATCTGCTCGGCGTGAACTATTATCAGCCGCGCCGCATCAAGTGCCGCGACAGCGTGGTCAATCCGGCCAGCCCGTTTATGCCGGAGTGGTTCTTCAGCGCGTATGAGATGCCGGGCCGTAAGATGAACCCGTATCGCGGCTGGGAGATCTACGAGCGCGGTATCTACGACATCCTCACCAACCTGCGCGAAAACTATGGCAATCCGCGCTGCTATATTTCCGAGAACGGTATGGGTGTGGAGAACGAGCAGCGCTTTGAAAAAGACGGCAAAATCGAGGACCAGTACCGCATCGATTTTGTACGCGAGCACCTGAAGTGGCTGCACAAGGGCATCAGCGAGGGCAGCAACTGCCTCGGCTACCATATGTGGACCTTTATCGATAACTGGTCCTGGTGCAACGCGTATAAAAACCGCTACGGCTTTGTGTCGCTTGATATTAAAACCCAGCAGCGCACCATCAAGCGCAGCGGGGAGTGGTTCAGCCAGACCGCGGAACGCAATGGCTTTACTGAGTGAGTGCCCGGCGGGCTTGCGCGCCCGCCTGTTTTCAGGAAATGATTATGTCCACCATTAACGATGTCGCGCGTCTGGCGCAGGTCTCCAAGGCCACGGTATCGCGCGTGCTGAGCGGCAGCCGCGGCGTGAAGGAAGCGAGCCGTCAGGCGGTGTTACGCGCCGCCGAGACGCTGAACTACAAGCCCAACGCCATCGCCCGCTCGCTGACCAGTCAGACCACGCACTGCATCGGCGTGATCTGCGCCACCGAACACGTTCAGCAGTCCACCGGCTATTTACAGGCGCTGGAGAAACAGCTCAGCCAGCACCGCAAGCATCTGCTGCTGCGCTTTGCCAGCGATGCGCCGGCGGTACTGCGGGCGGTGGAGGAGTTGTCGAGCGGGCTGTGCGATGCCCTGCTGGTGGTGGGGGCGCGCTTCGCCCTGCCGCCGCTGCATGAGGACGTGATCTTTATCGACTGCCTGAGCGCCCCGGACGCCCAGAGCGTGGCCTGCGACCGTCAGTTTGCCGCGCAGACCGCGGTGGAGTATCTGAGTCGTCACAAGCGCCGCGACATCGCGCTGATCAACTTTCCCGGCGGGGATGCGGCACGGGAAACCCTGCAGGGCTATCGCGAAGCGGCAGAAAACCAGCTTATTCCCTTCAACCGTCAGCGGGTAATTGAGGGCGAAAGCGAGCCGCGCATCGCGCTGCAAAAACTGATCAACAGCCGGGTGAAGTTTACTGCCCTGCTGGTCACCGACGACAGTCAGGCGCAGGAGGCGATAACCCTGCTGCGCGACTATCAGATTAGCGTGCCGGAGCAGGTGGTGGTGTTCAGTCTCGACGGCAGTACGCGTCTGCCGGGGCAGAGCGCCATACCGGCAATCGGCTATTCGCTGGAGGGCATTGCCCGCAAGGCGGTCGCGCTGGTGCTCGGGCAGGACGATGAGCACAACAGGGTACGCGGCACCCTGCTGTGCGACTGAATCAGGACTCTTGCTGAGCCTGTACAGCGGCGGCGGCCAGCGCCGCTTCACGGCTCGCCATCACCCGCTCCACGGTATCCACCACCGCCTGAGTCTGGGGGTCGATTTCAATGTTAACGCGATGCCCGAGCTTTTTACTGCCGAGGGTGGTGCGCTGCAGGGTTTCCGGGATCAGGTGTACGCAGAAACGCGTTGCCGTGGTTTCCCCCACCGTCAGGCTGATGCCGTCCACGCCGACATACCCCTTCTGCAGAATGTACTTCATCAGCTCCGGCTGCTGGAGCTTAAACCAGATCTGACGGTTGTTTTCTGAGGTTAAGATCTTCGCCACCTCGGCGGTGGTCATGATGTGCCCGGACATCAGGTGCCCGCCAATCTCATCATTGAACTTTGCCGCACGCTCGATATTCACCACGTCGCCTTCGTTCAGCTCGCCGAGGTTGGTGACACGCAGGGTCTCTTTCATCAGGTCGAAGCTGACCCGATTTCCGTCGATCTCTGTGACGGTCAGGCAGCAGCCGTTATGCGCCACCGAGGCACCGGTTTCCAGACCGGGCAGCAGCGCCTCCGGCAGTTCCACCACGTGGGTACGGAAGTTAGGTTTTTCAGTGATGTTCACTACTTTTGCTATGCCCTGCACAATCCCCGTAAACATAATGTTGACTCCTCAATTCGTTATGCGGCCCGCGCCGCAACGCCATGCCCAGCACAATAACAGGTGGAAAATCCCCTTGCCAGCCTGCAGCGCCTTAAGTGCACTATTTCACTGGCTTAATGAATTACTCCCGCTACAATGGACTGAAATTCCCCGCATTCTCTTCCTGCTGCCACGTATGGCGGCTTTTTTAGTCTCGCAAATAACAACAATACAGGTGTTCACGTGCAGAAGTACTCCAGTGAAGCGCGTCAGTTACTGGCTCTGGCTATTCCGGTGATCCTCGCGCAGGTTGCCCAGTCCTCAATGGGCTTTGTTGATACCGTGCTGGCCGGCGGTTACAGCGCCACCGACATGGCGGCGGTCGCCATCGGCACCTCTATCTGGCTGCCGGCGATCCTCTTCGCCCACGGCCTGCTGCTGGCCCTCACGCCGACTATCGCGCAGCTCAACGGCGCAGGCCGCCGCGATCGCGTCGCGCATCAGGTGCGTCAGGGCTACTGGCTGGCGGCGCTGGTGTCTGTGCTGGTGATGGTGGTGCTCTGGAACGCGGGTCATATTATTCACGCCATGCATGATATTGACCCGAAAATGGCCGATATCGCCGTCGGCTACCTGCGGGCGCTGCTGTGGGGCGCGCCGGGCTACCTCTTCTTCCAGGTGGCGCGCAACCAGTGCGAGGGGCTGGCGAAAACTAAGCCGGGAATGGTAATGGGCTTTATCGGCCTGCTGGTTAACATTCCGCTGAACTACATCTTTATTTACGGTCATCTCGGGATGCCGGAGCTGGGCGGCGTCGGCTGCGGCGTGGCCACCGCGGCGGTCTACTGGGTGATGTACCTCTGCATGTCGCTGTGGGTGCGCCGCGCGCGCTCCATGCGCGATATTACCGCCGAGTCGCGCTTTGAGAAGCCTGACTGGGCGGTGCTGAAACGCCTGACCCAGCTCGGCCTGCCCATCGCACTGGCGCTGTTCTTCGAAGTGACGCTGTTTGCTGTGGTTGCCCTGCTGGTCTCCCCGCTGGGAATTGTTGACGTGGCGGGGCACCAGATTGCGCTTAACTTCAGCTCGCTGATGTTCGTCCTGCCGCTGTCGCTGGCGATGGCGGTCACCATTAGGGTTGGCTATCGTCTGGGTCAGGGTTCGCCGGAGCTGGCGAAAACCGCCGCGCGTACCGGGCTGATGGTCGGCGTCGGCATGGCATGCGTGACGGCGCTGTTTACCGTCACCCTGCGCGAGCAGATCGCCCTGCTGTATAACGACAATCCGGCGGTGGTGGCACTGGCCTCGCAGCTGATGCTGCTGGCGGCAATCTACCAGCTCTCCGACTCCATCCAGGTGATTGGCAGCGGCATTCTGCGCGGCTACAAAGACACCCGCTGGATCTTCTACATTACCTTCACCGCGTACTGGGTGCTGGGTCTGCCGTCGGGCTATATTCTGGCGCTGACCGACTGGGTGGTGGAGCCGATGGGGCCGGCCGGTTTCTGGATGGGCTTTATTATCGGCCTGACCTCCGCGGCAGTATTAATGATGACGCGGATGCGCTTTTTGCAGCGCCAGCCGGACGCCGTCATTCTGCAACGCGCCGCGCGCTAAGGCATAAGCCGCCTGCGGGCGGCTACTTTCTCTCCATTTTGCGCACATGCGCAGCAATCGCGTGAAATCAGAGAGAAAATTGCCATTTAGCGCTTGCCAGGCGGCAGGGGGATCGCTAATATTCGTCCCCGCTGTCAGCGACAGTCAGTGCGTTCATAGCTCAGTTGGTTAGAGCACCACCTTGACATGGTGGGGGTCGTTGGTTCGAGTCCAATTGAACGCACCATTCTCTTCTCAGTGCGTCCGTAGCTCAGTTGGTTAGAGCACCACCTTGACATGGTGGGGGTCGGTGGTTCGAGTCCACTCGGACGCACCATTCTGTAGTACCTCTTAGCGTTTCCGTATAATCCCCCTCTTCTTTTCAGGCTGCAAAATTAAACCTTGTCGTTTTGCCGGTAAAACGCATCACGCGGTATGACATCCGTTCCTTTCTGAACGTGAGTTAACCCATCGCGGGTGCGAATGCAGGGATAACAGATACAAAAAAGCCGCCCCCTTCGGTGCGGCTTTTATTATGTTACTGCCTGGCTATCAGAAACCGACTTTCAGCGTGATTTGACCGCCGTAGCCGCCGGTGCCGGCGTCGTCGATGGTCTGGGTGTAGCCTGCGCGCACCCCGAGGGTGACGTTATCGCGGATCTGGCCGTCGATACCGACATCCAGCGCCGCGGCGGTGCCATCCTGATCCGGATTGAACGATACCTCACTGCCGGCAACGCCTGGCGCGCTGACGTTCAGATCGCCCTTCGAATCGAAGGTCTGGATGAAGGACGGACGCACCCACCAGCTCACCGGAACCGGTTTGCCTGTCTCTTTTAGGGTGGCGTTGTTGCCCAGACGCAGACCGGCACGTACCTGCTGGCTGTGACCGTCCCCGAACTGCACGTCTGCTACGTCATCATCGCCATCTTTCAGGTTTACGCCGCGATACTGGTACTGCACCTGCGGTTCCAGCACCAGGCCACCGCCGATCTCAAACGGCAGACCGGTTTCGAAGGAGCCAACGTAGCCCCAGCCGTGGGTTTTCAGGCCGTCGCCGTCGCGCGGGTTAGTGTCGAAGTTGTGGCGTGTACCCTGGGCCACCACGTCCATCCACCAGCCGCTCTCATGCACGCCGTTGAGGTAGAGACCGCCGCTGTAAGCGTCGTCACGCACCGTACCGGCTTTCGACTTGTTGTTACGCTGTACGTCGATGGCTGACAGCCCCGCCGCACCGTACACCCCAACGCTCCACTCCATCGTCGAGGCAGAACCCTGCCACAGATCGCTACCGATCTGCAGGAAGGTATACCCGCCTTTACTCTCCGGCGTGCTGCCGCTGCGCAGATCGTCGCTGCCGTGATCGTGGCTCAGCTGACCGGCCTGGAAACGGGCCCACATGTTGCTGCCGCCTTCGGCTGCGGTACGCGCCGCATAGCGACGGGCATCCAGTGAGCCAAGCAGCGCACTGTCATAGTCCATCGCCTGGGCATAGATCGAGCTGTAGAGGTACATCGCCGAACGGTAGTTCTGCGGGCCACTCTCGCTGCTGCCTGCATCCGCGGTGGTCAGATACCAGCTCTCGTCAGCGCTGCCCTGTTGCAGGGTATAGTTGTACGCCCCCGCCTGCAGGCTGCCGTTGAGGCTGAAGGCATCGTCGGTGGTGGTCGCGCCGTTGATGGCGTTCACGACCTGGATACCATCGCCGGTGGTACGCGCACCCAGGCCACCCTGGCTGCGAATGGCGATCCGCGTGTTACCGGTCGCTGTACCGCCGTCCAGTACCAGGCTGTCGCTCACGGCGGTATCACCGTCGAACAGGGTATTCAGGGTGATGGTACCGCCGTTGCCCACCAGGTTAGTCACGGTCAGGGTTTTCGGGACGAACGCCCCGGTCGGTGCCTGATAGTCAATCGAGCCGCCCAGCGTCAGGTTATTGAGCAGGGAGTCATCGGTCATCAGCCAGCTCGAACCGGCATCGACGGTCAGGTCGGTCGGGTCGATCATCCCGGTGAGCGTGGTGCCATTGGTCAGCTGCAGCGAGGTGCCGAGCTGGGCGATGATGTCGGTCACGGCCTCAAGCCCGCTGAACACCAGGGTACCGCTCTGCAGATACGTGCCACCCGCCTGATTGAGCACGCCGCTCAGGGTCAGGGTGTTGCTTCCTTCTTTATACAGCGTCCCGTTGCCGTTGATGGCCGCGTTGATGGTGTTGGCGCTGGCCTCGGTGGTGATGCGCAGTTCGCCGCTGTTGATTACGTTACCGGCCAGGGTACCGCCGTCGTTGACTTTGGTGACTCCGGTCAGGGTACCGCCCTCGGTGACGCTCAGCATACCGTTCTCGCCGACCACGGTGTTGTTGGCGCTACCGTCAGCGGCAACCGACAGCAGACCGCCGCCCTCCAGCAGCAGGCTTTCCGCAACCTTATCGGCAATCGAGAAGCTGCCGTTCGCGTTGGTACCGTTGAGCGTGGTATCGGTGCCTGCCATCAGTGCCGCACCGCTGCTGAGATTGATATTGGTGGCCGTTGCGCCATCTTCCAGTGCCAGCATGCCGCCGCGTTCAATCGCCGTCAGATCCGCCACGCCGCCGGCGCGCACGAACTGGGCGCCGCCTTTGCTGACGCTGGTGGAGATGGCGGTGCCACCGAAGGTGACGCTCTGAGCGCCGTTTTCGCTGACGGTAGACGAGGCGACGGTGCCGCCCTGATTCACCACCTGATCGCCAACCACGGTGTTGTCGATAACAATCGCGCCGTCATTGACGTTCTGGATCCCGCCATCGCGGATGATGGTGGAGATTACCGTCCCGCCGCTGTTGACGTTCTGGGTGCCGCCGTCGTTGATGGTGGTGCTGGTGGCGGTACCGCCGTTCAGTACGTTCTGGATGCCGCCTGCACGAATGACCGCCAGAATGGACGAGCCGCCGTTGTGGATAGTCTGGATGCCACGCTCGTAGATCGTGGTGCGGGTGGCAGTACCGCCGTTATAGACGTTCTGTACGCCGTCTGAGGAGAGTTCGGTATCCGTCGCGTTGCCGTACACGTTCTGCTTGCTGCCGTTGCCCAGGGAGGTATTCACCGCCGTGGCACCTGCGGCGATATTCTGCACCGCAAAGTCATCCATCAGGGTGTTTTCCGCCCGTCCGCCACTGTACAGATTCTGGATACTGTTGCGGTTGCGGGTGTCAGTCACTACTGCACCGTCGTAAATACCCTGGATGGCACCGTCACTCAGGATAGTCGACGTGGCGGTACCGCCGCTGAAGATACGCTGTTCAGCGCGGGTAATCTCTGACCCGGTAGTGGTGCCGGACACCTCCTGAATACCGCCGTCGATAACCACCGAGACTTCGGCATTGGCGTTTTTATTGATGACCTGACGCCCGCCGTTTTTCACGATGCTGACAATCGAGGTGCCATCAACCACCTGCAGGCCGCCATCCACGAAGGTGAAGTCGGTGACGCCGCCGGCAGCTACGTTTTGTCGGCCGCCGGTAGAGATGGTGCCGCCATAGGTATAGCCGCCGGAATTAACGTTCTGCACACCGCCCTTCTCGATACGGGCTTCGAAGGCCTGACCGCCGCTGCCGATATTCTGGGTACCGCCCAGCAGGCGTGCGGCGAAGGATTTCGCGCCGTTATTGACGTGCTGCTCACCGCCGTTGAGTACGGTGGAGATCGCTACCGCGGAGTTGCTGAGGATCTGCGTCCCGCCAGCGTTGATCACGCTCTGGCGCGACCAGCCGTACGGGTCAACGATCTTCTGCCCGCCGTTATTCACCACGGCTTCAAACGACTGACCGTGTACGCGCTGGACGCCACCGCTGTTGATCAGCGTGCCGCTGGCCTGACCGCTCTTGGTGACCAGCTGCACCCCGCCATCGCTGATGCTGGTGCCGGAGGCCGAGCCTTCCACCAGTTGGGTACCGCCGCCAAACACCGTGCCGTCAGAGGCTGCGCCACCCGCCGAGATATGCTGGATACCACCGTTTTTCACGATGGAGCCGGCTGCCAGACCGCCGACGTTGACGATCTGCTGACCGCCGTTGTTGACGACCGAGGAGATTGCCGCGCCGTCTACGCTCTGTACACCGCCGCTGTTGATGTGGGTGCTGGTGGTTTTCCCGGTCCCTTTCACCAGTTGGGTGCCGCCATCGCTCAGGCTGGTGCCGGAGGCGGTGCCTTCTACTACTTGCTTGCCGCCGCCAAATACCGTGCCGTCCGAGGCCGCACCGCCGAGATTGATGTGCTGCAGGCCGCCGCTGTTCACGGTGGTGCCTGCCGCCAGACCGCCCTTGTTCACCAGCTGGGTGCCGCCGTTGCGCACCACGGCCGAGGTAGCATTGCCGTCCACGCTCTGTACGCCGCCGCTGTTGATCAGGGTGCCGGTGGCTTTTCCGGTGGTGGTGACGATCTGGTGGCCGCCCTCGCTCAGGCTGGTACCGGAGGCGGTGCCTTCTACTACCTGCTTGCCGCCGCCGAACACGGTGCCGTCAGAAGCTGCGCCGCCGAGGTTGATGTGCTGCAGGCCGCCGCTGTTGACGGTGGTGCCTGCCGCGAGGCCGCCCTTGTTCACCAGCTGGGTGCCGCCGTTACGCACGACCGACGAGGTGGCGTTACCGTCCACGCTCTGCACGCCGCCGCTGTTGATTTTGGTATTGGTGGTTTTGCCGGTGGACTGAACGATCTGCAGACCGCCGTCGCTGACGCTGGTGCCAGAGGCCGTACCCGCGACCAGCTGTCTGCCGCCGCCAAAGATGGTGCCGTCAGAGGCTGCCCCGCCGAGATTGATGTGCTGCAGGCCGCCGTTATTGACGATGGAGCCGGCAGCCAGACCGCCGCTGTTCACCAGCTGCACGCCGCCGTTGTTCACCACCGCTGAGGTGGCGGAACCGTCAACGCGCTGCAGGCCGCCGCTGTTGATCAGCGACCCGGTGGCGCTACCGCCCACCTGAACGTGCTGAATGCCGCCGTCGCCAATCACCGTGTCGCCCGCCGTGCCTGCGACCTGCTGCGTACCGCCCAGCAGCGTGGTTTTTGACGCTGCGCCGTTAGCACGCACGATCTGCACGCCGTTTTTATCGACACGGGTATTGTTCGCATGACCGCCGCTGCGGATCAGCTGGGTGCCGCCGGTGTAAACGATCGAGCCGTTGGCGGTGCCGTCCACATCCTGGAAGCCGCCGTCAAAAATTTTCGTGTCGGTGGTTTTCCCGGTGACATGAACCTGCTGCACGCCGCCAGAATCCACGCGGGTGCCGGATGCAGTCCCTTCAACAATCTGGGTTCCGCCCGCCAGCAGTCCGTCTGAGGCCGCGCCGCCTTCGTTGATGTGCTGCAGACCGCCGCTGTTCACCAGTGAGCCTGCCGCCAGCCCCCCGGCGTGAACCAGCTGCACCCCGCCGTCATTGACTACCGCAGAGATGGCCGCGCCGTCTACCGCCTGGGTGCCGCCGCTGTTGATGATGGTGTCGGTGGCTTTACCGGTGGCCTGCACCAGCTGATGACCGCCGTTGTTGATGCTGGTGCCGGATGCCGTGCCAGCAACCACCTGCTTACCACCGCCGAATACCGTGGTATCAGAAGCCGCACCGCCTTCATTGACGTGTTGCAGACCGCCGCTGTTCACGGTTGCGCTGTCAGCCAGCCCGCCGCGGTTCACCAGCTGGGTGCCGCCGTCATAGATGACTGATGACGTGGCGGTGCCGTCCACGCGCTGCAGACCGCCGTCATTGATCAGCGACCCGGTGGCGCTGCCGCCTACCTGAACATGCTGTACGCCGCCCGCGCCGATGATGGTGTCCGCTGCCACGCCCGCCAGCTCCTGAATACCACCCAGCAGCGTGGTGAAGGCAGTAGAGCCGCCCACCAGCACGTCCTGAATCCCGCCGCTGTTGATCACCGCGCTGGTGGCGGTGCCGCCGCTGCGCACCTTCTGCAGGCCGCCGTCGTTCACTTCCGCCGAGAACGAGACGCCGTCCACATCCTGTTCGCCGCCGGCGTTAACCACCGAATCATTGCTCATACCGCTGGCGTGCACCTGCTGCAGGCCGCCGTTGTTGATAATGGTGCCGGAGGACATCCCTTCGACCAGCTGGGTGCCGCCGAGCAGAATGGCATCCGAGGCCGCGCCGCCTTCACTGATGTGTTGCAGGCCGCCGGTGCTTATCACGCCGCCTGACGCCAGGCCACCGCGGTTAACCTGCTGCGTACCGCCCGCATTCACCACCGAGGAGATGGCCTGACCGTCTACCGTCTGGGTGCCGCGATTGTTGATGATGGTGCCGGTGGATTTACCGGTTTCCTGCACCAGCTGCGCACCGCCGTCGCTTACGCTGGTGCCGGAGGCCGTGCCCGCCACCACCTGGGTGCCGCCGCCAAACACCACGCCGTCTGAGGCCGCGCCGCCAAGGTTGATGTGCTGCACGCCGCCGCTGTTGACCGTGGTATCCGCCGCCAGCGCGCCGTTATGAACCAACTGGGTACCGCCGTTGTTTACCACCGAGGAGATGGCGGTGCCGTCTACGGTCTGGGTGCCGCGGTTGTTGATGATGGTGCCGATAGATTTACCGGTTTGCTGAACCAGCTGTGCGCCGCCGTCGTTGAGGTGCGCCCCGGAGACGGTGCCAGCAACAATCTGATTGCCGCCGCCGAAGATAGTGGTGTCTGCCGCTGAGCCTCCGACGTTAACATGCTGGCTGCCGCCGCTGTTGACCGTCGCGCTCTGAGAGAAGCCGCCGCTGTTGATGAGCTGGGTGCCGCCCGCGTTAACGGTGCCCTGAACGGAACTGCCGTTGACGGTTTGCACGCCGCCATTGTTGATCACGGTTTGCGTAGCCAGGCCATTTTGCAGCACGGTTTGCGCACCGCCAGCCCCGACCACCGTGTTGTTTGCCGTACCGGAGACCGCCTGCTTGCCGCCGCTGTTAAGCTGCGAGCCGTTTGCCGTTCCGTCCGCTTCAACAATCTGTACGCCCTCAGTCACCTGGGTACCGGTGGTCTGACCGTTCTGACGCACAATCTGTAAACCGCCGTCCTGAACGCGAGTATCGACCGCCTGCCCGCCCGCCACCACCTGGGTGCCGCGATTGCCGATGGTGTGGTTAGTGGTTAACCCGCCGGTACGCACGTTCTGTACGCCCTCCTGCACCACTTCATCCCGTATCGAACCGGTGACGTCCAGGGTAAATGCCATCGCCCCGGTGCTGGCGAACATGCCGCCCACCGCCGCGGAGATCAGCACCGCGCCGCCGGCGCGCTTGCCTTTTGCCCGGGTCAGCTCTGAAACCACCACAAACGCCCGCTGAACGTCATTCCACACCAGCCGGTAACTGCAGTTAAGACTTTTTTTCATTTCAATGTCCTCGAAACCCGTCTCTCATCCGTCACGCGGCATGTTGATCGGGGTCTGCCAATGCTGTTGTTTTGATGCCAAAGGGATTGCTTCGCAAGGCAACCAGCCGACGGAGATGGCCGATGACCTGCTTGCCAGTGATAAAACGTGTGCACTCGTACTGCCGGTCCGTGCCTTTGTGGCGCGGACACCAGAAATAGTCCTGATGGTCGAAATCAAGCCGCACGTCATCCCAGCAACCGTTGCAGACGTGGGTATTGATGACGCGCCAGGGGGTATAAAATTCGCTGTAAGGCAGGCTGAAGCCACTGATCAGCACCACCGGAATACGGCTGCCCCAGGCAAGCCAGGAGAGGCCGCTGCCGAGGCCGATGAAGAAGTCGGCGTGCTCCAGCAGCGCCACGCGCTCGGCGAGGGGCAGATTGCCGGTGAAATCTTCCGCACCGTGGGGAATTTTGTTCCAGACGTAACCGCGCCCGACCACGCGCTCTTTGTCGATGCACAGCACGCGATAGCCCTGCTCTTTCAGCCAGGCAATGACCTCATGCCAGCCGTTGCCGTTGTTCCAGAATTTGGCCTGGCTGGTGGACTGGGTTGCGATACAGACATAGGGTTCGGCGATACGACGCGGGCTGCGCTGGCGCAGATCCGGAACGATTTCCGTGGGGTCGACGCCGAGAATATGACCGGCTGTGCGGTGCAGGCCGACGGCGCGAAAATCAAACGGCTGCTTGTCGAGATCGCCGTGAAAAAACAGGCCGACACGCCAGCTGGCGTAAGGCGGCGCGCTCACGCCCGGCCCGGCCTGCCAGTCGTCAGGGGTGTAAAAATTTAGCTGAGGATAGACCGGCGTGAACAAATCGACGATAGGCTGGGCCATAGTGCAGTCCACGTGGCACTGCCAGGTCTGCCGAAAGCGTTCGGCGTAAGGCACCCAGCCGACCAGGTCGCCCAGCGTGCCGCTGGGAAACGAAACCAGCACCGTTTTGCCACGCATATCCAGCGTGTGGTCCAGCACCGGATCTGACTGCGCCCCGTCCCAGACCCGCAGGCGAAACGGCACATAGTATTTTTTCGTGCTGATTACCCAGCCCTGCGCAACGTCATCGGCAAACAGAATATTTCCCGTTTCGTCATCGCTTATTTCTACCCGCCAGTTTCCGGCAGGCAACAGTAACCGGGCGCCATCATTAAAATCATACAGGATACCCATCGGCCCCTGCTGAGTCGGAATTTCTGGCGGCAGAATAAAAGCATATCCCTGGCCAACAGCTGCGGAAGTCGTCATCACCTTACCTTTATCATCAGGAAAAGCAGTAATTAACACTGGCGTAAAATAGTAATCAGGCACCAGCAGATCCCCGGAGGTAATAATCCGGAGTGAGTTTTTTATAAATTTAATGAAACTCGTTAAGAGTCGCTTAATAGTAGCCAGCAGGTGATTTATTGCAAATTCTTTCAAAAAGTTAAGATGCTTATATATCAATAACTTATATTTTAAGTCGTTTTAGCCCCAATTTCCAAAACTGTTTAAAAACAGCAAGTTGACATCAATGAAATGCAAGTAGTTTAGGATTATCCTTAATCCAAATTTCGAGCAAAAACGTGATATTGCTTCCGAAATATAAAATATATTTCCCGCTTATCTCCCGACATTGATAACGATATATCCGCCTCGCTGACATAATTATTGAGTGGGAAAATAATTCGTCACACCAATTAAATAAACGAAGCCAGGAATTTTCTTGTTTATCAAATTTGAGCGCGCTCTCTTTTTCAATCACCATAATAAAAAGAGATATCTTATTGCTTATTCGTTTCGCTACCAGAATTAGTGGGTGAATAAGCGTAGCGCCAGGCGTGAAATAGTCCCTTTGTAAAACGGGGTTATGGGATGCCGTTGCTGGCGGGTAACCGGTAACACCCGTCGATGCAACTGTTGCGCAATTATGTGATAACGGTCTCATAACGAAACGAGAATGACGGTGAATTCGTATTTTGAAACAGCGTTTTCAATTCCTTTCTGTCACTGTGGAAGCTATAATGCCGCCATCTTAATTTGAATGGTTTCAGCGCATTGGACTGCAATCTGACAAATAACACTTCTCGCACTCCTTGCCGGGCCGCTACGTCGCCTGACATTCCTCTGCACGCTCTTTTGATGTCACCTATTCTTACTGCTGTGGCATCACAACTTTCGCAACACAGGCTTTACCCCGCGGTGCTGCACGGCCCGGGGAATGATTTCCATATCCTTCTCAACTTAAAAAGACTAAGACTGTCATGAAAAAGACGAAAATTGTTTGCACCATCGGTCCGAAAACCGAATCCGAAGAGATGCTGTCCCGTATGCTCGACGCGGGCATGAACGTAATGCGTCTGAACTTCTCCCACGGCGACTATGCAGAGCATGGTCAGCGCATCAAGAACTTGCGCAACGTGATGGAAAAGAGCGGTAAGAAAGCAGCCATCCTGCTGGACACCAAGGGTCCGGAAATCCGCACCATCAAACTGGAAGGCGGCAACGACGTCTCTCTGAAAGCGGGCCAGACCTTTACCTTCACCACTGACAAATCGGTGGTGGGTAACAGCGAAACCGTGGCAGTGACCTACGAAGGCTTCACTAACGACCTTTCCGTCGGTAACACCGTACTGGTGGATGACGGCCTGATCGGTATGGAAGTGACCGCCATCGAAGGCAACAAGGTTATCTGTAAAGTGCTGAACAACGGCGACCTGGGCGAGAACAAAGGCGTTAACCTGCCGGGCGTTTCTATCGCACTGCCGGCGCTGGCAGAAAAAGACAAGCAGGATCTGATCTTTGGCTGCGAACAGGGCGTGGACTTCGTTGCGGCTTCCTTTATCCGTAAACGTTCCGACGTAGAAGAAATTCGCCAGCACCTGAAAGCGCACGGCGGCGAAAGCATTCAGATCATCTCCAAAATCGAAAACCAGGAAGGCCTGAACAACTTCGACGAAATTCTCGAAGCGTCTGACGGCATCATGGTTGCGCGTGGCGACCTGGGCGTAGAGATCCCGGTTGAGGAAGTGATCTTCGCGCAGAAGATGATGATCGAGAAGTGCGTGCGCGCGCGTAAAGTGGTGATCACCGCCACCCAGATGCTCGACTCCATGATCAAAAACCCGCGTCCGACCCGCGCAGAAGCAGGCGACGTAGCGAACGCCATCATCGACGGCACCGATGCCGTGATGCTGTCTGGTGAGTCCGCGAAGGGTAAATACCCGCTGGAAGCGGTTACCATCATGGCGACTATCTGTGAGCGTACCGACCGCGTGATGTCCAGCCGTCTCGACAACGGTCATGACAGCCGTAAGCTGCGCATCACCGAAGCGGTATGCCGTGGCGCGGTGGAAACCGCTGAGAAGCTGGAATCCTCGCTGATCGTGGTCGCCACCCAGGGCGGTAAATCAGCTAAAGCGGTACGTAAGTACTTCCCGAACGCCACCATCCTGGCACTGACCACCAACGAAATCACCGCGCGTCAGCTGGTGCTGAGCAAAGGCGTGGTGCCGCAGCTGGTGAAAGAGATTGCTTCTACCGACGACTTCTACCGTCTGGGTAAAGAAGCGGCGCTGGCAAGCGGCCTGGCGAACAAAGGCGATATCGTGGTAATGGTTTCCGGTGCGCTGGTACCGAGCGGCACCACTAACACTGCTTCCGTACACGTTCTGTAATTTAACAGTCACGGAAATAACGCCTAAAGGCACCTTCGGGTGCCTTTTTTATTTCGCTAAATAGACGCAGATAATAAAAAAGCAAATTGAATTTCACTATTTAATAGCGGGAAACGTAAGATGAATCCGATTAGAGCCGCCTGTTTTCTCTCGCTTTTTTTAACTTCCCCGTTAATGTCGATGTTTCTTTGAGCGAACGATCAAATTTAAGCGTATTCCCATCAAAAAAATATTCTCAACCTAAAAAACTTTGTGTAATACTTGTAACGCTACATGGAGATTAACTCAATCTAGAGGGTATTTATAATGAATCGTACTAAACTGGTACTGGGCGCGGTAATCCTGGGTTCAACTCTGCTGGCTGGTTGCTCCAGCAACGCTAAAATCGATCAGCTGTCTTCTGACGTTCAGACTCTGAACGCTAAAGTTGACCAGCTGAGCAACGACGTGAACGCAATCCGTTCCGACGTACAGGCTGCTAAAGACGACGCAGCTCGTGCTAACCAGCGTCTGGACAACCAGGCTCACTCTTACCGTAAGTAAGAGTACCTGTAATAAAAATGGCGCACATTGTGCGCCATTTTTTTTGCCTGTAATTTGCTACTGAAGCTGCACCGTCCCGGACGCCGTCACGCTCCCCTCTTCTGCACCACTTTCCGCATTCACCTTCGCACTCTGTACTTGCTGCGCCGCCCTGCCAGGAGCCGTAGCGTCACCGCCCACTGCCACCGGATACCCGGCGCGCCGCGTTAGCGCCGCATCAGCCTGCTGCTTCGCGAGGGGATCGTCGCTCACGAAGGTTGTAAAGCTTGCTGGCAGCGTCAGCGGTGCGGTCTGGGTGTTTTGCTCATCCTGCTGCGACAGCGGCCTGTGGACCTCTACATAGCGCTTCCCGTCCGGCTCCTGCGTGAACTTCACCGGCTGGTTGATGATTTCAACCCGCGTTCCCCACGGCACGCTGGCAAACAGCGCCTGAATGTCATCGGCGTTCATACGAATACAGCCGGAGCTGACGCGCAGCCCGACGCTGTCCGGCGCACTGGTGCCGTGAATGAGGTACTCGCCGTTCCCCTTCGCCAGCCGCATTGCATAGCGTCCGAGCGGGTTACCTGGCCCGGCGGGTACCACTTTCGGCAACTCAATGCCTTTGGCCAGCGAGCGCGCCCGGATACCGGCCGGCGGCGTCCAGGTCGGATTAGGGATCTTCTGGCTGATGCGGGTGACCATCACCGGCGTCTCCAGCCCCACCTGGCCGATACCGATGGGATAAACCTGCACCATGTTCTTACCCGGCGGGTAGTAATAGAGGCGCAGCTCGGCGAGGTTCACCACGATGCCTTCCCGCGGCGTATCCGGCAGGATCAGCTGGGTCGGGATCAGGAGTTGCGTGCCCGGCATCGGCTGCGGGGCAACGGTATTGTTCGCTTCCAGCAGCAGGAAAGCGCTGGAGTTGAAGCGGCGGGCAATCGACTGCAGGTTGCGGTCGCCTTCCTGCACGATATAGCTCTGGTTCTGACCAATCAGACGGCCCCCGTTGGCCGGCAGCGGGTAATCCACCGCCAGCGCAGCATGGGGAAACAGAGCAGCGGTAAACAGGCTTGCAGCAATAAGCGAGGCGCGTTTCATACTGAATTCCTTTATCACTGGCGAAGCGCCAGAACGCTGAAAGAGAGCGAGGCAGCAGGCCGCCTCGCGTTGACAGGATGAAAGCTGTATCTGAAGTTTAGCTAAGAATTGCTGCTCTGGCGCGGATTGCGCGGATCATGGCTTCCAGCCCCTGGGAGCGGGACGGGGTGAGGTGTTGCGTCAGCGCCATTTCTTCGAACCACGGGCGCACATCAAAGGCGACGATATCCTGAGCGCTCATCTCCTGATAGAGAATAAACACCACGGCAATCAGCCCCTTAACAATGGCGGCATCGCTGTCGCCCTGTAGCTCGATTTTTCCGGCGTCGTTCTGGTGCATCACAATCCACACCTGGCTCTGGCAGCCCTGGATGATGTTGTCCGGATTGTGCGCCTCATCGCTCAGCGCCGGCAGACGCTGGCCCAGCTCGATGATGTAGAGATACTTCTCTTCCCAGTTGGTGCAGCGGCTGAAATTCTTCAGCAGTTTCTCTTTGTCTGGCAGCGTGGCCATGCGGTTCTCCCTGTTAACCCAGCAGACGGTGGATACGGGTTAACCCCGCCACCAGCCGGTCCACCTCTTCTTCGGTGTTATACATCACAAATGACGCGCGGCACATCGCAGGCACGTTAAAGAAGCTCATCAGCGGCATCGCGCAGTGGTGCCCGGTGCGCACGGCAATCCCGTAGTTATCGAGGAAGCTGCCCACGTCATAGGCATGATGCTTGCCGAGATTAAAGGAGATCACCCCGAGGCGTTCCGGCGGACCATAGATAGTGAGGTCCGGCACCTCGCGCAGGGCGTTAAGTGCATAGCGCATCAGCGTCTGCTCGTAGTCGGCGATATTATCGAGGCCCAGATTATGCACATACTCTATCGCAGCACCGAGACCGATAATCCCCGCCGTGTTCGGCGTACCGGCTTCAAAGCGCCACGGCGCGGCATTCCACGTCGTGCCTTCGGTCAGACTGACGGTGCCGATCATCGACCCGCCTCCTTCCCACGGCGGCATGGCGTTAAGAATGTCGCCCCGCACGTAGAGCACACCGATGCCGGTTGGCCCGTAGAGCTTGTGCGCCGAGAAAAGATAGAAGTCGCAGCCCAGCGCCTGCACGTCAACCGCGTGATGCATTACCGCCTGCGCACCGTCCACCAGCACCTTCACTCCTGCCGCATGGGCGGTAGTGATGATATCGCGTACCGGGTTCTCGACCCCCAGCACGTTGGAGACGTGAGACACCGCCAGCAGGCGGGTGCGCTCGTCAATCAGGGACGGCAATACCTCAAGGTTAAGCGTGCCGTCGTCGTTGAGCGGGATCACCCGCAGCTCGGCGCCGACGCGCTGGCACAGCATTTGCCACGGCACAATATTGGCGTGATGCTCCATGGTGGTGACGATAATGTTATCGCCCGGCCCGACGTTGCTCACGCCCCAGGTATTCGCTACCAGGTTAATGCCTTCCGTAGTACCGCGCACGAACACCAGCTCCTCATGGGAGCGGGCTTTGAGGAAGCGCGCCGCCAGCGTGCGCACGTTCTCCATCTGCGTCGTCGCGTCGGCGCTCAGGGTGTGAATGCCGCGATGTACTGCGGCATAGCCGGTGCGATACAGGCCCAGCTCGGCGTCAATCACCTGGTTGGGTTTCTGCGCGCTGGCCGCGCTGTCGAGGTACGCCAGCGGCTGGCCGTTCACTTCCCGGGCGAGGACCGGGAAATCGGCCCGCACCTGAGCTACGGAAAATGTCATGCTTCTCCCCCTGTCAGACGCTGACCGATACGGGCCAGCACCTGCTGTTTGAGCGTCTCGTCGTCAATGCTTTCGGTCAGCTCTGCGGCAAAGGCGTAAATAATCATCTGCTCCGCCGCCTGAGCCGTAATACCGCGCGAACGCAGATAGAACAGCTGCTCATCGTCGATACGGCCGATGGTGGCCCCGTGGCTGCACTTCACGTCGTCGGCATAGATCTCCAGCTGCGGCTTGGTGTCCACTTCTGACAGCTTGCCGAGCAGCAGGTTGTTGTTGGTCATCTGCCCGTCGGTTTTAATCGCGTGCTGGGCCACTTTAATCATGCCGTTGAACACTGCACGTCCGCGGTCGCGCACGATTATTTTGTGCATCTGACGGCTGTTGCAGTAGCCCTTGTTGTGCTCAAGCCAGGTGCGGGTGTCGCACACTTCGCTGTTCACCGGCAGCGCCAGGCTGTTGAGGCGCAGGTTGACGTTCTCGCCGTTGAGCTGGGTGCTGGTGTTGTGACGCAGCACCGCGCCGCCGAGCAGGAAGCTGCTGCTGTAAGCATCCACATCCTGCTCCGCCAGCAGATCGTTATGGGCGAAGTGGTAGCTGTTGGCATTCTCAAACGCCAGCTTGTAATGACGCAGCTGGCTGTTAGCCCCGGCGCGGAAGGTGAAGCGCGCGCCGGTAAAGTGGCGACGCTCATCCTGGCTGACAAAGTGCTCAATCACCGTGGCTTGCGCCCCTTCGGCGAGGTCGAGGTGGTGACGATAGTGCACCGTATTCAGCGTCTCATCGTCGCTGCCGCAGGTGATATGCATCAGCAGCAGCGGTTTCGCCGGCTGGGTATTGCGCGCGACGCGAATACGCGTCACGGTCGGCGCCAGGCTCTCGGTCAGATGCAGGAACACATCCGGCTGCACCGGCGCGGCCAGGCCCGCACGCTCGTCGTCGATGGTGACGTCAAAGCCGCTGCCGGTAAGATCGTCACTCAGCGCTGCACTGAACTGCCCGTCCACATACACCAGGCGCAGCGCGTCCAGTGGCAATGCCAGCGCGTCACGCTCGGCATGCGTCAGCTCGCGCGGCGTTGGCAGCACAAAGGTGTTATTGAGCAGGCCGTCCAGCGGCGTGTATTTCCAGTTCTCATGCTTGCGCGTCGGCAGGCCGAGACGCAGCATCTGCTGGAGGTGCTGCTGTGCTTCACCTGAGCGGTTAGCCCCCTGGGTTTCAAACAGGTGGTGCCACTGCTGTAGTGCGTTACTCTTGTTCTGTAAGCCAGCCATAGCCCTGCTCCTCCAGTTGTTTCACCAGCGAGAAGTCGCCTGATTTCACAATACGGCCCTGGTAAAGCACGTGCACGAAGTCCGGCTTGATGTAGTCAAGGATGCGCTGATAGTGCGTGACGATAACGAACGAGCGGTTGCCGTCGCGCAGGGAGTTGACGCCGTCAGAGACGATTTTCAGGGCATCGATATCGAGACCGGAGTCGGTTTCATCGAGGATGCACAGATCCGGCTCCAGCACCGCCATCTGCAGAATGTCGTTACGCTTCTTCTCACCGCCGGAGAAACCAACGTTCACCGAGCGGCTGAGCAGATCTTCTGGCATCTTCAGCAGTTCGATCTTCTCTTCCATCAGATCCTGGAAGTCGAAGCGGTCTAGCTGCTCCTGACCACGGTATTCACGCACGGCGTTCAGCGCGGTTTGCAGGAAGAACTGGTTGCTGACGCCCGGGATTTCAACCGGATACTGGAATGCCATGAAGATGCCTTCCCCGGCGCGATCTTCCGGTGCCAGCTCCTGCAGGTCTTTGCCCTTGAACAGGATTTCGCCGCCGGTGATCTCATAGTCTTCACGGCCAGCCAGCGTTGCCGAGAGGGTACTTTTCCCGGAGCCGTTCGGCCCCATGATGGCGTGTACTTCCCCCGGACGCACTTCGAGGTTCAAGCCGCGCAGGATGGCTTTGTCTTCAACGCTGACATGTAAATCTTTGATGCTTAACATGAAATATCCTTTATCGACATTACCCGACGCTGTGCTCGAGGCTGATGGCTAATAATTTTTGTGCTTCCACGGCAAATTCCAGTGGCAGTTCGGAGAAAACGTCTTTACAGAAGCCGTTAACGATCATTGAGATGGCGTCATCTTCGCTGATGCCGCGCTGCAGGCAGTAGAACAGCTGGTCTTCCCCGATGCGCGAGGTAGTGGCTTCATGCTCAAGCTGGGCACTGTTGTTGCGGCACTCGACGTACGGGAAGGTATGCGCCCCGCTGTCCGGGCCGATGAGCATGGAGTCGCACTGGGTGAAGTTACGCGCGTTAGTGGCGCTCGGCATGATTTTCACCAGCCCGCGGTAGCTGTTCTGGCTGTGCCCGGCAGAGATCCCTTTCGAAATAATGGTCGATTTGGTGTTCTTGCCGATGTGGATCATCTTGGTGCCGGTATCCGCCTGCTGGTGCCCGGCGGTCAGCGCCACGGAGAAGAACTCACCGATAGAGTTGTCACCGCGCAGCACGCAGCTCGGGTACTTCCAGGTGATGGCCGAACCGGTTTCCGACTGGGTCCAGGACATCTTGCTGTTTTCGCCTTCGCACAGCGCGCGCTTGGTCACGAAGTTCAGGATGCCGCCGGTGTTGTTGTCACCCGGGAACCAGTTCTGTACCGTCGAGTACTTCACTTCTGCGTCTTTATGGATGATAACTTCCACCACCGCGGCGTGCAGCTGGTAGCTGTCGCGCACCGGCGCAGAGCAGCCTTCGATGTAGCTGACGTAGCTGCCTTCATCGGCAATCAGGATCGTGCGTTCAAACTGACCGGTTTTTTCCGCGTTGATGCGGAAATAGGTAGACAGTTCCATCGGGCAGCGCACCCCTTTCGGGATGTAAATAAAGGTGCCGTCAGACGCCACCGCCGCGTTCAGGGCGGCAAAGAAGTTATCGTTCGACGGCACCACGGTGCCGAGATACTGCTTCACCAGCTCCGGATGATCGTGGATCGCCTCGCCAAAGGAGCAGAAGATAATGCCCTGCTCGCCCAGCTTCTCGCGGTAGGTCGTCGCCACCGAAACGGAGTCGAAGATGGCATCCACCGCAACTTCGCGCCCTTCACGTACCGGCACGCCGAGCTGGTTGAACGCTTCTTCGACTTCCTGTGTCAGCCAGGCATTTTCCCCGGACTGCTGCACCGCACCCGGCTGGGACGCGCAGGTATCGTCGCAGCTGCCGCAGGACGGCGCGGAGTAATAGCTGTAGTCCTGATAGTCGAGCTTGTCGTAGTGGGCTTTCAGCCAGTGCGGCTCTTCCATCTGCAGCCACGCGCGGAAGGCGTTGAGACGGAACTCCAGCATCCACTCCGGCTCATTGCGGCGCGCAGAGATGGCGCGCACCACGTCTTCATTAATGCCTTTGGCAAACTCTTCGGTTCGCACCTGAGTGAAGAAGCCCTCTTTATAGTTCAGAGGCCCGGTCCAGGTCTGCACATCATCGGTCGTTTCAGTGTTACGAGACATATTACCGCCTATACCCCAAAGCTTTCGCCGCAGCCGCACTCGTGCTGCGCTTTCGGGTTATTAAATTTAAATATCTGGTTCAGCCCTTCGCGTACGTAATCGACTTCGGTTCCGTCGATAAACGGCATGGCGTCGGCTGGCACCCACAGGCGCGCGCCGTCGCGCTCGAACAGCAGATCGTCTTCGCGCGGCTCGGTGACCGTTTCCAGCACGTAGCCAAAGCCGGCACAGCCGGTCTGCTTAATACCCAGACGCACGCCGAGGAAACCTGACTGCTGCTCCGCCAGGTCTCGGATATGCGCTGCGGCTTCAGGGGTCAGATGTAGCCCCTGCCAGCCCGGTTGGTTGGGATCAAAAGTTCCTGCTGACGTTTCCATAGGTGCACCTCATGTTTTAAGCCAGAAAGCGATAACGCCATGTTAGTGATAATAATTATCACTTCAACCTCTGCGGATGAGGGTTATTAGCAAAAAATCGTTTTTCAGGCGCGTGTATTAAGCATAGACGCTGTTAAAAAGACGATCGGCTATGCGTAAAACGGGATAACCTGCTGATGTGCAAGATAAATGTATTATACCTGATGCCACAGCGGATTATGTTAATAAGTTGTATAGATAATACCTATTTATAAGATAGGGTTCAAAGAAATGTGTGCGCTGATGTGCTCGCATTCCTGAAGCACGGTTAGCGGGCGGCGGCAGTCTGCCCTGCACATAACCTTACTTTTTGTGGCTCCGGCTTCGTTTATCGGCATTAAGACACATTCAGCAGCCTTTTAACCCGGCACGCCTTTGACGACGCGCTGACGCCGCAGTGCATTATTAATTATACCCCGCCCCGGCAAAATAACCTTTATCCCTCTCTGCGGTTCTCACCGGGCTGGGTCAGCATTCAATCATTAGCCCGATTTGAGTATTGCCGCCGCGCGCCAGGGTTTCATACCACGATTAATGGCAATGCAGAGTTGACGTCCGGGAAAAATTGTACGAAAAATCTAATGGATTACACATCACAAAGGGAATCTCTCTATGTCCGTTGAAGACAGGATCAAGCAGCTGGAACTGACCGTACACCGCTTAACCATCGAAACCAGAGTGCTGCGTGAACTTATGCAGGTACAGGTGGGTATCAACAACATCAATCTCAAGGGGCATTTTGATGATGTGATTATCAAACTGGCTACGGAATACCAGAACCGTGGGCTTGATAAAGACGATAATCAGGCGCTCCACGATACGCTTCGCGACTACCTGCGGGACAGCAAAAGCCAGCATTAATGCCGGCATGCCGCGCGGTTTCCATGCGCGCTCTGTTAACTCCACGGGTGCGTGGAACGCGACAATGCCGCTGTCGTTTATGAATATGCCGCTGCTCAGCTATGCCAGTGAGATTACTATCCCGACGCTGGTCGTGACGGGTGAAAAAGCGCACTCGCGCTATTTTGCGGAAGATGCCTTTAACGCCGTCGGCAGTAAACAGAAAGCGCTGGTGATTGTTCCGGGGGCCAACCACGTTGACCTGTACGATAACGTCGCCGGTAAAATTCCGTTTACCCGCTTCGGGCAGTTCTTTGAAACCAGCCTGAAATAACATCGGATCCTGAGCCATTAAAAGCCACCGCACGGTGGCTTTTTTGCGTTGGCTGCTGGTTCAGGCGGTGGTATTGATGTTCCGGCCGATGGCCGGGTTGGCGGGCAGCTGAGGAATGGCATCGAGGATACCGGATGCCACACTCTGCTGATTATCCAGTGCTTTCTTCAGTACTAACGTGCTCACCTGATTATTAAGCTGCATGCTATCGAGGCTGGTTGCAAGGGAAGCGATGTTCGCTGCGTCCATGATGTTCTCCTGTGTGATACGAGGTTAGCGGGAACGGATGCCGGCGCGTGATGACGCCTCAGGATAGTATCGGCAGCATCGGGCAAATCATAAGCGATCCCCTGCCGTCGCCCGGCGCGCTGCATCGATACCAGTTTTCACCCAGTTGATAAGCTCATCCTGTTCTTCAACCACCCCTTCCGGCAGCTGCGAAAACGACAGCGCCACTTCTCTGACGCCGGACGGCCCGCGCCGGGTATAAGTAAACGGCTGGCAGCCCGCCTCAGCAAAGCGATGCTGACTGGTAGCGTCAGTCTTTACATAGATCTCACCCTGCCGGGTAATCAGCAGCACCATCAGGCCATCAAGAAACAGCGCGGTACAGCCAAACATTGCCCGGGCGCTGAAGCGACCTGTCGGGCTGAGCTGATCGATAAGATAGTGGGCCAGTTCATGGGAAACTTTCATCGGCTATGCTCCTGAACGTATTCAGACGCATAATGCCTCCACATCACCGCGCATGAAAGAATGACGCTATAAGCTTTAAGGCCAAATTACCCACTTAAATAATCTTGAAAATTAAGTATTAGTGATAATTACTAATTAACATTCAGACACTTAACAATCAACCTTAATCCCACAAAGCTAAACTTCTGCCTTATTTTGGTCTTGATTCTTAACTTCAGGAATATACGACTTCATACCCCAGGGGCAGAGCGCAAACAGGCACCGTTTTCCGCGCGGGCATTCACTGTGAATCTCACCTTTGTTACCCGGACAATCCGTCATGGCCAGCAGGTTTTGCCACATCCGGGCGTTAAACGGCGAAGCATGTATCACGTTCAGTTCCTGAGGTTTACCATCCACATATAAACCGCTGTCATGGGTAGTGATGGTCTGCCCCTGCCGTAAAAAGTAATCGCCGCGAAACCACAAAACATATTTGAATGCCTTTGCGGTCTGGGCCACGGTAAAGATGGTCCCGGTGTCCGGGCTTGCCAGTGAATCTACGATCTTCCAGTCCATATTGCTCCACGATGGTATGTCATGCAGGCGGGTGGCATGTCCCCATGCCCTCGCCCTTGATGCGTTTTTACCCTGAATATTTGCGGGAAAAGAGGGTCACCTGCACCCACAAAATTCGCGATGTAAAAAAAGGCTAGAACAAAATGAGATTTCTACAAAAAAACTTACAATCCTTATGGGATACACGAGCGAGAGATATTTGCCCTCAGCCCGCTATCGCGCCACAGGTGTTAGACAGGCGCAGATTCAGGCAGCTGGAAGGGCGGTAGTAGCAGTGAAGTGGCGCTGCCGGGAATCGACAGCGCGGGGCTGGGCGAATCAGTGTTGCGAGGCGGCGGTGGGAACGATCTTGTCGAACAGCCAGGTAAATACAAAGGTGTACACCAGGAAGAAAACCAGGATCCCCAGTTCCATCATAAATGCCGTAACGAACGAGACATGGTACCACCACATAAACAAGGGCACGGCGAGCACGATAAAGCCGGCTTCAAACAGCACTGTGTGAGCCACTCTCAGCGTCACGCTCCTGTTTGTAATGCCCTTTTTCCGCTCCCATGATTCAAACAGCGTGTTGTAAACATAGTTCCAGACGACAGCAATCAGCGAAACGCCCACGGCGACAGGAAGCGAATCGGTTACCTGTCGATCGCTCATTCCTGAAAGGATCATAGATGACAGCATGACGGCAATCAGTTCGAAAATAACAACGTAGGTGATCCTGCGAGTAACGGGTTGTAAACTGAACATAAATATCCTCTTTCGCGATAACGAAGCCAGTCCATCGCGATACCATGTATTCTACCGGGCCGGTGCTGAGGAAAATTAACATACGGTCGTATCTAAATCAATTGCCGGAGAAGTCATGGCGCGTCCACGTAAAAATCATCGCGAAGATCTGCTTGATGCCGCTGAGGCTGTGCTGACTAAAGAAGGCGCTAAAGCCCTTTCGTTCGGGAGCATTGCGGTCGAATCTGGCCTCTCAAAGGCCAGCGTCCAGTCAGTTTTTGGTTCGCGGGAAAATATTCTTGATGCACTGCTGGCGCGCTGGATGCAGCGCGAGCAGGTAAAATATGAGCAGCTGGCAGGGGAACATCCTGATGCCCGTTCACGCCTGATGGCTCACATCAAGGCAACCAAAGAGGTGAATGATAAGGCGGGTAGCCGTATTTCGACGCTGCTGGCCGCCCAGGTGGGTTCCGGTTCACAAAGCGAGTATATGAAGCAGTGGTATCAGGAGAGAATCGGTGATTTCAGCGCTGACGATGAGCAGGCGCGTAAACGCCGGATCGCCTATTTAGCCGTTGAGGGCGCCATCCTGATCCGCAATCTGGTGGGCTACGACATCAGCGAGGAGGTGTGGGAAGACATCTTTTCCGATCTGGAACAATACGCACAATAGCGTTGCCCTGCAGCGTACCCGGCGGCGATTACCCGCCTGCCTGGTTATGTGGCGTGCCTCTCTTTCTTTAATCCTGAATCGCGCGTCGGAATAACGCACTGCCCGCCCGGCTATCAACCGCACTAAACCAGAATATTCTTGAGATTTTTACAGAAATAGCCGAAACAAATCACTACGGCCTGAAAAGTGCACCATTTTTTTATATACTCAACGTGCAGTATGTTTTTTACCAACCAATCGGAGGCATACGTGTTTATTTCTGACGAAGAACAGAGCAACATGCTAATTGGCCAGGCGGCAATGCAGCTCCTTCTCAGAAGCCAGGACGTGAACGTCCAGACCCTGCAGAAAGAGATGCTGACGATGGCGGAAACCGAGCACGATGAACAACGGCTGATGCTGATGCATGAAACACGCCGCTGGCTCGCAGGCTACTGCTCACTCAGCAGCCGCACCCCGGAACGGGCTGGCTGGCTGGAAGGGAAATTGCCCGGTGAGTTTCAATTTGCTGTGACACCCGAGCCCCGTGCCAAAAAGTAGCGCATCGCCACCACCGACACGCCACACGGTGGTGGTTTTCTAAGTATTTTAATGACTTAGAATCCACAACACCCCTTCACAAACACCCTCACATTGACAAAGTTTGACCAAAAAGATCCTGTACAACGCAGACTTCCCTGTACAAGAAGCACAAAGTTGTATAGCTTTGTAGTTATCAACAGGTTAATTTCAACTCAACGTGAAGGATATGCCAATGCGCCAGCACGGATACACTACGCTCCCCAACGCCGACATTGCACGTTACTTCAGCGAAGCGTCGCTTCCCTCTCAACAGGAAACGCTGGGCAGAGTCGTGGTGGAAATTCTCCGAGCGGGACGTACGCTGAATCGCAAAGCGATTTGCACTAAGCTGCTGGCACGCCTTGAGCACGCCGACACCAGCGAAGAAAAAACGCACTTCCAGGAACTCATTCGCCTGCTTTTCGTTCGGGATGCATAATGCCGGCTGGTCTCGTCTGCCCGTTTATTACCCGGTCGCGACGTGCCAGCTTTCATCTCTGAGCCTCTTCATCTGAAGCCAGCCCGGAATTTGCAGCACGCATTCCACCCCTGCCCCGAGAAACGAACAGCAGGGCAAACTGACTTCCAGAGAATCAGATATGAACAGAGATACAGTACAAAAATTGACGGACATCATGATGGGTGAAGCCGTCCTTTCGCTGTTACATGATGGCAGCACCGTTTCCGCCAGCGTGCTGATTACGCGCTTACATATGCTGGCAGCAAATGAGCAGAGCGAAGCACGCCGACAGGCCTGCGAGTGGGCGATTGCTGAAATTCGCAATAGCCACAATGCCTCATCAAACAGTGACACACAGCAGGTGCACAATGGCGAAAACGTGCACTATCTCTTCAACCACGACGACACGCCGGAAGACGACAAGCATTAAACTGCCATCGTTTACCGTCTTACAGGATCTGATACATGCAGCAGCAATTTGTCCACCCCGCTATTCTTCAGCACTTCATGAACGCGGGCGATTTGTATACCAGTGAAACCGAGGTTCTCGGGGCAACTATCCGCCATCTTGCTGCGCATCAGGGTCAGGTTACTAACAAGGCCATCATCATCCATCTGATTAAACAGCTGGAGTGCACAGATGATGTCGTACAGCAGGATATTTTGCGTCAGACGCTGGAGCTGGTGGTGAGCCACACGCCGGACGATCTGCATATCTGAATGATTTTACCCGGAGCCGTTGCACCCTGCGGCTCTGGTTTCATCTGCTCACCCGGCTAGTTCATTTTTGCGGCAATTATCCGGACCGCATGCAACAGCGAACGTTTCTGGGTCTCGTCGGTGGTCTGTTCTACCAGCTCGTGTAACCGCGCCGTGATGTCATGCATATGTACCGGTTTACCAGCCCTGATAAGCTGGGATACGGCGTAACCTACTGCAGCAAGGGCTTCTTCGGGGATGTTGGGTTTCTCATGATCCAAACGTTCTCCTCCGTTTATTACTGGACGGACATTCAAGCTATCATCTCACCGTCCAAAGTGACACCCGTCTTCAGGCACCGCATTATCCTACAGACTCTGTGGCGTAACTGATACAGCTCAGAAATGAGTTGTCTTAATTCATTGATATGAACAGGACATTGCTGGACATCCCCCGCGGGGTATCTGCTACAGTACCGGCCACATTCGCCAAACCGGAACCTCGTTATGCTGACTACCCTTCTCTACCGCAGTCACATTTCCGATGACGTCACGCTGAAAACGCTGGAAAACATGGTCCATAAAGCCAGCGAACGCAACGCGTCCTATGACGTCACGGGCATTTTGTTGTTCAACGGCACCCACTTTTTTCAGCTGCTGGAAGGGCCGGAAGACGGGGTAAACGCCGTTTATAACCGCATCTGTGCCGATGTAAAGCACCATAATGTGGTGGAACTGATGCGCGATCACGCTCCGGCGCGCCGGTTTGGCAATGCCGGTATGGAGTTGTTCGATCTGCGGGCGCATGAGGAGTTTTCCGTGTTGCAGTCGGTGCTCGATCGCGGCACATCCCGCTATCAGCTGACCTACGATGACCGCGCGCTACAGTTTTTACGGACCTTCGTTGAGGCCACAGAGAAGAAAAACTATTTCGAAGTACTGCCTGCCGACCACTGGGTGTTCCTGCCCGATGAGCAGTCCGCTCCGCAGCCTGTTTCTGCCCTGCCACACGCCGATGAGTACAGTTTTGCGTTTCAGCCCATCGTTGATCCGATGGCCCGTGAACTGGTGTCGGTGGAAGCTAAAATGCGTGGCCCGAATGGCAGCAGCCTGAAGGAGTTCTTCGCTACTTTGTCCCCTCATGGGATGTATGAAACCGATCTCAATGCCAAAGCGCTGGCGTTTGCCCAGGCCAGCAGCCTCGGCATCGACGGCCTGACGCTGTCGATTAACCTGCTGCCGATGTCGCTGGTTAAGGTGCCTGATGCCATCGATTTTCTGCTGCGCGCGATTGATGAAAACGGTCTGGTCCCACAGCAGGTGGTAGTGGAAGTGATGGAAAGCGATGTGGTTTCCCGGGGTGACGACTTCGAACAGGCGGTACGCCAACTTAAGGCGGCGGGAATTGGTCTGGCGATTGATAATTTCGGTGCCGGCTCGGCGGGCCTGTTGATGCTCACGCGGGTACAGCCGGACCGGATTAAAATCGATCGCAACATCATTCGCGATGTGCATAAAAGCGGCCCGAAACAGGCCATCGTACTGGCGATCATCAAGTGCTGTACCGCACTGGAAATCGCCGTGACGGCTGAGGGTGTTGAACAACCCGAAGAGTGGATGTGGCTGGAAGTGGCAGGTATTTCCAGCTTCCAGGGCGCTCTTTTCGCAGCACCAGCTTTGGGTGCATTGCCCCCGGTTGCCTGGCCTGAACTTCGGTAACCACTATACGCTATTTTATGGCCGGCTCGTTCCGGCCATGCTATTTCTCTGGCCTGGCGTTTTCACGCTGCGTTTATTTCTTGTTTCGCGCCCAGCTGCATAATCCAAGCGTCGCGATGTGCTATTAGCGTATGCCGTTACGCTGAAATGACCTTACGAAATATATTGTAAAACATAATTTCAACTTTAAAATTGCCATGTTATCAATTTGTTATGGTTGACAGCCGCTCTATCCCTGTTTTCTTCTGTTCGGGCCGTTGTACAAACCTGAATAATGAGAAATTATAGCTTCTGCACATGGGTAAAATATTACAGGAGGATGCTTGTATTTTAATAACGATGAGAAAACCAGGGTTATTATTGGTGAAGCGGCCATGTACCTGGCGCTTAATGAACAGGAAATTGACGTAGCAGCACTGGTAAGGCAGCTGGGTTTGATGGCGCATCGCACCACCTCACCCGAACGTCAGGCCGCGATTTATGAAGCCTGCGACTGGCTGAATACCTTTCGCGAGTTGGGTAGCCAGCATATCGCTGCGCTTAACTGGGACATTATGGGCCATGATGAAGCCGAACATCATGCCGAACGAGATAACGTTGTTACCCTGGAACAACGTCCACGAACTAAAAGCTGACGCTAACGCGATTTGCTGGTGTTTACCTTGATGTCACGGATGACATTCAGAGAGTCCTGTTCGCGTAACCGGTTTCTCCCCCCCTTTATCTGCTCCACGCCTCACTTAGCACGAATTGCTAAAAAAAACTTACCTGTACGCTATGATCAATCCTGTACAACTTTTCTGAATTTCGTTAATTTTTACCTTTTAAATGTAATCCTGACTTAATCATTTAAGGGTGAAATCATGCATCGGTACGGTTCGAGGTCGGACTCTGCCAGCGACATCTCACGTTATTTCAGTAAAGCCGTTAATCTGTCGCAGCAGGAGACGCTGGGAGAAGTGGTGGTTGAGCTGTTGCGCGAAGGCAAAAGGCTCAGCCGCAGGGCGATTTGTGCAAAGCTCATGTACCGACTTGAGATGGCCTGTACTCCGGAACAGGATGCTCATTACAGAGAGCTCGTCGGAATGATGTTCCAGCGCTAATACCCGCAGGTATGGCGCCCATGATTGCACCTGATTTGTTGATGCGCGACATTCAGGATGGGCTTATCGGGAGTGATGTTCTCACGCTACGCGATTAAGTCCCACTGCGCCCTTACGGGTGCGTGTCCGGCGCGGTTAACCGATCTGCCAGGCAAAATGTAATCAGAGAAGTTGTTATGTACGAAAGTGATAAAGATAAATTAGCAGACCATATTATCGGCGAGGCCGTGCTGGCGTTACTCAATGACAATGCGCCCATCAGCAGCGCGTCACTTATCGCCCGGCTTGAAGTGATGGCCGCGGGTGAAAATGATGCCCTGCGTCAGGAGGTCATTAAGAGTGCCATTGCTGAAGTGCGCCGTGGGGTCCCTGCGAAACGCGGTAAGCGCCTACCGGGGAGTCGTGATAAAGAGGGCAGAGGTACGCTGTTTGATGGCGATGCGCCGCCTGCCGGGACAAAAAAGCATTAAGCGCGTAATTTTATCGGGTCGTAACCGGGGCAGAGGTTCCCCGGGCATTGTGTTTTGAGCAGGATGTTCAGGCTCAGCCGGTGCCGGACGGCTAAAGACTTATTCTTTTCGCAGAGCAAATACTATGCAGCAAAATTCTTCAGAAAAAGAGATCGTTTCGTTTTTCAAAAGCGCAGGCGATCAGCTGGCCCAGGAGTCAGAGGTGCTGGGTGCGGTGATCCGCAACATTCTTGCCGACGAGCGGAAAGTGACCAATAAAGCCATCATTCTGTATCTCATCGCCGAAATGGAAAGCACCACCGATGTGGTTCATCTGGATGTGTTGCGCAGTACGCTGGAAATCGTCGTCGGCAGAACCCCTGACGACGCATAAGGCTATCGCCTCGCGTCACCCGACGCGGGGCTTAATGCATTTTCGCCTTCAGCAGGCGAATAGCATGGTGACAGGATGCAGGATCGTCATCCGTCAGGCTGAGCTGATGCAGCACATGGATGATATCCTGCACTCTCACCGCCCCCTGGGGCATCAGCAGATGCGTTACCGCACTGCCGATGAGCATTTTTACCGCACAAGGTATTTCCGTTTCATTGTCCACATTACCTCCGGGTATTCAGCAGCATAACGCCGGCTGAACTTTTACCTTTCATATGAAGCAGTCTTCCGCCTCGTATTTTCACGCGCTGGTATACCCAACGCCGTCAGCACATCCCACCGTTCCGGAATATATCCCCAGCGTAACCGATGTTGTGCCGCCATTAATGACATGGGGGCATAATGGTTAATAAAAAAGGGGGCGGAAAAATAAAGCCCCGCATCGCTGCGAGGCTTTATCTATTTATTTTATTTCCGGAACTCAGACGCTGAATAGCTTTTCTGAATCAGGTGGGTAATGTTATCGAAAGTCGTCATCGCTGACTTACAAAAAATACATTTTGCACCAAACGGATTATTTTCTGTGACGTCGAAGGCTGAGGTTCGGTATTGTGAACCGTGACAGCACGGACATCTGAAATGAATTTGATCAGTGATAGTGTTGTCCTTAGAGCGCAACCACGTTAACAGCTGACGGGCCTTTTGGGCCGTTCTCAACTGAAAACTCAACTTTTTGATCTTCGTACAGGGTACGGAAATCATCACTCTGGATAGCGGAGAAGTGTACGAACACGTCTTTGCTGCCGTCCTCGGGAGAAATAAAGCCGAAGCCTTTTTCCGGGTTGAACCATTTTACGGAACCAGTCATTTTACCAGACATATTTTTTATCCTTTTCTTTGTGCCTTTCGGGCGTAAATGGTCTGAGAACAGCGTAAATCAGAGCGTAAAGTGGAGACTCAAAGGAAGAGGTATCGTGGATACGTAAAGATGAGGACTGCTTTAATGAAATGCTGAGATGTGTCTGTCAATCAAACCGACACCATCATTAACGCATGTTTAACTTTTCGGCGCAAGCTTTATTTATCCTTAGAGATTTATCTCATTCGACTTTGCTTTTCTTTACGTTTACACGTTTTTAATAGGTGAAAAAAATGCGCGCTTCCGAGGATAGGTAAAAATAAACGCAGCGCTGAATAACATTAATTTTTAACAGCGCTGCGTTTATTTATTTTTATCTTGTCGCCGAAGGCACTACACCACCGCCGTGGTCAGCCGTGACGTGCAGCATAACCTGCCCTGCTCATCAACGATCTCTATCTGCCACACCTGGTGACGCCGGCCCACGTGCACCGCCCGACAGACGCCGCGCACCAGGCCGCTGCGCACGCTGCGGATATGATTGGCATTCACTTCCAGCCCGACCACGCTCTGGTCGCCTTCAGTGCAGAGATATCCCGCCACCGACCCCAGCGTCTCTGCCAGCACCACCGATGCGCCGCCGTGGAGCAGGCCGAAAGGCTGATGAGTGCGGCTGTCCACCGGCATGGTCGCCTCCAGCCGCGCGTCATCAAGATAAACAAAACGAATATCAAGCAGGCCGGTCATGTTCCCGGCGGTCATGGCGTTGAGCGCCTCAAGGGTGGCAGTTCGTTTCCACATCAGCCAATGATCTCCAGCAGCGCCTGTAACGGATGACGCACCCCGCTCCCCTCAATGCGCTTCACCTGGCTGCGGCACGAGTAGCCGGTCGCCAGGCAGCGGTTGCGCGGCAGACGTGCAATCGCCGGGTGCCATGAAAGCTCGTAGATACCGAGGGATCGGGCGTGATTTTTTACTTCGTGTCCGTAGGTGCCCGCCATGCCGCAGCAGCCGACGCTGACGCTCTCAAGCTTTGCGCCGAAGCGGGCAAAGATAGCGGCCCACTGGCTGCCGGTAGCGGGCAGCGCGGTCATCTCGGTGCAGTGCCCGAACAGATACCAGGACTCGCCGCTCACGCTTCCCGGCTGCGGTGCGGGCAGTGCCCCCGCCAGCCACTCGTGCACCAGCTGAACGTGGAAGTCGCCACGCGCCTCACCGAGCGTCTGCTTGTACTCGTCGCGGTAACACAGCACCAGCGCCGGATCGACGCCCACCAGCGGAATACCGGTGCGCGCCACGCGGGTAAGAAACTCCGCCGTTTTTTGCGCGGTGCGGGCGAAGCGCTGCAGGAAACCTTTAATGTGCTGCGCTTTACCGTTGGGGGAAAACGGCAGCACTACCGGATTGAAGCCGAGCTTCTCCGCCAGACGCACAAAGTCCACCACCACCTGCGCATCGTAGTAGCTGGTGAACGGGTCCTGCACCACCAGCACGGTTTTCGCTTTCTCCTCCACGCCAAGCTTCTCCAGCTGTTCCAGCGTGGTGTTCGCCCAGGCATGGCCAACCAGCTGCTGCTGCAGCGTCGGGGTGGAGAGCAGCGGCAGATCGACCATCCCGATATGTTTCTCGGACAGGCGACGCAGCCAGGGCTGGCGCAGGAAGAAGTTAAAGGTTTTCGGCGCGTGGGCCATCAGCGGCGCGTAGCTCTCAACGCTGGCGACCAGATGATCGCGCACAGGGCGCAGGTAGCGGGTGTGGTAGAGCTGTAAAAAGCGCGAGCGGAACTCCGGCACGTCGATTTTAATTGGGCACTGCGTGGAGCAGGCTTTACAGGCCAGACAGCCGGACATCGCCTCTTTCACTTCGTGAGAGAAGTCGTACTCGCCTTTACGGGCATGCCACGAGTTGCGGCTGCGCTCAATCAGGGAGCGCAGGCTGGCGCGTTTCTCCGGCAGGGCTTTCTCCAGCTTCAGCGGATCGACGCCGCGATCCGCCAGCAGGCGCAGCCACTCGCGCACCAGCGTGGCGCGCCCTTTCGGGGAGTGAATGCGTTCCCGGGTGATTTTCATCGACGGGCACATCGGGCTGTTGACGTCGAAGTTGAAGCACAGGCCGTTGCCGTTGCACTCCATCGCCCCGCGCCAGGAGGTGCGCACCGCCAGCGGGATCTGCCGGTCGAAGGTGCCGCGCTTCACGTCGTCCACCTGCATCATCGGCGCGTCCTGGCCTGCCGGCGGGCAGATTTTGCCGGGGTTCAGTCGGTTATCCGGGTCGAATGCGGCTTTAATCAGGCGCAGTTCGTGGTACAGCTCGCTGCCGAAAAAGGCCGGGCTGTATTCGGCGCGGAAGCCTTTCCCGTGCTCGCCCCACAGCAGGCCGCCATATCTGGCGGTCAGCGCGACCACCTCGTCGGAGATACGCTTCATCAGGATCTCCTGCTGCGGGTCGCACATATCCAGCGCCGGACGCACGTGCAGTACGCCCGCATCCACATGGCCGAACATGCCGTAGCTCAGACCGTGACTGTCGAGCAGGGCGCGGAATTCCACGATGTAATCCGCCAGCTGCTCCGGCGGCACGCAGGTATCTTCGGCAAACGGGATCGGTTTCGCCAGCCCTTTGGCATTCCCGAGCAGGCCCACCGCTTTTTTACGCATCGCATAGATGCGCTCGATGCCCGCCAGCTCGCTGCACAGCTGCCAGCCGATGACGCCCGCCTGGCCCGACACCATCAGCGCGTCGAGGCGGCCACACAGGCTCGCCACCTGGCCATCAATCAGCGCTTCGTCATCCCCGGCGAATTCAACTATATTAAGACCGAGCATCGTTTTATCCGGCACATCGGTAATCAACTCTCTCACCGAATGCCAGACGATGTCCTCCCGCGCCAGGTTGAGCACCTTCGAATCCACGGTTTCCACCGACAGCGCCCGCGCCTCAACCATAAACGGGGCGTTGCGCAGCGCCGAGTCGAAGGAGTCATACTTGACGTTGACCAGCCGCCGCACCTTCGGTAGCGGAGTAATATCAAGTTTCGCCTCGGTGATAAACGCCAGCGTGCCTTCGGAGCCGGTGAGAATGCGCGTCAGGTCGAACTCGGTCATTTCGTCGTTGAACACGTGCCGCAGATCGTACCCGGTGAGGAAGCGGTTGAGCTTCGGGAATTTATCGAGGATCAGCTGGCGATTGTCGCGACAGCGCTCCAGCACGGTTTTATAGATGCGGCCAACGGTGGTGGCTTCGCGGCCCAGCACTTCCGCCAGCGCCACCGGCATTGCCTGGGTATCGAGAATATCGCCCCCGGCCAGCACGGCGCGCAGGCCAAGCACGTGATCCGAGGTTTTGCCATACACCAGCGACCCCTGCCCCGAGGCATCAGTGTTGATCATGCCGCCGAGGGTAGCGCGGTTGCTGGTAGAGAGCTCCGGCGAGAAGAAGTAGCCGAACGGCTTAAGATACTGGTTGAGCTGATCCTTAATCACCCCGGCCTCAACCCGCACCCAGCCCTGTTCGATGTTGATCTCAAGGATGCGGTTCATATAGCGCGACATATCGACGATGATGCCGCGGTTGAGCGCCTGGCCGTTGGTGCCGGTGCCGCCGCCGCGCGGCGTGAAGACCAGTGAGGCAAAACGCGCCTCGCCGGCAATGCGGGCAATCAGCGCCACATCGGCGGTGGAACGGGGGAAAAGAATGGCGTCCGGCAGCAGCTGATAAACACTGTTGTCCGTCGCCATGGTAAGCCGGTCGGCGTAGCTGGTGGCGGTGTCGCCGGTGAATCCCTGCTGCTCCAGCGCCTGCAAAAAGTTGAGCACCAGTTGAACTAAGCCCGGTGCCTGAGAAATCTGTGGGATCATTAGCCTGTGACCCTGCCTGACGAAGTGTGTTGAGAGTTAAAACCTGACCTGACGTTGTATCGTTATTCTCGCCACCGCTGGCGCAGCGCTGAGCCAGAATGGCGCGTAAGCCGCCGTAAAGGTTCGAAGTTATCGTTTGCGTTGTGCACCGATGGTTGTATCACATTTTTTTCTTATACGCCCACCTGAAATAGCGGCAGAATCGCACTGTCAAAAACCGCTGAAATAATGAATCATTGTCGGCGACTCTCTTCTCGCCAGGGTCTGGCGATTGTTAATAAGGTAACGGTGTTTATGGTAAAACTCAGACAGCCCATGGATGTGCCACAGATTTTGCTGTCCGTCCTGTTTCTTTCGGTGATGATTATCGCCTGCGTGTGGATTGTGCAGCCGTTTATTCTCGGCTTCGCCTGGGCCGGCACGGTGGTGATCGCCACCTGGCCGCTGATGCTGCGCCTGCAGCAGATCCTCTGGGGCCGCCGCTCGCTGGCGGTGCTGGTGATGACGCTGCTGCTGATCCTGCTGCTGGTGATCCCGGTGGCCCTGCTGGTGAACAGCCTGGTGGACAACAGCGCGCCGCTGGTGCACTGGCTCTCCTCCGGGCAAATGACACTTCCGGATTTAGCCTGGCTCAACAGCGTGCCGATGGTGGGCGCGAAGCTCTACGCCGGCTGGCATAACCTGGTGGACAGCGGCGGCAGTGCCATTATGGCGAAGCTGCGCCCCTATATTGGCACCACCACCACCTGGTTTATCGGCCAGGCGGCGCACATTGGCCGCTTTATGATGCACTGTGCGCTGATGCTGCTTTTTGCTGCCCTGCTCTACTGGCGCGGCGAGCGCGTAGCCCAGGGCTTCCGCCACTTCGCCACCCGCCTGGCCTCCAGCCGCGGCGATGCGGCAGTGGTGCTGGCGGCTCAGGCGATCCGCGCGGTTGCGCTCGGCGTGGTGGTCACGGCGCTGGTGCAGGGCATTCTCGGCGGCGTCGGTATCGCCATCGCCGGCATTCAGTACGCCACCATCCTGACGGTGGTAATGGTGCTCTCCTGCCTGGTACAGCTCGGCCCGTTGCCGGTGCTGATCCCGTGCATTATCTGGCTCTACTGGAGCGGGGATACCACCTGGGGCACGGTGCTGCTGGTCTGGAGCTGCGTGGTGGGTACGCTGGATAACGTGATCCGTCCGGTACTGATCCGTATGGGTGCCGATCTGCCGATGGTGCTGATCCTCTCCGGGGTCATCGGCGGCCTGATTGCCTTTGGCATGATTGGCCTGTTTATCGGCCCGGTAGTGCTGGCCGTCTCCTGGCGTCTGTTCTATGCCTGGGTGCAGGAGAGCCCTGCGCCGCACAAGCCGGTTGATGAAGTAATCGAAAACGTCGCTGACGAGCAGCAGAAAGCAAAATAAACAACAGGCGGGGAAACCCGCCTTATTGTTTAGCGCTGCTAATCATTTAATTAAGTAATTTCGCTTTGTTCCGCCCGGTACGCCATGATTAATTTCTCCCGCCTCGCAGATTATTTATCTTTCTTAAACTAATGAGAGGAATCCGATCGACGCCTCAAGGTGACGGTGGCTACTATTAGGTCATGGTTATAAATCAACACCTTGATTTATATGCATGGAAATCCCCTGAGTGAAACAACGAATTGCTGTGTGTAGTCTTTGCCCATCTCCCACGATGGGCTTTTTTTTATCCTGAAAAACCGCGACCTGACATTGAGTCGTTAATTTCGCTTACGGAATGTGACAGCATATTTCGCGCCGGGGAAATAAAAAACCCCTCCGTAGAGGGGCTTGCTGTTATTTATTCAGCTCGGCGAGGCTGAGCCAGGTTTGCACCACGGTATCGGGGTTGAGCGACAGGCTGTCAATGCCCTCCTCCATCAGCCAGGCAGCAAAGTCCTCGTGATCCGATGGCCCCTGGCCGCAGATACCCACATATTTCCCCTGCTGCTTCGCAGCGCGGATCGCCATAGAGAGCAGCGCTTTTACCGCCTCGTTGCGCTCGTCAAACAGCTCAGACACCACGCCGGAGTCGCGATCCAGCCCGAGCGCCAGCTGGGTCATGTCGTTGGAGCCGATAGAGAAGCCGTCAAAGTACTCCAGGAACTGCTCCGCCAGCAGGGCGTTAGACGGGATTTCGCACATCATGATGATTTTCAGGCCATCTTCGCCACGCTTCAGCCCCTGGCGCGCCAACTCGTCCACCACCGCTTTCGCCTGATCCACGGTGCGCACGAACGGGATCATGATTTCGACATTGCTCAGCCCCATTTCATTGCGCACGCGCTTGACGGCCTGGCACTCAAGGGCGAAGCAGTCGCGGAAGCTGTCGGCCACGTAACGGCCCGCGCCGCGGAAGCCGAGCATCGGGTTTTCCTCTTCCGGCTCGTAGCGTTCACCGCCTACCAGGTTGGCGTATTCATTGGACTTAAAGTCAGAGAGACGCACGATCACGCGCTTCGGCCAGAAGGCCGCGCCGAGGGTAGCGATCCCTTCGGTCAGACGCCCGACGTAGAATTCCACCGGATCGTCGTAGCCCTTCATCATCTCGCGGATCTCGTTCTGCAGCTTCGCCTCCTGCTGGTCGAACTCCAGCAGCGCGCGCGGGTGCACCCCGATCATGCGGTTGATGATAAATTCCAGCCGCGCCAGGCCGACGCCTTCGTTCGGCAGACAGGCGAAGTCAAACGCGCGGTCCGGGTTACCGACGTTCATCATCACCTTGAGCGGCAGGTCCGGCATGGTATCGACGCTGGAGCTTTTCACGCTGAAGTCCAGCAGCTCGGCGTAAACGTAGCCGGTATCCCCTTCGGCACAGGAGACGGTAACCTGCTGGCCATCCTGCATACGCTCGGTGGCATCACCGCAACCGACCACCGCCGGGATACCCAGCTCGCGGGCGATAATCGCCGCGTGACAGGTACGCCCGCCGCGGTTGGTGACGATCGCCGAGGCCTTCTTCATGATCGGCTCCCAGTCCGGGTCGGTCATGTCGGTTACCAGCACGTCGCCGGCTTCGATGCGGTGCATCTCGGCGATGTCGTGGATGACCTTTACGGTGCCCGCCCCGATGCGGTGCCCAATGGCGCGGCCTTCAGCGATAATTTTGCCCTGGTTGTGCAGGGTATAGCGTTCCATGACCTGGCCGCGAGAGCGCACGGTTTCCGGGCGCGCCTGCACGATATAGAGCTTGCCGGTATGGCCATCTTTTGCCCACTCGATATCCATCGGGCGACCATAATGTTTCTCGATGATCACCGCCTGCTTCGCCAGCTCCTGCACCTCTTCCGGGGTGATACAGAAACGATCGCGATCGGCCTGGGGGACATCCTCAATGCGCACCTGCTTGCCATGCTCCTGAGTCGGGGCGTACACCATGCGGATCTTTTTCGACCCCATCGTGCGGCGCACAATGGCCGGTTTGCCGACGGCCAGGCCCGGTTTGTGGACGTAGAACTCATCCGGGTTCACCGCGCCCTGCACCACCATCTCGCCCAGGCCATAAGCGGCGGTGATGAACACCACCTGGTCGAAGCCGGATTCGGTATCGATGGAGAACAGCACGCCGGAGGCGGCGAGATCCGAGCGCACCATGCGCTGAACGCCTGCCGAGAGTGCCACGCCACGGTGATCGTAGCCCTGGTGTACGCGGTAGGAGATGGCGCGGTCGTTAAACAGTGAAGCATAAACGTGCTTCACCGCCACCATCACCGCATCAATGCCCTGCACGTTAAGGAAGGTTTCCTGCTGCCCGGCAAAGGAGGCGTCCGGCATATCTTCGGCGGTGGCCGAAGAGCGCACCGCGAAGGACGCCTCGCTGTCATCCGCCGAGAGCGTGTTGTACGCCTCGCGAATGGCGTTTTCCAGCTCGGGCTGGAACGGGGTATCCACGATCCACTGACGGATCTGCGCCCCGGCTTTTGCCAGTTCGCTGACGTCATCGATATCGGTTTTATCGAGCAGTTCGTAAATACGCTGGTTTACGCCGCTCTGATCGAGAAACAGGTTAAACGCCTCCGCCGTGGTCGCAAAACCACCCGGTACCGAGACGCCTGCGTCGGACAGGTTGGTAATCATCTCACCGAGCGAGGCATTTTTTCCCCCCACTCTGTCCACATCATTCATGCCGAGTTGGTTATACCAGAGAACCAGTGGTGCAGAGCCATTATTGGACATCGAAACAATCCTTTTTTTGCCATACCAGTCTCCGGCGCACTGGGGTTTATCCCCGACAGGTGCAGGAGGCGCGGTAATAAATGAACGGGTATAAGAAAGACCTGACAACGCATTTAGCCTGGCATAATTAACCGGGCGGGAAAAACGGTGAATCGTTCAAGCAACTGCACTTTTTTATTTTTTCGACCTAATCCGATTATTATTTAACTCGTTGATTACCTTGAAAGCGCTTACAAAACACGGCGTAGCGGCAATCAATTAAAAATGAACCCTGCATTTCATTAAAAATAAAAACAGCATTTCATTTTAAAAAATGAGATAAGTGCCATGCCGGACGTCTGGGTTTTAAATTAAGCTTTCAGAAATTTATCCCTTGCCTCAGGAAGAAAAAATGGAAAATGCGGTTGATCGCCATGTGTTTTATATTTCAGACGGAACGGCCATTACGGCAGAAGTATTAGGCCATGCAGTAATGTCGCAATTCCCGGTGGCGATCAACAGCATTACCCTGCCGTTTGTCGAAAACGAAAGCCGCGCCCGGGCCGTTAAAGAGCAGATCGATGCGCTCTACCAGCAGACCGGGCAGCGTCCGCTGGTGTTCTACTCCATCGTTATCCCGGAAATTCGCCAGATCATTTTGCAGAGCGAGGGATTTTGTCAGGATATTGTGCAGGCGCTGGTGGCCCCGCTGCAGGAGGAGATGAAGCTCGATCCCACCCCGGTGGCGCACCGTACTCACGGTCTGAATCCCGGCAATCTCATCAAATACGACGCCCGTATCGCCGCGATTGACTACACCCTGGCGCACGACGACGGCATCTCAATGCGTAACCTCGACCAGGCGCAGGTGATCCTGCTCGGGGTATCGCGCTGCGGTAAAACCCCCACCAGCCTCTACCTGGCGATGCAGTTTGGGGTTCGCGCCGCCAACTACCCCTTTATTGCCGACGACATGGACAACCTTGGCCTGCCGGCGGCCCTGAAACCGCTGCAGCACAAGCTGTTCGGGCTGACCATCAACCCGGAGCGGCTGGCGGCGATCCGCGAAGAGCGACGGGAGAACAGCCGCTACGCCTCGCTGCGCCAGTGCCGGATGGAGGTGGCGGAAGTGGAAGCCCTGTATCGCAAAAACCAGATCCCCTACCTCAACAGTACGAATTACTCGGTAGAAGAGATTGCCACCAAAATTCTCGACATCATGGGGTTAAGCCGCCGCATGTACTAACAGGCTAGTACAATGGCGCGATAATCGCTAGAATGGTTGCTCTGACGCGGTAAGTGACACCCTTTCCAGGGTTGAATTCAGTATGAATTGGTTTATCGTGATGCCCATCACTTTCCGGCACGATGCCGTGAGAGCAACACTTTTTGAGAAATCCCATGACGAAAACTGACGAACTGCGCACGGCACGTATCGGGAGTCTGGTCACCCCAGGCGAACTGGCGCAGCGCTTCCCGGTCTCTGCGACCATAGCGGAGCATGTCCTGACCTCCCGCCGCCACGTTGAAAATATCCTCAAGGGCGAAGATCCGCGCCTGCTGGTGATTATCGGCCCCTGCTCGATTCACGATCTTGATGCAGCGATGGACTATGCCCGCCGCCTGCAGACCCTGCGCGAGAAGTATTCCCACCGCCTTGAGCTGGTGATGCGCACCTACTTTGAAAAACCGCGCACCGTGGTGGGCTGGAAAGGCCTGATTTCCGACCCGGATCTTAACGGCAGCTACCGCGTTAACGACGGGCTTGAGCGCGCGCGTCGCCTGCTGCTGCAGGTCAACGAGCTGGGCGTGCCAACCGCTACCGAGTTCCTGGATATGGTCACCGGGCAGTACACCGCCGATCTTATCTCCTGGGGCGCTATCGGGGCGCGCACCACCGAAAGCCAGATCCACCGCGAAATGGCCTCGGCGCTCTCCTGCCCGGTCGGCTTTAAAAACGGCACCGACGGCAATACCCGCATTGCGGTGGACGCCATCCGCGCTGCGCGCGCCAGCCACATGTTCCTCTCCCCGGATAAAACCGGCCAGATGACCATCTATCAGACCAGCGGCAACCCGTACGGGCATATCATCATGCGCGGCGGCAAAACCCCGAACTATCATGCTCAGGATCTGAGCGCCGCCTGCGATGCGCTGGGCGAGTTCGACCTGCCCCAGCATCTGGTGGTGGACTTCAGCCACGGCAACTGCCAGAAGCAGCACCGCCGTCAGCTGGAGGTCTGCGAAGACATCTGCCAGCAGATCCGCAACGGCTCCCGCGCCGTGGCCGGGATCATGGCGGAAAGCTTCCTGAAAGAAGGCACCCAGAAGATTGAAGCCGGTAAACCGCTGGTTTACGGGCAGTCAATCACCGATCCGTGCCTGAGCTGGGACGACACCGAAACCCTGGTGGCCATGCTGGCTGACGCGGTAGAAAGCCGCTTCTGATCGCCTCTCCCCGCCGCGTGGCGGGGAGTCTTTTCCCTGTATCCACCGTGGTTTACCGCACCTGCCCCTCCATAATCTTTACATTCCGGTTACAAATAGTGCTTGCCGCTGCGTAGCGCTTTGTTGATAATGATTATCATTGTCAGACTAATTTTCATTTGTAAACAATATGACGCGTATGGACAATCCCTGTAACTATGAAGCTCGCGCTACGCCTGCACCGTCTCACGCCCTCGCCGATCGCGCCATCGACAGCAAAACGCTGTTGGGCGATGAGGGCCGCGTGGTGATCGTGCATGACGGTCAGCACTACCTGCTGCGTCAGACGCAAGCCGGAAAATTGATCCTCACAAAATAAGAGAGTCGCCAGCCACCCAGGTCTCCTCCCAGGCAGCCAGCGTAACCCTGACTTTTTCTCACTGGAGAGTTGGTTATGCTTTACCTGCACACTGCCGCCCCGCGCCTGTCCGCGCTGGCTATCGCCCTATCCTGCGCCCTTCCTGCCGCCGCCGGCGACCAGATCACCGTTACCGCCACCGGCAATCAGCGCAGCACCTTTGACGCGCCGATGATGGTCAGCGTCATCGATGCCGCCAGCCCGGCCGGGCAAACCGCCTCGTCCGCCGCGGATATGCTGCGCGCGGTACCGGGCATCACCCTCGACGGTACCGGCCGCACCAACGGCCAGGACGTTAACCTGCGCGGCTACGACCGCCGCGGCGTGCTGGTGCTGGTGGACGGCGTGCGTCAGGGCACCGACACCGGACACCTGAACAGCACCTTCCTCGACCCGGCGCTGATCAAGCGCATCGAAGTGGTGCGCGGCCCGTCGGCCCTGCTCTACGGCAGCGGTGCGCTGGGCGGCGTGATCGCCTATGAAACCGTGGACGCCGCCGATCTGTTGTTCGACGGCCAGCGCAGCGGCTACCGCGTGTTCGGCAGCGGTGCCACCGGTGACAGCAGCCTCGGTATGGGTGCCAGCGCCTTTGGCCGCAGCGATAATTTTGATGGCATCGTCTCCTGGTCCAGCCGCGAGCGCGGCGATATCCGTCAGAGCGAGGGGGAAGACGCGCCAAACGATGAAAGCATCAGCAACTGGCTGGCAAAGGGCACCTGGACGCTCGATCCGGCCCAGTCGCTTTCCGGCTCGCTGCGCTACTACAACAACCGGGCGCAGGAGCCAAAGAACCCGCAGAGCGTTGAAGCCTCAGACGCCAGTAACCCGATGGCAGATCGCTCCACCATCCAGCGCGATGGCCAGCTCAGCTACCGCCTGGCACCTCAGGGGCAACAGTGGCTGGATGCAAAAGCCACTCTGTACTGGTCGGAAGTGCGTATCAATGCCGAAAGCAATGACGACGGCAACGAGTTCCGTAAGCAGACCACCACCGGCGGCAAGCTGGAAAACCGCACCCGCCTGTTTGAGCAGAGCGCGGCCTCGCACCTCATTACCTGGGGCGGCGAGCACTACCGCCAGGAGCAGTCGCCAGGCGGCCTCACTACCGGCTTCCCGGACGCCGACATCGCCTTCAGCTCCGGCTGGCTGCAGGATGAGATCACCCTGCGGGATCTGCCGGTCTCCCTGCTGGCAGGCACCCGCTACGACAGCTACAAGGGAAGCAGCGACGGCTATGAGGATGTGGACGCCGACAAATGGTCATCGCGCGGCGCTATCTCCGTCTCTCCCACCGACTGGCTGATGCTGTTCGGCTCGTATGCCCAGGCCTTCCGGGCCCCGACGATGGGCGAGATGTATAACGATGCAAAGCACTTCTCCATCGGCAGCTTCTACACTAACTACTGGGTGCCGAACCCGAACCTGCGTCCGGAAACTAACGAAACCCAGGAATACGGCTTCGGTCTGCGCTTCGACGATCTGCTGCTTGCCAGTGACGCGCTGGAGTTCAAAGCCAGCTACTTCGACACCAAAGCCAAAGATTACATCTCCACCAGCGTCGATTTCATGGCGGCGACCACCATGTCTTATAACGTCCCGCATGCGAAAATCTGGGGCTGGGACATGATGGCAAAATACAGCGCCGATCTGTTCAGCCTCGACCTGGCCTACAACCGCACCCGCGGGAAAGACGAGGACACCGGCGAGTACATTGCCAGCCTGAATCCGGACACCGTGACCAGCCGGCTCGACATTCCGCTGCCGCAGAGCGCCTTCTCGGTGGGCTGGATGGGCACCTTTGCCGATCGCTCCACCCATATCAGCAGCGGCTACAGCAAACAGCCGGGCTATGCGGTAAATGACTTCTACGTCAGCTACCACGGCCAGCAGCAGTTGCGCGGCCTCACCACCACGCTGGTGCTGGGCAACGCCCTCGATAAAGCCTACTGGTCGCCGCAGGGCATCCCGCAGAACGGCCGCAACGGTAAGATTTTTGTAAGTTATCAGTGGTAACCACGGTGCCCCGCTGCGGCGGGGCGTTGACGGGAAGGAGAGAGAGATGAGCCACCTGTACGACACCTGGCTGACGCTGAAAGCGCAGCACAGCGATAAATATGCCCGCGATATCGCCGGGATGATGAATATCAGCGAAGCGGCGCTGGCCCATGCCCGGGTCGGGCACGATGCCTCGCGCCTGCACAACGACTGCCGCGCCATTCTCGCCGCGCTGGAAGCGGTGGGCGACACCAAATGCATCTGCCGTAACAACTATGCGGTCCACGAGCAGGTGGGCCGTTTTGAAAATCAGCACCTGAACGGCCATGCCGGGCTGGTGCTCAACCCACGCGCCCTCGATCTGCGTCTGTTCCTCGGCCAGTGGGCCTCGGCGTTTCACCTGCGGGAAGCGACCCGGCACGGCGAGCGGCAGAGCGTGCAGTTCTTCGATGGTCAGGGCGATGCCGTGCTTAAGGTCTACGCCACGGAACAGACCGACATGGCGGCCTGGGAGGCGCTGCTTGCTCAGGCTGCCACCGCCGACAACGCCCCGCTGACCTTTGCCGCGGCCGACAGCGCCCCGGCAGCGCCGGGCACCGCGGATGCCGCCGTTGTCGATCGGGAGTGGCGTGCCATGACCGATGTCCACCAGTTCTTCGCGCTGCTGAAGCGCCATCACCTCACGCGTCAGCAGGCCTTCCGCATGGCGGGTGACGATCTGGCGTGGCAGGTGGATAACGACGCGCTGGCCCGGCTGCTCGCTCTCGCAGGTGAAGCGAAAAATGAGATCATGATTTTTGTCGGCAACCGCGGCTGCGTGCAGATCTTTACCGGCGCGATTGAGAACGTGACGCCGATGCGTGGCTGGCTGAACGTGTTCAATCCGCAATTCACCCTGCATCTGCTGGCGGATTGCATCGCCGAAAGCTGGGTAACGCGCAAACCCACCGCCGACGGGCACGTCACCAGCCTGGAGCTGTTCGCTGCCGACGGCACGCAGATCGCCCAGCTTTACGGCCAGCGCACCGAAGGCCAGCCGGAGCAGGACACCTGGCGTCAGCAGGTCGAAACCCTCGGCAGCAAGGGGCTGGCAGCATGAAACCCTGGCTCAGTCTGCTGCTTCTGCTGCTGCCCTTCTTTGTGGCGGGGGAAGCACGCCTGGTCACGATCGGTGGCGACGTCACCGAGATCGTTTATGCCCTGAAAGCTGACCACCAGCTGGTCGGGCGCGACAGCACCAGCACTGCGCCTGAGGCCGCCACCCGGCTGCCGGACGTGGGCTATATGCGCCAGCTCAACGCCGAAGGTATTCTCTCCCTGCGCCCGACGCTGGTAGTAGCCAGCGCCCAGGCCCAGCCGTCGCTGGTGCTGCGCCAGCTGACGCAGAGCGGCGTGAAGGTGGTGACCGTGCCCGGGGACAACAGCCTGACGGCGATCCGCGACAAAATCACCGTTGTGGCCGGGGCGCTTAACGCCAGTGCGGCGGGTAAAGCGCTGGTCGCGCAGATGGATAGCGCGCTGGCGCAGCTTCCGGCGCGGCCGCTGGATAAAAAGGTGCTGTTCATCATGAGCCACGGCGGCATGACCGCGATGGGTGCCGGCCAGCAGACCGCCGCCGACGCAGCAATTCAGGCCGCCGGGCTGCGCAATGCGATGCAGGGCTTCAGCCGCTATCAGCCGCTCTCGCAGGAGGGCGTGATTGCCAGCGCACCGGATCTGATCGTCATGGGTCGCGACAGCGTGCAGGCCCTCGGCGGCGCATCCCGCGTCTGGACGCTGCCGGGGCTGGCGCAGACCCCGGCCGGCGCGCAACACCGGCTGCTGCTGGTGGATGATATGGCCCTGCTCGGCTTCAGCCTGCGCACGCCGGGAGCGATCCTCGCGCTGCGCCAGGCGGCGGAGCAGCTGCCGTGAAACCGGTCATCAGCGCCACGCGCGCCCTGTGGCTGATGGCGCTGGCCCTGCTGGCGGTGTCTCTGACCGCGGCCAGCCTCGGGGCAATGCGCCTGCCGCTCACTCTGCTGTGGCAGGAGGGCGATGCCATGCTGCGCCAGATCTGGTGGAACATTCGCCTGCCGCGCGTGCTGCTGGCGGCGCTGATTGGTGCCGCCCTGGCGCTGGCTGGCTGCGTGATGCAGGGGCTGTTTCGTAATCCGCTGGCCGACCCAGGCTTGCTCGGGATCAGCAGCGGTGCGGCGCTGGCGGTGGGGCTGTACATCGTCCTGCCGCTCTCGCTACCGCCCCTGCTGCTGCTGTATGCCCCGATGGCGGCGGCGTTTCTCGGCAGTCTCGCCGTAACCGCCGCCATCTTTTTCCTCAGCCGCGACGGCAGCAACACCCTGGCCCGCCTGCTGCTGGTGGGGATCGCCATCAACGCCCTGTGCGGCGCGGCGGTGGGCCTGCTCTCCTGGATAAGTAATGACGCCCAGCTGCGCCAGCTCTCGCTGTGGGGAATGGGCAGCCTCGGCCAGGCCCAGTGGACCACCCTGCTCGCCTGCGCGTCGCTGATCCTGCCTTCGATGCTGGTGATTGCCCGTCTCGCCGGGCGGCTCAATCTGCTGCAGCTCGGCGAAGAGGAAGCGCACTATCTGGGCGTGGAGGTGAAAACCACGCGTCGGCTACTGCTGGTGTTCAGCGCCCTGCTGGTAGCGGCGTCCGTGGCGGTCAGCGGCGTGATCGGTTTTATCGGCCTGGTGGTGCCGCACCTGGTGCGGTTGTGGCTCGGGGCGGATCACCGGGCGCTGATGCCGGGGTCGCTGCTGGCTGGCGCAATACTGCTGGTGCTGGCCGATACCCTCGCCCGCACCCTGGTAGCGCCCGCGGAGATGCCTGCCGGCCTGCTCACCAGTCTGGTGGGCGCACCGTGGTTCCTGTGGCTGATCTTCCGCCGCTATGGAGGTATGCATGTCGGGTAACCTGGTGGCCCGTCACCTGTGCTACCGCCGGGGTGAACGCCAGCTGATCGACGACCTGTCATTGACGCTGGCCCCCGGCGAAATGGTGGCGCTGATCGGCCCCAACGGCGCGGGGAAATCCACCCTGCTGCGCCTGCTGGCGGGTGGACTGACGCCGGACAGCGGCGAACGGCTGCTGGAGGGACGCCCTCTGGCGGAGTGGCCGCAGGCGGCACTGTCGCGCACCCGGGCGCTGATGCGCCAGCAGAGCGACATCGCCTTCCCCTGGCCGGTGGAGGAGATCATCGCCATGGGTCGCGCCCCCTGGGGCGGTGTACCCGATCGGGCAACCATCGCGCACATCATGGCCCTCACCGGGTGCGATACCCTGCGCGGTCGCGATTTTCGCTCGCTTTCCGGCGGGGAACAGCAGCGGGTACAGCTCGCCCGGGCGCTGGCCCAGCTCTGGCAGAACGACGGGCCACAGGGCTGGTTGTTTCTTGATGAACCCACCTCGGCGCTGGATCTTAACCATCAGCAGCAGATATTGCGCCTGCTGAAACGGCTTGTGGCGCAGCGGCTTCACGTCTGCGTGGTGCTGCACGATCTGAATCTGGCGGCACTGTGGGCGGATCGGATGGTGTTGATGCACGGCGGGCAGGTGGTGACACAGGGCACGCCGCACGAAGTGATGCAGGAAGAGACCCTGCGGCACTGGTACCAGGCGGAGGTGACGATCGCCTCGCATCCGGAACGGAACGTGCCGCAGGTAATGCTGCGCTGGTGATCAGCTGGAGCAGCTCACTTCCAGACGCTTGCCCCAGTCCGGCGGACGCTGAGAGAAGTCGTCATCGCGATCGGCCCAGGGGTTTTGCAGAACCTCGAGCAGCGCGGCCAGTTCGGTGGTGTCATCCAGCTCGGCCCCGGCAATTGCGCGCTGGGCCAGCCAGTTGCGCAGCACCACGGCGGGGTTGGTGCGCTTCATGCGCTGCTGGCGCTCGCTGTCCTCCACCCCATCACGGGCCAGACGCGCGCGGTAGTCAGCAAACCAGCTGTCGAAACCGGCGCGGTCGATGAACTCATCGCGCAGCGGCGAGGCGCTGCTGGCCTGTTCGGTAACGCTGAGCAGGCGGAAGGTGCGCGTCCAGTCACTGCCTTCACGCGCCATCAGGTCGGTCAGGCCGTTCAGTAGCACATTGTCCTCCTGCTGCTCGGTGTAGAACCCGAGCTTGCTGCGCATCAGCTTGCCGTAAGCGCGCATCAGCGCGGGCTGGTAGCGATCCAGCGCGGCATTCAGCGCCTCAACGTCAATAAACGGCGACAGCGTCTGGGCCAGGCGTTGCAGGTTCCACAGTGCCACCGCCGGCTGGTTGTTGAAGGCGTAACGGCCCTGATAGTCGGAGTGGTTGCAGATGTAGTCCGGCTGATAATCGTCAAGAAAACCGTAGGGACCATAATCGATGGTCAGACCGAGCAGCGACATGTTATCGGTGTTCATCACGCCGTGCGCAAACCCGACCGCCTGCCAGTGGGCGATGAGCGACGCGGTGCGATCCACCACATCGTTGAACCACACTACGTAGCGGTCAGCCTCACTGACCAGCTGCGGCCAGTGATGGGCGATAGCATAATCCGCCAGCTGCTGCACCTTCTCCGGCTCGCGGCGATAGTAACAGTGCTCGAAGTGACCAAAGCGCAGATGGCTTTCGGCAATGCGTATCAGCATCGCCCCGCGCTCCGGGGTTTCACGCCGCACCGGGGTATCGCTGGTAACGATGCTCAGGGCGCGGGTGGTGGGAATGCCGAGATAGTGCATCGCCTCGCTGGCGAGATACTCGCGCACCGTAGAGCGCACCACCGCCCTGCCGTCGCCCATGCGGGAGTACGGCGTCAGGCCAGCCCCCTTCAGATGCCAGTCCATTTTGCGCCCGTTAGCAAGCTGCTGCTCGCCGAGCAGAATGCCGCGTCCGTCGCCGAGCTGCCCGGCCCAGACGCCAAACTGATGGCCGCTGTAGACCTGGGCCAGCGGCTGCATGCCCGGCAGCAGCGTTTCGCCGGCCCAGATGTGCGGATCGGCAAACAGCGCCTCGGGGATACCCAGGTCCGCCGCCAGCGCGGCGTTGTGCCAGATAAGACGGCTGTTGGTCAGCGGATCGGGACGTTGTGCGGTGTAGAAACCCGGCAGTTCATTATGCCAGGTATTATTGAATGTCAGGGTTTGGGTCATAGCGCCTCCTGCCTTAAGTGTAGTGCGTATCTGCTGCGGCAAACACGGTTAAGGCGCAGGGTTATTGGCGCATCAGGGGATCAGAGAGGCAATATCATCCGGCTCTACCGGTGGCCAGAGCAGGCCCTGCATGGCCGCGAAGCCGAGAGCATGCGCGCGCTGACGCGCCGCATCGGTATCGATCCCGGCAATAGCCAGAGAAGTGCAGTACCCGGCAAGCTGGCTGACAATGGCCTGCATAAAGGGGTCAAACGAGGGGCCGTCGATCAGGCGCAGCACAAAGTTACGGTCCAGCATCACCCGGCGAAACAGCCCTTCCACCACCGGGCGGGTGGTGGCGATGCCCGCGCCGAAATTACTCAGCACCAGGGAATAGTGCTGCGCCAGGTTTTTTAATAACCCATTTTCCTGACCCTGATTAATTTCAGGGAAATTCTCATTAATCGCCAGCTCAATAAATGGTAAACGGGATATTCGGCGGGCGAGACCGGCATCATTTAAAATTGCCCGCACGCAGTCGGCATCCACATTAATCCAGGCGAGTTTCTGATGGCGAATAAAAAAATCCTGATGGGCTTCAACCAGCGCCAGCTTCTCTTTGAAAAATTCAACATGCTGCTCAGGGGAAATTCGCGGGATAAGTAATTCCGTAGGTATTCGCACCCCGGTCTGAGGATTAATAAAATGTGCGATAACCCCCACGCCCAGCAGCTCGCCGCGGCCCGAGCGCACGGGAGACAGCAGCAGATGCGAGCGGAAGTCGGTATCCAGCGTAACAATCATCAGTCAGCCCCACGAAAATTAATTTAATAATCCTGACGCAACTCACGCTTCGGTTCAATATGATTGAATTGATTAACTTTATTTTCGCCCCGGTTTAAGATTAATCTTTTTAAATTACGCTGACCGGCTGCCGGAAAATGCATCATTACCGTAAGATCAATTCAGAAAAAACCTGAAAGTAATGCATGTAGCTAATTATTGCTGTGCTTTGTTTTATTGCTGTGCGGGGTGCTATTTCATTCAGAATAGTGAAATAGCGGCGTTTTCACCTGGTTAGATTATACAGCATATAATTTTCAGGTGACGGGAGATTATTCAAAGGAGCGGCGGGATGCGAATCCGGCACCCCGCCGGGTGGTCAGCGGGTGAATTGCGGCAGATACTCCCGGTTAAGGGTCAGTACCTCATCAAGCAGTGCGCTGGCGGTCGCTGCATCGCCGGTCAGCGGGTTGGTGATAAGCGCCAGCAAACCGGCGTCCCTGTCGCCATTTACCGCTGCCTGGATGGTGAGACGTTCATAAGATTTAATCTGCGTCGTCAGGGCATGCATCGCCGGTGCCAGCGCGCCAAAGACCAGCGGCTGCGCCCCGGCAGCGTTGACAATGCAGTTGGTTTCAATCACCGCATCGTCCGGTAACCCCTGAATCGCCCCGCGGTTGGCGGTGTTAACCACCAGCTCGGCGCCGCGATCGTTGTGAATTGCGTCGATCAGCTCCAGCGCCACCGTTGAATAAAACGCCCCGCCGCGGAAGCTTAACTGTTCAGGCTTGTGGGCGAGCGCCGGATCGCGATACAGCGCAAACAGCTCCTCTTCAACCTTCATCACCTGTTCGGCGCGGGTGCCCTGGGCACGGGCAGCCTCCTGCTCCTCCTGCAGCATGGTGTTACTCAGGTAGAAATAGCGATGATACGGACAGGGGATCGCCCTCAGCGCACGCAGCAGCGGGGCGGGCCACGGCATCTCTTTGATATTATTCATACTCATCACCGCGCCGTTGCACAGCATGTCGATAGCCTGCGCGCTGCGGTTCTCGCCGCGTACCCACACCTGATGCACCCACACCATATGGTTCAGCCCGGCAAAGCGCAGCCGGACATCACGCTCCGGCTCGTTCAGCATGCCGGCAATCATATGGTGCATCGCCACCGGAACGTTGCACAGGCCAATCACTTTCGCCCGGGTGTGGCGCTGCAGCGCTTCGGTGACAATCGCCGCCGGGTTGGTGAAGTTGATGATCCAGGCGTCCGGGGCCAGCGCCTCAACGCGCCGGGCAATGTCGAGCAGTACCGGAATGGTGCGCAGCGCCTTGGCGAACCCACCGACGCCGGTGGTCTCCTGGCCGATAAGCCCGTACTTCAGGCCCAGCCGCTCATCGGCGGCCCTGGCCGCTAAGCGCCCGACCCGCAGCTGGGTCAGCACGAAGGAGGCGCCGCGTATCGCTTCATCCGGCTGGTAATGGACGCTCACCCGCACCGCTTCCAGGCCGTTACGCGCCAGCATCCGTCGCGTCAGGTCGGCGATGGTTTCGACTTTGTCGCGCCCGGCCTCGATATCCACCAGCGCCAGCTCGCGCAGCGGGATCGCTGCTTTACGGGCGATCAGCCCCTCGATGAGCTCCGGGGTATAGCTGCTGCCGCCGCCGAAAATAGCGATCTTGATGCCCTGCTGTTCCATGTTTTCTCCCGTGTCGTCAGTGAATTGCGCTCGCGCGCTGACCAAGCATGGATGAAACCGGGGAACCGGGGTGTGAAGCGCTTCGCAGATAAGGGCGGCGGTACGCCCCGGGGCGGAAAAGTGTGAGACAGCCCGCAGCGCGGGCCGTTGCCGTCAGATGCGGCGCGCCTGCCAGAATTTGGCGCGCCAGTAGACGTTGTCCAGCGAGGATCGGATCACCCCGCGGCTGGTGGAGGCGTGGATAAACTGATTGTCGGTGTCGTAGATGCCGACGTGCAGGCCGTTTTCGCCGGAGCCGGTTTTGAAGAACACCAGATCGCCGGGCAGCAGATCGTCTTTATCGATTTCGGTGCCGATCTCTGCCTGATCGCTGGTCTGACGCGGTAGCTGCATCGCAAACCGGTCGCGGAAGGTCATCAGCACAAAGCCCGAGCAGTCCACGCCGCTGCGGCTCATCCCGCCGTAGCTGTAGGGCGTACCGCGCCAGTGCTGCAGCTGATCGTTCAGCTCGGCAATCACCGTGATGGAGTCAGACAGGCGGGCATCCGGCGGCGGTGCGCGATGGCTGCTGCACCCCACCAGGAGTAATGACAACACTGCAAGTATCCAAAGCCGCATTTCCAGTCCAGTCCTCTGGTCTTAATTTTTTTCCGTAATGTAGCCTGCTTCGCCTGAAACAGGCAAGCCGCGGCATGATACGGATAACTCTACCCGAGGCTGAGCCCTGTACCGGCTAATCATCCCGCGCGGCGATCCCCGCCAGCCGCTCTCGTAGCGCAGGGGCGGCAACATCGAGGAAGCATCGAACTTTTAATGCCATTTGCCCAGGTGACATATGCACCAGGTGCACGGGTAACGGCGACTCTTCGTAGTCACGAAGCATGACACGCAGCGTGCCGCGATCCAGGGCATCCATTACCTGATAATGCAGAGCCCTTATCACTCCGACACCCTGCTCGGCCGCCAGAACCGCAGACTCCGAGGTGGTAACCGCGAGTCGTGGAACCATCACAGTATCAATGACAGCCCGGGAGCCTCTATCACAGAAGCGCCACGAGAACTCGGGCATCGCCGCAACGTTCAGTATCACAGCGGGCCAGTGATGAAGATCTTTGGGATGGCGCGGCGTACCGAATGCATCTAACAATGCTGGGCTGGCGCAGGTAACGCGGCGTAACACGCCAGCCCGGGTGGCAATCATTGAGCTGTCAGGCAGATTGCCGATGCGCAGCGCTACGTCGACATTTTTGTCGATTAAATCCAGATTGTTGTCTGAGAGAACCAGGCGGACGTTAATGTCCGGAAACGCCGCGAGGAATTCAGCCACTACCGGTAACACATGCATGCGGCCAAACATGATGGGTGCGGTGACAATCAGCTCCCCTTTGGGGCAGGAAAATTCCCCTGCCGCCTCGCGCTCAGCCTCACTCACCTGCTCAAGAATACGGCGTGAGGCTGACAAATAGGCCTCGCCTGTGCTGGTAAGCGTAAGCTTTCGGGTTGTACGCGTCAGCAGGCGCGCACCCAACAGGGTTTCGAGTTCTGAAATTTTTCGGCTCAGGGTGGGCAACGGCACATTAAGCACCCGGGCTGCCGCAGAAAAGCTGCCCTGCTCTGCGACTTGTACGAACATCGTCATGGCTTCAAACCGATCCACGTTCTTTTCCTGTTGCCGGGGGACGAAAAATGTCTGAAGTGAGGCCTAATTCATAATCACCCCCCTCAAGCTTTCTGCATAATACCGATTGCGCCTGCAAAAAAACATTTGTATTCAGAATGATGAAGCCGGGTTCACACGCTTAGCTGAGGCTTATCCACTCGCCATTTTTCATCACAACAGGCGTGACGCCCAGCTCAACGGCCCTGACGCACAGGCGCTCAATCGCATTTGCCGCCTCTTCATAGACGCCGGGTCGGTTAAGTTCGGAATGATGAACTGGAACCACCCTCGCGGCACCCAGAATATGGGCGGCAACTGCAGCTTCCTCCGGCAACATAGTGGCGTTGAACGGACTGGAGGGCTGCAGATGAGGAAGCGTTACAACAGCGCCATTGATGGGCATAAAGGCAATATCAATCTGGCCGACATGACGTGCCAGCGACCACCAGTAGCCATGATTAATGGTGTCCCCGGCATGCAGGATGCATTTGTCACCGGCCTTCACTATCCAGCAGCATTGCGGATCCCCCAGCCCATCCACTGCAGGGCCAGACATTATTTTGAAGGGTCCGACGTCCTGCCACTCCCAGCATCGGGTTATCCGGGTGTTTATTTTCAGTTCACGAAACTGCAATTCAGCTTTCGCCGTCCATTTAAGATCGTCGCCCGAGCCTGGCGTGGCTTCAGGCCTGAATACGGGTGCTCCGTCAGCAAGCGCCGTCGCCAGTGCAGCAGGATCGGCGTGGTCGGAATGTAAATGCGTGACCAGTGCTGCCGTGGCATTTCCCTGACGTAGTGGCTCGGGAAAACGCACATCAGAAAGAATGGATGAAGTGTCCCTGATGTAATCAATTAATAGCGTATGTCCTTCATAATCTATTTCAACGCCAGCCCATCCCAGATACCGTAATTTCATTTTGTCTCCTGTGCGCGTTTTGAACGCCAGCTTTACTCTTCGGGAAGTTACGGTATTTCATTCAAAGAGATGAAACAATTGAGCCAGACTGATAATAACTATTCCAGAAAATGAAACTATCACGTCAATGTTAATGAACAGCGCGTGAGTTTTTCACTCAGGGAGATTTAAACCCGGACCGCAGCGACATCTGCTTTAATGTAGCAGCAACCGGCACGCAGCAGCTGCCTGAGAGCTGCCTGCGCAGGTAGCACTTTACGGAAGTGATTGTTATGTTATAACATATCTTTTTGATTGCTTCTGAGGCTAAGGGTTTAAAATGAAAAATAAGTTTCTGGCATTATCTTTGGGGACCGTACTGATTTCCGGGCAGGCTTATGCACACGGCGATCATGGACACGACCACCATCATGACCACGCTCACGGCGCGCCGATGTCAGAGATGGAAATAAAAGCGTCCAAAGGCGTGTTCAACGATAGCGACGTAAAAAACCGTAAGCTCACGGACTGGGAAGGGAAATGGCAGTCCGTCTACCCCATCTTCCTGACAGGCGCTATGGACCCCGTATTCAGAAAGAAAGCTGAGGAAGATAAATCTAAGTCTTTCGTAGAGTATAAGGAATATTATAAGAAAGGTTATGCCACTGACGTTTCGAGCATCGGCATCGAAAATGGCGTGATGACATTTACCTCCGGAAGTAAGGTGTCTTCATGCCCTTACGTTTATGCGGGTCGCGAGATCCTGCATTATACGTCTGGCAAAAAAGGCGTTCGCTATCTGTTCGAATGTACGAAGACCAATACTGGTGCACCCAAGTTTGTTCAGTTCAGTGACCACACTATCGCGCCGCGCAAATCCGCGCATTTCCATATCTTCATGGGGAATAGCTCGCAGAAAGCGCTGCTGAAGGAGATGGATAACTGGCCCACTTACTTCCCGGCGAATTTAACCAATTCACAGGTGGTGGATGATCTGCTGCACCATTAATAAAATTTAAAATCGATATATACAGGTATGGGGATAGTAAATAACCCATACCTTTTTTATTGCAGCGCGAGCGTAATCCACCCTTCCGACACTCTTTCTCCTGTTCGCCCCATCCGCCACAATTCAGCGCGGCCAGAGAAAGCGTTCGCCGTCGAGGTGCATTTCACGGAACGGCACGTTCCAGGTCTGCTCGAGCAGCGCGGGCGTCAGAATTTCTGTTCCCCCCTCCGCCACCAGCTTACCCTTGCGCAGCAGCCACACCCGGTCGGCGTAGCGCAGGGCGTGGTTGAGATCGTGGCTGCTCATTACCACCGTCACCCCGGCAGCACACAGCGCCAGCAGGAGTTTATCCAGCGCGGCCTGCTGCGCCACGTCGAGGCTGTTCATCGGCTCGTCGAGCAGCAGCAGTTTGCCGTGGGGATTGGCCTCGGGATGGATCTGCAGGATCACCGCCGCCAGCCGCACCCGCTGCCACTCCCCGCCGGAAAGCTGATTTACCGGGCGGGTCAGTTTATCGGTGAGCCACAGGGCTTCGGCGATACGCGTCATCCACTGCGGATCGCGGCTGCTCTGTTGATGCAGCGACAGGTAGTGCCACACCGGCATGGCGAACGGCGGCGTCTGGTGCTGCGCAAGCCACGCCCGCCGGTGCGCCAGCGCCTCGCCCTGCCAGGCGTCGAGAGGCTGGCCGGCAAACTGAATGCGGCCGGTGCCATCCACCAGCCCGGCCATCAGCGCCAGTAGCGTACTCTTCCCTGCCCCGTTCGGCCCGGCGAGGTGCAGCCAGATACCGGGTTCAACGCTGGCGCTCAGCGGTCCAAGCCGGCCCGCCAGACCAACGTCCTCCAGCTGCATCAGCACCGACATTATTTTGCCAGCGCCACTTTAATGGCTTCCATCACGATGGGATCTTCCGGCAGCATGTCCGGTGCGAAACGTTGCACGACTTCGCCATCGCGGCCAATAAGGAATTTTTCAAAGTTCCACAGGATGTCGTCCGGATAGAGCGGCGCGCGGCCTTTGCTCGCCAGGCGCTCATAAAAGCCGCTCTGCTCAGGGGCCACGGCGGTGGGGGCAGCGGCGATCAGCTTCTGGTAGAGCGGATGACGCGCGTCGCCGTTCACCTCGATTTTGCTGAACATCGGGAAGGTCACGCCGTAGGTGGTGCTGCAGAAGGTTTTGATCTCCTCTTCGCTGCCCGGCTCCTGGCCTAAAAACTGGTTGCACGGGAAGCCCAGCACGCGGAACCCGGCATCAAACCAGGCCTTGTGGATGTTTTCCAGCTGCTCATACTGCGGCGTCAGGCCGCACTTTGAGGCCACGTTGACCACCAGCAGCACGTTGCCTTTGTACTGCGCCAGAGAAACCTCTTCGCCATCGATGGTGGTAACGGTAGTGTTCAGTACATCAGACATAACAACCCCTTAATCAGTGTGATGAGTGGACGTCGCGTCCAGCCTTTAATCATAGCCAGTTAATGCAGAAAAAAACAAAACGCTGTGCCGATCGGCGCGATGCCGTTTACGCTTTTTTAACGCCCCGGTCCGCTCTTTTAACGTCGCCTTTATATCAATGAAAAGCCAGCTTTTTTATGCTGAGTTCATCGCCGCAAGGCCTCACTGAACGATAACCATGAACTCTCCGATCAAGCTTCCCTCAATGAAAAACCTCCGGGCGCTGTTCTCCTTTTCCCCGGTCTGCTGGCCAGCGGATCGCTACAGCGACCTGACGCTGGCAACCAGGATCGCTGACCTGGCGCAGGACTATCCCGGCGAAATTCGCGACTACCTTGCACAGTATCCCGATACCCGCCACGTGGATATCTACCTCACCGATATTCACGGCACCTTTCGCGGCAAACGGGTGTCGGTGGAGAGCCTGTTTTCACTTGCCCGGGGCTGCTATTTCCCGCAGTCGGTTTATGCGATGGATCGCGAAGGAAAAGTGCTAAGCCAGCCGGAGGGAGACAGCCTCAGCGACGAACCCGATATGCTCTGCCTGCCGGTGCCGGGCACCCTGCGCCCGTGCGCGCACGATCCGCAGCACAACGCCCAACTGCTGCTGACCATGCAGGGTCCCGACGGTAGCGCCCACGCGCTGGAACCGCGTGTCATTCTTGAAGAAGTGCTGCACACCTTTCATCGCCACGGCCTCTACCCGGTGGTCGCGCCGGAGATCGAATTTTATCTGGTGTCTAAAACCGCCACGCCGACGCGCGGCCAGGGGTGCTATCAGATGGCGGTGCCGTCCGCGCACGGGGCGTTTATCGAGGCGCTGGAAACCATGGCGGCGGCCCAGCGGCTTCCGCTTTCAGGCATCGTCTGTGAGGCCGAGGACGGTCAGTTTGAACTTAATCTGCGCCATTCCCACCGCGTGGTGGATATCTGTGAAAACGTGCTGGCGCTGCGACGGCTGACCAGCACCGTAGCGGAACAGTTCGGCTATCAGGCAAATTTTATGGCTAAGCCCTTCACACAGCTGGCCGGGAACGGGCTGCATTTCCACGTCAGCCTGAATGACATTCATGGCAACAATGTGTTTGCTTCACCCGCCGACGAGCTTAATGAGATGGCGCGCCTCTGCCTTGCCGGGATGCTGCATCTGATGCCGGCCTCGGTGGCAGTGATGGCACCGGGCGTAAACGCGTTTCGTCGCCTGCGCAAAACCCTGAGCGAACCGCTGTTTAATTCGTGGGGGTTTAACAAGCGATCCGCGGCGCTGCGTATTCCCTGCTCCGGGGAGGGCGATCGGCGCATCGAGTACCGCCTTGCCGGGGCGGATGCCAACCCGTATCTGGTGATGGCCACCATTCTCACCGGCATGCTGTACGGGCTGGAGAACATGGATGACGAGGCCATCGTCAGGGTCACCCGTACGCCACCTCCGCTCCCGCTGTTTCAGCAGGCGGCGCTGGACGCGTTTGCTCAGGAGCCCTACCTGACGGCGCAACTCGGCGAGGCCTTTACCCGCCACTGGACCCACAGCCGGCTTTCGGATCTGGCGTGGTTTGAAAGTATCGTCACCCGCGAAGAGTCGGCCCTCGCCTGCTGAACGCATGGCACCCGCTGCTTAACTGAGGTTCTTTATGTCTCGCCTGATCGTTGTTTCCAACCGCTGCGTCCAGCAGGACGACGGCTATATCGATCCGTTTATCACTACACTCGGGCAGATTTTCAGCAAACATCCCGGGGTGTGGTTTGGCTGGAACGGTGGCGTGACCGCCGGAAAGCGAAGCCGCAGCTGCAGCGTTACGCACCATGCGCATTACGCCACCCACGGCTGGGATCTCTCCCCGAACGAGTATGACAATGCGTATCAGGGCTACGTCCATAACGTGCTGTGGCCCATTTTCCATAACCGCCCCGATCTCGCGGCCTATAAAAAGGAGTATTTCACCACCTGGAAAAGCTATAACACGGACGTTGCCCGCACGGTAGGCACCCAGCTTCGCCCGGACGATCGGGTGTGGGTGCATGACTATCACCTGCTGGCGGTGGGCAAGCAGCTCAGGGAGGACGGGCACCACAACCGCTGCGGTTTCTTTCTGCACCAGCCGTTTCCACCCGGCGAGGTGATACGCGCCGTGCCCGAACACGACACGTTGATGCGCGCCCTGCTGCAGTATGACGTCATCGGCTTCCAGTCGAGCGCGGACATCAATAATTTTCTCTCCTGCGTGCTGCGCTTCTACCGCGCCGAACGCATCGCCGGAGATACCATTCAGGTCAACGGGCGGTCGATACAAATTGGTATCTTCCCCTGCGGCATTGATACCAGCGTGGTAGGGCCGTCGCAGGCGACGCCCCAGGCGGTCGAGGAGTATCAGCGGCAGATTATTATCAGCAATGATGTGATCAACGACGTCAGCGGCATTCATTACCGGCTGGATGCGATGCGCGCGTTGATCAACACCTGGCCGCACTATGTGCGCGGGGTAAGCCTGTTGCAGATCTGCGACCCGGCGCGGGAGTATCCCTGGTCCTCACCGGATTTGTGTACGCGGCTGGAGCGCTTCTGCGGGGAGATCAACGGCCAGTACGGGGATTTCACCTGGTATCCGGTGAACTACATCCATAATGCGCTGTGCAAGCATGAGCTGCTCTCAGCGCTCTATGCCCGGGCGGACGTGGCGCTGTTCACTCCGCTCTCCGAAGGTATGAGCCTCAGCGCCAAAGCCTTTACTCTGGCGCAGGACCCGGAGGACCCCGGCGTGCTGATCCTGTCAGCGTGCAGCGGCGCGGCGGAGCAGCTGACGGAGGCGCTGATCGTCAACCCCTACGATGCCCGGAGCACCGGCGAGGCGCTGCACTCTGCGCTGTCGATGCCGCTGCACGAACGTAAGCGCAGGCACAACCGGCTGCTGGCAAAAGTGCAGCGCTACGACTGCCACTGGTGGGCGGCGGCCTTTCTCACTGCCCTGAGCGGCACCGCCCCGCCCTGGCAGGGGGCGTTCCGGACGTCGCACCACGGCGTTTTCACGCCGCAAAAGCTGTACTGAGGATTAGGTGGCAGGGAAGCCTCACCGAACGCCGGCGCGCATCAGCAGCCAGATAAACACCGGCGCACCCAGCGTGGCAGTAACCACGCCGATGGGCAGCTCGGCGGAGGTTAACACCAGCCGGGCGGCGACGTCTGCACCGAGGAGCACGGCCGCGCCTGCCAGCGCGCTGGCGGGCAGCAGAGCGCGATAATCCGTTAAACCACACAGGCGCAGCATGTGCGGGATGACCAGCCCGACGAAGCCGATAGCCCCCGCCAGCGCCACGCTCACCCCCACCAGCCAGCCGGTGGCGGCCACCAGCAGATTGCGCCACAGCCAGAGCGGCAAGCCCAGCTGGCGCGCCGAGGCATCCCCCAGCGCCAGCATGTTGAGCGGTGCTGATTGCCGGCACAGCCAGAGCGTAACCGGCAGCAGCGCTGCCATCAGCCAGCCCTGACGCCAGTCCACACCACCGAAACCGCCCATCAGCCAGTACATCAGCTGACGCAGATCGAGGCTGGTGGAGAAGTAGACCGCCCAGGTCATCAGGGCGCTACAGATAATGCCCAGCGCGACGCCGGCCAGCAGCAGGCGGCTGATGGAGAGATGACGCCGGGCAAAGCGCAGCAGGATGAAGGTTACCGCCAGCGCCCCGGCGATAGCGAACAGACCGAGCGACCAGTCGGGTAAGCCGCCCTGGCCGAGCATCACCGCTGCAATCACCCCGACGCCAGCCCCGTTGGAGACCCCGAGCAGCCCGGGTTCGGCAAGCGGGTTTTCGAACAGCGCCTGCATCACCGCGCCGGAGACGGCCAGCGCCGCGCCAACCATCAGCACCGCCAGGGTGCGCGGCAGGCGGATTTGCCAGACAAACAGCTCGCTGCCGGCATCAAACCAGCGTAACGGCGCGATCCAGATTTCACCCGCGCACAGGCTCACCGTCAGCATGGCGAGCAGACAGAGTGCGAGCAGAGCAATAATTCGCCGTTCACGGCGGCGTTGAGGCAGAGCAAGTGCGTGCATAGAGAGCGGCGGTTATGCGGGACATGCCATTGATTTTATGGCCTGTGTTGAAATCAGGAAAGAAAAAAGGCCGCCTGCCTGCAGAAGTGATGGGGTGCCCACGTCTTAAAACGGGCATTCACTCTGCACACACAGCGGCCTTTTTGGGTCAGCTACGCTTAATCATCCTTTGGCGTGGCGTTTTCGACCCGGCTTTTCAGCTTCTGACCGGGTCTGAAAGTCACCACACGACGAGCGGTGATGGGAATATCCTCACCGGTCTTAGGATTTCGTCCCGGACGTTGATTTTTATCGCGCAAATCAAAGTTACCAAAGCCCGAGAGTTTGACCTGCTCACCATTTTCCAGAGCGCGACGGATCTCTTCGAAAAACAGCTCTACCAGCTCTTTGGCATCCCGCTTGCTAAGCCCAAGCTTATCAAACAGATATTCTGACATTTCAGCTTTTGTAAGCGCCATAGGTTCAATCCCTCAATGATGCCTGGAATCGCTCTTTTAGTGCCTCTACGCATCTGGCAACGGTAGCGGCAATCTCCTCTTCTTCGAGTGTACGGCTGGTATCCTGCAGGATAAGGCTGATGGCGAGGCTCTTATAGCCCTCAGCAACGCCCTTGCCACGGTACACGTCAAACAAGTTTACGCCAACTACCTGATTTGCGCCAACTTTCTTACATTCGACCAAAACATCTGCTGCGGGCACGTTTTCCGCGACCACGACAGCGATGTCGCGGCGGTTCGCCGGGAAGCGGGAAATCTCCTGCGCCTGCGGTACTGCGCGCTCTGCGATGCGGTCCCACAGCAGCTCGAACACCAGCGTACGGCCGTTCAGCGAGAGCTTACGTTCCAGCTCCGGATGAACAACACCAATGAAACCAATGCGTTCACCCTTTAAATAAATGGCAGCACTTTGGCCAGGATGCAAGGCCGGAATAGCTTCTGCACGGAATTCAATTTCGGATAATTTACCGGTAAGTTCCAGAACCGACTCCAGATCGCCCTTCAGATCGTAGAAATCGACCGCGCCTTTTGCCATATCCCAGTGCTCGTCGGTACGGTTACCGGCGATGACGCCAGCCAGCATAACATCCTGGCGGATACCGAGGTCTGCCTGCGTATCAGGTACAAAGCGCAGGCCGGTTTCGAAGATGCGCACGCGGTTCTGCTGGCGGTTCTGGTTGTACACCACGGTGCCCAGCAGGCCGGTCCACAGCGACAGACGCATGGCGGACATTTCGCTGGAGATCGGGCTTGGCAGGATCAGCGCCTCTTCGCCCGGATGCAGCAGCTGCTGCAGTTTCGGGTCGACGAAGCTGTAGGTGATGACTTCCTGGTAGCCTTTATCCACCAGCATGGTTTTCACCCGCTTCATGGGGAGCGCGGCTTCGCGATGGCTGCCCATCACCAGACCCGCCTGTACCGGGGTATCAGGAATATTGTTATAACCGTAGACGCGCGCGACCTCTTCCACCAGGTCTTCTTCGATTTCCATATCGAAACGCCAGCCCGGCGCAACGGCCTGCCACTGGTCCTGACCTTCGGTAACCTCACAGCCCAGACGGCGCAGGATGTCGCTGACCTGTGCATCTTCAATGTGATGGCCAATCAGACGATCAAGCTTGCTGCGGCGCAGCGTGATGGTGGCGCGCGCTGGCAGGTGCGCGTCGTTAGTGACATCGATCACCGGGCCGGCTTCGCCGCCACAGATCTCCAGCAGCAGGCGCGTAGCGCGCTCCATCGCTTTGTACTGCAGCGTCGGATCGACACCACGCTCATAGCGGTGGGAAGCATCGGTGTGCAGGCCGTGACGTCGTGCGCGACCGGTGATTGCCAGCGGGCTGAAGAAGGCACACTCCAGCAGCACGTTGCGGGTTTCGGTATTAACACCTGAGTGTTCACCGCCGAAGATGCCGCCCATCGCCAGCGCACGGTTATCGTCGGCGATAATCAGGGTATCGGCTTTCAATCTGGCTTCGGTGCCATCAAGCAGCACCAGCGTTTCGTCGGCGTTCGCCATACGCACGGTGATACCGCCATTAATGCGATCCAGGTCGAAGGCGTGCATCGGCTGACCCAGCTCAAGCAGCACGTAGTTGGTGATATCCACCACTGCGTCGATCGAGCGAATACCGCAGCGGCGCAGCTTCTCGCGCATCCACAGCGGCGTTGGCGCAGACACGTTGATGCCTTTCACCACGCGGCCCAGATAACGCGGACAGGCCTCCGGGGCGTCAACGCGGATCGGCAGCGTGTCGGTGATGGTGGCAGCAACCGGGGCGATTTCCGGTTCGTTGAGCGGCAACTGATTCAGCACCGCCACGTCGCGCGCAACACCAATGATACCGAGGCAGTCGGCGCGGTTCGGCGTCACGCTTATTTCGATAGTGTTGTCGTCAAGCTTCAGATACTCGCGGATGTCGGTACCGATCGGCGCATCCGCCGGCAGCTCGATGATCCCGGCGTGATCGTCGGAAATTCCCAGCTCGGAGAAGGAGCAGAGCATGCCTTCAGACGGCTCGCCGCGCAGTTTCGCCGCTTTAATTTTGAAATCGCCCGGCAGTACTGCGCCGATGGTCGCCACGGCTACTTTCAGGCCCTGACGGCAGTTCGGCGCGCCGCAGACGATGTCCAGCAGGCGTTCGCCGCCGACGTTAACTTTCGTAACGCGCAGTTTGTCAGCGTTCGGGTGCTGGCCGCACTCCACCACTTCACCGACCACAACGCCGTTAAACGCGCCCGCGACCGCGTCAACGCCGTCAACTTCCAGACCCGCCATCGTAATCTGCCCGGCAAGTGCTTCACTGTCGAGGCCCGGATTTACCCATTCACGTAACCAGAGTTCGCTGAATTTCATTGGATTATCCTGCCCTTATTTAAACTGTTTGAGGAAACGAAGATCGTTTTCGAAGAAGGCGCGCAGATCGGTCACGCCGTAACGCAGCATGGTCAGACGCTCCATCCCCATGCCAAATGCGAAGCCGGAGTAGACTTCCGGATCGATGCCGACGTTGCGCAGCACGTTCGGGTGCACCATGCCGCAGCCCAGCACTTCCAGCCACTTGCCGTTTTTACCCATTACATCCACTTCTGCGGAGGGTTCGGTGAACGGGAAATAGGACGGACGGAAGCGGATCTGCAGATCTTCTTCGAAGAAGTTGCGCAGGAAATCGTGCAGCGTGCCCTTCAGGTTGGTGAAGTTGATGTCTTTATCAACGATCAGCCCTTCCATCTGGTGGAACATTGGGGTGTGGGTCTGGTCGTAGTCGTTACGATAGACGCGGCCCGGCGCGATGATGCGAATCGGCGGCTGCTGGTTTTTCATGGTACGGATCTGCACGCCGGAAGTCTGGGTGCGCAGCAGACGGGTAGCGTCAAACCAGAAGGTGTCGTGATCGGCACGCGCCGGGTGATGACCCGGTATATTCAGGGCATCAAAGTTGTGGTAGTCATCTTCGATTTCCGGGCCGGTGGCGACAGTGAAGCCCAGTTCGCCAAAGAAGCTTTCGATGCGATCGATGGTACGGGTGACCGGGTGCAGGCCGCCATTCTCGGTACGACGACCCGGCAGGGAGACGTCGATGGTTTCCGCGGCAAGGCGTGCATTCAGGGCTGCGCTTTCGAGTTCGTTTTTGCGTGCGTTAAGCGCCTGCTGCACCTGCTCTTTCGCTTCGTTGATCACAGCGCCTGCTGCCGGACGCTCTTCCGCCGGCAGCTCACGCAGGGTGGTCATCTGAAGGGTAAGGTGCCCTTTTTTTCCCAGGTATTCGACGCGTACGTTATCTAACGCGGCAACATCCTGGGCATCGTTTATAGCTGCCGTTGCACTGGCAACCAGCTCTGCGAGATGTGGCATGGTTTTCCTCGTTATACCGGTTTGTCTCCCGGCGTAGTGGTTTTTCATTCGTCATATCGCACTGTTTTGACGCTGCGTTGCAGCAGGACAAAACAAAAAAGCCTCCGCGAGGGAGGCTTTTGGCGTGTTATTTTCCGTTTCTTTTCTTACGCGCAAAGCCCCCTGGTGTCAGGCGCTAAAGTAAAAAAAGAAGCGGAAAAGAGCAGCGTTCATGCTTGCAGTGACCTTGTTGATGTAGTTGATAACGCTATTGAAAGATTCTACGGCTAAAAAGTCAATCTTCGCGGCGGGCGGAAATGAAAAGAGGGAGCAAGCTCCCTCTTCCACCGGCTTACGCCAGAGCTGCTTTCGCTTTTTCAACCAGTGCAGTGAATGCCACTTTGTCGAATACAGCGATGTCAGCCAGAATCTTACGGTCGATCTCAACAGACGCCTTTTTCAGGCCGTTGATGAACTTGCTGTAAGAGATACCGTTCTGACGTGCTGCTGCGTTGATACGCGCAATCCACAGCTGACGGAACTGACGCTTTTTCTGACGACGGTCACGATAAGCGTACTGGCCAGCTTTGATAACAGCCTGGAAAGCAACGCGGTAAACGCGTGAACGCGCACCGTAGTAGCCTTTGGCTTGTTTAAGGATTTTTTTGTGACGAGCACGTGCAATTACACCACGTTTTACGCGAGCCATTTAGCTCTCCTGTTCTATTCTGTAAAAAAGTTAAAAGTTAAACGACTTATGCGTACGGCAGGCACGCAATTACCAGACCCAGATCGCCTTTAGAAACCATGGCTTTCGGACGCAGGTGACGTTTACGCTTGGTAGCTTTTTTGGTCAGAATGTGACGCAGGTTAGCGTGCTTGTGCTTAAAACCACCTTTACCGGTTTTTTTAAAGCGCTTAGCAGCACCGCGTACGGTCTTGATTTTTGGCATTTTTTAACTTCCACTTCGCATTGTTAATAAATGAAACACAGGCGAACATCTCTGTGAGGCTTAACACCCCTCAGAGATGCTACTTGATGGCCTTATTGTTTCTTCTTCGGAGCGAGCACCATGATCATCTGGCGGCCTTCGATCTTCGATGGGAAGGATTCGACCACTGCCAGTTCAACCAGATCTTCTTTCACGCGATTAAGCACTTCCATACCGATCTGTTGGTGGGCCATCTCACGACCGCGGAAACGCAGTGTGATCTTGGCCTTATCGCCCTCTTCAAGAAAGCGAATCAGGCTGCGGAGTTTTACCTGATAGTCGCCTTCATCTGTGCCAGGACGGAACTTAATTTCCTTAACCTGGATAACCTTTTGCTTCTTCTTCTGTTCCTTAGAAGATTTGCTCTTTTCATAGAGGAATTTGCCGTAGTCCATAATACGGCAAACGGGCGGCTCGGCGTTAGGGCTAATTTCGACTAAGTCGACTCCGGCTTCTTCAGCTTTTTCCAGAGCTTCTCTCAGACTTACAATACCAAGCTGCTCGCCTTCCAGACCAGTTAAGCGAACTTCCTGGGCGCGAATTTCGCCATTGATACGATTTGGACGCGCCGTTTGAACTCGTTTTCCGCCTTTAATACCTTATTCCTCCAGTTGTTGAAGACTGCGGCTGCGAATTTCTTGTTGCAGCTTCGCGATCACGTCGTTTACGTCCATGCTTCCAAGGTCTTTACCGCGACGGGTGCGCACGGCAACTTTGCCTGCTTCAACCTCTTTATCGCCACAAACCAGCATATAAGGGACACGACGTAAAGTGTGCTCGCGGATTTTAAAGCCAATCTTCTCGTTTCTCAAGTCCGCTTTTACACGAATGCCCGCATTTTGTAGTTTACGGGTCAATTCGTTAACGTATTCAGACTGTGAATCGGTGATATTCATCACCACCACCTGTACCGGGGCGAGCCATGTCGGGAAGAAACCCGCAAACTCTTCAGTCAGAATACCGATAAAGCGTTCCATAGAGCCCAGAATCGCACGGTGGATCATCACCGGCACCTGACGCTCGTTGTTTTCGCCTACGTAGGATGCGCTCAGGCGGGACGGCAGCGAGAAGTCCAGCTGCACGGTACCACACTGCCATGCGCGATCCAGGCAGTCATAGAGGGTGAACTCAATTTTCGGGCCGTAGAACGCGCCCTCACCCGGCTGGTACTCGAAGGGAATGTTGTTCTCTTCAAGCGCCACCGCCAGATCCGCTTCGGCGCGATCCCACATGTCGTCGCTGCCGATACGTTTCTCCGGACGGGTGGAGAGTTTCACCACGATTTTTTCAAAGCCGAAGGTGCTGTACATGTCATAAACCATGCGAATACAGCTGTTCACTTCGTCGCGCACCTGATCTTCAGTACAGAAGACGTGGGCATCATCCTGGGTAAAGCCACGTACACGCATCAGGCCATGCAGTGCGCCAGACGGTTCGTTACGGTGGCAGCTACCGAACTCAGCCATACGCAATGGCAGGTCGCGGTATGATTTTAGACCCTGATTGAAGATTTGCACGTGGCCCGGGCAGTTCATCGGCTTGATGCAGTATTCACGGTTCTCGGAAGAGGTGGTGAACATCGCATCTTTGTAGTTATCCCAGTGGCCGGTTTTTTCCCACAGCACGCGGTCCATCATGAACGGACCCTTCACTTCCTGGTACTGGTACTCTTTGAGCTTGCTGCGCACGAAGGTTTCCAGCTCGCGGAAGATGGTCCAGCCGTCGTTGTGCCAGAACACCATACCCGGCGCTTCTTCCTGCATGTGGTAGAGATCGAGCTGCTTGCCAATTTTACGGTGGTCGCGCTTCGACGCTTCTTCCAGACGCTGCAGATAGGCGTTCAGGGCTTTTTTATCCGCCCACGCGGTGCCATAGATGCGCTGCAGCATTTTGTTGCTGCTGTCGCCGCGCCAGTAAGCACCGGCGGTTTTCATCAGTTTGAAGTGATGACAAAAACGCATGTTCGGCACGTGCGGACCGCGGCACATGTCGATGTATTCTTCGTGATGATACAGGCCCGGCTTGTCGTCCTGAGCGATGTTTTCATCAAGGATGGCGACCTTATAGCTCTCACCGCGGGACACGAAGGTCTCGCGCGCTTCCTGCCAGCTTACTTTCTTCTTGATAACGTCGTAGTTGGATTCCGCCAGCTCGTGCATACGCTTTTCAAGCTGGTCCAGATCGTCCTGCGTCAGGGTGTGCTCAAGATCGATATCGTAGTAGAAGCCGTTATCGATAACCGGACCAATCGCCATTTTGGTGTGCGGCCACAGCTGCTTGATGGCATGGCCCAGCAGGTGCGCACAGGAGTGACGAATGATTTCCAGCCCTACTTCATCTTTCGCGGTGATGATAGCAAGCTGCGCGTCACGCTCGATGAGATCGCTGGCGTCAACCAGTTCACCGTCAACGCGGCCCGCGATACAGGCTTTTGCCAGGCCTGGACCGATGTCCATCGCAACATCCATGGGGCTGACTGCACGATCGTAATGGCGTTGGCTGCCATCAGGAAGAGTAATTACCGGCATGATAAATCCTTATTCACAGTGGTGACCCACACGAAAGATCACATATGACATTAATGAGAGTGTGTTTTCAGCAAGTGACGAAACCATCTAACCAACCGTTGTTAAATTGGTCCGCACTTAAAAAAAATGAGGGCAGTTTCCTGCCCTTACGCGTAGGCCTATGGTAACACTAATAAAAGCAGGAATGCTATTTATCGCGACGCTCGCCTCGCTGTCTTCTCAGAAACAGGAGGCGATACACAACAAACATTTAGCGTGGAGGAAGGGTTGCAGCGCGACTGCGAGGCTGCGCGCACACTTTTTCTGCCGCGTGTTTGCCGGCAAGGAAGGCGTGGTCTGAGTTGTAGTACTCCCATTCGCTGTAGCGGCCCGCCAGGGTGATGTCATAGTGCTGGAGCCACTCCCGGGCCAGCGCAACGTTCTTTTCGCGGGCGTGATCGTAAATCACATAGGCGTAAGGAATATCCACCTGATTAGCCGTCAGGATAGCATCGTCCTCATTGATAATCCCGACGCTGATGCACTCGGCGATACAGCGGTCTGTCAGCGCCTGGCCATCCATCGGCAATGGCATTTTATCGGAGTAGCTGATCTCGCAGGTCAGGCCGCAGCCCCCCGGGGGGTTGCACCACGGGCTGGCGTTGCCCTGTACGAAAATGCGGTGAAAAATGGTCTCCTCGGGATAGTAAATCCAGTGCTTATCGGTGAGATCCGCCCGGCCAATGCCGAGGTTTACGCAGCGTACCGAAGTATGCCGCAGCCCCTCTGCCGCGGCGGCAACCTCCGCCGGCACTTCACTCCCCGCCATGCGCAACAGGACCGGCAGCGGCAGCGTACTGATCAGCTGCTCATAGCGATAGCTGCGCCCGTCCGCCAGCACCGCAATATGCTCGCGTGGGAAGATCGCCGTCACCTCTGCCCCGGTCACCAGCGGCCCTTTCAGCAGCGGCAGGAAGCCGGACATCAGCGCCTGAAAGCCGCCGCGCAGCGGATAGCCAAAGCGGGCATTCGGCCCCACCGGCTTACCGGCTGGCGTCAGCGCCCCCTCGATGATCTGTCCCAGATCCGGGAGCGGCACGCGGCCGCCCAGCCATGAGGTCTCCATCTCGGTAAGTGGCACCTTCCACAGCTTGCGGTTGTAGGGAATAGCAAAATAGCGCGCAATGCCCGCCCCCCAGGTCTGATAGATAAAGGCCTCAAAGCTTGACGCGGATTTATCGCGAGCGGTCAACACACAGTCCCCGCCGGGCACCACGCCGTCAGCGCAGCAGTCGTCCGGCTGAGAAGCGGACCTGTCGCCTGAAAGCGTAGCAGTGGTGGTGCCGCCGTAACGCGCCTCGACCGCGCCCAGGATGCACTCTTTAATCACCGGCGCGGGCAGGCCATGGAGCGCACTCTGGTACGGATAGCGGGTATAGACGTTCTGGCTGTAGATCCAGGCTTCCCGATCCTGCCAGTGCAGATTGTCTTTCAGCAGCAGCCTGTACATATCCAGCACATAGGGATCGGCTGAAAACATGATGTGTCCGGCGTAGTCGAAGGTGAAGCCATGATCCTCAATCGACCGGCACCAGCCGCCGACCTCGGCGTTACGCTCCAGCAGTACCGCTTCAGCGCCGTAGTGAAATGCCGCGCTCAGCCCCGTCGGCCCGGCACCGAGAATCAGACAGCGAGCAAACGCCGGCGCTTCTTTATTGGCAGGCTGCAGGCGGGTAAGCGCCTCCCCGGCAGTTAAATCCGCGCCCGAGGAATCCGACGCATTCGCCGCCAGTGCCCGTTCGATCAGCTGCTGCATGGTCTGCGCGGTGGTGTCCCAGGATGTCGCCTCTACCACGGCACGCATACGCTGCGCCTGCTCGCTGCGCGCCGTCGCGGTCATTGCCAGCGCCGCTTCGCAGCCGCGAATGAACTCGTCCGGGGTATGGCCGATGGCAACCAGGTTGCCGTAGGGAATTTTTACGTCGGTGATCGCGGTGCTGACGATGGGCAGTGCCGCCGCCATGTACTCCAGCACTTTTGTCGGGCTGATGTAGCGCGTCGAGGCGTTGATAGCAAACGGCATCAGGCAGACATCCCACCCGGCAAGGAATTGCGGCAGCGCCTGATAGGGCTGCTGACCAAAATAGTGAATGTTATCGCGCTGCGGCAGCGTGGCCGGATCGATCTTCACCACCGGCCCAACCATCACGATCTGCCATGCCGGATGGGCATCGGCCAGGGCGGCGATCAGCGCCAGGTCCATACGTTCATCGATTACGCCGTAGTAGCCCAGCCGCGGGTGCGGCAGCGCGTCCTGAAGCGGATGCGCGTTGCTGCGGTCCAGCGCCTGCTCAAAGTGAACGGCATCCACGCTGCTCGGGAAGCACCAGGCATTATCGTGCCGGCCCTGCTTGGCAGCATGCAGGCTCGGCCCGCCGGTGAACAACAGATCGGCGCGGGTCATCAGCGCCGACTCGCGCTGCAATAGCTGGCGCGGCGCATTTTTAAACGCCGACAGCTCGTCCATGCAGTCGTAGATCACCAGCGAGGGCGTAAACGCGGCCAGCAACGGCAGCGCCATCGGCGTGTAGAACCAGACCACTGCATCGGGGTGCTCATCGCCCAGCGCCCCCAGGAGCGGCAGCAGGCCCGCGATCTATTCATCGTGAAAACCGGGCGCTGCCACGTCGGTGTGCGGGCAGATAACCGTTACGCCGGGCGCAGGCGCGCTTCGGTGTAACCCCGGCGGCCCGGCTTCATACACCGGCTCCTCGATAAAGATCACCTGATAGTAGCCGGCAAGACGGGACAGCAGATGCTGCGGACGCTGATAAACAAAATCCCAGCGCAGATGGCTGAACACGATAAGCGTTTTCATAGGTTGCTCCTTTCCCGTCTGACAGGAACTCAACTGCAGGTGAAATAGCGAGAGGGTGTGCTGCGCCCTGCGCAATGCGTGCGCGTAAGGCAGACAGAGGGTGCGGGCCAGCGGATCGGGGCCAGCGTGACGCGGCTCCCACAGGCCGCTGCGATGCCAGTGCGCACCGTGGTCCCAGTCGGGACGGTCAACAATGGGATAGAGACAGATGCCGGCGATTTCCGCGCCGTTTAACTGCGCCTGGGCCACGTCGTTGGCGACAGCGGTGATCCACGCCCCGCGCCCGCTGCCGACGTGGCTGGTTTCTGCCACCAGCAACGGACGTTGAAAGCGCTGGTGAAGGTCGCTCAACATGACGTGGAACGGCCGTCGTCGCCGATCGCCAAGATGCCAGTAAAGCCGCTGCTGGCCCGGAGCCTGCCACTGGTTGTCGTGGTAGTAGTTCACGCCAATCATATCAAGAATTTGCGGCTGCCCGCCCAGCTCCGGGGCGCGCAGGCCGGCCAGCATCTCCCAGGCCTCAAACTGGGCCTCATGCTGAGTGTCAGCGTGATGCTGGCTCTGCGCCTCGCCGTCAGGCGTGACAAAAATCAGCGGATCGCAGTGCAGGAAACGCGCCCGCGGATCGGCCTGGCTAATGGCAGCGCAGGCCGCCAGCGCGGCGCGCACCAGCTGACGCTTGAACAGCGTACCCGAGGCCTCGTGCAGCGGCTCACCGGCGGGAAAATAGCCCACGGCCAGCGCCCAGCTGGTAAAGGAGATTTCGTTGATCGGTGAATAGACCGGCGGCTCGTCATACCAGGGCGCGAGATAGCGCGCTACCGCGCCGCAAAAGCGGGCGAATCGCGGCACAAACGCAGCATCGAGCAGCGGGAGCCCGGCGGGCCAGCCATAGTGCAGCAGCGTCCAGCAGATCTGGATGTCGTGCGCTTTCGCCGCCAGCATTCGCGCCCGGATATGGCTGAAATCAAATCCTCCGTCCCGCTCGGTGATGCGCCAGCCCGCACTCTCCCGCACCGTGGTCATGGCCCAGGGCGACAGCGCCGCATAGTCTTCAGCCGCCCGGGCCAGATGGCCGGTCGCGTCATTCATCGAAAGCGAGACTCCCTGCGCATTAATGTGGTCCGCGCCCTCGAACCCGGCTTGCCAGTAACTGCGAAACGGCACAGGCATCCCCTCCTTGCGGCACGGGCAACCCGCGCCGTACAAAGCGTGTAGAGGAATATCTCGCTCTTTCTGTGGGTGAAGCTCTGGTATTCCGGCAGAAGAGTGGTGAAGAGATAAGGCTCGAATAACGCTGAACGTGGCCGGGAACGACCAGAAATAAGTAACGTTTCCGTCCAGAAATAATTAACCTTGCTTATCAAAGCCTGGCGCACTGCCGCAGGGTTTACCAGCGTAGCGACAGCATTTTGAAGCGGGCCGCAACTAACCCACTCATTTATATGTGGTTATTAATGGTAGCCCTGAGGCGTTGGGCGCAGCACCGGGCGTGCGCCGTGTTTAACAAATAAATAGTGCTTACTATTTCGTAAGCGAGGCAGCAATCGCGATCGCCCCGGGCCTGATCAGAGTCACCAGACTGAAACTCTGTTAGCGCGATGGAAGTATTATTTCCCTGGGCGATTGTTAAAATAGTTGTGCCTGACGCTGCCGTTTGTACAAATATTCCGTCCCGATCGGCTTGATCCCACACTATTTTTTTGAATTAAGAATTGTCTTATAAGGAAAACTTAACTATCCGCTGGGTTTCATTGAAAACCTGCTATTCTTGTTCATGCATTAGAAATTAATACTCAGGGAGAACAGTTTCGATGGATCGAATAAATATCAATAATGCACACATTATTAATTCGCCAGAATATGATTACTGGCCATGCAGAAATGCATTTCCTGATATGCAACGAGGGCAATGATGACTTTCGCCGAGAATTATCATGACTGGCTGCGCGATGCGCACGCTATGGAAAAGCAGGCTGAGAAAATGCTCACAGCTATGGCCGAGCGTATTGAGCACTACCCACAATTTCAGCAGCGTATTACTCAGCATTTGACAGAAACGCAGCATCAGCTTTCACTGCTCGAGGAAATACTCGATCGCAACAATGTTTCCCGCTCCTTAATTAAGGACACCTTCAGCAAACTTGAAGCGCTGGGTATGTCGCTGGGAAGCAAACTCGCCTCAGATGAAATTGTTAAGCTGGCTATTAGCAGCTACGTTTTCGAGCAATTAGAAATTGCCAGTTATACCGCACTGATTAGCGCAGCTAAGCTTGCTGGTGATAATGCGGCGATACCGGTTTTCGAATCTATTCTGAAACAGGAAGTGGCCATGGCTGAATGGGCTTTGCTGCATCTTCCTGACGTCAGCGAACAGTTTCTTCAACGCGCAGCGGCACCCGGTGCCGAGGCAAAAAAATAACCGTTCTCCCATCACTACTATGAGGGTTTGATGATGTTTATGACCATTACACACCAGACGTTCATCGATCCGGTACGCGGCGCAGAATCAGGAACCTCCCTGCCTGCCCACGATCGGAAATCGCCGACCCGTCGCGGCGAACAGAAATAGTTTATCCCCTGAATCGTGATGCTGGTTTTGCCCTGCCCTCTCTCCGGCGGGGCTTTTTTATAGGCATAATAAAGGGGCTGCACGCCCCTTTATTTATTATCAGCAAACCGCTTTTATATTTTTCCTCTCCCTCAGCAGCCACTCCCGTGATTTATATATCGCACCACCGGAACGCAACATCAGACAAACTCTGCTCCCCACTACCATCGGAATGAATTTACCATGAACTTCACCCTTCACATGTGAAAACCAGGTTCTCATTGTTTTCTCCTTAGTAGTAAACGCGAATATCTGCGGTTTGGATAATAAGGTTATTACAACATGAATTTACTGGCAAATATCGGCGAGTGAGAATAATCTTAAAGGGTTTAAATTCACTACCAGCCCACCTTTCAGCGTTGCGATATATCATTTCGTAGCTAAACTTTATCCTGCGACGGTGATATTTCCGACGCTTTTGCTGAGCATGGATAATTTACAGGAGAAACAAAATGGCACAACATCGTGGTGGTTCCGGTAATTTTGCTGAAGATCGTGAGCGTGCGTCCGCAGCAGGCCGTAAAGGTGGCCAGAACAGCGGCGGCAACTTCAAAAATAACCCTGAGCGCGCCTCGGAAGCGGGCCGCAAAGGTGGGAAGAACAGCCACGGCGGCGGTCGCAAGCCCAGCTAAATAGCGGACAATCCGTCCGGTAAAAAGAGCAAATTTGCCTGGCGAATTTGCTCTTTTTTACGTTACGGCATTACGTTACGGCACAGACCAGCGCAATGAATAATTAACAATAATAATGATTAGCACCGATAGCTATCGCCGTGTACAGGCAATGACCACCAGCGGAAAGCGTTTAGCAGGCATAAAAAAACCGGAACAGCAGAATCCGGTTTTTTAATTAATTGCAGAATTTACGCGGCGGGGAATTAATACCATTCACCTGCAACCAGGGTATGCGGATTAAACGCATCATCCATGGTTTTACCAGTGGATTGCGTACCCGGAACGATATTTGAACCGGCTTCGATATCACTGACCTGCCAGCTGGCGGCCGGGGTGGTTTGAATCGTGGTCTGAGCTGGCGCGGCAAAGGCACCGAAGGAAAGCGTGCCGAGAAGGGCCGCTACCGCCGTAATGGTTAATTTTTTCATGACGTTATTCTCTTTTCTGGAGTAACAAAAGGCATACTTCGCCTGTAGATAAATTGTAGATCCAGATCACATTTCTTAACAGTCAATTTATTTGTCGAAAGGTGTCAAAGAAACTGAAGCTATTGCAGGTTACGGAATTGTGAGGGAATTATTTGGGCGGTAAACCGAAAGCAGGATAATAACAGCACAAACAGACTATTCAGCGCTACGCAATAATAAGGCCGGGAAGAACCCCGGCCTTATTTATTACATGGTGTAGCCGAGCGACACGGTAGTGCGACGATCGGTGTGATCCGGTGCAGAAGATGGTGGCTCAGAGTTCCACGTCAGGTTATAGGCGACTTTCAGACCGAAATGGTCGTTAATCGCCACGTTGAGCGCGGTTTCAGAGTTAACGGTGGTGTCATCAGCACCGAAGACGGAAACGCCCTGAGTGAATTTCGCGTTGTCAGAGAACTGCCAGGCGTAAGTGCCGGACGCGTAACCTAACCCCTGCGTTTTATCTTCGCCGTTGGTGTATTCATCGTAACGCACACCCGGACCGAATTCCAGACGCAGACTGTGCACCGGACCGTTGAGGATCTGGCGACCATAACCGAGGGTAGCGACATCACGCTGACGATAGCCGTTGTAGCGGTCGGTCAGCCAGCTGCCTTGGCCGAACAGGTAATCGCGATCGTTAACGTTGATGCGCGAACGCGCGCCCGCTGCATATTTCTCAGAGGAGCGTTCATCGTTGGAAGAGGTATTGCTGGCATTGCCCCACAGCGACCAGGCGGTGGTTTCGCCGTACCAGGTCATCTGAGTGTCAGCGGTCAGTGACGAACTTTCAGTATTGCCAGACTGTGCCTGATAACCGGCATGCAGGTTGCCTTCGAAAGGTTTTTTAGCGCTGGTTGGATCATCCATGACAGTAAAAACGGAATCATCGGCATACGCAGATTGCGCCGCAATCATGCCTCCCGCAAGCATCATCGCTACGGGTACTGTCTTTAAAAGCTTCATTTATCAAGTCCGTACAACAAAAAAAAGAGACCGACACGGTCCCGGAATCTTTACTACGAATCAATAACTTCAGTGCCGCGTAAAGGTAACAAATTATAAAAAGGCCGCATTAACATAGCAATGAATTCCTGTTTCGTTTTTTGAATAAGAAGCCTCTCAAACTCGCATTAAATGAATAACTCTTTAGCGCGGATGACGCGCAATATTAATTTAATTATCAGCCGGTTATTTCTGCTGGATTGATAATCGGCTGCTACGCTTAGGACAGCTCATTCGCACAGGAGGGAATATGGTACGTATTTATACGCTTACGCTCGCCCCGTCGCTTGATAGCGCCACCATCACGCCGCAGATCTACCCCGAAGGTAAGCTGCGCTGCACCGCACCGGTGTTTGAACCGGGCGGCGGCGGCATCAACGTTGCGCGCGCTATTGCTCACCTCGGCGGCAAAGCCACCGCGATCTTCCCGGCAGGCGGTGCCACCGGGGAACATCTTACCGCCCTGCTGCTTGATGAGCAGGTCTCCGCTGACACCGTAAAAACCCAGGACTGGACGCGCCAGAATCTGCACGTCCACGTTGAGTCAGGCAGCGAACAGTATCGCTTCGTGATGCCCGGTGCGGCGCTGAGCGACGACGAATTCCGCCAGCTGGAAGAGAAAGTGCTCGGTGTTGAGTCCGGCTCGATACTGGTGATAAGCGGCAGCCTGCCGCCCGGCGTGGACGTGAAGAAGCTGACCCAGTTGATTCAGGCGGCTCAGCAACGGGGGCTGCGCATTATCGTCGACAGCTCCGGCGAGGCGCTCGCCGCCGCACTTGAGGTCGGCGGCCTGGAACTGGTGAAGCCCAACCAGAAAGAGCTGAGCGGCCTGGTGAAACGCGACCTCGACGAGCCGGATGCTGTGCGTCAGGCCGCCATCGACCTGGTGAAAAGCGGTAAAGTGCGGCGCGTCGTGGTGTCACTTGGCCCGCAGGGGGCGCTGGCGGTCGATGGTGACAACTGTGTGCAGGTGGTTCCGCCGCCGATGAAGAGCCAGAGTACGGTTGGCGCGGGCGACAGTATGGTCGGTGCGATGACGCTGAAGCTGGCGCAGGACGCTTCGCTTGAGGAGATGACGCGCTACGGCGTCGCCGCGGGCAGCGCCGCTACCATCAATAAAGGTACGCGACTGTGCGCCCGGGAAGATACCGATAAGATCTTCGCCTGGCTTAACCGCTAACCCGCGCTCGCGGGTGATTTCCCGCGTTTCGACTATGCTAAAAAACGTTCGCGAACAATGAGGTGATGCATGAGCAGCGATGATATTAAGCGTTTTGTGGTAACGATTACCGGGGGCGATCGCAGCCTGACCGATATCAACGAGCTGACCAACGCCATGACGCGCGGCGGGTTCGCCCTTACCGTGGCGGACGACGATGGCAAAGTACATGAGCTGGGTCCGCTAACGTTCAGCATCCTCGGCACGCTGGATGCCGATGAGGTAAAAAGCCTGGCCGAAGGGCTGGGCGAGTCGGCCCTGGATACCAGGCCAGACGTTGAGGTGACGCCGCTGGAGCAGTGGTTTAGCGAGAACGCCTCCCGCTAAGCACCAGCGGCTCCCGCCGGGTGCAGCGCTGATGAAGCGCTGCGTCAGCCAGACCATCTGTGGAGAGACATTATGTGGCAAGCCATTAGTCGTCTGTTACACGAGCAGTTCGGTGAGGGAGAGATCGAACAACGCACTGAGCTTCCCGGCGGGGAGATCCACGCCGCCTGGCGTATCCGCTATGCCGGACATGAGATTTTTGTGAAGTGCGACGAGCGGGAGCTGCTGCCGATCTTCACTGCCGAAGCCGACCAGCTTGAATTATTGTCGCGCAGTCACACCGTGACGGTGCCGCAGGTCTACGGCGTCGGCAGCGATCGCGACTACAGCTTTGTGCTTCAGGAGTACCTTGCTCCGCGTCCGCTGGACGCCCACAACGCCTTTTTGCTGGGGCAGCAGCTGGCACGGCTTCACCAGTGGAGCGACCAGCCGCAGTTTGGCCTCGACTTTGATAACGACCTCTCTACCACCCCGCAGCCCAATGCCTGGCAACGCCGCTGGTCCACCTTTTTTGCTGAACAGCGCATCGGCTGGCAGCTTGAGCTGGCGGCAGAGCGCGGTCTCGATTTTGGCGACATCGATCAGATAGTTGATGCGGTACAGCAGCAGCTCTCGTCGCATCAGCCACCGCCGTCGCTACTGCACGGCGATCTGTGGTCCGGCAACTGCGCCCTCGGCCCGCATGGCCCCTATATCTTCGATCCGGCCTGTTACTGGGGCGATCGCGAGTGCGACCTGGCGATGCTGCCGCTGCACAGTGACCAGCCGCCGCAGATCTATGACGGCTACCAGTCCGTTGCCCCGCTGCCGGCGGGTTTTCTGGAGCGACAGCCGCTGTATCAGCTGTATACCCTGCTCAACCGCGCCATTCTGTTTGGCGGCGAGCATCTGATGGTGGCGCAGCGCGCGATGGAACGGGTACTGGCGGTGTAATACCGCCAGCAGGCTCAGATAAAGCCGAGCAGGGAGAAGCAGAGGTAACCCAGCACGATAACGATGACGGGCAGCACATAGAGCGGGAAGATCTGCAGGAAGATGGTGTGGCGCGGCACCATGATTTTGCTTTCGAGCTGTTCGCGACTCAGGCCGTCTGCCCCTTTTGCGCGCTCAAGGATCAGCTGATCCTCTACCCCTTCACGCAGGAACTTCGCCTGACGGCTCATGCGCGCCCCGGACGCCTGCAGCGCCAGACCAACAAAGATCAGCGCAAAGATGACCCAGAACATCAGGTTCAGGGAGCGACCAAAATCCGGGGTCGGCGAGTTGAACCAGAACAGATTCAGGAACGGGGTATTAAAACGCATCATGTCGATCATCACATGAGCAAAATCGAGCATGACCGCATTGATACCTGCCTGCTTCTCGCTGTGCGCGTACATATACTTCAGTACGGAAATCAGGGTTGAAAGCAGCGATGGAATGAAAATCACCCAACCGGCAATGCGCTTCAGGATGGCGATGCGTCCAGCTTGTTGATACGTCATTGGTTCCCCTTGATAAAGACGCCTTGATTCAGCGTTAAGTCTACCTGCTCGCACCTGATTTCGCCTGTTCTTTCATGCCGTTTGATCGCGCAGGCGTTATGTGTCAGTTTTAGCGCAGTGCATTTTCCCTTTCATTACAGGAGTAGTCGATGACCCCTTCTCGTCAGATCCTCGCCGCAATTTTCGATATGGATGGTTTGCTGATTGACTCTGAGCCGCTGTGGGACCAGGCCGAGCTGGAGGTGATGGCAAGCCTGGGCGTAGATATTTCCCGCCGTGACGAGCTGCCCGATACTCTCGGTCTGCGCATCGATATGGTGGTGGATCTCTGGTTCGCCCAGCAGCCGTGGAACGGGCCGGACAACGCGGAAGTTACGCAACGTATTATCAGTCGCACATTAACGCTGGTGGAAGAGAAACAGCCGCTGCTGCCCGGCGTACTGGCCGCAGTGCAGCTGTGTAAAGCCCAGGGGCTGAAAGTGGGCCTGGCGTCGGCCTCGCCACTGCACATGCTGGAGCGCGTGCTGGCGATGTTCGATCTGCGTGACTATTTCGATGCCCTCGCATCGGCAGAGCATCTGCCTTACAGTAAGCCGCATCCACAGGTGTATCTGGATGCCGCCGCGAAGCTTGGCGTTGACCCGCTCACCTGCGTCACGCTGGAAGATTCGGTCAACGGCATGATTGCTGCCAAAGCGGCGCGGATGCGCTCCATCGTGGTGCCGGCGCACGAGAACCGCGCAGACACGCGCTGGGCGCTGGCGAACGTCAAGCTCGACTCACTGGAAGCGCTGCGCCCTGAGCATCTGCTGGGCTAATCCTGCCGGGCGCGATAAGCGCCCGTTAACCGTCATTTGGTGACGCCATTCCGCTTTCTGAAACCTCGTTTCAGTTTAATTTGAGTTTTCATACCGCCCTGCCTAAGCTCATCTCATCCGGGACGGCGTTGCCGTTTCTTACTGAGTGAAAACGAGGAAGCGATGATGGGTGATGCCTTCAACCTGGCCGGGAAAGTGGCCATCGTCACCGGGTGCGATACCGGGCTGGGACAGGGAATGACGCTGGGTCTTGCCGGGGCCGGGTGCGATATTGTGGCGGTAACCCGCAAAACGCCCACAGAGACGCAGCAGAAAGTCCAGGCTCTGGGACGCCGCTTCACGGCAGTGCAGGCCGATCTTGGCACCCTTGAGCCCGTCGAGCGCATCATCAGCCACGCGCTGGATACCTTCGGTAAGGTGGATATTCTGGTGAATAACGCCGGCACCATCCGCCGGGCCGATGCCATTGATTTCAGCGAGCAGGACTGGGATGAAGTCATCGATCTCAACCTGAAGTCGCTGTTCTTCCTCTCTCAGGCGGTGGCAAAACAGTTCATCAGCCAGGGCAGCGGCGGCAAAATCATCAATATTGCCTCCATGCTCTCATTCCAGGGCGGAATACGCGTTCCCTCTTACACCGCCTCCAAAAGCGGGGTGCTGGGCCTCACGCGCCTGCTGGCCAATGAATGGGCGCCGCACCATATCAACGTCAACGCTATCGCGCCGGGTTACATGGCTACCAACAATACCCAGGCGCTGCGTGAGGATGCGGAGCGCAATCAGCAGATCCTCGACCGTATCCCCGCAGGCCGCTGGGGCACGCCCGAGGATCTCGCCGGACCGGTGGTGTTTCTCGCCTCGGGCGCGTCGGATTATGTCAACGGCTATACCCTGGCGGTGGACGGCGGCTGGCTGGCGCGTTAAACGTCACTAAAGGTAAATTGTTACACCGTCACTACTTCCGTCTACTGTATAAAAACCCTATACTGGATGAATCGACAGCTCCAGCGGGTTTTATCATGACGGCGGAAGGCCATCTGCTTTTTTCTATTGCCAGTGCGGTGTTTGCCAAAAATGCCGAACTCACGCCGGTGCTCGCGGATGGCGACTGGTGGCATATTATTCCGTCTGCCATTCTCACCTGTCTGCTGCCGGACATCGACCACCCGAAGTCGTTTCTCGGGCAGCGCCTGAAATGGGTGTCAAAACCCATCGCCCGGGCGTTTGGTCATCGCGGTTTTACCCACAGCCTGTTGGCGGTGTTTGCGGTGCTGACCTTCTTCTATTTACAGGTACCGGAAACCTGGGTCGTACCGCCGGATGCGATTCAGGGCATGGTGGTGGGTTATCTCAGCCACATCGCCGCCGATATGATTACTCCCGCCGGCGTACCGCTGCTGTGGCCCTGCCGCTGGCGCTTCCGCCTGCCGTTACTGATGCCGCAAAAAGGGAACCAGCTGGAGCGCGTGCTGTGCATGGCCTTCTTTGCCTTTGCCATCTGGATGCCGCAGGGGCTGCCGGAAAACAGCGTCATCCGCGCCTCGTCTCAGCTGATCAACTCGCTGCAAAACGGCTTTAACCGCTTTATTTCTCCTCACTCCGGTCAATAAGCAAACAAAACACGTCTTTTTGTCATAAACCATTCCATTTGGATATAAGGGCGCGTGCGAGCCATCTGCTAACCTTGCGCCATAAAGGCACGACAAAGGCGCGTGCCTGCAAATAATAAATCAGGAGAACGGGGATGAACTTTCCTTTAATCGCGAACATTGCGGTGTTCGTCATTCTGCTGCTGGGGCTGGCGAAAGCCAGTAAAGCGCAGTGGAGCCTCGCCAAAAAAGTGCTGGTGGGTCTGGTCATCGGTGTGGTGTTCGGTCTGGCGCTGCACGCGATCTATGGCGACAACAGCCAGGTGCTGAAAGATTCCATTCAGTGGTTCAACATCGTCGGTAACGGCTATGTGCAACTGCTGCAAATGATCGTAATGCCGCTGGTCTTCGCCTCGATTCTGAGCGCGGTAGCCCGTCTGCATAACGCCGCCTCGCTGGGTAAAATCAGCTTCCTGACCATCGGCACGCTGCTGTTCACCACGCTGATTGCCGCGCTGGTCGGCGTGCTGGTCACCAACCTGTTTGGCCTGACCGCCGAAGGCCTGGTGCAGGGTACCGCTGAGAGCGCGCGCCTGACGGCGATTGAAACCAACTACGCCGGGAAGGTTGCAGACCTGACCGTGCCGCAGCTGCTGCTCTCCTTCGTACCGAAAAACCCGTTTGCCGATCTTACCGGCGCGAACCCAACCTCTATCATCAGCGTAGTGATCTTCGCCGCCTTCCTGGGCGTCGCTGCGCTGAAACTGCTGAAAGACGATGCGCCGAAAGGCCAGCGCGTACTGGTGGCCATCGATACCCTGCAGAGCTGGGTGATGAAGCTGGTGCGTCTGGTGATGCTGCTGACGCCGTACGGTGTGCTGGCGCTGATGACCAAAGTCGTTGCCGGCTCTAACCTGCAGGACATCATCAAGCTCGGCAGCTTCGTGGTCGCCTCGTACCTCGGTCTGGCGATCATGTTCGGCGTGCACGCCCTGCTGTTGGCCGTTAACGGCGTCAGCCCGCTGCGCTTCTTCCGCAAGGTGCTGCCGGTTCTGACCTTCGCCTTCACCAGCCGCTCCAGCGCCGCTACTATCCCGCTGAGTGTGGAAGCCCAGACCCGTCGTCTTGGCGTACCGGAAGCGATCGCCAGTTTCTCCGCGTCCTTCGGTGCCACCATCGGCCAGAACGGCTGTGCGGGTCTTTACCCGGCGATGCTGGCGGTGATGGTTGCTCCGACTATCGGTATCAACCCGCTGGACCCGGTGTGGATCGCAACGCTGGTCGGTATCGTCACCCTCAGCTCTGCCGGTGTTGCGGGCGTGGGCGGCGGGGCCACCTTTGCCGCGCTGATCGTTCTGCCAGCGATGGGCCTGCCGGTGACGCTGGTCGCCCTGCTGATCTCCGTTGAACCGCTGATCGACATGGGCCGCACCGCCCTGAACGTAAGCGGCTCCATGACCGCCGGTACGCTCACCAGCCAGTGGATGAAGCAGACCGACAAAGCGGTAATGAACAGCGACGAGGAAGCCGAACTGGCGCACCGTTAATCGCACGCACAAAAAAACCTGCGCGGTGCTGCATCGCGCAGGTTTTTTTATGGGCGGAATTCAGTGAATGCGTTGTTTTCGCCGGAAAGATTAGCCGTACCGGGATGAGGTTGCGAGTCGAACGCCCGCGGCGCGGGTTAACTCAGTGATCGTCGTGATGGTCGGGTTGCCATTTTCCGACAGCGCACGATAGATGTGCTGGCGTGAAAGCCCGGTTTTTTTGGCAATCTCGCTGACGCCGCCCCGGGCTTCAATAACCTGACGGAGAGCGATAAGGAACGCGCTCACGCCGCCTGGCTCGTAAATCCCTTCCAGCGCGGTCTGCAAATAGATTTCAGCATAGTCCGGATCCGCGCGCAGCTCTTCAACCATTGCAGCATCATGATCTACGGCAGCCGGAGAAGTTACGCTGACCTCGTTAAGCTCTGTTACCTGTTCGATGTGGTCACTCATTTTGTCAGTCTCGCGTGATAATCGTTGAGATAACCTACTGCTTTATCAATATCGTCATCCTGGGTGCTTTTATCACCACCGATTAACAGCAAAATAATCGCTCCTTTATCCATTGCGTAATACACCCGATAGCCCGGACCGCAATCTATGCGTATGCCCACACGCCCTGTCTTTCAAACTTGTGATCGCCAAAGTTTCCGGCGGTTGCTCGCGCAACGCGGATGTCGATCCTTGCTGCGGCCTGGGGGTTTTTCCGTCTGAGCTTACTAATCCAGTCCGTGTATGGAACGTGGTTATTGTGGTCCTGATAACGTTTTGCAATATAAAGCATCATCACCTCGCCTTCCTGGCCTGAGATGATTGTCGCTTATAAAGGACATTGCCACAAGGTGATTTGTCACTTTTAAGTGACAGCGGGCTATGGCGGAGCCGGGGGTTAAAACGCGCCTGGCTTACATCTCCTCTTCCTGGCGCACCTGCAGCGCCCAGCGCTGGGCCGACTCCGGCACGGTGAACGCCGGAGAGCGGCGGAAGTGATCCCCCACCAGCACAAACGCTACGTACTTACCGCGCAGTAACCACACATCCTTGAATCCGTCCATCTTGTGGGCGTGATCCGGCGGCGCAGGCTCGACGCGCGGGACATAGCTAATAACGGGGCGATTTTGTTGGCGTAACGTTTTCATAGTCAAACTGGCGTTGGTCACTCTTACAAAAAAAGGCAGCGCCTATGATAGCGGATCTCACCGCGCAACGTCGCGCCCGGCGTGCGGTTTTGCGTTAAAAAACAACAGCCGAAGCGGCAGTCTGCCAGGGCTGAAGCGAAGCGTCGCCGCGAGGTTGTTCTATAGTTAGAGGGGTTTTTAGTAGCAACGACCACTTTTCAGTAATGGAAACAGGAGACGAGAAATGTCGCACGAAGACCATAATAACGCCGGACACCGGGCACCGGTCCACGATGCCCGTCAGTCGCAGCCAGGATTAGGCTCGCTGGCACCGGAAGATGGCTCCCATCAACCTTCCGCTCACCCTACTCCTCCCGGTGCCGAACCCACCGCTCCCGGCAGCCTGAAAGCACCCGATACCTCAAACGAAAAGCTCAACGCGCTGGAGTCGTTCCGCAAAGGCGGTGAAAACGAAGCGCTGACCACTAATCAGGGCGTGCGCATTGCCGATGACCAGAACTCGCTGCGTGCCGGCACCCGTGGCCCGACGCTGCTGGAAGATTTTATCCTGCGCGAAAAGATCACCCATTTTGACCACGAACGCATTCCCGAGCGTATCGTGCATGCCCGCGGTTCGGCAGCGCACGGCTATTTCCAGCCCTACCGCGACCTGAGCGACATCACTAAAGCGGCATTTCTGTCTGACCCGGAAAAAATCACTCCGGTATTTGTACGCTTCTCTACCGTACAGGGCAGCGCCGGCTCCGCCGACACGGTGCGCGACATTCGCGGCTTCGCCACCAAGTTTTACACCGAAGAAGGCATTTTCGACCTGGTGGGCAACAACACCCCGGTCTTCTTCATTCAGGATGCGCATAAGTTCCCTGACTTCGTCCACGCGGTAAAACCCGAGCCGCACTGGGCGATCCCGCAGGGCCAGAGCGCGCACGATACCTTCTGGGATTACGTCTCGCTGCAGCCGGAAACGTTGCACAATGTGATCTGGGCCATGTCGGATCGCGGCATTCCGCGCAGCTACCGCACCATGGAAGGCTTTGGCATCCACACCTTCCGCATGATTAACGCCGACGGTAAAGGCACCTTTGTGCGCTTCCACTGGAAACCGGTGGCGGGCAAAGCGTCGCTGCTGTGGGATGAATCCCAGAAGCTTATCGGCCGCGACCCGGACTTCCACCGCCGCGATCTGTGGGAATCTATTGAAGCGGGCGACTTCCCGGAGTACGAGCTGGGCCTGCAGCTGATCCCGGAAGAAGACGAGTTCAAATATGATTTCGACCTGCTCGACCCGACCAAACTGATCCCGGAAGAGCTGGTGCCGGTGCAACTGGTGGGCAAAATGGTGCTCAACCGCAACCCGGACAACTTCTTTGCCGAGAACGAACAAGCCGCCTTCCATCCGGGCCATATCGTGCCGGGGCTCGATTTCTCCAACGATCCGCTGCTGCAGGGGCGTCTGTTCTCCTACACCGACACCCAGATAAGCCGTCTTGGCGGGCCGAACTTCCACGAAATCCCGATTAATCGCCCGACCTGCCCGTATCACAACTTCCAGCGCGACGGCATGCACCGCATGGATATTGATACCAACCCGGCGAACTACGAACCCAACTCCATCAACGATAACTGGCCGCGCGAAACGCCGCCGGGGCCGAAGGGCGGCGGTTTTGAGTCATACCAGACCCGCGTCGAAGGCCATAAGGTACGCGAACGCAGCCCGTCGTTCGGGGAGTACTATTCGCACCCGCGCCTGTTCTGGCAGAGCCAGACGCCGGTTGAACAGCAGCACATCATCGACGCCTTCAGCTTTGAGCTGTCGAAAGTGGTACGGGGCTATATCCGCGAGCGCGTGGTCGATCATCTGGCACGCATCGACATTTCACTGGCGCACCCGGTGGCCACCAATCTCGGTATTACCCTGAGCGACGAGCAGATGCATCTCACGCCGCCGAAGGACGTTAACGGCCTGAAAAAAGATGCCTCGCTGAGCCTGTATGCAGTACCAGGCGGGTCGGTGAAGGGTCGCGTGGTGGCGGTGCTGCTCAACGACAATACCGATGCCGGTGACCTGCTGGCGATCCTGCAGGGGCTGAAGTCCCAGGGCGTGCATGCGAAACTGCTCTATTCACGCATGGGCGAAATCACGGCGGACGACGGCTCGGTGCTGGATATTGCCGCGACCTTCGCTGGATCGCCGTCGGTGACCGTGGATGCGGTTATCGTGCCTGGCGGGCATATCGACAGCATCGCGGGCAATGCCGACGCGGTCTATTACCTGCTGGAAGCCTATAAGCACCTGAAGGTGATTGGTCTGGTGGGTGCTGCCCGACAGTTCAGAACCGTACTCGGTGTGGGCGCGCAGGGTGAAGAGGGTGTGGTGGAAGCCGATGCGGGTGCTGGTACCTTCGTGGATGACTTCATCCAGCAGCTGTGTCATCACCGCGTATGGTCGCGTACCCCTCAGGCGCTGACTATCCCGGCATAAAGACAAAAAGAAACCGGCGCGATGGCCGGTTTCTTTTTTAACGCGCAATAATTACTGCGCTTTCTGCTGCTGCGCCTGCGGATCGGTGTCATATTCCGCACAGGTCTGGTAGCCGGAGTTCAGTACGTGGCCGGTCTCATCCAGCGCCACAAAATAGGTTTCGGCTTTACCGTTACGCTGGCCCAGCACATAAGTCTGGCAAGTACCGCGAGCGTGAACCATATTGATCTCAGTTGACGGCTGACCGGCAATCTGGCGAACCTGTTCACGGCTCATGCCTTTCTTGACGTCTTTCACCACCGGCTGAGAGAACTGATCTTTGGTGCGATCGTATGCTGTACAGCCTGCCAGCATAGTCAGAACAGCCGCTGCACTTAAAATTCCTGCAAAGTTCTTTTTCATATTTCTTCCTCGTTTTTTTCAGCGTGTGAGATAAGCCTGGAAGAACAAACAGGAATTTTCAACTCGTGACAAAAAATGATTTCTTCTTTAGGAACATTCTATTGCGAAAAATGGGATAGCCCCGGAGGGTGATCCGCCCGACTCATGTGGTTTTGCTATGGGTGCCTGCTTGTTGTTTTGGCAACAAAGGTTTAGCTTTAACTACATCACATATTTTTGCCTGCACGCGCAGGCGAGCTATACGGAGGGAGAGATGGCTTTACAACAAGAGATCATTCAAGCGCTGGGTGCCAGCCCCACTATCGACGCGCAGCAGGAAATCCGCCGCAGCATCGACTTTCTGAAAGACTATTTCAAAGCCCATCCATTTTTGAAGTCGCTGGTGCTCGGCATCAGTGGCGGTCAGGACTCCACGCTGACCGGCAAACTCTGTCAGATGGCCATCACCGAGTTGCGCGAAGAGACCGGCGACAGCAGTTATCAGTTCATCGCCGTGCGTCTGCCCTATGGCGTGCAGTTTGACGAGCAGGACTGTCAGGATGCGCTGGCGTTTATCCAGCCGGATAAAGTGTTGACCGTCAACATCAAAGAGGCGGTGCTGGCCAGTGAAAAAGCCCTGCGCGACGCCGGCATTGAGCTGAGCGATTTTGTGCGCGGGAATGAAAAAGCGCGTGAGCGTATGAAGGCCCAGTACAGCATCGCCGGCATGACCAAAGGCGTAGTGGCGGGGACTGACCACGCGGCGGAAGCCATCACCGGCTTCTTCACTAAATACGGCGACGGCGGCAGCGACATCAACCCGATCTTCCGCCTCAACAAGCGCCAGGGCAAACAGCTACTGAAAACCCTGGGCTGCCCGGAACACCTCTATCTGAAAGTACCGACTGCGGATCTGGAAGATGACCGCCCTTCTCTGTCGGATGAAGTGGCGTTGGGTGTGACCTACGATCAGATTGATGACTACCTGGAAGGCAAGTCGGTTCCGCCGGACACCGCCGCCATCATTGAGGGCTGGTATCTGAAAACCGAACATAAGCGCCGGCCCCCCATCACCGTGTTTGATGATTTCTGGAAGAAGTAATACAGAGGTGGCGCAAGCCACCTTTTTTATGGACAGGTTATGACGTACAACGTACAGCGCGCCACCCTTGCCGGGCTGGGCGCGATTTTGCTGTGGAGCACCTCTGTTGGGCTGTTTCGCAGTATCTCTGAGCATTTCGGCCCGGTCGGCGGCGCGGCGCTGATCTATACCCTGAGCACCCTTTTCCTTTGTGTCGCCACCGGTCTGCCCCGCCCGCGCACGCTGCCAGTGCGCTATCTGTGGACTGGCGGTGCGCTGTTTGTGGGCTATGAAATCTGTCTGGCACTGGCAATCGGCCTGGCGCATACCCGCAGCCAGGCGCTGGAACTGGGCATGATCAACTATCTCTGGCCGAGCCTGACGGTGCTGCTGGCGCGCTATATCAACCACCAGCGTAGTTCGCTGCTGCTGTGGCCCGGCCTGTTGCTGGCCTGCCTGGGCGTGGTCCAGGTGCTGAAGGGCGACGGCGACTGGTCCCCCGAACTGCTGTGGCACAACTTGCAGGATAACCCGCTGGCTTACGGGCTGGCCTTCAGCGCAGCCATTATCTGGGCGCTCTACTGCACCTTAACCCGGCGCATCAGCGAAGGAAAAAGCGGCGTAACGCTGTTTTTTGCGGTTACCGCGCTGGTGTTGTGGCTGAAATTTGCCACCAGCACGCAGCCGTCGATGCAGGTGACGCTCTCCGGCTCCCTCCAGCTGCTGTTTATGGGGATCTCTACCGCCGTGGCGTACAGCCTGTGGAATCACGGCATTCAGCACGGGAACATGACCCTACTGGCTACCGCATCGTACTTTACGCCGGTGCTCTCCGCCCTGCTGGCAACGCTGTGGCTGGGCCTGCGCCCCGGATCCGACTTCTGGTGGGGCGTGGCGCTGGTGGTCTGCGGTTCGCTGCTGTGCTGGCTGGCGACCCGGCACCACGCCTGATCAAGACGCTTTTTTAACCACGATCGCTCTGCTACACTGTACAGGTAACCAGTATTCAGGAGTTTGTCGTGGTAAGACGTACCCGCGGGGCCGGGCCGGAATTTGAAGCCGCCGCCATCTATGAGTATCCCGAACACCTGCGCCCCTGGCTTGAAGCCCTGCCGCGTCATCCTGGGGTCTATGTTTTTCACGGTGAGAGCGACACCATGCCGCTCTACATCGGGAAAAGCGTGAATATCCGCAGCCGTGTGCTGTCCCATCTGCGCACCCCGGATGAAGCGTCCATGCTGCGCCAGTCGCGGCGCATCACCTTTATCTGTACCGCCGGAGAAGTGGGCGCGCTGCTGCTCGAAGCGCAGATGATCAAAGCGCAGCAGCCGCTGTTCAACAAGCGTCTGCGCCGTAACCGTCAGCTCTGCTCGCTGCTGTTAACCAACGGTAAGCCGCAGGTGGTATATGCCAAAGAGGTCGATTTTGCTGCCCAGAGCGGGCTGTATGGCCTGTTTGCGAACCGCCGCGCTGCGCTGGAAACGTTAAAAACCATCGCCGACGACTGGCAGCTCTGTTACGGGCTGGTGGGGCTGGAGAGCCTGCCGCGTGGCCGGGCCTGCTTCCGCTCGGCGCTCAAACGCTGCGCCGGTGCCTGCTGCGGGCGCGAAAGCGAGGCCGAGCATCATACCCGGCTGCTGGATGCTCTGGAGCAGATGCGCATCGTCTGCTGGCCGTGGCAGGGGCCGGTCGGGCTGAAGGAGAGTTTCGGCGAGATGACCCAGTACCATATCATTCATAACTGGTTCTGGCTCGGCTCGGTGGCGCGCCTCGAAGACGCCGCGCAGCTGCAACAGCCGCAGCACGGCTTCGATAATGACGGCTACAAAATCCTCTGTAAGCCGATGATCCGCGGTGATTTCGAAATTATCGAGTTAGGCGACGCGCTCGCCGGGTAACGCCGCGATCTCGGTAAACAGCAACTGCCCCTGGTTTTTCAGCAGCCGCAGCGTGTGGTGGCCCGCCTGCCACCACGCGCCCTGATCGACGCTGAGCAGCGTATCCCCAAGCTGCCAGGCGCCGCTCAGGACAAACACAATCCCACCGTGGTTGCCAAAGGTCGTGAAGGTGCGGTCTGCCACCCGCACGCTGGCGCGGCAGCGCTCCCGGTGCACCATGATATTAAAATCCATCGACATCCTGCCCTCGGTCAGCTCAGCGCGCACCGGCTGTTCAGCGGAAAACGCGAACGGCTGATAGCGCCTGAGCGTATGGCGAAAGGCGCTGCCGCCATCCAGCGTCACCTCCCCGCCTTCAATCAGCGTGATCACCCGGTCTACCTTCGGCAAGGGTGAAAACTCCCCGTTCCCGGCGATTGACGCGATGCTGGCGCGCCAGGCGAAGTCTCGGGTCGCCGGCGGATAACAGCAGATCTCACGGGTTTCCCCGGCACCGTTACGCCACAGGTTGACCGGCATTTTTGTAATATCGAAAAAGTGCATTACGACTCCTGAAACGCGCACAGCGCGGCTGCACCGGATGAGTGGCGCAGCATTGTTGTTGTTATATGTACAGCCAGGGTTATCGGCCAGAGCGGCGATTTACCTTAGGGGGCGTCATAAAAAAGCGAGATGAATCAATTTTTTATTCTGGCCGCAGAGAGCATAGCGATTCGCAGCGCGCAGGCAAGAGGCAGGCAAAAGAAAGCAGAAAAGAGAAGACCGCCGTTGCTGCCCATCACCAGGGATGAGCAGCAACGGCGGTCTCAGAAATAGCGTCTGGCTTATTCAGCAGACTCAGGCATTTTACCTTCCGGCGCTTTACGTTCTGTCAGACGCTTCTCAAAATTAGCGTTGAACTGTTTTTTCTGTTCCGGCGTCAGAATGTTGTAGATCTTATTCTGGGTTTCCATGTGGGCCAGCATACGGGTTTTGTGCTGCTCGGCCATTTTATCCACTTCCTGCTGCGCTTTGGCGCGGTCGAAGCTGTCGCTGGCAATGATGCTGTGTACGGTACGGCGCTCATCGGCGGACGGACGCGGCATTTTTTCACGCTGGTCTTTCATGATGTCGCGGATTTGCTGTTTCTGGGCATCGGTCAGGTTCAGATCTTTAAACATCATGTCGTGATGCGGGCCACGCTTGTGGTGCATCATCGGCTTACCTTCGCCCGCCGCAGGCTGGGTGGTTTCCGCCGCGTGCGCCAGGTTAGCCGCACCGAACATCAGGCCAGAAGCAACAATCAGAGCAGTTAATTTACGCATAGTTTTGTCCTTACTTTCAGTTTATTTCGCGGTGGGTTCACCGTGTTGACGAGAATGAGTTTAGGGGGTTCAGCGTCAAGTATTCAGAGCATCAGTAAAGCTGTGAAAGGGGAAAAGTGAAAGATTGTTCAATTATGGAGAAAATAAGGAAAGATTGCGGAGAGTGATGATGAAATATGTTATCTGATTGATTTAGAGCAAATTGTGGAGAAAGTATAACCAGCCGAACGGGGAATGAAAACCCTTTATCCAGGAATATTCCTGATATTTTCGACCGTGGTAAAAGTACGCCCCAAATAATGGGGCGCAGGCATCAGGTTATTTCCACCAGCATCAGTCCGGCGCGTAAACCGGGCGCGACGTGCGGGTTAGGAAACAGCACCCGCTCGATATCATGCTGCACTTCATAGCGCGTCTCACCCTCTTCCGCTAACAGCGTGCCGCGCGGAAACGGGGTGAAGTTGAGCGTGGAATCCGCCATGTGCAGGATGAAGGCTTCGCTGTGACGAATGAGTTGCCCCGCCACCCGGTAACGCCGCGGCGCGTTCGCGACGGGCAGCGCCTCGCCACCCAGCAGCGCTGCCAGCGCTTGTGCGGCCTGGTTGAACTGGCTCAGATCGTTACTGCCAAACGGCCGGGCTTTACCCAGCTCCAGCGTGCAGCTCAGGGCGGCGAACGTGGCGCTGGTAAAGTGGGTGAAGGTGCCGCCCGGCGTCTGATGAAACACCAGCGCCTCCAGCCCGGCACAGCCGAGCCAGTGCAGAAAGCCTTCATCATAAGGCCGGGCGCGGGCGGGCAGGACGCCGAAGCGCGGGTAATATGAGCCGCGAATGGCGGTGTGCATATCCAGATGCCAGCGGATGCGCTCTTCGCCAGCGGCAAAGAAGTCGCTTACCCGTTTCTCCAGCGCCGCCGCCCGGGCGGTTTCGCTGCACGAGGGTACATCGCGCCAGCGCCCGCTGAACAGCCGGTTAATATCGTAATCAACGAACCGGCGATCCGCGCGCAGCGCCGCCGGATTCCCCAGTATCACCAGCACCCGCCACTGCAGACGGATCTCGCCTTGCATCAGGCGCTGTAGCAACTTATCCAGCAGCTCCACCGGCGCGGTTTCATTCCCGTGCAGCCCGGCCGAAAGCACCAGCGCCCGGTCAACCGGCATCAGCGGTTCAAACGTCAGGACGCCCACTGCCAGCCAGCGCCAGCGAAAATGCGCGCACTCCCCCGATACGGGCTGCGGAGCAGCCTCGTCCAGCGTCAGCCTGAGAAAATCCTGCATCGCGCCTCCTAGGCCCATTCCCGGCATTCCGGATAGCAGTCGTCAAGCCGCAGGTTGAGAATGTCGCACAGCGCAGCCAGCGCCTCGCGGTTCTCCTGCAGCAGCTGCGGGTCCACCAGGTCTGCCTGGGTAAGACGATCCCGATACCAGCGTTCAATCCAGGCGTTGAGCGCGTTGAACAGCCGATCGTCCATCAGGGTAGCCGGATTCACCGCCCGGGCTTCTTCCGGCGTGAGCACCACACGCAGCCGCAGACATGCCGGACCGCCGCCGTTAGCCATGCTTTCGCGCAGGTCGAACACTTTCAGTTCGCTGATGGGGTTATCGGCTGCCAGCACGCTGTTGAGATAGCGCCATACGCCCTGATGCTGACGCGACTCTTCCGGCAGCACCAGCATCATGCTGCCGTCATCGCGGCTCAGCAGCTGGCTGTTAAACAGATAGGTAGCAACGGCATCACTCACCGATACCGCCTGCTGCGACACTACAACCGGCGTAAAGCCCGGCACCCGCTGCGCCAGCTGGCGGAACAGCTCAGCCTGATGCAGAAACGCCTGCTCGTGGCAGAACAGCACCTGGCGGTTCGACACCGCAATCACGTCGTTATGAAACACCCCCTGGTCGATCACCGCCGGGTTTTGCTGGGTAAACACCACCCGATCTGCATCGACCTGATTAAGGCGCGCCACCGCCCGGCTGGCCTCCAGCGTCTGCCGGGCCGGGTAGCGCGCCGGGATCAGCACCCCGCTCTCTTCGCGTCCGTAAACAAACAGCTGCACCCCCGGTTCGCCGTAGTCGCCGCCGAGGCGGTTATGGTTCGCCGCCCCTTCATCGCCAAACAGCGCCACCTGCGGCAGCGCGTCATGGACTGCGAAATACCGCGCATCGGCAAAGATGCCGCGCAGCAGGCGGCCCGTGGTCACCGCTTCACTGGCGCGATGAAATTTATTGTTGAGATTCGCGACGGTGAAATGCACCCGGCCATCGAGCGAGTCGGCCGAAGGCGACACCGTGGCAGCATTCGCTACCCACATGGACGACGCCGAACTGGCAGCAGAGAGCAGATGCGGTGCCTGCTCAAACGCCTGACGCAGCACCTGCTCGTCGCCTCCGCCAAAACCAATCTGGCGCAGGGCGCTCAGGTTCGGGCGCATCTGCGGCGGGATCACGCCCTGCCCGAAGCCGGCATCGGCGAGCGCTTTCATCTTTAACAGCCCCTGCTGCGCCGCCAGTTTCGGGTTCGACACCTGATAGCGATGGCGGGTGGATGCCTCGTTGCCGAATGACAGCCCGGCATAGTGGTGCGTCAGGCCGACCAGTCCATCAAAGTTGAATTCGCGTGCGCTCATGTCGGCTCCCTGCGGCTGAAATCGAGGCCGGGACTGAGGCTCTCCGGCAGGCCAAAGGTCGGGCTTTCCAGGGTTGCCATCGGCCAGGCGCAGTAGTCCGCAGCGTACCAGGCGCTGGGGCGATGATTGCCCGACGCACCGATGCCGCCAAACGGCGCGGTACTCGCCGCCCCGGTCAGCGGCTTGTTCCAGTTTACGATCCCGGCGCGCGCCTCCAGCAGCAGCTGGTCGAACCGGGCGCGATCCGGGGAGATGAGACCGCACGCCAGCCCATAGCGGGTGTGGTTAGCCATCGCGATCGCGTCGTCGAAGCTGTCGTAGCGCCAGACGCAGAGCAGCGGGCCGAACACCTCTTCATCCGGCACGTCGGCCACCCCGGTCAGCTCGATGATGCCGGGTGACAGCAGCGCACTGCCCGGTGCGACCAGCGCCGGGGTCAGCAGCGCCCGTCCACCGCGCTGCAGGTGCCCGTGCCACGCTTCCAGCACCCGCTCCGCCGCCTGCGGCGAAATCAACCCGCCGAGGAACGGCTGTGGCTCGGCATCCCAGGCACCGGGCGTGAGACGCGCAGCAACCTCCACCAGCCGGGCGAGAAACGCGTCCCCCTGCGCGCCGCGCTTCACCAGCAGGCGGCGGGCGCAGGTGCAGCGCTGACCGGCGCTGATAAACGCGGACTGGATCGCCAGGTGTACCGCCCCGTCGGGATCGGCCGGGTCGTCAACGATCAGCGGATTGTTGCCGCCCATCTCCAGCGCGAGAATTTTTTCCGGCTGCCCGGCGAGCTGACGATGCAGCTGATAGCCGGTGCTGGCGCTGCCGGTAAACAGCAGACCATCAATATCCGGGGCCGCAGCCAGCGTCTGACCGGTGTCGCGCGCCCCCTGCACCAGATTAATCACCCCCGGCGGCAGCCCGGCCTGCGCCCAGAGTTTCATTACGGCCTCGCCGGTGAGCGGCGTCAGTTCGCTTGGCTTAAACACCACCGTGTTACCCGCCAGCAGCGCCGGGACGATATGTCCGTTGGGCAGGTGACCGGGAAAGTTATACGGCCCGAAAACGGCCAGCACGCCGTGCGGACGGTGGCGCAGGGTGGCCGCGCCGTCCGGCAGCGGACTGTGCTGCTCGCCGGTGCGGGTATGGTACGCCTTCACCGAGATAGCGATTTTATTGATCATCGCCGTCACTTCGGTGGCGGCTTCCCAGCGCGGTTTGCCGGTTTCCCGGGCGATGGTCTCCGTCAGGGACGTTTTATTTGCTTCCAGCAGGGCTGCGAAACGGGTGATCGCCTGTTCACGCTCCGCGAATGGCGTTTTCGCCCAGCCGGGAAACGCCAGCCGGGCCGCACGTACCGCAGCAGAGACCTGCGCCGCGCTGGCAGCCGCCCCCTGCCACAACCGCTCGCCGCTGACCGGATTGCGTTTCTCCATCGCCTCGCCGCTGCCCGCCAGCCACTCACCGTTGATCCACAGATTCATACTTTTTTCTCCTCGGGGCAGAGGCGGACCAGCCGCACGCGATCGCCCGCCTGACACTTCAGCGCGTCAAGCGTGGCGGCGTCCAGCACCAGCCGCTCGGTTTTGGGGTTAGCGCGCACCAGCATGGCGCGAAACGCGTGATACTGCTCATTCGCCACCAGGCACACCGGCAAATGGTCTTCCGCCGGCTGGCCTGCGGCGACCTCGACCAGACGGCTTTTACGGATAGCCCGCACCCGGTCGATGTCACACTCCAGCGTCGGGCCGCCGTCAAAAATGTCGATATAGTTGCGGTAGCGGAAGCCCTCGGCTTCCAGCACTGCCCGCGCCGGGGCGGTTTGCGGATGGACGTTGCCGATCACCGCCTGCGCCTCGGGGGTCAGGAAATGGGTATAGATGGGGTGCTTCGGCATCAGCTCGGCGATAAACGCCTTCTGCCCGGTGCCGCACAGGTAGTCAGCCCGGGCGAACTCCATCGAAAAGAAGCGCTCGCCGAGGCTCTCCCAGAACGGGGAGTAGCCATGCTCGTCGATGACGCCACGCATTTCGGCCACCACTTTTTCGTTGAAGCGGTCGCGGAACGCCGCCATAAACAGAAAGCGCGACTTCGACAGCAGGTAACCGTTGCCCTCTTTTCGCCAGTCCGGGTCGAGAAACAGCGTGCACAGCTCGCTGCTGCCGGTGTGGTCGTTGCTGAGAAACAGGGTCGGCAGCGCGTTGTAGACGTTAAGCTCTTTCGAGGCGTGCACCAGCGTACCGACCCGGTAGTTGTACCAGGGCTCGTCCAGCCCAACCGCCACTTCAATGGCGCAGATCCCCGCCACGGCACCGGTCTTGTGCTCCTCCAGCACGAAAACGTAGCCCTGTTCCCCCGGCGACAGCGCGCCCTGCCAGGTCGCGAGGGAACGCGCAATACGCGCCGACAGCGTAGCTTCATCCACCGGCAGCGAGGTCAGCCCACCGCCGGTCTTCGCCGCCAGCGCCAGCAGCGCCGGCAGATCGCTGTGTTCAACCGGACGGATCACCATCATGATGAGCCTCCCGCCATAAAGCGTTCACAGGCGCGGGCAAAGCGGGCCAGCCCTTCGGTGACATCCGCCTCGCTGATATTGAGCGCCGGAGCGAAGCGCACCACGTTACCACCGGCAATCAGCATCATCAGCCCCTCCTGCGCCGCAGCCTGAGCGATAAGCTTTGCTTTACCGGCATACGGCTCGCGCAGCACGCCACCAATCAGCAGCCCAAGCCCACGGAATTCGCTGAACAGTTCAGTATTGCGGTTCAGGGCGTTCAGCTGGTCCATAAACTGCTGATGGCGCACCTGCACGTTCTCCAGCATCTCCGGGGTATTCACCAACTCCAGCACCCGGTTCGCCACCGCGCCAGCCAGCGGGTTACCGCCGTAAGTGGTGCCGTGGGTGCCGACGTTCATGCACTGACCCAGACGGTCCGTGGTGAGCATGGCGCCAATCGGGAAACCGCCGCCCAGCGCTTTGGCGGTGGACAGCACGTCGGGCACCACGCCGTAGTGCATATAAGCGTACAGCGAACCGGTACGCCCCACGCCGGTCTGCACCTCGTCAAAAATCAGCAGCGCGTTATGGCGATCGCACAACTCGCGCAGCCCCTGCAGAAATTCACGCTGCGCCGGCAGCACGCCCCCCTCGCCCTGCATCGGCTCCACGATCACCGCGCAGGTGGTGTCGCTAATCAGCGCCCGGGCCGAGTCCAGATCGTTAAACACGGCATGCTCAATCTGCGGCGGCAGCGGTGCGAAATCCTGCGAATAAGCGGGCTGGCCGCCAGCGGAGACGGTAAACAGCGTGCGCCCGTGGAACGCGTTCTTGAAGGCTACGATGCCGCTCTTGTGCGCACCGTAATGGTCATGGGCATATTTACGCGCCAGCTTCAGCGCGGCTTCGTTGGCTTCCGCCCCGGAGTTGCAGAAGAACACGCGCTCGGCGAAGGTGGCGTCAATCAGCTTTTTCGCCAGCCGCAGAATCGGCTCGTTGGTATAGCCGTTGCCGGTATGCCACAGCTTGCCCGCCTGTTCCACCAGCGCGGCCTGCAGCTCGGGACTGGCATGGCCCAGGGCGTTCACCGCGATGCCGCCTGCGAAGTCCACGTACTCCTTGCCCTCCTGATCCCACAGCCGGGAGCCCTGCGCTTTGACCGGTATAAACGGGGCCGGGGCGTAGACCGGGAGCATCCATTCATCAAACTGCTGGCGGGTAATTGACTGCGACATGGCGACCTCGACAGGTGAATAAAAGGTTATTTGTATGTTAATAAAAATGGTTAATTGCGCTGTTACTGTAGATTGCAGGGTTCGTGCCAGCCAGCAGGAAAATGCATAAACGGCGTTTCAAAACGGAAAATCAATAACTTAAAACCTGACGATATGCATTTTAATTGCATAATAAGTGAATAATTATCTGAATGGACCCCGATGCGGGGCAAAGTACGAGAAAGTTTATGCAGGTTTAGCATTTCATACTGGAACTGTGATCGAACGCGTTATTTCAGGGCAGCCGCTGCCTCTTTTCAGGGCAGTGCGCCACCAAACGGTGCGCTTCGCCTGCCAGCTTTCACCTGTCGCGTTAATTGGCAAAACCGATGGATGGCAGCAGCAACCGGATCGCTTTTCTGCTACCATCCCGGCACTCTCACTTCACACAGTGGCTGCGACTTATGAAATTTGTCTCTTTTAATATCAACGGCCTGCGCGCCCGCCCCCATCAGCTGGAGGCGCTGGTAGAAAAGCATGCGCCGGACGTTATCGGCCTGCAGGAAACGAAAGTCCACGATGACATGTTCCCGCTCGAAGATGTCGCAAAGCTGGGCTACAACGTGTTCTATCACGGCCAGAAAGGGCATTACGGTGTGGCGCTGTTAACCAAAGCGTCGCCGATTTCCGTACGCCGCGGCTTCCCTGACGACGGTGAAGAGGCCCAGCGCCGTCTGATTATGGCGGAGATCCCGTCCCCGGTCGGTAACATCACCGTTATCAATGGTTACTTCCCGCAGGGCGAAAGCCGTGACCACCCGACCAAGTTCCCGGCCAAAGCGAAGTTCTATCAGGATCTGCAGAATTTCCTGGAAACCGAGCTGAAAAAAGAGAACCCGGTGCTGATCATGGGCGATATGAACATCAGCCCGACGGATCTGGATATCGGTATCGGGGAAGACAGCCGCAAGCGCTGGCTGCGCACCGGGAAATGCTCCTTCCTGCCGGAAGAGCGTGAGTGGATGGCGCGTCTGAAAAACTGGGGGCTGGTAGACACCTTCCGCGCCGCTAACCCGGAAGTCAATGACCGCTTCTCGTGGTTCGACTACCGCTCTCGCGGCTTCGACGACAATCGTGGGCTGCGTATCGATCTGCTGATGGCCAGCGAAGGCCTGATGCCGCATTGCGTTGAAACCGGTATCGACTACGAGATCCGCGCGATGGAAAAACCCTCCGACCACGCGCCGGTCTGGGCCAGCTTCAAACTCTGATCCCTCAGGCTCCCCGGCTACGGGGAGCCGTCTGTGAAAACACCTGATGAAAACCATTGATGTTGTCGCTGCCATTATCGAGCAGCAGGGCAAAATTTTACTGGCCCGGCGTCCACCAGAGGGCGACCAGCCTGGTCTGTGGGAGTTTCCCGGCGGGAAAGTCGAGGCCAACGAAACCCAGCCCGCGGCGCTACAGCGGGAACTGCGGGAAGAGTTAGCGATTGATGCCCGGATTGGCGGCTACGTGGCGAGCCACCGGCGCGAGGTGACGGGCAGAATGATCCATCTTCATGCCTGGCACGTGGTGGCGTTTCGCGGAGCGCTGACGGCGCTGTGCCACAGCGCGCTGCGCTGGTGCACCCCGCACGAGGCGTTGACGATGGATCTCGCCCCGGCGGATGTGCCCCTGCTGGAGGCGTTTATTCGCGCACGCGACGCCAGACCAGCGGATTAGTACTGAGGGTTTTCTCGTCGCGCTGGCACTGCATCAGCACGCCTTCGGTTTTGATCACCGCCCCTTCCGAGTAATTCTCATTCTGGTAGATGCAGCACTGGGTGCACTGCTGGGCGCGCTGCCCGCCGCTGCTGAACACTTCCGGCGGTATGCTGACGTCCACGTCTGGCCGGTAGCGGTCCGCTGCTGCTGGCAGACTCACCAGTAACGCCGCCGCCATCACCCATCCCCATTTTACCGTGACCATATCCCTCTCCCGAACCGTTACGTAGTGAGTATGACTATAGCCGCTGCGATCGCGGGCATTGGGTAAAAGACGCACGTTTTATCGCGTCACTTTTCACGATTGCTTACGCCGGGGGCGCGGCGGCATCCGGTTTTTTGCTTTTGCCGCGCGGGCTGCGCTTCGCGCCTTTCGACGCGGCTGATTTCCCGCCGCCCGGGGCGACGATACCGCGAAACTGACGCGTCGGCGTGCTGCGCGCCTGGTCGATCAAGGTATACAGCGTGGAAACCAGCGGCTGCATGAAGTCCTGGTAGCGGCACTGTTTTTCGCTGATTTGCGTCAGGGTCGATTCCCACTGCGCGGTCATGTCCGGGCGCGCCGCCAGCTCCGGTAAGGCGTGGATCAGCGCGCGTCCGGCATCGGTGGAACGGATGTAGCGCCCGTTTTTCACCAGGAATCCGCGTTTAAACAGCAGCTCGATAATCCCCGCACGCGTCGCTTCCGTGCCCAGCCCGTCGGTGGCGCGCAGGATTTTTTTCAGATCTTTGTCCTGCACGAAGCGCGCGATCCCGGTCATGGCAGAGAGCAGCGTGGCATCGGTAAAGTGGCGCGGCGGTTGGGTCTGGCGCTCCACCACTTCGCCTTTCTCGCACAGCAGGCTGTCGCCCTTCGCCACTACAGGCAGCGGCGTACCGTCGTTCTCTTCGTCGCGCTCTTTTCCACCCAGCAAGGCCCGCCAGCCGGCTTCGGCGAGGAAGCGCGCTTTGGCGATAAATTTTCCGTTTTCGATATCCAGCTCAATGGTGCATTTGCGGAACACCGCATCCGGGCAGAACTGCATCAGGTACTGACGGGCAATCAGGCTGTACACCTTCGCTTCGTTATCCGTCAGGTTGACCGCGCTGCTGCGCGCCGTGGGGATAATTGCGTGGTGCGCGTCCACCTTGCCGTCATCCCAGCAGCGGTTGCGGGTATCCGGGTTCACCGCCGGCTGCGGCAGCAGGTCGCTGGCGTGAACGCTGATGGCATTCATCACCGCGTGGCGACCGGCAAAGTGCTCTTCCGGCAGATAGCGGCTGTCGGAACGCGGATAGGTGATCAGCTTGTGGGTTTCATACAGCTTCTGGCAGATGTCGAGCACGTTCTGCGCGCTGAGGTTAAAGCGCTTCGCGGCCTCAATCTGCAACGAGGAGAGCGAAAACGGCAGCGGCGCGATTTCTGATTCCCGTTTATCGTTATACGCCGTGACCACCGCTGGCTTACCGGCAATCCGGTTGACCACGTGGTCAGCCAGCGGACGATGCAGCAGACGCCCTTCTTCATCCTGCCAGGGTTCACAGGCTTCGCTCGGCTGCCAGAGCGCGACAAACCGCTCATCGGCGGGGGTGACGATGTGCGCTTTCACATCGAAGAAATCTTTCGGGATGAAGTTTTCGATCTCTTCATCGCGCCGCACCACCAGCCCCAGCACCGGCGTCTGTACCCGTCCGACCGAGAGCACGCCCTGATAACCGGCGTTGCGCCCGAGAATGGTGTAAGCCCGGGTCATGTTGATGCCGTAGAGCCAGTCGGCACGGGCGCGGGCCAGCGCCGAGACGCACAGCGGGATAAACTCGCTGTTGGCGCGCAGGCGTGAGATGGCGCGCTCCACCGCCTGCGGGTTGAGATCGTTAATCAGACACCGCTGCACCTGCTGGCGCTTTTCCGGTGCAAGTTGCAGGTAATCGAGCACTTCGTCCACCAGCAGCTGCCCTTCCCGGTCCGGGTCACCGGCGTGGATCACTTCGCTGGCCTCATTGAGCAGGCGCTTCACCACGTTAAGCTGTTTGGCGACCGAGGCGCGGGGCTGCAGCTGCCACTTCTCTGGCACGATAGGCAGATCGCCCAGATCCCAGCGGGCGTAGCGCCCGTCGTAGGCATCGGGCTGCGCCTGTTCCAGCAGGTGGCCAACGCACCAGGTCACCACCTGACCGTTGCCGCATTCGATGTAGCCGTCGCCGCGACGATGCGGTTTTGGCAGCACGTCGGCGATCGCGCGGCCCAGACTGGGTTTTTCGGCAATAAACAGGCGCATTGGATCAGCGGATCTCGATCATCGGACGCCCGGCGCGGGCGGTGGTCAGCTCGCCGATAGCGGTCAGGGTGATGCCCCGCTCCGCCGCCAGCTGCGCCACCTGCGCTTCGGCATCCGGCGTCACCGCCAGCAGCAGGCCGCCGGAGGTTTGTGGATCGCACAGCAGGCTGCGCTGGGCATCGCTCATTTCACCCATCAGGTGACCATAGCTGGCGAAGTTGCGGGCAGTACCACCCGGCACGCAGCCCTGTTCAATGTAGCTTTCCACGCCCGGCAGTGTCGGCACGTCGGCAAAGCGCACCTGCGCCTGCACCCCTGCGCCCTGGCAGAGTTCGCTCAGATGCCCAAGCAGGCCGAAGCCGGTGACGTCGGTCATCGCCTTCACGCCCTCGATACTGGCCAGTTCCGCGCCGATGCTGTTGAGCTGGCACATCACCTCGGTGGCCAGCCCTTTGTGCTCGTCGCGCAGCAGGGATTTTTTCTCGGCGGTAGAGAGCACGCCGATACCCAGCGGCTTGGTAAGCCACAGGGTGCAGCCCGCTTCCGCAGTGCTGTTTTTCTTCACCCGTTCGGTGGGGACGATGCCGGTCACCGCGAGGCCGAAGATCGGCTCCGGGGCGTCGATGGAGTGGCCGCCAGCCAGCGCGATGCCAGCCTGCTGACAGGCGAAGCGTCCGCCGTCGACCACGTCACGGGCGATCTCCGGTGCCAGGGTGTTGATCGGCCAGCCGAGGATGGCGATCGCCATGATCGGTTTCCCGCCCATCGCGTAGATATCGCTGATGGCGTTGGTGGCGGCGATACGGCCGAAATCGAACGGGGAATCGACGATCGGCATAAAGAAGTCGGTGGTGCTGATAACGCTGGTGCCGTTGCCCAGGTCATACACCGCGGCATCATCGCGGGTTTCATTTCCGACCAGCAGGTTTGGATCGAGGAACTTCGCCATGTCGCTGTGCAGAATGGTATCGAGCACCTTCGGGGAAATTTTACAGCCGCAACCAGCTCCGTGGCTGTACTGGGTCAAACGAACAGTTTGCTCACTCATGGACATCTCCTGTCATTGGCAACGCGCTATGGTAGCGCTCAAACACCCGAGTGATAAGTCTGGCTGTCTGAATTGGCGGGCAGTTGCTCACAATCCAGACAGATTTGCGAAAGGGGATCAGAAACGGGTCACGAACGGGCGGGTGTCCGGCACGCTGATGGTGGTGGAGGCTTTCAGCTGTGGGGTGCCGAGGTAGAGGAAACCGACGATCTGATCCTGCTCAGCGCAGCCGAAGGCGTCACGCACCACCGGGCTGTCGGTCAGCGGGCCGCTGCGCCAGATGCCGTTGAAGCCCTGAGCCAGCGCCGCCATCTGCATCGCCATCACCGCACAGCCTGCGGACAGCAATTGCTCCCAGCGCGGCACCTTCGGGTGGTCCTGGCACTTCGCCACCACGGTAATGATCAGCGGGGCGCGGAACGGCGCGCTGCGCGCTTTTTCAATGGCTTTCTCGTCGCCACCGTTGGCGCGTGCTGCCTGCTCAAGCACGCTGCTGAAGCGCTCGCGGCCGTCGTTCTCAATCACAAAGAAGTGCCAGGGTTGCAGCGTCTTGTGGTCAGGGGCGCGCATCCCGGCCTGCAGGATCTTTTCCAGCGCGTCGCCCGTGGGGGCGGGGTCCGCCAGACGCGAGGCGCTGCGGCGATTTACAAGCAGATCTAATGCGTCCATTTCTTTACTCCTGGTCAGTTTTTTTAACGGCAAGCTAACATAGCGACTGAATTTGTTACAGCCCCGGCAGCGATTCCTGCTGACAACGTGCCGCCGGGTATTTAGGATAACCGACACATCTGGCTGTTCCAGTCAGTAGGGTCAATTAATGGATATGGAGAATACATGCGTACCCTGTGGCGATTTATTGCCGGTTTTTTTAAATGGACCTGGCGTCTGCTGAACTTCATCAGGGAACTGGTGTTGAATCTGTTTTTCATTCTGCTGGTGCTGGTGGGTGTCGGCATCTGGATGCAGCTCTCCAGCGGCCCGTCCGCACCCGCACGCGGGGCACTGCTGCTCGACATCGCCGGGGTGGTGGTTGATAAGCCGTCGGTGAACAACAAGCTCGGCGCGTTAGGCCGTCAGCTGTTCGGTGCCAGCTCCGATCGCTTACAGGAAAACTCCCTGTTCGATATCGTCAATATGATCCGTCAGGCGAAAGACGACCGGAACATTACCGGCATCGTGCTGGATCTGAAGGATTTCGCCGGGGCCGATCAGCCGTCGATGCAGTATATCGGCAAGGCGCTGCGCGAGTTCCGCGACAGCGGTAAGCCGGTGTTTGCGGTGGGCGAGAGCTACAGCCAGAGCCAGTACTACCTTGCCAGCTTCGCCAACAAAGTGTGGCTCTCCCCGCAGGGCACGGTGGATCTGCATGGTTTCGCCACCAACGGGCTGTACTACAAGTCGCTGCTCGACAAGCTGAAAGTCTCAACCCACGTGTTCCGCGTCGGCACCTATAAGTCGGCGGTCGAGCCGTTTATTCGTGATGACATGTCGCCTGCCGCGCGTGAAGCCGACAGCCGCTGGATTGGCGAGCTGTGGCAGAACTATCTCAACACCATCGCCGCTAACCGCAACATTCCGTGGCAGCAGGTGTTCCCTGGCGCGCAGGGCGTGCTTGAAGGCCTGACCGCCACCCAGGGCGATACCGCACAGTATGCGCTGAAGAACAAGCTGGTGGACGAGCTGGGCAGCAACGCTACTATCGAGAAAGCGCTGACCAAGCAGTTCGGCTGGAGCAGCGTCGATAAGAACTTCAGCGCGGTCAGCATGTATGACTACATGCTGAAAAAACCGGTGGAAACCGGCTCGGCCATCGCCGTGATCTACGCTAACGGCGCGATCATGGACGGCCCGGAAACCGCAGGCAACGTTGGGGGTGATACCACGGCATCACAGATCCGCGATGCGCGTCTGGATGCGAAAGTGAAAGCGATCGTGCTGCGCGTGAACAGTCCGGGCGGCAGCGTCAGCGCCTCGGAGCTGATCCGTGAAGAGCTGGCCGCGGCGAAAGCAGCCGGCAAGCCGGTGGTGGTATCGATGGGCGGCATGGCTGCGTCGGGCGGATACTGGATTTCGACGCCGGCCAACTACATCGTGGCTAACCAGAGCACGCTCACCGGCTCTATCGGCATTTTCGGGGTAATCAACACCTTCGAAAACAGCCTCGACAGCATCGGGGTGCATACCGACGGTGTGGCGACCTCGCCGCTGGCGGATATTGCTCTCACCAAAACCCTGCCGCCGGAAGTGCAGCAGATGATGCAGCTCGGCATCGAAAACGGCTATCAGCGCTTTATCAGCCTGGTGGCGGCGTCACGTAAACAGACCCCGGAGCAGATCGACAAGATTGCTCAGGGTCACGTCTGGACTGGCCTGGATGCGAAAGGCAACGGTCTCGTGGACGGCCTCGGTGACTTCGATGATGCGGTGAACAAAGCCGCCGAGCTGGCGAAGCTGAAGAGCTGGCATCTGGCTTACTTCCAGGAAGAGCCGGGCTTTATGGATATGGTGCTGGAGGGCATCACCGGGTCGGTGCACGCTATGCTGCCGCAGGCGCTGCAGGCCTACTTCCCGGCTCCGGTCGCTGATGCGGCGCGGGAGCTGAAAGCCCAGGGCGATAAGTTCGCCACGCTGAACGACCCGCAGAATCGCTACGCGTTCTGCCTCACCTGCGCCGACGTGCGATAATGCGAAAACCCGGCTGCGGCCGGGTTTTTTCTTTCTGCCCCGACCACCTGCCTCTGCGCTGCCACTTCCGGCGGGTTAAGGTATACTTCGCCCCGTCACGCATACGCACAACATAAAGTCCACTCATGCAAAAAAAATCGATTTACGTTGCCTATACCGGCGGCACCATTGGGATGCAGCGTTCTGAACAGGGTTACATTCCGGTGTCAGGGCATCTGCAGCATCAGCTGGCGTTAATGCCGGAGTTCCACCGCCCGGAGATGCCGGATTTCACCATCCATGAGTACGATCCGCTGATGGATTCCTCGGACATGACGCCGCAGGACTGGCAGCATATCGCCGATGATATTAAAGCCAACTATCACCGCTACGACGGCTTCGTGATCCTGCACGGCACCGATACCATGGCGTTCACCGCCTCGGCGCTGTCGTTCATGCTGGAAAACCTCAGCAAACCGGTGATCGTTACCGGGTCGCAGATCCCGCTGGCGGAGCTGCGTTCCGACGGGCAGACCAACCTGCTTAATGCCCTCTACGTGGCGGCTAACTACCCGATCAGTGAAGTGACGCTGTTCTTCAACAACCGTCTCTACCGCGGGAACCGCACCACCAAAGCGCACGCCGACGGCTTCGATGCCTTCGCCTCCCCTAACCTGCCGCCGCTGCTGGAAGCGGGTATTCATATTCGTCGCCTGAATACGCCACCGGCTCCGCAGGGCAACGGCGAGCTGATCGTGCATCAGATCACCCCGCAGCCGGTAGGCGTGCTGACCATTTATCCTGGGATCAGCGCGGACGTGGTGCGCAACTTCCTGCGCCAGCCGGTAAAAGCCCTGATCCTGCGCTCTTACGGGGTCGGCAACGCGCCGCAGAATGGCGATTTCCTTAACGAGCTGCGCGATGCCTGTTCACGCGGGATCGTGGTGGTTAACCTCACGCAGTGTATGTCCGGAAAGGTCAACATGGGCGGGTACGCCACCGGCAACGCCCTCGCTCACGCTGGCGTGATCAGCGGCTATGACATGACGGTTGAGGCAACCCTGACTAAACTGCACTATTTACTGTGTCAGGGTCTGGATGCACAGGCCATCCGCGACGCCATGATGGCGAACCTGCGCGGTGAGCTGACGCTCAATGACTGATGGCTGCTGCCAGCAAAGGAGAAGATATGAAACAACGTGCGCTGTTACTGGTCGATCTGCAGAATGATTTTTGCGCTGGCGGCGCGCTGGCGGTGGCCGAGGGCGACAGCACGGTAGACGTGGCAAATGTGCTGATCGACTGGAGCAAAGCCCGGGGTGAAGCCGTGGTGGCAAGTCAGGACTGGCACCCGGCCCATCACGGGAGCTTTGCCAGCCAGCATGGTGTCGAGCCGTTCAGCCAGGGTGAACTGGATGGCCTGCCGCAGACGTTCTGGCCGGATCACTGCGTGCAGGAGAGCGAGGGCGCGGCCCTGCATCCACTGCTTAACGCCAACGCCATCGACGCGGTGTTTCACAAAGGCGAAAACCCGGCTATCGACAGCTACAGTGCCTTTTTCGATAACGGCCACCGGCAAAAAACCGCGCTGGATGTCTGGCTGCGCCATCATGAAATTATCGAGCTGGTGGTGATGGGGCTGGCGACAGACTACTGCGTGAAATATACGGTGCTGGACGCGCTGCAGCTGGGTTACCGCGTGAACGTCATTACCGACGGCTGTCGCGGCGTCAACCTGCACCCGCAGGACAGCGCGCAGGCGTTTATGGATATGGCCGCCGCGGGAGCTACGCTCTACACCCTCGATGACTGGCGTGAAACCCAGGCATAACTGATAAAGCCGCCCGGGAGGCGGCTTTTTTGTCGCGTTACTGCGGTTTGAGCGTAGCCAGCGGTGCCGGGGAGATCCCGAACTCGGTTTTCAGCTGTTGCTTGCTTTTGGTAACAATCTGGCCGTCCTGGCCGATGGTCATGTGCTGCGGATCGGTGTTGTAGCGCATCTGCCACATCATCACCAGCTGCAGGCTGTTCTCTTTTTGCTCCGGCGTCAGTGCGACGCCATCCGGCCATTTTCCCAACTCAACGGCGGTTGCCAGACGCTGGTAAACTTCCGGCGTCATGCTGCTGATTACATCATCAAGATTCATCGTTTCTCCACAGCGTGCTGGAATAATTTGCTGAAACGTTTCATCAGCCTTTAATCTGCTCGCCGCTATCGTCATCGGCAAAGTTCAGCGAGGCGGAATTAACGCAGTAACGTTCGCCGGTAGGTTGCGGGCCATCGGGGAAGACATGTCCCAGGTGGGCATCACAGTTGCCACAGCGGATTTCGATGCGCTGCATGCCGTGCGAGTAGTCGTTGATGTAGCGGATCGCCTCTTCGCTCACCGGCTCATAAAAACTGGGCCAGCCGCAGCCGGAATCGTACTTGGACTGCGAGTTAAACAGCGCCGCATCACACACCAGGCAATGGTATACGCCTTCACGTTTGTTGTGCAGCAGACGCCCGGTGAATGGCGGTTCCGTGCCGTGTTTCTGCGTAACGTAGAACTGCATTTCCGTCAGATTTTGCTTCAGGTCATCCTGGGAATGTTCATTGCTCATAAGCGTACTTCTCGATGGGTTGTGTAGATACATCTGTACCCAGATTCTAACAAAACATTAACAGCCACGCGTACACTTTTGTTCTACACTTAGCGCTGTATTGGGGACGGGCAAGCAAATGTGACTCAGGTCACTTTTTTAACTTGCCTGCCCTTTAAAATTCCACGCGTCGTCCCAATGTGTTGAGATAGCACAACAGGAATAGTGAGGCGATCGGTCGAGCCAGGACAATGCAGTTGATTGATTTGTCGCAATGATTGACACGATTCCGCTTGACGCTGCGTAAGGTTTTTGTAATTTTACAGCCAACCTTTTATTCACTAACAAATAGCTGGTGGAATATATGACTATCAAAGTAGGTATCAACGGTTTTGGCCGTATCGGTCGCATTGTTTTCCGTGCCGCGCAGGAACGTTCTGACATCGAAATCGTTGGTATCAACGATCTGTTAGACGCTGACTACATGGCGTACATGCTGAAGTATGACTCCACTCACGGTCGTTTCAACGGCACCGTAGAAGTGAAAGACGGTCATCTGGTTGTTAACGGCAAAACCATCCGTGTTACCGCAGAGAAAGATCCGGCTAACCTGAAATGGAACGAAATCGGCGTTGACGTTGTGGCTGAAGCGACCGGTATCTTCCTGACCGACGAAACCGCACGTAAGCACATCACCGCTGGCGCGAAAAAAGTCGTTCTGACTGGTCCGTCTAAAGACAACACCCCGATGTTCGTTCGCGGTGCTAACTTCGACAAATACGAAGGTCAGGACATCGTTTCTAACGCATCCTGCACCACCAACTGCCTGGCACCGCTGGCGAAAGTTATCAACGACAACTTCGGCATCGTCGAAGGTCTGATGACCACCGTTCACGCGACCACCGCTACTCAGAAAACCGTTGACGGCCCGTCTCACAAAGACTGGCGCGGCGGCCGCGGCGCAGCTCAGAACATCATCCCGTCCTCTACCGGTGCAGCTAAAGCAGTAGGTAAAGTACTGCCAGAACTGAACGGCAAACTGACCGGTATGGCGTTCCGCGTTCCGACTCCGAACGTATCCGTTGTTGACCTGACCGTTCGTCTGGAAAAAGCAGCGTCCTACGAAGAAATCAAGAAAGCCATCAAAGCCGCTTCTGAAGGCGAAATGAAAGGCGTTCTGGGTTACACCGAAGACGACGTTGTTTCTACCGACTTCAACGGCGAAGTTTGCACTTCCGTGTTCGATGCCAAAGCCGGTATCGCACTGAACGACAACTTTGTGAAACTGGTTTCCTGGTACGACAACGAAACTGGCTACTCCAACAAAGTTCTGGATCTGATTGCCCACATCTCCAAATAAGTGAGATGAGCAACTGACAATAAAGAGCGACTTCGGTCGCTCTTTTTTTTGCGCATGCGCCGGCATCCCGACGCGAAGAGTGAGGACTGACTTGATGAACAATAAAATTTTTGCGCTTCCGGTAGTCGATCAGCTGACCACGGCGCTGTCGCGTCGCCAGATGGACGAGCTGGACATCATCGTGATTGACCATCCGCAGGTTAAAGCATCGCTGGCACTGCAGGGTGCGCACCTGCTGACCTGGCAACCTGCCGGGGAAGAAGAAGTACTGTGGCTTAGCGCTACGACCCCCTTTAAAACCGGCGTTGCCCTGCGTGGCGGCATTCCGATCTGCTGGCCGTGGTTTGGCCCGGCTGAGGATAAATCCCTGCCCTCTCACGGCTTCGCCCGTAATCTGGCCTGGCATCTGAAAGCGCATCAGGAAGATGACAATGGCGTGGTGCTGACGCTGGAGTTGCAGCAGAGCGAAGCGACAAAACGCTACTGGCCGCACGACTTCACGCTGTTTGCCCGCTTCAGACTCAGCAAAACCTGCGAAGTGGAGCTCGAAGCCCACGGCGAATTTGAAACCACCTCCGCGCTGCATACCTATTTCAATGTCGGTGACATTGATGCGGTGAAGGTGAGCGGACTGGGCGATCGTTATATCGATAAAGTGAATAATGCTCAGGAAGGCGTGCTCAGCAACGGCGTTCAGACCTTCCCGGACCGCACGGATCGCGTCTATCTCAACCCGGAAGCGTGCAGCCTGATTGGCGACAGCGCGTTAAACCGCTGCATCGAAGTGGTGCACCACCACCACAGCAACGTTGTCGGCTGGAACCCTGGCCCGGCGCTGTCGGTCAGCATGGGCGACATGCCGGACGACGGCTATAAGACGTTCGTCTGCGTGGAGACGGCCTGTGTCACCCGCGCACAGAAAACCACCGAAGAGCGACCGTCGCGCCTGGCGCAGACGCTGCGCGTGGTGCGCAAAGGCTAAAACCGCCAGCGCGGTTAGCCAGCCGGGGTGAGCAATGCTCACCCCTTTTTTATGCGGCTTACACCACGTCCAGCGGCGTTTTGTAGCCGGGTGCCGGAAACGCGTTGTCGAGACGCGCCAGCGCCTCGTCAGACAGCGTCACCTCCAGCGCCGCCGCGTTTTCGCGCACGTGCGCTATGCTGCCAGCTTTTGGAATGGCCATTACGCCCTGATGGCTTATCACCCACGCCAGCAATACCTGCGCGACGCTGATGCCGTGCTGATGCGCCACATCCTGCACCACCGCATCGCTCATCAGCTCGCTGCGCAGCCGCCCCGCCTGGGCGAGCGGGCAGTAGGCCATAACCGGCACCTGATGCTGCTGGCACCAGGGCAGCAGATCGTACTCAATGCCGCGCGACCCAAGATGATAGAGCACCTGATCGGTCACGCACTCTCGTCCGGCCCCGAGCTGCCACAGCTCCTGCATATCGTCATAATCGAGATTGGACACGCCCCAGCGGCGGATTTTTCCCTGCTGCATCAGGGTTTGCATGGCGCTCACCGTTTCCTCCAGCGAGAACGGGCCGCGCCAGTGCAGGAGATAAAGGTCGAGCACATCGGTGCCGAGGCGCTGCAGGCTCGCTTCACAGGCAGCAATCGCTTTCTGGCCGCCAGCATTCCACGGGTAAACCTTGGAGACGAGAAATACCTCATCGCGACGCCCGCGAATCGCATCCCCGACTACCCGCTCCGCGCCGCCTTCCGCATACATTTCAGCGGTATCAATCAGCGTCAGGCCCGCATCGATACCAGCCTGAAGGGCTGCAACTTCGCTACGATGCTGATGCGCCTGCTCCCCCATGTACCACGTGCCCTGGCCGATTGCCGGAAGCGCCAGCGCTTCAGGAAAAATTACTGATGTGGTCGTCATCGTCGCCTCCTGGTTTTTGCACCACCATAATGCAAAACAGGGCGCAAGCGCCCTGTTAGTTTGCACAAATCTGTTACTCAGAAACGGTAAGTCACACCGGCAGACATTGCCGCGCCCCAGGACTGATCGACCATCGGGCTATCGGTCACTTCATCTGCCAGGCGGGTGTAGCGCGCCAGACCGTAGACGCTCCACGCGTCGTTCAGGCTGTAAGCGGCAGAAAGCTCCAGGTACGGGCTCCAGCTGTCGTCAGCACGGTAGCGGTCAAGGCCGCTGCGGTTAGACTCTTTACGGGATACGCCGTAGTAGTAGTCGTTCTGGTTTTCGCTGCTCCACTCGATACCGATACCCGGGGTCAGGGTCAGGCCGCCGTTGGTGTAGCGATAGAGCCACGCCAGATCCCAGACAATACCGTTGCTGTTATCCAGCGTGTCGCCGGACAGCGTGGTACGCAGGAAACCATACTGGGTATTATGGATATAAGAGAGGCCCGCCATCAGGGTGCTCTTGCGTTTGTCGAGACGCTTGAGCTGTTCATCGTCGCTGTCGCCCGGCTTGAAGTGCAGCGGCGAGTAGTACGCCATGATGGAGAGTTTATCGGCGGTGTCATTCCACAGGTAATACCCTGCACCGAGACCGCGGAACCAGAAGTTGTCGCTTTCGTAGTTGATGACCGGAACCGGCACGACGTCGCGATCGTAATCTTTATAAGGGCTTTCAAGCACCCCAACTCCGGCGCCTAATGAGAAGGAGTCTTCCGCTTGAACCAGCGATGCAGATGAGGCAAGTAGCGCACCCAATGCAAGAATTTTGAAATTGGTCACAGTCCGTTCATTCCTATAATCAAATAATCCGCGCGATAAGTGTAACCGCCCTTCACAACCAGCCCAAGCTATTTACCCCAAAGAAACATCCGATAACACGTCAGCCTGACCGGTTTTGATGACGCTAAGCTTACGCCAGAATGACGGCTGTATGAATTCTGGCGCGGACGCTAATCACAAAAGCGAATAATTTTGGATGAGTTATTGATATGTCATTGAAATTCATTTTGCTGCGTATGCAAGTTTCACAAATGCCATCTACGCTTAATTTTAAGAGAAGCTATATTGCTGAGCGCCTTTATTTCTCTGCTATTCACTAACCTGGCATAAGGGTTGCTGCAGTCAGAATTCGTCTTCCAGGAGCCTCCTCTATCTAAATGAACGGCTCTCACATCTGTGCTAAAACGAAAGGACGGCATGCCATGAATATATTCGATCACTATCGTCAGCGTTATGAAGCTGCCAAGGACGAAGAGTTCACACTGCAGGAATTTCTTACTGTTTGCCGACAGGACCGCAGCGCTTACGCCAATGCGGCAGAGCGGCTACTAACGGCCATTGGTGAGCCAGTGATGGTAGATACAGCGCAGGAGCCGCGGCTTTCACGTCTCTTCTCTAACCGGGTGGTGGCGCGCTATCCGGCCTTCGAAGAGTTTTACGGCATGGAAGAGGCCATCGAACAGATCGTCTCCTATCTCAAGCATGCCGCGCAGGGCCTGGAAGAGAAGAAACAGATCCTCTATTTACTCGGCCCGGTAGGCGGCGGTAAATCGTCGCTGGCCGAACGCCTGAAATCCCTGATGCAGCGCGTGCCCATTTACGTGCTGAGCGCCAACGGCGAGCGCAGCCCGGTCAACGATCACCCGCTGTGCCTGTTCAACCCGCAGGAAGATGCCCAGATTCTGGAAAAAGAGTACGGCATCCCCAATCGCTATCTCGGCACCATTATGTCGCCGTGGGCGGCGAAGCGTCTGCACGAGTTCGGCGGCGATATTACTAAATTCCGCGTGGTTAAAGTCTGGCCGTCCATTCTCCAGCAGCTGGCAATCGCGAAAACCGAGCCGGGAGATGAAAACAATCAGGATATTTCAGCCCTGGTCGGGAAAGTGGATATTCGCAAGCTGGAACACCATGCCCAGAACGACCCCGACGCCTATGGTTACTCCGGCGCGCTGTGCCGCGCAAACCAGGGGATCATGGAGTTTGTTGAGATGTTCAAAGCACCTATTAAAGTGCTGCACCCGCTGCTGACGGCGACCCAGGAAGGTAACTACAACGGCACCGAGGGCATCTCCGCCCTGCCGTTCAACGGTATCATTCTTGCGCACTCCAACGAATCAGAGTGGGTCACCTTCCGTAACAACAAGAACAACGAAGCTTTCCTCGACCGCGTGTACATCGTTAAGGTGCCGTACTGCCTGCGCATTTCGGAAGAGATCAAAATCTACGAGAAGCTGCTCAATCACAGCGAGCTGTCTCACGCCCCGTGCGCACCAGGCACGCTGGAAACCCTGTCGCGCTTCTCGATTTTGTCGCGTCTGAAAGAGCCGGAAAACTCCAGCATCTACTCGAAAATGCGCGTCTATGACGGGGAAAGCCTGAAAGATACCGATCCGAAAGCCAAGTCCTATCAGGAGTACCGGGACTACGCCGGGGTGGATGAAGGGATGAACGGCCTCTCCACGCGCTTTGCCTTTAAGATCCTGTCGCGGGTGTTCAACTTCGATAACGTCGAAGTTGCCGCCAACCCGGTGCATCTGTTCTACGTGCTGGAGCAGCAGATCGAGCGCGAGCAGTTCCCGCAGGAGCAGGCCGAGCGCTACCTCGAATTCCTCAAAGGCTACCTGATCCCGAAATATGCCGAGTTTATCGGGAAAGAGATCCAGACCGCGTACCTCGAATCCTATTCCGAGTACGGCCAGAATATTTTCGATCGCTACGTCACCTATGCCGATTTCTGGATCCAGGATCAGGAGTACCGCGATCCGGATACCGGCCAGCTGTTCGATCGCGAATCCCTGAACGCCGAACTGGAAAAAATCGAAAAGCCAGCCGGGATCAGCAACCCGAAAGATTTCCGTAATGAGATCGTCAACTTCGTGCTGCGCGCCCGGGCTAACCACAACGGCCGCAATCCGAACTGGACCAGCTACGAGAAGCTGCGCACGGTGATTGAGAAGAAAATGTTCTCAAACACCGAGGAGCTGCTGCCGGTGATCTCCTTCAACGCGAAAACCTCCACCGATGAGCAGAAGAAACATGACGACTTTGTCGATCGCATGATGGAGAAAGGCTATACCCGCAAGCAGGTTCGCCTGCTGTGCGAATGGTATCTGCGCGTGCGTAAATCATCCTGATAAGTCGGGTCATGGCGGCAGGTCGCGGGCAGGTTATCGCCGCGGCCTGCCGCTGACAGCACAAGACGGGAGGGGCATATGACCTGGTTTATAGACCGGCGTCTTAACGGCAAAAATAAGAGCACGGTGAATCGCCAGCGCTTTTTGCGTCGTTATAAATCGCAAATCAAACAGTCGATCTCGGAAGCCATCAATAAACGTTCGGTAACCGACGTGGAGAGCGGCGAATCCGTTTCCATTCCCAATGAGGATATCAGCGAACCGATGTTCCATCAGGGACGCGGCGGCCTGCGCCATCGCGTACATCCTGGCAACGACCACTTCGTGCAGAACGACCGAATCGAACGCCCGCAGGGCGGCGGCGGCGGGTCCGGCAGCGGCCAGGGCGAGGCCAGCGCCGACGGTGAAGGTCAGGACGAATTCGTGTTTCAGATTTCCAAGGACGAGTATCTCGATCTGCTGTTCGAGGATCTGGCCCTGCCGAATCTGAAGAAAAACCAGCACCGTCAGCTTAACGAGTACAAGACCCATCGCGCTGGCTTCACGTCCAACGGCGTCCCGGCCAATATCAGCGTGGTGCGCTCGCTGCAGAATTCACTGGCGCGGCGTACCGCGATGTCGGCTGGCAAGCGCCGTCAGCTGCGCGCGCTGGAAGAGGACCTGGAGAAAGTAGCGAAAAGCGAACCGGCGCAGCTGCTGGAAGAGGAGCGGCTGCGCAAGGAGATCGCCGAGCTACGGGAGAAAATCGCCCGCGTGCCCTTTATCGATACCTTCGACCTGCGCTACAAGAATTATGAAAAACGTCCTGAGCCATCGAGTCAGGCGGTGATGTTCTGCCTGATGGACGTCTCTGGGTCAATGGATCAGACCACCAAAGATATGGCCAAGCGTTTCTACATCCTGCTCTATCTGTTCCTGAGCCGGACATATAAAAACGTGGAAGTCGTTTATATCCGCCACCACACCCAGGCGAAAGAGGTGGACGAGCACGAATTCTTCTACTCCCAGGAGACCGGCGGCACCATTGTCTCCAGCGCCCTGAAGCTGATGGATGAGGTTGTGAAAGCACGCTACGACCCGGCGCAGTGGAATATTTACGCCGCCCAGGCCTCGGACGGGGATAACTGGGCGGACGACTCGCCGCTGTGCCACGAGCTGCTGGCGAAAAAGATCCTGCCGGTGGTGCGCTACTACAGCTATATCGAAATCACCCGCCGGGCGCATCAGACGCTGTGGCGCGAGTACGAGCATCTGCAGGCAATGTTTGACAACTTCGCCATGCAGCATATCCGCGATCAGGATGATATCTACCCGGTGTTCCGCGAGCTGTTCCACAAACAGCAGGGGGCGGAGGCCCACGGCTAGGCCATTTTTTCCTGTACCAGAGCGGCTCGTTGCACGAGCCGCTTTTTTTATTGCCGATGCCCGCCCGGGCCGGGTTTCCTGAGGTTTTTCCCCGCAAATTCAGTCAGGTATTTCACGCGTTACGCGCTATGATGACCATCCTTAGCAGGCAAAGCGATAAGAGGGAACAGATGATAAGCGTAGCGGGGACAGATATTTTCCAGCAGTTAATCGACCTGCTGGAAGCGCAGCAGGCGCGGTATCGCGTGATGGATCACGAGCCGGTGGGCAAGTGCGAAGCGGTTTCCGCGCTGCGCGGAACGGCACTGGAACAGGGAGCGAAAGCGCTGGTGTGCAAAGTGAAGGGGCACGGCATAAAACAGCACGTGCTGGCGATAATCGCTGCCGATAAACAGGCCGATCTGGCTGCGCTGGCTGCCGGTATCGGCGGAAGCAAAGCCTCGCTGGCCAGCCCGCCAGAAGTGGACAGCCTGACCGGATGCGTGTTCGGCGCCATTCCGCCCTTCAGCTTTCATCCTTCACTGAAGCTGGTGGCCGACCCGCTGCTGTTTGAGCGCGTCGACGAGATCGCCTTCAACGCCGGTCGGCTGGAAAAATCCATTGTGCTGAACACCGCAGACTATCTGCGCATCGCCCGGCCTGAGCTGATGGCGTTTCGCGCGGCTTAGCCGTGGCGCTCCAGCAGCAGTACCGCCCCGACCAGCGTCAGGGCGAGACTACAGAAAATCGTGCTCATCCAGACCACGTCTGACAGCATCGGATCGTTCACGAGTGCTCCGGCAGTAATTAACGATGAGAACAGCTTTACCGCCAGACTGTGACACCACGATGACACGCCCGCTGCGGCGGGCTTTTAACAGGGAACAACCATGTTTGATATGACGTTACTGGTGCTGCTGGCGCTCGCCGCGCTGGGGTTTGTCAGCCACAATACCGCGGTGGCGGTGTCGATTCTGGTGCTGATTATCGTGCGCGTGACGCCGCTGAACCACTTCTTCCCGTGGATTGAAAAGCAGGGGCTGACGGTGGGGATCATCATTCTGACTATCGGCGTTATGGCCCCGATTGCCAGTGGTACACTGCCGCCCTCCTCGCTGTTTCAGTCGTTCCTGAGCTGGAAATCGCTGCTCGCTATTGCCGTGGGCGTATTCGTCTCCTGGCTCGGCGGGCGCGGCGTGACGCTGATGAGCAGCCAGCCGGGCATCGTCGCCGGGCTGCTGGTCGGCACCGTGTTAGGCGTTGCGCTGTTTCGCGGTGTGCCCGTCGGCCCGCTTATCGCCGCCGGGCTGGTGTCGTTGTTTCTGGCGAAATCCTGACTCACCCCTGCTGCAACGCATCCAGGTAGCGCCCCGGCGTTTGCCCGAGGGCCTTTTTAAACATGGTGATAAACGCCGTGGTGGAGTCGTAGCCCAGCGCCTGGGCCGCCTGTTGCACATTCTGCCCGCCGAGCATCAGGTGCAGCGCCTGAATAAGCTGTAACTGCTGACGCCAGCGGCGATAGCTCATTCCGGTCTCGCGCACGATTAAACGCGCCAGGTTGCGTTCACTCATGGCCAGCATCGCCGCCCACTGCGCCAGAGTGCGCGGCTGGTCGGAGTGATGTTCCATATAGTTCACCATCTCCCGCAGCTTTGGATGCCCGGACACCGGCAACTGGAGCTGCTCCTCCGGCTGGCGCGGCAGTTCATCGAACAGCAGCGCGGTCAGGCGGGTAATGCGCGGGTGCTGCGCCGGCTCGTGGTGTCGGGCGGCCAGGGCAAGGATCAGCTCGCGCACCAGCGGCTCAATCTTCAGCGTGCAGCAGCGATCGGGCATCGACACCGCACCGGGTTCGATGAACAGAAAGCAGAGCTGGGCGCTGGCGGTGGCGCGGTTGCTGTGCGGCATATCTCCGGGTATCCACACGGCATACTGGGGCGGCACCATCCACATGGCGTGCTCCACCTCGCAGGTCACCCCGCCGTGCAGCGCCAGAATAAGTTGCCCTTTGCGATGGTGGTGAAACGGGATCTCGACCTGACGCTGCTGCACGCGGATGCGGAATGCCTCGGCGGGCGCGTGGGAGGCGTCGGCATCATAGCCGTCGAGCCATAAATCCTGCTGCATGATGTTGTCCGATTTTAGCGATTATCTGGCATTTTATCCTGATTCTATGCGCCGGGAAAACGCGTATCCTTGCGCTTCCGTTTACAGAAAGAGATATTCATGACCACTCTGATGACCCGCCGCCAGTCGCTGCTGCTGCTGGCAGGCCTGCTGGCAATAGCCACCACCCTGCGCGTCACCTTTACTGGCGCGGCTCCGCTGCTGGATGCCATCCGCGCCGACCTGGCGCTCACCACGGCCCAGACCGGTATTCTCACCACGCTGCCGCTGCTGGCGTTTGCTCTGATTTCCCCGCTGGCACCCGGCGTGGCCCGCCGTATTGGCATGGAGCGGGCGCTGTTCCTCGCGCTTGGCCTGATCTGCGTCGGTATCGCGCTGCGCTCGCTCTCCGGCAGTGCCCTGCTGTTTATCGGCACCGCGATTATCGGCGGCGGTATCGCCCTCGGAAACGTGTTATTACCGGGTTTGATCAAGCGTGATTTTCCCGGCCAGGTGGCGAAGCTCACCGGCGCCTACTCCCTGACCATGGGCGTGGCAGCCGCCATCGGATCGGCGCTGGTGGTGCCGGTGGCACAAAGCGGCCCCGGCTGGCAGGGCGCGCTGTGGTCGCTGATGATCTTCCCGCTGCTGGCGCTTTTTATCTGGTTGCCCCAGTGGAAAAACCACACCCGCGCCACCGTAAGCGGTGCCGGGGCGCTGCACAATCGTGGGATCTGGCGCTCGGCGCTGGCCTGGCAGGTAACGCTGTTCCTCGGCCTGAACTCGCTCATCTACTACGTGGTGATCGGCTGGCTGCCCTCGATTCTCATCAGCCACGGCTACAGCGAGACGGCCGCCGGTTCCCTGCATGGCCTGCTGCAGCTTGCCACCGCCGCGCCGGGGATCGCCATTCCGCTGCTTCTCAGCCGGCTGCGCGATCAGCGGGCGGTGGCGGTGATTTTCGCACTGTTCTGCGCCATCAGCGCGCTTGGCTTATGGCTGCTGCCTCAGTTCGCCAGCCTGTGGGTGGTGCTGTACGGCTTCGGTAGCGGGGCGACCATGATCCTCGGGCTGACGTTTATCGGCCTGCGCGCCAGCAGCGCTCATCAGGCCGCCGCGCTTTCGGGCATGGCGCAGTCGGTCGGCTATCTGCTGGCAGCGTTCGGACCGCCGGTGATGGGGAAAATGCATGATGTCAGCGGCGAGTGGACACTGCCACTGGTGGGCTGTGCGCTGCTGGCGATGATAATGGCGGTGGCGGGCGGTTTTGCCGGACGCGATCGGGTCATCACGTCCGACTGAGGCGCGAGCGCGCCGTCTGCGTTAGTGGCTGGCGGCGTGCAGGAAAGCCTGAACCAGCGGTGCCGGGCGGCCCTCCAGCGCGGCGCGTTCATGCTGGAACAGGGTCGCCACGAAGAACGGATGGGTGGTCAGTTCCACGGCGCGGATGTCGCCCTGCTCATCCCAGCCGGTGACTTTCAGCGGCTCTTGCTCCAGCGCTGCAGCAAACTCCACCGCCACACCGTAATTGCAGTGATACCCCTCCACAATCTCTTCCCGACCGTAAGCCTTCGCAATCAGGGTATGCGGTCGCAGTTCGATGCCATCGGTTTTTTCCACCAGCGAACAGCTCAGCGGGGCAATCACCAGCCGGCCTTCACGGTCGGTTTCAGCATGTCCGGCATCATCCCAGCCCATCACGTTGCGGGCATACTCGATAATCGCATGCTGGAAACCGCCGCAGGTACCGAGGAATGGCGTACTGGTTTCACGCGCGTAGCGGATGGCGTGCAGGGCACCGTCGGTGTGCTGATACGGGCTGGCCGGAACAACCCAGATGGCATCATAGTCCGCCAGATCGTCATCACTCTGCACGGCAGTGGTGTGCAGCCAGTCATAGCGCACGGCGATGTCGAGCACCGCAGCGGCATCATCAATGGCCAGCGGAATGGCCTGATGTGCCAGCACATCGGCATTGTAGTCGCCAACCAGCGCAATACGTAACGGGGAAGAGGTGTCGGTGAGATCCATTGAAATTCCTTATGCCAGGCAAGTGGGGACAACATAAGGAGCCTCAGTATAGAGAGTCAACCCCACGGGCACAATGACCAAAAATGGGGGAGCATCCGGCAGGATTTGCCTTTCCGATCGCCCGGGGAAACGGGGTAATATCATTGATGAGATAAATAACAGGTGGGCAGAGCTGCCCGGCAGAACAGGAGGCGCAATGATTCGCTGTAAACGTGTTTATGAGCCTGCGAGCAGTGCAGACGGTTACCGGGTGCTGGTGGACCGGCTCTGGCCGCGCGGCGTGGCGAAGCGCGACCTGCCTTATGACGAGTGGTGCAAAACCCTCGCCCCGTCAACCGAACTGCGCAAAGCGCTCCACAGCGACGCCATCGACGTCGCGGCGTTTCGCAAGGCCTATCGCGATGAACTGCAGGCTCAACCAGAGGACGTGGCGCGGCTACGGGGGATCGCACACCGGCAGACGCTCACCCTGCTCTATGCGGCAAAATCAGAGCACAACCACGCGACGGTGCTGGCCGATTTTCTCGCGGCGGAGTAACTCACACCCGCTGCAGGGCGTCCTCTTCCTGCTTATGGTGCTGGTTGTTGAGCGGTAGCAGGTACTCGGCGCGCACAAACGCAAACCCGTGCTGACGATCGAATGCCGTCACGTCGCCGGTTACCAGCCACAGGGCACGGGCGCTACCCGGCGGCAGCTGGGTTTCTACGCCGTTGACCGGATTGATAAAACGCTCGCCCGGCTGGCACAAACCAAATAATTCAACTGACTTACCAATATTCATCCGCCCGGCGGCGGTACGGGCGCCAATAATCATTGCAAGGCCGCCCGGCTTTAACTGATACATGATTCAACTCGTACTGATTAACGTCGCCGCAAATCAGAACATTCTTAGAGCAAAAAGTAAATATCCCGATGCGTTATCCGGCACCGTGCGCCCGGCGAAACAGCGTCCATTCATCCACCTGTGTGCCATCGGGCAGCTTACAGTCGCTGCGCACGCCATCGGGTGTGGTGACCGGGATACGTACTCCGCCCTGCTCCAGGCACCACACCGCCGCCGGGTTAGCGCGCTGCGCTGCGCTGCTCTGGCTGCACCCTGAGACGCTGGCCGCTATAACCACAAACGCTAATATCGCTCTGTTCATCATTCATCCTTGTACCGGGTTCGCCGCGCACGTTATCACCTGCCTGAAAAAAGACAACTCCATCATTTCTCCATCTTGTCACCACGATTGCTCGCTACAGTAGCGGCGTTCTCTGCTGACCTGGAGAACACATTCCATAATCAATGCGTACTGTTTTCTTTGCCCCGCCCCCTTAACGTCGGGGCTTTTTTTTGCCTGCCATTCCCCCTGCCGTTTTACAGATCGCCTGCGCTCTTCCAGGCTTATCAATGCTATCTGTTTAAAAAATAGGGAGGGATCATGAACCACAACCCGGTGCGCGGCATGGATCATATCGGTATCACCGTTGCGGATATTGACGCGGCGACGCGATTCTTTATCGATGCTTTTGGGGCTAAAGTGCTCTACGACTCGCTGCCGCTTGAAGGCGAAGACAACCAGGGCGAGCATAACGATCGCGTGCTGCACCTGGTACCCGGGACGGTGGTGAAAGCGGTGCGTATGCTGCAGCTGCAACATGGTCCGGGCGTGGAGCTGTTCCAGATGGAGGGACCGCAGCAGCGTGAGCCGGTGCGCCCCTGCGATTATGGCCTGCAACATTTTGCCGTGCAGGTGGATGATATCGACGAGGCGGTGAAACGGTTTGAGCAGGCCGGCGGCAAGATGTTTACCGCACCGCAGCCGCTGACGTTTCCGGCGGAAAAGGGAGAAGGAAACTGCTTCTGTTACGGGCAAACGCCCTGGGGGAGCATCATTGAGCTGATCAGCACGCCGTCGCCGCTGCCCTACCGGCAACACAGCGATCTTGAGCGCTGGAAGCCATAGCCTGTGTGGCAAACAAATAAAAAAATCGGGTGCCTGCGACATCACAGGCCCCGTTAAGAGTGAACTACCTTTATTAATTATTTCTGCTCTTCCCCGGTGCAGATATATTATATATAGACACACTTCTTCTTTTTTTCCTGCTTTATTTTTCGATCCTGAAAATTTTTCATCTTGCTATATCGCACGCTTGCTTTATCGGCGTAATTATTACTGCCCCGCTTTCGGACTGTTTATTTGATTGCCGGCAATATAGTGACAAGTGATACTATTATGATAGGGTATTATTGCTCTGTAATCGATTACAGCATCAGCGGATTTTTCAGTCGTACACCGGTCAATGCCGCGCCGCACCAGGCCTCGCCCTGCCTCTGGTCTGGTAATCCGATGAGTGGGCAGCACGCCAGCGAAAAAACAAATCAGTACTCGTTAACCAGTACATTAAATAAAAAATTTTTCCTGCGCGTATTTATCTTACTGGCTCTGTTACATGGCAAAAAAGTAGCCTTAAGTAATATCCGTTGCCAGGTTATCAGTCTTACAAAAAACAGGGATATTATTGCGGGGGGAATAATTGTAACACCCGCCGGGAAAATTGACGCGGGTTTAACCCTTTCAGCAAAAATTCAGTAATAAAAAAAACGCGCCAATAAAACGTCAATATTTACCGCAGCGCACTAATAAAAACCATATTTCAGCGAGATACGCTGGCATAATAATTCAACTTAACGCAAATTGCTGAAGCCGGGCCAGAAATGCAACAGCCCCGGCGCTGCGCCAGGGCTGAGTATGAAGGGCTTACCCCATCCGGCGCTTATCTCCGGCACTCACACATCGTGGCGTTAGCTCTGTATGGGGTAAAAAGAGCGTACCATTTAGGATATATCTTAGCAAGACAAATGATAGCGAATCTCATTATCATTTGATACTAACGCCATCTGGCTGAAACATAAGGTTAATGTTACCGGGGTGCGCTTTGCGGCAGGGGAACCTATACTTGCCGCTGCGGTTTACTTTTTATTAGCGGGATATGCTCTGCCCATGCGCCTGTCACTTACCTTTATAGCAGCCTGTTTTAGCCTGACGCTGTGTTGCCCCTCCTCCGCTTCGGCGGCCACCGCTGTACAACTCTCCTGCGCGACCCGTGGCGAGGTGATGATCGCCTGGTTCAAATACCAGCTCACCACCATGAAATGGGGGGATCACTTCCAGATTGCCTCCGGCTCGTCACGTCATGAAACCGCCTCCGGCAAGCCGTATCGCGTCACCACCTTCCGCAACGGCGACGACCTGGTCTTTTTCCCGCGCAAGGAGAAATATTTCCTGTTCTATGCCGGTAAAGACACCGCCGACCGCTGCACCGTGGAAGAGAGCCAGACGCTACCGGTGGTTAGCCTGCCGCGCTATGAAAAACCGGCGCAGGACGCGCTCTCCTGAAGCCTCACTCGACAACAGAGAGTTCGTCGAGGGAAAAGTGGGTGGGTTTGAAAATGCGCGTATGGCACGGCGCGGCGATGTGCCACTCCTCATGCGGTTTGAGATCGAAGACGATATCGGTGGTGTATCCCACCACCATGCCGTTTTTCAGCAGGTTCACCGCGATGTAAACCTGTCTCAGGGTGTGATGCGAGACGTTTTTTACCACGCCCTCGATCTCGCGAATTCCCTGCTCCGATCGGCCAAAGTGCAAATCAGACAGGGTCACGCCCGCCGGGGCCGCGCTGGCCGGGCTGATGCTCACTGCCATCAGAGCGGCGATAAATAACGTTTTGCTCAACTGCTTTGCTCTCACTCAAAGTCACTCAAACAGCCATTCTACCTGCTCGCGCTGCGCTGCCGGCGCACGAAAATGTGTGAAAGCGTTACCGGATATGGCAGTTAAAACGCGACGTTTTTCACGGCACCGGCAGAAAAGTGCCGCGGAAAAAGGCGCGCCGGAGCGAATGTGCCACACTTTTTACACCCCGATGTGAAAGGAGTTCGTATGTCCGGAAAACTGACCAGCCTCGCCCTGCTGGTGGGCCTGTTTACCACCAGCGCCATTGCCATTCCCCTGCCCGCTAAACCGCCAGAAAGCGTAGCGCTGCGCGAAATAGTCTCTGGTGTAAACAGCGATAACACCATCACCTGGCGGCTCTGGGCGCCGTCTGCCAAAGCGGTGGAGGTGGTAACCGGTGGCACGCCAGAGAGCTACGTTTCGCATCCGATGACCAAAGACGACCGCGGCGTCTGGTCGTTAACCAGCGAGGTGATGAAGCCGAATCTGTATGAGTATTTCTTCAACGTTGACGGCTTTCGCACCCCCGACACCGGGAGCGGAATGCCCAAACCCCAGCGCCAGGTTAACACCAGCCTGATTCTGGTGCCCGGCAGCGTGCTGGATATATGCAACGTGCCGCACGGAGAAATCCATACGCTGACCTATCGCTCCACGGCGCTGAAGCGCGAACGTCAGCTTCACGTCTGGGTGCCGCCGGGTGCAGAAAAAAGCAGCGAGCCGCTGCCGGTGCTCTACTTCTATCATGGTTTTGGCGACTCGGCCTGGTCAGCGCTGACCCAGGTGCGCGTACCGCAGATCATGGATAACCTGTTGGCGGAAGGAAAAATCGTGCCGATGCTGGTGGTCATTCCGGATACCGAAACCGATGCCGAAGGGATAATCCCGGAAGACGTGCCGCCGGCAGAGCGTCGTAAGGGTTTCTACCCGCGTAACGCGCTGGCGGCGGACAAAGAGCTGACCACCGATATTATCCCGCTCATCGCGCAGCGCTATGCCGTAAAAGATGAAGCCGAAGGACGGGCGCTGGCCGGGCTGTCGCAGGGCGGTTATCAGACGCTGGTCAGCGGCATGCGCCATCTCGACGCCTTTGCCTGGCTCGGCATCTTCAGCGGCGTAACCACGGAGTCGGTGCCCGATTTTCGCGTCAGCGCGCGGCTGGATAAGCCAAAAAGCATCAATAATCAGCTGCGCAACTTTACGCTGGTAACCGGCGATAAAGACATCGTCACCGGTCGCGATATGATTGGCCTGAAAGCGCAGCTCGATAAAAAAGGCATCAAGCACGACTGGCACACCTATCCCGATCTCGGGCATGAAATGGACGTCTGGCGGCCAGCGTATATCGACTTCGTACAGAAACTGTTCCGCTGACTCAGCCGGGGAGCCGCCGGGTCAGCATCAGGTGGTTCCCCTGGTCGCTCTGCCAGTAGCGTACCTCGTCCACGCAGCGGTAGATGAGATACAGCCCGCGCCCGCCGGTCATCACCTGATCCAGCGTCAGGGCATCATCCAGATCCGGCGGCGGGATTTTATCGCCGGGAATGGGAATACCGCTATCCACCAGGGTTACCGACACGGCGTCGCCGTCGCGGCTGAATACCGCCTCAAAGCTGGCTTCCGGGCGATCCGCGTAGCCGTGAAGAATAATATTGGTGGCTGCTTCGCACAGCGCCAGATCGAGCGGATAGATCCAGCTCTCCCCCACCCCCAGCGGTGCCAGATACTCCCGGAGCGCAACCCCTAAGGTGGTAAGGCTGTTGAGCCCCGACGGCAGCGTGATGCGCCGCGCATGTTCGGTTTGCGTCATGGCTCAGCCTTTTGCTTGCAGGGTCTGGATGGCATCCTGACGGGCAGGAAACAGCGTAAACACGCGGTCCATACGCGTCAGGGTAAACATGGTGCGGATGTTGCTGTTGAGATCGCTCAGCACCAGGTCACCTTTCCCGCTGGTGGCCTTCAACAGCGAGATCAGCGCCCCGAGGCAGCTGCTGTCAATAAAATCGACCCGTGAGAAATCGAGCACCAGTCGCGGATCACCGCGCTGAATAATCTCCAGCACCTCGGTTTTAAAGGCCAGGGCTACCGAGGCGTCCAGCCGACGCGCCAGCGGCGTGACGACCGTAATGCCCTCGACGTTTTCAGTCTCAATCTTCATTGTTGTCCTCGCTTTCCTGTGTACGCTGGATCACCAGCAGCGAAATATCATCCGCTACCACGTTGTCGACTGCTTCGCTGGCCTGCCAGGCATCGAGCTGTCGGGCGAAGCGGGAAAACAGCACCGGCAGCGGCTGGTCGGTCTGCTCAGCCATAAACGCCCTCAGCCGCTCACCGCCAAACATCTCCCCGCTCGCGCTTTCGCACTCGGCGATACCGTCGCTGTAAAGACACAGCCGCTCGCCCGCCGCCAGCCGGAAGGCCGTATCCTCCCAGCTTAAATCATTAAACAATCCCACCGGCGGGCCGCCGAGACCGACATCGCGCAGCGCGCCGTCGCGCGCCACAATAAACGGGGTCGGATGCCCGGCCTGGCACAGCACGCCCGCACCGGTGTCACACGCGATAACGCCGTAAACGAGGGTGAAGTAGCTCAGCACGTCATCGCTTTCAGCACAGAAACGCTGATTGAGGATGTGGACTACCTCGCTGGGCGCGCGGGCGTTCTCACCGTCAAACAGAAAGCGTTCCACGGTGCGACCGTGAGTGAACTGACGCGCCACCGCCACCGACATCATTGCCGCACTCACGCCGTGCCCGGAGACGTCCACGCTGTAAAACGCCACCGTGCGATCGTCGAGGGGAAAGAAATTAAACACGTCGCCGGAAACCCAGGCGGACGGCAAAAACAGCCAGTCGGCTTCCCAGCTGCCGTGGCGCAACGCGTGGGGCGGCAGAATGCTGCTTTGCAGACGGGCAGCCGCCTGTAAATCGAGTTCGATCTGCTTCAGGGCATCGGTCAGGCGGGCATTGCGCGTCGCCAGCGTCATCTCCAGCTGTAAAATACGCGCCCCGGCGTGCAGCCGCGCCTGAAGCTCAATCTGATTCACCGGCTTGCGCAGAAAATCGTCCGCCCCGGCGGCGAACCCGACGCGCAGATCGTCCACGCTGTCGCGAGCCGTCAGCAGGACGAGATAGATGTAACGGTCCTGGAACCGTTCGCGGATCGCCCGGCACAGCGTCACGCCATCCATCACCGGCATCTCCCAGTCGCTGAGTACCAGATTTATCGGGTGCGCTGCCAGCAGCGCCAGCGCCGCTTCGCCATCCTCCGCCTCATAGACGCAATAGCCCCACTGGGTCAGCAACCCGGTCAGCAGCCGACGCCATACCGGCGCATCATCCACCACCAGCACGGTCTGTTCGTTATCCATACGCGACTCCTCAGATCGGTAAAAACCAGATCAGGCTGATGGTCCCTTCCCGGAAGCGCGCATTGCCGCCGTTGCCGGGAAAACGCGTGCCGCTGTAGTTGCTGTACTGAATGGAGAACGATCCGGGGGTGTAGCCCGCATAGCCGAAGCTGTAGCTGTAGTCCCCGTTCCACGGCTGCTGCTGGCTACCGTCCGGGAACCAGAACGCGGTGGCGCGCAAAAAGAAGTGCTGTTTGAGGGTATACCCGCAGCCCCCCAGCACCACGTTTTTGTTGGCGCGAATGTCGTTATCCTTCAGCGAGTAGTAGCGCGGTACCCAGCTGTACCCGACCTGACAGATGATCGAATCCCCTTTGTTGATCAGCAGCGGCGCTTCCACCGCTTTGGGCAGCGAGAACTTGTAGGCGAAGGTAAACGCGCCCTGCTCGAAATAGGTGCGGCGGCTGTTGCCCGAGGGGAAGAAGTGGTTATCACCGTAGTTGCTGTAGACCGCGCTGAAGGTGTTAGCGTGCCAGTCGTCATACCCGAAACTATACCGAAAGTCAGCGGTATAGCGGCTGGCATCGGCGATCGGCACCCGGTTGGTGATGTTGGCGAACCAGTAGCTGTACGGCGAGTACTGCAAACTGAGATTAAGCAGCTGGTTTACCTTTCTCTTCTGCTGCGCGGATTCCGAGCCGTTAGGGATGGTCAACAGCTGCTCTTTCAGGCCGCTGGTGACGCTGAGCGCACCGGAAAACTTATCATCATTGCCGGAGAATAAACGCCCCCAGCGGCTGGTAAATACCCCCGCCTGAATCGGCTCGCCCTGTACCGCCGCCGTGTCGCTCTCTGTCGGGGCCGTCGTCTCTGCATGCAGCGACGCGCTGCACAGCACCCCGAGCAGTAGTGGAGAAAACCTGGTTGCGCACCCGCCCTGCGACATGTCGTGCTCCTCTTAATTGGGAATAAAACGTCCGCCAATCTCTTTTTTTGCCATCCACCACAGCACCCCGAGCGCTACAGCGTGTATCAGAGTGTTGCGTAACCATGCCTGCTGCCAGAGATCGAAATGCACGATTTGACTCACCGCCAGCACCACAAAGACGTGAATGATGAAGGTGTAGAGCGAGTGCTGGCCCAGCGGGATCAGGAACCAGCCCAGCGCCCGCTCCAGCGGATGCCAGCATAGGGTCAGTACCAGATACACCGTCACGATCAGGCAGAAATCATTCAGCACCCGGAACGGGCCGAGGCCGTTTTTGGCGGCCAGCATGTGATAGAACCAGTTGAAGTCCGCCGGCGGGATAACGTGCATCAGCAGGCCGGGCGGCATAAAGGGGTTAGTATGGTTCTGGGCAATGAACATCATCCCCAGCGCGAACAGCACCATCAGGCTAATGACGAGTCTGCCCGGCAGGGTGCGCGCCAGCGACATCAGTTCGTCTTTGTACCAGCCGCAGCTCATCCCCAGCACGTAGATGAGCTGCCAGGCCATTATCGGGAAAGCGAACTCAAACTCTGCATTGGTCAGCCGCACCGGCCAGAGCTGATAACTGATATAGATTGCAAGGGATAACACCACCAGCCAGGCGACGCGCCCGGCGTGTAAAAGCCATAAATAAACCGGGCTTATTAACAGCAGACAAATATAAAGCCCCAGTATTTGCGTCTGGTGTGGCCCTATCTGCAAAAATAAAATGATATTAAACCAGGTCTCTTTTATCTGCGGCGTGGTCGGGAAAAGCGACCAGGCGGTTCCGGAGTAGCGGTCAACAAAATGAGAAACCTCAAAGGTATTAATCCAGGGCAGATAAGACAGTAACAGAATAATTAAAATGATAACGATATTGACCTGATATATCTTAAAGGCGCGCCGCCACAGATTCCAGGATAGCGTCAGCAACACCTCCTTTTGCAGGCGCTGACGATTCAACATACCAAGCATAAATCCGGATAAAATAACGAACCCTTCGGCTCCGGTTGTTAATCCAAAACGCTCCCAGGTCAATATATTAAATAGCGACATAACTTCGGTATGCGCTACGACCATCATCACCAGTGCGATACCACGCAGCATATCGATACGGAGATCGCGCCGTCCAGGCACGGTATAACGCCAGCTGCGCACCCTCTCACGCACCGACTGGCGATGCGACACCGAAACCGTATCCACCATAATCCGTATTCCAGAAAAGAGCGCTGGCAGAAACCCTGTGTCGCGCTTCGCTTAATTATCAGACTTGTTAATATTAATGTAGTGCAGATGCGCAAAGTGTAAAGAGACAATTAATCATCACCCCTTAAACGTTTTTTAAATCGTCTTTCAACGGTTTAATAAAATTATTTAGCGCTTATTCTGCCGATTTCTTGCAAAGGCAATGCTTGCATCTATGATTTTCAATAATAACGTTTTCAGTAACCTGCCTTTTTGGCTACAGGATATATTCTTGTGGGTCAGGCGCTGAATATCACTTTCTTGTAAGTCGGGTGCTGGATGCCAAAGTATTATTTCTCACGATTCGAACACCGTAAGCCGCCTGAACCTCTGCGTACGCCGCCCTGGATGATGCGACTGTGGCAGGTGCTTGCCGTTGCGGGCCTGATCCTGGGTGCCAATTATATTCGCTGGCGCTGGATGGAATCGCTGAATATGGACGCCCTGTGGTATGCGGTGCCGCTGGCGTTGGCAGAAACTCTCGCCTGGATCGGCACCCTGCTGTTCACCATCAACATCTGGCAGGTGAAAGACCCGAAATGCCCTCCGCCGCCGGAGGATATTAATCAGTGCCTGGTCCCGCAGGATCGGGGTGAATCGCGTCCGCCTAAGGTCGATCTGTTTATCGCTACTTACTCTGAGGACGTGGAGCTGGTGCGGCTCTCGATCCAGGACGCGCTGAAAATGCGCTATCCGTCAGAAATTATTTACCGTATTCACGTGCTTGATGACGGTCGTCGCCCGGAGATGCGCGCGGTGTGCGAAGAGGAAGGGGTCAACTACATCACCCGCGACAATAATATCGGCTATAAGGCGGGCAATATCCGCAACGGCATGGAACATACCGACGGCGACTTTCTGGTTATCTGCGATGCCGATACGCGGGTGTTCCCTACCCTGCTCACCCATACGCTGGGCTATTTCCGCGACCCGGACGTCGCCTGGGTGCAGACCCCGCAGTGGTTTTTCGATCTCCCCGAAGGCGAGCGGCTTCACGCCTGGCTGAAGCGCAAAGTGGGCCTGCCGGGCTATCTGTTCGGGCGCGTAACCGAGGGTATTTTTGGCCGTCTGACCATCGGCAGCGACCCGTTCTTCAACGACCCGCGGATGTTTTACGATGTCATTCTGCGCCGCCGTAACTGGGCCAACGCGGCCTTCTGCTGCGGCGCGGCAAGCGTGCACCGCCGGGAGGCGGTAATGCAGGCGGCGCTGCGCGGCTACGTCTTTACGGTGGAAGAGGAGATCGCCCGCTACACCGGCACTATCCGCGATGAGGATACCCGCGCCGCGCTGAGCCGCGCCATGCTTCCTCACGTCATCAGCGATACCGAACTGACGCCTTACAAATTCCACGTCTCGGAGGATATTTACACCTCCATCGTGCTGCACGGCGACAGCGAGCGGCGCTGGCGCTCGGTGATGCACCCCACTATCGAATCGAAAATGCTCTCGCCGCAGGATCTGCTGACCTGGATGATCCAGCGCTTCAAATACGCCGCAGGCTCGCTGGACATTCTGTTTCACGACAAAGTCTTCAGCCGCCGTCGTTTCCGCCTCAGCCCCGGCCAGACCCTGATGTACGCTACCACCTTCTGGTCCTATCTGGCCTGCGTCTGGAATGCGGTATTCCTCATCTCGCCGTTAATTTACCTGTTCACCGGCATCCCACCGGTGTCGGCCTACTCCGAGCCGTTTTATCTGCACTTCCTGCCGTTTTTCATCATCAGCGAACTGGCATTTATGTTCGGCACCTGGGGGATTTCAGCCTGGGACGGGCGCGCCTCTTACCTCTCGTTCTTCTCGGTCAACCTGCGCGCGCTCAATACCGTGCTGCGCGGCGAGAAAATCAAATTTGATGTTACCCCGAAGGAGCGCCAGACCGGGCGCTTCCTGTACCTGGTGAAGCCGCAGATCGCCATTGTAGTGCTGACCCTGTTGGGACTGATCTGGGGGGGAATTCAGGTGGCACGCGGTCAGGTGGATGACCCGTCCGGCTACGTGATCAATATTTTCTGGGGCGGGGTAAACATCGCCGCCATGTTACCGATGATCATGGCCGCGATGTGGACGCCGCCTGAAACGCAGGAGGCGGAAAACGCATGAGTATCCGGCATGGGATCCGCAGCGCACGCAGCTACCTGACTATTCTTATCGGCTTTATGGTTGGCTTTGCCATTGTGCTGTGGGTGGAACAGCAGATGCCAAAGCGGATTGAAACCGCCGAGGGGATAGTGCTGAGCAAAGATTTCCCGGCCCTGCCCGCTACACGCGCCCTGACGCTGGACGAAGCGCTGTGGGCACGGGTGGCGTGGCAGTATTTTGTCAACAATACCCAGCCCAATGGCCTGGTGAACGCCGAGGCGTCGCAACCCTGGTTCAGCCTGTGGAGTACCGGCAGCTATCTGCTGGCCAGCATCTCGGCGTATCAGCTGCATATCATTTCCCGCAGTGAGTTGGACGACCGCATCCTCAGCGCGCTGGAGACACTAGGCACCCTGCCGCTGCTGGAGAACGGCCATCCCGCCACGTATTACCACGCCGAAACCCTGACACCGCTGACGCGCAGTAGTGACAATTCTGGTTCGGCTATCGACATGGGGCGGCTGATGATACCGCTGCAAATCCTGCTCTGGCGCTACCCGGAGCATGCGCTGGCGGTGCAGCAGTTACTGAGCAAATGGCATCTTGACGACCTGATTGCCGCAAGCGGGCCGCAAAATACCAACCTGCCGGTCACCCGCTGGGTAATGCGCGCAGACGAAAGCCGCAGCAGCTATGGCTACCGGCTTTATGCCAGCAGCATGTTACGCACCATCAATACCGCATCAGGCCTCGCGGTGACTCAGCCGCCGGACGGCCTGAAGATGATAGAGATCGACAGCATCATGGTGCCAGACGAGGGGCTGCGCACGCCCTGGGGCAAACAGCCGTCGCTGGTCACCCTGCCATATGTGCTCACCGGTCTGGAGCAGGGCTTTGACGCGCGCAGCGGCGAGATCGCCTGGCGCATCATGCAGATCCTGCAAAAACGCAGCCAGTACGAAGACCAGAGCGTCACCATTAACACCGACTATGCCGAGCAGGCACCGGACTACACCGCCAGCCAGCCGGACAGCCCGCCGCTGACCCGCACCGCGACGGAAAACGCGGTAGCACCCGATACCAATCCGGCCGCCAGAGCGCTGTTGTCCACCCGTGGCGCGTTTGGCTGGTATGCCCTGTTCCGTAACAACTGGAGCAACGCCATGCGCCAGCACATGCTGCCGATGCTGGAGCCGGGCCAGGGCTGGAAGTCTGGCTACAACATCGATGGCAGCGTGAACCCGAAAATCGAAGCGGATACCAATGCCGTCATTCTCGAAAGCCTGAACTACATCACCAGCGGACAGCTGCTCTGCCTCGGCTGCCTGTCAAGAGCGGGCGCGGCAGACACCGATAATGCACAAGAAGGAGTGACACCAGAATGAGATGCCTACCGCGACACTTAGGGCTGACAATCGCCCTGCTGATCTCGCTGCTGTTCACCCTTTCCGGCGCGCAGGCAGCCACCACGCTGCCGGCGTCAGACTACCCGGTGCGCCAGGGCGAGCTGAGCGAGCGTGAAATGGCGATGGCGAAGAACGCCTGGCAATATTTTGTCGCCAATACCCAGCCCACCACCGGGCTGGTGAACGCGGTAAACAAATATCCCTCTACCACCATGTGGGACAGCGCCTCCTATCTGGCTGCTATGACAGCCGCCCGCGAACTGGGAATAATCGATAAGGCCGAGTTTGACCGCCGCATGCTGCAGATTATGGCGACGCTGAACAAGCTCTCGCTGTTCCAGAATCAGGTGCCCAACAAGGCCTACAACACCATCACCGGGCAGAAGGTGAACTACCTGAACAAACCCGGTGAGATCGGTTTTTCCGCCATCGATATTGGTCGCATGATGGTGTGGCTGAAGATCATTAAGGAGCGTTACCCGGAATACAGCAACAGCATTGATAACGTGGTGCTGGGCTGGGATTTCACCCACGTGGTAGACGACTGCGGCACCCTCACCGGGGCCTACGTGGACGGACAGAAAAACGTGCAGTACGTGCAGGAAGGTCGTCTGGGCTATGAAGAGTATGCCGCCGCGGGCTATCAGCTGTGGGGCTTTTCCACCTGCCAGGCCAGCCGCCCTGAGCCTTACGCGCTGGCAGAGATCTACTGCGTGCTGGTGCCGTTTGACTCGCGCGATCCGCGTCTGACCCAGCAGCATAACTATGTAGTAACCGAATCCTATCTGCTGCACGGCCTGGAGCTGGGCTGGGATAACGCTGACGACCGCGACGATGACGTCAAAGACTTCAGCCATCCGTGGATGAAAAACTTTGCTGACCGCGTCTATCAGGCCCAGGAGAATCGCTACACCATTACCGGCATCTTATCGGCGCGCTCCGAGCACCAGCTCGATAAAGCGCCGTACTTCGTGTACGACACCGTCTACAGCGACGGCTTTAACTGGAACACCATTACCGATAAAGGCCAGTACGTGCCCAATGTCGCCGCCGTCTCGCTCAAGGCGGCGCTCGGTATGTGGGCGCTGTGGGAGTCGCCCTACACCGACCGCCTGTTTGATGCCATTGAAAATGCCGATGAACAGGGCAAAGGCTATTACGAAGGGCTGTATGAAAACGGCGACGGCCCGATCAAGGAGTTCACCGCCAACAACAACGGCATCATGCTCGAAGCGCTGCTGTTTAAAAAACAGGGCAAGCTGCTGCAGTTCAACAGCAACGATCCGCGCAAGAAAGGCTTTGCGCCGTCGATGTGGGAGAAGCGGCTGGTGGATACCTTTGAAGAGAACAACGGTCGCCGCAACCGCCCGTTCCTGGAGCCGACGCCGGGTATAAAAAACTGGTGTGAGCAGACCGGCACCGCGTTACGCACCGCACCCGCCTGCGCTGCCTGCAAATGCACGCGCTGCGACAGCAATGCCCCTGTGAAACTGCCTCCGGTAGCCGCGACATGCTTAAAACAGTAATCCGGCTGCTGCTGGTTGCGATCCTCGCTGTTGCCGCGTGGCTGCTGCTGCGCCAGGACGGAGCGGGCTGGCGCTGGCTGGTTAACGGCGGCTGGCACACCACCGCTCGCGTCGGGGCACTCACTCCGGAGGAGCAGCGCTGGGCGCGTGTTGCCTGGCGCTACTTTGAAAATAACACCCAGCCGCACAACGGGCTGGTCAACGGTAGCGACAAGCGTCCGGTGGTCAGCGTCTGGCAACTGGGTGACACGCTGATTGCCCTCACCGCCGCCCGCCAGCTTGGTCTGGTGGACGACGTCACCTTTGACCAGCGCATTACCCGGCTGCTCGGTACCCTGAACCGCCTGATGCTCACCAGCGACAGCCTGCCAAACCTGCTCTACAACACCCAGAGCGGGGCGATGATCGACTACAGCAATAAGCCGCGCGTACTGGGCTGGTCGTCGCGGGAGATCGCGCGCCTGATGGTAGGGCTGCGGCTGGTGGCGGCCTGGCATCCGGAGTACGCCGAGTATCTGGAGCGCATTCCGCTACGCTGGAATTTTTGCCGCATCGTCGATAAACAGGGGCAGCTTTTTGCCGGCCAGATGCAGCAGAACCAGCAGATGATCACGCGCCCCGAGGGCCGGCTCGGCGACAGCGAATACAGCGCCGCCGGCTTTGGCGAGTGGGGTTTCGCTAACCAGCTGTCGCTGGCCCCTCCCGCACAACCGGTCATCATCTACAATCTCTCGCTGGACGTGGATGCCCGCGATCCGCGCACCACCTGGACGCCCTCCGCCATTACCACCCTGCCCTCGGTGCTGAGCGGCATGGAGTACGGCTGGGAATTGCCGGGTGCCAGCCGCGATACCGTGCGCACCCTGCGTCACCGCGCCAGCGATGTATATCGCGTGCAGGAGATGCGCTGGCAGCAGGATAAGGTGCTGACCGCGCGCAGCGACTTTAACCTTGCTGAAGCCCCCTGGCATGTTAACGACACCATCTTCGCCAATGGCTATGCCTGGAACACCCTCGGCGATGACGGGAAATACTATCCGCGCCTCGCCCAGGTATCGACCCGGGCGGTGTTTGGCCTGTGGGTGCTGTGGGATACGCCCTTTACCGATGCGCTGATGAAGATGACGCGGCTGCAGCAGGATCGCGAACGCGGCTGGTATGAAGGCCGGGTTGAAAGCACCGGCGACTACAACCGGGCCATCACGCTCTCTACCAACGCGATGGTGCTGGAGGCGCTGTTCTATAAAGCCAACTACGGCCCGCTACTCGGCGAGCAAACGCCACGCCGGCCGGGCTATTTTGCCCGACAAATCGCGGACCCGTTCTCGCCCGCACTGCAACGCTGTCTGCCGGACCCCGTGCCGGTCGCCGCCCGCTGACCGCGGAAAGGAGGAAAGATGCCGCAAGGTAAAATGCCACAGGAACTCGATGCGCTCCGCGCCGCGCTGCTGGTTTATGACGCCGATGAGCGGCTGGTGGCCTTTAATGCCCGGGTTGAAGAGTTTTACCCGGGGATGACGAATCGTATCAAGACCGGAATGACGCTCACTGAGCTGGCTGAAGGGTTTATCGCCAGCGCCTATATGTCGGACGACAGCCAGAATAAACAGTCGATGATGAACAGCCTGCTGGCCCGCTGCCGCCTCGATAACCACAGCGAGCTGCGCGAGATGTCCGGTCGAACTCTCTACGTCCAGCATACCCGCACCCCGGACGGCGGCATTGTCAGCCTGCATACCGATATGTCCGGGCTGGATCTCATCACCCGCTCGCGCGAGCAGCTGCACCAGGATTTTCTGCTGGCCGCTGAGTCGACGCTTATCGGCATCTGGGACTGGCACAAGCAGAGCGATCTGCTGCAGGTTAACGATGCGCTGCTGACGCTGCTCGGCTACCCGCGTGAAACCTGGCACTATGCCGGGTCGCTGTTTGATACCATTATTCACCCCGACGATCGGCTGGCGCTTCAGCAGTTGCTGGCGGATGCCAGCAATCAGCAACAGCCGGTGTTTGAGCGGGAGATCCGCCTGCTGCACCGCAACGGCAGCTACCGCTGGATGCTGCTTTCCGGTCAGGTGATCAGCCTGAGCGTGGAGGGCGAAACCCTGCGGGTGATCGGCACCCTGCAGGACATCACCAAACGTAAAGAAGCAGAGCAGGTGTCGCTTCAGGCGGTGGCCGCAGCGCGCGCGGCTAACGAAGCAAAAAGCGCGTTTCTCGCCAATATGAGCCATGAGATCCGTACCCCGATGAACGGCATTCTCGGCATGACCCAGCTGTGTCTTGAAACGCCGCTGAGCGATGAGCAGCACGAGTATATGACGCTCGTGCAGCACTCCGCCCGTTCGCTGCTGCGTATCATCAACGACATCCTCGATTACTCGAAGATCGAGGCCGGTAAGGTGGAGCTTGACGAGGAGCGTTTCGAGCTGCGGCCGTTCCTGCAGTCGATGATGCGCGCCCTGATGCCCATCGCCTCGGAAAAAGATCTCGAACTGCTGCTCAACATTGCCCCGGATGTCCCGAATGTGCTCACCACCGACAACGTGCGCCTGCGCCAGGTACTGACCAATCTGGTGAGTAACGCCCTGAAGTTCACCCACAGCGGAGAGGTGGAGCTGTCGGTCACCCGCCAGGACGAGGCAGCGCGTCTGCGCTTCCAGGTGCGCGATACCGGGATTGGTATTCCGCAGGATAAACAGTCGCTCATCTTTGAATCCTTCAGCCAGGCGGATACCTCCACCACCCGGCGCTATGGTGGCACCGGGCTTGGCCTGACCATCTCCGCCAGGCTGGTGGAGATGATGGGCGGCGAGCTTAACGTCGAGAGTGAACCAGGCCGCGGCAGCGTGTTCCACTTCAGCCTGCCGCTGCCGGAGGTGCCGGTGGTCAGCCCGTCAGTACCGCCGCCGTCGCTGGTGGGCGTGACGGTGCTGGTGGTGGATGACAACGCCACTAACCGCCGCCTGATGAGCGATATGCTGCGCAACATGGGAATGAAACCGACCACCGCCGACAGCGCGGACGCCGCGCTGGCGCTGTTAGCGCAGAATCCGCACTTTGCCCTGATCCTGCTTGATGCCCAGATGCCGGAAAAGGACGGCATGACGCTGGCGCGGGAGATCAAAGCCGATGCCCGCCTCGCCGCCAGCAAAATCGTGATGCTCAGTTCGATGAGCCGCTTTATGGATTCCGGGCAGCTAAAACGCCTGGGTATCCAGTACTTTCTCAGCAAGCCCGTGGACCAGTATGAGCTGAAAGAGGCGATGCTTGCGGCGCTGGCTACCACCACGGCCTTCCCGGCCAGCACGCCGCAGCCAGCGCCAGCGCAGGTTGCCCCCCGGTGCAGCGGCCTGCGCATTCTGCTGGCGGAAGACAACCTGGTGAATCAGAAACTGGCGAGCCATTTTCTGACCCGGCTGGGGCATGAATTCGCCCTCGCCGATAATGGCCTGCAAGCGCTGGAGCAGCTTGATAACGGTCCGTGGGATGTGATCCTGATGGATCTGCAGATGCCGGAGATGGACGGGGAGCGCGCGACGCAGATTATCCGCGAGCGCGAACAGGTAAATCCGGCCTTCGCTCACCAGCGCATTATCGCCATGACGGCCCATGCCATGAAGGGCGACAAGGAGTTTTGCCTTGCGCACGGCTTCGATGGCTATGTGGCGAAACCCGTGACCCTCGACGTGCTGAGCAATGAAATCGATCGCGTCATGGGGCTAAACCTGAGTCCTGACCCGGTCACCGCCCCGGCGGATTCGCCGGACGCCGCAACCCTGTGCCAGCGCATCGGCGTCGATCCGCCGCTATTGCAGGAGCTGCTGGCCCTGTTTGACGACCACTTTACCGACACCGTACAGGCACTGGATGCTGCGCTGCACGCAGACGATCGCCAGGCCATCGGGCGTCTCGCCCATAAGCTGCGCGGCGAAGCGGGCACCTTCGGGTTCGACGAACTGGTCAGCCTGTTACAGCGCGCCGAAACCGCCGCGAAACAGGGTGAGCCCCTGGACGCCGGGCAGCTCAGTGCGCAGCTGCTGCAGGCCAGCAATGCGGTTACCGCCCGCCTGCAAGAACTTCGGGAGAGCCTATGAAGCGTCTGATTCTGCTGGCAAGCGCCCTGCTCGCCCTGCCCGTGCTGGCTGCGCCGCCGGTCCCGGTGAGCTGGTCCCTGGCGGGCCAGTGGCGCGCCCACGACGGCAACGATCCGGCTTTCGAGGGCTGGCGCGGCACGGATGCCAACTGGCGCAAACTGCGCGTGCCGGCCAACTGGTACAGCGCCGGCTGGGACCACCAGGGTGCGCTCTGGTATCGCACCGAATTTTCGCTGCCACAGCCCGCAGCCGACACCCTGGCGACGCTGGAGTTTGACGGCGTGGATTACTTTGCTGACGTCTGGCTCAACGGTAAGCGTCAGGCGAAGCACGAGGGCTATTTCCAGCGCTTCGCCATAGACATCACTGGCGATCTCACGCGTTACAACCGCCTTGCGGTGCGGGTGGACAGCCCGTTTGAAGATCCGAAGACGATATGGCCGCTGCATAAAAAACAGGTTAAAGGCATTCTTAACCAGCACGACTCGCGGCCCGGCGGTGCCTGGTCGCCGCAGGGGCAGGACGCCAACTCAGGCGGCATCTGGGCGCCGGTGCGCCTGCGCCTGAGCCGCGCCGTGGCTATTGATAATCTGATCCTGCGTCCCGACTGGTCGCAGGGGCTGGACAAGCCCACGCTCAGCGCCGAACTGGTGTATCGCGCTCCGGCGGATGTGCAGACCACCCTGACCCTGACCGCCGCGCCGGATAACTTCACCGGGACGCGCTATCAGCAGGCCTTCCCGATGAGCCTGAAAGCGACCGGCGACACCCCGCAGCGCATCGCGGTGTCGCTGCCGATGCCCGATGCGAAGCTGTGGTGGCCTGTGGGCTATGGCTTCCCGCATCTCTATCAGGTCACCGCCACCCTGCGCGACGACGCGGGAGTACTGGACCGCCGCCGCAGCCGCACCGGCCTGCGCCAGGTAATTGAACAACCCGATAATAAAGGCTGGACCGTCAACGGTACGCGGGTGTTCATCCGCGGCACCAACTACATCGGCTCCCCCTGGCTGAGCACCATGACAGCGCGCCGTTACGCCCGGGATTTTGCGCTGGTAGAGAAGATGAATGCCAATGCGATCCGCGTGCATGGTCACGTCGCTAATCGGTCGCTCTATCAGCAGGCCGACGAGCGCGGACTGATGATCTGGCAGGACGTGCCATTACAGTGGGGCTATGACGACAGCGACGCCTTTGCTGACAACGCTGCGCGTCAGAGCCGCGAGATGGTGGCGCAGTTCGGCAACTCGCCCTCCATCGTGGTATGGGGTGGTCAGAACGAACCGCCGTTCAACTCGCCGTGGATGGAGAAGCGCTTCCCTGACTGGCATAAAGATCTCAACCGCGTACTGATGCAGCGCGTCGCCGATGCGCTGGCCGAAGACAAGACGCGCATCGTCCACGCTTACTCTGCCGTCGAAGAGCACTACTGGGCGGGCTGGTATTTCGGAACGCTGCAGAACCTGCTGGAGCCGGCGAAAACCGCCATCATCACCGAATTTGGTGCCCAGGCACTGCCGAAGCTGAGCACGCTGAAAACCATAATTCCGCGTAAAGACTGGTGGCCTGCCAGCACCGAGCCGGGCGATCCGAAATGGACGAGCTGGAAGTACCACAACTTCCAGCCGATTCAGACGTTCAAAAATGCCGGTCTCTCCCGCGGCGATTCGATGGCAAGCTTCATCCATAACACCCAGCAATATCAGGCTGACCTCGTGGCGCTGGCGGCAGAAAGCTACCGGCGTCAACGCTACCAGCCGGTAACCGCCCTGTTCCAGTTTATGTTTGTTGAGACCTGGCCGTCGATAAACTGGGGCGTGGTGGACTACCTGCGCCAGCCGAAGGCCGGCTATTACGCCCTGCAGCGCGCCTATCAGCCGCTGCTGCCCTCCATCGACCCGGTTAACGTGCAGTGGAAAGCGGACCAGCCGGGGCAAATTCACCTGTGGATCGTCAACGACCAGCCATCCGGGCTCTCCGGCGCGCGCCTGGCCTGGCGCGTGAAACAGGGCGGGAAGCTGCTGGAACAGGGCGAGCAGCCCGTCACTATCCCGGCCGATAGCGGGAATAAAATTGTTAGTCTGCCAGTGACGCCAACGGGTACGCAGCCGTTGCAGGTGGAAAGCCGTATTCTCAACGCCGGGGGAAAAACCGTGGCGGACAACCGGCTGCGCATCGACGTGCTGCCCCGGTGAACAACGGGCGCGGTCACCCCCGTCGCGCCCTTGACATCCCGGGTCAAAGCAGGCAAGAATGCTGTACAAAAAAACAGTAAAGGCACTTTTATGTTCGTCGAACTCATTTACGATAAGCGCAACGTGGCAGGGTTACCCGGCGCGCGCGAGCTTATCCTTACTGAACTCACCAAACGTATCCACCGTATTTTCCCCGACGCTGACGTGCGCGTGAAGCCGATGATGACCAATCCGGCGATAAACACCGATGCGACCAAAAATGAGAAATCGATTATCAGCCAGGCGATTCAGGAGATGTTTGAAGAAGCCGATATGTGGCTGGTAGCAGAGGAGTAACCAGGCGCGGCCCCGCGCCTGTGGCACTATTTATTACGACGTGAAGCGTTATTATCGGCGGCCTCTTCCGGCCGGGGCGCTTCACCATGCTGATTCGGATTGCCCGTCACGCCCAGATCATCTTCTTCATACGCATTGCCGTGATTCGGTGCCGCCTCCGGCAGCCCCTTATGCACCTCACCCTCTTTTTTACGCTCGTCATTAGTATCGTGGTTAAACATTGCTGCCTCCCGGGAATGTGTGTTCAGTAAGTTTAGCTGAGCGTGGACGAGTTGCGTGGCGCGCTTCGCGCAGGCTTCGCCCGCAGGCCAGTGGTCACACCTTTTCCACGCGCCACAAACATCCCCTTTTTACCTCTATACTCAGTCATTTACTGAAGGATATATTTTGTCAGAATGCACGCTTTCAGAATGATGGCGGCCACGCCACCGCTGACGTCGAGGTAACAGATGAAGTTTCCCGGAATACCTGAAAATGAAGAAGAGCGGCTGAAGTCCCTGTACATGATCGACCTGCTCGATACCAGGGATGATGAGCGCTTCGAACGCTTAACGCGGCTTGCCAAAAAAATTTTTAAGGTGCCGGTGGCGATCATCAGCCTGCTGGACCGCGACCGTCAGTGGCTGCTTGCCTGCCAGGGGCTGAACACGCGGGAAACCACGCGCGACGTCTCATTTTGCGGCCACGCCATTTTGCAGGCGGGGCCGTTTATCGTGAACGACGCCCGTCTCGATGAACGCTTCCACGATAATCCGCTGGTGACGGGCGAGCCCTTCATCCGCTTCTATGCCGGTTACCCGGTGCGCCTGCCCGATGGCGCGGTGGTCGGCACCCTGTGCCTGATCGATGCCACGCCGCGCGACTTCTCCGATGAGGATATTACCTCCCTCAAGGATCTGGCGTTTATTCTCGAAGATGAGTTTCAGGTCATCAACATGGCGATGACCGACAGCCTGACCGGTATTCCCAACCGCCGCGGCTTCTATCGCAGCGGTGATAAGCGCTTTAAAGCGCTGCGTCAGGAAGCGGCGTCATTCAGCATCATCTATTTTGATATGGATAAGTTCAAACCGATCAACGACCTGTGGGGCCATGCCGAAGGAGATGAAGTGCTGAAGGTATTCGCGCGGCAGCTGCGTGAGCATGCGGGCGTGAGAGATATCGTTGGCCGCCTCGGCGGGGACGAATTTGCGGTGATGGTGGCCAGTGCGAGCGAGGTGCAACCTTTCCTCGACAAGCTGCGCGAAGGCATAGACGCGCATAACGCTAACGCCGGTAAGCCGTATAACATCAACTATTCATGGGGCATCATGCACAGCGACTACGATCGGTTTACCTCGCTGCTGGAGATGGTCAAAGAGAGCGACAGCGTGATGTACTCTGAGAAGCGCAGGAAAAACCTGCCCTGACCGCCTGCAGCCGTGAGGCACTCCCCACGGCTGCAGGGCCGCGCTATCACACGGCGGACGCAGACGCCTCACCTTTGTCACCGAAGCGCTCGCGCATATGCGTTTCGATCTGCTCCAGCGATTTGCCACGGGTTTCCGGGAGCACCAGTGCAACAAACACCAGCGACGCCACGTTAATGCCGGCAAAGATAAAGAACGCGTTGTTACCCACCAGCGACAGCAGCGGCGGGAAGGCAAACGCCACGGCGGCATTACAGATCCACTGGAACGACACCGCCGAGCCGGTTAACACCCCGCGCAGTTTCATCGGGAACAGCTCCGCCATCAGCAGCCAGTACACCGGCGAGATGCACATCTGCATAAAGAACAGGAATACCAGGATGCACGCCAGCGCCAGCAGGCTCTGCGTCATGCTGTTCGGCATAAACACCAGCACCGCACCCAGCGCCAGCTGCATGGCGATAACGATGGTCAGACCGGTCATCAGCATCGGGCGGCGGCCAAAGTGGCTGATGGCTTTGATACCGGCGAACGTCGCCAGCACGGACACCACGCCGTTGCCGATGGTGGCCGCGATGGAAGCGCTGGTGCCGAGACCGGTACTCTTCAGGATGATCGGCGTGTAATACATAAAGGCATTAACTCCGGTAAACTGCAGCACAATCCCCATGCCGCAGCCCATCACCAGCAAGCGAACGATCCATTTCTCCTTCAGCAGCTCGCGCGCGGACGGCCCCTGGCGTGCTTCGCGGGCATTCTGGCGCATGTCCGCCATCTCTTTTTTAATGTCCCGCGGGTTCTCACGCAGCTTACGCAAAATACGCAGCGCTTCGCTGAAGCGCCCTTCCGCCACCATCCAGTGCGGCGAGGCCGGCACAAAGAAGGTGCCGACGAACAGTAACGCACCCGGCACCATCGCCAGCGCCAGCATGTAGCGCCACATCTGCGGATCGTGCAGCAGCAGGCTCATTGAGGCGCTGACGATATAGGCCAGCAGCTGGCCTGACACGATCATCAGCTCGTTACGGCTCACCAGCGGCGCCCGGCGTTTCGGCCCGGCGATTTCGGCGATAAATACCGGCACGGTTGAAGAGCCGCCGCCGACGGCGATACCGAGAATAAAGCGCATCACCACCATGATTTCGATATTGGGGGCCACGGTGGTGCCGAGCGCCCCGGCGACAAACAGCAGCGCCAGACTGCGCAGGGTGATACGGCGACCAAAGCGGTCCGAGACATAACCGCTGAGAAACGCGCCGACCGCCGACCCGAAGGTCAGCGAGGAGGTCACCAGCCCTTCAGTAAAGGGAGTCAGGTTGAGGCCGCCCTGCGAGGCTGGCAGCGTCATGTATGGAAGCGCGCCGGAGATGATCCCGGTGTCGTAGCCATAGGCCAGCGCGCCCATGGTGGCGACCAGCACCACGAAGAACAGACGTTGCTGGACAGTGAAGTTAAGCGGCCCGCTGTCGTCCTGCGTAGTCGACGGGGTCGGGGAAGGGTTTTGCATAGTGGCATCCATGTTTAACGGCAAACACAGCAGGTCGCTGTGTAAAGAAAGGTATAAGTATAGGCATGAATCCAGAAATGAGATCTAAATCACAGACATAGCAGCTTTCACCAATGGCACTAATCACTGAAGCTCGTGCCAACGCCGCCGATAACGCTTCAGCACTGAAGGACTCAGTTCACAGATGAGGCTGAACTTCAGTGCTGAGTACTGATTGCGAACGGACCTGACAGTTAGCCCTCTTTTTTATCACCTGCACCGGCAGTAATTTATTAACTTCAGGAAAAACAATAACATGTCTTTTATTAAGACAATGCGCAAAGGCGTTCCAGGTTTCCGTTTTATCGGCGAGGCGAAGCCCGCTGATGGTATTTTCGACTGCCGCACCCTGCCGACATCCCTGTCTGATGCCGGGTTGAGTACGCGCGCCTCCGGCATTTTATTGACCTTCGTTCCCCCTGAGGCCGATTTCCATCAGGTGAGCCAGGCATGGCAGCGTTTCACCTCGGCGGATTTGACCGTCATCACCCTCTCCTCGAACGGCGCGCTGAGCGCCAGCGGCAGCCACACCACCTACTGTAAGGGTGACGGCCCGGAGGGAAGCTGGCTCTGGCTGCCCGACACCCTGATCGCTGAGCATGAGACACATATCGTCGATCTGCACCTTAACGACACCGCCACGGCAACAGAGCGCGTCAACGCCATTCAGCGTGAGCTGGCAGCGATGCCGCTGCGCATGCCGCTCTCCGCCGATCGTACCTTCGCCATGATCTACTGCGACGGCCTGTCGGCGTCGGAAGGCTTCCTGATGCAGGCCTGGTACAACAGCGGCCCGTTCCCCTGCCTCGCCATTGGCGGCTCTGCGGGCGGCCGCGTCAGCTTTGACGGCACATGGATTGGCGTTGGCGGCCGGGTGTTGCAGGGCAAAGCCGTGATTGTGTTCTGCCGCATGGCTGAGGGTAAGTCATTCGCGCCCTTCAAGAGCCAGAACTTCACGCCGCTGGATAAGAGCTGGCTGATTGCGGAAGCCGATCCCATCACCCGTACCGTGACCTCGGTGTTCAACAGCCAGGGCCAGCAGCAGCCGTTTACCCGGGCGCTGGCTGAACATCTGGGATGCAGTGAGCAGCGGCTCAGCGACGGACTCAAAGGCCTGACGTTTGCGGTAAAGGTGGGTGATGAGTATTTCATTCGCTCGGTAGCGAAAATGGACAGCGGCTGCGTGAGCTTCTTCTGCGATCTTGAATTTGGCGACCGGCTGTTCCTGATGCAGGAAACCGACTTCAAACAGGCCACACGGCAGGACTGGCAGCGATTTACCGCGCTACACGGCAAACCGGCGGCGATCATGATGAATGACTGTATCCTGCGCCGCATGGGTAACGTCGATCAGCTGCATGACGCACACTTTTTTAAAGGTATCCCGGCGGCAGGCTTCTCAAGCTTCGGCGAGATCCTCGGCGTGCCGATCAACCAGACGCTCTCGGCGCTGGTGTTTTTCAATCACGACGTCAAAGCGATGTCGCAGTTCCCGGTGGAGTATGCCAGCTATGCGGCCCACTACGCGCAGCGCGCGCTGCGCCGCTGGGAAGCGCTGAACCGCATACAGACCCGGGTGCTGGATCGCGTCGTGAGCTATCAGGAAGAGTTAGCCCCAGTGGTGAAGGCGCTACCCGCGCTGGAAGCCTCAACCCAGAGCCAGGGAAAAGCGCTCAGCATGGCGGAAAGCAGTATTCGCGCTATCAGCGACATCGCCACCGAAAGCCAGCGGGCGCAGGGTCGTTTAGGGGAAGGACTGGATGACCTGGAGAAAATTTCCAACGGCATCAACGTCATCACCCACGGCATCAGCAATATCGCGTTCCAGACCAATATCCTGGCGCTGAACGCGGCGGTGGAAGCCGCACGCGCGGGTGAAGCGGGACGTGGGTTTGCCGTGGTGGCGCAGGAGGTGCGCCGTCTGGCGCATCTGTCCAAAGAGCAGGCGGAAGCCACCGCCAGCAACATCGACGATGCGGTCAACACCATCTCGCGCATTCGCGGCGTTGCCAGCAACACCGTGGCCACCGCCACCGATATGGCGGAGCGCAGCATCCAGTCCGCCGATGCGATTGCCGAAATGAGCCATCAGACGCGCAACGAGCGCGCCGATATTGTGAAGCAGCTGGACAGCCTGCGCACCCTGACCGCCGGGATGGATGCCATGCAGGAAGCCGTTGCCGAGCTGAAAGTGCTGCAGGTGCTGTCTGCAGGCCGGTAACGTCTGCCTTGTAGGTTACTGCTGGCTTTGTCTGAGGCCAGCAGTAGTTTTAACAACAGATAATCAGGCTCTTTATAAAGTCACTCGGGAATGGAGAAGGCTCGATTTTTATAGTTAGCCCTTATTTAGAAGTCTCTTCGAACAGTTATGCATATTTATCTCAACGCACTAAACATTTCCGAATTATCTATTTAACCCTCACCACGGGATGTAATATTAATTTAATCTATAAGTAAGCAGTTAAAATTAAATTTGGTCAACATTATACCAATCAGGAAAATGATTAAAACAGCATGTAAGTATAATTGCAGCCCAGGACGTTTGAATATATCTAAATCGCTATTCGGTTTTTCAGGTGATTGTTGGCCGTGTCCATTTTTACAGCATGTTTCCCCTGATTTCTTCCCGTCATTGTATACCGCCGCTTTGAGCTCTGGATTATACTCACTTAAGATTATCCGTGCCCTTTTCTGATGAAACTTAATCCAATACCTTGACTTTCTGACAAATAAACATGCAAAAACATTAATAACTATTAAGAGAAAACACAAGCTAACAAATAGACCTGCCGTAATTTCATTATCTTTGGAAAAAATCACCGCAACGACCGCCAATGTAATGGTCAATACAAGACTACTAAACATCAGGCGTTGATTTTCATGCTGAGCTATTCGTTCATATTGTAATTTAAGCAAATCAATATAATGTAACTTTTCATTATCCATTAGCGTCTCCTTTTGAACTGAAAATAGAATTGCGTATTACCTATTTACCTGCAGCATTTAAAAAAACGGGAGCCGCTGGCTCCCGTTTTTATGCAACCCAACATCCGGATTACATATTTTCAATGATAGCGTCGCCAAACTCTGAACATTTCAGCAGCTTAGCGCCATCCATCAGGCGTTCGAAATCGTAGGTCACGGTCTTGTTGTTGATCGCGCCTTCCATCCCTTTAACAATCAGGTCTGCAGCTTCGAACCACTCCATGTGACGCAGCATCATTTCCGCGGAAAGGATGATGGAGCCTGGGTTCACTTTGTCCTGACCGGCGTATTTCGGTGCAGTACCGTGGGTCGCTTCGAACAGGGCGCACTCGTCACCGATGTTCGCGCCCGGTGCGATACCGATGCCGCCAACCTGCGCTGCCAGGGCGTCAGAGATGTAGTCGCCGTTGAGGTTCATACAGGCGATAACGTCATACTCCGCCGGACGCAGCAGGATCTGCTGCAGGAAGGCGTCAGCAATCACGTCTTTTACGACAATCTCTTTCCCGGTGTTCGGGTTTTTGATGGTCATCCACGGGCCGCCGTCGATTAGCTCGCCGCCGAACTCCTCTTTCGCCAGCTGGTAACCCCAGTCTTTGAAAGCGCCTTCGGTGAACTTCATGATGTTGCCTTTGTGAACCAGGGTCACGGAGTCACGGTCGTTGGTGATCGCATACTCGATGGCCGCACGCACCAGGCGTTTGGTACCCTCTTCAGAGCACGGCTTGATGCCGATACCACAGTGTTCCGGGAAGCGGATCTTCTTCACGCCCATTTCGTCGCGCAGGAATTTGATCACTTTCTCCGCCTCGGCAGAGTCGGCTTTCCACTCGATACCGGCGTAGATGTCTTCGGAGTTCTCACGGAAGATAACCATGTCGGTCAGTTCCGGGTGCTTAACCGGGCTTGGGGTGCCCTGGTAGTAACGTACCGGGCGCAGGCAGACGTACAGGTCCAGCTCCTGACGCAGGGCAACGTTCAGCGAACGAATACCGCCGCCGACCGGGGTGGTCAGTGGGCCTTTGATGGCAACGCGGTAGTCGCGGATCAGATCGAGGGTTTCAGCAGGCAGCCAGACGTCCTGGCCGTAAACGTGAGTGGATTTCTCACCGGTGAAAATTTCCATCCAGGAAATCTTACGCTCGCCCTTATAGGCTTTCTCAACGGCGGCATCCACCACTTTCAGCATCGCCGGGGTCACGTCCACGCCGATACCATCACCTTCAATGAAAGGGATAATCGGATTATTCGGAACGTTGAGCTTGCCGTTTTGCAGGGTGATCTTACTACCTTCCGCCGGAACAACTACTTTGCTTTCCATTCACCTCTCCTTCGAGCGCTTCTGATTATGATGCCTGTCATATTCACGCCGTAGATGCTTTGGCCTCTCGGCTACCCCGTACCGGAGCCGGGATTCGTCTCGTGCCGCCGTCCTGCAACGCGAATTATTCAGCGCATATTTTGTTAATGAATTGTAATGAGCCTGTCGATACTACCTTAAACTTTGCAACCATGCCAGGCAGTCGTGATTCCGCTATAATGCGGCAATCCCCACTGACTGAAAATAGTATGCCTGGAACTTCTTTTAGAAATCACCGCGTTAAGCGATTCAGCTCACGACAAGATACCGCCCGCCGCCGCGACACCGGGCCGAAACGGCTGGTGTTGTTCAATAAACCCTACGATGTGCTGCCGCAGTTCACCGACGAGGCCGGGCGCGCCACGCTGAAAGACTACATTCCGGTTTCCGGGGTGTATGCCGCCGGGCGGCTCGACCGCGACAGCGAGGGGCTACTGGTGCTCACTAACGACGGCGCGTTACAGGCGACGCTTACCCAGCCGGGTAAACGCACCGGAAAAATCTACTATGTGCAGGTGGAAGGCGAGCCGACGCCAGAGGCGCTGGCGGCCCTGCGCAGCGGCGTGACGCTCAACGACGGGCCAACGCTGCCGGCCGGGGTGGAGCAGGTGGAAGAGCCTTCATGGCTATGGCCGCGCCATCCGCCGGTGCGCGAGCGCAAATCCATTCCCACCGCCTGGCTCAAAATCACCCTGTACGAGGGGCGCAATCGCCAGGTGCGACGCATGACCGCGCACGTCGGCTTCCCTACCCTGCGCTTGATCCGCTACGCAATGGGGCCTTATACCCTCGACAATCTCGCCAGCGGCGAGTGGCGCGATGTCCCGCTAACCAAGGAGTAATGATGTTTAAGCCGCATGTCACCGTCGCCTGCGTGGTGCACGCTGCCGGGAAATTTCTGGTGGTGGAAGAGACCGTTAACGGCAAAGCGACCTGGAATCAGCCCGCCGGGCATCTGGAAGCGGACGAAACGCTGGTCGAGGCCGCGAGCCGCGAGCTGTATGAAGAGACCGGTATTGTCGCTGTGCCTGACACCTTTGTGCGCATGCACCAGTGGATCGCGCCGGACCGCACGCCGTTCCTGCGCTTTCTGTTCGCCATCGATCTGGATGCCGAGTGCGACACCACGCCTCACGACAGCGATATCGACCGCTGCCTGTGGGTCAGCGCCGACGAGATCCTGAACGCTGGCAACCTGCGCTCGCCGCTGGTGGCGGAGAGCATTCGCTGCTGGCAGGAGGGGACGCGCTATCCGCTGTCGGTCATCGGGGCATTTAACTGGTCCCCGGGTGGGGCATAACATCACGCCTTTACTGATTTGTTTCGCCGCGAAATAATTAACGGCAGCTTAACATGCTGCCGCTCATCGCTCCCCTGAACGCTTTCCTTCCTATCTGTCTCGCTCTCCCGCGCGCCCTGCTACCAGGATGCAAAAACCCCCGTTTTTATGCCAGCCACTGTCCTTTGCATGGAATTAAAGAACAAAAAATAAACGCCGATAGAGCATTGACCAGGAGGCGCTACGTGAAGGGACAGTGATGATAGTTTGTGGTTGATCCTGAGGAGCCGTGATGGCCAGACAATCCGTACAAAAAAAGATGAGTACCCGCACACAGATGCTGCTGACCGGCGCCTTAACCATCACGCTGGGGTTTGTGGTGACCATCGGCGTGCTGAGCTGGCAGTCCAGCAGTGAACAGAAATCGCTGGCAGAAAACTATCTGCAGCAGATAGCCCAGAGCGAGGCGCTGAAGATTCAGCAGGAGTTAAATTACGCGCGCGACGTGGCGCATAACCTCGGCCACAGCCTGGCGGCCCTGCCCCGCGCGGGCGTAACCGACCGTAAGGTCGTGGATACGCTGCTGGAAGGCGCACTGCGCGATAATCCGGATTACCTCTCCGTCTCGGTGATCTTCGAAGAAAATGCCTTTGACGGGCAGGATGCGGCGTTCGACGGGCAGCCAGGCCAGGCACCAAAAGGCCGGTACGCCTTCTTCGTTGACAGCGACAAGGCGGGTAATTATCAGCTTCATCCGCTACTCTCATACACCACGCCAGGCCAGGGCGACTACTACCTCGTGCCGCAAAAAAGCATGAAAGATACGCTGATCGAGCCTTACAGCTACAGCTATAACGGCGTGCCTACCCTGCTCACCTCGGTGGCTGCCCCCATCGTGACCGACAACAAGCTGCAGGCGGTGGTGACCTCTGATATCTCCCTGGCCCTGCTGCAGCAAAAAGTGAACCAGATTAAACCCTGGGAAGGGACTGGCTACGCCATGTTGCTCTCTACTACCGGGAAGGTGATCTCTTACCCGGATAAGTCCCTGACCAGTAAGCCCTTTACTGGGGAGACCGGCGGCTATAGCGCGAACGTCATGGAACAGAACGACCCGATCCTCGGCGAAGAGGCGTTAGTCACCTGGCAACCCATCAGCATTGGTAACAGCACCGACAAATGGTATCTGGGCATCGTGGCCCCGGTCAGTCAGGTCATGGCAGCCGCCAACCGACAGCTGATGAACGCCATTGTGCTGATGGTGGTGAGCATTCTGCTGGTGAGCGCGCTGCTGGGCATCGTCTTTAGCCGCAAAGTGCTGAAACCGCTCGGTGGAGAACCGCTGCACGCCGCGACTATCGCCCTGGCGGTGGCCGACGGCAAGCTGGATAACGCGATTGCGGTTAAATCGGGGGATCGCGGCAGCCTGTTTTATGCGCTTCACACCATGCAGGTGCAGCTGCGCGGGATCGTCGGGCAGATTAAAGAAGCCAGTGACTCCGTGCGCCAGGGGGCAGGCGAGATCGTGAGCGGCAATATCAACCTCTCCTCGCGCACCGAGCAGCAGGCGGCAGCGCTGGAGCAGACCGCGGCCAGCATGGAGCAGATCAGCGCCACCGTGAAGCACAACGCCACCAACGCGCATCATGCGACCGAGCTCACCGCTAACGCCACGCAGATTGCCAGCCGCGGCGAAACGCTGGTCGGCCAGGTGGTGCAGACAATGGCGCAGATTAACGACAGCGCGAAGAAGATCGGTGATATCACCACCATGATCAACAGCATTGCGTTCCAGACCAACATCCTGGCGCTCAACGCCGCGGTGGAAGCGGCACGGGCCGGGGAACAGGGCCGCGGCTTCGCGGTGGTGGCCAGCGAAGTGCGAAGCCTGGCCCAGCGCAGCGCCAATGCGGTGAAAGAGATCGCCGGGTTGATTGAGGAGTCGAGCCAGCGCGTGGAAAACGGCGTGCAGCTGGTGAATGATGCCGGGAAAACCATGCAGGAGATGACGCAGGCGGTAAATTCGGTGCAGACCATTATTGGCGAAATCGTCAGCGCGTCCGATGAGCAGTCGAAGGGCATCAGTCAGGTGACGATTGCCGTCAACGAGATGGATGGTGTTACCCAGCAGAACGCCGCTTTGGTGCAGCAGATGGCCGCCGCCGCCACCTCGCTCGAAGAACAAGCCCAGCAGCTGGCGCAAACCGTCGAGCAGTTCAGCCTCGACGAACGCGCCGCGTAAACCAGTATCGGGGCGCTGCCGCGCTCCGCTCCCCCTGCCCGCCACATACAGACGGGCAGGCCTGTTTTTTGCCGTTCGCGCCTTTTCTGCACGCCGGAGGGAAAACCCGGCGCGCTCGGGGGTGTTTGCGCCGCCAGTGCGTGATAGAATACGCCGCCTTGTTGTTCAATGCGTGAGTATTCCATGTCAGAAAGCCCAAAAAAAGTGATCGTCGGCATGTCCGGCGGTGTCGATTCCTCCGTTTCCGCTTACCTGCTGCAACAGCAGGGTTATAAGGTGGAAGGCCTGTTCATGAAGAACTGGGAAGAGGACGACGGCGAGGAATATTGTACTGCCGCCGAGGATCTTGCCGATGCGCAGGCCGTGTGCGATAAGCTCGGCATTGAACTGCACACCGTCAATTTCGCCGCAGAGTACTGGGATAACGTCTTCGAGCACTTCCTTGAAGAGTACAAAGCCGGCCGTACGCCGAATCCGGATATTCTGTGCAACAAAGAGATCAAATTTAAAGCCTTCCTCGAATTTGCCGCCGAAGATCTCGGTGCCGACTTCATCGCCACCGGGCATTACGTGCGCCGCGCTGACGTCGACGGCAAAAGCCGCCTGCTGCGCGGGCTGGATGGCAATAAAGACCAGAGCTACTTCCTCTATACCCTGAGCCACGAGCAGATTGCCCAGAGCCTGTTCCCGGTGGGCGAGCTGGAAAAACCGGAGGTGCGCCGCATCGCCGAACAGCTCGATCTGGTCACCGCGAAGAAAAAAGATTCCACCGGCATCTGCTTCATTGGCGAGCGCAAATTCCGCGACTTCCTCGGCCGCTACCTTCCTGCCCAGCCGGGTAAAATCATTACCGTCGACGGTGAAACCATCGGCGAGCATCAGGGGCTGATGTACCATACCCTCGGCCAGCGTAAAGGGCTGGGTATCGGCGGCACTAAAGAGGGCAGCGACGATCCGTGGTACGTGGTGGACAAAGACGTTGAGAACAACGTGCTTATCGTCGCGCAGGGTCACGATCATCCGCGTCTGATGTCGGTCGGGCTGATTGCCCAGCAGCTGCACTGGGTGGATCGTGAAAACTGGAAAGCGGAAAAACGCTGCACGGTGAAAACCCGCTATCGCCAGACCGATATTCCCTGCACCGTGATCCCGCTGGGCGACGACCGCATTGAAGTGCGTTTCGACGAGCCGGTTGCCGCGGTGACGCCGGGCCAGTCTGCGGTGTTCTACGACGGTGATGTCTGCCTCGGCGGCGGCATCATCGAGCAGCGTATCGGGCTGCCGGCATAACGGATTCTCTATTTTACCTTTTGGCTCGCCGTCGCCCTGCGACGGTTTACGAGCGCGGTCAGAACAAGGAGTTGGCGTGGCGAAGAACTATTATGACATCACTCTGGCGCTGGCGGGCATCTGCCAGTCGGCCCGTCTGGTGCAGGAGCTGGCGCATCAGGGTCACTGCGATACCGAAGCGCTGCACGTGTCGCTGCAGAGCGTCATCGATCAGAACCCTGACTCCACGCTCGGGGTGTTTGGCGGTCGCGAAGCCAACCTGAAACTGGGTCTGGAGACCCTGCTCGGCGTGCTCAACGCCGGCAACCGCCAGGGGCTGAACGCTGAGCTGACGCGCTATACCCTGAGCCTGATGGTGCTGGAGCGTAAGCTCGCCGGCACCAAGGGTGCTATGGATACCCTCGGCAGCAGCATCAGCGGCCTGCACCGCCAGCTCGACCATTTCGATCTTGAATCTGATACCCTGCTCAGCGCGATGGCCGGTATTTATGTTGACGTCATCAGCCCGCTCGGCCCGCGCATTCAGGTCACCGGCTCACCGGCCGTGCTGCAAAGCCCGCAGGTGCAGGCCAAAGTACGCGCCACGCTGCTGGCCGGTATCCGCGCCGCGGTGCTCTGGCAGCAGGTCGGCGGTGGCCGCTTCCAGCTTATGTTTTCCCGTAGCCGCCTGACCGCTCAGGCAAAAAATATTCTCGCTCATTGTTAACCTCCCGGAGTTGTGACTATGGAATTATCCTCCCTGACCGCCGTTTCCCCTGTCGATGGACGCTACGGCGATAAAGTCAGCCCGCTGCGCGCTATCTTCAGCGAATTTGGCCTGCTGAAATTCCGCGTACAGGTGGAAGTACGCTGGCTGCAAAAGCTGGCCGCGCACGCAGCAATCAAGGAAGTTCCTGCTTTTGCCAAAGAAGCAAACGATTACCTGGATACCATCGTGGCGAACTTCAGTGAAGAAGACGCCGCGCGTATCAAAACCATCGAGCGCACCACCAATCACGACGTTAAAGCGGTGGAGTACTTCCTGAAGGAGAAAGTGGCGGCGGTGCCTGAGCTGCACGCGGTCACCGAGTTTATTCACTTCGCCTGCACCTCCGAAGATATCAACAATCTCTCTCACGCCCTGATGCTGCAGACCGCGCGTACCGACGTGATCCTGCCGTACTGGCGCAAGCTGATTGACGGCGTGAAGGATCTGGCGCACCAGTACCGCGACATCCCGCTGCTCTCGCGCACCCACGGCCAGCCGGCAACCCCGTCTACTATGGGTAAAGAGATGGCGAACGTGGCGTACCGTATGGAGCGCCAGTATCGTCAGCTCGGCCAGGTGGAGATCCTCGGTAAAATCAACGGCGCGGTCGGGAACTATAACGCCCATATGGTCGCCTACCCGGAAATGGACTGGCACCAGTTCAGCGAAGAGTTCGTCACCTCGCTTGGCATCCAGTGGAACCCGTACACCACCCAGATTGAGCCGCACGACTACATTGCCGAGCTGTTTGACTGCATGGCGCGCTTCAACACTATCCTCATTGACTTCGACCGCGACGTCTGGGGTTACATCGCGCTGAACCACTTCAAACAGAAAACCATCGCCGGGGAGATCGGCTCCTCCACCATGCCGCACAAGGTGAACCCGATTGACTTCGAAAACTCCGAAGGCAACCTCGGCCTTGCGAATGCGATGCTGCAACACCTGGCAAGCAAGCTGCCGGTTTCCCGCTGGCAGCGCGACCTGACCGACTCCACGGTGCTGCGTAACCTCGGGGTCGGCGTCGGCTACGCGCTGATCGCCTACCAGTCCACCCTGAAAGGCGTGAGCAAACTGGAAGTGAACCGCGATCGCCTGCTGGACGAGCTGGATCACAACTGGGAAGTGCTGGCTGAGCCGATCCAGACGGTGATGCGTCGCTACGGCATCGAAAAGCCGTACGAGAAGCTGAAAGAGCTGACCCGCGGTAAGCGCGTCGATGCCGACGGCATGAAGCAGTTTATCGACGGTCTGGCGCTGCCGGAGGAGGAGAAAACCCGCCTTAAAGCGATGACCCCGGCAAATTACATCGGTCGTGCCATCCAGATGGTTGACGATCTGAAGTAATGCCCTGCCCCCTTGCCGCCCGGCAAGGGGGTTTCCCCGTCGCACCGTCCCACGGTTTAACTAATGTTTATCCCTTCGCTACCATAATTCGCGTTAAACTATTCAGGCCGTAAATTTATGAAGAGGAAGCGTCATGCGCGTGCTGGTCGTCGAGGATAATGCCCTGCTGCGTCACCATCTGAAGGTGCAACTGCAGGAGCTGGGTCATCAGGTCGATGCGGCCGAAGATGCCAGAGAAGCCGACTACTTCTTAAACGAGCACACCCCCGATATTGCGATTGTTGACCTTGGCCTGCCGGATGAGGATGGCCTGTCGCTGATCCGCCGCTGGCGCAGCCACGATGTGGGTCTGCCGGTGCTGGTGCTTACCGCGCGCGAAGGCTGGCAGGATAAGGTGGAAGTGCTGGGCGCGGGGGCTGATGATTACGTCACCAAGCCGTTCCACATTGAAGAGGTGATGGCGCGGATGCAGGCGCTGATGCGTCGCAACAGCGGCCTGGCCTCGCAGGTGATCTCCCTGCCGCCGTTCCAGGTGGATCTCTCGCGCCGCGAGTTCTCGGTCAATGAAGAGTTGATCAAGCTGACCGCCTTTGAGTACACCATCATCGAAACCCTGATCCGCAACGCCGGAAAAGTGGTGAGCAAGGATTCACTGATGCTGCAGCTCTATCCCGACGCCGAGCTGCGCGAAAGCCATACCATTGACGTACTGATGGGCCGCCTGCGCAAGAAAATCCAGGCGCTGTATCCGGATGAGGTGATCAACACCGTACGCGGTCAGGGCTACCGCTTCGACCTGCCGAAATGAAACGCCTGATGCGCCACTTCTTCCCGCTCTCGCTGCGGGTCCGCTTCCTGCTGGCCACCGCCGCGGTGGTGCTGGTGCTGTCACTGGCCTACGGGCTGGTGGCGCTGGTGGGTTACAGCGTCAGCTTCGACAAAACCACCTTCCGTCTGCTGCGCGGCGAGAGCAATCTCTGGTACACCCTGTCAAGCTGGGAAAATGGCAAAATCAGCGTCGATTTGCCGGAAAACCTCGATCTGCAAAGCCCCACCATCACGCTTATCTATAACGAAAAGGGCCAGCTGATGTGGTCCCAGCGTCAGGTGCCGTGGCTGGTTAAACAGATCCGTCCCGACTGGCTCACCGCCAACGGCTTCCACGAGCTGGAGGCGAAATACACCACCAGCCGCCAGCTCGTGGGCAATAACCACCCGGTGCAGGAGCAGCTGAGCGATTTCCACGAAGAGGACACCGACTACGAGATGACCCACTCGGTCGCGGTGAATCTCTACCCCGCCACACCGCGCATGCCGGCGCTGACCGTGGTGGTGGTGGATACTATCCCGGTCGAGCTGAAACGCTCCTATATGGTGTGGAACTGGTTTATATACGTGCTGATTGCCAACCTGCTGCTGGTCCTGCCTCTGCTGTGGCTGGCGGCCTGGTGGAGCCTGCGCCCCATCGCGGCGCTGGCGCGGGAAGTGCGCGAGCTGGAGGAGCATCACCGCGAACAGCTTAACCCGGCAACGACCCGGGAGCTGACCAGCCTGGTGCGCAACCTCAATCGCCTGCTGAAAAGCGAGCGCGAGCGCTACGACAAATACCGCACCACCCTCACCGACCTGACCCACAGCCTGAAAACGCCGCTGGCGGTGTTGCAGAGTACCCTGCGTTCGATGCGTACCAGCAAGCTGAGCGTTGAGCAGGCCGAACCGGTAATGCTGGAGCAGATAAGCCGTATTTCCCAGCAGATCGGTTACTTCCTCAACCGCGCCAGCATGCGCAGCGGCAGCATGATGCTGAGCCGGGAAGTGCACGCCGTCGGGCCACTGCTCGACAGCCTGACCTCGGCGCTGAACAAGGTATACCAGCGCAAGGGCGTGGACATCACCCTCGACATTTCGCCGGAGATTATTTTCGTCGGTGAGCAGAACGACTTTATGGAAGTGCTGGGTAATGTGCTGGATAACGCCTGTAAATACTGTCTGGAGTTTGTTGAAGTCAGCGCCCGCCCGGATGGCGAAGCGCTGATCCTGATCGTGGAAGACGACGGCCCCGGCATTCCGGAGAGCAAGCGCTCGCTGATCTTCGATCGCGGCCAGCGCGCCGACACCCTGCGCCCCGGCCAGGGCGTGGGTCTGTCGGTGGCGCGCGATATCGTTGCCCAGTACGGCGGGCATATCACCATCGGCGAAAGTCCGCTCGGCGGCGCGCGCATGGAGATCCTGTTTGGCCGCCAGCGTCCGGCCGGGGATGCGCTGTAGTCCTTCCTTGTGCTGTTTTATCCAGCAGGTGCGCCCGTAGCCTGCTTTTTTCCCGCCGCCCGGCACGACAAACGGGGGCGGGAGCGCTAAAATAGTGATTTGTTAGCTAGTTAACCTGCTGCCGGACACCCTCCTATGGATTACCACTTAGATATAAACTGGCCCGATTTTATTGAGCGCTACTGGCAGAAACGCCCGGTGGTGCTTAAACGCGGCTTCAAGAATTTCGTCGATCCGATCTCTCCGGATGAGCTGGCGGGTCTGGCAATGGAAAACGAGGTGGACAGCCGCCTGGTAAGCCATCAGGACGGCAAATGGCAGGTCGGCCACGGCCCGTTTGAGAGCTACGATCACCTGGGTGAGAACAACTGGTCACTGCTGGTGCAGGCGGTGGATCACTGGCATGAGCCGACCGCCGAGCTGATGCGGCCGTTCCGCGCCCTGCCGGACTGGCGCATCGACGATCTGATGATCTCCTTCTCGGTGCCGGGCGGCGGCGTCGGCCCGCATCTGGACCAGTATGACGTGTTTATCATTCAGGGCACCGGCCGTCGCCGCTGGCGCGTGGGGGAAAAGGTGCCGATGAAGCAGCACTGCCCGCACCCGGATCTGCTGCAGGTTGACCCCTTCGACGGCATCATTGACGAAGAAATGGAGCCGGGCGACATCCTCTATATTCCGCCAGGATTCCCGCATGAAGGCTATTCGCTGGAAAACTCGCTCAACTACTCGGTGGGCTTCCGCGCCCCCAGCGGCCGCGAGCTGATCAGCGGCTTTGCCGATTACGTGCTGCAGCGCGAGCTGGGCAGCCATCGCTACGCTGACCCGGACGTGCCGGCGCGTGAGCATCCGGCGGATATCGTGCCCGCCGAGCTGGACAAGCTGCGCGGCATGATGCTGGGCCTGATCAACGATCCGGAGCACTTCAATCAGTGGTTTGGAGAGTTTATCAGCCAGTCGCGTCATGAACTGGACGTGGCGCCGCCGGAGCCGCCGTACCAGCCGGATGAGATCTACGATGCGCTGAAACAGGGCGATTCGCTGGTACGCCTGGGTGGTCTGCGCGTGCTGCGCGTGGGCGATGCGGTGTTCGCTAACGGCGAGAAGATTGAGTCTCCGCACCGTCCGGCGCTGGAAGCGCTGGCCAGCAGCATGACGCTGAGCGGTGACAGCTTCGGCGATGCGCTTGACGATCCGTCGTTCCTCGCCATGCTGGCCGCACTGGTGAACAGCGGCTACTGGTATTTTGCCGACTGAGTGACGAGCATAAAAAAACCGCGCCGGGCGCGGTTTTTTTTGGTCGGCGGGTTTACTGCTCCGCCGTCAGCTCGGCGATACGCACAATTACCTGCACCGCCTTCTCCATCCCCTCCAGCGTCACAAACTCGTGCTTGCCGTGGTAGTTGTAGCCGCCGGTAAAGATGTTCGGGCACGGCAGGCCTTTGAACGAGAGCTGCGCCCCGTCGGTACCGCCGCGGATCGGCTTCATCACCGGCTCAATATCGCAGTCGATCATCGCCTGACGCGCGATATCGATGATGTGCGGGTGCTCAGCCACCTGCTCGCGCATGTTGTAGTAGCTGTCCTCAATCACCAGCTCAATATAGCAGTCCGGGTGCAGCCCTTTGCCAACCTTTTTAGCGATCTCCATCATGGTGCGTTTGCGCGCTTCGAAATTTTCGCGGTCAAAATCGCGAATGATATAGTGCATTTCGGCGCGATCGACGCTGCCTTTGATGCCGTGCAGATGGTAGAAGCCTTCGTAACCTTCGGTGCACTCCGGCGATTCGCTGGCCGGTACTTCGGCGTGGATACGCGCCGCCAGCGACAGGGCATTCACCATCACCCCTTTGGCGCTGCCGGGATGCACGTTGTTGCCGACGATTTTGATGGTCACCGACGCGGCGTTGAAGTTTTCAAACTCCAGCTCGCCGACGCCACCGCCGTCCACGGTATAAGCCCACTCGGCGTTAAACGCGCCAACGTCAAAGTGCAGCGCCCCTTTGCCGACTTCTTCATCCGGGGTAAAGGCGACGCGAATATCACCGTGGGGAATGTTTTCCTGTTTCATCACCGCCAGCGCGGTCATGATTTCCGCGACCCCCGCTTTATCATCAGCCCCGAGCAGGGTTTTGCCGTCGGTGGTGATCAGCGTCTGCCCGGTCAACTGGTGCAGCACCGGGAACATCACCGGGGATAACACCTCGTCGCCCATGCCCAGCGCGATATCACCGCCGCGATAGTTTTCAACAATTTGCGGATTGACGTTTTTACCGGTGAAGTCCGGCGCGGTATCCACATGGGAGATAAAGCCGATCGTCGGTACCGGTTTGGCGATATTGGACGGCAGCGTGCCCATCACCGTGCCGTGCTCGCTCAGGGTAACGTCCACCAGCCCCAGCTCAGTCAGCTGAGACTGCAGCAGGCGCAGCAGCTTCCATTGCCCTTCGGTGCTCGGCACCTGTTTCACGCCCGGTCTCGACTGGGTATCCAGCGAGACATAGGTTAAGAATCGCTCTAATAATTTATCCATACCGTCACCCCTGTTAATGTCACAACATTATCAATATGTTGTCTGAATCAAATATTGCGTCAGGTCACTTTACGTCGGCGCATGGATGAAATAAACCTGCCAGAAAATGACATAACGCCGGTCCCGAGCCGATCGCGTGCAGTGATAACCGTAGCGCATGAATAAATGGTTACAAGCATTGGCGATTTTGGCGCTTTGCCGTAGAATGCCTGCCCTTAATCAATGTGCCAGACCCAAAGGTGGTTCATCACAAACCCCGCATCCGATAAGCCATCCGATGCGTCAGTTACGGGACAGAGTAAAAAATTGAATACACAACCGCGTTCGCTTTCACCGCTGGTGCAACTGGCGGGGATCGGTAAAAGTTTTGATGGCAAAACGGTGATTTCCGATTTATCCCTGACCATCAATAACGGCGAATTCCTTACCCTTCTCGGCCCCTCCGGCTGCGGCAAAACCACGGTATTACGCCTGATTGCCGGTCTTGAGAATGTTGATACCGGCACGATCCACCTTGATAGCCAGGATATCACCGACGTTCCCGCCGAACATCGCCACGTCAACACGGTCTTCCAGAGCTACGCCCTGTTCCCGCACATGACGGTTTTTGAAAACGTCGCCTTCGGCCTGCGCATGCAGAAAACGCCGGCGGCAGAGATCGCCCCGCGTGTCACCGATGCCTTAAGAATGGTGCAGCTTGAAGAATTTGCCCAGCGCAAACCGCATCAGCTCTCCGGCGGGCAGCAGCAGCGCGTGGCGATTGCCCGCGCGGTGGTCAACAAGCCGCGCCTGTTGTTGCTGGATGAATCCCTGTCCGCGCTCGACTACAAGCTGCGTAAGCAGATGCAGAACGAGCTGAAAGCGCTGCAGCGCAAGCTCGGTATCACCTTCGTGTTTGTTACTCACGATCAGGAAGAAGCGCTGACCATGTCTGACCGCATCGTGGTGATGCGTAACGGGCGCATTGAGCAGGATGGCACCCCGCGTGAAATTTACGAGGAGCCGGAAAACCTGTTCGTGGCAAGCTTCATCGGCGAGATCAATATTTTCGACGCGACCGTGATTGAGCGTATCGACGCCGAGCGGGTGCGGGCCAACGTCGAAGGGCGCGAGTGCAATATCTACGTCAACTTCCCGGTGGAAGCGGGCCAGCAGCTGAAGGTGCTGCTGCGTCCGGAAGATCTGCGCGTGGAGGAGATCAACGACGTGCGCGATGTCGAAGGACTGATTGGTTACGTGCGCGAGCGCAACTATAAAGGCATGACGCTGGAGTCGGTGGTCGAGCTGGAAAACGGCAAGATGGTGATGGTCAGCGAGTTCTTTAACGAAGACGATCCTGACTTTGACCACTCGCTGGACCAGAAAATGGCGGTTACCTGGGTTGAGAGCTGGGAGGTGGTGCTCACCGATGAAGAGCTCGCGTAAATTTCAGAACCTGGTGATCGCCACCATCGTCGGCTGGCTGGTGCTGTTCGTCTTTCTGCCGAACCTGATGATCATCGGCACCAGCTTCCTCACCCGCGACGACGCGAACTTTGTCAGCCTGGTGTTTACCCTGGAGAACTACGCGCGTCTGCTTGACCCGCTCTACTTCCAGGTGCTGCTGCACTCGCTCAACATGGCGCTGATCGCCACCCTCGCCTGCCTGGCGCTGGGCTATCCGTTCGCCTGGTTCCTGGCGCGGTTACCGCAGAAGGTGCGCCCGCTGTTGCTGTTCCTGCTGATTGTGCCGTTCTGGACCAACTCGCTGATCCGCATCTACGGGCTGAAGATCTTTCTCAGCACCAAAGGGTACATGAACGAGTTTCTGCTCTGGACCGGGCTTATCGACACGCCGATCCGCATCATGTATACCCCGTCGGCGGTGATTATCGGGCTGGTCTATATTCTGCTGCCGTTTATGGTGATGCCGCTCTACTCCAGCATTGAGAAGCTTGATAAACCGCTGCTGGAAGCGGCGCGGGACCTGGGTGCCAGCAAGCTGCAGACGTTTATCCGCATCATTATTCCGCTTACCATGCCGGGCATTATCGCCGGCTGTCTGCTGGTGATGCTCCCGGCGATGGGGCTGTTCTTTGTCTCCGACCTGATGGGCGGCGCGAAAAATCTGCTGATCGGCAACGTCATCAAGAGCCAGTTCCTGAATATTCGCGACTGGCCGTTCGGCTCTGCCACCAGCATCACGCTGACGCTGGTGATGGGCCTGATGCTGCTGGTGTACTGGCGCGCCGCGCGGCTACTTAACAAGAAGGTGGAGCTGGAATGATCGGGCGGCTTCTTCGCGGCGGCTTTATGACCGCCATCTACGCTTACCTGTACATCCCAATCATTATTCTGATTGTGAACTCGTTCAACGGCTCGCGCTTCGGCATTAACTGGCAGGGCTTTACCACCAAATGGTACAGCCTGCTGATGAACAACGACAGCCTGCTGCAGGCCGCGCGCCACTCGCTGACCATGGCGGTATTCTCGGCGACGTTCGCCACGCTGATTGGCTCGCTCACGGCGGTGGCGCTCTACCGTTACCGCTTCCGCGGCAAGCCGTTTGTCAGCGGGATGCTGTTCGTGGTGATGATGTCGCCGGACATCGTGATGGCCATCTCGCTGCTGGTGCTGTTTATGCTGCTCGGGATTCAGCTCGGCTTCTGGTCGCTGCTGTTCTCGCACATCACGTTCTGCCTGCCGTTTGTGGTGGTCACCGTTTACTCGAGGCTGAAAGGGTTTGACGTGCGCATGCTGGAAGCGGCAAAGGATCTGGGTGCCAGCGAAATCACCATTCTGCGCAAAATCATTCTGCCGCTCGCCATGCCGGCGGTGGCGGCCGGCTGGGTGCTGAGCTTTACCCTGTCGATGGACGACGTGGTGGTCTCGTCGTTTGTTACCGGGCCGAGCTATGAAATTCTGCCGTTGAAGATCTACTCGATGGTGAAAGTCGGCGTCTCGCCTGAGGTGAACGCGCTGGCAACCATTCTGCTGCTTCTCTCGCTGGTTCTGGTGCTTGCCAGCCAGCTTATCCTTCGCGATAACACCAAAACTCAGGGGACGTTTAAATGAAAAAATGGTCACGCCACCTGCTTGCTGCCGGCGCGCTGGCGCTGGGCGTCAGCGCAGCACATGCCGACGACGGCAAAACCCTCTACTTCTACAACTGGACCGAGTATGTGCCGCCGGGCCTGCTGGAGCAGTTCACCAAAGAGACCGGCATCAAGGTGATCTATTCGACCTACGAGTCGAATGAAACCATGTACGCCAAGCTGAAAACCTACAAGGAAGGCGCGTACGATCTGGTGGTGCCGTCCACCTACTTTGTCGACAAGATGCGCAAAGAGGGGATGATTCAGAAGATCGATAAGCGCACGCTGACCAACTTCCACAATCTCGACCCGGCGATGCTCAACAAGCCGTTCGACCCGAACAATGACTATTCCATCCCGTACATCTGGGGTGCGACCGCCATCGGCGTTAACAGCGAAGAGATCGATCCGAAAACCATCACCAGCTGGGCTGACCTGTGGAAGCCGGATTACAAAAGCAGCCTGCTGCTGACCGACGATGCGCGCGAAGTATTCCAGATGGCGCTGCGCAAGCTCGGCTACTCCGGTAACACCACCGATGCGAAAGAGATCGAGGCGGCGTATCACGAGCTGCAAAAGCTGATGCCAAACGTGGCGGCCTTCAACTCCGATAACCCGGCTAACCCGTATATGGAAGGTGAAGTGAATCTGGGTATGGTGTGGAACGGTTCGGCGTGGGTGGCCCGTCAGGCCGGAACCCCGCTTGAGGTGGTCTGGCCGAAAGAAGGCGGTATCTTCTGGATGGACAGCCTGTCGATCCCGGCCAACGCGAAAAACGTGGACGGCGCGCTGAAGCTGATCAACTTCCTGCTGCGCCCGGACGTGGCAAAACAGGTCGCGGAAACCATCGGCTACCCGACGCCCAACCTCGAAGCGCGCAAGCTGTTAAGCCCGGACGTCGCCAACGATAAGTCGCTCTACCCGGATGCGGCAACTATCGAGAAAGGCGAGTGGCAGAACGACGTCGGCGACGCCAGCGCGATCTATGAGTCGTACTACCAGAAATTGAAAGCGGGACGTTAAAACCCCAGCGGCGGGTGAGCACGCTTGCCCGCCCTGGGGTTTAACTGATGTAACAGAACGGCGGGCATCCGCCGTTTGCTGTTTATGGTGTCGCTGTCAGGATTTGCCCCCTTCCCTCACCCTGCTCCCTCAGTAATGCCTTTCGTCAAATTCACCTGGTAGTTTTTAGGCCTGATATACCTTGCCTGAGTTATACGCATGCGTTAGCCCAGAAATAAATGTTATAACCCGTTGCACAAGGCATTTATGTGTAATCGGAGCATTACAAGCTCGGGTATTTCCCGTCTTCATCAACCAAAAAATTTGCGACAGATACCAGGTATTACTGTCTCTGAACAACTGATATTCATAAACCGGTGAGTAATATTGTTGTGATAATCTGGTCGTCACCACAGCATTATCGCCGGTGATTTTTGTCGACAGGATCTTTTCCTGCTCAGGGTCATGAGAGGACTCTGAGCCAAATGCAACGGGTTCGCCTTTAAAATCTGGTGCAGTGTATTTTTTCAGCAGTTCATTCCAGCTCTTCTGCGCAAGCTGCATAATATCTTTCGCGTCGTGAGTCTGGCTTTGCTGGAAAGTCTGGTCATTCCAGATTTTATAATCATGCTGGAAGGCTATCACGACCTGTTCCGGTGTGTTTGCCATTATCTCTCCCGCCCTGAATAAACTCACGCTTAACAGAATTAATTGAATCAATACTCGCTGCACAGTTCACTCACTTACCGGTAATATTTTTTTTAGTTTCCCCGGGTGGTGTGCTGAAGTCAACGAACCAGTCGCCATAGCCAACCAAAGAAATGTTCATTTGCGGATAATGGCAGATAGCGTTGTGAAACAGGGCAGTATCTTCAGAATGACCACTTACCCTGATTTGTAGATATTAGCGTTCCAGTAACCATGACCCTGCTGACGACAGGCTTTCCAGCCCAACGCTATAAGCTGCTTTGCAATCAGTCGATTCATCACCCCGTGCCCCATCAGCAGCACGGGCCCTTTTGATAGCTTTGCGGATGTTACGAGAATATCCGCAGCCTGAACGGCGCGTTGTTTCGCTATTCCCAGGGGCTCGGCATTACGGGAAAAGCCACAAAGCCACATAATGCGGAAAAAAGCAGCCCAGAGCGTGGGGGATAATTTTATACCGGGCAGGTGGAATATCGGCAGGCCCGCTTCTCTGAAAACGTCATCAATAAGGTCAGGCTTACGCCCTAATGCGTTCAGGGAAGAGAGTGCTCTGGGGAGCGGGCTACTGATAATATTTAATGCGCTTGAAGCTAATAATCTACTGGCCTCGGATGGCATATCGCCGCCGGTATCCGAGCGATCGTATTGTGCGATCCAATCGGCCATTTCACGACAGCTTACTCTCGCCGATTTGCTAAAGGCGGGCTTTCCATGACGCATCAAAATAATTTCCATACTGCACTTCTTTCTGTGTAATCCTCAAGATGCAGGGAGACTAACGTAAATACGGCAAAGTGTTCTACCACCAGATTTAGAGCAGCCTGTTACCTTTTACCGAAAAATGTATCTTCACCCCGGAGAGTCTGATTACTTTTCAGCCGGTGAAGCGGAGTGTGTTTTTATGGCACGCACATTTAATGTCGGCGTGGCTATATGCGCAGATCCAGGACAGCCGATGCATGCAGAACGAACGGTGCACAGGGGGGCTGAAATTTACCTTAATTCAGTGTTGAGCGCAGGTGGCTATGAGCAAGATACCGGCCTGCTGAAAAGTTATGCCGAACGCTACAGAATGCCTGTGCTGATGGCTAATTACTGTGGCCCGTCGGGTGGCTGGAAACCGGTCGGCAAAAGCGCCGCATGGAATGCACAAGGTGAACTTATTGGTCAGGCTCCAGAAGATCGCGCCGCCCTGGTCATCATGAAGCTCCAGGATCAGAAGTGCTCCGGACAGGTGATCTGTCTCAGTGAGCAAGAAAGCTGATCATATTTCTTCCATGCTCGCCAGGGATAGCCTGTAATTCAGCGCTGCTATACACGGTAAAGGCATCACGGGCGCTGTGATTTTATAGTACGAGGAATTAATGTCCGCTTATTCGCTCAAAGCGGACATTAACACTTGATATTCAGTACCTGGGCCACTGCTCCGCATAGAAAGGGGGTGAATGCCTGCTTTGTGCCTGAAGGGGGTTTTCGGCAAAAATAGCATTCACTTTGATAAGCAACTTATTTTGAGTGAAATGAAAGCAATTCTTTAAGTTACCTGACCATAATACCAGCGTTCTCCCTTAAACCATTCATCCTGGTCCTCGCTTCCATAATATTCGAGTGTGACACCTATTTCCTGTACGTTAGCTGGCAGAACGAGTCCCCATTCAGTAGCAAGGCTACGATCTTTGATCAAAGCAGAAGCACCACTTTCAGAACGATCTTCAGTTATGAAGCCTTGATAATATTCTTCGGAGCGATAAAGACAGACCTCACTTGTAAACATATCCGGAAGACATACAACAGCGGTAATCCGCAGGCTGTAATTGATTCCAGCAGTGGCCGTTATAAGGTTTGAACATGCATTAATTAAAGCTTGCGCACAAGTTGCTTTGGTTTCAATCGTGCTGTATTTCCCCTCAACGAGATTGATATCCACAGGAATTTTGAAATTCCAGTAATGCTCATCTTCTGAAAAAATACTACGTCCAGGGCTGTGAAAGGTATCAGCCCAACGGTTAAGCGCTTTTATACGTCGCGGAATATTTCTGACTTTAGTTCGATGATCTCTGTTAAGTCGCCTACTCATGAAAATTTACCTATTAGTTGCTCAAGCAGTTCATGTTGTCCCCCTACATAAGAACATTCTATCCTGAATTATTCAGCTTATAGTTACGTCTGTAATTTAACGCCGCGCAATCCGCTTACGAGAAATTATGTCCCCTCCTCGCTCAAAGCTGACATTAACACATCATAATTCAGCACCCGGGCCACTCGCCCGATGATGCTCCACATAAAAAGCACTGCCAGCGTAAACGTATTAATCAACAATAAAAAGCGTCGCACCAGTAGTTGTTCTGGACTGATGTTGTTCCGCATTATCGCCAACCTGGTAACTCATTCCCGCCTTTAACACAAATTCTCGTCCATCTTCGAGCACTGTTTCTAACTCCCCTTCCATACAAAAAAGGATATGCCCTTTTTGACACCAGTGGTCCGCAAGGTAGCCAGGCGTATACTCAACCATGCGTACACGGATTTGATTAGGCTTGTTACCAAAGAACTGTGTACGCCAGTAAGCGACGCCTGTTTCGCCTGGATGCTCGGTTCTTTTGACGTCATTCCAGTTCGTGGTGCCAAAAGCAAATGCGTCCATCTTCATTCTGTTACTCTCCGTGGGGATAAGACTTGTGACGTTCAGATATGAACGATTCGCGATTTGTATAATGTGTTACTGATGTGAATTGAGAATAACTGCTGATTAACGACTGTTAAAGCTATTCGTACCGGTAAACGTAGACCGCTAATATGACCACCGCTCAAAGCAGACATAAACACCTTCGTAATTCAGCCCGTGGAGCACCCCCTGCCTGATAACGCATCGCATAAAAATGAAGGTTAAATGTCTGCTTTGTACCAGAATCGGACAATACACAGGCCAATGTCATTCAATCGGGAGCAGGTCAGTATTTTAGCTGTACCCGCATCATTTTGTTGCGGAACTTTTCCTGAGGCAAACCCACATAAACTCACTTAATGAGGTTTCAGGAAAAAAGAAGGTCATAATGCAAGTAAATCGCTCAGGTGCATTAACGCACCACGCTCTGGCCGAAGCTGGTCAACCGTCATCTTCAGAAACCGTCTCCCTGAAAGGGCCTTTAAGCGGCCTGCACACTGGCGCTTCAGCTGTGCGAAGTTCTGAAGCCCCTGAAAACCTGAAAAAAGGATTACTGGGGATGGGACAGGTTGCCCTTTTAAAAGGCAACAACACAAAGATGGAAACCGGAGGATGTGGTCCCTGTATTGGAGTGGGCATCACTTACCGATCAAACAACGGGGAAGTCAGTGGATTACTTGCCCATCTTCAGCCCGAGGCCGACATCAGCGATTTTGCCTCTAATGTTCGGCATGCATTTGATGACCACTTTGAATCTGAAATGAAGCTCACTCTTGCCACTACGCTTGATCAAGATAAAAACGTCGCGAGTGACCAGCAGCTCAGGCTGGAAAAACTTCAAAATAGTCTTAAATCCCAGTATGACTTTCTTGATCTTGATGAAGAGAACATACATGTATCCACATCCCATTCATCACTGTCTGTAGATGCAGCTAAACAGGAAATCAGGCTCGGGCAAGATACAGATAATGATTTTAGTAAAGATGACATGGACTATATGCAACATCACATGCTTAACGACAGCAGTTCCTTGCGCTACTTTAGCTAGTTTGTAGTGGTCAGGTAAAACTGGCCACTGCTTCCGGGACATGCTGAACGATGCGATGGAATAATTTGCCAGGAGAGGAACGAGGCAAGCAAAAGCAGATAAAATTACTTAATTCTCTGGAAATAATAACGTCAGCTTTTCGCTCAAGCCGGTTAGCTTGTCCGCTCTGTGCCAAGAGCGGAAGTTGTGAACACCACGATGCGTTAGACCCGATTTGCCAAAAGTGGATGGTCCAGTGTTGCGGAATGTTTGTAATAAAAAAGGACGCCATAATGGCGTCCTTTTTATTATAAACCAAACTTTTTCATTCTTATTTCGTTCAATTTACTTTCAGAAGCAATTCTAATTAATGCATTACGTGCCTTACTGGCAATTGATTCCATTTTTTCGCTTCCATTGCTAAACCCACCAAATTTCAGACAAGTCGAAACATGAGCAGTTAAATGTGGGCCATTTATATTCTTAAAATAGTTATAGTAATCATCTTCAGTTGCCTCAGAAAGCACTTCCTCATCCTCATTCCCCCAACCATTTTTCCCTGAGATTCGAATAAGAACATCCTCTATAGTCTTCTTAGGTTTTTCGTCACTATAAACCACTTTGAATTTCTCAAGAATCTCAGCATCATTGATATTCCTTACGAAATTATAGTTGACGGGGTTAAATAATTCCACATTAGCCTTTCTTGCCTCAATATAATAATTAATAAGACTTGATGCTTTATCATTTTCATCCAATGCCCTTAAGGCTTGTACCAAAACATCCAAATCACTAGGATGTAAATGGGGCATACTCTGTAAAAAACTATCATATAATTGGTTAACAACCAATTGCTGATTATCACCAAAACTATCATGAAAAGTATCCCACGCTCTATGGTAACTATTGTTTTTCTTATTGGCGATTAATTTATCATTTGATTCCAATATGACGGAAAGAAAAGCATCTCTATCCACATAACCGCTACGTACTAGTTTCGATATCATCTTATCCAACTCATCAAAATCATTAAAACCATAATTGAGGAGTAGATTTTTCCACAATTTCTCTTGATCCGTTAGATTTTTAGAATCCATGTAAGCTTTACTGCCATCTGTTTCTATAAAATCTAACGTGGGTATATCTGCATCATGTGATGAACAATAGTATGCCCAACTAAACAATGCAGTAGTATGTAATAAATGGCTTATAAGCTCAGGCTCAACATCCTCGAATAGATTAATAGCAAGTTCAATGTATCTTTCTATTTTTGTGAGCACTCTAATATTTTTAACACCCAATGATATTGTAAACTTTGATAGTTCGTCATGGAACTTCTTAGAACTATTGTAGACTATTTGAGCACTTTCTTCAGGAGTAGGAGAAAATTCCAATTCAACATCAATTACTTTTTCTTTGTATTTTTCATAATCACTTGTCTCATCGGTTCCGGCATTTAGTAGCAATACAACCTTGCATTTCTTTTTTTCTTTCAACAACGAGACCAGACCCAATACATCTTTAAGATCGAGCCCCTTCCCCCTTCTTTCTAAATCATCTATACAAATAAGCGCATCCGTAATTGACATGAATGAAAAAGCTTCAATAGCTGGTGCTGCCGATTTGATGAAAGGCATATCTTTAAGTTTACTCCAAGAACCGCGCCCTAATATCTCAAGCATGCCAAAAGTATTGGTTCTTAAACTTTCTAAATTTGGTTCATGTCCTATTGAATCTTGTTGAATAGAGTTTTCAAATATAGTATATTTTAATTTATCCAATGAGGAAATCCCAAATAAAGAGGCATAAGAATATCTTTTCCCAGAAATCATATTTCCCTTTTTTGCTTCTAATAAAAGTGCTTCCCATCCAAAAGTCTTACCAACTCCCCATTCACCTTTGATAGCGATAACAGAAGGAGATGATTGAGAGATGAATTTTAAAACTTGTTCTCTAATAACTTTTAATGACATACGTAATTCCTTTCGAAAAAAAGTTAACGCGAAATGCCGAGGTGTTTTTTAAAAGATACTATATTTATTGTTATATTAAAACCCTGTTATGCTCGCTCGTAGCCATGCATGGCTATTTTATGTAGTGGTTCTTATGCACCTGCATGCCAAATGCAACAGCTCGCCATTACTGGCGGGAAACTGTTAAAACGACCCTTGAATCACCACGCTTTTAACAGCCACCTCAGAGTAATTTAATATGACTTAAAGAAGGTGCACATGAGCTGTAGGCATTATCCCGAAGAGTTTACAATTGAAGCGGTAAAACAGGTTGTTGAACGCGGTCATTCTGTTTCCAGCGTGGCAACACGTCACGTTATTATCCCACAGCCTTTATGCATGGATAAAGGCGTATGAGCCGGATTCTTCCACCAATAAAATTCTATCAGATAACGGCTCCAGAAGGAGCTAAAGCGGGTTACAGACGAATGGGACATATTAAAAAAAAGCCGCGGCGTACCTCATAAAGCTGTCCGACTTAGGTATGCCTTTATCCGTTACAGCACATGACATGTTGGAGCAACCACGCTCCGGTAGATGGCTTTGGTATGCTAACGCACAGTCAACGCTAATGTCCGCTCCTCGCTCAAAGCAAACAGCCCTTACTCTTAACCCCGGTTAATGCCATGTGAACATTAACCGGTGATTACTCCGGACGTAATGTCCACGCTTCGTTCAGTCGTGGCACTGGCTTTCCAGCCATTCACCGACGACGGGCCACAATTTATCCGCACATCGCGCACGGAAAAAACCCATGTGGCCAATGGCCGGAAGCTCAAACTCCGCGTGCCGTATCTCGCGGCGTTCGATTTTTGCTTTATGCACTGGCTCCATTAGCCGCGTGATAGCTTCAGAATTAGCCCAGGGGTCATCATCAAAACCCATCACCAGCACGGGTAACGTTATTTCACTTGCCCGCTGGCGTGCATCCCAGTCTGGATCGTCGTAGAAGTAACCTGGCATTGCGCTCCAGCGCCCCCACTGAAGCATCACGGGTGCCGGTAGATCTTCTCCCAGCCCCAGGAGCCGGGCAGGCATGTACCCGAAGATACGGCAAAGAACCGGGGCCAGAACACGCAGCAAACACCAGACACGCAGCTTCTCTGTTGTCTGTTTTATTGTGCTCGTCACGCCAGCATGTGAGGCTACGATGACGGCGGCCTGCAGGGCGTGGGTGGCTGACGAAAGCAGAACGGCATGCCCTCCTACACTGTGCCCTACCGCCAGCAGGCTAAGATCGGGGAAATGAGCTTTAGCCCATGCGGTTATGCATCCAACGTCCTGCTCTATCCAGTCTGACATTGAAACGCTGCAGTTACGGACTATCCCTGACGTTGAACGGCCAGTACCCCGATAATCGTAAGTGAGGACATTGAATCCCCTGTTAAAAAGGTACTCCGCGAATCCCTTATAAAACCCCTGCACAACCGCCGTTGCCGGGTGAAGGATAACCGTCGCTTTGGCATCGCTTCTTTCCCACATCGTGGCAGCCAGAAACCCGCCTTCATTTACCGGTACTATTATCGAATTCATTCGTTGAGCCTTAGCATATGGTCATACCAGTGACATCTGAATTCACTCTAGTCTTTACGAACACATCTGGCGATTTTTTGTTTTGAAACCTGACGGCCATGCACCCATTACGCAGCGCATAAAAAAAGGACCGCTGGCGTAAACCAGCAGTCCTCTGCATCCCGCATTGTTATTTCTGTTGCACTATGCCGGTATCACAACCCTTTCAGCATCCTGTCGACATACTCCGGCACCACGCTGCTGGCCAGTCCGTAATGCTTTTCGTCGAAGTCGCTGTTCACCTGGCTCGGTTCGAGGTTTAACTCGACGGTGTGCGCGCCCTGTAGTTTGGCTTCATGCACGAAGCCGGCCGCCGGATAGACGTGGCCGGAGGTGCCGATGGCGATAAACACGTCTGCCATAGCGATGGCGCTGTAGATCTCATCCATGCCGAGCGGCATCTCGCCGAACCACACCACGTGCGGGCGCAGCGGCTGCGGGAACTGGCAGCAGTGGCACTTGTCTTCCGGGGTGATGTCCCCGGTCCACTCCAGCACCTGGCCGCTCCAGTCGCAGCGCACTTTTAATAGCTCGCCGTGCATGTGAATCACATTTTTATTCCCGGCGCGCTCGTGCAGGTTATCGATATTCTGCGTCACCAGCAGAAAACGATCGCCCAGCTCCGCCTCTAACTGCGCCAGAGCATGATGCGCGGCGTTAGGCGCGATTTCAGCCTGCTGCAGCTGGCGGCGGCGCGCGTTGTAGAACGCCTGAACCAGCTGCGGGTTGCGCGAAAAGCCTTCCGGGGTCGCCACGTCTTCAACGCGGTGCTCTTCCCACAAGCCGTCTGCGGCGCGGAAGGTGCGAATACCGGACTCCGCGGAGATGCCCGCGCCGGTCAGTACGACAACTCTCGGTTTTTCCATCACTTCGGGTACCACCGTGTCTCTGAAGAAAATACGCTGACGCAACCGGTCGCGCAGCCTACGTTTATTTTTCTTGAAACGAATCAGACGGTGCGAACGACGCGATTGCATATCTACCTCAGTTTACTCGGTGAGATGAAGGAATGCCGCACCGCGCATTCCTCCGGCATCGCCGTGGCGCGCCCGCGCAATGCGCGGAACCTTTGCCACCGGCAGTAAGGCGCGTGGCAGACGCGACGGCAGGGCTTCAAACAGCGCATCAAAATGAGAAAGCCCGCCGCCGATCACCACCAGATGGGGATCGAGAATGGTCAGAATATTGCCCAGACAGACTGCCAGCAGATCGAGCCAGCGGTCAACAAACGCCCGCGCGCGTGTATCGCCAGCCTGCCACAGGGCGACGATCTGCTGCGCATTATGCGGCTGCGCGTAGTAGTGCTGCCACAGCCAGGCAAAGCCCGGCCCGGAGAGATAGCCTTCGATACAGCCGCGCTGCCCGCAGCCACAGGGGCGAAGCGGCACGTCGGCGCCGAGCGCGTCGAGTGCGTCAACCGGCAGGCGGGTATGGCCGAACTCGCCGGTGATATAGCTGCGCCCGGAGACCGGCTTGCCATTGACGACCAGCCCGCCGCCCACGCCGGTGCCGAGGATCAGGCCCATCACTACCGGCAGGTGGCGGAACTCATCATCCCAGGCTTCGGAGAGGGTAAAACAGTTGGCGTCGTTATCGACCCGTACCTCGCGTCCAAGACGGTCGCTGAGATCGGCCATGAAAGGACGACCGCTGGCAGCAGGCAGATTGGCAGCATAAAGCGTGCCGTCGTCGGTCTGCGGCATGCCGGGAATACCGACGCCAACGCTGCCCGCGGCACCAAAGCGCGTATCGGCCTCGGTCACCAGCCCGGCAATGGCATCGAGAAACGCACGGTAATCGTCGTGCGGCGTGGCGATGCGGCGCTCCCATTGCAAACGGCGGGCGTCATCATAGACGCCGAGGGCAATTTTGCTGCCGCCGATATCGAAGCCGTAGTACATCACCCCTCCCGTGATTACTGTCCGCCGCTCAGCACGCGCGCCGGATCGATGCGGCTGGCGCGTCGCGCCGGGTACCAGCTGGCAATCAGGCTCAGGACCAGCGCGGTGAGTAACACGTAGACCACATCCAGCCAGTGCAGTTCAGACGGCAGGAAGTCAATGAAATAGATGTCGCCCGACAGGAACTGATGCCCGGTGGCGCGCTGAATCGCATTGATAATGGTGGTCAGGTTAAAGGCCGCCAGCACACCGATAATCACGCCGATTACACTCCCCAGTAATCCTGCCAGCAGCCCGTACCAGACGAAAATGGCGCGGATCAGCCCGTCTTTGGCACCCAGCGTGCGCAGCACCGCGATGTCGCTGCTCTTGTCCTTCACCGCCATTACCAGCGTCGAGACGATGTTAAAACAGGCAACGCCGATTACCAGCACCATCGCCAGATACATAATGGCGCGGATCATCTGGATATCGCGATACATGTAGCCGTAGGTGCCGATCCAGCTCTTGATGTAGACGTAGGCGTCGGTCACCTGGCCGGCGTCACGCACCAGCTTGTTGGCGTTAAACACGTCCTGCACTTTGATGGCGATGCCGGTCACGCTGTTGCCCATATCGAGATACTGCTGGGCATCCGCCAGCGGCACCATCGCGAAGCTGTGGTCGAGCTGGCCGCTGAGCTGCAGAATGCCGGCGACGTGCAGGCGCACGCGTTTCGGCTGCAGCAGCTTGTGCTCGCTGTTGGCGTTCGGGATCATGATGGTCAGCCAGTCGCCCTGCTTCACTTTCAGCGCGTCGGCGACGCCTTTACCAATGATGATCTGCTGTTCCCCGGCTTTGAAGCTGGCCCAGGCGTTGTTCTGCACAAACGAGGGCAGCGCGCTGAGACGGGTCTCCTGCGCCGGGTCCACACCTTTTACCTGGATGGCGCGCAGGTTGACGCCGCTCTCCACCAGTCCGGTAAAGTTGACGTACGGCGCGGCGGCTTCAATGCCCTTCACCTGCTCGATGCGGCCAAGCACGTCCTGCCAGGCGTTGAACGGCTGCTCTACCGGCTCAATCTGCCCGTGCGGCACCACGGCGAGAATGCGGTTATTCAGTTCGCGCTCAAAACCGTTCATGGCGCTCAGGCCGACGATCAGCACCGCCACTCCCAGCGCAATGCCGATGGTGGAGATCACAGAGATAAGCGACACCATGCCGCTGCGGCGGCGTCCGCGGCTAAAGCGCAGGCCGATTAAAAGCGAAAGCGGAGACGCCATTACTGCGCCCCCATCAGGGTCAGTTCAGCATTCAGATGGCCGTCGCGCATCTCCAGCTGGCGCTGCATGCGTTTTGCCAGCTGCAGGTCATGCGTCACCACAAGGAAGGCGGTGCCCTGGGTGCGGTTCAGCTCGCCGAGCAGTTCAAAGATGCTGTCGGCGTTGCGGGCGTCGAGGTTACCGGTCGGTTCATCCGCCAGCACCAGCCGCGGGTTATTCACCAGCGCACGGGCGATAGCCACGCGCTGCCGCTCACCGCCGGACAGCTCGGACGGGCGATGGCTGCTGCGATGATCAAGACCCACTGCACGCAGCATCTCCAGCGCGCGCGCTTCCGGCTGCTTGTGCTTGCCAATCAGCAAGGGCATCGCGACGTTTTCCAGCGCGGTGAAGTCCGGCAGCAGGTGGTGGAACTGATAGATAAAGCCCAGCTCGCGGTTGCGCAGCTCGGCTTTCGCTGCCGCTGACAGCGAGCTCATCGCCTGGCCGTTAAAGATCACATCGCCGGACGTCGGCGTGTCCAGCCCGCCCAGCAGGTGCAACAGGGTACTTTTCCCCGAGCCGGAGCTGCCGACGATAGCCATCGTCTCCCCGGCGGCGATGCTGAAGCTCACGTTGTGCAATACGTCGGTCTGCACCTTACCTTCCTGGTAGCGTTTGCACAGGTTGTCGCACTGTAACAGCACAGAATTACTCATAACGTAAAGCCTCAGCGGGTTGGGTGGCGGCAGCGCGCCATGACGGGTAAAGCGTGGACAACAGGGCGATGGCCATCGCGGCCAGCGCGATCCCCACCACCTGCAAAGGTTCAATAGCCACCGGCAACGCCGCGCCATCCAGCAGCGCGCCGATAATCGGCATCAGGTTGTTAAGCTGGCTGGCAAGCAGTGCGCCGAGCACCGCCCCGAGCAGCGCGCCGACGATACCGGCGCTGGCGCCCTGGATCATAAACACCGCCATGATCTGGCGGCGGTTCAGCCCCTGGGTTTGCAGAATGGCAACTTCGCCCTGCTTCTCCATCACCATGAGGCCCAGCGAGGTGATGATATTAAACGCGGCGACGGCGATGATCAGGCTGAGCAGCAGGCCCATCATGTTCTTCTCCATGCGTACCGCCTGGAACAGCTCGCCCTTGCGCTCGCGCCAGTCTTTCCACACCGTGCCCTCCGGCAGGGTCTGCTGGCTCAGCTCGTCCACCTTCAGCGGTTCGTTAAGCCACAGACGCCAGCCAGTGATGTTCCCGGCCGGATAGCGCATCAGGCGCGAGGCGTCCTGAATGTTGACCAGCATCTGGTAGCCGTCCACTTCGCTGTTGGCGGCAAACGTACCCGCTACGGTGAACAGACGCTGGCTTGGCAGACGTCCCATCGGCGTAAACTGGCTGGCAGATGGCACCATCACGCGGATCTGATCGCCACGGTTCACCCCAAGCTGGCCCGCCAGCTGTTCGCCGAGGATGACGTTGTATTTACCCGGTGCCAGCACGCTTTGCTGGACGTTGCTGAGATAGGGGGTAAGCGGGTCGCGCTGCGCCGGGTCGATGCCAAGCATCACGCCCACCGACACGTTGCGGGCGCTCTGCAGCACCACATCCCCGGTAGTGAGCGGCGCGCTGCGGCTGACGCCCTGAAGGTTCAGGCTGTCTGCCGGACGCTGCTGGGGATTAAGAGAGCCGGAGGGCGACGTAACGATGGCCTGGGGCATCAGGCCGAGAATGTTGTTTTGCAGTTCGCGTTCGAATCCGTTCATCACGGAAAGCACCGTGACCAGCGCCAGTACGCCCAGCGTGATGCCGATGGTCGACAGCCATGAGACGAAACGACCGAAGCGGTCAGCTGCGCGGCCCCGCATGTAGCGTAAGCCAATGAATAAAGCGACAGGTTGGTACATGAAATCCGTCTTAAACCGTGTGCAAAGTGACTGGCAAGTATATAAGCGTAACCGGATTAAGTAAATGAAACGCCATTTCCAGGCCGACACATTCCTTAACAGAAAAACCCGAAAAATCAATTTGATATCATTTGTGATTGCGACAAACCCGGCGGCGTATCCGCCTTTCTGCCACCCTGCGGTTTTTCCTGAAATCGCCCAAACGGTGCAAAACCAGATTGATTCCGATGACCAATATATCCTTAGCCGCCAGGCTATAGGCTGTAATTGGCCAAAAAACGGGTGCGCGTTTTCGCATGAAACAGAAGCAACAAAAACAGTTATGGATTAACCAGATCAAAGGGATGTGTATTTGTCTGGTGGTGGTGTATCACTCGGTGATCACTTTCTACCCCAACCTCATGGGGCTTGAGAATCACCTGGCAATTATGGTGTCGAAGGCCTGGGTCTACTTTAACCTCTACCTCGCGCCGTTCCGCATGCCGGTCTTCTTCTTTATCTCCGGCTACCTGATCCGCCGCTATATCAGCGAGGTTCCCTGGAAGCAGTGCCTCGATAAGCGCGTGCTGAGCATCCTGTACGTGCTGATCCTCTGGGGAGCGGTGCAGTGGTTCGGCCTGCTTCATCTGAATGAGTGGCTGGCGCCGCAGCGTGACATCAGCGACATCAGCAACGCCGCCTACGCGGAATCCCCCGGCGAGTTTCTGGTGGGCATGCTCACCGCAAGCACCAGCCTGTGGTATCTCTATGCGCTGATCGTCTACTTCATCATCTTTAAGGCGTTTTACCGCTTCCGGGTGGCGCTGTTCGTGGTGCTGGTCGGGCTGAGTATCGCTATCAACTTCCTGCCGACGCCGTGGTGGGGGTTGAACAGCGTGATCCGCAACATGCCGTATTACAGTCTGGGCGCGTTCTTTGGCGGGCCGCTCATCGAGAGCGTCAAGCAGTGGCGACCGCGCCGCCTGCCAATCTTCGCGCTGCTGGCGGTGGCTTCGGTGCCGTTCTACTTCCTGAACGTGCCGCTGTTTATCTCAATGATATCAATTGTGGCGATCATGAAGGTGTTTTACCTGTATGAGCAGTGGCGTGGCGCGAACGAAAACTCCCTGTTCAACATCATTGGCTCGAATACCATCGCGGTTTACACCACGCACCGCATTCTGATTGAAGCGATGAGCCTGGTGCTGGTGGCGAAGATCAACCAGAAGGCGTTCAGCGATACGCTGCTGCTGGCCCTGCTGCTGACCTATCCGTTTATCAGCCTCGCACTCTGCACGCTGGTGGGACTCGCGGTACGCAAGTTCTCCACCACCTTTGTGAAGGACGCCCTGTTCTCTCCGCCTAAACCGCTGACGCTCAATTCCGACGCGCGTTAACCTCACAGCCCCGCATTTGCGGGGCTGACTTTGTCGCTTCCCGCTACACTGTTGACCGTTACTGCTTTCTGATTTGCTAATGTAAAGCGATGACGGATAATAATGAGCACGCCATCGCGCGCCGCCTTCTCCGTCACGCGAACTAAAACAAGCGAGAACCTGACACCGTCTATGCCTGAACAATATCGTTATTCCCTGCCAGTGAAAGCCGGCGATCTGCGCCAGCTGGGTCAGCTAACCGGCGCAGCCTGCGCAACCGAAGTGGCGGAAATTGCCGAACGTCATGCCGGCCCGGTGGTCCTCATCGCCCCGGACATGCAAAACGCCCTGCGCCTGCACGACGAAATCCAGCAGTTCACCGACAGCATGGTGATGAACCTGGCGGACTGGGAAACGCTGCCCTATGACAGCTTCTCGCCGCACCAGGAGATCATCTCCTCGCGTCTGTCGACGCTCTATCAGCTGCCGACGATGCAGCGCGGCGTGCTGATCATGCCGGTCAACACCCTGATGCAACGCGTCTGCCCGCACAGCTATCTGCACGGCCACGCGCTGGTGATGAAAAAGGGCCAGCGCCTGTCGCGCGACGGCCTGCGCGCCCAGCTCGACCAGGCCGGTTACCGCCACGTTGATCAGGTGATGGCACACGGCGAATACGCCACCCGCGGCGCGCTGCTCGATCTCTATCCGATGGGCAGCGAGCAGCCCTACCGCATCGACTTCTTTGATGACGAGATCGACAGCCTGCGCCTGTTCGACGTCGACAGCCAGCGTACGCTGGAAGAGGTTGAGGCCATTAATCTGCTGCCCGCCCACGAGTTTCCTACCGACAAAGCGGCTATCGAACTGTTCCGCAGCCAGTGGCGCGACCGCTTTGAGGTCAAGCGCGACGCGGAGCACATCTATCAGCAGGTGAGCAAAGGCACCCTGCCCGCCGGGATCGAGTACTGGCAGCCGCTGTTCTTCAGCGAGCCGCTGCCGCCGCTGTTCAGCTATCTGCCGAAAAATACCCTGCTTGTCAGCACCGGTGCGCTGGAAGCCAGCGCCGAGCGTTTCCAGAGCGATGCCCGGGCGCGCTACGAAAACCGTGGCGTGGACCCGATGCGTCCGCTGCTGCCGCCGGAACTGCTGTGGCTGCGTACCGATGAGCTGTTCGCCGAGCTGAAGCACTGGCCGCGCATGCACCTCGCGCACGAGGCGCTGGCGGAGAAAGCCGCCCATACCAATCTTGGCTATCAGACGCTGCCGGACCTGGCGGTACAGGCGCAGCAGAAATCACCGCTGGACGCCCTGCGTCAGTTCCTGGAATCCTTTACCGGGCCGGTGGTGTTCTCGGTAGAAAGCGAGGGGCGCCGCGAGGCGCTGGGGGAACTGCTGGCGCGTATTAAGGTGGCTCCGAAACGCATTCACCGCCTCGATGAAGCCACGGGCAATGGCCGTTTCCTGATGATCGGGGCGGCGGAGCGCGGCTACATTGATACCCTGCGTAACCTGGCGCTGATCTGCGAAAGCGATCTGCTGGGCGAGCGCGTAACGCGCCGTCGCCAGGAGAGCCGCCGCACCATCAACCCGGATACGTTGATCCGCAACCTCGCCGAGCTGCACCCCGGCCAGCCGGTGGTGCATCTGGAGCACGGCGTCGGGCGCTATGCGGGGCTGACCACCCTTGAAGCGGGCGGTATTACCGCTGAGTATCTGATGCTCACCTATGCCAACGACGCAAAGCTCTACGTGCCGGTGTCGTCCCTGCACCTCATCAGCCGCTATGCCGGTGGCGCGGAAGATAATGCGCCGCTGCATAAACTCGGCAGCGATGCCTGGACGCGCGCACGGCAGAAAGCCGCGGAAAAAGTGCGCGACGTGGCCGCCGAGCTGCTGGATATTTACGCCCAGCGCGCGGCTAAAGCGGGCTTCGCCTTTAAGCATGACAAAGAGCAGTATCGCCTGTTCTGCGAGGGTTTCCCGTTCGAAACCACACCGGACCAGGCCCAGGCCATCAATGCGGTGCTGAGCGACATGTGCCAGCCGCTGGCAATGGACCGGCTGGTGTGCGGCGACGTTGGTTTCGGAAAAACCGAAGTGGCGATGCGCGCCACTTTCCTCGCCATCGAGAATAACAAGCAGGTGGCGGTGCTGGTGCCGACCACGCTGCTGGCGCAGCAGCACTTCGATAACTTCCGTGACCGCTTCGCCAACTGGCCGGTGCGCATTGAGCTGCTGTCGCGTTTTCGCAGCGCCAAAGAGCAGGCGCAGGTGCTGGAGCAGGCTGCCGACGGCAAGGTCGATATTCTTATCGGCACCCACAAGCTGCTGCAGAGTGATGTGAAGATGAAGGATCTGGGGCTGCTGATCGTCGATGAGGAGCACCGCTTCGGGGTGCGCCACAAGGAGCGGATCAAGGCGATGCGCGCCGATGTGGATATCCTCACTCTTACCGCCACGCCGATCCCGCGTACCCTCAATATGGCGATGAGCGGCATGCGCGATCTGTCGATTATCGCTACCCCGCCGGCTCGCCGTCTGGCGGTAAAAACCTTCGTGCGCGAGTACGATAACCTGGTGGTGCGCGAGGCGATCCTGCGTGAGGTGCTGCGCGGCGGTCAGGTCTACTACCTGTTTAACGACGTGGAAAACATCCAGAAAGCCGCCGAGCGGCTGGCGACGCTGGTGCCGGAAGCGCGTATCGCTATCGGTCACGGCCAGATGCGCGAGCGCGAGCTGGAGCGGGTGATGAATGATTTCCACCACCAGCGCTTTAACGTACTGGTGTGTACCACCATCATCGAAACCGGGATCGATATCCCGACCGCTAACACCATTATCATCGAGCGCGCCGACCACTTCGGGCTGGCGCAGCTCCACCAGCTGCGCGGGCGCGTCGGACGCTCTCATCACCAGGCATACGCCTGGCTGCTGACGCCGCATCCGAAAGCGATGACCAGCGATGCCAAAAAACGCCTTGAGGCCATCGCCTCGCTGGAAGATCTGGGCGCGGGCTTTGCGCTGGCGACCCATGACCTCGAAATTCGCGGTGCCGGTGAGCTGTTGGGTGAGGATCAGAGCGGTCAGATGGAAACCATCGGCTTCTCGCTCTATATGGAGCTGCTGGAAAATGCGGTCGACGCGCTGAAAGAGGGCCGCGAGCCGTCGCTTGAGGATCTCACCAGCAGCCAGACTGAAGTGGAGCTGCGGATGCCGGCCCTGCTGCCGGAGGACTTCATTCCAGACGTCAATACGCGCCTGTCGTTCTACAAGCGCATCGCCAGCGCGAAGCAGTCTGCGGAGCTGGAGGAGCTGAAGGTGGAGCTGATCGACCGCTTCGGGCTGTTGCCGGACGCGGCGCGCAACCTGCTGGATATCGCCCATCTGCGGTTGCAGGCCCAGCAGCTTGGCGTACGGAAGATCGAGGGCAATGAGAAAGGCGGCATCATTGAGTTCGCGGAGAAAAACCATGTCGATCCGGTGTGGCTGATCGGTCTGTTGCAGAAGCAGCCGCAGCATTTCCGCCTCGACGGCCCGACCCGTCTGCGCTTTATGCAGGATCTGAGCGAGCGTAAAACCCGCATGGAGTGGGTACGTAACTTTATGAACCAGCTGGCGGAAAACCGCGCCGCGTAACCTGATGCGCACCCGTTCTGCGGGTGCGCTGCTTCACCTTTACAAACCCTTTCAAAGCGCCTGGATTTCCCTACACGGGCACCCGCCATAATTTATCTTCTATAAACAATAATTAAGCCCAATCTTTCTGGGAGATAAGGGTCATGATGAAAACTGTGCGATCGTCACACTGGCTGGCGACATTAACCCTGGCCGCGGTAGTAGCCTTAAGCGCCCTGCCCGCCCGGGCCAATACCTGGCCGCTGCCGCCAACCGGAAGCCGTCTGGTGGGAGAAAATGCTTATCACGTGGTGGAAAACGATGGCGGCTCGCTGGAAGCGATTGCCAAAAAATATAACGTCGGTTTTCTGGCGCTGCTGCAGGCCAACCCCGGCGTTGACCCCTATGTGCCACGTGCTGGTAGCGTGCTGACCATTCCGTTACAGACGCTGCTGCCGGACGTGCCGCGCGAAGGGATTGTGATTAACCTCGCCGAGCTGCGCCTCTATTACTATCCGCCGGGCAGTAATCAGGTGACCGTCTACCCTATCGGCATCGGCCAGCTCGACAGCGACACGCTGACGCCAACCATGGTCACCACCATCTCGGACAAGCGCGCTAACCCGACCTGGACGCCGACCGCGAACATTCGCGCCCGCTATAAAGCGAAAGGCATCGATCTGCCCGCCGTGGTTCCCGCCGGGCCGGATAACCCGATGGGGCACCACGCTATCCGCCTGGCGGCTTACGGCGGCGTCTACCTGATCCACGGCACCAATGCCGACTTCGGTATCGGGATGCGCGTCAGCTCGGGCTGCATTCGTCTGCGCGACGGCGATATTGCCGCCCTGTTCAGCGCGGTGAAACCGGGCACGAAGGTCAACATCATTAATACGCCGATTAAAGCGTCCGTAGAGCCGGATGGACGTCGCCTGGTGGAGGTGCATCAGCCGCTGTCGAAAACGCTGGAAGACGATCCGAAGACTCTGCCGATCGTGCTTAATGCGGCGATGACAGCCTTTAAAGACGATGCGGCCACCGACGCTGCGACCATGGAACATGCCATGGAGGTGCGCTCAGGGATGCCGGCTGACGTTGCCGCCCACCACCCGGAAAGCCCTGACCAGACGATTTAAGTCTGAAAACAAAAAAGCCCTGCGATTGCAGGGCTTTTTTTCAGGCATAAACAGCGGGCGAATTACTTATTTATAGATAACCGCGGTGCCGTGCAGGGTATTCGGACCGGTCACAGAGGTGATGCGGAAGGAGCTTGCGCCCATCTCTTCAGCTTTCTGTGCCAGCTGATCTTCCAGTGAACCCAGGTTGGTACCTGCGGTTGCGGAAATGGTGCCAACCGCCTGCTGATTCGCCGGGGTGGACTGAACTTCTACCGCAGCGAAGCTTGCGAAAGAAAGTGAACTTAACAGCGCGGCAGTAAACAAAGCAGTAATGGTTTTCATGTGTGTAACCCTTTTTGCAGATGAAAGAATGTCGTTAATCAATTAACTTAACGATCGATAAACAAATGATAGATGTGATCGTGGTCACACGTCAACCTAATTTTATAATGAGCATTAATTAAATTCAAAAAGATAATTTATTCATATAGATAGCGCTCAATTATTTTCCGGAATTGAGGCTGGAACCGGACGGATAAACTTGCAATAATGAATGACACATCATCAACAGGGGTTAACGGCACTATGAATACTGACGCACCACAATGCGCAAAAAAAAGCCGTGGCCGACCAAAAGTGTTCGACAGGGAAGCCGCGCTTGATAAGGCCATGACACTCTTCTGGCAGCACGGCTACGAAGCGACGTCGCTCTCAGACCTCGTGGAAGCGACCGGGGCGAAAGCGCCGACGCTGTATGCCGAGTTCACCAATAAAGAGGGGCTGTTCCGCGCGGTACTCGACCGCTACATTGCCCGCTTTGCCGCAAGGCAGGAAGCCGAGCTGTTCGGCAGTGATAAAACGCTGGCGCAGGCGCTGGCTGATTATTTCTCTGCGGTCGCGACCTGCTTTACCAGCAACGATACGCCGGCGGGCTGCTTTATCATCACCACTTCAGCAGGGCTGGCCGCCTCGTCTGAGCAGGTCGCCTGTACCATTAAGGCACGTCACGCGATGCAGGAGCAGACGCTGGTGCGTTTCCTCGATGAGCGCCAGCAGCAGGGTGAGTTACCCGGCGACTGCGACACCCAGGGTCTGGCACGCTATTTAGCCTGCCTGCTGCAGGGCATGTCGGTCAGCGCGCGCGAAGGCGCCTGTTTCGATACCCTGCATAAGGTCGCTGATACCACACTGCATATTCTGCCCGAGCTGATCCAGGCTTACCGCCCGCGTTAACCCTGTAGTCATCAGGGAATTGATAATCTGAAGTTATCTTTCGTGCTCCGCTACCGGAGCACGAATTTTTTGTGCCCTTTCTGCTTTTGCCCGTAAACCCGCCTCTGGACTGGCTCCAGCCTTTTGATAGCCTAAGGCTATCTCAACAATCGCCAAAACCTATTAAATATATTTTGATGGTTAACTATGCTTTTAAGCAGCTGATGATTATTTCACTGCTAACGAATCATTATTCAGGATGAGACAGGAAGAATATCGTCAGGAAGACGAGATTAACCGCAGCAAGGGCACCTGAAGTTCCGGGTCTGGCGGTGCTTTAGCCTTTCATTACGGACAACAAGGTTTGCAGTTTGACTATTCACATGCAGAAGGATTATGGAAATGATTATGCTATTACCATTATTTAAGGTGTTAATAGTAATAACATTGTTATTTGGACTCTGGTTGTTATGTGGTGGTTCAGTAATTTTTGCCTTTATTTCTGTTCTGATCACCGGATGCCTGCTTTTCCGCCAGCACAGTCTGATTTAAACGGCGCACTTTGGCCGCAGAGTGCAAAAACCCTTACGTCTGCCGCACCGGCATCCAGGCGTAAGGGTTTTTCTTTATACATAAAAAACGCCCCGCAGCCTGAGCGACAGAGGGGCGAATGCAGAGAACGTCTTTTTTACGCTTTTTTATTCAGGATCAGCTGACCATTGCTGTCGAGCGGGATCTGCGAGCCGGGATCGTTATCCATGCGGATTTTGCCCTGCTGTTCGCCAATGCGGTAGGTCACGTCGTAACCCAGCATTTTTTCTGACTTGTCATAGACTGTTTTGCAGCGCTGCTGGGTGCTGGTGTAGGTGTCGCCTTCCTGCAGTGCGCCCTGCACCTGGTTACCGGCATAGCCGCCTCCCAGCGCACCGACCACGGTTGCCACATCTTTGCCGCGGCCACCGCCGAACTGATGACCAATCACCCCGCCCGCGACGGCGCCCAGCACGGAACCCGCAATACGGTGCTCATCCTGCACCGGGCGGCGATGGGTGACGGTGACGTTGCGGCACTCCTGACGCGGCGTCTTCACGGTCTCTTTAATTGGCGTGGCGGAAACCACCTGCGCATACTGCGGGGAACGGTCAAACACATTCAGGCTGGCGACCGCAGCCACCCCCAGTGCGGCGGCTACGCCGATGCCGATACCGGCTAACATTGATTTATTCACAACAGAACCTCCTGCTTGCGCTAATGGTCATCATTCTGCAACCGACAGGGTGTAGTGGCAAATAAGAAACAAGCGTAAAAATGCGAGAATATGTGGAAAAAGACGCGTTTAGGAGAACTCCTATGCGTCACAGCAGTCCAGGCGGGATTTTGTGCTTTAAGCCCTGCCCTTTGCAGGACAGGGCTTATCGGTCAGTGCAGCTTGAGTCGCGGACGGATCACGCGGTTGATGCTGCCAACCAGCATCATCAGACCGGTTTTCATGTAACCGTGCAGCGCGATCTGATGCATACGGTAGAGCGAGATGTAGACGATACGCGCCATCCGCCCTTCCACCATCATTGAACCGCGCATCAGGTTACCCATCAGGCTGCCCACGGTAGAGAACTTCGAGAGCGACACCAGCGAGCCGTGGTCTTTATAGACGTAAGACTTCAGCGGCTTGCCTTTGAGCTGCGCCAGGATATTGGCCTGAGCGCAGGACGCCATCTGGTGTGCAGCCTGCGCACGCGGCGGCACGAAGCCACCTTCCGGACGGGCGCAGGAGGCGCAGTCGCCAATCGCGAAGATATCCGCATCGCGGGTCGTCTGCAGCGTCGGCTCCACCACCAGCTGATTGATACGGTTGGTTTCGAGGCCGCCAATCTCTTTCATAAAGTCCGGCGCTTTGATACCCGCAGCCCACACCATCAGATCGGCTTTGATGTACTCGCCCTCTTTGGTGTTCAGGCCACCTTCATCCGCGCTGGTCACCATGGTATTGGTCAGCACGCGCACGCCTAGCTTGGTCAGCTCGTTATGCGCGGCGCTGGAGATACGCGGCGGCAGCGCCGGCAGAATACGCTCGCCCGCTTCCACCAGCGTCACATTCAGCGCCTCGTTGGTCAGCCCTTTGTAGCCGTAGCTGTGCAGCTGTTTCACCGCGTTGTGCAGCTCTGCGGACAGCTCCACCCCGGTGGCGCCACCGCCGACGATAGCAATATTGACTTTGCCGCTGGCGCCGAGGTTAGCCGAGTACTTCAGGAACAGGTTGAGCATCTCCTGATGGAAGCGGCGCGCCTGGTGTGGGTTATCGAGGAAAATGCAGTGCTCTTTCACGCCCGGCGTGTTGAAGTCGTTGGAGGTACTTCCCAGCGCCATAACCAGCGTGTCGTAAGGGATTTTGCGTTCGGCGACCAGCAGTTCGCCCTTCTCATCGCGCAGCTCGGCGATGGTGAGGGTTTTGCTTTCGCGATTGATGTCCACGACGGAACCGAGCTGGAACTGGAAGTGGTGATTGCGGGCATGCGCCAGATAGCTCAGCGCGTCCACGCCCTCATCCAGCGAACCGGTCGCCACTTCGTGCAGCAGCGGTTTCCACAGGTGGCTGTGGTTGCGATCCACCAGCGTGACTTTGGCTTTTTTACTGCGACCGAGCTTATGCCCGAGCTGGGTTGCCAGCTCCAGCCCGCCGGCACCGCCGCCAACAATGACGATCTTTTTTAATGGCGTAGTCAACATGACCCCCTAAAATATTAACCAATTGTTAAGTTAAAGTTATAAAAATAACCCTGAATTAACAATGGTTTAGATACCTTAAATTTGTTAACACCGTTGAGAATAGCACGTCAGGTGCATTGGTCATACCAAATTTGACGTGCATCAATAATTATCGCTTAAAAGATAGACAGTAGACTAAAAAGGAGTTTCTGAGAGGCAAAAAAAGAAACGGGCCAGCGCAGGGCTGACCCGTTGTTGATCACGCCAGGCCTTAGCCCAGGGTTTTGAACGCCTTAATACGCTGCAGATGGGGCGAGATATTCTTGAACTTGTGGCCCTGCTCCTCATCCCAGACAATTTCATAGTAGTGATGCAGCAGCGAGGCGGTGCGCTGGCTATCGAGCGCCTCATCCTGGCGCGAAAGGATGGTCATGCAGCGATCGCGATTCTTTTCACGGAAGTTTTCCACGCACTTGGTCGCGATATTGAGATACTCCTCCGGACGGTCGATCTTGCCCTCCATGTTTTCCTCGGGAAACAGATTCGGATTGAAGATCACCTGGCGCATGTCGCACAGAAAGCCGATGCGTTCGGCCCAGAAACCGCCCAGCCCGACGCCGCAGATCAGCGGGCGATCGTCGACATTGAGCTGAAGCATTTTGTCCACTTCGCGCAGCAGGTGCTGCATGTCGTGCTTCGGATGCCGGGTGCTGTAGCTGATAAGCCGCACGTCCGGGTCGATGAACTGCAGCTGCAGCACTTTCTCGTGGTTACCGGGGCTGTTCGAGTCGAAACCGTGTAAGTAGATAATCATCGCTTCCTCACCATATCAACCGGGCCGTCAGGCAGGTTTCACCGGGTGGACTTCGCCGTTTCCCAGCGCTCATGCAGCTGCGTCAGCGCTGCGTTTGCCGCCTTCCAGCGCGGGGACGACATGAGTTCCTGACGGGTAAATGAGCCGGTATGATACAAATTTGTAACACGCTCAGCGTTGATCGCCGACAGGTTATCCAGCACGCTTACCGCACCCTTACGATTATTGCAGACGAGGATCATATCGCAACCCGCGTCCAGCGACGCCTGACCACGCTCGGCATAGCTGCCCATCACCGCCGCCCCTTCCATCGACAGATCGTCAGAGAAGATCACGCCGTTGAACCCCAGTTCGTTACGCAGAATGGTTTGCAGCCAGTACGGCGAACCGCTGGCCGGGCGCGCATCGGCTTCCGGATAAATAACGTGGGCCGGCATAATCGCATCGAGCTTGTTGTCGCTGATCAGACGCGTAAATATCGACATATCGTGGCGGCGGATGGTATCCAGCGGGCGCGGATCGACGGGCGTCTCTTTGTGTGAATCCGCCGTCACCGCGCCGTGGCCTGGGAAATGCTTGCCGGTGGTTTTCATCCCGGCTTCATGCATGCCATCGATAAAACGCGTTGCCATCGCCAGCGCCTGAGCGGGTTCATCATGCCAGGCGCGCTCGCCGATAGCGGCGCTGATATGGCCGACGTCAAGCACCGGGGCGAAGCTGATGTCGATGTCCTGGGCAATCATTTCGCAGGCCATCAGCCAGCCGGCTTCGTGCGCCAGCCGCCCTCCCTCTTCCGCGCCCAGCAGCGCCGCGAATGACTGCGCGGCAGGCAGACGCGTAAACCCCTCGCGGAAACGCTGGACGCGCCCGCCCTCCTGATCCACGGCGATCACCAGACGATGGCGCGACGCGGCACGGATCTGACGTACCAGCTCACGCAGCTGCGCCGGATCGTGATAGTTACGGGTAAACAGGATCAGCCCGCCCACCAGCGGATGATGTAAAATTTCACGCTCTTCGGCATCCAGCTCAAAGCCTGCCACATCCAACATTACCGGACCCACATCCACCTCTCTCTGTTACCTCGCCCGCGCCTGGCTCCAGGCCTCATCCGCGAGGGCGATAAATTGTTGTTCCTGCGTCTGCTGAAAGCGCTGTTCGTACCAGCCAGCTATCAGCATCTCTACCCACGGCTGCCAGCGGCGCACCTGGCTGCGCAGCGCAGAGGCATCGATACCGCTTAGCTGCGCATAGTGTTGCGTCAGCGCATCACGCACTGACGCGTCGGCCCACACCGCCGCCAGCTCCAGCGCGACATCGCCGTCGCCGGCGTATTCCCAGTCAATCAGGCGCGGCGTATCGCCCTGCCACACCAGATTGCCGGGATGAACATCCATATGCAGCGGCCTGAGGCGTAGCGGCCTGGGTTCCCCCTGCCGCGCCAGCGCGCGCAGGCGGCGTAGCCAGAACAGCGTTCGCCGCTGCGGAGCACTGGTCTGCCAGTAGTTTTGCAGCAGCGGCAGCAGCGTGATACGCCAGCCGAAGCGGGGTTGCCGGTGCAGATGATACAGTAACGCGGCGAGTTGCGGCACGGGGGGGAGCGAGGTTTTCACCTCGCCCGGCAGATAATCGAGCATCAGCCAGTCCCCCTCGCGGCACCAGACGTGCGGCGCGATGTCGGCAGGCAGCTGGCGCAGCGCCCGGTACTGGCGCGCGAATGCGGCACGGGTGACGAGACTGGCATTGCGCTGCCGCACCAGACGCTGGCCCTGCGGGGTGTCCACCAGCACGCTGCTGCCGCTTAATCCCCGGAGCGCAGATAGCGAACCGGCGGCTTGCGCCGCCGGAAAGTGTCGTGTCAAAAACGCATCCAGCGATGCATCACTGGGTTTGTTGTACTGCACCTTTACCTGACCAGATGATTTCGCCGGTTTGTACCAGCATCAGCTGCATCTGCAGCGTCGGGGCGTTGACGTTGCCAGTCGCGCTGCTGTACAGCACGTACTGCGCGCCCACGTTGCGGGCAATACCAATGGCTTTACTGCGCGAGCCGAGGCTGTCCTGAGCGGAGAGGCCGAGCTGCTGTTTGGCCTGCGCCAGCTGCTGCGCGGAGACCAGGGTAAACTTGCCGTTATTCCCGAGCGCGCCGTGCAGCGCTTCGGTCGCCGGACCGCTCTGCAGCGAGCCGTTGGTACGGTTGTTGACGCTATCCACCAGCAGTACGCTGCCCGCGTTCACGCCGTCGGCCTGGAGCATTTTGCCAACCATCGGCTGCATCGCCCCGTTCCAGTCGTAGTGACGCACCTTCGGTTCCGGAGTGGTCGGCTGCGGCTGTTCGGTGATCGGACCCGGCTGAGACGGCACCGGCGGGATCTCAGGCACGCCAGGCAGCGTCTGCTGCGGCGGCTGTGGTTGGGCAGTGCCGGGGCCCGCCTGATCGACCGGCGCAGGCTGCTGTTCGCCCTGCATAATACATCCCGATAAAAACATCGCTACCGTAGTCAGTAGCGCATAACGACGTAATTCCCTGATCAAGTTTCACCTCTTAGAGATAAAGATAAAGCCGGACTTTCCGCGCGCCCAGATAGTGGGAGCTGGCAAAGACGGATACCCCTGAATGCGCCGGAATGGTCACGGTGCGGGGGGCTTCAAGCGGGTGCATTTCCAGCCCTTTAGCGTCATACCAGTAAAAACGATAGCTCACCGTTACCGGTTTATCTCTTTCATTGTAAATTCTGGATGACGCAGAGGGGGTAATATTTTCGCTGGAATACTCCGGTTTTTCCGCCGTAATGCCTGCTGCCAGCACGGCTGACTCCAGCACCAGCGTCTGATCCTCATTCACCGGGATCTGCGGCGACGAGCCGCAACCGGCCAGCGTCAGAGCAAACAACAGCGCGACGAGGCGTGCAGGCGTCATATCACAGCCCTTTGTGAGACAGCATTGGACCCAGCGCGCGGCCACCCACCAGATGCATATGGATGTGGTAAACCTCCTGTCCGCCGTGACGGTTGCAGTTCATGATCAGACGATAGCCGTCTTCATCAATCCCTTCGTCGCGGGCAATTTTTGCTGCCACGGTGAACAGCCGGCCCAGCGCCTGCTCGTGATCGGCGGTGACATCATTCACTGTGGGAATGAGTACGTTTGGAACGATAAGAATGTGCGTGGGTGCCTGCGGGGAGATATCGCGAAAAGCGGTGACCAGCTCGTCCTGATAAACCACGTCCGCGGGAATTTCGCGGCGGATAATTTTACTGAAAATCGTTTCTTCGGCCATGTGTAATCCCTCTTTTGTAATCCATAGAGTATGAGCGAGATAATCCAGTCCTTTCAACCTTTGACCGGTTTTTCTTTATATGGCCTGCGCTTACTGTTTGCGGGTGTTCTGATTACCGCTCTGGCTAATTCACTCTGACGTTAATCTCCGCCGTTGTTGCTGTTACAGCTCTTACATTTGTTTACAGCGGTAAGACTAATGATTATAGTTCTCATTTTTATTGACACCGGAAAGTTCATTCAGTTATTCGCGATATCTATTCATCAGCAGCAGACGCCTCAGAAGAGAATCGCAATTTAATAACCAGATGCACAGCATCCTTCTTCTTAAGGGTAAAACATGGCTTTTGAAGCAACCCGCGTTCGTGGCTCGTCGCCGGCGTCGCACCTTCCTTCCCTGCTCGCATTAAGCATTGCCGCCGCGCTGACCAGCCAGGCGGTATTCGCGGCACCTAACGATACGATTGTGGTGGATGCGACGTCTGCCAGCGCTCCAGCTGATAACTCTCAGGATTACAGCGTCAAGGTGACCAGCGCCGGTACCAAAATGTCATTGATTCAGCGCGACATCCCGCAGTCGGTGAGCATCATCAGCGAGCAGCGTATGAAGGACCAGCAGTTGAATACGCTGGGCGATGTACTGTCTAACACCACGGGTATTACCGCAAATCAGGCCGACTCTGACCGCGTTTCATATTATTCGCGCGGGTTTGAGATCGATAACTATATGGTTGACGGTATTCCTACCTACTTCGAGTCGCGCTGGAATCTGGGCGATGCGCAGTCGGATACCGCATTGCTTGAGCGCATCGAAGTGGTACGTGGCGCTACCGGCCTGATGAGCGGAGCGGGTAATCCGTCTGCATCCATCAATATGGTACGTAAGCACGCTGACAGCCGTGAATTCAAAGGCAATGTCTCTGCAGAGTATGGCAGCTGGAATAAGCAGCGCTACGTAGTGGACGTACAGTCACCGCTGACAGGAGACGGACGTATTCGTGGTCGTGTTGTGACCGGTTACCAGGATAATGATAGCTGGCTCGACCGCTATAACCAGCAGAAAAAATTCTTCTACGGGGTACTTGATACCGATCTGACCGATGCAACCAGCCTGTCTGTAGGCTATGAATACCAGCAGGTCAATGTCAACAGCCCGACCTGGGGCGGCCTGCCGCGCTGGAATACGAATGGCGGCGCTATTCGCTACGATCGCAGCCGCAGCACCGCACCTGACTGGGCTTACAATGACAAAGACATGAATAAGGTCTTTGTGACGCTGAAGCAGCGTTTCGATAACAACTGGGAAGCGACCCTGAACGGCACGCATACCGAAACCAAACTTGACGGCCGCACCTCGTATATTGACGCCGTACTGGATGAGTCGACCGGCAATCTGGATAGCATTTACGGGCCAGGTTATATGGTGGGCGGTACCGGCTACAACACCGGCAAGCGTAAAGTGGATGCCTTAGACCTGTACGCCAGCGGGCCTTACGAGCTTCTCGGTCGTGAACATCAGCTGATGGTGGGTGCGAACTACAGTAAACAGCACAACCGTTACCTGAACTCCTGGGCAAACATTTACGCTGATGAAGTTGGCAATTTCGGCAATTACAACGGTAACATCCCGGAAACCAACTGGGGCGACCTCGCCCTGGCGCAGGAAGATAAGATCCACATCAAATCTGCCTATACCGCAACGCGTATCTCTCTGGCCGATCCGCTGCATCTTATTGTGGGTGCCCGTTACACCAAATGGAGTACGGACACGCTGACGGAGCATATGGAAAAAAATAACACCACGCCGTATGCCGGGCTGGTGTTGGACATCAACGATAACTGGTCAACCTACGCCAGCTATACCTCTATTTTCCAGCCGCAGACCGTGCGCGACATCAGCGGAAAATATCTGGCACCTATTACCGGTAAAAACTATGAACTGGGTGTGAAATCTGACTGGATGAACAGCCGTCTCACGACCTCCCTGGCAGTGTTCCGCATTGAGCAGGATAACCTTGGCGTCAGCATTGGTCAGCCGATCCCGGGCTCTTCTAACGAAACAGCTTATCGCGGCGAAGATGGCACAGTGAGCAAAGGCGTTGAGCTGGAAGTTAACGGCGCACTGACCGATAACTGGCAGATGACCTTTGGTGCCACCCGCTACGTTGCTACAGACAGCGAAGGTAAGGCGGTTAATGCCGACCTGCCGCGTACCAGCGTGAAGTTGTTTACCAGCTATCGCCTGCCGATGCTGCAGGATCTGACGCTGGGTGGTGGCGTGAACTGGCAGAACCATACCTATTCTTATGTCAGCACTGGCTTCGGCACGTTCCGCGCCGATCAGGGTAGCTATGCACTGGTAAATCTGTTCGGTCGTTATCAGGTCACCAAAGAGCTTTCTGTCCAGGCGAATCTGAACAACCTGCTGGATAAAAAGTACGACACTAACGTGGGCCAGTCTTATATCTACGGCGCGCCGCGTAACTTCTCGCTGACCGCGAACTACAGTTTCTGATAGTACCGCGTAACGAATTAAGGGAGCCTGATGGTTCCCTTTCTTTTTGTCTGGACATCAGCGCCCTGCTCTCAGCACGGTTCTGTGGCAGTGATGGCACGTAAACCTGCCCTGTGGCCGGAACAGCGCTTAATACAACGCCGCCCATAAAAAAGGGAGGCCATCGGCCTCCCTTAGTCTCCCCAACCTTTATGGCTTAGCTGTTACGGATGTACTCATCCATTTCCGTTTTCAGGTTATCGGATTTAGTACCGAAGATAGCCTGAACACCGGAACCAGCAACCACCACACCTGCCGCACCCAGCTTTTTCAGGCCGGACTGGTCAACTTTAGCCACGTCGGCCACGCTGACGCGCAGACGAGTGATACAGGCATCAAGGTTAGTGATGTTCTCTTTGCCACCGAAAGCAGCAACCAGAGCCGGAGCCATTTCACTGGTCGCGCCTGCTTTGGCATCTTCCGTCGCGTCTTCACGACCCGGCGTTTTCAGATCCAGCGCTTTAATCAGCACGCGGAACACGGTGTAGTAGATGGCCGCGTAGCACAGACCCACAACCGGGAACAGCCACAGGTTACTGCCGTTACCGCTCAGCACCACGAAGTCGATCAGGCCGTGGGAGAAGCTGGTACCGTCACGCATACCCAGCAGGATACAGATCGGGAACGCCAGGCCAGCCAGTACCGCGTGGATCACGTACAGGATCGGCGCAACGAACATGAAGGAGAACTCGATCGGCTCTGTGATACCGGTCAGGAACGAGGTCAGCGCCGCGGAGATCATGATCCCGCCCACTTTCGCGCGGTTCTCTGGTTTAGCAGAGTGCCAGATGGCGATAGCGGCAGCCGGCAGACCATACATTTTGAACAGGAAGCCACCGGAGAGTTTACCTGCGGTCGGGTCGCCTGCCATGTAACGCGGGATATCACCGTGGAACACCTGACCGGCAGCGTTGGTGAATTCACCAATCTGCATCTGGAAAGGTACGTTCCAGATATGGTGCAGGCCGAACGGCACCAGGCTACGCTCGATGAAGCCGTAGATACCAAACGCGACTACCGGGTTCTGATAAGCAGCCCACTGGGAGAAGGTCTGGATAGCGCTACCCACCGGCGGCCAGATGAAGGACAGCAGCACGCCCATGATGATAGCGGTCAGGCCGGAGATAATCGGCACAAAGCGTTTGCCCGCGAAGAAGCCCAGATACTCAGGGAGCTTAATACGGTAGAAACGGTTGAACATGTAAGCTGCGATAGCACCCGCGATGATACCGCCCAGCACACCGGTATCAGCCAGGTGTTGTGAGGCGATCTCTTCAGCCGGTAAGTGCAGCACCAGCGGCGCAACCACCGCCATGGTTTTCACCATGATGCCATACGCAACGACCGCGGCCAGGCCGGATACGCCGTCGTTATTGGTGAAGCCCAGCGCCACGCCGATGGCGAAGATCAGCGGCATGTTGGCGAACACGGAACCGCCCGCTTCCGCCATCACATGGGAAACCACTGCTGGCAGCCAGCTGAAGTTAGCGGAACCGACGCCCAGCAGGATACCTGCGATAGGCAGTACGGAGACCGGCAGCATCAGCGATTTACCCACCTTCTGCAGGTTAGCAAATGCATTCTTGAACATAATTGAGAGTGCTCCTGAGTATTTGTGCTTTTTTTACGCTTATCACGCATTGCCTGTGGGGAGAAACAGGCCATAAAACAGGGCATCTGAGCGCCCTTTATTTATTACGCAGAGTAAAATAAATCGCGTTTTTTTTGTTTGACGGTAGTCACGTTTCAGCAACCACCCTCAGAAAAAGTTAAATTTCTTTACAATCTGACGCTTAAGCAGGCCGCGAAAACAGCTTCACCGCCTGGATTTTGGCGGTGAACTCTACGCGCTTCACTACTTAATTACGAGCAATAAAATAATTAGGCTATTGGCTATTTTGCAGGCGGGACGGGTCGATATGAAACAGCGTGGCAAAGTTATGCGTGGTTGCCGATGCCAGCTCTTCCAGCGAAACGCCTTTCAGTACCGCCATATATTCTGCCACGTCGCGCACCAGGGCCGGCTGATTCTCTTTGCCACGATGCGGAACCGGCGCAAGGTATGGAGAATCGGTTTCAACCAGCAGCCGGTCCAGCGGCACGTAACGCGCTGCGTCACGCAGCTGCTCCGCATTGCGGAAAGTGACAATGCCTGAAAACGAAATATAGAATCCCATATCCAGCAGCTTGCCTGCGGTTTCCCGATCTTCAGTGAAACAGTGTAGTACGCCACCGCAATCCGTCACCTTTTCCTCGCGTAAAATCGCCAGCGTGTCTTCCCGGGCATCGCGCGTGTGTACAATTACCGGCTTGTTAAGCTCACGTCCAATGCGGATATGGTTGCGGAACGACGCCTGCTGGGTCGCTTTGGTTTCAGGGGTATAGAAGTAGTCGAGCCCGGTTTCACCCATCGCCACGACGCCCTCTTCCGCCGCCAGCCGACGCAGGGTGTCGACCTCATAAGGCTCATCCTGATTGAGCGGATGAACGCCACAGGAGAACACCACGTTGTCGCGCTGCCCCACCAGCTCGCGCATAGCGCTGTAGCCCGGCAGCGTAGTGGCAACGGCGAGGAAAAACTTCACGTCGCGCGCAGCGGCTTTTTCCAGCACGTCACCGACATTTTTATGCAGCGTCTGGTAATCCAGACCGTCGAGGTGGCAGTGGGAATCAACTAAAAACATAATCATTCTCTACAGATGAAAAAGGGGACGCTGTACGCCTGACGTGAGCATCTGCTCCCAGGATAACAGCAAATCGGTCAGCAGCAGTTCGCGGTTGACGCCCGCGACCCGCAGCAGCTGCTCGCGGGTGCGAAACAGCGAATGCAGGCAGTGCTGCAGTTGCGAAACGGTGAGCTGCGCGGCGAGACGCTCCACCAGCGGCTGTCTGTCGGGATTCGTCAGCCAGCGCGCGGCACCCTGCTGCCATTTCACTGCATCAAGCAGCAGCGCAGAGAGCCAGTACAGCCGCATCGGGGCGCTGTCGTGATTGAGCACGGTCAGCAGCGACAGAAAATCCTGCTGGCTGAGCGCGCCGTCTGTCGCCACGCACAGCTGATGACGCGCCTCGCGGGCCTGATCGTCCAATAGCGTCAGCGCTGCCGCGGGCGCACCGCCGCTCAGGCGCAGCGCTGCACTCAGCTCATCCGGAGTGGCGGGTTTTTCACGCGCCAGCCACGCCAGCGCGTAACGCTCTTCCGGCACCGGGATATGCCAGTAAAAACAGCGGCTGCGCAGGGTTGCCAGCAGATTTTCCGGCGTGCGGCAGCCCAGCAAAAACCAGGTATTTTCCGGCGGCTCTTCCAGGGTTTTCAGCAAGGCATTGGCCGCCGCCTCGGTCAGCTGCGCCGCATCGGCAATCCACACCACTTTTGCCCCACCCAGTCGCGCATGTTCGTAGAGCTTTTCGCTGACCGCACGGATGGCGTCAATCCCGAGGCTGGCTTTGCCCTTTTCCGGCTCGACCAGGTAATAGTCAGGATGGGTACTGGCCTGCATCAGCTGACAGCTCCGGCACTGGCCGCAGCTTTTCTGACCATCCGGTTGCTGACACATCAGCCAGCGGCCAAGGGCGTAAATCAGCGCCTCATCGCCCATGCCGGGCAGTGCGTGAATCAGTAACGCATGGTGCCCGCGCCCGGCCTGATGCTGGGACACCAGATGCTCAAACGACGGACGCAGCCACGGATACCATTTCATCAGGCCTGCGCCTCCATCCAGCGACACACGGTTTCGCGAATGTCGTGCGTCACCTCATCCAGCGAGCGCGTGGCATCGATGGTTTTGATGGATGGCGTAGCCGCCGCCAGTTCCAGGTAACGTGCGCGGGTGCGGTTGAAGAAGTCGAGCGACTCCTGCTCAATGCGATCCAGCTCTCCACGCGCGCGGGCGCGCTTCAGTCCGACCTCAGGGGTGACGTCGAGATAGAGCGTCAGATCGGGCGCAAAGTCGCCGAGCACGGTCTGGCGCAGGGTCGCCAGCATAGTCGGATCGATGCCGCGTCCGCCGCCCTGATAGGCCTGGGTGGAGAGATCGTGACGATCGCCGATCACGCAGGCACCGCGCGCCAGCGCGGGTTTGATCACCGTCTCAACCAGCTGAACGCGCGCAGCATAAAACAGCAGCACTTCCGCGTGGTCGGTAATGGTCTCTTCCCCTACCGACTTGATATCCAGCACCAGACTGCGCAGTTTCTCCGCCAGCACGGTGCCTCCCGGCTCGCGGGTGAAAACGAGGTCGGTAACACCCTGTGCTTTGAGGGTATCAATGACCACGTTGCGGGCGGTGGTTTTACCTGCACCTTCCAGCCCTTCGATAACGATAAATTTACTTCTCATTCTTGCCCTTAAGCGACTTCAGATAAGCCTGCACGGCCTGATTATGGCTGCTGAGATTGGTAGTGAATGCGTGTCCGCCTTTACCATCCGCAACGAAATAAAGGTAAGAGGTCTTCGCCGGATGCGCGGCGGCGGTCAATGACGCCTGACCCGGCATCGCGATCGGCCCGGGCGGCAGTCCGGAAATCACGTAAGTATTGTACGGCGTGGGTGTTTCGAGATCCTTGCGGGTGATATTCCCGTTATAGGTCTCCCCCATACCATAGATCACCGTCGGGTCGGTCTGCAGACGCATGCCGATGCGCAGACGGTTAATAAATACCGAGGCGACCCGATCGCGTTCGCTGGCTACTGCCGTCTCTTTCTCAATAATAGAGGCCATTGTCACCAGCTGGTTTTTGTCTTTATAAGGCAGACCCGGCGCTCGCCCTTCCCAGGCTTCATCAACGGCCTTCACCATTCTGGCATGAGCGCGCTTCAGGATGGTGACATCGGTGGTATGCGCGGTATAAGACCAGGTGTCTGGCCAGAACCAGCCCTCGACCCACTGCGGATTATCAATGCCGACCGCTTTGGCGACCGTCTCATAGTTCGCGTCCGGCAGGGTATGTTTGATGTGGGGGGCATCGTGCAACTGTTTCAGCCAGTCGCTCAGACGCATCCCTTCAACAAGGCGTAGCGGGAACTGCGCTTCTTTACCGCTGGCCAGCAACCGGAGTGCGTCACGCACCGTCATCTCCGGCGTCAGGCGGTAGGTTCCGGCTTTGAAGTTAGCCAGTTCGGGCTCTGCCCGCAGCAGCCACTGAAACACGCGCGGACGGGTGATGATTTTTTCATCGTAGAGCTGCTTGCCGAGGGCAATACGCCCGGTGCCCTGTTTGAGGGTAAAAATGGTTTCTTCTTTTACCGTAATTTTGCTGTCGGCAAGCTGGCGGACTTTCCATAAGCCAGCGCCTGCGGCTACCCCAAGGACAACCAGTACCAGCACAGCGAAACGTAACATCTTTTTCATGACGATATCGGTCACTCACAGTGTGGGGCTAAAAAGTGGTAAAGCTCACGCGCGGTCCAGCGTTTGCCGTCAAGCGCGTTAACCGGCACGAGGGGCATAAGGGCATTGCAGATCAGCACTTCTTCCGCCTCCTCAAGCGCCGCTGCGGTTGCGTTTACCTCGTGAACCTGCCATTCACTTTGCTGCAGGCAGGACAAAATATGCTGGCGCATCAGACCATTGACGCCAGCCTGATCGAGACGCGGCGTAAATACCTGATTCCTCTGGCGCCAGAATAAATTAGCCGCACAGCATTCCGTAACCCACCCTTCGCTGTCAAGCACCAGCGCCTCGTCGGCGTCAGACTGTTCAAGATGAGAACGGATCAGCACCTGCTCCAGGCGGTTGAGATGCTTGATGCCGGCGAGCTGAGGGTTACGGCCCAGACGCACCGGGCTGAGGGTAAGCGTGATGCCCTGCTCACGCCAGGCGGAATAGTGGGCCGGCGGCGGGGATATGCTCAGCAGACGCGTCGGGGCAAGGCAGCCAGCAGGGCTATAACCTCGCCCGCCACCGCCGCGGCTGATAATTACCTTCAGCACCCCATTGACCTGCCGGTTAGCCAACTCGACCATTTCGGTTTCCAGTGTTGACCAGGCATCAAAAGGGATGAATAACCGTTCACAGGCAAGACGCAGGCGTGCCAGATGCGCGTCCAGCAGCTGTACGCGACCTTCACGAATACGGGCGGTGGTGAAGCAGCCGTCACCAAACTGTATCGCTCTGTCATTCGCCGGGAGGGAGTCCTGCCATGCACCGTTTATCAAGAACATTGTCGCTCCTTTCGGTAAGCGAAATAGTGTCGCAGGATGACTAAGGGCGAGCAAGCGGAGATGTCTTATGAAAAAGGCCCGCAGCGCGGGCCTTCAGGGCAGGAATCAGATCTTTTTGAAGATCAGCGAGCCGTTAGTACCACCGAAGCCGAAAGAGTTACACAGGGTGTACTCCAGACCGCTTACCTGGCGGGCTTCGTGCGGAACGAAGTCCAGGTCACAACCTTCATCAGGGTTGTCCAGGTTGATGGTTGGCGGTACCGCCTGATCGCGCAGCGCCAGGATGGAGTAGATTGACTCTACCGCACCGGCTGCACCCAGCAGGTGGCCCGTCATGGATTTGGTGGAGCTGACCAGAATGCGTTTCGCATCCGCGCCAAATACCGATTTCACAGCCTGCGCTTCAGCAACGTCACCTGCCGGCGTGGAGGTACCGTGTGCGTTAACGTAGCCAATTTCACCGGCCGCGATACCCGCATCTTTCAGCGCGTTGGACATTGCCAGCGCAGCGCCAGCACCGTTTTCCGGCGGTGAAGTCATATGGTAAGCATCGCTGCTCATACCAAAGCCAACAATTTCACAATAGATTTTCGCGCCGCGTTTTTTCGCATGCTCGTACTCTTCAAGCACGATCATACCGGCACCGTCACCAAGGACGAAACCATCGCGATCTTTATCCCACGGACGGCTTGCCGCCTGCGGATTATCATTGCGAGTGGAGAGCGCACGCGCCGCGCCGAAACCACCAACGCCAAGCGGCGTACTGGCTTTCTCTGCACCGCCAGCAACCATTGCGTCGGCATCGCCATAGGCAATCATACGTGCAGCCTGGCCAATGTTATGCACACCAGACGTACAAGCCGTCGCAATAGAGATGCTCGGCCCACGCAGACCGTACATGATAGTCAGGTGACCTGCGACCATGTTTACGATTGTGGACGGAACAAAGAACGGGCTGATTTTACGAGGGCCACCCTGCGCAAGCGCGGTGTGGTTCTCTTCGATAAGGCCCAGTCCGCCGATACCGGAGCCGATTGCAGCACCGATACGGGTTGCATTCTCTTCGGTAATTTCAAGGCCAGAATCCTGCATGGCCTGGATGCCGGCGACAATTCCATATTGAATGAAGGCGTCCATCTTGCGCTGATCTTTGCGCGAGATGAAGTCATCACAGTTAAAATCCTTTACTAAGCCAGCAAATTTCGTTGCATAGGCGCTAGTATCGAAATGGTCGATTAGGCTGATGCCGCTCTGACCGGCAAGGAGAGCTTTCCAGGTAGACTCTACGGTATTGCCGACAGGAGACAACATGCCCAGTCCGGTCACAACTACACGACGCTTAGACACGTTTGTCCTCCAGGGAGGGAAAAAAGATACTTGTGGGACAAAAAGATAAAACTCAGGCGGTCGAATGACCGCCTGGAGATGTTCACTTACGCCTGGTGACCGTTGATGTAATCAATGGCAGCCTGAACGGTGGTGATTTTCTCAGCTTCTTCGTCCGGAATCTCAGTATCAAACTCTTCTTCCAGAGCCATTACCAGCTCAACGGTGTCAAGAGAATCAGCGCCCAGGTCTTCAACAAAAGAAGCACCGTTAGTAACTTCTTCCTGCTTAACGCCCAGCTGTTCGCCGATGATTTTCTTAACGCGTTCTTCGATAGTGCTCATACTCTTAAATTTCCTATCAAAACTCGCTTTCGCGATGGTTTTCGTAGTGTATAAAATGTTGAAAAAGATGCAACTAAATCCCGGCTGGTCGAACCACGATTTTACGCTATTTTGCGGGTAAGACCCCCGATAACGCAAATCATTTTGCTCCCGGTAACGTCAAAAACTTTAGCTTAAGTGGTTGTTAAGTCATATTTCAGGCGTTTTTTAATTACCACGCCTGAGGTTTGTCTCAATTGTAACCACGTCGCAAAATTATTTGTCCGGGAGCGTGCGGTCAGACCATATACATTCCGCCGTTGACGTGCAGAGTCTCACCAGAGATGTAACCTGCTTCGTCAGAGGCTAAAAATGCTACCGCGCTGGCGATTTCTTTTGCGTCGCCTAAGCGACCCGCAGGAACCTGCGCCAGAATACCCGCACGCTGATCTTCAGACAGCGCACGCGTCATGTCCGTTTCAATAAAGCCCGGAGCAACAACGTTTACAGTAATACCGCGCGACGCGACTTCACGCGCCAGCGATTTACTGAAACCGATAAGACCCGCTTTCGCCGCAGCGTAGTTGGCCTGACCGGCATTTCCCATGGTACCCACCACAGAACCGATAGTGATAATACGACCATGACGCTTCTTCATCATAGCCCGCATTACCGCTTTTGACAGACGGAATACAGATGACAGGTTGGTTTCGAGGATATCGTTCCACTCATCATCTTTCATTCGCATCAGAAGATTGTCGCGAGTGATACCGGCGTTATTAACCAGAATATCCACTTCACCAAACTCTGCACGAATATTTTCCATAACAGATTCGATAGATGCTGCATCAGTCACGTTCAGCATCAGACCTTTACCGTTAGCACCCAGATAATCGCTGATAGCCTGTGCGCCGCTTTCGCTGGTTGCAGTACCCACCACTTTCGCACCGCGCGCGACCAGGGTCTCGGCAATAGCGCGGCCAATGCCACGACTTGCACCGGTTACCAGCGCAACTTTTCCTTCAAAGCTCATGGTTTTCCTCTTTTTATTGTTCAAGCGCCGCTGACATCGCGTCCGGCTCATTGATTGCCGCCGCGCTCAGGGTGTCAACAATACGTTTGGTCAGGCCAGTCAGCACCTTGCCCGGACCAACTTCATAAAGCTGAGTTACGCCCTGGGACGCCATAAATTCTACGCTCTTCGTCCACTGAACCGGACTATAGAGCTGACGGACCAGCGCATCACGAATAGCATCAGGCGCAGTTTCACACTTCACGTCAACGTTGTTGACGACTGGCACCTGAGGCGCATTGAAAGTGATGTTTTGCAGCTCAACAGCCATTTTATCGGCGGCAGGCTTCATCAGTGCGCAGTGAGACGGAACGCTAACCGGCAGCGGCAGCGCACGTTTTGCGCCAGCAGCCTTACAGGCGGCACCGGCACGCTCTACCGCTTCTTTGTTACCCGCGATTACCACCTGCCCCGGAGAGTTAAAGTTCACCGGAGAGACAACCTGGCCCTGGGCAGACTCTTCACAGGCTTTCGCAATAGATGCATCGTCAAGCCCGATAATAGCGGACATTGCGCCAGTGCCTTCCGGCACCGCATCCTGCATCAGCTTACCGCGCAGCTCAACCAGACGCACCGCATCGGCGAAATCAATTACGCCCGCACAAACCAGCGCGGAGTATTCACCCAGGCTGTGACCGGCCATCAGGGCTGGGGTTTTCCCGCCCTGCTGCTGCCATACACGCCACAGGGCAACAGATGCCGTCAGCAGCGCAGGCTGGGTCTGCCAGGTTTTATTCAGTTCTTCAGCCGGGCCTTGCTGCGCCAGCGCCCAGAGGTCGTACCCTAAAACCGCAGAAGCCTCACGGAAGGTCTCTTCAATCACCGGATAGGTTGCCGCCATATCAGACAGCATGCCCACAGCCTGAGAGCCCTGCCCCGGGAAAACAAATGCAAATTGCGTCATGTTTTTAATCCTTATTAATCAAAAACGGACCAGCGCCGAACCCCAGGTGAAACCGCCGCCGAAGGCTTCGAGCAGCACCAGATGGCCGCGCTGAATGCGTCCGTCACGCACCGCTTCATCAAGCGCTGCCGGCACAGAGGCCGCAGAGGTGTTGCCATGACGGTCAAGCGTGACCACCACGTTGTCCATGGACATACTCAGCTTTTTCGCCGTCGCGCTGATAATACGCAGGTTCGCCTGATGCGGCACCAGCCAGTCAAGCGCTGCGCGGTCGAGGTTATTGGCTTCCAGCGTTTCATCAACGATGTGCGCCAGCTCAGTCACCGCCACCTTAAAGACTTCGTTGCCGGTCATGGTCAGGTACGCCTGACTTTCTGCATCCGCACGATCTTTATTCGGCAACGCCAGCAGCGCACCGTAGCTGCCGTCAGCGTGCAGATGCGTGGACATAATGCCCGGCTCTTCGGATGCGCCCAGCACGACTGCGCCCGCCGCATCGCCAAACAGAATAATGGTACCGCGATCTTCAGGATCGAGAGTACGGGACAGCGCGTCAGAGCCCACCACCAGCGCGTACTTCACCGCACCGCTTTTGATGTACTGATCGGCGATGCTGAGCGCGTAGGTAAAGCCCGCGCAGGCTGCAGCTACGTCAAATGCCGGGCAGCCTTTAATGCTGAGCATGTTCTGGATTTCGCATGCGGAGCTTGGGAAAGCGTTGCTGGCAGAGGTCGTTGCAACAATGATCAGGCCAATCTCATTTTTGTCGACGCCAGCCATCTCAAGCGCACGCAGCGATGCTTCATATCCCATCGTGGATACGGTCTCGCCTGGTGCGGCAATACGGCGCTCGCGAATACCTGTACGGGTGACAATCCACTCGTCAGAGGTATCCACCATTTTTTCCAGATCGGCGTTCGTCCGCACGTGCTCAGGCAGATAGCTGCCGGTGCCAATAATCTTCGTATACATGTACGCTCTGTCACTCTTGGGTAATATACTCGCTGCTTTCTGTTGCTAAGCCAGCCGGGTATAAACATTCCAGGCGAGTGGCAATCCGCTCGGGAAGTTGCCGCTCTACCGCCTGCACCGCCTGTTCGATAGCGACCGCAAATGCTCGCTGATTGGCGGCACCATGACTCTTAATCACGGTGCCGCGCAATCCTAACAGACAGGCGCCATTATACTGGTCGGGGTTGAGGTGACTGAATCGCCTTGAGAGGCTTTTTTGTAACCAACGCTTTAATAACAGCAGCCACCACGACTTTTTCTTCCCTTCGCTTTGAGATTTCAGTAGCGAAAGGAACATCCTGACCACGCCTTCCATCGTTTTCAACGTGACGTTTCCGACAAACCCGTCACACACCAGCACATCGGTCTTGCCGGTCAATAATTCGTTCGCTTCGAGATAACCAATATAGTTAATCGAAGGTGATGCTTTTAATAATGCCGAGGCGTCGCGGATGCTATCAAGACCTTTCGTCTCTTCTTCTCCAATATTGAGAAGCGCTACGCGGGGATGACTAATTGTCAGCACCTCTTCGGCCATGACCGAGCCCATTACGGCGAACTGCACCAGCATATTGCTGTCGCAGTCAACGTTAGCACCTAAATCCAGCACTACCGTTTTACCCTTCTGCTGATGCGGCAACACCGTCACCAGCGCCGGTCGCTCAATGCCGTCGATCGGCTTGAGCAAAAGTTTGGCAAGTCCCATCAATGCGCCGGTATTACCGGCACTGACGCAGGCCTGCGCGCGTCCTTCTTTTACTAACTCCAACGCAACCCGCATTGACGTTCCGCGACTGTTGCGAACCGCCTGGGACGGGCGAGCATCACTGGCGATAACCGACTGCGCAGGGATAATCTGCAAACGTGAACGTTGTTCAAAGTCAGCTTTAGCAAGTAATGGTGTTATAGCGTCGGGATCGCCGACTAAAAGAAGATGGAGCTGCGAATTAGAATTCAGTGCCTGCAAGGATGCAGGCACTGTCACGGATGGGCCAAAATCGCCCCCCATGGCATCTAACGCAAGGGTTAGACGTGTCAAGGTATCGTCGATGTCCGGTTATCCCCGCTTGCGCGGGAAAAGCACCAAAGCACCACGCTTGCGCGTGATTACTTGGTGATAACCTTACGACCGCGATAGTAACCGTCAGCGGTTACGTGGTGACGCAGGTGGGTCTCACCAGAAGTCTTGTCTACAGACAGGCTGGTAACAGCGGTCAGAGCGTCATGAGAACGACGCATACCGCGTTTGGAACGGGTTGGTTTATTCTGTTGTACGGCCATGGACCTTACTCCTCAATTACTTACGCTTTAAACTGGCTAATACGGCAAATGGGTTTGGCTTTTGCGCTTCTTCAGGCAGTTCACCAAAGACCATGTCCGCGTCGGACACTTCACAGTGTTCAGAATCATGCACCGGAACTACTGGTAAGGAGAGAATGATTTCATCCTCAACCATAGCAAGCAGATCGATTTCACCGAATTCGTTAACCTCAATCGGTTCATACGCTTCCGGGAGTGCTTCAGCCTGCTCGCTGTTCGCGATCGGGCTAAAACAATACGTTGTGTGAACATGATGCGGGAACGTTTTACCGCAACGCTGGCATTCGAGCGTTACCGATACCGTTGCATCGCCGGTTAATACCGCGAGGCGCTGGTTGTCGATAGCAAACGACATGGAGCATTCCACATCACTGTCCACACTGACCACAGATTCGGCGACACGCTCCGCCTGGTCCTGGGTATAGATACCCTGGTAATCGAGGCGTTTTTGAGCGGTACGAACCGGATCAAGAGTCAGGGGTAATTTTACCTTTTGCATAGGGCGCGCATATTAACTTTGTAATGTCATAGAGTCAAAGGAAAAGGCAGTCATGACCGCCTTTTGCCATTTATTCGCACACAATTGCGGCGCACAGTTTAAAATGCCTTTCACCGATTCGCTATATCTGGCAATAAAAAAATGACCGCGATTGTGCTCGCATCTACATCCCCGTTTCGCCGCGCGTTACTTGAAAAGCTCACGCTGCCTTTTATTACCGACGCGCCTGAAACTGACGAAGCGCCGCTGGCCGGCGAAACCGCTATTCAGCTGGTGCAGCGTCTGGCGCACGCTAAGGCTGAGGCGCTGGCAATGCGTTATCCATCTCATCTGATTATAGGCTCGGATCAGGTTTGCGTATTGAACGGCGTTATTACCGGCAAACCCCACACGCGGGAAAATGCCATTGCGCAACTGGCCCAGGCCAGTGGCAATATCATCACCTTCTATACCGGGCTTGCGTTATTAAACAGTGCCAGCGGGAAAGCGCAAATTCTCTGCGAACCATTTCACGTGCATTTCCGCACGCTCAGCGCTGCAGAGATTGAGGCTTACGTCGATAAAGAGCAGCCGCTCAACTGCGCCGGGAGTTTCAAGAGCGAGGGGCTCGGCATCACGCTGTTTGAGCGGCTTGAAGGGCGCGATCCGAATACGCTGGTCGGCCTGCCGCTTATTGCGCTCTGCGAGATGCTGCGCAACGAAGGCGTCACTCCGCTTCAGGCATAAAAAAGCTCCGCACGGCGGAGCTTCACGTTACTTCTGGTTGCGCAGCACGTTGAGGCAGCGCTTGAGCTTATCGTCGAGCGGCGCTTCAATGCGTATCGTTTCCCCGCTGGCGGGATGTTCAAACTTCAGCGCGGCGGCATGAAGGAACAGACGATTCAGCCCCGTGCCGTCGAGCTGCCTGTCAAACTCCCGGTCGCCATAGCGATCGTCAAACGCAATCGGATGGCCGGCATGCAACGTGTGAACGCGTATCTGGTGGGTACGACCGGTAACCGGGCTACAGCGCACCAGCGTGGCATGGGTATAGCGCTCTTCCACTTTGAAACGCGTTTCGGAGGGTTTGCCTTCGCTGCTCACGCGCACAATACGCTCTCCGCTCTGCAGAATATTTTTCAGTAGCGGCGCCTGCACGACCTTCACATGTGATTGCCACTGCCCGCGCACCAGCGCGAGATAATCCTTCTGCATACCTTTATTACGCAGCTGCTCGTGCAGCGAACGCAGCGCGGAACGTTTCTTGGCGACCAGCAATACGCCAGAGGTATCGCGGTCGAGACGGTGCACCAGCTCAAGGAAACGCGCTTCCGGGCGCAGAGCGCGCAGCCCTTCGATGACGCCGAAGCTCAGGCCGCTGCCGCCGTGTACCGCCGTACCGGAAGGTTTATTGAGCACAAGAATGTGGTCATCTTCATAGAGGATGACGTCGCTAAGCTGCGCAACCTTATTAAGGTGCGGCGACACCGCCTCTTCTTCACGCTCGGCCACGCGCACCGGCGGCACGCGCACTTCATCGCCCGCCTCGAGTTTGTACTCCGGCTTAATGCGCTTCTTGTTAACCCGCACCTCACCCTTACGGATGATGCGATAGATCATGCTTTTCGGCACGCCCTTGAGCTGGGTGCGCAAAAAGTTGTCGATACGCTGCCCGGCTTCTTCATCAGAAATGGCAACGGTTTTTACGGATGGACTCTCTGTTTTCATGGTCGGCGATTCTAATTGAGCCAACTGGCATAGCGCCACTCATTTTTCTGTGCTTATATTTACAATCTGCCCGCGCAGGTTGGCGATTTGCCACGACTGGTTGTTATTAGAACACTCGTTGTTAGCAGGTTGAAAAACTGTGAGTAAGCAGATGATAAATGGCAAAAGTCATCTTGCTATAACAAGGTTAGCAGTGAATAATGTTCTCGTTTTCCGTGTTAAAACTTGTTAAAACAAGATGTTTTGCGGAATTACCCATTTTGCCCGGCCGTTCACTCACGCAGCAATGGCGTAAGACGTTGTGAACTTTCAGGCAGTTAGCGGGCTGCGGGTTGCAGTCCTTACCGGTAAATGGAATCATCTCTGGCGATATTTTCCCAGGCTATTCCCCTGATAATTGCGCTGTTTTTCCTTATGAAAAACAGGCTACCGACACTCTGCGCCTCTTAAGCGAGCGATAACCGTGAGGTTGACGACGCAAATAGTCACGAGGCCATCGGTTCACACCCGGAAAGGCGTCACCATGCCCGCAGCTTAGTCGTCAATGCAAGAATAATGAGTAAGTTACGATGAAAAGAATGTTGATCAACGCAACTCAGCAAGAAGAGTTGCGTGTCGCCCTTGTGGATGGGCAGCGCCTGTACGACCTGGATATCGAAAGCCCAGGGCACGAGCAGAAAAAAGCGAACATTTACAAAGGTAAAATTACCCGTATCGAACCCAGTCTTGAAGCCGCGTTTGTTGACTACGGCGCTGAAAGACACGGTTTTCTCCCTCTTAAAGAAATCGCCCGCGAATACTTCCCTTCAAACTACTCGTCACACGGTCGTCCAAACATCAAAGACGTGCTGCGTGAAGGTCAGGAAGTCATTGTTCAGATCGATAAAGAAGAACGTGGTAACAAAGGTGCCGCGCTCACGACCTTTATCAGCCTGGCGGGTAGTTATCTGGTTCTGATGCCGAACAACCCGCGCGCCGGGGGTATCTCCCGCCGCATCGAAGGCGATGACCGCACCGAGCTGAAAGAAGCGCTGTCCAGCCTGGAACTGCCGGATGGCATGGGTCTTATCGTGCGTACCGCTGGCGTGGGCAAATCTGCCGAAGCGCTGCAGTGGGATCTGAGCTTCCGCCTTAAGCACTGGGAAGCTATTCAGAAAGCCGCGGAAAGCCGCCCTGCCCCGTTCCTGATCCATCAGGAAAGCAACGTTATCGTGCGTGCCTTCCGCGACTACCTGCGTCAGGACATCGGCGAAATCCTTATCGATAACCCGAAAGTGCTCGAACTTGCGCGCCAGCACATCGCCGCGCTGGGTCGTCCGGATTTCAGCAGCAAAATTAAGCTCTACACCGGTGAAATTCCGCTGTTCAGCCACTACCAGATCGAATCTCAGATTGAGTCTGCCTTCCAGCGCGAAGTGCGCCTGCCGTCCGGCGGCTCGATCGTTATTGACTCCACCGAAGCGCTGACCGCTATCGATATCAACTCCGCTCGCGCTACCCGCGGCGGCGATATCGAAGAGACCGCGTTCAATACCAACCTGGAAGCGGCAGATGAAATCGCCCGCCAGCTGCGTCTGCGCGACCTCGGCGGCCTGATCGTTATCGACTTCATCGACATGACGCCGGTACGCCACCAGCGCGCGGTTGAGAACCGTCTGCGTGAAGCGGTACGTCAGGATCGTGCGCGTATCCAGATTAGCCATATCTCCCGTTTCGGCCTGCTGGAAATGTCCCGTCAGCGCCTCAGCCCGTCACTGGGCGAGTCCAGCCATCACGTCTGCCCGCGCTGTAGCGGCACCGGCACCATCCGTGATAACGAATCGCTGGCGCTCTCTATTCTGCGTCTCATTGAAGAAGAAGCGCTGAAAGAGAACACCCAGGAAGTGCACGCTATCGTTCCGGTGCAGGTTGCCTCTTACCTGCTGAACGAAAAGCGCGAAGCCATCAGCGCCATCGAAAAACGCCAGGGCGGCGTGCGCTGCGTCATCGTGCCAAACGATCAGATGCAGACCCCGCACTACTCCGTCCTGCGCGTGCGCAAGGGCGAAGAGACGCATACCCTGAGCTACATGCTGCCGAAGCTGCATGAAGAAGCCATGGCACTGCCTTCTGACGACGAGTATGCCGAGCGTAAACGTCCGGAGCAGCCTGCACTGGCCACCTTCGTGATGCCTGACGTACCGCCTGCCCCTCAGGCTGAGCCGAAAGCTGCCGCGCTGCCTGAGAAGAAAGCCGACGCGAAGCCGCAGCCAGCCAGCGAGGCGCCGGGCCTGTTTGGCCGACTCGTTCGCTCGCTGAAATCGCTGTTTGCCTCTGAGCCTGCCGTTGAAGCTAAACCGGCTGCTGAAGAGAAGAAAGCCAACCCCGAAGGCAAGCAGAACGAACGTCGTAAACCGCGCCAGAACAATCGCCGCGATCGCAACAGCCGTGATAACCGCGACCGTGACCGCGACAACCGTGAAGGTCGTGACAACCGCGATAATCGTGATAACCGCAACGACAGCGCCGAAGGCCGCGAGTCTCGCGACGAGAACCGCCGCAACCGTCGTCAGGCGCAGCAGCAGAACGCCGAGACGCGTGATGCCCGCCAGCAGCCGGTCGCTGAAGAAGGTGACAAGCCGAAAGGGCGTGACGAGCAGCCGCGTCGTGAACGCAACCGTCGTCGCTCCGATGATAAGCGTCAGGCCCAGCAGGAAGTTAAAGCTCTGCAGCGCGACGAGCAGCCGCAGCCAGAGGTGGAAACTGAGCAGGACGATCGCGTTCAGACGCTGCCGCGCCGCAAGCCGCGTCAGCTGAGCCAGAAAGTGCGTATCACCTCTGAAGCCGATAACGCCGCTGTTGAAACCCAGCACGAGCCGGTTGCCGAGACCAGCACCGAAGTGGCAACGCGTCCGCTGCCGGTGGCTGTCGACAGCGCCGTCGAGCAGGATGAAAACGGTGAAGCGCGTACCGATGCCGCTGGCATGCCGCGTCGCTCACGCCGTTCCCCGCGTCACCTGCGCGTCAGCGGTCAGCGTCGTCGTCGTTACCGTGACGAGCGTTACCCGACCCAGTCGCCGATGCCGCTGACCGTCGCCTGCGCATCGCCGGAAATGGCCTCGGGTAAAGTGTGGATCCGCTATCCGGTTGCCAGCCTGCCAGAGCAAGCCTCTGAAGGTTTCGGCGAGATGGAAACCATCGTGGCCGAGCCGGTAGAAAACACCATTGCCGTGGCCGCACAGGCACTGACCGTGGAGCCAGAAGCACCGGTTGCACAGCCTGAAGCGCCGGTCGTTGAAACCACGCATCCGGAAGTGATTGCCGCACCGGTAGACGAGCAGCCCCAGATTGTGGCTGACGAAGACCAGGCGGTTGCCCGCACGGTAGCAGAAGAGGCGAAACCGGCGGAAAGCGAAACCGACCGTCGCGACGAGATCGCTGCTGAAATCGCGCAGATTGCACCGGCTATCGAAGACGCGACCGTAGAAGCACCGCAGGACGCCGAAGCAACTCAGGAAGCAGTAGCGCCTCAGGAAGCGGCAGCACCGCAGGAAGAGGTTAAGGCCGACGCGCCTGCCGCTGCAGCACCGGTTGTTGCTGAGCAAGCGCCGGTTGCGCCGGTAGCCACCTCTCCGGTACTGCCGAAAAATGCGCCAGCGGTCACGCGTCACGCCACGGCCCCAATGACCCGCGCGCCGGCACCGGAATATGTTCCGGAAGCGCCGCGTCACAGCGACTGGGTTCGTCCGGCGTTTGACTTCGAGGGTAAAGGCTCTGCGGGTGGTCATAGCGCGACTCACCAGGCTACCGCCCCGGCGACACGCCCACCGGCAGTGGAGTAATCCTCAGCCGCTTAAAAAGCCGACCTCAGGGTCGGCTTTTTTTTGGTGCCTGCATCCCGGATAACCCCGGCATCACCTCGCGCATCAGCGCCAGAAACCGGCACAGCCGCGCGGGCTGGTAGCGGGCATGGGGATAGACCAGCCGTACCGGCAGCATCGCGGCCTGCCACGCCGGCAGCAGATTCACCAGTCTGCCCTGCGCCAGCTCCTCCTGGACCACCCAGGCAGAGACCACCGCGGCCCCCAGCCCGGCCAGCGCCGCCCCTTTTATCGCATACAGGCTGTCTGAGCTAAGGCGCGGACTCATTGGCACCTGAACTGCCTCGCCTGTATCGGCATGGGTCAGCGTCACTTCATGGCGGTAAAAGGTGTTGAGGGCCACCCAGGGTAGCCGCGCCAGATCGTTTATCTCCTCAACCGCTGGCGAGCGGGCCAGCAGTTCCGGGGAAGCAATCACAATGCGCGGCACTTCGGCCAGCAGCACCGCCACGTTAGCGGGATCGCTCTCGACGCCAACCTGAATCGCGCAGTCGATGTTTTCCGCCAGAAAATCCACGCTCTTATCATTGAGCATCCACTCCACCGACAGCTTGCTGTGCTCCAGCAAAAACTGCGTCAGCGGCACCAGCAGTTGCTCCTGGCCAAACGCATGGGGCGCGCGCACCCGCAACACCCCCACCGGTTCTTCGTCAGCATGTTTCAGCTCATCCTCCATCGCCTGCCACCCGGCCAGCAGGATCTGACCGTGGTGGTAGCAGCGCTCGCCGTCGTCGGTAAGCTTCATGGCATGGGTGGAGCGCAGCAGCAGCTTCGCGCCGAGCAGCGTCTCCAGAGTCTGCAATCGTCGACTGACCGTCGCCTGAGTGGTTCCCAGTAGCCCCGCGGCAGCAGAGAGCGAACCACTCTCGACGATGCGCGCAAAGGTCATCATCAGCTCCAGCCGGTCTATACGCTCTTGTCGTTTCATAAAACCTTCATTCATACGTCAGACGTATAACTGTTTTACCACCGCCCGGGCTACCAGGCTATCCGTTAACAGGTAAAAATGCCGCCACAGACCTGATAAGGAATAAGACCATGAGTACAACCCGCACTGCCCCCGGCGCTTCGCTGGTTATTTTTATCCTTGCCCTGGCGGCAGGGCTGAGCGTTGCCTCCATCTATTATGCGCAGCCGATCCTGCCGCTGATGGGTAACGACCTGCATCTGAGCGTCAACGGTATGGGGCTGATCCCGACCCTCACCCAGGTCGGTTACGCCCTCGGCATTCTGTTTCTGCTGCCGCTCGGTGACCGCCACGACCGCCGGACGCTGATCCTGATAAAAAGCGGCGCGCTGGCCGGCATGCTGGCCCTGTGCAGCTTCGCCGGCGGCCTGAATGCGCTACTGGTGATCAGCCTGCTCATCGGTATGATGGCGACTATGGCGCAGGACATTGTTCCCGCCGCCGCCATGCTGGCCCCGGAAGGGAAACAGGGGAAAACCGTCGGCACCGTGATGACCGGGCTGCTGCTGGGTATCCTGCTGTCGCGTACCGTGAGCGGTTTGATCGGTGAAGGGTTCGGCTGGCGCGTGATGTATCAGCTTGCCGCCGCGAGCATTGCCTTTGTTGGCGTGCTGCTGTGGGCGGTACTGCCGCGCTTCCACGCCCATTCGACGCTGAGCTACCCGGCGCTGATGAAATCAATGGCGCACCTGTGGCTGCGCTATCCGGAACTGCGCAGCGCCGCGCTGGCCCAGGGGTTTCTCTCTGTTGCCTTCAGCGCGTTCTGGTCCACGCTGGCGCTGATGCTGCTGGAAAACTATCACCTCGGAAGTGCCGTTGCCGGTGGCTTCGGTATCGCCGGTGCGGCAGGCGCCCTGGCCGCGCCGCTGGCGGGTGCACTGGCTGACCGTACCGGCCCGGCGCGCGTAACCCAGTTAGGCTCGGCGCTGGTTATCGTCTCCTTTGCACTGATGTTCACCCTGCCCCTGCTCTCACCGCACTGGCAGCTGGTGGTTATCGCTATCAGCGCTGTTGGTTTTGACTTCGGCCTGCAGGCGTCGCTGGTGTCACACCAGACGCTGGTCTACAGCCTGGAGCCGGCTGCACGTGGCCGTCTGAATGCCCTGCTGTTTACCGTGGTGTTTGTCGGTATGGCGCTGGGTTCGGTGCTGGGTGCCCGGGCCTGGGAGATGGCGGGCTGGAACGCAGTGGTGGGACTTGCCGCGCTGATGGCGGCAATAGCGCTGGCGATTCGCCTGATGGACGCGGCGCGCGTGTCACGCACTGCCCGCCTCTGCGCCAGTCAACGCTAAAAAAAAGCCCGCTCCGGGGTGAAGGGAGCGGGCGTAAAAAACATGCCCAGTTTCAAGACATGTTTAAATTCGTTGTAATTATCGGTTTAACTGGAAAAGAGACATCCCTTGCATATCGCTGAAAGACTTATAGGAAGCCTGAAGCGCAGCCTGCTGCATGGTGTAGTTCGAGATGGTTTCGTTCCAGTCAACGTCTACCAGCGCGCTCATCTGCGCGGTCTGGATCAGTTTGCGGTCTTCACCCAGCGAGTCGAGGTTATCAAGCTCATTAAGCTGCGTACCCAGCTCAGCCTGAACGGTAGAGACATTGTTCAGGGAGTTCTTCAGGCCGCGCGAGGTTTTCGCTACCGCGTCCATCAGAGCCTGCTGATCGGCATCACTCAGCCCTTCACGCGGGGTGTTCAGGGCGGCAATCGCGGTATCCAGCATGTTGAACACGTTGGTTTCGCTCGGCGTACCGTCCGGCTCAGGAATGGCGTTGCTGGTGATACGGTCGAACACGTCGCTGCCGATATGGCCGATAACCATGGTGCGCGAGCTGTCCACGTTCTGGGTAATGTTCTCGGTGCCGCCGCCGTAGGTTACGCTGCCCGCCGCACCGGTAAACGGCGCGCTCTGGGTCTGGTAACCGGCGAAGATGTAGCGGCCGTTACCGTCAGTGCTGTTCGCGAGGTTCAGCAGCTGATCGCGCAGCCCCTGCAGCTCGGTGCCCAGCGAGGCACGGTCGTCATCGCTCAGGGTGCCGTTCGCCGCATAGACGATTTTTTCCGACGCGGACGTAATTACGGTGGTCGCCTGACTCAGCACGTTGGTCTCCAGGGAGACTTTCTGGTTGGCGAAATCACGCGCTACCGCGTACTGGCTGTTCTGCGCCTGGGCCTGAGAGAGCACCACGGCCTGCGCCGCGGCAATCGGATCGTCAGACGGACGGTTAACGCGTTTGCCGGTGGACATCTGCTCACCGTAGTTCAGCCAGGTGGTCTGCGCGTCGCTGATACCGCGCATGCTCTGCTGATACATCATTTGGGTACTGATACGCATCGTGCTGTTCCCTGTTAACGGATCTGGAGAATGGCATCAAACAGAGCTGATGCGGTTTGCAGAACCTGTGCGTTCGCCAGGTAGTACTGCTGATAGCGCTGCAGGTTGCCGTACTCTTCATCGAGGTTAACCCCGGAGACGGACTGCTGCTGGTTCGTCAGCTGGGTAACCACGTTGCCCTGAGTGGTGCTGGAAGTTTTCAGGGTGTTGGTGGTGTTACCTACGGTGCTGACCATCGCCGCATACGCATCGTTGAAGGTTTTGTTGCCACCCACTTTTTTGCTGTTCTGCAGATCGAGCAGCGCCTGGCCGTTACGGTTGTCGCTTTCGCCCGCTGCCGGATCGGCGGCCATGGCGATTTCGCTCTCTTCGGTAACGTTGACGTCCATTTCAATGACCGTCCCGTCGTAAGGCTTAACGATAAAGCTGTCTTTGTTGGCCGCCGCACCGGTGATATCCACCTTCAGGCCATCGAACTCCAGACCAGTGATATTGCCTGCGCCGTCATCCGTAACGGTCGCGGTCGCGGTGGTGTTGTCCGACAGACGGGTTACCGTCCAGTCAGTGCCGTTGAAAGAGAGCTTGTAGTCGGTAGCTTTCATCGCGCCGCTGTCGGTCATGCTGGTGGTCAGCGCTGCCGAGCCGGTGTTGCGCGCATTGGCCAGCGTGGTCGAGCCGCCGAAGTTGAAGAATGCTTTACCCGGGTTGCCTTCCGCATCGAAGCCCAGTTCGTGCTGCTTGTTAAACGAATCGGCAAAGGAGACTGCCAGCTGGCCGAGGCTGTTACGCGCCTGGTCCAGGTCCTGGGAACGGAAGGTCATCAGGCCGCCGAGTGAACCGGTGGTGATCAGCTTCTCAGGAATTTCGATGTTGCCGGCGATTTTATCCACGTAGGCGACCGCCATACGTGAAGGATCGGCGTTGGACGGCACGGCCGCCAGCTGGTTCGCAGTGGTGCCCTGCACCAGGGTATAGCCGTTCGCCATCGTCAGGTTGACGGTGCCGCCGTCCTGGACAGAAACGTCCACGCCCACGACGCGGTTCAGCTCGGTAATCAGCTGATCGCGCTGATCCAGCAGGTCGTTCGGCGTCTGGCCGCTGCCCATCGCGGTCATGCGGGTGATCTGGTTGTTCAGGTTGGCGATCTGCTTGGAGTAGTTGTTGATCTGCTCAACGCTTGAAGAAATCGCGGTATTCACCTGTTTCTCCTGCTCGCGCAGGTAGTTATCCACCACCTTGAACTGGCTGACCACGCCGTCGGCTTTGCCGAGCAGGGTCTGACGCGCGGCCGGATCTTCGGCGTTGCTCACCAGGGTCTGCATGGATTTGAAGAAATCCTGCATGGTGGTGGAGAGGTTATTGGTGGTGCCAGAGAGCATGTCGTTGATTTTTGACATCTGCTGATAGCGCGACGTCAGGCCGCTGCTCTGGTTTTCCGCTGCACGCAGCTGGTTGGTGACGAAGGTATCGTATTCGCGCTGCACGCCGGACACGTAAACACCGTTACCGATCCAGCCGCCGGAACTCAGGGTGCTGTTTGTTTGCCCCAGAACCGTGGTCTGACGGGTATAACCGGCAACGTTATAGTTAGAGATGTTATTACTCACCGTATTCAGTGCGTTTTGAGCCGCACCCAGCCCACTCATCGCACTATTAATCAAGCTAGACATGGAGGTTCCTTATGAACAATCAAGACAGTAGTCCTGATGAAATTTATCGGCAGGACCAGCGCAAACTTGAGAAATTTCAGAACAGATTCGACAGATCGTTGCTGTAGGTTTTGCTGACCTTGTCGCTCATCGCTTTCAGCTGCTGAATCATGGTGTTGAGCTTGCGTGCATAGTTCGGATCGGTCGCGTAACCGGCGCTCTGTAGCGCCTGCGCCCCCTGCTCCGGCGTAGCCGCGGTGGTCACCGCCGCGTAGCGCGGATTGCGGGTCAGCAGTCCGACGTAATCGGAGAGCGCTTCCAGATAGGAGCCGTAAACGCGGAACTTCGCCTTCACTTTCTTCGCTTCGCCGTTCTCGAATTCGGTGGTGGTGATCTCGGTGACCGGCCCCTTCCAGCTGCCGCTCGCCTTCACGCCGAACAGGTTGAAGCTTGGTTCGCCGCTTTCGGTCTTGATCTGACGCTGGCCCCAGCCCGACTCCAGCGCCGCCTGGGCCAGAATCAGGTGGTGCGGAATGCCGCTCTGCTGGCTGGCGAGACGCGCCGGCAGCGAGAGCTGCGCCAGGAAGTCCTTGCTGTCGCCGCTCAGCGGTTCGTCATTGCTCGGCGGCTTCGGCACGGCGCTGCGCACCAGCTGGGTCAGGGTCTGATTTTGATAACTGGTCACCGTTTCCAGCGGGAACTTCATTGGTACCTGCGGCGCCTCGTCGGCTGGCATCAGCGGCTGGCCGCTCATCTGCTTCACCATCTGCTCCGCAAGACCAAGTCCCTTGCCCGCCGTCATGTGCTGCGCAATCTGCTGGTCATACATGCTGGTATAAAGCCGCGTCTGCTCGCTGCTGAACATGCCGTCTTTCGGCAGCGCTTCACGCATGCTTTTCAGCATCATCTGGACAAACATCCCTTCCACCTGGCGGGCAACCTGCTTGAGATTGCCCTGTGGGTCTTTCCCGGCCTCGGCTTTCAGGTCGTTGAGCGAGCGGGCGTCAAACGCCGCGCTGGCCAGCAATTTGCTATCTGTCAGCATCAGATAATTTCCACTTTTGCACGCAGGCAGCCTGCGCTTTCCATCGCCTGGATCACCGACATCAGCTCCATCGGCGTAGCACCCAACGCATTCAGGGCGCGGACGACGCTGTTGAGGTTGGCGCTGGCGCGCACGCTCTGCAGCGAACCGCCTTCCTGACGCAGATCGATCTGGGTCTGCGGGGTCACCACGGTCTGACCGCCGCCAAACGGCGTATCCGGCTGGTTGACGTTCAGGTTCTGATTCACCGTCACCGACAGGTTACCCTGCGCCACAGCACAGCTGTCGAGGGAGACTTCGCGGTTCATTACCACCGAGCCGGTACGGGAGTTGATGATGATCTTCGCATCCTGCACCGCCACGTTCACCTGCAGGTTCTGGATGTCTGCCAGCATACGCACCTGGGAGCTGTTGCCGCCCGGGACGCGGATCTGCACGGTGCGGGCATCCAGCGCGGTGGCGCTGCCGTAGCCGCGCGCGCGGTTGATGGTGTCAGTGATCTGCTGCGCCAGGGTGAAGTCTTCGTTATTCAGCTGAAGATTGATGGTGTTGCCCGACCCAAACTGGCTCGGCAGCTCGCGCTCAATCATCGCCCCGCCGGTGATACGTCCACCGTTGAGCTGGTTAACCTGCACGCTACTGCCACCGGCCGCCGCGCCGGCACCGCCGACGAGGATGTTACCCTGAGCCAGGGCGTAAACCTGGTTGTCCACGCCTTTCAGCGGGGTCATCAGCAGCGTACCGCCGCGCAGGCTTTTGGCGTTACCCATCGACGAGACTACGACGTCAATGGCCTGCCCCTGGCGACCGAACGCCGGGAAGTTAGCCGTGACCATGACCGCAGCCACGTTCTTCAGCTGCATGTTGGTGCCGGTCGGGACGGTGATCCCAAGCTGGGACAGCATGTTGTTCAGCGTCTGGGTGGTAAATGGCGTCTGGGTGGTCTGGTCACCCGTGCCGTCCAGACCCACCACCAGGCCGTAGCCGATAAGGGAGTTCTGGCGCACGCCCTGTACGCTGGTGAGATCGCGAATGCGCTCTGCCTGGGACACCGTAGCGACCAGCAGCAGAACCATTCCGAGCAGTGATTTAACCATGTGTCACCCCGCTTACATCGGCGATAAATTGAGGAAGAAGCGCTGCAGCCAACCCATGTTCTGCGCTTCGTTGATATAGCCGTTGCCGACATATTCGATACGGGCATCCGCCACCTGGGTGGAAGGAACCGTATTGGTACCGCTGATGGTGCGCGGGTTAACCACGCCCGAGAAGCGGATAAATTCTGTGCCCTGATTGATGGCGATCTGCTTTTCACCCACCACGTGCAGGTTGCCGTTCGCCAGCACCTGATCGACGGTCACGGTCAGCGTGCCGCTGAAGGTGTTGTTGGCGTTAGCGCCGCCTTTGCCGTTAAAGCCGTTATCCCCGGACGCGCTCATGTCAGCGCGCGCGTTGCCAAACAGGCCTTCGAGATAGCGCGGCACGGCGTCGAAGCCGAATTTACTGGAGCTGGTGCGGCTGGCGTTAGCGGAGGAGCTTTTGCTCGCGCTGACGTTTTCCTGCAGCTGAATGGTCAGGGTATCGCCGACGTTACGCGGACGACGATCCTCAAACAGCGGCTGGTAGCCGTAGTTGATCGGTTGTACCGACTGGAAAATAGATCCGTTAACGACCGGCGCGGGCGCGGGTACGGGCTGAGCGGTCGTCGCCCCCTGGACCAGTGGTGTAGAAGGCACCCATGCGCAGCCTGTCAGGGCGAGCGTCAGAGTCATCACTAAAGGGCTGAATTGCGCACCGGTTTTTTGCATTGCTTTCATCTTCAGTTTAGGCGGTCGGCGTGACGAAACCCGTCACGCCGAACCCGGCCTTAGAGTTGCGTCAGTTTTTGCAGCATCTGGTCTGTGGTGGAGACCGCTTTACTGTTGATTTCGTAAGCGCGCTGAACCTGGATCATGTTCACCAGTTCTTCAGCGACGTTGACGTTAGAGGTTTCCACATACCCCTGATACAGCAGACCGGAACCGTTCAGGCCCGGCGTGCTCTCGTTCGGCGCGCCGGAGGCCAGGGTCTCGGTGTAGAGGTTTTCACCAATACTTTCCAGACCGCTGTCGTTCATGAAGGTGGTCAGGTTAATCTGGCCGACCTGCACCGGTGCCGCGGCGCCCTGTTGGGTGACGCTCACCACGCCGTCACGACCGACGGTGATGCTGAGGGAGTTCGCCGGGATGGTGATCGCAGGCTGCACCTGGAAACCACCGGCGGTCACCAGCTGACCGTTCTGATCAACCTGGAAGGAACCGTCGCGGGTATACGCGGAAGTGCCGTCCGGCAGCAGGATCTGGAAGAAGCCCTGGCCTTTGATCGCCACGTCTTTACTGTTGTTGGTCTGCGCGAGGTTGCCCTGACTGTGCAGACGCTCGGTCGCCACCGGACGCACACCGGTACCGATCTGCAGACCGGACGGCAGCGTTGTCTGCTCGGAGGACTGCGCCCCCGGCTGACGGATGGTTTGGTACAGCAGATCTTCAAATACCGCGCGCTGGCGCTTGAAACCATTGGTGCTCACGTTCGCCAGGTTGTTGGCGATGACGTCCATATTGGTTTGCTGCGCGTCCAGACCGGTTTTAGCGATCCATAATGAACTGATCATAGAAAGTCCTGTTTATTAGCTCATCGACAGGAGCTGATTCGCTCGCTGTTCGTTGTCATCGACGCTGGAGATGATTTTCATCTGCATCTCAAAGCGGCGCGCGTTGGCAATCATGTCGGTCATCGCTTCGACGGGCTTAACGTTGCTGCCCTCAAGCACGCCGGCCATTACGCGAATGGTCGGGTCCGGCTGGAGCACCGCACCACGCGCCTGCTGGGCCTGCGCGTTAAGACGGAACAGACCGTCGTCACCGCGCACCACCTCATTGGCTTCCGCCTTCACCAGCTTCAGACGCCCTACCGGTGCTACCGTGTTTGGCGCATCGCCCGGGTTGAGGGACGAGATAGTACCGTCGGCTGCGATAGTGACCTGCGCGCCTTCCGGCACAACGATCGGACCGCCGTCGCCCATTACCGGACGACCCTGAATGGTCAACTGGCCGGTGGCGCTCACCTGGATGTTACCGTTGCGGGTGTAAGCTTCCGCACCGTCTGCGCCCTGCACGGCCAGCCAGCCGTCCTGTTGCAGCGCCACGTCCAGCGGACGCGTGGTGTAATCCAGATCGCCCGGGGTCATGTTCGCCCCAGGCGTTGAGGCGGTGACCAGCGTGCGGGTTGGCAGCGACAGCCCTTCGACCGGTACCGCGCGCAGCGCATTGAGCTGCGCACGGAAACCCGGGGTGGAGGCGTTGGCCAGGTTGCTGGCCGTCACCGCCTGTTGATTCAGGGTCTGACTGGCCGCGCCCATGGCGGTATATATTGCGTGATCCATTAAGCCGTCCCGTTAGTCGCTTAGCGCAGGTTAACCAGGGTGTTGAGGATCGAGTCCTGGGTTTTGATGGTCTGCGCGTTCGACTGATAGTTACGCTGCGCGACGATCATATTCACCAGTTCTTTACTCAGATCCACGTTCGAGGCTTCCAGCGCACCGCTGGTCAGCTTACCGAGGTTGCCGGTACCGGCAGAACCCAGCAGCTCAACGCCGGAGGCAGTGGTAGCAGCCCAGACGTTGTCGCCTTGAGAGGTCAGGCCTTCCGGGTTCGCGAAGCCAGCCAGTACGATCTGACCCAGCAGCTGTTTCTGATCGTTGGAGTAGTTACCCACGATGGTGCCGTCGTCGTTGATGTCATAGCCCACCAGGTCGCCCGGCTTGTAGCCGTTCTGGTTGGAGCTCAACAGGGTGTTGGCACCGGTGTTCTGCTGGGTAGACCCGGCGAAGCTCAGGTTGAATGCACCGGCAGCAGAACCGTTCAGGGACGCCATCGGGATTGAGATCTGGGTCGAGCCTGCCGGTACTGCGCCTGCGACGGTATCCAGCGCACCGCTATTGGTGAAGGTCAGGGTAGTCAGCGGCGCGGTCGGTGCCGTGGTGGTCACGCTGGTGTCCATGTTGTAGACATCCCAGGTGTTGGCGCCGGTTTTCACGTAGTACAGCTTAACGTTGTGATCGTTACCCAGGCTGTCGTAAACGGTCAGCGGCACGCTTTTGTTAAAGGTATCGGAGTTAGCCGGGTCGAACGGGGTCTGGGTCGGAATGTCGTCAGACGAGTTCAGGTTCATTACCAGCTGCGCGCTGTTGGTGGCGCTGGCAGGCATCTGACCGGTCGGGATGGTCAGGGCAATCGGGTCAGCACCCTGCTGGATGGTCGGCGGGGTGCCAGCAGCCGGATAACCGGTCACGGACATGCCCTGCATGTTCACCAGGTTGCTGTTCTGGTCAACTTTAAACTGACCGTTACGGCTGTAGAACACGCCGCCGTTGCTATCGACCAGACGGAAGAAACCGTTCTGGCTAATCGCAACGTCCAGTTTACGACCGGTGTTGGTAGTCACGCCGTCGCCGAAGTCCTGAGTGATACCGGCAACCTTAACGCCCAGACCCGCTTTCGAACCGGCAAACATGTCGGCAAAAGAAACGGAACCGGATTTAAAGCCATAGGTGGCGGAGTTGGCAATGTTGTTACCAATTACGTCGAGGTTGGTGCTCGCAGCATTCAGGCCGCTGACCGCTTGTGAAAAGGCCATGTCTTACTCCCGATAAGATTAAAGGCTTAAATAATTTGACGAACGTCGTCTAAGGTTTTCGTCCCGTAGGTACCCAGATCCAGTAAGCTCTGACCGTTACTGCGGGTAATGCCGTTCACCATTGCAAAGTGAAGCGGCTGCGCGACCAGCTGAGTACCACTGCTGCTGGCACTGATCGAAACATTGTAAGAACCATCCGGGGCGGCGCTGCCGTCTGCCAGCGTGCCGTCCCAGCTAAAGGTATGAACCCCGGCGCTCAGGGCACCGATATCAATGGTACGCACCACGGCACCGCTCTTATCGGTAACGGTGGCGGTGACTTTATCGGCTGCCTGCACCAGCTCCACGCCAAACGGCGTCGTGGTTTTGTTGCCAGCCAGAATGGTGGAGCCAGGGATCATCACGCCGTGGCCGATGAGGGCGCTGGCCGCCAGCGACTGGGTGTTATCGATCTGACCGGAGATAGATCCGAGCGTGGTGTTCAGCTTCTCAATCCCGCTCACGGTGTTGATCTGCGCCAGCTGGGTGGTCAGCTCGTTGTTTTCCATCGGGTTGGTGGGGTCCTGGTTTTTCAACTGGGCCACCAGCAGCGTCAGGAAGCTGTTCTGCAGGTCAGCAGCACTGTTACTGGCCGCCGCGCCGGTTGAGGACGTACTGGTACTGGAAACGCCAGACGTGCTGCTCATGGTTGGATCAATTGCCATACCGCTCTCCTTTATTGACCAATGGTCAGCGTTTTAAGCATCATGCTTTTTACGGTGTTCAACACTTCCACGTTCGCCTGATAGCTGCGGGACGCGGACATGGAGTTCACCATCTCCCCAACGACATCAACGTTAGGCATGCGCACATAACCATTGGCATCAGCGAGCGGGTTGCCCGGCTCATACACCAGCTTGTCCGGCGCCTGGCTTTCTACTACCCCGGAAACCTTTACGCCGCCGGTTGCCGCACCGGTCGGCGCATCAACTTCAAACACCACCTGTTTGGCGCGGTACGGCTGTCCGTCCGGGCCGGTGACGCTGTCGGCGTTAGCGAGGTTACTCGCCGCCACGTTCATACGCTTGGACTGTGCGGTCATCGCAGAGCCGGCAATGTCAAAAATGTTCAGTAAAGCCATCGGTTAGCCACCATTCGAAAGTACGGACATCATGCTTTTGATCTGCCCACCGAGGAACTGGAGGTCCGACTGGTACTTCAGGCTGTTATCGGCAAACTGGGTACGCTCACGGTCCATATCGACGGTGTTACCATCCATCGAAGGCTGATCGGGAATGCGGTACTTCAGATCAAGCGCCGGGGCAGCATGGGTCTGGGCAGGAATATGGCGCGCGGAGGTCATCGACAGCGCCACACCACTGCCGTCTGCCCGTCCACGCTCCATTACTTTTTTGAGCTCGCTGGAAAAATCAATATCGCGCGCCTGATACCCGGGGGTATCCGCGTTCGCGATATTGGCTGACAGGATCTCCTGACGCTGGGCACGCAGGTTGAGCGCTTCTTGTTCAAAACGCAGCGTGGCGTCGAGTTTGTCGATCATGGTTCCTCCGCTGATTGCAAAGATATGGCCGACAGCTTAATTCGCCTTTCGCGCGCGTTATCGACGGAATAAACGCAAAATGCGTCGCTATTTATTGCGTTGAAGGTTTGACCAACCTTGTACACTCATGGCCATTCCTTTACCGGAGGACCACCATGAAAAACCTGCTCCGCCTTACTGCCGCAACCTTTATCCTGTTAAGTCAGGTGGCCTTTTCGTCCGCGCTTGAGCCGCAACTTACGCAGTTTTTTGCCACCCGCCTCTCCGGTATCAGCGATGAAATTAATGTCACGGTGCGTACTCCCGATAATTTATTGCCTGGCTGCGAGCAGCCGGAGCTGAGCATGCCGGGTAACGCGCGCCTGTGGGGCAACCTGAATGTCGTGGCGCGCTGCCCCGGCGAGAAGCGCTACATTCAGGTCACGGTGCAGGCGACGGGCAATTATGTTGTCGCCACTCAGGCTATCCCGCGCGGCACGTCCCTGAGTGCCGGCAGCGTGACGATCAAGCGCGGTCGCCTTGACCAGCTGCCACCGCGTGCCATGCTGGATATCAACCAGGCGCAGGATGCGGTAACATTGCGCGACCTCGCGCCGGGGCAAACGGTTATGCTGTCGATGGTGCGCCAGGCATGGCGTGTAAAAGCGGGCCAGCGGGTGATGGTGGTCGCCAGCGGCGACGGGTTTAGCGTGAACAGCGAAGGCCAGGCGCTGAACAATGCGGCGGTGGCGCAAAATGCCCGGGTCCGCATGGCGTCGGGTCAGGTCGTGAGCGGCACCGTCAATCCTGATGGGAATATTCTTATAAATCTGTAATGGTTTAAAGATTTCCAGAATGCTGCCGATAGAGATAATCAACTACTGATGATGACTGGCTCTGCTGCCCCCTGAGCCCCCTCAATGAGGACTAAAGAATGAGCATTGATCGTACCTCGCCGTTAAAACCGGTTAGCACTGTGCAGTCCCGTGAACCGAACGAAGCCCTGCCGCAGAAAACGCGTCTTGAAAAAGCGCTCACTGCCAGCAGCGCCAACGTGACCCTGAGCGATGCCCAGGCGACACTGATGCAGCCAGGCACCAACGATATCAACATGGAAAAAGTTGAGGCGTTAAAAACCGCTATCCGTAACGGCGAGCTGAAAATGGATACCGGTAAAATTGCAGACGCCCTGATTTCCGACGCCCAGAGTTTCCTGCAGGATAAATAATGGTATGAGCCGTCTGTCAGAAGTGTTGGACCAAATGACCACCATCCTCAACTCGCTGAAAGAGGTGATGGATGCCGAGCAGCTACATTTATCCGCCGGACAGATCAACAGCAGCACGCTACAACGAATCACCGAAGAAAAAAGTTCGCTGCTGGCGACCCTCGATTATCTGGAACAACAGCGTCGCGCTGAGCAAACGGCGACGCGTAACGCGGATGAAGACGTCGCGCAGCGCTGGCAGATGATCACGCGTAAAACTCAGCACCTGCGCGAGCTGAACCAACACAACGGCTGGCTGCTTGAAGGGCAGATTGCGCTTAATCAGCGCGCCCTTGAAGTGCTCAAGCCGCACCAGGAGCCTGGTCTCTATGGTGCAGACGGTCACGCCTCGACCCTGAGCCGCGGCGGCAAGAAGATTTCGATTTAATCCTCATGGTGCAGGAATACAAAAAAGCCCGGTTCATCCGGGCTTTTTTATGGGCGCTCTGCGGCGCTAGACGGTACGGCGGGCAAAGTCCCGCGGCCTGAAACCGAGCAGCGCCAGCGTCGCGAAGTAGCTGCCTGCCCCGATAACCACCACGCCCATCAGACGCAGCAGACGCCAGAGCATTGTGCCGTCCTCCCAGGCCGGCATCAGGTGCAGCACGCCAAACAGCACACCCGCCATCACTAATACCGCCGCTATCAGACGCAGCAGGAAACCGCGCCAGCCCGGCAGCGGGGTAAAGATATTGCGCTTGCGCAGTTGCCAGTAAAGCAGGCTGGCATTAAGACAGGCCGCCAGACCAATCGACAGCGACAGGCCCGCGTGCTTCAGCGGACCGATAAACGCGAGGTTCATCAGTTGGGTCATGATCAGCGTGACGATAGCGATGCGCACCGGAGTTTTAATGTCCTGGCGCGCATAGAAGCCCGGCGCCAGCACCTTCACCAGAATGATGCCGATAAGCCCCACGCAATAGGCCATTAGCGCCCGCTGGGTCATGGCAGCGTCAAACGCGGTGAATTTGCCGTACTGGAACAGCGACACCGTGAGCGGTTTCGCGAGGATCGCCAGCGCGACGGCGCACGGCAGCGCCAGTAAAAAGCACAGGCGTAGCCCCCAGTCCATCAGGCGGCAGTACTCGTCCTGATTGCCGCTGGAGACGGTTTTCGCCAGCGAGGGCAGCAGAATGGTGCCCAGCGCCACGCCCAGCACGCCGGAGGGGAACTCCATCAGGCGGTCGGCATAGTACATCCACGACACCGAGCCGGAGGCGAGGAAGGAGGCAAAAATGGTATTGATGATGAGCGAGATCTGCCCGACGGAGACGCCGAGGATCGCCGGCCCCATCTGCTTCACTACCCGCATCGCCCCGGCATCGCGCAGGTTGATGCGCGGCAGCACCAGCATGCCAATTTTCTTCAGGTGCGGAAGCTGATACACCAGCTGCAGCACCCCGCCAACCGTCACCGCCCAGGCCAGCGCCAGTACCGGCGGGTCAAAGTAGGGTGCGGCGAACAGCGCAAAGCCGATCATGCTGACGTTCAGGAAGGTAGGAGCAAACGCCGGGACCGAGAAGCGGTTCCAGGTATTGAGGATCGCCCCGGCCAGCGACGCCAGCGAGATCAGCAAAATATAGGGGAAGGTGATGCGCAGCAGCTGGGAGGTGAGCGTAAATTTATCCGGCGTATCGGCAAAGCCCGGCGCGGTAACCAGAATCACCCAGGGTGCTGCGAGCATACCGAGTACCGTGACCACCGCCAGCGCCAGCGTCAGCAGCCCGGACACGTAGGCCACGAACACCCGGGTGGCGTCTTCGCCCTGCTTGTTTTTGTACTCGGCAAGGATGGGGACAAACGCCTGAGAGAACGCCCCCTCGGCAAAGATGCGCCGCAGCAGGTTGGGCAGCTTGAACGCCACAAAGAAGGCGTCGGTCGCGACCCCGGCGCCAAACACGCGCGCCACAATGGCATCGCGGGCAAAGCCCAGCACGCGGGAAAACATGGTCATCGAGCTGACGGCGGCCAGCGATTTTAACAGATTCATTAGTGTCGGGATCCATAAACACAAACGCCCGTCATTCCCGGCCAGCAATCACCGCACAGGCACGCTGCGCGGGAGGTATCGACGGAAGAATGCGGGCAGACGCCTGCATTTACAGGCGTCGGTATCAGCGAAGCGCTTAGTCTACTCAGTTAAGGCGGAATTACTACTTGCCTTATTCGCTCATCGCCTCGCGCCAGAGCTTTTCCACTACCCGTTGCGCCAGCAGCGCCTGTTCGCCTGCGGTTTGCGGAACCGTCTGATTTGTGACGCAGTCGATGAAGTGCCGGGCGCAGCCGGCGAAACCGCGCTGCTCCAGCGTGCTTTGCCAGCCGGGAACCGGCTGTGTCACCACCCCGGCACCGCGCTCTTCACGCCATTCGCGCATATCGGTGACCTCAAACAGGCCGCCGTCCGTCACCGCCTGTACCCATTCACGCTGGCTGCCGGCGCGACGATGCATACTGGTGGTGATCTGCAGCGCGTCGCGGGCGAAGTGGTGCTCAGCGTAGAGCATCTGCCCCTGCTCATTGGTAAGCAGCGTCCCGCTGGCCAGCGCTGCGTCGCCGCCCGCCAGCCACAGCGCGGTGTCCACCACGTGCAGGTAATCATCCAGCAGCGTGAAACGCAGGTCGTGTGGCCCGACGCTGTCGCTGCGGTGTTTGTCCATGCGAATGGATGCCGCATCGCCCAGCGCCGCTTTCAGTGCCTGATAGCGCGGGGCGAAGCGACGGTTGAAGCCAACCATCAGCGTCAGCCGGCGCTTTGCTGCCAGCTCCACCAGCCGTTCAGCATCCGCCAGGTTCTCGGCCAGCGGCTTATCGACGCAGACGTGCACCCCGGCGTTAAGCAGCTCGCTCACCACCGCATAGTGGCTACTGGTCGCGCTGTGGACAAATACCGCATCGCAGCGCGCGGCAAGGTTCGCCAGCGAATCCACATAGGGCATCCGGTAGGCCGCGCACACCGGCAGTGCTTTGTCGCGGGTCGGGGAAAACGCCCCTTCCAGCGTCCAGTCGGTCGCGTGTGACAGCACCGGCAACCAGGCTTTCTGCGCGATGCCGCCCAGTCCTACTACCCCAATACGTAATGTCGCCATCGCTTATTCTCCCAGGTGTGCCAGCACATGCTGCAGCCGCGTTTTCAGCTCCGCGACTTCAGCTTCCAGCGCCTCGACGCGCGCCTCCAGCGCCCCGGCAGGGGCAGCGGTTACCGTGGCGGCAACTGTATCCGGTGCGGCATCGCCGCTGAACAGATGCATATAGCGGCTTTCACGTTTTCCCGGCTCGCGCGCCAGACGCGCCACAAACGGGCCATCCTCACGGTTCGCCAGCGCCTCAAGCGCGTTTTCCACCTCGGTAATATCGGCGAATTCATGCATGCGGGCGGCGCGGAAACGCAGCTCGCCGGCAGTCTGCGGGCCGCGCAGCAGCAGCGTGGTAATCAGCGCCACCTCGGCCGGCGTGAACTTCAGGTTGCCGAATTCGGAATTGCAGAAGCGCTGCTCATATTTGGTGACCCGGTTACCAAAGCCGCTGACGGTGCGCAGGAAGTGGCGCTTCACCAGCGCGTCGAGCAGATCCTGGACCTCCGCGTCCTCAAAGTTCAGCACCGGCTCGCGGTTGGTTTTCTGGTTGCAGCCGGTCACCACGGCGTTGAGCGACAGCGGATACTGCTCGGGGGTCGTGACCTGCTTTTCAAGTAGCACGCCAGTTACCCGCGCCTCTTCAGGCGATAGCTGATATTTCATTGAGTCTCCTTAACGGCCCGGGGTCCACTGGCGAGTGGTCAGCGCGGTCAGGACGTGATCGCGCCACTCGCCGTCAATCAACAGATAGTCTTTGGCGTAGCCCTCTTTCTCAAAGCCAAGACGCGCCAGCAAATCGCCGCTGCGCTGGTTGTGGGGCATGTAGTTCGCCATGATGCGGTGAATATGCTGGGTGCGCTGCATATAGCGAATGGCGCTGGTCAGGGCTTCGAACATCATCCCCTGCCCCTGCCACTTCTCCCCCAGCGAATAGCCGAGGTAGCAGGCGTGAAACGAGCCGCGCACCACGTTGGAAAAATTCGCTACGCCGCGGATCTCGGTTTCGTCCGGGTCGAGCAGCGCAAAGTAGAATGCATTACCCTGCTTGTGCAGTTCATTGATCATGCTGAGCCGCGCCTGCCAGCCGGAGGGGTAGCAGTGGCTGTCATCGCGCACCGGCTCCCAGGGCTTGAGAAACTGCCGGTTCTCGGCGTAGTAGTCCGCCAGACGCCATGCGTCGCGGTCATACACCAGACGCACTACCAGGCGGTCGGTTGTCAGTCTTACTTTCGGCGCATTACTGCGGTAGCCAAACATCGTGTGCTGCTCCTTCATTCACCGGAACCTCCCTTTACCTCGCCGGGCACCGGGCGCGTATCCTCTTCATTCAATTACTATACCTGCCGAAAAGAGAACAGGGAAAACCGTTACGCGTCATTTTTTCGCGGGCGGGCCCGGTATCGATGAATGTCGTCAATCAAAGCACGGGTTTGATGAAAAAATATTGTCGCCGCGCGGGTGGGAAAATAACCAGCGGCACCGCAGAATAGAGCTCTTTTCCTGTCACTTTCCCGGAGGGGAAATGGCCAGCGTTTCACAGGCAAGGAGCCTGGGTAAATATTTCCTGCTTATCGATAATATGTTGGTCGTGCTCGGCTTCTTCGTCGTCTTCCCGCTTATCTCCATTCGCTTCGTCGATCAACTGGGGTGGGCGGCGCTGATGGTGGGGATTGCGCTCGGCCTGCGCCAGTTTATTCAACAGGGGCTGGGGATCTTTGGCGGGGCCATCGCCGACCGCTTTGGCGCAAAACCGATGATCGTTACCGGGATGCTGCTGCGCGCAGCGGGCTTTGCCACTATGGCGGTGGCGGTAGAGCCCTGGATGCTGTGGTTCTCCTGCGTGCTGTCGGCGCTCGGCGGCACGCTGTTCGATCCGCCGCGTTCGGCGCTGGTGGTGAAGCTGGTGCCGCCTGCCCAGCGCGGACGCTTTTTCTCGCTGCTGATGATGCAGGACAGCGCCGGGGCGGTGATTGGTGCGCTGCTCGGCAGCTGGCTGCTGCAGTACGATTTCCGGCTGGTGTGCGCCGCCGGGGCACTGGTGTTTGTGCTCTGCGCGCTGTTTAACGCCATCTGGCTGCCGGCCTGGAAGCTGTCGACGGTGAAGATCCCGGTGCGCGAGGGGCTGGGTCGGGTGCTGCGCGATCGGCGTTTCGTGACTTACGTGCTGACCCTCACCGGCTACTACATGCTGGCGGTTCAGGTGATGCTGATGCTGCCAATCATGGTGAACGATCTGGCCGGTACCCCGGCGGCGGTGAAGTGGATGTACGCCATTGAGGCCACGCTCTCACTGACCCTGCTCTACCCGATCGCGCGCGTGACGGAAAAATATTTCCGGCTGGAGCACCGGCTGATGGCGGGTCTGCTGTTAATGACGCTGAGCCTGCTGCCGGTGGGGCTGACCAGTTCACTGCAGCAGCTGTTTACCCTTATCTGCCTGTTCTATCTTGGGTCGATTATTGCCGAGCCGGCGCGGGAAACCCTGAGCGCGTCGCTGGCGGATTACCGGGCGCGCGGCAGCTATATGGGCTTCAGCCGTCTGGGGCTGGCCTTTGGCGGCGCGCTGGGTTATGCGGGCGGCGGCTGGTTCTTTGATGCCGGTAAAGCCAGCGGCCAGCCCGAGCTGCCGTGGCTGATGCTCGGTATCATCGGCGGCATGACCTTCCTTGCGCTGTGGTGGCAGTTTAGCCAGAAACGCCCGGCGCCAACCATGTTCGAGCCAGGCACCTGATTTGCTGCCTGGTTTTTTCTCTCCCATACTGAAAGTCCGAAGGCAATCAACTGGAGGAGAAACGTGAAGCTTTATATTTACGAGCACTGCCCTTTCTGCGTGAAGGCCCGTATGATTTTCGGCCTGAAAAATATCCCGGTCGAGCTGGTGGTTCTGCTTAACGACGACGAGGCGACCCCGACCAGAATGATTGGCCAGAAGATGGCACCCATCCTGCAAAAAGATGACAGCCGCTATCTGCCGGAAAGCATGGACATCGTCCACTACGTGGATAATCTCGACCACCAGCCGCTGCTCACCGGCAAGCGCAACCCGGCGATTGAAGAGTGGCTGCGCAAGGTCAACGGCTACGTGAATCGTCTGCTGCTGCCGCGTATCGCTCAGGCTCCCTTCGATGAGTTTTCTACCCCGGAAGCCCGGGCGTACTTCGTTAACAAGAAGGAAGCGGCGATCGGCTCGTTTGAAGATCATCTGGCGCACTCCGCCGGGCTTATCAAAAACATCAGCGACGATCTCAGAAGCCTCGATAAGCTTATCCAGCAGCCGAACGCGGTAAACGGCGAGCTGTCCGAGGATGACATTCACCTGTTCCCGATCCTGCGCAACCTGACGCTGGTGGCGGGCGTCGATTTCCCGACCCGCGTGGCGGATTACCGCGACAATATGGCGAAACAGACCCAGGTTAATCTGCTGTCGTCGGTGGCCATCTGACTCTCAGGCCGGTGTCCGCACCGGCCTTTTAAGCCAATTCCGCTAGTAATCCCCCTCCTGTTACCCGATGATATGCCCCGTCATACGTTGACACCGACGTGCATCGAGGAACCCATGAAAAAAATTATTATTGCCGCCGCGCTGGTGTTGAGCGGCCTTGTTGTTGGCTGCAATCAGCTGACCCAGTACACCGTAAGCGAGCAGGAAATTAACCAGGCGCTGGAAAAGCGCAATAACTTCTCAAAAGATATTGGGCTGCCGGGTATCGCCGACGCGCATATCGTGCTGACTAACCTGACCAGCCAGATTGGTCGCGAAGAGCCGAATAAAGTGGTGTTATCGGGCGACGCGGCGCTGGACATGAAATCCCTGTTCGGCAACCAGAAGGCCGATGTCACCCTGAAGCTGAAAGCGCAGCCGGTGTTCAACAAAGAGAAAGGGGCTATCTTCCTGCAGGATATGGATATCGTGGATGCCACCGTGAAGCCGGAGAAGATGCAGGGCGTGATCAAAACCCTTCTACCCTATCTCAACCAGAGCCTGCGTGACTACTTCAACGCCCATCCGGCTTATGTGCTGAGCGAGGACCGCAGCGAAGGTGAAGCGCTGGCGAAAAAACACGCCACCGGTATTGACGTTAAGCCTGGCGAAATCATTATCCCCTTCTCGCTGTAATCGCATCTGCCGACGGGGGCGCTGCCCCCGTTAATTTCAGGAAAAGAGTGCAAACGAAAACGTTTCCCTCTATCCTTAGTGCCCGGCATAAATCCAGCCATGACTGACTGATTCCCCTAGCCGGAGCACATTCCAATGACTGCACAACCCCAGGTTATCACCCTTCGCCGTCCTGACGACTGGCACGTTCATCTGCGCGACGGCGATATGCTGCGCACCGTTGTTCCTTATACCAGTGAACACTACGCCCGCGCGATTGTGATGCCGAACCTGGTGCCGCCGGTGACCACCGTCGAGGCTGCGCGTGCTTATCGTCAGCGTATCCTTGATGCCGTGCCTGCCGGGCAGCGCTTCGAACCGCTGATGACCTGCTATCTCACCGACTCCCTCGATCCCAACGAAGTGGAGCGCGGTTTCCGCGAGAAGGTGTTTACCGCCGCCAAGCTCTATCCGGCCCATGCCACCACTAACTCCAGCCACGGGGTCACCAGCATCGACAGCATCATGCCGGTGCTGGAGCGCATGGAAAAACTGGGGATGCCGCTGCTGGTGCACGGTGAAGTGACGCATGCCGAGATCGATATTTTCGATCGCGAAGCGCGCTTTATTGAGACGGTCATGGAGCCGCTGCGTCAGCGCCTGCCGGCGCTGAAAGTGGTGTTTGAGCACATCACCACCAAAGATGCCGCCGACTACGTGCGCGACGGCAACTCGCTGCTGGCTGCGACCATCACCCCGCAGCATCTGATGTTCAACCGTAACCATATGCTGGTGGGCGGCGTGCGCCCACACCTGTACTGTTTGCCGATTCTCAAGCGCAACGTGCATCAGCAGGCGCTGCGTGAGCTGGTGGCCAGCGGCTTCGAGCGGGCGTTCCTCGGGACTGACTCTGCCCCGCACTCCCGCCTGCGCAAAGAGGCCAGCTGCGGCTGTGCGGGCTGCTTCAACGCCCCGACGGCGCTGGGCGCGTACGCCACGGTGTTTGAAGAGATGAACGCTCTGCATCATCTGGAAGCCTTCTGTTCGCTGAACGGCCCGCGCTTCTACGGCCTGCCGGTCAACGAGGAGACTATTGAGCTGGTGCGCGAAGAGAGCCAGGTGGAGGAGAGCATTGCGCTGGGCGATGACAGCATCATTCCGTTCCTCGCCGGGGAAACCGTGCGCTGGCGCGTAAAAGGCTAAGCAAAAAATATTTACCGCCCCCTGTTGCATGTCGCTGCGGCTAACTGTATATATATACAGTAAATTTAGCAGGGGGCAATTATGCGTGTAGAAGTCACCATTTCAAAACTGACCCAACTTCCACCCGGTGCGGCTGACGCGCTGGCCTGTGAACTCACCCGTCGTATTGACCAGCATTATCCGGACCTGCCCAATCAGGTCACGGTACGTTATGCCTCCGCCAATAACCTCTCCGTATTTGGCGGTGCGAAAGAAGACAAAGAGCGCGTCAGTGAAATCCTTCAGGAAACCTGGGAAAGCGCCGACGACTGGTTTAATGCCAGTTGACTTGCCCGTACGCCATGTAATGCTGATGCGATAACTGCGCCTTCCCCGCGGGCGGATGAATAATCCTGCCGGCAGCGCCGTTTCGCAACAGCATCATCTGGTGCAGGGTAACCCCCTCGTGATGTTCGCCGGGTACGCCACCCGGTTTTTTTTAATTTTCCTTTGCTGGTATTTTAAGCACTATTCTTATTGATCGTTCCCTTTCGCAAATTATTTCCGCCGTTTTGCCGCTTAAATGTGCAATTAAATCAGAAATCAGCAAATTTATGTTGCAAGGTATTTAATTGCTGCTGTTTTTCGTATAAACGTTGATATACTTAACAAGCTTCAATAAAACTGAAAACACGCATTGAACCTCAAAAGTCGTTGTCTTTTAACACGCATTAAGGGGGTTATAATGGTTAAGAATAATGAAGTAATCCAGACTCATCCCCTTGTTGGATGGGACATCAGCACCGTAGACAGTTACGATGCGCTGATGCTGCGCCTGCACTATCTGGCAGCCCCGCAGGACGATCATGATGAAACGGAAGTAGGCAGCACCCTGTGGCTTACCACAGATGTGGCACGACAATTTATCTCCATTCTTGAAGCCGGTATTGCAAAGATTGAGTCCGGTGAATACCAGGAAAATGATTATCGTAAGCACTGAGTTAACCGTGCTCTCTTCCCACCTCACAGGCACCCCATCGGGTGCCTGACTTATTTCTGGCGCCGCTTAATTATCATCGCGCACCGGGTAAATAACCGGCTGCGATCGCTGAATACGCTTATGATTTGCAGGGAGATATTTTCTCTGCTAATTGCCCGCTATATTCCTGATAAAAAATCCCGACGGCCGCGAATAATTTGACGTAGTTCTTGAGTATCGCGATCGCCTTAATTACTCTGCTAACCATCAGTTATTGCACAGAGAAAATCCCATGCACTATGACTTAATTATTGTCGGCAGCGGTTCAACGGGCGCAGCGGCAGGCTACTACGCCACGCGCGCCGGATTAAAGGTTCTGATGGTAGACAGCTTCCACCCGCCGCATCAGGAAGGCAGCCACCACGGCGATACCCGGCTTATCCGCCACGCCTATGGTGAAGGCGAGCGTTACGTACCGCTGGTGCTGCGCGCCCAGGCGCTGTGGGATGAATTGCAGGCGCAAACTGAAGAAACGATCTTCGAGCGCAGCGGCGTGGTTAACCTTGGCCCGGCTGAGTCTGATTTCCTCACCAACGTCGCGCAAAGCGCGCGCGAGTTCCAGCTGCCGCTGGAAACCCTCACGGCGGCGGAGATTGCTGCCCGCTGGCCGGAGATCGTGGTTCCGGACCACTACATCGCCCTGTTTGAACCTGACTCTGGCGTGCTGCACAGTGAAAACGCCGTCCGGGAGTGGATCCGCCTGGCGCGGGAAGCCGGGTGCGCGCAGCTGTTTAACTGCCCGGTCAGCGCCATTGAGTCTACCGCCGACGGCGTAAACGTGACCACCGCCGACGGCATCTACAGCGCGGCGAAAGTGCTGGTCAGCGCCGGAACCTGGGTCGGCAAGCTGCTGCCCGACCTGCCGATTACGCCGGTACGCAAGGTGTTCGGCTGGTTCCAGGCTGACGGGCGCTACAGCGTGAAGAATAACTTCCCGGCCTTTACCGGCGAGATGGACAACGGCGACCAGTTCTACGGCTTCCCGGCGGAGAACGACGCCCTGAAAATCGGCAAGCATAACGGCGGGCAGCCCATCTCCAGCGCTGAAGAGCGCAAGCCGTTTGGCGGCTACCCGGGCGACGGCTCCGAGGCGTTTGCGTTTCTGCGCCAGTTCCTGCCGGGCATCGGCGGCTGCCTGTACGGCGCAGCCTGCACCTATGACAACTCCCCGGACGAAGATTTCATCATTGACACCCTGCCCGACCAGCCAGCCATCATGGTGATCACCGGACTCAGCGGCCACGGCTTCAAGTTCGCCCCGGTGCTGGGTGAAATCGCCGCGCAGTTCGCCGCCGGTGAAACGCCGGCGCTGGATCTGGCCCCGTTTTCCCTGGCGCGTTTCCGCTAGCAACTTTCCCCGGCATCATGCCGGGGTACAACTCCGCCGCCGGGCGCGGCGTTCATCCTTAATCTGCGGTAACGCCTGATGCGTCGAGTTATTCAATTTTTAATCAATAATGTGCGTCAACACCTGATGCTGTATATCGTGCTGTGGGTAGTGCTGGCTATTCTGGATATATTTCTTATCGCCACGCTGTAATATTTCCCGCTGCGCTCACATTGACACCAGATGACTTATATTTACAGTAAGCTGACAAATAACTGAAAATTTATTTATATTCCAACAGATTATTAGAATAAATCACGCGCGTGACTAAATCGCCAAAAAACGCCATTTATCAGTATGGTGTGGTCAAAAAGCCATAAATCAATCGACGCTTTTGTCGATGACACCCATTACATCACCAAAAATTTCGAACCAAATAACATTCCCTTTCCAATAATTATTTTTTTATTGCTTTTCTTATTTTCACACGCCATTGTTATTTCCATTACTTTTTATTAACGGAAGAAGTGCTATGCAGTGGCGTAATTCTCCTGCGCGTTACGGTGTGGTCTCGGTGGCAATCCACTGGCTGGTTGCGGCAACGGTATACGGCATGTTTGGCCTGGGTTTATGGATGGTCACCCTCGGCTATTACGACAGCTGGTATCATCCGGCACCGGAGCTGCATAAAAGCATCGGCATCCTGCTGATGATGGTGATGGTCGTGCGCGTGATCTGGCGCTTCATCTCCCGTCCGCCCAGGGCGCTGGCCAGCTACTCCCGCCTCACCCACCTCAGCGCGGTGGCGGCCCATATTCTGCTGTACGTTATCCTGTTCTCAATTCTTATCAGCGGCTATCTGATCTCGACCGCTGACGGTAAACCAATTTCCGTTTTCGGTCTGTTTGAAGTGCCTGCGACCATTACCGATGCCGGGGTGCAGGCCGATCTGGCAGGACAAATTCATCTCTGGCTGGCCTGGAGCGTGGTGATCCTCTCCGTGCTGCACGGCCTCGCCGCCCTTAAACACCATTTCATCGATAAAGATGTCACCCTCAAGCGCATGCTGGGGAAAACGTCACGTTAACCATGGAGCGAAACATGAAAAAAAGCCTGCTGGGGGTTACTTTAGGTGCCCTGCTGTTCACTACCGGCTCTGCCGTAGCTGCTGATTACAAAATTGATAAAGAGGGCCAGCACGCCTTCGTTAACTTCCGCATTCAGCACCTGGGTTACAGCTGGCTGTACGGAACCTTCAATGATTTCGACGGTACCTTTACCTTCGATGAAAAAAATCCGGCGGCCGATAAGGTCAACGTGACCATCAACACCACCAGCGTGGATACTAACCACGCCGAGCGTGATAAGCACCTGCGCAGCGCTGACTTCCTGAACGTGGCGAAATTCCCGCAGGCGACCTTCGTCTCCACCGCCGTGAAGAAAGATGGCGACGAGCTGGACATCACCGGTAACCTGACGCTGAACGGCGTTACCAAACCGGTCACCCTTGAAGCGAAGCTGATGGGTCAGGGCGACGATCCGTGGGGCGGCGTGCGCGCTGGCTTTGAAGCGGAAGGCAAGATCCACCTGAAAGACTTCAACATCACCACCGATCTCGGCCCGGCGTCTCAGGACGTTGAGCTGATTATCTCTGTGGAAGGTGTGCGTCAGAAGTAAGACGCCAGAAACAACAAAGGGCAGCGGGGTTATCCCTCGCTGCCCTTTTTTTATCGCTGGCGCTTATTCCGGATCGGGAATACCCAGCCGGGTATTCAGACGCCCGCGGGATTTATTGAAGATCTTATTGCCGTTTTCACGGCCCGCGCGGCGGCGACGCTGCTCCTCTTCCGGCAGCACCGACTCTTCAGCGCACAGTTCGCTGCAGCAGCCGTTGAACTTCGCCGCGCACGACGGACACTGGATAAACAGCAGATGACAGCCGTCGTTCTTGCAGTTGGTGTGGCTGTCGCAGGGCGTACCGCACTGGTGGCAGTGCGCAATCACGTCATCGGAGATACGCTCGCCCATGCGCTCGTCAAACACGAAGTTTTTACCGACGAAGCGTACCGGCAACCCCTGTTCGCGGGCGCGGCGGGCGTACTCAATGATCCCGCCTTCGATGTGCCACACTTTGCTGAAGCCGTTGTGCCGCATCCAGGCGCTGGCTTTCTCGCAGCGAATGCCGCCGGTGCAGTACATGACGATTTTCTTGTCTTTATGTTCCTGCATCATCTCAACCGCTTTCGGCAGCTGCTCGCGGAAGGTATCCGCCGGGATCTCCAGCGCGTTCTCGAAATGGCCCACTTCGTACTCGTAGTGGTTGCGCATATCGATAAACACCGCGTCCGGATCGTCGAGCATGGCGTTCACTTCCGCCGCTTTGAGATAGTCGCCGACGTCACTGGCATCAAAATCCGGGTCGTCAATGCCGTCGGCTACGATGCGTTCGCGCACTTTCATGCGCAGCACCCAGAAGGATTTGCCGTCGTCATCCAGCGCGATGTTGAGACGCAGGCCGTCCAGCGCCGGGTCGAAGCCGTACAGCACGTCGCGGAACGCGTCGACTTTACTTTGCGGCACGCTTATCTGGGCGTTAATGCCTTCGTGGGCAAGATAGATGCGGCCAAACACGTCCAGCGCGGTAAACGCCTGCCAGAGCGCATCGCGCGTGGCTTTCGGATCGGCAATGGTGAAGTACTTATAGAATGAGATGGTAGTACGCGGCTCGGTTTCGGCGAGCATACGTTCTCTGAGCGCCTCATTCGAGATGCGGTTGTGTAACACTGGCATGGTGTACGTGGTCCTGCATTCGTGAGTGAAATGAATCGGCCGGCATGATATAGCAATTATCCATAATTTACATCCCTGCATTTTGCGCTACATTTGCATCACTTTAACGATAAAGCATCACAGATTGCCGGTTCTTTGCGCACTTGCCTGGCAGCGGTTTTGGCAAGCGGCAAAAAAGTGTCACAATACCCGGTAGCACTGAATTCGCTCATATAACAGGACTTTCATGACGCATTTACCTCAATTTTCCCGGGCACTGCTCCATCCGCGCTACTGGCTGACCTGGCTTGGCATCGGCCTGCTCTGGCTGATCGTGCTGCTGCCCTACCCGCTGCTGCGTCGTCTGGGCCGTCTGCTTGGCCGCATAGCCATGCGGGTGATGAAGCGCCGGGCGCGCATTGCGTATCGCAATCTGGAACTTTGCTTCCCGGAAATGGATGAAAAAGCCCGTCACGAGCTGGTGGTAAAAAACTTTGAATCCGTCGGTATGGGTCTCATTGAAACCGGCATGGCCTGGTTCTGGCCGGACTGGCGTATTCAGCGCTGGTTCAGCGTGCGCGGGCTGGAGAACATCAAAGCCATCCAGGCGCAGAAGCGCGGCATTCTGCTGCTCGGCGTGCACTTCCTGACTCTGGAACTGGGGGCGCGCATCTTTGGTATCAACGAGCCGGGCATTGGCGTCTATCGTCCGAACGACAACCCGCTGCTGGACTGGCTGCAGACCTGGGGCCGGATGCGCTCCAACAAGAGCATGATCGACCGCAAAGATCTCAAAGGCATGATCAAGGCGCTGAAGAAAGGCGAAGTGATCTGGTATGCACCGGACCACGACTACGGCCCGCGCGCCAGCGTGTTCGTGCCGTTCTTTGGTGTCGAGCAGGCGGCCACCACCACCGGCACCTGGATGCTGGCGAAAACCTCCGGGGCGGCTATCCTGCCGTTTGTGCCGCGCCGTAAGGCGGATGGCACCGGCTATGAAATGATCCTCATGGAACCAGAGTTCGATCCGCCGCTGGACGATGCCGAAACCACCGCCGCCTGGATGAACAAGGTGGTGGAGCGCTGCGTGATGATGGCCCCGGACCAGTACATGTGGCTGCATCGCCGCTTCAAAACGCGTCCGGAAGGCGTGCCCTCCCGCTACTGATCGCCCGCCCCCTGCCTGCTCAGGGGGCGTTTTTTTATGCTCATTCCCCCGTCCGGCTGCGAGCCGCGACAAACATCGTAAGATTTTTTATCCCCGCTCCTTGCTGTTTCGAATCTTCAGCTATCCTTTCCTGAAAACACACGTCTGTAATCAGGGAGAAACCTATGACCATGTATGCCACCTTAGAAGAAGCTATCGACGCGGCGCGCGAAGAGTTTCTCGCTAACAATCCTGGCATTGAAGAAGAGGATGCCAGCATTGAACAGTTCAACGTCCAGAAGTATGTATTACAGGATGGCGACATCATGTGGCAGGCCGAGTTTTTCGCCGAAGAGGGGGATGACGGTGAGTGTCTGTCGCTGCTGAGCGGTGAAGCGGCGCAGAGCGTCTTTGACGGCGACTTTGACGAGATTGAGCTGCGTCAGGAGTGGCTGGAAGAGAACACGCTGCACGAGTGGGATGAAGGCGAATTTCAGCTTGAGCCTCCCCTTGATACCGAAGAGGGCAAGGCTGCCGCTGACGAGTGGGACGAGCGCTAAGCGCTATTCATAAGGGCCGTGCGCGATATCCACCGGCAACAGTAGCGTATCGAACACCAGTGAAAACGGCAGATCGAGGATCGTTACATAGCGCCAGGCGGAATCACGCACGTCCCATTGCACGCCGGGGTAATACTGGTTGCCCTTGCCCTGCCCGGGAATGGTCCGGCTGATAATGCTGCCGCATCCCGAGAGCAAACAGGCAATTAACACCATCGCCACTGCTTTCATACCGCACCTCCCCTTTCTTCTGAGTATAACCACGCGTTAAAAAACCAAAAAAATACCGGCCCGAAGGCCGGTATGGTGTTGTGTACTGCGGTTAGCGCGTGTGGCGCAGCGCGTGCGGATTCATCTGCAGCGTATCGTAGTGGCTGACCCACGAGGAGTAGCGCTCCGGCGCAGACCAGACGCGATAATGCAGACGCGCCAGGGTTACCGGGTCGCTCAGCAGCACCAGGCGGCGGTCGCGATTCAGCTTTTCCGGGGTCTCGTTCAGCGCCTGCTCAACGTGACGATCGCGGGCAATCTCCAGCACCTGGCTGGCGCGGTGACGTGCGGTCGCCATACCGATTGCCAGAGCGTTGAATGCCGGGTTAAACACCGCATGCATAAAGCCGTCTTCCAGGGCGCGAGCGCGATTCATCTCCAGATAACGGTCAGTATCCACCAGCACCTGCGGCGGGTTGTACTCTTCCGGGATCAGGAACAGCTTCCAGCGTTTCGTGCGCAGGCCAACGGTAGCGCGGCTGGAAATCACCGACACGAACGGGGAGAGGATCAGCGAGAACACGATCGGTGCCAGCCAGAACAGGAAGCGCAGGTCGAGCCATGCCATACCGACCGCCCAGACCAGACCCAGCAGCATCTGCGAACCGTGGCGTTTGAAGGCTTCGATCCACGGCGTGGAGTCGTCATCACGCTGCGGCGAGTTCCAGACCACTTCCCAGCCGAGGAACGCGCTGACCACGAACACGGTATGGAACAGCATGCGCACCGGTGCCAGCAGCACTGAGAACAACACCTCAAGCAGCAGCGAGAGCGTAACGCGCAGGAAACCGCCGTACTCTTTCGAGCCTTTGAACCAGATCAGTACCACGCTCAGCAGCTTCGGCAGGAACAGCAGCACCATCGTTGAGGCGAACAGCGCAATGGCCAGCTCCGGACGCCACTGCGGCCATACCGGGAACAGCTGCCGTGGCTGCAGGAAGTACTGCGGCTCGGTCAGGGCATGCACCACCTGCAAGGCCGTAGAGAGCGCCAGGAACAGGAACCACAGCGGTGCCGAGAGGTAGGACATCACACCGGTCAGGAACACCGCGCGGTGCACCGGGTGCATACCTTTTACCAGGAACAGGCGGAAGTTCATCAGGTTGCCATGACACCAGCGGCGGTCGCGCTTCAGCTCGTCCAGCAGGTTCGGCGGCAGCTCCTCATAGGAACCCGGCAGATCGTAGGCGATCCACACGCCCCAGCCGGCGCGACGCATCAGCGCCGCTTCCACGAAGTCGTGCGACAGGATAGAGCCAGCAAATGACCCTTCACCCGGCAGCGGTGCCAGCGCGCAGTGCTCGATAAACGGCTTCACGCGGATAATGGCGTTATGGCCCCAGTAGTGCGACTCACCCAACTGCCAGAAGTGCAGGCCGGCGGTAAACAGCGGGCCGTAGACGCGGGTGGCAAACTGCTGGCAGCGCGCATAGAGCGTATCCATACCAGAGGCTTTCGGCGACGACTGGATGATCCCGGCGTTCGGGTTCGCTTCCATCAGGCGCACCAACCCGGTCAGGCAATCACCGGTCATCACCGAGTCGGCGTCCAGCACTACCATGTAGCTGTACTGATTGCCCCAGCGACGGCAGAAGTCATCGATGTTACCGCTTTTACGCTTCACGCGACGGCGGCGGCGACGGTAGAAGATCTGCCCTTCACCCTGCACTTCAGCGATAAGCTCCATCCAGGCTTTCTGCTCGGCAACGCAGATGTCCGGGTTATAGCTGTCGCTGAGAATGTAGACGTCGAAGTGCGCCTGCTGGCCAGTGGCTTTCACCGACTCCCAGGTGGCGCGCAGACCGGCAAACACGCGATCCACATCTTCATTACAGATTGGCATGATAAGCGCTGTACGGTGCGCCGGATCGATCGGCTCATCGCCCACCGTCGAGGCAGAGATGCTGTACTTATCCTTGCCAATCAGCAGCTGCAGGAAGCCCATCAGCGCGGTCCAGAAGCCCGCTGACACCCAGCAGAACAGGATGGCGAACAGGATCAGGATGCCGCTTTGCAGGATATACGGCAGCAGCTGCATGAAGGAGACCAGCAGATCCTGGCCCAGCATGTCGGACGGGTTAATCAGCGCCCAGCCCTGGTACGGCAGAATGGTTTTCATGTACCAGGTCGCGACCACGGTCTGAGAGAGCGTCAGCAGCAGCAGGATGTAGCGACGGATGGTGCCGACGATACGCCATTTCTGCTCCGCTTTTTGCTCCTCTTTGGAGAGACGCAGATAGCGCGGCGGTACGTCGCGACCGCGCAGACGATCCCAGAAGCGACCCACCGGGTTGGTGCGCCACGCTTCCGGGAACATCGACGAACGCGTCGCCTTCGGCATCGCCTGAATCTGCGTGCGCCCCTCATCATCAACGATGAGCTGCTCGCCGCGGGTGGCGTCGGGCCAGTTGTGCTCAAGGCGGGTCTTTACTGACCCGAGTGGAAAATCATCTTCACGAGAAAACGTCTGCCCTTCGCTGCTGAGCGCCTGATGAACGGCGCGGAGATCGTCCGCAGCCGCCACAATCACCTTCTGCTCAGCCGGAAGCGACAGCGCCTCGATATACTCAGTTTTCTTATTCATTGGCAGGTAGCTGGTAGCTCCAGGTTTCACTCAGTGGCTGCTCGCCGTTCACCAGAGCAGCACGCATTTCGGTGGTCTGCTTCGGATCTTTAAGTTTTACGCGCAGCATCAGACGCCAGCCTTTGGTGACCGGGTTATAGCGCACGCTGTTTTCAACGATTTCGCCATTGTCGCCAATGCTGGTCTGGGCGGTAACCGGGGTGTTTTCCGGCAGCTTTTTCATGGCCGCGCCGGCGAAGTCCACCACAAAGGCGATGGTGCCGTCCGGCTGACGGATCAGGTTCGACTGCTTGATATCACCGGTAGAGCGGCGGGTCTGCGTCACATACGCATTATCGGCAGCGTGGAGTTTATCTTCATCGCGGCTAAAGGTGATGGTGTACTTGAAGTTCATCTCCTTGCCGGCTTCAGGCAGCTGATCCGGTGTCCAGTAGGCCACGATGTTATCGTTGGTTTCGTCGTTGGTCGGAATTTCCACCAGCTCGACTTTCCCTTTGCCCCACTGACCCTGCGGCGTGATCCACGCGCTCGGACGTTTGTCGTAGCGGTCATCCAGATCTTCAAAGCGCGCAAACTCACGGCCGCGCTGCAGCAGACCAAAGCCCTGCGGGTTTTCGGTCGCGAAGGTGCTCACCGCCAGGTGTTTCGGGTTGTTCAGCGGACGCCAGATCCACTCGCCGTTACCGGCGTGAATCGACAGCCCGTTGGAGTCATGCAGCTCCGGGCGGAAATTGGTGGTCGGCGACGGCTGGTTTGGCCCGAACAGGAACATACTGGTCAGCGGCGCCACGCCCAGTTTGCCGACTTTATCGCGCAGATAGACTTTTGACTGCACGTCAACGGTGGTATCACGTCCCGGGGTGATCACGAAGCGATAGGCACCGGTAGCGCGCGGCGAATCAAGCAGCGCATAGATAGTCAGACGTTTATCAGCAGGTTTCGGACGCTCAATCCAGTACTCGCGGAAACGGGGGAACTCTTCGCCAGACGGCAGAGCGGTATCGATAGCCAGCCCGCGCGCCGAGAGGCCATACACCTGGCCGCCGCCGATAACGCGGAAATAGCTCGCGCCGAGCATGCTCAGAATTTCGTCGTTCTTATCTTTGCTGTTGATGGGATAAAGCACCTTAAAGCCGGCGAAGCCGAGATCTTTTACGGTGTCTTTATCATGCTGGACGTTGCCAAAATTGAAGTAGTCCGGGCTGTATTTGATACGGTTAACCGTGGTGCTGGTCACTTCATTGATTTTGACCGGCGTGTCGAAGTACATGCCCTGATGGTAGAATTCAAGCTTGAATGGGGTTTTGAGGGCGTTCCAGTACGCTTTATCGTGATTAAACTGGATCTGCTGGTAGTCCGCATATTTCATGTCGCGGAATACGGCAGGCAGGTTGCTTTTCGGCGCTTCATAGCCCTTGTCTGCCAGAGATTTTGCCTGTTTTGCGACATCATCGATAGTGAAGGCCCAAACCGAAGTGGTATAAAGGGACATCATCACTGCGGCGCCCAGCCAGCGCATTTTCAACATCTGTGTTTTATGTTTCATATAACTAAGCACTTCCCCCTTTGTGTGCTTAAATCAATCCAATCCATTTTAATGGAAACTTCCGCTTTCCGACAACACAATCCCCGCTTTGTTCACCGCACTGGCTCAGGGAATAAGCAGATTAAGCAAATGAAAGCGAATGAATTTCACTTTACGACTTTGTCCTGGAGACAGTGTGCGCTCGTTTGTGTAGGGTTGCCACCGAATGTAGACAGAAACTGTCTAAGGGATAAGACGATTAGTCCGAGAATATCCGGAGTTATATGACTGACACACCCGCCCAGCGCGAATACTTCCTCGACTCGATTCGCGCATGGTTAATGCTGCTGGGGATTCCGTTTCACATTTCTCTCATCTATTCGAGCCACGCCTGGCATGTGAACAGCGCCACGCCAACCTGGTGGCTTACCTTATTTAACGATTTTATTCACGCTTTCAGGATGCAGGTGTTTTTCGTTATTTCGGGTTATTTCTCTTACATGCTGTTTCTGCGCTATACGCGTAAGAAATGGTGGAAGGTGCGCGTTGAGCGCGTCGGCATTCCCATGCTCACCGCCATACCTCTACTGACGCTGCCGCAGTTTATTATGCTGCAGTACGTAAAAAGTAAAACCGCGGACTGGCAGGCGCTCTCGCTGTATGACAAATACAACACCCTGGTATGGGAACTCACCTCGCACCTCTGGTTCCTGCTGGTGCTGGTGATCCTGACCACCGTCAGCCTGTTTATCTTCCAGAAAATGCGCAATAGCGTGCGCTCGCCGCGCGCCGGTTTTTACGCCTCGCTGACGCCGCTGAAATTTATCGCGCTGTTTGCGCTGGCAGGCGTGCTGTATGGTGCGTTTCGCCGCGCCCTGCTGCTGGGCTGGGAACCGGTTCTGCGCGACGGGCTGTTTAACTTCACCGTAATGCAGACCCTGTTCTATCTGCCGTTCTTCCTGCTGGGCGCGCTGGTATTTAAGTATCCGGCGCTGAAAGCGAAGTTCCTGACGCTTTCGCCGACATACGCGGTGGGTGCGCTGCTGGCGTTTATTGCCTATCTGCTCAACCAGCGCTACGGCAGCGGCGATGCCTGGATGTATGAAACCGAGAGCGTCATTACTATGGTGATGGGCATCTGCATGGTTAACGTGGTGTTTGCCCTGGGCTATCGCCTGCTCAACTCACACTCGCCGCGCGTGACCTACTTCGTTAACGCCTCGCTGTTTATCTATCTGGTGCATCACCCGCTGACGCTGTTCTTCGGGGCGTACATCACGCCGCATATTGCGTCGAATACGCTTGGTTTCCTGTGCGGGCTGGTGTTTGTGGTCGGTCTGGCGACCGTGCTGTATGAACTGCATTTGCGGGTGCCGCTGCTGCGCTTCCTGTTTTCGGGCAAGCCGCAGAAGCGCCCTGCCCCCGCGCCGTCCGCCGGGTAACCGTCTACGCTCTCCTTGCTTATAAAGGAGAGCGTAGTCTCACAGCAGCCACTCCACCGGCAGCCGGTGGGCGAGACGCACCAGAATGCGCTGCCAGAGTCGGGTCTTCGGCTCCTTTTTCCACACCACCTCTTTCCCGTCCCGATCTTCGACCCAGTTGATACGTCCCCACTTATCGAGACGCAGCGCCCAGGCCGCTTCGCGCTGGCTGCGGGTAAAACGGGTGTGGATTTTGCCGGCCAGCTCTTCGCTCTCAATCACAAAGCCCATCTCGGTATTGAGCATCGCCGAGCGCGGATCGAAATTGAACGAGCCGATAAACACCTTATGGCGATCGACGCTGAAGGTTTTGGCATGCAGGCTGGAGCCGGAGTTACCGGTCAGCCCACGATCGTGCGGCAATGCGCCGGGCGGATGCTGCGGCTTCAGCTCGTAAAGCTCCACGCCGTGGCGCAACAGCTTTTTGCGCCAGCGCGCATATCCGGCGTGCACCACCGCCACATCGTTCGCCGCCAGCGAATTGGTGAGGATAGCGACCCGCACGCCTTTGCGCACCAGCCCCAGCAGCCAGGCTACTCCGGCCCGGGTCGGCACAAAATAGGACGAGATAATATCGATCTCCTCCTGCGGCTGGCCGATGCTGGTCAGCATACGCTGGGGCAGCAGCGTATGGCTGCGCGCTTTGCCCATGCCTTTGCGCGGATCGTCGCTCAGCAGGCGCGTCGGCGCCCACACCAGGCTCAGGGTGCCGGCTTCGAGATGCGTTGCGAAGGTGGAGGTTTCAAGGCGCTCAAGGTAGCGTTGGGTAACCGGGTCAGCTTCCCAGGCTTCCGGCAATTTGACGCGTCGGTCGATATCCGCCTCGTCAAGCTGCAGTACATCCTGCAGCGTTGAGACGCAGCGGCTGTTCCAGTAGCGCTCAAAATCTTTCGACACGTCTTCCACCACCGGACCAATGGCCAGCACGTCGAGATCGGAAAACAACGGCTGCTCGCCGGCGCCAAAGTAGGCATCCCCCACATTGCGCCCGCCGACTATCGTCACTTCGCCATCCACGGTAAAGCTCTTATTGTGCATACGCCGGTTAAGGCGGGCAAAGTCGGTGAGATAGCCCAGCGCACGCAGGGTGCGAAACGAGAACGGATTGAACAACCGCACGTCGATATTGGGATGCGCGTTCAGCGCGCGCAGAGCGTCATCCATGCCGATGGTGTTGTTGTCATCCAGCAGCAACCGGACGCGAACGCCGCGCTGCGCCGCCTCCAGCAGCGCCTGAAACAGCAGCCGCCCGGACATATCGTCCTCCCAGATGTAATACTGCACATCCAGGGTCTGCTCCGCCATGCCGGCCAGCAGATAGCGCGACGCAAACGCATCGAGGCTGTCGGCCAGCGGGTGCAGGCCGCACAGATCAGGGTGCGCACGTCGCGTAGGGGCGATGGCCCGCCCGAGACGCGTATTGTGCGCGGTGTCAGAGGGCAAGCTGGGCAAGTAAGCGCTGGTAAAGGCTGGTGTTTTCGTCGTCATAGCAGACAAAGTATACCTGCTCCGGTAGCGGATGCGTTGTCAGATAATCTGAAACCGTGTTGAAGGCAATCAGCGCCGCCGCGGCACGGGGATAGCCGTAAATGCCGGTGCTGATGGCGGGAAAGGCCACGCTGCGATAGTTGTTATCGCTGACCAGTTGCAGACTATTGCGGTAAGCATCCTGCAGCAGCTGTTCCTCCTGCATCTCGCCGCCGCGCCACACCGGGCCGACGGTATGGATCACCGCTTTCGCGGGTAGCTCTCCCGCCTCGGTGATCACCGCATGGCCGGGCGCGCACTCGCCCTGTTCCTGACGCACTTTCTTGCAGGCGGCCAGCAGTGCCGGTCCGGCTGCGCGATGGATAGCCCCATCGACACCGCCGCCGCCCAGTAAAGACGGGTTAGCGGCGTTAACAATCACGTCCACTTCCACCGTCGTGATATCTCCCTGCAAAATCTCAATTCGCGATTGCATAACAACGTCCTCAATAGGGTCTGCTATTGAGTGTAGATTACCGGCAAGGGAAGCGGTGGAAACAACGCGCCCGGCGTTAACCGGGCGCGTGAAGGGTCAGAAATCAACCGACATGGAGAGTTTGAGGGTACGCGGATCGCCCTGGGTGAGATAGGTCCCTGAATCGTCCACCGAGGCCCAGTATTTCTCATCGGTAACGTTCTCTACGGTAGCGCGCCAGGTCAGGGTCTGCTCATTAACCTTCATGCTGTAGCGCGCCCCGAGATCCAGCCGGGTCCAGGCATCGAGCTTGACGCTGTTGCTGGCATTAGCGTACTGAGAGCCGTTACGCAGCACCGCAGCGTTAAGCGTCACATTTTCCAGCGCCGGGACGTCCCATTCGCCGCCCAGCCGCAGCTGATAGCGCGGTACGCCGGGCGCATCATTGCCGTCGTTTGCGCCGCCCTGGGTTTTCGTTAATTCCGGTGCCAGCCACTGCGCGCTGCCCATCAGGCGCACGCCATACACCGGCTCGCCGAAGACGTTCAGCTCCATACCGCGGTTACGCTGTTCACCGTAGATACCGTAGTAGTTATTGCTGTCCATCATGCCGACCGGCTTTTCAATCTCAAACAGCGCCAGGCTGCCGCCAATACGGCCGTAATCCAGCTTGACGCCGACTTCATTTTGCTTAGTGCGAATCGCGCCCATTACCTGTCCGGCGTTGGTCGCTTTGCTGGACGCGGTCGGCCCCGGCTGCAGCGCTTCGATATGGTTCGCGTAGAGCGAAACGTTATCCCACGGCTTCACCACTACACCGTATACCGGCGTGACTTTCGTCGCGCTGAAGGTATCAGCTGGCTTCTCAACACCCTGATAGTCGTAGTTGTGGATCTCCACCTTCTGGCGGCGTAGCCCGGCGGTGATCAACAGGCGATCGTCAAACATGGAGAGCGTATCTGAAAGGGAGGTGCCCGTTGAACGGGTACGACTGGTGTAGTGCGGGTCGCCCATATTCCCGCCGCTGAATGCATCCTCCGACGGATAGGCAAGCACGCTCGGGTTATAGATATTAGAACCCGGAACAAAAGCCGACATGGTGTAGGAGGAGCCAGCTTTACGGTATACCCCGGAATAACCGAGGTTGATGCTGTGACCAACAAAACCGGTCTCGAATTTGCCCCGCACCCCGGTCATGCCTGAGACGCTGTCCGCGATATAGTGGCTATCCATGCGGCGGATCTGGGAATCTCCCTCATTATTGAGCAGAGTGGCGGAACCCGAGATCCCACGTTCATCAGTGTTTGCACCGCCCAGCCCCGCATACCACGTCCAGTCTGGTGCAAAGTCATACTCGCCGCGCAGCGCCGCAAAACGGCTGGACATATTGGTATTCACCCACGGCTGGCTGTAGTTGGTGCGGTTTTCCGGCACCTCGGGTGCCTGCGTCGCCTGACCCAGACCGACGCTGATACGACCGTAGCTACTGGTTATTTTCTGCCATCCGGCATCCAGAGAAGAACGGAAGCTGTCGCCTTTGTAATCCAACCCGATACTTGCCAGGCTGATGCGTTCCTTTTGCTCGTGCACCATGCTTTCACCTTCACGATGAAGCAAATTCACACGCACGCCGAATCGATCGTTCTCGCCGAAGCGACGACCAGAATCAATCGCTCCCCCCACCTGCCCACGCTGGGCGTAATCCACCGTCACGCGGTTAAGCGGTACGCTGCCAGCCCGCTTTGGTTCGATATTGATTGCACCACCCACCCCTGAACCGCCCGGGGTGACGCCATTCAGGAAGGCGTTAGACCCTTTGATAACTTCTATGCGCTCTGCGAGCTGCGAGCTGACAATCTGACGCGGTAGCACGCCGTACAGCCCACCAAAGGAGATATCATCGCCATCCAGCAGGAACCCACGGATGCGGTACGACTCGCCAAAGTTACCGTAGCTGCGCACCGGCTGTACCCCGGCATCGTAACGCAGAACGTCGCTCAGGGTGTTGGCCTGGGTATCTTCGATCATTTTCGCGGTATACCCGATGACGTTGAACGGCACGTTTTTCGCGTCCTGTTCACCGAGGCCGCCTAAACGCCCCCCGTTAGCCACCTGCCCGTCGAGATACGCCGGAACCAGCTCATCCCCCCCGGCGCGAAACGCGGCGTCAGGTGAAGCGGTAACGGTAATGGTGTCGTCAGGTTTGGTTTCCGCCGCCCAGGCGGGGGCGACGGCGAGGCTGACAGCCAGCGCCAGCAGGCGCGGACGTGCGCCGGGCCGGTTGAGAGGTAGTGAAATCATACATTTCCCTGCAAAAGTAATTAACAAGAACGATTATCATTTTGATCGTGATTATCATTAGCCAGTAATATTTTGCAAGGATTAATCGTATTCAGAAAAAAAACTGAACCACCTTTTCAGGGCTCAGACAATCCTGAGGATCAGTTGTAGTTAATGTCCACAATAGCGCGCGTGCGCTGGGGATTAAGCCAGCGCACATTGAAGGCGACGCTGGCATCGCTGGCCGCTGCGTAGTCATTAAGCCGGTTCAGGGCTACCTGGCGAGCAACCACTTTCCCACGATGAAAGCAGCTGACGTTCAGTCGCCTATTGTCAACCGGTCGGACGTCGCACGGGGGTTCAACGATACTGCCGCGAAAATGGATGGTGCCACTTCCGGCATGGGCAGCGGTCGTAATAAAAGAAAAAATCAGGGCTGAAATTATAGATTTCATGAATGACTCCAGCGAGTTAGCTCATCCATGAAAGCGATAACGGGTCCGGTCATTTTACTCTGGCACAGCCGCTGGGTTTTGCTGTGTCAGATCAGGATAATTTCTCAGAACCCTGCGTGGCTCACACTCCGGGCCGGTCATTCATTTATGTGGTAAATGTTTTGTTGAAGGCCTCGCTGGCGCTAGTCCGCCAGGCTTTTGGCATCGGGCTTTACATCGGCTGCCTTGCGCGGCCGCGCCAGCCAGCGTCCGCTGAAATTCATCGCCGCGCCAAACGCCACACCCAGCCACAGCGCCGGCAGCACGCTGTGCCAGTCGCCCTGCCCGGCAAAGGTCGCGCAGGCACCGATAAAGGTACCGGGAATAAAGGCCAGCAGCCTGCGCTGGGCCTGTATACACATCACGAACGCGATAACGCCGGTAAGGGCATAACCTGACCACTGCGCTGTCACCAGCGCACCCGCATGGATAATAACCTGCGCCCATACCACGCCGCTGGTGACGGTGGCGAAGGCGATAAGCAGCCCTTTTCGCCCCGGATGCGGACAGGCGAAAAAAGCGGTGCAGCCGAGGAAGCCCGCCCAGGATGGCAGGCTGAGCGCCACGGCGAGCCACGCCCAGAGGGCAGAGAGCAGGCCGGTGGTGAAAGCAAGGGAGAGAGGCGTTTTCATAGCGGCGTATCATAGCGATCGCCGCGCAATGAAATGTGATTGGCGTCACATAATTTTTAATAACGCACAGTGCGTTACATAATAAACGTGATTAATGTCACTCCTGTGACTCAGGCTGCTCGCCTTCTTCTTCCAGCTCGTCCCACATTGCGCCCAGCGCTTCGCGGGTGAGCAGCGCCAGCGTACGCCAGTATGGCGTGGTGGCATGGGCTTCAACCTTGCCGAGGAAGGTGCCGCACCAGGGCAGCAGGAACTCAGCGAACAGGGTTTCCAGCGCCTCGCTTTCGTCTTCAGCGGCATTATCTTCCAGCCAGGACGCGGCCAGCAGCAGAAAACCAAAGTGGTCGGCCGGGGTGCTGCCCATTGGCATGCCGCGCTCGGTAAGGAAGGCTTTCACCTCGCTTTCCGGGGCGTCGTCCAGCCACGCAGAGCGGAACGGTGACACGCGGCAGTCAGCGCCGACGAACAGCGCCGCATAATCCGCCGCCACGTTGCTGTCGTCCACGCTGTTTTGCAGACGTTCCAGCAGCCCGTCCTGCTCCAGCGGCCAGCTCTGGGCCAGCTTGCCTTCGCGGATCGCCGCCAGCAATGGAGCCAGCAGCGGATCCTGCGGCTGGCGATAGTAGAGGGAGCCAAGCACGCGGCAAATCATCGAAAACTCGTTCATAAATGTTCCAGTAAGGTGTGACGTTAAATATCGTTCAGTTCGGGAATCGGTGTCATGCCGCGAGACTCCAGGAAGCCCAGCAGGCGGCGCGGCGAGACGTTAAGAATACGATCTTCCGGGAAATCCACTTCGCGCAGCACCTTCAGCGCCTCGTCAAAATCGCCGAGGGTAAAGGCGGTGTGGGAATCGGAGCCAAGCGCGACCCGGCCTCCGGCGTCACGTACCGCTGCGGCAATGGCGCGGCAGTTTGGTCCGCTGCCTTTACGCGAATGAATAAATGAGGAGTTGTTGATCTCCAGCGCCACGTCGTATTTCGCTGCCGCCGCGGCGATGGCAGGAATATCTACCGGGAATTTCGGGTTGCCCGGATGGCTGATGATGTGCACGTTCCCGCTGGCCATCGTCGCGATCATCGCTTCGGTATGGGTGGCCTGATCCTGCGGCGGGAATACCGGCTCGTGGAAACCCGCCACGATCAGATCGAGCGAGTCGAGCATCGGCCCGGTGCAGTCGATCTCCCCGGCGGTATTTTTGATATTGGCTTCGATACCGCGCAGGATACCGACGCCATCCACTACGCGCGGCCAGATGCGCATATTAATGAAGTGCCAGTGGTGCGGGGCATCCGCCATATCCGGGCCGTGATCGGTAATGGCGAACAGCCGGATGCCTTTTTGCTTCGCGGCAGCAATATAGTCGTGCAGATTGCTGTAGGCGTGGGTGCTGGCAACGGTGTGCATATGCAGGTCAACAGGATACATAAGACGCTCCTTCTGTGATTTACCGCAAGAATAACAGGTATTGACCTGCATTTTTAGCAGTGGTCAGTAGCCGCGCGTCAGATCCACCTGCCCGGTGGTGGCCTCACCCCGCTCCAGCGCGCCGATAGTTTTTGCAATAAAGGCAATGGCTTCAAGCGGACGCGTTACCGCGGCGATATGGGGTGTGATAGCCACGCGCGGGTGCCGCCACAGGTCACTCTCCGGCGGCAGCGGCTCGCGGCGGAATACATCGAGCATGGCACCTTTCAGCTTGCCTGATTCCAGCGCCGCCAGCAGATCCTCATCCACGACGTGCACGCCGCGCGCCAGATTCAGCAGATAAGCGTCATCCGCCAGCTGCTCCAGCAGGGCGCGATTAATAATATTTTCGGTTTCCGGGGTGCTCGGCAGCAGGTTTATCAGCACGCGTGTGCCATGCAGGAAAGCGCCCAGCTCGTCCGGCCCGGCGAAGCTCTCAACACCCGACCAGGATTTGCGGCTGCGGCTCCAGCAGCGCACCGGGAAGCCCCACGCCTGCAGGCTTTGCGCCACGTTATTACCGAGCACGCCGGCCCCCATGATGCCAATGGTGAACTGCTCAGGCTGATAATCATCCAGCGGCTGCCACTGCGCCTGCTGCTTTTGCAGCTGGTAATCGTCAAAGCGGCGGAACCAGTGCAGCACCTGGCTTACGGCGTACTCCTGCATCTGGCGCGCCATACCGGTATCTTCGAGGCGGTAGAGCGGCACGTTACGCGGCAGCAGGTCGGGATGCGTTTTCAGGCGGCTAAGGATGGAATCCACGCCGGCCCCGAGGGCAAAGATGGCCTTCAGCGACTCACGTCCGGCGAGCATCTCGACCGGCGGGTGCCACACCAGCGCGTAATCCGCCGGATCGCTATCGCCGGGTTGCCAGATTCGGATGTTTGCCTCGGGGAGATGGTGTTGCAGATGGGACAGCCAGTATGCGTTATCAAATGTCGGGTGATAGAAAATGATATTCATTGCGTCTCCTTTTTCGCCAGCGTTACGCGAATTGCCATCTGATGCAAGCCTTTCATCAGAAAGAAAAAGCGGCGATTTGCTGATTTATAAAGCAAGTTGCGTGAAGTTTAGCTAAACGCGCCAGCAGGCGTTAAAAGAACGTTGACGCCCCGCGTGCTTTTCCCTACATTAGCGCCCGTCCCGTCAGCGGGATGACAATATGGTGAGGTGTCCGAGTGGCTGAAGGAGCACGCCTGGAAAGTGTGTATACGGCAACGTATCGGGGGTTCGAATCCCCCCCTCACCGCCATATTTGAAGAGAAAGCCTGAACTGACGTTCAGGCTTTTTTTTGCATGGTGCACCGTGAGGGGTGGATGAGAACCCCCGACGGGGTTCGACAGGCGGTTTACCGCCAGGACGACAGGACCGCTTGCGGTCATGTCGCCCGCAGGGCGAGCGCAGCGAGTCAATCCCCCCCTCACCGCCATATTTAAAGAGAAAGCCTGAACTCACGTTCAGGCTTTTTTTTGCATGGTGCACCGTGAGGGGTGGATGAGAAGCCCCGACGGGGTTCGACAGGCGGTTTACCGCCTGGACGACAGGACCGCTTGCGGTCATGTCGCCCGCAGGGCGAGCGCAGCGAGTCAATCCCCCCCTCACCGCCATATTTAAAGAAGAGCTCGCATTTATATGCGGGCTTTTTTTTACATGTTGCACCGTGAGGGGTGGATGAGAACCCCCGACGGGTTCGACAGGCGGTTTACCGCCTGGGCGAGCGCAGCGAGTCAATCCCCCCGATCCTGTCAACATCCGTGGTGCCTGCATGGTGGGTGCGCTGCGCTTACCCACCCTACAAATTCCCATCTTAACCATCGTTTATGGTGGGTGCGCTGCGCTTACCCACCCTACAAGAGCCCCATTTTTCCCCAACGTCGTAGGGCGGGTAAGCGACGCGCACCCGCCGCAGCGGGTTCCGGATTGCATCCAATCACAAATTGCGTAGCGAAACGTACAACCCTTAACCGAACGATAAGGAAAGGAAAAAATCTGCTTGACCCTTTTCGGTCGACTCCCTATAGTAGCGCCCCGTTGCCCCCTGCGGTATCGGGCAACAAGACAATATGGTGAGGTGTCCGAGTGGCTGAAGGAGCACGCCTGGAAAGTGTGTATACGGCAACGTATCGGGGGTTCGAATCCCCCCCTCACCGCCATATTTAAAGAAGAGCTCGCATTTATATGCGGGCTTTTTTTTACATGTAGCTCCGTGAGGGGCGGATGAGAACCCCCGACGGGGTTCGACAGGCGGTTTACCGCCTGGACGACAGGACCGCTTGCGGTCATGTCGCCCGCAGGGCGAGCGCAGCGAGTCAATCCCCCCCTCACCGCCATATTTGAAGAGAAAGCCTGAACTCACGTTCAGGCTTTTTTTTGCATTCAACATCCGTGCTGCCCGCATGGTGGGTGCGCGTTGCTTACCCACCCTACGAGTTCCTGCCGCACTGTTTAACTCTGGTGGGTGCGCTGCGCTTACCCCCCTCACGAATATCCCTGTCCGTACCCATAAAAAAACCCGATGCGGATAAGCGCACCGGGTTTCACAGAACGCAGGTAAATCAACTATAAGCGCTTAAGGTCCGCTGGCAGAGCGCCGAGCGCACGCAGTCTTCTTTGCTGAAGGTCACAACGCTTATCAGGTCATCCTCTTCAAAACGTGCCATGGCGTCGCTCAGACCGGACTTCACGCCCGACGGCAGATCGCACTGGGTGATATCACCGTTGACGATAACGGTCACGTTCTCCCCGAGGCGTGTCAGGAACATCTTCATCTGCGCAGCCGTCACGTTCTGGGCCTCGTCCAGAATCACCACGGCATTTTCAAATGTACGTCCGCGCATATAGGCGAACGGCGCAATTTCTACCTTACCAATCTCCGGACGCAGGCAGTACTGCATGAAGGAGGCACCCAGTCGTCGCACCAGTACGTCATAGACCGGGCGGAAATAGGGCGCGAACTTCTCCGAAATGTCACCGGGCAAGAAGCCGAGATCTTCGTCAGCTTGCAGGACCGGACGGGTAACGATAATCCTGTCAACGTCCTTATGTATCAGGGCCTCAGCGGCTTTTGCCGCAGCGATCCAGGTCTTACCGCACCCTGCTTCGCCGGTAGCAAAAATCAGCTGTTTGGTCTCTATTGCCTTGAGATAGTGCGCCTGAGCGTCGGTACGCGCGACAATCGGTGAGCTATCACGACTGTCACGCGCCATGCCAATTGATTCAACTCCGCTCATCTGCACAAGCGATGTGACCGATTCCTCTTCACGCTGTTTGTGACTGCGTGAATCCCGTCTCAGCACACGTTTGGCTTCACGGCGAGCTTTGATCACTGCTTTCTGTCTTCCCATGGATGGCACCTTGATAAGTTGGTTTACATCGTACGCGTCGCCCTGCGCGACGCGCTTATGCGCACGAACATTTGAGGTTTGGCTTCCTTGTAAGCCAGTTACTGCCGGTTGATAAGACATGACAATGCCGCCTGACGCGGCATCCGCCATGTCGGTTAAAAGGGTTTTTGCGGTGTGATGCGAATATTGAGGGGCGAAGATAGCGCTGCCGGAGGGTGCTCCTCCATGCCGGATGGTGCGGTTTCGGTTACTACGTTGTCCGTATGAGGACGCTACCATTCGCAATCTCCATCGTGATACAGCCACAGTCGGGGAAACAGCGTCTTATGGAGTAATTACAGCAAACGTTATCAAAATTACAACATCATTTTTACTAAATGATAACGAGCGCCGGTTCCGCCAGGTGCTTCTCGTTATGACAGAGAAATATTACAGAAATATATCAAGGCACTGGCATAGAAAATATTGATGCCTCAAAAAGCATCAATATTGTCAGTGAATGATTTATGCCGGGAAATGACCCGCCCTTACGGGCGAGTCATCAGGCATTGAGTAGCGCTTCACCCAGCCAGCCGTCTGCCGTCGCGACGCCCGGCAGGGCAAAGAAATAGCCGCCGCCGATGGGTTTGATGTACTCCTCCAGCGCCTCGCCGTTGAGCCGCTGCTGCACCGCCAGAAATCCCTTCTCCAGATCGTGCTGATAGCAGACAAACAACAGCCCCATATCGAGTTGTCCGGAGGCGGTGACGCCCAGCGAGTAACTGTAGCCGCGGCGCATCATCAGACTGGCGCGCGTCTGTGGGGTGCGCGGATTAGCCAGCCGGATGTGCGCATCAAGAGCAATCACCTCGCCGTCAGGATCGGCAGCATAGTCCGGCTCGTCGTGCTCGCGGGCCATCCCGAGCGGCGCGCCGGTCAGCTTGTCGCGGCCAAAAATCGTCTGCTGCTCTTTGAGCGGCGTTCGGTCCCAGAATTCGACGTGGAACTGAATGATACGCACCGCCTGATAGCTTCCACCCCGGGTCCAGGCCGGTTCGGGCTGGTCAGGGCTGACCCAGACGATCTGCTCCATCAGCGCGCTGTCTTTGCTGTCCGGGTTGGCAGTGCCATCCTTAAAGCCAAGCAGATTGATCGGGGTCTCTTTGCCACGGCTGCGCGCGGCGTGATCCGGGATAAACCCTTCCCGCCTCCAGCGCACGCTGAGCAAATCCGGGGTCTGCTTGATAATGTCGCGCAGGGCATGAATTACCGTATCCTGGGTATTGGCGCAGATCTGCAGCAGCAGATCGCCATGACACAGCGCCGCATCCAGCGAGTCGTTGGGAAAACGCGTCATTTTTTGCAGCTTCGCCGGTTTAAGTGCCGCAAGGCCAAAGCGCGCATCAAACAGCGACGCCCCGAGCGACACCGTAACAGTAAGGTTGTCCGGGGCGATCGTTGCCCCAAGAATACCGGAATCCGCCGGCGGCAGCCGTGGATTGGGCGTTGCCGGTGCCGGGCCGCCTTCGGTAAGGAAGGCAATACGCCGGGTCAGCAAGCGCAACAGCCGTTCGAGATCCTCCCGGCTGGTGGCCAGCACATCAAAGGCCACCAGCATCATCGCCGCCTGCTGCGGGGTCAGGATCCCGGCCTGATGCGGACCATAAAATGGCTGGCGCTGCTGACGCGCATCCGGCGCAAGCGTGCCGGGCGAGGTGGCAGGCACCGTGCCGTGGGCGGCCGGGCATCCCCCCGTGACGGCAAAAGCGCCGCCCAGCGCACCCAGCCCTTTCAGCAGTTGACGGCGCGAGGGTTCGCTCACGCCCGGGTTATGTTTCTTCCCCTGCATTACTGTTAATCCAGACCCAGCACGCCGCGCAGCAGAGAGAGATCTTCCGCCAGTGCGGTAATCGGCCCTTTCAGCGCGTTACGGTCCGCATCGGTCAGCTTGTCGTAGGTTTCGAAGCCGTCCGCAGTACGGTATTTTTTCAGGATCGCGTCCACTTTGACGAAATTACCATCCACTTTCGCCAGTAGCGCCGGGTCGGCTTTCTGCAACTGCGGACGCAGCAGGCTGACAATTTTCTGTGCGCCGTCAACGTTAGCCTGAAAATCCCACAGGTCGGTGTGGCTGTAACGATCCTCTTCGCCGCTGATTTTGCTGGCCGCCACTTCTTCAATCAGGCCGGCTGCACCGCCAACTACTTTTGACGGCGGAAACGCCAGTTCGTTGATGCGTTTTTGCAGATCGACAACATCGGTATAAAGCCTGCCGGCGTAATCGGTCATTCCCTGGGTGGTGTTATCCCCGAACAGGGCTTTTTCCAGGCGGTGGAATCCGGTGAATTTCGGGTCGGCGGCCTTTTGCTCGTAGTCATCTTCGCGGGCGTCAATGCTGCCATCGAGGTCGGAGAACAGCTCCGCGATGGGTTCGATACGTTCATAGTGCTGGCGGGTCGGGGCATACAGCGCTTTAGCTTTTTCCAGCTCGCCCGCTTTGATCGCTTCGGTGAAAGCTTTGGTTCCGGTTACCAGCGCTGCCGTTTCGCTGCTGACCCAGGTTTTGTAGTCGGTGATTGGCTGGGTGAGCGCCAGCAGATCGCTCTGCCCCGCCGTGGCGTCAGCGCCCGCCGCTTTCACCACCAGTTTCCCTTTCGGATTGCTGAGCAGCCCGCAGGTCATCTCGTATTCACCCGGCTGCAGGTTGGCGGTCATCTTCTGGGTGAAGCCGGGCGCGATGTTTTCGCGCTCTTCCACCACCATTACGCCCTTGAGGATCTCCCACTCCAGCGCTTTCTGGCTCTGGTTTTTAATGATGAACTGGGTTTTACCGGCGTTGACGGTCAGCGACATCGGCTCACACTGTTTATCGGTCACGGTCACACTGACCTTCGGGGTTTCTGCAGCCTGCACTGCCAGGCTGCCTGGCAACAACAGCGCCAGCGTCAGGGCGCGAAGGGTAAAGTTGTCGATCATAATCCTTCCCATTAATAAGTATGTTGTAACAATATGAGCAAAACGGCGCCAGGTATCAACGCGCGTTCTGCCGGTATACCGGTTTCCCTGCGGGCAGCAGGAACAGCGTCAGCGTCGGAATCAGATAGATAAACCAGACCGCCACTTCGCTGACCGTCGGGCTCTCCTGATAGCCGAAAATGCCTTCAAGCAGCGTGCCGAACAGCGTATGGGTGGAGAGCACGCCGCTCATATCAAAGGCGATAGTCTGGAAGTGGTTCCATAATCCCGCTTCATGGAAGGCCCGGACGGCCCCGGCGGCAAGTCCGGCGGCCACCAGCAGGATAAACAGACTGGTCCACCTGAAGAACTGGCCGAGGTTGAGCCGGATGCCGCCCCAGTAAATCAGGAAGCCGAGTATCGCAGCGCAGGCCAGGCCCAACAGCGCGCCCACTGGCGGCCAGATCCCGACGTCCTGCTGAAACGCCGCCAGCAGGAAAAACACCGACTCCAGCCCCTCGCGCGCTACGGCGAAAAACACCATCAGCACCAGCGCCCAGCCATGATTCCCCCGGCGTGCCAGCGCGTTATCCACCGCCTGCTCCAGCTCGGCCTTAACGTTACGCGCCACCTTACGCATCCAGAACACCATCCAGGTCAGCATCACTACCGCCACCAGCGCGACCAGGCCTTCAAACAGCTCCTGCTCTTTTTGCGGGAACTCGCCGGTGGTTTCATTGATGAGGATCCCGAGGCCGAGGCACAATCCGGCGGCAAGCAGCACCCCAACCCAGATTGCGCCCATCCATTGCCCGCGCTGGGTGCGCTTGAGATAGCTGGCAATCAGGCTGACGATCAGCGCCGCTTCCAGCCCTTCACGCAACATAATGAGAAAAGGAACAAACATTCCGCGCATCCTTAAATGTGAAGCAAGGTCAATTGCTGCAAAGTTAGGTAAAGATCAACTGATAGTGATTATCATTACGGCCAGAAGAAAGACAAGCGAATTTCACGCTGAATGATGACAAGATGTAAGGCGTTATCAGGCTAATCATTATGTGGCGAACCAACTTATGCATAAGCAATCGTTTACGCAGCGGCACAGTTATGGCTAAATAGCGCCCCCGTTTCTCTGCGATATGCTTAACATGATGACTTTTCTTCATTTCCTGCTGGCGCTGGCGGCGATCCTTGCCCTTGCCTGGCTTGCCAGTTTTGACCGCCGCAAAATTCGCGTGCGCTTTATTCTGCAGCTGATTGTGATTGAGGCCGCGCTGGCGTATTTCTTCCTGCACGCCGAAAGCGGCCTGTTTGTTATCAAATACATCTCCGGCTTCTTCGAAGCGCTGCTGAAATATGCGGCAGAAGGCACCGGATTCGTGTTTGGCGGCATGAGTGAGAAAGGCCTGGCGTTTATTTTCCTGGGCGTTCTGTGCCCGATTATCTTTATTTCCGCGCTGATTGGTATTCTGCAGCACTGGCGTATTCTGCCGATTTTCATTCGTCTTATCGGCTCGGCGCTGTCGAAAGTGAATGGCATGGGCAAGCTGGAGTCGTTCAATGCCGTCAGCTCGCTGATCCTCGGTCAGTCGGAAAACTTCATAGCTTACAAAGGGGTACTGGCCGACCTCTCCTCGCGTCGCCTGTTTACCATGGCGGCGACGGCGATGTCCACGGTATCGCTCTCCATTGTCGGCGCGTATATGACGATGCTGGATGCGAAATATGTGGTCGCGGCGCTGGTACTGAATATGTTCAGCACCTTTATTATTTTGTCGATTATCAACCCGACGCGCCCGGATGCCGAGCCGGAGATTAAGCTGGAAAAACTGCACGAATCCCAAAGTTTCTTCGAGATGCTGGGTGAGTATATTCTTGCCGGCTTTAAAGTGGCGATGATTATTCTGGCGATGCTGATTGGCTTTATTGCTTTAATCAGCGCGGTGAATGCGCTGTTCTCTGCGGTATTTGGTATCAGCTTCCAGGCGATCCTCGGCTACGTCTTCTATCCGCTGGCGTGGCTTATCGGCATTCCGCTGGACGATGCGCTTCAGGCAGGCAGCATCATGGCCACCAAGCTGGTTGCCAACGAGTTTGTCGCCATGATTGAACTGCAGAAGATCGCCGGCGAGATGACGCCGCGCGGGCTGGGCATTCTCTCAGTGTTCCTGGTGTCGTTCGCCAACTTCGCCTCAATTGGCATTGTGGCCGGGGCAATCAAAGGTCTTAACGAGCAACAGGGCAACGTGGTATCCCGCTTCGGTCTGCGCCTGGTGTATGGCGCGACGCTGGTAAGCCTGCTTTCAGCTGCGTTTGCCGGACTGGTGCTGTAAATAACACGGCGGGGAAACCCGCCGTTTTCATCAGAATTGTACGCACACCGGCTGGTCAACGCGCATCACCGACTCCTGCGCGAAGCGCGACTTATAGATCCCCCGCAGCGCCTCAATCCCGGCTTCACTCTGCGCATCATCCCCGTGGATCAGCATCAGCGCCTTACTCGGTTCACGCGCCACCTTGCCATCGTTCCCCAGCCACTGCCCACGAGCATCAAATACCGTCAGGCCATTACGAAAACGCGGCGTGACCTCGCCATCGACAAACTGCTGCCACTCCTGCGCCGTAATACCCGCCCCTGCCGGACGATTCAGGCCAAAATAGAGCGTGGTCTGCACCCTCTCATTATCCGCCGCACAGCGCAGCGGCGCATTTTTCTCAGGGGTGACGGTGGCACATCCGGCCAGCAGCATCGCCAGCGCAAGGGCCATTCCGGTGTTGCGTATCATCTGCGGTTATCCTCGTTGTTGTTTGTCCAACGATAACACACTGAATTGCTGAGTTTTTCAATAGTCTGTGTCGCGTAATACCGGGCGTTTGCTCGCCAGCGCCTGCTCGATGATGGCCGCCCCACGCGTCGCGCCACCGCCCTCTGAAACCTGCTGGCAGGCGGCCTCAAGCCGACGGCGAAAGCGGTCATCGTTCAGCAGAGCGGTGATGTGCCTGGCAAGGGAGCGGGAAGAGGCAAAGCGCGATACCCGCAGGCCCAGCCCGTGATGAACAATACGCGCCGCGATAGCCGGCTGATCGAACGCCACCGGCAGCAGGAGCAGCGGGCGCGCCGCCGCCACGGTTTCCAGCACGGTATTCAGCCCGGCGTGGCTGACCACCACGTCGGCACGGCGAATAAATTCCGGCTGGTCGATAAACGACTCCACCCAGGTTGCGCCGTGGTGATACAGCGACGCCACTTCGTCCTCAGACAGGCGATCGCAGTGGGTCACCATCACCTGCACCCCGGCGCGGCGGCAGGCGGCGGCCATCTTGCGCAGCAGCCTGTAAGGGTGCTCCTGCAGGGTACCGAGGGACGCATAGCCCAGCGGGGCAGCGCCCTGCTCCGACGGCGTAGCGGCTGGCGCGCCAGGTTTTTCCGGTTGCTTCATGGCACCGATGTAGTGAAAACAGTTCGGCAGCGCATGGCGCGGAAAATCCAGGCTGCGCGACCACTGGGCGATCTGCGCCAGCGGCGAAAGGCACTGGTCGGGACGGTCACGCGGCGTGAGGCCAAGGCGCAGGCTCTGGGCGCGAATAGCCCTGTAGAGCGGGCGCATAATCAGGTCGTAGACCCGCTCGCTGCCGCGATACAGCCGCTGCGCCCGCTCATCTTCGGCGTAGGCAAACGGCATCACCGACAGCGGGAGATGCGGCTCGCGATTGATGGGTAGCGCGCAGGCCACGGAGACAAACGGCAGGCCGAGGCTCTCACTCACCAGGCTGCCCGCCGGCTCCATCTGATCGACAATCACGCCATCGACTTTCAGGGTCCGCAGCAGCGCGGGCAGCTCGCGACACAGCGCCTCCGTGAGCGCCGCCATTGTACGGGCAATGCGCCAGATGGCGCGCCTGGCCGGGTTTTGCATATGGCGCTGCGCCGCAAGGATCGCCGCGGGCAGCGACGGGCAGGCGTGAATGTTGTGCAGGCCCGGCGTGACGGCGTCTTCCGGCAGGATAAACGTCAGGCGATGCCCGCGCTGGCTTAAGGCTGCGGCCAGCACTTCCAGGGTGCGGATATGGCTGAACAGAGGGGGAACAACGATGGCGTAGTGACTCATATCATCCTTAACACTGTCGCGGTCACCGGTAGCGTCCGGGCGCGTTCTCTATTAAGCAGGATAGTCGCGATCTGGCTTTTCGGGGTGCGGAAGGTAAAAAGGCCCGACGAGGATCGCCGGGCCTTTAGTGAAACAGAAACGCTTAGCGCGTCAGCGTCTTAGAGACCGGTGCGCTGTGGTAGTGCGCGTCGGCTTCCGCGAAGCGTGCGGTCATGGAAGTTGACGGGGCTTTACCCATCAGGCTCACCACCACGATACCGATGCTGGCAAACAGGAAGCCCGGAATGATTTCATACAGGCCAAGCAGCTCGAAATGTTTCCAGACGATCACCGTGACGGCACCGATTACCATGCCGGCCAGCGCGCCGTTGCGCGTCATGCGCGACCACATCACCGAGAACAGCACTACCGGACCAAAGGCCGCGCCGAAACCGGCCCAGGCGTAGCTCACCAGACCCAGCACGCGGTTTTCCGGGTTCGCCGCCAGGGCAATTGCCACCAGCGCCACCACCAGCACCATGATACGACCCACCCAGACCAGCTCGCGCTGGCTGGCACCCTTACGCAGGAAGGCTTTATACAGGTCTTCCGTGATAGCACTGGAGCACACCAGCAGCTGACAGCTCAGGGTGGACATCACCGCCGCCAGAATTGCCGACAGCAGGATACCGGCGATCCACGGGTTGAACAGGATCTGCGCCAGCTCGATAAACACACGCTCGCTGTTCTGGTTCACCGCACCGGCCAGCTCAGGATGGGTGGAGAAGTACGCAATACCGAAGAAGCCAACTGCGACCGCGCCGGCGAGGCAGAGGATCATCCAGGCCATGCTGATACGGCGCGCGCTGACGATAGTGTGATGCGAGTCGGCCGCCATAAAGCGTGCAAGGATATGCGGCTGACCGAAGTAGCCCAGCCCCCAGCCCAGCAGCGAGACGATAGCCACGAAGTTAAGCCCTTTGAGCATATCGACGTTTTCAATGCTCTTCTGCTTGATCACTTCCAGCGAATCGCCGAAACCGCCGACGGTTAATACCACGATCACCGGCGTCAGGATCAGCGCGAAAATCATCAGGCTGGCCTGCACGGTGTCGGTCCAGCTCACCGCAAGGAAGCCGCCGATGAAGGTATAGATAATGGTGGCTGCCGCCCCGGCCCACAGCGCGGTTTCGTAGCTCATGCCAAAGGTGCTTTCGAACAGGCGCGCACCCGCCACAATGCCGGAGGCACAGTAGATGGTGAAGAACAACAGGATCACCAGCGCCGAGATAATACGCAGCAGGCGGCTTTTGTCCTCAAAGCGGCCGGTGAAGTAGTCCGGCAGCGTCAGGGCGTTATTGTTGGCTTCGGTGTGCACGCGCAGACGCCCGGCCACCAGCTTCCAGTTGATCCACGCCCCGAGAGTCAGGCCGATGGCAATCCAGCTTTCGGAGATCCCGGAGATAAAAATGGCACCCGGCAGGCCCATCAACAGCCAGCCGCTCATATCAGACGCGCCAGCAGAGAGCGCCGTAACGAATGGCCCCAGGCTACGACCGCCTAAAATATAATCATCAAAGTTTTTGGTTGATCGCCATGCGATAAAGCCAATCAGGATCATGCCAAAGATATAAACAAGAAAAGTCACCATCATCGGTGTGCTTGCGGTCATGGACGTTCTCCAGGTTTTTATTATCCGATCCCGCTGCCGGAACCGGTTTTCCCTCTGCGGAACAGAGTGGTGTCGTTGTCGTTGTAATCTGTGGGGGCAGTATCCTGCCGGATGCGTTTTTCAATCACAATCGATTTAACACAACGTTTACAACAATTACATCCCCTACCCTATACAACTTTCATATAGGTTGTACCCGCTCACAATTTTTCCGGTTGCACCGTCGGAAAGTGTTAAGCAGCCCGTGAAATCTGACATGAGCTCGATTACCACATGGGTAAAAAATCAGTTAATCCGTTAACAATCCATTCATTTTTCAGCTTGCTGGCGACATCACACTTCCGCAGGTTGCACAAAGTTGCAACATGATAGATATTGCCTGCTATCCCAGTCTCTTCGGGGTTGAAGAGCATAAGAAACAGGAGCTACAGGCATGGGCACCACGACAATGGGTGTTAAGCTGGATGACGCGACGCGCGAACGTATTAAAGCGGCGGCATCAAAAATCGATCGCACGCCGCACTGGCTGATTAAGCAGGCGATTTTCAATTATCTTGAACGACTTGAAAGTAACGACGGCGTGCCGGAACTGCCGGCCCTGCTGGCGGGCGCAGGCGCAGAAGCGGAAGATGCGCAGTCCGCGCTGCCCGACGAGCCGCACCAACCGTTCCTCGATTTTGCCGAGCAAATTCTGCCGCAGTCGGTAACCCGCGCTGCCATTACCGCCGCCTGGCGTCGTCCGGAAACCGATGCCGTCTCCATGCTGCTGGAGCAGGCTCGCCTGCCGCAGGACGTGGCGGAAAAAACCCATAAGCTCGCCTGGAATCTTGCCGATAAGCTGCGCAGCCAGAAAACCGCCACCGGCCGTGCCGGGATGGTGCAGAGCCTGCTGCAGGAGTTCTCGCTCTCTTCCCAGGAAGGCGTGGCGCTGATGTGTCTGGCGGAAGCCCTGCTGCGTATTCCTGATAAGGCCACCCGCGACGCCCTGATCCGCGACAAAATCAGCACCGGCAACTGGCAGTCCCATATCGGGCGCAGCGCCTCGCTGTTCGTTAACGCTGCCACCTGGGGGCTGCTGTTTACCGGGCGCCTGGTGTCTACCCACAACGAAGCCAGCCTGTCGCGCTCCCTGAACCGCATCATCGGCAAGAGCGGCGAACCGCTGATCCGCAAAGGCGTGGATATGGCGATGCGCCTGATGGGCGAGCAGTTCGTTACCGGGGAGACCATCGCCGAAGCGCTGGCCAACGCCCGCAAGCTGGAAGATAAAGGTTTCCGCTACTCTTACGACATGCTGGGCGAAGCGGCGCTCACCGCAGCCGATGCCCAGGCCTATCTGGTATCGTATCAGCAGGCGATCCACGCCATCGGCAAAGCCTCCAACGGACGCGGCATCTATGAAGGGCCTGGCATCTCCATCAAGCTGTCGGCGCTGCACCCGCGCTACAGCCGCGCCCAGTACGATCGCGTGATGGAGGAGCTGTACCCTCGCCTGAAATCCCTGACCCTGCTGGCGCGCCAGTATGATATCGGTATCAACATCGACGCCGAAGAGGCCGACCGGCTGGAGATCTCTCTCGATCTGCTGGAGAAACTCTGCTTCGAGCCGGAGCTGGCGGGCTGGAATGGCATCGGGTTCGTTATCCAGGCCTACATGAAGCGCTGCCCGTTCGTGATTGATTACCTGATCGATCTCGCGACCCGCAGCCGTCGCCGCCTGATGATCCGTCTGGTGAAAGGCGCCTACTGGGACAGCGAGATCAAACGCGCCCAGATGGAAGGCCTTGAGGGCTATCCGGTCTACACCCGCAAGGTCTACACCGATATCTCCTATCTGGCCTGTGCGAAAAAACTGCTGGCGGTGCCGAACCTTATCTATCCGCAGTTCGCGACCCACAATGCCCACACCCTGTCCGCTATCTATAACCTCGCCGGACAGAACTACTACCCGGGACAGTATGAATTCCAGTGCCTGCACGGCATGGGCGAACCGCTGTACGAGCAGGTGGTAGGAAAAGTGGCTGACCGCAAGCTTAACCGTCCGTGCCGCATCTATGCCCCGGTGGGCACCCACGAGACGCTGCTGGCCTACCTGGTACGCCGTCTGCTGGAGAACGGGGCCAACACCTCGTTTGTGAACCGCATCGCCGACGCCACCTTGCCGCTGGATGAGCTGGTGGCGGACCCGGTGCAAGCGGTGGAAAAACTGGCGGCCCAGGAGGGCCAGGCCGGGGTTCCCCATCCGAAAATTCCGCTGCCGCGCGACCTGTACGGCAGCGAGCGCGTCAACTCCGCCGGGCTGGATCTGGCGAACGAACATCGTCTGGCCTCGCTCTCCTCTGCCCTGCTGAGCAGCGCGGCGCAGAAATGGGAAGCGAAACCGATGCTGGAAGCGCCGGTGGCGGACGCGGAGATGACCCCGGTGATTAACCCGGCAGAGCCGGGCGACATTGTGGGTTACACCCGTGAAACCAGCGCGGAAGAAGTGAGCCTGGCGCTGGATAACGCCGTGAACAGCGCGCCGATCTGGTTTGCGACGCCGCCCCAGGAGCGTGCTGCCATCCTGGAGCGCGCCGCGGTGCTGATGGAAGACCAGCTGCAGACCCTGATCGGCATTCTGGTACGCGAAGCCGGAAAAACCTTCAGCAACGCCATCGCCGAAGTGCGCGAAGCGGTGGACTTCCTGCACTACTACGCCGCCCAGGTGCGTGAAGATTTTGATAACGAGACCCACCGTCCGCTCGGCCCGGTAGTCTGTATCAGCCCGTGGAACTTCCCGCTGGCTATCTTCACCGGCCAGATTGCCGCCGCGCTGGCCGCAGGTAACAGCGTACTGGCGAAGCCCGCAGAGCAGACGCCGCTCATTGCCGCGCAGGGCGTAGCGATCCTGCTGGAAGCCGGTGTGCCGCCGGGGGTAGTTCAGCTGCTGCCGGGCCGCGGCGAGACCGTTGGCGCAGCGTTGACCGGAGATGAGCGCGTGCGGGCGGTAATGTTCACCGGCTCCACCGACGTAGCCACCCTGCTGCAGCGCAACATCGCAACCCGTCTCGATCCGCAGGGGCGTCCGACACCGCTTATCGCCGAAACCGGCGGGATGAACGCCATGATCGTTGACTCCTCGGCGCTCACCGAACAGGTGGTGGTGGATGTTGTGTCCTCGGCGTTCGACAGCGCCGGTCAGCGCTGCTCGGCGCTGCGCGTGCTCTGCCTGCAGGAGGAGATCGCCGACCACACCCTGACGATGCTGCGCGGGGCAATGGCGGAGTGCCGCATGGGCAATCCGGGCCGCATCACCACCGATATCGGGCCAGTGATCGATGCCGAAGCCAAAACCAACATTGAGCGTCATATTCAGGCGATGCGCGCCAAAGGCCGTACCGTGTTCCAGGCGGTACGCGAAAACAGCGCGGATGCCAAAGAGTGGCAGTCCGGCACCTTTGTGCCGCCAACCCTGATTGAGCTGGAAAGCTTTGACGAGCTGAAAAAAGAGATCTTCGGGCCAGTGCTGCACGTGGTGCGCTACTCCCGTAACCAGCTTGAGAGCCTGATGAAGCAGATCAACGCGGCGGGCTATGGCCTGACGCTGGGGGTGCATACCCGCATCGACGAAACCATCGCTCAGGTGACCGGGTCTGCACACGTCGGCAACCTCTACGTGAACCGCAACATGGTCGGTGCCGTGGTGGGCGTGCAGCCGTTCGGCGGCGAAGGGTTATCCGGTACCGGACCCAAAGCCGGCGGGCCGCTCTATCTCTATCGCCTGCTGGCCAGCCGCCCGGACGATGCGCTGCAAACCACGCTGAGCCGTCACGACAGCCAGCGCAGCGTTGACGCGCAGGTGAAAGCCGCGCTCCAGCAGCCGCTGGAGGCGCTGGTGAACTGGGCGGCGGATCGCCCGGCGCTGAAGGCCCTGTGCACACGCTTTGGCGAACTGGCGCAGGCCGGTACCCAGCGCGTACTGCCCGGCCCCACCGGGGAGCGCAACACCTTTATTCTGCTGCCGCGCGAGCGCGTACTTTGCCTTGCTGACAACGAAGAGGATGCGCTGGTTCAGCTCGCCGCCTGCTGTGCAGTCGGCAGCATGGTGCTGTGGCCGGAGGACGATCTGCATCGCCAGCTGGCGAAGCAGCTGCCGCCTGCGGTCAGCGCGCGCATCAGTCATGCCCGTCCGGATAGCCTGCTGAATATGCCGTTTGACGCTGTCATCTATCACGGCGATTCCGATCAGCTGCGCACCCTGTGCGAGCAGGTCGCGGCCCGCGAGGGGGCAATCGTCTCGGTACAGGGCTTCGCCCGCGGCGAAACCAACCTGCTGCTGGAGCGCCTCTACCTGGAGCGTTCCCTGAGCGTGAACACCGCCGCCGCCGGCGGTAACGCGAGCCTGATGACAATCGGGTAAGGCTTCGCTACTCTGACAAGGCTCCTGCAACGGAGCCTTTTTTTATGGAGATGCACAATGAAAACGATCGCCCCTCTTTTGCTGACGGGTCTGTTAATCAGCGGTACGGCGCTGGCTGATGACTGCGAAAATGCATCCACTCAACTGGAGCTGAACCAGTGCGCTGCTGGCGAGTATCAGCAGGCGGATAAAACCCTGAACGCGACGTACAAGAAAGTGATGGCGCGCGCCAGCGAAGCGCAGCGCGAGATGCTGAAGCAGGCGCAAAACGCCTGGCTGAAAGTGCGCGACGCGGACTGCACCTTTATCAGCTCGGGCGTGGAAGGCGGCAGCGTACAGCCGATGATCCACAGCCAGTGTCTGGCGGACAAAACCAACGAGCGCAACGCGTTTCTTGACTCGCTGATGCAGTGCGAAGAAGGCGATTTAAGCTGCCCGCTGCCGCCGCAGGGGTGATCAGCGCACGCGGATCCCTTCGATAATCATGCGCTGGACGTTGGCAACCGTCCGGCTGAAAAACGCCTCATCCTGCAACGTTACCCCGCTCACGGCCTCCACCTGGGTGGCGAAATCAGCGTAGTGCTGCGTCGTCGCCCAGATCATGAAGATCAGCGCGTGGGCGTCCACCGGCCCCAGTTGGCCGCGCGTTACCCAGCCGTCGATGATCGCGGTTTTCTCATCTATCAGCGCTTTCAGATCGCCGGTCAGCTCAGCCATCAGCAGCGGCGCACCCTGCAGCATCTCAAGGCAGAACAGCCGTGACGCCTGCGGGTAATCGCGGGATACCTCCAGCTTCAGCCGGATGTACTCCCCGATAGCCGCCAGCGGCTGCAGATCGCTGCGAAACGCTTTTAGCGGTGCCAGCCAGATATCAAGAATTTGTTTGAGGACGGCGACGTACAGCGCCTCTTTTGAGGGGTAGTAGTAGAGGAGATTGGTTTTCGAAATGCCCGCGCCTTCTGCGACCCGTTCAAGGCTGGTGCCGTGCAGGCCAAACTGGGAAAACAGCGCCAGCGCTGCGTCGAGAATAGCCCCTTTTTTTGCAGCCGTCGCCGCGCCGCGCTTACTGCCTGCTTTTTTTGCGCCTGATGACATGCGCTGACTCCCTGATGTGTTTCGAAAAGCATAGCAAAAGCCAGACGGTGAGACGACGGCTTATCCATTATTAAACGTGGCGGAAGTTGAGCGAATCATCAGGGGGATAATCAGAAAAGAAAAACAATTAAGCGGGAGACAAACAAAAACCGCCGGGATAACCCGGCGGCTGGGACGTGGCATCGTATCAGTATTGCTCCACGATGCCTGATTTCACCTGGTCAACGCACGCTAGCTGCTGCGTCCGCCGTGGCTACTTTTGCCCCCTTTTTTCCCAGCTTCTGAGGCGCGTTGCGGGTCATTTTTAAAGTTACCGCCGCTCTGCTGGCCACCTTTACGGCCTGCTTCTGATGCTCTGTCACGATCTTCAGCGAAATTACCTGAACCACCACGATGGTTTGCCATTTCGTACCTCCGGTTGTGTGAAACATTAGTCATCATATTGCATTCAGTAAAAGAGGATTCTTTCACCTCATGACGGCAGGTGATGCATTATCGCCGCCACGTGAACTAATCCTGGCTCAACCCGCGTAATCTGCCAGTCTGCGTTAATATTCTGCAACATCAAATTGCCCGATTCGTTGATTTTTCCGCGTCACGATTCATAAGCGATTCTTATCATTATTAAATTACGGCGTCAGGAAAATGTTTCTGAGTGCGACAACCAGACGGTAGCCAGATAAACCCTAATTATTTCAATTATTCAGCCATTTTTTTGGCACTCCTGGCGGAACGTCATATCTTTAAATGAGCGCAGCGCACTGCTGCCCCCCTTAATGCAACGCAGGAGAGAGCTGATGGCGAAGATTCTGGTGCTTTATTATTCCATGTACGGACACGTCGAGACGATGGCGCGTGCGGTAGCGGAAGGTGCGGAAAAGGTTACGGGTGCGGAAGTGACCATCAAGCGCGTTCCGGAAACCATGCCGGAAGATCTGTTCACCAAATCCGGCGGCAAAGCCCAAAACGTTCCGATAGCAACGCCGCAGGAGCTGGCTGATTACGATGCCATCATCTTCGGCACGCCAACCCGTTTCGGCAATATGTCGGGCCAGATGCGTACCTTCCTCGACCAGACCGGTGGCCTGTGGGCGTCCGGTGCGCTGCATGGAAAAATTGCCAGCGTCTTCAGCTCTACCGGCACAGGCGGCGGGGAAGAACTCACCATCACTTCAACATGGACTACCCTTGCACATCACGGGATGGTAATTGTGCCGATTGGATACGGCACTAAAGAGCTGTTTGATATTTCACAGGTCCGCGGCGGCACCCCCTACGGTGCCACCACTATCGCTGGCGGGGACGGTTCTCGTCAGCCGAGCCAGGAAGAGCTGGCCATTGCCCGCTATCAGGGCGAATACGTTGCGGATCTGACGGTAAAACTTAAGGGCTAACTGAAATCACAGGAGATAACTATGCCAACACAAGAGTCGAAAGCACATCGCGTCGGTGAATGGGCGACGCTTCGCAATACATCCCCTGAGATCGCAGAAGCGATTTTCGAGCTGGCGGATTACGATGAAGTCCTGGCGGAGAAAATCTGGGAAGAAGGCAGCGATGAAGTGCTGATCGAAGCCTTTAAGAAAACCGATAAGGACTCGCTGTTCTGGGGCGAGCAGACTATCGAACGTAAAAACGTTTGACGGTGTGAAAAAAAAGCGGGGCTAATCCCCGCTTTTTTTATTTTGCGACGCTGATGGTATATTTCAGCAGGTCAAAGCCGACCAGGCTGTCAGGCAGCATATCTGCCGGATACATGTCCGAGGCAAAACTGTAGACCTCGATTATTCCGCCTTTTTTTGCCATCTCGATTGCCTGTTTGAGCATGTAGGGTAATGAATCGTTGAACACCACCGGGAAAGTTTTCTGCGGTGCCACGGTTCGGCCATCAAGCCAGGCCTGGGTAAGCGTTACTTTTAGTTTGTCATCCTGTTTAACTGCCCTTCCGCCCTTTTTCTTCTCCACAAAGAACATAGTGCGGTTTTGTTTGAGCACGTTTTTTCCCGCCAGCGTGGACTGCAGCGTAGCGTAGCCGCGATCGTAAGCCGCTTTCTCTTTTGCCGACATTTTTTCTGCCAGCGCCTCATAGTTTTCATCCAGCTGCTTTGCGTTCATCTGGCTGGTGCCAGTGATGCTGTCATTCACCCCGGCCAGTAGTGCGGTTTTATCTACTTCAAGTCCAAGGGCTTTTTGTAGCTTAAGCGACTTTTCAATGCCTTCTGAGAGAATGATCCCCGCCGCATACGAATGACGCTGCAGTGGTGTGTTAATGCTGGCCGGCGCAGCTTTAGGTGGCTGGTTGACCTCTTCTGGTTTTGTTTTCAACGCAGCCAGCTCGGCCTTCAGCGCCGTTGCTTCGTCCTGACTGGCTTTCAGGCTGGCCGCACGTTCGTTATCCTTTGCGACAGCTTGTGTCTGCAGATCTGCGTTCTGTTTAGTACGCTCATCCAGCTGTTGCTGCAGCGCCGCCAGCTTCTGCATGCTGGTTTTTTCGTTATTTTTCGCAGCTTCTAGCTGCGGAGTAAGCTGAGCAAGCTGCGCGGAAAGGTCGGCAAGCTGAGTCTCTTTTTGCTTCATGTCCTGTTGCGCGGCGGCTTGCGCCGTTTTCTGCTCATCCCGGAGTCTGGACAGTTCACCCTGAGTCGTTTTCAGGGACTGTTGCGCCGCGGCGAGCTGCTGTTCTATCTCATCGCGCTGCTTCGCCAGCTGCTGCGCGCTGCTGCTCCCAGCGCTGAGCTGGGATTCGCTCTCTTTGAGTTTTGCGGTCAGGGTTTTGATGTCCTGCTGCGCCGCAGCGAGCTGCTGTTCCATCTCGTCGCGCTGTTTCGCCAGCTGCTGCGCACTGCTGCTCCCGGCGCTGAGCTGCGATTCGCTCTCTTTCAGCTTCGCGGTCAGGGTTTTGATGTCCTGCTGCGCCGCAGCGAGCTGCTGTTCCATCTCGTCGCGCTGTTTCGCCAGCTGCTGCGCACTGCTGCTCCCGGCGCTGAGCTGCGATTCGCTCTCTTTCAGCTTCGCGGTCAGGGTTTTGATGTCCTGCTGCGCCGCAGCGAGCTGCTGTTCCATCTCGTCGCGCTGCTTAGCCAGCTGCTGCGCACTGCTGCTCCCGGCACTGAGCTGAGATTCGCTCTCTTTGAGTTTTGCGGTCAGGGTTTTGATAGTGTTTTGCGCGGCGGCGAGCTGCTGCTCCATCTCATCGCGCTGCTTAATCAGCTGCTGCGCGCTGCTGTTCCCGGCACTGAGCTGGGATTCGCTCTCTTTGAGTTTTGCGGTCAGGGTTTTGATATTGTTTTGCGCGGCGGCGAGCTGCTGTTCCATCTCGTCGCGCTGCTTAATCAGCTGCTGCGCGCTGCTGTTCCCGGCACTGAGCTGGGATTCGCTCTCTTTGAGTTTTGCGGTCAGGGTTTTGATGTCCTGCTGCGCCGCAGCGAGCTGCTGTTCCATCTCGTCGCGCTGCTTAGCCAGCTGCTGCGCGCTGCTGCTCCCGGCGCTGAGCTGGGATTCGCTCTCTTTGAGTTTTGCGGTCAGGGTTTTGATGTCCTGCTGCGCCGCAGCGAGCTGCTGTTCCATCTCGTCGCGCTGCTTAGCCAGCTGCAGCGCGCTGCTGCTTCCGGCGCTGAGCTGGGATTCGCTCTCTTTAAGTTTTGCGGTCAGGGTTTTGATGCCCTGCTGCGCCGCAGCGAGCTGCTGTTCCATCTCGTCGCGCTGCTTAGCCAGCTGCTGCGCGCTGCTGCTCCCGGCGCTGAGCTGGGCCTCGCTCTCTTTCAGTTTTGCGGTCAGGGTTTTGATAGTGTTTTGCGCTGCGGCCAGAGATTTCTCGAGCTCGTCGCGGCGGCCGTTTAACTGTTGTGCCCCGGTGTGCTCGCTCTGAAGTTTTGCCTGAAGCGCTGTCAATTTATCATTGAGGGAGTAGTTTTCCTCCTGTGCTTCCCTCAACGACTCCTCAAGCTCACTGTGCCGGGCTTCCATACGCTCAACAGCATCCGCCCGTGAACCTGATGTTTTCTGTGCCTGGATTAACTGAGCACTAAGCGCTTTGTTATTTGCCTGCTCAGTTGCCAGCGCCTTTTCCAGCTCGCGGCGGCGCGCGTCATCCTGCCGTTTTCCTGTGGTTGCGTTCGATTCAAACTCGGCGATTTTTTTGCGCAGCGCCTCGTTATCAGCCTTTGCAGCAGCTAAAGATGCCCGCAGAGTAGTTTCCTGCGATTTGACCGTTGCGCCACCGCGTTTCGCGGACGCCAGGTCTGCGGCCATCTGCTGATTCTCTTTTTGTAGCGCGCCCAGTTTTTGCTGTAAGCCAGCAGCATCGGTACGCTGCAGCATTAACGCATCCAGACGGGCCTGCAGCGTTCGGTTCTCAATCTGTAGCTGCTGCAACGCCTTATCAGCACCGGCTTTTTGCGGCGGGACGGCGGACTGCTCGCGTTGTTTGATTTTTCGCTGCAGCGTATCGATCTCATGTTGTAGCGCCTCGCGTTCAGCCGCTGCATCGGCACCATCACGCTGGCTTAATTCGGCGACCTGATTTTCCAGCCCGGCGACTTGCTTTTTGAGCCCATTATTTTGATTACGCAGCCGTTGTAGCTCCTGCTTCGCACCAGGCGCAGCAGATGAGGACGAGCGTGTCGGGGTAGCTGGCAGCGGCTTGACTTGCTCAATATCAAGCCCCTGCACAGTCGAGAGGAAGGCGTTGTCCGCCTGGGCTGCAATCGCCTGGCCGAACGGAAATGCAGGCACGACAAGCGCGCCCACGACTATCATGCGGATATGCCAACTTAAGATTTTCATCCCTGCTCCTGCCCGACCATCCTGGCCTTTTATTTACAAAGTAGTGTTTAGTTTGCGCTGATCATGGCGCCTTTCTTCAGCTCTTTTAACAGCAGCTGCGAAATCGTGTTACAGCTGTCATTCACGCGATACTGATAAAGCGGCGTCATCAGGTCGGTAGTAGATGTTGAGAGCTCACCGGCGATGCTGGCGTATGACTGCGTGGCCCGCAGATTACGATAGAGTTCATCAACGGAGGCGCGATATGCGCCGTTACGCAATTTCGCCAGCTGCTTTGCTTCAACCAGACAGCTGCTCAGACGGGCTTTAGTCGCCGGATCGACCTGCGCACTTCCTGCAGTTACGGTGCTTTCACTGCCGGCCAGTGCTGGTTGTGGAAGCGGAGAAGACGTGGCAGAAGCGGTACGGGCGGGCGTGGTGCTGGAAGAGGTATGGGTTACCGCAGGTTTCGGCGTTGACTGACGGGATGCCGATGACGTGGAACTGCCAGTATGTGCGCACCCGGTCGCAGCTAACGCCAGTACCATCGCAAGCATTTTTATTTTCATCGTTAAAATGTTCCCTTCGACCCTATTTGCAATAGACGCAACAATCACAAATGCGATAGCGCATTTGTGACTGAAAACCAACATCAGATTTAATTAAAGCCAGCTAACTCGTTGAAATGTGGTGCTTCTGGTTATACTAATACAAACATATAACATTCAGGTAGTTACTGAAGGCAAAAGATAACCTGGCGCCCTGGCAAAAACAATGCCGATATTATTAAAATAGTAAACTATCAGATTTGTTTTACATTTTCTCCGGCCTGGAAATTATGGCGCAGGCGGATATTGGCATTCCCGGCAGCCAGAATACATCGCTTCACAGTTAAATATCTATTATTTGATAAGTAATAATTAACAATGCTGTCGAGTGAGAAATTAATTTTTAATAATTTGCTGTGACCTACTCCTCAGAATGAAAATAAACTTAATTTTTCATTATAAGAAACAGAGGGTAATGAGCAGACAATAAAACGGAGAGGGAAAGCAGAAAAGAAAAAGGGCCTGACATAATGTCAGGCCCTGTTCCGCATCTGGCGGAAGCGCAGAGATTCGAACTCTGGAACCCTTTCGGGTCGCCGGTTTTCAAGACCGGACATTTTACTTGCAATTACATGGACTTAGCTCTTAGTACTGGAATAACATCACCATGAAAAAATCATATTTATCATTCAGTTAAAATTTCACTCCCTTCGTTATTCCAATGTTTTCCGAGCACCTATAGGCTGAATGATTTCTAACTCATGCTTATAAATAAAACCACAACCAGTAAAAAGGCTATGTAGAACAGCGCTTGAAATAATAGCGCAATCGACTGATAAACCACCCCGTGCACAGCTGGCTTGTTTCCGGAATGAGGCTGTGAGCTGTGTGCCGCAATAGCCATACGTATCTTTAACCTAAGTCTTTTAAAGGGGAACAGAGAAATATAAGCTTCGTAAAAATCATTTATATTGATTTGATGAATGCTTTCATACCCTATCTCTTTAGCTAGTCCATCCCTCAACTCTATGCTTTTTTCATATGCTGCTTGCTTTTCCTTTGCCAACTCATCCATCCTCACAGTTACTGCCGCTGAGATTGATACAACAATTGCATAATACTTTGCAATGAATCCCGCTAGTGCGGATAGAGTCAGAAAGAAAACAGCCAGGTTAAAACCTATTGCACCTAAATATGGTAAGATCTTATCAATATTCGAAATTATAAGTGTTGCTGTTGCTCCAACTCCTACAAGCATCCATATGCTGAACTTATCTAAAGTAGTAGTGGATTCAATAGTTGCCAAGCTTGCACTATCTATAAGCCCTTTATGAAAGTTTTGATGAATAATTTCGTCATATGCTCTCAGATCTTCCTCAACTTTTTTGATATATTCGTCCATTGGGAACAGCCTTATATTTGATTTATGAATATTTACACCAACGAATGTTAATAAAACTGATGTTTCTTGCTTTTTAATTATCTCACAACAGGTATATCTGTTAGCTTAGTTGTATATGCTGGTGAAAGCATCTTTCTTTTCATCTGCCAGGGCTGCTCTATGCCCTGCCCTGCAAACTGAAGTGTTCCCCTGCCGTAACGATGATTCATACCATCAAGCAATTTCATCAAAGCTTCGCTGTTCTCTTTCGGGGCGTTATCGTCAAACAGATTCAGCTGTGCAATGCCCTGGCTATAGAAGTCACCGAGCATAACACCGGCTTTTTGATACTGGTGTCCATCTTCCCAGATTCGATCCAGGCATGCGGTCGCCGCACCGATAATGTCACGCGTATCCTGAGTAGGCACCTGCAGCTGTGTAGCTGCGCTATTGCCATAATAAACCTCGCCGGCAGCAAAGGGACTAGTTTTCACGAATACCGAGATATAACGACAGAATTGATGCTCGCCACGCATCTTCTCAGCAGCGCGGCTGGCATACGTGCAAATCGCTTCTCGCATATCTTTGTAATCGCCTATACGTTCACCGAATGATCTGCTATTAACGATCTCCTGCTTTAAAGGTGCGAATTCTTCGAGTCCGAGACAAGATTCACCGCGAAGCTCGCGAACGGTACGCTCAAGCACGACACTGAAATGCTTCCTGATGAAACTAAGATCGGTATCTGCCAACTGCAGCGCTGTACTTATGCCCATAGAGCTCAGCTTCATGGCAATGCGTCGACCAACGCCCCAGACTTCTTCCACCGGGAGCAGGTGCATCAATTTCCGTTGACGCTCTATGTTAGATAGATCGACGACTCCCCCCGTCGCTTTCCATGTTTTAGCAGCGTGGTTCGCTAATTTTGCTAGTGTTTTTGTCTGAGCTATGCCGACGCCCACCCGAAGCATGGTGTGTTGATAGACTTTGTCTTTCAGTTCTTTACCGAAGTCGTGCAGGTCGCGGCAATTTCTCACTCCCGACAGATCACAAAAAGCCTCATCGATGCTATACACCTCCACTCGCGGGCAAAGCTGCTCCAGTGTTGTCATTACTCGCTGGCTCATGTCGCCGTACAAGGCATAGTTAGAGCTAAAGCAGATAACTCCGCTGCGCCGAAATTGCTCTTTCATTTTGAAATAAGGCTCCCCCATCTTAATCCCGAGAGCCTTAGCCTCAACTGAGCGCGCAATCACGCAGCCGTCGTTGTTCGAAAGAACCACTACCGGTTTGCCGAGCAGATCGGGCCGCCAGACTGTTTCGCAGCTGCAGTAGAATGAGTTAACGTCAACGAGCGCAAACATCACATTACCGGGCAGTCATCTACGAACTCGCCCGACCTCGCGTCATTGATAATGTGGGTGATCACGCCCTTTACCACCGCGTGAGATGTGTCGTCTTCAGCATCGTAATGCTCAAACTGTGATGGGAAATCGAGGTCTTCTAGCCGAGGTGATGGAGAGAGACGCAGACGTCTGATAGCTATCTGCCCGCCTAAATGGCACATCACGATTGACCCGTCGTATGGCGTGGCCGAGCAGTCGAGAATAAGCAGAGCGTCTTTGCTAATAGATGCACGCCAGGAGCTTACCTCAGACTTCAGAATGTATGTATACGGCTTGTTGAGCTGACACAAATCATCGATTGAAAGCGGCTTATCTACATAATCCTGCGCGGGAGACTGAAACATATCAATGCCCCCCGTTCGGATTGAAGAGCATGAAGGTTCTGTTCTCACCTTCTGTTTTCGAGACATCACGGAATGTAGAGACGGACATCTCGATCCACTGATTGGCCTCGCGACAGCTCCATTCGTAATTGACTTTTTTAAGCTGCGCAACGAAATCGTCTGTCGTTACTGTCCGGCGACCGTTAGCCTCAATTTTCACTGCCGCATCAAAAGCGCACCCTATCTCGTATCTTCTGCCCATACCGACCTCCTCATTTGTCATTGCTGTATACATATACAGTAGATTTACTCATTGAGGAGATCAATACGAAGCGGCCTATCAATTCGAAGCGCAGTCCGATAGGTTTGGCGTAGGTGTTATTGCCAAAAACAACGTCCGACAAGTTTGTGCCACAAGCAGACGTTGCTTGGGGAGCAGGTCACTTATTTGAGCGGGCTAAAGAAAGAATGAGACTAGTGGCAGATTGTATGATTTGTAAACTAAAAAAAAGCGCAACTTCTAAGATCGCCTCTCAACACCCGCCATATATAGCGTCAGAAGTTAACTTTGTTCTGGGTCAAAAAAAACGTAAACATGATTGATGCAAATCACTATATATAGAACATAGAATGCAGACGAACCCAACAAATAGTTCAACACATACGTTTGTAGGTAGGACCTCTACCGGTGATTTTGCCAGAGATCACTCATCAGTTCGTAGAGGCAGAATATGGTGGTAAGGCATTACTCGAATTTGCCCCTCCGGAGTACTAAGTGATGATAACAATGGAAACCACCCTCATGCGGAATAAAACGAATGAAGATTCGAAGTTTGACCTGCGTGTTAATCCTCGCCATTGTGGGAAATCTCATGGCCGGGCAGGGTAATTGGTCTGTAGAAGTCAATTCTATCAAAGTACATATCAGCAAGAAGTGATTGTTAAAGATACAAAAAAACCACCTGCCAGGGTGGTTTTTTTGCACCTTCTCTCTCGATGCGAGGAAAGCTTGGTAAGGCATTACTCGAAAAAGATTATGCCTCTCTGACCTTCGTGGGCGCAATGCAAAATTTTGGATTGCACAATCCAAAATGTTGATCTGGTTCAACACTCACTCAGTATTTCAATACATCCTCATGATTAAAAATACTTTTTCTAATTTATATTTTCCTGATTAACTGATCTGTTCCCGGTTAACTATTACATGCCAATGTTAGTCCGACGTCCCTGCGGTTATGACAAATGCGAACTTCCGCTCCTCGCTCAAAGCGGACATTAACACATCATAATTCAGCACCTGGGCACTCGCCTGATGACGCACCGCTAAAAAAAGTGTTTAACATCTGCTCTGTGCCAATAGCGGACGTTGTTAGGCTCATGCAGTATGGATTCACGAAGAACAGACGTTATATTTTGTCCTGATTGACACGGGATGAAAGCTCCTGATGGCTCTCTTTTCGCTCGCTGTAACGATCCGCAAGATAACCGGTTTGTCCCTTAAGCAGCAGTGTGATTTTAAACAGCTCCTCGGCTACATCGACGATGCGGTCATACCATGACGAAGGTTTCATTCGGCCGTTTTCGTCGAACTCTTGCCATGCCTTGGCTACGGAAGACTGGTTGGGGATCGTAAACATCCGCATCCAGCGGCCCAGAATACGCATCTGGTTCACTGCATTGAAGGACTGGGAACCACCGCAGACCTGCATTACCGCAAGTGTTTTGCCCTGCGAAGGACGAACCGCGCCTTCACTTAAGGGTATCCAGTCAATCTGCGCCTTCATAACTGCGCTCATAGCCCCGTGCCGTTCCGGAGAACTCCACACCATCCCGTCACACCATCTGACCAGGCCGCGTAGCTCGGTGACTTTAGGGTGCGTGTCCGGCGCATCATCCGGCAGGGGTAAACCGGAGGGGTTAAAGAGTTTTACCTCCGCGCCCATCGCCGTCAGCAGGCGACCAGCTTCTTCCGCGGCAAAACGGCTGTAGGAGCGCTCTCTTACTGAGCCATACAGGATCAGAATCCGTGGCGGCTCCTGCAGGTGCAGGCGTTCCGTGATGTGTTGATCAAAGCATTCGGTGTTCAGGGCAGGAAATTGTTCCATTTTTCTCCTCCGGAGAGAACAGGTGATTTTAAAATTGATACATATGATTTAACATATATGTATTCTAAAGGGAACGGAGTGATAAATGCTACAACCTGTTCAGCTTTTCAAAATCCTCTCGGATGAAACACGGCTTGCCATCGTCATGCTTCTCCGAGAGTCCGGTGAACTGTGCGTCTGCGATATCTGCGCGGCCACCTCCGAATCGCAGCCAAAAATCTCGCGACATATGGCTATCCTTCGCGATGCTGGGCTGGTTCTTGACCGTCGTGAAGGCAAATGGATCCACTATCGTCTGTCACCCCACATACCGGCGTGGGCAGCTGAGACAATCACAACGTCCTGGCAGTGTATGCGGGAGGATGTGCGTGAATGGCTGGATAAATCAGCCTGCACCTCCTGCTGAGGTAGGAAAACATATTTACATAATCATATATGATGGAGTCTGAGATGCTTTTGGCAGGGAGTATATTTTTTCTGACGCTGGTACTGGTGATCTGGCAACCCGGAGGCCTGAGTATTGGCTGGAGCGCGAGTATCGGCGCTGTGCTGGCGCTGGGAGCCGGTGTCATCCATGTCGCTGATATTCCCGTTGTCTGGAATATCGTCTGGAACGCGACAGCGGCATTTATTGCGGTCATCATCATCAGCCTGCTGCTCGATGAGTCCGGCTTCTTTGAATGGGCCGCACTGCACGTCTCCCGCTGGGGTAACGGACGTGGCCGCCTGCTGTTCACCTGGATAGTCTTGCTCGGTGCCGCTGTTGCTGCGTTGTTTGCCAATGACGGCGCCGCGCTGATCCTGACGCCGATTGTGATTGCGATGCTGCTCGCACTGGGGTTCAGCCAGGGCACGACACTGGCCTTTGTCATGGCTGCAGGATTTATTGCAGATACGGCCAGCCTGCCGCTCATTGTTTCTAACCTGGTTAATATCGTCTCGGCGGACTTCTTCGGTCTGGGCTTTACGCAGTACGCTTCCGTTATGATCCCCGTGGATGCGGCAGCGATTGCGGCCACGCTGATCATGCTGCATTTCTTCTTCCGCAGGGATATTCCGGCAACGTATGACGTTTCGCTGCTGAAGAAGCCTTCCAGTGCAATCAAGGATCCGGCAACCTTCAGGGCGGGCTGGATTGTCCTGTTATTGCTGCTTGTCGGTTTCTTTGTTCTGGAGCCGCTGGGGATCCCGGTCAGTGCAATAGCGGCGGCTGGCGCAGCAGTGCTGTTTGTGGTGGCGAAACGAGGCCATGCCATCAACACCGGGAAAGTCCTGCGCGGTGCGCCATGGCAGATCGTTATTTTCTCGCTGGGCATGTACCTCGTGGTCTATGGCCTGCGCAATGCAGGGCTCACGGAGTACCTGTCTGGTGTGCTGAATCTGCTGGCAGACAAGGGGTTATGGGCAGCGACGTTCGGCACCGGCTTCCTGACGGCATTTCTCTCATCAGTGATGAACAATATGCCGACGGTGCTGATTGGCGCGCTGTCGATTGACGGTAGTACGGCGACTGGCGTCGTCAAAGAGGCAATGATTTATGCCAATGTGATTGGCTGTGATTTAGGCCCGAAAATCACCCCGATAGGCAGTCTGGCAACCCTGCTGTGGCTGCATGTGCTTGCCCGGAAAAATATGACGATCACCTGGGGATATTACTTCCGTACCGGCATTGTCATGACTGTGCCCGTGCTTTTTGTCACCCTGGCCGCTCTGGCGTGGCGGCTCTCTGTCACTTTGTAATGAGATACTGATATGAGCAATATTACCATCTATCACAACCCGGCCTGTGGCACCTCACGCAACACGCTGGAGATGATCCGTAACAGCGGCAACGAACCGATGATAATTCATTATCTCGATACGCCACCGACCCGTGATGAGCTGATTAATCTTATTTCAGATATGGGAATTACGGTGCGTGCATTACTGCGTAAGAATGTTGAGCCTTATGAACACCTGGGTCTTAATGAAGAGAAATTTAGTGATGAGCAGTTGATTGATTTCATGCTTCAACATCCGATCCTGATTAATCGGCCGATTGTCGTTACGCCGCTTGGCACTCGTCTTTGCCGCCCTTCAGAAATAGTGCTGGATATTCTACCGGAAGGCCAGAAAGGAGCGTTTACCAAAGAGGATGGCGAGAAGGTCATTGACGAAACGGGGAAGCGGGTTAATTAATCTACCCACTTCAAAATATCGGACGCCTGTTTACGCTATGCGGGCGTCCGCTTTTCGCTCAAAGCGGACATTAATCAGCTTTTACAGGGCTGGGAGTATCATTCACTTCTCAGCGCTGGTCGGTGCGCTGGGCCAGACTGGATCAAGCGGAAACGTATGTTGCTGTGGAACATCGCGAAGCGCCTGGCGGTAAGCCGCCCACGCCTCTTTATCCGTGGGCGCGTCCGGCATCATTGCCCAGTCACACTCGGCGATCCGGCGGTCACGCTCGGCGCGAATTTCCTCCGCCTTAATTTCTGCCAGCTTGTCCTGATTGATTTTAATCATTGCCCGCTACCTCACGATACGTTCCGCCAATGCCGCTCGGCTCACCCAGTGCAGCCTCGTCCAACTCCCAGGCTTCCTGGGGAATATCCAGCGGCAGAACGGCTTCATTAACTAACCAGAATGGCAGACCTGCCGGCACGTCTTTCTGACCGATTTCCAGGACAGTAAGTCCGCAATCTGCGGGTGATAAAACGGCTACGCCATACTCTGACTGATAAATAATCTTCATTAAATTGCTCCCTTACCAAAGATGGCTACCGTTGTGGCTACTGAGTTAGACCAGTCGCGACCGTCTCCGGCTAATGTCCCACTTACTTCCGTAGCCGCGTTGGTGGCGGTTAAGTCCTCGCTGGTGCTGCTGCCATCCTTCGTTGCGGTGCGCCTCGCAGTATCCAGAGCGGTCCGTTGTTGTGCCAGAACAACCTCGCTTACGACATGCGCGGGGGATAGCGGATGGCATGTAGTTATCTCCAATAAAGAAGCCACCAGCAAACGTCAGTAGTTCACGAATGAACGACCATTTTTGACATTTGAGCGACGCGTGTAAAAAGGCTCCGCAGATGCGAAGCCTTGGCTTTTGAGGCTTACTGATGAACTGACTTATCTGCGGAAATATTTTTCCATAACTCGTCGGATGTGGTCCTTACAGGCACTCAAAATTGCATTAGCTCGCAATTGCTTGAATGATCATCCAAAGTGCACATATCTTCCGTTGGCAGAATGAAATACCATCGCACTTCACTGCTGCCCATCAGGCTGACGCTCTGCTTTGCAAAAAGGGTATGACCATTCCTTAAATGAAGCGGTGCTGCTGGGGCAGTTGATTGCCACAGGTAACATTTCCATAGGTACATAACACGGCTGATGCCAGCTTTACCGTTGATGGCAAAAAAGCGTAGTTGCAATTCCACACGATGGGCCTGCTCACTGTTAAGGCAATAAAAAAGGCCGCAATAGCGACCTTGTCTGTATAGGGAATGTTAAATAACTTTAATTGTCACTTCATAACCTTCAAGACCGGCCATCGTTTCGCGAGCAACAAACTGAATTTCAGAAACTTCTTTTCCGGTTTTCTTTCGTAGTTCTGAAATTTTTTTTGCTATCAGAGCGGCAACTTCTTCTTCTGCCTTTTGCGTTAGAGCTTCAACTTTCATTTTTACCTCTTCTGGTTCATCAACTGTTCCCATTTCCAGCAAGGTGACAATTGTTGATTAACTGTCCTTAACCATAACTGTCTATAAATTATAGACTACCGAGGTTACTGGTGCTGCATGCTCATAGGCTTTGCTTGCTACTTCCTTCAAATGGTATCCCAACATGAAGGATGCTTTCGTTGCAGGCAATAAAAAGCCCCTGCATTTCTACAGGGGCTTTGGGTATATGATGCCGGGTGCCTCCCGGTGAGCCTTTGGGTTAACCACCCATGACCCGCTGCTTCAGATGTTCACGATTAGCGCCAGTGAAGAGGAGCCATCAGGTTACTTAGCCCCACCGCTAAGGGGGATTCACCATAATCTTCAACTGTAGATCCTAATTTCAACACACTCATTAACAGGTTGAGAGGGTTTTCGAAGCTGCATGCGTTCTCGTTAAAGATATTTTTTCGCTGCACTTACCACTTCTTTTTGGGAGAATTCCCGATCAGAAGCAACACAAATCTCAACGTGATCGCCTGTTAATGAATGTATTCCTGTGGTCATTATTTTTAATGATACTTCATCACCGTTTGGATAATTCCGCGTGACAGATGTTACAGGTTTAAGCACATCTACCACTTCTACCGGCTGCGAGTTGAAGAAGACCAATACCTTTTTCATCAATTTGCCTTAATCCTTAAGCGTTTGTTTTAAGGTAATTGCCGCCTTGGCTTCAAAAAAACGCTGATACTTAGAAAAGGCCATGCTATCGCATGGCCTTTATTTGCACCGCTTATCTTCCAGATCATAATGCTCTGGAGCCACCCGGAGAGCTACGATTGACAAACAAGCAATACACCCTCCTGATAATCATTTCAGGAGGGTGGGTTGAGTCTATACATAAAAAAAAATTAAGCACGGCCCAAACACCAATGATTGTGAATGTGTCGCTGAATGGCACATTGCTACGCGAGAAACGCGGCACGGCAGCATAATCGACTAGTTATGAGCCTGATATCTCGATGTAGCCATTATCGAGTCTACCAGCAAGATGCTCCAATCACTTGCGAAGTTTAAACTCTGAGGAGGGAATTTACTGAACCTCAGGGATGGTGATCTATTTCAAGCACTGCGTATTAATGTACTCCTGCAGAGCCATTAGTGCGGACTGGTCTTTTTTGATGCCTGATCTGATACCGAGAACGTTTCGTCCAGCAATGTCAGAGAGTTCGATGGTGGCATCATTGCCCATGCCGGCGGGGCCGGAGCTTTTAGTGTCGGTTGGCACTGGACATCGGCCATTGACGAGCACCCGACCACCATTATCAAGCTTACGCTGCAGAACATCATTTTCAGCTTTTGCATCTGCTAATTCCTGCGTGTACTTCGCATCCAGCGCCGCAACGTCACGCTGGCGCTTCTGCATGTCTGCGATGTCATCTTTAGCAAGCTTTAATTCACGATTAACTTTGGTTAAAGATGAGCGGGTTTCTGTGAGCTGTGTGTGGTAATAGTTCGCCAGTTTTCCGGCAACAACCAGTCCCACCACCAGCAAGCCAGCGAGCATGGTTTTCCAGCTAAAGGCCATCTTTGCCCTCCGCCAGGCACATGGAGCGCTCCATCTCCCGCCGGTTCTGCAGTCCTTTCCATTTCATGCCACCAGCGTAAACCCACCGGCGCATTTCATCGCATGCCCCGGCGTGGTCACCTTTGTTGAGTTTGCGCAGAAGCGTTGATTTAGAGAACGCGTCAGACCCAACGTTGAAAACGAAGCTATAAAGCGCGGCCCGTTGATACTCACCCCGAGACGCTTTAACCAGACGGTCGACGGTGCGCTTCGCCGGCTGCAGGTCTTTACGCAGCAGGGCATCGCATTCTCGGTCGGTGTAGGTCTTACCGATGATGATGTCACGCCCTGTGGTGATACTCCAAAAAACTCGGCTGCTTTGTTTGGTGAACCGAAGTAATGCTCAAGCTCAGTTGTCGTCATAACTTCCTCCTAAGTTTTTTTAGATATTATTATCTAATTTTTTTTAGGTCAAATAAAACTAAGATTACTTAGGTTTAATTTATTAAGGTCAGAACCGTGGCAACACTTGGCAGTCGTCTTAGAACACTTCGCAAGGACAGGAAGTTGACTCAGGGTCAACTTGGAAAAGCGCTTGGAGTATCTGATGTAACAGTGGGCTACTGGGAAAGAGACTTGAATATACCGGGTGGAAAATCCTTAACGAAGCTTGCACATTATCTTGGTGTCAGTGAAGGGTTCCTTTTGTATGGACAGGAAGGCGAAGTTAACGTAGCCCCGGCCCCCATGACAGGACAGCAAATCCCTATCATTAGTTACGTTCAGGCTGGTGCTTGGTCTCCTGAGTGCGATGCACGAAACCTTGATGGAACAGTAGAGTACATTTTGACTTCAGATTTTCATTCTCACTCGACTTTTGCCTTGAAGGTGAAAGGGAAATCTATGGAGCCTGAATTCGTGGAAGGGGACGTGATAATCGTTGATCCTGAACTGCAACCAGGCCCAGGCGATTACGTTGTAGCAAAAAATGGTGGTGACGAAGCTACCTTCAAGAAGTACCGAGCCAGAGGCGTAAGTGACAATGGCCAGGAAATTTTTGAATTAGTTCCACTTAACGAAGATTACGCTATACGAAACTCTCTCAAGGAAAAAATTTCTATCATTGGTGTCGTCGTAGAGCATCGTCGAGCCATGCGTCGCAAGTAGCCTGTCCTAAATCGAGGAGCTAAAAATATTTAGCTTTCTCGCTTGATCTTAAATCTAAGTTAATTTAGATTCTAAGCATTCCTTGGGAGCATTACTGATGATTCCAAAGCCTTAGCGAAGGTAATGACTAAAGCGACCCTAAAAATTTTTATCCCCGTTGGCGAGGATTTCGTACAACCAAAATTCAGCGCTGTGCAGAGCGCCAAAACACGGAGAACTAACGATGCAAAACCTAAATCGGCAGGAAACTTTGCGGTTGCCTGTTGAGCAACTGATAGCTGCGGCACACGTGGCTGCTAAATACCTTCCTGCAGCGTCCAGTGCACTAATGACTGAGCTTGCTGTTCGTTTGGACGTTACGAAGACTGTATTGCGTGAAGTAATAGCTGAACGCGATCAACTGAACACGGAGCACAAAGCTCTCAAACAACGTTGTGGGGAGGCAATGTGATGGCGGCTAACTCTTTTAAGCAGATGATCAAAGCCGGTGAAATCAAACGCACTGATTCAGGCATGTTCATCTGCCTTAACGATATTCACGTGAAAGACGGCTTCAATAAGCGTGACGATGCCGACGAGCGCACCCTAAAAGCTGATGAAGACCTGTTCCAATTCCTAATGAACGGAGGCACCGTTCCACCGTTAGAGGTAGTAGCGCGTGACGAAGGAGGTGTTTGGGTTGTAGAAGGTCATCGCCGTCGCCGCTGCTATGAGCGTTGCCGTGAAGCAGGCAAGCCGGTAGAACGCATCCATATCGTGCCGTTCGTTGGCAATGACATTCAGCGCCTGGCACGCATCATGACCAGTAATAATCAGCTGCCCCTCTCCTCAGTAGAACAGGCTGCAGTAGTTCAGGAGTTAGCAACCACCTTTAATCTGACCACCAGCGAAATATCAAAACTGGTTCACAAGTCAATTCCTACAGTTGAGAACCTGCTAACTCTGAGCACGGCAAGCCACTCAGTACAGCAAAAGGTTAAGTCCGGTGCTGTTTCGGTAGATGTAGCGGTGGACCGCGTTAAAGAGCATGGAGAAAACGCTGAACAAGTACTGAAGAAAGATGAAGAACGCGCAGCCGCTGTGGGCAAGAAAAAGGTTACTCGAAGCGTAATCGCCCCGGAAATCAGCGTAAAGAAGGCTCGCCGCCTCGTTGAATTGATCAGCCTTGTCGGGGTAAGTAATGACGGGGTGATCAAGCTTGAAGGTCAGGCACTGGCTGAAGTTTTCGAAATCATTGATGAGCAAAATTTAATTGCTAGGCAGCGTCTAGCAAACTGAGCATGGCCGGGTGCAGCCGGGAATTAGTGGAGGAGATGATGAGCGAACTCTTTTTAACGAATGAGGAACTGAAAGACCTGACTGGTTACTGCTATGCACGACAACAATGCAAATGGCTTTCTAAAGAGGGTATCCCCTTTCGTATGAACCGTATGGGCCACCCTAAAGTTAATCGCTGCCTTTTTGTTAACTCTAACGTAAGTATTCAGCCGAGGGATGAAGAACCCAATTTCGGAGCAATTTAATGGGTAGAAGGCGTTTGAACCCGGAGGATTTGAAACTTCCTCCGCGTGTTTATCCAAACAAATACAGTTATGTATGGAAACCAACATCAAAAGAGTCTGTAACCCTCACGAGGATTGAGGATGGCCTGGCGAAACTGTGGCAGAAGTATGAAGAGGAAGCCAACCAAAGAAGCACGGCTATGACCTTCGAAAGGCTTTGGAAAAAGTTTTTACAAAGCGCTTATTACACCGATCTTAAACCTCGGACTCAGAAAGATTATCTACAACACGAAAAGAAATTATTGGCGGTATTTGGAAAAGTCCTTGCTGATAATATCCGGCCAGAGCATGTAAGAGCCTTCATGGACAAACGTGGATTGCAAAGTAAAACCCAGGCTAATCATGAAATGTCGAGTATGTCTCGTGTATACCGATGGGGATATGAGCGTGGTTATGTTAAGCGCAACCCTTGCTCAGGCGTCAGCAAATTCAAAGCGGCTGTGCGTGACCGCTATGTTACAGATAAAGAATACGAAGCCATCTATGCCGAGGCTGATGATGTTGTGCGTGTCGCTATGGAAATTGCATATCTTTGTGCGGCCCGCCTATCCGATGTACTCGGTATGAAATGGATTCAGGCCACCAGTGATGGTTTATTCGTGCAACAGGGGAAGACGGGGACTAAGCAAATAAAACTTTGGACACCGAGGTTGAAGCAGGCATTTGAGTTAGCAAGAACGTTTTCAAACCCCAATAACTTAAATTCGCATGTTGTGCTTGGCTTACATGGGGCAGGATTCACGAAGAGAGGATTCAGTAACAGATGGGATAAAGCCAGAACAGCAGCATCGTTAAAGCTCGGCTATTCACTGGATTGTACTTTTCATGATCTTAAAGCAAAAGGGATATCAGATTACGAGGGGAGCAGTAGGGACAAACAGCTGTTTAGTGGGCATAAGACTGAGACGCAGGTGCTAATTTACGACCGTAAAATCAAGAAGTCACCAACACTGGACAAGCCCCCTATCGCTACAAATATTCCAGGTGCTTATTCCAAGTAATTCCAACCCGCTAGAAAAACAAAGGGGTTACCTGATGGTAACCCCTTGTTTAATCTGGCGGAAGCGCAGAGATTCGAACTCTGGAACCCTTTCGGGTCGCCGGTTTTCAAGACCGGTGCCTTCAACCGCTCGGCCACACTTCCGGAATGACGCGAACTATAAACATCCCGTGCCTGCCTGTAAAGCCCGAATATGTTCAATCGCTTTAAAAACAGTCAAATTACGGCTAATCGGCTGAAATTGAAACAATATGCTCAGTTTAACAACAGATTCGGCGGGCCTTTCACCCGCCGTCATCCGGTTAATGCGCTTTGATGTACAGGTCTTTGGTTGCAAAGCGCCCCATCGCATCCGGAGCAAAGCCGCCAACATACGGCTTCACCAGTTGGGAACGCACATAATGGTAGACCGGTATCGCGGGCACATCAGTACTGAGGATATCCTCTGCCTGCTGATAATATTTGCCGCGCGTCGCGCTGTCCGTCGCTTTCGCCGCATTCAACAGCGTCTCGTCGTAAGCCGGATTAGCGTAAAGCGAGGTATTTTCGCTGTTGCCGGTGCGGAAGTTGTTCAGGAATGTCGAGGCGTCATCGTAATCGGCAATCCACGCATAGCGCACGGCGTCAAAGTTACCGGTGTGCATGGTGTCCAGCATGGTTTTCCACTCCTGGTTTTGCAGCACGGCCTGCACACCAAGATTCTTCTTCCACATTGAGCTGGCAGCAATGGCGATACGCTGATGAGATTCCATGGTGTTGTAGAGCAGATTAAACTTCAGCGGGTGTGACTCATTAAAACCGGCCTCGTTCAGCAGGCGTTTCGCCTCAGCGAGACGTTTATCCCGCGGCCAGCTGGCGTAGTCAGGATTTTTCAGCGTGATACCGCCAATTTCAGGCTGGCTTATCAGCCATGCCGGACGCTGCCCCTGCCCCAGCACTTTTTCAGCGATGATGTCTTTATCAAGACCCATATTCAGCGCGCGACGCACCCGGGGATCGTTGAACGGCGCTTTGGTGGTATTGAACTCGTAGTAATAGGTGGCGAGCTGCGGATCGGTATGCACTTCGCTGCCCAGAGACTTCTTCAGCTGGGCGTACTGGTTCAGCGGCACGCTGTAGGTAATATCAATCTCACCCGCTTTATAACGATTCACGTCTGCGGTCTGAGAGGTGACCGCCAGCCAGGTCACTTTATTAATCACCGTATGCGCATTGTCCCAGTAGCGCGTGTTGCGCTCACCCACGACACGTTCATTCACTTTCCAGTCCACCACGCGATAAGCGCCGCTGCCCACAAAATGTTCCGGACGCGTCCAGCGATCGCCGAAGCGTTCTACCGCGGTTTTATCCACCGGCACCATCGACGGGTGCGCCAGCATATTCAGAAACGCGGCGGTCGGCTGGGTCAGGGTCACTTCAACAGTGTTGTCGTCCAGCGCTTTGACGCCCAGCGTATCGGGTGATTTCTTGCCTTCGGCAATGTCAGCCGCGTTAACGATATGCATACTGCCGGGATAACTGGCGTAGGGTGAGGCAATGTCCGGGGTGACGAGGCGGCGCCAGCTCCACACGACGTCTTCCGCAGTGATGGGTTCGCCGTCGGACCAGGTAATCCCCGGACGCAGATGGAACACCCACACCGTGCCGTCTTTATTTTCCCAGCGCTCAGCGAGACGTGGTTCGATGGTGCCGTCTTTACGCACGGCAATGAGCCCGTCGAAGGTATCAGTGATGATGTTGAACTCGACGTCGCTCTCCACTTTATGCGGGTCGAGCGTTGCCGGTTCACTGCCGTTATTGCGTACCAGCTCCTGCTTCTGCGCAAGTTTTGTGCCCGCCGGCACTTCTGCCGCCTGAACGCTGATGGCCATGACGCTCAGTGCCAGCACCGACACGACGCCTGCACTCCGTTTTCCTTTCATAGATTGCCTTTATAGTTGTGTTGTGGTGTCTCTCATTTCTTAGACCGCTAACTAACCAAAAGCAATGCATTTCATGGGCATATAAGATGTTGATCTGATATTCGATGAAAAACGTCAAAACCGCAGGAATAAACAGTTTCACCCCGGAATATTTTCACTAAGTCACTGAGTAAAGATGGGTAAACCCCCTTTTACCCTTCCCGTCCCGCCCGTATCCTCACAGACTAACTACACCTGTAATGAGAGAGTGACGATATGGATCGCTTAATTACCTCCTCACGCGACAGCGCATCGCTGCTGAGCACCCATAAAGTTCTGCGCAATACCTATTTTCTGCTGAGCCTGACGCTGGCGTTTTCCGCCCTGACGGCGACCGCAAGCACCCTGCTGGCGCTGCCTTCTCCTGGCCTGATTATTACGCTGGTGGGTATGTATGGCCTGATGTTCCTGACTTACCGTCTGGCCAATAAACCGACCGGTATTATCGCCGCCTTTGCTTTCACCGGTTTCCTGGGCTACATCCTCGGGCCGATGCTGAACACTTATCTTTCTGCTGGCATGGGTGATGTAATTGCCCTGGCGCTGGGCGGTACGGCGCTGGTGTTCTTCTCCTGCTCGGCCTACGTACTGACCACCCGTAAGGACATGTCCTTCCTTGGCGGTATGCTGATGGCGGGTATCGTGGTAGTGCTGGTCGGTATGGTGGCAAATATTTTCCTGCAGCTGCCGGCGCTTCATCTGGCCATCAGTGCGGTGTTTATCCTGATCTCTACCGGCGCAATCCTGTTTGAGACCAGCAACATCATCCACGGCGGGGAAACCAACTACATTCGCGCGACGGTAAGCCTGTACGTATCCATCTACAACATCTTCGTCAGCCTACTGAGCATTCTGGGCTTCGCAAGCCGCGATTAACCCTTCCGGGCTGCGCGCCCGAAGGTAAAACAGGCACTGCCGCTGCTCGTCAGCCAGTGCCTGTTTTTTTTACCGCTTTTGGCTCTCCCCCACGCTTTTGTTACACTGCCGCCAGTTTTACTATTCAGATGAGTGCGTATGTTAACGTTTGAAGGCAACACCTTTGAAACCGATGGCGAAGGCTATCTCAAGGACTTTAACGCGTGGAGCGAAGGCCTGGCGGAGGTCATCGCCGGAAATGAGGCAATTACCCTGACGCCGGAACACTGGGAGGTGGTGCGCTTTGTGCGTAACTTTTATCAGGAGTTCAACACCTCACCAGCAATTCGCATGCTGGTGAAGGCGATGGCGCAGAAGTTCGGTGAAGAAAAAGGCAACAGCCGCTATCTCTATCGCCTGTTCCCGAAAGGCCCGGCCAAACAGGCCACCAAAATTGCCGGCCTGCCGAAACCGGTGAAGTGCATTTAATAGCGGATCCCGAAGTCGCGCCCGGCTTCTGACGCCTGGCGTGGCTCGGTAAGAACGCGGTCAACCTGTGCGCTGCGCGGCCCGCCCGCTTTCAGCCAGGCGATAAGTTCTTCAACCTTGTCCTGTTCACCGCAGATCAGCACTTCCACGCTGCCATCATCCAGATTTTTTGCATAACCGGTTAATCCGAGGCGTTTTGCCTCATGCTGTGTGCTGTAGCGAAACCCCACGCCCTGCACGCGGCCATGAACCCAGGCTATGGTACATACTGTAGTCATCTCGTTTTTCTCCTGCTGGTGAGGCCGCGTTGCATTTCCCGGCTGAAGTCGGGAGAATGGCGCCCATTTTCGATTAAGAGCAGCATAGCAAATTATGAGTGTACGTTTAGTGTTAGCCAAAGGGCGCGAGAAGTCGTTACTGCGCCGCCACCCGTGGGTCTTTTCTGGTGCCGTCGCCCGTCTGGAAGGCAAAGCGGGTCTCGGGGAGACCGTGGATATTGTCGACCATCAGGGCAAGTGGCTGGCACGCGGCGCATACTCGCCGTCGTCACAGATCCGGGCGCGCGTCTGGACTTTCGACAAAAACGAAACCATTGATATCGCCTTCTTTACCCGCCGTCTGCAGCAGGCTCAGCAGTGGCGCGACTGGCTGGCGGAAAAAGACGGGCTGGACAGCTACCGTCTGATTGCCGGGGAATCCGACGGCCTGCCGGGCATCACCATTGACCGCTTCGGTAACTTCCTCGTGCTGCAACTGCTCTCCGCGGGGGCTGAATACCAGCGTCCGGCGCTACTGAGCGCGCTGGGTTCGCTTTATCCTGAATGCGCCATCTATGACCGCTCAGACGTAGCGGTGCGTAAAAAAGAGGGGCTGGAGCTGACCCAGGGGCCGGTAAGCGGCGAGCTGCCGCCGGACCTGCTGCCCATTGAAGAGCACGGCATGAAGCTGCTGGTGGATATCAAGGGCGGCCACAAAACCGGCTACTATCTCGACCAGCGCGACAGCCGTTTTGCGACTCGTCGCTACGTGCAGGATAAGCGCGTGCTGAACTGCTTCTCCTATACCGGCGGTTTCGCCGTTTCGGCCCTGATGGGCGGTTGCCGCCAGGTGGTGAGCGTCGATACGTCTCAGGAAGCGCTGGATATCGCGCGTAAAAATGTGGAGCTGAACCAGCTGGATCTCAGTAAAGCGGATTTCGTGCGTGACGACGTGTTTAAGCTGCTGCGCAAATACCGCGACCAGGGCGAAACCTTTGATGTGATCGTCATGGACCCGCCTAAATTTGTCGAAAACAAGAATCAGCTGATGGGTGCCTGCCGCGGTTATAAAGACATCAATATGCTCGCGATTCAGTTGCTTAACCCGGGCGGCTTGCTGATGACCTACTCCTGCTCTGGCCTGATGACCACCGATTTATTCCAGAAAATCATCGCTGACGCCGCTGTAGATGCCGGTCGTGATGTACAATTTATAGAGCAGTTCCGTCAGGCTGCGGATCACCCGGTGATCGCGCCCTACCCGGAAGGACTCTATCTGAAAGGGTTTGCCTGTCGCGTCATGTAACTTGAAATGAGAAAAATTGCCCGCATATCTTTTGCAGTGCAATTTTTCCCGGGAGGTGACTATGAATGCCAGCAAATTCGGTATCGGCCAACAGGTTCGTCACTCGCTGTTGGGTTATCTGGGCGTCGTGGTCGATATCGACCCCGAGTACTCCCTTGATGAGCCAGAAGAGGACGATCTGGCAGTCAACGCCGATCTGCGTGCTGCGCCCTGGTATCACGTGGTGATGGAAGACGATGACGGCGAGCCCGTCCACACGTACCTGGCAGAAGCGCAGCTGAGCGGTGAGCCTCAGGACGAACACCCTGAACAGCCTTCACTCGATGAACTCGCTCGCACCATACGTCAACAGTTACAGGCTCCGCGCCTGCGTAACTAAAAAAAACCGGCTGACGCCGGGTTTTTTATTAGCGGCTCAGGCCCAGCCGTGGAATTTCAATCGCCGGGCATTTATCCATCACCACCTTCAACCCCGCATCCCGCGCCAGCACCGCCGCCTGATCGTTTATCACGCCAAGCTGAAGCCACAGGGTTTTCGCCCCGATAGCAATCGCTTCCTGCGCCACGCCCCAGGCCGCTTCTGAATTGCGGAATACGTCAACCATGTCCACTTTCTCCGGCACCTCAGCCAGCGTGCCGTAGCCCTGCTGTCCGAGCAGGGTTTTACCCGCCACCTTTGGCGACACCGGGATTACGTGGTAACCCTGGTCAAGCAGATAGGACATCACCCGGTAACTCGGGCGGTCGGGCTTGTCACTGGCCCCCACCAGCGCAATGGTGCGCGTCGATTTGAGTATCTCTGCAATATCAGTCTCTTTCATAACGACCTCCGGCGAATAATTCATAAAGTGTATGACATAGCCTCGCGGTGCACCACGTTGTGTGACTGACTGCGCCTCGCGTTTTTTCCCGTTACGGCTTGCAGCAATAATTACTTTCAGTAATCTGTCTGCATCAAATCATTCAGGGAAAAAATATGGAACTGACAACCCGGACGCTGGAACCCCGTAAACACATTGCGCTGGTCGCCCACGATCACTGTAAAGCGCTGCTGATGAAATGGGTCGAGCGTCATCATGAGATACTTTCCCGCCACACGCTCTATGCTACCGGCACCACCGGCAACCTGATCCAGCGCAACTGCGATTTGAACGTCAACGCGATGCTGAGCGGCCCGATGGGAGGCGATCAGCAGGTCGGCGCGCTGATTGCCGAAGGTAAAATCGATGTGCTGATCTTCTTCTGGGACCCGCTTAACGCCGTGCCGCACGACCCGGATGTGAAAGCCCTGCTGCGCCTGGCAACCGTGTGGAATATTCCCGTGGCGACCAACGTCTCCACTGCCGACCTGATCATCGAATCGGCGCAGTTTAGCCAGAGCATTGAGATTGGCATCCCCGACTATCAGCGCTATTTGTCAGAGCGCCTGAAGTAGCCGCCGCCGTCGCCCTCAGGGTTTGCGGGCGACGGGAACATCAAGCCGTTTGAGAATATCGACAAACGACGACGGCTGCGCTTTATCGAACAGTAACCACACCTTCTGCCTGGCGCGCGTCAGCGCCACGTACAGCAAACGCCGCTCCTCGGCATCGGGAAAATCTTCTGTCTCCGGCAGCAGCGCCTGCTCCATAATTGACTCTCGCGCCGGGGCCGGGAAACCATCCCTGCCCGCATTCAGTCCGAGGATAATGGCGTAGTCCGCCTGCTGGCCTTTGCTGGCGTGAATGGTCATAAAGTCGACATTCAGCTTCGGCCAGCGGGTGGCCGCCTTTTCCAGCGCCGCCGGGCGCAAATGGTGGTAGCGTGCCATTACCAGAATCCGCTCATCGGGTTTTGCATAGCCGCTCAGCTTGTCGAGCAGAGGCTCAAGCTGGTCCTCTCCCAGCAGCGTAACGGCTTTTTTATCCCCTGCGGTCAGGCTATTGAGCGGCTTCGTCAGCTGATGAGGGTTTTGCTGAATGAAGCGGTTGGCGATCTCACCGATGCGGCTGTTGAAACGGTACGTGGTATCCAGCGCCGTCTGATCCCCTTCGCCAAAATGGTGGCTGAATGCTGTGGTAAGAGACAGCTGTGCCCCGCTGAAGCGGTAGATAGCCTGCCAGTCATCACCCACCGCGAACAGCGTGGTGTGCGCATTCTGGCGACGCAGCGCGGCAAGCAGCGCGGCACGCTGGGGCGAGATATCCTGAAACTCATCCACCAGGATATGTTTCCAGGGACTGACGAAACGCCCCTTGTCCAGCACGTTGATCGCCTGATGAATCAATCCGGCAAAATCGACCGCGTTTTCAGCTTTCAGCGCAGTCTTCCAGGCCTTGAGCAGCGGAGCCATTAATTTGACCCGTTTGCCAAACAGATCGCGCACCGCCTCCGGCGCATCGGCAATCATCTGCGCCTGCGCTCCGCCGTGGGTACGCATCAGACCAAGCCAGCGATCGAGCCGCGGAGCAATGCGCTTGATAACCCCCGCATCCTGCCAGAATTCGCCTTCCGGCAACGTCCATTCCAGCTCCTCTTCCAGCCACTGGCGCCAGCCCTTAAGCTGCGCCTTCTTCTCGCGACACTGCGTCTGCCACGCCTCGATCAGCAGCGCGTGGCGGGCTGCAGTATCATTTTCCAGCGCCGTCAGGGTCGGCGCTTTACGGCTTCCCTGGCTGATGATGTAGAGCGCCAGCGAGTGGAAGGTGCGCGCGGTGATGTCGCTGGTGTGCAGTCGCGAAGCGATGCGCTCATCCATCTCCTGCGCAGCTTTACGGCCAAACGCCAGCAGCAGGATCTGCTCGGCGCTGGCTTGCTGACGCAGCAGCAGCCAGCCCGCGCGGGCCACCAGCACCGACGTTTTGCCGCTCCCGGCACCCGCGAGCACCAGCAACGCATCTTCGACATTCACCACCGCCCTGGCCTGCGCCGGATTAAGCGGGGAGCTCTCTACGCTGGTGAAAAAGTCGTCGTAGCGCGCCAGCATCGCAGCGGTATATTCCTGATTATGCGCAGCGCGTCGTTGCTCACTGTCGCTGAGCCATGCCTGGCATTTCTGCCAGGGTTCACGAGTGATGTCGAATTCGTTCAGTCGCGCCTGAGGCAGCGGCAAGGCTGCGCAAGCCGCCTGAATGCGCTGGGCTATTCCCTCAATATCACGTCGTCTGAGCCACTGCTCGTTGCCGACCAGCTGGTCGATGGCGTCCAGCGCTTCGTTCAGCACCCGGGCAGCGATGTCGCTCATCTCCTCGCTCCAGCTGTTCCACAACGCAGAAAGCTGCTGATAAAAGCGCTGGGTATCAGTCCACTCGGTGCCATGCAAACGCACAACTTTCTCATCCGGCAGCACGAATTCCAGTTCGCCCCAGACCAGACCGCGTTTGCAGTTTATCGCCAGCAACTGATTGAACGGGATCAGATATTCGTGCTTATCGCCGGCCACTTTCACCCCTGCCGTAAGCAGCGTGACGCGATCGTAGGGGTGCTGCGCGAGACGTTTGCCAAGAGACGTTGCTTTGAGTTCCATGTCGATGCCAGAGTAAACGCAAAATGAGCCGTCAGTTTACCCGTCACAGAGATCACGCTCCAGAGCAAAAACGCGTTACAATTGCTGCGGTTAGTGATTTGGCTCAGACGACACGCCGGGGAGGCGATATGCGCACCGTTCTTAATATCCTTAATTTTGTTCTGGGTGGGTTTGCCACCACGCTGTCATGGCTGCTGGCGACGCTGGTCAGCATCATCTGTATCGTCACGCTGCCGCTTACCCGCTCGTGCTGGGAAATTACTAAACTGTCGCTGGTACCCTACGGCAATGAACCGATCCACGTTGATGAACTGAACCCGAACAGTAAAAATGTGCTGCTCAACACCGGCGGTACGCTGCTGAACGTGTTATGGGTGATTTTTTTCGGCTGGTGGCTGTGCGTGATGCATATTGTGGTAGGCATTGCCCAGTGCGTTACGCTTATCGGCATCCCGGTGGGCATTGCCAACTTTAAGATTGCCGGCATTGCGCTCTGGCCGGTTGGACGCCGCGTAGTCAGCGTTGAAACCGCACGCGCAGCCCGGGAAGCCAACGCCCGTCGTCGTTTCGGGTAACACAAGGAACGCCCGCTTATGCTCAGCCCCCTGCTACGCCGTTATACATGGAACAGCGCCTGGCTCTATAACCTACGGATCTTTATTGCGCTCAGCGGCACCGCTGCGCTGCCGTGGTGGCTGGGCGAGGTAAAGCTGACCATCCCGCTCACCCTCGGGGTGGTTGCCGCCGCACTGGCGGATCTGGACGACCGGTTAAGTGGGCGGCTACGCAATCTGCTGATCACCCTGATCAGCTTTTTTATCGCCTCGGCCTCCGTCGAGCTGTTATTTGACTGGCCGTGGCTGTTTGCTTTTGGTCTGACGCTATCCACCAGCGGATTTATTCTGCTCGGCGGCCTTGGCCAGCGCTATGCCACCATCGCTTTTGGCGCCCTGCTGATCGCGATCTACACCATGCTCGGGGTCTCGCTCTACGATCACTGGTATCAGCAACCGCTGCTGCTGATTGCCGGTGCGGTCTGGTACAACCTGCTGACGCTGGCCGGGCATTTACTGTTTCCTATCCGCCCGCTGCAGGACAATCTTGCCCGCTGCTTTGAGCAGCTTGCCGCCTATCTTGAGATTAAATCACACCTGTATGACCCGGATATCGAAAGCGACCGCGATGCACCGGTTGTCGAGCTGGCGCTGGCTAACAGCAAGCTGGTTACCACCCTTAATCAGACCAAAGCCTCGTTACTGACACGGCTGCGAGGCGATCGGGGCCAACGCGGTACCCGGCGCACGCTGCACTATTATTTCGTCGCCCAGGATATTCACGAGCGTGCCAGCTCGTCGCACATCCAGTACCAGGCCCTGCGTGAAAAATTTCGCTACAGCGACGTCATGTTCCGCTTCCAGCGCCTGCTTTCCATGCAGTCCCAGGCGTGCGCACAGTTATCACGCTCTATTTTACTGCGAACGCCCTATCAGCATAACCCACGCTTCGAACGCGTATTCAGCCACCTGGATGCCGCGCTCGACCGCATCCGCGCCAGCGGAACCTCTCCCGCAGAGATGAAAGCGGTGGGCTATCTGATAAGCAACCTCAAGGCTATCGACGCGCAACTGGCAACCATTGAATCGGAACAGGCACTGGCCGCGCCGCGCGTCGAATCTGAGCATCAGCTCGCCGACGACGGCCTGAACGGCTTCAGCGATGTCTGGCTGCGCCTGAGCCGTAATTTCACCCCGGAATCAGCGCTGTTCCGCCACGCGGTGCGCATGTCCATCGTATTGTGCGTCGGCTATGCCTTTATTCAGCTTACCGGCCTTGAGCATGGCTACTGGATATTGCTGACCAGCCTGTTTGTCTGCCAGCCCAACTACAACGCCACGCGGCACAGGCTGCGGCTGCGCGTGCTCGGGACGCTGATTGGTGTCGCCATCGGCATTCCGGTGCTGTACTTCGTTCCCTCGCTTGAAGGACAGCTTATTTTGATCGTTATTACCGGCGTGCTGTTTTTTGCCTTCCGTAACGTGCAGTACGCCCACGCCACGATGTTCATCACGCTGCTGGTACTGTTGTGCTTCAACCTGCTGGGCGAAGGCTTTGTGGTAGCGATGCCGCGCATCTTTGATACGCTGGTGGGCTGTGCTATTGCCTGGGCGGCGGTCAGTTTTATCTGGCCAGACTGGCAGTTCCGCCGCCTGCCGCAGGTGATTAGCCAGGCGCTTAATGCTAACTGCCGTTACCTGGATGCCATTCTGGAGCAGTATCACCAGGGGCGTGATAACCGCCTGCAATACCGTATCGCCCGCCGCGATGCTCATAACCGCGATGCGGAGCTGGCCTCGGTAGTGTCGAACATGGCTACAGAACCGCAGGCCAGCGCCACGCTACGTGAAACCGCGTTTCGCCTGTTATGCCTGAATCATACCTTCACCAGCTATATTTCTGCGCTCGGTGCGCACCGTGAAAAACTGACCAATACGGCGATCCTGCAACTGCTGGACGATGCCGTATGCTACGTCGATGATGCGCTGCACCACGCGCCTGCAGACAAACAGCGCTTGCAGACAGCACTTGCTGACCTGGCGCAGCGCATCAGCCACCTTGAGCCGCGCGCAGACAGTAAAGAGCCGCTGGTTCTTCAGCAGATTGGATTACTGATCTCGCTCCTGCCGGAACTCAGCTCCCTGCAACAGCAGATCGATCACTCGCCAGCATGAGTCTGATCACCGCGCGTGACACGGTGATACCACTCATGCAGGGCGTTACGTGTGTCAGAGGGCAGCGCGGCGGAGTGGAGCCCTGCCACCGCGCCCGCCAGCGCCATCAGCGCCCGGAGTCCGGCATGTTTGTTAATTTGACGAATACGCAGCCAGGCTTCCTGAGGACCACAGGCCTGTAGGGTTTGGGCGTCGCGAATCTCAGCCGCGCACAGCTGCGCCTCAAGCTGAAAAGTAATATTTGGCAGATCCTTCAGCCGCTTTATCGATTCGCGTTTGAACTTTTCCCGGCGGGCATCCTGTAAGGCGCGCGTTGAAAGCTGCAATAGCGTTGCTGGTTCCTGCCACAGCTGCTCCTCCACCAGAAAATAATTGAGTGAGATGCGTCTGCCCCGCTTGGGCAAGCACAGCAATTTTGGCTTTGTACCCACATGGTATTCGGCGCAAGCTTCGCAGGCCCGCAGATAGAGCTCGCCTTCACAGACCATCGCGAACACGGTGTTGTCGATGGCCAGACTGTAGCCCCCAAACAGCGCCCGACAGTCAATCTTGCCCAGCGACTTGAGGTATTCCCGAGATTTATTGATTCTGTCATAAGATAAAGATTTCATGATAATTTCCTTATTAATCATCATATAAGACTCTTTTCATGTAATTAGTAGAGCCTTTAACAGGAAAATATTTAACTTAGGGGATAACAGCAACCGGAATTTAATCTGTTCCGAAAGTAGCGATGAATTTTGCGAGCCGCTTCCGAAATTTTTGATTGATCTTTATGCGAAGCAGCAGTACTGTATATGCATACAGTAACCCACAGGCGGGATTCATTATGTACGTATCTGGTTATGAAACACACCCTGACCACAAACAACCTCTTTCGCAGGATCGTCACGCTTCCGGCGAGACGGTAAAAGGTATGATCAGTGAAGTGGTTTACCGTGAAGACCAGCCGTGGGTAACGCAGATGGTGCTGCTGCCGCTGCTGCAACAGCTTGGTAAGCAATCGCGCTGGCAGCTGTGGTTAACGCCGCAGCAAAAGCTGAGCCGTTCATGGGTGCAAACCGCTGGTCTGCCGTTAACTAAAGTGATGCAGGTGAGCCAGATGGCTCCGGAATTTACGGTAGAGACGATGGCGCGCGCGTTACGTACCGGTAACTACAGCGTCGTGATTGGCTGGCTGCCTCATGAGCTCACCCGCGATGAGCAAAAAATACTCACTGAAGCGGCAGAAATGGGTAATGCGGTAGGCTTTGTGATGCGCCCTTTGCAGAGCACATCGTACAGCCACGGACCACTTTCTGGCCTAAAGATTCATTCGAGTTTGTATCATTAAGTAAATTTAAGAGAATTCCCACGTAATATTTTTGTCACGGCCAGGCCATTAACAATTAAGCAATAGTTCCCTTCCTGCTTAGGTTTGCTGGGGTTTTCATCAAAATGCGTTGTCCAAAAAAAAGGCATAAATGTTAAAAAATATGTTTGCAATCTGTTTTTTTTCATATGCCTGACGGGGTTCACACTTGTAAGTTTCCAACTACGTTGTAGACTTTACATCGCCAGGGTTGCTCATCATAAACCGAACTTATCGGTAGAGTTACAAATGAGCCAATAACCCCGGTGTAAGGATTTAACCGTGAGCTCTTTTAAGGCGTTCATGGCCATTTTGGATGATAACGAGGCGCAAAAAATGAAAAAGACAGCTATCGCGATTGCAGTGGCACTGGCTGGCTTCGCTACCGTAGCGCAAGCCGCTCCGAAAGATAACACCTGGTACACTGGTGCTAAGCTGGGTTGGTCCCAGTACCACGACACCGGTTTCGACGGTAACGGCTACGACAATGGTATCGGTAGTGGTCCGACCCACGAAAACCAGCTGGGCGCAGGTGCCTTCGCAGGTTACCAGGTTAACCCGTATGTTGGTTTCGAAATCGGCTACGACTGGCTGGGACGCATGGAGTATAAAGGTCAGCCAGAAAACGGCGCGCTGAAAGCTCAGGGCATCCAGCTGACTACCAAACTTAGCTACCCGGTTACTGACGAGCTGGACGTTTACACCCGTCTCGGTGGTATGGTATGGCGTGCAGACGCTACCGCTGTTAACGCGGAAGGCGTTCGTCTGAAAGACCACGACACCGGCGTATCCCCGCTGGCTGCTGGTGGTGTTGAGTGGGCAGTTACCCGCGACATCGCTACCCGTCTGGAATACCAGTGGACCAACAACATCGGTGACCGTAACACCGTTGGTACCCGTCCGGACAACGGCATGCTGAGCGTTGGCGTTTCCTACCGTTTCGGTCAGGAAGAAGCTCCGGCTCCAGTTGTAGCTCCGGCTCCGGCTCCGGCTCCGGAAGTACAGACCAAGCACTTCACTCTGAAGTCTGACGTTCTGTTCAACTTCAACAAAGCAACCCTGAAACCGGAAGGTCAGCAGGCGCTGGATCAGATGTACACCCAGCTGAGCAACCTGGATCCGAAAGACGGTTCTGTAGTGGTTCTGGGCTTCACTGACCGCATCGGTTCTGACTCCTACAACCAGGGTCTGTCTGAGAAACGTGCTCAGTCCGTAGTTGACTACCTCGTTTCTAAAGGTATCCCGTCTAACAAGATCTCTGCACGTGGCATGGGTGAATCCAACCCGGTTACTGGCAACACCTGTGACAACGTGAAAGCGCGTGCTGCGCTGATCGATTGCCTGGCGCCGGACCGTCGCGTAGAAATCGAAGTTAAAGGCATCAAAGACGTTGTAACTCAGCCGCAGGCTTAAGTTACCCGCTCTTAAAAAAACCCCGCTTCGGCGGGGTTTTTTATTTCGGGTCGTCGGTAAAAACGTTAAGGCTTCTCTTTACCCAACATCGCCTTTAGATCCTGCTTGAGCGTGGACATCTGCGACGCGTATTTCTCTTTGCGCTCCGCATCTTCAATCAACTGGACGATGGTTTCTGATAGCGTCACACCGCGTCGCTGTGCCAGACCGGCGAGCCGCTGCCAGACCATAAATTCAAGGTCGATAGATTTTTTGCGGGTGTGCTGATGTTCAGCATTGAAATGACGTTTGCGGCGCGCACGAATGGTCTGCTTCATCCGGTTCGCGAGTTGCGGATTCATGTGCTTATCAATCCATCCCAGCACTTTTACCGGCTCGTTCTCCATGCTGAGTAACAGATCAACTGCCTCTTTCGCCGCGCTGGATTCAATATAGCGAGTAATAAGCTCACCTTCCCGGTGCTTTTTCACCAGATATTTCCATTTCCAGCCGCTCTCGAGATTTTCTAGTTGTTGATATTTCATCGTAATCTCAGTGTGACCGCGTAACTCATTTCAGAATATCAGTTTTTTAGCATTTCGCTGAGCATAAATCGTCTGGATGTGAAACCGCGTAAGAATCTTAGCGTCGGGTGGCGCTTTAGCGGTGTGCTGCCTCGCCGGTTACGGTATAATCCCGCTTTTGAAATCTGACTGAAAAAACATCGACTTTGACCATTACCCGATTAGACTGGCAGGCGCTCAAGCCGGACACCGACAGCTTTGCTGAAGTGTTGACCACGCCGACAACGCATGATGATGACGTTGATTTCACCGCTATCCAGCCGCGTTTATGCTATGGACTTGAACAGTTCAATCAGCCCCGGGCGTCCTCATCATGGATGCTGGTTAAAGCGCTGGAAGCCTCTGAATACCTTCACCTGGTGGCGCAGTTAGCCGAACAGTATGCCTCCCCGAATACGGCGGCTGCTGGCGGACGCTATGTTATTAATGGCCATCAGGTTACCCTTCACACCGCACTGTCCCCTGCAGATGATTTCGCCGCTAAAGGCGACGTGGTGGTTGCTGACTGGATCGAAAGCGAGCAGCTGTTTGGCTGTGTGCGTCAGTTTGGGGCCGAGCTGAGCCTGCAACCAGGCCTGATCCATCGCGCTAACGGCGGCACACTGGTGCTTTCCCTGCGTGCTGTACTGGCGCAGCCGCTGCTGTGGTTGCGTCTCAAGCAGATGGTGATCCAGCGTCGTTTCGACTGGCTGCCCATCGATGAAAGTCGCCCGCTGCCGGTCGCGGTCCCTTCCCTGCCGCTGGATCTGAAAGTCATTCTGGTTGGTGACCGCGAATCGCTGGCTGATTTCCAGGAAACAGAGCCAATGCTCGCCGAGCAGGCCATCTACAGCGAATATGAGGATACGCTGCAGATTGCTGAAGAGAGCGACATGGCGCTCTGGGCTGGCTGGGTGTGCGCTACCGCGCGGCTGCATCAGCTGCCGTTGCCCGGCGATGATAGCTGGCCGGTGCTGATCCACGAAGCCGTGCGCTATACCGGCGACCAGCAAACGCTACCGCTCTGTCCGCTCTGGCTGACGCGCCAGCTGCGCGATGTCGTTGCTTTCAGCGGCAGTGAACCTTTCACCGCCTCGCATCTTACAGAGATGCTGACTGCCCGGGAATGGCGCGAAGGCTTCCTTGCCGAGCGCATGCAGGACGAAATCCTGCTCGATCAGATCCTGATTGAAACCGAAGGCGAACGTGTTGGCCAGATAAACGCCCTGTCGGTGGTGGAATTCCCCGGTCATCCGCGCGCCTTCGGCGAACCCTCGCGCATCAGTTGCGTGGTGCACATCGGCGACGGCGAGTTTAACGATATCGAACGCAAAGCCGAACTGGGCGGCAACATCCACGCCAAAGGCATGATGATCATGCAGGCGTTCCTGATGACCGAGCTGCAGCTCGACCAGCAGATCCCGTTCTCCGCGTCGTTGACCTTCGAGCAGTCCTATAGCGAAGTGGATGGTGACAGCGCATCAATGGCTGAGCTTTGCGCTCTCATCAGCGCGCTGGCGGAAGTTCCGGTTAAACAGAGCGTGGCGATCACCGGTTCGGTGGACCAGTTTGGCCGCGCTCAGCCGGTCGGCGGTCTGAACGAAAAAATCGAAGGGTTTTTCACCATCTGTGAAGCCCGCGGTCTTACCGGCGAGCAGGGCGTGATTATTCCTGCTGCAAACGTGCGTCATCTCAGCCTGAGCCAGAGCGTACTCGACGCGGTAAAAGAGGAAAAATTCTCTGTCTGGGCCATAGAAGACGTGCGCGATGCGCTACCTTTACTGACAACCCTGCCGTGGGATAGCGAAGGGCAAACCACCCTTCTGCAAGCCATTCAGGAGCGAATTAATCAGGCTACGCAGCAGGACGCGCGTGTGCGTCCCTGGCCGTTACGCTGGCTAAACTGGTTCAACCACAACTGATCGGACTTGTTCAGCGTACACGTGTTAGCTAACCTGCGTCCTTCACTAAAATAAGGCATACTTTAAACATGGTAGATAAACGCGAATCCTATACAAAAGAAGATCTTCTTGCCTCTGGCCGTGGTGAGCTGTTCGGTGCTGAAGGCCCGCAGTTGCCAGCTCCCAGCATGCTGATGATGGACCGCGTGGTCAAAATGACCGAAGACGGCGGTAACTTCGATAAAGGCTATGTTGAAGCCGAGCTCGATATCAATCCGGATTTGTGGTTCTTTGGTTGCCACTTTATTGGCGATCCGGTGATGCCGGGTTGTCTTGGTCTTGACGCCATGTGGCAGCTGGTTGGTTTTTACCTCGGCTGGCTGGGCGGCGAAGGCAAAGGCCGTGCCCTGGGCGTTGGTGAAGTGAAATTCACCGGTCAGGTTCTGCCGACCGCGAAAAAAGTTACCTACCGTATTCACTTCAAGCGTGTGGTAAACCGCCGCCTGATCATGGGCGTTGCCGATGGCGAAGTGCTGGTAGATGGCAACCTGATCTATACCGCTAACGATCTTAAAGTCGGCCTGTTCAAAGATACTTCAGCGTTCTGATCCCGCGTTAGTGGCAGGTCTCATAAAGGCGAAACCTCCGCAGTGCGGAGGTTTCTTTTTAAAGAGACTGAGTCAGGCGATTAAAGCCCTGTCCTCCATGGCTTCTCGCCAGCCTCCCATCCAGTAAGATCTTTGGTTCAGAGTCTGATACGGACACATCTCTTTTGACCGTCCGGTGATCCCGGCCTGATATCCACGATGATGAGCCCGTTCCAGGCGATCTCTTTTTTGTCTCTTCATGCCTCGTTTCCCTCATGCGTTAGTCTGGTGGAAAAGAAAACAGTGATTACAAAATGCGCAATCACGCTTAAGCAATACGCGGAAAAGAGGTGATGGTCAATGCGCAAAATTCACGCCAATGTCATAAATGTGAAGTATGCACGGGACAAATTTTGCTGAAATATGCATGGCACAGGCTAACTGCCGGAGATAAAAAGAAAAGCCGCAACCCGAGGGCTGCGGCTTTTTTTCTATAGCATTTTTTTATGGCAGACGCGTAAGCTCGCGAGCAATCGACTGCGCTTCCTGTTGCCAGGCGGCAGCCAGCTGTTTCACCATGGCGTCGTAGCCATCTTCCTGCTGAGTCAGCTCAACGTGGAACGGGCGTTTGGTCAGCGTGCCGCGATGATTAAGCAGCCACTCCCCACTGACGATCACATGCCCGTCGTAGCGCCCGTGGAAGCCGGTGACGTTAACGTTCAGCGTATCCTGGGTCGCGCCGAGCGGCTGGGAGGAGACGACCCAGCCCGGCAGGGCGCTACTCAGATTAGCAACCAGCGTATTGCGCAGCTGCTGATCCAGCGGGCTGGCCCACAGGTTGCTGTTGGCGATAACGTACTGCACGTCGGTGGTCTGATACACCACGCCGTTACCGGCGAGATAGTCCGGCACCGAGACCTGCTCAACCCACAGCAGGCGGTTGTCCTGAGCAGTCTGGTTTGCCGCGTAGCTCTGCGTTGCCGACGGCAGCTGGTAGTACGTCTTATCCTCTTCGCTGCTGCTACAGGCGCTCAGCAGCATAGCGGCCACTACGGGAAGCCATTTCTTCATTGTTTCGCCCTCTTCGGCTGCGGATCCTTTTTATCCTTCGCTTCAAACACCAGCGCGTTGCTCTTCTCGTTGAGCGTACGCAGCACCGGCTGCAGTTCGCGCAGCACCTGATCAAGACGCTGCATATCCGCCACCATCTTGTTATAGGCGGCCGAACCTGGCTGGAAGCCCTGCATGCTGCGGTTCAGCTCACGGAGCGTGGACTGCATATCCTGCGGCAGCTGCTGCGCCGACTGGCTGGCGGTGATCTTGTTCAGATTATCCAGCGTCTGCTGCAGATGACGCATGGTGCGCTGGCTTTCAGACAGCGAATTGGTCGCCTGTTCAATCATCGGATTCAGCGGCAGGTTGTTGATCTTATCCAGGGTATCCATCAGGCGCTGCTGGATCTGCGCCAGCCCGCTACTTTCGGTCGGGATAACCTTATAGCCGTTGAAGGTGATGCGCTCATCCTTACTTTTGGCGTTTGGATAGAAGTCGAGATCGACATACAGCGCCCCGGTCACCAGGTTCCCGGTTTTCAGCGACGCGCGCAGACCCTGCTTAAGCAGATCCTGCAGATGCTTATCGACTTCCGGATTCTCCCCCAGCTGCTGCTTGAGGCGCTCCGGCTCAATGCGGATCAGCACCGGAATACGGTAGTCGCCGTGCAGCGCCTGGCGCAGGCCCGGCACAAAGAACGGCACCTGTCCTACGGTACCCAGACGGATGCCGCGGAACTCAACCGGCGCACCCGGCTGCAGGCCGCGAATCGAATCTTTGAAGAACAGCAGATAGTCAATGTGATCGGTATACAGCGACTCCTGAATGCTCTTCTGATCGTCGTAAAGACGGAATTCGCTCTTCTCTGCCACCGGCTGACCCAGCTCCATGCCGTCCGGCACGTCGAAGCTGACGCCGCCGGAGAACAGCGTGGTCAGCGACCCCATCTCTACGCGCATCCCGGCGGCGGTAAGATCCACCGCAATGCCGCTGTCTTTCCAGAAGCGCACGTTGCTGGTCACCAGCCGATCGTTCGGCGCGTTGATAAACAGCTGATAGCTCATGGCGCGTTTCTGGGGATCGAAGGTGCTGGTCTCTACCGAACCAACGCGATACCCGCGGAACAGCACCGGATCGCCGGGATTCAGCTGCCCTGCTTTGGCGCTGTCGAGCACCACGCGGATACCTTTCGCATCCGGCGGTGCCAGCGGCGGCGAATCCAGCAGCTTATACTGTTCCGGCTGGCTGCCCTTGCTGCCCGGCTGCAGCTCGATATAGGCACCCGACAGCAGCGTGTTCAGCCCGGACACCCCTTCGCGGCCAATCTGCGGTTTTACCACCCAGAACACCGAGTCGCCGTGCAGCAGTTTTTCCATACCCGCATGCAGCCGCGCTTTAATTTCAACATGATGCAGATCGTCGCTCAGCACCGCGCTCTCTACCACGCCAACATCAACGCTCCGGCTCTTGATGGTGGTTTTCCCGCCTTCAATGCCTTCGGCGTTGGTGGTAATGAGCGTGACTTCCGGCCCCTGATTACTGTAGTGATAGAAGAGGATCCAGGCACCAATAAGCGCCGTGACGATGGGGAAGATCCATACCGGTGACCAGTTTCTCACCTTCTGCACCTTCGCGTCCCCGCTGTTATTTTCCATGCTTTGTAGGCTCCTCATGGCCTGGGTCTGCTGCACGATCCCATGACAAACGCGGATCAAATGTCATCGCTGCAAACATTGTCAAAATTACTACCAGTGCAAACATCACCGCGCCAATGGCCGGATAGATATTCATCAGTCCGCCGATGCGTACCAGCGCAGAGAGCACGGCAATTACAAATACATCAATCATTGACCAGCGGCCAACGAACTCCACCACTTCATAAATCAGATGCATACGTTCGCTGTCGCGCTTGCCGTGGCCCCTGGCATCCCAGCATAGCCAGGCGATGGCGATCATTTTCAGCGTTGGCACCATAATGCTGGCGATAAAAATCACCAGCGCCACCGGATACGAGCCGTCGCTCCACAGCAGCACAACCCCGGCAATTATGGTCGAGGGCATGTCGTCCCCCAGCAGGCTGGTGATCATGATCGGCAGCATATTGGCCGGGAAGTAGAGCATGATAGAGGTGACCAACAGCGCCATGGTCCACTGAATACTATTCTTACGTCGCACCCGGCCCTTCACACCGCAGCGCGGGCAGATTTTTTGTTCCGCGGGCAGAATGGCCGTGCAGCAGGCGCAGGAGCGTAGCCCCTGACGGATGCCCGGCACGCCAACGCGCAGCGGCCGCTCGACCACCGGCATCGGTTCGATGTCATCCCACAGCCAGCGCCGATCCACGCACTGCATCGCCCGCAGCTGGGCAAAGCAGAACAGACACCAGGGCACAAAACTGCTGCCTACGCCGATATCGCCGTAGGCCATCAGCTTAACGAAGCTCACCAGCACGCCGGCGAGAAAAATCTCCGCCATGCCCCAGCTTTTCAGGCTAAACAGTGAACGGGCGAGGAAATGGCTGACGCTGCGCGGCAGCGAGGCGCGGTTGACCAGCAGCAGGATTGAGATAAGACAGAAAACCGGCACCCCCTGCACAAACAGCATGAAGAAGGTACCGAGGCTGGCGTAATCCTCAGAGAACATGACGCCGGGGATCTCCAGCAGCGTCACTTCGCTGACGATGCCGCCCACTTTCATATTCACGAAAGGGAACAGGTTCGACAGCAGCAGCATGAACAGCGCCACCAGCGCCCAGGCGGTGGGACGCTGACGCGGCGCTTCCCAGCGCGTAGTCAGCGTGGTGCCGCAGCGCGGGCAGTTGGCTTTATGCCCGTGCGGCAGCGACGGCAGGGTCACCATCATGTCGCATTGTGGGCACAAAATATGCTTTGCGGCGTGGTGGTGTTCACACATGCCCGTTCTCCCTAATTAGCTACCGTTTTTGAGTGACTCAAGCTCTTCCCAGCGCACAAACGCGGCTTCCAGTTCCGCTTCGGTGGCTGCGAGTTTGTCCAGCATGGCCTGAGTGACATCATGCGGCTGGCTGAAAAATGACGGGTCGCTGACCTGCGACTGCAACGTGTCCAGCTCGGCCTCCAGCGTTTCAAGACGCTGCGGCAGCTGGTCCAGTTCGCGCTGCATGTTATAGCTTAGTTTGTTGCTGCTGCGTTTTACAGTTTGTGGTTTGCTGACCGCGTCATCTTCCGATTTTTTTGCGACAGGCTGGCTCTGGCGATGCGCCTGAGAAGCCGCCTGCTGACCGCGCGCGTCGTGATAGCCGCCCACGTACTGGCCGATATGCCCTTCGCCTTCGAAGATCCAGCACTCGGTCACGGTATTATCAACGAACTCACGATCGTGGCTCACCAGCAGGACCGTGCCCTGATAACCGTCGATCAGCTCTTCGAGCAGTTCCAGGGTTTCGACGTCAAGGTCGTTGGTCGGTTCATCGAGGATCAGCAGGTTGCTGGGCTTGAGGAACAGACGCGCCAGCAGCAGGCGGTTACGCTCACCGCCCGACAGCGCACGCACCGGCGTCATAGCGCGTTTCGGGTGGAACAGGAAGTCCTGCAGATAGCCGAGCACGTGGCGCGGTTTACCGTTGACCATCACCTCCTGCTTGCCTTCCGCGAGGTTGTCCATCACGGTGCGATCCGGGTCCAGCTCGGCGCGGTGCTGGTCAAAGTAGGCCACTTCCAGTTTAGTTCCGACGTGCACGCGTCCGCTGTCAGCCTTAAGCTGACCGAGCATCAGTTTCAGCAGCGTGGTTTTACCGCAGCCGTTCGGGCCAACCAGCGCAATTTTGTCGCTGCGTTGCACCTGAGCGGAGAGATCTTTCACCAGCTGTTTGCCGGCCATCGCGTAATCGACGTTCTCCATCTCAAACACGATTTTTCCAGAGCGGGAGGCTTCTTCCACCTGCATCTTCGCACTGCCCATCACTTCCCGGCGCTCGCCGCGTTCGCGACGCATCGCCTTCAGCGCGCGCACGCGTCCTTCATTACGGGTGCGACGTGCCTTGATGCCCTGGCGGATCCACACCTCTTCCTGCGCCAGCTTGCGGTCGAACTCGGCGTTCTGCAGCTCTTCAACGCGCAGCGCTTCTTCTTTTGCCAGCAGGTATTTATCGTAGTCGCCCGGATAAGAAACCAGCTTACCGCGGTCGAGATCGACGATGCGGGTCGCCATGTTGCGGATAAACGAACGGTCGTGCGAGATAAAGATAATGGTGCCGGGGAAGGTTTTCAGGAAGCCCTCCAGCCAGTCGATGGTTTCGATATCGAGGTGGTTGGTGGGTTCGTCGAGCAGCAGCACCTTCGGGTTGCTCACCAGCGCGCGGCCCAGCGCCGCTTTACGCAGCCAGCCGCCGGAGAGCGAGGCCAGCGCGGTATCGGCATCGAGACCGAGCTGAAGCAGCACTTCGTTGATACGGCTTTCCAGCTGCCACAGGTTGTGGTGATCCAGCTGCTCCTGCACTTTCGCCAGCTCGTTGAGATTGCGCTCGCTCGGGTCGGTCATTACCGTGTGGGAGAGTTCGTGGTAACGCTTGAGATAGACCGCCTGCTCTTCGATGCCTTCGGCAACGAAATCATAGACGCTGCCCGCCACGTTACGCGGTGGGTCCTGCTGCAGACGCGCCACCACCAGATCCTGCTCGTACACGATGCGGCCATCGTCCAGACCCTGTTCGCGGTTGATGATTTTCATCAGCGTCGATTTACCGGCGCCGTTGCGCCCTACCAGACAGACGCGTTCGCTGTTTTCGATGTGCAGTTCAGCGTTATCCAGAAGCGGCGAGTCGCTGAATGAGAGCCAGGCGCCGTGCATACTAATTAAAGACATTCTTATTCCTTCCCGGCATGGGTAACGAGCCAGCAGTTATGGATCTGGCGATTGCGGGCAAAATCGGGTGACAGGGTTTTCTGGGTGATCTCCTGAGCGCTAAGGCCCAGCGCCGCCATACCTTCATGATCGAGTTTGAAGCCGCGCTTGTTGTTGGAGAACATAATGGTGCCGCCGCGTTTCAGCAGACGTTTCAGATCGCGCATCAGCGTCAGGTGATCGCGCTGCACGTCGAACGAGTCTTCCATACGCTTGGAGTTAGAGAAGGTCGGCGGATCGATAAAGATCAGATCGAACTGCTCGGTGGACTCACGCAGCCAGCCGAGGCAGTCGGCCTGGATCAGGCGGTGCGCGCGGCCGCTCAGGCCGTTAAGACGCAGGTTGCGCTCGGCCCACTCCAGGTAGGTGCGCGACATATCCACGGTCGTGGTGCTGTTGGCCCCGCCCAGCCCGGCGTGCACGCTGGCGCTGCCGGTGTAGGAGAAGAGGTTGAGGAAATCTTTCCCTTTGCTCATCTCGCCGAGCATGCGGCGCGCGATGCGATGGTCAAGGAACAGGCCGGTATCGAGATAATCAGTGAGGTTGACCCACAGGCGCGCGTCATATTCACGCACTTCCATAAACTCGCCCTTCTCGCCCATCTTCTGATACTGGCTGCTGCCTTTCTGGCGCTCGCGGGTTTTCAGTACCAGCTTATTGGTCGGCAGGTTCAGCACTGACAGGGTGGCGGCAATGATATCGAACAGGCGCTGACGCGCTTTCGCCGGATCGACGGTTTTCGGCGGAGCATACTCCTGAACAACCACCCAGTCGGCGTAGCGATCCACCGCCACGTTATATTCCGGCAGATCGGCGTCGTACAGGCGATAGCACTCAATGCCCTCCTGACGCGCCCACTTGTCGAGCTTCTTAATGTTTTTGCGCAGGCGGTTGGCGTAGTCTTCCGCCAGCTGGCCCGGCACCGCGCCGCTGGTGTTTTCCGCCAGCTGATAGTTTTTCTGTACGCAGTCGAGCGGACCGTTTTTCGCTTTGAACTGGCGGTCGGCGCGCAGCTGCAGACAGCTCAGTAGTTCTGGTGAGGCGCTGAACAGTGACAGGTTCCAGCCGCCAAACTGGCTTTTCATAATGCGGCCAAGAATGCTGTGCAGCGCGATCAGCGCCGGTTCGCTCTCCAGACGCTCGCCGTAAGGCGGGTTGCTGATGACGGTGCCATGCGGGCCTTCCGGCTGCGGGTTGCGCAGGTTTGCCACATCGCTCACCGCGAAGGTAATCACGTCACCCAGGCCGGCGCGTCGGGCGTTAGTGCGCGCGCGCTCGATGACGCGGGCATCATTATCTGAACCGTAGAAGCGGCCCTGATAGTCGCTCAGACCGCGGCGAGCGCGCAGCTGGGCTTCCGTTTTCACGCTCTTCCACAGGGTTTCATCGTGCTGTGCCCAGCCGTTAAAGCCCCAGTGGGTGCGGTGCAGGCCCGGCGCGCGATCGGTGGCGAGCATTGCCGCTTCAATCAGCAGCGTACCGGAGCCACACATCGGATCGAGCAGCGGCGTACCCGCTTCCCAGCCAGAGCGCATTACGATGGCGGCGGCGAGGTTCTCTTTGATCGGTGCCTGGCCGGTACGATCGCGGTAGCCACGCTGATGCAGACCTTCACCGCTGAGATCGATGGCGATGCTGGCGGTATCTTTGTTCAGCCAGACGTTAATGCGCAGATCCGGCATCTCGCGATCGACGTTCGGACGCGGCAGGTTTTTACGGGTAAAGACGTCAACGATGGCGTCCTTGACCTTCAGCGCGCCGTACTGGCTGTTGCGGATGGTGTCGTTCAGGCCGCTGAAGTGCACCGCGAAGGTGGCATCCGGGGCGAAGAGTTCGGTCCAGTTAATGGCCTGCACGCCGAGGTAGAGGTCAAGATCGCTGTAGACCTTGCATTCGCTCAGCGGCATTAAGATTCGTGACGCAAGCCGGCTCCACATCAGGCTCTGGTAGAGCAGGTGCGCATCACCTTCAAAATGCACCCCCCCCTGAACTACCTGGCACTGGCTGGCGCCCAGGGTTTCAAGTTCAGTTTTTAGCAGCTCTTCCAGGCCACGGGCAGTACTGGCAAACAGAGAAATCATATCGTCACTTACTTAGATAAAGAAAATTGTTGCGCATTATAGCTAATCCGCAACGCATGTCATAAAGTTGCCCCGCTTATTTCATTCTGCACGGAGGCCGCAGTGCTCACTCTGACTCGTCTTTATGTCCATCCTGTTAAATCCATGCGCGGAATTCAGCAATCTCACGCCCTGGCGACGGAGAGCGGCTTCGCGTTCGATCGAATTTTTATGGTGACGGAAACCGATGGCACCTTTATTACCGCCCGTCAGCATCCGCAGATGGTGCTGTTCACCCCGGCACCGCTGCACGATGGTCTGCACCTCACAGCCCCGGATGGCAGCAGCGCCATCGTGCGCTTTGCCGACTTTGATGCCAGCGGCGCGCCCACCGAGGTGTGGGGCAACCATTTCACCGCGCTGATTGCCCCTGAGGCCATTAACCGCTGGCTGAGCGGCTTCTTTGGTCGCGACGTCCAGCTGCGCTGGGTCGGGCCGGAACTGACGCGCCGGGTCAAAAACCATGCGGCGGTGCCGCTCTCCTTCGCCGACGGCTATCCCTATCTACTGACCAGCGAGGCCTCACTGCGTGATTTACAGAACCGCTGCCCCGCGGGCGTACGCATGGATCAGTTCCGCCCGAATCTGGTGGTGTCCGGGGCCAGCGCGTGGGATGAAGATACCTGGCAGACAGTGCGTATCGGCGAGGTGACTTTTGACGTGGTGAAACCGTGCAGCCGCTGTATCTTCACCACCGTCAGTCCCGAGAAGGGCCGCAAGCACCCGTCCGGCGAGCCGCTGGCCACGCTGCAGCGTTTTCGTACCGCTCAGGATAACGGCGACGTCGATTTCGGGCTTAACCTGATCGCCCGGGCAAGCGGCGTTATCCGCAGCGGCGATAGCGTGGAGGTGCTGGCGCGTAAACCGGCGCGTCTCTACGGGGCCGGCCCGGAAAGTGAAGCCATGGAGGTGGAAGCGCAGCCGGAAAGCGCGCTTGAAATCGCCTGGCAGAGCCAGACCTTCCGCGGTAACAATCAGCAGGTGCTGCTGGAGCAGCTGGAGCAACAGGGCATTCGCATCCCCTACTCCTGCCGGGCAGGCATCTGCGGCAGCTGTCGCGTGCGTTTAGTCGAAGGGGAAGTGACGCCGCTCAAGCAGAGCGCCATCAGAGATGACGGCACCATTCTGAGCTGCAGCTGTATTCCGGCGGGAAATATTCGTTTAGACGTGTAGTGCGTCAGACGGCCTGGTCGAGCGCCACGCGCTCGACGCCCGCTAACGGGCGCAAACGGTCGTTCATGATTTTAATCGCGTCGCCAAGCTGCATACTGCGCCCGGCCAGCGTCAGTTCCGGCTGGGCAACCAGACAGAGCGTGGCGTTATCGCCCGCTTCCACCACCAGCAGATTCACCTGTTCGAGGTTATCGCTCAGCCATACCGCGGCAGCGTCAGCGCAGGCGGGCTGCCAGTAATCGTCATGAGCGGTAAAGTGCCAGCTTTTCGGCATCTGCGGTTTCAGGAAACGAATCGCCACCAGCGCATTCAGCACCAGTTCCGCGCGCTGGGCGTGGCTTAATGCCATCTCGCGGCAGCGCTCATCGAACGCATAGTAAAGCGCTGCGTCGTCCACGCAAAAACCTGATGGATTGAAGGCATCCGGCGTGAGCATTTTTCGGGCGAAGCGCGAGCGAAACACCATACCATTGGCCAGATCGAGCATCATACGATCGTGCTCTTCATCAAAATACCAGCGCCAATTATCGTCCGGTTTTATTCGCATCACATTCTCTCCGCCACCCAATCGCCGACTAATTATCGTCCCTGTCGCCGTTTCGTTTACTGCCAAAATAAGAAAAGCGCAATATGTTCAAATTTGCAACATCAGCGGAATATAAAACAACCAGATATAAAAATAAAGCACTCAGCAGCCTGAGTGATAATTCAGGCAGCAAATCGTTATTTTTGCACCAATAACGAAGCGGTAAATTTACAAACCGGTAAATAAATGTAACGGAAAGCGGATAAAAGCAGGCGGGAGAAAATTTACGTTAAGGATATAAACGGCCCGCACGGGCCGAATATCATTGCTGGAGGCGGGCAAATATCAGAGGTGAGTGACGATCTCTTTTACCAGCGGCGGCCCTTTATAAATGAAGCCGGAATAGATCTGCACCAGACTCGCGCCGGCGGCCATTTTCTCCCGCGCGGCCATTACCGAATCAATTCCCCCTACGCCAATAATGGGTAAGCGTCCGGCTAATTCGCCAGAGAGCCGACGAATAATCTCGGTGCTTTTTAGCTGCAGCGGACGCCCACTCAGACCACCGGCTTCACTGGCATAATTCATCCCTTCCACCAGTGAACGATCGAGGGTGGTATTGGTGGCAATAACGCCGTCGATATTATGTCGGACGAGGCTATCTGCCACCTGGATCAATTCTTCTTCGCTCAGATCCGGGGCGATCTTCACCGCGACGGGCACATATTTATGGTGTTTTTCTGCCAGCGCCTGCTGTTTATTTTTAATGGCCACCAGTAGATCGTCCAGTGCGTCGCCATATTGCAGGGTGCGTAATCCCGGGGTGTTAGGCGACGATATATTGATGGCAATATAACCGGCATAGGCATAGACCTTATCCATACAGATCAGATAGTCATCCTTACCCTGCTCCACCGGCGTATCTTTGTTTTTGCCGATATTGATTCCCAGCACCCCATCGAAATGGGCTTTTTTGACGTTCTCGACCAGGTTGTCAACGCCGAGATTATTGAAGCCCATGCGGTTGATCAGCCCTTCGGCCGCCACCAGCCGGAAAATACGCGGCTTATCGTTACCCGGCTGCGGACGCGGCGTCACGGTACCGATCTCAATCGATCCAAACCCCATCGCAGCAAACGCGTCGATGCACTCGCCGTTTTTATCGAGGCCTGCTGCAAGGCCAAGCGGATTTTTAAAATTCAGCCCCATGCAGGTCACCGGCTTAGCGGGAACCTTCTGGCGCACCAGAAACTCCAGCGGGGTGCCGGTAACACGACGAAGCTGCGAAAACGTCATTTCATGCGCGCGCTCTGGGTCGAGCTGGAAAAGGGCTTTACGAACGAAGGGGTAGTACATGAACTCTCCTGGATTCCCGGTGTGCAAACCGGGGCGGTATTATCTGCGATCTCACGCCCGAAGGGAATTGACTCAGGGCAAAAAACGCCCCCGCGAAGCAAACGTTTTCCTCGCCGACCACCACTTATTCAAAATCCGGCATAAAAACGCCAGATAAATCATTTAGTGGAACCTCGCGCCTCTGCCAGGATAACTCAAATTGTTATCAATGTGTTTCATATGCAAACTTTTGGTTATAAGGAGCCGCCATGCGCGTTATTACACTGGCGGGAAGCCCGCGCTTCCCCTCCCGCTCCAGCGCCCTGCTGGAATATGCCCGGGATAAGCTCAGCGCCCGCGATGTTGAGGTGTGCCACTGGCATCTGCAAAATTTCGCGCCGGAGGATCTGCTTTATGCCCGCTTCGATAGTCCGGCTCTGCTCGCGCTTATTGAGCAACTCCAGGACGCCGACGGGCTTATCGTCGCGACGCCCATCTATAAAGCGTCCTTTTCCGGAGCGCTAAAAACCCTGCTCGATCTGCTCCCTGAACGCGCCCTGCAAAATAAAGTGGTGCTGCCGCTGGCTACCGGCGGCACGGTCGCCCATCTGCTGGCAGTGGATTACGCCCTGAAACCGGTCCTCAACGCGCTGAAAGCGCAGGAGATCCTGCACGGGGTCTACGCCGATGACAGCCAGATCGCCGATTACCAGTACACGCCGGCGTTTACGCCGTCTCTCCAGCTGCGCCTCGATAACGCGCTGGAAACCTTCTGGCAGGCGCTGCACCGCCCGCAAGCTGTTGTTCCGTCCCTGACAACGCAAGGAGCTGTCCATGTTTAGTTCCCTTTCACGCCGTGCCGTCGGGCTGGCGCTTGGTGCCCTTTTGGGCGTTAGTACCCTAAGCCAGGCCGCTGAACCGGCGGCACCCGAGGCGCTGCGCATCGGCTATCAGAAAGGCAGCGTCAGCATGGTGCTGGCGAAAAGCCATAAATTCCTCGAACAGCGCTACCCCAACACCCGCATCACCTGGGTCGAGTTCCCGGCCGGGCCACAGATGCTGGAAGCGCTGAACGTCGGCAGCATTGATGTCGGCAGCACCGGGGATATTCCGCCGATCTTTGCCCAGGCGGCAGGCGCGGACCTGGTGTATATCGGCTCCGAACCGGCGAAACCGAAAGCCGAAGTGATTCTGGTGCCGGAGAACAGCGCGCTGAAAAATGTCGCCGATCTGAAAGGCAAAAAGGTCGCCTTCCAGAAAGGCTCCAGCTCCCACAACCTGGTGCTGCGTGCCCTTCAGCAGGCCGGGCTGACCTTTAAGGATATTCAGCCGATTTATCTGTCGCCGGCCGATGCCCGCGCCGCCTTCCAGCAGGGCAACGTCGATGCCTGGGCCATCTGGGACCCGTACTATTCTGCGGCACTGCTGCACGGCGGCGTGCGGGTGCTGAAGGACGGTGAAGGGCTCAAGCAGACCGGCTCCTTCTATTTAGCCGCGCGCCCTTACGCTGAGGCCAACGGCGATTTCCTGCTCGGGGTACTGAAAACCTTCAGCGATGCCGATGCCCTGACCCTTTCACAGCGTCAGCAAAGCATCACGCTGCTGGCGACCAGCATGGGGCTGCCGGAAAAGGTGATCGCCACCTATCTCGATCATCGGCCGCCGACATCGATTACCCCAGTAAATGAAGAAACCACCGCGCGTCAGCAGCAAACCGCCGATCTGTTCTATGAGAACCGCCTGGTGCCGAAGCAGCTCGACATCCGCGACCGCATCTGGCACCCCACCCTCACGAAAGGAGCGAAATCATGAGTCTGAATCTGTTCTGGTTTTTACCGACCCACGGCGATGGCCACTATCTGGGCAGCGATGAGGGCGCACGCCCGGTGGATCACAGTTACCTGCAGCAGATTGCGCAGACTGCGGATCGCTTTGGTTTTACCGGCGTGCTGATCCCGACCGGGCGCTCCTGCGAGGATGCCTGGCTGGTGGCCGCTTCCCTGATCCCGGTGACACAGCGACTGAAGTTCCTTGTAGCCCTTCGACCCAGCGTGATTTCCCCCACCGTGGCGGCGCGTCAGGCGGCGACGCTGGATCGCCTCTCGAATGGCCGCACGCTGTTCAACCTGGTCACCGGCAGCGATCCGCAGGAGCTGGCTGCCGACGGCGTGTTCCTCGACCATACCGAGCGCTACGAGGCGTCGGCGGAATTTACCCGCGTCTGGCGTCGCCTGTTGGAAGGCGAGACGGTGGACTTTGACGGCAAGCATATTCAGGTGCGCGGCGCGAAGCTGCTGTTCCCGCCGGTGCAGCAGCCACGGCCGCCGCTCTACTTTGGCGGATCGTCGGACGTGGCACAGGAGCTGGCCGCTGAGCAGGTCGATCTGTACCTCACCTGGGGCGAGCCGCCGGCGCTGGTGAAAGAAAAAATCGCCCAGGTGCGGGCCAAAGCCGCCGCCCACGGGCGCAAGGTCCGCTTCGGTATTCGCCTGCACGTTATCGTGCGTGAAACTACCGAAGAGGCGTGGCAGGCCGCGGATCGGCTTATCTCGCATCTTGATGACGATACCATCGCCAAAGCGCAGGCGGCGTTCGCCCGCCAGGACTCAGTCGGTCAGCAGCGTATGGCGGCCCTGCATAACGGCAGCCGTGAAGGGCTTGAGATTGCGCCGAACCTGTGGGCCGGGGTCGGCCTGGTGCGCGGCGGTGCGGGCACGGCGCTGGTGGGCGACGGCCCCACCGTGGCGGCACGCATCAATGAGTATGCCGATCTCGGCATCGACAGCTTTATCCTTTCCGGTTATCCGCATCTGGAAGAGGCGTGGCGCGTCGGCGAACTGCTGTTCCCGCATCTGGATGTCGCTATCCCGGACGTGCCGCAGTCGCAGCCGTTGAAGGCGCAGGGTGAAGCGGTAGCAAACGAGTTTATTCCGCGCAACGTGGCGCAGAGTTAAGGAGGCGCTATGTCACTTACCGCACGCCGGCTGCTGCAGCGCCTTGCGCCCTGGCTGCTGCCGCTGACGATTATCGTCGTCTGGCAGGTCGCTTCTCAGACCGGCTGGCTGTCGACGCGCATCCTGCCCTCTCCGGAGGGCGTGGTGAAAGCGTTCTGGAGCCTGTCGGCCAGCGGCGAGCTGTGGCAGCACCTGACCATCAGTTCCTGGCGGGCGCTGATCGGCTTCTCGATTGGCGGCTCGCTCGGCCTGCTGCTGGGGCTTATCAGCGGCCTGTCGCGCTGGGGTGAGCGCCTGCTTGATACCTCGATTCAGATGCTGCGTAACGTGCCGCATCTGGCGCTGATCCCGCTGGTGATCCTCTGGTTCGGCATCGATGAGAGCGCGAAGATCTTTCTCGTGGCGCTGGGTACGCTGTTCCCGGTCTATATCAACACCTGGCACGGCATCCGCAATATCGATCGCGGCCTGCTGGAGATGGCGCGCAGCTATGGCCTGTCGGGTTTCAGCCTGTTTGTGCACGTCATCCTGCCCGGCGCGCTGCCGTCGATCATGGTCGGGGTGCGCTTCGCGCTGGGGCTGATGTGGCTGACGCTGATCGTCGCCGAAACCATCTCTGCCAACTCAGGCATTGGCTATCTGGCGATGAATGCCCGTGAATTTCTGCAAACCGATGTGGTGGTGGTCGCCATCATACTTTACGCCCTGCTCGGCAAGCTGGCGGACGTCAGCGCCCAGCTGCTGGAGCGTATCTGGCTGCGCTGGCACCCGGCGTGGCAGAAGAAGGAGGAAGCCGCATGAATACAGCACGACTCACCCCTGGCACGCCGCTGCTGGTCAGCGGGGTCTCCAGACGGTACGGCAGTAAAACCGTACTTGATAACCTCAACCTGCACATTCCCGCCGGGCAGTTCGTGGCGGTGGTGGGCCGCAGCGGCTGCGGGAAAAGCACCCTGCTGCGCCTGCTGGCAGGGCTGGAAAATCCCAATGACGGCGAGCTGCTGGCGGGCAACACGCCCCTGCGCCAGACCCAGGACGATACCCGCCTGATGTTTCAGGATGCGCGCCTGCTGCCGTGGAAGAAAGTGATCGACAACGTGGGCCTCGGACTGAAAGGCAACTGGCGCCAGGACGCGCTTAACGCGCTGGCGGCGGTGGGGCTGGAAAACCGCGCCGCCGAGTGGCCTGCTGCGCTATCCGGCGGGCAGAAGCAGCGCGTGGCGCTGGCTCGCGCGCTGATCCATCGCCCGCGTCTGCTGCTGCTGGACGAACCGCTTGGCGCACTGGATGCGCTGACGCGCCTGGAGATGCAGGCGCTGATCGAATCCCTGTGGCTGGAGCATGGCTTTACCGTGCTGCTGGTCACGCACGATGTGAGCGAGGCGGTCGCGCTGGCGGATCGGGTGCTGCTGATAGAGGATGGACGGATCGGCCTGGATCTGACGGTGGACATCGCGCGTCCGCGTCGTCATGGCTCGGTGCGTCTGGCGGAGCTGGAGGCGGAAGTGCTGGATCGGGTGATGCGCAAGGCGCCGCAACCGGTGCGGGAAGTCAAAGCGGGATAAAAAAAAGCGGGTGCGCAATGCACCCGCCTATGAACCACGGGTGCCGGATTACGCCAGCGCTTTACTGATTTTCTCGTACAGATCCCCGGACAGGTTTGGCAGCGCTTTCAGCTGCTCCAGCGCGTTACGCATCAGCGCCTGACGTTTTTCGTCGTAGCGCTTGAGGCGGATCAGCGGCTCAATCAGACGCGAGGCCACCTGCGGGTTGCGGCTGTTAAGCTCGCTCAGCATCTCCACCATAAACTGGTAGCCGCTGCCGTCTTCCGCATGGAACGCCGCCGGGTTGCTGCTGGCGAAAGTGCCGATCAGCGCGCGTACGCGGTTCGGGTTGCCGAAAGTGAACGAGCGGTGGTTGAGCAGCCCACGCACGGTGTTCAGCACGTCCGTCGCCGGGCTGGTGGCCTGCAGTACAAACCACTTATCCATCACCAGACCATCCTTATGCCACTGCTCATCGTACTCAGCGAGCAGCGCTTCACGGCACGGCAGCTGCGCCGCCACGGCGGCAGAGAGCGCGGCCATCGCATCGGTCATGTTGTCCGCTTCCTGATACTGGGTGGTGACCAGTTTGTCAGCCAGCTGCGCGTCGCCGAAGGCGAGATAACGCAAGCAGGTATTGCGCAGCGCGCGTTGCCCGATGTCGGCGTGATCGACGCGGTACTCATCCAGCTTAGTGGCGTTGTAAACCGCCAGGCACTCATCCGCCAGCTCTTTCGCCAGTGTACGGGTCAGGGCTTCACGCACGGCGGCAATCGCCACCGGATCGATGATCTGGAACAGCTCCGCCATTTCATTGGCTGACGGCAGGGTCAGGATCTCGGCTTTCAGCGCCGGGCTGAGCTGATCATCCAGCAGGATCGCGCGGAACGCATCGGCCACGTGCAGCGGCAGAGAGAGTGGCAGCCCCTGCTGATGACGAGCAACGTTGAGCTTGATGTAGGTGGTCAGCAGGCTCTGCGCTGCATCCCAGCGGGAGAAGTCGTTGCGGGCATGACGCATCAGGAAGGTCAGCTGCTGGTCGCTCCATTTATACTCCAGCTTCACCGGGGCGGAAAACTCGCGCAGCAGCGACGGCACCGGCTGGAAGTAGACGTTGTCGAAGACGAAAGTCTGCTCCGCCTGGGTCAGGTTCAGCACGTTGTGCACCGGATGACCGCCCTTTTGCAGCGGGATCACCTTGCCTTCATTGTCATATAGTTCGATATCGAACGGGATATGCAGCGGCAGCTTCTCAGCCTGGTCGGCGGTGGGCGGCGTGTGCTGGCTGATGGTCAGGGTGTACTGTTCGGTTTCCGGGTTGTAGTCGTCGCGCACGCTGACAACAGGCGTACCGGACTGGCTGTACCAGCGGCGGAAATGCGAGAGATCGACGTTGGAGGCATCTTCCATCGCCTGCACGAAGTCGTCGCAGGTGGCTGCGCTGCCGTCGTGACGTTCGAAATAGAGCTGCATCCCCTTCTGGAAGTTCGCTTCTCCGAGCAGAGTGTGCAGCATACGAATCACTTCCGACCCTTTCTCATACACCGTCAGGGTATAGAAGTTATTCATTTCGATAACCATATCCGGGCGGATCGGGTGCGCCATCGGGCTGGCATCTTCGGCGAACTGCATACCGCGCATGGTGCGCACGTTGTTGATGCGGTTCACGGCGCGGGAGCCGAGGTCGGAGCTGAACTCCTGATCGCGGAACACCGTCAGCCCCTCTTTCAGGCTGAGCTGGAACCAGTCGCGGCAGGTGACGCGGTTGCCGGTCCAGTTATGGAAATATTCGTGGCCGATGACGCGTTCGATATCGAGGTAGTCTTTATCGGTGGCGGTCTGGGCGCGAGCCAGCACGAATTTGGAGTTAAAGACGTTCAGCCCTTTGTTCTCCATCGCGCCCATATTAAAGAAGTCGACGGCGACGATCATATAGATGTCGAGATCGTATTCGAGGCCGAAACGGTCTTCGTCCCACTTCATGGAATTTTTCAGCGAGGTCATCGCCCAGGAGGCGCGATCGAGATTGCCGCGATCGACATACAGCTCCAGTGCCACGTCGCGCCCGGAGCGGGTGACGAAGTTGTCGCGCAGCACGTCGAAATCGCCCGCGACCAGCGCAAACAGGTAGCAGGGTTTCGGGAACGGGTCTTCCCACTGCACCCAGTGTTGGCCGTTGTCCAGCTCGCCCTGGGCGATGCGGTTACCGTTTGCCAGCAGGTACGGGTAGCGGGTTTTATCCGCAATCAGTTTCGTGGTGAAGCGGGCCAGCACGTCCGGGCGGTCGAGATACCAGGTGATGTGGCGGAAGCCTTCTGCTTCGCACTGGGTGCAGAGCGCATCCCCGGACTGGTACAGCCCTTCCAGCGCGGTGTTGGTTGCCGGGCTGATGTCGTTAACGATGCGTAACGTGAAGCGCTCGGGCAGGTTTTCCAGCACCAGCGCGCCTTCATCAAGGCGGTAATCCTGCCAGGGGGCGTCATTCACCTCCAGTGAGACGAGGGTAAGATCTTCCCCATCAAGACGCAGCGGCGCATCAGCTGCGCCCTGGCGGGTAATCTGGCTGACGGCGGTAACCCGCGTACTGGCGGCATCGAGTTCAAAGGTCAAGTCAATATCGCTGATCTGGTAATCCGGCGCACGATAGTCGTGGCGGTATTTGGCTTGTGGCTGTTGTGTCATAGAAAACCTTTTTACATCATCCGTAAGATTGAACCCGATTGTTCTTACCACGCGCGTGGCGGTGACGCCGTGGCAGATGAAGGGCTTAGCATTCCAGTCTATTCCTGTTGCAACAATGTTGCCATGCAGAATAATTATCTTTTAAGCCTGACGGTGCGGCAGCCCTGGTTTTCACCGTAATGAGGCACAAATAGCCCTCGACCCGGTTACAGGGTTATGTTGTGATCCTGCTTCAATAAACCGATAATCAGGGTATACTCCTGCGTCTTTATCTGCTTTCGCCACTGATGGAAACGCTCCTGTTAGAGGATGCCAGTAACGCACCATGACACAATACGCTTCCCCTGTTTTACACTCGCTGCTGGATACCGACGCCTATAAATTGCACATGCAGCAGGCGGTTTTTCACCACTATGCCGATGTGCACGTTGCGGCGGAGTTCCGCTGCCGTGGTGATGACCTGTTAGGCATTTATGCTGATGCCATCCGCGAGCAGATTGAGGCGATGCAGCAGCTCGCCCTCAGCGACAGCGAGTACCAGTGGCTCGCCTCCCTGCCCTTCTTCAGACAGGATTATCTCGACTGGCTGCGCGATTTCCGCTACGACGCCTCGCAGGTCACCGTGCGCAACGTCAACGGCAAGCTTGATATCCGCCTTGCCGGCCCTTGGCGGGAAGTGATTATGTGGGAAGTGCCGCTGCTGGCGGTGATAAGCGAACTGGTGCACCACTACCGCTCGCCGGAGGCCACGGTGGAGATGGCGCTGGCGCACCTTGACGCCAAGCTGGATAACTTCGCCCACTTTACTTCTGACGTCGATCTCAGTGCGTTTCGCCTGATGGATTTTGGCACCCGCCGCCGCTTCTCCCGCGACGTGCAGCAGGCCATTGTTGAGCGCCTGCAGCAGGAGCCCTGGTTTGTGGGCACCAGCAACTACGATCTTGCCCGCCGCCTCAACCTGACGCCAATGGGCACCCAGGCCCACGAGTGGTTCCAGGCCCATCAGCAGATCAGCCCCAGCCTGGCGTCAAGCCAGCGTGCGGCCCTGCAGGCGTGGCTGGATGAGTACCCGGACATGCTCGGCATCGCCCTCACCGACTGCATCACAATGGACGCCTTCCTGCGCGACTTCGGGCCGGAATTTGCTACCCGCTATCAGGGGCTGCGCCACGACTCCGGCGACCCGGTGCAGTGGGGCGAAAAAGCCATTGCGCACTATGCGTCGCTCGGTATCGATCCGATGAGCAAAACCCTGGTGTTCTCCGATAACCTCGATCTGCCGAAGGCAGTCGATCTCTACCGCCACTTTGCCGACCGCGTGAACCTCGGGTTTGGTATCGGCACGCGCCTCACCTGCGATATTCCCGGCGTGAAGCCGCTCAATATCGTGATCAAACTGGTGGAGTGCAACGGTAAACCGGTGGCGAAGCTCTCCGACAGCCCCGGCAAGACCATCTGCCACGATAAAGCCTTTGTGCGCGCCCTGCGCGAGGCCTTTGATTTGCCCCAGGTTAAAAAAGCCAGCTGATCCCGGTGGGAGCGCGCTGCTCCCGCCCATTCCCCCCTAAAATTTTCTTCCCGTCTGGTATGAATTCTGCTTGTCTGATGGCGCACGCCAGGTAACATAGATAACCCCCCTCCGGGTGGGATAATGAATTTACATTTCACCATTACACAGAGAGAACATTATGAGCGTTGTGCCTGTAGCCGACGTACTCCAGGGCCGCGTAGCCGTTGACAGTGAAGTCACCGTGCGCGGATGGGTACGTACTCGCCGAGATTCAAAAGCTGGCATCTCCTTCCTCGCCGTTTATGACGGTTCCTGCTTTGATCCTGTACAGGCTGTCATCAATAATTCTCTGCCCAATTACAATGATGAAATTCTGCGTCTGACCACCGGCTGCTCGGTGATCGTCACCGGGAAAGTGGTGGAGTCGCCGGGCGAAGGCCAGAGCTTCGAGCTGCAGGCAAGCCACGTGGAAGTGACCGGCTGGGTTGAAGATCCGGACACCTACCCGATGGCGGCGAAGCGCCACAGCATCGAATACCTGCGTGAAGTTGCGCACCTGCGTCCGCGTACCAACATGATCGGCGCGGTGGCCCGCGTACGTCACACTCTGGCCCAGGCGCTGCACCGTTTCTTCCACGAGCAGGGCTACTTCTGGGTATCCACTCCGCTGATCACCGCGTCTGATACCGAAGGTGCTGGTGAGATGTTCCGCGTCTCCACGCTGGACATGGAAAACCTGCCGCGTAACGACCAGGGCAAAGTGGATTACGATCAGGACTTCTTCGGAAAAGAAGCGTTCCTCACCGTTTCCGGCCAGCTCAACGGCGAAACCTACGCCTGTGCGCTGTCGAAGGTGTACACCTTCGGCCCGACCTTCCGCGCAGAAAACTCCAACACCAGCCGCCACCTGGCGGAGTTCTGGATGCTGGAGCCGGAAGTGGCGTTCGCCAGTCTCAATGACGTCGCCGGCCTCGCCGAAGCGATGCTGAAGTACGTGTTCAAAGCGGTACTGGATGAGCGTATGGACGACATGCAGTTCTTCGCCCAGCGCGTGGATAAAGAAGCCATCGAACGTCTGGAGCGCTTCATTTCCGCTGACTTCGCCCAGGTGGATTACACCGATGCGGTCGCCATCCTTGAGAAGTGCGGTGAGAAATTCGAAAACCCGGTGTACTGGGGTGTCGATCTCTCCTCCGAGCACGAGCGCTATCTGGCTGAAAAACACTTCAAAGCGCCGGTGGTGGTGAAAAACTACCCGAAAGACATTAAAGCGTTCTATATGCGGCTTAACGACGATGGCAAAACCGTGGCGGCGATGGACGTGCTGGCACCGGGTATCGGTGAAATCATCGGCGGCTCGCAGCGTGAAGAGCGTCTTGACGTGCTGGATGCGCGTATGGCCGAGATGGGCCTCAATAAAGAGGACTACTGGTGGTATCGCGATCTGCGTCGCTACGGCACGGTGCCGCACTCCGGCTTCGGTCTTGGCTTCGAGCGTCTTATCGCTTACGTCACCGGCGTGCAGAACGTCCGCGACGTCATCCCGTTCCCGAGAACGCCGCGAAACGCGAGCTTCTGATGATTTAAGGCCAGCCGCGTGCTGGCCTTTTTTTGCACTTAAGACGCCTTGTCAAAAAATCCTGACGCCTGCCCTCTTCCGTTAATCCCTGAAACATCCTTCTGAAATTTTTACGCCAGCTCCCCATTGCAAATTTCTCGCCGGGTTTGACTTAGCACAATTTGGCTAATTTACCCTGGCGGCGTTCTACAACAAATTTACACTATAAGAAAAACTGCGCGGTGCCCGGCCGGAGCATAAGAAAAGGGGTTATCTGGATTAATTATAAGTAATTCATATATATATAGATGCTTCGCGCGAATAACGACCGGTTACAAGGTGAAATTTGAGGTGGTTCACAAAGTTCCCCAAAATTCACACAATGTTACACATTATTTCTTTTGGTTACCTGTTTTAGACATTTGTAGCACTTTCATGGTAGCGAAACATGGTTTTGAATGGAAAGATGCCTTTCAGACACAGAAAGACACCAAACTTTCATCAATAGTTCCGTAAACATTTATTGACGGAATTTATTGGCGGCAGTGGCAGGTGTTCATAAAAACCAATGAGGGTAATAAATAATGATGAAGCGCAATATTCTGGCAGTGGTTATCCCTGCACTGCTGGCTGCTGGCACCGTAAACGCCGCTGAAGTTTATAATAAAGACGGCAATAAAATTGATATCTACGGTAAAGCGGTTGGCCTGCACTACTTCTCTGATGATGATGGTTATGCAAGCGATGGCGATAAAACCTATGCTCGTCTTGGCTTCAAAGGCGAAACGCAGATCAACGACCAGCTGACCGGTTACGGCCAGTGGGAATATAACTTCCAGGGCAACCGTTCTGAAGGCGGTAGCGATGCACAGGCTGGTAACAAAACCCGTCTGGCATTTGCTGGTCTGAAATTCGGTGATTTCGGCTCCTTCGACTATGGTCGTAACTACGGTCTGGTTTATGACGCGCTGGGTTACACCGATATGCTGCCAGAATTCGGCGGCGACACTGCTGGCTCTGACCAGTTCTTCGCTGGCCGTCAGGGTGGCCTCGCTACCTACCGCAACTCGAACTTCTTCGGTCTGGTTGACGGCCTGAGCTTCGGCGTGCAGTACCTGGGCAAAAATGAGCGTGCAAGCAGCCTCGCGATTGATGAAGAGACTGGCGACGTTACTAACCTGAGCGATGTTCAGCGTTCTAACGGCGACGGCTGGGCAACCTCTCTCGCTTACGAGATGAACGGCTTCGGTATCGTTGGTGCTTATGGCGCGGCTGACCGCACCAATGCTCAGGAAGCTCTGGCAATGGGTAGCGGCGCGAAAGCTGAGCAGTGGGGCACGTCTATCAAGTATGATGCCAACAACCTGTACCTGGCAGCGACCTACAGCGAAACCCGTAACGCTACCCCAATTTCGCTTTCTGACAGCATCAACGGTTACGCGAACAAAACTAAAGACTACTTCATCGTTGCTCAGTACCAGTTCGATTTCGGTCTGCGCCCGTCTATCTCCTATAACAAGTCTGAAGGTAAAGACATCGACGGTATCGGCAGTGTTGACCTCGTAGAATACTTCGAAGTTGGCGCTACCTACTACTTCAACAAAAACATGTCTACCTATGTTGATTACATCATCAACCAGATCGACAGCGACAACGCCCTGGGCGTAGCGTCTGACGACACCGTTGCAGTGGGTATCGTTTACCAGTTCTAATCACTATCCTTCGATAGTTGATACTAAGAAACAGGGCTTCGGCCCTGTTTTTTTACGCCTGAAATTTGAATGATGATGAATCCCGCTCTTTTCATGGCAAACGGTTGGCATTTACGGTGACACCCGTTAACCTGATAGCGGAATTCCCTTCTGCAATCACAATGGAACCTCGTCATGTTTGAGAACATAACTGCCGCTCCGGCCGATCCTATCTTAGGTCTGGCCGATCTGTTTCGTGCCGACGATCGCCCTACCAAAATCAACCTGGGTATTGGGGTTTATAAAGATGAAACCGGTAAAACACCGGTGCTCACCAGCGTAAAAAAAGCAGAACAATATTTGCTGGAAAATGAAACCACCAAAAACTACCTCGGTATCGACGGTATTCCCGAATTTGGTCGCTGCACCCAGGAGCTGCTGTTCGGCAAAGGTAGCGCCCTGATTGATGCGAAACGCGCCCGCACGGCGCAAACCCCTGGCGGTACCGGTGCCCTGCGCGTGGCGGCAGATTTTCTCGCTAAAAACACCGAGGTGAAGCGCATCTGGGTATCGAACCCAAGCTGGCCGAACCACAAAGGCGTGTTCAACTCTGCCTGTCTGGAAGTGCGCGAGTACGCTTACTACGACGCGGCTAACCACGCGCTGGATTTTGACGGTCTGGTAAGCAGCCTGAACGAAGCTCAGGCGGGCGACGTGGTGCTGTTCCACGGCTGCTGCCACAACCCGACCGGCATCGATCCAACGCTTGAGCAGTGGGAACAGCTGGCGAAGCTGTCGGTAGAGAAAGGCTGGCTGCCGCTGTTCGATTTCGCCTACCAGGGCTTTGCCCGCGGGCTGGAAGAGGATGCGGAAGGCCTGCGTGCTTTCGCCGCGCTGCATCAGGAACTGATTGTTGCCAGCTCCTTCTCAAAGAACTTTGGCCTGTACAATGAGCGCGTGGGTGCCTGCACGCTGGTAGCTGCCGATGCTGACGCGGCCGATCGCGCCTTCAGCCAGATGAAGTCCTGCATTCGCGCTAACTACTCTAACCCGCCGGCACACGGCGCAGCGGTGGTCGCGACCATTCTCAGCAACGACGCCCTGCGTACCATCTGGGAACAGGAGCTGAACGATATGCGCCAGCGCATTCAGCGTATGCGTCAGCTGTTCGTCAACACCCTGGCAGAGAAAGGCGCTAACCGCGATTTCAGCTTTATCACGAAGCAGAACGGCATGTTCTCGTTCAGCGGCCTGACCAAAGAGCAGGTGCTGCGTCTGCGTGAGGAGTTTGGCGTGTATGCGGTAGCATCAGGGCGTGTGAACGTAGCGGGGATGACGCCGGACAACATGGCGCCGCTGTGCGAAGCTATCGTTGCCGTGCTGTAATCGCGACAGAAACAATAAGGGCCGCATTATGCGGCCCTTTTTTATGGGGATCACCAGACGGGCTGTTCATCCTGCAGGAACGGATTGTGCAGCCGCTCATAGCCGAGGGTGGACATCGGCCCGTGGCCGGGAATAAAGGTGACGTCATCGCCGAGCGGTAACAGCTTACGCTTAATGGCATCAATCAGCTGGCCGTGGTCGCCGCGCGGGAAATCGCTGCGCCCGACACCGCCCTTAAACACCACGTCGCCGGACACCAGCAGACGCGACGCCCGGTCAAAGAACACGATGTGGCCTGGCGTATGGCCCGGGCAGTGCAGCACCTCAAGGGTGATGTTACCCAACGCGACGCTGTCGCCCTCTTCCAGCCAGCGATCCGGCGTCAGCGGCTGGCACTCTTCCAGGCCGAACATACGGCTCTGGTCGGGCAGTCCCTGCAGCCAGAATTCGTCTTCTTTCTGCGGGCCGATCACCGGAACGTTATAGTACTGCGCCAGTTCCGCCGCCGCACCGACGTGGTCGAGATGACCGTGAGTGAGCAGGATCTGCGTGACGGTGACTGGCTTGCCGGCCACTTCCTGTTTGATACGTGCCGCATCACCGCCGGGATCGACCAGCGCCGCCTGCTGTGTCTCTTCACACCAGATAAGCGAGCAGTTCTGGGCGAACGCCGTCACGGGAATAATATGGTAATTCATGCCGCTCCTTTAGCCTGCCTGAGCAGGATACCGTACTTACCAGTGCCGCACGGGCCCGGTATCAATATGCACAAAGTTGCTACGAGGGTAATATCCTACACCACCCGCGCGCATTGATAACGCCGCTTTGCGAATATTGCTTAAAGAGATGCCTTCGATATGGAAATCCATCGCCTGGCCTTTGGTGTGATAGCTATTTTTCGCTACACCGCGGCTGTGGGAGCGCAACTCTTTGTTGGTATCAACGGAGCGATAGCCGGAAATCAACTGCACCGGCTTATGGGTATCCAACAGGCTTTGCAGACGATAGAGCTGATCGAATAATGAGGTATCAATCGCTTTAATTTTATTAGAGCGATAGTCCCTGAAAAAATGATTAAGCTTTGCTAATTCTTCCTGAATATAGCCTTTGCCATCGAAAAACTGGGCTTTAATGGATTCGCCCGTATTCAGATTGCTGAGCGTTAATATACGCGGACGCGGCGTGGAGAGGGTGGCGAATGCGGTTCCCGGCAGCAGAGAAGCTCCCAGAGCAGCGCCGCCCCACGCCAGCAGTTTGCGGCGAGTAGCGTTAAATTGGTCCATAATATTCAGGTCTACTGGTAAGTGAAAACAAGATGCACTTCTGGCGCACGAAAGGCACATTAACTGCCATAACCTGGCGAGTCAAGGCACCGTTCCCCTGATATAAACGAGCCCGGAACGGTCGCCGGGCGCGTTTATCGTCATGGTGTTGACCATTAATACATTAGAAATGCTGCATTTACCTGATGAGTTTTTCCGCTTTTTCGAGGATCTGTGCACCCGATCGCGCCGTGAGATCGTAATTGTAAATATCTGTACGATATTGCGGGCGACCGTCCTCGCCAATAAACGCCGTCAGGTAATACAGGTTTACCGGAATATTTTGTGGAATATTGACGTAGCGCGTATTGCCCTGCTTCAGGGCATCAGAAATGCGCGTGTCATTCCAGCCAGCATCCTGCAACAGCATATTCGCCAGTTCAGAGGCTTTATTCACCCTCACGCAGCCCGAACTCAGCGCGCGCTCATCCTTCTGGAACAGCGTGTGGTTTGGCGTGTCGTGCAGATAGATCGCATCGGAGCTGGGCATGTTGAACTTGTAGCGCCCCAGTGAGTTGTGCGCGCCCGGTGCCTGCTGGAAGCGGAACGGCAGGTTAGATGGCGTAATGGTCGCCCAGTCCACCATCCACGGGTCGATGGTTTCATTGCTGCTCCAGCCCCGCAGCACGGTGTAGTTATGCCGCTCCAGATAGCCGGGGTCATTCCACACCTTCGGCAGAATATCCTTGCGCGCCAGGGTCGGCGGCACATTCCACGGCGGGTTTACCACCACATTATTCAGCGCACTGCTCATCAGCGGCGTTTTACGATCCGGACGCCCGACGATGACCCGCGAGGCCAGCGCCTGGTTACCGTTGAGGTAGTAGACCAGCGAATATTCCGGGATGTTCACCATAATGCCGGTGTTCACTTTGCGCGGCAGCAGGCGCAGACGCTGGATATTGAGCGCCAGCAGCGAGGCGCGCTGGGCCGGGGTGACGTTCAGCCACTGGCGCGTCGAGGCACCGATGACGCCGTCCGCCGACAGCCCCTGCCATTTCTGGAAACGCTTCACCGCCGCGACCAGCTCGCGATCGTATACCCCACGCGCGCCAGAGCGCGCTTTTGCCGGCGCGGTGCGTGGCGTATCGCTCTGGGTGACAATCGCCGCTGACGGGCTCACCACCTCATTATTGCGCTGCGGTGCGCTGTCGCCCGGCAGTACGATGTCCGGGGACCTGTCCATCATGCCGGTGCGCTGTAATATTTCGCGCAGCGCGCCGATATCATTGCTCGCCTGACCGGGGCGCAGCTTCGCGCTGTCGTTCAGCGTCGGCCACGGACGGGTGTCCGCCACCAGCGTCAGCAGCGAGGCGTGCATCGCGCTGTACTGCGGATGGGACGGAGCCAGCGCGGTAACGAATGCGCTCAGGCTGCCGTTATCCAGGGCGACCTGCCACTGATTAATCACCGATAGCGGCGGCGTGGTCAGCTTGTAGGGTTTGCTGCTGTAAAGCCAGCGGGTGCCGTTGGTTGCCAGCCCGGAAACGTAGTGCAGATAGCCCAGCATAGCATCGGAGAGCACCAGATCGCGGGACATGCCGCTGACGGCGGGATCGGTAAGCAGCTCCACCCAGCGGGTAAACTGCGGCTGGAAGCCGGCAATCGCCACTTCGGCCAGCTGCTGCTGGAACGCCTGCACCGCGTCGCGGTTTTCCCACATCGGCTTCAGGTCGCGTTCACCGTAGAGCGCCACCAGCGCATTCATGTACACCGGGGTATAACCGGAGGGCAAAAGCGCCGTCAGGCTGGCGCGATGTTGCTCAGCGTCAGCGTCCGGCGCACTGCCGGAGAGCGCCACCATCGCCGCAGAGGGTGCCAGCGGCTGAACCAGTACGCCAGGCTGCTCCACGCTCTGCGCAGAGCTGTCCATCGGCACAGCCTCAGGCTCGTCAGCCTGGACGGAAAACAGCGGAGCAACGCCTAACCCCAGACACACGCTCAGTGCCAGCAGTTGGCGACCACGTAAATTCTTTAGCAACATCCCTTGCCCCCTGTTCTTTATTTTTCAACGGCGTCCGCTACGTGCGAACATGGTTTAAGTATATAAATTCTGCACATCATTTTCCTTACCTTATGTAAAGAAAGTTAAACCCGCAGCAGGGTTATCGGCTTGCGGCGGTGAAACCTGAAAAACAGGCAAAAAAAAGCGCGGCCAGGCCGCGCTTGTGACTGATGCTGATGGTCAGGAGATCTCTTCCGTCTCGTCCGGCAGCGCCTGCTGAGGTTGCGGCTCCGCTTGTGGCGTAGCGAAACCGCGCAGCCCCACCACGTGCACATGCTCGGTGTTCTGGAACACCTTACGCACCAGTTTGTAGGTAGTGCCTTTCTCAGGGCTGATGTTTTCCGGCGCGGCGATGATCAGCTGCATATCCAGACGCTCGCACAGTTCGAATAGCGTGGCGATAGAGCGGGCATCCAGACGCGCAGCTTCATCGAGGAACAGCAGGCGGCACGGCGAAATATCCTTGCCGCGCAGACGACGGGATTCGTCTTCCCAGCTCTGCACCACCATCACCAGAATCGACATCCCGGTCCCGATCGCTTCCCCGGTAGAGAGCGCCCCGCTCTCTGCACGCAGCCAGCCGTCGGAGCCACGGTTAACTTCCACTTCCATCTCAAGATAGTTGCGGTAGTCGAGCAGCTCCTCGCCGATGGTCTGCGGCGTGCGCTGCCCCATGTCCACCTGCGGATTCAGGCGCTGGTAAAGCTTCGCCAGCGCTTCCGAGAAGGTCAGGCGGTTGCTGTTAAACAGATCCTGATGCTGCTCGTGTTGCTCGGAGAGCACATCCAGCAGCGTGGCGTGGCTTTCACGCACGTTGACGTTCAGCCGCACGCTGTTTACCTGGCCGAAGGAGACGCTCTGCAGCCCCTGGTTGAGCATACGAATACGGTTCTGCTCGCGCTGAATGGTTTTACGGATGATGTTCGCCACGCTGCGGGAGCTGATCGCCAGCTTCTGCTCGCGGGAAGTCAGCTCTTCGGTCAGGCGGCCCAGTTCGATTTCCATCTGTTCGATGGCTTCCACCGGATCGTCGGTGCGGATGATGTCCTGACGGATACGCTCGCGCAGATGTTGATAGACCGCGACGAAGAACTGAATTTTACGCTCCGGCCGTTTCGGATCTTCGGACATGCGCAGCACATCGCGCAGATGCTCATTATCCGCCACCGCCAGGCGCAGCGCGCCGAGCGCCTTATCCGACATCGAGCGCAGCTCATCCCCGGAGAGATACGCCAGCTCGCGACGGTGCAGGCGACGTTCGACGCCGTTATCTTTCACCATGCGCATCACCGCGCACCAGCCCGCTTTCGCGGTGACAACATGCTCGCGGGTTTCGTGATAGTCCCGCTCCAGACGCTTAAGCTTGCGGGTCAGGTTATCCATCTCCGCTTCGCAATAGGTCAGCTGTTTCTCAAGCTGGTTACGACGGCTGCGGTTGCCGGAAAGCCGCGTGTGCAGCTCGTCGCGGCGCAGACGGGCGCGCTCTTCTGCCCCGCTGTCGGCGCGCACGCCGATATCCTGCAGCTCTTTATGCAGATCGTTGAGCAGCTCTTTTTTGGTGTCGAACGAACTTTTCAGCGACGCCAGCACCTGGTTGTACTGTCCAAGCTGGCTGCTGTGGGTACGCAGCGCTTCACGGGCGCGGGCGCGCTCGGCCTCGGCCTGCTCCAGACGCTGACGCAGTTTTTCGTTGAGATCGCTGTTACCGCTCATCATTTCCGCCGAATCGGTGTAGCTGAAGTGCGCCCGACGCTGTACCACTTCACTCAGGGCGAAGGACTGCTGGCGTGCCTCGCGCTGGGTCGCCCGCGCCTGCTCGTAATCCTCTTTCAGCTGTTCATACTGCTCCGGGTCGCTCTGCAGCACCGACACCACCGGCTCCAGCTTCGCCAGCTGATTGCCGTATTGCTGGATGAAGCGCGCGGCTTCCTGCGCCTCATCGAGACGTTCCTGAATCTCTTCAACCCGGTCAGCCAGCGTCTCGTCAGTCAACAGGCTAAGACGCGGCAGCAGACGGTTGAGTTGTCCGACCGCTTCTTTTGCCTGATCGTACTGGGTGCGCTGCTGCTGATTGTCGTTTTCATGATTGCTGATGGCGCGCTCAACTTCGCCGCGGCGGGTGTTCAGCGTGCGGATCTCCATCTCCGGGTCGGCATCAAAAGCTACCGCCAGATGGCTGCCGATGAAGCGGCTGAACGCCTGATGAAGGCGCTGGGTTTTTTGCACGTCAAACGACAGCGTGGCGTAGCGTTCAGAGAGCGCTTCGCGTTCGCTGTGCAGGATCTCAATACGGCTCTCCCGCGCCGCGCGGCCAAACAGCGGCACCGCCGGGAAGCGCGAGTAGCGCCACTGACGGTCGGCAACCTTCACCACCACCGCTTTTTCCAGCTCATCGGCGGCGAACACGCTGTCATCAAAGGACTGCGGGTCCCCTTCAATGAGATAGAGATCTTCCGGGCATTCGTCGAGGCCATCGAGCAGATCGCGCACCCGGGACAGGTCCGGCACGACGATGGCGTGACGAGACGGGCCGTAAAGTGCGGAGAAGTACGGCGCATCTTCAAAGCTGACGTCGTCGTAGATTTCCGACAGCAGCACGCCGCCGAAACGTTCCGCCAGCGCGTTCAGGCGCTGATCTTCTGCGCCGCCCGGCTGGCTCAGGCGTTCGATTTCCTCATCTACCGCACGCTTGCTGGCACCGACTTCATCACGCTCAACGATGGCTTCGCGCTCGCGCTCCAGCAGCTGCTGCAGATACTCGGTCACCTCCTGGGAGGATTCGAAGGTTTCGCCGCTCTGCTCGCTCAGCTGGGTCAGGCTGCTCTGCGCGGCCAGCCAGACCGGGGCGCGCTGGGTCAGCGTTTTGATGCTGGCCTGCAGCTGCTCCAGCTCCTGGCGCAGCGCCACGCGCTGTTCACCGGCCTGAGAGACGCTGTCAGACAGCGCGGCGATGCGCTCTTCGTACTCCTGGTGCAGCGCTTCCAGCTCATCGGGATCGACGTTTTTGCCCTGTCGCTTGCAAAACTCAGCCAGCATGCGCTCGGCTTCCTGCTGCTCGCGCAGGCGCTGTTCCAGCTCGTTAAGACGTCCGCGCAGCGACGCCACCTGCTCCGCCTGGTGACGCTGGTTGCTGGCATCGCGCAGCAGATCCCGCGCTACGTCCCAGGCCTCGCTGCGGCTCACCGGTCCGTTAATGGCGGCGACCAGCTGATACGCCTGTTCAAACTGGCTGTGCGCGGTCTGGGCCACGCTCATCTTCTGCTCAAGCGACAGCAGGCGTTCGGTGGCCTCCTGCTCTTTCGCCTGGAAGGTGTCGAGCCATTCTTCTGCGCTGTCCGCCGTCAGATCCGGGAGATGACACAGCTCGCGGGCGCGCGTCAGCGCCTGCATCGCCTGCTGATACTGAATGGCGCGCGTCTGCTGCACGTCGAGCGCCTGCTGGTAGTCGGCCAGCTGGTTTTTCAGCTCGTCCACTTCCAGTTCGGCGGCTTCGGCGCGCGCTTCGTTTTCATGCTGAAGTTCAGCGGCTTCGGCCACCACTTCATTTTGCTCTTCGAGGCGGATCTGCAGCTCATCGAGATCCGCTTCGTAGCGCTCAATTTTTTCCTGCTGGCGGATGGCGGTCTGCACCAGGTTGAGGTGATCGCTGGCGGCCTGATAGTCGGTCTCCAGATCCCCTTCTGCTCCGGCGTGCTCGCTCAGCTCACGCGCCATATCGACGTGCTTGTACTGCTCGGCGGCCAGCTGCTGGCGGCTGGTAAACAGCTCGCGCCGATACTCCAGCGCTTTGTCGAGATGAATGCGCCGCTCGTTGGCATGGCGCATATAGTCCGCCGCCACGTAGTTGGTGGCTTCGGAAATAAGATGCTTGAAAAGATCGCGGTCGGACTGGGTAACGCGAATCGCTTCCAGCGTCATGCGGTTTTCACGCAGCGCCGCTTCCATATCCTGGAACGCTTTACGCACACCGCTGTTTTCCGGCAGCAGGTAGTCGCGCAGCGAGCGGGTAATAGCGCTGGAGATCCCGCCGTACAGCGAGGCCTCAATCAGGCGATAGTACTTGCTACGGTCCGAAGCGGTACGCAGGCGGCGCGCCACCACGCCGAGATCGAACATCAGCGAGTGGTAGTCGGTGATGGAGTTGAACTGTTTGAACTGCACCCCTTCCATCGCGTCGAGCTTGTCTTTCAGCTCCTGCAGCGACAGCACGCGCGCCTGGCGCTCGTTCAGCGTTTCGGTCAGCAGCTCGGTCGGCTGGATCGCCGTTGGCAGTCCCTGAATGGCGAAGGGTTTGATATCGACTTTACGATCGCGCCCGGCGACCTGCTGCAGACGCACGCCGACCACCACGCGCTGATGGCGGGAGTTGACGACGTCCAGCACCGAATAACAGACGCCCGCTTTCAGCTTACCGTGCAGCCCTTTATCGCGTGACCCGCTGGTAGCGCCCGCTTCCGTGGTGTTACGGAAGTGCAGCAGCGTCAGATCCGGGATCAGGGCCGTCACGAACGCCGCCATGGTCGTGGATTTCCCCGCCCCGTTACCGCCGGAAAGCGTGGTGACCAGCGCATCGAGATCGAAGGTACGAGCGAAGAAGCCGTTCCAGTTAACCAGCGTCAGGGAACGGAATTTACCGCGTTCAATCATTGTCTTCCTCCGCGTTTTCCGCCTGTTGTTCATCGCTCTCATCATTGAGCTGCAGATGGTTTTCTACCGGCATCGCTTCGCCATCGCGGATCATGCGCAGCTGCGCTTCCCGGGCATCATCCCCGGCGCGCACGTCAGCACCGAAGCGGAACACCGACTCGGTGATGCGGAATTTGCTGCTGTCATGCCCCATAAACCAGATCATGCCCAGACGGCGCAGGCGCGTCAGCGATGAGCGCACTTTTTCCTGCAGCTTCTGGCGATCGAGATCCGAGCCGGTGGAGCGGTTATTGACCAGCTTCAGCAGTTTGTTCTCGTCAGCCAAAGTCAGCAGCTCGTCGTACAGCTCCTGCTGGGTGAAAATACCTTCGTTGGCCAGACGCTCCGGGCTGAGATAGAGGTAGCACAGGATTTTGCCGACCATCATGTCGAGCTCAGAGAGCACCGAGCGCGGGATAAGCGTGGTGGAGCGCGGACGCAGGTAGAAGAACCCTTCCGGCGCGCGGATCAGCTCCACGTTGTACCGGGCATAAAACTCTTCCAGGTACTCCTGGAAATCCATCAAAAAGGCGTGGTTGTCCAGCTCGTCGAGGCCGATATGGCGTCCGGCGCGCAGCTGGCTGTCGAGCGCCGGAAATAACGGATTCGCCAGCGCCTGTGCCAGTTTTACCGGCATCGCTTGTTCAATATTTGTCAATGACATGCGCCTGTACCTTGGCTCCGTAATCATTAATGGTCTGCCATTTTGCCGGCAGGCCAGAGAAATCTGCTTCTGCCACCCCGAGGCGCACGGCCTGGTCGATGACAATACGCGCGAGGTCGAAGTGACGCGCCCGCGGATGCTGCGCCAGATAGTCACGCATCACCACGCTGAGATCCAGCGGCCGTTTCTCGGTTTTGAAGATCGCCAGCTGCGCTTCGATCATCGCCGCCAGCTGTTCGCGGATCTCGTTAAATTCTTCGTATTCCAGGTCCGGCGGCAGTTCACCGGTAACTTCGTCATCGCGCAGCGTCATCTCTTCGTCGCGCATATCGAGCAGGCGCTCGGCGCTGGCGTAGGTGAGCGTCCAGGGTGCGTCGAAGTAAGTCTGTACCGACTGGCGCAGGCGCTGGGCGAAGACGCGGTTTTTATCCATATCGATAGCGGTACGGATAAACTTGTGCACGTGGCGGTCGTAACCGATCCACAGGTCGATGGCCTGCTGGCCCCAGCTGACAATGCGGTCGAGTTTACTCTGCAGATCGAACACCAGACGATCGACCAGATCGAGATCGTGACGTCCTAACGTCGCGTCCTGAATCTGCAACAGGTTGGTCTGCAGCTTATCGCCGGCAGCATCCAGGGTGTCCTGCAGTTCGCGCAGCGTGCCGGAGGTTTCCGAAAGCAGCAGTTCGCAGCTGGAGATCGCCGCGCGCCAGTCCTTGTTAAGCAGCTGCGCAATATCATCTTTGACCTGCTGCTGCTGCTCGTCCATCACACGCTGGGTGAGATCGATGCTGTCGAAAATCTCTGCCACGGAGTACTTCAGCGGCGCAAACACATTGCGGTGCCAGTGGAACTCATCCCCGCCTTCGACGGCCGCATCGGCGGCGCGTTTCAGCTCGCTTGCCACAATGGAAAGCTGCATCGACAGGCGCAGGGTGGAAAATTCGCGCTGGCGAATGTAGTAGTCGGTGATACCGATCCCAAGCGGCGTCAGACGATAGATAGCGTTGCCTTCAGCCTGTTCGCTGGTAAAGCGGTTGAGCAGACGCTGGCGCACCATGTCATTGATGGCATTGTTGGCACGCACGCCAATCGTCTCGCTGGTCTGCTCAAAAGCCTCGCTGACGTGTCGGAACGCGTCAATCAGCACGCCTTCGCTCATCTCGCCGTCCATGCGCTCGCCGTTCAGGGTGGCGATAGCAAGCAAAAAAGCCAGTCTGTCGACCGGCAGCGAGATGGAAAAATCATTTTTTCTGGCCCAGGCAACCAGTTCGGGGACTGTCTGGGAAAAATCACTCATATCTTATCCTTGGCTCTGCGGCTTCAACGCGGTGACGTGGATATAACGCCCGAGTTCGATCCAGGGTTGCTGCCGGCAGTAGCGGGTCTCCAGCGCCAGCAGCTCGTCATAGCACTCTCGCTGCTTATTTTTCTCGCGCAGATAGTCATGAAACACGCGTACGCCGGTTTTGCCGACGATCTGAAAGCCGGTTTGCTCCAGCCAGCGGTAAACGTCATGCGGCTGACGCGGGTAGTCCGGCGACAGCGTGCGCTTTTTGCGCTTGGGCATTCCCTGCTCAACGTAGGGGAAATTCCCCGCCACCATGTTGTGTAACAGCAGCCCGTTGGCATTGTAAAACATCAGCGACAGCGCGCCGCCGGGCTTAAGGTTTTGCCACAAAATGTTGAGCATCGCTTCCGGGTCGGCGACCCATTCCAGCACAGCGTGAAACAATATCAGATCAACCGGGCATTCCAAATGCTGACCGATGTCCTGAGCGGCGCATTGTATAAAATGCATGTTGCCGCTCACACCTTTATCGGCAGCAAACTGCTGCGCCCTGAGGATCATTTCACCGGACAGGTCACACAGGGTAACGTGATGCCCGCGCTCTGCCATGCGACAGGCAGTTTGCCCCTCCCCGCCGCCGGCATCCAGCACCCGCAGCGGACCGGCGGGCAGCGTCGCCAGCAGCGCATCCAGATCCTGCCACAGGATGGCCTGCCGCAGCTGCCCTTTCGTTGTACCGTAAATGTTGCGCGAAAATTTTTCCGCGATGTCATCAAAATTGCGATCCCGCATGGGTACAACTCCACAACGTAATGGGGGGAGAATGGCAAAAGCGCTATTTTGTCACAGCCAGACGGAGAATGAACCCGTCTGGTGTAATATCAGCACTGTTTACCCGCCGTATGGTTAAAAAAGGAACCGGATAAGATGCTTTTCACGCTGAAGAAAGTGACAGGAGGCCTGTTGCTGCCGTTACCCTTTCTGCTGTTAATGATGGGCCTGGCCATTGCGCTGCTCTGGTTCAGCCGTTTTCAGAAAACCGGCAAGGGGTTGATGACCGCGAGCTGGGTGATATTGCTGCTGCTTAGCCTGCAACCGGTGGCTGACGGACTACTGAAACCGATCGAAAATCGCTACCCGACGCTGCACACCAGCCAGCCGGTGAAGTACATCGTGGTACTGGGCGGGGGCTACACCTGGAATCCGGACTGGGCGCCCAGCTCTAACCTGATCGGTAACAGCCTGCCGCGGGTCACCGAGGGCGTACGCCTGTGGCTGGCTAATCCCGGTGCGAAGATGATTTTCACCGGCGCGCCGGCCCGCACTAACCCGGTAAGTACCGCCGAAGCGGGGGCGCGCGTGGCCGAAAGTCTTGGCGTACCGCGCAGCAGCATCCTGACGCTGGATACGCCGAAAGACACCGAGGAGGAAGCGGCTGCGGTGGCAGCGGCGATTGGTAAGGAACCTTTCATTCTCATTACCTCTGCGTCACACCTGCCGCGGGCCATGATCTTCTTCCGTCAGCAGGGGCTAAACCCGATCCCGGCCCCGGCAAATCAGCTGGCGATCGCCTCACCGCTTAACTTCTGGGAACGCATTATTCCGTCACCCACCTGGCTGATGCACAGCGATCGCGTTGCCTATGAAACGCTGGGACGCATCTGGCAGTGGCTGAAAGGAGTATCAGGTGAGCCAGGGGAGAAGTGATTTTGAGGCGGTGTCAAAGGCCTGGCGGTTCATGCGCCCGGTCTGCAGCAGCTGCGCAATCTCATCCCACAGCACATAGAGCCAGCGCCGCCACATAAAGGATTCTGCTACCGGCGCGCGCTGGAGATAGGACCAGAACAGACTCTCTGACAGGCCATCGTCCAGCAGACGAAACAGATCGTACTCGCGCGGCGCCCAGAGCATAACGCCGGGATTGACTACCGCCAGCAACTGGTCGCTGCGCGCGTCTTTCAGCATGTTGCGCAGGGTAAAGTTGCCGTGCACCAGCACGCTGTTATCGTTGAAGCCGGCAAACAGCTGGCTCAGGCACTCCCGGCTGCGAAACAGCAGCCGTTTATCCTGCATCGTCAGGCCGGTATTGTGGTACTGATTCAGCGTGCTCCACAGCACTTCCACCCGCTGGCGATACCACGACGGCCAGATGTTCTCCTGGGTGCTGTCCACTACCCCTACACAGCCGTGGCTGTCCACCCGATGCCACGCCAGCAGCGCCTCGACGATCTGCTCTTTAAGCTGCTCCCAGCGTTCCGGGGTACGGGCCGGGGCTTCAACCGGCACGCCGCGCAGGCGCTCAATCAGCAGCACGTCCTGCCCCGGATGATCCTCATGCGTCAGCACGCCGTACACCACCGGCATACGCACGTTGCCCGATCGGGCCAGCAGCGAGATTTTCCAGGCTACCTGCTTTGCCACGCCCGGCGAGCTAAAGCTGCGCGCCAGCAGCGGCATGGCATGCCCCTGACTGTCATACAGCGCCCAGAGCGCGGTATCCGCTTTTTCATTGATGCATTCGAGACGACTGAGTTTTTCACCCAGCAGATGGCTAAGTTCTGCGCGAAGTCGATCCATTTGCCGTTACCCTTACAAAGCACAATGCTTTTAATAATGAGCGCCTGTGGCAGGGATGTCACCCGGTGGAGATCAATAAGCAGCCAGAAAGGGAGGAAAGGACCAGAAAAGCAGTACGTGGCACCCCGTGAGCGGGGTGCCAGGCGGGATTAACGCATTTCGAGACGCACGCGCTCCAGATCTTCCGCGGTGTCTACGCCAGTGCCTGGTACCGCTTTCGCAACGGCGACGTGAATTTTCTCGCCGTACCACAGCACGCGCAGCTGTTCGAGCATTTCGATCTGCTCCAGCTGGCTCGGCTGCCAGGTGACGTAGCGGCGGATAAATCCGGCGCGGTAGCCGTAGATGCCGATATGACGCAGGAAGCTGTCGCCGATGGTTTCGCGCGACTGCGCAAAGCGGTCGCGATCCCACGGAATGGTGGCGCGTGAGAAGTAGAGCGCGTAGCCGTTCGCGTCGGTCACCACTTTTACCGCGTTAGGGTTGAACGCCTCTTCAGCAGAGTGCACCGGCACGGCCAGCGTCGCCATACCGGCTTCGCTGGCAGCGAGATTTTCTGCCACCTGACGCACAATCACTGGCGGGATCATCGGCTCGTCGCCCTGCACGTTGACGATTACCGTGTCATCGCTGAAGCCGCAGGCCTCAATCACTTCCGCCAGACGCTCGGTACCGGACTGGTGATCGGCGCGGGTCATGCACACTTCGCCCCCGGCGGCTTCGACGGCGCGCGCCACGTCCGGGTGGTCAGTCGCGACGATAATACGCTCAGCCCCGGACTCGCGGGCGCGCTCCAGCACGTGCACGACCATCGGTTTGCCGTTGATATCCACCAGCGGTTTCCCCGGCAAACGGGTTGAAGCATAGCGGGCGGGAATAATGACCACAAAACTCATGGCTTGCTCTCTTCCAGATTTAACGAACGGGCCTCATTTTCCAGCAGTACCGGAATGCCGTCACGCAGCGGGAACGCCAGGGCGTCGGGCTTGCAAATGAGTTCCTGATTTTCCTGATTGAAATAGAGTTTGCCGTTGCACACGGGGCAGGCAATGATTTCGAGAAGGCGATGATCCATAAATCCTCCGGATAAACCCGATAAGTCAGTGCGGGGAGAATATCATAACCCGCCTGAGGGTGACGTAATTTCCCATCCCGGCCCCCACTCGGCCTCCAACGCGGCAGGAAGCCGTTTACAGTCAACGCGCAACGCGCCCTGCCAGCGGGCAAAGTCGCTGATAGCCGCGTGCAGGCCCGCAGCCAGACCAGAGGTGACGCTAACGCCCTCTTCCAGCCACAGCGCGATAACCTCCAGCGTGCCGGTCTTGCGGTGCATCTTTGCATCCATGCGGCCAGCCAGCGTCCCTTTGTGCAGCAGCGGCAGGACAAAATAGCCGTACTTGCGCTTTGGCGCCGGGGTATAGCATTCAAGGCGGTATGCGAAATCAAAGAGCTGTTCGGCCCGCCGGCGATCCCACACCACCGGATCAAACGGCGACAGCACGGCGCTGTGGCTGGCATGGAGTTTGTCCTGTTCAGCCAGCGCCAGCTCGGGCTGCCAGTCGCGATGGACCCACATCGCACCCAGCCCCTCGACCTGCACCGGCAGCGCTGTCCCCTGCTCCTGCCAGTGGGTTACCGTTGCTTTGGCATCGATTTTTTTCAGGCGATAGTAATCCGCCAGCCACTCGGGGCGAAAAATGCCCAGGCTACGCGCGCTGTTCTCCAGCATCACGGCCTGAGCAGCGGCCTCATCGGAAAGATGCAGCGCATCGTCCCAGTGCGGCATAACGCGGGAGGTTAAATCATAGACGCGCTGAAAATTGCGGCGTTCCACCACCATTACCCGGCCTGAGGTAAACAATCCTTCCAGGTGGCGCTTGTGCGGTTTCCACTCCCACCAGCCGCTGGCACCTTTGCGCGGATGCTCGAAATCCGCAGAGCGCACCGGGCCGTTTTGCTCAATATGGGTAAGCAGATGGGCGATTTCCTCGGCGTTATCCTCCATCCAGCCTGGGCGATATTTCCAGCCCATGTTTTCCGGGCTGAGCATGCGGTGACGCACCAGACCAAAATCGCTGCGCGGCAGGAAACACGCCTCGTGCGCCCAGTACTCCATCAGTTCGCCGCGCGCCAGCGCCTCATCAAGCCAGCGTTGAGGATAATCACCTAACCGACTGAACAGCACCAGATAAGGGCTACGCGCCACGATATGAATGGTGTCGATCTGCAGCAGCGACATGCGGGTAATGGTGGCGAGAATATCATCGGGTCGCGCGCGACGGCGCGGTTTTTTCAGCAGCCCCTGAGCGGCAAGATGGAGATGGCGCGCAGCGCGCAGGGAAAGGTATGGCACGGGCATATCAGCATCCTGTCAGTGATGTCCCGCGCCACGCTCTCAGTGAAGCAGCGCCAGGATGTCGTCAAGCAAACGGTCGGCTTCAGGCTGACTAAGCGTTGCCTCCACCGGCAGATACCACCAGTTAGTGTGGGCAAAACCCCGGCACTTAACGGCATCTTTCTCAGTCATGATCAGCGTCTGGGTGTCATGCGCCAGCGCCTGCACATCTGACTCGGTCAACGCCTGATGATCGGCGAGGCCGATACAGTGAACCGGCTCCACACCGCAGGCCCGCAGCGTGGCGAAAAAGCGCGGCGGATGCCCAATGCCCGCCATCGCGACGACCTCAGGCAGGCTCGCGACCGGGCGCTGCTCGCCGGTCAGCAGATTGACGGCAAGGCCTGGCTGCAGGCGCATGGCGATCTCACCCGGCTGCGCCTTACCGCCGTTGGTTATCACCGCATCCACGGATTTCAGGCGACCAGCACGCTCGCGCATCGGCCCAGCGGGGAGCCACCAGCCGTTGCCGAAGCGGCGCTCGCCATCTACCACCACAATCTCTTTGTCACGCGCCAGCGCGTAATGCTGCAGGCCATCATCGGTAATAATAATTTGCGGTTTAGCTTCGTCCAGCAGCGCCTGCACTGCCTCAGCGCGCTTTGGCGATACCGCCACCGGCGCACCGGTACGCTGATAGATAAGCACCGGCTCGTCACCCGCTTCGGCGGTGGTGGTGTCGGGCGTCAGGATCAGCGGATAGCGTGCCGCTTTACCGCCGTAGCCGCGTGAGACGACTGCGGGCCTGATGCCGCGCTGCTGAAGTTGCTCCACCAGCCAGATCACCACCGGGGTTTTGCCGTTGCCCCCGGCCGTGAGATTCCCCACCACCACTACCGGCACCGGGGCGCGCCAGGCGCGACGCCAGCCGGCGCGATAGCTCAGACGAATCACACTGCTCACCAGTCCGTATAGCCAGGAAAGCGGCAACAGGAGTAGCCAGAGCGGGGATTTCCCCGACCAGATCTTATCGATCATTCGCCGAACTGCATTCTGTGCAGCTGCGCGTAGACGCCACCGTTCGCCAGCAGATCGCCGTGCGAGCCGCGTTCAACGATGCGGCCATCTTCCACCACCACGATTTCATCGGCCTGCTCAATGGTCGACAGACGGTGGGCGATAACCAGCGAGGTACGGTTTTTCTGCAGCTCATCCAGCGCCGCCTGAATGGCGCGTTCGGACTCGGTATCCAGCGCCGAGGTGGCTTCATCAAGGATAAGGATCGGGCTATCGCGCAGCAGCGCGCGCGCAATCGCGATACGCTGGCGCTGACCGCCGGAGAGCAGCACGCCGTTCTCGCCAATCACCGTGTCGAGGCCGTTATCCATTTTGTTGATAAAGTCCATGGCATACGCCATGCGCGCCGCCTGCTCGATCTCTTCGCGCGAGTATTGCTCGTTTCGCGCGTAGGCAATGTTATTGGCAATGGTGTCGTTAAACAGATGCACGTTCTGGGAGACCAGCGCTACCTGATTACGCAGGGATGACAGGGTATATTCCCGCAGATCGTGCCCGTCCAGCAGGATTTCCCCGCTGTCGATGTCGTAGAAGCGCGTGATCAGGCTCGCCATCGTGGATTTACCCGAACCGGAGCGACCCACCAGCGCAACGGTTTTACCTGCCGGCAGGCTGAGGTTGATATCACGCAGCGCCGGGATCTCACGCCCCGGATAGGTGAAGGTTACGTTGCGGAACTCAAGATCGCCTTTGGCGCGCTCGATAACGCGGGTGCCTTCATCTTTCTCCTGCTCGGTATCAAGGATTGAGAACAGGGTCTGGCATGCCGCCATCCCGCGCTGAAACTGAGCGTTGACGTTAGTCAGGGATTTTAGCGGACGCATCAGGGCAATCATGGATGAGAACACGACGGTGATGGTACCTGCAGAGAGCGTTTCCATCACGCTTGGGAAGCTCGCCGCATAGAGTACAAACGCCAGCGCCAGCGAGGCGATGAGCTGAATAATCGGGTCGGAAATGGCGGTGGCAGAGACCAGCTTCATCCCCTGATGGCGCATGCGGTTACTGACTTTGTCGAAGCGATCGCTTTCAACTTTTTGCCCACCGAAAATCAGCACCTCTTTGTGCCCTTTCAGCATCTGCTCTGCGCTGGTAGTCACCTGACCCATGGTGTTCTGCATGTTCTTGCTGATGTTACGAAAACGCTTAGACACAAAGCGAATAGCAAAAGAAACCAGTGGTGCAATCACGATAAGGATCAGCGAGAGCTGCCAGCTGTAATAGAACATCATAATGAACAGGCCAATGATCGATGCCCCTTCACGCACCACGGTAATCAGGGCGCTGGAAGATGAAGAGGCGACCTGTTCTGAATCGTAGGTAATGCGTGAGAGCAGCGTACCGGTGGACTGCTTATCGAAGAACGCCACCGGCATCCCCATCATATGGCTGAACAGGCGACGGCGCATGTTCATCACCACCTGACCCGAGACCCAGGAGATGCAGTAGCTTGAGATATAGCTGGTGATGCCGCGCAGTACCATCAGACCGATAACCACCAGCGGCATCCAGATAAGCACCGAGCGGTCGGCTTTACCAAAACCGTCATCCAGCAAGGGTTTCAGAAGCGATAACATGAACGTATCGCTGGCTGCGTTGAGAATTAACGCCACCCCAGCCACTATCAGACCTGCTTTAAAAGGGGCAATCATCGGCCAGAGTCGGCGGAAGGTCTGCCAGGTGGAGAGATCTTTGTCGTTATGCATTCAAAAAACCAGCTTGTGTTGAAATAGCCGCACATTCTACCCGCTTACAGCGGACACGCCAAACCACTGATGGTACCAGCGCGGTAAAATGTGCTCCCGATAGCGTGCTATTTGCCAGCCATGCGCACTAAAATTGACAGAAATTTGCCCCGCGTGAGCGGTATCGCTCCAGCGATAGCCACGCCGGAGATAGCGCTCTATTACCTTCTCTGAAGGCAGACGCCACGCGTTGTACCGTGCTACCGACGCAAGCGCCGCGCTGCCATCAACCTGCCCCAGCAGGGCAGCGGTGGAGGACGTTCGGCTGCCGTGATGCGGCACCTGAATAATGTCGGCCCGCATAAACTGCCAGTGATGTTTGAGCATAGCTAACTCTGCGTCGGCTTCAATATCGCCCGTGAGTAACATGCTGTGCTGGCCATCGTCTACCGTGACCACACAGGAACCGTTGTTGCCGGTCCGCCGTTGACCAGGCAGCGGCCAGTGCACGGTAAACGACAGTTCCTGCCAGCGCCAGGCCTGACCTCGTTCACAGGGCAGATGTCCGGCCCATCCCAGCGGGCTTCGCACCGGTAACATTGGCCATGTCGTGAGAATGGAATCAAGCCCACCGCGGTGATCGAGATGCTCATGGCTGAGAATGATCCCTTCGGGCTGTAAATGGTGCCAGTGTAACCAGGGAATAATGGTTTGCTTACCGCTGTCCCCCCCGGCCCAGGAGTTCCCGGTGTCGTAGAGTATGGCCCTGCCATTGCGTTCAATAACCATCGCCAGCCCGTGACCAACATCTAGCATATGAACCGTCCAGCGTCCTTGCTCCGCCGGGCGAAAAAGCGGGAACAGCGCGGCGCACAACAGAGATGCCGTCACGCCCGGCAGCGCGGCTGCAAGCTTTAGCCGCCATAACACAATGGCACACCAGGGCGCGAATGCCAGCCACTGCCAGCGCTCGTCGACATCCAGCCAGCCTGTCGGGAGAGAGCCGAGAGCAGAAAACAGTAGCTCCAGCGAAGAGTCAGCGAGCCACCAGATACCCTGCTCTGCTGCGGGCAACGGCAGCAGGTGGAGTACCATTCCGCCCAGGATCAGCGGTACGCTGACAAAAGTAATGCCCGGCACCGCGATAAGATTGGCAAGCAATGACGTCAGGCTGATGCCATGAAAAATAGCAATTTGCAGCGGGATGAGCAGCAGCGTGATGCCGGCCTGAAGATGCAACATGCCATAGAGAATACGCACCGGACGGCAGCATGCTCCTGGCCTGAACGGCACCCACTGATACCAGAATAACAGTGCCGCTACCGCCAGTGCAGACAGCCACAGGCTCTGTGATAAAGCAGTCAGCGGGTCAATCAACAAAATGCCGCCGATGCAGCACAGCCAGCGCTGCCATCCGCTCCATTGACGCCCGCTAAGACTGATTGCGCCGCAAATCGTTAATGCGATAAAGGTCCTGAGCGCTGGCGGATTCCCGCCTGCAAGCCAGGTATACAGGGCGGACAAAACAAGGCCTGCAATGAGTGGAAACCGATGGCCTATCCGCCGGGCGGGCAATCCTCGCTGCAGCAGTCGCGCCCCTCCCCACCCTATCCCTCCGGCAAGCGCGATATGCAGCCCCGATATCGCCATCAGATGTGCGGTACCGGTATCGCGCATCAGCGTTTTAACCTCGTCGCTGACGTTGAGCCGCTCGCCAAAGCCGAGCGCCAGTATCACATCACGCCACTCATAGCGCGCCAGCGCCGATGAAACGGAGGCGATATAGCCACCGCGCAGACTACAGCTGGCGTCGAGGACAGAAGCATGCAGCATGCGCCCCGTCAGCGTTCTCCCCTGTGACAGTGCGTGACGCTGGTTATCGAAGCCGCCTTCATTGAGCTGACCATGCACCGGACGAAGCGCAACAGACATTGCCCACCGCTGCCCCGGGCAGGCTGGTTCAGGCAGATAACTTCCGTAGAGCGTGACCGGGATAGCGCCAGGTAGCCATCTGCCTTCTCGCTTGATGATGTTAACCGTATGCGTGGTCGCACCATCCGTCGCGAGAATAACGGCCTCCACCTGCTGGTTTCGCCAGGTATTATCGTTGGCTGGTTCAAGGGACTGGTGAGCTATAAAGACGCCCCAGCAACCAGCCAGCAGCGTTGCGCCCACATAGCGCAGCGGCAGCGGCCCGCGCAGAGCGATCAGCGCGGCAGCCGTAGCCGCCACCAGCCAGCCGACGGAGGGCAGAGCTGGCAGTATCAGCAGCGGCATCATACCGAGGATTATACAGAGTGCTGTTGCCGGAATTGTCACGCGCCACCTCCATGTCGTAAGGCGTAGCGTGCGCCGAAATGCAGCCAGAGTCAGCACCAGGCTTCCGGGTATGCGAGACGTTATCAGCACTATCTATAAATTTGCTGTCGTTACATTTGTTGTTGCGATCGCCTTTGCACAGGCAAAATTAAGGCAAAAAAAACGGCACCCGAAGATGCCGTTTTTCCTGACGTAGCCATAAGGCTTAGCCATAAATATTTGCGCGGTCACGCAGCTCTTTGCCGGGTTTGAAGTGGGGAACGTATTTACCTTCCAGATCCACTTTATCGCCGGTTTTCGGATTACGTCCGGTGCGAGGTGCACGATAGTGTAAGGAGAAGCTGCCAAAGCCACGAATCTCAATACGCTCGCCCTGGGCAAGGGTAGAGGCCATATGTTCCAGCATCTCTTTGACTGCATCTTCCACGGCTTTCGCAGGGATATGCGACTGCTGGCTTGCAAGTCTTTCAATGAGTTCTGACTTGGTCATGATTCCTCCGGTTTCCTTAAAGGCAAAATTATCGTACAGCTAAGATGGAACAAGGGCGGCCGGAGCCGCCCTTAGCGCTAGATTACAGGCCTAAGCCCTTAATCTGTCAAGACGATTATTCGCCTTTAGCTGCTTTGAACGCTTCAGCCATAGCGTTAGAGAAATTGCCTTCTTCCTGTTTGTTGTTAACAGTTGCGATTGCATCTTTCTCGTCAGCTTCGTCTTTCGCACGAACAGACAGGCTTACTACGCGGTTCTTACGATCAACGCCGGTGAATTTAGCTTCAACGTCGTCACCAACGCTCAGAACCAGAGTAGCGTCTTCTACGCGGTCACGAGAAGCTTCAGAAGCGCGCAGGTAACCTTCAACGCCGTCTGCTAATTCAACTGTAGCACCTTTAGCGTCAACTGCAGTTACTTTACCAGTAACGATGGCGCCTTTCTTGTTCAGTGCAACGTAGTTGTTGAACGGATCTTCCGCCAGCTGCTTAACACCCAGGGAGATACGCTCACGCTCTGCGTCAACCTGCAGTACAACGGCAGCGATTTCGTCGCCTTTTTTGTACTCACGAACGGCTTCTTCGCCAGCAACGTTCCAGGAGATGTCAGACAAGTGAACCAGACCGTCGATGCCACCGTCCAGGCCGATGAAGATACCGAAGTCAGTGATTGACTTGATTTTACCTTCAACGCGATCGCCTTTGTTGTGGGTTTCAGCAAACAGCTGCCACGGGTTGGATTTGCACTGCTTCAGACCCAGAGAGATACGACGACGTTCTTCGTCGATGTCCAGAACCATAACTTCCACTACGTCACCAACGTTAACAACTTTGGATGGGTGGATGTTTTTGTTGGTCCAGTCCATTTCGGAAACGTGTACCAGGCCTTCAACGCCTTCTTCGATTTCAACGAAGCAGCCGTAGTCAGTCAGGTTGGTTACACGACCGGTCAGTTTGGTACCTTCCGGATAACGCTTAGCGATAGCTACCCACGGATCTTCGCCCAGCTGTTTCAGGCCGAGGGACACACGGGTACGCTCGCGGTCGAACTTCAGCACTTTAACAGTGATTTCGTCGCCCACGTTCACGATTTCGCTCGGATGCTTAACGCGTTTCCAGGCCATATCAGTGATGTGCAGCAGACCGTCAACGCCGCCCAGATCAACGAATGCACCGTAGTCAGTGAGGTTCTTAACGATACCTTTAACTTCCATGCCTTCCTGCAGGTTTTCGAGCAGCTGATCGCGCTCAGCGCTGTTCTCAGACTCGATAACCGCACGACGGGAAACCACAACGTTGTTACGTTTCTGGTCAAGCTTGATCACTTTGAATTCAAGCTCTTTGCCTTCGAGGTGCAGGGTGTCGCGAACCGGACGCACGTCAACCAGGGAACCTGGCAGGAACGCACGAATACCGTTCAGCTCAACAGTGAAGCCACCTTTAACTTTGCCGTTGATAACACCGGTAACAGTTTCAGCGTCTTCGTAAGCTTTTTCCAGCGTGATCCAAGCTTCATGACGTTTAGCTTTCTCACGGGACAGCAGGGTTTCACCGAAGCCGTCTTCCACTGCATCCAGGGCAACGTCAACTTCGTCACCAACCTGAATTTCCAGTTCGCCGGCTGCGTTCTTGAACTGCTCTGCAGGGATTGCAGATTCAGATTTCAGACCCGCATCAACCAGAACAACGTCTTTGTCGATAGAGACAACGACGCCACGAACGATGGAACCCGGGCGGGTTTCGATTTCTTTCAGGGACTCTTCAAAGAGTTGAGCAAAAGATTCAGTCATATTGATAATCTTCAGGATTCTTCAATTTAACGTCCACCTGGCTTCACTGCCGGATGGGGTTGTTTAACATGCCCACTCACACTCCATTGCAGTGGGTACTTCAGAATGTGGTCGCGTTATGCGAGTGCCAGTTTCTCTCTGGCATATTCCAGCGCCTTTTCAATCACTTGCTCGATACTCAGACTGGTTGAGTCCAGTACCAGCGCGTCGGCTGCCGGCACTAATGGCGCTACGGGACGGTTGCGATCGCGGTCGTCACGCTCTTTTATCTCGGCCAAAAGGCGTTCAAAGTTAACACTAAAGCCCTTCTCCTGCAACTGTAGCATGCGGCGATGCGCGCGCTCTTCCGAAGAGGCGTCGAGAAAAATTTTTACCGGCGCGTCAGGGAACACCACGGTACCCATATCGCGACCGTCAGCGATAAGACCCGGCGCATCACGGAATGCGCGCTGGCGGCGTAACAGGGCTTCTCGCACGCGTGGAAACGCCGCGACCTGCGAGGCGGCGTTAGCAACGTCCTGAGTGCGGATTTCCGCGCTGACGTCTTCACCTTCGAGAATAACTTCGAGATTGCCGTTAGTTGATACAAAGCGCACATCAAGATGGGCAGCCAGCGGAACCAGCGCTTCTTCGGAGGTCACATCCACATGGTGATGCAACGCCGCCAGCGCCAGTACGCGATAGATAGCGCCGGAGTCCAGCAGGTGCCACTGCAGGGATTCCGCCATGGCTTTACACAGCGTTCCTTTGCCTGCACCGCTTGGGCCATCAATGGTGATTACCGGGGCTAATGCCGTCATCTTCTTCTCCTTTATTATCAGGCGTACCTGAACGTGAACGCCGCGCATTATACGCCGCAACGCCACAGACTGTTATCTTTACCGCGAAATATAGACGGGAATAGCAGCGAGTGCAGAAGAATTGGCCAGGAAAGCGGGGCCGACTTTCGTAAGCCCCTGTAAGGTATCAGGCTGGACGGCTGATGCGGGCCAGCTGTTCGAAGTAATCCGGGAAGGTTTTGGCGGTGCACTTCGGATCGAGAATGGTGACCGGGGTATCGGATAGCGCCACCAGCGAGAAACACATGGCCATACGGTGATCGTTATAGGTGTCGATCTCGGCAACATTCAGCGTGGCCGGCGGCGTGACGCGGATGTAGTCATGCCCCTCTTCCACTTCGGCCCCCACTTTGCGCAGCTCGGTGGCCATAGCGAACAGACGGTCGGTCTCTTTTACGCGCCAGTTATAGATGTTGCGCAGCGTGGTCGTGCCGTTGGCGAACAGCGCGGTGGTGGCGATAGTCATCGCCGCATCAGGGATATGGTTCATATCCATATCGATACCGTTCAGTGCGCCGCGGGTGCAGGCAATATAATCATCACCCCAGGTGATGGTTGCGCCCATCTTTTCCAGCACGTCAGCAAAACGAATATCGCCCTGCACGCTGTTGCGACCAATACCAGTCACCTTTACGGTGCCGCCTTTAATGGCTGCTGCAGCAAGGAAATAGGAGGCTGACGACGCGTCCCCTTCCACCAGGTAGTGGCCCGGTGACTGGTACTGCTGGCCGCCGCGCACCACGAAACGCTGATAATTCTGGTTTTCGACCTCAACCCCGAAGGTCTTCATCAGATGCAGCGTGATGTCGATATAGGGTTTCGACACCAGTTCGCCCTTGATGGCGATATGGGTATCTTTTTCCGCCAGCGGTGCGGTCATCAGCAGCGCCGTGAGGAACTGGCTGGAGACGCTGCCGTCGACCTCCACGTCACCGCCGGTAAAGCCTCCGCGCAGCCGCAGCGGCGGATAGTTTTCCTGCTCCAGATAGTCGATCTGCGCGCCGCCCTGACGCAGCGCGTCAGCCAGATGCCCAATCGGGCGCTCTTTCATGCGCGGCTCGCCGGTGAGCACGATATCGTTATGGCCGAGGCACAGCGCGGCGGCAAGCGGACGCATCGCGGTACCCGCGTTACCAAGGAACAGCTCCAGGCTGCCCTGCGCCTGCAGCGGGCCGCCAACGCCGGTCAGTTCACAGCGGGTGCGATCTTCAGACAGGGTATAGCGCACGCCTAACGCGCTGAGTGCGGTAAGCATATGACGCACGTCATCGCTGTCGAGCAGGTTCGTCAGCACCGTGGTGCCGTGGGCCAGTGCCGCCAGCAGCAGCGCGCGGTTAGATACGCTTTTTGAACCGGGAAGATTGATGGTGCCGTCGACCAGCGCGATGGGGTGTAACGTCAGGGATTCCTGCATGAAAAATGTCTCAACTCAACAAAATAACAACCCCGCAGCCGGGCCGCGGGGAGAGAAAAAAGAAAGGGTTTCTTAACCGTGACGGCGTTCGAACTCTTTCATAAAGTCAGTCAGCACCTGCACGCCGGCCAGCGGCATTGCATTGTAGATTGAAGCGCGCATCCCACCGACCACGCGGTGGCCTTTGAGCGCGTGCAAACCCGCCGCAAAAGATTCCTCAAGGAACAGCTTATCGAGGTTGCTGTCCGCCAGCTGGAACGGCACGTTCATCCGCGAGCGGTTAGCCGGGGCCACGTCGTTGCGGTAGAAATCGCTGGTATCAATCACGCCATACAGCAGGTCAGCTTTTTGCTGGTTAATGCGGTTCATCGCTTCCACGCCGCCCTGCGCTTTCAGCCACTTAAACACCAGCCCTGACAGGTACCAGGCGAATGTTGGCGGGGTGTTGAACATCGAATCGTTTTCGCTCAGCACGCTGTAATCAAGAACTGACGGACAGGCAGTATGTGCCTTGCCGAGCAGGTCGTCGCGCACGATCACCAGCGTCAGACCGGCCGGGCCGATATTCTTCTGCGCGCCGGCGTAAATGACGCCGAAACGGCTGATATCAAGCGGGCCGGAAAGAATGGTGGAGGAGAAGTCAGCCGCAACAATGGCGTCGCCAAAATCCGGGGTTTCGTCGATAGCGATACCATCGATGGTTTCGTTCGGGCAGTAGTGAACGTAGGCGGCGTTATCAGAGAGCTGCCACTCGCGCATCGGTTTCAGCGCTCGCAGGCCATCTACCGTCACTTTGGCGTCAATTACGTTCGGCTGGCAATATTTTTTGGCTTCTTTAACTGCGCTCGCCGCCCAGTAGCCGCCGTCAACGTAATCGGCAGTCGTACGATCGCCAAGCAGGTTCAGGGGCAACGCCGAGAACTGGCCGCGTCCGCCACCGTGGCAGAACAGCACCTTATAGTTGGATGGGATCTGCAGCAGGTCGCGGAAATCTTTTTCCGCCTCTTCGGCAACGTGGATAAACTCTTTGCTACGGTGACTGATTTCCATCACCGAGGTGCCGAGCCCCTGCCAGTTGACTAACTCTTCCTGAGCCTGACGGAGCACATCCGTCGGTAACATTGCCGGACCAGAACTGAAATTGTAGACCTGAGTCATTTCCCCTCACCACGCTTGAAGCAATAAGTTTTTTCTGTGGCTATCGGTTTTATCATTGCCTGGCAGAGCAAGCAACGGGTAATCCTGCCCGGCGCGAAAATGTGCGTAAAATCACACAACAGATTGTTCCGGCTACGCTGCGCCGGGGGCGTTAAATACGCTGTCAGGTGATGCGCTTCGCCACGCTTGCTTTCACCCACACGTGGTTTCCGCAGCGCGGACAAGGCTCTTTCGCCCCTGCGCGTAGCATCAGCACTTCGCTACAGCGGATGCAGGCGTAGTGACCATCCACCGGCGCGACCCGGAAACGCTCATTGCAGTACTCAGGCAGAATCGACAGCCCGGGTCGCACTTCGTCGTCAGGGTAATAGTAAACGCTTATCTGTCCGCTTGTTTCCAGAATGGCCAGCCGCACCTGCCCGAGATGCTCTACCCCGCAGCCGCGCATCTCCATGAAGAACTCAAATTCGGTAAGATTTTCCGCGTTAAGCTTGTCCCAGGCCAGTTCACCCTCTTCGACGATAATGACGGGTTTACCCTCAAAGAAATTTTCCATGCGCTCGCTGTGGGTCATCAACCAGATCACTAACCGGTAGAGCAAGGCCAGGGTCATAAATACGACAAACACCGGGATCATCGGCACGTCGTCATAAAACGCCACGTCCCCCGCCGCCGAGCCGAGCGTCAGAATGATCAGCACCTCAAACAGCGACATCTGACGCACGCTGCGCCGACCGGTCAGTTTCAGAAACGCGAAAACGAGGATGAAGGTATACAGACTGCGGGTTGCCACTTCCCATAAAAAGTCCGGCGGCGCCTTGTCGAAGGCCATGCGCTGGAGGTCGAACGTTTTCATATTTTTAGCTGCCATTACAGTAGGTTATTCAGCTTAATAATAGCCTGAAGATTTATTTTCGCCTGTACGGCCGGGAGGATAGCGCCTGTCAGCTAAAACCCGTATCATTGCGCACTTTGCGTACGACTAAAGTGAAACCCTCATGAATCAAACTTTCATCCCTGGCAAAGATGCCGCCCTGGAAGACTCCATAGCTCGCTTTCAGCAACAGCTGAGCGATCTCGGTTTCAACATTGAAGAGGCGTCCTGGCTGAACCCGGTGCCGAACGTCTGGTCGGTTCATATTCGCGATAAAGAGTGCGCCTTGTGCTTTACCAATGGTAAAGGCGCAACCAAAAAAGCGGCGCTGGCTTCAGCGCTGGGCGAATACTTTGAGCGTCTTTCCACTAACTATTTCTTTGCTGATTTCTGGCTGGGCGACGCCATCGCCAATGGCCCGTTCGTGCACTACCCGAACGAGAAATGGTTCCCGCTGACCGAGGATGATTCACTGCCCGAGGGGATCCTCGACGCCCGTCTGCGTGCGTTTTACGATCCGGAGAACGAGCTGGCTGCCAGCATGCTGATCGACCTGCAGTCCGGAAATGAAGAGCGTGGCATCTGCGCCCTGCCCTTCACCCGTCAGTCTGACGAGCAGACCGTCTATATTCCGATGAACATCGTCGGTAATCTCTACGTCTCTAACGGCATGTCGGCGGGCAACACCCGCAATGAAGCGCGCGTGCAGGGGTTATCTGAAGTATTCGAACGCCACATCAAAAACCGCATTATCGCGGAAAGCATCAGCCTGCCGGAAATTCCGCAGGAGGTGCTGGCGCGCTATCCGGGCGTGGTAGAAGCCATTGCGAAGCTCGAAGCGGAAGGCTTCCCGATTTTTGCCTACGACGGCTCGCTGGGCGGCAAATACCCGGTGATCTGCGTGGTGCTGTTCAATCCGGCAAACGGCACCTGTTTCGCTTCTTTCGGTGCTCACCCGGACTTCGGCGTGGCGCTTGAGCGTACCGTTACCGAACTGCTGCAGGGCCGCGGTCTGAAAGACCTCGACGTCTTCACTCCGCCCACCTTCGATGACGAAGAAGTGGCTGAGCACGCCAACCTGGAAACCCACTTTATCGACTCCAGCGGTCTTATCTCCTGGGATCTGTTTAAGCAGGACGCCGACTATACGTTCGTGGACTGGAGCTTTGCCGGCACCACCGAACAAGAGTTCGCGACCCTGATGGCGATCTTCAAAAGTGAAGATAAAGAAGTCTATATCGCCGACTATCAGCATCTGGACGTGTACGCCTGCCGTATCATCGTTCCGGGCATGTCTGATATCTATCCGGCGGAAGATCTGTGGCTGGCAAACAACAGTATGGGTGCGCACCTGCGCGAAACGCTGCTTTCTCTGCCGGGAAGCGAGTGGGAAAAAGAGGACTACCTCAATCTCATTGCCCAGCTGGATGAAGAAGGCCATGACGACTTTACCCGCGTGCGCGAGCTGCTGGGCATTGCTACCGGAAAAGACAACGGCTGGTTTACCCTGCGCATCGGCGAGCTGAAAGCGATGCTGGCGCTGGCGGGCGGCGACCTCGATCAGGCGCTGATCTGGACTGAGTGGACCATGGAGTTCAACGCCTCGCTGTTCAGCCCGGCGCGTGCCAACTACTATCGCTGCCTCCAGACGCTGCTGTTGCTGGCGATGGAAGATGAGCGCGATCCGCTGCAGTACCATCACGCGTTTGTACGCATGTACGGTGCTGACGCGGTCGAAGCGGCAAGCGCGGCCATCAGCGGTGAAGAGCCGTTCTATGGCCTGCAGCCAGCCGACGGCTCGCTGGAAGCCTTCCCGGCGCATCAGGCACTGTTGGCGGCCTACGAAAAATTACAGCGCGCCAAAGCGGCATACTGGAAAACAAACTAAGCGGTAATTAAATAACGTTAATTTCCGTTCATGTTAACGCATCATCAAGGGGCAAAATGTTGCCCCTTTTTTATTAATAAAAATGAAACTAATCTGGTTTGTAATAGATAAGTTAAATGATGGTTGTTGATATTTATTTTATTAGGCTAAATTGCAACTTTCAGTCGTGAATACTCCATTCTAATTAACCAGAACAGACGTATCAAAAGCTATTAATTCAACTCATTTTGTAAATATTAAAATTTATTTTTTATTTATATTACAATTAGTTATCCGAAAAATTACCTATAACCCCACCTGATAAAGGGCTATAAATCTGGCGCTTTATGATCCAAGTCAAATTTTGCCCTATAATGCTTTGTTAGTATCTTCATGCCGACTTAATAAAAGAGAGAGTTAGTGTGAAAGCTGACAACCCTTTTGATCTTTTACTTCCAGCTGCCATGGCAAAAGTTGCCGAAGAAGCGGGAGTTTATAAAGCAACGAAGCATCCGCTGAAAACCTTTTATCTGGCGATTACCGCGGGCGTCTTCATCTCCATAGCCTTTGTTTTTTATATCACGGCCACAACCGGCACTGCCGCAATGCCTTTCGGGATTGCAAAGCTGATTGGCGGCATCTGTTTTTCCCTTGGTTTGATTTTATGCGTTATCTGCGGCGCGGATCTCTTTACCTCAACGGTGTTGATTGTGGTGGCGAAAGCCAGCGGTCGTATCACCTGGGGCCAACTGGGTCGCAACTGGCTTAACGTTTATGTGGGCAACCTGATTGGCGCGCTGCTGTTCGTGCTGCTGATGTGGTTATCCGGCGAGTATATGACGGCCAATGGCGGCTGGGGGATGAACGTCCTGCAGACCGCGGATCACAAGCTACACCATACCTTTATTGAGGCAGTCAGCCTCGGTATCCTGGCGAACCTGATGGTGTGCCTTGCGGTATGGATGAGCTACTCCGGTCGTAGCCTGGTCGACAAAGCATTTATTATGGTCTTGCCAGTGGGCATGTTTGTTGCCAGCGGCTTTGAGCACAGCATCGCAAACATGTTCATGATCCCGATGGGCATCGTGATCCGCCACTTTGCAAGCCCGGAGTTCTGGAGCGCGGTTGGCTCTTCTCCGGAAAGTTTTCCTCATCTGACTATCATGAACTTTATTACCGACAATCTGATACCGGTGACTATCGGCAACATTATCGGCGGCGGTTTGTTAGTTGGGTTGACGTACTGGGTAATTTACCTGCGTGGCGACGATCAACACCGTTAATGTCGCGCAGTAATAAGAAATCCACTTAAGAAGGTAGGTGTTACATGTCCGAGCTTAATGAAAAATTGGCCACAGCCTGGGAAGGTTTTGCGAAAGGCGACTGGCAGAATGAAGTAAACGTCCGTGACTTCATCCAGAAAAACTACACCCCGTATGAGGGCGATGAATCCTTCCTGGCCGGTGCAACCGAGGCAACCACTACCCTGTGGGACAGCGTAATGGAAGGCGTGAAGCTGGAAAACCGCACTCACGCCCCGGTAGACTTCGACACTGACCTCGCCTCCACCATCACCTCTCACGACGCGGGTTATATCAACAAGAAGCTGGAAAAAATTGTTGGTCTGCAGACCGATGCGCCGCTGAAACGCGCCATCATCCCGTTCGGCGGCATCAAAATGGTCGAAGGCTCCTGCAAAGCGTATAACCGCGAGCTGGACCCGTCCCTGAAAAAAATCTTCACCGAATACCGTAAAACTCACAACCAGGGCGTGTTTGACGTTTACACCAAAGACATCCTGAACTGCCGTAAGTCTGGCGTGCTGACCGGCCTGCCGGATGCCTATGGCCGTGGCCGTATCATCGGTGACTACCGTCGCGTGGCGCTGTACGGTATCGACTTCCTGATGAAAGACAAATACGCCCAGTTCCAGTCCCTGCAGGAAAAACTGGAAAACGGCGAAGATCTGGAAGCAACTATCCGTCTGCGTGAAGAGATTGCCGAGCAGCATCGCGCGCTGGGCCAGATCAAAGAGATGGCTGCTAAATATGGCTGCGACATCTCCGGTCCGGCAACTACTGCGCAGGAAGCGGTACAGTGGACCTACTTCGGCTACCTGGCTGCGGTTAAATCTCAGAACGGTGCAGCGATGTCCTTCGGTCGCGTTTCCACCTTCCTCGACGTGTACATTGAACGCGACCTGAAAGCGGGCAAAATCACCGAGCAAGACGCACAGGAAATGATTGACCACCTGGTCATGAAACTGCGTATGGTGCGCTTCCTGCGTACGCCTGAGTACGATGAGCTGTTCTCCGGCGACCCGATCTGGGCAACCGAATCTATCGCCGGTATGGGCGTAGACGGCCGTACCCTGGTGACCAAAAACAGCTTCCGCTTCCTGAACACCCTATACACCATGGGGCCGTCTCCGGAGCCGAACATCACCATTCTGTGGTCTGAAAAACTGCCGCTGAGCTTCAAGAAATACGCCGCGAAAGTGTCCATCGATACCTCGTCTCTGCAGTACGAGAACGACGACCTGATGCGTCCAGACTTCAACAATGACGACTACGCTATCGCCTGCTGCGTAAGCCCGATGGTTGTGGGCAAACAGATGCAGTTCTTCGGTGCCCGCGCTAACCTCGCGAAAACCATGCTGTATGCTATCAACGGCGGCGTGGACGAAAAACTGAAAATGCAGGTGGGTCCGAAATCTGAACCAATCAAAGGCGATGTCCTGAACTTCGACGAAGTGATGGAACGCATGGATCACTTCATGGACTGGCTGGCTAAACAGTACGTCACCGCACTGAACATCATTCACTACATGCATGATAAATACAGCTACGAAGCGTCTCTTATGGCTCTGCACGACCGTGACGTGGTTCGCACCATGGCTTGCGGTATCGCGGGTCTGTCGGTTGCTGCCGACTCCCTGTCCGCTATCAAATACGCGAAAGTGAAACCGATTCGTGACGAAGATGGCCTGGCTATCGACTTCGAAATCGACGGTGAATACCCGCAGTTTGGTAACAACGATGCCCGCGTCGATGACATGGCGGTTGATCTGGTTGAACGTTTCATGAAGAAAATTCAGAAACTTACTACCTACCGCAACGCTATCCCGACCCAGTCTGTTCTGACCATCACCTCCAACGTGGTGTACGGTAAGAAAACCGGTAACACTCCGGATGGTCGTCGCGCCGGTGCGCCGTTCGGCCCGGGTGCTAACCCAATGCACGGTCGTGACCAGAAAGGTGCGGTTGCCTCTCTGACCTCAGTTGCGAAACTGCCGTTCGCCTACGCGAAAGATGGTATCTCCTATACCTTCTCCATCGTGCCGAACGCGCTGGGTAAAGACGACGAAGTGCGTAAAACCAACCTTGCCGGTCTGATGGATGGTTACTTCCACCATGAAGCCAGCATCGAAGGCGGTCAGCACCTCAACGTTAACGTCATGAACCGCGACATGCTGCTTGACGCGATGGAACACCCGGAAAAATATCCGCAGCTGACCATCCGCGTATCGGGTTATGCCGTGCGTTTCAACTCGCTGACTAAAGAGCAGCAGCAGGACGTTATCACCCGTACCTTCACTCAGACCCTGTAATTCACGGTCTGCCTGAAAAGGCGTACAATAAAGGCTCCACAACCGTGGGGCCTTTTTACCAACCCCTTCTCCATAGCCTGTTTTGCCAGTTATCTACAGTAATGGGTATCCGCCAAAACAGACTCGACACAACCTGTAGCCTCGGGCTAAGAGGCGTTGTGCATATACAAGGTCATGGACGGCCCTTCCTGGAGAACCACCGCAATGTCAGTTATTGGTCGCATACACTCATTCGAATCCTGTGGCACCGTCGATGGCCCCGGCATCCGCTTCATCACCTTCTTCCAGGGCTGCCTGATGCGCTGCCTCTACTGCCACAACCGTGATACCTGGGACACCCACGGCGGTACCGAAATCACCGTGGAAGAACTCATGAAAGAGGTGGTAACCTACCGCCACTTTATGAACGCATCCGGCGGCGGCGTGACCGCGTCCGGGGGCGAAGCCATCCTGCAGGCCGAGTTTGTGCGCGACTGGTTCCGCGCCTGCCGTCAGGAGGGTATTCATACCTGCCTCGACACCAACGGATTTGTCCGCCGCTACGATCCGGTTATCGATGAGCTGCTGGAGGTTACCGACCTGGTAATGCTCGATCTAAAGCAGATCAATGATGAGATCCACCAGAATCTGGTGGGCGTCTCCAACCAGCGCACGCTGGAGTTCGCGAAGTATCTCTCTAAGAAAAATATCCGCGTCTGGATCCGTTATGTGGTGGTGCCGGGCTGGTCAGATGATGATGATTCCGCACATCGCCTTGGCGAGTTCACCCGTGATATGGGCAACGTCGAAAAAATCGAGCTGCTGCCCTATCACGAGCTGGGCAAACATAAATGGGTGGCGATGGGCGAAGAGTACAAGCTTGACGGCGTAAAACCACCGAAAAAAGAGACGATGGAGCGCGTGAAAGACATCCTTGAGCAGTACGGTCACAAAGTAATGTACTAAGCGCTCCGCGTAATAAAAAAGCCTGTCATCGACAGGCTTTTTTTCGTTGGCGCAAAACATTCGTTACGCGTGAGCCACCGGGGTCGGATGCTCACCGGCTTTACGCAGCAGCATCAGCAGGTAGATAAACGACACGCTGGCGATCATGATGAAAAGCAGGTTGTCAGAGTAATTCTGCATCAGCATGGCGGTAAAGGTCGGCCCCAGCAGGCTGCCGATGGTGTAGCTCAGCAGCAGCGCCTGGTTCATGGCGACCAGCTGATGATGTTCAACTTTTTCGCAGGCCCAGGCCATCGCCACCGGATAGAGCGTAAAGCCCGCAGCGCCAAGGATAAACAGCGCCGGCCCCATCGCCGCATTGCTGAGCATTGCCATACAGCCCATGATCACCACGAAGACCTGGACACGTAGCACCAGCAGACGTCCGAAACGATCTGCCAGACGACCAATCGGCCACTGCCCGACGATACCGGCGCTCACCATCACCGCCATCCAGAAACCAATGCCGGAATCGCTGAACCCCTGATGATTGAGATAAAGCGGCATCAGCCCATACAGTGAGCCCAGCACAATTCCGGAAATGATGCAGCCGTTAACCCCGAGACGCGCCTGGCGCAGACGCAGCATCGGCCAGATCTGTACCGCGTCCTGATGTTCGCTGTGTTCGTTAACGATACGCGTAAACAGCAGCGGCAGAATGGCGGCCAGCACCAGGCCCGTTACCCACGGCAGCACGTCCATCAGACCGGTCGGGGCTTTGCTGACCAGCAGCTGGCCCAGCACCGTACCAACGTAGTAGACCATCATATATGCGGCCAGCAGGCGTCCACGGTTGCGCGAGGTGCCGCTGCACATCAATGCGCTCTCCACCACGACCCAAATCATGGCGCAGCCGACGCCAGCGATGAAGCGCCAGGCCAGCCAGCTCCAGAACCCCACAGTAATCCCCAGCCCAACGCAGCCTGCGGCAAAAATCGCCGAAGCAATGTAGTAGCTGTAATTAAACCCGAAGCGCTTAATCAGCGCGCCGGTTAACAGCGTGCCGAGCAGATTGCCGGTGAAATAAGAGGAGCTGACCATCCCCACCTGCCATGTCGGCAGATTTTCATGAGCGAGCCAGAGCGGTACCAGGGTGTTTAGCACCGCGATAGCAAGGGTCAACAAAAGCAGGCCACAGAGCAAAAGCAGCACTGGCCGGGTGTATGTGGTCATGGATAAAAACCGTGAGGAGAGTCAGAATTCGTGCGCATCATGCCACCGCCAAAAACATTGTCAATCCGCCAGAAATCACGCCTGAGGCGTTTTTCTGCTTCACGATTCGATTCATTCATCCTCGTAACGAAGCGCCAGCACAGCGTTACGTTTATCTTATTGATTACATGAATTTTTAAGCGGCAGAGGATGCCAGATATCAGTTGAAAAATTTCATCAATCTTTCAGCGTCTGATAAAGCGATACCAACAGGAAAAGGGCGAGAGATGAAGGGATAACAGGGAAAAGAAAAAGCGCCCGCAGGCGCTTTTTACGATTAACCGATGAACTCAAGCCCTTTCATATAAGGGCGCAGCACGTCGGGGATCTGGATACGGCCATCAGCCTGCTGGTAGTTTTCCAGCACCGCCACTAGAGTACGCCCCACCGCCAGGCCGGAGCCGTTCAGGGTGTGCATCAGGCGCGGCTTCTTATCAGCCTTGCTGCGGCAGCGAGCCTGCATGCGGCGCGCCTGGAAATCCCCTACGTTAGAGCAGGAGGAGATTTCACGGTAGGTGTCCTGCGCCGGTACCCAGACTTCAAGATCGTACGTTTTGCAGGCGCCGAAGCCCATATCGCCGGTGCACAGCAGCACTTTACGATACGGCAGACCGAGCAGCTGCAGGACTTTCTCTGCATGGCCGGTCATCTCTTCCAGCGCATCCATGGAGTCTTCCGGACGCACGATCTGCACCATCTCTACTTTATCGAACTGGTGCATGCGGATCAGGCCGCGGGTATCACGCCCGTAGGATCCCGCTTCAGAGCGGAAGCACGGCGAATGCGCGGTAAACTTCAACGGCAGCGACTCTTCGTCAACGATCTCGTCGCGCACGAGGTTAGTCAGCGGCACTTCAGCGGTTGGGATCAGCGCGTAATTGCTGCTGTCGGACTCTTCTTCCAGCGGACGCGTGTGGAACAGATCGCCGGCAAATTTCGGCAGCTGGCCAGTACCGTACAGGGTGTCGTGGTTAACCAGATACGGAACGTAGGTTTCGCTGTAGCCGTGCTGTTCGGTGTGCAGATCGAGCATGAACTGCGCCAGAGCGCGATGCAGATGGGCAATCTGCCCTTTCATTACCACGAAACGAGAGCCGGTCAGTTTTACGGCGGCGGCAAAATCCAGCCCGCTGTGCATCTCACCGAGGGTAACGTGATCGCGCACGTCGAAGTCAAACTTGCGTGGGGTGCCCCAGCGGCTAACTTCAACGTTGTCATGTTCGTCTTTACCTGGCGGTACGCTGTCGTCCGGCAGGTTGGGGATCGCCAGTGCAATCTCGCGGATGTCCGCCTGCAGGGTTTCCAGCTCCGCTTTCGCGGCATCGAGCTCTTCACCCAGCTTGTTCACTTCCAGACGAAGTGGCTCAATATCCTCGCCGCGCGCTTTCGCCTGGCCGATGGATTTCGATCGTGCGTTGCGCTCCGCCTGCAGATTCTCGGTGTTCACCTGAAGAACCTTGCGACGCTCTTCAAGAGCGCGCAGCTTATCTACGTCCAGCTTAAAGCCCCGGCGTGCCAGTTTTTCAGCGACTGCGTCTGGCTCGGTACGCAGCAGATTGGGATCGAGCATGCTTATCCTGTGCTTATCGAATAAAAGTGAATATGGCCACAGCCTGCGGCCATACAAATGATTGAGTTACGTGTCATCTTCGGGCTGAATGGTTAGCATCCCACGCCGGTTAAGACGCTGATAATCAGGGATACACCGGGAGCAGCGCCGATGAGCGCGCGTCCGGTAACCTTACCGCAAGGCCTGCGCTAACGGTAGCGTTTTGTGGGGCTTTTCTGATCCTGTTCAGCAAGCCAGGCGAGCTTTTCGCCAATTTTGCCTTCAAGACCCCGGTTTGTCGGGCGATAGTAGCGCGTTTGTGCCATTTCAGCGGGGAAATAGTCTTCGCCAGCGGCATAGGCGTTTGGCTCATCATGCGCGTAGCGGTACTCATCGCCATAGCCCATCTCTTTCATTAGCTTCGTCGGCGCATTTCGCAGGTGCACAGGCACATCGTAATCCGGCCGGTCCCGCGCGTCGCGCAGAGCTGCTTTAAAAGCGGTATAGACAGCATTACTTTTTGGGGCACAGGCGAGGTAGACAATCGCCTGCGCAATCGCCCGCTCGCCTTCTGCCGGGCCAACCCGGGTAAAGCAGTCCCAGGCGGAAATCGCTACCTGCATCGCACGGGGGTCGGCGTTGCCGACGTCTTCCGAGGCGATCGCCAGACAGCGGCGCGCCACGTAGAGCGGATCGCCACCGGCGGAGATAATGCGGGCGTACCAGTAGAGCGCGGCATCGGGAGCCGAGCCGCGTACCGATTTATGCAGGGCGGAGATCAGATCGTAGAAACGGTCGCCTTTATTATCGAAACGGGCGCTGCGCTCGCCGGCAATTTCCGTCAGCAAAGCCGGGAGCAGCACGCGCTTGCCACTGTCGTCGGTTTCCGCCATGTCCGCCATCATTTCCAGCGTGTTCAGCGCCCGGCGCGCATCGCCGTTGACCAGCTCAGCGATAGCCAGCCGCGTCTCATCCGGCAGCACGATATCCTGACCGCCGTAGCCGCGCTCTTTATCGTTCATCGCCTGATCCAGCACCTGCTCAATATCCTGCGTGGTAAGTGATTTCAGCAGGTAGACGCGCGCCCGTGAAAGCAGCGCCGAGTTCAGCTCGAATGAGGGGTTTTCGGTGGTCGCGCCAATGAAGGTGATAGTGCCGTCTTCAATATGCGGCAGGAATGCGTCCTGCTGGCTTTTGTTGAAGCGGTGCACTTCGTCGACAAACAGAATGGTGCGGCGACCGGCATTGCGGCTCTGACGCGCGCGCTCAATGGCTTCGCGGATCTCTTTCACCCCGGAGGTCACCGCGGAAATGCGCTCCACGTCGGCATCGGCATAACGGGCGATCACTTCCGCCAGCGTGGTTTTCCCGGTGCCAGGCGGCCCCCAGAGGATCATCGAATGGAGATGCCCTGCTTCGATTGCGCGCGGCAAAGGCTTACCCGGAGCCAGCAGATGCTGTTGCCCGATGTACTGCGCTAAATTTTCTGGCCGCATACGCGCGGCCAGAGGTTGAAAAGTATTGTCGGAAAAATCGAGCGTCAGGTTGCCCACTCAGACCTCTACTTACGTTGATCGTCCACTGTTACGCCCTGCGGCGGGGTAAACGTAAATTTGCTCGCGTCTACGGCGCCGTTCTGCTGGGCTTTCAGCGTATAGCTGCTGCGCTGATCGTCCTGCTCTACGGCGCTGAACTGATTGATGGTGCCGTTGCTGCTCACGTTAATGGTGAACTGCTTCAGGTTACCGCTGCCGGATTTCGGCGTCAGAACAAAGTCATCACCGTTTTGTTTGATGTTGTACTGCTGCCAGTCGCTGCTCTGGTTACGGGCGATCAGCATGAACGGCGTATTGCCGGTGGCGTCTTTCAGCCAGGTGGCGCTCGCCTGCTCAACAAACGGGTTATAGAACCACAGCGTTTTACCATCAGAGATCAGTACGCTCTCATCGGGCTGGGTCATGTGCCAGTTGAACAGGTTCGGGCGTTTCACCCATAAATCGCCCTGTCCTTCCTGTACCGCCGCGCCGCTGCCGTCGGTGACCTTCTGGGTGAAGCTGGCGTGGAAGCTGCCAACTTTATCAAGACGGCTTTTCAGGTCGCTTGCCGCATCTGCCCAGACGCTGGTGGCGACGAAACCGGAAAGCAGTGCGCAGGTCATTACCAGGTTTTTCATTGTTATTCTCCAGTGTTTAACGACCCTGTCGCGGGCCTTCTGTCGGAAACTGTAGACCGTCATGGCCATCGTTCGACAGGAGAAAAGACTGATTTTTCGATTGCTTACCCTTCTTTGCAAAAGGGTAAGCGGCATTATTCAAACGGTGGCGGGGCCAGTACTTCGCGGTTGCCGTTGTGGCCCTGCTCGCTGACGATGCCCTGATTTTCCATCTGTTCGATGATGCGTGCCGCACGGTTGTAACCGATGCGGAACTGACGCTGAACGCCGGAAATGGACGCCTTACGTTTCTCGACCACGAATGCCACGGCCTGATCGAACAGGGCATCAAGCTCTTCACCGCTGTCGAAACCACCGCCGCCGCCTTCGCTATCGCTGTCGGAGGTGATGCCGTCAACATATTGCGGACGTCCGCGCGCTTTCCAGTCCTGCACCACGGCATGTACTTCTTCATCCCGAACAAACGCGCCGTGTACGCGCACCGGCATGGTGGAGTTCGGGCCTGAGAACAGCATGTCACCCATTCCGAGCAGCGATTCAGCACCGCCCTGGTCAAGAATCGTGCGGGAGTCGATTTTGCTCGATACGGTAAAGGCGATACGGGTCGGGATATTCGCTTTGATCAGACCGGTAATAACATCCACCGACGGACGCTGGGTCGCCAGCACCAGGTGAATACCGGCGGCACGCGCTTTCTGCGCCAGGCGGGCAATCAGTTCTTCAACTTTCTTGCCCACTGTCATCATCAGATCGGCGAACTCATCCACCATCACCACGATGTATGGCAGCTTCTGCAGCACCGGATGTTCGGCATCCATGCTGTCACCCGGCTTCCAGTAAGGATCAGGGATCGGGCGGCCCATGCGCTCGGCTTCGAGGATCTTCTCGTTATAGCCCGCAAGGTTACGCACGCCGAGGGCAGACATCAGCTTGTAGCGGCGCTCCATCTCATTCACGCTCCAGCGCAGAGCATTGGCCGCGTCTTTCATATCGGTAACCACTTCGGTTAACAGATGCGGAATGCCTTCATAGACCGACAGTTCAAGCATTTTCGGGTCGATCATGATAAAGCGCACCTCTTCCGGAGTCGCTTTATAGAGCATGCTGAGGATCATGGCATTGACCCCCACCGATTTACCCGAGCCGGTAGTCCCTGCCACTAGCAGGTGCGGCATTTTCGCCAGATCGGCTACTACCGGATCGCCGGCGATATCTTTACCCAGCACCACCGACAGCGGCGATGGACTTTCGGTGAACTTCGGACAGTCGAGAACCTCACGCAGGTAGACGGTCTGGCGCTTCTTGTTCGGCAGCTCCAGCCCGACGTAAGGTTTGCCAGGGATCACTTCCACCACACGCACCGCCACGGTAGAGAGCGAGCGAGCCAGATCCCGGGACAGGTTAGATATGCGCGCCGCTTTGACGCCCGGGGCCAGATTCAGTTCGAAACGGGTAATCACCGGCCCCGGCGAGTAGTTCACCACGTCAGCTTTAATGCGGAAGTCCGCCAGACGCGCTTCAACCAGGCGCGCCATCTGCTGCAGTGCAAAGCTGTCAACCGGTTCCACTTCGGACGGCGGCGAGGTCAGCAGATCCAGCGACGGCAACGGCGTGCTCGGCTTGTGCACCGGGCGGTCATCGCCGTTGCGCATCAGCAGCGGATGGATCAGGCTTTCGCGCGGCTGAGCGGCGTGCTGCGGTGGCGGTGCATACTGCGGTTGCGGTACTGGTTGCTGCGGCTGCGCGTATTGTGGTTGCTGCACCGGCTGCTGCGGCTGTACGTATTGTGGTTGCTGCACCGGTTGCTGCGGCTGTGCGTACTGCGGCTGCTGTACTGGCTGCTGCGGCTGTGCGTATTGTGGTTGCTGCACTGGCGGCGGCTGCGGCGGTGCGTACTGCGGTTGCGGTACTGGTTGCTGCGGCTGCGCGTATTGTGGTTGCTGCACCGGCTGCTGCGGCTGTGCGTATTGTGGTTGCTGCACTGGCTGCGGGGGCGGTGTGTACTGCGGGGTGTCATCCGCATCCGGCATAAACAGCGGGGCAGAAGGCGCGCTGTCGGTCAGTTTTTTCAGACCCGCGTAATCCTCGTCGTCCGCGTGACCTGCATGAGAAGTTGGATGCGCTTCATAACGTTGCTGCTGCTGGCTGGCGAACTGTCGCGCCAGCTCGGCCTGCTCAGCGGCAAATTCCGCATCTTCATCGTGCGCCTGTGGCCCCGGTTCACCGTAGCGCTGGTGCTGCTGGGCGGCAAACTGACGGGCCAGTTCATCCTGCTGGAATACGTCGGCTTCTTCATCGCTGCCCGGCGCATGACGCTCTGCTTCACGCGACTTTTCTTCGGCCATGCGCTGCGATGGCAGTTTAATGCCATAGGAAGCCAGTTCACGACGGGTCGGTACCCGGACCGGATTAGGACGCGGGAGCTGAGGACCTACCCCTTCTTTTACTTGTGGACGCGGTGCGTCGCCCGCCAGCCCGAACACCGGGGTAAAGGCGGCGGCAGTCGCGGCAGCCTGAGCAGCACTTTGCGTGCCCGCAGCAACGGTGCCGGCGTCCGGCATGCCGATGCTGCCAGCGTCTGGCTGAGGTGCAGCTGGTGCGCTACCGACTTCATGCGCAGCGGCAGCGTGAGTCGATACCGGCTGTGCGGCAACCGGACGCGCAGGCGCTTGCTCATCCTGTGGCTCAGGGATCGGGCGATACCAGGCAGCGAGCTGTTCACGCTCGCGAGCACGCTGCGCCTCCACCTCTTCAAAATGCCACAGCGGTGGACGAGCTGGCTTGCTCTCTTCTGCTGGCTGCGCCTCCTGCAGGTCAGCCGCTGGCTGCGCGTAAGGCTGTTGGTATGGCTGTTCGTATGACGGCGCATCGTATGACTGCGCAGACGCAGGCGTCTGATAAGCGGGATCTGCGGCAGGCTGAGGGCGGTTATGCCACTCCTCTTCTGCCGGATGAGCCATGTGGAACGGCTGGAATGCATCGGCCGGTGCTGGCGCAACATAGCTGGCTGGCTCCGGGGCCACAGAAGGCTCCGGTGTATGTACGGTAGGGGCAGCCTGCCACTCTACCGGCGCAACCTGAGGTTGCGGCGCAGCGGTCACGGCAGATGCCTGAGGCATCACCGCTTCTACCGGAGCAGCAAAGGCATTGGATGCCGCCGCGGTGGCTGCACCTGCCGCGGCGATCGGCGCGGCGATGGAACGGCCGCTGAACAGCGGATCGTCCGGGTCAAGTTCAGGTTGTTGCAGGCTATGGCCAGAGAACAGTACGTCATCCGCATCGGCATCAACGCCGCGCGCGCTGAACAGCACGTCATCCGGGTCATCCATACGCTTACCGGAGAACAGCGCTTCGTCGGTTTTGCGCCCCATCGGATTGGCAAACTTTTCGGCCACGCGCTGCTTGCGTGCCAGCGCACCGCGCAGAATACGCGCCCGGCGCGACTCTTTTTTCTCAACCGGAAGATCGTCCTCTTCCTCATCGTCGTACTCGTCTTCTTCATACTCGTCGTCCTGCCAGGTGTCATCCCGGCGGGTACGGTTGCTGGCGAAGGTCAGTACGCTGAGCACGACGCTACCAATTTTTTCCGCGATGCTGACCCAGGACCAGCCGGTGAACAGCGTCAGGCCCGCCGCCCAGATGCAGAGCAGTGCAATGGTGCCGCCAGTACTGTTGAGCAGCGGCATCATAGCGGTACTCAACAGGCTGCCGATGACCCCGCCCGAGGCGAAGTACCAGATATCGTCGGCGTTGATGGCGGCCAGGCCACAGGAGGTCAGGATCAGCGCCAGCACGCCAATCAGACGCAGGGCAACAGCGAAATAGTCGATGTAATCTTCATTGGCGCGGTGGCAATACGCAAACCAGCAGCCGCCGACGATCATCACCGGTATGGTGTAGGCCATCACCCCGAAAATAAAGAACAGGGTATCGGCAAGCCAGGCGCCCGGCATACCACCGAGGTTGTGAATAGGCTCGTGCCACGCGGTTTGCGACCAGCTGGGATCGGACGGATTAAAACTGAGTAAGGCGGCCATCAGCCACACGGCAAACAGCGCCACAAGGATCAGCAACGCTTCTAAAACGCGGCGTCCGCTGCTTAATTTGGTCAGTGTTACTTCTTTGTCTTCAGTGTATTCCTGGCTCAAGACAGGCACTCCAGATCCGTGATGCTAAAATGGCAAACAGCGCCGGGTTGCCCCGGCACTGCTGCTGTATGGATTAACAGGAGTGTAATCAAAATACGGTGATTTTGCACCTGATCCGTCTTAGCGGGTCTTAATAACCAGACGATTACTCTGCTTCACTTCTTCCATCACCACGTAGGTGCGGGTGTCGTTTACGCCCGGCAGGCGCAGCAGGGTTTCGCCCAATAGCTTACGGTAGGCGGACATGTCCGGTACGCGGGTCTTCAACAGGTAGTCGAAATCACCGGATACCAGATGACACTCCTGAATTTCTTCAAGTTTTTGCACTGCAGCGTTGAACTGCTCAAACACATCCGGCGCACCGCGATTCAGAGTAATCTCAACGAACACCAGAAGGGAGGCATCCAGATAATGCGGATTCAGCAGCGCGGTATAGCCCTGAATGAATCCTTGTCTCTCCAGCCTGCGCACACGCTCAAGGCATGGCGTAGGGGAAAGCCCCACTCGTTTTGAAAGCTCGACGTTGGAAATGCGCCCATCCTTTTGCAGCTCATTCAGAATGTTACGATCGATACGGTCGAGATCTTTGCCAGGGCGCTTCTTGCTATCTACCATTATTATTGTCTCTCTGTATTCCTTCCCTACACCTGCCATTACCCTGTTCACATCACTGTTCAGGGTCTATTTTGAGAAGACCGGGGTGCCGGAAGGCGGTATCGATATCACGCATGGCGTCTGTCCACGCCATGCGTAGATGTCAATTACCCGGTAAAAATGCATTGTTCAGCGTGACGTTGCGCCACTCCCGGAGCAAATGCGCTTTTTCTTCATCGAATGTTTTCGCAAAAGCGCAGGGGATTGTCAAAGTAAAACATCGTTTTTTAGTAGAACGTGCCAGTAATTAGTAACCAGTAGCGATTATTCCTCATTTTACCCCCTGAATAGCGCTCTTTTTTCAGCGCAACTTGTTATGCCTGAATGGCTTATCCATTGGCTTACGCTATTACATGTATTGTTAACAAAATCGCTACGCCCTTTTTTTACCGTCACAAATTACCTACAATCCAGCCCATTGTTTGCCAATCAACAATGAGGATCTCATGGGCACGGCGAAACACAGTAAACTGTTAATTCTTGGCTCCGGCCCGGCGGGCTATACCGCTGCGGTCTATGCTGCGCGCGCAAACCTGAATCCGGTACTGATTACCGGTATGGAAAAAGGCGGTCAGCTGACCACAACCACCGAAGTCGAAAACTGGCCGGGCGACCCGCACGATCTGACTGGTCCGCTGTTGATGGAGCGCATGCACGAGCATGCCGCGAAGTTTGAAACGGAAATCCTGTTCGACCATATCACCCGCGTCGATCTGCAAAATCGTCCGTTCCGCCTGATCGGTGACAACGGCGAATACACCTGCGATGCGCTGATTATCGCCACCGGCGCCTCAGCCCGTTATCTGGGTCTGCCGTCTGAAGAAGCGTATAAAGGCCGCGGTGTTTCCGCCTGCGCCACCTGCGACGGATTCTTCTACCGCAACCAGAAAGTCGCGGTCATCGGCGGCGGTAACACCGCGGTGGAAGAAGCGCTGTACCTGGCGAATATCGCTTCGGAAGTGCATCTGATTCACCGTCGCGATAGCTTCCGCGCAGAGAAAATCCTGATTAAGCGTCTGATGGACAAAGTCGAAAGCGGCAATATCGTGCTGCACACCCACCGCACGCTGGAAGAGGTGACCGGCGATCAGATGGGCGTGTCAGGGCTGCGCCTTCGCGATACCGAAAACGCCGACAACGTGGAAACGCTGGAGGTAGCCGGTCTGTTTGTGGCTATCGGCCACAGCCCGAACACGGCGATTTTCGACGGTCAGCTGGAGCTGGAAAACGGCTACATCAAAGTGCAGTCCGGTATCCACGGTAATGCGACTCAGACCAGCATTCCTGGCGTGTTTGCCGCCGGCGACGTGATGGACCATATCTATCGTCAGGCGATCACCTCTGCGGGCACCGGCTGTATGGCGGCGCTCGACGCGGAACGCTATCTTGACGGTCTGGCGCAGGGCATCAAATAAGCGCTGTAAATAAAATACCCTTGTGAGTCAATCACAAGTAAAGAAGGCGACAATGTGTCGCCTTTCTTTTTGGCTCGTTGTAACATTCGGTGCAAATTCACCCCCGGGCAGCCGTTTCCCGTAATTGCATAGCACCCCATGAACAAAACCCGTCAACAAGAACTTACCCGCTGGCTGAAAGCGCAGAGCGCCCTTTCCCGCCGCTGGCTCATGCTTTCTCGTCTGCTTGGTCTTATCAGCGGTCTGCTGATCGTGGCGCAGGCCTGGCTGCTGGCGCACCTGCTGCACAACCTGATTATGGAAGACATTCCACGCGAAGCGATGCTGCTGCCGTTTGCCTTGCTGGTGATGGTGTTCGTGCTGCGCGCCTGGGTGGTGTGGATGCGTGAAAAGGTAGGGTTCCGTGCCGGACAAAAGATCCGCTATGCCATTCGCCGCCAGGTGCTGGATCGCCTGCAACAGGCCGGGCCGGCATGGATCCAGGGTAAACCCGCCGGTAGCTGGGCGACGCTGATCCTTGAGCAAATCGACGATATGCATGACTACTATGCCCGCTACCTGCCGCAGATGGCGCTGGCGGCAATGGTGCCGCTGCTGATCGTGATTACCATTTTCCCGGTCAACTGGACGGCGGCCCTGATCCTGCTGGGCACCGCGCCGTTGATCCCGATGTTTATGGCGATGGTTGGTATGGGCGCTGCGGACGCGAACCGTCGTAACTTCCTCGCACTGGGCCGTCTGAGCGGGCATTTTCTCGATCGCCTGCGCGGCATGGAAACCCTGCGTCTGTTTTACCGGGGCGACGTCGAACGGGAGAATATTCGCCGCGCCTCGCAGGATTTCCGTAAGCGCACCATGGAAGTGCTGCGCCTGGCCTTTTTATCCTCCGGCGTGCTGGAGTTCTTTACCTCGCTGTCCATTGCGCTGGTGGCGGTCTATTTCGGTTTCTCCTATCTGGGCGAGCTTAACTTCGGCCATTACGGCACCGGCGTCACGCTGTTTGCTGGTTTCCTGGCGCTTATCCTTGCGCCGGAATTTTTCCAGCCGCTGCGCGATCTCGGTACCTTCTATCATGCCAAAGCCCAGGCGATTGGTGCTGCCGACAGCCTGAAAACCTTCCTTGAAACCCCGCTTCAGCAGCCGCAGCGCGGCACTGCCATCCTGAGCAATCACGAAGCGCTGGAGATCAGCGCCCGGGATCTGGTGATCCTCTCGCCGGATGGTAAAAAGCTGGCCGGGCCGCTCACCTTTACCCTGCCCGCCGGCAAACGCGTGGTGCTGGTCGGCCAGAGCGGGGCGGGAAAAAGCTCGCTGCTGAATGTGCTGTCAGGTTTTCTGCCGTACGATGGCGAGCTGCGCATCAACGGTATTGAGCTGCGCGAACTGGAGCCGGATCGCTGGCGCGAACAGCTGAGCTGGGTGGGGCAGAATCCACAGCTTCCCGGCGCGACTATTCGTGAAAACCTGCTGCTGGCTGGCGGCGATCCCGGGGAAGCCCAGCTCCAGGCGGTACTCGACCAGGCCGGCGTCAGTGAATTCCTGCCGCTACTGGATAACGGTCTCGATACGCCGCTCGGTGATAACGCCGCGCGTCTCTCTGTCGGCCAGGCGCAGCGCGTGGCGGTGGCTCGCGCCCTGCTCTATCGCTGCCGCCTGCTGCTGCTTGACGAGCCGGGTGCCAGCCTGGATGCCAGCAGTGAACAGCACGTGATGCAGGCGCTGACCGATGCATCCACCCGGCAGACCACGCTGATGGTCACCCACCAGCTGGATTACATTGCCGACTGGGATGAAATCTGGGTAATGCGTGACGGCGCTCTGGTTGAACGGGGTAATTTCACCACTCTGAGTCAGACGAAGGGCCATTTTGCCGCCCTGCTTGCCCATCGTCAGGAGGAGATTTAAATGCGCGCACTGCTTCCTTATCTCGCGCTCTGGCGCCGCCACTTCTGGCTGCTGACCCTGGGCGTGGTGCTGGCGATCGTCACGCTGCTGGCCAGTATCGGCCTGCTGACACTCTCCGGCTGGTTCCTCTCCGCCTCGGCGCTGGTCGGCTTTGCCGGTATCTACAGCTTTAACTTTATGCTGCCTGCGGCAGGCGTGCGCGGGTCGGCGATCACCCGTACCGCCGGGCGTTACTTTGAACGACTGGTGAGTCACGATGCCACCTTCCGCGTACTGCAACACCTGCGGGTGAGCACCTTCAGCAAGCTGCTGCCGCTCTCGCCGGCGGGTCTGGCGCGCTTCCGGCAGGGCGAACTGCTTAACCGCATGGTGGCCGATGTCGATACCCTCGATCACCTTTATCTGCGCGTCATCTCCCCGCTGGTGGGAGCGCTGGTTGTGATCCTGGTGGTGACCTTTGGCCTGAGCCTGCTGGATGTCACCCTGGCGCTGACGCTGGGTGGCATTATGCTGCTCACGCTGCTGCTGCTCCCGCCGCTGTTTTACCGCGCGGGCAAACCCGGCGGGGAAGCCCTGACCCGGCTGCGCGGCCAGTGGCGTCAGCAGCTCACCGCATGGTTGCAGGGCCAGGCAGAGCTGACCATTTTCGGGGCCAGCACCCGCTATCGTGAGGCGATGGATGATACCGAGCAGGCGTGGCACGACGCCCAGCGCCAGCAGTCATCCCTGACCGCGCTCTCCCAGGCGGCGATGCAGCTTATCAGCGGCGCGGCGGTGGTGATTGTGCTGTGGATGGCAGCCGGCAGCGTCGGCGGCGACACCTCTCCCGGCGCGCTGATTGCCTTGTTTGTATTCTGCGCTCTGGCCGCATTTGAAGCGCTGGCGCCGGTCACCGGCGCGTTCCAGCATCTCGGCCAGGTGATCGCCTCCGCGACCCGGGTGTCGCAGATCACCGAGCAGCAGCCTGACGTGACCTTCCCTGCTAACACACAGCCGGTGCCGCCCCAGGTGGCGCTCAGCCTGCAGAATGTCAGCTTCAGCTATCCACACCAGCCGCAGCAGGCGCTGTCGGATATCACCCTGACGGTGGAGCCAGGCGAGCATATCGCAATCCTTGGTCGCACCGGCTGCGGGAAATCGACGCTGCTGCAGCTCATCACCCGCGCCTGGAACCCAGCTGCCGGCACGCTGCAGATCAACGGAACACCCATCGAGAGCTTCGACGAAGCGGCCCTGCGCGCCACCATGAGCGTGGTCACGCAGCGCGTACACCTGTTCAGCGCCACGCTGCGCGACAACCTGCTGCTGGCGCGCCCTGAGGCGAGCGATGCGCAGTTGAGTGATGCCCTCACCCGCACCGGGCTTGAGAAATTACTCGATGATGCCGGGCTGAACGCCTGGCTCGGCGAGGGTGGCCGCCAGCTCTCCGGCGGCGAACTGCGCCGTCTGGCGATTGCCCGCGCGCTGCTGCACGATGCGCCGCTGATGCTGCTGGATGAACCCACCGAAGGGCTGGATGCGGAAACCGAAGGGCAAATTCTTGATTTGCTGGCTGACGTCGCCCAGGGGAAAACGGTTCTGCTGGTCACGCATCGCCTGAAGGGGCTGTCGCGCTTCAACCGCATAATTGTAATGGACAACGGTCAGATTATTGAGCAAGGTACTCACGCTACTCTGATGGCGAACCAGGGGCGTTATTATCAGTTCCATCGCCGTGTTTAAACTATGATTGAACGGTTACTTGCCGCGTAGTGGAGCATTGTCGTCATGCGCCTGGTTCAGCTTTCTCGTCACTCTATTGCCTTTCCGTCGCCCGACGTGGCGCTACGCGAGCCTAACGGACTGCTGGCGCTGGGCGGCGATCTCAGCCCGGCGCGGCTGCTGATGGCCTACCAGCGCGGCATTTTCCCCTGGTTTTCTCCCGGCGATCCCATTTTATGGTGGTCGCCCGACCCGCGTGCGGTGCTGTGGCCCGAAGCTTTTCACCTCAGCCGCAGCATGAAGCGCTTTCATCAGCGCTCGCCTTATCGCGTCACGCTTAATCACGCCTTCAGCCAGGTGATCGCCGGCTGCGCTGCCGATCGTGATGAAGGCACCTGGATCACCCAGGATATCGTGTTGGCCTATCTTCGTCTCCACGAGCTGGGTCACGCTCACTCAATTGAGGTATGGGAAGGCGATGCGCTGGTAGGAGGCATGTACGGCGTTGCTCAGGGCGGACTGTTCTGCGGTGAGTCGATGTTCAGCCGCCGCGTTAACGCCTCAAAAACCGCCCTGCTGGTATTTTGTGACTATTTTGCGCGCAGCGGCGGCAAGCTCATCGACTGCCAAGTGTTAAATCCGCATACGGCGACCCTGGGCGCGGTAGAAATTCCGCGCCGTGAATATCTTCATCACCTTGATTCAATGAGACATTTACAGCTAAACAGCCACTGTTGGGTGCCGCAAGTGCTGTTTAAGCGAAGCGAGTGAATGTTTTCGGCACATTTTTTATCAGGGTGTTATAATTATGCGCGCAGAGAATAGTCTGCTGATTGCCCGCCGCCGTCTGGGACTGATCGAATCCGGTAACGCCCATCGTTTATCTCATCGTTCCCCCCATACACTGCTTGTGCTGCACTGCGGTTTAACGACGTGCGCCGGGTAATGCGCAGACAAACTTTGTTGTGATTTCAACCCGAAATCTTTACTTAACAGACAAATTTCGGCATTATCTTGCCGGTTCAAAACTACGGTAGTGATACCCCAGAGGATTAGATGGCCAAAGAAGACAATATTGAAATGCAGGGTACCGTTCTTGAAACGCTGCCTAACACCATGTTCCGCGTTGAGCTGGAAAACGGTCACGTGGTAACTGCTCACATTTCCGGTAAAATGCGCAAAAACTACATCCGCATTCTGACGGGTGACAAGGTGACGGTGGAACTGACCCCGTACGACCTGAGCAAAGGCCGCATTGTCTTCCGTAGCCGATAAGCTTTTTTCATCGCGCCTGCGTGGGGCGACCTGATTGTAAAGGCCGGGTAATTCCCGGCCTTTTCTTTGCTTATCGCGCGGGATGCTGAGTTAACGCTTAAGCGGCGCAAAAAAAAACCGGGCACTGCCCGGTTTTTTATTTAAGATTTGCACTCAGTGCGCCGCTTCCGGCTTGTGCTTCTGGGCGCTCTGGAAGCTATAGGTGAGCTTGTCACCCTCTTTATCCAGCGCGACGGTCACCTGTCCACCATCCACCAGCGAACCAAACAGCAGTTCGTTGGCCAGCGGTTTCTTCAGGTTGTCCTGAATCACACGCGACATCGGGCGAGCGCCCATTGCGCGGTCATAGCCTTTCCCGGCCAGCCAGTCGCGTGCTTCCTGACTGACTTCCAGCGACACGCCTTTCTGATCCAGCTGCACCTGCAGTTCGACAATAAACTTGTCCACGACCTGGTGAATCACGTCGGTTGACAGATGGTTGAACCAGATAATGTTGTCGAGACGGTTGCGGAACTCCGGCGTAAACACCTTCTTGATCTCTTCCATCGCGTCGGTGCTGTTGTCCTGACGGATCAGGCCAATCGACTTACGTTCGGTCTCGCGCACCCCGGCGTTGGTGGTCATCACCAGCACCACGTTGCGGAAGTCCGCCTTGCGGCCGTTGTTATCGGTCAGTGTACCGTTGTCCATCACCTGCAGCAGCAGGTTAAAGACGTCCGGATGCGCCTTTTCGATTTCATCGAGCAGCAGCACCGCGTGCGGATGCTTGATCACCGCATCGGTCAGCAGCCCGCCCTGGTCGAAGCCGACGTAGCCCGGAGGCGCACCAATCAGGCGGCTGACGGTATGACGCTCCATATACTCGGACATATCAAAGCGCAGCAGTTCGATACCCAGCGCTTTCGCCAGCTGTACCGTTACCTCGGTTTTCCCGACGCCGGTCGGACCGGCAAACAGGAAGGAGCCTACCGGCTTGTGATCCTGACCCAGCCCTGCCCGGCTCATCTTGATGGCTTCGGTTAACGCCTCAATGGCTTTATCCTGGCCAAACACCAGCATTTTCAGGCGATCGCCGAGGTTTTTCAGGGTATCGCGATCGCTCTGGGAGACGCTTTTCTCCGGGATACGCGCAATGCGCGCTACCACGGATTCGATGTCTGCCACATTGACCGTTTTCTTACGTTTGCTGACCGGCATCAGACGCGCGCGCGCGCCCGCTTCGTCGATAACGTCAATCGCCTTATCCGGCAGGTGACGATCGTTGATGTATTTCACCGCCAGCTCCACCGCCGCACGCACCGCTTTCGCGGTATAACGCACGTCGTGATGCGCTTCGTATTTGGTTTTCAGGCCGTTGATGATCTGTACCGTTTCGTCAACGCTCGGCTCGGTGATATCGATCTTCTGGAAGCGACGCGCCAGAGCGCGATCTTTTTCGAAGATGTTGCTGAACTCCTGATAGGTGGTGGAGCCCATCACCCGGATCTTGCCGCTGGAGAGCAGCGGTTTGATCAGGTTCGCGGCATCCACCTGCCCACCAGACGCAGCCCCCGCACCAATGATGGTGTGGATCTCATCGATAAACAGAATGCTGTCGGTGTCCTGCTCAAGCTGTTTCAGCAGCGCCTTGAAGCGTTTTTCAAAATCGCCGCGGTATTTAGTCCCAGCCAGCAACGAGCCGATATCCAGCGAGTAAATGGTGCAGTTGGCGATCACTTCCGGGACGTCGCCCTGCACGATACGCCAGGCCAGGCCTTCGGCGATGGCTGTTTTACCCACGCCAGATTCACCCACCAGCAGCGGGTTGTTTTTACGACGGCGGCACAGCACCTGAATGGCGCGCTCCAGCTCTTTATCGCGACCGATCAGCGGGTCGATTCCGCCCACGCGCGCAAGCTGGTTAAGATTGGTGGTGAAGTTCTCCATACGCTCCTCCCCGCCTGCTGCCTGCTCATCGTTGACCTGACTGCTGGAGTCAGAGGATGGATTCGATTCTTCTTTGCGCGTGCCGTGCGAAATAAAGTTCACCACGTCAAGGCGGCTGACTTCATGCTTACGCAGCAGATAGGCGGCCTGCGATTCCTGCTCGCTGAAAATCGCCACCAGCACGTTAGCACCGGTCACTTCGCTGCGACCGGACGACTGGACATGAAACACCGCGCGCTGCAGAACGCGCTGGAAGCTGAGCGTCGGCTGAGTGTCGCGCTCCTCTTCGCTGGCTGGCAGCACAGGTGTGGTTTGTTCGATGAAGGCTTCAAGTTCCTGACGCAGCGCCACCAGGTCTACGGAGCACGCCTCAAGCGCCTCGCGTGCCGATGGGTTACTGAGCAGAGCCAGTAACAGATGCTCGACGGTCATAAACTCGTGTCGGTGCTCGCGCGCTCTGGCGAAAGCCATGTTTAAACTGAGTTCCAGTTCCTGATTGAGCATAGGGCACCCCCCTCAAAAGTTTGCCTGTATTCAGGCTTTTTCCAGCGTACACAGCAACGGATGCTCGTTCTCCTTTGCATACTCGTTCACCATGGCGACTTTCGTCTCGGCAACCTCGGCGGTAAAGACACCGCAGATGGCCTTGCCCTGATAGTGAACCGTGAGCATCAGTTGCGTTGCACGTTCAACATCATAAGAAAAGAACTTTTGTAGCACGTCAATAACAAATTCCATTGGCGTGTAATCATCGTTCATTAATATAACTTTATACATAGATGGCGGTTTTAGCGCTTCGTGAAGCTTATCTTCCGCCATTTGGTCAAAATCGAACCAGCTGTTTGTCTTACCCATTGCCCGTCATCATCATTGGTTAACGTTACGTGAGATCCCTGACCCGCCTCATGGATGAGCAAATTGCCATCCTGAATCTACCCGATAAGCGCTATAACTATCATCTATTGCTGCCATACGCGAGCCTCGTCACAACTTCGCCCAATAGCGTTAACTGCTTCAAAATTTGATTCATCCAACCCCGTCTGCGCCCGACGATTGCTTGACGACCTGCCTGATTTCTCTAAATTGTACAAGCGTGAGCTGGCGAGGTTTTGAACAGCCCGGGCTCACTTCCGGTTGATTCCATCTCACTTAATAAGAGTTACGAAGGATGTCGAAGCATGGAAACGGGTACAGTTAAATGGTTCAACAACGCTAAAGGGTTTGGATTTATCTGCCCTGAAGGCGGCGGCGAAGATATTTTCGCTCACTATTCCACTATCCAGATGGATGGTTACAGAACGCTTAAAGCCGGACAACTCGTCAGGTTTGATGTACATCAGGGGCCAAAAGGCAACCATGCGAGTCTCATTGTGCCTCTGGTTGAGGTCGAGACCGTCGCCTGACGCGCTTTTTTATTGTGTACATCCCCTCGTCAAAATGCCAGCCCTCGTGACTGGCATTTTTATTAGCCCGCCGTTATTCCCGCGCCAGCGCATCCACCGGATTTAGCCGTGCGGCGTTGCGCGCCGGCAGCCAGCCAAAGACAACGCCGGTCACCGTGGAGCAGATAAACGCGGTCGCCAGCGCCACCGGCGAGAAACCAATCTCCCAGCCCGGTAAAAACAGCTGCAGCGTGAAGGCGATAAGCAGCGACAGGGTAATGCCTAACGCGCCCCCCACCAGACACACCAGCACCGCTTCAATCAGGAACTGCTGCAGCACATCGCTGGCCCGCGCCCCGACCGCCATGCGGATACCGATCTCCCGGGTGCGCTCGGTCACCGACACCAGCATGATGTTCATCACGCCAATCCCGCCGACCAGCAGCGAGATCACCGCCACCAGAGTAAGAAACAGCTGAAGAGTACGTGTGGTCTTTTCCGCCGTTTTCAAGACGCCGTCCATATTCCAGGTGAAGAAATCCTGCTTGCCGTGGCGCAGCGTCAGCAGGCGCGTGATCTGCTGCTCCGCCTCGGCGCTCTGGTAACCGTCCTTAACGCGCACGGTGATGGAGTTGAGCCACGACTGGCCCATAATGCGCCCGGACATAGTGGTATAAGGCAACCAGACGCGCAGCACCTTGCTGCTGCCAAACATCGACTGCTTCTCCTCGGCCACCCCGATGACCGTGGCTGGCATATTCCCCACCAGCACCACTTCCCCTACCACCGACGGCTTGTCTTTGAACAGCTGGCGGCGGCTGTTGCTGTCGAGGATCACCACCTGGGCGCGCCCGGCAAGCTGGCTGTCGTTGAAGGTGCTGCCTTCGCTGAAGGTCATGCCGTAAACGTTAAAATACTGGCCGCTGACGCCGTTGGCGCTGGCGGCGACATCCACGTTGCCGTAGCGCAGACGCAGATTCTGGGAAACCGCCGGCGTGGCGGATTCAACCCACGGCTGCTTCTGAATCGCCGTCAGATCGTCATATTTCAGCGACTGCTGATACTGCGGATCGTCATCGCCGAAATCTTTACCGGGGTAGACGTCGATGGTGTTGGTGCCGATGGAGCGGATATCCGCCAGCACCAGCTGTTTTGCCGCATCGCCGACCACCACAATCGACACCACCGATGCGATGCCGATGATGATGCCCAGCATGGTCAGCAGAGTGCGCATTTTGTTGGCGATCATCGCCAGCCAGGCCATAGTGAGCGCTTCCTTAAAGCCGCCGATAAACTGCTGCCAGGCCGAACTGTCCTGTGGCTTATCAGCAATCGGCTGGGCGTTCACCGCCGTTGCGGTGGGCGGTGGATTGGCGATGATCTCACCGTCGCGGATCTCAATCACCCGCTCGGCCTGGGCGGCGACGTTAAGATCGTGCGTGACGATAATAATGGTGTGGCCGCGATCGCGCAGCTGCTTAAGCGTCGCCATCACCTCTTCGCCGGAGTGGGTATCCAGCGCCCCGGTGGGTTCATCGGCGAGGATCACCTGGCCGCCGTTCATCAGGGCGCGGGCGATACTTACGCGCTGCTGCTGGCCGCCCGAGAGCTGCGAGGGCGAATAGTCGACGCGCTCCGCCAGCCCCAGCCGGGTCAACAGTTCGGTGGCGCGCTGGCGGCGTGCTTTCGGGCTGACCCCGGCATAGACGGCGGGAACTTCCACGTTCTGCGCCGCGCTGAGGTGCGACAGCAAATGGTAGCGCTGAAAAATAAAGCCGAAGTGCTCGCGGCGCAGCTGTGCGAGGGCATCGCCATCCAGCGTCGCCACATCGGTGCCCGCCACGTGATAGCTGCCGCTGCTGGGCTTATCGAGACAGCCGAGAATATTCATCAGCGTCGATTTCCCGGAGCCGGATGCGCCGACGATGGCCACCATCTCACCGGCGTGGATCGCAAGGTTGATGCCCTTCAGCACCTCAACCTGCTCCTCGCCGGAGGGATAGCTGCGGCGAATATCCTTCAGCTCAAGCAGCACGGTCATTGTTCGCCTCCGGCGAGTTTCTGACCGGTTACCACCTCTTCACCCTCTTCCAGCCCTTTTACCACCTGCACCTGGGTATCGTTGCGCGCGCCGATAACGATCTCACGCTCGCGCACTTCCCCATTGCGCAGCACGCGAATTTTGTAGCGGTTCTCCCCCACCGGATCGCCCAGCGCCGACAGCGGTATGGTCAGGACGCCCTTCACATTGCTGAGCTGGATGTGCACCTGAGCGGTCATATCAAGACGCAGCACCCGCTTCGGGTTCGGCACTTCAAAACGCGCGTAATAGAAGATGGCATCGTTCACCTTCTCTGGAGTCGGCAGAATGTCTTTCAGGGTGCCTTCGTAGCGGGTGAGCGGATCGCCTAACACCGTAAACCACGCCTGCAAACCCGGTTTCAGGTGGATAACGTCGGCCTCTGACACCTGGGCTTTCACCAGCATGGTGCCGAGATCCGCCAGCGTCAGAATGTTGGGTGCCTGCTGCGCGGCAATCACCGTCTGGCCCTGCAGGGTGGTGATCTGCGTTACCTCCCCGGCCATCGGGGCAATAATTTTGGTGTAATCGAGGTTGGTTCTGGCGGTATCCAGCGAGGCCTGATTGCGCTGAATTTGCGCCTCGATGGTGCCAGTCTGCGCCTCTTTCACCGCCAGCTCGGTGGCTGCGGTATCCAGATCCTGGCGCGACACCGCCTGGGTTTTCGCCAGCTGCTGCTGGCGCTGTAAGGTGACGCGGGCCAGCGCCGCCTCTGCCAGAGCCTGACGCCGCTGGGCGCGCAGCTCCATCAGCGTCGCCTCAACCTCTTTGATCTGGTTCTCGGCCTGCTCGGGATCGATAACCCCCAGCAGCTGATCTTTTTTCACCCGGTCGCCGATATTTACCGACAGCGTTTTCAGCTGCCCGCTGACCTGGGCACCCACGTCCACCTTACGCAGCGCATCGAGCTTGCCGGTCGCCAGCACGCTCTGCTGCAGGTCATTTTTACGCACGATCATCGTCTGGTACTGCGGCGGTGGGGCATTCAGCGTGGACCAGATCCAGGCCCCCGCCAGCAGCACGATAACCAGCAGCAACAGATAGCGCTTTTTAAATTTTCCCTTGGTTAACATGAGATTCCTGTGTCGTTCGACGATAAGTTCGGCATTGGGGCAAAGCTAAACGTCAGCTCAACAAACGGCAGATAGCCCGCGAGGTGACGGCGTGATTGACGTGCCGTTGAGTTTACCGGTGATGAAATGCCAGGGTCTATTTTCACCTGAGTAAACATCATGTCGCACGTCATTGAAAACAACACCCCGCAGGCGCTGGACCGCAGTAGCTGGCAGCTCTTTGTAGCGCTGACAACGGGGGCATGGCAACCTGCTAAATTCTGGCGTAAGGCCAGCTTTCGCCGCAAGTTTATGCTGCGCTCGCTGCTGATGCCATTTTCTACACGCAAACTGCTCAACGTGCTGACAGCGCATCCAGACTCGCAAAGCCTGCTGATGCGCCAGCCGCGCCTGCCGTGCCGTCTGCATCGCCCCTATATGGCCGCTAATCTTAACCGCAAAGCCGCGCTCGACGCGCTCTGTTTTCACTATCAGACGCTTTCTGCGGCCTTAACCCCGGCGCAGTTCGCCGCGCACCTCAGCCAGTATGGAATGCGGCTGGCGACCCTGGAAGGCCGCGACGGTGCACACTACTTTATTGATTTTGTGACGCTGGTATCACTGGATAAAGAGGGTGAAAGCACGCTGGTACTGCGCGATGAGAGCCAGACGATCATTGCCGAACTGACGTTTACCTTCTGTCAGATGCAGGGCCGCAAAACGTTGTTTATCGGCGGCCTGCAGGGACCAAAACCCGAGGTGCCGCACAGCGTTATTCAGCAGGCGACCAAATCCTGCCACGGCCTGTTTCCCAAGCGGCTGGTGGTGGAAGCGGCCTGCGCGCTGGCGCAGCACTTCGGGATGGAAGCGCTGCTGGCAGTCAGCAACGAGGCCCACGTTTACCGCAGCCTGCGCTATCGCGATAAAAAGGCGCAGCTGCATGCCGACTACGACAGCTTCTGGGAATCTACCGGCGGCGTGCGGACACCGGAGGGATACTATCGCCTGCCCCGGGCCATTGCCCGCAAGCCGATGGAGGAGATCGCCAGCAAGAAGCGCGCCGAGTACCGTCGTCGCTATGACCTGCTGGATGGGATGCTGACAAAGGTACAGGACGCGCTGTAGAGCGTCAGTCGGCGCGTCCGCGCGCCAGCCACAGCACCCGGGAGAACATGCTGCGCAGCAGCGGCGGGATCGACTCCACACCGCGCCGTCCGGCTTCCAGCGCCACCTCAATCTCCAGATCGGGCTTTGAGGAGCGGTGGATCGCCTTGCCGATGATGCGCCGCATGTTCATCGGCACCTTGTCCGGGAGCTGGGCGACGCGATGAAACACGTCGGCGAAGCCTTGCCGGTACATAAAATGCTCCATATCGAGTGCCGGCAGCGCCGTGAGACGATCGCGCTCGTGGTCGTTATGCAGCAGTCCGCGCACCGTGGCGGCATATTTTTTCCCCGCCTCGTCGCCGTCCACCAGCACGTGCCACTCAATACCCATGCGGCGGGCGAACTTGATCAACGGTTTTAACCCCGACTGAGCAAACTCAATCACCTTCACCCCTTCCGCATCAAAATGATACCCGCACTGACGCGCCAGCTCGTTCATCACCCACACTTCGGTTTCACCTTCCACCAGCAGCCAGCAGCGCGCAAACAGCGAGGCGGGGCGATTGGTGCGGATATGAAAGGCGATACGGCGGCTGTCCTCGGCATTCATCCCCCCGGTCCGAGACGCCAGGCCGCCACTTTCGACGACTCGCGCACCAGCCGGCACACCTGCTCAACCGGGGTCATCGACAGCAGCTCCCCGGAGTTGGTGGTGGTGATCTTTTGCAGCGGCAATAGGTTGAGCAGGTTCCAGGCCACCGACAGCATTATCGGGTGCAGGCGCGTCTCGGGATCTTCCACCAGTAGCAGCGGGCGGGCATCCGGGTCGAGGCGCAGCGTGCCTTTGGCCTGCAACAGCGTGGAAAACAGGCCGAGGAGGATCATGCGGTACGAGCGGCCGCCGGGGATGTCAATCATGCGATTAATGACGTCAAGATAGCGCCAGCTGCGCTGTTCATCGTGTGAGCGCCGACGCAGCAGCCGGGTGCGCGCCTCGCCGCTGCCCTGCTCGGCGAAGTAATGCTCCAGTAGCTGCACCATAGCGGTCAGTCCCTGGCGGATTTGCGCATCGGTCAACTGCTGCGGGCGCGCCACCAGCTCCCGCGCCAGGTAATCCAGTTCGCGAGCGGTGACCTCAACGTCCGGGGTTTCCGGCACCGTGCCGTTGCGGATACGGCGCATAAAACGCGCATCGCGCAGCCGCAGCACCGGGTGCAGGCGGATGAGTTGCCGGGCCAGGCGTTCACTCTCCTCCATCGGCCGCGATTCACCCCGGGCATCAAGAAAACTACGCCGGGTGGTTACCTGACCGCTATCGTCGCTCTCGCCTTCCAGCCGGTAAAACAGACGCGCATGACCGTCGTCGCTCTTTACCCAGCCCTCCGCCAGGCTGCGATAGCGTGGCGCCTGATGCTCACCCGGCACGGACTCGCGAAAGGTCAGAATAATATGCAGATGACGCTCGCGCCCGTTCACCTGTCCGGGCGGAAACCAGAAGTCGTTGCGGGTAAACTGATACAGATCGGGCTGCGGAGAGAGCAGCAGCGTCAGGGCATCCAGCAGGCTCGACTTTCCCCAGGCATTTTCGCCGATAAGCACGTTGTTATGCTCAAGCATGAGCGACAGGCGGTTAATTCCACGAAAGCCAACGATCTCAACGCGCTCAAGAAACATCACTCCTCCGGACTGAAACTGGCAGGTATTTGCCAGGCAAGTATAACGCCAGCTGTCGGCGCCCGCGGTGAATACGGTAAAAATTCCCACTTGCCGCACCGGGCGCCCTTAATTCCAGGAATATTCAGCGATAAATAATCTATTTTTATCGCTTATTTTGCATCGCTTGTTTTAAATCAATAAATACCCTTATGGCTATAGCAATACCGCTGCCTGAAAACTAGAATCGCCGCGCTAAAAATACCGGGGCATTTATTCACCCCGGCATAAAAATATGATGGATTATTTGAGGTTGTTATGTTCAGAAAATTAGCAGCAGAGTGTTTCGGTACTTTCTGGTTAGTCTTTGGCGGCTGCGGCAGCGCGGTACTGGCAGCGGCTTACCCGGCGCTGGGCATTGGTTTTGCCGGTGTGGCGCTGGCCTTCGGCCTGACGGTATTAACCATGGCTTATGCCGTGGGGCATATTTCCGGCGGCCACTTTAATCCGGCGGTCACGCTGGGATTATGGGCCGGCGGTCGTTTTCCAGCCCGGGAAATTATCGGGTATATCGTCTCTCAGCTTATCGGCGGTATTATCGCCGCTGCCGTATTATGGGTGATTGCCAGCGGGAAAAATGGCTTTGACGCAGCCCTGGGGTTTGCCGCAAATGGTTACGGCGAACATTCCCCGGATCATTATTCCATGCTGTCGGCTATCGTCATTGAAATAGTATTAACCGGCTTTTTCCTGATTATTATTCTGGGCGCCACCGATCGTAAAGCGCCGGCGGGTTTTGCGCCGCTTGCCATTGGCCTGGCGTTAACCCTGATCCACTTAATCAGCATTCCGGTAACCAATACCTCGGTCAACCCGGCGCGCAGTACTGCGGTCGCGCTGTTCCAGGGTAGCTGGGCGCTGGAGCAGCTGTGGCTGTTCTGGGTCATGCCGCTCATCGGTGGCCTTGCCGGCGGGGTAATCTACCGCACGCTGCTGGAAAAGCGTTATTGATTGCTTATGGCCCGCTAACCCGGGCCATTGACTTTATTGCCTTGCATAAACACCCCTTTTTTTTGCAGCTTTACTCACCGTCGCGCTTTCGGTAGTGTGTTAATGCTTTGTTTCTTTGCAAGGATTTCCTGATTTCATGCTGTCCGGACTGCTTATTATTCTCGCTCCGCTTATCGTCGGCTACCTCATCCCCCTGCGTCACACTGGCGCGCTCAGGCTGATCAATCGTCTTTTAAGCTATATCGTCTATCTGATCCTGTTTTTTATGGGTATCAGCCTCGCGTTTCTCGATAACCTGGCGGAGAACCTCGTCGCGATTGCCCATTACAGTGCGGTCAGCGTGGTAGTGATCCTGCTGTGCAACTGCGCCGCCCTGCTGTGGCTGGAGCGCAGCATGCCGTGGCGGCACAACCACCATCAGGAAGCGCTGCCTTCCCGGCTGGCGATGGCGCTGGAGTCGCTAAAGCTGTGCGGGGTAGTGGTGCTCGGTTTTCTGCTGGGCCTGAGCGGGCTGGGCTGGCTGCAGCACGCCACCGCCGCCAGTGAGTACACGCTCATCTTCCTGCTGTTCCTGATTGGTATTCAGCTGCGCAATAACGGCATGACCCTGCGTCAGATTGTGCTGAACCGCCGCGGTATGATTGTTGCGGTGGTGGTGGTTGCCAGTTCGCTGGCGGCCGGGGTGATTAACGCCTTCCTGCTTAATCTGCCGCTGAAAACCGGGCTGGCGATGGCCTCCGGGTTCGGCTGGTACTCGCTCTCCGGCATCCTGCTGACCGACGCTTACGGCCCGGTGATCGGCAGTGCGACCTTCTTTAACGATCTGGCGCGCGAGCTTATCGCCATCATGCTGATCCCGGGCCTGGTTCGCCGCAGCCGCAGTTCCGCGCTGGGCCTGTGCGGTGCCACCTCGATGGACTTCACCCTGCCGGTGCTGCAGCGCAGCGGCGGGATTGAGATGGTGCCTGCCGCTATCGTGCATGGTTTTATTCTTAGCCTGCTGGTGCCCATTCTGATGGCGATTTTCACTGCCTGATACTCCTCTGGCGGTAGCCCGGCTGCCGCCAAAATTGCGCTAAATCAATTCCGATTTAACTAGCCGGTAAATCCTCTTTTCATCCCCCGGACCCTGCCTTAACCTTAAACATGCATATTAAATACAACTTATAAGGCATCAACATGTTCTGTGTGCAATGTGAACAAACTATTCGTACTCCGGCAGGCGACGGCTGCGCGTATGCGCAGGGCATGTGCGGGAAAACCGCGGAAACCTCAGATCTGCAGGATCTGCTGATCGCTGCGCTGCAGGGGCTGTCAGCCTGGGCGGTGAAGGCGCGTGAGTATGACATCATCGATCACGACGTGGACAGCTTCGCGCCGCGCGCGTTCTTCTCCACCCTCACCAACGTTAACTTCGACTCGACGCGCATCGTTGGCTATGCGCGTCAGGCGATTGCCCTGCGCGAGCAGCTGAAAGCCCGCTGCCTCACGGCTGATGCCAGCGCCCGGGTAGAAAACCCGATGGCAGAACTGCAGCTTATCAGCGACGACCTCGGCGACCTGCAGCGGCAGGCGGCAGCATTTGCCCCCAATATCGATAAAGCGACCATCGGCGACAACATTCTTGGCCTGCGCCTGCTCTGCCTCTACGGCCTGAAGGGCGCAGCGGCCTATATGGAACACGCCCACGTGCTGGGCCAGTATGACAATGACCTTTACGCGCGCTATCACCAGATTATGGCGTGGCTCGGCACCTGGCCGGCAGACATGAATGCGCTGCTGGAGTGCGCGATGGGTATTGGTCAGATGAACTTCAGCGTGATGAGCATTCTTGATGCAGGCGAAACCTCGCTCTACGGCCACCCAACCCCGACACAGGTCAACGTCAAACCGGTGGCGGGAAAGTGCATCCTGATTTCCGGTCACGATCTGAAAGATCTCTACAACCTGCTGCAACAGACCGAGGGCACCGGGGTAAACGTCTACACCCACGGCGAGATGCTGCCGGCGCACGGTTATCCGGAACTGCGCAAGTTTAAACACCTGGTGGGGAACTACGGCAGCGGCTGGCAGAACCAGCAGACCGAGTTCGCCCGCTTCCCCGGCCCGATTGTCATGACCTCCAACTGCATCATTGACCCGCACGTCGGCAGCTACAACGATCGCATCTGGACCCGCAGCATCGTCGGCTGGCCGGGGGTGAATCACCTTGAAGGCGACGACTTCGCCCCGGTGATTACCCAGGCGCAGCAGCTGGGCGGTTTCCCCTGGAGCGAAATTGAGCATCTGATCACCGTCGGCTTCGGGCGTCAGACCCTGCTTGGCGCGGCGGATACCCTGATCGATCTGGTGAGCCGCGAGAAGCTGCGCCACATCTTCCTGGTCGGCGGCTGCGACGGCGCGCGCGGGGAGCGTAGCTACTTCACCGATTTTGCCACCAGCGTGCCGGATGACTGCCTGATCCTGACGCTGGCCTGCGGTAAGTACCGCTTCAACAAGCTGGAGTTTGGCGATATCGAAGGCCTGCCGCGTCTGGTGGATGCCGGACAGTGCAACGACGCCTACTCGGCGATAATCCTCGCGGTGACGCTGGCCGAGAAACTCGGCTGTGGCGTAAACGATCTGCCGCTGAGCCTGGTGCTCTCCTGGTTCGAACAGAAAGCGATCGTCATTCTGCTGACCCTGCTGTCGCTCGGCGTGACCAACATCATTACCGGCCCGACCGCGCCCGGCTTCCTGACCCCGGACCTGCTGGCGATCCTGAATGAGAAGTTCGGCCTGCGTCAGGTCACCACGGTCGAGCAGGACATGCGTGAATTACTGAGCGCGTAAGGAGCAGAACATGACAATGCCAACCCCCCTCTGCCCGTGGCGGATGCAGGTGCACCACATTACCCAGGAGACGCCCGATGTCTGGACGCTGGCGCTGCTGTGCCACGACCAGTACCGCTGGCGTGCCGGGCAGTACGCGCTGGTGAGCATCAATAACAGCCCGGATATCCTGCGCGCCTACACTATTTCCGCCACGCCGGGCATCAGCCCGTTTATCACCCTGACCGTACGGCGCATTGATGACGGCGTGGGCTCTGGCTGGCTGACGCAGCAGGTCAAACGCGGGGATTATCTCTGGCTTTCGGATGCTCAGGGCGACTTCACCTGCGATACGGAAGCGAACGACCGCTTCCTGCTGCTGGCGGCGGGCTGCGGCGTGACGCCGATTATGTCGATGCGCCGCTGGCTGGCAAAACACCGCCCCGCCGCCGACGTAGCCGTGATCTATAACGTGCGCACGCCGCAGGATGTGATTTTCGCCGACGAGTGGCGCGACTACCCGGTGACGCTGATGGCGGAGCAGCAGGCCACCCTCGGTTTTATCGAGGGGCGTATCACGCCGGAGATACTGGCCGCGGTGCCGGACATCGCCGCGCGCACCGTCATGGTCTGCGGCCCGGCGCCCTATATGGACGCGGTTGAACAGCATGTGAAAGCGCTGGGCGTGACGCGCTTCCATAAAGAGAAGTTCTTTACGCCGGTGGCGGCCCCGGTCGCCTCCGGGCTGAAATTTACCACCCTGAGTCCGGCGCGGGAGTTCTATGGCCCGGTGGGCACCACGCTGCTGGAGGCGCTGGAAAGTAATAAGGTAGCGGTTAACGCCGCATGCCGCGCCGGGGTGTGCGGTAGCTGTAAAACGCGGGTGCTTTCCGGAGAGTACACCACCACCAGCACCATGACCCTGACGGAGCGCGAGGTGGCTGACGGCTACGTGCTGGCCTGCTCCTGCCATCCGCAGAGCGATCTGGTCCTGGCGTGATCGTCATTCGGGAAAAAAAGGGCGGTAATCACCGCCCTTTTTTATTATCGCCACGCCCCTTTGCCGAAGGCGTAGCGCCCGGCACCCAGGCAGGCCACTGCCAGCGCGCCGATGAAGAAGTACATCAGATTTTCAATCGCCCAGGCGCCGGTTTTATCCAGCAGCCAGGTTTTTCCAGTGCCCACCATCAGCCAGGCCACCACCATGGTAAACGCCAGTACCAGCGCCGCCGGCCGGGTGACGATACCGAGAATAATCAGGCACGGCGCGACCACTTCCCCCACCAGCACACCGTAGGCAATAAAGCCCGGCAGTCCCTGCGCGGTGAGCATCCCGACGATGCCGTCCACCCCGTCGATAAGCTTGTGTACGCCGTGAAACAGCATCAGCCCGCCGACGGCAAGTCGTAACAAAAGCTTTCCGAAGTCCTCATGGGCGAGCGCCCGGTTAATTGCAGCCAACATCGATGTAACCATCTGATTGATTTCCTTTTTGCCCAGAAAAAAACGCAACGATGCGTCGAAAAAAAGCAGCCTGAAACCCGCATAAACTACGGGGTTAAACGCGGGGCGTCACGGAAATTGGACTAAGCTTGTAAGCGTTATCACAAACAGGGTATGGAGGACCGATGAAACAGACCGTTGCCGCTTATATTGCAAAAACGCTGGAACAGGCCGGGGTGAAACGCATCTGGGGAGTCACCGGCGACTCCCTGAATGGCCTGAGTGACAGCCTGAATCGCATGGGCACCGTTGCGTGGATGCCGACGCGACATGAAGAGGTTGCGGCCTTTGCTGCAGGCGCTGAGGCGCAGCTTACCGGCGAACTGGCGGTTTGCGCCGGCTCCTGTGGGCCGGGCAATCTGCACCTGATTAACGGTCTGTTTGACTGCCATCGCAATCGCGTGCCGGTGGTCGCCATTGCGGCGCACATTCCGTCGAGCGAGATTGGCAGCGGTTATTTCCAGGAGACGCACCCGCAGGAGCTGTTCCGCGAGTGCAGCCACTATTGCGAACTGGTTTCCACCCCGGAACAGATCCCGCAGGTGCTGGCTATCGCCATGCACAAAGCCATTCTTAACCGCGGCGTATCGGTGATTGTCCTGCCGGGTGATGTGGCGTTAAAACCCGCCCCGGAAGAGGCAACCACCAGCTGGTACGCCCCTTCCGCGCCGGTGGTGACCCCTAATGATGAAGAGCTGAAAAAGCTGGCGCAGGTGCTGCGCTACTCCAGCAATATCGCCCTGATGTGCGGCAGCGGCTGCGCCGGCGCGCACGAGGAACTGGTCCAGTTCGCCGCGACGCTGAAAGCGCCCATCGTCCACGCCCTGCGCGGGAAAGAGCACGTTGAGTATGACAACCCGTATGACGTCGGTATGACCGGGCTGATTGGCTTCTCGTCCGGGTATCACACCATGATGAATGCCGACACCCTGCTCCTGCTCGGCACCCAGTTCCCGTATCGTGCTTTCTACCCAACCGATGCAAAGATCATCCAGATCGACATCAATCCCGCCAGCCTCGGCTCGCACAGCAAAGTCGATATGGCGATGGTGGGCGATATCAAAGCCACCCTGCGCGCCCTGCTGCCGCTGCTGGAGGAGAAAACCGACCGTCGCTTCCTCGACAAGGCGCTGGACGATTATCGCGAGGCACGTAAAGGGCTGGACGACCTCGCTAAACCGGGCAAAGAAATTATTCACCCGCAGTATCTGGCGCAGCAGATCAGCCACTATGCCGATGAGGACGCGGTGTTTACCTGCGATGTCGGTACCCCGACCGTCTGGGCGGCGCGCTACCTGAAAATGAACGGCAAGCGTCGTCTTATCGGCTCGTTTAACCACGGCTCAATGGCGAACGCCATGCCGCAGGCGCTGGGCGCGAAAGCTGCCGATCCGTCGCGCCAGGTGATTGCTATGTGCGGCGACGGCGGCTTTAGCATGCTGATGGGGGATTTCCTCACCATCGCGCAGATGAAGCTGCCGGTAAAAATCGTGGTGTTTAACAACAGCACGCTGGGCTTCGTGGCGATGGAGATGAAAGCCGGAGGCTATCTGACCGACGGCACCGAGCTGGGAGAAAATAATTTTGCCCGCATCGCCGAGGCCTGCGGCATTACCGGGATCCGCGTTGAGAAATCAGAGGATCTGGATGCCGCCCTGCAGCGCGCCTTTACCATCGACGGGCCGGTGCTGATCGACGCGGTGGTCGCGAAGGAAGAGCTGGCGATGCCGCCGCAGATCAAGATGGAGCAGGCCAAAGGCTTCAGCCTCTATATGCTGCGCGCCATCATCAACGGGCGCGGCGATGAGGTGATGGAGCTGGCGAAAACCAACTGGTTCAGGTAAATAAGGAGCAAACCCACTCACGACAGGAACGCCCGTGATCGATTTGCGCAGTGATACCGTAACCCGCCCGAGTGCGGCGATGAAAGCGGCAATGATGGATGCCCCGGTTGGGGACGATGTGTATGGTGACGACCCGACGGTCAATGCGCTGCAGGAGTACGCTGCAGCGCTGGCCGGCAAAGAGGCGGCGCTGTTTTTACCTACCGGCACCCAGGCCAATCTGGTGGCGTTGCTCAGCCACTGCGAACGCGGGGAAGAGTACATTGTGGGTCAGCTGGCCCACAACTATCTCTACGAAGCCGGCGGCGCGGCGGTGCTGGGCAGTATCCAGCCGCAGCCGATTGAAGCCAGCCGTGACGGCACCCTGCCGCTTGATAAGGTGGCGGAGAAGATCAAGCCCGACGATATTCACTTCGCCCGCACCCGCCTGCTCAGCCTCGAAAACACCCATAACGGCAAAGTGCTGCCGCAGGGCTACCTGCGCCAGGCGTGGGAGTTCACCCGGGAACGTGGGCTGGGGCTGCACGTTGACGGAGCGCGCATCTTTAATGCGGTGGTGGAGTACGGCTGCTCGCTGAAAGAGGTGGTCCAGTACTGCGACACCTTCACCATCTGCCTGTCGAAAGGGCTGGGTACGCCGGTGGGCTCGCTGCTGGTGGGTAGCGCGGCGTATATCCGTCGCGCCAACCGCTGGCGCAAGATGACCGGCGGCGGTATGCGCCAGGCGGGCATGCTGGCGGCTGCCGGGCAGTACGCGCTGGAGCACAACGTTCAGCGCCTGAAAGACGACCACGACAACGCCGCCTGGCTGGCCGCGCAACTGCGCGAGATCGGTGCCGACGTGATGCGTCAGGACACCAACATGGTGTTCGTGCGCGCCCCGGAAGGAGCCGCTGGCGCACTGGGCGAGCATATGAAGGCAGCAGGCGTGCTGATCAACGCCTCGCCGGTGGTGCGTCTGGTGACTCACCTCGACGTCAGCCGTGCGCAGCTTGAACAGGTCGTTGCCCACTGGCAGCGCTTTCTGACGCGCTGAGTGCTGCCTCATAGCGCGCTTCGGGCGCGCTATTCCCCTTCCTGCCGCTTTCCCGGCACGGTTTATTCTCTTTAGCCCTCCCCACCCATTGCATCCGCATTGATTTCACGAAAGAATGCGCAGCGACATGTCACCACCACAGCGGGTTGTTATGAAGGTACTGGTAACGGGTGCCACCAGCGGCTTAGGCCGGAACGCAGTCGAGTATTTGTTAAAGCGCGGGGTCCGCGTGCGCGCCACCGGGCGCAACGAAGCCATGGGCCGCCTGCTGCAAAAAATGGGTGCGGAGTTTATTCCTGCGGATCTTACCGAGCTGGTGTCATCCCAGGCGAAGGTGCTGCTGGCGGATATCGACACGCTGTGGCACTGCTCCAGCCTGACGTCGCCCTGGGGCAAGCAGGAGGCGTTCGACCTCGCGAACGTGCGCGCCACCCGCCGCCTCGGCGAGTGGGCCGTGGCCTGGGGGGTGCGCAACGTGGTGCATATCTCGTCGCCCTCGCTCTATTTTGATTTCCATCACCATCGCGATATCGACGAAAACTTTCGTCCGCCGCGCTTCGCCAATGAGTTCGCTCGCAGCAAAGCCGCCAGCGAAGAGGTGATCGGTCTGCTGGCGCAGGCCAACCCTAATACCCGCTTCACCATTCTGCGTCCGCAAAGCCTGTTCGGGCAGCACGATACGGTGTTTTTCCCGCGCCTGATGCACCTGATGCGTCACTACGGCAACGTGCCGCTGCCGCGCGGCGGCGAGGCGGTGGTGGACATGACCTACCATGAGAACGCGGTGCACGCCATGTGGCTGGCCAGCTCCAGCGCCTGCGACGCGCTGCCTTCCGGCCGGGCCTATAACATCACCAACGGCGAGCCGCGCCCGCTGCGCACCATCGTGCAGAAGCTGATCGACGAGCTGGAGATGCCCTGCCGCATTCGCTCCGTGCCCTACCCAATGCTGGATATGATAGCGCGCAGCATGGAGCGGCTGGCGAATAAGTCTGACAAGGAGCCGGTGCTGACGCATTTCAGCGTCTCGAAGCTGCATTTTGATTTTACGCTGGACATCACCCGCGCCCGGACAGAGCTGGGCTACGAACCGGTGATATCGCTCGACGAAGGCATCGAGCGCACCGCGCTATGGCTGCGCGATCACGGCACCTGGCACTGCTAGCCAATTGCGGATGCGCGGTAAACGGTGGGTGCACTTCGTTTACCCACCCTACAAAATTCTGCCATCCCGTAGGGTAGGTAAGCGCAGCGCACCCACCACAAAACCAAATAACCCATGCCAGAGAGATGGCCCCGTCCGGCATCAAAACCGCCGCGGCGCAGGCGTTGAGTCCGGGCTGGCGGTCGGGAACCGCCAGAGGGCGCGAGCCCCGGGATGGGGTATCGCGCCCGACCGGAAGCGAAACGCCGGAGGCAAGGGCAGCCCGTAGGGCCGGTTTTACTGGCCGGGAGCCGGGATGGTGAAGGGGGTGGCGGCGAACCCCCTTCACCCGTTCACGTGCGGCGGCATTCCCATGTAAGCGCGGTGCCCCGGTGAACGGAACCCTTGCCGAATTCACATAGACGTGATGTAAAAACGGCGAATGCGCGGTAAACGGTGGGCGCCCCCCGTTCACCCCTGCCCATACTTCTCCAGCAACGCATTCGCGATAGCCAGACTTTCGGCATCGGCAATTCCGTTCCACAGCGCCGGGCGGAAATGCATCTGGAACACCTGAATCACCCGCTTTTGCTGGGCCGGGGTCATCTCCGGCGTGACCGGATAGCCATAGCGCGCCAACGCATCCAGCAGCAGCGCGCTGTCTACCGGCGCAAACGGGTCGCGGCCATTCAGGTAGAACGCCACCCGCGGCGCATCAGGCCAGGCGCCAATGCCCTGGGCAGCCAGCTGCTGCCACGGGAACAGCGGGCCGGGGTCATCCTTGCGCTGCGGTGCGATGTCCGCGTGGGCCACCACGTTTTGCGGTTTGATGTCGTAGCGGGTAATGATGTCGCGGGCCAGCTTCGCCAGCACCTGAATCTGCGCCGGGTTGAACGGTGCAAACTGCTTCGCGCCGTTGACCTTGATCCAGCCACGGTTCTCCAGCTCAATACCAATTGAGGTGTCATTGATGCGGCTCGCCCCGCGCCAGAAACTGGCCCCGGCATGCCAGGCCAGCTCCCGCTCCGGTACCAGCTGCCAGATAAGCGGTTTTCCGCCCGACTGCGGCGGGTTGTCAGGGATCAGATAGTGGGAACTGACGTGCTTATCGGTGAGGGTCGCCAGCGAGGTGTCGAAGTCGTCGGCGGTATAGTGAATCACCAGCACCTTCACGCGCGGATACGCCGCCTGCGCCTGGCGGCGGGTATCCACTTTATAGTCGCCCTTATCAACGATGCCCTTTTCACCCGCGCACCCGGCCAGCAGAGCCACCAGCGCGCACAGCCACAGCAGGCGCTTCATCGGCGGGTTTTCACCGCGGTACCGGTGACGCTCACCATCAGCATGCTGCTCTCTTTGCCGACGGTTTCGTAGTCGATATCAATGCCGACCACCGCATCGGCGCCGAGGGCTTTTGCCTGATCGCCCAGCTCGCGAAACGCGATTTCACGCGCCTTACGCAGCTCCTTTTCATAGGCGCCGGAGCGGCCACCGACGATGTCGCGAATGCCGGCAAAGAAATCACGGAAGATGTTTGCCCCGAGAATCGCTTCCCCGGTGACAACGCCGCAGTACTCAACAATCACCTGCCCTTCGAGCGTTGGGGTGGTAGAAAATTGCATAAAACCTTCTCCTTCTTTGGCTATCAATGCGTTAGCGCACAATATCACAGCCATATTCCTGTGCTATACGCTATGCTGAAAAAGTCCTCTGACAAGAACCGTAGTAGACAAATAAGGAAATAAAAATGCGCCACTTCGCGAAGACTTTACTTTTACCCTGCGCGCTGGCTCTCAGCGCCTGTACCACTGTGACGCCTGCCTTTAAGGATATCGGCACCCGCAGCGGTCCATGCGTGGACGGCGGCCCGGACAGCGTGGCACAGCAATTTTATGACTACCGTATCGAGCATCGCGGCCAGAACGCGGGCGATGTCGCGGCGCTGCGCCCTTATCTCAGCGACTCCCTGTGGCAGACGCTGCAGAAAGCGCAGCAGACGCATCCTGAGCAGGCGGTATTCCTGAAAGGCGATATCTTCTCCAGCCGCACCACCACCGCCGATAACGCCGTGGTTGCCAGCAGCTCGCGCATCCCGAACACCGACGCGCGTAACATTCCGCTGCGCGTTGAACTGTCTCAGGGCGAACAGCGCTGGCAGGATGAAGTGCTGATGATCCGGGAAGGCCAGTGCTGGGTAGTGGACGATGTGCGCTACCTCGGCGATGCCACCCATGCGCCCGCCGGCACCCTGCGTCAGTCGCTGGAAAAACGCGGTAGCTAAGCAAAGCGCCGCAGCGGAAGAGGGTAACCCCCGTAAATAGTCTGGCATTTACCTTCATATGCCGATATTTATTCTTACCTCCCTTCCGCTGCACTATTTTGTGCTAAGTTTAAGAGCTGACAGGCGTTGTTTTTAGGTTTTGACGCAGAAATATTGCATAACTATTCTGCCAACGTTACTATTTGCGGCCTCAATAGCTATTCGACTGTTTCGCATGAGTATTCAATTAAACGGCATTAACTGCTTCTACGGCGCGCATCAGGCGCTGTTTGATATCAACCTCGAATGCCCTCAGGGCGAAACGCTGGTGCTGCTTGGTCCGAGCGGCGCGGGTAAAAGCTCCCTGCTGCGGGTACTCAACCTGCTGGAGATGCCGCGCTCCGGTACGCTGGGCATCGCCGGTACCCGGTTCGACTTTGCAAAAGCCCCCTCCGACAGCGCGATCCGCGAGCTGCGCCAGAACGTCGGTATGGTGTTTCAGCAGTACAATCTCTGGCCGCACCTGACGGTGCTGCAAAACCTTATCGAAGCGCCCTGCCGTGTACTCGGCCTGACGAAAGACGCGGCGCGCGAGCGTGCCGGCAAGCTGCTGGAGCGCCTGCGCCTGACGCCGTTCAGCGACCGCTTCCCGCTGCACCTTTCCGGTGGCCAGCAGCAGCGCGTGGCGATTGCCCGCGCCCTGATGATGGAGCCGCAGGTTCTGCTGTTCGATGAGCCAACCGCGGCACTGGATCCTGAAATCACCGCCCAGGTGGTGAGCATTATTCGCGAACTTTCGCAAACCGGTATTACCCAGGTCATCGTGACACATGAAGTGGAAGTGGCGCGCAAAACCGCGAGCCGCGTGGTGTATATGGAAAACGGCCATATCGTTGAACAGGGTTCCGCGAGCTGCTTTGCCAGCCCGCAGACCGACGCGTTTAAAAACTACTTATCTCACTGATGTCTATCGGGAAATGACAATGAAAAAAATTCTGATTGCCGCGCTGCTTGCCAGCGTCAGCCTGTCCGCTACCGCCGCGCAGACCATCCGTTTTGCCACCGAGGCTTCCTACCCTCCGTTTGAATCGATGGACGCCAACAATAAAATCGTCGGCTTCGACGTGGATCTGGCTAACGCGCTGTGTAAAGAGATCGACGCTACCTGCACCTTCACCAATCAGGCGTTCGACAGCCTGATCCCGAGCCTGAAATTCCGCCGTTTCGATGCGGTGATGGCCGGCATGGACATCACGCCGGAGCGTGAAAAACAGGTGCTGTTCTCCAAGCCTTACTACGACAACTCAGCGCTGTTCATCGGCCAGAAAGGCAAGTTCACCAGCATCGAGGCGCTGAAAGGCAAGAAAGTGGGCGTGCAGAACGGGACGACCCATCAGAAATTCATTACCGATAAGCACCCGGAAATCACCACCGTCTCCTACGACAGCTACCAGAACGCGCGTCTCGACCTGCAGAATGGCCGTATCGATGCCGTGTTTGGCGACACCGCCGTGGTCACCGAGTGGCTGAAAGCTAACGACAAGCTGGCCGCTGTGGGCGATAAAGTCACTGACAAAGCCTACTTCGGTACCGGCCTCGGCATCGCCGTGCGTCAGGGCAACACCGATCTGCAGCAGAAGTTCAACACCGCGCTGGAGAAGGTAAAACAGGACGGCACTTACGATGCCATCTACAAAAAATGGTTCCAGAAGTAAGCGCCTGAATGAACGATATGTTTCCCTTAGCAAGCGCCGCCGGGATGACCGTCGGCCTTGCCGTTTGTGCACTGGTCATCGGGCTGGCGCTGGCGATGCTGTTTGCCGTCTGGGAGTCTGCAAAATGGCGCCCGGTCGCCTGGCTCGGCACCGGTATCGTCACATTGCTACGCGGCCTGCCGGAAATTCTGGTAGTGCTGTTTATCTATTTTGGCGCATCGCAGCTGCTGCTCCTGCTCTCTGACGGCTTCAGCATTAATCTCGGCGTTATTCAGATCCCGGTGCAGATGCAGATCGACAACTTCGACGTCAGCCCGTTTCTGTGCGGGGTGATTGCGCTGTCGCTGCTCTATGCCGCCTACGCGTCCCAGACTCTGCGCGGCGCGCTTAAAGCCGTGCCGCTCGGCCAGTGGGAATCCGGCCAGGCGCTGGGCCTGTCGAAAACGGTGATTTTTTTCCGCCTGGTGATGCCCCAGATGTGGCGTCATGCCCTGCCGGGGCTGGGCAATCAGTGGCTGGTGCTGCTGAAAGATACCGCGCTGGTCTCGCTTATCAGCGTTAACGACCTGATGTTGCAGACCCGCAGCATCGCGACCCGCACCCAGGAGCCGTTTACCTGGTACATTATCGCGGCGGCGATTTACCTGGTGATCACCCTGCTCAGCCAGTACGTCCTGAAACGCATTGACCAGCGCGCCACGCGTTTTGAACGGAGACCCGGCTGATGCTCGACTATTTACCCGAACTGCTGAAAGGCCTCCATACCAGCCTGACGTTGACCGCTGCGTCTATTGCCGTGGCGCTGGTGCTGTCGCTGCTGTTCACCATTGTGCTGACCCTGAAAACGCCGGTGCTGGTGTGGATTGTGCGCGGTTACATTACGCTGTTTACCGGTACGCCGCTGCTGGTGCAGATCTTCCTTATCTATTACGGTCCGGGGCAGTTCCCGGCGCTGCAGCAGGTGCCGTGGCTGTGGAGTTTGCTCTCTGAGCCCTGGCTGTGTGCGCTGATTGCGCTCTCGCTGAACAGCGCGGCCTATACCACCCAGCTGTTTTACGGCGCGATCCGCGCCATCCCGGAAGGGCAGTGGCAGTCGTGCGGCGCACTGGGTATGAGCAAGAAGGATACGCTGGCGATCCTGCTGCCTTACGCCTTCAAGCGCGCGCTCTCCTCCTACTCCAACGAAGTGGTGCTGGTGTTCAAAAGTACCTCGCTGGCCTACACCATCACGCTGATGGAAGTGATGGGCCACGGGCAACTGCTCTACGGACGCACCTACGACGTGATGGTGTTCGGTGCCGCCGGGTTGATCTATCTGGTGGTCAACGGTCTGCTGACGCTGATGATGCGCCTGATCGAGCGCCGCGCGCTGGCATTCGAACACCGCAGTTAATCCCCCTGAAGATGCGCACCTGCTCACTGGCGGGTGCGCTGTAAACGGTGGGTGGGTGGTAAACGGTGGGTGCACTTCGTTTACCCACCCTACAAACTTCCGCCATCCCGTAGGGTGGGTAAGCAACGCGCACCCACCATGAACGCATAAGCCGAGGCGTGGCCTTATCCGGCATCAAAACCGCCGCGCCGCAGGCGTTGAGTCCGGGCTGGCGGTCGGGAACCGCCAGAGGGCGCGAGCCCCGGGATGGGGTATCGCGCCCGACCGGAAGCGAAACGCCGGAGGCAAGGGTAGCCCGCAGGGCCGGTTTTACTGGCCGGGAGCCGGGATGGTGAAGGGGGTGGCGGCGAACCCCCTTCACCCGTTCACGAACGGCTGTGTTTGCATGTGAGCGCGGTGCCACAGTGAACGGAACCTTCACCGCAATCCCATAGACTTCATGCCCTAACGGTGGGTGCACTGCGTTTACCCACCCTAAAAACCCACCCTGACACTGCCACAAAACATATATTTATACATTTTTATTGAATATAAATTCACTTAATGGCAAAGTCACTCCCACGCAACAGCACATCTATAATAACAAAATTGACAGACGGGAGTTCAGAAATGAAAAAGTTATTACTGGTCGCTTTACTCGCCAGCGCCTTCAGCGCCACGGCTGCAGAAAAAATCAGCTTTGCGTCATCCGCGACCTATCCGCCGTTCGAATCCCTGGATGCCAACAATCAGATCGTCGGTTTTGATATCGATCTGGCGAAAGCGTTATGCAAACAGATGCAGGCCGAGTGCACCTTTACCAACCAGGCATTCGACAGCCTGATCCCGGCCCTGAAATTCAAAAAATATGACGCGGTGATCTCGGGTATGGACATCACCCCGGAGCGCAGCAAGCAGGTGGCGTTCAGCGCCCCCTATTACGCCAACTCGGCGGTGGTGATCGCCAAAAAAGGCGCGTTCAGCTCCTTCGACCAGCTGAAAGGCAAGCGCATCGGCATGGAAAACGGCACCACGCACCAGAAATACCTTCAGGACAAGCATCCGGAAGTGAAAACCGTCGCCTATGACAGCTACCAGAATGCGATTATCGATCTGAAAAATGGCCGTCTCGATGGCGTGTTCGGCGACACCGCCGTGGTGAATGAGTGGCTGAAAACCAACCCGCAGCTGGGGACCGCCACCGATAAAGTGACCGATCCGCAGTACTTCGGCACCGGCCTCGGCATTGCCGTGCGCCCGGATAACATTGCGCTGTTGAAAAAACTGAATGATGCACTGGAAGCCATCAAAGCTGACGGTACCTATCAGAAAATCAACGACCAGTGGTTCCCGCAGTAATCGCTTTTCCGGCGGCGCGCCCGGCGTGCCGCCCCGCTGTTACCCCTTCCCCGTTACCTCCTCCCCCGACAGCTGCTTGCGGTACTGCAGCGGCGTTTCCCCTATTCGTTTCTTAAAGCAGCTAATGAAGTAGGTGGTATCCGAGAAGCCAACGCGTTGCGCGATGTCGCTGATGCTTAAGGCATGGTGGCGCAGCAGCTCGCAGGCTTTTCGCAGGCGAAAGCTGGTGAGGTAGTCGTGGATCTGCTCCCCGGTCTCCTGCTGAAAGCGCCGCGACAGGTAGCTCGCCGAGCGATTCAGCTCGTTAGCCATCTCGGCCAGCCTGAATTTGCGCCCGTAGTGCTCCTCGACCCAGAACATCACCTGGGTTGACAGCGCAGCGCTGGTGCGCGGCGGCCGGGAGGCGCTCTCCGGCATAAAGCGCAGCAGCTGCAGCATAAAGCAGACGACATCCTCATGGTCGCACTGACCGCGATTGAGCAGTGGCTCGTAGTCGGCAAAAAAGTGGTCGAGGTGCGGGTGGCTGTCAGCCAGATCGTACACCTGCGCCCGGCTGCCGCGCTGGCTCAGGGCCGCGAACCGCGCCTGACGGCGGGCAAACGGAGCCAGCAGACGATCCACCGCCCAGGGATCGAGATGGATCACCGTGCGCCGGTAGCTATCGCGCACGCTCTCCTCCACCATCACCTTATGCAGCGACAGCGGCGGAAACAGAAACAGCCGGCCCGGCCGCATGGTGTAGTGCTGGTTATCCACGATCACCACCCCGTAGCCCTCTTCCACATACAGCAGCTCCATACATTGATGCCAGTGATGGTAGCGAATCGAATTAGCGTACAGGCGACTGAACGACAGAATGGTGTCATTCAGGGGGATCAGCTCCAGCAGGGATTTTTCGCAGTCGTTTTTCACAGGACAACCGTTTTCAATTTTTGTCTCTACCCGACGAGTTATAAACCATAGTTTTAAATTTTCCTGAACAACGTGCTGGCAAATGTGTCGCCCTGTGACCCAGCTAACGTTTGCCGTACGGCTCCGTTGCCTATTCTCAATGCCATTCGTCGTCCCGCGTCCCCGGTGCAAGGAACAGAGAGGCATATAAGATGGCTTACGGAGAGTGGCAAAACGCAAATCCATTGACCACCCGCCAGCAGGTGGCAGACCTGGTAAAAGGACTGCTGCAGGCGCTGGATACGCAGTTCGCTGCCGGGGAAACCGGCATCACGCTCGGGAATACCTGCGCCCACTACGGGCCGGATATTGCCCGCATGGAGGGCCTGTCGCGTGCGCTGTGGGGCGTGTTTCCTCTGCTGGCCGGGGGCGATACGCTACCGGAAGCGGAGAAGTACCTGAACGCGATCCGTTACGGCACCGACCCGCAGCATCCGGGCTACTGGGGCGATACCGGGCCGTACGATCAGCGCTTAGTAGAGATGGCGGCCTATGGCTACGGGCTGGCACTGCTGGACGGCAGGCTGACGCGTCATTTTTCCGCCCGCGAGCTGGAAAACCTGATTAACTGGCTGAGCCAGATCGACGACGCGCAGATGCCGGACAGCAACTGGAACTACTTCGCCATTCTGGTGCAGATGGGCTTTAAGTGCGCCGGGCTGCCGTGGCAGCGAGAAGCGGTGGAGCGCCGCTTTGCGATGATGGAGGCGTACTACCTGGGCGACGGCTGGTATTCCGACGGGCCGGGTCGGCCAAAGGATTACTACATCTCGATGGCATTTCACTTCTACGGCCTGCTCTACGCCACTCTGATGGCCGACGACGATCCGCAGCGCGCCGCCCTGCTGCGCAGCCGCGCCAGCCTGTTTGCCGCCGACTTTATTCACTTCTCCGCCGCCGACGGCGCGTCGATCCCGTTCGGGCGCAGCCTGACTTACCGTTTCGCTATGGTGGCGTTCTGGAGCGCGGCGGCGTTTGCCGGGCTGGACACCTTTGCTCCCGGCGTGATGAAAGGCATTGTGCTGCGTCACCTGCGCTGGTGGTTCGATAAGCCGATCCTCGATCGCGACGGTATTCTGACGCTCGGCTATGCGTACCCAAACCTGGCGATGTGCGAGGACTATAACTCCCCCGGCTCGCCCTACTGGGCGCTGAAAACGTTTCTCATCCTCGCCCTGCCGGACACGCACCCGTTCTGGCAGGCCGATGAGCTGCCGCTGCCTGCCCTGCCCGCTGTCCGGGCCATAACGCCCGCCGATCAGCTGCTGGTTCACAGCGAAGGCTCCCGCCACGCCTGGCTGCTGACGTCCGGGCAGCTGGAGCTGAACAACTACGTCAATACCGAGGCGAAATACACCAAATTTGCCTACTCCTCGGCCTTCGGTTTCACCATCGAGCGCGGGCGCTACGGGATCAAGCACGCCGCCTGCGACTCAATGCTGCTGCTGAGCGAAGGGGACGGCTACTATCGCGGCCGCCGCGGCTGCGACAGCGTGCAGACCAGCGACACGCACATCTTTTCGCGCTGGTCGCCGTGGCGGGACGTACAGATCTCAACCTGGCTTATCCCCTGCGGGGCCTGGCATCTGCGGGTACACCACATCGACAGCGCCCGGGCGCTGCATGCGGTTGAAGGCGGGTTTGCGGTGATGCACCAGCCGGGGATCACCGCCGTTGACGAACGCGACGGTGCCACGCTGATCGCCAGCGCTGTCGGCAGCAGCTGCATCGTTGAGCGCTCGCCGCGGGCGCGCCTGGCGGGCCACGTCATCACCCCGCCGAACAGCAGCATCATGTTTGCCGAATGCGCGGCCATTCCGCAGCTGAGCGGCGAGTTGCCACCCGGCGAGCACTGGCTGTGCTGCGCGGTGGCTGCCGGGGTCAGCGAACCGCTGTCACCCGATAACGCCCCGCGCCTGACCCTGACTGCCACCAGCCTGCACGTGTCCGGGGCCGACGGCGAAACGACGATTCTCATTTAATAACAAACACAACATCTTCCCTGTCGAGGCTTGTATGAAAAACATTACTGCCGCCAACAAAAAAGAGTACGTCAAGATCAGTAGTTTTATCTTCCTCTACTTCTTCACCTGGTCCGCCAGTATCGGCCTGCTGGCGATCTGGCTCGGGCAAAAAACTAACCTCAGCGGCTCGGTGATCGGGACGGTCTTCGCGGTCAACGGCATCTTCTCGGTGATCCTGAAGCCGGTCTACGGCTACATTCTCGACAAGATCGGCATGAGCAAATATCTGCTCTACTTCGTGGTCGGCATGTCCGCCCTGATGGCACCGTTCTTCATCTACGTCTACCAGCCGCTGCTGATCTCCCACACCATGCTGGGGATTATCGTCGGGGCTATCTATCTCAGCTTCGCCTGGTACGCCGGCGTGGCGGCCTGCGAATCCTATACCGATCGCTACAGCCGTCTGAACGGGATGGAGTTCGGCCAGATCCGCATGTGGGGTTCGCTCGGCTGGGCGGTGGCGTCGTCGTTCTCCGGCCTGCTGTTTAACCTCTCGCCGTCGTGGAACTTTATTCTCGGCAGCGTCACCTCAGTGGTGATGCTGATTGTGCTGCTGAGCCTCAAAGTCAATGCCAACACCGGCAACGCCGATGAAGTGCTGTCGAAGCAGAAAATTGTATTCAGCGATGTGGTGGAGCTGATGCGCAGCCGCAAATTCTGGGCCTTCTGCCTCTATGTGGCAGGCGTGGCCTGGATGATGTTTATCGCCGAACAGCAGTTCTCGCGCTACTTCGTCACCTTCTTCGATGACGTCCAGCAGGGCAACGCGGTGTTTGGCTACCTCGGTACGGTGCAGTCCGGGATGGAATTCCTGATGTACATGGTGATCCCGCTGTTTGTGAACTACGTCGGGGCGAAAAAGGGGCTGCTGATTGTCGGGCTGGTGGTTGGCGCGCGCCTGATCATCTCCGGGCTGTGCGATTCGCATCTGCTGATCTCAATCCTCAAGCCGCTTTACGGGCTGGAGATCTGTCTGCTGCTGGTGTCGGTATTCAAGTACATCGCTGAGCATTTCGACAAGCGCGTCAATGCCACCATGTACCTGCTCGGCTACCAGGCGATGCTCTACGTCGGCAACGTGGTGGTCTCCTCCCCGGCGGGCTACCTGTATGACCGCATCGGCTTTGAGCAGACCTATATCCTGATGGGGGCTATCGCGCTCACCTTTACCCTGATTTCGGCCTTTACCCTGTCGGCATGCCAGAGCAAGCGCGACGGGAGCTACGTCGAACCTGAACACGCCGAACCGGTGAAGAACTAACCCTGCCAGCAAAAGGAGTGAACTATGCTGCATGATATCGCGTATGAACCGCTGTCCCGCCCGCCCGTTGCCCCCACCGGACGCGAGCCGCTGAAGACCGCGCTTCTTGATACCCGCCACTATGTGCTGGAGCGCCTGAAAGGGAATCTGGCGCAGTTCGGGGATAAATTCCCGGCAGAGACCTGCAAGGAGGGGCGTTACCCGCTAACCGACAACGTGGAGTGGACCACCAGTTTCTGGACCGGGCAGATGTGGCTGGCCTGGGAGATGTCCGGGGATGAGACCTTCCTGCAGGCGGCGCAGAAACAGGTGCGCTCCTTCGGGCTGCGCATCGCCGGACGCCACGATACCAACACCCACGATCTCGGGTTCCTCTATACCCTCTCCTGCGTGGCGGACTGGCGTCTCACCGGCAACCGCGAAGCGCGCGGCTTTGCGCTGCTGGCCGCCGAGGCGCTGCTGGAGCGCTATCACCCGAAGGCGCAGATCATCCAGGCCTGGGGCAATCTTGACGATCCGGAACAGGCCGGACGCATGATCATCGACTGCAATATGAACCTGCCGCTGCTCTACTGGGCCAGCGAGCAGACCGGCGATGCGCGCTACGCCGAGGTGGCGAAAGCGCACGTGCGCCAGGCCGCACGCTATCTGGTACGCCCGGACGCCTCGTCGTGGCACACCTATTACATGGACCCGGTCAGCGGTGAGCCGCGCTTCGGCAAGACCCAGCAGGGTTACGCCGATGACTCGTGCTGGTCGCGCGGCCAGGCGTGGGGTATTTACGGTTTCCTGCTGAGCTTTATCTACACCGGCGATAAAGAGATGGTGACGCTGTCGAAGAAGGTCGCGAACTATTTCCTTAACCGCCTGCCGGACGATGGGGTCTGCCACTGGGATCTGGCGCTGCTGGGCAGCGACGCGCTGCGCGACTCATCGTCAGCGGCCATTGCGGTGTGCGGTTTGCTGGAGCTGGTAAACCATCTGCCGGTGACCGATCCGGATCGCGACACCTACCAGCAGTGGGCCGAGCACATCATGAGCTCCCTGAACCGGGACTATCTGGTACAGCCTGACGACAACGGCACCGGGCTGCTGAAGCATAGCGTCTACCATCTGGCGAGCAACAAAGGGGTGGACGAGTGTTGCAGCTGGGGAGACTACTTCTACGTCGAAGCGCTGATGCGTATGACGGGGGTGTGGAAGCGGTACTGGTGAGCGGGCCACGCTTCGGCTTATGTGTTTATGGTGGGTGCGCTTCGCTTACCCACCCTACGGGTCCAGGGCGGGTCCAGGGCGGGTGTAGGGCGGGTAAGCTTGCGCACCCGCCGTTTACCTTGCGCACCCGCCGTTTAACTTGCGCACCTACGGATTAGCGGCGTACCAGCAGCGTCAGAACTTCGTAATGCGCGGTGTGGGGGAACATATCGAACAGCTGAACGCGGGTTGCCTGGTAATCCGGTAACTGCTGAATATCTTTTGCCATGCTCTGCGCATTGCAACTGGAATAGAGGATGTACGGCGGTGCCATCTGGTTGAGATAGTCGCACAGCGCGCTGCCAATGCCCCGACGCGGTGGGTTAACCACCACCAGATCCGGCGTCGCCTGCTGGCCGGTAGCAAACTGCGTGGAATCCAGCGCCTGAAAATGCACGTCACGCAGCCCCAGCATCTCCGCTGACTGCGTCGCACTGGCGATGGCTTCAGGCGCAATCTCAATCCCGGTCAGCTTCATCTCAGGCGTTGCGCAGTGCAGGCCAAACCCCCCCACCCCGCAAAACAGATCCCACATGTGCTGTACCGGCAGCGCCCGTACCCAGTCACGCGCCGTGGCGTACAGCCTGGCGGCAACCACCGGGTTGGTCTGAAAGAAGCTCTGCGGCCGGATCCACAGCGGCACGCCATTAAAGTTTTCCGCCAGCGCGCGCTGTTCCGTCAGCCAGATCTCCCGCTCGCCCTCCATGATCGCCATGTGCACCGGCTGGATATTGGCAGTGATCACCTTCAGCTGCGGCAGCGCCGCCTGCAGATCCGGCAACACCGCGCGCAGCCGGTCGAGTTTTTCCTCCGAGCGCAGCACTATGCGCAGCATCATGCCGCCGTCGAGCTGGCTTTCGGTAAGCAGCAGGTACTTCAGCTCACCGCGCTTGCGCGCCACGTTGTAGGGCGTCAGGCCTGCACGAGCAATAACGGGTTTCAGCGCCTCAAAAACCGGGGCAAAGGAGGCGGGATAGAGCGGGCAATCGGTGAGATCTACCGGGGTGCCGTCGCGGTGCAGCATACCCAGCAGCGGTTTTTCCACGCTGCCGCTGACCACCATCTTCGCCTTGTTGCGAAACGCCTGCTCCGGCCCGCTGACCGGCGCGCACCACTCCGCCACCGGGATCTCCGCCAGCAGCTGGTGCAGGTCGTTCATTTTTGCGGTGAGCTGGTTATCCATCGGCTGTTCGATCCACTGACAGGAACGGCAGCGCCCGGCGTCATAGAGTGCGCAGTGCATAGCTAAAACCTAAAGGAAAATGCGGACCGGGATTTTAGCACGTCAGAAGATTACTGCAGCCGGAAATAGCGTCGGCTGACGGCAGGCATAAACAGCAGCAGCAGTACCAGCATGTCGGGGAGTTTTTGCATCATCAGCGAGGTGAAGATATCGCGCGGCGTCTCACCCGAGATGCTGAACAGCTCCGGGTAGCCGAAGCCGAGCGAGGCGGCGCCCAGATAGCTGGCGGCGATCACCTGAGTGGCCAGATAGACCCAGCGCCCCCAGTTGCGGCCCTGCATAATCACGAACGCGCAGCGAAACTCCACGCACAGCAGCACCAGGCTTGCGAGAAACACCAGCGTCAGGCTCCAGGTCTGGACGCTGCGATGGACAAAGTCGGCGACGCCACGCATGCCCATCAGGTTGAACAGCATAAAGAGATCGAGGCAGCGGGTTGAGATAATAGCGATAGCCGCCACCTGCACCAGCGCAGGAGCGTTAATACGGGCGTGTGACTGACGTTGTTTGCTGAACCATTCCACTGTTGTGCATTCCCTGAAGCCAGGCCGGAACTAACCCCACTCGGTTCTTCTCCCTCCGGTGAAGAACCGGGGCGCTGTCACGCCCCGATTGCACATCATTGCAGACTTTCTGACTTTCAGCCAAGTTTTGCACGCTGGATATCACGCAGGCGCTGCTTTTCTGCGCGCGCCATGATGATCCACGCGATGAATCCGATAATGCCAACCACACCAAGGATAATCGACGCCAGGGCGTTGATCTCCGGGTTAACCCCCATGCGCACGCTCGAGAACACCAGCATCGGCAGCGTGGTGGCTCCCGGCCCCGAGACGAAGCTTGCGATCACCAGGTCATCCAGCGACAGGGTAAAGGCCAGCAGCCAGCCGGAGACGATCGCTGGCATGATCATCGGCAGGGTGATGACAAAGAATACCTTCACCGGCGTGGCACCGAGATCCATTGCCGCCTCTTCAATGGAGCGATCCAGCTCGCGCAGGCGCGAGTTAATCACCACCGCCACATAAGCGGTACAGAAGGTGACGTGCGCCAGCCAGATGGTGAGCATCCCACGCTCTGCCGGCCAGCCGATGGCGTGACCCAGCGCGACAAACAGCAGCAGCAGCGACAGGCCGGTGATCACATCCGGCATTACCAGCGGGGCAGTCAGCATAAAGGCGAAGCCGTTAGCACCGCGAAAACGCCCGAAGCGCACCATCACCACCGCCGCAATGGTGCCGAGCACCACCGCCATGGTTGCCGCGCAGGCTGCAATGGTGAGGCTCAGCCCCACCGCGCTCATCATCGCGCTGTCGTGGAACAGCTCAACGTACCAGCGGGTTGACCATCCGGCCCACACCGTCACCAGCTTCGAGCTGTTAAAGGAGTAGACCACCAGCATCAGCATCGGCGCGTAGAGGAAGGTGAAGCCGATAATCAGGATCAGAATGCGCCACGGGGAGCGCACGACCGGTAAGTTGTTCATCCGTTTTCCCCCATGGTTTTATTCTGATGCTTGTGGAACCACATGATCGGCACAATCAGCAGCAGCAGCATGACGATGGCGACCGCCGAGGCCACCGGCCAGTCGCGGTTGTTAAAGAACTCCTGCCACAGCACGCGGCCAATCATGATGCTGTCCGGGCCGCCAAGCAGTTCCGGAATAACAAATTCCCCAACCGCCGGGATAAACACCAGCATCGACCCGGCGATAATCCCACCTTTGGTCAGCGGCACGATAACGCTGAAAAAGGTTTTCAGCGGGCGCGCGCCCAGATCCAGCGAGGCTTCCACCAGCGAGTAGTCGATACGCGTCAGGGCGGTGTAGATCGGCAGCACCATAAACGGCAGATAGGCATACACAATGCCGATGTAGACCGCGAGATTGGTGTGCAGAATGGTCAGCGGCTGGTCAATCACCCCGAGCCACAGCAGCACGTTATTCAGCACGCCGTTATTTTTCAGAATGCCCATCCACGCGTAGACGCGGATCAGGAACGAGGTCCAGGAGGGCAGGATCACCAGCAGCAGCAGAATATTGCGGGTAGACGGCTTGCTGTGCGCCACCGCCCAGGCCAGCGGATAGCCGAGCGCCAGACAGCAGAGCGTGGAGATCCCCGCTACCTGCAAGGATTGCAGATAGGCTTCAACATAGAGCGGATCGTCAGTCAGCTGAATAAAGTTGCCGAGGTTGAGCATGATGCTCAGCTGCCCGTCGGCCCACTCCACCAGGTCGGTATACGGCGGGATCGCCCGCGCCATCTCCGCCAGGCTTATCTTAAAGACGATCAGAAACGGCAGCAGGAACAGCAGGATCAGCCACAGGTACGGGAAAGCGATCACCAGCTTGCGCCCGTGGGCCATCTGCAGGCGCGCCAGCCAGAGCTTAAAACCGCGCGGCTGATGGGCGACAGGCGGCGCGTCGTGACGTTCAAAGATACTCATCGCGCCCCCTTAAACGGTGAGAACCACACAGCTGTCGGCATCCCAGCACAGGCGCACTTCGTCGCCCCATGTCGGCTGCCCTTTGCGGTAGCGGTGATCGTTCTGCAACTGAGCGCTGATCATCTGCCCGCCCTTGAGGCGCACGTGGTAGATCGACAGATCGCCGAGATAAGCGATGTGCACCACCTCACCCACGGCAAAGTTGTAGCCATCGGCCGGCGGCTCGTCGCACAGCATCACTTTTTCCGGGCGCAGCGCCACGTATACCGGCACGTTGTCCATCACCGACGCGTCCGGGTCGACTTTCAGCGGGTGGATCAGCCCCGGCGCGTCAATTACCAGGCCATCCTCCTCGCGCGCTTTCAGCAGCCCTTCGAACACGTTCACCGAGCCGATAAACTCCGCGCTGTAGCGGGTGGTCGGGTGCTCGTAGATCTCCTCCGGCTCGCCAATCTGCACAAACTTGCCGCGGTTCATGATAGCGATGCGCCCGGCCATGGTCATGGCCTCTTCCTGATCGTGGGTCACCATGACGCAGGTTGCGCCGACGCGCTCCAGAATATCCACCACTTCAAGCTGCATGCGGTCGCGCAGTTTTTTATCCAGCGCGCCCATCGGCTCGTCGAGCAGCAGCAGCTTCGGACGTTTGGCGAGGCTGCGCGCCAGCGCCACGCGCTGACGCTGGCCGCCGGAGAGCTGGTGCGGCTTACGCTTCGCAAACTCCTGCATGTGCACCAGGCTCAACATCTCGGCGACGCGGCTGTTGATTTCCGCTTTCGGCAGCCGATCCTGCTTCAGACCAAAGGCGATATTCTGCTCCACGGTCATGTGCGGAAACAGCGCGTAGGACTGGAACATCATGTTCACCGGACGCTGATAAGGCGGGACGTGCGCCAGATCGACGCCGTCGAGCACAATCTGCCCGGCGGTTGGCTGCTCAAAGCCCGCCAGCATGCGCAGCAGCGTGGATTTACCACAGCCTGAGGCGCCCAGCAGGGCAAAGATTTCACCTTTATAGATAGTGAGGCTGACGTCGTCCACGGCGTGCTGGCCGTCGAAGGATTTCGTCAGGTTACGGATTTCCAGCAGCGGGGTCAGCGCTTTCGGGGTTTTCGCCTGTGGGCGGGGAATAGCGTCGTTCACTCAGAGTGATCTCCGGCAAAAGCAGTAAACCTGTGCGGCCCGGTTGCCGCACAAATGAGAGGACAGAGACCGCTGGCCTCTGTCCATTGTGGGGCAGGCTGCCCTGCCCCGGTGCACGTGACGAACTGAAAATGCTTAGTTATTTGCCACTTTTAACTTTAGTCCACGCGCGGGTTCTGACGCGGTCAATTTTCGGCTCCTGCACCTTCAGCGTAAACATTTTGGCGCGCACGTCTTCCGGCGGATAGATGCCCGGATTGTCACGCACCTCGGCGCTCACCAGCTCGGTAGCGGCCTTGTTGCCGCTGGCGTAATAAACGTGATCGCTGATGTGGGCGATAACGTCCGGACGCAGCAGGTAGTTGAGGAACTGATAGGCCTCTTCTTTGTTTTTGGCATCCGCCGGCATGGCGAAGACGTCAAAGAACGCCAGCGCCCCCTCTTTCGGGATGCTGTAGGCGACGTTAACGCCGTTCTTCGCCTCTTTCGCACGGTTCGCCGCCTGCAGCACGTCGCCCGCCCAGCCTACCGCGACGCAGATGTCGCCGTTGGCCAGGTCGTTGATGTACTGGGACGAGTGGAAGTAGCGAATGTTCGGACGCAGCTTGAGCAGCAGCTCGGTGGCCGGGCCGGTGTAGTCATCCGCCTTCATGCTGTTCGGATCTTTACCCAGGTAGTTCAGCACGGTCGAGAAAATCTCTTCCGGGGCATCAAGGAAGGAGACGCCGCAGCTCTTCAGCTTTTCAAGGTTTTCCGGTTTGAGCACCAGATCCCAGCTGTTAACCGGCGCGTCGGCCCCGAGGGCCGCTTTCACTTTATCGACGTTGTAACCGATGCCGGTGGTGGCCCACAGGTACGGCATCGCATATTTGTTATCCGGGTCGTGACGGGCAATCAGCTTCAGCAGTTCCGGATCGAGGTTTTTCCAGTTCGGCAGCTTGCTCTTGTCCAGCGGCTGGAACACGCCCGCCGTAAGCTGGCGCTCCAGGAAGCTGGCGGACGGCACCACCAGATCGAAACCGGTGCTGCCGGCCATCAGTTTGCCTTCCAGCACTTCGTTGGAGTCGAACACGTCGTAGACCACTTTAATGCCGGTCTCTTTGGTGAAGTTCTCCACCGTGTCCGGCGCAATATAGTCAGACCAGTTATACACGTGCAGCGTCTTTTGTTCGGCAGCAAACGAGCTGGCAGAGACGGCCATCAGTGCGCCAGCAACCACACCCGACAACCATTTTTTACCTTGGGTGGACATATCTCTTTCCTTCTTATAAGGGTAAAAACTCGCCCCGGGCGAGCTAACACAACGCGTTGGTGATATGCAATTTCCGTGCATATCTGGTCACTGCAGCGCAAAAAAGATATCGCGTATCTCCGGCAGACGTTGCACGCTTTTTGCAGCCCGGCAAGAATAACTGTAGCCAGTGTTCGAGGCTATAGCCCGGATTAAAAAACGCCTTTTATCAATTTTTTATGCAGGTTTTGTCTATGTGATAAGCCGAAACGGCAAAATGACCGGTGATTTATGCTGGGGAAAGAGGCGGAGAGCAGAATTATCGGGTGTATTACGCAGCCGCGCTGGCAGCGACTGCGCTTATTTTACAGCGGATCAGTGAAGAAAATGGTTATGCACTTCTCCCACCGCCGCGTCCTCTTCTTCGGCGGTATAGAGCAGGTGATGGGCGCTGGCCTCAAGGATGACCATAGAGATCTGCTCTTCACTCTGCTGCAGGAAGGCGGCAAACTGCTCCTGAGTGACGCCAACCGAAACGGATAATGACTGGCAAACCACAAGCTTCGGCAGATTATCATCCTGAATATCGAGAAACGCTTTAACCGTCAGCGACCCGGCATTGATGGCTGAGAGATCGCAGGAGAGCGGCAGCAGCGCCGAGGGCTTCACTTCCGCCAGCGCCGAGAACAGGATCACGTTGTCCACCAGGTCTATCTTGGCATCAAAGATACCGTCAAAATTTTGCATGTGCGGCAGGTGCAGCGCCTGACAGGTATCGCACTCAAAAAAACTCACGCCGAGCGCGTCGAGCCAGCTACGCAGGGTGTCCAGAGAAGGGACGACAAGTGAGTGCATAACGCGGGATACCTCTACAACGGATGTCAATAATCGGCATAGCTTACGCAAAAAGGCCGCGACATACCACGCCGATGCTACGATTCGCCGGTCAGCCGCCGGTTTTCAGGCAAAAACCGGGCTGCGCCTGGCGCTCTGCCCACTTGATCATCAGGGTCGCGATATCAATCCCGGTGGTTTTCTCTATGCCTTCCAGCCCCGGCGAGGCGTTAACTTCCATCACCAGCGGCCCGCGGCTGGCGCGCAGAATGTCCACGCCCGCCACGTCCAGCCCGAGAACCTGCGCGGCTTTGATGGCGATGGCACGCTCCTGCGGGGTGATGTTGGCAATACGCGCCACGCCGCCGCGGTGCAGGTTGGAGCGGAAATCGCCCTCCTTCGCCTGGCGCTCAATGGCGGCGACCACTTCATCGCCCACCACCAGGCAGCGCACATCGCAGCCCTTCGCTTCCTGGATATACTCCTGCACCAGAATCCAGGCGTTGAGGCCGCGAAACGCGTCGATGACGCTCTCGGCTGCCTGCCGGGTTTCCGCCAGCACCACGCCGATGCCCTGGGTGCCCTCCACCAGCTTCACCACCAGCGGCGCGCCGCCCACCATCTCGATCAGATCGCTGGTGTCATCCGGAGAGTGCGCGATGCCGGTCACCGGCATATCAATCCCCTCTCGCGCCAGCAGCTGCAGCGAACGCAGCTTGTCGCGCGCGCGGGTGATCGCCACCGACTCGTTGAGCGGATAGCTGCCCATCCCTTCGAACTGACGCAGCACCGCCGTGCCGTAAAAGGTAATCGCGGAACCGATGCGCGGAATGACGATGTCGTAATGGGGAAGCTGCCGCCCTTTGTAGTGCATGGAAGGCGAAAGCGGATTGATGTTCATGTAGCAGGAAGCGGGATCGAGGATGTCTACCAGATGGCCGCGCCGGGTGGCGGCTTCACGCAGACGTTTGCAGGACCAGAGTGTACCGTCCCTGGATAAGATCGCGATTTTCACCCTCTACCTCACTGTAAAAGACCGGGAAACGCTGCGTATCATACACCCCCCGCCGCGACGGGCGAAGGGCGTTTTCAGCGTGACCTGACGTGCATAAGGTGGGATTAGCGGGTGGCCCAGCCCTGCTTGTGCAGGTAGTCGAGAATAAACGGTCGGCTCTCTTTCACAATGGTGCGGCGGATGTGGTCGCTCCAGGTATCGCGGCGGGTATTGCTCCCGCGCGTGAGGTAGTACTCCGCCAGCGTATCGTCGTACTCTGCCAGCTGCTGCGCATCCAGCGGCTGATAGTGGTTCTCGTGCACCAGCATCGCGGCTGGCATACGCGGCTTCACGTCCGGGTTATCCGCCGGCCATCCCAGACACAGCCCGAACAGCGGCAGCACGTGCTTCGGCAGCTTCAGCAGTTGGGTGACCTCTTCAATGCTGTTACGAATCCCGCCGATATAAACCCCGCCCAGGCCCAGCGACTCGGCGGCGGCCAGCGCGTTCTGACCGAGCATCGCGGTATCGACCACGCCGAGTAACAGCTGTTCGGCCAGCCCCAGCTGCGCTTCCGGGCAGATCTGCTGGTTACGGTTGAAGTCGGCGCAGAACACCCAGAACTCGGCGGCCTTCGCCACGTGCTCCTGCCCGCCGGTTAAGGTGACAAGGGCTTTACGCATGTCCGGGTCGGTAATGCGAATAATGGAGCTGGCCTGCAGGAAGCTTGAGCTGGAAGCCGATTGTGCTGCGGCGATAATCGCCTCGCGCTGTGCCTCTGTTATCGGCTCGTCGGTGTAATGGCGAATAGAGCGGTGGGCGCGTAGCAGATCGATAGTCGGCGTCATCTCATCTTTCCTTTGTGGTTCTGTCATAACGTGTTGTGGTGTACTGCGGTCGTGCAAAAACGCGACCGCTGTCACAAACATAGCAGCAGCCAGTATAGCCCGCTTCCCGCGGGGAGTGACTGGCGATACGTATTCTGAAACAGAAACACACCGCGCTTTACAGGGTGCGTGGAGGAAGGATTAGCCGTGCTGGCGCCGTCTGGCGCTGCGGTGAAAACGCCTGAGCGCACGGAAGAAGAGGAAGCTTAATGCGCCGAGCGCGCACCAGAACACGCCGCTGAACAGCCACGCCAGCTGCTGCCACACCGAACGCAGCGGTACGTTCCACAGGTGCATCATCACCAGGCAGACCGGCAGCGCCAGAATAGCGCCGATAAGCGGGGCGCTGAGGCGGCGATGTCGGGAAAAGTAGCTCGCTACCGCACCTGGCACCGCGAACAGCAGCAGACCCAGCTCGGGAACATCAGGGGTATTGAATACCTCATGACCTTCGAGGTGGAGCGAAACGCAGACCACAATAAAGAGTACGAAACAGCAAACAATACCTCCCCACCCTTTCATTCGCATTACTCTGCTCCTTCTGCATATTCTCGATGGCACACCCGGGTGCTGGCCGGGAGAATAGATCTCCCGATCGGATAAAGCGTGGCGGCACTCCGTGCCTGGAAAAGGATTCAATTTGTTACGCTATTCTCACTGGCTGTTGATCGTGGTTACGATTAAACTAGCGGCGCTCGTCAGTGTTGGCAGACGATATATTTCCTGATAGAGGATTTTCTTATTTGGATCTATTGACCGGCAAAACATTAGCGTAAAAAACCACACCTTTCAACAGCTTACTAGTAAACAAGAAGTTAGCCTCCGTGAATATAAACGTCGCAGAATTGTTAAACGGGAATTACATACTGTTATTATTCGTGGTGCTGACCTTAGGTCTGTGCCTGGGTAAATTACGCCTCGGCTCAGTGCAACTGGGTAATTCCATTGGTGTTTTAGTTGTTTCTTTATTGCTCGGTCAGCAGCACTTTGCGATTAACACCGATGCCCTGAATCTGGGCTTTATGCTGTTTATTTTTTGTGTGGGCGTGGAAGCCGGTCCGAACTTTTTTTCGATTTTCTTTCGCGACGGGAAAAACTATTTAATGCTGGCGCTGGTGATGGTCTCCAGCGCGCTGCTGATCGCCCTAGGGCTGGGCAAGCTGTTTGGCTGGGACATCGGCCTGACCGCCGGGATGCTTGCCGGCTCGATGACCTCTACGCCGGTGCTGGTGGGCGCGGGCGACACGCTGCGTCACTCCGGCATGAACGAAACCCAGCTGGCGCTGGCGCTGGATCACCTCAGCCTCGGCTATGCCCTCACCTACCTGATTGGTCTGGTCAGCCTGATCTTCGGCGCGCGCTATCTGCCGAAACTGCAGCATCAGGATCTGCAGACCAGCGCCCAGCAGATCGCTCGTGAGCGCGGTCTTGATACCGACGCCAGCCGCAAAGTCTTTCTGCCGGTGATCCGCGCTTACCGCGTCGGCCCGGAGCTGGTGGCCTGGGCGGACGGCAAAAATCTGCGCGAGCTGGGTATCTATCGCCAGACCGGGTGCTATATCGAACGTATCCGCCGCAACGGCATTCTCGCGAACCCGGACGGCGACGCGGTGCTGCAGATGGGGGATGACATCTCCCTCGTCGGCTACCCGGACGCCCATGCGCGCCTCGACCCGAGCTTCCGCAACGGCAAAGAGGTCTTCGACCGCGACCTGCTGGATATGCGCATCGTCACCGAAGAGATCGTGGTGAAAAACCACAATGCCGTAGGCCGCCGCCTCGGCCAGCTCAAACTCACCGACCACGGCTGCTTCTTAAACCGCGTGATCAGAAGCCAGATTGAGATGCCGATCGATGACAACATCGTGCTCAACAAAGGGGACGTGCTGCAGGTGAGTGGCGAAGCGCGCCGCGTGAAAACCGTCGCCGACCGCATCGGCTTTATCTCGATTCACAGCCAGGTCACCGATCTGCTGGCGTTTTGCGCCTTCTTTATTGTCGGCCTGATGATCGGCATGATCACCTTCGAGTTCAGCTCGTTCAGCTTCGGCATCGGTAACGCCGCCGGTCTGCTGTTCGCCGGCATCATGCTCGGCTTCCTGCGCGCCAACCACCCCACCTTCGGCTACATCCCGCAGGGCGCGCTGAATATGGTGAAAGAGTTTGGCCTGATGGTGTTTATGGCGGGCGTCGGCCTCAGCGCGGGCGCGGGCATCAACCACAGCCTGGGCGCGGTGGGCGGGCAGATGCTGATCGCCGGACTGATCGTCAGTCTGCTGCCGGTGGTGATCTGCTTCCTGTTCGGTGCCTGGGTGCTGCGCATGAACCGCGCCATGCTGTTCGGGGCCATAATGGGTGCCCGCACCTGCGCCCCGGCGATGGAGATCATCAGCGACGCCTCACGCAGCAACATCCCGGCGCTGGGCTATGCCGGTACCTACGCTATCGCCAACGTACTGCTGACCCTGGCGGGGAGCCTGATCGTCATCATCTGGCCAGGGCTTGGGTTGTGATCGCGGTCACTGAAAATTTATAAGAAATTATTTTTCAAAAACCGCGAACTTTTTGCGGGGACGTCAGTCTGAATTAGTGCCACTGCTTTTCTTTGATGTCCCCAATTTGTGGAGCCCATCAACCCCGCCGTTTTGGTTCAAGGTTGATGGGTTTTTTGTTGGGTGAAATTTATAATCCATTAAATCAACCCTTTATAACCACCCTTTCCCATGCACGGCGACAAAGTGGCGCAGCGCGAAGTTCCGGCAGGCTTCATTGAAATAGGGATGTTTTGACATGCGATAGCCAAACATACTCAGTTGCTCCGTGAAGTCTCAAAATGGAACTAATTGATAGTCACATTACATTCTCAGAGTGCATCGACGGTTTAAGCAACGATGTTAATCATTACCTTTTCACGCTTCTTATCTTTGCACAGGCGGTGACGAGGCAACCGACCATCTGCAAGCATGTCGTTTATGGTGTCAACAGGCAGCCGAGTTAGCTCGCTATAGGGAGCAATTGTGACGTGCGATGTTTTCAGAGTGATTGAAATATAAGGGGTCATGATGCAACATTTCCTATTAGCTTGTGGTGAGCCGTTTGTAATCGTGATAAGTCCCCAAATGAGAACAGAACAGATACCAGGATCGCATAAGAGACATGCCATTCTCAAAGCACCCAAATGAGATCAAAATAAATCCCACTCAGGGTGGCAAAGCTGCGATTGAACGATTGGTAGAGGCTTATGGGTTTACAACACGACAGGCATTAGCCGATCACCTGGATGTCTCAAAGAGCACTTTGGCTAACAGGTATATGCGGGACACGTTCCCTGCCGACTGGATAATCCAGTGCGCCCTCGAAACTGGTATCTTTCTGAATTGGTTAACCTTTAGGCAAGGTGTAAAGCAAAGCTCGAAAACATCGACTACTGAAGAACTAGCGCAGTTTTCTTTCAATGCTGGCAAAATGATTGAAGATGGTTCTTGCGTTTTTGACACATCATTTCTTCCTACCAATCTTTCATCCCCGATTGTTGTAGGTGATGGCCGTACCATATACATCTGTGATCGAAAATTCACGGAGGTGTTAGATGGGCACTTGTTGATCAATGTTGATGGGAGCTATTCCGTTAGTCTGATTACGAGGCTGCCTAAAGGCATGATTAAAATCCCTACTGCAAAAAATAGTTTTGAGTGTGCTTTTTCAGATATAGAAGTTATTGTATCTATAAGAAGCACAACAGTTTCATACTTATTCAATAAAAGGATTTAACAATGGATTTGTTTCTTATCGTAGTTTTGCTGTTAGCCTTACTCGCCCCCATCCTGGCTGTCATTTTGCTAAAAAAGAGCAAACAACATAAGATCGAGATCGAGACAGTTAATGATCGCAACATAGCTCTTTCGAATGAATTGAGTGAAAGCCAAGAACATTTAGCTAACGCTATTCGAGAGCACTCTGAACTCGAAGGAAGAGCTGCTCCTTTGTGGCAATATGAAGAACTGCATAGTGCGGTTCTGGATGCAGAAAAGACGATAAAAACAGCAGACTCGATTGCTAAAAGCACAGTGAGTGAAGCACAACTTAAAGCCTCCAGCATCGTTTTAGAAGCAAATAACCAAGCACGACTAACGATAAGTAATGCCAACAACGAAGCAGTTGTGATAACTAAAGATGCTCGCGATGCTCGCTTAAAAGCCAAGGAACGATTGGATAACGCCAATAGTAGGGCCGATGAGCTAATCTCCATTGCTAATGATAACGCAATGAAAATAGTCGCTGATGCACAGAGCAGAGCAAAAGACATCGCTGGCTCTGCATATGAAGCGAAAGAATTTGCAGAAACCTACCAAGCTGTAGCCAAGTCAATGAAAAATAAAATTGAAGGTTACGGTGATGAATGGATTGTTCCAAACCGAAGCGTTCTGGATGAACTTGCAGAGAATTATGAGTTTACTGATGCAGGAAGAGAACTGCAAAAGGCCAGAGAGTTAACAAAATCTCTAATCAAAACAAGCAAAGCGGCAAACTGTGATTATGTTGAACCTAATAGACGTAATACTGCAATAAAATTTGTATTAGATGCATTCAATGGAAAAGTTGATAGTACACTCTCTAAAATAAAACATAACAATTACGGTAAGCTTTCCCAAGAAATTAAAGACGCATTTCAGCTTGTGAATTACAACGGCTCAGCTTTTAGGTCGGCTAAGATCACAGATATATACTTACAGGCCCGACTCAATGAACTGAAATGGGGCGTTGCCGTTAATGAAATTATGCTCGAAGAAAAAGAAGAACAAAGGCGCATCAAAGAGCAGTTGCGCGAAGAAGAAAAAGCACGTCGAGAATACGAAAGAGCGATAAAAGAAGCTGAGAAAGAAGAGAAAACAATTCAGCAGGCTATAGACAAGGCTACTAAAGAGCTGATGCTTGCAGGTAAAGAGCAACGACTCGCTCTTGAGCAAAAACTGGCTGAATTACAAATTAAATTCGAAGAGGCTGAGGCCAAAAACCAGCGTGCGATTTCGATGGCTCAACAAACACGTTCAGGTCATGTCTATGTAATTAGTAATATAGGTTCGTTCGGCGAAAATGTTTATAAAATTGGCATGACGCGACGCCTTGAACCTCTAGACCGTGTTCGTGAACTTGGTGATGCTAGTGTTCCATTCGCCTTTGATGTACATGCAATGATCTACAGTGATGATGCACCATCATTAGAGAGTCACTTGCATAAAGTATTCAATGAAAACCAGGTTAACAAGGTTAATTCTCGGAAAGAATTCTTTAATGTCGGCATTAAAGATATTAAATCAGCAGTAGCCAATATGAATATCGATGCACATTGGACGATGTTTGCAGATGCTAAAGAATATAGAGAGTCTCTCGCAATTGAGAATGAACGCTCAGCCGCGGAGGTTGCAAACAAAGAACTCGTTGTTGCCTGACATAGGTGACTTCACGGAATCATACAATGACCACTGTTTTTATATACAGTTACATTTAGCCCTCAGAAATGAGGGCTTTTTATGGCAGCACGAAAACTCGACACATGAAAATGGATTTGTGAATGCTACCCTGCTGGGCGTAGCGGTTGCCGCGTGCGTAAGCAGTTCGCCACCAAAGGCGAAGCAATAGCTACAATGGTTACATGAACTATTTTGTAGGGTAGTAAATTGTTCCCAATAGAATCATCATGTTAACATACTGAGCCATCTTGTAGATTAGCTGGTCGATTCTCTCGGGGAGGGTACTTCCATCCCAAGTTTGCAAGCTCCAACCGCCTCTTCCGATAGTGACTGTCAGCGCAATGTATGCTGAGGCTGCTTTGATGGTGTTCATCATTGAAAATTCGAACCGCCATAATGACCAAATCACAACCATTGCGGCGGCGAAAAACAAGAAATTAAATTTTGCAGCGGAACGTAGTTTTTTTCTTAAGTGGCATGAGGATTTGCTGAAGCCAGGGACAAGATACTCATTTGGGAAAAATTTCCTGACGAACCATTCAAACCCATTGCGAGGGGAAAATAGCATCAGTATTGAGGCAATAAAGAGTTTCATGGCTCACTCCAGTAGCCCTGTAGAAGGAAAGCCATTATAAACTTCACCGAAAGCAGTGGCTAAGTAACAAATGCCAAGTGGCGACAAAGTGGCGGCAGCGGTTGGCCTTGCCCCGTAATCGCCACTCCTTACCACTAACCTATTTACATAAATGTTTTTTTGTTGCCTCAAATCCATAATCTCTGAACTAAGGTTCAACATGACCTTACATCCTGCAGGCTCTCAACCAGTGCAGCTCAGCCTTGCATGCGAGCGCTCATCAACCAGCCCCAACCCGGCTAAACTGCTGCTCCGTCATCATCATTCCCCACTGGTCGCCCTGCCACTCTTTCGTTAGCGTAAAGCCAAAAGATTCATACAGACGGCGGGCGGCATTCAGGCCGCTGAAGGTCCAGAGCTGGACGGTGCTGAAACCCTGCGCGTCGCTAAACGCCATCGCTTCATTTAACAGACGCTTGCCGGTTCCGGTCCCGCGGCACCCTTCATCGAGGATAAACCAGCGTAAATACGCGTCGTTATTGCCCTGGTCCTGGCCGTCAATCTGATTGCATACCTCATGCAGCCGCCCTGCAAATTCCGCCAGCCCGGCGGCGCTCCTTGCTATCGAGATCCTGTCAACTACCAAAAAAATGGCTGACTTTTGGCTTTAGCTTTCCAGTAGACTATCGCCCATATCTGCGCTTTTTGTGCCTTCATCCGCAATATCACCCTATATGTCTAACCCTCAGATGCCATGCGGGGCATGATATCCGGCGCTACACCCACCTTGAGATTTCGGATTTAACCTGGCTGTAAAAAAGATGAATATCAGAGAGACTCCAGCGGCTCACGCGCAGGCCCGCGCTGATAAAGCGAGAGGACATTAAAATCAGTTACTTATTTGGATTACTGTTTGCGTTTTCCGACAAGGGCGCGGCGCTGAGAGAGTTCTGGCGCATTGAAGTTACCCGCAAAACGCATTTCAGCTGGCATCAGCTCTGGACCCACAGCCGCAACCGTCGGCGTAATTTTCTGCTGTGGTGGCGCCTGGCCAGCGAGATGTACGCCCACGGCAATAAGCAGCAGCGTAAAATGGCGAAGCGTATTAACGACGCGCTCAAGGATCGCTTCACTACTGATATCGGGTTGGGTGCGCGTATCGGCGCGGGTCTGCACATACCGCACCACACCGGGGTGGTTATCTCTGACAAAGCGCGCATAGGTAAAAATCTGGTGATCCGCCAGAACACCACCATCGGCGTGGTGAGTTCCATGGGGCCGGATGAGTACATTACGCTCGGGGATAACGTCGATATCGGGGCCAACAGCTGCATCATCGGGGCCATCACTATCGGCGATAACGTCACGCTGGGGGCGATGTCGTTCGTGAACCGCGATATCCCGGCAAACTGCACTTACATCACCCGTAAAACCTCAGACGCGATCATTAAGCCTGCGCACTAGCAGAGACCGGCCGCCCCGCTATTCTCCCCACCATTTCGCGTATCGCCGCATGGCTTAGCGGCGTCGGGTCCATCACGTAATGCAGCGTCATTCCTTCAATAAACGCGTCCAGCGCTCTGGCCGTTGGCACATCGAACCACTGCTCCAGCGTCTGCTGGCTGCGGTGCATCCAGCGCTGCATGATGGCGGTCAACGCCGGACGGCGGCTGGCGAAGGCGTACAGCTGGTACATCAGCTCCATATTGCGCGCGGTGGTCACCTGCCCTGCGGCGATTAACGCCGCAATGGCATCGCAGGCCTGGTCGGCATCCTCTACCCCCGCAAAGCTCGCCTGATACTGCCCGGACATGGCGAGCGTGAAGCGGGTAAACGCCTCTTCAAGCAGCGCATCCAGCCCCGAAAAATAGTAGGTCAGTGAGCCAAGCGGTACCCCGGCGCAGGCGGCGATTTTGCGGTGGGTGATGTTACCGATCCCGTGTTCCGCCACGGCGTCCAGCGTGCGCTCAAGAATAAGGTCCCGTCTCGTCAGGGGGTTATCGTGTTTTTTCGCCATACTTAACGACTGCAATCTCTTGTTGAGTTGTGTACAAATGTACACATCGTTGCTAGTGTTGTGTCAACTTTTTCTGCAGGTGGTATCGCTATGACGTCAAAGGATATGTCCGCTCATGCGCTGCGGCGTCGCTGTTGGGCGCTGTTTGCTTTCTTCTTTCTTCCCGGTCTGCTGCTGGCATCCTGGGCCAGCCGCACCCCGGCGATCCGCGATCTGCTCGGGGTCTCTACCGCCGGGATGGGGATCGTGCTGTTTGGCCTGTCGGTCGGGTCGATGAGCGGCGTGCTTTGCTCGGGCAAGCTGGTCAAACGCTTCGGCACAAAAAAAGTGATCCGTACCGGCATGCTGATGTCGGTGGCGGGGATGCTGGTGATGAGCCTGGCGCTGTGGCCCGGCTCGCCGCTGCTGTTCGCGCTCGGGCTGGCGCTGTTTGGCGGCGGGCTGGGGTCGGCGGAAGTGGCGATGAACGTCGAAGGGGCCATCGTGGAAAAAGAGATGGGCAAAACCCTGCTGCCGATGATGCACGGCTTCTTCAGCCTCGGCACCCTGGCCGGGGCCGGTATTGGCATGACCCTCAGCGCGCTGCAGTTCAGCGCCGTATGGCACGTCGGGCTGGCGGCGCTGGTCGCTATCGTTCCTCTTTTTATCGCCATCACCGCCATCCCGCAGGGCGTCGGGAAAAGCGGGAGCGAGGAGAGCACCGGCCACAGCGAGCATACCCGCCCCTTCTGGCGCGACGGGCAGTTGATGCTGATCGGTCTTATCGTGCTGGCGATGGCGTTCGCTGAAGGTTCGGCCAACGACTGGCTGCCGCTGTTGATGGTGGACGGACACGGCTTCAGCCCGACCTCCGGCTCGCTCATCTACACCGGCTTTACGCTGGGCATGACGCTCGGGCGCTTCTGCGGCGGCTGGTTTATCGACCGCTACAGCCGCGTATCGGTGGTACGTGCCAGCGCGCTGATGGGGGCGTTGGGCATTGGGCTGATTATCTTCGTCGACAGCGCCTGGGTGGCCGGCGTCTCGGTGATCCTCTGGGGGCTTGGCGCGTCGCTCGGCTTCCCGCTCACCATCTCGGCGGCGAGCGATACCGGCCCGGACGCGGCAACCCGCGTCAGCGTGGTGGCGACTACCGGCTACGTGGCCTTCCTGGTCGGGCCGCCGTTGCTCGGCTTCCTCGGCGAACACTTCGGGCTGCGCAGCGCCATGCTGGTGGTGCTGGCCTTTGTTATCTGCGCGGCGCTGGTGGCGAAAGCCGTGGCGCGTAAACCTGATTCGGAACATAACCCTTCAACGGAGGCTTGCTGATGGCCGTGAAAATGATCGCTGTCGACATGGATGGCACCTTTCTCAACGATGATAAAAGCTATAACCGCGCGCGTTTTCTGGCGCAGTACGCGCGCATGAAGGAGCAGGAGATCCGCTTCGTGGTCGCCAGCGGCAACCAGTACTACCAGCTCATCTCCTTCTTCCCGGAGATCGCCCATGAGATCTCATTTGTGGCGGAGAACGGCGGCTGGGTGGTGAGCGAGGGCCGGGATATCTTCAACGGCGAGCTGAGCGGCGAAGAGGTGCAGACCGTGCTCGATCATCTCCAGACGCTGCCCTGGGTCCAGGTGATCACCTGCGGCAAAAACAGCGGCTATACCCTCGCCAGCTATGATGATGCGTTTAAGCGTATGGCGGCGCGCTACTACCACCGGCTGGAGCTGGTGGAGAGCTTCAACAATATCGACGACATTTTCTTTAAGTTTGCGCTGAACCTGCCGGACAACGAATTGCTGAAAACTATGGATGACCTGACCACCGCGCTGGAAGGCATTGTGGTGCCGGTGTCCAGTGGGCACGGCTCCATCGATCTGATCATCCCCGGCGTGCACAAGGCCAACGGCCTGCGCCTGTTGCAGCAGCAGTGGGATATTAAGGATGAGGAAGTGGTGACCTTCGGCGACGGCGGGAATGATGTCGAGATGCTGCGTCAGGCGGGATACGGCTTTGCGATGCGCAATGCGCCAGACCGCATCAAGGCGGTAGCGCCCTATCAGGCACCGGCTAATAACGAAGAGGGCGTGCTGGAGATTATCGACCAGATCCTCGACGGCAAGCCGCCGTTTGATCGGTAAACTGCGCCCCGGCAGCAGCCGTGAAAACGCTACCGTGGCGTCATTTTAGGGGAAACACCGGGATTTGGTCCCCGGAGGGGCGCCGAACCCGGTGGTCGCCCCGTGTATCTCGATCTGAACGGAGCTGCGTTGCAACGAACCCGGCGCCTTACTGCGGCTGTAACCCGCTGCCCACGCGCTTATCGCGCAGAAAAATCACCATCAGCCCGAGCCACAGAATGCCGCAGGCGAGGTTGAACAGGCTGAACAGCCCGTTGCCGCCGCCAACCCACGCGTGCTTGCTCACCTCAATGCCGACGGTGAAGATCAGCATCTGCAACATGCCCATGGCTGCCGACACCGTGCCTTTACTCATGTCGCTGGCGAACAGCGTCAGGCGCACCAGCCCGGCGTTAGCAAGACCAATGCCGAAGGCATAGACGCTCAGCCCGGCGGTCATCCACAGATAAGCGTGCGCCGAGAACACCGTGGCGAACGCCGCCAGCACCAGCCCGAACACAATCGGCCCGCCGCCAAGAATAATCAGCGCGCGCACCGTGCGACGTGCCGTCAGCTTCGCCAGCACCAGGTTACCCACGATCAGCGCCCCGAAAATCGGTACCTGCAACAGCCCGTATTCATAAGTGCTCAACCCTTCCCCGCTGATGATGATCACCGGCGACTGAGCAATCCACGCCAGCAGCGGCAGGCTGACAAAGCCAATCCCCAGCGACCCGGCCACGAAGCGCACGTTTTTCAGCACCAGCTTATAGTCGCGCCACAGCTCTTTTATGGAGAGCTTCTCGCCGAGCCGGGTCGCGGTTTCCGGCATCGCCTTCGCCAGCCCGAAGAAGGAGATTGCCGCCAGCACCGCGAACAGCACAAACATCATCTCCCACGGCGCGACGTGTATCCAGGCGGCCCCCACCAGCGGCCCGAGCAGCGGCGCAATCAGCGCCACGTTCGCCATCAGCGCCGTGATCTTGATGCACACCGCCTCCTCGAACGACTCCTGGATGGCCGCATAGCCCACCGCACCGATAAAGCAGAGGCTGATGCCCTGCAGGAAACGCAGCGCGGTAAACTGCTCGATGTTTTGCGCCAGCAGCGTGGCAAGGCAGGTGACCATAAACCAGATCACCCCGGCCAGCATCACCGGACGACGCCCGATGCGGTCCGACAGCGGCCCGAGCAGCCACTGCAGGAACATGCCGCCAGCAAGGTAAGCCGTCATTGACGTTGGCACCCACTCAACGCTGGCCTGATACTGCTCGACCACCGTCAGCATGCCGGGTTGGATCATATCGTTGCCGATATAGGTTGAGAACTCATACAGCACCAGACACAGCGGGAACAGCAGCGCCTGACGCCCAAGGCGTTTAGCAGACAGGTGATTGTTTTCCATACCGACTCTTTATCCACGATTTTCGCGCAGAGTGTAATGAAATGGCCGACACAGCGATACTACATTCTGGTCGATTTTCCCGTTTCGCGCCGCCGTTTCATTCCCGTTAAGGATCCTTTAAGCCAGTGGCGTTACGCTGGCCCTGCATGACCTCAGCGTTTAGCTGCAACTGTCTGATTTTCCCTGTCCTCAGGGCAAACCAGGAGTATGCCGCTGTTAGCTGTCGCGCGTAGCTTTTATGCTGTGCGACTTTTCCTTCGTGCTGCGCTGACAGCGCGTTTCACCCGTAAGGGCTGGCGGGTACGGCTGGAGCCGTATCCGGTGGTGGGCATCCGCTCGCTGCCTGTTTTATCTGGAGAGTGTTTCACGATGATGGAAGACCTTAACCACACGCTGTTTTATCTGCTGAATGCCACGCCAGCCTCCCCACAGTGGCTGATCCACTTCGCCACCTGGGCGGCAAAGGATCTGATTGTCGTTGCCCCGCTGCTGGTGGTGGCGCTCTGGCTGTGGGGGCCGCGCCGCCACGTCGGGCAACAGCGGGTGATGGTAATGAAAACTGCGCTGGCGCTGATTTTCAGCGTGGCGCTCTCCTGGACGCTCGGTCAGCTGTTCCCGCACGATCGGCCCTTTGTCGAAGGCGTGGGCTATAACTTTCTGCATCACGCCCCCGACTACTCTTACCCCAGCGATCACGGCACGGTTATCTTCACCTTCGCACTGGCGTTCCTGTGCTGGCACCGTCTGTGGTCCGGCGTGCTGATGGGCGCTGTGGCGCTGCTGGTCGCCTGGTCGCGGGTCTATCTTGGCGTGCACTGGCCGCTGGATATGCTGGGCGGTCTGCTGGTGGGTATGGTGGCCTGTCTGGCGGCGCAGATGTGCTGGCATCACGCCGGGGCATTTATTGCTCAGATGGCGCTGCGCGCGTATCGCATCTGCTTTGCTCTGCCGATCCGCAAGGGCTGGGTGCGTGACTAACCCCGTTGCGCCGGGTAACATGATCGGCTGAAACATTCAGCGTGAGGCATCATGGAAACACGGCGCGACGAGCGAATCAGCCAGCTCATTCAGGCATTAAAACGCCGCGACAAACTGCATCTTAAAGAGGCCGCCGCCCTGCTGGGGGTATCTGAGATGACTATTCGTCGCGATCTCAATGCCCACAGCGCGCCGGTGGTGCTGCTCGGTGGCTATATTGTGCTGGAGCCGCGCAGCGCATCCAGCCACTATCTGCTGAGCGATCAAAAAACCCGTTTTGTCGACGAGAAGCGCAAGGCCGCCGCCCGCGCCGCCGCACTGGTGCGCCCGCATCAGACGCTGTTCTTTGACTGCGGCACCACCACACCGTGGATCATCGCCGCGCTGGATGACGACCTGCCGTTTACCGGCATCTGCTATTCCCTTAACACCTTTATGGCGCTGCAGGAGAAACCCCATTGCCGGGTGATCCTCTGCGGCGGCGAGTTTCACGCCAGCAACGCCATCTTCAGGCCGCTCAACTTTAACGAAACCCTGCGCAACCTCTGCCCGGACATCGCTTTTTTCTCTGCCGCCGGGATAACCCCACGCCAGGGCGTGACCTGCTTTAATCTTGATGAGCTGCCGGTTAAACACTGGGCGCTGGAGCACGCGCAGCAGCACGTGCTGGTGGTGGACAGCAGTAAATTTGGCGAGATTCGCCCGGCCTGCATGGGGCCGGTCAACGCGTTCAGCCTCATTGTCACGGACCAGCGTCCGGACAATGAGTTTGTGGCGTTCGCCAGAGACGAAAACGTAGAGTTGCTGTGGTAGGAGAGTGGATCAGGAGAAAAGATCGCCGAACCACTGATTAAGCTTGAGCTGTACCATATCCCAGATCCGGCTGAAGAAGCCGCCCTCTTCCACCGCTTCCATCACCATCAGCGGATGCTGCTCGACGGTTTTGCCGTCGAGCTGATAATCGATGCGCCCTACGACCTGGCCTTTTTTCAGCGGCGCGGTGAGCTGCGGCTCGTTTAAGGTAAAGCTGGCTTTCAGGTTACTGAGCTGACCGCGTGGAATGGTGATGGCGGTGTTATCTCCGGTACCGAGCTTCACCTCCGGGGTATTACCGAACCAGACGCGCTGGGACACAAAGGTGCTGCCGGGTTTGATCGGATTGACGGTTTCGAAGAAGCGGAAGCCCCAGGTCAGAAGCGACTCCGACTCGCGGAAGCGAATCGCATCGGTTTTAGTACCCAGCACCACGGAAATCAGGCGCATATCGCCCTGGGTTGCCGAGGCCACAAGGTTATAGCCTGCCCCGGCGGTGGTGCCGGTTTTCATGCCGTCGACGTTGAGGTTGCTGCTCCACAGCAGGCGGTTGCGGTTCGGCTGGCGGATATTGTTGAAGGTGAACGATTTCTCTTTGTGGATGGCGTACTCTTCCGGCACGTCGCGGATCATCGCCTGAGCAAGCTTCGCCATATCGCGCGCGGTGCTGAACTGCCCCGGCGCATCAAGGCCATGCACGGTTTTAAAGGTGGTGCTGGTGAGTCCTAGCTGGCGCGCGTAGCCGTTCATCAGGCCGATGAACGAATCCTGACTGCCCGCCACGTAATCGGCGATGGCAATGCTGGCGTCGTTACCTGACTGGATGATGACGCCTTTATTCAGGTCCGCCACCGAAACCTGATCCCCCGGCTTGAGGAACATCAGCGAGGAGCCGCGCAGCGCCGGATTACCCGTCGCCCAGGCGTCTTTCCCCACGGTTACCATATCACTCAGCTGAATCTTTCCCGACTTCAGCGCGTGGCCTACCACGTAGCTGGTCATCAGTTTTGTCAGGCTCGCCGGATCGAGTTTTTCATCGGCGTTGCCTTCGGCCAGCACTTTACCGCTGGCGTAATCCATCAAAATCCAGGCACGGGCTTCCAGCTGCGGTGGTGCCGGTGGTTCGGCGGCGTGCGCCGCTGGCATCATGCATAACAGCAGCGCGCCCGACGCTGCCACACCCCTGAACGTTGATAAAAAAGAGAAAAAGGTCATAGGTCTCACCCGAGGTCCGTTCCAAAAATCATTACAAATCACCTGATTAGGCTAAGCGGTGAGTAAACCGCACAAATAGCCCCAGGGAAACAGCATGGAAGTAAAGTTTTTAAAGTTTATGCGAGGGCGCTTAAACAAAAGCGCAAGCGGGGCAAATTCCCGGCAACTGTTGCGTATTTGTTATGATTAGCAGACGATGGGTTAAGCCAAAAAAACCTCACAGGAGATGCGCATGATTACCATCTGGGGCCGGGGCAACTCGACCAACGTAAAGAAAGTGCTGTGGTGTCTGGAAGAGCTGGAGCTCCCCCACAACGTGATCCCCGCCGGCGGCGCCTTCGGCATCAATAACACAGCTGAATACCTTGAGATGAACCCGAACGGTCTGGTGCCCTGCCTGCGCGATGATGAGTCCGGGCTGGTGCTATGGGAGTCCAACGCTATCGTGCGCTACCTGGCGGCAAAATATGGCCAGAATCGCCTGTGGATCGACGATCCGGCTGCCCGCGCCCAGGCGGAAAAATGGATGGACTGGACGGCGGCCACCCTTGCCCCGTCGCACCGCAAAATTCTCATGGGGCTGGTGCGAACGCCGCCGGAGCAGCGCAATCAGCAGGAGATCGATCGCGGGATTGAGGAGTGCAAGGCGCTGTTCACCCTGCTGGATCGCGAGCTGGCCCGCCAGCCGTGGTTCTCCGGCGAGGCGTTTGGCATCGGGGATATCGCGGTCGCGCCGTACATCTGGAACCTGTTCAACTGCGGGGTGAGCTGGCCGTCATATCCGCACCTTGAGCGCTGGCGCGAGCAGCTTGCAGAACGTCCGACGTATCAAAAGGTGGTGATGATCCCGGTGACGTGAGTGGGGCATCCGCCGTTTGGGGTGTGGGATCTATGGGATTGCGGTGCCGGTTCCGTTCACCGTGGCACCGCGCTTACATGGAAACACCGCCGCTCGTGAACGGGTGAAGGGGGCTCGCCGCCGCCCCCTTCACCATCCCGGCTCCCGGCCACTAAAACCGGCCCTGGGGGCTGCCCTTGCCTCCGGCGTTTCGCTTCCGGTCGGGCGCGATACCCCATCCCGGGGCTCGCGCCCTCTGGCGGTTCCCGACCGCCAGCCCGGACTCAACGCCTGCGGCGCGGCGGTTTTGATGCCGGATGGAGCCATCCCTCCGGCATGGGTGATTTGTTTTTATGGTGGGTGCGCGTTGCTTACCCACCCTACCACTGCTGCCATCCCGTAGGATGGGTAAACGCAGTGCACCCACCGTTTGCCTGCACCCACCTTTTACTGCGGGCTGACCCGCAGCAGTTCGCCGTCGGACTCATCGGTTAACACGTACAGGTAGCCGTCCGGGCCAACGCGCACGTCGCGAATACGCTGGCCGCGATCGTCGAGAATGCGCCCATCCTCGGTGACCTTATTGCCGTTCACCGTCATCTGAATCACGTTCTTATCCTTGAGCGCGCCGATAAACAGCTTATTTTTCCACTGCGAGAAGCGGTCGGCATGGTAGAACGCCATACCGCTTACCGCCGGAGAGTGCTTCCAGTAATAGACCGGCTGTTCGGTTCCGGCGACGATCTCCCCTTTCGCTTCGGGAATAGCGAACCCGCTGTAGTTGATGCCCCAGGTTGCGATCGGCCAGCCGTAGTTTTTCCCCTTCTCGGGAATGTTGATCTCATCCCCGCCGCGCGGCCCATGCTCGTTGAGCCACAGCGCATTGCTCCACGGGTTAATCGCCATCCCCTGCGGGTTACGAATGCCGTACGACCAGATCTCCGGCCGGTGATTCGCCTTGCCCACATAAGGGTTGTCGTCGGGAATACCGCCCGCTTCGGTCAGGCGCACCAGTTTACCCTGCAGTTTATCCAGCTCCTGCGCGGTGGGCCGCTGGTTGTTCTCACCCAGCGCAATATAGAGGTAGCCTTTGCCGTCAAACACCATACGGCCGCCGAAGTGGTTGCCGGTCGAGAGCTTCGGTTGCTGGCGGAACATCACCTTAAAATCCTCCAGCCGGGAGAGATCGTCACTCAGCCGTCCCACCCCGGCGGCAGTTCCCGCCTTGCCGTCGGCATCCGCCTCCGAGAAGCTGAGCCACACCTTACGGCTCTGGGCAAAATCCGGGGCCAGCACCACATCCAGCAGGCCGCCCTGGCCGTTGGCCCACACGGTCGGCACGCCGCTAATCGGGTCAGATAAGCCTTTGCCCGCCTGCCAGTGGCGCAGCTGGCCGCCGCGCAGGGTGATCAGCATTCCTTTATCTTCAGGCAAAAATGCCAGCGACCAGGGGTAATCAAGTTTGGTTTGCAGCACTTCAACCTTCTCTCCGGCGGCGCTGGCCTGCCAGGTCAGGGTGAGCAGCAGCGTGGAAAGCAGTAAACGGCGGGCGGGGATCGGCATCATAGTCTCCTTTGCGATATCACCCGATAAGGGTAGCCAGCCAGCCGGGAGAGAGAACAATTTTTACACAATCTTAATCTTAGCCGCCGGGGCCATTAACCATCAGTGGAGCCTTGTGCTAAACCCGTGTAGAATCTGCCGGTTTTTTCTTTTCTGTTTACTTTGTGAGCGTATAAGCATGCAACAACCGCGAATTGGGTTTGTCTCCCTCGGCTGCCCGAAAAACCTCGTCGACTCCGAGCGCATCCTGACGGAACTGCGCACCGAAGGCTATGACGTGGTGCCCCGCTACGACGATGCCGACATGGTGATCGTTAACACCTGCGGCTTTATCGACAGCGCGGTGCAGGAGTCGCTGGAAGCCATCGGCGAAGCGTTGAATGAAAACGGCAAGGTGATTGTGACCGGCTGCCTGGGTGCTAAAGAAGATCAAATTCGCGAAGTGCATCCTAAAGTGCTGGAGATCACCGGGCCACACAGCTACGAGCAGGTGCTCAAGCACGTGCATCACTACGTGCCGAAGCCGCAGCACAACCCGTTCCTGAGCCTGGTGCCGGAACAGGGCGTGAAACTGACGCCGCGTCATTACGCCTACCTGAAAATCTCTGAAGGCTGCAACCACCGCTGCACCTTCTGCATCATCCCGTCGATGCGCGGCGATCTCGACAGCCGTCCGATTGGCGACGTACTGGCCGAAGCCAAACGTCTGGTCGAAGCTGGCGTAAAAGAGCTGCTGGTGATCTCCCAGGATACCTCCGCCTACGGCGTGGACGTGAAGCACCGCACCGGCTTCTGGAACGGCGCGCCGGTGAAAACCAGCATGGTCAGCCTGTGTGAGCAGCTGGCGAAGCTCGGCGTCTGGGTGCGTCTGCACTACGTTTACCCTTACCCGCACGTGGATGACGTGATCCCGCTGATGGCGGAAGGCAAAATCCTGCCCTACCTCGACATCCCGCTGCAGCACGCCAGCCCGCGTATCCTGAAGCTGATGAAGCGTCCTGGCTCCGTTGACCGCCAGCTGGCGCGCATCAAGCAGTGGCGCGAGGTGTGCCCGGAACTGACCCTGCGCTCCACCTTTATCGTCGGCTTCCCCGGTGAAACCGAGGACGATTTCCAGATGCTGCTCGACTTCCTGAAGGAAGCGCGTCTGGATCGCGTGGGCTGCTTCAAGTACAGCCCGGTGGAAGGCGCAGGTGCTAACGATCTGCCGGACCAGGTGCCGGAAGCGATCAAAGAGGAGCGCTGGAACCGCTTTATGCAGCTGCAGCAGCAGATCTCTGCTGAGCGCCTGCAGGAGAAAGTGGGCCGCGAGATCCTCGTCATCATCGATGAAGTGGACGAAGAAGGTGCCATTGGCCGCAGCATGGCCGATGCGCCGGAAATCGACGGCGCGGTCTATCTCAACGGTGAAACTAACGTTAAACCCGGCGACGTGGTGCGCGTGAAGGTTGAGAACGCCGACGAGTACGATCTGTGGGGCACGCGCGTATAAGCGTGTGAACCGGAAAAAGGCTGCCACTGGCAGCCTTTTTTATGGGTCGTATAAGCCCGCTCGGCGGAAAATTACCCTTTTATCTTCGGATCGAGTGCGTCACGCAGGCCATCGCCGAGCAGGTTAAACGCCAGTACGGTAAGGAAGATCGCCAGGCTCGGGAACAGGGCCACGTGCGGTGCCATCACCATATCGGCCCGCGCCTCGTTGAGCATCGCGCCCCACTCCGGCGTTGGCGGCTGTGCGCCGAGGCCAAGAAACGACAGGCTGGCGGCGGAGATGATCGAGGTGCCGATGCGCATGGTGAAGTAGACCACGATCGAGGAGACCGTACCCGGCAGAATATGCCGGAACAGGATGGTACGATCGGATGCCCCGATGCTGCGCGCCGACTCGATAAAGGTCTGGTGTTTCAGCACCAGCGTGTTGCCGCGCACCAGACGGGCGAAGGCGGGAATGCTGAAGATCGCCACCGCGATAATCACGTTCGCCATGCCGCTACCCATCACCGCCACCACCGCAATCGCCAGCAGGATGCCGGGAAAAGCAAACAGCACGTCGCAGATGCGCATAATGATGCGATCCCACCAGCCTTCGTAATAACCCGCCACCAGTCCCAGCACGGTGCCGATCAGCGCGCCAATCAGCACGGCAAACACCCCGGCCGCCAGCGAGATTTGTGCGCCGACCAGTACCCGGCTGAAAATATCCCGCCCCAGCGAATCCACGCCAAACCAGTGCACCAGCGACGGGCCTTCGTTCAGCCGGTCGTAGTCGAAGTAGTTGGCAACATCGTAGGGCACAATCCAGGGCGCGACGATCGCCACCAGAATCAGTATCAGCACAAACGCGCCGGCAACCAGCGCGGTCGGTTGACGTTTGAGCCGCCGCCAGAACTCCCGTCCTGGGGTGCGCACGCTGTCGGGGCGCAGGCCGGGCATCGCGTTGAGGATCGCCTGTCGACGCCAGTTAAAAAGTCGCATCCTTATTTGTACCTGATAGCCGGGTTAATGGCGGCGTAGAGCACGTCCACCACTAAGTTGATAAGTATAAACTCCAGCGAAAACAGCAGGACTTCTGCCTGAATCACCGGATAGTCGCGCATCTCTACCGAGGCCACCAGCAGACGCCCCAGCCCCGGCCAGTTGAACACCTGTTCGACGATAATCGAGCCGCCGAGCAGAAAGCCGAACTGCAACCCCATCATAGTGACGACCGGGATCATGGCGTTGCGCAGCCCGTGCTTGAGGATCACCCAGCGCTCGCTCAGCCCTTTGGCGCGCGCGGTGCGCATGTAATCTTCGCTCAGCACGTCAACAAACGAGGCGCGGGTAAAGCGCGCCATCACCGCGGCCACCCCCGCACCCAGCGTCAGCGACGGCAGAATGTAGTGCTGCCAGCTGTCGGCGCCTACCGTGGGCAGCCAGCCGAGCTGCACCGAAAACACCTGCATCAGCAGCATCCCGAGGGCAAACGCCGGGAAAGAGATCCCGGTGACCGCCACCGTCATGCTCAGCCGATCCGGCCAGCGGTTGCGCCAGACGGCGGCGATAATGCCGGTGATAAGACCAAACAGCATCGCCCATGCCATGCTGGTCAGCGTCAGCCACAGGGTGGGCATAAAGCGGCTGGCGATCTCCTCGGACACCGGACGGCGCGACACCATCGAAAGGCCGAAGTCGCCCTGCAGTACCGAGGTCATGTAGTGCCAGAACTGATACCACAGCGGCTGATCCAGCCCCAGCTGCTGGCGTACCAGGGCAATCACTTCTGCGTCCGCTTCCGGCCCGGCAATCAGCCGCGCCGGGTCACCGGGCAGCATATGAACAAATAAAAATACCAGCACCATCACGATGAACAGCGTCGGTATCAGCCCCAACAGGCGCTTTATGACGTAATTAACCATGCATAACCTTTGTTGCGCCTCGTGTTTACCGATCATGGCGGGTGCGCGATGCTTACCCGCCCTACGGGGTTATGTTTTACCTGTGGTCGTGGGATTTTCCGGGATGGGTACGCAAAGCGCACCCACCGTCAATCACCCAGCCAGCTGCTACTTCAGATCCGCATCCTCGAAGCTGAACCCGGTATCCGGCATCACGTAAAACCCGGTGAGGTTTTTGCTGTGCGCAGACACCAGTTTCTCCACCACCAGCGGCGCCCAGGGCGCTTCTTTCCAGATGGTATCCTGCGCATCCTTATACAGCTTCGCCTTGTCGGCGTCGTTAGTGGTTTTCAGCGCGTTCGCCAGATCCGCATCCACCTGTTTGTTGCTGTAGAAGGCGGTGTTGAACAGCGTCGGCGGCCAGTTCTGGGAGGCAAACAGCGGTGACAGAGCCCAGTCAGCTTCGCCGGTGGAGGCGGTCCAGCCGGTATAGAACATCCGCACGCCGCTCTCTTTCTGCCCCTTGCCTTCAACTTCCGCCGCGCGCTGGCCGGCATCCATCGCCGTGATCTGCACCTTAATGCCCACCTGCGCCAGCTGCTGCTGGGTGAACTGCAACACCTTCTGCGCCGTGCTGTGGTTGTGGGAGGACCAGAGCGTGGTGGTAAAGCCGTTCGGGTAACCTGCCTCTTTCAGCAGCTCGCGCGCTTTTGCCGGATCGTAAGGCCAGGGCTGGTAACGCTGCGACCAGGCGATAGCCGGCGGCAGTACGCCGGTGGCCGGGGTGGCATACCCGGAGAACGCGACCTTCACCAGCGCCTGGCGATTAATCGCGTAGTTGATGGCCTCGCGCACCTTCGGGTTATCAAACGGCTTCTGGGTGACGTTCATGCTGATATAGCGCTGCATGATGGACGGGCTGGCCACCAGCGCCAGCTTGTCGTTTTTCTCCAGCCGCGGTGCCTGTTCGTAAGGAATCGGATAGGCGAAGTTCGCCTCGCCGGTTTGCAGCATCGCGGCGCGGGTATTGTTGTCCACGACCGGACGCCAGGTGATGGTGTCGAGCTTCGGCAGCCCCTGCTGCCAGTAGCCAGCAAACTTTTTCACCTTCACAAAGTCGGTTTGATTCCAGGTCACCAGCTCATACGGGCCGGTGCCCACCGGATGGAAACCGATCTCTTTCTTGAAATCCTTCAGCGCTTTCGGCGAGATCATCGCCGTTGCCGGATGGGCGAGAATATTGATAAAAGCGGAGAACGGCTGCTTCAGCACGATATTCACCGTGTGGTCGTCCACCACCTCGGTTTTGCTGATGTTTTTATACAGGTTGTAACGCTTGAGGCGGTTGTCCGGATTACTGGCGCGATCGAGGTTCACCTTGACCGCCTGCGCGTTAAAGTCGGTGCCATCCTGGAATTTCACCCCTTTACGCAGGGCGATGGTCCAGGTCAGCCCGTCATCGGACACCTTATAGCTCTCCGCCAGCACGTTTTTCAGTTTCATGTCCTTATCAAGGCCAAACAGCCCCTGATAGAACGACTTCGCCACCGCCTGCGAAAGGGTATCGTTGGCATCATAGGGATCGAGCGTGGTGAAGTTAGACCCCACCGCCACCACGACATCTTTGGCCGCCAGGGCCGGGGTGGCGCAGAGCATAGCAGCGAAGCCAAGCCCCAGTGCTGCTGCCAGCGTAGGTATTTTTTGTTGTGTCATTATTTTCTCCTGAGTGTCCCTGTCTGTAATTGTTTAATAAGGGCTTTGTCGCACACCGACGGGATGCCGCGCCACGAAGTGGCCGGGGCCAACGGCCACCAGCGGTAACACCTCTGGCTCCTCCCCCACCTTGCGCGTTGCGCTGGGTATCTCGTCGGAGAGCAATACTGGTTTGGTGCGACGGTGCGCCGGGTCTGCCACCGGTACGGCAGCCATCAGCTTGCGGGTATAGGGGTGCTGCGGATTCTCGAACACCGCCTGACGCGGGCCGATCTCCACAATTTGCCCCAGATACATCACCGCCACGCGGTGGCTGATGCGCTCCACCACCGCCATGTCGTGGGAAATAAACAGAAACGCGATGCCAAACTCCTGCTGCAGATCGAGCAGCAGGTTGATGATCTGGGCGCGAATCGAAACGTCGAGGGCGGAGACCGATTCGTCGGCAATCACCACCTGCGGATTGAGTGCCAGCGCGCGGGCAATGCAGATACGCTGGCGCTGGCCGCCGGAAAACTCGTGCGGATAGCGCCAGGCGTGTTCCGGCTTTAAGCCTACGCGCTCCAGCAGCCAGGCAACGCGGCGCTTCGCCCCGGCCTCGTCCAGCACGCCGTGCACCAGCAGCGGCTCCATAATGGAGTACCCCACCGTCAGGCGCGGATCGAGCGATGCCCAGGGGTCCTGGAAGATAAACTGAATATCGCGCCGCACCGCCTGCATTCTGGCTCCCTTAAGGGTGTCGATGCGTTCGCCTTTGAAGGTGATGCTCCCGCCCTGAATATCCACCAGCCGCAGCAGCGAGCGGCCAATGGTGGATTTTCCGCAGCCGGACTCCCCGACCAGCGACAGCGTCTCGCCAGGCCAGAGATCGAAGCTGACCTTTTCTACCGCATGAACTTCACTGGTCACGCGGTTCAAAATCCCGCTGCGAATGGGGTAGCGGGTCACCAGGTCGCGCACTTCGAGGATCGGGCCGGCGTCGTCGATAACCGTGTTGCGGCTCGGCTCCGGAATACTCTCCCCCGCCGTCGGCACCGGGAATTTGCGCGGCGCGGCGCTGCCTTTCATCGCCCCGAGCCGCGGCACGGCGGCCAGCAATGCGCGGGTGTAGGGGTGTTTCGGCGCGGCAAAAATCTCCTCCACCGTGCCGGTTTCAACCGCCTCGCCCTGGTACATCACCAGCACCCGGTCGGCCATATCCGCCACCACGCCCATATCGTGGGTGATAAACATCACCCCCATTGCCATCTCCTGCTGTAGCACGCGAATGAGGTGCAGGATCTGGGCCTGAATGGTGACGTCGAGCGCGGTCGTCGGCTCATCGGCAATCAGCACCGCCGGGCGGCACGACAGCGCCATCGCAATCATCACGCGCTGGCGCATCCCCCCGGAGAGCTGGTGCGGGAACTGCGACAGCATGCGTTCCGACTCCGGAATACGCACCAGGTCGAGCATGCGCCGCGCCTCTTTCATCGCCGCATCGCGGCTCAGCCCCTGGTGCAGGCGAATCGACTCGGCAATCTGCTCGCCCACCGGAAACACCGGATTCAGCGAGGTCATTGGCTCCTGAAAAATCATCGCCATGTCTGCGCCGCGCACGTCGCGCATCTGCTTGCGGTTCAGCCCGCGCAGATCGACCACCTGACCGCTGCGCCGACGCAGCAGCATCGCATCGCTGGAGACATCGCCACCAGACTGTTCAAGCAGGCGCATCAGCGACAGCGCGGTCACGGATTTCCCCGAGCCGGATTCGCCGACGATGGCCAGCGTTTCGCCGCGATGCAGCGTGAAGGACACCCCACGGACCGCTTCGGTTATCTGCGCGTCATGCTGAAAACGCACCGCAAGATTGCGCACGTTCAGCACCTGGTCGTTGGGTAATTCCTGGTGTTCTGGCACCCGTGCTCCTTATTCCTGATAAATGCCGATGTTGGGCGCATCGCCCACGTAGCCGTAGCCACGATACATACCTTCACTGTTGAACGGCAGCGCGACGTTGCCCTCGCGGTCGATGGCAATAACGCCGCCGCTGCCGCCCAGCGCCGGGATCTTGTCCATCACCACCCCGGCGCACGCCTCCTGCAGACTCATGCCGCCGTACTCCATCAGCGCGGCGATGTCGTAGGCGGCCAGCGTGCGCATAAACACTTCGCCGGTGCCGGTGCAGGAAACCGCCACGTTAGCGTTATTAGCGTAGCAGCCCGCGCCCACCAGCGGGGTATCGCCTACCCGACCCGGCAGCTTGTTGGTCATGCCGCCGGTTGAGGTCGCCGCGGCAAGATTACCCTCAACGTCCAGCGCCACAGCACCGACGGTTCCGAATTTACGATCCGGGTCGAGCGGCGCGTCATGATCCAGCACCACGCGGTCGCCCGCCTGGGCGCGTTCCAGCTGCTCGCGGCGCTCCGGCGTCGAGAACAGCGTGGGGTCCACCAGCGGCATGCCCTGCGCGGCGACAAAGGCATGCGCCCCCTCGCCGACCAGCAGCACGTGCGGGCTGTGCTCCATCACCAGCCGCGCTGCCAGCACCGGATTTTCAATGCGGCTGACGCCCGCTACCGCCCCGGCTTTCAGGGAGTAGCCGTCCATCACGCAGGCATCCAGCTCGTGGGTGCCGGCATGGGTAAACACCGCGCCTTTCCCGGCGTTAAACAGCGGACACTCTTCCAGCAGCCGCACTGCTTCCGTTACCGCATCCAGCGCGCTGCCACCGGCAGCGAGGATCGCCTGTCCGGCTTCCACCACCGCCGACAGGGCCGCGATATAGCGCTGCTCCTGCTCCGGCGTCATCTGCGCCCGGTTTATCGCCCCGGCACCGCCATGAATGGCAATCACTGCTTTTCCCATCGTTGCTCGCTCAGTGTGATGTAACCCGCGGCGGTTTTTCTATAAATATCATTACCGTGACCGCATTCTCATACGAATTTTGAATATAGAAAGATGTAAAAGTACTGTAAAGGCGTTCCCGCCCGTGAAGCTCAAATCGCTACCTACAGCCGGAGGGGGTTTTCTGCCATAATGTGCCCTTTGTCATTCCCCGCTGGAGCAACTCATGGAACAGACCGCAGGCCTTCTCCCCCTCGATATCGCCCTTAACCAGATGCTGTCCGGCCTCACGCCGGTAAGCGGAAGCGAAACGCTGCCGCTGGTGCAGGCGTTTGGCCGCGTGCTGGCCCGCAGCGTCACCTCGCCGCTTAACGTGCCGGGCTTTGATAATGCGGCGATGGATGGCTATGCGGTGCGCCTGAGCGATCTCGCCGCGCAAAACCCGCTGGCGGTGGCAGGCAAAGCCTTCGCCGGGCAGCCGTTCCACGGTGACTGGCCGGCCGGCACCTGCATCCGCATTATGACCGGCGCGCCGGTGCCCGAGGGCTGTGACGCGGTGGTGATGCAGGAAGAGACCACGGTGAGCGAAGCAGGCGTGCAGTTTACCGCTCCGGTGCGCGCCGGGCAGAACGTGCGCCTGCGCGGGGAAGATATTCGTGAAGGCGCGGTGGTCTTCGAGGCCGGGCAAACGCTGAGCGCGGCGGAGCTGCCGGTGCTGGCCTCGCTCGGCATTCCTGAAGTGGATGTGGTGCGCCGCCTGCGCGTGGCGGTGTTCTCCACCGGCGATGAGCTGGTGCTGCCGGGGCAGCCGCTCGGCGACGGGCAGATCTACGACACCAACCGCCTGGCGGTGCACGTGATGCTTGAACAGCTCGGCTGCGAGGTGCTCAACCTCGGTATTATTCCTGACTCCCCGGATGCGCTGCGTGCCGCCTTCATTGAGGCTGACCGCCAGGCCGACGTGGTGATCAGCTCCGGCGGCGTGTCGGTGGGGGAAGCGGACTACACCAAAACCATCCTCGAAGAGATGGGCGATATTCATTTCTGGAAGCTGGCGATCAAGCCGGGCAAGCCCTTTGCGTTTGGCCGCCTGCAAAACAGCTGGTTCTGCGGCCTGCCGGGCAACCCGGTGTCGGCAGCGCTGACGTTTTATCAGCTGGTGCGTCCGCTGCTCACCGCGTTACGCGGTGCGGAAAACGCAGCCCCGGTGCGCCTGCGCGCCCGCGCAGCCACGCGGCTGAAAAAATCCCCGGGCCGCCTCGACTTCCAGCGCGGCATCTACCGCCAGGATGAAAACGGCGTGCTGGAAGTGGTGACCACCGGCCATCAGGGTTCGCATATTTTTAGCTCCTTCAGCCAGGGAAACTGCTTTATCGTGCTGGAGCGCGAGCGCGGCAACGTCGAAGCCGGTGAGATGGTAGAGATCGAGCCGTTCAATGCCCTGTTTGGAGGCTGAGATGGAGCTGACCGACCAGGAGATGATGCGCTATAACCGCCAGATCGTGCTGCGCGGCTTCGACTTCGAGGGCCAGGAGGCGCTGAAGGCGGCGCGCGTACTGGTGGTCGGTCTGGGTGGCCTGGGCTGTGCGGCCTCGGCCTATATGGCCGCAGCGGGCACCGGGGCGATGACGCTGCTGGATTTCGATACCGTGTCGGTGTCGAACCTGCAGCGGCAGATCCTGCACAGCGACGCTACGATCGGACAGGCGAAAGTGCAGTCGGCCCGCGAGGCGCTTGCCGCGCTGAACCCGCACTGCCACTTCACGACCCTTGATAGCTTACTCGACGACGAAGCTATCGCTGCGCTGGTGGCAGAGCACACCCTGGTGCTGGACTGCACCGATAACGTGGCGGTGCGTAACCAGCTCAACGCCGCCTGTTTTCGGGCGCGGGTGCCGCTGGTGTCCGGCGCGGCAATCCGCATGGAGGGGCAGATCATGGTCTTCACCTGGGCGGAGGGAACGCCCTGCTACCGCTGCCTGAGCCGTCTGTTTGGTGATGCCACGCTGAGCTGCGTCGAGGCTGGCGTCATGGCCCCGCTGGTGGGCGTCATCGGTTCGCTGCAGGCAATGGAAGCGATAAAAGTGATTGCCCATTACGGCACGCCGCCGCTGGGGAAAATCGTCATGTACGATGCCATGACCTGCCAGTTCCGCGAGATGGCGCTGCCGCGAAATCCGCAGTGTGATATTTGCGGCGACGCGGCGAAATAATGTTTCCTTCCCGGCTGATAATTGCGCTTCAGGATTTACCTGGAGCGTGATAATAACTCTCTTATTCCCCGCTTCTTTTTTATCCTCTTGATTAAGTTCAGATAATTTCTGCTTTTCCGCTTTACGCTTGTAATCGTAACGCTGCTCACTAGAATGTTTCGCATTGCCGTAATCTTTCCAGGAGTTTCAGGTATGACTATTAAAGCTGTCGTCGTCGATATGGACGGAACCTTTCTTGATGACAACAAGCAGTACAACCGCGAGCGTTTTATGGCGCTGTATCAGCAGCTAAAAGCGCAGAATATTGAGTTCGTCGTCGCCAGCGGCAACCAGTATTACCAGCTGATCTCCTTCTTCCCGACGCTGAAAGATGACATCTCCTTCGTAGCCGAAAACGGCGCGCTGGTGTACGAGCACGGCAAGGAAATTTTCCACGGCGAGCTGACGAAGAACGAAGCGCGCACCGTGCTCGGCGAACTGAGCAGCGATCCGACGCTGAAGTTTGTCGCCTGCGGCCTGAAGAGCGCGTACATCAGCGACAGCGCCCCGGCGGCGTTGGTGGAGCTGATGTCGAAGCACTATCACCGCCTGCAGCCGGTGAAGGACTACAGCGAGATCGACGACACGCTGTTTAAGTTCTCGCTGAACCTGAGCGACGAGGCGATCCCGCAGCTTATTGATGTGCTGCATGAACGTCTGGACGGCATCATGAAGCCGGTAACCAGCGGCTACGGCTTTGTGGATTTGATCATCCCCGGTCTGCACAAGGCCAGCGGCCTGGGCCGTCTGCTGCAACGCTGGGGCATCTCGCCGCAGGAGTGCGTGGCCATCGGCGACAGCGCCAACGATGTGGAGATGCTGGAGCTGGTGAAATGGTCCTTCGCGATGGGCAATGCCTCCCCGGCGGTGCGTCAGGTGGCGCGTTTCCAGACCGACAGCAACAATAACGAAGGCGTGCTCAACGTCATGGAAGCGGTGCTGAACCGCAGCGCGCCGTTCGACCAGTAATTACCTTTTCACGCCGAAGCGTCCGCTTCGGCCTCCTCTCTTTTCATATTTGTGCGCTCGTGCAGTTTTTTAAACTTGCATTAACCAATCATTAACTTAAATTGTCATGTGTAATCACAATTACTTTCGAATGAAAGTTACAGCGAGGTTGCCATGCCCTTTACTTTCGAACACGCCACCCTTCCTGCCGACCACCACGCCGCTATCCGTCAGATGAAGCGCGAGCTGCGCGCTCACATCGGCGATGTGCAGGCCGTATGGGACCGGCTCAGCGATCGTCTCGCCTCGCGCGTGGCGGAGATCAAACAGCGTCAGGCCCAGGGCGATCCCATCTGGCCGGTTATTCCTTATGCCCAGTTACAGGCGGGCAGCATCACGCCGGCGCAGATCGCCGACATCAAAAAGCACGGCTGCGCGGTGATCAAAGGCCACTTCCCGCGCGACGAGGCGCTGGCGTGGGATCAGTCGATGCTCGACTACCTGGCGAAAAACGATTTTGACGCGCAGTACCGCGGGCCGGGCGACAGCTTCTTTGGCACGCTGGAAGCCTCGCGCCCGGAGATCTACCCCATTTACTGGTCAAAAGCGCAGATGGAGGCCCGCCAGAGCGATCGCATGGCGACGGTACAGTCGTTTTTGAACCGGCTGTGGCGCTTCGAGGACGGCGATACCCGCTGGTTTGACCCGGACGTCAGCGTTATCTATCCGGACCGTATCCGCCGCCGCCCGCCGGGCACCACCTCGAAAGGTCTTGGGGCGCACACCGACTCCGGGGCGCTGGAGCGCTGGCTGCTCCCGGCTTATCAGCAGGTGTTCCGCCACGTCTTCAGCGGCGACATTGACCGCTACGACCCGTGGGACGCCGCACACCGCACCGACGTGGATGAGTACAGCGTGGACAACACCACCAAATGCTCGGTATTTCGTACCTTCCAGGGTTGGACCGCGCTGTCGGATATGCTGCCGGGTCAGGGACTGCTGCACGTTATTCCCATCCCGGAAGCGATGGCGATGATCCTGCTGCGCCCGCTGCTGGACGACGTGCCGGAAGAGGAGCTGTGCGGCGTCGCGCCAGGGCGCGTGCTGCCGGTGTCGGAGAAGTGGCACCCGCTTCTGATGGAGGCGCTGACGTCAATTCCGGCGCTGGAAGCGGGTGATTCAGTATGGTGGCACTGCGATGTGGTGCATGCGGTGGCACCGGTTGAGGATCAGCAGGGCTGGGGCAACGTGATGTATATCCCCGCCGCGCCGCTGTGTGCTAAAAATCTCGCTTACGCGAAGCAGGTAGAGCAGGCGCTGGCCGCCGGTCAGTCACCGGGCGACTTCCCGCGCGAGGACTACGAGGTGAACTGGCAGGATCGCTTTACCACTGCGGATCTGAACCACAACGGGCGGCGCAGTCTCGGCATGGAGAGCTGATTGCGCTAGTCGTAAAGCCCGTCGCCCTGCACCAGGGTGCGGGTTTTTCCCGGTCGGATACGCCGCACCGACTCGCGTACCACCAGCTTGCCATTGAGCAGCAGCGTGCCGGTCGGCGCATCCGGGCGAATCAGGCGCTGCTGCAGCATCTGCACCGCTTCAGTGCCCAGCTCGTCACGCGGCACCTGCAACGCCGTCAACGGTACATCGTGGATCGCCGCCAGGTTAAAACCGTCAATGCTCATCACCGACATATCCGCTGGCACGCGCAGGCCGTGCTTCTGCAACGCCGTCACCACTCCGGACGCCATAAAATCACCGCCCACCAGCATAGCGCTCGGCAGCTCGCGCGCCGGCGTCTGCTCCAGGTAGGTCCGCATCAGGGTTTCACTTTCGCTGGCGCTGAAGTTACGGGCCACCAGCAGGTGCTGATCGTCGCTGAACGGCATATTCGCCGCCTCCCACGCATCGCGGATCCCCGCCAGCCGCAGCTCCATGGTGTAACGCCGCAGGCACAGCAGGTTCAGCACCCGCTTGTGGCCCATCTCAAACAGGTAGCGGGCAGCAAACTCCCCCAACAGCCGGTGATCCGGGGCCACGCCGGACAGGCGCATCTTGCTGTCCCGGCAGTTGATCAGCACGCAGGGTTTGCCCAGATCCGCCGCCAGATCGTGAATGTGCGCATCATCAATGCCGATCAGGATCGCCGCCTGGGCCTGGGGATCGCTGATGCGCGTCAGAAACTGGTTGGCATCGCTGTCGTTCTCCTCCAGCGCGCAGTAGCGCAGCCGCACCTCGTGGGGGGCCAGCGCCTGATTGATGCTCTGGATAACGCGGTAGTAGAAGATGTCGGAGCGCTCATCAAACGCACGCTGCGGTGCGAACACCACCAGACTGTTGAGCAGCATCCGCCCTGCCGCCATGCCCTGCAGCACGCCGAGCTGTTCCGCACAGGCCATCACGCGCTGACGCGCCGCCTCGCTGGTGTTGGCTTTACCAGCCAGCACCCGGGAAACCGTGCTGATTGACAGGCCGGTTTGCGCTGCGATTTGCGCGATTTTTAGCTTTTTACTCATTCTGTGATCCATCTCCGTTTGTGAAATGAAAAAAATTTCACAGGGTGCGCAGGCAGTTTTATCAGGCAGTAGCACCATACTGCCATACCAGAATGGCGCTGCGATGAAAATTTTTGCATATTTTTCGCTACAGCCGCCTGCGGGCCTCGCCTACTCTCGGGTTGTCGGACAGCTTTACCCGTACCCTCCGGCAATTTTAACAATAACCCCCTTTATATCAGGGGGATGAAATCTCTCTGCTGCTGTCCCTGCTTTGCAGGTAGCAGGTTGTTATACCAATTAATCAATCAACCGGGATGTGGAGAAGCGTTATGAGTCAAGGCATTAACGAGGGCGTAAGCGCCAGTAAAACCCGGCGCGTGGTGCGCCACCTGCGCTGGTGGGTGCTGTGCCTGTTTCTGATGGGCGTGACGGTGAACTACATCACCCGTAACTCGCTGGGGATCCTCGCCCCGGAACTGAAAACCAGCCTCGGTATCACCACCGAGCAGTATTCATGGATTGTCAGCGCGTTCCAGCTCGCCTATACCCTGTTCCAGCCCATCTGCGGCTGGCTGATCGACGTCATCGGCCTGAAGCTCGGGTTTATGATCTGCGCCACGCTGTGGGCGCTGATGTGCATTTTCCACGCCGGGGCCGGGAGCTGGATCCAGCTGGCGATCCTGCGCTTCTTTATGGGCAGCGCCGAGGCCGCCGCTACGCCTGCCAACGCCAAAACCATTGGCGAGTGGTTCCCGAAGAAGGAGCGTCCGGTCGCCGCAGGCTGGGCGGGCGTTGGTTTTTCCATTGGTGCCATGCTTGCGCCGCCGATTATCTACTTCGCCCACGCCTCCTTCGGCTGGCAGGGGGCATTTATGTTTACCGGCGTGCTGGCGCTGGTCTGGGTGGTGCTGTGGTGGCTGTTTTACCAGTCGCCGGAGAAGCACCCTAACCTCAGCGCCGACGAACTGGCTTACATTCAGCAGGATAACGAGCCGCCGCCGGTGAAGCTCCCCTTCTTCACCGCCCTGAAAACCGTGGGTAAAAACAAACGCTTCTACGGCATCGCCATCCCGGCATTTATGGCAGAGCCAGCCTGGGCGGTGATGAGTTTCTGGGTGCCGCTCTATCTGGCGAAAGAGCACGGCATGGATCTCAAACAGATTGCCATGTTCGCCTGGCTGCCGTTCCTCGCCGCCGACCTGGGTTCCGTCGCCAGCGGCTACCTCACGAAGCTGTACGTGCGCCTTTTCGGCTGCACCCGCGTTAACTCCATCGTCGCCAGCTCGGTCACCGGCGCGTTTCTGATGGTGTCGCTGGCTATCGTGACCCTGACCCGCGACCCGTACATCACCATTGCACTGATCTCCATCGGCGGCTTCGGGCATCAGATCATCTCCTGCATGCTCAGCGCGCTGGTGGTGGAGTCATTCGATAAGGGCCAGATGGCGACGGTGAACGGCATGCGCGGCTCCTGCGCCTGGATCGCCAGCTTCCTGTTCTCGCTCATCATCGGCGTCACCGCCGACCAGATCGGCTTTAACCCGCTGTTTATCGCCATGGGGCTGTTTGACCTCATCGGTGCCGTTTTCCTGATTGCTTTTATTGCTGAACGCCGCGCCTCGCGCGCCTGACAAGGGACGAGTGGAATGAAAACCCTGAAGAACTGGACCACAGAACACACCGATGCGCACCGGGTGGTGCTTAACGTGGACGGGCAACACCAGCTCTGCCTCTACGTGCTGGAGCCAAACCTGTTTCGCGTGCTGATTAAACGCAAAGGCGAACTGGCGCTGGATCGCACCTGGAGCATCGCCACGCAACAGGACGTGCCCTGGGAGGGGCGTCCGCGCGAGGATCTCTCCGGCTTCAGCCTGCCGGCCTGGCAGCTGGAGCAGGAGGCGCACCAGCTGACGGTATCCACCGACCGTCTGCGCGTCACCATCCACCAGCCGCTGTGGCTGGAGTGGCATTACCGCAATGGCGCGGACGAGTGGCAGCCGCTGGTCAGCGACCGTCCGACCAGCGCCTATCTGCTCAACGCCCACGGCGACGGGGTGGCGCACTACCAGCGCCGGGCGGCGGATGACCGCTACTACGGCCTCGGCGAAAAAGCCGGCCCGCTGCTGCGCAACGGCAAACGCTACGAGATGCGCAATCTGGATGCGATGGGCTACAACGCGTTCAGCACCGACCCGCTCTACAAACACATTCCCTTCACCCTGACGCGCCGCGACGCGGTGAGCTTCGGGCTGTTCTACGACAACCTCAGCAGCTGCTGGCTGGATCTCGGGAATGAGATCGACAACTACCATGCTCCCTACCGCCGCTGGCAGGCGGAAGCCGGGGATATTGATTACTACCTGTTTACCGGCGAGCGCGCGCTCGACGTCACCAAAGCCTTTGTGCGGCTGACCGGGAAAACCCTGTTCGGCCCGAAGTGGAGCCTCGGCTACAGCGGCTCCACCATGCACTACACCGACGCGCCGGACGCTCAGGTGCAGCTCGGAAACTTTATCCGGCTGTGCCAGGAGCACGCTATCCCCTGCGACTCGTTCCAGCTCTCGTCCGGGTATACCTCCATCAACAACAAGCGCTACGTGTTCAACTGGAACTACGACAAGGTGCCGCAGCCGCAGCAGATGACCGCCGCGTTCCACGATGCCGGGCTGAAGCTGGCGGCCAACATCAAGCCGTGCCTGCTGCACGATCACCCGCGTTATCAGGAAGTGGCGCAGCAGGGGCTGTTTATTCGTGATTCTGAGCGTGACGGGCCGGAGATCTCCAGCTTCTGGGACGACGAAGGATCGCACCTCGACTTCACCAATCCGGCGACCATCGCCTGGTGGCAGACCGGGGTTACCACGCAGCTGCTGGAGATGGGTATCGATTCCACCTGGAACGACAACAACGAGTATGAAGTCTGGGATGGCGAAGCGCGCTGTCACGGCTTTGGCACTCCGGTTGCCATCAAGCATATTCGCCCGGTGATGCCGCTGCTGATGATGCGCGCCTCGCTGGAAGCGCAGCAGCGTTTCGCGCCGGATAAACGCCCCTACCTGATTTCACGCTCCGGCTGCGCCGGGATGCAGCGCTACGTTCAGACCTGGAGCGGCGACAACCGCACCAGCTGGCAGACCCTGCGCTACAACATCCAGATGGGTCTGGGGATGAGCCTGTCCGGGCTGTACAACGTTGGTCACGACGTCGGGGGCTTCTCCGGCGACAAGCCCGACGCCGAGCTGTTTGTGCGCTGGGTGCAGAACGGCGTGATGCATCCGCGCTTTACCATTCACTCGTGGAATGATGACCAGACGGTCAACGAGCCGTGGATGTATCCGGCAGTAACCCCGGCGATCCGCAGCGCCATCGAACTGCGCTACCGCCTGCTGCCCTACCTGTATACCCTGCTGTGGCAGGCGCACGCCGATGATGAGCCGATGCTGCGCCCGACCTTCCTTGACCACGAGCAGGATGCGCAGACCTTCGAGGAGTGCGACGACTTTATGCTGGGCCGCGACCTGCTGGTGGCGAGTGTGGTGGAGCCGGGTGCCCGCACGCGCCGCGTCTGGCTGCCGGACAATGCCAGCGGCTGGTACGACTTTTACACCGGGACCTGGTACAGCGGTGGCCAGTGGGTCACGCTTGATGCACCGCTGGAAACCCTGCCGTTGCTGGTGCGCGCCGGGGCCGGGCTGCCGCTCAGCAAGCGTATCAGCCATGTGAGCGCTGAACGGGACGATACCCGCGAACTGAAGCTGTTCCCGGTGAAAGGCAACGGGTGCAGCAAAGGGCTGCTGTTTGAAGACGACGGCGAAAGCTGGGGCTATAAAGACGGCAACGCGCTGTGGGTGGAGTGGGAGATGCAATGCACCGCCGATGCAATTCACCTGACGGTCTCCGCCACGGGCGATTACCGCCCGGCGTGGCAGGCGATGACGGTGTCATTACCCTCGGGGGAAACCCGCCGGCTGGTGATTAACGGCGAAGAAACCGACCGCTGGGTGCGGTAAGCCTGCTGCAAAAGAAAAAGGCGAGCCAGCGGCTCGCCTTTTTTGCATGGGGTCTGGACGGCGGGAATTAACCGTCGATGCCTTTGCTGCGCAGGTAATCTTCGTAGCCGCCGGAGAAGTCCATCACGCGCTGCGGGGTGATCTCAATGATGCGGGTCGCCAGCGAGCTGACGAACTCACGGTCGTGGGAGACGAAGATCAGGGTGCCCTGATAGTGCTCCAGCGCCATGTTCAGCGACTCGATGGATTCCATATCCAGGTGGTTGGTCGGCTCATCCATAACCAGAATATTCGGGCGCTCCATCATCAGCTTACCGAACAGCATACGACCCTTTTCACCACCGGACAGCACTTTGGCCGGCTTCTTGATGTCGTCCTGGCTGAACAGCAGACGTCCAAGGATGCTGCGCACCGCCTGCTCGTCATCGCCTTCCTGCTTCCACTGGCTCATCCAGTCAAATACCGTCAGGTCGTTTTCGAATTCGTATTCGTGATCCTGGGCGTAATAGCCAATACGCACATTCTCAGACCACTTCACGGTGCCGCTGTCGGCGTCGAGATCGCCCACCAGGGTTTTCAGCAGCGTGGATTTACCGACGCCGTTGGTGCCGATAACCGCGACTTTCTCGCCTACTTCCACCAGCATGTTGACGTTTTTAAACAGCGGGCCGTCTTCGAAGCCTTTGGTGAGGGCTTCCACTTCCAGCGCGTTACGGAACAGCTTTTTGTCCTGCTCGAAACGGATGAACGGGTTCTGGCGGCTGGAGGCCTTCACCTCTTCCAGCTTGATCTTATCAATCTGGCGGGCGCGAGAGGTCGCCTGACGCGATTTAGAAGCGTTGGCGCTGAAGCGGCTGACGAAGGACTGCAGATCGGCAATCTGCGCCTTTTTCTTAGCGTTGTCGGCCAGCAGACGCTCGCGCGCCTGGGTGGCAGCGGTCATGTACTCGTCGTAGTTGCCCGGATAAACGCGCAGCTCGCCGTAGTCGAGATCCGCCATGTGGGTGCAGACCATATTCAGGAAGTGACGGTCATGCGAGATGATGATCATGGTGCTGTCGCGCTCGTTCAGCACCTGCTCCAGCCAGCGAATGGTATCGATGTCCAGGTTGTTGGTCGGTTCGTCGAGCAGCAGAATTTCCGGGTTGGAGAACAGCGCCTGGGCCAGCAGCACACGCAGCTTCCAGCCGGGGGCCACTTCGCTCATCGGGCCGTAGTGCTGCTCAACCGGGATGCCAACGCCAAGCAGCAGTTCACCGGCGCGGGCTTCAGCAGAGTAGCCGTCCATTTCGCCGTACAGCACTTCAAGGTCGGCCACTTTATAGCCGTCTTCTTCGCTCATCTCGGCGAGGCCGTAAATGCGGTCGCGCTCCTGCTTCACTTCCCACAGCTCGCCGTGGCCCATGATCACGGTGTCGAGCACGGTGAAGGCTTCAAAGGCGAACTGATCCTGGCGCAGCTTACCGATACGCTCGTTAGGATCGAGGGAGACGTTGCCCAGCGTCGGCTCTAAATCGCCACCCAGGATCTTCATAAATGTGGATTTACCGCTGCCGTTGGCGCCAATCAGGCCGTAGCGGTTGCCGCCGCCAAACTTGACGGAAATGTTCTCGAACAGCGGCTTACTGCCGAACTGCATGGTGACGTTGCTGCTAACTAACACGGTATTGTCCTGGGTAGAAATGTGATAAACGGCGCATTATGCCATAATTAAGATTACAGATCGCCCCGAGATTCCCCTGGGCGGCGTCGGGCAATTAAAGAAGGAAAATTGTGATTTCATCCACATCTGAATTCCCTGCGCTCAGGAATGCACATATAATGCGCTCCCGGACTGTCACCCCCTTTACTCAACAACTGGTCTGTGTGGCACAGACACTGAATCTAAAAACATAAATGACTATGAAAATACGCGCTCTTTTACTGGCAGCATTTGCGGTGGTTGGTTTTTGCAAAACCGCCTCAGCCGTAACCTATCCCCTGCCGACAGATGGTAGCCGTCTGATAGGCCAGAACCAGGTGATCACCATTCCGGAAGGCGCGTCGCAGCCGCTGGAATACTACGCCGCTGAGTATCAGATGGGGCTGTCCAACATGATGGAAGCCAACCCGGGTGTGGACCCGTACCTGCCGAAGCCTGGCTCCATCCTCACCATTCCGCAGCAGCTGATCCTGCCGGATACCCCGCACGAAGGCATCGTGATCAACAGTGCCGAAATGCGCCTTTACTACTACCCGAAAGGCACCGACACGGTGATCGTGCTGCCTATCGGTATCGGCCAGCTCGGCAAAGACACGCCGATCAACTGGGTAACCAAGGTTGAGCGTAAGAAAGCCGGCCCGACCTGGACGCCGACCGCCAAGATGCACGCCGAATACGCGGCCGCGGGCGAACCGCTGCCAGCGGTAGTGCCGGCCGGTCCGGATAACCCGATGGGCCTGTACGCGCTCTACATTGGCCGCCTGTATGCTATTCACGGCACCAACGCCAACTTCGGTATCGGCCTGCGCGTGAGCCACGGCTGCGTGCGTCTGCGTAACGAAGACATCAAGTTCCTGTTCCAGAACGTACCGGTTGGTACCCGCGTGCAGTTTATCGATGAGCCGGTGAAAGCCACTACCGAGCCGGACGGCAGCCGCTATATCGAGGTGCATAACCCGCTCTCTACCACCGAAGATCAGTTCAACGGTAAAGAGATTGTGCCGGTCACCCTGACCAAAGCGGTGCAGACCATCACCGGTCAGACCGACGTCGATCAGAACGTGGTTGAGCAGGCGGTGCAGAACCGTTCCGGTATGCCGGTACGCCTGAACTAACACAGGCTGGCGGCGCAGGTCGTCAGCAGTAAAAACGGGCGGTGAGAAATCACCGCCCGTTTTTTTATGCCTGGAAAAACTTACCCGTGCGGCGCATCGCCAAACACGCTGTAATCCGGCATGCGCACCTGCTGGTATGGCTCCCAGCCGCCGCCGAGCGCCTTGTAGAGCGCCACCAGATCGAGGCTGCTCTGCACCCGCGCCTGGGCGCGCTGCTGCTCTGCCTGCGAGAGCTGACGCTGGGCGTCCAGCACATCGATAAAGGTTGCCATGCCCTGCCGGTAGCTGTCGCTTGCAAGGTTGAACGCGGTTTGCAGCGCCTCGATGGTCTTATCCAGCCCCGCTTCACGCTGCTGGTCGGTGCGATAGCTGACCAGCGCGTTCTCCACATCGCCCAGCGCGGTCAGTACCGTCTGGCGATATTGCAGCACCGCCGCGCCCTGCTGCGCCCGCGCCACTTTCACGCTGGAGACCAGCCGTCCGCCCTGGAAAATCGGGATCGACAGCTGGGGACCCACGCTATAGAAGTGGCTGCTCCAGTCATCCAGCCAGTCCACTTCGCTGTTGCGCATCCCAAACTGGCCGCGCAGCGTCAGATCCGGGAACAGCTGCGCCACCGACACGCCAATCTGAGCGGTGGCAGCGTGCAGGTTGGCCTCGGCTTCACGCACGTCCGGGCGACGGCGCGCCAGAGTGGCGGGAATACCGGTTGCGACGATGTCCGGCAGTGTTGGCAGCGGCTGAACGCTGCGCAGTTCGCTGTCCAGTGCGCCGGGGGTTTTACCCAGCAGGATCGCCAGGCCGTTCATCGCCTGACGCTCCTGGGCCTGGTACTGCGGCAGCTGCGCTTCGAGATTCCCCAGCTGCGCCCGGGCATTTTCCACATCCAGCTGCGGCGACAGGCCGCCCTGCTGGCGGTTCTGTGTCAGTTCCAGCGTCTGCTGCGCCGACGCAATCTGGGCGCTGAGCGTCGCGATAATGCTTTGCGCCCCGCGCAGCTGCAGCCAGGCGCGGGCCACTTCCGCCTCCAGCGACACCAGCGCATCATTACGCTGCTCAATGGCGGCCTGGCGCTGGGCGTCGGCGGCTTCCACCTGACGTCGCACCTTGCCCCACAGATCCAGCTCCCACTGGGCATCAAAGCTGCCCTGATAGAGGTTAATCGGCTGGGTCAGCGGGCCGAGCGCGCCGCGCAGTTCAGGATCAACCTGGTCAAGCTGGTCATAAACATCATGAGATTCCAGCTCCCCTTTCAGGCCGAGCTGCTGGCGGGTGGCCTGCAGATTACCGTTCACCGCCGGGAAGAAAGCGCCCCGCGCCTGATTGATCTGCTCGCGTGCGCCCGCAATGCGCAGCACCGTCTGTTGCAGCGACAGATTGCCGGCGATAGCGCGCTCGATCAGGCTGTTGAGCTGCGGTGAATTAAAGGTGGTCCACCAGCGCGGATTGATGGCGTCGCTGCGGGTGCGCGACGCGACGCCATTATCGGCGCTGTCGTGCCAGCTGCCCGGCGTCTGCGGTGCCGGGGGCTGGTAGTCAGGCCCGACGGCGCAGCCGGTGAGCAGCGCAATCAGGGTCAGCGTGGGCGTAAAGCTCCTCTTCATTTAATGTGCTCCTGCGCTGCCTTCGCTCTTGACCGGCGAAAGCAGTAAACAAAACGGAATAAGGATGACCGCCACCAGGCTCAGCAGCGTAAAGACATCCACGTAGGCCAGGAACCGCGACTGCTCGATCATCGTCTGGTACATCTGCCCGGTCGCGATGCTGGTTGGGTCGCCCACCTGAGAGGTGAAGTCGCGGATCGCCTGCGCCGAGCTGCGAATCGCCTGCTGGAACTGCTCGTTAAACGGCGACGCGTGAGTACTCAGATACGCGCTGTGCGCCTGGGAGCGTTCGGTGATGGCGGCGGTGGAGAGCGAGATGCCAATTGAGCCGGCGACGTTACGGAACATGGTAAACAGCGCCGAGGCGTCGGCGTTAAGCTGGCGCGGGATGGTGATAAAAGCGATGGTGGTCAGCGGCACGAACAGGAAACCGAGGCCGATGGACTGGGCGCTGCGGAACAGCACCAGGGTTTCGAAATCGATGTCCGGCGTCAGGTTACGCGACCAGAAAAACGCCGCCGCAAGACAGAAGAAGCCGAAGGCGATGATAAAGCGCGTCTGGACAACCGGCATCAGTTTCAGCACCAGCGGGATAGTCAGCACGATCAGCACCGCCCCCGGGGACAGCACCATCCCGGACCAGGTCGCGGTGTAGCCGAGATCCTGCTGCGCCAGCTGGGGGATCACTACCGAGCTGCCGTAAAGGATCATCGCCATGCCCGCCATCAACAGGCTGGAGACGGCAAAGTTTTTATCCTTCATGCAGCGCAGATCCACCACCGGCTTTCTGGCGTACAGCAGCCAGTAAATGGCGCCGATAATGCCGATCAGCGTCAGCACCGCGAACAGGCGGATGAAGTTCGAGTAAAACCAGTCGTCATCCTCGCCGCGGTCGAGCATTACCTGCAGGCAGCCCAGCCCGAGGGCGATAAGCCCGATGCCACTCCAGTCGATGGAGAGTTTTTCCTTTGATTTGCGCTCCCAGGGCGGATCTTCCAGCAGCTGGTAGATCGCCAGTACCGTGACAATGCCCACCGGGATATTGATGAAAAACACCCAGCGCCAGGAGTAGTTATCGGTGATCCAGCCGCCCAACGTCGGGCCGAGCACCGGCGCGACGATAATGGCAATAGATGACAGACCAAACGCCTTACCGCGATCTTCCGGTTTGAAGTAGTCGAGCAATACCGACTGCTGGGTCGGCTGCAGCCCGCCGCCGAAAAACCCCTGCAGGATGCGGAACAGGATCATCTGCCACAGCTCAGTGGCGATGCCGCACAGGAAGGAGCAGACGGTAAACATCACAATGCAGATCAAAAAGAACTGCTTGCGGCCAAACACCCGGCTGAGAAAGGCGGAGATCGGCAGCACGATGCCGTTTGCCACCAGATAGCTGGTCAGTACCCAGGTGGATTCGTCGTAGCTTGAGGAGAGCGACCCCGCCACATGCGGCAGGGCAACGTTAACGATGGTGGTATCGAGGATCTCCATAAATACCGCGAGGGTGACCACAATGGCCACCGCCCACGGATTACTGGCAGGCCGCCAGTTTTCATGGTGCGCGTCGGTCATTCGAGCGTCACCTTCGGTTCAACCGACAACCCCAGCGGCAACGGACGGCTCTCATCCAGCCCCTTATCGATGACAATTTTCACCGGCACGCGCTGCACAATTTTCACGAAGTTGCCGGTGGCGTTTTCCGCCGGGAACGCGGAGAAGCGCGACCCGCTGCCCTGCTGGATGCTGTCGATGTGCCCGGACAGCTCCATGTCCGGCCAGGCATCGACCTTAATACTCACCGGGTTGCCGGGCTTCATGCGCTCCAGCTGCGACTCCTTGAAGTTCGCCACTACCCACACCTGCGGTGAAACCAGCGAGAACAGCGCGCTGCCCGCCTGCACCAGGGTGCCGGGCTGCACGTTGCGCTTCGTGACGAAACCGTCAAACGGGGCGCGCACTTCGGTATACGAAAGATTCAGCTCGGCGGTCTCCAGCTGGGCCTGAGCCTGCTCAACCTGACGCTGACGCGCTTCGACGTTGGTCTCCTGCTGGCGGATTTGCAGCGGGATCTGGTCGGCGACCTCAAGCTGCGCTTTGGCGCTGGCGAGCTGGGCCTCGGCGCTGCGCAGCTGGGCGCTGGCGGTATCGATGTTTTGCTGTGTGGTGGCGCGCGGATCGACGCCGCGCTGGCGACGGTACTGCGCCTGGGCGTTGGCGTAATCCGCCTGGGCTTTCAGCACCTGCGCCCGGGCTTCATCGCGCTGGGCCGGGTACTGCACTTTTGACAGCGCCAGCTGGGCCTGCGCCTGATGCAGCTGCGCGGTGGCAAGGCCAAGCTGCGCCCGGGCCTGATCGCGCTGGGCGCTGGCATCACGCGGGTCGATGACCACCAGCAGATCGCCCTTCTTCACGCGCTGGTTGTCTTTCACCCGCAGGTCGGTGACGTAGCCCGCGACTTTCGGCGCCACGGTGACCACGTCGCCATCGGTGAAGGCGTCGTCGGTGGTTTCTTCATTGCGGGTCATAAACCACCACACCACGGCGACGATAATCATCACCACCACGACCACACCTAAAATGATCAGCGGTTTTTTACCGGGGCGCTTACGGGCGCCCGGCTTGTTATTCTCCTGCTCGTTGTCAGGAGTGGAGTTATTTTCAGCCATAGATAAGCAACGTTCCTGTCAGATAACGGCGTCACAATGACACCGTTATCTAAAATTAGGACGTTGCTATACATTTGCCAGGAAAAACTGACAATTGCGCATTAACTGATAAGGAACAGTCCGAAGCCGACCAGCGCCGCCCACAGCAGCATGGGAAGGGAATAAAGGTGAAAACGCCACCAGATGCGGCGATCGCCCGCCATTCGCAGGGCAATCAGGTTTGCCAGCGAGCCGGGCAGCAGCCCGAAACCGCCGATATTCACCGCCCAGGCCAGCAGCCGGTCAGGCGGCACGTAGTTCAGCAGCAGAATGGTAGCGGGCACGTTACTGATCGCCTGCGACAGGCCCACCGCGCTGGCAAACAGCGCCATCTGCGAGGCCTGGCTGAGCGGCGTCAGCAGCGTATTCAGCGCCGGCAGGCTGACCAGCAGATGCACGTCGATAAACATCACCATAAATACCGCCAGCAGGCTCCAGTCGATGCCGGTCAGTACCCGACGCGCCATCACCAGAAAGCCCAGCGCCACCACACCCAGCCCCCACAGCGCCAGCTTCTGCTCCAGCGCGGCTAAAAATACCAGGTACAGCACCAGGCTGCACCAGATCAGGCGCGGCTGCCAGGGATGGGCCTTCTCATGCGCCTGATAGACCAGCGGTGCAGACGTAAAACTGAACCAGCACACCACCAGCAGACTGGCGAACAGCACCAGCGCCAGCGGCGTCATCTGCCAGGTAAAATCGAGGAACGACAGGCCGGAGCGGCCCCATAACAGGATGTTTTGCGGATTGCCGATGGGCGTCAGCAGCGACCCGGCGTTAACTGCCAGCGCTTCAAAGATGATGATGCGGCTTACCGGAATGGCGCAGAGCTTTTTCAACGTCAGGGTGAGCGGCACTACGATGAACAGCGCCACATCGTTAGTGAGGAAGGTCGAGAGCAGCGCTACGGCGCATACCAGAAACAGCGCCAGCTGGCGCTCGCTGGCAAAGCGCTTCACCATGCGCATCCCCAGCACGTCGAAACAGCCGCTCAGCTCGATGCCTTTGGTGAGCATCATCAGCCCGGCGAGCGTAATGATGGTGTGCCAGTCGATAGCGGAGGGCAGATCGGCAAAATGAAACGGCGCAATACCCATCAGTATCGCGCCGGTAATTAACAGCAGGTGTAGAAAGCGGTCCCGCAGGAAGGGCCGCAGCAGATTCAGCATGATTAACGCTTCCCGTGCTCGTCGCTGAAGCGGCGGAACAGCGCCAGCGTCTCTTCGCTGACGTGATGCTCCATACCTTCGGCATCGCGGCGGGCGGTGTCCGGGCTGACGCCCAGCGCCAGCAGGAAACTTTCAACAATCTGGTGACGTTCGCGACTCTCCTGGGCCAGCTTCTCGCCTTCGGCGGTCAGAAACACGCCGCGCCACGGGATCTGCTCGATAAGCCCGACGCTCGCCAGCCGCTTGAGCATTTTCGCCACCGTGGGCTGAGACACGCCCAGCCGTGCCGCCATATCCACCTGCCGCGCTTCACCCGACTCGTGGATCAAATCGGAAATCAGTTCAACGTAGTCATCAATCAGCTCGCGGCGGTGCGCTTCGCGAACCTGACGAAATCCTTCAACGTGCTCTTCAACATTGACCAGCTGCGTCACTTTTTTCTGACGGCTCATAGCACTTCCTCATCTCGTGGCGCGTTGATTCTTATTGTCATCGGGGCGTCATTGTAAACCAGGCGCGGTGCGGCACAAATAAATTCCGAAATAGCCGTAGCTAACTAATATAGCCTGTGCTATATCTGTATGTATTGCAGTCAACAGTTCATGGATTGAGCAGGTGCCTTGTCAGTAAGGAGATCCCCGATGAACGAGTTTACGAGGTGTATGCGCGTGTTTTCCCACTCCCCGTTCCAGGTCCGGTTACGCCTGGTCACTATGCTGTGCGATATGCTGAGCAGCAAACCGCAGCAGGACGACAAGCCGCGCCGCTAATTTTCATCACACATGGCGCGCGGTTCACTTTTTCATTTCCTTTTTTCTGTTTTCCCTTTCCTTATATTTCAACGTTCACCCGCTTTTATTCTTCATTTTGCTGGATTTGTAATCCGTCTCGCAAAAGCATCGCAACACAGCAGTTGACCTTATTCCAGGCCGGCATTATCTTCTCGCAGCCCGCACAGGTTGCGGCGCACGGATGCGAGCCTCCCTCCTCTTCGCTGTGAATTTCAGGCAGGATTGTGACCCTTGACGCCAGGGTTTACGCATGGCGTTTTTCTGATGTTGGTATATGAACGTAACGGTTAAAGAGACCTCTGCCGCCCGTGGCTTCGCCCTCACCCCGTGGACCGGTTTTTACTTTTTACACGCCCTGCTGATAAACCTTGCGCTCGGCTATCCGTTTAGCCTGCTCTACGCGCTGGCGTTCAGCGCCATCCTGATGCTGCTCTGGCAGGTGACGCCGCGCGGGCAGAAAGCGCTGCTGGCCCTGTGCTCACTGGTGGCCGGGCTCTATTTCCCGTTCGGTCAGGCCTATGGCGCGCCCAACTTCAATACCGTGCTGGCGCTGTACGCCACCAATATGGAAGAGTCGAAAGAGCTGCTGACCATTTTTCCCTGGTACAGCTATCTGGTATCGCTGCTGATATTCGGGCTGGGTATTATCGCCGTGCGCCGTCGCTCCTCTCCCGCCCGCGGCTGGCAGTGGCACGATCATCTGTGCCTCGCGATTGCGGTTGCCGCCTGCTTTGTTACCCCGGTGCAAAACCTGCTGCACGGCGGCGTGTTCGCGCTGAAGGATACCGGCTATCCGGTGTTTCGCTTTGTGAAGGACGTGGTGGTAAATAACGCCGAGGTGCTGGACGAACAGGCGCGCATGGCGCAGCTGTCACAGATGAAGGATACCTGGCAGGTGCTAAGCGTTGCGCCGCGCTACCACACCTATGTGGTGGTGATCGGCGAGAGCGCGCGTCGCGATGCGCTCGGCGCGTTTGGTGGGCACTGGAACAATACGCCTTTCGCCAGCAGCGTTAACGGCACGCTGTTTATGGATTACGTGGCAGCCAGCGGCTCCACACAAAAATCCCTCGGGCTGACGCTCAACCGGGTGGTGGATGATAAGCCGCAGTACCAGGATAATTTTGTCACCCTCGCCAACCGCGCCGGTTTCCAGACCTGGTGGTTCTCGAACCAGGGGCAGATTGGCGAATACGACACCGCCATCGCCAGTATCGCGAAGCGCGCTGACGAAGTGCAGTTTCTGAAAAGCGGCGATTTCGAAGCGGATAAAAACAGCAGCGATGACGCGCTGCTGAAGATGACGGCGCAGGTGCTGTCGACTAAACGTAGCCCGCCGCAGCTGATCGTCTTGCATCTGATGGGTTCACATCCGCAGGCCTGCGACCGCACGGGGGGAAAATACACCACCTTCGTGCAGTCGAAAGAGACCTCGTGCTACCTGCATACCATGACCCGGACGGACGATCTGCTGGCGCGTCTTTACCAGCAGCTGCGCAGCGCCGGGGAGAGTTTTTCGCTGGCATACTTTTCGGATCACGGTCTGGCGTTTAAAGAGCGCGGCACCCGCGTGCAGTATCTGGCCCATGACGATCGGTTCCAGCAAAACTTTCAGGTGCCGTTTATGGTGATCTCCAGCGACGATAAAACCCATCGCCGGATAAAAGCTCGCCGCTCGGCCAATGACTTTCTGATGTTCTTCTCCCAGTGGACCGGCATCAAAACCAAAGAGATCGTGAACCGCTATCGCTTTACTTCAGAACAAAAAGCCGGGCCGGTGTACATCACCAGCTTCAAACTTAAAAAAGTCGATTACACTCATCTGGGCAGCGATCTTTTTGATGTCGGCACCCGGTAAGGAATGCAGGCAAAAAAAAATCCGCCCGAGGGCGGATTTTTATTATCGCGCGGAGGCGATTAGAAGCGGTAGCCGACGCCTGCGATCCAGGTGCCAACGTCCACGTTACGGATGCGGCTCTGCTCGTAGGAGAAGTCCAGAGCGACGTTCTCGATCGGGTTGAACTGCATACCCGCACCGTAAGAGAAGCCGTAGTCGCTGGTGGTGTCGCTGTACGGGTAGTCATGGCTCTGATATTTGCCGTAGCCAACACCGACAACACCGTAGATGCTTGCCCAGTCGTTCAGACGGTAAGCCGGACCTGCAGTCAGACCGTAATACTGAGACTTGTTGCTGCTGTCAAAGCGATCGTCGGTTTTCTGGGTGTAGGTGAAAGAACCGATTACGCCCAGCGGGCTGTTATCTTCTTCGTAGCGGTATTTCAGGTTGAAACCGCCAGCTTTGTTAGCAACACCCTGGTAATCGCTCTGCGCGTAGCCGCCAGAAACGGTGGAAGTAGCTGCTACTGCAGTACCTGCGGAAACAGCCAGTACGGCTGCCAGTGCTGAAAGACATGCAATTTTTTTCATAACCACCTCAAATGTGCTTCAACTAAGTCCTAAGTTTTAAATATATCAAAACCCCGGAAGAAACTCTTTGTGATTCACGTTGTCTAACGGGTCTTTTGCTGTAACAAAACATTTCCATTTCGTTATATCCCGTTAAAAGTAAAGCATAAATTCGTAAATCCGCCAGATTATCTACTGCAATCTCAGGTTCATCTATCCAGATAATTCCTAATCCGGATACTGCCTGAATAACAGTAATGCTGGTATTGTAAGACCTTCCGCCACACTTTTTTCAATGCTTCATCAACGGACGCAACGAATCATATGCCGTCCCGGCGGTTACTGCCGTGTTAACTCCGTAAAGAAAAGAAAGGATGCGTAATGCCCGTTTTATCTCGTCAGACGCCGGTCTGGCTGCCCGTAGTGATTCTTCTCATCGCCATGACCTCCATTCAGAGCGGCGCCTCCCTCGCTAAATCGCTGTTTCCGCTCGTGGGTGCGCCAGGCGTAACGGCATTGCGTCTGGCGCTGGGGACGCTGATCCTCGCGGTGGTGTTTAAACCCTGGCGTCTGCGTTTTACCCGGGCGCAGCGCGTGCCGCTGTTGATGTACGGGCTGTCGCTCGGGGCGATGAACTATCTGTTCTACTTATCGATCCAGACCGTGCCGTTGGGAATTGCTGTTGCCCTGGAGTTTACCGGCCCGCTGGCGGTGGCGCTGTTTGGCTCGCGCCGCGCGGTGGATTTCGTCTGGGTGCTGCTGGCGGTGCTGGGCCTGTGGTTCCTGCTGCCGCTCGGTAAAGACGTGGCGCATGTTGATTTAACCGGCGCGGCCTGCGCGCTGGGAGCCGGTGCCTGCTGGGCGCTCTACATTATTACCGGCCAGCGCGCCGGGGCCGATCATGGCCCGGCCACGGTGGCGCTGGGTTCACTGATTGCCGCCGTGATTTTTGTTCCGCTCGGTGCGGTTCAGGCCGGCGAGGCGCTATGGCACTGGTCAATTCTGCCGCTGGGCCTCGGTATCGCCATTCTCTCTACCGCCCTGCCCTATTCGCTGGAGATGATAGCGCTCACCCGCATGCCCACCCGCACCTTCGGCACGCTGATGAGTATGGAGCCGGCGCTGGCGGCCGTGTCGGGTATGCTGTTCCTGAATGAAACCCTGAGCCTGGTGCAGTGGCTGGCGCTGCTCTCCATTATTGCCGCCTCGATGGGGTCAACCTTAACGCTGCGGCGCGAAGCGCAGATTACCCGCGTCGATATCGATAAATAATCTTGCGTCCGGCACCCCGAATCCGGTGCCGGAAACAAATTGTTATAGAATCAGCCCGGTTATTTTTTGCGTATTAATCCGAATAAGCCAGACGGTAAAAATAAGGCATATTTTTGCGCGCAATATGCACCTGAGCGCAAATACGCGCTGACTATACGAATAACTATGCACCGAAAGAACTATTTCTCGTTTTACACCCCGAAACGCTGCAATCATAAGTTATGTTGCTGATGTCAATAGAAAAACCTCACAAGAGGCGCGCGCTTCGCTATTTATCCGATAGGCAATACCAACCCGGCACGCGCCATATCCGGTGCTATACTTATTTCCGGTAATTGATTGGGACACTAACATCAAGAGGATATGAGATTATGAGTACCGCTAAACTGGTAAAATCAAAAGCATCCGATCTGCTTTATACCCGTAACGATGTGGCTGATGCCGATAAGAAAGCGACCATTGAGTTGCTGAACCGTCAGGTTGTTCAGTTTATTGACCTGTCTCTTATCACTAAGCAAGCCCACTGGAATATGCGCGGTGCGAACTTCATTGGTGTTCATGAAATGCTCGATGGCTTCCGTACTGCTCTGACCGATCACCTGGATACCATGGCCGAACGTGCCGTACAGCTGGGTGGCGTTGCACTGGGTACCACCCAGGTAGTGAACAGCAAAACCGCGCTGAAAAGCTACCCGCTGGATATCCACACCGTTCAGGATCACCTGAAAGAACTGGCCGACCGCTATGCGGTTGTGGCGAACGACGTGCGTAAAGCAGTGAGCGAAGCGCAGGATGAAGACACCGCGGATATCTTTACCGCTGCATCCCGCGATCTGGACAAATTCCTGTGGTTTATCGAGTCTAACATCGAATAATTTTCGCAGAATTGTTCTTCCCCCTCCGCCCGGAGGGGGATCGTTGCACCACCATAGCGCATGCTTCCCCGGTCATACTCCCGTTTTCGTTACCAGCTTGTAATAATCACTTCACACAACCGTTAAAGAAAGATTGTTTTTGCAGCATATTCTGCGTAAAAACGATCTCAGCGGTTGTCAATGCCTTTCCTGCACCAAAATAGCGCACCACTCTGGTGCAATGCGCCTGACTTGCAACCGCCATTGTGCAATGTTACAAAATGCTCCCTTAGCAAAAACAGCAAGTTGTAAAACTGGCACGTTTTTTTCATGCTACGTTGCGTTCCCGCTGGGGATAGCCCCGTGGATTAAAAAAGGAAATGCTATGAAGTCGATTTTTAAAGTTTCCCTGGCCGCGCTGACGCTGGCTTTTGCGGTTTCCTCTCAGGCAGCCGATAAGAAACTGATCGTTGCAACCGATACCGCGTTCGTCCCTTTTGAATTCAAGCAGGATGGTAAATACGTTGGTTTCGACATTGACCTGTGGGCCGCTGTCGCCAAAGAGCTGAAGCTGGATTACACCCTGAAGCCGATGGATTTCAGCGGCATTATCCCGGCGCTGCAGACCAAAAACGTAGACCTGGCGCTGGCGGGAATTACCATCACCGACGAACGTAAAAAAGCGATCGACTTCTCCGACGGCTACTACAAAAGCGGCCTGCTGGTGATGGTGAAAGCCAACAACAACGACGTTAAAAGCGTAAAAGATCTCGACGGCAAAGTGGTGGCAGTTAAAGGCGGCACCGGCTCCGTGGATTACGCGAAAGCCAACATCAAAACCAAAGACCTGCGTCAGTTCCCGAACATCGATAACGCCTATATGGAACTTGGCACTAACCGCGCAGACGCGGTACTGCACGACACGCCAAACATCCTGTACTTCATCAAAACCGCAGGTAAAGGCCAGTTCAAAGCGGTAGGCGATTCTCTGGAAGCCCAGCAGTACGGCATTGCCTTCCCGAAAGGCAGCGACGATCTGCGTGAAAAAGTGAACGGCGCGCTGAAAACGCTGAAAGAGAACGGCACCTACAACGAAATCTACAAAAAATGGTTCGGAACCGAACCTAAATAATGACAGTTCTTTTTTGAAGGGTGTTTCAGGCGCGGCTGGCTGGCACGCCTGACGCCCTTCTTCTCGGGGGCGCTCTGCCCCTGCTTTTATGTTTCAACCACGGTATACAGGAAATCATCATGCAGTTTGACTGGAGTGCCATCTGGCCCGCCATTCCGCTTTTAATTGAAGGCGCCAAAATGACTCTGTGGATTTCGGTCCTCGGTCTGGTTGGCGGCCTGGTCATCGGCCTCATCGCCGGTTTCGCCCGCAGCTTTGGCGGCTGGATCGCCAACCACATCGCCCTCGTATTTATCGAAGTGATCCGCGGTACGCCGATTGTGGTACAGGTGATGTTTATCTACTTCGCCCTGCCGATGGCATTCAACGATCTGCGCATCGACCCGTTCTCTGCGGCGGTAGTGACCATCATGATCAACTCCGGTGCTTATATCGCTGAAATCACCCGCGGCGCGGTGCTGTCGATTCACAAAGGGTTCCGCGAAGCGGGTCTGGCGCTGGGTTTATCGCGCATGGACACCATCCGTCACGTGATCCTGCCGCTGGCGCTGCGCCGTATGCTGCCGCCGCTGGGTAACCAGTGGATCATCAGCATCAAGGACACCTCGCTGTTTATCGTTATCGGCGTAGCCGAGCTGACCCGTCAGGGCCAGGAGATCATCGCCGGTAACTTCCGCGCGCTGGAAATCTGGAGCGCCGTTGCGGTGTTCTACCTCATCATTACCCTGGTTCTGAGCTTTGTTCTGCGCCTTATTGAAAGAAGGATGAAAATCCTGTGATTGAATTTAAAAATGTCTCCAAGCACTTCGGTCCGACCCAGGTGCTGCACAACATCGACCTGAACATTAAGCAGGGTGAAGTGGTCGTGATTATCGGGCCGTCCGGCTCCGGTAAATCCACGCTGCTGCGCTGCATCAACAAGCTCGAAGAGATCACCAGCGGCGATCTGGTCGTCGATGGCCTCAAGGTCAACGACCCGAAAGTGGACGAGCGCCTGATCCGTCAGGAAGCCGGCATGGTGTTCCAGCAGTTCTATCTGTTCCCGCACCTGACGGCGCTGGAAAACGTGATGTTCGGCCCCACCCGCGTGCGCGGAGCTAAGAAAGCCGAAGCGGAAGCGCTGGCGAAATCGCTGCTGGCAAAAGTGGGCCTCGCTGAGCGTGCGCATCACTATCCGTCCGAGCTCTCCGGTGGCCAGCAGCAGCGCGTCGCCATTGCCCGCGCGCTGGCAGTGAAGCCGAAGATGATGCTGTTCGACGAGCCAACCTCCGCCCTCGACCCCGAATTGCGCCACGAAGTACTGAAGGTGATGCAGGACCTGGCCGAGGAAGGGATGACGATGGTCATCGTTACCCACGAGATTGGCTTTGCCGAGAAAGTGGCCTCGCGCCTGATCTTCATCGACAAAGGCCGTATCGCTGAAGACGGTAACCCGCAGACGCTGATCGCGAACCCGCCGAGCCAGCGCCTGCAGGAGTTTCTGCAGCACGTTTCCTGAGTCAGCGCGTCACGATAAGCCCCTTGCGAGGGGCTTTTTTTTGCTCAACCGCACCGGAAAACTCCCTCTTTTCAGACGCCTTCAGCCCAGCGGCTATACTTACCCCTTCGCTGACGTTCTCAATCCGGAGGAGCCCGTGCCGTGGATCATTCTGCTGCTGTGTAGCCTGTTTCTTGCCCCCGTTCAGGCCGCCGTCTCACCTGCTGCCGCTGCCGCGGCAACCACTACCACCAGCACTGCCAGCGCAGACAGCGCCCCCGCTGCCGAACCCACGCTCGAGGAAAAAAAGGCCGCGTATGCGGCGCTGGCCAACGTGCTGGAAAACGAGCAGTCGCGTACCGAGCTGATTGACCAGCTGCGCAAAGTGGCCGCCACCCCGGACGCCGAGCCGGTTCCGGCCATCACTCCGGTGGAGGAGGCGCAGGAAGAGACTACGGTGCTGGAGAACGTCACCGCACTGGGGCGCGAGTACGGCGGCGAGCTGGCCTCACGTTTTGCCCAGCTGTATCGCAATATCTCCACCGCCTCGCACAAACCTTTCAACCAGCAGACCTTCTTCAATGCTTTCACCCACTTCGCCATGCTGGCCGGCGCGGTATTCGTGTTTTACTGGGTGTTGCGCGCCGGGGCGATCCCGCTGTATCGCAAAATGGGTGAGTGGGGGCGAAAAAAGAACAAGGCGCGCTCCAGCTGGCTGCATCTCCCGGCGATGATCGTCGCGGCGTTTGTTATTGACCTGCTGCTGCTCTCGCTGGCGCTCACCGTCGGCCAGGTACTGATTGACGTGATGAATGCGGGCAGCAGAACCATTGCCCGTCAGCAGGGGCTGTTCCTCAACGCCTTTGCGCTGATTGAGTTCTTCAAAGCCATCCTGCGCCTGATATTCTGCCCACGCGTGCCGTCCCTGCGCCCGTTCCCGGTGAGTGACGCCAGCGCCCGCTACTGGAACACCCGCTTAAGCGGCCTGAGCAGCCTGATTGGCTATGGCCTGCTGGTCGCGGTGCCGATTATTTCCAACCAGGTTAACGTGCAGATCGGTGCTCTGGCGAACGTCGTCATTATGCTCAGCATCACCGTCTGGGCGCTGTACCTGATTTTCCATAACAAAGCGCACATCCAGCACAACCTGATCGCGCTGGCCGACCGCTCAATGGCCTTTTTCAGCCTGTTTATCCGCGCCTTTGCGCTGATCTGGCACTGGCTGGCCTGCGCCTATTTCATCGTGCTGTTCTTCTTCTCGCTGTTCGATCCGGGCAACAGCCTGAAGTTTATGATGGCGGCCTCGCTCAGGAGCCTGGCGATTATCAGCGTCGCGGCGTTCTTCTCCGGCCTGCTGTCGCGCTGGATCGCCAAAACCATCACCCTGTCGCCTCAGCTGCAGCGTAACTATCCCGAGCTGCAAAAGCGGGTAAACGGCTGGCTGTCGATGTCGCTGAAGCTGGCGCGCATTCTCACGGTGTGCGTGGCGATCATGCTGCTGCTCAACGCCTGGGGACTGTTTGATTTCTGGCAGTGGCTGACCAACGGCGCGGGTGAAAAAACGGTAGATATTCTGATCCGCGTCTCGCTGATCCTGTTCTTCTCCGCCGTCGGCTGGACCCTGCTGGCGAGCCTGATTGAGAGCCGCCTCGCCTCTGACATCCACGGCCGACCGCTGCCGAGCGCTCGTACCCGCACGCTGCTGACGCTGTTCCGCAACGCGCTGGCGGTGATCATCAGCACCATTACGGTGATGATTGTGCTGTCGGAGATTGGCGTGAATATCGCCCCGCTGCTGGCGGGTGCCGGTGCGCTGGGGCTGGCGATCTCGTTCGGCTCCCAGACGCTGGTAAAGGACATTATCACCGGGGTGTTTATTCAGTTTGAAAACGGAATGAACACCGGCGATCTGGTCACCATCGGCCCGCTGACCGGCACGGTGGAGCGGATGTCGATTCGTTCGGTGGGGGTGCGGCAGGATACCGGGGCGTATCACATCATTCCCTGGTCATCCATCACCACCTTCGCTAACTTCATGCGCGGTATCGGATCGTTCGTGGCGAACTACGAAGTGGATCGGCGGGAAGATGAAACCAAAGCCAATCAGGCGCTGCGCGATGCGGTAGAGGAGCTGATGACCCGGGAGGATATTCGCATACTGGTGATCGGCGAACCAAACTTTGCGGGCATCGTCGGGCTGACCAACACCTCGTTCACCCTGCGCGTCACCTTTACCACCCAGCCGCTGAAGCAGTGGACGGTGCGCTTTGCCCTGGATGCGATGGTGAAGAAACACTTCGATCTGGCAGATATCCGCCCGCCGGTGCAGACCGTGCAGGTGATGCAGCCGGGGGCAGAGGCGACGCAGATGAACGCGGCGGCGGGCGGCGCACTGCCGCCTGCCAACCCGACGGTGTAATTACGCTTTGTTACGCTGCGCCCAACGCTGGCGCGCAGTCGCATCGAGGAAAGTCCAGGCGATGAAGCGGCTCTGCTTCTGACCCTGGCTCATCTCTTTCTTTACCACCTGCACGGCACCGGCCTGCTCCAGCGCCCGGTAGAGCGCCGGCAGATTATCCCCACGCGACACCAGCGAGGTAAACCACATCACCTGGCGGGCAAAAGATTTACTTTCTTCAATCATCCGGGTGATGAACGCCACTTCTCCGCCTTCGCACCACAGCTCATCCTGCTGTCCGCCAAAGTTAAGCTGCGGCTTATCTTCCAGTCCGAGGTTACGGCGCTTGCGCTCGTTGCCCGCCTGCGCCCCTGCGGCAGAGTCGTGGAACGGCGGGTTGCACATCGTGGCGTCGTACTGCTCGTTTTTATGAATGATGCCGGTGAAGATGGCGCCAGGGGTTTTCTGGCGGCGCAGGCGAATACGCGCCTGCAGCTTGTTCGCGTCGATAATCGCATTCGCACTTTTCAGCGCGTCGGCGTTCACTTCGCTGCCGGTGAAACGCCAGCCGTAGTCGTGATGACCGATGAGCGGATAGATGCAGTTGGCACCCACTCCGATATCCAGCACGCTGGCACCGCGCGGTACTGCGCCCTGATGGTTTTCTGCCAGCAGATCGGCCAGGTGGTGCACGTAGTCTGCGCGTCCCGGAACCGGCGGGCAGAGGAAGCCGTCGGGAATATCCCACTGCGCCACGCCGTAGAAGTGCGCCAGCAGCGCCTGATTGAGGGTTTTCACCGCCTGCGGGTTGGCGAAGTCGATGGTGTCCTCGCCGCGCGGCGACTGGATAATAAACCCGGCCAGCGCCGGACAGTCACGGGTTAACGCCGCAAGATCGTAGCGGCTGCGGTGGCGGTTGCGGGGATGCAGTTCCCCTTTCTGGCGCGTCATGATGATTCTCCTGTAAGTCGGCGCGTAAGATACCCGCTGCCTGCGGTGGGGTAAATAACTGACGGAAACTTTTGCCGTCGGGTAAGATGCCCTTTTGAGGTTAATCAGGTGGAATATGACAGCAAAACGCTACTACTACGAGCCGCAGCAGGGGCATGGCCTGCCGCACGATCCGTTGAACGCCATCGTCGGGCCGCGTCCGATCGGCTGGATCTCCTCGCTGGACGCTGAAGGCCGCCGCAATCTGGCACCCTACAGCTTCTTCAACTGCTTTAACTATCGCCCACCGATTATTGGTTTTGCCAGCAGCGGCTGGAAAGACAGCGTCAGTAATATCGTGGCCAGTAAAGAGTTTGTCTGGAACCTGACCACCCGCGATCTGGCGGTGCAGATGAACGAAACCTCCGCCTCGCTGCCGCACGGTGAAGACGAGTTCGCCCGCGCCGGGCTGACGCCGGTTGCCGGTCGTCAGGTCGCTGCGCCGCTGGTTGCTGAAAGCCCGGTGAACTTCGAGTGCCGCCTGTCACAGTGCATTCAGCTGACCAGCGCCGACGGCTCGCTTATCGACAGCTGGCTGGTGCTGGGCGAAGTGGTGGCCGTGCATATTGATGAAACCCTGCTGGAAAACGGTATTTATCAGACCGCCAAAGCCCAGCCGGTGCTGCGTGCTGGCGGCCCCAGCGCCTACTACGCCATCGACGAGGCGCAGCGTTTCGATCTGGTGCGCCCGGACGCCCGTTAACGCCCTCCAGGCCCGCTGCGGCGGGCCTTTCCCGGCAGAAATCACGCTTTTTTGCTATAATTACCCCTGTGTTTAACCATGCAGGAGGTCCTATGGCTTCAGGTTGGGCAAATGACGGTGCGGTACAGGATCAGATCGACAGCACCGTAGATGATGCCGTCGCGCGGGCGCGCCGCGAGCTACCGACGGGTGAAAGCCTTGAGTTCTGTGAGATGTGCGATGAGCCAATCCCCGAGGCGCGTCGCAAGGCGATACCCGGCGTACACCTGTGCGTTAACTGCCAGCAAAAAGAGGATGCGCACCGCGCCCGCTTCTCCCCCTACAACCGCCGCGGCTCGAAAGACAGCCAGCTCCGCTAACGCAGCACGTTGTGCTGCGTTTTCTCCCTTGCGCACGATTTTTTCGGTTCAGCGTGTCCGATTGTGCCCTTCCCACTGGCCGACGTAAGCTCCGGTAAAGAAGCGTAGCGGGTAACGCTTTTACCGTTGATTTTCAATTTCTTATATTTCATTCAAATTTTTAGAATAAGGCTGTCAATTCTTCTCGATTTTATATTCTGCTCAGGAGTGTGACAATAATCACATCGACGGAACAACGTCACCCAAACAGAATAACCTGCGAGATTACACCCATGAAAACCGTTAAATATGCTATTGCCGCTCTCACACTGTCTGCGTTCTCTTTTGCTGCCAGCGCAGCCGACCTCATCAGCAACGCTGATGCGCAGAACCTGAACAAAGTGGGTGTGGTATCGGCGCAGGGCGCAAGCACCCTGGAAGGTCTGGAAGCGGAACTGGCTGCCAAAGCCGACGCAGCAGGCGCCAAAGCCTACAGCATCACTTCAGCGATGAGCCACAACAAAGTGAGCGGCACCGCGGTGATCTACAACTGATTTATGCCTTACCCTCTCTGACTCTGCTTTATTTAGATTGACCCTCATTTTTGCCCGCTGCCACGCGGGCTTTTTTTCGTCTCTGCTCAGTACGTCTGCGCCACCTGCTCCAGCGCGTCTTCAAGCGTCGTCGCCCGCCCCGTTGCCACCAGGCAGCAGGCCAGCTCGATTTTCAGCGACACCGGCAGCGGTTCGCGCCCGGTAAGGCAGCGTTCGGTCCAGCGCGCCGTGACGTCAGCCTCTTTTGACGCCGGTAGCACGGTGGTGGGTGCCGCCTCGGCCTGACGCTCATACAGCACGCGTATGCCCTGCTCATCAATCAGATTGATTTGCGGGCAGCGCTGCGGGTTGGCGTATACCTCCCCCTCCGTGCCGTGCATCAGCAGCGCTCGCCCGCCGATGGTCTGGAAGAAGCCGCCCACTTTGGTCACGTACTCCGGGTGCGAAACGCTGGAGAGACGCAGCGCGGCGTCCTCGGCAAACGGCGTTGCCAGCTTGGCCAGGGTATGCGCACTGTTACGTACGCCCATCCGCCAGCGCAGATCGAGTTGCTGCTCCAGCGGCGGGCAGAGCGCGCTGACCGGCATATAGACCGGATGATGGCCCTCCAGCTGGGCCTGCGCCTGACCGGCGTGCAGCGTCGGGTGGATGCCCATCAGCGTGAATACGGTTTCGCTGATCACCCGGGTGCCGTCATGGCTGACCCCGTGCACCAGCACCGGAAAACCGAGGCGGTTGAGCAACAGCGCCAGCAGCGGCGTCAGGTTGGCCTGCTTACGCGCTCCGTTGTAGGTGGGAATGACGATCGGCATCGGTTTGCCCGGCGGCGGCGTCAGGCGCACGGTCTGCTGCTGCATCGCCTCGTAAAAGCCGCGCAGCTCTGCTTCCCCTTCCCCTTTGATGCGCAGCGCAATCAGCACGCCGCCCAGCTCCAGCTCCGGCACCTCGCCGTTCAGCATATGGGTATAGAGCGCGCGCGCTGTGTCGATATCCAGATCCCGGGCATGGTTCTTGCCGCGGCCGATTTCTTTAATGATTGAGCGGTAATCCATCCGTCACTCCTTACGTCGTGCTGTTTGCGTATTCAGCGCCGACGAGGGCGGCGCGCTGCTTTTTTTGGCTCAGCCTTCACTATAACGTCTGGTGCCTCAGGCTGGGAAACAGGAAATACCGGCAGCGCGTTCAGCAGGCGCTGCCCGTAGCCTTTGGTAAACAGGCGCTTGTCATAAATGATCACCTCGCCCCAGCATTCGTGGCTGCGGATAAGCCGCCCTACCTGCTGGATAAGATTGAAGGAGGCGCTCGGCAGGCTCTGTACTTCAAACGGATAGCGGTTAAGGCTTTTCAGCCACTCCCCTTCGGTGATCACCACCGGGCTGTCCACCGGCGGGAAGGCAATTTTATGGATATGCACCTGGGTGAGCAGCTCGCCTTTCAGATCCAGCCCTTCAGCAAAGGACTGTAGCCCCACCAGCACGCTGCGCTCACCGCCCTGCACGCGCTTGCGGTGCAGCTCTACCAGCCGGTAACGCGGCTGATCGCCCTGCACCAGCAGCATCAGGCGCAGGTCGGTCACGTGGGTGAGAAACTGCTGCATGGCGCGCCCGCTGGCAAACAGCACCAGCATCCCTTTGTGCTCGCCTTTTTCGACTTCCTGGCGGAAGAAGGCCGCCATTTCGGCAATATGGTGCGCTTCGTGCTCCAGCAGCGGTTCGTAGCGCATACGGGGAATGACAATCCGCCCCTGATCGACATGATTAAACGGCGAATCAAGGCTGATAAAGCGGTCGCCCGCCTTCTCGCGCAGGCCGCTCATCTCCTGCAGACGTGAAAAACTGTTGAGCGAGCGCAGGGTCGCGGAGGTGACCACCACATGCGGCACGCTGCGCCAGAGCAGCTTTTCCAGCTGGTCGGCAACGCGAATGCCGACGCAGTGGAACCACATATGCAGCTGGCCGTCGCGCAGCTCGCGGGTCACCCACTTCGACACCGGCGCACCGGACGCCTGGGCCAGCGAGGCCAGCCGCCAGAGCTTGCTCTGCGCCTCGAAGTGGCCGAGGGCGCGGTTCATCTGCAGCAGCACCCGGTGCAGACGCACAATATCGTGGCTGCCGGTCTTCTCGCTGAGATCGTTGAGGAACAGCTCCGCCAGGCCGCGCAGCGATTCGGTAAGCTTCGCCAGCCGCTGGCAAATCTCCATGATCTCAGCCGGCAGTTCGCCCATCGCAAACCGGTACTCCGCCTCGCTGCCCGCCGGCAGATAAAGGCCCAGAATACTGTTCAGGGAGCCGATAAGTTCGGCCAGCTCCTCGCAGTGCGCGTTCAGCCGCTCGGGATTCGCCAGCGGCGGCAGGGTTTTCGGGCGGAACTGCTCCACGCAGGTCGCCACCAGTTTCGCAAACAGATCGAGCTGCAGCCGCGCCCAGGGAGCGGTGATCTCGGCGCTCATCTCCAGCGCATCGCGCGCCACGTCCGGGACGTGATGCCCTTCATCCAGCACCAGCAGCAGGTTTTTCGGCTCCGGCAGCACCGCTTCGCTCTCCAGCGCCGCCATCACCAGCGCGTGGTTGGCCACCACCACTTCCGCCTCCTGGATTTCACGCCGCGCCACGAAAAACGGGCATTCGCGATAGTAGTGGCAGTTGCGGTTCAGGCAGCTCGCTTTATCGGTGCTGAGCCGCATCCACAGCTTGTCGTCGATCGCCTGATCGGTGTGATCGCGCAGGCCGTCCCACTTATAGCTGTCGAGATCGGCTTTCAGCTTTGCGCAGCGCTGCTGCTCTTCTTTGCTGTTCGGCGTCAGCTCGTCATCAAGAAATGCCAGCAGATCGCCCTGCGCCAGGCTGTCGGTGGAGAGCGCAGCGAGGTTGCGCGGGCAGACGTAGCGCCCGCGTCCGAAAGCGGCGGTGAACTTCAGGTCCGGGATAATCTTGCGCAGCAGGGGTAAATCCTTGCTGAAGATCTGGTCCTGCAACGCCACGTTAGCGGTGCTCACCACCAAGGTTTTCTGCTCGTCCCGGGCAATGGCGATGCCGGGGATCAGATAGGAGAGGGTTTTACCGACGCCGGTAGGCGCTTCGATCGCCAGATGCCGCCCTTCATCCCCGGCCAGCGTTTTCGCCACTTCAGCAATCATCTGCCGCTGCGGCGCGCGGGGGATAAAATCGGGGATCTGCTGTTGCAGCGCCTTGTACCAGGCGGCAATTTGCGCTTTATGCGCGCTCAAAAGGGCCATCGGGAAACCTGAGATACTGTATAAACAGCCACTATTGTGGCATTTTTTAGCCCGCAGGTTGACCTTTTTTTAGCACGGCGCGGCGAAAACATTGAGCGCATTAATTCGCAGAGCTGATCACATTTCAGAGGTAAATATATTCTTTCCGCGTCCCCTGCGTTGACCGATTATCAGACGAGTGTTAGGTTTTTTATCAGTGCATTAACTTGTTACCGTTCGGCGGGCAAAACCTGAATGCAGCTTGCGGGAGACTTTCCGTAATCTGTATTTATGTTTTGCCCGTTTTGTTTTCAGGAGCCGTCGATGTTCATTAAGCAAATCCTTAATAACAATGTCGTCAGCGTGGTGGATGAACAGGGTCAGGAGCTGATCCTCACCGGGCGCGGATTAGGTTTTTCAGCCTCGGCGGGAGAACAGGTTAATATGGCGAAAATAGAGAAAACGTTTCGCCTGCACGACGACAAAATATCGGCCCGGTTTAAAGCGCTGGCAGATGAAATACCGCTGGAAATATTGCAGCTCACCGATGATATCGTGGCGCTGGCGCGCTCTGCCCTGCCGCATAAATTAAGTGAAGGGCTGTATATCAGCCTGAGCGATCATTTGCATTACGCCCTGCAACGCAGTCATGACGCGTTGACGCTGCATAATCCGTTGCAGTGGGAAGTGCGCCATTTTTATCAGGCAGAATATGGCGTCGGCCAGCAGGCACTGGCGCTGATAGCCGCCCGCACCGGCACGCTATTACCGGATGCTGAGGCCTGCAGTATCGCGCTGCATATCGTTAACGCCGGGCTGAGCACCACCACGGCGAAAACCGGCCAGATCACCCAGCTTATTTATCAGGTGCAGAACATCGTCAAATACTGGTTTCGGGTTAAGCCGGATGAGGAGAGCCTGAATTACCAGCGTTTTATTACCCACCTGAAATTTTTTGCTCAACGGGTAGTAGAAGGCGAGATTGTCGATAATGACGATGCGGAACTGTTTGCGATGGTGCAGCAGCGCTATAAAAAAACCGTCGCCTGCGTTGAGGCCATTAATGATTTTGTGCAGAAGAATTATCACCACGCGATGAGCCAGTCGGAGAAATTATATCTGACGGTGCATATCGATAACGTGATTAAAAGAATGACGCCCGCAGATACCGGGGCGTAATACCCGGGAGTAATCCCACTAATTCCGTTCAGGCTTGTTACTGTTCAATCAGGCAAACCCCAGAGGAAGCAAGACGACCGGCAGACCCGGCGATTGTTTAACACGGCGTTATTTCGCCGTGGATCTGGAGGAATGACCATGCACTATTCCCATACCGCGCAGCAGATTATTACGCGCATTGGCGGGGCCGAAAATATCGTCTCGCTGTTCCACTGCATTACCCGGCTGCGCTTTGAGCTGCGCGACATGAGCCTGGCGGATCGGGCTGCGCTCGACAACACCGATGGCGTCATGGGGGTCAACATCTCCGGCGATCAGTATCAGCTGATCATCGGTAACGAGGTGGCCCCGCTGTGCGACGCGATCCTTGACCAGCTTCCCCACCTGCGCGAGGCAGCACCCGCCCCTGCGGACGACGCGCCGCGCAAACGCCGCAACCCGGTGTCGGTGGTGCTGGAGGGGCTGTCCGGCATCTTTTCCCCCATCATTCCCGCCATTGCCGGCGCAGGTATCCTCAAGGGGGTGCTCTCGCTGCTGGTGGCCCTCAACTGGCTCGATGTCAGCAACCAGAGCTACCAGATCCTGGCGGCCATCAGCGACGGCGTGTTTTTCTTTATGCCGCTGGTGCTGGCCTTCAGCGCCGGTCACAAATTTGGTGCTAACCCCTACGTGGCGGTGGCGATGGCCGCAGCGCTGTTTCACCCCAACCTGACCACACTGTTCGCCGCCGGCGACCCCATCGCCTTCTTCGGCCTGCCGGTTGCGCCCGTTTCCTACGCCTCGTCAGTGATCCCGATCCTGCTGGCGGTCTGGCTGCTGAGCTACGTAGAACGCGCGGTTGACCGCGTGATGCCCGGGGCGCTGAAAACCATGTTCGTGCCTCTGCTGTCGCTGGTGATCGTGACGCCCGTTACGCTGATAACTATCGGCCCGCTCGGCATCTGGCTTGGCAACGCGCTGTCGGGCGGCATCCTGTGGCTGGTGGCCAACATGGGAATACTGGCGGGCGTACTGGTGGGCGGTACCCTGTCGCTGATGATCATTACCGGTATGCACTACGTGCTGGTGCCGGTGATGATCAACAACATCAGCCGGCTCGGCTATGACCCGTTCAAGATCCTGTTTTACGTTGCCAACCTCGGCCAGGCCGGGGCGGCGTTCGGCGTCTTTCTGCGCTCGCGTAACAAAAAGACCAGAACTCTTGCGCTCTCCACCAGCTTCAGCGCCTCGCTGGGGATTACCGAGCCGGCGATGTACGGCATCAATATTCGCTTTAAGCGCCCATTCGCCTGCGCCCTGGCGGGCGGAGCCTGCGGCGGGGCGTTCGCGATGGCGATGGGGGTAAAGACCTATGCCTTTGCCCTGAGCGGTCTGTCCGGTATTCCGGCCCTGGTCGGCCCCACCTTCCTGTGGGCGCTGGCGAGCCTGGGGATCTCCTTCACCGTGGCCGCCCTGCTCACCGTGGTGGTTGGCTTTGAGGAGGAGGCGCAGCCGGATACCGCTGCGCAGCAGGCGGGCGCACCGCTACCGCTTGCTGCCCGGGATGAGCAGATCTTCGCGCCGGTGAGCGGCCAGCTGCTGCCGCTCGACCGCCTGAGCGACCCGGTGTTTGCCGATGAGATTTTTGGCAAGGGCATCGCCATCGTCCCGGACAGCGGGGAGCTGCGATCCCCGGTTAATGGCCGGGTGGAGTCGGTGTTTGATACCCGCCACGCCCTGACGCTGCGAAGCGACAGCGGTGCCGAGGTGCTGATCCACATCGGTATCGACACCGTGAAGCTCGGCGGCGCTGGCTTTACCAGTTATATCCGCGAGGGGGAATTCGTCGAGGTCGGCCAGCCGCTGATCGGTTTCGACCTTGAAGCCCTGCGCGCGCAGCACATCGACCCCAGCGTGATTGTGATTGTCACTAATAGCGACGAATACGGCGATATCACCCCGGTAAAACAGGGCGGTATCGGCATCAATGAAGCCTGTCTGACACTTACCGCACCGGCGGTATAAGGAAAACACCATGACAATGTCGAAAGCCTTTCCGGAAGGATTTTTATGGGGCGGTGCCACCGCCGCTAACCAGCTGGAAGGGGCGTGGAACGCAGACGGCAAAGGGCTGTCCGTGTCTGACGTCTACACCTTTGACGTCACGACGCCAAAAGCGCGCTGGCTGGATCAGTGGCTGGGCATGACCCACCAGCAGGTGGCCGAGGCGCAGGACCCGAACAGCACAAAATACTACCCCAAACGCAACGGCAATGACTTCTATCACCACTACAAAGAGGACATCGCGCTGTTCGCCGAGATGGGCTTCAAATGCTTCCGCATGTCCATCGCCTGGACGCGCATCTTCCCGCGCGGGGATGAAACCACGCCGAACGAAGCCGGGCTGGCGTTCTACGATGACGTGTTCAACACCCTGCGTCAGCACGGCATTGAGCCGATCGTCTCGCTGTCGCACTACGAGATGCCGCTGGCGCTGGTCACCGATTACGGCGGCTGGCCGAACCGTCAGGTGGTGGATTTCTATGTGCGCTTCGCCACCACGGTGTTTACCCGCTACCGCAAGCAGGTGAAGTACTGGATGACCTTCAACGAGATCAACTGCGTGAAGCATCACCCCTACGTCAGCGTCGGGGTCATCGAAGAAGATCACCCGAATATTGAGCAGGACAAGTATCAGGGGGCGCACCATCAGTTTGTCGCCAGCGCTTTAGCGACCAAAGCCTGCCACGCCATTATTCCCGGCTCGCAGGTGGGCTGCATGATCAGCTACCAGATCCTCTACCCCAACACCTGCCACCCGGACGACCAGCTGGCGTGTGAAGAGGCCCAGCGCGTGTCGCTGTTCTTCAGCGACGTGCAGGCGCGCGGCTACTATCCCTCGTGGGCGAAGCGCATGCTGGCGGAGAAAGGTGTGGTGCTGAAGATGGCGGTGGGCGACGAGGAGATCCTGCGCCAGTACCCGGTGGACTACGTCTCCTTCAGCTACTACATGTCGAGCACCATCAGCGCGCATCCGGAAAAACTTCAGGGCGCGACCGGGAACCTGATCACCGGCGGCATTCGCAACCCGTATCTGGAGACCAGCGACTGGGGCTGGCAGATCGACCCGAAAGGGCTGCGGCTGGCGCTCAATCAGCTCTACGACCGCTATCAGAAGCCGCTGTTTATTGCCGAAAACGGTCTCGGCGCGGTGGATGAGGTCAACCCCGACGGCAGCATCAATGACGACTACCGTATCGACTACCTGCGCCAGCACATCGAGCAGATTCAGGAGGCCATTGCTGACGGCGTCGACCTGTTCGGCTACACCTGGTGGGGGCCGATTGACGTGGTCAGCGCCGGCACCGCGCAGATGTCCAAGCGCTACGGCTTTATCTACGTGGACCAGGACGACATGGGGAACGGCACCCTCGCCCGCTCGCGCAAGAAAAGTTTCTGGTGGTACAAAAAAGTGATCGCCTCCAACGGGCAGGATCTCAGCGATTAAGGAGCAGCAGATGGCACAGTTTCCTCAGCACTTTTTATGGGGCGGCGCGATAGCCGCCAATCAGGCGGAAGGCGCCTGGAACCTTGACGGCAAAGGGCCGTCTATCGCCGACGTGGTGCGCGGCGGTATCGCTTCCGGCCAGCATGACGCCGTCATCGACCCGCATCTCTACTACGCCAGCCACGAGGCGGTGGATTTTTACCACCGCTATAAAGAGGACGTGGCGCTGTTCGCGGAGATGGGTTTTCAGTGCTTTCGTACCTCGATTGCCTGGTCGCGCATTTTCCCGCGCGGGGATGAACAGACCCCGAACGAAGCCGGGCTGGCGTTCTACGATAACCTGTTTGACGAGCTGCTGAAGTACGGCATCGAGCCGGTGATCACCCTCTCCCACTACGAAACGCCGCTGGCGCTCTATCAGGAGTACGGCGGCTGGAAGAACCGCGCGCTGATCGCGCACTTCACCCGCTACTGCGAAACGGTCTTCCGGCGCTATCGCGGCAAGGTGAAGTACTGGATGACCTTCAACGAGCTGAACAACATGAACCGCATGCCGTTCGCCACCGGCGCGGTGGATGCCGACGCCTCGTTGCAGATCATCTACCAGGCCAACCACCATCAGTTTGTTGCCAATGCGCTGGCGAACAAGCTGTGCCACGAAATCATTCCTGAGGCGAAGATCGGTTGCATGCTGTCGCTCAGCACCGTTTACCCGGCCACCTGCCACCCGGACGATATCTTTGAAACCCAGCAGCTGCGCCGCCGCTCGCTGTTCTATTCCGATGTGATGATGAACGGTGAGTATCCGGCTTACAGCCGCCGCCTGTTCCGCGATAACGGCATTACGCTGGCGATGGAGCCGGAGGATCTGGCGCTGATTGCCCGCTACCCTTCTGACTATCTGGGCTTCAGCTACTACCGCAGCGTGGTGCACAAGGCCGGGGCGCAGTTACAGATCGATACCGGCGGGGCGAAGGGCGAGGACAATCCGTACCTGAAAAAAACCGCCTGGGGCTGGCCGGTAGATCCGAAAGGGCTGCGCACGGTGTGTAACGAGCTGGCAGATCGCTACCGCAAGCCGCTGTTCATCGTGGAAAACGGCTACGGCGGAGTGGATGAGATTGCACCGGACGGCACAATTAACGATGAAGAGCGCATCGCGTATGGACGCCAGCACATCATCGAGATGGCAGAAGCCGTTGCCGATGGCTGCGACATCATGGGGTACACCTGGTGGGGGCCGATCGACATCGTCAGCGCCGGCACCGGAGAGATGAAAAAGCGCTACGGGTTTATCTATGTTGATAAGGATAACGACGGCAACGGCAGCCTGGCGCGCCGCAAAAAGCGCAGCTTTGACTGGTACAAACAGGTGATCGCCAGCAATGGCGAGGTAGTGTAACGGCGCCCTCTCCTCCGGGAGAGGGCATGCTACGGAAAGTTACTTCAGCTCTGGCCAGTAGTCGCGGTTAGCCTCGATCAGCGCATCCAGCACCCTGCGGGCTTTTTTGGCATCGACAATGGTGCGGTTGAGCGTCAGGGCCATCAGCGCTTTGGTGTAGGAGCCTTCCAGATAGGCTTCGACCGTCAGCCGCTCATAGGCGAACTGCTGTTCGATCATCCCTTTGTAGAAGGTCGGAATTTTGCCAACGCCGAACGGACGCGGGCCGTTGGCACCCATTTCGGCCGCCACTTCCACCATCACGTCGTTGTCGAGGTTCGCCACCAGGCCGTTATTCTCCACCATCACAATAAATTTTTTCTTCAGGTTGAAGGCGATAGACTCCGCCAGCTCAACGATCATGTCGCCGTGGGCATCGTTGTGCACCACGTGCACGTTCTTCGTGGTGCCCTCTGCCGCCGCGGTACGGCACTCGTCGAATACCCGCTTCTCACGGCCGTTGATCACCTCATTGGCGCGGGTGAAGTTCGGGTCGAGCTTGCTCAGCTTGTACTCCGGGTAGAGGTAGTACTGCAGATAGGTGTTCGGCAGGTAGTCCGGGAAGTCGTGGAGCATATCCGCCACCGCGGCGTAGGTATCAAGCCAGGACTGGTCGCGCTGCTCGGCGTCCACCGGCTTAAAGCCGTTGCTGGCGATAATCGCTTTCAGCTCCGGTGCCAGATCATGACCGTTTTCATCATAGAGATGGGTGAACCAGCCGAAGTGATTCAGCCCGAAGTAGACCGGGTCGAAGGTCTCGGGGTCGCGGCCCAGCAGGCGGCCATAGGAGCGCAGCAGGTTGACCGGCTGGTCGCAGATATTGATGATGCGCTCGTCATCCGGGAACGACTTTTTCAGCGCATCGGCAACGATCGCCGCCGGGTTGGTGTAGTTGAGGATCCACGCCTGCGGCGAACGCGCCCGCACGTCGTTAACCAGTTCAATCATGTCGCGAATGGAACGCATACCGTAGGCGAAACCGCCTGGCCCGCAGGTCTCCTGACCAATCACCCCGAGGCTTAACGGAATTTTTTCGTCCTTCTCGCGCATCGCGTAGCCGCCGGTACGCATCTGGCAGAAGATGAAGTCCATGTCGCGCAGGGCCACCTCTTTATCGGTGGTCCAGATTAACTCCACCTCCGGGTACTCTTCGCGGAACAGCACTTTCGCGTATTCGCCGATCACCGCCTGACGTTCAGCGTTAACGTCGAACATCACCAGCTTGTTGAGCGGCAGGCGGGTTTTCAGTTTGCAAAGCGCCTTGAGTAATCCCGGCGTCCAGGTGGATCCGCCCCCGACTAAAACGATATTAAAAGCTTTTTTCATGTTACGGCTCCCTTACGACTGTTGAGCAAGTAAATTTTGCTTCACCGCGGTGGCGATACCTTCCACCTGCGGCCCATAGATAACCTGAATATCATTCTGCGTGGCGCGGATGATGCCGCTGGCCCCGCTCTGCTTCAGCGCCGGGTCCTGCACCTTTGCCATATCGGCGACCCGGACGCGCAGGCGGGTAAAGCAGCAGTCCACCGCCTGAATGTTGTCGCGCCCGCCCAGCCCTTCGATAATCAGCGCGGTTTCACCGCTGCCCTTTCCGGCCAAAGCGGCACCGGGTGCAGGGACGCGATCCTCCTCCTCACGGCCCGGCGTGCGGGCGTTAGTGCGCAGGATGATGAATTTGAAGGTGAAGTAGTACGCCGGGAACCAGATAGCACCGAGCAGCAGGCTGAACCACCAGGCGGTTTTCGCCCCGCCCAGTACACCAAAGACGATGAAATCGATCAGTCCGCCCTGCACATTGCCGATCATCACGTTCAGCAGCTGCGACAGGGCAAACGACAGGCCGGTCATCACCGCGTGGAAGACAAACAGCAGCGGCGAGACGAAGATAAAACTGAACTCCAGCGGCTCGGTGATGCCGGTGGTGAAGGAGGCCAGCGCCCCGGCCATCATCAGCGCTTTCACGCGCTGCTTGTGCTCCGGCTTCGCGCAGCGGTAGATCGCCAGCGCCGCCCCCGGCAGACCAAACATCATCACCGGGATTTTGCCCTGGGCGAGGAAGCGGGTGGCTTCGCGCACCACGTCGTTCGCCAGTTCGCCCGGATGGGCCAGCGCATAGTTGAAGATGCTGAGCGCGCCGATGATGCTTTCGTTATCGACATGCACCATGCCGCCCACCGGGGTAAAGCGCACGGTTTCATTGAGGATGTGGTGCAGCCCGGTAGGAATGAGGATGCGTTCGGTGAGGGCATAAAAGAAGGTACCTGCCGCCCCGGCGTGGCCGATAAACTCGCCGAGGCGAATAATGCCCCCGGCGATCACCGGCCAGATGAAGGAGAGCCCTAACCCCACCAACGGCAGCACGATCACGGTAATAATCGGCACAAAGCGACGCCCGCCGAAGTAGGCGATGGCCGCCGGCAGCTGGATGGTGTAGAAGCGGTTGTGCAGCAGCACCGTGACGATCCCGGCAATCACCCCGCCGAGCACGCTCATCTGATAGGAGAAGATCCCCAGCGTGTTGGCGAACTCGGCGGCGTACATCACCGCCTCGGTCTGGCTGTAGCCTTTGGCCATAAAGGCGCTGGCTGAAGTGGTTTCTGGCGTCAGCCCCTGGGCGGTAAGGCTGAAGTTCACCCCGACGTGCAGGGTGATAAACCCTATCACCGCCGCGAGCGCCGCGGTGGGCTTCTCGTCCCGCGCCAGCCCGACGGCGGCGGCAATGGCAAACAGCAGCGGTAGATTGCCGAACAGCGCCCCCGCCACTTTGCGTATAAAGCCAATCGCCTGCTGCATCGCCTGCGCGTGGATCATCCCCTCGCCAACAATCGCCGGGTTTTGCAGCGCGGCGGCAAGGCCAAGAAAAATCCCCGCCGCGGCGATCACGGAAATCGGCATCATCAGTGCCTTTCCTAAATCCTGAACAAACTCGCCTGCACGACTCATAGTCTTATCCCTGTAAGGTGAAAAGAAGCGAACTGCATAACGAAAGTATAACGATATATCATGTCTAGTTGTCTAGACAAGTTAACGGAGAATATGAACCCGGTCACAAAGTAGCCGGTCAGGTGAGACGGGATTTACGGCCGTTCAGCGGTGATGGTGAACACGTAGTGCTGCTGGTTGTAGTAGATTTCCGAGACTTCAAACGGGCGGCCTTCGCTCAGCCAGGCGACCGACGTGGCGTGCAGCACCGGCTCTTCTCGCTGAATGCTGAGCATCTCCTGCACGTCGCGGGCCGGCAGTTCGGCGCGGATCTGCTTTTCACTGCGCGCCACGCTGTAGCCCTTCCGGCTGATGTAGGCGTACTTCGAGGCATTGAGATCGGCGGGGGTTAAATCCGGGAACAGATCGCACAGCATCCAGGACTGCTCAAACACGAACGGCACATCACCCACCAGCCGCAGGCGCTTCATAAACCACACGTCATCCCCCGGCGCGATGGCGAGCAGCGCGGCCATATCATGGCTGACGGGCTGGCGCTCCAGGCAGATCAGCCGGTTAACCATCGGTTCGTTGAGGGCGAGGGTGGCTTCGCTGGAGGTGAGATGGCGATCGAGCGGCAGCGCGATGCGCAGCGGCGGTTTTGCGTGCGTGACGTAGGTGCCCTGGCCGCGTCGACGTTCGACTTTGCCCTGGCGTACCAGATAATCCACCGCTTTACGGGCGGTCATACGGGCAATGCCAAACTGCTGGCAGAGTGCGGTTTCGGAAGGCAGCGCGTCGCCGGGTTTTAGCGCGCCGGACTGGATTTGCGCGGTGAGAAAGGCTTCAAGCTGAAGGTAAACCGGGACGGTGGAGTGTTTATCGATCATGAACGGGGCTCCCGAAACAGATTGCGGGGTATGTTAGCTACCCCGCAATCCGCTGACAACATCCGGAGGGATTATTCGCCGGAGGAGGCTTTACGCGGCGGACGACGACGACGCGCGCCGTCACCGGACGGACGTGATGCGCCCTCGCCTAACCAGCGGCCCTGCTTCGCGCTGTCGCCACCCTGACGGCGCGACTTCTCGCCCGCGGGTTTTGCTGCATCGCCGCCCTGACGACGCGGTTTATCACCGGTCGGCTTCGCGGCGCTGTCGCTGTTCTGACGACGCGGCTGGCCCTGACCACGACCACCGCCGCCCTGACCGCGACCGCCGCCACGCTGCTGCTGGCGACCGTTGACGATCGGCTCGGCTTTGATGCTCGGGTCCGGCTCGTAGCCCGGCAGCGCAATGCGCGGGATTTCACGCTTCAGCAGGCGCTCGATATCGCGCAGCAGCTTGTGCTCGTCTACGCAGACCAGCGACAGCGCTTCCCCGGTCGCAGCAGCGCGTCCGGTACGGCCAATGCGGTGCACGTAGTCTTCCGGCACGTTCGGCAGCTCGTAGTTCACTACGTGCGGCAGCTCTTCGATGTCGATGCCGCGCGCCGCGATGTCGGTGGCAACCAGCACGCGGATATCACCGGTTTTGAAGTCGGCCAGCGCACGGGTACGCGCCCCCTGACTCTTGTTACCGTGGATTGCCGCAGAGCGGATACCGTCTTTGTTCAGCTGCTCCGCGAGGTGGTTAGCGCCGTGCTTGGTGCGGGTAAACACCAGCACCTGCTGCCAGTTGCCTTCGCCGATCATCTGAGAGAGCAGCTCCCGCTTGCGCTTTTTGTCCACGAAGTGAACGTGCTGGGTGACCTGCTCAGAAGCGGTGTTGCGACGCGCCACTTCCACTTCCAGCGGGTTGTGCAGCAGTTTTTCCGCCAGCCCTTTGATGTCATCCGAGAAGGTCGCGGAGAACAGCAGGTTCTGACGACGCGCCGGCAGTTTTGACAGCACGCGACGAATGTCGTGGATGAAGCCCATGTCCAGCATGCGGTCGGCTTCGTCCAGCACCAGAATCTCTACGCTGTCGAGCTTGAGGGCGTTCTGGTGTTCAAGATCAAGCAGACGGCCCGGCGTTGCCACCAGCACGTCTACACCGCCGCGCAGCTTCATCATCTGCGGGTTGATGCTCACGCCGCCGAACACCACCAGCGAGCGGATATTCAGGTACTGGCTGTACGCGCTGACGTTCTCACCAATCTGCGCCGCCAGTTCGCGGGTCGGGGTGAGGATCAGGGCGCGCACCGGACGACGCCCTTTGGCGTGCGGGTTGTGCTGGGTCAACAGCTGCAGCAGCGGCAGGGTGAAGCCTGCGGTTTTACCGGTGCCGGTCTGGGCACTGGCCATCACATCACGGCCTGCCAGCACTGCCGGGATAGCCTGCTGTTGGATGGGGGTCGGTTGAGTGTAACCCTGCTCAGCGATCGCTTTCAGGATTTCGGGGGCAAGACCAAGTGAATCAAAGGACATAACAACTCCGGACCTGCCCCTGACCGCGTGCGGTGTAGTTTTCCGGGGAAGGCGTTAGGCCGAGGCCTGATAGCGAGACAAAAACCACAATGTCATGAAGGGGCGGAGTGTAGCAGTTTTTGTGATTCACCGCATAAATTCTCGCGCTGCCGCCGTGTTTCGCCCTGCGCCCTGCTGCGGACGTGCGTCGCAAAAGTGGAAGGCGGTATAAAAAACATACGCCAGCGACTGGACAAGGTCAAAAAACAGCCATATTTTTAATCAATCGATTGATTAACTTTTATCGCGCCTATGAATGCCACTACCTCACCCGTTACGCCGCGCGGCGAACAGGCCCGTAATCAGCTGATTGCCGCCGCGCTTGCCCAGTTCGGCGAGTATGGCCTCAATGCCACGACCCGCGACATCGCCGCCGATGCCGGGCAGAACATTGCGGCCATCACCTACTATTTCGGCTCCAAGGACGATCTCTACATGGCCTGCGCGCACTGGATCGCTGATTTTATCAGTACCCGGTTTCAGCCCCATGCCGAGGCCGCTGAGACGCTGTTGCGCCAGCAGCCGCCGGATATAGCCGCCATGCGCGCGCTGCTGTTTCAGGCCTGCGATAACATCGTGCACCTGCTGACCCAGGACGACACGCTTAACCTCAGCAAGTTTATCTCCCGCGAGCAGCTTTCGCCGACCGCCGCCTACCGGCATATTCATCAGCAGGTGATCGCCCCGCTGCACAGCCACCTCACGCGCCTGATCGCCGCCTGCACCGGGCGCGAGGCAGAAGATACCGACACCATACTGCACACCCACGCCTTGCTCGGCGAGGTACTCGCCTTCCGTCTCGGGCGTGAAACTATCCTGCTGCGCGCCGGGTGGAGCGGCTTTGACGCAACGAAAAGCGCCCGCATCAGCAGCGTGGTGAAGAGTCACATTACCTTTATTCTCGACGGGCTGGCCCGTAAGGAGTCTCAGGCATGAAAAAGCCGCTGTTGATCGTCGGCGCGCTGGTGGTTGTGGCCGCTATTGCTGGTGGATGGATGTGGTATCAGCACAGCAAGCCGCACACCCTCACCCTGTACGGTAACGTTGATATCCGCACCGTGAACCTCAGCTTCCGCGTCGGCGGGCGGCTGGCCTCGCTGGCGGTGGATGAGGGCGATGCGGTGCAGCAGGGGCAGACGCTCGGCACGCTTGATCGTGCGCCTTACGAAAATGCCCTGCTGCAGGCGAAAGCCAGTCTCGCCACCGCCGAAGCCAAACTCGATCTGGCGAAAGCCGGTTACCGCGACGAAGAGATCGCCCAGGCGCAAGCCGCAGTGCGTCAGGCCGAGGCGGCGTATCAGTATGCGCAGAACTTCTGGCAGCGCCAGCAGGGGCTGTGGAAAAGCCGCGTCATCTCCGCCAACGATCTGGAAAACGCCCGCTCCTCCCGCGACCAGGCGCAGGCCAGCCTGAAATCCGCGCAGGATAAGCTGAGTCAGTTCCAGGCCGGTAACCGCCCGCAGGAGATTGCGCAGGCCCAGGCAGCGGTGGAACAGGCCAGGGCGCAGGTGGCGCAGGCCGAGCTGGATCTGCACGACACCACGCTTATCGCCCCCTCCCCCGGCACGCTGCTGACCCGTGCAGTGGAGCCGGGCAGCATGCTCAACGCTGGCAGCACCGTGCTGACCCTGTCGCTCACCCGTCCGGTGTGGGTGCGTGCTTACGTCAATGAGCTGAATCTCAACCGCGCCACGCCGGGCCAGCAGGTACAGCTCTGGACCGATGGCCGCCCCGATAAGCCCTATCACGGCAAAATCGGCTTTGTCTCGCCGACCGCCGAATTCACGCCGAAAACCGTGGAAACCCCGGATCTGCGCACCGACCTGGTGTACCGCCTGCGCATTATCGTCACCGATGCTGACGACAGCCTGCGCCAGGGGATGCCGGTGACCGTCACCTTCGATGAGATGCATCATGAGTAGCGAGGGCGCAATCCGCCTGCACGGCGTGGAGAAGCGTTTCCCCGGGATGGATAAACCGGCGGTGGCACGGCTTGATGCCGAGATCCGCGCCGGGGGCGTCACCGGGCTGGTCGGCCCCGACGGCGCGGGGAAAACCACGCTGATGCGTATGCTGGCGGGGTTGCTGCGTCCCGATGAAGGGCAGGCTGAAGTGCTGGGCCTCGATCCGATTGCCGATGTTAACGCCCTGCACGCCCTGCTCGGTTACATGCCGCAGAAGTTTGGCCTGTATGAAGATCTGACGGTGATGGAAAACCTGACGCTGTATGCCGATCTGCGCAGCGTCACCGGCGAAGCGCGTATCACCACCTTTGAGCGCCTGCTGGAATTCACTGCACTTGGCCCCTTTACTGACCGGCTGGCGGGGAAGCTCTCCGGCGGGATGAAGCAGAAACTGGGGCTGGCCTGCACGCTGGTCGGCACGCCGAAGGTGCTGCTGCTCGACGAGCCGGGGGTCGGCGTGGACCCGATCTCGCGCCGTGAGCTGTGGCAGATGGTGCACGAGCTGGCCGGCGGCGGCATGCTGATCCTCTGGAGCACCTCTTACCTCGACGAGGCCGAGCAGTGCCGCTCGGTGCTGCTGATGAACGAGGGCGAACTGCTGTTCCAGGGCGCCCCCACTGAGCTGACGCGCCAGATGGCCGGGCGTAGCTTCCTTGCCACCAGCCCGACCATTCATAACCGCGCCCTGCTCCAGCAGGCGCTGAAGCTGCCCCAGGTGAGCGACGCCATGATCCAGGGGCGTTCGGTGCGCCTGATCCTGACCAGAAACAGCGACCCGGCACAGCTCCGCGCTGTCCCAGGCCTTACCGATCTGGTACTGCGCGACACGACACCGCGCTTTGAAGATGCCTTTATCGACCTGCTCGGCGGGGCCGGAACCTCTGAATCGCCGCTGGGTGCCATTCTGCATACCGTGGAGGGCAACCCCGAAGAGACGGTCATTGAAGCCCGGCAGCTGACCAAAAAATTTGGCGATTTTGCCGCCACCGATCGGGTGGACTTCACCGTTCAGCGCGGGGAGATTTTCGGTCTGCTCGGGCCGAACGGTGCCGGGAAATCCACCACCTTCAAGATGATGTGCGGTCTGCTGACCCCCACCGCCGGTAAAGCGCTGGTCCTGGATCTCGATCTGAAAACCAGCTCCGGGAAAGCGCGCCAGCATCTGGGCTACATGGCGCAAAAGTTTTCGCTTTACGGCAACCTGACGGTGGCGCAAAACCTGCGCTTCTTCTCCGGGGTATACGGCCTGCGTGGCCAGGCGCAGAACGACAAGATTGCACGCATGAGCAAAGCGTTTGGCCTCGATACTATCGCCGATCAGCCCACCGATGCCCTGCCGCTCGGCTTCAAGCAGCGGCTGGCGCTGGTCTGCGCCCTGATGCACGAGCCCGATATTCTGTTTCTTGATGAACCTACCTCCGGCGTTGACCCGCTGACCCGGCGCGAGTTCTGGCTGCACATCAACAGCATGGTGGAAAAAGGGGTGACGGTGATGGTCACTACCCACTTTATGGATGAGGCAGAGTACTGCGACCGTATCGGGCTGGTGTATCACGGCAAGCTGATTGCCAGCGGTACGCCGGACGATCTCAAAGCCCAGGCGGCAACCCGGGAGGATGACGATCCGACCATGGAGCAGGCGTTTATTACCCTGATCCACCGGTGGGATAAGGAGCATGCGGCATGAGCGCATTTTCCTGGCGGCGCGTGCGGGCGCTGTGTATCAAAGAGACGCGGCAGATCGTGCGCGACCCCAGCAGCTGGCTGATCGCGGTGGTGATCCCCCTGCTGCTGCTGTTTATCTTCGGGTACGGTATCAACCTCGACTCCAGCCGCCTGAAAGTGGGCGTGCTGCTGGAGCAGCAGAGCGAGGAGGCGCTGGACTTCACCCATGCCATCACCGCTTCGCCGTTTATTGATGCCACGGTGAGCGACAACCGCGGCGCGCTGGTGGAGATGATGCAGGCCGGAAAAATACGCGGGCTGGTGGTGATCCCGGTGGATTTCGCCAGCAACATGGCGCGCGACGGTGCCACCGCGCCGGTGCAGGTGATTACCGATGGCAGCGAACCCAACACGGCGAATTTCGTGCAGGGCTATATGGAGGGTATCTGGCAGATCTGGCAGCAGCAGCGCGCCGAGGATCGCGGCGAAACCTTTGAACCGCTGATTGACGTGCAGACCCGCTACTGGTTCAACCCGGCGGCCATCAGCCAGCACTTTATTATTCCCGGCGCGGTGACCATTATCATGACGGTCATCGGCGCGATACTCACCTCGCTGGTGGTGGCCCGCGAGTGGGAGCGCGGCACTATGGAGGCGCTGCTCTCCACCGAGGTAACGCGCGTTGAGCTGCTGCTGTGCAAGCTTATCCCCTACTACTTCCTCGGCATGCTGGCGATGCTGCTCTGTATGCTGGTGTCGGTGTTTATTCTCGGCGTGCCGTTTCGCGGCTCCCTGCTGTTGCTGTTTGTTATCGCCAGCCTGTTTTTACTCAGCACCCTGGGCATGGGGCTACTCATCTCTACCCTCACCCGCAACCAGTTTAACGCCGCGCAGGTGGCGCTCAACGCGGCGTTCCTGCCGTCAATTATGCTGTCCGGGTTTATTTTCCAGATCGACAGCATGCCGGCGGTGATCCGCGCCTTTACGTATGTGATCCCCGCCCGCTACTTCGTCAGCACCCTGCAAAGCCTGTTCCTCGCCGGCAATATCCCGGTGGTGCTGGCGGTGAACGTGCTGTTTCTGATCGCCTCGGCGGTGCTGTTTATCGGCCTGACGTGGTGGAAAACCAAACGGCGTCTGGATTAAGGAGCAGCTATGTTTTATCGCTTATGGACGCTAATTCGCAAAGAGCTGCAGTCGCTGCTGCGCGAGCCGCAGACCCGCGCCATCCTGATCCTGCCGGTGGTGATCCAGGTGCTGCTGTTCCCCTTCGCCGCCACGCTGGAGGTGACCAACGCCACCATTGCGGTCTACAGCGAGGACAGCGGTAAACACGCCACGGAGCTGACCCAGCGTTTCAGCCAGGCGAAGGCGTTTACCCACGTGCTGCGGATGGACAGCCCGCAGCAGATCCGCCCGACCATCGACCAGCAGAAGGCGCTGCTGCTGGTACGCTTCCCGCCGGACTTCTCGCGCCGCCTCGACAGTCTGGAGCCAGCCCAGATGCAGCTGATCCTTGACGGGCGCAACTCCAACAGTGCCCAGATTGCCGCCAACTATTTACAGCAGATGGTGAAGGACTATCAGCAGGAGCTGACTGCCTCACTGCCGAAACCGAACAACAGCGAACTGGTGGTGCGTAACTGGTACAACCCGAACCTCGATTACAAATGGTTCGTGGTGCCGTCGCTGATTGCGATGATCACCACCATCGGCGTGCTGATTGTCACGTCGCTGTCGGTGGCGCGGGAGCGCGAACAGGGTACGCTCGATCAGCTGCTGGTCTCGCCGCTGGCAACCTGGCAGATTTTCGTTGGTAAAGCGGTGCCGGCGCTGATTGTCTCGACTTTCCAGGCGTCGGTGGTGCTGGGCGTCGGCATCTGGGGGTACGACATCCCCTTCTCCGGCTCGCTGACGCTGTTCTGGTTCACGATGGTGATTTACGGGCTGTCGCTGGTGGGCTTCGGGCTGCTGATTTCCGCACTCTGCGCGACGCAACAGCAGGCGTTTATCGGGGTGTTTGTGTTTATGATGCCAGCGATATTGCTCTCGGGATACGTCTCGCCGGTGGAGAACATGCCGGTGTGGCTGCAAAATCTGACCTGGGCCAACCCTATCCGGCATTTTACCGATATTACCAAGCAGATCTACCTGAAGGATGCGAGTCTGGGGATTGTCTGGGGAAGTTTGTGGCCGCTGCTGGTGATAGCGGCCACCACGGGACTAGCGGCGTACCTGATGTTTAGACGCAAAGTGGGCTGAGTGGCGACGGCGCTCTTTGACCAGCAGCGACACCAGCGCCGGGCCGGCGAGAATGGCAAGGCCCGCCAGCGCCAGCAGCAGGTTATTGTGCAGCACGCGGGAGAGCAGCCACAGCGCAATCATCGCCGCGCCGAAATACCAGGTGGTGGTCAGCTCTTCCAGCACGTCAGCAAAGGCGCGCCAGCGGCTTTCCGGGTGGCGCTGAAACGCCAGCATCAGGATAACGGTCACGCCGTAGAGCACGCACATGGCGAGACCGACGCGCACCAGCGCCCCGCTCATCCAGCCGGCAATCAGCATCCCGACCACCAGCAAATGCAACATAATCTGCCAGCAACTCAGACCTGTTGCGACACGAACACGCTGTTGCCACTTCATGGCTTCTCTCCTGTGGGATCTTCTACTATCAAATCAGAGTACCGCACTTTACGGAAAATTCCGTAAGGCCGCACCTTTTTGTGACAGGGACTACACTTTATTTTCATGAGGATACCTCGTTGTTCCGCGTTCTGCGGCCAGCCAGACGGCACGCGGTTTCCGGCAGGTTTTCGGAAAGCCGACATCGCTTTTGCACTGCCGTAGCGAGAACAACGCAGAGAAAAACAAGATGCGCCGGGAGGCACATGGCTGACATGACAACGCATTTAACGGTCAAATTACTGACTATTAATACACACAAAGGATTCACCGCCTTTAACCGACGCTTCATCCTGCCCGAACTGCGTGATGCTGTGCGCAGCGTGTCGGCGGACATTGTCTGCCTGCAGGAAGTGATGGGCGCGCACGAAGTGCATCCGCTGCACATCGAAAACTGGCCGGACACCACCCACTACGAGTTTCTCGCCGATACCATGTGGAGCGATTTCGCATACGGACGCAACGCCGTCTATCCGGAAGGCCACCACGGGAACGCCGTGCTGTCGCGCTTCCCGATTGAACATTACGAAAACCGCGACGTCTCAGTGGAAGGCCATGAGAAACGCGGAATGCTGCACTGTCAGCTCTCCGTGCCGAACAGCGATAAGCGCTTGCATGTGATTTGTGTTCATCTGGGGCTGCGGGAGGGACACCGTCAGGCGCAGCTGGAGATGCTGTGCGAGCTGGTAAACGGCCTGCCGGACGGCGAAGCCGTGCTGGTTGCGGGCGACTTTAACGACTGGCGTCAGCAGGCAAACCGCCAGCTGAAAGCGAAAGCCGGGCTGGATGAGGTATTTACCCAGGCCGATGGCCGCCCGGCGCGTACCTTTCCAGTGGCGTTCCCGCTGCTGCGCCTCGACCGCATTTACGTGAAAAACGCCCATGCCAGCAGCCCGCAAAAGCTGCCGCTGCGTGAGTGGCGTCACCTGTCCGATCATGCCCCGTTGGCTGTGGAGATCCATTTATGAAACCCGCATGGCGTGATGGTAACCGTATCGAACTGCTGGAGAACGGCGAAGCGTTCTTCCCGGCGGTATTCGCCGCAATTGATGAGGCAAAAGACAAAGTGTTCCTCGAAACCTTTATCTGGTTTGAGGATAAGGTCGGCAAAGAGCTGCACCGGGCGATCCTGGGCGCTGCCCGGCGCGGCGTCAGCGTGGAGGTGCTGCTGGACGGCTACGGCTCACCGGATCTCAGCGACGACTTCGTAAACCAGCTGACCTCCGCCGGGGTCAAGTTCCGCTACTACGATCCGCGCCCGCCGCTGCTGGGCATGCGGACTAACGTGTTCCGCCGCATGCACCGCAAAATTGTGGTTATTGACGGCGAGCTGGCGTTCGTCGGCGGCATTAACTATTCCGCGGAGCATATGTCTGATTATGGCCCGGAAGCCAAGCAGGACTACGCCGTCAGGGTGCAGGGACCGGTGGTGCAGGACATCTACGCGTTCGTGCTGCAAAACCTGCCGGGCCACGAAGAGATGCGCCGCTGGTGGGGCCGTCGTCGTCACCAGGCGCAGGATAACAACGCGCCGGGTGAAGCCCAGGCACTGTTTGTCTGGCGTGACAACGACGATCACCGGGATGATATCGAGCGCTACTACCTGAAAATGCTGGCGAATGCCAAGCAGGAAGTGATCATCGCCAACGCCTACTTCTTCCCCGGCTACCGTCTGCTGCATGCCATGCGCAACGCGGCCCGCCGCGGGGTATGCGTGAAGCTTATCGTGCAGGGCGAGCCGGATATGCCGATTGTGAAGGTGGGCGCGCGCCTGCTCTATAACTATCTGGTTAAGGGCGGGGTTGAAGTTTACGAGTATCTGCGCCGTCCGCTGCATGGCAAGGTCGCAGTGATGGACGATCACTGGGCGACGGTCGGCTCCAGTAACCTCGACCCGCTCAGCCTGTCGCTTAACCTTGAAGCCAACCTGATCATTCACGATCGCACCTTCAACCAGACACTGCACGACAACCTGATGCAGCTGATTGAGAAGGACTGTCAGCAGGTGGATGAGACCCTGATGCCAAAACGCACCTGGTGGAACCTCACCAAAAGCGTGGTGGCGTTCCACTTTTTACGTCACTTCCCGGCTCTGGTGGGCTGGTTACCTGCACATACTCCGCGGCTGTCCCTGGTGGAGCCGCCTGTGCAGCCCGAAATGGAGACCCAGGATCGGGTCGAAACGGATAATCCGGGAGCAAAATTCTGATGGCAAAATCACACAAGTGGCGCATGACGAAGAAGATCCTGACGTGGGTCTTCTTCATTGCGGTGGTGGTCCTGCTGGTGCTGTATGCCCAGAAAGTGGACTGGGAGGAAGTGTGGAAGGTTATCCGCGACTATAACCGCACTGCGCTGCTCAGCGCTGTCGGGCTGGTGATTGTCAGCTACCTGCTTTATGGCTGCTATGACCTGCTCGGGCGCGCCTACTGCGGGCACAAGCTGGCAAAACGCCAGGTGATGCTGGTGTCGTTCGTTTGCTACGCCTTCAACCTGACGCTCAGTACCTGGGTTGGCGGTATTGGCATGCGCTATCGTCTCTATTCCCGCCTCGGCCTGCCCAGTTCCACCATCACGCGCATTTTTTCACTCAGTATCTCCACTAACTGGCTGGGCTACATTCTGCTCGGCGGGGTGATCTTTACCTTTGATGTGGTGAAGCTCCCGGCGCACTGGTATATCGATGGCGGCACTCTGCGCATTGTCGGCATCGTGCTGCTGGCGATTATCGCGGTTTATCTCTGGTTCTGCGCCTTCGCTAAACGCCGTCACGCCACTATTAAAGGCCAGAAACTGGTGCTGCCGTCGTTCAAATTTGCCGTGGTGCAGCTGGTTATCTCCAGCGCTAACTGGATGGCGATGGGTGCCATCATCTGGCTGCTGATGGGTCAGGATGTGAACTACTTCTTCGTACTGGGGGTCCTGCTGGTGAGCAGCATCGCCGGGGTGATTGTGCATATCCCGGCCGGGATTGGCGTGCTGGAGGCGGTATTTATCGCCCTGCTGGCCGGGGAGCATACCAGCCAGGGGACGCTCATCGCCTCGCTGCTGGCCTACCGCGTGCTCTACTACTTCCTGCCGCTGCTGCTGGCTATCTTCTGCTACCTGGCGCTGGAAAGCCGGGCGAAGAAACTGCGGGCGAAGAACGAAAAAGAACTGGCTAACACCTGATGGAACCGGGTGCGGCGCGTTAAGGCGTCGCACCCGGTAGTTCAGAGGTGAATGAGTCGCTTAAACAACAATTGCCTGATGTCCTGCCGCTGTGCCAGCACAGCATGCGCGGTGATACGGTGCCCTTCCACGCTGTAAAGCACCCGATACCCCTCTTCGAGGTTGCACTCGCGATAACGCGCACAACCCAACTGCAGCAGCTCCGGGCAAACTTGTGCGCTCAGCGGAAAAGACCCTACCCGCGCTTCGAACTGGTTAATCAGCCGCGTGATAAGGGGAAGTGGCTCAACCCCACGTTGGGTCAGGTGAAAGGCGATGTCCTCAAGGCAGACTTTTACCGTGAGCGTATATTCGAAACTCGTGTTCACTTGCGTCATCATCCATCCTGATGAAATCAATCCTGTGACTGACCGATCCCCGCCAGAAGTGCCTCTTTAGACATGACGTTGCCGTCGAGTTTGTCCTGCTCAGACAGGGTCATCATTTTGAGCAGGGCAATCGCATTTTCGCGTTGCTGCTGTGCTGCCCATGACTCAATAACATACGCCGGAACGCCGTTCTGCGTCACCAGAATGGGTTCATCAAGTTCGAGCGTCGCCGCATTTTTTTTAACATAGCTGATGGTTTCTACGCGCATAAGAGTCTCCCTAAAGTGATAGTCTGAATATAGTCCTCATTCAGACTACAAACAATCCTGTATAAACAAAAACGCCGTGCAAATAGCGCGGCGTTTATCTGATTAATGAGGCTTAACGGCGGTTGCCGAATATACGCAGCAGCATCAGGAACAGGTTGATGAAGTCGAGATACAGCGTCAGCGCGCCGACAATCGAGTAGCGGCGCAGATTCTCGCGGTCGTTGACGTCAATCTGCTGACCGATGTTTTTCAGCTTCTGGGTGTCATATGCCGTCAGGCCAACAAACACCACCACCCCGATATAGGTCACGGCCCACATCAGCGCTTCGCTCTGCAGCCAGAAGTTCACCAGCGACGCCAGCACAATGCCGATTAACGCCATAAACAGAATGTTACCGAAGCCGCTCAGATCGCGTTTGGTGGTGTAGCCATACAGGCTCATGGCACCGAACATCCCGCCGGCGACCACAAAGGTGCTGGCGATAGAGCTGTAGGTGTAGACGAGGAAAATACTCGCCATCGTCAGGCCGGTAAGCGCGGAATAAAGCATAAACAGCGAGGTAGCGACCGCACCACTCAGCTTATGCACCAGGCCTGAGATCACGAACACCAGCGCCAGCTGGGCGATGATGAGCCCAAAGAAAGTGATCTTACTGGCGAAGACGAACTGCATCACCGCAGGAGTATTGGCCGCATACCACGCGATGAACGCGGTCAGGAACAGCCCGGAGGCCATCCAGCCGTAGACCTGCGCCATATAGGTTTGCAGGCCGCTGCGGCCCTGAACAATCGTGTCGTTAGAGTGTGGATATCGATCCATGATGGCTCCTTTGATATCAATGAACACCGGGCGAAGCGCCCCTGTGCCTTAAGACTAACACATCTGATAAAAGTCGCCCGCTACCAGCGTCCGGCGGCATCCTTGTCACTCTGCCGCGCATCGACCCAGCGCTCGCCCTCAGGCGTGGCTTCGCGCTTCCAGAACGGGGCGCGGGTTTTCAGATAGTCCATCATAAACTCGGCAGCATCAAAGGCCGCACCGCGATGCGCGCCGGTGACGCCGACAAACACGATCTCTTCCCCGGTTTTCAGCTCGCCGATGCGGTGAATAAGCGTGACGCGGGTCAGCGGCCAGCGTGACCGGGCTTCAGCCACGATCTCCGCCAGCGCCTTTTCGGTCATGCCCGGATAGTGCTCCAGCGTCAGGGCGGTGACGTTATCGCCGAGGTTATGGTTGCGCACTTTGCCGGTAAAGGTGACCACCGCGCCATCTTCGCCACAGGCAGCCAGCCACTGGTACTCGTCGCCGACGCTGAAAGGCGCATGGCCGACGCGGATGCGGGTCTGTTCCATTCAGCCTCCGGTAACCGGTGGGAAAAACGCCACTTCATCGCCCGCCTGCACAGCGTGATCGAGCGGCACCAGCGTCTGATTTACCGCCGCCAGCAGCTTGCCGCTCTCCAGCGCCAGCGCCCAGCGATCACCGCGCGTTGCCAGTTCAGCACGCAGCGCCTCAACCGTCGCGTAGTCGCCCTCCACCTGCAGGCTATCGCAGCCGATAAGCTCACGCACCTGGGCAAAAAACAGCACGTTAATCATGGTCGCCCGCCTTAAAGTCGCCGGATTTGCCACCGGATTTCGCCAGCAGGCGCACCGGACCAATCACCATATCTTTCTGCACCGCTTTACACATGTCGTAGATGGTCAGCGCCGCCACCGATGCAGCGGTCAGGGCTTCCATCTCCACGCCGGTTTTCCCCGAGAGGCGGCACAGGGACTCCACGCGCACGCGATTGTGCGCCGGCTCGGCCTGCAGCTGCACTTCCACTTTACTGAGCAGCAGCGGATGGCACAGCGGGATCAAATCCCAGGTGCGCTTGGCGGCCTGAATGCCGCCAATGCGTGCGGTGGCGAACACGTCACCCTTGTGGTGACTGCCGTCGAGGATCATCGCCAGCGTCTGCGGCGCCATGCTGATAAAGGCTTCGGCCCGCGCTTCGCGCACGGTTTCCGCTTTGGCGGATACGTCCACCATATGCGCTTCACCCGCCTCGTTCAGGTGCGTAAGTTGTGACATGAGCTATCTCTTCAGGTGGGGATGGAAATTACAGGGGCGGGTTCGGGCATCGAGCTGCGGCGCGATGATGTTTTCCCAGGCGGTGGTACAGGCTTTGGTCGAACCGGGCATCACGAAAATCAGCGTGCGGTTAGCCACGCCCGCCAGCGCCCGCGACTGCAGCGTCGAGGTGCCGATCTCTTCATACGAGAGCATGCGGAACACCTCGCCGAACCCTTCAACTTCGCGGTCAAACAGCGGCAGCAGCGCTTCCGGTGCCTGGTCGCCTTCGGTAAAGCCGGTGCCGCCGTTTACCAGCACCACCTGCACCTCATCATGGGCAATCCAGGCGGAGACCTGGGCGCGGATGGCGTAGCGGTTCTCTTTCACGATGGCGTTGTCCACCACCAGATGCCCGGCGTCGATCGCGGCGTCGCGCAGATAGTGGCCGGAGGTATCGTCTTCGTCCGTGCGGCGGTTAGACACCGTCAGAATAGCGATATTAAGCGGAATAAATTCAGCGCTGGGCTGGCTCATGATCTCTCCTTGCGGCGCGGTTAGCCGCCGATATACGACAGGTTCTGGGTGATGCCGGTATTGCCCTGATGCAGGAAGTGCGTCTGCTTTTTGTGGCTGAGCGCCCCGGCAATGCGGGCTTCCAGCGCAGCCTGCTGGCTGTCGTCCTGCAGCAGCTCGCGCAGATCCACCCCGCCATCGCCGAACAGGCACAGGTGCAGCTTGCCAACAGACGACACGCGCAGACGGTTACAGCTGGCGCAGAAATCTTTTTCGTAGGGCATGATGAGGCCGATTTCACCGGCGTAGTCCGGGTGGCAGAACACCTGCGCCGGGCCATCGCTGCGGCTGCGCAGCTGGCGGATCCAGCCGCGACGCAGCAGCTCATCGCGCAGCACCGCGCCGGAGAGGTGGTGCTTGCGGAACAGCTCGCTGCCCTCGCCGGTCTCCATCAGTTCAATAAAGCGTAACTGAATCGGGCGCGGCTGGATCCAGTTAAGGAAGGTGTCGAGCTGGTGATGGTTCACGTCGCGCATCAATACGGTATTCACCTTCACCCGCTCAAAACCGGCGTCAAAGGCGGCATCGATGCCGGCCATCACCTGATGGAATTTGTCCTGCCCGGTGATGGCGTGAAACTGACGCGCGTCAAGGCTGTCAACGCTGACGTTAATGGCGGTCAGACCGGCATCGCGCCACTGCGCCACGTCACGCGCCAGACGGTAGCCGTTGGTGGTGACCGCAATCTGGCGGATGGCGGCGTTTTCACGCACCGCAGCAATCACATCGGTGAAATCGCGGCGCAGCGAGGGTTCGCCACCGGTGAGGCGCACTTTCTCAGTGCCGAGCGCGGCAAAGGTGCGGGTCACCCGACGAATTTCATCGAGGTTCAGAAAGCTTTTATTGGTGACGCCGCCGGGCTTGTAGCCATCCGGCAGACAGTAGGTGCAACGAAAGTTGCAGACGTCGGTGATCGACAGACGTAAGTAATAAAACTTACGCGCAAATGCGTCAGTGAGTTGTGAGACCATGTACACCTTTCCAGTTCGGGAGGCACAGCTATTTCTGGCTGTACCCTGGTGGCTTATGCCACGGCCAGCGCGCCATATCCGAAGACCCAGGCGAGAAGGCTAGAGTGTTGTTTCATCAGTAAATGAAACAGGTAACTGCAATAGTAGCGCGTAAGCGAAGGTTGAACCATCGGCTTTTTCGCTATGTAAATATTTATATAACGCGCTTATTGCAGCAATTCGCAGCAGAATACGTGAAAGCAAATGAATTGCCATGATATGCATCATTTTACGCCGGTGACGGTTAGTTTTTTAACGTAATTTGCGCTACCGTAGCAGCGTCAGTCAGTGATAAGGATTTTCTATGCGTAATCGCACGTTTGCGGATCTTGACCGCGTTGTCGCTCTGGGCGGCGGGCACGGTCTCGGGCGCGTCATGTCGTCTCTCTCTTCCCTCGGTTCGCGCCTGACCGGTATCGTCACCACCACCGATAACGGCGGTTCTACCGGACGCATTCGCCGCTCCGAAGGCGGTATCGCCTGGGGTGATATGCGCAACTGTCTGAACCAGTTAATTACCGAACCGAGCGTCGCCTCGGCGATGTTTGAGTATCGTTTTGGCGGTAACGGCGAACTTTCCGGGCATAACCTCGGAAATCTGATGTTAAAGGCGCTGGATCACCTGAGCGTGCGGCCTCTCGAAGCCATCAATATCATTCGTAACCTGCTGAAGGTGGATGCGTTTTTGATCCCGATGTCGGAGCACCCGGTGGATCTGATGGCGCTGGATGCGGAAGGCAATCATGTATACGGCGAGGTGAGCGTGGACGCGCTGGAGCTGCCGCCGACGGAGCTGATGCTCTACCCGCCTGCGCCTGCCACCCGGGAGGCGGTCGATGCGATTGCCGAAGCGGACTTAATTCTGATTGGCCCCGGCAGCTTTTACACCAGCCTGATCCCCCTGCTGCTGCTGCCCGATCTTGCTCAGGCGCTGCGGCGCACCCCTGCCCCGGTGGTTTACATCGGTAATCTTGGTCGCGAGCTGAGTCCGGCGGCGGCGAGCCTGGCGCTGCATGAGAAGCTGGCGCTGATGGAACAGTACGTCGGCAAGAAAATCATTGATGCGGTGGTGGTCGGTCCGAAAGTGGACGTTAGCGGTATTGAAGGGCGCCTGGTGATCCAGGAGCCGCTGGAGGCCTCGGACGTGCCCTACCGCCACGACCGGCACCTGCTGCGCGCTGCGCTGGAAAAAGCGATTCAGGAACTGGGATAAGTACCCCCTCCCGCGGCGGGAGAGGGTCTCCGGGAGCAGGACTCAGGAGGCGGCGATAAACAGCTCGCGTAACTGATGCAGTTTGTCGCGCAGCTCGGCGGCCTGCTCGAACTCAAGGTTCTGGGCCGCCTCCAGCATCTGGGTTTCCAGCTGCTGGATCTTCTGGCTCAGCGCCTTCGGCGTCAGCGCCAGTTCATCATCCTCAACGATCACCGGACGTGACTTACCGCGCCCTTTGGCTTTGGTTTTCGCCAGCCCTTCGCCCAGCTGCAGGATGTCCACCACCTTCTTGTTCAGCCCCTGCGGCACGATGCCGTGCTCTTCGTTGTACTTCTGCTGCTTCTCACGGCGACGCTCGGTTTCGCTAATCGCCTTCGCCATTGACGGTGTGATCTTATCGCCGTAAAGAATGGCTTTACCGTTGACGTTACGCGCCGCACGACCGATGGTCTGGATCAGCGAACGTTCCGAACGCAGGAAGCCCTCTTTGTCGGCATCCAGAATAGCGACCAGCGAGACTTCCGGCATATCCAGCCCCTCACGCAGCAGGTTGATACCCACCAGCACGTCAAACTCGCCGAGGCGCAGGTCGCGAATAATCTCCATGCGCTCCACGGTATCGATATCCGAGTGCAGATAGCGCACCTTCTCGCCGTGCTCCTCCAGGTATTCGGTTAAGTCCTCGGCCATACGCTTGGTCAGGGTAGTGACCAGCACGCGCTCGTTAATGGCGACGCGCTTGCGGATCTCTGAGAGCAGGTCATCGACCTGGGTCGCTACTGGACGCACTTCGATAATCGGGTCGAGCAGACCGGTCGGACGCACCACCTGGTCCACGATTTCAGTGCCGGATTTTTCCAGCTCGTAGTTGCCAGGCGTTGCCGAGACGTAAATGGTTTGCGGTGCCAGCGCCTCGAACTCTTCAAATTTCATCGGACGGTTATCCAGCGCCGACGGCAGGCGGAAGCCGTACTCCACCAGCGTCTCTTTACGCGCCCGGTCGCCGCGGTACATGCCGCCAATCTGCGGAATGGTAACGTGGGATTCGTCCACCACCAGCAGGCCATCGGCAGGCAGGTAGTCAAACAGCGTCGGCGGCGCTTCGCCCGGCCCACGCCCGGAGAGGTAGCGCGAGTAGTTTTCAATACCCGAGCAGTAGCCCAGCTCGTTCATCATTTCGAGATCGAACTGGGTGCGCTGGGTCAGGCGCTGCTCTTCCAGCAGCTTGTTGTTTTCCAGCAGCGTTTTACGGCGGTCCGCCAGATCGACTTTGATCTCTTCCATCGCCTGTACGATGCGCTCGCGCGGCGTCACGTAGTGGGTTTTTGGGTAGACGGTAAAGCGCTGGATCACGGATTCAACGTGGCCGGTGAGCGGGTCGAACAGCGACAGGCGCTCCACTTCCTCGTCGAACAGCTCAACGCGCAGCGCGAAATCGTCAGACTCCGCCGGGAAGATATCAATCACCTCGCCGCGCACCCGGAAGGTGCCGCGCTGAAACGCCTGATCGTTACGCCCGTACTGCAGCTCCGCCAGCCGACGCACAATGGCGCGCTGATCGATGATCATGCCTTTGGTCAGGTGCAGCATCATCTTCAGATAGAGGTCCGGGTCGCCCAGACCGTAGATGGCCGACACCGACGCCACCACGACGACGTCACGACGCTCCAGCAGCGCTTTGGTTGCAGAGAGACGCATCTGCTCGATGTGCTCGTTCACCGACGAATCCTTCTCGATAAAGGTGTCGGAGCTCGGCACGTAGGCCTCGGGCTGGTAGTAGTCGTAGTAGGAGACGAAATACTCCACCGCGTTATCCGGGAAGAACTCTTTCATCTCGCCGTACAGCTGCGCCGCCAGGGTTTTGTTGGGAGCCAGCACCATCGTGGGGCGCTGCAGGTCGGCAATAACGTTGGCCACGGTAAAAGTCTTACCCGAACCGGTCACGCCAAGCAGCGTCTGATGGGCCAGGCCATCCTCCAGCCCCTCTTTCAGGCGACGAATCGCCTCAGGCTGGTCACCTGACGGGCGGAAGGCGGAATTTAATTTGAACGGTTTACTCATGGATGGCTACCTGATGACGATGTGCGCGGGCCGAGGGGTAATTTTACTCGCCATGCTATATTTTGCCAGTAAATTATACTGGATGGAAATCCAGTATCGAATGACAGGATGTGCGTTATCGGGTTAAAACATGGCCCGGTTGGGCGGGCTATTTCTTCTCTGGCGATATAAAACACCAGGCCAACGGTTTATCCCCAGAAAAAGTTGCCTTTTAACATTTGTCAAGGATGCATATAAAAGTTTCATGACAGGCGATGACACTTTTCTTACAGCCATTGCTTTTAATTAACGTGCTGATATTAAATAGTTTTTAAAAAAAGGCGGCTTTCGAGCCAATTCAGGCGTAACCCGCGTCCGCTCTCGCTTGTCGCATGTTTTCTAACTCTAATACACAAGGTTATCCACAGGAATAGTGGATAACTCAACCCGAGCCAGAGTGCTACTGCCCGCAAAAGATCCCTCCGGTTTGCGCAACGCGCCGCAAAAAAAAATTTATAGCAAAATTTTGCCGGTCTCACGCCCCGTTTCCGGCAATAGCTGCTAGCCGGTTAAGGCGGATCAAAAGCGATCCTTTTTCCTGATTCTGGTGCGTCTGCACCACCATACCGCGCGCTCAGGCTCGCAACAGGTGCAGCGCCGCCAGCAGCCTGCACGAACATGCAGCACCCGGCTGCTTTTTTGTCGGTATTGTCCCAAATAACGCCAACCCGCTGGTGATTTATCCGTGCTGGCAAGGGAATTGCAGAACTCTGTTCCTGGAACTCAACCCCGCCCGTGGGGCAAGGCGCTGGATGCCGGGTATCCGGGTTAGCAGCGGCCACGCCGCCTGAAGTTCCTCACCGAATAAGGAGTCAGCATGTTGAGTTTACGCGCGGTTAATCACTACTACGGCACGCATCACAGCCTGTGGAATGTCGATCTTGAACTGCTTCCCGGGGAGTGCACCTGCGTGACCGGGCTGCCCGGCATGGGCAAAACCACCCTGCTGAACTGCATTGCCGGTCATCTGCCAGTGGAGAGCGGCAGCATTCTCTGGCACGACGCCGGCAAGCCAGCCCGGGATCTTCAGGGCGTGAGCGCGGAGGCGCGCATGGCGTTGGGTATCAGTTACGTTCCCGAGGACCGGCGCATCTTTTCACGGCTGACGGTGGAGGAAAATCTGCAGCTGGCGATGATGGCGGCCACCGGGCAGCCGCAGGCGATCCCGGCGGATATCTTCGATCTGTTTCCTGAGCTGTACGGTTTGCGACAGCGGCGCGGTGCCGAGCTGGAAGAGGAGAGCCTGCATCAGCTCAGCCTCGCCCGGGCGCTGGTGACCCGCCCGCGGCTGCTGATCCTTGACGAGCCAACCCGTGGGATTGGGCACAATATGATGCAGACGCTGTGTGCGGTGATCGTACGCCTGAATCGTGAACTGGGGCTGACGGTGCTGCTGGTCGAACAGCGCCTGTCATTTATCCGCCACGTCGCTGATCGCTTCTGTCTGCTGCATCGCGGGCGCAACGTGGCGCAGGGAAGCGTCGCCCAGCTGGATGACAAGCTGCTGGCGCACTGGATGGCGCCTTAGCGCAGCCCGTCCAGTTGCAGGTAGCGGCCCACGTCCTGCTGCTCCGCCTCGCCGCCCAGCCACGGGATCTCCCCGAAGAACGGGGCGTCGATCTTCTGGCGCAGCGTGGTGAGGTATTCCGCATGGCGTTTACCCGGTGCCACCACATCGTTGGCGATCCAGCCTGCCAGCGGCAGCCCGGCGCTGCGCACCGCCTGAGCGGTAAGCATGGCGTGGTTGATACACCCGAGCTTCACCCCCACCACCAGAATCACCGGCAGCTGCTCGCTGACCGCCCAGTCAGCGAAAGTCTGGCTGGCGGAGAGCGGTGTAAACCAGCCGCCCGCCCCTTCCACCAGCACCCAGTCGGCCTGACGCTCGAGTTCCCGCAGGCCATGTGACATTGCCGTAAAGTCGAGCGGCACACCCAGCTCGGCGCTGAGAATATGCGGCGAGGTCGGCTCTTCAAACACGTAAGGATTAACCTGCTCGTAGGCCAGCGCCACGCTGCTGTTGCGCTGCAGAGCCAGCGCATCACCGTTGCGGATACCGTCCGGGGTGCGTTCGCTGCCGGAGGCCACCGGCTTGAAACCGGCAGTACGATACCCGCGCTGCGTCGCAGCCTGCAGCAGCGCGCAGCTGGCGACGGTTTTACCGACCTCGGTGTCGGTCCCGGTGACGAAATAACGTTTAGTCACGATGTAGTACTCCAAAAATCAGATGATAACTGAGGGTCAGGCCGTGCGCGTCCCGGGGCCAGGCCGCCTCAAGCCGGGCCAGACGCTGGCGTGTCAGCAGGCCGCCGTCGCGTCCGTCGTGCAGATGCGTTGCCCCGATGCCTTTCAGCGAACGCATGGCGCTCAGCGCGTCCGGGAAATGCAGCGTTACCGTCTCCTGGTGCAGCTGATGGTGCGGCGTCGGACACGCGGCAGCTATTGCCTCAGCAGCAAGAAACTGGTTGGCGTGCGGGCGCGCATCAACGCTTTGCCAGGCGGTATGCAGCTCGTGCAATGAGCCCGCAGCGAGCGTCGAGAAACCAACCACCCCGCCGGGGCGCGTTACCCGATACAGCTCCGCCAGCCCGTCGGCGAGGCGGGTGCACCACTGCACCGCCAGATTGCTCCAGACCAGATCGAACCGCGACTCGCTCAGCGGGATATGCTCAATGTCGCCTTCAACAAAGTGATGCGCCGTGCGGTGGCGTTGGGCGTGGGCCAACATCAGCGGTGAGAGGTCAAGCGCGGTTACTTCACAGCCCTGCTGCATCCAGTGGCGGCTGAACCAGCCGGTGCCGCACCCGGCATCCAGCACGCGCCGCCCTTTCAGCGCCGGGAGATGGGCGATCAGGCGCTCGCCGCTGATGCGCTGCAGATCGGCAAAGCGATCGTAGCTCGCCGCTGCCCGGCCAAACGCCGCGGCAACGGCCTGCTTATATACCGGCTGCGTCATGAAGCGCCTCCAGCAGAGTGTCGATGTCCTCATCCTCATGGGCGGCGGTGAGGGTGATGCGCAGCCGCGCCGTGCCCGGTGGCACCGTCGGCGGGCGAATGGCGCTGCACCCGATCCCGCGCTCGCGCAGCGTCGCGGAGAGGGCGAGCGCCGCGTGATTATCCCCGACGATCAGCGGCTGGATGGCGGTGTGCGAAGCAGCCAACTGCCAGGGAAGCTGCTGCGCGCCGTCGCGAAAACGCTGAATGTGACGCGTCAGCCTGGCACGCAGGGCATCCCCCTGCTGCACGCAATTCAGCGCGGCATGCAGCGCCACTGCCTGGGCCGGCGGCATCGCCGTGCTGTAGATCAGATGGCGGGCAAACTGCTCGAAATAGCAGGCGAGGCTCTCGCTGCACAGCACCGCTGCGCCGCTGACGCCAAAGCCTTTACCGAAGGTGACCACCAGCAGTTCAGGGTGGATCCCTGCGGCATTACAGCTTCCCCGCCCCTGCTCGCCCAGCACGCCGATACCGTGCGCGTCATCCACCATCAGCCAGGCCTGCGCCTCACGGCTCACGGCGGCGATCTCTGCCAGCGGGGCGCTGTCGCCGTCCATACTGAACACCCCTTCAGTGACCACCAGCTGCTGCCCCTCACAGGGCTTCGCCAGCGCCGCGCGCAGGGCAACAGCATCGTTGTGACGAAAGCGCGTGAGGGTGGCCGGGCTGAGGTGCGCCGCCTCCAGCAGCGAGGCGTGGCTCAGCCGATCCGCGACAATGCGATCGGGCTTTTGCGCCAGGGCCGCAATCACCGCCTGATTAGCAGCGAAGCCGGAGATAAACAGCAGCGCGCGCGGATAGCCGAGCCAGTTGGCCAGCGCCTGCTCCAGCCCGGCGTGCGCCTCGCTGTAGCCGGTTACGTGCCCGGAGGCACCGCTGCCAACGCCGTAGCGCGCCGCCCCCTGCTGCCAGCCAGCGATCACCGCCGGATGCTGGCTCAGGCCGAGATAGTCGTTGCTGGCGAAGTTCAGCCAGCGCTGCCCGTCCTGGAGGCGCCAGCGTCCGGCCCCCTGTTGATTAGCGGTCCGGGTGCGCAGCAGGCCGTGCTGACGGCGCTGCTCCAGCGCCTCGTCAATACGCGCCTGCCAGCTCACAGTGCCGCCGCGTTATAGAACTGGTCGGTATCGGCGTTACGCAGCCTGTCCACCAGCTGCGCCTGCTGCTCGTTGTCCCCCGCCTCAACGTGGGTCTGGGCCGGGTTCAGGCCCAGCTTACGGAACAGCTGCAGATCCTTGTCCTCTTCCGGGTTCGGGGTGGTCAGCAGCTTGCAGCCGTAGAAGATCGAGTTGGCCCCGGCCATAAAGCACATCGCCTGGGTCTGCTCGTTCATCTGCTCGCGGCCGGCAGAGAGGCGCACGAAGGAGGTCGGCATCATGATGCGCGCCACCGCGATAGTGCGGATGAAATCGAACGGATCGACATCGTCATTATTGGCCAGCGGCGTTCCTTTCACCTTCACCAGCATGTTGATCGGCACGCTCTCCGGCGGCGTCGGCAGGTTTGCCAGCTGCATCAGCAGCCCGGCGCGATCGGTAACGGTTTCACCCAGGCCGACGATACCGCCGGAGCACACCTTGATCCCGGCGTCTCGCACTTTGTCCAGCGTGTCGAGACGCTCCTGATAAGAGCGGGTGGTGATGATATTGCCGTAGAACTCCGGCGAGGTGTCGAGGTTGTGGTTGTAGTAGTCCAGCCCGGCGGAGGCCAGGCGCTGCGCCTGCGTCTCTTCCAGCGTGCCGAGCGTCATGCAGGTTTCAAGCCCCAGCGCTTTCACCCCCTGCACCATCTGCTCCAGGTAAGGCATATCGCGCTCGTGCGGGTTTTTCCACGCTGCGCCCATGCAGAAGCGGGTTGAACCGGCGGCTTTGGCTTTCTGCGCCGATTCCAGCACCTGCTCCACTTCCATCAGACGTTCGGCCTCCAGACCCGTCTTGTAGCGCGAGCTTTGCGGGCAGTATTTGCAGTCTTCCGGGCAGGCACCGGTCTTGATTGACAGCAACGTGCTGACCTGGACGTGCTGCGGGTCGAAGTGCTGGCGATGAACCTGCTGCGCTTCAAACAGCAGTTCCAGCAGTGGTTTATCGAATAATTCAGTAACTTGCGACAAAGTCCAGCGTAAACGGTGAGCCATCGGGCGTCTCCAAAGGGTGTTGTTCATGTTGATTTCGGTGTAGGATCGTAAACCTAAATGTTTTCACTTTGGTTTACAAGTCACGTATGACACCCGACGATCTTGCCTTTGACCAGCGCCATATCTGGCACCCCTATACCTCAATGACCGCCCCGCTGCCGGTCTACCCGGTGGTTGCAGCACGCGGCTGCGAACTGGAACTTGCCGGCGGCGAGTTGCTGGTGGACGGCATGTCCTCCTGGTGGGCGGCGATCCACGGCTATAACCACCCGCGCCTCAACGCGGCGATGAAAAACCAGATTGATGCCATGTCGCACGTCATGTTCGGCGGCATCACGCATCCGCCTGCCGTGGCGCTGTGCCGTAAGCTGGTGGCGATGACCCCGGCCCCGCTGGAGTGCGTGTTCCTCGCCGATTCCGGCTCGGTGGCGGTAGAAGTGGCGATGAAAATGGCGCTGCAGTACTGGCACGCCCGGGGTGAACCGCGCCAGCGCTTTCTGACGCTGCGCCACGGCTACCACGGGGATACCTTCGGCGCGATGTCGGCCTGCGATCCGGATAACTCGATGCACAGCCTGTGGAAGGGTTACCTGCCGGAAAACCTGTTTGCCCCGGCCCCCACCTGCGGGGTTGATGATGACTGGAACGAACTGGACATCGTGCCGTTCGCCCGGCTGTTTGCCGCCCATCGCCATGAGCTGGCCGCGGTGATCCTGGAGCCCATCGTGCAGGGCGCAGGCGGCATGCGCTTCTATCACCCGGAGTGGCTGAAGCGCATCCGTGCCATGTGCGATCGGGAGGGCGTGCTGCTGATCGCCGACGAAATCGCCACCGGCTTCGGGCGCACCGGCAAGCTGTTTGCCTGTGAACATGCCGGCATCGCCCCGGATATTCTCTGCCTTGGCAAGGCGCTGACCGGCGGCACCATGACCCTCTCCGCCACCCTCACCACCCGAAGCGTGGCGGACACCATCAGCAACGGCGAGGCGGGCTGCTTTATGCACGGCCCGACCTTTATGGGTAACTCGCTGGCCTGCGCCGTGGCGAACGAGAGCCTGGCGATACTGGAGAGCGGCGAGTGGCGCACCCAGGTTGCCGCCATCGAAAGCCAGCTGCGGGCGGAGCTGGCACCCTGCCGCGAAAGCCCGCAGGTACGTGACGTGCGCGTGCTGGGCGCTATCGGCGTGGTGGAAACGCACCAGCCGGTCAACATGGCGGCGCTACAGCGCTTTTTCGTCAGTCAGGGCGTGTGGATCCGGCCTTTCGGGCGGCTGATTTACCTGATGCCGCCGTATGTTATCTCTCCGGACCAGCTGGCGCGTCTGACCGCTGCCGTGGTTAACGCAGTTAACGACCCGGCGCTGTTTCAGAGTTAACCTCAGTCGGGGATGCACTACACTTCGGTAAGGCTTTTTACGACACCGGAGGTAAGCATGAAGATTCTGATGGTCCTGACATCCCACGATAAACTTGGCGACACCGGCAAACCGACGGGCTTCTGGCTCGAAGAGTTTGCCGCGCCCTGGTACGTGTTCCGCGATGCGGGTATCGAGGTGACGCTCGCGTCGCCGGCTGGCGGCCAGCCGCCGCTGGATCCGAAAAGCGACGAGCCGGATGCACAAACCGAGGCCACCGACCGCTTCCGCGCCGACAGCGCCGCGCAACAGGCGCTGGCGTCTACCCATCGACTCAGCGAGATCAACATCGACGAATACGATGCGGTGTTCTATCCCGGCGGCCACGGCCCGCTGTGGGATCTGGCGGAGGATCGCCACTCCATTGCCCTGATTGAAAAATACTGGGCCAGCGGCAAGCCGGTGGCGACGGTGTGTCACGCCCCGGGCGTGCTGCGCCATGCGAAAAAGCCGGACGGCACCCCGCTGGTGCAGGGGAAACGCGTCACCGGCTTTACCAACAGCGAAGAGGACGGCGTCGGGCTGACGAATGTGGTGCCATTCCTGGTAGAGGACGCGCTGAAGCAGAACGGCGGTCAGTTTGAGCGCACCGATGACTGGGGTGAATTCGCCATCACCGATGGTCATCTGATTACCGGCCAGAACCCGGCTTCATCGGCGATCGCCGCGCAGGAGCTGGTGAAACTACTGAATCTGTAATGTGCAGGAGCTGCAATGAAGTTAATCAGTAACGATTTTAGCGACGGGGACAAGCTCCCCGCTCGCCACGTCTTTAACGGTATGGGGTACGAGGGCGACAATATCTCGCCCCATCTCGCCTGGGATGAAGTGCCGCCGGGGACTAAAAGCTTTGTCGTCACCTGCTACGATCCTGACGCGCCTACCGGCTCCGGCTGGTGGCACTGGGTGGTCGCCAATATTCCGGCGGATACCCGGGTGCTGCCGCAGGGGTCGGGGTCCGATCTGGTAGCGCTGCCCGAGGGCGCGATCCAGACCCGCACCGACTTTGGTTATGCGGGCTACGGCGGGGCTGCACCGCCGAAAGGGGAAACCCACCGCTACATTTTCACCCTGCACGCGCTGGACGTGGAGCGCCTGGACGTCGATGAAAATGCCAGCGGCGCGATGGTTGGGTTTAACGTTCATTTCCACGCCCTGGCGAGCGCCACGCTGACCGCGCTGTGGATCTGAGATATTTTGTTACTTATGGAAGCCGGTTTGTACAAATCGGCTTCCCGTTTGGCTCAACTTAGTATAAAAAGGCTGGTTTCTCAGGTACCTCTTTTTAACTTGCATAGCTGGAGCCACCCTTGAACATATTTCCGGTATCCCGTCTGGCGCTGATGCTTGCTGTCGGCGTGACACTGACCGCGTGCAGCTCAACGCCGGCGGACCAACGTCCGTCCGAACAGCACGCCCCTGGCACCGCGTCACGTCCGGTATTAACCGCTGACGAAGCGCAGAACTTCACCGCCGCCCGCTACTTTGCCTCTACCAATCCGAATGCGGCCCCGTGGTCCCCTTATGCCATTCGTCTGCCTGCGCAGCCTGACTTTGTGGTCGGCCCGGCGGGTCAGAGCGGCGTAACCCACACCACCATTCAGGCTGCGGTTGATGCCGCCATTGCCCAGCGCTCCAGCCAGCGCGTCTATATTGCCGTTCAGCCCGGTGAATATCAGGGCACGGTCTATGTTCCGGCAGCCCCGGGCAGTATCACGCTGTACGGCCTCGGCGACAAACCGCTGGATGTGAAGATCGGCCTCGCGCTGGACTCCGAAATGGACCGCAACACCTGGCGTCGTACCGTGAATCCGTCCGGTAAGTACATGCCTGGCAAACCGGCCTGGTATATGTTCGATAACTGCCAGAACAGCCGCAACGCCACCGTCGGCGTGATGTGCTCAGCGGTAGTCTGGTCGCAGAACAGCGGTCTGCAGCTGCAGAACCTGACCATCGAAAACAACCTCGGCGACAGCGTCGATGCAGGTAACCACCAGGCGGTGGCGCTGCGCAGCGACGGCGATAAAGTGCAGATCGACAAGGTCAACATTCTGGGTCGTCAGAACACCTTCCTGGTGACCAACAGCGACGTGCAGAACCGCTTCGTAACCAATCGCCAGACCCGTACCCTGGTCACCAACAGCTATATTGAAGGCGATGTGGACGTGGTAGCCGGTCGCGGCGCGGTGGTGTTTGATAACACCGAGTTCCACCTGGTGAACAGCCGTACCCAGCAGGAAGGCTACGTGTTTGCCCCGGCAACCCAGGCCAACATCTATTACGGTTTCCTCGCCACCAACAGCCGCTTCACCGCCGCGGGCGATAACGTTGCCCAGCTGGGCCGCGCCTGGGATCTGGAAGCGGGTGAAAACGGCTACGCGCCGGGCCAGACCGCTAACGGCCAGGTGGTGATCCGCGACAGCGTCATCAACGAAGGCTTTAACACTGCGAAACCCTGGGGCGATGCCGCCAGCTCGAAGCGTCCGTTTACCGGCAACGTCGGCACTCAGGATGACAAAGGCAACATCACCCGCGACCTGAACGACGCGAATGCTAACCGCATGTGGGAGTTCAACAACCGCGGCGTGGGCAGCGCCGTTGTCGCCGAGCCGAAGCAGTAACGGTTCCCGGCACAAAAAAAGGGCGTATCTGCGGATACGCCCTTTTTTATTGGCTTATGATGCTCAGAAAGTGGTGCGCATTACTGCGCGTTGATGACCACCCACATCGGCCCCTGGCCTACGGCATAACGCCCTTTTTCGCTCAGCAGCCCCTGCGCACCGTCGATAGCGTACACCGCGATATGGTGTGATTTCTGCCCGGCAGCGATCACGTATTTTCCGCTGTTATCAATATTGAAGCCGCGCGGCTGGGTTTCAGTGGGCTGGAAGCCCTCCAGCGCCAGCACGCTGCCGTCTTCGGAGATGCTGAACACCGTCAGAATGCTGGCGGTGCGGTCGCAGGTATACAGATGGCGACCATCCGGGGTGATGTGAATGTCTGCGGCCCAGCGGGTGTCGGTAAAGTCCGGCGGCATAATATCCAGCGTCTGAATGCATTCGACGTTGCCGTGGGCGTTGCTGAGTTGCCAGACGTCCACCGAGCCGTTCAGCTCGTTAACGCAGTAGGCGAATCTCTGATTCGGATGGAACGCCATATGACGCGGGCCTGCGCCCTCCACGGTGGTGACTTCCGGCGGCGTCTGCGGTGCCAGTTTGCCGTCCTCGCCGAGGGTGAACAGGCAGATGCGATCCTGCTTCAGCGCCGGCACCCACAGGGTGCGGTTGTCCGGCGAGATGTTCGCTGAGTGGCAGCCTTCGAGGCCTTCAACCACATCAACAATTTCCCCCGGCAGGCCGTCATTCAGGCGCGTGACGCTGACGCAGCCCGCGTTATAGGAGCCGCAGAACAGGAATTTCCCGCTGTGGTCGGTAGAGATATGCGTCGGGCTGCCCGGCAGCGCGCTGTGACCCGCTTCGGCGAGAATGCCGTCTTCCGGAGAGATGCGGTAAGCGATAACACGAAACTCCGGTCGTACGCCAACGTAGAGGAAGCGCTTATCCGGGCTGACCACCATCGGCTGCACCTGGCCGGGTACGTCAACGACCTGCAACAGCGTCAGGTCGCCCTGCTCGTCAAGACGCCAGACGTGGATCTGCTGGCTCTCGGGACTGGCGGTATAAACGGTTTGTTTCATGAATGCTCCTTTCCTGAAAACGGTGAACGTAGCCACAAGGGTAGCGTATTTATCTGTCGGTGCGCTCCGGGTTTTGCCGGGACAGCATCACGGTGTATCCTGCTGCGCAAACTTTATGATGCAACAATCTGGACTGACGAATGACCTTTCGCGTAATCGCACTCGATTTAGACGGCACGCTGCTGACGCCGCAGAAAACCATCCTGCCGGAATCACTGGAGGCGCTGCGTCGTGCGCGCGAGGCCGGTTTCAAACTGGTGATCGTTACCGGTCGCCATCACGTGGCCATCCATCCTTTTTATCAGGCACTGGAACTGGATACACCTGCAATTTGCTGCAATGGCACTTATTTGTATGATTATCATGCAAAAAAGGTCATTTCAGCCGACCCGCTGCGCCCGGAGCAGGCCATTGCCCTCACCGACATGCTGCACACCCATCACATTCACGGGCTGATGTACGTTGATGACGCGATGATGTACGAAACCGCCACCGGCCACGTGCTGCGCACCCAGAACTGGGCCCAGCGCCTGCCGGAAAATCAACGCCCGGTGTTTACCCAGGTGCCTTCCCTGAAAGAGGCGGCGCAAGAGGTGGAGGCGATCTGGAAATTTGCGCTGACGGATATTGATACCCTGAAGCTCAACGCCTTCGCCACGGAAGTGGAGCAGACGCTGGGGCTGGCCTGTGAATGGTCATGGCACGATCAGGTGGACGTGGCGCAGAAAGGCAACAGCAAGGGTAAACGCCTCGCTGAATGGGTAGCATCCCAGGGGCTGAGTATGGAAAACGTGGTGGCGTTCGGCGACAACTACAACGACCTCAGCATGCTGGAGCCGGCAGGCCTCGGCATCGCGATGGGCAATGCCGATGACGCCATCAAAGCGCGCGCCGACCGGGTGATCGGGGATAATACCGGCACCAGCATCGCCGACGCGCTCTATCAGTACGTGCTGTAATCAGGCGGTAATCGAGACGCTTTTCACCTGGGCATAGAGCCACAGCCCGGGTTTGATGGCCAGTTCGTCCCGCGCCCAGGGGCTGATGCGCGCCCACAGCGTGCGCCCCGCCACGTCCAGTTCGACTTCCACCTGGCCGTTATCGTCATAGCACTGCTTCACCTGGGCGCGCAGCAGATTACGAATGCTGCTGTACTGCGGAGGTTGCAGCACCAGCGAGACGTCCGAGGCCTGAATGCGGATGCGCAGCGACGCCTGCAGCGGCTGGTCGAGGCGGTTGACCCAGACGTGCTGATCGCCAATCGCCAGCGCTGTCATGGCGTAGTGCGGATGGTGCTCCAGCACCGACACTTTCAGTACGCTGCTCTGCTGCTCCGGCGGCAGCCACGGGTGCATCACCCGGCTGCCCCACACGCTTTCCAGCGGACCAAAGGCCTTTACCGCCCCGTTCTCCAGCACCAGCACGTTATCCGCCAGCTGCTGGATCTCATCCAGCGAGTGGCTGACATACAGCATCGGCACCGAAAATTCCCGCGCCAGACGTTGCAGCCAGGGGAGCAGCTCGCGCTTGCGCGGCAGGTCGAGCGAGGCCAGCGGCTCGTCGAGCAGCAGCAGTTCGGGTGCGGTGAGGATCGCGCGGCCAATCGCTACCCGCTGCTTCTCCCCGCCCGACAGCGAGCCGGGCAGACGGTCCAGCAGCTTTTCAATCCCGAGCAGCGCCACCAGCTTGTCGAATTGTCCGGCCATGCTTTTTGCCATGCCGTATTTCAGATTGCCCGCCACCCGGTAATGTGGGAACAGGCGCGAATCCTGGAAGATGTAGCCGACGCGGCGTTTCTCAGGTGGGAGAAACACCTGCTGCGCGGTGTCGCTGAGCACGCGCTGATTGAGCACGATGCGCCCCTGCTCAGGCCGGGTCAGGCCGCTGATGGCGTTGATCAGTGAGGTTTTCCCCGCCCCGGATACGCCGAAGATGGCGGTGATGCCGGTGGTGGGCAGCGTCTGCTGGACCTGCAAGCGGTGGCTGCCCAGCGTCTGGGTGAAATCAAGCTCCAGCATCAGGCACTCCCCAGCCGCTTACGGCTGATGCCGGCCAGCCATTCGGCGACCATCAGCGACACCAGCGCCAGCACAATGGCAATCACGCACAGGCGCGCGGCGGCGCTTTCGCCGCCAGGGGTTTGGATCAGGGTATACATCGCTGACGGCAGGGTGCGGGTTTCGCCGGGGATGTTCGAGACGAAGGTAATGGTCGCGCCAAACTCGCCCAGCGAGCGGGCAAACGCCAGCACGGTGCCGGCGATAATGCCGGGCAGCATCAGCGGCAGCGTAATGGTAGCGAACACTCGCCAGCGCCCGGCGCCGAGGGTGCGCGCCGCCTGCTCCAGCCGCAGATCAACGGCTTCAAGCGCGAGGCGAATAGCCCGCACCATCAGCGGGAAAGACATCACGCAGGCCGCCAGCACCGCGCCGCGCCAGCTGAAGGCAAAGGTCAGCCCAAACCAGTCGTGCAGGTATTTGCCGATAAATCCGTTGCGGCCCATCGCCACCAGCAACAGGTAGCCCACCACCACCGGCGGCAGCACCAGCGGCAGGTGGATCAGGCTGTCGAGCAATGCTTTGCCCGGAAAGGTGCAGCGCACCAGAATCCAGGCGAGAAGCACCCCAAAAGGCAGGCTCACCAGCACTGCCAGCGTAGAGACTTTCAGGCTGAGAAGCACCGCCTGCCATTCAGGTTCACTCAGGATCATTTTGCCGTGGTAAATCCGTAACGTGTAAATATCGCCGCGGCCTGCGGGCCTTTCAGATAATCATAGAAGGCTTTGACCGCCGCGCTGTTGTGGTCGGCGACAATCGCCATCGGGTATTCCACTTTTTTGTGCGAGCTTTCCGGGAAGGTCGCCACCACTTTCACCTCTTTACTGGCGATAACGTCTGAGCCGTACACGATACCGAACGGCGCTTCGTTGCGCTCCACCAGCGCCAGTGCGCCGCGAACGTCATCCGCCGGGGCTAACTGCGGGCTGACGCTCTCCCAGGCACCCAGCTTTTGCAGCGCTTCTTTGGCATAGATGCCTGCCGGTACGTGTGCCGGATCGCCCACCGCCAGACGGCCACCGTTGAGCAGCGCTTTCCAGTCGATTTTATCGCTGATGGTGAAAGGCTTCTGGCTTGAGGCTTTCGGTGCTACCACCACCAGGCTGTTGGTCAGCAGGGTAATGCGCGTCGGTTTATCCACCGCCTGCTTGTCGGCGGCGTAATCCATCCACTTCTGATCGGCGGAGATGAAAATATCGGCCGGAGCGCCCGCTTCAATCTGACGCGCCAGGGTTGAGGAGGAGGCGTAGGAGGCTACCACCTGCACATATTTCTCTTTGGTGTAACCGGCGCTGATCTCCTGCAGCGCGTTGGTCAGTGACGCCGCTGCGAAAACGGTGATCTTCTCTGCGGCCTGCGCAGAATGCACCACTGCCAGTGAAAGCGCTGCGCCAGCGGCCAGTCGAACCCATGATGTCGCCATGATTTACCTCATCTTATCGCTTCGTTATATACGCGATAATATAGCGGCTATTCTGCCTGTTTCACAGATTTATCGGCAAAAAACGCGGGAGCTTGAGAGCAAAACGCCCGGTCAGACCGGGCGTTTTGAGAGGGAATTCAGCGGGTTTCTCTGGGCTTGTCTTTGTGACCAACGCCTGAGAACAGGTTAAAGATTTCACCCAGACCGTAGATGGCGCCAAGAATGATGGCCATCACTACCGGCACCATGAGCACGGCAAATACGAGACTTTTCAATAATTCCAGCATGGTCGCCTCCAGTAAAAAAGAACGTCTATTCTAGCGTCGCCGCTAAAAAACGCACTCCCCTTTTGTGCGGTGCCCGTTTGCACACCCGCGCCGCTATGGGTCACAATGCGTTTTTTGATCAGAGACCTTGCGATGCAGGCTGACATTCTCCTCACCCTCAGACTCCAGGAGCGGCTGTTTGCCGATCCGCGTCGAATTACGCTCCTTAAACAGATAGCGCAAACCGGCTCAATCAGCCAGGGGGCGAAGCTTGCGGGCATCAGCTATAAGAGCGCGTGGGATGCCATCCATGAGATGAACCAGCTCAGTGCGCAGATCCTGGTGGAGCGCGCAACCGGTGGCAAAGGCGGCGGTGGTGCACGGCTGACGCGCTACGGGGAACGGCTGATCCAGCTCTACGATCTGATGACACAGATCCAACAGAAAGCCTTTGATGCCCTGAGCGACGATACCCTGCCGCTCGACAGCCTGCTGGCGGCCATTTCGCGCTTCTCCCTGCAGACCAGCGCCCGCAATCAGTGGTTTGGCACAGTGGTTGCCAGCGACCATGATGCGCTCCAGCCGCAGGTCAGCGTGCTGCTGGCGGACGAGGCCACGCGTATTCACGCGGCGGTCACCGGGCAGAGCGCCGGGCGGCTCGGGCTGGAGCCGGGTAAAGAGGTACTGGTGCTGATCAAAGCCCCGTGGGTGTCGCTGACCCGGCAGCCAGAACAGGCAGCGCAGGCGGATAACCAGCTGCGTGGCGTCGTAACGCAGATCGACAGCGCTGGCGCGGTACATGAAGTCCTGGTGCGGCTTCCTGATGGGCAAACCCTGTGTGCCACGCTTACCGATGCGCAGTTCGCTGCCGCAGCACCAGAAGAAGGTGCTGAGATCACCGCATTTTTTAACGCCGATCGCGTTATCCTCGCCACACTCTGCTAAAACCCGGCTGCGCATTGACAAGCGCGGCCCGGCACCGTATCCCTGTCATCTTCTGCTGCAAAAAACGGGATACATCATGACTACATTGCAGATTTCGCAAGGCACGTTCCGCCTGAGCGATACCAAAGCCCTGCACATTGAGGCGCTGACCCTCACCGCCGGGGAGAGCTGGGCGTTTGTTGGCGCGAACGGCAGCGGGAAATCCGCCCTCGCCCGGGCGCTTGCCGGTGAGTTACCGCTGCTTAAAGGTGAACGCCAGTGCGGCTTTACCCGTATCGCCCGCCTCTCCTTCGAGCAGCTTCAGCAGCTGGTGAGCGACGAGTGGCAGCGCAATAACACCGATCTGCTTGGCCCCGATGAAGACGATACCGGTCGCACCGCGCGGGAGATTATTCAGCAGAACGTGCAGGATGACGCGCGGTTACAGGATCTGGCCGCGCGCTTCGGCATTGCTCACCTGCTTGAGCGCCGCTTCAAGTATCTCTCCACCGGTGAGACGCGCAAAACGCTGCTCTGCCAGGCGCTGATGGATGCCCCGGATCTGCTGGTATTTGATGAACCCTTCGATGGCCTGGATGTGGCATCCCGCCGCCAGCTGGCGGATCTGCTGGCAACGCTTCACGCGCAGGGTTATACCCTGGTGCTGGTGCTTAACCGCTTCGACGATATCCCTGACTTTATCGACTTTGCCGGGGTGCTGGCCGATTGCACGCTGGTGGAGGCAGGTGAAAAGCCAGCGCTGCTGGAGAAGGCACTGGTTGCCCAACTGGCACACAGCGAAACTCTGGCAGGCATGGCGCTGCCGGAAGCGGATGAGCCACCGGCCCGTCTTGCTCTGCCCGAGGGTACCGCACCGGTAGTGCTGCGCAACGGCGTGGTTTCTTACAACGACCAGCCGGTGCTGCACAACCTTAGCTGGACGGTAAAGCCCGGTGAACACTGGCAGATTATCGGCCCGAACGGCGCGGGGAAGTCCACGCTGCTGAGCCTGATTACCGGCGATCATCCTCAGGGCTACAGCAACGATCTCACGCTGTTCGGCGTGCGGCGCGGCAGCGGTGAAACCATCTGGGACATCAAAAAGCATATCGGCTACGTCAGCAGCAGTCTGCACCTTGACTATCGCGTCAGCACCAGCGCGCGCAACGTGATTTTATCCGGCTACTTTGATTCCATTGGCATTTATCAGGCAGTCTCCGATCGTCAGCACCAGCTGGCGCAGGCGTGGCTGGATATTCTCGGCTTCAGCCAGGCGCTCGCCGATGCGCCGTTCCACAGCCTCTCCTGGGGGCAGCAACGGCTGGCGCTGATTGTGCGGGCGCTGGTCAAGCATCCGACGCTGCTGATCCTCGATGAACCGCTGCAGGGGCTGGACCCGCTCAACCGCCAGCTGGTGCGGCGCTTTATTGATGTCGTCATCGGCGAGGGGCATACCCAGCTGCTGTTTGTTTCGCATCATGCGGAAGATGCGCCGGAATGCATTACCCATCGGCTGACGTTTGTGACCGAGGGAGATCGCTATCGCTACGATATTGTTTCCCTGCATCCGGCGAGCGCTCAGCAGACAGAAAACGCAGGCCGGGAGCCATGCCAGGGGTAACAGATAACCCTGCTCAATGTAACGGAAGCTACGGCTTCCGTTTTTTCTGGCGCTGACTTTCAGATAACCTGCAACGCGCAGGGCCACACTCTTGTTTTACAATAGGATATTGACCCGCAACCCAACGGCGTGAAACCAGTGTAAACGATTCCACTATTTTATCCCATGTCACACTTTTTCCTTCTCTGTTATGCTATGTTTATCACATACCATAAGCGTAATGGAGCGAAAAATGAGAGTTCTCGTAACGGGTGGTAGCGGTTACATAGGAAGCCATACCTGCGTGCAGCTGCTGCAAAATGGTCACGAGGTGATCATCCTCGATAATCTCTGCAACAGTAAACGCAGCGTCCTGCCGGTTATTGAACGCCTGTCCGGCAAACATCCTCTCTTTATTGATGGCGATATCCGCGACGAAGCCCTGCTGACGGAAATTTTCCACGATCATGCCGTGGACGCGGTAATTCATTTCGCCGGTCTGAAAGCCGTGGGTGAGTCTGTGGCGAAGCCGCTGGAGTACTACGATAACAACGTCAACGGTACGCTGCGCCTCATTTCCGCCATGCGCGCTGCCAACGTCACCAACTTCATTTTCAGCTCCTCGGCTACCGTTTATGGCGATCAGCCAAAAATCCCTTACGTTGAAAGCTTCCCTACCGGTACGCCGCAGAGCCCCTACGGCAAGAGCAAACTGATGGTGGAACAGATCCTCACCGATCTGCAGAAAGCGAATCCGGAGTGGAGCATCGCCCTGCTGCGCTACTTCAACCCGGTCGGCGCGCATCCGTCAGGCGACATGGGTGAAGATCCCCAGGGCATTCCGAACAACCTGATGCCGTATATCGCCCAGGTGGCCGTTGGCCGCCGCGATTCGCTGGCCATTTTTGGCAACGACTACCCGACCGAAGACGGTACCGGCGTGCGCGACTATATCCACGTAATGGATCTCGCGGACGGCCACGTTGCCGCTATGCAGGTGCTGGCGGACAAACCGGGTGTGCATATCTACAACCTCGGTGCCGGCGTTGGCAGCAGCGTGCTTGACGTGGTTAACGCGTTCAGCAAAGCCAGCGGCAAACCGGTCAACTATCACTTTGCGCCGCGCCGCGACGGCGATCTGCCCGCCTACTGGGCCGATGCCAGCAAGGCGGACAAAGAGCTCAACTGGCGCGTCACGCGCTCACTCGATGAAATGGCTGAGGACACCTGGCGCTGGCAGTCCCGCCACCCACAAGGCTACGAAGATTAAGGATGTGTGATGGAGCAATTTAACCCGGTCGATCACCCGCATCGCCGCTATAACCCGCTGAAGGGAGAATGGATTCTGGTGTCCCCGCACCGCGCGAAACGCCCGTGGCAGGGCGCGCAGGAGACGCCAGCGAAACAGACGCTGCCGCAGCACGACCCGGACTGCTTCCTGTGTCCGGGTAACACCCGCGTCACCGGCGATCAAAACCCGCAATACACCGGCACCTACGTGTTCACCAACGACTTCGCGGCGCTGATGACCGACACGCCGGACGCGCCGGCGCAGGACGATCCGCTGGACGATCCGCTGATGGGTCTGGAAAGCGCGCGCGGGACCAGCCGGGTTATTTGCTTCTCGCCGGACCACAGCAAAACGCTGCCAGAACTTACCCTTCCGGCACTGGAAGAGGTGGTCAGAACCTGGCAGGAACAGACCGCCGAGCTGGGTAAAAGCTGGCCGTGGGTACAGGTGTTTGAGAACAAAGGCGCGGCGATGGGCTGCTCTAACCCGCATCCGCACGGGCAGATCTGGGCCAACAGCTTCCTGCCGAACGAAGCGGCGCGGGAAGATGCCCTGCAGCGCGACTATTTCGACCAGCACGGTAGCGCGATGCTGGTGGACTACGCGGCGCGCGAGCTGAAAGATGGCAGCCGCACCGTGGTGGAAACCGAGCACTGGCTGGCTGTCGTGCCGTGGTGGGCTGCGTGGCCGTTTGAAACGCTGCTGCTGCCGAAAGCGCACGTGCTGCGAATGACCGATCTGACCGATGCCCAGCGCAGCGATCTGGCACTGGCGCTGAAGAAACTGACCAGCCGGTACGACAACCTGTTCCAGACCTCTTTCCCCTACTCCATGGGCTGGCACGGCGCACCGTTTAACGGCGAAGAGAACCCGCACTGGCAGCTGCATGCCCATTTCTACCCGCCGCTGCTGCGCTCCGCGACGGTACGCAAGTTTATGGTTGGCTATGAAATGCTGGCGGAAACCCAGCGCGACCTGACCGCCGAGCAGGCCGCCGAGCGCCTGCGCGCTGTCAGCGATGTCCATTTTCGCGAATCAGGAGAATAACAATGAGTCTGAAAGAGAACACACAAGCACTGTTTGCTGAAAAATTCGGCTACCCTGCCACCCACACCATTCAGGCGCCTGGCCGCGTAAACCTCATCGGGGAACACACCGACTACAATGACGGTTTCGTACTGCCGTGCGCCATCGACTACCAGACGGTGATCAGCTGCGCGAAGCGCGATGACCGCACCGTGCGCGTGATCGCGGCCGACTATGATAACCAGCAGGACGAATTCTCACTGGATGCGCCCATTCTGGCCCATGACGCGCAGCAGTGGTCCAACTACGTGCGCGGCGTGGTCAAACACCTGCAGCAGCGCGACGGCAGCTTCGGTGGCGCGGATCTGGTGATCAGCGGCAACGTGCCGCAGGGCGCGGGCCTTAGCTCCTCGGCTTCACTGGAAGTGGCGGTGGGCACCGTGTTCCAGCAGCTTTACCATCTGCAACTCGACGGGGCGCAGATTGCGCTCAACGGCCAGGAAGCGGAAAACCAGTTCGTCGGCTGCAACTGCGGCATCATGGACCAGCTGATTTCCGCGCTGGGCAAAGAGGGGCACGCGTTGCTGCTGGACTGCCGCAGCCTTGGCACCAAAGCGGTACCGATGCCGCAGGGCGCAGCAGTCGTCATCATCAACAGCAACTTTAAACGCACGCTGGTGGGCAGCGAGTACAACACCCGCCGCGAACAGTGTGAAACCGGTGCGCGCTTCTTTACCCAGAAAGCGCTGCGCGACGTCAGCCTCGACCAGTTCAATGCGGTAGCGCACGAGCTGGATCCGGTAGTGGCAAAGCGCGTGCGTCACGTGCTGACTGAAAATGCCCGCACGCTGGAAGCCGCAGACGCGCTGGCGCAGGGCGATCTGAAACGCATGGGGCAGCTGATGGCAGAGTCCCACGCCTCAATGCGTGACGACTTTGAAATCACCGTGCCGCAGATCGACACCCTGGTGGAGATCGTCAAAGCGGTTATTGGTGATGAAGGCGGCGTGCGCATGACCGGCGGCGGTTTCGGCGGCTGTGTGGTGGCCCTGGTGCCGGAAAGCCGCGTCGCGGACGTGAAGCAGGCCGTGGAAGCACAGTACGAAGCGAAAACGGGTATCAAGGAGACGTTCTACGTCTGCAAACCTTCACAAGGAGCTGGTCAGTGCTAAAAGAGACGCCAACCCTGGCACCGGATGGATTGCCGTACCGCCTCTCGACGTTGCGTAACGCCAACGGGATGGTGGTCGCGCTGATGGACTGGGGCGCGACACTGCTCTCCATCCGCGTACCGATGAATGATGGAACCGTGCGCGAAACGCTGCTGGGCTGCCCCAGCCCGGAAGTGTATCAGCAGCAGACCGCGTTTTTAGGCGCGTCGATTGGCCGCTACGCCAACCGCATCGCCCGCAGCACGTTTACTCTCGACGGCAAACAGTTCTCGCTGCTGCCAAGCCAGGGTGAAAACCAACTGCACGGCGGCCCGGAGGGCTTCGACAAACGCCGCTGGCGCATTGTGCGTCAGAATGAGCGCGAAGTGCTCTATACCCTCGATTCGCCGGACGGCGATCAGGGGTATCCGGGCGAGCTGCGTGCTACCGCGCATTATCAGCTCAATGATGACAACGGTCTGGTGATCGAGTACCGCGCGCAGGTCGATAAGCCCTGCCCGGTGAACCTCACTAACCATGCCTATTTTAACCTCGACGGCACCCAGCATGACGTGCGCAACCACAAGCTGCAGCTGTTCGCCAGCCGCTGGCTGCCGGTGACGGCGCAAGGCATCCCGGAAGGCGATCTGGCTGATGTTGCAGGTACCAGCTTCGACTTCCGCACGCCAAAAACCATTGCCCGGGACTTCCTGAGCGATGAGGCACAGCAGAACGTGCGCGGCTACGATCACGCTTTCCTGCTGGATGCGCAGGGTGACGTTACGCAACCCGCAGCACAGGTCTGGTCGGCAGATGAGAAACTGCAGATGAGCGTGTTTACCACCTCCCCGGCCCTGCAGTTCTATACCGGGAACTTCCTTGAAGGCACTCCGGCGCGTGAACAGGGTGAGTATCAGGCGTGGCAAGGCCTGGCGCTGGAGAGCGAGTTTCTACCGGACAGCCCGAACCATCCCGAATGGCCCCAGCCGGACTGCATTCTGCGCCCCGGCGAAGACTATCGCAGCGTAACCGAATATCGCTTCACGCCGCGGTAAGTACAAAGCCCTCTTACGAGGGCTTTTTTTGCCCCGGTTGCTGAATATAGCGTCAGTCATCAGCAAAATAGCAACAGTGGATTCACAACCGGCTTACACTGCACGGTTATTTTCGCTATGGTTAAGGTTTAGCGTTGCTGCTGGCGTCACCGCGGCAATATAATGAGAATTGTTATCACTCTATCAATCTCAGGCACTTACTCATTCAAGTTGCGTTGCGGCGCTAACGCGAGGCAGCTTCGATGATGACGTGTATATAAGGAGTAATAAAATGGCTGTTACTAAGCTGGTTCTGGTTCGTCATGGCGAAAGCCAGTGGAACAACGAAAACCGCTTCACCGGTTGGTACGATGTTGACCTGTCCGAGAAAGGCGTAAGCGAAGCAAAAGCAGCAGGTAAACTGCTGAAGGCTGAAGGCTTTGCTTTCGATTATGCTTACACCTCCGTGCTGAAACGTGCCATTCACACCCTGTGGAACGTGCTGGACGAGCTTGACCAGGCCTGGCTGCCGGTTGAGAAATCCTGGAAACTGAACGAGCGTCACTACGGTGCGCTGCAGGGCCTCAACAAAGCTGAAACCGCTGAGAAATACGGTGACGATCAGGTTAAGCAGTGGCGTCGTGGCTTTGCCATCACCCCGCCGGCCCTGACCAAAGATGACGAGCGTTTCCCGGGCCACGATCCGCGTTACGCGAAACTGACCGAGCAGGAGCTGCCGCTGACTGAGAGCCTGGCCCTGACCATCGATCGCGTTATCCCGTTCTGGAACGAGTCCATTCTGCCGCGCCTGAAAAGCGGTGAGCGCGTGATCATCGCTGCGCACGGTAACTCCCTGCGCGCGCTGGTGAAATACCTGGATCAGATGAGCGAAGATGAAATTCTTGAGCTGAACATCCCGACCGGCGTACCGCTGGTGTATGAGTTCGACGAGAACTTCAAACCGATCAAACACTACTACCTGGGCAATGCGGACGAAATCGCGGCGAAAGCGGCGGCAGTAGCCAACCAGGGTAAAGCGAAGTAATTCGCCAGATGTGAAAAAGGCGTGGTGAAAACCACGCCTTTTTTGTTTCTGTAGCCGCGATTATCCGCGACGCGCTTTCACTGCTGCGGCAAGCTGATGCAGAATCGCGTCGGTATCTTCCCAGCCGATGCAGCCGTCGGTGACGCTCTTGCCATACACCAGCGGTTCGCCGCTCTCCAGGCTCTGGTTGCCTTCCACCAGGTGACTTTCGATCATCACGCCAACAATCGCTTTCTCGCCGTGCGCCAGCTGGTTGCAGACGTCCACGCCCACCTCCATCTGCTTTTTGAACTGCTTGCTGGAGTTGGCGTGGCTGAAGTCGATCATTACCTGCGGTGCCAGGCCCGCTTTCTCCAGGCCGGATTTTACCTCTGCCACGTGCGCTGCGCTGTAGTTCGGTTCTTTACCGCCGCGCAGAATAATGTGGCAGTCGCCGTTACCGCTGGTGTTGACGATAGCCGAGTGGCCCCACTTGGTGACCGACAGGAAGCAGTGCGGCGCGCTGGCAGCATTAATGGCGTCAATCGCCACCTTGATGGTGCCGTCGGTGCCGTTCTTGAAGCCCACCGGGCAGGAGAGTCCTGAAGCCAGCTCGCGGTGGACCTGAGATTCGGTGGTGCGTGCGCCGATGGCGCCCCAGCTCATCAGGTCCGCCATATACTGCGGAGTGATCATATCGAGGAATTCGCCCGCTGCCGGCAGGCCGCTGTCGTTGATGTCCAGCAGCAGTTCGCGCGCGATGCGCAGGCCGTCGTTAATCTGGAAGCTGTTATCCATATGCGGATCGTTAATCAGCCCTTTCCAGCCCACGGTAGTGCGTGGTTTTTCAAAATAGACGCGCATCACGATCTCCAGCTCGCCTTTCAGGGCTTCACGCAGTCCCAGCAGGCGACCAGCATACTCTTTCGCCGCTTTGGGATCGTGAATCGAGCACGGGCCAATCACCACCAGCAGGCGATCGTCGTGCCCGTTGAGGATCTGATGGATCGCCTGACGGGCCTGAGACACGGTGCGGGCAGCATTTTCGGTTGCGGGGAACTTTTCAAGCAGCGCGACAGGTGGGAGTAACTCGTTTATTTCGGTGATGCGAAGGTCGTCATTCTGATAATTCATCGGGCGTTTCCAGTGGATTCTACAAATTTTCCTTGATGCAATCCCCCCAATCTATATTGTCCGAAAAGAAGTGTAAACCGGCTTTTACACTACGGACAGAAAATTCCTGGAAAGTACTAAAAGTGGTCACTAACGTAGCGAAAAATGAGATCGACACTACACTTTTTAACTGTTAGCTCTCTTTTAATGCCTTTTAACAAGAGCGCCTGCTGTTATTAAACGCAGCAAACAAATTTTTCACCCGAAACTGGTTTTTAACCAGAATATTGCACTGCACTGTTGGAAGAAGTTATCCAGCACATAACGACCAGAACAGGAGCATGAGAATGAATAAATTAGCGACGTTAATCCTGACGACCACACTCACACTGGCAAGCGGTGCAGCTCTGGCTGCAGCGGGCGGCGCTGCAAGCGGCGGTAACCAGGGCCAGGCAAATGCGGCGGCTGATGCAGGCCAGGTTGCACCGGATGCGAAAGAAAACATCGCGCCAAACAATGTTAACAATAACGACATCAATACCAGCGGAACCAATACGGCTCCGGGCGTAACCGGCAACGGTAATATGAGCGCTGATGAAGTGCACAAAAACAGCATGTGTAAAGATGGTCGCTGCCCGGACGTGAACAAAAAAGTTCAGACCGGCGACGGTATGAATAACGATGCCGGCACCAAAGTTGATGGCACCACCAACAACAATGAAGTGAATACCAAGGTAGACGGTACCACTCAGTAATCGTCATTCCTGACACTTTCCAAAAAGGAGAGCTTACGCTCTCCTTTCTTTTTGCTATGTTTATCCCACGTTTTCTCGCGCATTGCGCACCACGCTAAGCCGCACACCGGGATGGATTATGCCGCACGACCACTCACACGCTCACCTGCCGCAGGACGCTAACGCCCGTCGCCTGCTTATCGCATTTTCTGTTACCGCCATTTTTATGCTGCTTGAGGTCATCGGCGGGATCATTTCCGGCTCGCTGGCGCTGCTCGCGGATGCCGGTCATATGCTTACCGATGCCGCCGCGCTACTGGTTGCGCTGCTCGCGGTGCAGTTCGCCCGTCGCCCGCCCGACGCGCACCGGACTTTTGGCTGGTTGCGCCTCACTACCCTCGCCGCCTTCGTGAACGCGCTGGCGCTGGTGGTGATTACGCTGTTTATCTTCTGGGAAGCGATAATGCGCTTCCGTCACCCTGAACCGGTAGCGGGTGGGTTAATGCTTACTATCGCATTTGCCGGGCTGGTGGCTAACCTGCTGTCATTCTGGGTGTTACATCGTGGCAGTGAAGAGAAGAACTTAAACGTGCGTGCTGCGGCACTGCACGTGATGGGAGATCTGCTGGGTTCGGTCGGCGCGATTATTGCCGCACTGGTGATCCTCTGGACCGGCTGGACGCCAGTTGACCCGATTCTTTCGGTACTGGTATCAGCGCTGGTATTGCGCAGCGCCTGGCGGCTGCTGAAAGAGAGTGTCAACGAACTGCTGGAAGGCGCGCCGCGTAGCGTGGATATCGCCGCGCTGAAGCGCAAGCTGTCCCGGGCGGTGCCGGAAGTGCGTGATATTCACCATGTGCATATCTGGCTGGTGGGGGAAAAACCGCTCATGACGCTTCATGTACGGGTGGTGCCGCCCCACGACCATGATGCGCTGCTGGGGCGTATCCATCATTTCCTCGCGCATGAATACCAGATTGCTCATGCGACGGTGCAGATGGAGTACCAGCCCTGCAGCGGGCTGGATTGCGATTTAAGCCAGACGCAGCCGGGTCACCACCACCATGACCACGGCCATAACCATTCTCACTGAGCCGTCAGCGGTCGCGAGCCGCGTTCCCGGGCGCTGTTGATCCACATTCTGCTGCCGTTCAGGGCGATAAAGGTCAGAATGAGATACTCCAGCGCCATTGCATACACGCCCTGCAGCGTAAAGATGGCGACGCTGATAAGGTTTATCACCACCCACAGCAGCCAGTTTTCCACGTACTTGCGCGTCATCAGGATCATCGCCACGATAGAGAGCACCATCATGCAGGAATCCCAGAACGGGAACGCATCCGGCTGAAGCTGTGGCATGGCCACGCTAATCCCTACGGCCTGCATCAGGCTTACAGCGGTGCGGGTGAGGAAGCCGAATACCGGATCGATAAACACCGTCATCAGGCCAATCGCCACCACGCAGGCGGCGATCCACGCCAGCGCTTTTTGCATCGGTAACCAGCGGATTTGCAGTACCGCCTCATCCTGGCCGGTGGTGCGCGTCCAGGCGTACCACCCGTAAACGTTAGCGGCAAAGAAGAAGATCTGCAGCAGCAGGCTGGCGTACAGCTGGATCTGGAAGAAGATGATAGCGAACAGCGTCACGTTCACCAGACCGAAGGCGTAGTTGATGGTTTTTTCGAGGCTGGCGAGCCAGATGCACAGCAGCCCGGCAACGGTCCCTACCGCTTCAATCCAAGATAAATCGTACCCGCCTGCGCCAAGCGGGATATGCACCAGAATGTTCTGCGTACTAAAAAAATCCATGAGTTCCCCGAAGCGTAATTATCTCTACGCGTTGCCTTTGGTCGAAAGTCGAAGTGTAGCCGCAAAATCCAGCATGCGGTTAAGCGGCTTCAGCGCCCCTTCACGCAGTGCGGCGTCAACCTGTATCTCATGCGCCGCGCCGCCCTGCTCCAGCGCCTCAGCAATCGCTTTAAGGCCGTTCATAGCCATCCAGGGACAATGGGCGCAGCTGCGACAGGTGGCACCTTCGCCCGCGGTGGGTGCCTCAAGCAGCGTCTTCTCCGGGCACGCCTGCTGCATCTTATAAAAAATGCCGCGATCGGTAGCCACGATAAGCTGCTGGTGCGGAAGTTTTTTTGCGGCGGCAATCAGCTGGCTGGTAGAGCCTACCGCATCTGCCATATCGACGATCGCCTGCGGAGACTCAGGGTGCACCAGCACGGCAGCCTCGGGATACAATCCCTTCATACGCGCCAGCGCCTGAGTTTTGAACTCGTCATGCACGATGCAGGCGCCCTGCCAGCACAGGATGTCAGCGCCGGTCTGCTTCTGCACGTAGCTCCCGAGATGGCGATCCGGTGCCCAGATAATTTTCTCCCCGAGGCTGTCGAGATGTTCAATCAGCTCAACGGCAATGCTGGAGGTGACAACCCAGTCTGCGCGCGCCTTCACGGCGGCAGACGTATTGGCATAGACCACCACGGTACGGTCGGGATGCGCATCGCAAAAGGCGGTGAATTCATCAATCGGACAGCCGAGATCGAGCGAGCATTCGGCATCAAGGGTTGGCATCAGGATGGTTTTTTCCGGGCTGAGGATCTTTGCCGTCTCACCCATAAAGCGCACGCCAGCGACCAGCAGCGTCGAGGCCGCGTGGTTGGCCCCGAAGCGCGCCATCTCCAGCGAGTCGGAGATACAGCCGCCGGTCTCCTCCGCCAGCGCCTGGATCTCAGGGTCGGTGTAATAGTGCGCCACCATGACGGCATTACGCGCTTTCAGCAGGCGTTTGATCTTCTCGCGATAAAACTGCTTTTCATCCGCGCTTAGCGGCACCGGCTTGGGTGGAAACGGGTAAATCGCCGTTTCCGGGTCAAACATGACGCTCATCTTGCTTTCTCGTTTTGTTGACTTAACCGAAAACCCGTAGTGTACGCGAATCAGCGCCTGTGAACGGGCGGTTTTGTTTTGTATGCTAAACAAGATAACTGATGGCGGGATGATTGTCGTGGGGAAAATAGACGGGTTGAGAAGGTTTGATGAATCGCAGATAGCAAAAAGGCGCCCTCAGGGCGCCTTTTTACACTGGTGGGTCGTGCAGGATGACAAGGCTTCGCCTCGCCCTTCGGGCCGTCGCCGTAAACGGCGCCGTTGTCTCGCCTGAATGGCTCGACCCGAACCTGCTGCAGGTTCGAATCGTTAAATATGCAGACAGCAAAAAGGCGCCTTTAGGGCGCCTTTTTACACTGGTGGGTCGTGCAGGATGACGTGGCTTCGCCTCGCCCTTCGGGCCGTCGCCGCAAACGGCTCCGTTGTCTCGCCAGAATGGCTCGACACGAACCTGCTGCAGGTTCGAATCGTTAAATACGCAGACAGCAAAAAGGCGCCTTTAGGGCGCCTTTTTACACTGGTGGGTCGTGCAGGATTCGAACCTGCGACCAATTGATTAAAAGTCAACTGCTCTACCAACTGAGCTAACGACCCATACTGGGGTACTACTGAGGTGATGCGCTTCGAAGTGGTGGGTCGTGCAGGGCTCGAACCTGCGACCAATTGATTAAAAGTCAACTGCTCTACCAACTGAGCTAACGACCCATTCGGGTAATGACTTCGAAGTTAATGCTTTTCCGGACACCACTCAGAAAGTGGTGGGTCGTGCAGGATTCGAACCTGCGACCAATTGATTAAAAGTCAACTGCTCTACCAACTGAGCTAACGACCCGGATGGTGGGTGATGACGGGATCGAACCGCCGACCCCCTCCTTGTAAGGGAGGTGCTCTCCCAGCTGAGCTAATCACCCAATACTGCGCTGGATACTTCTGTTAGTGGTGGGTCGTGCAGGATTCGAACCTGCGACCAATTGATTAAAAGTCAACTGCTCTACCAACTGAGCTAACGACCCACTTTTCGTCACCTCAGGCTTGCTTCGCATCCCGTGGCAACGGCGGCATATATTACTGATTTAAGATTATGACGCAACAACTATTTCCGTCGAAACGGGTTAACTGCTTACGTTTCAGGCGGCACGACCAGAAAACCAACGGCATCTGGTCATGCACCAGGCATTACATCGCATTTAAGCGTTTTTGAGCCTGTTTGGCGCCTTCGGTGCCAGGGTACTTGCTGATCACCTGCTGGTAAACCGCTTTGGCTTTTGCCGCGTCACCTTTGTCCTGCATGATAACGCCGACCTTCAGCATAGCGTCCGGCGCTTTAGGCGATTTCGGGTAATTCTTCACCACCGAGGCAAAATAATACGCCGCATCGTCCTTTTTCCCCTTGTTGTAATTCAACTGCCCCAGCCAGTAGTTGGCGTTTGGTTGATAGGTTGAATCCGGGTACTTTTTCACAAAATTCTGGAACGCGGCGATAGCGTCATCCTGGCGGGACTTGTCCTGCACCAGGGCAAACGCAGCGTTATAGTCGGTATTGGCGTCACCGCTCTGTACCGGCGCACCGGTCGCAGGCGCGGCAGCCTGCTGACCGTCGGTGGCTGCGCCACCGGCGTTACTCTGAGCGTCAGCACCGGCAGCAGGTGCGGCATCGGCTGCTGCTCCGCTGTTCAGGCTGTCCATCTGCAACAAAATTTGCTTCTGGCGCTCTACCACCTGATTGAGCTGGTACTGACTCTCCTGAATCTGACCGCGCAGCGAATCAATGTCGGCCTGATTATCGGAAAGCTGTTGTTGAAGCTGCGTAAGCAGCTGGCTGTGCGCATTGGAAATACGCTCAAGTTGCGTGACACGGTCTTCAACCGAGCCTGAGCCTACATTACTGATTGGCGCCTGGGCAGTAGCGGCCCAGGGGGCCGCTACGCCAACCAGTAACGACAGACCCATTACGAGATGTCTGAAGTTACTGCTCATGCAATTCTCTTAGTAAACCAGTACGGCGCGACGGTTTTTAGCGTAAGCCGCTTCGTCGTGACCCAGTACTGCAGGTTTTTCTTTACCGTAAGAAACGATGGAGATCTGGTCAGCAGAAACGCCTTTACCCTGCAGGTACATTTTAACGGCGTTAGCACGACGCTCACCCAGGGAGATGTTGTACTCCGGGGTACCACGTTCGTCAGCGTGACCTTCTACGGTGACTTTGTAAGACGGGTTGCTACGCAGGAAGTTAGCGTGCGCGTCCAGCATGGCAGCGAATTCAGAGCTTACATCGTACTTGTCGAGACCGAAGTAAACGATGTTGTTCTGCTGCAGCTGCTGCATCTGCAGACGTGCCTGCTCTTCAGAAGACATGTTGCCGTTAGCGTTAGCATCCATACCAGTGCCGGCACCCAGCATGCCTTCGCCGCTCTGATCGTTGCTGGCGTTCTTGTTAGAAGAACACGCCGCGATTGCCATTACAGGCAGAGCCAACATCAGCCCTTTCAGCACTTTGTTCAGTTGCATTTCTTTGATCCTTTAAAATTATCAGTATTTTATTATTACAGATACGGCGACCAGGCCGGGGATTTAACCTGACCATCAGTTGCCGGAAGACGCGCTTTGAAACGCCCATCTGTAGAGACCAAATTCAGCACGGATCCCATCCCCTGAGAAGAGCTGTAGATAACCATAGTGCCGTTCGGTGCCAGACTTGGCGTTTCATCCAGGAACGTTGACGATAAAGTTTGTACGCCACCGCTCACCAGATCTTGTTTAGCGATGTGTTGTGCACCGCCGTTGGAGCTGACCATCACCAGGAATTTCCCGTCAGAGCTGACATCCGCATCCTGGTTCTGAGAGCCTTCCCAGGTCAGACGCTGCGGAGTACCGCCGTTGATGCTCACTTTATAAACCTGAGGACGACCCGCCTGGTCAGAGGTATAGGCCAGGGTCTGGCTGTCCGGGAACCAGGTCGGTTCAGTATTGTTGCTGCGACCGTCAGTGACCTGACGAATCTGACCAGAGCCGATATCCATCACGTAGAGGTTCAGGCTGCCGGTTTTAGAGAGTGCGAACGCCAGTTTGGTACCGTCTGGTGAGAAGGACGGCGCACCGTTGTGACGCGGGAAAGAAGCAACCTGGCGCACCGCACCGTTGGCCAGCGTCTGGATAACCAGCGCAGAACGACCGCTTTCGAAGGTCACGTAGGCAACTTTGCTGCCGTCCGGAGACCAGGCCGGTGACATCAGCGGCTGCGGCGAACGGTGAACCACGAACTGGTTGTAACCGTCGTAGTCAGAGACGCGCAGCTCATACGGGAACTGGCCGCCGTTAGTCTGTACCACGTAGGCAATACGGGTACGGAACGCGCCCTTAATGCCGGTCAGCTTCTCGAACACTTCATCGCTGGCAGTATGACCGGCATAGCGCAGCCACTGCTTGTTCACTTTGAAGTTGTTTTGCGCCAGCACGGTACCCGGCGCACCGCCGGTATCCACCAGCTGATAAGCCACGTTGTAGCTGCCATCCGGGTTAGGCGTGACCTGCCCTACGACGACTGCATCAATGCCCAGCGCAGACCAGGCCGCAGGCTGCACTTCCTGAGCGGTACCCGGCTGCTGCGGCAGGCGAGAACGATCGAGCGGGTTAAATTTACCGCTGTTGCGTAAGTCAGCGCCAACGATGCCGCCGATATCTTCCGGCGCGGCACCAGGACCCGCCCACTGGAACGGCACAACACCGATAGGGCGTGCAGAATCCACACCCTGGGTGATCTCAATGCGCACCTCTGCGTGCAGCACCGCTGCCCACAGCATCAGAAAACCAAATGCTACTCGTAATGCCTGCTTCATCATATCTCCCTTATCAAGGCGCACAGCCACGATAATTTAGCAGAATGTTAACAAACTCAAATTGACTACACTGTTACCGCGTCGGGGTTAACCGGAGAACTTTTCCCCCGGTTCATGGGGAAAAGTGTAACTCATGGTTTGAAGTCCAGCGGTGCATTTTTGAACACTTCATAGACAGCCTGGCTTGGTGGCTTCGGTATCCTCGCCTGACGTGCCGCAGAAATTGCGGCCTGGCAGAGCGCAGGGTCACCGCCCTCAGACTGGATATCGAGCAGTAAACCGTCCGGTGCCAGCTTCACGCGCAGCGTACAGGTTTTACCCGAGTACGACGCCGCATCGTAAAACTTGCTTTCGATGGCAGACTTAATCTGCCCGGCATAGTTACTGATATCCGCGCCCGACGCACCGCTGTTTTTAGTGTTACCCGTTCCGGCAGGTGAAGCATTATTTCCTTTCGCTCCACCGCCTGTTTTAGGTGCATTCTTACCGGAGCTGAGGTCGCCGAACAGATCGTCCACGCCCTCAGCCGCTTTGGCCGCAGCGGCCTTTTCAGCTGCCGCTTTCTCAGCGGCGGCTTTTTTCTTCGCATCCGCAGCGGCTTTCTTCTCGGCGGCGGCCTTCTCGGCTGCTGCTGCTTTCGCAGCGGCGGCTTTTTCCGCTGCCGCAGCTTTCTCGGCAGCGGCTTTTTCAGCGGCCGCCTGCTTAGCCGCTTCGGCAGCGGCTTTCTTCTCGGCGTCCTGTTTGGCTTTCTTCGCGGCGGCGTCAGCTGCGGCCTTTTCGGCTTCGGCCGCTTTCTTCGCCGCCTCGGCGGCTGCTTTTTTCTGAGCGTCCGCTTCGGCTTTCTTCGCGGCGTCTGCTGCCGCTTTTGCCTGTGCGTCGGCCTTCGCTTTAGCATCGGCTGCGGCTTTCGCTGCCGCCTCTTCCGCCTGCTTCTGCTGCTCCTGCGCGCGTTTGGTTGCCGCTTCAGCCTGTTTCTGCTGCTCGGCCTGCTGGCGCGCCTGCTCCTGCGCCTCAAGCCGCTGCTTCTCTATCTCTTTGATGCGCTGCTGCTCGGCGGCCTGCTTCTCACGAAGCTCTTCTGCCTGCTGCTGAGCCTGTTTTTCACGCTGCTCCGCCGCACGCTGCGCGCTGGCCTGCTGCTGCTGTTCACGATTATGCTGCTGAACCACGGCGCCTGGATCGACCATCACCGCATCTATAGCAGACCCGCCGCCACCGCCCGCGGATGCTTCAATATGCTCATCGAACGAGCTCCAGATCAGCAGTGCAAAAAGGATCACATGCAGAACACCGGAAATAATTATCGCGCGTTTAAGCTTGCTGTTTTCTTCGGTAGCCTTTGACACTCTCGGTTTCCGTCACTGTTCGTCTGGTAAGCGTGCTTAGATCGGCTGCGTCATCAGGCCGACGGATTTCACGCCAGCCTGGTGCAACAGGTTCAGCGCCTTGATGATTTCATCGTAAGGCACCTCTTTCGCTCCGCCGATCAGGAATACCGTTTTCGGGTTTTCCTGCAGGCGGCGCTGCGCTTCGGCAATCACCTGCTCTGAAGGCAGCTGATCGAGACGATCTTTCTCCACCACCACGCTGTACTGGCCCACGCCGGATACTTCAATAATGACCGGCGGGTTATCGTTCGCGCTTACGGTTTGCGAATCGGTCGCGTCCGGAAGATCGACTTCCACGCTCTGGGTAATGATGGGCGCTGTTGCCATAAAAATGAGCAGCAGCACCAGCAACACGTCCAGCAGTGGCACGATGTTGATTTCGGACTTCAGTTCACGGCGACCACGTCCACGTGTTCTGGCCATCTCTTACCCCTTGCTGCTTTCGCTGCTGCTGAACGCCTGACGATGCAGAATCGCGGTGAACTCTTCCATGAAGTTGTCGTAGTTCAGTTCCAGCTTGTTCACACGCTGATTGAGGCGGTTGTAGGCCATTACTGCCGGAATAGCAGCAAACAGGCCGATTGCCGTCGCGATAAGCGCTTCGGCGATACCCGGCGCAACCATCTGCAGCGTTGCCTGTTTTACCGCGCCCAGCGCGATAAAGGCATGCATGATCCCCCATACCGTACCAAACAGGCCGATATACGGGCTGATGGAACCCACGGTACCGAGGAAAGGAATATGCGTTTCCAGCGTTTCCAGTTCGCGGTTCATGGAGATACGCATCGCGCGCGACGCCCCTTCCACTACCGCTTCCGGCGCGTGATTGTTGGCGCGATGCAGACGCGCGAACTCTTTAAAGCCCGAGTAGAAGATCTGCTCGGAGCCGGAGAGGTTGTCACGACGTCCCTGGCTCTCCTGATACAGGCGAGACAGCTCAATGCCGGACCAGAACTTATCTTCGAAGGCCTCGGCTTCACGGCTCGCCGCGTTAAGAATGCGGGTACGCTGGATAATGATGGCCCAGGATGCGATTGAGAAACCAATTAAAATCAACATGATAAGTTTAACCAGAAGGCTTGCCTTCAGGAACAAATCAAGGATATTCATGTCAGTCACTGCTTGAACTCCGCGACAATAGACTTGGGAAGCGCACGAGGCTTCATGATGAGTGGATCAACGCAGACAATCAGCACTTCAGCCTGATTGAGGAGCGTACCGTCGGCGTTGAGGATCCGCTGCGTGAATACCATAGAGGTGCCACGCATTGATGTAATTTCGGTCTGGATGTCGAGCATGTCGTCAAGCCGGGCTGGCGCAAAATAATCAACCGTCATTCTGCGGACCACAAAGGCGACTCGCTCCGCCATCAGAGCCTGCTGGCTGAAATGGTGATGGCGCAGCATCTCTGTGCGTGCTCGTTCATAAAAGGCAACGTAACTGGCGTGGTAAACCACACCACCGGCATCGGTATCTTCGTAATAGACACGAACCGGCCATCGAAACAGCGTTGTGCTCACTCTACATCCCGGTAATGCAATTCAAAACTTCGCTACTATACGCAAGCTGTCAGGGGTTTGGAATGGGTTCAGGTAAACGGAGAGTAAATATTTCCAGGCTTGTGAAAGCAGGAGTTGCAGGCGGATTACCGACAGTATTTTGCGACCGGAATCGCAGATTCATACTGCCGGTATCAGCCTGTTGAGAAAGGGGGTTACAGGAAGAAAAAAACCAGCCCGGCAAGCAGCACCAGATCGGCGATAAGCGGGCAGAAAATCCCCTGCCACACGACCGCACGCGGACGAAAACCGACGCCGTGGATCACCCCGGCGCACACCGCCCACATCAGCAGGAAACCCTGCCAGATCTCAAGCCCGCTGGTTTTGGCGGCAAAACGTGACGGGTCCCAGAACATGCAGCCCGCCAGCACCAGCGCCATCACTAAGGAAAGAGCCCTTAACGGGCTCTTATCCATTACCGCATATAACGTTGCGATAAGCTTATTCATCAGTGTTCTTCTTTACCGGCTTTGGCGGCTTCAACGTGCTCAAGCGCCAGCGCGGTGATGATGCCAAACGCACACGCCAGCAGCGTTCCCAGAATCCATGCGAAGTACCACATATTCAGCTCCTGACTTAGTAAAGAGAGTGGGTGTTGCTTTCGATATGTTCTTTGGTGATGCGACCAAACATCTTCCAGTAACACCAGGCGGAGTACAGAAGAATGATCGGAACAAACACCGCGGCAACCCAGGTCATGAGGTTCAGCGTGCGCTGGGTGGAAGTCGCATCCCACATGGTCAGGCTGGCGTTCATCATGGTGCTGGACGGCATCACGAACGGGAACATCGCGATACCGGCAGTCAGGATAACGCAGGCCAGCGTCAGCGAGGAGAACAGGAACGCCCAGGCGCCCTTCTCAATGCGTGAACACAGCACGGTCAGCAGCGGCAGTGCAACACCCAGCGCCGGGATCGCCCACAGTACAGGCATGTTGTTGAAGTTAGTGAACCAGGCACCCGCCTGACGCGCCACCTCTTTATTCAGCGGATTAGACGCCGCATAACGGTTCAGTTCCGAGGTCACCACGTAGCCATCGATGCCGTACATCACCCAGACACCCGCCAGCGCAAAGCAGACCATCATCACCAGCGCGGCAATCTGCGCCACGGCGCGTGAGCGCAGGTGAACTTCACCGACGGTACGCATCTGCAGGTAGGTCGCACCCTGCGCCAGAATCATGGATACGCTCACCACACCCGCCAGCAGACCAAATGGATTGAGCAGCTGGAAGAAATTACCGGTGTAGAACAGACGCAGATCGGAATCGATGTGGAACGGTACACCCTGCAGCAGGTTACCGAACGCCACGCCAATCACCAGCGGCGGCACGAAGCTGCCGATGAAGATGCCCCAGTCCCACATATTGCGCCAGCGCATATCTTCAATCTTCGAGCGGTAGTCAAAACCGACCGGACGGAAGAACAGCGAGGCCAGCACCAGGATCATCGCCACGTAGAAACCCGAGAAGGCAGCGGCGTACACCATCGGCCAGGCAGCGAACAGCGCGCCGCCTGCGGTGATGAGCCATACCTGGTTTCCGTCCCAGTGCGGGGCAATGGAGTTAACCATAATGCGGCGTTCAACGTCGTTGCGGCCGATGATGCGCGACAGCATCCCCACGCCCATGTCGAAGCCGTCAGTGACCGCAAAACCAATCAGCAGAATGCCGACCAGCAGCCACCAGATAAAACGCAATACTTCATAATCAATCATTTGACGACTCCTGTCTTAGCGTGCCGGCTGAGTAGCCACGGTGGACTGCTCGTAGTGATAACGACCTGTTTTCAGACTGCTCGGCCCGAGGCGTGCAAATTTGAACATCAGGAACAGCTCGGCAATCATAAACAGCGTGTAGAGGCCGCAGATCAGGATCATCGAGAACAGCAGGTCGCCGACGGTCAGGGAGGAGTTCGCCACCGCGGTCGGCAGCACCTCACCGATAGCCCAGGGCTGACGGCCATATTCGGCAACAAACCAGCCTGATTCGATAGCAATCCACGGCAGCGGGATACCGTACAGCGCCGCGCGCAGCAGCCATTTTTTCTCGCCGATGCGGTTACGAATCACGGTCCAGAACGCGACGCCGATAATCAGCAGCATCAGGATGCCGCAGGCCACCATCAGACGGAAGGCGAAATAGAGCGGCGCAACGCGTGGGATGGAGTCTTTCGTCGCCTGTTGGATCTGGGCTTCGGTAGCGTCAGAGACGTTCGGGGTATAGCGTTTCAGCAGCAGACCATAGCCGAGGTCTTTTTTGATGCTGTTGAAGTCATCGCGCACGCTCTGATCGGTAGAGCCGGCACGCAGCTGCTCAAGCAGCGCATAAGCCTTCATACCGTTACGGATACGCTCTTCATGCTGCACCATCAGATCCTTAATACCGATAACCGGGGTATCAACGGAACGGGTGGCGATAATGCCCAGCGCGTACGGGATCTGAATGGCGAATTTATTCTCCTGCGCCTCCTGATCCGGAATACCAAACAGGGTAAACGACGCCGGTGCCGGCTGGGTTTCCCACTCCGCTTCGATAGCGGCCAGTTTGGTTTTTTGCACGTCCCCCATTTCGTAACCGGACTCATCACCCAGCACGATAACAGAGAGGATCGCCGCCATACCGAAGCTGGCAGCAATGGCGAAGGAGCGCTTCGCGAAGGCAACGTCGCGGCCGCGCAGCAGGTAGTAAGCGCTGATGCCGAGGATAAACATCGCGCCGCAGGTATAGCCTGCCGCCACGGTGTGCACGAACTTCACCTGCGCAACCGGGTTCAGTACCAGCTCGGAGAAGCTCACCATCTCCATACGCATGGTTTCGAAGTTGAAGTCGGAGGCGATAGGGTTCTGCATCCAGCCGTTCGCCACCAGGATCCACAGTGCCGAGAGGTTAGAGCCAAGCGCGACCAGCCAGGTCACCGCCATGTGCTGTACTTTGCTCAGGCGATCCCAACCGAAGAAGAACAGACCGACAAAGGTCGATTCGAGGAAGAACGCCATCAGGCCTTCAATGGCCAGCGGCGCACCGAAGATGTCACCCACATAGTGCGAATAATAAGACCAGTTGGTTCCGAACTGGAATTCCATGGTCAGACCGGTCGCCACGCCCAGCGCAAAGTTGATACCAAACAACTTGCCCCAGAATTTGGTCATATCTTTATAGATTTGTTTGCCGGAAAGCACATAGACCGTTTCCATAATGGCCAGCAGGAACGCCATACCCAGCGTGAGCGGCACAAAAAGAAAGTGGTACATTGCGGTCAAGGCAAACTGTAAGCGCGACAGTTCGACAATATCTAACATCCTGACTCCTTGCTCTTCGCATGAAGACTTCGAGCGCAAAACTTAATTAAAAGCTTCGCAGCGCATGCCCCAATAGAAAAATTTGCTTCCAGAAATCCCGGCCATTCACAATAAATGTGAATAGTGAGATGGAAAGGTTACAAATTGGTTAATAAAAACTGGAATTGATTTCGCCAATATATTACGCCGCAATCCCCTCACAATAAACAGGTTTTTGCGCTGTCATTTCTGCGTTTTACGACGTCGATCAATTTCCCGCCAATTTAGCACGAAACGGCTGGTTTGATCTGCCGCAATTTTACTTTTGAAGCAGAAAAAAACGCGTCTGAAATATTGATTAAGATCAATTTTATACGTCTTTGTTAACGATGTTTTTCCCGGCAGCTCAAGCGGTAACAGTTATGTTGCCATTATGTTTAATATTTGACGTTAACCCGTTAGCGGCTGGCGTTAATTATAAAGCTGCATTATTTAATTTATGTGAGGTGATAATAAAATTGAGCATCAAATATTAATTAACTGTTAAATCCATCACGTTTCAACCCACATAAATAAAGGACCTGACTTATTACAAATTATTCACCACAGATAGCATATATTTAACACTTATTATCGGTTAATTAACGCCACATATTTCCGGCTCGCGTTTAATTATGTATACGGCTGAACAACAGCGTCTATTGGCGTTAATCAGGGCGTGCTACCGGTGCAGATGGCCCACAGTACCGCTTTACAGGCAAAAAAAAGCCACCCGAAGGTGGCAACCATGTCGAAAAGCTTCTTCGAATAGTAAACCCTCCGCAGTACGGAGGGATGAGAGTAATTATTTGAGAATCGTTTTCAGCGCATCGCCGATGTCGGCGAGGCTGCGTACGGTTTTCACGCCTGCAGCTTCCAGCGCGGCAAACTTCTCGTCAGCCGTACCTTTACCACCGGCAATGATTGCCCCGGCGTGGCCCATACGCTTGCCTTTCGGCGCGGTAACGCCCGCGATGTAGCCCACAACCGGCTTAGTGACGTGGTCTTTGATGTATGCCGCCGCTTCTTCTTCCGCGCTGCCGCCGATCTCACCGATCATCACGATCGCTTCGGTCTGCGGGTCTTCCTGGAACAGCTTCAGGATATCAATGAAGTTAGACCCCGGGATCGGGTCGCCGCCGATGCCCACACAGGTGGACTGGCCGAAACCGTAATCGGTGGTCTGCTTAACCGCTTCGTAGGTCAGGGTGCCGGAGCGCGACACGATACCTACTTTGCCTGGCTTGTGGATGTGGCCCGGCATGATGCCGATTTTGCATTCGCCTGGGGTGATAACACCCGGGCAGTTCGGGCCGATCATACGCACGCCAGCTTCATCCAGCTTCACCTTCACGGTCAGCATATCCAGCGTCGGGATACCTTCGGTGATGGTGATGATCAGTTTGATGCCTGCATCAATGGCTTCCAGAATGGAGTCTTTGCAGAACGGAGCCGGTACGTAGATAACGGACGCGGTCGCGCCGGTCGCTTCTACCGCTTCGCGCACGGTGTTGAACACCGGCAGGCCGAGGTGCGTGGTGCCGCCTTTGCCCGGCGTTACGCCGCCGACCATCTGGGTTCCGTAGGCAATCGCCTGTTCGGAGTGGAAAGAGCCCTGGCTGCCGGTGAAGCCCTGACAGATGACTTTGGTATTCTTATCGATCAAAACAGACATTATTTCCCCTCCACGGCAGCAACAACCTGCACTGCTGCATCCGTCAGACTTTGTGCTGCAATAATATTCAGACCGCTTTCTGCCAGCTTCTGTGCGCCCAGCTCGGCGTTGTTACCTTCCAGACGAACCACGACCGGTACGTTAACGCCCACTTCTTCCACCGCGCCGATGATACCGTCGGCGATCAGGTCGCAGCGCACGATACCGCCGAAGATGTTAACCAGTACGGCTTTCACTTTGTCGTCGGAGAGGATGATTTTGAACGCTTCGGTGACGCGCTCTTTGGTCGCGCCGCCGCCCACGTCAAGGAAGTTCGCCGGGTCGCCGCCGTGCAGCTTAACGATGTCCATGGTGCCCATTGCCAGGCCCGCACCGTTAACCATGCAGCCGATGTTGCCATCCAGCGCCACGTAGTTCAGTTCCCACTGCGCAGCGTGAGATTCACGCGGATCTTCCTGCGAGTGGTCGCGCATTTCGCGCAGATCCGGCTGGCGGAACAGGGCATTGCCGTCGGCGCCCAGTTTTCCGTCGAGGCAGATCAGATCGCCCTGCTTCGTGATAACCAGCGGGTTGATTTCGATCAGCGCCAGGTCACGCTCGAGGAAGATGGTCGCCAGACCCATAAAGATTTTGGTGAACTGCTGAACCTGCTTGCCTTCCAGGCCCAGTTTGAACGCCAGTTCGCGACCCTGGTACGGCATCGGGCCGGCCAGCGGATCGAGGGCGATTTTGTGGATCAGGTGCGGGGTTTCTTCCGCCACTTTTTCAATTTCCACGCCGCCTTCGGTAGAGGCCATGAACACCACGCGACGGGAGCTACGGTCAACCACCGCGCCCAGGTAAAGCTCTTTATCAATATCGGTTGCCGCTTCAACCAGGATCTGGTTAACCGGCTGACCGTTGGCGTCTGTTTGGTAGGTCACCAGACGCTTGCCCAGCCACTGCTCGGCGAACGCGCGAATATCTTCTTTGCTGTTTACCACTTTCACGCCGCCCGCTTTACCGCGGCCGCCAGCGTGAACCTGGCATTTTACTACCCACGGACCAGCGCCAATTTTGGACGCCGCTTCTTCAGCTTCACGCGGGGTATTACAGGCATAACCTACCGGAGCCGGCAGGCCATAACGGGCAAACAACTGCTTTGCCTGATATTCGTGTAAGTTCATGAGTTCTGTCCATCAAGAGTGTAGAGCTTCACGCTCGGAGTATGGAAAATGCCGCCCCGCAGCGGGGCGACGAGAAAATCAATACCGGCGGGAGTTGCCCCCCGCACCGGGCTACACGTCCAGCAGCAGACGCGTTGGATCTTCCAGCAGCTCTTTAATGGCTACCAGGAAGCCTACGGATTCACGACCATCAATCAGGCGGTGATCGTAAGAGAGCGCCAGATACATCATCGGCAGGATCTCAACTTTGCCGTCAACCGCCATCGGGCGATCTTTGATGGCGTGCATCCCGAGGATGGCGCTCTGCGGCGGGTTGATGATCGGCGTGGACATCAGGGAACCGAACACGCCGCCGTTGGTAATGGTGAAGTTACCGCCGGTCAGGTCTTCCACGGTCAGCTTGCCGTCGCGGCCTTTGATCGCCAGATCCTTGATGCGTTTTTCGATGTCGGCCATGCCCAGCACGTCAACGTCGCGCAGAACCGGGGTCACCAGGCCACGCGGCGTGGAAACCGCCATGCTGACGTCGAAGTAGTTGTGGTACACCACATCTTCACCATCGATGGAGGCGTTCACTTCCGGGAAGCGCTTCAGGGCTTCAACCACCGCTTTCACGTAGAAGGACATAAAGCCCAGGCGGATGCCGTGACGTTTTTCGAAGGCGTCGCCGTACTGCTTGCGCAGATCCATGATCGGCTTCATGTTCACTTCGTTGAAGGTGGTCAGCATCGCGGTAGAGTTTTTCGCTTCCAGCAGACGCTCGGCCACGCGCTTGCGCAGACGGGTCATCGGCACGCGCTTCTCAGAGCGGTTGCCGGCCACCGGCTGTACTGCCGCCGCCTGCTGCTCAGGCGCTTTGGCGCTTTCCGGCTGCGCGGATTTCGCTTTCGCCAGATGTTTTTCCACGTCTTCACGGGTCAGACGGCCACCGACGCCGGTGCCTTTGATCGCGTCCGCATCCAGGGTGTGCTCAGCCAGCAGGCGACGGATCGCCGGGCTGAGGGCATCGTTGCTCTCTTCGCTCAGCGAGGCCTGCTGGCGCTGCGCCGGCGTGGTCTCGTTGCTGTCAGATTTCGCGCTGCTCTCTTTGCCGCCGCTGTTGCCTTCACGCAGGCGGCCCAGGATCTGACGCGAAGTGACGGTTGAACCTTCCTCTTCCAGCACGGCATCAAGGATACCGTCCGCGGACGCCGGCACTTCCAGTACCACTTTGTCAGTTTCGATTTCTACCAGCACTTCGTCGCGTTGGACGCTGTCGCCCGGTTTTTTATGCCAGGTGGCTACGGTTGCATCGGCAACGGATTCAGGCAGGTCAGGAACAAGAATATCTACGCTACTCATTATTTATCCTTTAATTAATCGACGTTCAGCGCGTCATTGACCAGATCTTGCTGCTGTTTCTGGTGAACGGACATATACCCTACCGCCGGGGAGGCAGAGGCCGGGCGGCCTGCATAACGCAATGCAGATCCAAACGGAATCACTTCGCGGAAATGGTGCTGGCTGCAGTACCAGGCGCCCTGGTTGAGCGGCTCTTCCTGGCACCAGACGAAATCATGCACGTGAGCGAACGGCTTCAGCGCTTCCTGCACCGCGTGATGCGGGAACGGATAGAGCTGTTCGATACGCACGATGGCAACGTCTTTTTGATCGTTCTTACGGCGTTGCTCCAGCAGGTCGTAATAAACCTTACCAGAACAAAGGACTACGCGCTTCACGCCCTGCGGATCGAGCTCGTCGATCTCGCCGATGGCTGGCATGAAGGTGCCGTTCGCCAGTTCGTCGAGGCTTGAAACCGCAAGCGGATGACGCAGCAGCGATTTCGGTGACATCACCACCAGCGGACGGCGCATACCGCGCAGCGCCTGACGACGCAGCATGTGGTAAACCTGCGCCGGCGTGGACGGGACGCACACCTGCATGTTCTGTTCAGCGCACAGCTGCAGATAACGCTCCAGACGCGCGGAAGAGTGCTCCGGGCCCTGGCCTTCATAGCCGTGCGGCAGCAGCATCGCCAGACCGCACATACGGCCCCACTTCTGCTCGCCGGAGCTGATGAACTGGTCAATAACTACCTGCGCACCGTTGGCGAAGTCGCCGAACTGCGCTTCCCAGATGGTCAGCGTGCGCGGCTCAGCGGTGGCGTAACCGTACTCAAATGCCAGCACCGCTTCTTCAGACAGCACCGAGTCCCAGACCTTAAACTGGCCCTGGCCGTTGTGAATGTGCTGCAGCGGCGTATAGGTTGAGCCGTTGGTCTGGTTATGCACCACGGCGTGGCGGTGGAAGAAGGTGCCGCGCCCGGAGTCTTCACCGGACAGGCGAATCGGAATGCCCTCATCAACCAGCGTGGCGTAAGCGAGGTTTTCCGCCCCGCCCCAGTCGAACATTTTTTCGCCCGCTGCCATTGCCTGACGGTCGGCATAGATTTTTGCCACGCGGGACTGCATCTCGATGGCTTCCGGCACGGTGGCGATACGCTTCGCCAGCTCCTGCAGGCGCTTCATCTCAACCTTATTCGGGTAGCTTTCGTCCCACTCGTGGTTCAGGTATGGCGACCAGGTGAAGGAGTGCATGTTCATCGGACGCAGCTCTTTCACCACGCACTCGCCGGCATCCAGCGCGTCACGGTAGAGGTTCACCATCTCGGTGGCGTCTTCCAGCGAAGCGACTTTTTCCTGCTCCAGACGGTCAGCGTAAAGTTTACGCGGCGTCGGGTGCTTTTTGATTTTCTGGTACATCAGCGGCTGGGTTGCGCTCGGCTCATCGGCTTCGTTATGGCCGTGACGGCGGTAGCACACCAGGTCGATAAACACATCGCGTTTGAAGGTGTTACGGAAATCCAGCGCCAGGCGGGTGACAAAGGCTACCGCTTCCGGATCGTCCGCGTTAACGTGGAAGATCGGCGACTGCACCATTTTACCGATATCGGTGCAGTACGGGGTCGAGCGGGCATCAAGCGGGTTCGAGGTGGTGAAGCCCACCTGGTTGTTGATAACGATACGCACGGTACCGCCCACTTCGTAGCCGCGTGCTTTGGACATGTTCAGGGTTTCCTGCACCACGCCCTGCCCGGTCACCGCCGCGTCACCGTGAATGGTGATCGGCAGTACTTTATTGCTGCTCGGCTCGTCCAGGCGATCCAGACGGGCACGAACGGAACCCATTACCACCGGACTGACAATTTCAAGGTGCGACGGGTTGAACGCCAGCGCCAGGTGCACCAGGCCGCCGTCGGTTTCGATATCGGAGGAGAAGCCCATGTGGTACTTCACGTCCCCGGTGCCGAGGTGTTCTTTATGTTTGCCCGCGAACTCGTCAAACAGCTCCTGGGATTTTTTGCCCAGCACGTTAATCAGCACGTTGAGACGGCCGCGGTGCGCCATACCCAGCACCACTTCACGGGTGCCGCTGTTGCCGGCGTGGCGGATCATCTCTTTCAGCATCGGCACCAGCGCATCGCCGCCTTCCAGCGAGAAGCGCTTCGCACCCGGGAATTTCGCGCCTAAGTAGCGCTCCAGCCCTTCGGCGGCGGTCAGCTCGCTGAGGAAGCGTTTTTTCTCTTCGACGCTGAAATTAGCCTGACCGGCAACGGATTCGATACGCTGCTGGATCCAGCGTTTCTCTTCGGTGCTGGTAATGTGCATGTACTCAGCGCCGATAGAGCCGCAGTAGGTCTGCTTCAGGGCTTCCAGCAGCTCGCCAAGCTTCATGGTCTCTTTGCCGATGGCAAAGGAGCCGATGTTAAAGCTTTCCTGGAAGTCGGCGTCGGAGAGGTCGTGGAACGCCGGGTCGAGATCCGCAACGCGGTCCTGTTTCCACAGTCCGAGCGGGTCGAGGTTAGCGTGCTGATGGCCGCGGAAGCGGTACGCGTTAATGAGCTGCAGGACTTTAACCTGCTTCACATTGGTGTCCGGGTCGGACACTGAGGAGGAGTAACGTGTGGCATCTTTCGCCAGGCGGCGGAAATAATCACGCGTTTTGGAGTGGAACTGATCCGGTCTGGCCCCGGTGCCAGGTAACTGCTGGAACATGGAGCGCCAGTGGGCGTCCACTGAGTCAGGATCGGTTAAGAAGTCTTCATAGAGCTGTTCTATCCAGCTCTGGTTAGAACCAGAGAGATAAGAAGAGTCCAGCCAGGCTTTCATTGCGCCGTTCTGCATCGTGATCCCTTAAGCATCTGTATGCTTACTTCGCCGTGGATAACTACATCGCGCACTTATCAGCGCACGCACCAGGGTTCACCTGCGAGCTCTTCTCATGGGGCCCGCGAAGGAACCTTTAAAAACTGCCATTAATCTTCTTCGTTCAGGCTGCGACGTCGCTGGTTGCCTTCGCTTACCCCAGTCACATAGTTCACTATGCTGCTGGGGATGCGCTCAGTTGCCGCCTTGTCTCGCTCTGAACGCCTCGATTACTGGTACTACTGTGTAGCGGTTTTTAAAGGTTTCCTGCTTTTCCCTCTCCCCTCAGGGAGGGGGGCATTTTTTGTAGGGCGGGTAAGCGTAAGCGCACCCGCCACTACCACAACACTTACTTACGCGCTGCGCTGTAACAACATCGATTTGATGTGGCCGATGGCGCGCGTCGGGTTCAGCCCTTTCGGACACACACTGACGCAGTTCATGATGCTATGGCAGCGGAATACGCTGAAAGCGTCACTTATGCCGTCGAGGCGGCTGTCGGTTTCGGTATCGCGGCTGTCGATCAGGAAGCGATACGCGGCCAGCAGGCCCGCCGGGCCAACGAACTTGTCAGGGTTCCACCAGAATGACGGGCAGGAGGTCGAGCAGCAGGCGCACAGAATGCACTCGTACAGACCATCCAGCTTTTCACGCTGATCGGGAGATTGCAGATGCTCTCTCGCCGGTGGATTTTGCCCATTATTCAATAAGTAAGGCTTAATCTTCTCATATTGGGCATAGAATTGCCCCATGTCCACCACCAGATCGCGGATAACCGGCAATCCAGGCAGCGGGCGGATAACAATTTTCTGCTTGCCGGCCCCGAGCGCGGAAACCGGGGTAATGCAGGCGAGGCCATTCTTACCGTTCATGTTCAGACCGTCGGAACCACATACCCCTTCGCGGCAGGAGCGGCGGAAGGAGAGGCTCGGGTCTTTCTCTTTGAGCAGCATCAGGGCATCGAGCAGCATCATGTCGCGCCCCTCTTCCTGCTCAAGGGTGTATTCCTGCATCCGCGGCGCGTCATCGACGTCCGGGTTATAGCGATAGATTGAGAATTCGAGTTTCATCACCGTCTCTCCGCAATTAGTAAGTACGCACTTTCGGCGGGAATGCCGGACGCAGTTTCGGCTCCATGTTCACCTCACGGCGCGTCATGGATTCGCTTTGCGGCAGATACAGGGAGTGGCACAGCCAGTTTTCATCATCGCGATCCGGATAATCGAAACGACTGTGCGCCCCGCGGCTTTCAGTACGGAAGTTCGCAGAGACCGCCGTGGCAAACGCGGTTTCCATCAGGTTATCCAGCTCCAGGCACTCGACGCGCTGGGTATTGAACTCGCTGGAGGTGTCATCCAGACGGGCGTTTTTCAGGCGCTCACGGATGGACTTCAGCTGCTCAAGCCCTTTGGCCATCGCATCGCCTTCGCGGAATACCGAGAAGTTATGCTGCATGCACTCCTGTAGCGCTTTACGGATCTCCACCGGATCTTCGCCGTCGCGGTTGTTGTTCCAGCGGTTGAGGCGCGCCAGCGAGGCTTCAATGTCTGATTCGCTGGCATCGCGCAGCGGACCCTGCTCGGCGATGGACTCCTGCAGATGCAGACCGGCTGCGCGGCCAAACACCACCAGGTCGAGCAGCGAGTTGCCGCCGAGGCGGTTCGCGCCGTGTACCGATACGCAGGCGATTTCGCCGACGGCAAACAGACCCGGGATCACCACGTCTTCGCCCTGCTCGTTTACGGTCAGCGCCTGGCCGGTCACTTTGGTCGGAATGCCGCCCATCATGTAGTGGCAGGTCGGAATAACCGGAATCGGCTCTTTCACCGGGTCAACGTGGGCAAAGGTACGGGAGAGTTCAAGGATGCCCGGCAGACGGGATTCGAGCACGTCTTTGCCAAGATGATCGAGTTTCAGTTTCGCGTGCGGACCCCACGGGCCGTCGCAGCCGCGGCCTTCGCGGATTTCGATCATGATGGAGCGCGCCACCACGTCACGACCCGCCAGATCTTTAGCGTTCGGAGCATATCGCTCCATGAAGCGTTCACCGTGTTTGTTCAGCAGATAGCCGCCTTCACCGCGGCAGCCTTCGGTCACCAGGACGCCAGCCCCGGCGATGCCGGTCGGGTGGAACTGCCACATCTCCATATCCTGCACCGGCACGCCTGCGCGCAGCGCCATGCCAACGCCGTCGCCGGTGTTGATGTGGGCGTTAGTGGTAGACTGGTAGATACGGCCTGCCCCGCCGGTTGCCAGCACGGTCGCGCGAGCTTTGAAGTAAACCACTTCACCGGTTTCGATGCACAGCGCAGTACAACCCACCACCGCACCGTCCTGGTTTTTTACCAGATCGAGCGCGTACCATTCCGAGAAGATAGTGGTCTTGTTTTTCAGGTTCTGCTGATAAAGGGTGTGCAGGAGGGCGTGACCGGTACGGTCAGCAGCGGCTGCGGTGCGCGCTGCCTGCTCGCCGCCGAAGTTTTTCGACTGGCCGCCGAACGGACGCTGATAAATTTTACCGTCATCAAGACGAGAGAACGGCAGACCCATGTGCTCAAGCTCAAGGATCGCTTCCGGTCCGGTTTTACACATGTATTCGATAGCGTCCTGGTCACCGATGTAGTCGGAACCCTTAACGGTATCGTACATGTGCCATTCCCAGTTATCTTCATGGGTATTGCCGAGGGCAACGGTGATACCGCCCTGCGCGGACACGGTGTGAGAACGGGTAGGAAACACTTTGGAGAGCAGCGCACAGGTCTGGCCGCTCTGGGAAATCTGTAACGCCGCGCGCATACCTGCGCCGCCTGCGCCTATAACAACAGCATCAAACTCTCTGACTGGCAAATTCATCACACACCCCACACCACAACGAATCCATAAATAACGTAAACCAGCAACGCCAGAACCACCGCCAGTTGCAGGAACAGACGCAGCGCAACGTGTTTAACGTAGTCGGTAAACACCTGCCACATGCCAATCCAGGCATGAATCAACACCGAGAACAGCGTCAGCAGGGTGAATACTTTGGTGAAGGCGGAAGCGAAGAAGCCGCTCCAGATCTCGTAGGTCAGCTCGCCGTTCAGGGCGAAGAAACCGATCAGATAGACGATATACAGGGTGATAACAATGGCTGTGGCGCGTACCAGAATAAAATCATGAACGCCATTGCGACCCAGTGCGGAAGCGTTGCTTACCATACGAGGACTCCTGCGAGAAGCGAAAGCACGACGGTGATAACGAAGGAAAGGTTAGCGGAGCGTTTACCTGACGCGAAGGTCTCTTCCAGATAGCCAAAATCCATCAGCATGTGACGTACGCCGCCGACGACGTGATACGCCAGTGCGGTGAGAATGCCCCACATAATGAATTTGACGAAGAAGCTGTCCATGATGGAGGACGCGGCCAGAAAACCTTCGGGTGAAGAGAGCGACAGCCCCAGCAACCAGAGCAGAATACCGACCGCCACAAAGGTGATCACGCCGGACACGCGGTGGAGGATGGATGCTATAGCCGTTACAGGAAACCGGATCGTTGTCAGATCCAGATTAACAGGTCTTTGTTTTTTCACGGTTATGCCCACATTGCTGTTCTTATTGTTTCCTACCTCCGGGTCTGCTAACCGGGTCAGACAGCGTCACTTTTCTATAACTCTGCGTCATGCAAAAACAACTGCTTCCAGATGTTAAAACGACGGGTTACTACGCTGGGTGGCTCCTGATGCAGGGGTTTCCGGAGACCTGGCGGCAGTATAGGCCGTTCACAATATCATTACAATTCACCTACAAATTGTTTGGTGTCTTTTGCTCTGAACAGTGACCAGGATCACGATAACAACATAATTTTAAAATTTAATCATCTGATTTGACAAATGTTAAACATTATTGTTACAAACATCAGCCGAAAAGGCATATAATTCGTAAAAGTTATGGGGTCGTGCTTTCACCTGAGAATAAGTTATGTAACAGTGTGTCGGTATTGACCGCAGTGACCTGGCCCGGTATTAGTGATAGAGATTAACGAATAATACGGATTGCTAACGTCCTGATTTGCCGTGAATTCGCCGTAATACGCACGTTTCCTGCACGCGCCCATCGCTCTGTACCCTGATGTCCTCCTCTACCGCAGAGCAGCGAGCCAAATAACAAACTGGTAACGTAAGTCCACGGACTGAAATGCAAATCTGGTCGCCAGCAGTCTTAAGGTAATAAGGCGCTAAGGAGACCGTAAATGGCTGATGTTAAAGCAAAGATCACGTATAACGGTGATGATGCTATCGAACTGAATGTGCTAAAAGGCACGCTCGGTCAGGATGTTATTGATGTTCGCAGTCTTGGTTCAAAAGGTGTATTCACTTTCGACCCCGGCTTCACCTCAACCGCATCGTGCGAATCCAAAATCACCTTTATCGACGGTGACGAAGGTATCCTGCTCCACCGCGGTTTTCCCATCGATGAACTCGCGACCAACTCCACCTATCTGGAAGTGTGCTACATCCTGCTTTACGGCGAAAAACCGACCCAGGAAGAGTACGACGACTTTGTTACCACGGTAACCCGCCACACCATGATCCACGAGCAGATCACCCGTCTGTTCAACGGCTTCCGTCGCGATTCCCATCCGATGGCAGTGCTGTGCGGCGTGACCGGCGCGCTGGCGGCGTTCTACCACGACTCGCTGGATGTGAATAATCCGCGTCACCGTGAAATTGCCGCTTTCCGCCTGCTTTCCAAAATGCCGACAGTAGCGGCGATGTGTTACAAGTATTCAATCGGCCAGCCGTTTGTCTACCCGCGTAACGACCTCTCCTACTCCGGTAACTTCCTGAATATGATGTTCTCCACCCCGTGCGAAGAGTACGTGGTGAACCCGGTGCTGGAACGCGCAATGGATCGCATCCTGATCCTGCACGCTGACCACGAGCAGAACGCCTCCACCTCCACCGTACGTACCGCAGGCTCCTCCGGCGCTAACCCGTTCGCCTGTATCGCTGCGGGCATTGCCTCCCTGTGGGGACCGGCACACGGCGGCGCTAACGAAGCGGCACTGAAGATGCTGGAAGAGATCAGCACCGTTGAGCATATTCCGGAATTTGTGAAGCGTGCGAAGGACAAAAACGACTCCTTCCGCCTGATGGGCTTTGGTCACCGTGTTTACAAAAACTATGACCCGCGCGCCACTGTGATGCGTGAAACCTGTCATGAAGTGCTGAAAGAGCTGGGTACTAAAGATGAACTGCTGCAGGTGGCAATGGAGCTTGAGCATATTGCGCTCAACGACCCGTACTTCATCGAGCGTCAGCTTTACCCGAATGTCGATTTCTACTCTGGCATTATTCTGAAAGCGATGGGTATTCCGTCCTCCATGTTTACCGTGATCTTCGCGATGGCGCGTACCGTCGGCTGGATTGCGCACTGGAACGAGATGCACGATGACGGCATCAAGATCGCCCGTCCGCGTCAGCTCTACACCGGTTACGAAAAACGTGAGTTCACCAGCAATCTGAAAAAATGATTGTCTGAGTGAGCAATGAAAAACGCGCCTGCGGGCGCGTTTTTTTATGGCTGAAATTACAGCAGGTGCGCTGAATCACGATGGTCCATTACCCCGTAGGGTGGGTAAGCGTAGCGCACCCACCTTATATCACGATGGCGACATACCCCCAGCGCACCCACTAACCCCAACTACCGCTGACACCCCGGACACCAGTAAAACGGGCGCGATGAGAGCGTGGTTTTCTCAATAACGCCCCCGCAGCGCTCGCATTTTTCCCCAGCCCGATGAAAGACGTGAAACCGGAACAGCGCTCCGTGGTGCTTATTCTCATCCACCGTGCCGCGCGTGGCGTAAGAGAGCCGCGGGATCGCCAGCAGCGCCTGCGCCAGCGCGTCCAGCTGCGCCTCGCTCAGTTCCGCCGCCTTATGCTGCGGGGCCAGCCCTACCGCCCAGAGGATCTCCACCCGCAGGTAGTTCCCCAGCCCGGCAAGAAACGCCTGATCCAGCAGCAGGCCGGAGAACTGGCGGCGGCAGAAGCGCCGACTTTGCAATCGCGCTTTAACCGTCGCCACATCCAGCGTCGGGTCGAGCACGTCCGGCCCGACGCGCTGCAAAAACGGATGCGCCGCCAGCGTATCGGCATCCAGCATCTCAATTTCCGAGGCGCTGTAGAGCAAAATCGCTTTCTTTGCCGTCGCCAGCCGCACGCGCAGCACGCGGTTGCTCTGCGGCGTGGCGCTGGCGTCCACCACACGCCAGACGCCGTACAGCTGGTTATGGCTGTAGAGCGTCAGGCCATTGCTGAAGTGGGTGAGCAGCGCCTTACCACGGGTTTCAATCGCAGTGACGCACTCCCCCACCAGCGAGGCCTGATAGCGTTGCAGTTCAGGAAAGGCGAACCACGCTTCGGTCAGCGGCTCGCCGCCGATAGCCCGCTCCAGATTGTCCGCCGCGCGGCGGATCTCCGGTCCTTCTGGCATCTCTCTCTCCCTGATTAATGCGTCGCGCCGCCCACGATCTTCAGATCGGTCTCCACATCCAGACCGACCGCCAGCGCAATCTCCAGCGCCTGACGCACGGTCTGCGCCGCCATGCTTGGCGCACCAGGGTGGGCCGCCGCCTGCTCCGGCAGATACGGGATATGGATGAACCCGCCGCGCGCCCCGGAGGTGTGCGCCAGCTTGTGCAGCAGGCCATACATCACATGGTTACACACGAAGGTACCAGCGGTCTGGGAGACCGACGCCGGAATACCCGCTTCGCGCATTGCCGCCACCATTGCCTTGATCGGCAGCGTGCTGAACCATGCCGCCGGGCCGTCGGCAATAATCGGCCGGTCGATGGGCTGCTGTTTACGGTTATCGGGGATACGCGCGTCATCAACGTTGATCGCCACGCGCTCCACGGTAATGTCGCTGCGTCCGCCCGCCTGGCCAATCGCCAGCACCAGCGTCGGATTCAGCTCATCAATCGCCGCTTCCAGCACGCGCAGCGACTCACCAAACACGCACGGCAGCTGGCGGGCGACCACCAGCCCACCGCCAATAATCGCGCCATCGAGCTGTCTGACTACTTCCCATGACGGGTTGACGGTCTCGCCGCCGAAAGGCTCAAAACCGGTTACCAGAACTGTTCGTATCATCGTTACTCCAGCGCGTTATAAAAACATCAGGAAATAGAGTAGCACCACGTTCACCGCCAGCAGCAGCACCCCGGTGGGGACCTGCGCCTTGATGACCGCATTTTTATCCGGCAGCTCCAGCAGCGCCGCGGGGACGATGTTGAAGTTTGCCGCCATCGGCGTCATCAGCGTACCGCAGTAGCCGGAGAACATGCCGATAGCCGCCATTACCGCCGGGTTGCCCCCGTGCTGCAATACCAGAATCGGGATGCCGATACCCGCCGTGACAATCGGGAACGCCGCGAAAGCATTGCCCATCACCATCGTCAGCACCGCCATACCGATGGCGTACACCGCCACGGCGATAAAGCGGCTGTCTACGGCCAGGTACTCCTGGGTCAGCCATGAAATGCCGGTGCCGACCCCTGCAGTGGTAAACAGCAGGCCGAGGGTAGCCAGGATCTGCGGCAGAATAAACGCCCAGCCGATGGAATCCAGCAGGCGGCGCGCCTCCTGAATCGGCTGCAGGGCGTGTTCGTGCGTCATCTTCACTGCCAGCGCCAGGCCCAGCAGGCAGCCAACGGTCATCGAGAACAGCGTCACCAGCGTGGCGTGATTGCCCTCACCAAACAGCCCGACCTGCAAGCCTGGCACATTGTTGAATAACAGCACGCCAATCACGGTCACTACCGGGATCATCAGCGCCGGAATAAACAGGCGGTTGCCCAGGCGCTTCGCACTGGCTTCCCGCTCCGGCTGAGTACGCTGATGGTAGCTGCCCAGCCGCACCCCGCCGAAGCCGGCAATCAGCGCCAGCAGAACCACTGACGCACCCACGCCGATGTTAACCAGCCGCTTACCCTCGGCACCACCGCCGAACAGATCGTAGGTCCAGTCGCCGAGTAAAAAGATCAGGCCGTAAATGCCCCAGAACAGGCCGGTGGTAATGCGGCGCGGGTTGGCTTTATCACGGAACGACATGATGGCGACAATCACCAGCACGGCGCCTGCCAGCCAGTAGAGATAGTTTTGCTGGAACGTCATTGCGCACCTCCCTGAGTGTGAACGCCGTTAACCTTGCCCAGCTCGCGTTCAAGGTGTTTATCGAGGCGCCACAGGCGCGCGGCATGGATCAGGAAAGCACAAATCGCGGTCGGGATGCCCCACAGGGCGATGTGCAGCGGCTCGGTCTGAATGCCGCCGGACTCCAGCATGAAGTTATGCATAAAGATGATGGCCCCGAAGGCAACAAAAATGTCTTCACCGAAGAACAGGCCGACGTTATCGGTCGCGGCGGACATGGCGCGCAGACGGTAGCGTACCGCTCCTGGCAGGTCGCCGTAATTCTTTTCCGCCGCCCCTTCCGCCATCGGTGCCAGCAGCGGGCGCACCATCTGCGGATGACCGCCGAGGCTGGTCAGCCCCAGCGCGGCCGTGGCTTCACGCACGAACAGATAAACAATCAGCAAGCGACCGGCGGTGGCGCTGCGAATGTGGGCAATCCAGGCCTGGGCGCGCTCTTTGAGGCCATGACGCTCCAGCAGACCGATCACCGCCAGCGGGATCAGCAGGATAAACGGCAGGTTGCGGGTATTGAGGAACCCCTCCCCCAGCTTCTCCAGAATCAGCGCCATCGGCATGTGCGCCGCCAGTCCCGTCACCAGGCCGGCGACAATCACCACCAGCACAGGGTTAAAGCGCAACAAAAACCCGACCACAATGGTAGCGATCCCCATCAGCGGCCAGAGATTGATGGTCTCTTGCATTGTTCGTGTCCTTTTCGGTTATGTCGTCGTTGTGTCTCTTATAAGTATGCAGAGGCCCGTCGTTAAAGGCGGGCCTCTGAGGGGTGATTCAGGTAACAAAGCGGAAGGATATATCCTTCACCGTCCCATATAGCGGCAGGGGCGCAGGATGTCAACGTTTGCGGTAAGTCGCGCAGCCTTACTCCGCGCTGACAGCGATGTTTTCGTCAGCGAATCGCTCCCGTAACCGCCGGGCAAACGCCAGGGCGTGCGCGCCGTCACCGTGCAGGCAGACGCTCTGGGCATTGACCTGCGCCCAGCTGCCGTCCCGGGTGCGCACGCGTCCGCGCAGCACCATCTCCAGCGTCTGACTGACCGCCTCGTCGTCGTTGTCAATTAACGCCCCCGGCTCGCTGCGCGGCACCAGGCTGCCATCGGCCTGATAGCCGCGATCGGCGAACACCTCTTCCCGGGTGCGCAGGCCGTGCTGCTGTCCGGCGGCAATCAGTGTGCTGCCCGCCAGCCCGACCAGAATCAGGCCCGGATCGATAGCTTTCACCGCCCGGGCAATGGCGTCGGCCAGCGCTGCGTCCTTCGCCGCCTGGTTGTAGAGCATCCCGTGGGGTTTGACGTGCTTCAGCACGCCCCCTTCCGCACGGGTAATAGCCGCCAGCGCGCCGATCTGGTAGAGCGTCTGCGCATAAACTGTCTCCGGCGGCAGCTGCATCGCGGTGCGGCCAAAATTCTCCCGGTCGGGAAACGACGGATGCGCCCCAATCGCCACGCCGTTTTCCAGCGCGCGCTGCACGCTGAGACGCATCATAGCCGCATCCCCGGCGTGAAAGCCGCAGGCGATGTTGGCGGAGCTGACCAGCGTCATCAGCGTGGCATCATCCCCGCAGCCTTCGCCCATATCGGCATTGAGATCAATCGGCATCGTTCAGTCTCCAGGTCAGCTGATCAAAGAAGCGCTGGTGATCGACCCGTGCCTGCAGCGCCTGGTCGTGCGTGCACTGCACGAAGTGAATCGGCTCGCCGGGGCGGATCTGCGCCAGGTGCCAGAGATCGGCTTCGATCACGAAGGCGATACGCGGATAACCGCCGGTGGTCTGGGCATCGTTCATCAGCACAATCGGCTGGCCGCCGTGCGGCACCTGAATCACTCCCGGCAGCAGGCCGTGGGAGAGCATTTCACGCGCCGTAGTGCGCTCCAGCAGCTGGCCCTGCAAACGGTAACCCATGCGGTTACTCTCGGGGCTGAGGTGCCAGGGCGTGCGCCAGAGCATCGCCTGCGCCTGCGGGCTGAATTCGTGATACTCCGGCCCCGGCAGAGTACGCAGCCGGTTGCCAAACAGCATCTGCTTCACGCCGCGCGCTTCGCGGAATTGACGCGCCGACGGACGCACATTCAGCTCGTCCCCGGCACGCAGCAGGCGCCCTTCCAGCCCGCCGATACCGGCTTTGAGATCGGTGCTGTACGAGCCCATCACCATCGGCACATCCAGCCCGCCCGCTACCGCCAGATAGCTGCGCATGCCGCGACGCGGCAGCGAGAGCGTCAGGCGCTGTCCGGCTTTCACCGGCAGTCGCCAGCCGGTCCACACCGCGTGGTCGTCGAGCATGGCGTTGCAGCCTGCCCCGGTCAGGGCAAACCAGCCGGCGCGGGTGAATTCGACTTCGAACTGTCCGAGCGTGATCTCCAGCGCGGCATCATTGAGGTCGTTACCCACCAGCAGGTTAGCAATACGCAGCGCCGGGACATCCAGCGCGCCGCAGCGGCTGATGCCGGACTGGCGCAGGCCGTTGCGCCCGCCGTCCTGAACCGAGGTGTGAATGCCGGCACGAATAATCCTTAACATACCCCCTCCTTCTGCGGCACAAAGCGCACCGTATCGCCCGGTGCCAGCAGTACCGGCGTGTCACCGGCGGGATCGAACAGCCGCAGCGGCGTGCGGCCAATCAGCTGCCAGCCGCCCGGCGTCGCCAGCGGGTAGATCCCGGTCTGGCTGCCGCCGATACCCACCGAGCCCACCGGTACGCTCAGGCGCGGCTCAGCGCGACGCGGCGTCGCCAGCGTGTCCGGCAGGCCGCCCAGATACGGGAAGCCCGGCTGGAAACCGAGGAACCACACCACGTAATCAATAGAGGCGTGCAGCGCCACCACGTCACGCTCGCTCATGCCGCAGTGCTGCGCGACCACCGACAGATCCGGGCCGTCTTCGCCGCCGTAGATCACCGGAATGGTGATATGGCGCGATTCCGGCTCCAGCGCCTCGCTCTCTTCCCACCAGCGCTGCAACCGTTCGATGGCGTCGAGCGCCTTCGATTCCGGCTCCAGCAACACCACGGTGATATTGTTCATGCCGGGGATGACTTCCGCGATCCCTGGCATGTCAGACAGCCGCTGCGTCAGCCGCCAGATCCGTTTCTGGCTGGCCAGCGTCACCGGCGGCTCCAGCTCCAGCACCACTGCGCTTTCGCCCAGCAAATAACATCTCGCTCGTTGCACCTTGCCCCCTGTGGGTAATCAGGCCGGATTAGGAATATCGATAAAGGTCACGTCGAGGTCGGTCGTCTCGGTGAGCCATTCGCTCAGGGCGCGGATCCCGCCGCGCTCGGTGGCGTGATGCCCGGCGGCGTAAAAGTGCAGCCCCTGCTCGCGTGCCGAGTGAATAGTCTGCTCGGACACTTCGCCGGTGATAAACGCATCGACGCCGAAGCGCGCCGCGGCATCAATAAAGTTCTGACCGCCGCCAGTGCACCAGGCAACGCGCTGCACCACATCCGGACCTGTGTCGCCGCACCACAGCGGACGACGGCCGAGACGCGCTTCGATCCATGACGCCAGCTCCAGGCCCGGTACCGGCATCGACAGCTCGCCCCAGGGCACCAGCGGTTCGATCTCGCCCCTCACGGTAATGCCCAGCAGCTGCGCCAGCTGCACGTTATTCCCCAGTTCCGGGTGCGCGTCGAGCGGCAGGTGCCAGCCGTAGAGGTTGATGTCGTTAGCGAGCAGCGTTTTCAGACGGTTGCGCTTCATGCCGCGAATCGCCGGCGCTTCGCCCTTCCAGAAGTAGCCGTGATGCACGATCACCGCATCCGCCTGCTGGCGCACGGCTTCGTCGAGCAGCGCCTGGCTGGCGGTCACGCCGGTGATGATCTTCTGAATGGTTTCGCGCCCTTCAACCTGCAGGCCGTTCGGCGCGAAATCGCTGAATGCCGCACTGTTGAGCTTGTCGTTAATCAGACGTTCCAGTTCGGTATTTTTCATCGGTGTTCCCTTATCAAGATTTACGTGCGGCTTCATAGGCCGCAAGCGTCGCCACGCGCGCCTGCTTGTGGTCGACTATCGGACGCGGATAGTCCAGCGTCACGCCGTGTTTATCCGCCCAGCTCCAGGGGTCGTGCAGCGACTTATCCGGCACCTTGCCCAGCGCCGGCAGCCAGCGGCGAATAAACGCCCCCTGCGCATCAAACTTCTGCCCCTGGGTGGTGGGGTTGAAAATGCGGAAATAGGGTGCCGCATCGGTGCCGGTGGAGGCCGCCCACTGCCAGCCGCCGTTATTGGCGGCCAGATCGCCGTCGATCAGCTGCGCTATAAAATAACGCTCTCCCTGACGCCAGTCGATAAGCAGATCCTTTACCAGGAAGCTGGCAACGATCATGCGTAGCCGGTTATGCATCCAGCCGGTGCGGTTCATCTGCAGCATCGCGGCATCGACGATCGGATAACCGGTCCGCCCGGCGCACCAGGCGTCGAAGCGTTTGTCGTCGTTGTCCCAGGCGACGTTTTCAGTCCAGCTGATGAAGGGTTTCCCGCGGCACAGCGCCGGATGATAAGTCATCAGATGCTTATAAAACTCGCGCCAGATAAGCTCATTGAGCCACACCGCGCCCGGCCCGCCCTCCAGCGCCTTTGGCTGTTCCGCCAGCAGACGATGCAGGCACTGGCGCGGCGACAGCACGCCGATGGCGAGATAGGGCGACACCCGGCTGGTACCTTCAATGGCAGGGAAGTCGCGCCGGGTATCATATTCACCCGCACCCTGCTGGCAGAACTGGCGCAGCTTTGCCAGCGCGGCGGTTTCGCCCACCGGGAACAGCATTTCGTCTGCCGCTTCAACCGGATAGTCAAAGGCCGCCAGCGGCGGTGCTTCACAGGGTGCCGACGGGCGCGCTTTCGGCGCGTGAACGCACTCCGGCAATCCTTCCGCCAGCTTTTTCAGGTACGCCCGGCTGAAGGGGGTAAACACTTTGTACATCTCGCGGCCACCGGTCAGCACGCTACCGGGGGCAAGCAGTACGCTGTCGTCAAAGCCCTGGCAGGTGACGAAACCGTCGAGGTGCTTCTCCAGTGCCACGTCGCGCTTACGCTCGTTGAGTTCGTACTGATAGTTGTAGAACAGCGCATCGACGCGGTGCGTATCGCAGAATTCGCTAATCCAGGGAATGCAGGCGTCGAAATCATCCAGCTGCGCGGTATAGAGCGGGATGCCGCGCTGCGCCAGGGCGTCACGCAAGGCGTGGAGATGTTCGCGGATAAACCAGGCCTGGCGCGGAGCCAGGGTATGGGCGTGCCACTGTTCGGGGGTGGCGATAAAGAGGCCAATGACCCTGGCGTTGCTGTTGCGGCAGGCCGCCGCGAGGGCAAGATTATCGTGCAGGCGCAGGTCAGCCCTGAACCAGACCAGATGCGTGGTCATAAAACTCCCTTTGCTACGCGCCTTGTTCGTCAGGCGTTAAGGTTGCAGGCGAAAAGAGCGCGGGCAGTGCCGCGCTCAACGAACAAAGTAACATGGAAAAACGGGGAAATCAGTGGCCGTAGCGCAGACGTAACGCTTCCGGATAGGGCTCGAAATAGCGCTGCACCGACAGGTAGCTGTCCGGGAACTCCGCCATATAGTGTTTCAGCAGCGTCATGGGGGCCAGCAGCGGCTGCGTTCCCTGGCGATAGCTGTCGATCAGCGTGGCAAGCTCCTGCCGCTGGCGGGCATTCAGCTGGTTGCGGAAATAGCCCTGGACATGCATCAGCACGTTGGTGTGGTTGCGGCGGGTAGCCGGAATGGCGAGCAGATCCATTAATTTCTGACGATAGGCAACAAAGAACGCCTCCAGATCGTCCCACTCGTTAATGGCTGCCACAAAACGGCCCAGCTCGCGATACTGCGGCTGGGAATGGGCCAGCAACAGCAGCTTGTAGCGGCTGTGGAACGCAATCAGCCCGCCGCGATTCAGACCCTGGCTGTGCAGCTGGTTAAGCTCATGCAGGGTGTAGACCCGCTCGATAAAATTCTCGCGCAGTACCGGATCGTGCAGGCGTCCATCCTCTTCCACCGGCAGCCAGGGGAAGGTTTCCATCAGAATGCGGGTGTAAATTCCCCGCTCGGCCTTGCGATTGTTTTTGCCGTCGGCATCGTAGATGCGCACCCGCTCCATGCCGCAGCTCGGTGATTTGGCGCAGACGATATACCCGCACAGGTGTTCAAAACGCGACACCCGTTCATGAGAAAACTGCTCCATATCGGCGGTCAGATCGCCTTCGCGCTTGTCGCTGAAGCGCAGCGCCACCGCGCCGCTCTCCTCTTTAACCAGCCGCAGCGCCGGACGCGGCACCGGCAGGCCAATGGCCATCTCCGGGCAGACCGGTTCAAACTTCATCCACGGGGAGAGCGACTCCACCGCAAACGCCAGTCGCTTATGACCGCCGTCAAAACGCACATTTTCTCCCAACAGACAGGCGCTGATGCCAACAGGGATTTTTTCACTCATAGCGACTCCTCATTCACGTCACTGATAAGTGTAGCCAGGCCGCTGGCGTGCAGGAAGGACGATATTCACCGCGTAATGTAATAAATAAACGCAAAAAAAAACCGCCCCGGCGAAGCGGGACGGTTGTGCAGGATTTTTACACTCAGTAGAAGTCGCAGGCGGCTTTTTCTGACAGGTCCATCCATACCGGTTTATCGCTGGTTTTTGACCAGACGCGGTGCAGATAGCTGTAAAAACGGGCGCGATCTTTCCAGAACAGCATGACCGGCAGGGCGATAACGCCGAGCATGACGGCATAAGTGCGGCGCAGGAAAACCTGATGCGCTGGATAGTGTTTATAGATAGACATAAGGCTTCTCCCCTTAACTGGCCGGCACGCGACAGGCTGCCGATGAAAGTGAAAATGTGATCTGGTTAAAATAGTAGCGCTTTGTTTGTAATTTTACTACTCATCAGACCAGTAAAAATGCAAATAAATCGGTCCCTTTACAATTCATACCGTAAATAAGTTACAAAATGGTTAAATAAATACTAACCCGCGGTTAAATTGTGGCTTTTGTCATTTTTATACTTTTTTTACGCCCCGCCCCGCCATTTTTGCGACATCTTTTCGCCCCTGCCGTCACGATTAGCGCACATCATTAACACCACTGGAGGTGGACTGTGAGTGCAGGCGTATTAGCCGGCGTTGTGCTGGTTTTCCTGTTACTGGGCTATCTGGTTTACGCCCTGATCAATGCGGAGGCGTTCTGATGGCCGCATCGGCATTTTTACTGATCGCCAGCTTTTTACTGGTGCTTATGATCCTCGCTAAACCCCTGGGGAGCGGACTGGCGCGGCTGATTGAAGGCACGCCGCTGCCAGGTCTTGCGGGCGTAGAGCGCGTTATCTGGCGGCTTTCCGGCGTCCGGCAGCGCGAGATGAACTGGCGTGAATACCTGCTCGCTATTCTGCTGCTTAACATGGTGGGCCTGGCGGTGCTGTTCTCGATACTGATGCTGCAGGGCGCGCTGCCGTTTAACCCGCAGCAGCTGCCGGGTCTGTCATGGCATCTGGCGCTGAATACCGCGGTCAGTTTTGTGGCTAACACCAACTGGCAGTCCTACGCCGGGGAAACCACCCTGAGCTACTTCAGCCAGATGGTCGGCCTGACGGTGCAGAACTTCCTTTCCGCCGCCACCGGTATCGCCGTGGTGTTTGCCCTGATCCGCGCCTTCGCGCGCCATTCGGTGAATACCCTCGGCAACGCCTGGGTGGATCTCACGCGTATTACCCTGTGGGCGCTGCTGCCGCTGGCGCTGATTATCGCGCTGTTCTTCATTCAGCAGGGCGCGCTGCAGAACCTGATGCCTTACCAGCCGTTCACCTCCCTTGAAGGGGCGAAGCAGCTGCTGCCGATGGGGCCGGTGGCCTCGCAGGAAGCGATTAAAATGCTCGGCACCAACGGCGGCGGCTTCTTTAACGCCAACTCCGCGCACCCGTTTGAAAACCCCACCGCGCTGACCAATTTCGTACAGATGCTGGCGATCTTTATTATTCCCGCAGCGCTCTGCTTCGCTTTCGGCGAGGCGGTGGGCGATGCCCGCCAGGGACGGGCCATCCTCTGGACGATGGCGTCGATCTTTGTGGTGTGCGTCGCCGTTGTCATGTGGGCGGAAACCCGCGGCAACCCGCACTTCCTCGAATTCGGTGCTGACAGCGCGCTCAATATGGAAGGCAAAGAGAGCCGCTTCGGCATTCTTGCCAGTGCGCTGTTCAGCGTGGTCACCACGGCGGCGTCCTGCGGTGCAGTCAACGCCATGCATGACTCCTTCACCGCGCTGGGCGGCATGATCCCGATGTGGCTGATGCAGATTGGCGAAGTGGTGTTCGGCGGCGTCGGCTCTGGTCTCTACGGCATGCTGCTGTTCGTGCTGCTGGCGGTGTTTATCGCCGGGCTGATGATTGGCCGCACCCCGGAATACCTCGGCAAGAAGATCGACGTGCGCGAGATGAAACTCACCGCGCTGGCCATTCTGGTGACGCCCGCGCTGGTACTGCTCGGCACCGCACTGGCGATGATGACCGAGGCTGGTCGCGCCGGGATGCTCAATCCGGGTATTCACGGCTTCAGCGAGGTGCTTTACGCCGTGTCGTCCGCCGCCAACAACAACGGCAGCGCCTTCGCCGGGCTGAGCGCCAACACCCCGTTCTGGAACCTGCTACTGGCGTTCTGCATGTTCGTTGGTCGCTTCGCCGTGATTGTGCCGGTGCTGGCGATTGCCGGTTCGCTGGTGAGCAAGAAAATCCAGCCGGTCACCCCCGGTACGCTGCCGACCCACGGTGCGCTGTTTATCGGTCTGCTGATCGGGACCGTGCTGCTGGTCGGTGCCCTGACCTTCATTCCCGCCCTCGCCCTCGGCCCGGTGGCGGAACACCTCTCTCTTGTGCAATGACTATTGCGGAGCGCTATCAATGAGTCGTAAGCAACTGGCCCTGCTCGAACCTGGATTACTTCGTCAGGCGCTGATGGATTCTTTTCGCAAGCTGGACCCACGCGCCCAGTGGCGCAACCCGGTAATGTTCATCGTCTGGGTTGGCAGCGTGCTGACCACCCTGCTGGCGCTGGCCATGGCCGGTGGCGCACTGGCGGGTGATGCGCTGTTTACCGCCGCCATCAGCCTGTGGCTGTGGTTTACCGTGCTGTTCGCCAACGTCGCGGAAGCACTGGCCGAAGGCCGCAGCAAAGCCCAGGCCAACAGCCTGAAAGGGGTGAAAAACACCGCCCCGGCCCGCAAACTGCGCGCGCCGCAGCACGACGCCCAGGTGGATCAGGTTCCGGCCTCTTCCCTGCGCAAGGGTGACCTGGTGCTGGTGGAAGCCGGCGACATCATCCCCTGCGACGGGGAAGTGATCGAAGGCGGTGCCTCGGTGGACGAGAGCGCCATCACCGGGGAGTCCGCCCCGGTGATCCGCGAATCCGGCGGCGATTTCGCCTCGGTGACCGGCGGGACGCGCATTCTCTCCGACTGGCTGGTGATCCGCTGCAGCGTCAACCCCGGGGAAACCTTCCTCGACCGGATGATCGCGATGGTAGAGGGCGCGCAGCGCCGCAAAACCCCGAACGAAATCGCGCTCACCATTCTGCTGGTGGCCCTGACCATCGTCTTTCTGCTGGCGACCGCCACGCTTTATCCGTTCTCGCAGTACGGCGGCGCGGCAGTAAGCGTCACGGTGCTGGTGGCGCTGCTGGTGTGCCTGATCCCCACCACCATCGGCGGCCTGCTCTCTGCCATTGGCGTGGCCGGGATGAGCCGGATGCTGGGTGCCAACGTCATCGCCACCAGCGGGCGCGCCGTGGAAGCGGCGGGCGACGTCAACGTGTTGCTGCTGGATAAAACCGGCACCATCACCCTCGGCAACCGTCAGGCCTCTGAGTTCCTGCCGGCACCGGGTGTGGATGAGCACACGCTGGCCGATGCCGCGCAGCTGGCGTCGCTGGCGGATGAGACCCCGGAAGGCCGCAGCATTGTGGTGCTGGCCAAGCAGCGCTTTAACCTGCGCGAGCGCGATGTGCAGACCCTGCAGGCGACCTTTGTGCCCTTTACGGCCCAGACGCGCATGAGCGGCATTAACGTGCAGGAGCGCATGATCCGTAAAGGCTCGGTGGATGCCATTCGCCGCCACGTTGAGGCTAACGGCGGTCACTTCCCGCCGCAGGTGGATGCTCTCGTGGAGCGCGTCGCTAAAGTGGGCGGTACGCCGCTGGTAGTGGCCGATGGTGCCAACGTGCTCGGCGTTATTGCCCTGAAGGACATCGTCAAAGGCGGCATCAAGGAGCGTTTTGCCCAGCTGCGCAAAATGGGTATCAAAACGGTGATGATCACCGGGGATAACCGCCTCACCGCCGCGGCCATCGCGGCGGAAGCCGGGGTGGATGATTTCCTCGCCGAAGCCACGCCGGAAGCAAAACTGGCGCTGATCCGTCAGTACCAGTCCGAAGGACGGCTGGTGGCAATGACCGGGGACGGCACCAACGATGCGCCAGCACTGGCGCAGGCGGACGTGGCGGTGGCGATGAACTCCGGTACCCAGGCGGCAAAAGAGGCCGGGAACATGGTGGATCTCGACTCCAACCCCACCAAGCTAATTGAAGTGGTGCATATCGGGAAGCAGATGCTGATGACGCGCGGGTCGCTGACCACCTTCAGTATTGCCAACGATGTGGCGAAGTACTTCGCCATCATCCCGGCGGCGTTTGCAGCAACCTATCCGCAGCTCAACGCCCTGAACGTGATGCACCTGCACTCGCCCTCGTCGGCGATCCTCAGCGCGGTGATTTTTAACGCGCTGATCATCATCTTCCTGATCCCGCTGGCGCTGCGCGGGGTGAGCTATAAACCGCTCAGCGCCGCGGCCATGCTGCGCCGCAACCTGTGGATTTATGGCCTCGGCGGGCTGGTGGTGCCGTTTATCGGCATCAAAATTATCGACCTGATCCTGACCGCTCTGGGTCTGGTGTAAAAGGAGTTGTTCATGGCACAGTTACGCCCGGCTTTACTGATCTTTATTCTGCTTACGCTGGTCACCGGCGGGCTTTACCCGCTGCTCACCACCGCCCTCGGGCAGTGGTGGTTCCCGGAGCAGGCCAACGGCTCGCTGATCCGCATCAATAACGAGGTGCGCGGCTCGGCGCTAATCGGCCAGAACTTCAGCGGCGCGCACTATTTTCAGGGACGCCCTTCCGCTACTGCAGAAGCGCCTTATAATCCAATGGCTTCCGGCGGCAGCAACCTGCCGGCCAGCAACCCGGCACTGGATGAGGCGGTGCGCGAGCGTGTCGCTGCCCTGCGCGCCGCGAATCCGCAGGCTACGCCGACGGTGCCGGTGGAGCTGGTTACCGCGTCTGCCAGCGGGCTGGATAACGGCATCTCGCCGGAGGCCGCGCGCTGGCAGATCCCGCGTGTCGCAAAAGCACGTAATCTGACTCAGGACGAGGTGGCGCGTCTGGTTGCCGACGCCACGCAAACCCCGCTGGTGGGCTTTATCGGCCAGCCGGTGGTGAATCTGTTGCAGCTTAATCTGGCGCTGGACGCACTGTCGGCCCGATAAGGACACACGATGACTGAGGAACCCTCGCGCCCCGACCCGGATCGCCTGCTGGAGCAGACGACGCCCCGGACGCGCGGCCGGCTGAAGATCTTTTTCGGCGCCTGCGCTGGCGTCGGGAAAACCTACGCCATGCTGCAGGAGGCGCAGCGCCTGCGCAGCCAGGGGCTGGATATTCTGGTGGGCGTGGTGGAGACCCACGGGCGCGCGGAAACCGCGGCACTACTGCAGGGGCTGGCTATCCAGCCCCTTAAACGCATCCATCACCGGGGGCGTCAGGTTGCCGAGTTCGATCTCGACAGCGCCCTTGCCCGTCGCCCTGCCCTGATCCTGATGGACGAGCTGGCGCACAGCAACGCGCCCGGCTCGCGCCACCCGAAACGCTGGCAGGACGTGGAAGAGCTGCTGGATGCCGGGATCGACGTCTTTACCACGGTTAACGTTCAGCATCTTGAGAGCCTCAACGACGTGGTGGGCGGCGTAACCGGTGTCCAGGTGCGGGAAACCGTGCCCGATCCGGTCTTTGATGCCGCAGACGAAATCGTGCTGGTGGACCTGCCGCCGGACGACCTGCGCCAGCGCCTGCACGAAGGCAAAGTTTATATTGGCGGCCAGGCCGAACGCGCCATCGAGCACTTCTTCCGCAAAGGCAACCTGATTGCGCTGCGCGAGCTTGCCCTGCGGCGCACCGCTGACCGCGTGGACGAACAGATGCGCGCCTGGCGCGACAATCAGGGCCAGGAGCGGGTGTGGCACACCCGAGACGCCATCCTGCTGTGCATCGGCCACGGCAACGGCAATGAAAAACTGGTGCGTACCGCCGCGCGACTGGCAGCACGTCTCGGCAGCGTCTGGCACGCAGTGTACGTTGAAACTCCGACCCTGCACCGTCTGCCGGAGCAGCAGCGTCGCGCCATTCTGAGCGCCCTGCGTTTAGCCCAGGAGCTGGGGGCCGAGACCGCCACCCTCGCCGATCCGGCGGAAGATAAAGCGATTCTGCGCTACGCCCGGGAGCACAACCTCGGCAAAATCGTTATCGGGCGGCGCAACACCCGCCGCTGGTTCCAGCGCGACACCTTCGCCGACCGCCTCGCCCGCCGCGCCCCGGATCTCGACCTGCTGATCGTCGCACTGGACGACAAACCGCTGGTCACCGCCGCCCGCGCACCGGATACCCGCACCTTCACCGAGAAGTGGCGGGTGCAGCTGCGCGGCGCGCTGGTAGCGGTGCTGCTCTGCGCCATCATCACCCTTATCGCCAGCCAGTGGATGGTGGCCTTCGATGCCGCCAACCTGGTGATGATTTACCTGCTCGGCGTGGTGGTTGTGGCGCTGTTTTACGGACGCTGGCCGTCGGTGCTGGCGACCTTTATCAACGTGCTCAGCTTTGACCTGTTCTTTATTGCCCCCCACGGCACGCTGGCGGTCTCCGACGTGCAGTACCTGCTCACCTTTGCGGTGATGCTGGCGGTGGGCCTGATTATCGGCAATCTTACCGCCGGGGTGCGCTACCAGGCGAAAGTGGCACGCTACCGCGAGCAGCGCACCCGCCACCTGTATGAGATGTCGAAATCGCTGGCGGTCGGACGCAGCGCCGAAGATATTGCCGCCACCAGCGAGCAGTTTATCCAGTCGACGTTTTTTGCCCGCAGCCAGCTGCTGCTTCCGGACGAGCACGGCAGGCTTATTCCGCATGCGGCGGGCAAAGGCGTCACCGCCTGGGACGAGGCCATCGCCCACTGGAGCTATGACAAAGGGCTGCCCGCCGGGGCCGGAACCGATACGCTGCCGGGGGTGCCTTATCAGATCCTGCCGCTGCGCACCGCGCAGAAGACCCTCGGGCTGGTGATTGTCGAGCCGGATAACCTGCGCCAGCTGATGATCCCCGAGCAGCAGCGGCTACTGGAGACCTTTACTCTGCTGGTCGCGAGCGCGCTGGAGCGCCTGGCGTTAACCACCAGCGAAGAGCAGGCGCGGCTGGTGAGCGAGCGCGAACAGCTGCGTAACTCGCTGCTGGCGGCGCTGTCGCACGATCTGCGCACGCCGCTTACGGTGCTGTTCGGTCAGGCAGAGATCCTGACGCTGGACCTGGCCGCGGAAGGCTCGAAGCACGCTCCGCAGGCCAATGACATTCGCCGTCACGTGCTGAACACCACCCGGCTGGTGAATAACCTGCTGGACATGGCGCGCATTCAGTCCGGCGGTTTTAATCTGCGCAAGGAGTGGCTGACGCTGGAAGAGGTGGTGGGCAGCGCGCTCAATATGCTGGAGCCGGGCCACACCGGGAAACCGGTGCAGCTGGCCCTGCCCGACCCGCTGACGCTGATCCATGTGGATGGCCCGCTGTTTGAGCGCGTGCTGATCAACCTGCTGGAGAACGCCGCGAAGTATGCCGGCAGTAAGGCCGAGGTGGGCATCCGCGCGCGGGTTGATAACGAGGCGCTCGATCTGGAAGTGTGGGACAGCGGGCCGGGGATCCCTTCTGGTCAGGAACGCGCTATCTTTGATAAATTCGCGCGTGGAAACAAAGAGTCAGCCATTCCCGGCGTCGGGCTGGGGCTGGCGATCTGTCGGGCGATTGTGGAGGTGCATGGCGGCACCATCTACGCCGCCAACCGCCCGGAGGGCGGTGCCAGTTTCCACGTCACGCTACCGCTGGAGACGCCGCCCGGCGTCGATGAACTGCAAGAGGGTATGTGATTAACGTCCTGATCGTTGAAGATGAAAAAGAGATCCGCCGCTTTCTGCGTACCGCGCTGGAAGCGGAAGGCCTGCGCGTACACGAGGCCGATACGCTGCAGCGCGGGCTGATTGAAGCCGCCACCCGCAAGCCCGATATGGTGATCCTCGATTTAGGGTTGCCGGACGGCGACGGGCTTGATTTCATCCGCGATTTTCGCCAGTGGAGCCAGACGCCGGTGATCGTGCTGTCGGCGCGCAGCGAAGAGACCGATAAGATCGCCGCGCTGGATGCCGGCGCAGATGACTATCTCAGTAAACCCTTCGGCATCGGCGAACTGCAGGCCCGCTTACGGGTAGCGCTGCGCCGCCACGGTTCGCTGAATCATCCCGAGCCGGTATTTCGCTTTGCGGATATCGAAGTGGATCTCGCCAGCCGCCGCATTCTGCGCGGCGACGTGGAAGTGCATCTGACGCCGATTGAGTTTCGCCTGCTGGCAGCGCTGCTCAACAATCACGGTAAGGTGCTCACCCAGCGCCAGCTGCTGAGCCAGGTGTGGGGACCGAACGCGGTGGAGCACAGTCACTATCTGCGGATTTACATGGCGCACCTGCGCCAGAAGCTGGAAGCCGACCCGGCGCGACCGCGCCATCTGCTGACGGAAACCGGGATCGGGTATCGGTTCATGATGTGAGGTTTGCACGCTCCGGATAAGCGTGAAAATCAATCTCCCTCTCCCAGGGCGGTGATTTAACAATGACAATAAAAAAGCGCGCCGGAGCGCGCTTTTTTGTCCTCATCAGACTCAGGCGTTTTTCAGCACTTCACTGACGATTTCCACCGCTTCTTTCTCGATCTGCTGGCGATGTTCCGCCCCGAGGAAGCTTTCACAGTAGATTTTATAGGCATCTTCAGTGCCGGACGGACGCGCCGCGAACCAGCCGTTCTCGGTCATCACCTTCAGCCCGCCGATAGAAGCACCGTTGCCCGGCGCTTCCGTCAGACGCGCGGTGATAGCATCGCCCGCCAGGGTGCTGGCGCTGACCATATCCGGTGAGAGCTTAGACAGCGCGGCTTTCTGTGCCGACGACGCGGAAGCCTGCAGACGGTTATAGCTCGGTGCGCCAAAGCGCCCGGCCAGCTCGTCATAGTGCTGCTGCGGGTTCTTACCGGTTACCGCGGTGATTTCCGCTGCCAGCAGGCACATGATGATGCCGTCTTTGTCGGTTGACCACGGGGTACCGTCGAAGCGCAGGAACGATGCCCCGGCACTCTCTTCACCGCCGAAACCGAAGCTGCCGTCGTGCAAACCGTCAACGAACCACTTGAAGCCGACCGGCACTTCCACCAGCTTGCGGCCCAGCGCGTTAACCACGCGGTCGATCATCGCCGATGACACCAGGGTTTTGCCTACCGCGACGTCCTGGCCCCACTGCGGACGGTGCTGGAACAGGTAGTTGATCGCAACCGCCAGATAGTGGTTCGGGTTCATCAGCCCTGCCGGGGTGACGATGCCGTGGCGATCGTAATCCGGGTCGTTAGCGAACGCCAGGTCAAACCGATCGCGCAGCTTGAGCAGGCCCGCCATCGCGGATTCGCTGGAGCAGTCCATACGAATCACGCCGTCTTTATCGAGGTGCATAAAGCGGAAGGTCTGATCGACCTGATCGTTGACCAGAGTAAGATCGAGCTGGTAGTGCTCGGCGATGCGTTTCCAGTATTCGATACCGGAGCCGCCGAGCGGATCGACGCCGAGCTTCAGGCCCGCTTTCTGGATTGCCGCCATATCGACGATCTCTGCCAGCCCTTCAATAAACGGCTGCACCAGATCCTTCGCGGTAACGCGACCGCTGGACCAGGCTTCGTCCAGCGATACGCGTTTTACGCCGTTCAGGCCGTCGGCCAGCAGCGCGTTGGCGCGGTTTTCCACCACTTTCGTGACGTTAGTATCCGCCGGACCACCGTTCGGCGGATTGTATTTGATGCCGCCATCTTCCGGCGGGTTGTGGGACGGCGTGATCACGATACCGTCTGCCTGCGCGCCGCCGCTCTTGTTGTGTTCGAGGATCGCGTTAGAAATGGCTGGGGTCGGCGTGTAGCCGTTGTTTTCCTGCACGATGACGTCAACGCCGTTGGCGGCCAGCACTTCCAGTACCGAAATAAATGCCGGTTCGGAAAGCGCGTGGGTATCTTTACCCACGTAGCACGGGCCGGTAACGCCATTTTTGGCGCGCTCTTCGGCGATCGCCTGCGCGATTGCCAGAATGTGCGGCTCGTTAAAGCTGTGGCGTACGGCGCTGCCGCGGTGGCCGGAGGTGCCGAATTTCACGGCGTGTTCCGTATTTCCGACCTCAGGCTTAAGCACGTAGTACTGCGCGGTAAGCTGCGCGACGTTAATCAAGTCACTCTGTTGCGCAGGTTGCCCTGCGCGCTTGTCGTTTGCCATTGCCTGATCCTTATTGACGCAAGAGTTAAATGGTGCCGCAAACCTTTTCAGTCAATTCCGCCGGGAACTGCATGGCCTGCATGATGTGTTCGATCATGCTGCGCTTGCGCTCCGTGTTGGTATTGGTGATCACCCAGTACGGCGTACCGGGAACGTGTTTGGGCTTAGTCTGATTACCGCTGTGCAACAGCGTTTGCTCATCCCCGGCGAAATAGACACGGGTGCGGCCATGAAGCGAGTCGGTGGCGGCGGCAAACGCGGAGGCATCCAATGAGTAGAGTGTAGACAGAACCAGCATGAAACGATTGACGGCTTTGCGCTGCTCGGCGTAATCGTCCGACAGCAGCAGCTCACGCATCGCCCGCACGCGATCTTTGACCGGGCTGACCGGCTTCTGCTCGGTGGCAGCCACCGCAACGGCGGGTGCAACGGTAGCCGGGGCCGCGGCGTCACGGGAGGCGGCAACTTTCAGCATGCGCCGTAAAATGTCCGACGCGCTCTCACCAATATGCTGCGTGTGGCTGGCAATATAGCGGTAAAGGTCGTCATCAACTTCAATCGTTTTCATCTTCATCCAGTGCAATATCTTCTCTGAATACAAGTCGTTGGGACGTTGGGATTATAGAAGCAAAAACCCAACAGCGAATAGCGTCAAACCAGGAAGGCGGCAAAAGTCAGATTAAACTGGAATCTTGCGGCCGGGCGGCAGAATGGTCAACATGATACCCTATCCTTACGGACTCAAAAAAAGAACTTTGCCATGAAATTGAACAGCCGAGCGCAATCTGCGCAACAACCGAACAACAATTCTCCCATCGTGCTGGTTCACGGGCTGTTTGGCAGCCTGGACAACCTCGGCGTGCTGGCGCGCGACCTGGTGGCGGATCACGATGTGCTGTCGGTAGATATGCGAAATCATGGCCTTTCTCCGCGTGCAGACGAGATGACCTACCCGGCGATGGCGCAGGATCTGGTCGATACCCTGGACGAACAGGGGCTGGATAAGGTGACGCTGATTGGCCATTCGATGGGCGGCAAAGCGGTAATGGCCGTCAGCGCCCTCGCGCCGGAGCGCATTGCGAATCTGGTGGCGATCGACATCGCGCCGGTCAGCTACGACGTGCGCCGTCACGACGAGATTTTCGCGGCGATCAATGCGGTCACCGACGCCGGTGCGACCAGCCGAACGGCGGCAGCAGACGTGATGCGCACGCACATCGCCGAAGAGGGCGTGATCCAGTTTCTGCTGAAGTCGTTCGCCAACGGTGAATGGCGCTTCAACGTCCCTGCCCTGTGGGATCAGTATCATCACATCATCGGCTGGGAAGCTGTGCCGGCCTGGCCGCACCCGGCGCTGTTTATCCGCGGCGGAAATTCGCCTTACGTGACCGAGAGCCATCGCGAGGCGCTGCTGGCGCAGTTCCCCCAGGCGCGGGCGCACGTCATCGCCGGGGCGGGTCACTGGGTGCACGCCGAGAAGCCGCAGGCGGTGCTGCGCGCCATTCGCCGCTTCCTGAATGTTGAATTATCTGACTAAAAACAGACCGACCAGCCACTCCGGGGCGTTAACGCGTTGGCGCGCGCTACGCCCTCATGTATGATGGCGCGCTGTTAATACGCCCCGACGCACCCGGGCAGCCTGTTTCTCCTGTCTCAAATTTCTATCATGGCAAAAGAACAAACCGATCGTACGACACTTGATCTGTTCGCGCACGAGCGTCGCCCCGGTCGCCCGAAGACGAACCCCCTGACGCGTGATGAGCAGCTGCGCATCAATAAACGCAACCAGCTGAAGCGCGACAAAGTTCGCGGGCTTAAGCGCGTCGAGCTGAAACTCAACGAAGAGGCGGTAGACGCCCTCAATCAACTGGCCCAGGCGCGCGACATCAGCCGTAGCGAGCTTATCGAAGAGATGCTGCTCGCCCAGCTCAATACCCTCAAACCTTAACAACGCCCCGGCGAAAAAAGCATCGTCATGTTGCAGTCTGTGCACACCGGTATGATAGCGGTTTCCGCACTCTTCTCTGTTCTGCTATGATTGCCGTTATCTGTGGGCATTTTGCCGCTACCATACTATTTAGTTTCAAGAGGTTATTTAACTCATGGCAATCGTAGGCATTTTCTTCGGCAGCGACACCGGCAATACCGAAAATATCGCAAAAACCATTCAAAAACAGATTGGTAAAGATGTTGCTGAGGTGCATGACATTGCTAAAAGCAGCAAAGAAGATCTGGAAGCGTTCGACATCCTGCTGCTGGGCATTCCGACCTGGTACTACGGCGAAGCGCAGTGCGACTGGGATGATTTCTTCCCGACGCTTGAAGAAGTCGACTTCAACGGCAAGCTGGTAGCGCTGTTTGGCTGCGGCGACCAGGAAGATTATGCGGAATACTTCTGCGATGCGCTGGGCACCATCCGCGACATCATCGAACCGCGTGGCGCAACCATCGTCGGCCACTGGCCAACGGCGGGTTACCACTTTGAAGCGTCCAAAGGACTGGCAGATGACGATCACTTTGTTGGCCTCGCCATTGATGAAGATCGCCAGCCTGAACTGACCGCTGAGCGCGTCGAGAAATGGGTTAAACAGGTTTCTGAGGAACTGCATCTGCAGGACATCATCAACGCCTGATTTTTGAACGGCGTAAATCGCTGATTTGCGCCGTTTTGATAGATAAAACCAATAAAAATAATTGCTACAAGTTTGTAACTTTCCCATTCAACTCTGTACAATGTCCTCCTGGTTAACCGAGTGAAACCCCTATTAATTGTGGCGCCATTCCGGTTTTTAAGCACACTTTCGGATTGGTACTTGCGATTTTCATTTAACTCAGGCAGTTCTATAATGAGTCGCATTCAACACAAGATATCCGGTTATTCTGCTTCGTTTACCGGAGCGAATCGCAAAGCAACAGGACAGATTCCGCATGACTGACAACAATACCGCATTAAAGAAGGCTGGCCTGAAAGTCACGCTTCCTCGATTAAAAATCCTCGAAGTGTTACAGGGTCCAGATAACCATCATGTCAGCGCGGAAGAACTTTATAAGCGTCTGATCGACATGGGCGAAGAAATTGGTCTGGCGACCGTCTATCGCGTACTGAACCAGTTCGACGACGCCGGCATCGTAACGCGCCACAACTTCGAAGGCGGCAAGTCCGTATTCGAACTGACGCAGCAGCATCACCACGATCACCTGATCTGCCTCGACTGCGGCAAGGTTATCGAATTCAGCGATGACTCTATCGAGCAGCGCCAGCGTGAAATCGCCACCCGTCACGGCATTCGCCTGACCAACCACAGTCTCTACCTCTACGGCCACTGCGCCGAAGGCGACTGCCGCGAAGAAGATAACGCGCACGAAATCAGCGAAAAATAAGTCGCAACGAGAAAACCGGCAGATGCCGGTTTTTTTATGCCTGACGCTAAAAAAGCCAGCCCGCAGGCTGGCCTGTGGCAGATAACGCTTAGCCTTTAACGCTGTCGACGCGGCTGAAACGCTTGCCGTCCGCGCTGACGCTCCGCACCTGCACTTCCCCGCTCACCGCCGGACGCTGCTTATCATCATAGCGCTGCCAGGTTTTACCGGTGTCGAGCGAGTACTCCAGCGTCACGCCGGGCAGGCTGACGTTGGCGTCCAGCACGCCGTTAACGATACGCGCTCCCGGTACCGGCAGGCGGTACTGCACGCCCGCTTTATCGAGCTTCGCCAGCTCGCGGCTGCCCACCAGACTGGCAAATCGCACCCAGTCATTGTGCAGCGCTTTTACATCCACCTGATGCGTCTCGCCGCCCTTATACTCACGCCCCTGCTGATAGTCCTGCTCCCAGCTGGCGCGATGCCAGGCACGTTCTGCCACCGCGATCAGACGGGGATAGATCATGTACTCCATCTGCTGGTCGGTGCGCACCACTTCGCTCCACAGCTGCGCAGAGAGGCCATACGCGCCAGGCCAGGGTTTATCGGATTTCGCCGTGAACGCATTGCCGTCGCGATCCACAGAGGTTTCCGCGTTTTGCGGCAGGTTGTCCGGGGCGAAACTGAAGATTTTACGTTCATCGCTGAAACGCGTGCCCCAGTAATAGCCGCTCTCCTGCGGATGCACCTCATTCGGGAAATCAAGGTAGACGTAATCCGGATTAGAAATCACCACCCGGAAGCCTTTGTTCGCCCAGACGCTGGCGCTGTCGAAGCCGCCCCAGTAGAGCGTATCCCAGAAGTTAACGTTCACCGCTTTGGTGGCGAAAGCGCTGGCATCTCTGGCGTCTTTCAACCCATCCTGCCAGGCCTGCATCGCCTCAATACCGTGGGCATTAACCAGCTTGCTCACCTCGACGCCAAAATAGCTGGAGAGATGATCCACATCGGCCACGTTGCCGGCTTTCACCATCGCCTGACAGGCGGCAGATTTCGCCCAGGGTTTGTCCTGTTTGCTCTGGTCGATAATGCCCTTGCCGGCTTCCGGCTTCGCCTGGTCGGTGTAACCGGTACCGAGGTAGATATTTTTCGCTTCGTCGCCGCCGAAATGCCAGGTGGTTAGCGGCTGACCTGCCTCGCGGTGCATCTGCTGCATTTCGCCGATCACCTTATCGACGAAGCGGCGCGACGCATCGAGGCACGGATTGAGATACCCGGTGCGGTTGTAGTACTGCACGCCGGTGGTGTTGGAGGTGTCGGTGGGATCGAGCAGGCGGAATTCACTGGCCGCTTTTTCATCCCCTGCCTTCATCAACCGATCGTAGCGCGCTTCCATCGCGATAGTCGCCGCGCGTGCATGGGCTGGCATATCGATCTCCGGGATCACCTCAATGTGACGCGCGGCGGCGAATTTCACGATCTCTATGTAGTCCGCTCGGGTAAAGAACCCGCTGCCGTTGTTATTGCTGTCGGGGCCGGAGCCAAGCTGCGGCAGCAGACAGGTTTTCTCACTCGGATCGTGACAGCGCTTGCTGCCGATGTCGGTCAGTTCCGGCAGGCCGGGGATCTCAATGCGCCAGCCTTCATCATCGCTAAGGTGGAAGTGGAATTTATTCAGCTTGTACGCCGCCATCTGGTCGAGCAGGCGCAGTACCGCCGCTTTCGTGTGGAAATTGCGCCCGACATCAAGATGAATCCCCCGGTACGCAAAGCGTGGCGCATCGCTGGCTTCCAGCGCGGCGATTTTTTGTTCTCCGCTTGCAGGGATCAGGGACAGCAGCGACTGCACGCCGTAGAACGCCCCCGCCTCGTCAAGACCGGTAATCACGGCCTCATTTTTATCGATGGTCAACCGGTACGCCCCTGGCACTGCCGCCGCACCGCTAAACGCGGCTTTATCAATCTGCGCGCGCACCGGATATGCCCCGCCGGTATTGACGCCAAGCTGGCTGAAGCGCTGCATCAGTGCCTGCTGGCTGTTCGCTTTCAGCGCCGTAAGGTCAGGCTTCACGCCGCCGCTGAGATCGATATCCTGGCCCTGCACTTTGACCTGCTGCGGGGTCGGCACAATCTGGCCGCGCAGCGCTGGCGCGTTGAGCATCTTCACATCGCTGTTTTTCTCAAAGCGCGCCTCGGCGGTCATCAGGATATTGTTATCCTCCGCCGTGCGTTTCCACTGCTCGCCGAGCGGCGTGACAAACTGGGTCAGATCTTCGGTATCGGTACTGGCAATGGTTTTCGGCGAAGCGCCGTCGGCGGTCACGTACCAGCGTGGCAGCACGTCAGTGACAAACAGCTGCCAGTACTCATTAACAATCGGGATCTCAACCTTCTCCCCGGCCGGAAAGCCGGTGAAGGCGTCGGTCGGCTCAAGCTTGTGCAGATCGCCCATCACGTGGGTGACTTTAAACTGCGGATTATCGACGCGCAGGATCTGACGAATGCTGTGGAACCAGATGACCCAGTCTTTACTGGTCACCGCATCGCCGTGGTTGGTCAGCGCGATCACCGCTTTGTTGCACGACGCCCAGTCTGCACCAAGCTGCGCGCAGTCCACACCGTGCAGCGCCGCCTGATTATCCTTGACGGCATAATTCAGCCCGAAGTGGCTGATGCGGTCTACGGTGGCCTGGTCTGCCAGCGCCGTCCCGCTAAATACGCCCAGCAGCGCTGTGGCGATCACACTCAGATTGCATCGTTTCATACGGTTGTCCTTAAAATGAGAGCGTACTGGCGCAACCGGCGGCCGCGCCGGGTCAGTCAGAGAAGGGTAAAGGGCGCGATAACCATAAACTTCACGTCGCGCTCGTCCTGAAAGATATTGCCGTAGCCCCCGCCGTAGCTGGGAATGTCGGAGTGGTTGTCGTACTCGGTGAAGTGCAGCTTAAATAGCGTGCCCTTAGCGCGTCCGTCCTGCACGGTGTATGACGCATCGAGGCTGTAAGCGGATTCTTTGATGTTATTGCTGGCGATGGACTGGCGTTCACCGTTGCCGTCCAGCGCCCAGCTGGCGGGTTTAGCGTCCCAAGCGTAAGCATAAGACGCCCCTACCGCCCAGCCCGCCAGATCCCAGTTGCTGAGATCGTACATCGCGCCAAAGAACAGCGCTTTTTCACCGTTGGCGTTGAAGTCCGAGCGGTTGTCCCACCAGATGTCGAGTCGACCGTTGGAGGAGGCATAGGTCGGGGTCATACGCTGGAGAAAGTAGCCCTGCTGCCCCTCGGCTTTCACCATCGTGCCTTCGAGGCGTAAATCGACCTGGCCAAGCTTGTACCCGAAGGTGAGCGCCTGCAGCCAGGCGGTGCCGTCGTAGATATCATTGAGGGTGGCATTTTCAGCTTTATCGCGGGCGCCATAAAACTGGTAACTGGTGGAGAGCGGACTGCCGGCGACCGGCAGTTTATAGCTGCCTTTCGCGAAATATTGATCGACAAATCCTTCGGCCTGACCAAATGCGGCTTCGAGTACCAGATCGTTTTTAAAATCGTATTTCGCGCCGAGGGAGTGCAGATAATCGACTTTAGTTGCGCGGTCGTTTTGATAAAAGCCGTCCATTTCGGTATGCCACGGGGCTTTATATTTGTTGGTCCACATATAGGAGAAACTTAATGCGCCTGCCTCGCCATAATCATAATTCGCGCCAGCCTCTGCCCCCTGATACGTACCTGGCATAAAACTCCAGTGCGGTGCCAGCAGCGTCTGCCCGGTCGGTTGAATATATCCGGCACGCGCCCAGACGGGACCATATTTAAATTTCGCCGCGGCTTTATACAGGCTGATGCCGCTCTTATCGCCGGACCAGTCCTCGTCGTAGGCTTTATTGCTGGCGGAGAAAGCGATTTCATTGGGGTGCGCGCTGTCGCCGTTTTCCGCCATTTCTATTGCCGTAAAGGCTGCCACATCAAGGCCGAACATATCTGCAATATAGCCGGACTGAAAATCAAGGTTGGCATTCCAGGTGGCGTGAGAGAGGTTGGTTTTATATTTATCGTCGTCGGTAACGTCTTTGCGATCGCGCTCGCGCTGCCAGTAATAGATACCGCCAGTAAGCGTTGAATCATCAATAAATCCGGCGGCGTGTGCCGCAGATGCAGGAATAAAACTGGTGAGCGCAGTAGCGCCAGCAATAGCTAACGCGAGCGCACTACGTTTGTCAGCAAACGCGCGCATGATGAAGTTCCTCTTTGACAAATAATATTGCCCGGACGCAAACGCCCCGACGAAAAAATAAAAAAGCAAAAGGCAACGGCATATATCTCGGGCTCGCCATTGCCAGATCCAGCTTATTTTTCGCGGCGCGAATTATCAATGCTTTTCCCTGAGGATTGTCAGGACTATGACGAAGTGCACATATTTATTCTGATTTTGTAACAACTTTCAGGAAAAATGGAGGAGCGTCTGAAAAACCGATAAATCAGTGAGCTAGCGCGGATGGAAGCGATTTCACTCACAAAAATGAAGATATTCTAACTCATTCAGAGAGAGAAATGCGTGCAGCTAAATTTGACAGAAGGTTCATTAATTCGCGCGGCGAATAATATATTTACAGGTAACTGTGGATATAAAGATAAAAAAAACGCCGCATTGCGCGGCGTTTTAACGCGATTAACTACTTATTCGCCAGCTTTCGCCCAGGTATCACGCAGACCAACGGTGCGGTTGAATACCAGCTTATCAGCCGTTGCATAACGGCTGTCGAGGCAGAAATAACCTTCACGCTCGAACTGATACGCAACACCTTGCTCAGCGGCTTTCAGGCTCGGCTCAGCGAAGCCCTGCTTGATGACCAGCGATTCCGGATTAATGGTGGAGAGGAAGTCTTCTGCCGCACCCGGGTTTGGCACGCTAAACAGTCGATCGTACAGGCGAATTTCAACCGGCAGCGCGTGAGTGGCGCTGACCCAGTGGATTACGCCTTTCACCTTGCGGCCATCAGCCGGATCTTTACTCAGCGTCTCCGCATCGTAAGAGCAGAAGATAGTGGTGATGTTGCCTTCGGCATCTTTCTCAACGCGCTCGGCTTTGATCACGTAGGCGTTACGCAGACGCACTTCTTTGCCCAGCACCAGACGCTTGTACTGCTTGTTGGCTTCTTCACGGAAATCGGCACGATCGATCCAGATTTCAGCGCTGAACGGCACGTCGCGGGTGCCCATTTCAGGCTTGTTAGGATGGTTCGGCATGGAGACCACTTCCGTCTCGCCCTGCGGATAGTTTTCGATCACAAGCTTAACCGGATCGATAACCGCCATCGCGCGCGGAGCGTTCTCATTGAGATCTTCGCGGATGCAGGCTTCCAGCGCGGCCATCTCAACGGTGTTGTCCTGCTTGGTAACGCCAATGCGTTTGCAGAACTCACGCACGGAGGCTGCGGTGTAGCCGCGACGACGCAGACCGGAGATGGTCGGCATACGCGGATCATCCCAGCCCTCAACGTGCTTATCGGTTACCAGCAGGTTCAGCTTGCGCTTGGACATGACGGTATATTCAAGGTTCAGGCGCGAGAACTCGTACTGACGCGGATGCACCGGAATCGTGATGTTATCCAGCACCCAGTCATACAGGCGGCGGTTATCCTGGAACTCCAGGGTACACAGCGAGTGGGTGATGCCTTCCAGCGCATCGGAAATGCAGTGGGTGAAGTCGTACATCGGGTAGATGCACCACTTGTTGCCGGTCTGGTGATGCTCGGCAAACTTAATGCGGTACAGCACCGGATCGCGCATCACGATAAACGGCGATGCCATGTCGATTTTCGCACGCAGGCAGGCTTTGCCTTCGGCAAACTCGCCGGCACGCATTTTTTCGAACAGCGCCAGGTTCTCTTCCACGCTGCGGTCGCGGTACGGGCTGTTTTTACCCGGCGCAGTCAGCGTGCCGCGGTATTCGCGGATTTCGTCCGGCGACAGTTCGTCAACATATGCCAGACCTTTAGCGATCAGCTCAACCGCATACTGGTGCAGCTGGTCGAAATAGTTGGAGGAGTAACGCACGTCTCCTGACCAGTGGAAGCCCAGCCACTGCACGTCATTTTTAATGGACTCAACGAACTCGATATCTTCTTTTACCGGGTTGGTGTCGTCAAAGCGCAGGTTGCACTGGCCCTGGTAATCCTGGGCGATGCCGAAGTTAAGGCAAATCGATTTTGCATGACCTATATGCAGGTAGCCGTTCGGCTCCGGCGGAAAACGGGTGCAAATTGTGGTGTGTTTACCACTGGACAGGTCTTCATCAATAATCTGACGAATAAAGTTAGTCGGGCGGGCTTCTGCCTCACTCATCGCAGCTTCCTCAAGGCGTGAACATCGTTTAACGGTGCATGATCTTATAACCGGCTGCCTGAAACAACTGTTTGTTGCAGAAAAAGGCACGGTGAGCCTGGTAGCGCAGGTGACGCATAAAAAAAGCGGCGGGATAATCCCGCCGCTTCAGGCAAAGCACACTACTCAGGAAAGGTTATTTGCCTTTAATCTCGAACAGCGGCGTCTGACCTGCGACGACCGCGCCCTGTGCTTTTACCACCAGCGCACTGTAATCATCGCTGTTGCTGCACACTACCGGGCTAATCATCGAACGGGCATTGGCGTTGAGGAAATCGAGATCCATTTCCAGCACCGGCTGGCCGGCGACCACTTCCGCCCCCTCTTCCACCAGACGCGAGAAGCCCTGGCCGTTCAGCGCAACGGTGTCGATCCCCATATGCACCACGATCTCCGCGCCGTTTTCCGTCTCCAGACAAAACGCGTGATTGGTGTTGAAGATTTTCACAATGGTGCCGGCTGCCGGCGCCACCACCAGCTTCCCGGTCGGCTTAATGGCAACGCCATCCCCCACCGCTTTGCTGGCAAAGGCTTCGTCCGGCACCTGATCCAGCGCAACCACATCACCACTTACCGGGGCCAGCAGCGCAGCAACGGTTACGCCGTTTGATACGGCCTGCGGCTGTGCTGTGGAGGCAACCGGTGCAGCCGCCGGTGCGGCTTCTGCGGCCGGTACGTTGCCGGTGGTTTTCATGGCGTTAGCAATTTTCTCAGCCACGAAGCCAACGATAATCTGCACGCTGGTTTTGTTGAGGCGAATGACGCCGGTGGCGCCGAGGCGTTTGGCCAGCGCTTCGTTGACCAGCGACGAGTCTTTGACGTTCAGACGCAGACGCGTGATACAGGCATCGATGCCGGTGAGGTTATCAGAACCCCCTACCGCGGCGATGTACTGACGCGCCAGGCCAGACACGTCCTGCTCGCCCGTACCGCTCACGTTGATGTCCTGGCCATCGGCTTCGCTACCGGCAACCGCCAGTTCGCGACCCGGAGTCATCAGGTTGAACTTCGTAATGGTAAAGCGGAACACCACGTAATAGATGACGAAGAACACCAGACCCTGCGGGATCAGCATCCACCACTGGGTCGCCAGCGGGTTGCGGGATGACAGCACCATATCCACCAGCCCGGCGCTGAAGCCGAAGCCGGCAATCCACTGCATGCTTGCCGCGATAAAGACGGAGATACCGGTCAGCACGGCATGAATGACATACAGTACCGGCGCGACGAACATAAAGGAGAATTCAAGCGGCTCGGTGATCCCGGTGAAGAACGCGGCAAACGCGCCCGCCATCATGATCCCCAGCACTTTGGCTTTGTTCTCAGCGCGAGCGCAATGGTAAATCGCCAGCGCGGCACCCGGCAGGCCGAACATCATGATCGGGAAGAAGCCCGCCTGATAGCGACCGGTGATGCCGACAACCGCTTTACCGGCTTCGATGGACTGCGCGCCGCCAAGGAAGTTCGGGATGTCGTTAATGCCGGCTACGTCAAACCAGAACACCGAGTTCAGGGCGTGATGCAGGCCAACCGGGATCAGCAGACGGTTAAAGAAGGCGTATACGCCCGCGCCCGTCGAGCCCATTTTCTGAATATGTTCACCGAAGTTCACCAGGCCATCGAACACCATCGGCCAGATGTACATCATGATGAACGCCACAACGATCATTACGAAAGAGGTGAGGATTGGAACCAGACGGCGTCCGCTAAAGAAGGAGAGCGCCTTTGGCAGCTCAACGGTGCTGAAGCGGTTGTAGAGCTCGGCGGCAATAATACCCACCATGATGCCGACGAACTGGTTTTTGATTTTACCGAAAGCAGCAGGCACCTGATCGGCCGGGATTTTCTGGATCATTGCCACTGCGTCTGGCGCACACAGGGTGGTAAGCACCAGGAAGCCGACGAAGCCGGCCAGCGCCGCGGCGCCGTCTTTATCTTTCGACATACCGTATGCCACGCCCACAGCAAACAGCACGCCCATGTTGTCGATAATGGCAGAACCAGACTGAATGAAGAACGCCGACAGCGCGTTATCTCCGCCCCAGCCTACCGGATCGATCCAGTAACCGACGCCCATCAGAATGGCGGCGGCTGGCAGTGTGGCCACCGGCACCATCAGTGCGCGGCCAATACGTTGTAAATAACCTAGAATACTCACTTTATTCCCCCTCTGAGACCCCGTTTAAGGCTTGTGTGAAGCCGTGTTTCTTATTGTTTAACGGACCTGAAATCGCGGCGAATTATCACCCACCGACCGAGTGTGTGAAAAATTAATTCGTATCGCAAATTAAAAGCGTTTTTTTTGTGATCGCGATCGCCAGGAATCGCTTTATGCCCTCCCTTACTCTGGCTATCGACCAAAACTTATTTTATCATTCAAAAAATCAAAGCGGATGACGCCCCGAATTGTGAACCAGGTTACGCTTACACTGTGATTCGGTAACTCCGCCCATGCTTTCTTTTTAACCCTGAGGTGAATGATGAGACTGATTCCCCTGGCAACCGCCCAGCAAGTTGGTAAATGGGCCGCTCGCCATATCGTTAACCGCATCAACGCGTTCGCACCGACTGCCGATCGTCCTTTTGTACTCGGTCTGCCTACCGGCGGTACGCCGATGGAAGCTTACAAAGCGCTGGTGGAAATGCATAAAGCGGGCCAGGTCAGCTTTAAGCACGTTGTTACGTTCAATATGGATGAGTACGTCGGCCTGCCGAAGGAGCATCCGGAAAGTTACCACAGTTTCATGCACCGCAATTTCTTTGATCACGTGGATATTCTGCCAGAAAACATCAACCTGCTTGATGGCAATGCGCCGGACATCGACGCTGAATGTCGCCGCTATGAAGAAAAAATTCGCGCCTACGGTAAAATCCACCTGTTTATGGGCGGCGTGGGCAACGACGGGCATATCGCGTTCAACGAACCGGCGTCGTCGCTTTCCTCCCGCACCCGTATCAAAACCCTGACCCACGATACCCGCGTCGCTAACTCACGCTTCTTTGATGGCGATGTGAATCAGGTGCCGAAATATGCACTGACCGTCGGCGTCGGTACGCTGCTCGATGCGCAGGAAGTTATGATTCTGGTGCTGGGTCATCAGAAAGCGCAGGCGCTGCAGGCTGCGGTAGAAGGCAACGTCAACCATATGTGGACGATCAGCTGCCTGCAGCTGCACCCGAAAGCGGTTGTAGTGTGCGATGAGCCCTCTACAATGGAGCTGAAAGTAAAAACGTTGAAATACTTCAACGAGTTAGAAGCAGAAAATATCAAAGGCCTTTAAGTCGGTTTACCGGGGGTACCCTAATGTATGCATTAATCCACGGTCGGATTTACACCGGCCATGACGTACTGGATGACCACGCGATTGTTATCGCGCATGGCCTGATTGAGCGCATCTGTCCGCTGGGCGACCTGCCAGCAGGCATTGAGCAGCGCGATCTCGGTGGTGCCATCATCGCCCCCGGTTTTATTGATATGCAGCTTAACGGCTGCGGCGGCGTGCAGTTCAACGACACCGCCGACGCCGTCAGTGTGGAAACGCTGGAAATCATGCAGAAAGCCAATGAAAAATCGGGCTGCACCAGCTATCTGCCAACCCTCATCACCACCAGCGATGACCTGATGAAACAGGGCGTCGAGGTGATGCGAGACTACCTCAGCAACCATCCTCATCAGGCACTGGGGCTTCACCTTGAAGGCCCGTGGCTGAATATTGTTAAGAAAGGCACCCATAACCCGGTTTATGTGCGCCAGCCCGATGCCGCGCTGGTCGATTACCTGTGCCAGAATGCTGACGTGATTACTAAAATCACCCTCGCGCCAGAAATGGTAGCACCCGAGGTGATCAGTAAGCTGTCCGCCGCCGGCATTGTGGTTTCCGCCGGGCACTCTAATGCGACCCTTGCGGAAGCGAAAACAGGCTTCCGCGCCGGAATTCGTTTCGCAACCCACCTTTATAATGCGATGCCTTACATCAGCGGTCGTGAGCCGGGCCTGGTCGGAGCAATTTTTGACGAGCCGGATCTCTACTGCGGCATCATCGTTGACGGGTTACACGTCGATTTCGCCAACGTGCGCAATGCGAAGCGAATCAAAGGCGATAAGCTCTGTCTGGTCACTGACGCCACCGCACCGGCAGGTGCTGATATTGAAGAGTTCATTTTTGCTGGTAAAACAATATACTACCGCAATGGGCTGTGCGTGGACGAGAACGGTACCCTGAGCGGTTCTGCCCTGACGATGATCGAAGGGGTGCGCAATCTGGTGCAGCATGTCAATATTGCCCTTGATGAAGCGCTGCGTATGGCAAGCCTCTACCCCGCACGCGCAATGGGCGTGGACCATAAGCTCGGCACAATCGAGCCGGGTAAAGTGGCAAACCTGACCGCTTTCACTCACGATTTTAAAATCATCAAGACCATCGTTAATGGTAACGAGGTCGTCACTGAGTAAGTAAAGGCATGACAACTGGCGGACAAGCTCAAATTGGTAATGTTGACCTGGTAAAACAACTGAACAGCGCGGCGGTCTATCGCCTGATTGACCAGCACGGACCCATCTCACGCATTCAGATTGCCGAACAGAGCCAGCTTGCTCCCGCCAGCGTCACGAAAATTACCCGCCAGCTTATCGAGCGCGGCCTCATCAAAGAGGTGGATCAACAGGCCTCTACCGGTGGTCGCCGCGCTATTTCTATTGTTACCGAAACCCGTCAGTTCCAGGCCATCGGCGTACGTCTCGGGCGTCACGACGCGACGCTGACGCTCTACGATCTCAGCAGCAAAGTGCTGGCGGAAGAGCATTTCCCGCTACCGCAGCGCACCCAGGAAACCCTGGAGCATGAGCTGCTCAACACCATCGCCACTTTCCTGACCACCTGGCAGCGCAAAATTCGCGAGCTTATTGCGATCTCGGTGATCCTGCCGGGGCTGGTTGATCCGGAAAGCGGCGTGGTGCGCTATATGCCGCACATTGCAGTAGAGAACTGGCCGCTGGTGGAGGCGCTGGAAAATCGTTTCGGCCTGACTTGCTTTGTCGGACACGATATCCGCAGCCTGGCGCTGGCTGAGCACTACTTCGGTGCAACCCGCGACTGTGAAGACTCCATTCTGGTGCGCGTGCATCGCGGCACCGGGGCGGGGATCATCTCCAGCGGTCGCATTTTTATTGGCCGTAACGGCAACGTGGGCGAGATCGGTCATATTCAGGTCGATCCGCTGGGCGAACGCTGCCACTGCGGCAACTTCGGCTGTCTGGAAACCATCGCAGCCAACGCGGCGATTGAGCAGCGCGTGCGTCACCTGCTGGAACAGGGTTACCCGAGCCGCCTGACGCCGGATGAGTGCTCCATCAAAGCCATCTGCAAGGCCGCAAATAAGGGCGATCCGCTGGCTACCGAAGTGATTGAACACGCGGGCCGTCATCTCGGCAAAGCCATTTCCATTGCCATCAATTTGTTTAATCCGCAAAAAGTGATCATTGCCGGCGAGATCGTCGAAGCAGGAAAAGTGCTGCTGCCAGCGATTGAGAGCTGTATCAACGCGCAGGTGCTGAAGGCGTTTCGCAAGAATTTGCCGGTCGTGCCCTCTGCGCTCGATCATCGCTCCGCCATTGGTGCCTTTGCGCTGGTGAAACGGGCGATGCTGAACGGGATCCTGCTGCAGCATTTGCTCGAAGGCTGAGCGGATCACTCCTTTTCCAGGCTATAGTTACGCCTTTGTGCAATCAGAACACGAGTAGTCGATGACCATTCAGAACGTAATTTGTGATATTGATGGCGTGCTGATGCACGATAATGTCGCGGTGCCGGGCGCCAGCGAATTCCTCACCGGCATCCTTGAAAAAGGATTCCCGCTGGTGTTGCTGACCAACTATCCATCGCAAACCGGGCAGGATCTGGCGAACCGCTTTGCCTCGGCGGGCATCAACGTACCCGACAGCGTCTTTTATACCTCGGCGATGGCCACTGCCGATTTTCTGCGCCGTCAGGAAGGGAAAAAGGCCTACGTGGTGGGCGAAGGCGCACTGATCCACGAGCTGTACAAAGCCGGTTTTACCATCACCGATATCAATCCTGACTTCGTGATTGTTGGCGAGACGCGCTCCTATAACTGGGAAATGATGCATAAAGCGGCATTCTTTGTGGCGAACGGCGCGCGCTTTATCGCCACTAACCCGGACACCCACGGACGCGGTTTCTATCCGGCCTGCGGCGCGCTGTGTGCAGGCATTGAGAAGATCTCCGGTCGCAAACCGTTTTACGTCGGCAAGCCAAGCCCGTGGATCATCCGCGCAGCGCTGAATAAAATGCAGGCCCACTCCGAGCATACGGTGATCGTTGGCGACAACCTGCGTACCGATATTCTGGCCGGGTTCCAGGCCGGGCTTGAAACCATTCTGGTACTTTCCGGGGTCTCTACCCTCAACGACATCGACGCTATGCCGTTCCGCCCAAGCTGGATTTTCCCGTCGGTCGCAGAAATCGACGTTATTTAATCCCTCAGCCGCGCCGACGCGCGGCTAACGTTTTATTATTCCCTGCGTGCGTCCACGCTCCTGCCGTCAATGAAAAGCGCTAAAAATTGTTGAATCGCTAATTTATAGCGCCTTCTGCTTCGCATTTTTCACTATTCCGCAATGCCTTGCTGACTATTTTTCAGCAGAACGGCAAATCGCTTGCACAACCTTCACTAACCAGGGCATTTTCTTGCTTAAGCGATACGTCACTGCGAGAAAAACAGCCTTAACCGCAATGACAGATAATTCGACACAACATCACGGCAAGGCTTAACGGAGAAGGTTATGTGTTCCATTTTTGGTGTATTGGATATTAAAACTGATGCGGTTGAGCTGCGTAAAAAAGCGCTCGAACTCTCCCGCCTGATGCGCCACCGCGGCCCGGACTGGTCCGGTGTCTATGCCGGCGATAAAGCGATTCTCGCCCACGAACGTCTGTCGATCGTGGACGTGAACGCCGGGGCGCAGCCGCTGTACAACCAGAAAAAAACTCATGCCCTGGCCGTGAACGGCGAAATCTACAACCACCAGGCGCTGCGCGCAGAATACGGCGACCGCTATCCGTTCCAGACCGGCTCTGACTGTGAAGTTATCCTTGCGCTCTACCAGGAAATGGGACCGGAGTTTCTCGACGAGCTGCAGGGCATGTTCGCCTTCGTGCTCTACGACAGTGAAAAAGATGCGTATCTGATTGGCCGCGACCACATCGGCATCATTCCGCTGTACATGGGTCATGACGAACATGGCAACCTCTATGTCGCCTCCGAAATGAAGGCGCTGGTGCCGATCTGCCGCACCATCAAAGAGTTCCCGGCCGGCAGCTATCTGTGGAGCCAGGACGGCGAGATCCGCCCGTATTACCATCGCGATTGGTTCGACTATGACGCGGTAAAAGACAACGTGACGGATAAAGCCGAGCTGCGCCAGGCGCTGGAAGACGCGGTGAAAAGCCACCTGATGTCTGACGTGCCATACGGCGTGCTGCTCTCAGGCGGGCTGGATTCGTCGGTAATTTCCGCTATCACCAAAAAATTCGCCGCGCGCCGCGTGGAAGATCAGGAGCGCTCCGAAGCCTGGTGGCCGCAGCTGCACTCCTTTGCCGTCGGTCTCGAAGGCTCGCCGGATCTGAAAGCAGCGCAGGAAGTAGCTAACCATCTCGGCACCGTGCACCACGAAATTCACTTTACGGTGCAGGAAGGGCTGGATGCTATCCGCGATGTGATCTACCACATCGAAACCTATGACGTGACCACTATTCGCGCCTCAACCCCGATGTACCTGATGTCGCGCAAGATCAAAGCCATGGGCATCAAAATGGTGCTCTCCGGCGAAGGTTCTGACGAAGTGTTCGGCGGCTACCTTTACTTCCATAAAGCGCCGGATGCGAAAGAGCTGCATGAAGAGACGGTGCGCAAGCTGCAGGCGCTGCATATGTTTGACTGCGCCCGCGCCAACAAAGCGATGTCCGCCTGGGGCGTAGAAGCGCGCGTGCCCTTCCTCGACAAGAAGTTCCTTGATGTTGCAATGCGCATCAACCCGCAGGACAAAATGTGTGGCAACGGCAAAATGGAGAAGCATGTGCTGCGCGAATGCTTTGAATCTTATCTGCCGGCGAGCGTGGCGTGGCGTCAGAAGGAGCAGTTCTCCGACGGCGTGGGCTACAGCTGGATTGACACCCTGAAAGAAGTGGCCGCTGAGCAGGTTACCGATCAGCAGTTAGCCACAGCCAGCTTCCGTTTCCCGTACAACACGCCGTCTTCTAAAGAAGCGTACCTGTACCGCGAAATTTTCGAAGAGCTGTTCCCGCTGCCGAGCGCGGCGGAGTGTGTCCCGGGCGGCCCGTCTGTTGCCTGTTCTTCGGCAAAAGCCATCGAATGGGACGAAGCGTTCAAAACTATGAACGATCCGTCAGGCCGTGCGGTAGGCGTGCATCAGTCGGCGTATAAATAAGCGGCGGTTGTGATTCCAGGGCCCTGCGGGGCCCTTCTTTTTGGCTACGATGACGTACAAAAATGCGGCATAAAAGGGAGAGTTATCCAATAATTGCCGAATATTGCAGCAAGCTGTTCGTAAGCTGGTCAAACAGTCAGCTTACGGGTAATTTTCGGCAAAAAATGTGTTGACGCTTCCAGGCCCAATACGCATAATGCGCCCCGCAACGCCGATAAGGTAACGCGACAAAGATGGCTACGTAGCTCAGCTGGTTAGAGCACAGCACTCATAATGCTGGGGTCACAGGTTCGATTCCCGTCGTAGCCACCATCTTTTTGCGGGAGTGGCGAAATTGGTAGACGCACCAGATTTAGGTTCTGGCGCCGCAAGGTGTGCGAGTTCAAGTCTCGCCTCCCGCACCATTCCCAATAAGCGTTGCACGGATGGGGTATCGCCAAGCGGTAAGGCACCGGTTTTTGATACCGGCATTCCCTGGTTCGAATCCAGGTACCCCAGCCATATTTTCCCGACTTGCGCAGGTTAACGCGAAGGTCATACCGGTAGAAATACGGGTAAAGCAGTACAATTTGGCTACGTAGCTCAGCTGGTTAGAGCACAGCACTCATAATGCTGGGGTCACAGGTTCGATTCCCGTCGTAGCCACCACTTTCTTGGGGTATCGCCAAGCGGTAAGGCACCGGATTCTGATTCCGGCATTCCGAGGTTCGAATCCTCGTACCCCAGCCAAATTTGAAAAGTCGTTTATCTGATAAACGCGCCCTGTTGGGGTATCGCCAAGCGGTAAGGCACCGGATTCTGATTCCGGCATTCCGAGGTTCGAATCCTCGTACCCCAGCCACTCTTAAAAAAGCTCGCTTCGGCGAGCTTTTTGCTTTTCAGCCGTCCACAAAAAAGGCGGTTTCCCGCCCTTTCACTTATCAGCCTGACTCAAAGCCCTAGCGCGTACTTCAGCGCCTGCCGTTTCAACACGCCAGCGCGATTCGCTGCCATCAATCCGATGTTACGCAGCGCGCGCAGCGGTGCGAGGTTATTGCTGAACCCGGCGTAGAACAGATCCATCCCGCTCTGCATCAGGAAATTATCCGCCTGACGACGACGCTGATAGCGTTTAAGCACCTCAAGGCTCGCCCAGTTCTCGCCGACGCTGCGCGCGTTGGCCAGCACGTCAATCAGCGCATCCACATCGCGATAACCCAGGTTGACCCCCTGCCCCGCCAGCGGGTGAATGGTGTGCGCCGCATCGCCCACCAGCACCAGCCCCGGCTGAACGTAGTCCACCGCATGAAGCCGGGTTAGCGGAAACGCGCCCGCAGCAACCGGGGTTACCTCACTCAGCCGCGCCGGGAAATGTACATTAATTTCGCGCTTAAGCTGCGCCATGCTCATGCCCTGCAGCTGGCGAATACGTGCTGGCCGGTCGTACCACACCAGTGAAGCCCAGGAATCAAACAGCGGCAGGAACGCATGCGGGCCGTTGGGCGTAAAGTGCTGCCAGGTGCTGCGCCCCGGCGCATTCTCGCATTTAACCGAGATAAGCATGCAGGATTGCTGGTACTGCCAGGCATGGACGCCAATCCCGGCCCAGCGGCGGACCTGCGAGTTAGCGCCGTCGGCACCGACGACCAGCCGGGCCGTCAGCGTCTCACCATCCGCGCACTCTAGCGTGCTGCTGTCGGCATGACGATGCAGCGCGCTCAGCGTCGTCGGGCAGCGCAGCGTGATACGCGGGTGTGCCACCATCTGCTCCCAGAGCGCACGCTGCAACACGTTGTTCTCTACCATGTAGCCCAGCTCGGGAAGGTTGAGATCGGCGGCGTCAAACACCACCTGCGCGCTCTCCCACTCCCAGGTTTCCAGCCGGCTGTAGGGGTGGCAGCGCATCGCCTGAATCGCCTCCCACACCCCAAGGCTGCGCAACAGCCCCACCGAGGCGCTGCTGATGGCCGAAATACGCACGTCCACCGGTGCGGCGGGGTCAAAGGCCGGCGGCTCCGCATGATCGATAACCGCGACCGTGAATCCCTGCTGCGCCAGTCCCAGCGCCGCGGCGGCGCCGACCATGCCTCCGCCTACGACGGCGACGTCAATGGGTTGATTTGCCATAGTCATTTATCCTTTCGCTGATCCCTCAAGTGTACCGGATTTTTCGCCTGCGCGTTGCCTGTCACCGCATTGCGAACGCCCACGCCAGCAATCCGGGCTTCAGGCTGGTCACATCCTCAGCAAAGCATTACAATACGCGGCCTGCAATCCTGGCTTTAACTTAAGCATGAGCAAGTCGATGACAAAAAAACTCCATATTAAAACCTGGGGCTGTCAGATGAACGAGTACGATTCATCCAAGATGGCCGATCTGCTGGACGCAACCCACGGTTATCAGTTGACCGACGTGGCTGAAGAGGCCGACGTGCTGCTGCTCAATACCTGCTCAATCCGCGAGAAGGCTCAGGAAAAAGTGTTTCATCAGCTGGGTCGCTGGAAGCTGCTAAAGGCGAAAAATCCCGACATCATCATTGGCGTCGGCGGCTGCGTGGCCTCGCAGGAAGGTGATCATATTCGCCAGCGCGCCCACTACGTCGATATTATCTTTGGCCCACAGACCCTGCATCGTCTGCCGGAGATGATTAACCAGGTGCGCGGCACGAAAAGTCCGGTCGTCGATATCAGCTTCCCGGAAATCGAAAAATTTGACCGCCTGCCGGAACCGCGCGCCGATGGCCCGACCGCCTTCGTCTCCATCATGGAAGGCTGCAACAAATACTGTACCTACTGCGTGGTGCCGTACACCCGCGGGGAAGAAGTGAGTCGTCCGAGCGACGATATTCTGTTTGAGATCGCCCAGCTTGCCGCGCAGGGCGTGCGCGAAGTCAACCTGCTCGGCCAGAACGTCAACGCCTGGCGCGGAGAGAACTATGACGGCAGCACCGGCACCTTTGCCGATCTGCTGCGTCTGGTGGCGGCCATCGACGGCATCGACCGTATCCGCTTCACTACCAGCCACCCGATCGAGTTCACCGACGATATTATCGAGGTGTACCGCGATACCCCTGAGCTGGTGAGCTTCCTGCACCTGCCGGTGCAGAGCGGTTCGGATCGCGTCCTGAATCTGATGGGCCGCACCCATACCGCGCTGGAGTACAAAGCGATCATTCGCAAGCTGCGCGCGGCGCGTCCGGATATTCAGATCAGCTCCGACTTTATCGTCGGCTTCCCGGGCGAAACCACCCAGGACTTCGAACAGACCATGAAGCTTATCGCTGAAGTGAACTTTGATGTCAGCTTCAGCTTTATCTTCTCGGCGCGCCCAGGCACCCCGGCGGCGGACATGGTGGATGATGTTCCGGAAGAGGAGAAGAAACAGCGTCTCTATATTCTGCAGGATCGCATCAACCAGCAGGCGATGGCGTGGAGCCGCCGCATGCTCGGCACCACCCAGCGCATTCTGGTGGAAGGCACCTCGCGCAAAAGCATCATGGCGCTGTCGGGCCGCACCGAAAATAACCGCGTGGTGAACTTTGAAGGCACGCCGGATATGGTCGGTAAGTTTGTTGACGTTGAGATCACCGAAGTGCTGCCAAACTCCCTGCGCGCGAAGCTGGTGCGCACCGAAGCGGAGATGGGCCTGCGCGTTGCCGAAACGCCTGCATCGGTCATCGCCCGCACGCGTAAAGAGAACGACATCGGCGTCGGGATTTACCAGCCGTAACGTCATCCGGCCCCGCTCAGCGGGCCGTCCGGGCTGTGCGGTTCCGCCGTACAGCCCTGCTCCAGCAAATTCCTTTTTTGCACTTGCTTTCTGAAAGCAGCACCCAAATATCATCCCCAATGCTTGCGCCTTTTTCCGGTGCCGTGAATACTTCACGCAGGCCTGTGAAAATTCCGTAAGGCTTTGGTCCACCTTAGCCGTCCCGTGAGACAAGAGGATAAGTTTGAATATCGATACACGTGAAATAACGCTGGAACCTGCAGATAATGCCCGTCTGCTGAGTTTGTGCGGCCCGTTCGACGACAATATTAAGCAGCTCGAACGACGTCTGGGCATCGAAATCAACCGTCGCGATAACCACTTTAAGCTCACCGGCAGAACGCTGTGCGTGAACGCTGCCGTGAACATCCTGCGCGATCTCTATGTTGATACCGCCCCGGTGCGAGGTCAGATTAACGACATCGATCCGGAAAACATTCACCTGGCGATCAAAGAATCCCGCGTGCTGGAACAGACCGCCGAAAGCGTGCCCGAGTTTGGCAAAGCGGTAAACATCAAAACCAAACGTGGCGTGATCAAGCCGCGTACGCCAAACCAGGCGCAGTACATCGCCAACATTCTTGACCATGACATCACCTTCGGCGTTGGCCCGGCGGGTACCGGTAAAACCTACCTCGCGGTCGCAGCGGCGGTGGATGCGCTGGAGCGTCAGGAGATCCGTCGTATTCTGCTGACCCGTCCGGCGGTAGAAGCCGGTGAGAAACTCGGCTTCCTGCCGGGGGATCTCAGCCAGAAGGTCGATCCTTATCTGCGTCCGCTCTACGATGCGCTGTTCGAAATGCTGGGCTTCGAGCGCGTTGAAAAGCTGATGGAGCGCAACGTCATTGAAGTCGCGCCGCTGGCCTACATGCGTGGCCGTACGCTGAACGACGCGTTCATCATTCTGGATGAGAGCCAGAACACCACCATCGAACAGATGAAAATGTTCCTGACGCGTATCGGCTTTAACTCGAAAGCGGTGATTACCGGCGACATTACCCAGATCGACCTGCCGCGCAGCACCAAATCCGGCCTGCGTCACGCCATTGACGTGCTGTCCGGTGTGGAGGAGATCAGCTTTAACTTCTTCCACAGCGAAGACGTGGTGCGCCACCCGGTGGTCGCGCGCATCGTTATCGCCTATGAAGCCTGGGAAGAGGCGGAGCAGAAGCGTAAAGCCGAGCAGGCCGCCGAGCGTAAACGTGAAGCACAGGCGCATGACGCCGGCTCGCAGGAGCGTCAATGAGCCAGGTGATGTTAGATCTACAAGTGGCTTGCGAAGACACCACCGGGCTTCCGGATGAAGCCCAGTTTCAGGCCTGGCTGGATGCGGTGATCCCCCAGTTTCAGGAAGAAGCGGAAGTGACTATCCGCCTGGTAGACGAGCCGGAAAGCCACGAACTGAACCTGACGTACCGCGGCAAAGATAAGTCCACCAACGTGCTCTCTTTCCCATTTGAGGCCCCGCCGGGCATCGAGCTGCCGCTGCTGGGCGATCTGATTATCTGCCGCCAGGTCGTGGAGCGCGAAGCGGTCGAGCAGGATAAACCGCTCAACGCCCACTGGGCGCATATGGTGATCCACGGCAGTCTGCATCTGCTGGGCTATGACCATATTGAAGACGACGAAGCCGAAGAGATGGAAGGGATTGAGACAGAGATAATGCTTGCCCTGGGCTTCGCCGATCCGTACATTGCCGAGAAAGAGTAACCGGCCTGTGCCACTGTATCGCACCCCGCCACTGCGGGGTTGCAGACATCAACCAACACGAGAACCTGAACGAACGCCATGAGCGACGACAATTCACACAGTAGCGATTCACCTAATACTAAAAAAGGATTTTTCTCACTCATTCTGAGTCAGCTTTTCCACGGCGAGCCAAAAAACCGTGAAGAGCTGCTGGCTTTGATTCGTGATTCCGGGCAGAACGAGCTTATCGATGAAGATACGCGCGATATGCTTGAAGGGGTGATGGATATTGCTGACCAGCGCGTCCGCGACATCATGATCCCCCGCTCACAGATGGTCACCCTGAAACGCAACCAGACGCTGGATGAGTGTCTCGACGTCATTATTGAGTCAGCCCACTCGCGTTTCCCGGTCATCAGTGAAGATAAGGATCACATCGAAGGGATCCTGATGGCGAAAGATCTGCTGCCGTTTATGCGCAGCGATGCGGAAGCCTTCAGCATGGATAAAGTGCTACGTCAGGCTGTTGTGGTGCCGGAAAGCAAGCGTGTAGACCGCATGCTGAAAGAGTTTCGCTCCCTGCGCTACCACATGGCGATTGTGATTGACGAGTTCGGCGGCGTGTCGGGCCTTGTGACCATTGAAGATATTCTTGAGCTTATCGTCGGCGAGATTGAAGACGAATACGATGACGAAGAGGATATCGATTTCCGCCAGCTGAGCCGCCATACGTGGACGGTACGCGCTCTGGCGTCGATTGAAGATTTCAACGACACCTTTGGCACCAGCTTCAGCGATGATGAAGTAGACACCATCGGTGGCCTGGTGATGCAGGCATTTGGTCATCTCCCTGCGCGCGGTGAAACCATCGACATTAATGGTTACCAGTTCAAAGTGGCGATGGCGGACAGCCGCCGCGTGATTCAGGTCCATGTCAAATTCCCGGACGATGCCCCGCCGCCAAACCTGGATGAATAATTCAAATGGAAGTTGTTTCCTGGTATAACCGCCAGCCAGTTCGACTGCTGCTGGCCCTGCTATTCGGAGCCAGCGGTACGCTGGCTTTTTCTCCTTTTGATTTCTGGCCCGCCGCGCTGATTTCACTGGTTGCGCTGCAGGGACTCACGCTGCATCGCACCGTCAGGCAAAGCGCCGCCATTGGCTTCTTCTGGGGGCTGGGTCTGTTTGGCAGCGGCGTCAACTGGGTTTACGTCAGTATCGCCCAGTTCGGCGGTATGCCGGAGCCAGTAAATATCTTCCTGGTGGTTCTGCTTGCCGCATATCTCTCGCTCTACACCGGGCTGTTTGCCGGGGTGCTGACGCGCCTGTGGCCGACTGCGGGCTGGGTAAGGCTGGTTATCGCCGCACCGGTGGTGTGGCAGTGCAGTGAATTCCTGCGCGGCTGGGTGCTTACCGGTTTCCCGTGGCTGCAGTTTGGCTATAGCCAGATTGACGGGCCGTTAAAAGGCCTGGCGCCGATCCTCGGGGTGGAGAGCATCACCGTCCTGCTGATGGCGATAAGCGGTATGCTGGTGCTGGCGGCAGCACACCGTAACTGGCGTCCGCTGGCGCTGGCCGTGGCGCTGTTTGCCCTGGTCTGGCCGCTGCGCTATCTGAGCTGGTTTAGCGCCGTGCCGGAGCGTACCACTCAGGTTGCGCTGGTGCAGGGCAATATCCCTCAGGCGCTAAAGTGGAATGAGGACGAGCTGTATCGCACGCTGGATATCTACACCTCCGCGACGCAGGCGCAGATGGGTAAATCCCAGCTGATTATCTGGCCGGAATCCGCTATTCCGGACCTGGAGATTAACCAGCAGCGTCTGCTCTCCACCATGGACTCGCTGCTGCGCGCGCGTAACAGTACATTAATTACCGGTCTGGTGGATGCGCGTCTGAACGGCAAAAACCGTTACGACACCTACAACACCATCATTACCCTCGGCGAGGGCAGCCCTTACAGCTACACCTCCCCTAACCGCTACAACAAAAACCATCTGGTGCCGTTTGGCGAGTTTGTGCCGCTGGAAAGCATTCTGCGTCCGCTGGCCCCGTTCTTCGACCTGCCGATGTCCTCGTTCAGCCGCGGGCCTTACGTCCAGCCCCAGCTTAGCGCGCACGGTTTTAAAATGACGGCCGCGATCTGCTACGAGATCATTCTCGGCGAGCAGGTGCGGGACAACTTCCGTCCGGATACCGATTTCCTGCTCACTATCTCCAACGATGCCTGGTTTGGCCACTCCATCGGCCCGTGGCAGCACTTCCAGATGGCGCGTATGCGCGCGCTGGAGCTGGCGCGACCGCTGCTGCGCAGCACCAACAACGGCGTGACGGCGGTGATTGGCCCGCAGGGCGAAGTCCAGTCGATGATCCCGCAGTTCACGCGGCAGACGCTGGTCGCTGAGGTTACGCCAACCACCGGCCTGACGCCTTATGCGCGTTTTGGTAACTGGCCGCTGTGGGCGCTCACCGCGCTGGCCGGATTTGTCGCGCTGATTGCCAGCCTGCGCGCTCGACGTCGTAAGGCATAATCCCTCAAAGCCCGCCTCTGCGGGCTTTTTTTTGTTCCCCGCTCCGCGTTTACCATTTCTGGCACATCCCTTGCTTATTACTTATCAACAGATTAGCCATCCGCCGTGATGTCAGGCCTGACAGCCTCATCTGCACCAGTGCGGGACAACAGCAGCACCAGAATGGTGCATGGAAAGATTTTTGCCTTTAAATGGTGCGGCGCGCTTCGCAAAAATAAACAATTTAATAGCGAAATCTTTACATCAAGCCAGGCTGAATGTTAACAAATAGCAACAATACTGCGCGATATTACGGCAGACATAACAACATACGCACTCACATGGGTATCAACAGCGTCACTGGCGCTGCGATAAAGGAGTTGGATATGCAATTACGTAAACTGGCCGCTGCAATGCTGGTAATGGGTGTCAGCGCTGGCGTGGCTCACGCTGAAGACGCTGCTGGCTCCGCGCAGTCGAGCACGCTGGATAAGATCGCCAAAAACGGCGTGATCGTCGTCGGCCATCGTGAATCATCCGTACCATTCTCGTACTACGATAACCAACAGAAAGTGGTCGGCTACTCCCAGGCTTACTCAAATGCGATTGTTGAGGCAGTTAAAACCAAACTCAACAAACCGGATCTGCAGGTCAAACTGATCCCTATCACATCTCAGAACCGTATTCCGCTGCTGCAGAACGGCACCTTTGATTTTGAGTGTGGCTCCACCACTAACAACCTTGAGCGCCAGAAACAGGCAGCTTTCTCTAACACCATCTTCGTTGTCGGCACCCGTCTGCTGACCAAAAAAGGCGGCGCGATTAAGGACTTCCCGGACCTCAAAGGTAAAGCCGTGGTCGTGACCTCCGGCACCACCTCTGAAGTGCTGCTGCATAAGCTGAACGACGAGAAGAAAATGGATATGCGCATCATCAGCGCGAAAGATCACGGTGACTCTTTCCGTACGCTGGAGAGCGGTCGTGCGGTGGCGTTTATGATGGATGATGCCCTGCTTGCCGGCGAGCGCGCGAAAGCGAAGAAACCGGATCAGTGGGATATCGTCGGTACTGCCCAGTCTCAGGAAGCCTACGGCTGTATGCTGCGCAAGGGTGACACCGAGTTCAAAAAGCTGATCGACGACACCATCGCCAAAGTGGAAACCTCCGGCGAAGGCGCGAAATGGTTTGATACCTGGTTTAAAAACCCAATCCCACCGAAAAACCTGAACCTGAACTTTGAGCTTTCTGAAGAGATGAAAGCCCTGTTCAAAGCGCCAAACGACAAGGCACTTAACTAATTACAACCATTAGGGGCGGGACCTCCTGCCCTCACGATTGCTCTGAAGCACGGACAGACTATACGCCTGATGGCCGTTCCCCATCGGGCGCGAATTACCCGGCAGGTACAGGTAACACAGCCGGCCCCTCAAACGGCACGGCAAAAAAACAGCGTGACGCCTGAACGCTAAGGGTAAACAGCTTCTTAACAATCTTCGAGGGTAGCGCTGCTACCCTCATTTTTTCGGAGTGTATTATGTCTATAGACTGGAACTGGGGGATCTTTCTGCAGTCCGCCCCGTTCGGCAACACCACCTATCTCGGCTGGTTGTGGAGTGGTTTTCAGGTTACCGTCGCCCTGTCGATCAGCGCCTGGATTATCGCTTTCCTGGTCGGTTCCCTGTTTGGCATTCTGCGTACGGTTCCTAATCGTTTCTTATCCGCAATCGGCACCTGCTACGTTGAGCTGTTCCGCAACGTCCCGCTGATCGTGCAGTTCTTTACCTGGTATCTGGTGGTGCCGGAGCTGCTGCCTGAAGATATCGGCATGTGGTTTAAAGCGGAGCTGGACCCAAATATTCAGTTCTTCGTCTCGTCCATGATCTGTCTCGGGCTGTTTACGGCTGCGCGCGTCTGCGAGCAGGTCCGTGCGGCGATTGAGTCGCTGCCGCGCGGGCAAAAGAATGCGGGTCTGGCAATGGGCCTCACCCTGCCACAAACCTACCGTTACGTGCTGCTGCCTAACGCCTATCGCGTGATCGTGCCCCCGATGACCTCCGAGATGATGAACCTGGTGAAAAACTCCGCCATCGCCTCGACGATTGGTCTGGTGGATATGGCGGCGCAGGCGGGCAAGTTACTCGACTACTCGGCCCACGCCTGGGAGTCGTTCACCGCCATTACGCTTGCTTACGTGGTCATTAACGCCGTGATTATGCTGGTGATGAATCTGGTCGAGCGCAAAATTCGCCTGCCGGGCAACATGGGGGGCAAATAATGTACGAGTTTGACTGGAGTTCTATTGTCCCTGCCATGCCGTACCTGCTTGACGGGATGATCATCACCATGAAGATCACCCTCACGGCTGTGGTGGTGGGGATTGTCTGGGGTACGCTGCTGGCGGTAATGCGCCTGTCCACCTTTAAGCCGCTGGCCTGGTTTGCCAGCAGCTATGTCAACGTCTTCCGCTCCATCCCGCTGGTGATGGTGCTGCTGTGGTTCTACCTGATTGTACCCGGCCTGCTGCAACAGGTGCTGGGGCTGTCGCCGACGTCGGATATCCGCCTGATTTCCGCGATGGTGGCGTTTTCGATGTTTGAAGCCGCCTACTACTCGGAAATTATTCGCGCCGGTATCCAGAGCATCTCCCGCGGGCAGTCCCACGCCGCGCTGGCGCTGGGCATGACCCACTGGCAGTCGATGAAGCTCATCATTCTGCCGCAGGCGTTCCGCGCCATGGTACCGCTGCTGCTGACCCAGGGGATCGTCCTGTTCCAGGACACCTCGCTGGTGTACGTCCTGAGCCTTGCGGACTTCTTCCGCACCGCCTCCACTATCGGTGAGCGTGACGGTACGCAGGTTGAGATGATCCTCTTTGCCGGTTTTGTTTACTTTGTTATCAGCCTGAGCGCCTCGTTGCTGGTCAGCTATCTGAAGAAAAGGACAGTGTCATGATTTCCCTGAAAAATGTTTCAAAATGGTATGGTCACTTTCAGGTGCTGACCGACTGCTCAACCGAGGTGAAAAAAGGCGAAGTGGTCGTGGTCTGCGGCCCATCGGGTTCCGGAAAATCCACGCTGATTAAAACGGTGAACGGGCTGGAGCCGGTTCAGCAGGGCGACATCGCCGTAAACGGCATCAAGGTGAACGACAAGAAAACCAACCTTGCGCAGCTGCGCTCCCGGGTTGGCATGGTGTTCCAGCACTTTGAACTGTTCCCGCATCTCTCCATCATCGAAAACCTGACGCTGGCGCAGGTGAAGGTCCTCAAGCGCGACAAAGCCGCCGCGCGTGAGAAAGGCCTGAAGCTGCTGGAGCGCGTCGGGCTGTCGGCGCACGCCAATAAATTTCCGGCGCAGCTCTCTGGCGGTCAGCAGCAGCGTGTGGCGATTGCCCGTGCACTGTGTATGGACCCGGTAGCGATGCTGTTTGACGAGCCAACTTCTGCACTCGATCCCGAGATGATCAACGAAGTGCTGGACGTGATGGTCGAGCTGGCACAGGAAGGGATGACCATGATGGTGGTAACCCACGAAATGGGCTTCGCGCGCAAAGTAGCGCATCGCGTCATCTTTATGGATGAAGGGAAAATCGTTGAGGACGCCAATAAAGAGGAGTTCTTCGCCAACCCGAAATCCGAGCGCGCCAAGGACTTCCTGGCAAAAATACTGCACTAAGCGTTTCGCTGCTTGCATCAAAAAAGCCTTCCGGATGGAAGGCTTTTTTATTACGGCTCAAATGGCCGACGCTGGAACTGGTCATGCCCGCATTTCGGGCATAGCGACAGCACGTCGGGCGTATATACGGCAAGGTGATAGTGGCACTTTTCGCACACCAGGTTGCCGAGCCCCACCACTTCACCGCTGTGATAGACCCCGTGGTGATTGAGATCCTGGAACACTTCGCGCCACTCCAGCTGGGTTTTGTCAGTGATGTCGGCCAGCTCCTGCCACAGGCTCTCTTTGATGACGCGCATAAACACGCCATCGGTAAATTCATCCTGGCTTTCGTTATAGCTTCTGGCAAACTCCTCCAGATCGCGGCGTACCGCCCGGGTTACCTCATCGATTTCAGTGCGCGTCAGCTCCCCGGTTTGCGAGACGCGTTCACGCGCGCTGGCCACCAGAGCGTCGATATCGCGATCGCCATTGCGCAGACGCTCGGTGAGTTGGGTCACCAGCTCCCGGTAATATTGAGCAACCTTGTTCATGCGTATTTATCTCCTGTCAGGTAACCTCTTCTAATAATAGACGTTAATTGCCTGTCGCTTTGTTAGCAGAGCCACATCTGCTGTAAAGGAGTGCAAAGAGCGCATAGCAGAGCAGATGATTGCGAGCCGCGCCGCAAGGCAAACATCTCTGCCGGGAAAGACTGTTGCGAGGCGGGCTAATCGGCTATGCTATGCGGATCTGAAATACTACCTTTAGCTACCGCTGTAGCTGCTTTAACACAGGACCACTGGCTGCCATGCAAGAGCAATATCGCCCGGAAGAGATAGAATCCAACGTACAGCTTCACTGGGAAGAGAAGCGCACTTTTGAAGTGACTGAAGACCCGAGCAAAGAGAAGTACTACTGCCTCTCGATGCTGCCCTATCCTTCTGGTCGTCTACACATGGGCCACGTTCGTAACTACACCATCGGCGACGTGATTGCCCGCTATCAGCGCATGCTCGGCAAAAACGTTCTGCAGCCTATCGGCTGGGATGCGTTCGGCCTGCCGGCTGAAGGGGCCGCGGTAAAAAACAACACGGCGCCTGCTCCCTGGACCTACGACAACATCAACTACATGAAAAACCAGCTCAAAATGCTGGGCTTCGGTTATGACTGGAGCCGCGAGCTGGCGACCTGCCAACCGGAATATTACCGTTGGGAGCAGAAGTTCTTTACCGAGCTGTATAAAAAAGGCCTGGTGTACAAGAAAACGTCGGCGGTGAACTGGTGCCCGAACGATCAGACCGTGCTGGCTAACGAACAGGTAATCGACGGCTGCTGCTGGCGCTGCGACACCAAAGTTGAGCGTAAAGAGATCCCGCAGTGGTTTATTAAAATCACCGCCTACGCTGACGAACTGCTCAACGATCTGGACAAACTGGATCACTGGCCTGACACCGTTAAGACCATGCAGCGCAACTGGATTGGCCGCTCGGAAGGCGTGGAAATTACCTTCGACGTGCAGAACAGCGACGAGAAGCTGACGGTTTACACCACCCGCCCGGACACCTTCATGGGCGTGACCTACCTGGCGGTAGCCGCAGGTCACCCGCTGGCACAGGCTGCAGCCGCCGCTAACCCGGCGCTGGGCGATTTCATTGCCGAATGCCGTAACACCAAGGTTGCCGAAGCTGAAATGGCGACCATGGAGAAAAAAGGCGTTGATACCGGCATCAAAGCGATTCACCCGCTGACCGGCGACGCTATTCCGGTATGGGCCGCCAACTTCGTGCTGATGGAATATGGCACCGGTGCGGTGATGGCGGTTCCGGGCCACGATCAGCGCGATTACGAGTTCGCTACTAAATACGGTTTAACCATCAAACCGGTTATTCTTGCCGCCGACGGCAGCGCGCCGGATCTCTCCGAACAGGCGCTGACCGAGAAGGGCGTGCTGTTTAATTCCGGCGAGTTCGATGGCCTTGATTACACCGCGGGCTTCAACGCTATCGCCGATAAGCTGGCAGCCAAAGGCGTTGGCGAGCGTAAAGTTAACTACCGTCTGCGCGACTGGGGCGTTTCCCGTCAGCGCTACTGGGGCGCACCGATCCCAATGGTCACGCTGGAAGACGGCACCGTGATGCCAACCCCGGAAGACCAGCTGCCGGTGATCCTGCCGGAAGACGTGGTGATGGACGGCATTACCAGCCCGATTAAAGCCGACCCGGAGTGGGCGAAAACGACCGTAAACGGCCAGCCGGCCCTGCGTGAAACCGACACCTTCGACACCTTTATGGAGTCCTCCTGGTACTACGCGCGTTATACCTGCCCGCAGCACCAGGAAGGTATGCTGGATTCCGACGCCGCCAACTACTGGCTGCCGGTAGACATCTATATCGGCGGTATCGAACACGCCATCATGCACCTGCTCTACTTCCGCTTCTTCCACAAGCTGATGCGCGATGCGGGCCTGGTAAATTCCGACGAGCCGGCTAAGCAACTGCTGTGTCAGGGTATGGTGCTGGCGGATGCCTTCTATTACGTTGGCGCGAACGGCGAGCGTAACTGGGTCTCCCCGAAAGAGGCCATCTTCGAGCGTGACGAGAAAGGCCGCATTATTAAAGCGAGCGACGCCGCGGGCCACGAGCTGGTGTATACCGGCATGAGCAAAATGTCGAAGTCGAAAAACAACGGCATCGATCCGCAGGAGATGGTTGAACGTTACGGCGCAGACACCGTGCGTCTGTTCATGATGTTCGCCTCCCCGGCCGACATGACCCTCGAATGGCAGGAATCCGGCGTGGAAGGTGCTAACCGCTTCCTGAAACGCGTCTGGAAACTGGTTTACGAACACACCGCGGCTGGCGAAGCACCTGCAATAAACATCGCTGCGCTGAGCGACGATCAGAAAGCGCTGCGTCGCGAGGTTCATAAAACCATCGCCAAAGTCACCGATGATGTGGGTCGTCGTCAGACCTTCAACACCGCCATCGCCGCCATCATGGAGCTGATGAACCGCCTGCAGAAAGCACCGCAGGAGAACGAACAGGATCGCGCGCTGATGAACGAAGCGCTGCTGGCCGTGGTTCGCATGCTCTATCCGTTCACCCCGCACGTCAGCTTTACGCTGTGGCAGGAGCTGAAAGGCGAAGGTGATATCGACAACGCGCCGTGGCCGCAGGCGGATGAGAGCGCCATGGTGGAAGACACCACCCTGGTTGTGGTGCAGGTCAACGGCAAAGTGCGTGGCAAAATAACCGTTGCCGCAGATGCAACAGAAGAACAAGTGCGTGAACGCGCGGGCCAGGAACACCTGGTGGCAAAATATCTCGACGGCGTGACCGTGCGTAAAGTGATTTACGTTCCCGGCAAACTGCTTAACCTGGTTGTAGGCTAAGCGCAGGAGGAAGTGTGCGATATCTGGTGACTTTATTAGTAAGCCTGGCGGTGCTGGTCACCGCCGGATGTGGCTGGCATCTGCGCAGCACCACTGCGGTGCCGCCTGAAATGAAAACCATGATCTTTGACACCTCGGATCCAAACGGTCCGCTGGCGCGTGCCATTCGTGAACAGCTGCGTCTTAACGGCGTAACGCTGATCGAAAAAGGCTCTCTGCGTCAGGATATTCCGTCGCTGCGTATCGGCGGCGCGTCCATCTCGAAAGACACCGCGTCGGTGTTCCAGAATGGCCGCACGGCGGAGTACCAGATGGTGATGAACGTATCGGGTCAGGTATTGATTCCGGGGCATGACGTCTACCCTATCAGCACAAAGGTCTATCGTTCCTTCTTCGATAACCCGCAGACCGCTCTGGCAAAAGACTCTGAGCAGGCGCTGATTGTGCAGGAGATGTACGACAAAGCCGCTGAGCAGCTGATTCGTAAGCTGATGAGCGTTCATGCTCAGGATGCGGCGGCAACCAAAGCACAAGATGAGGCGGCGCCTGCGCCGACCAATCCGGAAAACAGTAACCGCGTTTCCACCACGCTTACACCGCAATGATTCGGCTTTACCCTGAACAACTCCAGGCGCAGCTCCATGAGGGGCTGCGCCTGGCGTATCTGCTGCTTGGTAACGATCCGTTGCTGCTGCAGGAGAGTCAGGACGCCGTGCGCCGTGCCGCTGCCGCGGCAGGCTTCGAAGAACACCATACCTTTGCTATCGACGCCAGCACCGACTGGCAACAGCTGTTTGCGCTGTGCCAGGAGATGAGCCTGTTCGCCAGCCGCCAGACGCTGTTGCTGCTGCTGCCCGACAACGGCCCCAACGCCGCCATCAATGAACAACTCGCGACGCTGGTCAGCCTGCTGCATGACGACTTACTGCTGATCGTGCGGGGCAACAAGCTGACCAAAGCCCAGGAAAACGCCGCCTGGATCGCAGGGCTGACACAGCGTGCGGTGCAGGTGAGCTGCCAGACGCCGGAACAGGCACAGCTACCGCGCTGGGTCGCTGCCAGGGCGAAGCAGATGAAGCTCTCGCTTGATGATGCCGCCAACCAGCTGCTGTGTTACTGCTATGAAGGTAATCTTCTGGCGTTGGCCCAGGCGCTGGAGCGACTGTCATTGCTGTGGCCTGACGGCAAGCTGACGCTGCCGCGGGTTGAAGAAGCGGTCAACGATGCGGCGCATTTTACCCCCTTCCATTGGGTGGACGCCCTGCTGGCCGGCAAGAGCAAACGCGCGCTGCATATTCTGCAGCAGCTTCGTCTGGAGGGTAGCGAGCCGGTGATCCTGCTGCGTACGCTACAGCGAGAACTGCTGCAGCTGGTTAACCTGCAACGCGCATCCGCCCACACGCCGCTGCGCGCGTTGTTTGACAAACAGCGGGTCTGGCAGAATCGTCGCCAGCTGGTAACCGATGCTCTGGCCCGGCTTTCCGCCGCACAGCTAAGCAGTGCGGTACATCAGCTGTGTCAGATCGAGCTGACGATAAAGCAGGATTTCGGCCAGTCGGTATGGTCAGAGCTGGAAGCACTGTCGCTCTTGCTGTGCCATAAGTCCCTCGCCCCCCTGCTTTCGGTGCGTTGAGATGAGCATGGCGCTACACGCCCTGTTCGGCGGCACTTTCGACCCTATCCACTGCGGCCATCTGCGCGTAGTCGAGGCGCTGGCGCAGCAGGTCAAGCTGGCGCGTATCACCATCATGCCGAACAACGTGCCGCCCCACCGCCCGCAGCCGATGGCCAGCAGTATTCAGCGCAAAGAGATGGTGGCTCTGGCAATTGCCGATAACCCGCTGTTCGCGCTCGATGAACGCGAACTGCAGCGCACCACGCCATCCTATACTGCTGACACCCTCGCGCAGTGGCGTGAAGAGCAAGGTTATACACGTCCGCTGGCATTCATTATCGGTCAGGACTCACTGCTGACGCTTCCCACCTGGTATCACGCCGGGCGCCTGCTGTCGCTGTGCCACATTCTGGTCTGTCGCCGCCCGGGCTATCCGGTGCAGATGAAAAGCGAAGAAGAACAGCGCTGGCTGGAAGCCCATCTGACCAACGACCCGGCCCTCCTGCATCAGGAACCGGCAGGCCGTATCTGGCTTGCCGACACGCCGCTGGTGGATATCTCGGCTACTGCCATTCGGCAGCGCCTTCAGCGCGGCCAGTCCTGCCGCGAGCTGCTGCCTGAAGCAGTGGAAAATTATATTCGCGCGCACCGCCTCTACCACACCGACAGCCAGACGGCATAAATTCCAGGGGCGGCGTATTCATGTGGATAATTCTGCTGAAACATTGACAGGGTTTGCCAGGCTGATATTCTCCGCAGCCAGATTTGAGGCTACGCGCCACGCTGAATTTGAAATTGTTTTACAAAAATGGCGATGCAAACTTGTGCTGGCAGTGGGATGATAGCCCACTTGCCTACAGGCCGGGCCTGCTCGTCAGGCTTGCGATGCGCCATCCGGTGTCATCATCAACGTTACTGTTCCCAGGGGGATACACTTGCAGGGTAAAGCACTCCAGGATTTCGTCATCGATAAGATCGACGATCTGAAAGGTCAGGATATTGTTGCGCTGGACGTCCAGGGCAAATCGAGCATCACCGACTGTATGATTATCTGTACCGGCACCTCTACGCGCCACGTTGTCTCTATTGCTGACCACGTCGTTCAGGAATCACGTGCCGCTGGCCTGATCCCGCTCGGGGTTGAAGGTGAAAGCGCCGCCGACTGGGTTGTGGTTGATCTCGGCGATGTGATGGTCCACGTCATGCAGGAAGAGAGCCGTCGCCTGTATGAGCTGGAAAAACTCTGGAGCTGATGCGTGAAGCTCCAACTGGTCGCCGTCGGCACCAAAATGCCCGACTGGGTACAGACCGGCTTTAGCGAATATTTACGCCGCTTCCCCAAGGATATGCCGTTTGAACTGGTAGAAATTCCTGCTGGAAAACGCGGCAAAAATGCCGATATAAAGCGTATCCTCGAAAAAGAGGGCGAACTGATGCTGGCGGCTGCCGGTAAAAACCGCATCGTCACGCTCGATATTCCTGGCAAGCCCTGGGATACCCCGCAACTGGCGACGGAGCTGGAGCGCTGGAAGCTCGATGGCCGTGATGTCAGTTTGCTTATCGGTGGCCCGGAGGGTCTGTCCCCCGCCTGTAAAGCCGCGGCGGAGCAGAGCTGGTCGCTTTCGGCGCTGACCCTGCCCCATCCGCTGGTCAGGGTACTGGTGGCCGAAAGTCTGTATCGTGCATGGAGCATCACCACCAATCACCCATATCATCGTGAATAGACGCGATCAGGTAGATTAAGCTGCGGATGAAATTACAGAATTCTTTTCGCGATTATTCGGCAGAGTCCGCACTGTTTGTGCGCAGGGCGCTGATCGCCTTTATCGGCATTCTGCTGTTAACCGGCGTTCTGGTTGCCAATCTCTACACCGTGCAGATCCTGCGCTTCAACGACTATCAGACCCGCTCCAACGAAAACCGCATCAAGCTGGTGCCCATTCCGCCGAGCCGCGGCATTATTTACGACCGCAACGGCATCCCGCTGGCGCTGAATCGCACTATCTATCAGGTAGAGATGATGCCGGAGAAGGTAGATAACGTGCAGCAGACGCTCGAAGCGCTGCGCGACGTGGTCGACCTCAATGATGATGATATTGCCGCTTTCAAGAAAGAGCGCGCCCGTTCCCACCGCTTCACCTCTATTCCGGTAAAAACCAACCTGACGGAAGTGCAGGTCGCGCGCTTTGCCGTGAACCAGTACCGTTTTCCGGGCGTGGAAGTTAAAGGCTATAAGCGCCGCTTCTACCCCTATGGCTCAGCCCTGACGCACGTCATCGGCTACGTCTCAAAGATCAACGATAAAGATATCGACCGTCTGGATAAGGACGGCAAGCTGGCGAACTACGCCGCCACGCATGATATCGGCAAACTCGGGATTGAGCGCTATTACGAAGACACGCTCCACGGCCAGACCGGCTATGAAGAGGTCGAGGTGAACAACCGCGGCCGCGTGATCCGCCAGCTGAAAGAGGTTTCGCCCCAGGCCGGGCATGATATCTATCTGACCATCGACCTGAAGCTGCAAACCTATATCGAAACCCTGTTGCAGGGTAGCCGTGCCGCAGTGGTAGTCAGCGATCCGCGTACCGGCGGCATTCTGGCGCTGGTTTCCACGCCAAGCTACAACCCGAACCTGTTCGTGGATGGCATCTCAAGCAAAGATTACTCCGGCCTGCTCAACGATCCGAACACGCCGCTGATTAACCGCGCTACTCAGGGCGTCTACCCGCCGGCGTCAACCGTGAAGCCGTATGTTGCGGTCTCTGCCCTGAGCGCCGGGGTCATCAATCGCAATACCTCGCTGTTCGATCCTGGCTGGTGGCAGCTGCCGGGCAGTGAAAAACGCTACCGCGACTGGAAGAAATGGGGCCACGGTCGTCTGAACGTCACCAAATCACTGGAGGAGTCCGCGGATACCTTCTTCTACCAGGTGGCGTACGACATGGGCATCGACCGCCTTTCCGAGTGGATGAGCAAGTTCGGCTACGGTCATTTTACCGGCATCGATCTTGCCGAAGAGCGCTCCGGCAACATGCCGACGCGTGAGTGGAAGCTCAAGCGCTTTAAAAAGCCGTGGTACCAGGGCGATACCATTCCGGTGGGCATCGGTCAGGGCTACTGGACCGCCACCCCGCTACAGATGAACAAAGCGATGATGATCCTGATTAACGACGGCATCGTTAAAGTTCCGCACCTGCTGATGAGCACCGTGATAGACGGCAAGCAGCAGCTATGGAAGCAGCCGGAACAGCCGCCGGTGGGCGATATCCACTCCGGCTACTGGGAAATCGCCAAAGACGGGATGTATGGCGTGGCGAACCGCGCTAACGGCACCGGTCATAAGTACTTCGCCAGCGCGCCGTATAAAGCCGCCGCGAAGTCGGGTACGGCCCAGGTATTCGGCCTGAAAGCTAACGAGACCTATAACGCGCATAAAATTTCTGAACGCCTGCGCGACCACAAGCTGATGACCGCCTACGCCCCTTACGATAAACCGCAGGTCGCCGTGGCCATGATCCTGGAAAACGGCGGTGCCGGTCCGGCAGTTGGCACCATCATGCGCCAGATCCTCGACCACATTATGCTGGGCGATAACAACACCGATTTGCCTGCTGAAGCGCCCGCTCAGGCAGGGGCTGAGGACCAGTAACCATGACCGATAACCCGAATAAAAAGTCGTTCTGGGATAAAATCCATATCGACCCCATCTTCCTGCTAATTATTCTGGCGCTGCTGGCCTACAGCGCGCTGGTGATCTGGAGCGCCAGCGGTCAGGACATTGGCATGACCGAGCGCAAAATCGGTCAGATCCTGATGGGAATGGTCGTCATGATCGTGATGGCCCAGGTTCCGCCCAGGGTGTACGAAGGCTGGGCGCCCTATCTGTATATCGTCTGCGTGATCCTGCTGGTGGCGGTGGATGCTTTTGGGGCTATCTCCAAGGGCGCACAGCGCTGGCTCGATCTGGGTATCGTCCGCTTCCAGCCGTCAGAGATCGCAAAAATCGCGGTGCCGCTGATGGTGGCGCGCTTCATCAACCGTGACGTCTGCCCGCCAAGCCTGAAAAATACCGGTATCGCGCTGGTGCTGATTTTCATGCCAACGCTGCTGGTAGCGGCGCAGCCCGACCTCGGCACCTCAATTCTGGTGGCGCTTTCCGGCCTGTTCGTGCTGTTCCTGGCCGGCTTAAGCTGGCGCCTGATTGGTATCGCAGCGCTGCTGCTGGCGGCGTTTATCCCCATCCTGTGGTTCTTCCTGATGCACGATTATCAACGCCAGCGCGTGATGATGCTGCTCGATCCGGAAAGCGATCCGCTGGGGGCGGGCTATCATATTATTCAGTCTAAAATTGCTATCGGCTCTGGCGGGCTGAGCGGCAAAGGCTGGCTGCACGGCACCCAGTCGCAGCTGGAGTTTCTGCCCGAGCGCCATACCGACTTCATCTTTGCGGTACTGGCGGAAGAGCTGGGGCTGATTGGCGTGCTGGTGCTGCTGGCGCTGTACCTGCTGCTGATTATGCGCGGCCTGTGGATTGCCGCCCATGCCCAGACCACCTTTGGTCGCGTGATGGCGGGCGGGCTGATGCTGATTCTGTTTGTCTATGTGTTTGTGAATATTGGGATGGTGAGCGGTATCTTACCGGTGGTTGGCGTGCCGCTGCCGCTGGTGAGCTATGGCGGCTCGGCCCTGATTGTGCTTATGGCGGGATTTGGCATCGTGATGTCGATGCATACCCACAGGAAAATGCTGTCTAAAAGTGTTTAAGAGGTGCGCAATGCGTAAGCAATGGCTTGGTATATGCATCGCGGCAGGATTACTGTCCGCCTGTACGGGTAATGATAGCGGGCAACCGCAGCAACAGGTGGCGCCGCAGCCTGCCGTCTGTAATGGTCCGATAGTGGAAATTAGCGGTGCAGAGCCGCGCTATGAGCCGCTCAACCCGTCGGTAAATCAGGACTATCAGCGGGACGGCAAAAACTACCGTATCGTGCAGGATGCGTCGCGCTTCTCCCAGGCGGGGCTTGCCGCTATCTATGACGCCGAGCCGGGCAGCAACCTGACCGCGTCCGGGGAGCCATTCGATGCTATGCAGCTGACCGCTGCGCATCCAACGCTGCCGATCCCGAGCTACGCGCGCGTCACTAACCTGGCGAATGGCCGCATGATCGTGGTGCGTATTAACGATCGTGGCCCTTACGGTAACGATCGGGTAATCTCCCTCTCCCGCGCCTCTGCCGATCGCCTGAACACCTCCAACAACACCAAAGTACGCATCGACCCTATTATCGTTGCTCAGGATGGTTCGCTCTCCGGGCCGGGCATGGCCTGCACCACCGTGGCGAAACAAACTTACGCTCTCCCGGCACGCCCGGATCTGAGCGGCGGGATGGGTAGCGTCTCGTCGGCCCCGCAGCCGGTAGCGACCCAGAGCGACGTGCGTGCTATTAACAACGACACGCTGCAAAGTGAAGATAACCTCGGCGCCCCGGTGAAAAGCGGCGGCTTCCTCGGTGCCCCGGCCCCGCTGACGGCCGGCGTACTGGAAAGCGACGCGCCAGCCCAGCCTCAGCCGGTCACCGCTACGCCGGTACAGAGTGCAGCCCCGGCAGTCGCAGCGGGCAATACCCCAAATACGCCGGTCACCGCGCCGGGCACCACCCAGGGCACGGTCACGCAGAGCGCACCGGCCGCCAGCGCAGCGCCTGCAGCGTCTTCCGCACAGGGGTACATGCTGCAGGTTGGCGCGGTCAGCGACGGCGCGCGCGCCCAGCAGTTCTTACAGAAACTGACGCAGCAGTACGGCGTGCCGGGCAAAGTGAACCAGAACGGTGCAGTTTACCGCATCCAGCTCGGGCCGTTCAGCAGTCGCAGCGAAGCAGCGGCCATCCAACAGCGCCTGCTGAATGAGTCGCAGCAGCAGTCGTTTATCGCCGCCTCCGCCCAGTAAATCCGGGCATCTGACTTTGTCAGTTTGTGTAAAGCACCGTAACAAACTCACGCGCAAAGTCAGATGCCAGCCCGTAAGGCATTTGCTATAGTGAAGCACTTTTTTAATTCCATCACGGATGTCGTTGTACAGACCATGAAGACCACTCCTACTGCTCGCTTTGTAACGCGCTTCGCGCTCGCCACGGCGCTCTCCGTCACGGCACTCTCTGCCGCCCACGCAGACGACCTGAACATCAAAACCATGATCCCGGGCGTGCCTCAGATTGATGCTGAAGCCTATATCCTGATCGATTACAACTCCGGCAAAGTACTGGCGGAGCAGAACGCCGACCAGCGTCGCGATCCGGCCAGTCTGACCAAAATGATGACCAGCTACGTCATCGGCCAGGCGATGAAAGCGGGTAAATTTAAAGAGTCCGATCTGGTGACAATCGGCCAGGACGCGTGGGCGACCGGCAACCCGGTATTCAAAGGCTCTTCGCTGATGTTCCTGAAGCCAGGCATGCAGGTGCCGGTATCCCAGCTGATCCGCGGCATCAACCTGCAGTCCGGTAATGACGCCTGTGTGGCGATGGCCGACTTCGTGGCCGGTAGCCAGGACGCGTTTGTGGGCCTGATGAACAGCTACGTATCGGCGCTGGGTCTGAAGAATACCCACTTCCAGACCGTGCACGGCCTGGACGCAGAAGGCCAGTACATCTCCGCGCGCGACATCGCGCTGATTGGTCAGGCGCTGATCCGTGACGTCCCGGCTGAGTACGTTATTTATCGCGAAAAAGAGTTCACCTTCAATGGCATTCGCCAGACCAACCGTAACGGTCTGCTGTGGGATAACAGCCTGAACGTGGACGGTATCAAAACCGGTCATACCGAAAAAGCGGGTTATAACATCGTGGCCTCCGCGACCGAAGGCCAGATGCGCCTGGTGTCCGCCGTACTGGGCGGTCGTACCTTCAAAGGCCGTGAAGCCGAAAGTAAAAAGCTGCTGACCTGGGGCTTCCGCTTCTTCGAAACCGTCAATCCGCTGAAAGCGGGTAAAGAGTTCGCCTCTGAGCCGGCCTGGTTCGGTGACAGCGATCGTGCTTCGCTGGGCGTGGACAAAGATCTTTATCTGACCATCCCGCGTGGTCGTCTGAAGGATCTGAAAGCCAGCTACGTGCTGAATACGCCTGAGCTGCACGCCCCGCTGCAGAAAAACCAGGTGGTCGGCACCATCAACTTCCAGCTGGATGGCAAAACTATTGAACAGCGCCCGCTGGTGGTGCTGGAGCAGATCGAGGAAGGTAACTTCTTTGGTCGCATTATTGATTATATCAAACTGATGTTCCACCACTGGTTTGGCTAAAAAATCACCGCTTGAAAGTGTAATTTCCATCCCCATATACTATGCATATCCACACTCCCGCTTCTGGCGGGAGTGTTTCTTTATATACGCACTACCGGAGCTGACATGAAAACCAAACTGAATGAACTGCTGGAATTCCCTACCCCGTTTACTTACAAAGTGATGGGTCTGGCGAAACCTGAGCTGGTTGATATGGTGGTTGAAGTGGTCCAGCGCCATGCGCCTGGCGATTACACCCCGCAGGTAAAACCGAGCAGCAAAGGGAATTACCATTCGGTTTCCATCACCATCACCGCCACGCATATCGAGCAGGTTGAAACCCTGTATGAAGAGCTTGGCAACATCGACATCGTTCGCATGGTGCTCTGATCCATTACCCGGCGCACGCCGGGTATTGCCTCCCCCGGCTGTGATATACTCCCCGCACCTTTTCTTCTCCCCGGAGATGCCGTTTTGCCTCAGGATAAGATTCTGATCCGCCACCTTGGCCTGCAGCCCTATGAACCCGTATCGCAGGCAATGCATGATTTTACCGATACCCGTGATGAGCACACTGCCGACGAGATCTGGCTGGTTGAGCACTACCCGGTATTTACCCAGGGACAGGCGGGCAAAGCCGAGCACGTGCTGGCGGCAGGCGATATTCCGGTAGTACAGAGCGATCGTGGCGGCCAGGTGACCTATCACGGGCCAGGCCAGCAGGTGATGTACGTCCTGTTAAACCTCAAGCGCCGCAAGCTTGGCGTGCGCGAGCTGGTCAGCGCGCTGGAAAATACCGTGGTCAATACGCTGGCGGAACTGGGCATTGAAGCTTACGCTCGTCCTGACGCCCCGGGTGTGTACGTTGCCGGGCAGAAGATCTGCTCGCTGGGGCTGCGCATTCGTAAAGGCTGCTCTTTTCACGGCCTGGCGCTGAACATCGCGATGGATCTGTCGCCTTTCCGTCGCATCAACCCCTGCGGCTATGCCGGAATGGAGATGGTTCAGGTCAGCGATCTGCTGCCTGACGCGACGGTTGATCGCGTTCAGCCGCTGCTGGTGCGTCATTTCCTCGCTTTGCTCAACAATCCGCCAGTAGAAAATATCAGTTAAGAAATTCACTTCCATTATGGTCTGTTGCATAACAGGCCATCTCCAGGATTTAACATTGCTGCTTTACTTTGGAAACTCTTTTATATATTTTCGTTGCGTCCCAAAGACAAATATTTAATTGACAATAATTTACCTGCGCAGCGTTCCACATTAGGCCCATTCTTACGGCGAAAAGTGATGAGAGCATTTAGCGGCGTTAATTATAGCTATTAAGGATGACTGTCGGCGCATTTTGATGAAATAACAGACAACAACAATAATCAAAATACCGAAAGTAAACTATTATTCACTATGTGAATATATCTGGAGAGTTGGCGTGGAATATAAGGGCACCTCTGAACATATGATTTCACCTCAGGACGATGAGCGAAAGCGCGAGATATTCAGGACTTTGCGTAACATTGATCTTAATCTGTTAACCATTTTCGAAGCGGTTTACGTCCACAAGGGAATTGTCAACGCTGCGAAAATTCTTAATCTGACGCCGTCTGCAATCAGCCAGTCCATCCAGAAATTACGCCATATATTTCCTGACCCGTTATTTATTCGTAAAGGCCAGGGCGTTACTCCCACGGCTTATGCCACGCACCTGCACGAATATATTAGCCAGGGACTGGAATCGATTCTCGGTGCACTGGATTTTCACGGGTCGCACAACAAGCAGCGCACTATTACCATTGCCACTTCGCCGTCGGTTGGTGCCCAGGTCATTCCCCTGCTTTATAGCGCCATTCAGAACGCCAATCCTAATTTACTGATCCGCAATGTGGCCATCAGCGATACCGAAACCCAGCTCAGCCAGTTTCAGACCGACCTGGTAGTGGACGGGGCAACCTATACGTCACGTACCATCGGTAGCCATCTGCTGTTCCGCGACCGGCTGGTGATGGTATGCCGTGAGGGTCATCCGTGCAGTCAACCCTCCGTTTCGCTTGAGCAACTGCAGGCCCATGAGCAGGCGCTGATAACTCTGCAGAACGACTCTGTGAATGAAATACGCAAACGTCTTAACAGCCTGTTCCCTAATTTGCAGGTGGCGTTCAGCAGTTACAACATGGTGACCGTCGCAGCGATGATCAGCAGCTGCGATCTGATTGGCATTATGCCGGCGCGTCTGTTTGAGATGTTCCGCGAGAGCTGGCGGTTGGTGGAGATTGATACCGCCCTGTTCAACGATGACCGGCTCGATACCACGCTGCATTACAACAAGCTCAGCCTGCGCGATCCGATGATGCAGAGCATCATTGATGCGATTCAGAAAGCCTTCCCATGAGCCGACGCAGATGTCGAGGTTGACTATCGATTAACCTCGACGCGGCCACAAAGTAACAACCGTTTTACAATTCTTTTTCCATTTCATGCCCACCGGGCTGCTTTCAGGCCAGTATCAATGTTATACTGCGTGGCGTTGTTTCAAAAATAGTTGATAAATACAAAATTCAATTTATCTGAAACGCTTTCCTTCGATATCCGCAACTGGAACACGCACGCTATGAGTAAACCCATTGTGATGGAACGCGGTGTTAAGTACCGCGACGCCGATAAAATGGCCCTTATCCCGGTTAAAAATGTGGTGACCGAGCGCGAGACGCTGCTCAGAAAACCGGAGTGGATGAAAATCAAACTTCCGGCAGACTCGTCCCGCATTCAGGGTATCAAAGCGGCGATGCGCAAGAACGGCCTGCACTCCGTGTGCGAAGAAGCCTCTTGCCCGAACCTTGCGGAGTGTTTCAACCACGGCACCGCGACCTTCATGATCCTCGGCGCTATCTGCACCCGTCGCTGTCCGTTCTGTGACGTGGCTCATGGTCGCCCTGTTGCGCCTGATGCCAACGAGCCACTGAAACTGGCGCAGACCATCGCTGATATGGCGCTGCGCTATGTGGTTGTCACCTCAGTGGACCGCGACGATCTACGCGACGGCGGTGCTCAGCACTTTGCCGACTGCATCAGCGCCATCCGTGACAAAAACCCGACCATCAAAATTGAAACGCTGGTGCCGGATTTCCGTGGTCGTATGGATAAGGCGCTGGAGATCCTCACCGCCACGCCGCCAGACGTGTTTAACCACAACCTGGAGAACGTGCCGCGTCTCTATCGCCAGGTACGTCCGGGTGCAGACTACGCGTGGTCGCTGAAACTGCTGGAGCGCTTCAAGGAAGCCCATCCGCATCTGCCGACCAAATCCGGCCTGATGGTGGGCCTCGGCGAAACCAATGCTGAAATCGTCGACGTGATGCGCGACCTGCGTCGTCACGGCGTTACCATGCTGACGCTGGGCCAGTATCTGCAGCCAAGCCGCCATCACCTGCCGGTGCAGCGTTATGTCAGCCCGGATGAATTTGAAGAGATGAAAGCCGAAGCGCTGGCGATGGGCTTTACCCATGCGGCCTGTGGCCCGTTCGTGCGTTCGTCCTACCACGCCGACCTGCAGGCGAAAGGGATGGAAGTGAAATAAGGCGGTTACGTCAGGTAACACTTTTCTCACTGCATAAAAAAACCGGCCTGTGTGCCGGTTTTTTTATTGCTGTTTGCTGACGCCGTTACTCTTTGTGAGAGAGTCGTTCGCCCGGCGCGGCAGCCGCGTCTGATGCATTTTTTGCGCTGGTATCGTCATCGTTCATGGCTTTTTTGAAGCCTTTGATGGCAGCACCGAGATCGCCACCCAGCGTGCGTAATTTTTTGGTACCAAACAACAGGACGACCAGTGCAGCAACCACCAGCAGCTTGGTAATACTTATCTCACCCATAAATACCTTCTTTAGAAAACAGGCTGCGAACTTCGCGGCTCAGAACCCTTATATTTAACGGGGAACCTGGCCGGATACACAATAGCAAGCTGTAACAAGATGAATCAAGCACTGATTAAAAAAACGTCACGACAGCTGCGGCGGCGCAAAGCGGCGATTTGCCAGCACAGGTAAGCGCTCACGAACTTCCGCGACCCGCAGCGCGCTCAGCTCGGCAAACAGCAGCGCAGGCTCCTCCGCGGCAGCCGCCACGGTGACGCCCAGCGGATCGACCACCCTGCTCTGACCAATATTGCGTGTACCGCACTCCCCGCTCGCCACTATCCAGCAGGTAGTATCGAGCGCCCGGGCGGCGAGCAGCGTCTGCCAGTGATGCTCTTTCAACGGGCCGCGCACCCAGGCCGCGGGCAGTACCAGCACCTCGGCGCCTCTGAGCGCATGCGCCAGCGCCAGTTCGGGGAAGCGCAGGTCGTAGCAGGTCATCAGCCCGACGCGCATCCCGGCGACGTTAATCAACGGCGGTATGCTGTGGCCGGCATCTACCCGCCGCGACTCCTGTATGGAAAAAGCATCATAAAGATGGAGCTTCTGGTAGCGGGCAATAATCTGGCCGCCGCGCAGCGCGAACAGCGTGTTGGTCGCGCGCCCGTCAGAGGTGGGCACATGCAGCGTCAGGATCGTCGTCAGGGTGTTCCCGGCGCTCTCCCTGAGCAGCCGCCGCAAAAAGTCGCCATCCTCATACTGGGCCGATTTGACGCTCAGATCCGGATCGCTGTCGTCACGCGCCAGTAGCGCCTCCGGTAGCACCAGCATGTCGGCCTGGCCCGCTGCGGCCTGAGCCATCAAGCGGATGCAGGTTTGCGCGTTGGTGCGCGTATCCGGCGTTACGGCAAACTGCCCGATTGCGGCTCTCATACTCAATCCTCACTGAACGGGGTGGCATTCCGAGTATATACCGGATAGTCAGCTCGCCGTCGCACGCGTTACACTGCGTTTCTGACAAACAAAAAGAGAGCGTCACGGTGAATCTTGTTCTGGCAGTATTTGTTGGCGGCGGCATGGGAAGTCTGGCGCGCTGGTTTCTCAGTCTGCGCCTCAATCCGGCGCATCAGGCCATTCCGCTGGGTACGCTGACGGCGAATCTGATTGGGGCGTTTATTATTGGTGCCGGGCTGGCATGGTTTAACCGTATGCCGCAGCTCGACCCGATGTGGAAGCTGCTCATCACTACCGGCCTGTGCGGCGGGCTAACCACGTTCTCGACCTTTTCCGCCGAAGTGGTGTTTTTGCTGCAGGACGGACGTTATGCGTGGGCTGCGCTTAATCTGGCGCTGAACCTCGTTGGCTCACTGGCGATGACCGCGCTGGCATTCTGGCTGGTGAATAGCGCGATGGCCCGCTAACGCGCTTCATCTGGTCTTAATGTTCTTCTGCCATCCTCTGGAAAAATTCCGGAGGCTGATATGCAAGAGAAGATGATAAACCTGAGCACGCTGGCAGTAAGCGCGATAATGATAGTGGCGTTTTTGCGGCTCTATCTTTTTTACTGAGGCTGAAAAAAGCACAAAAAAAACCCGCTCGGTGAGCGGGTTTTTGAAACTTGTGCTTCGTAAGCTTAGATAGGCATTACGTTAGCAGCTGAAGGGCCTTTGGCACCGTTAGTGATTTCGAACTCTACACGCTGACCTTCAGCCAGAGTTTTGAAACCATTGCTCTGGATCGCAGAGAAGTGTACGAACACGTCTTTGCTGCCATCTTCCGGAGTAATGAAACCGAATCCTTTGGACTCATTAAACCACTTAACGTTACCTTTAATCTTAGACATCAATATTACCTTTACATGAAAATGGACACAAATGCTGTGTCGGGCATCAGTACAACAATTGTGGCGCCTTTTGTCCAGCGGATCTTTGCGAAAAAGTGATAAAAGTCTCGTTTCCAAAACGGGGCTTCGCTTTTTCCCTTTAATTTATAAGGGATATATCCTAAGCGCCTGTTATGGCGTTTACATTTCTTTTAAAACTGGAAGCGGAACCAGGCAAAGTAAACGTTACCGTTATTGTACGTGCCGGGGATATAGGTCATCTGGAATGTCGCCGGGCCATAGCCAACAGACGCCAGCGGCAGCACGGCAGGTATCGGGATGTACTTCCAGTTATCGCGCGCCGTCACACCGGCGGTATACCCCAGCCCAAGCCGGAAATTGTCATCCGCCAGCGGACGCCATGTTTTCTCCCAGCCATAACCGATGAAGGGTTCCCATTTGTTGTACGAATCCTTAAACGCCATTGCGTACAGGCCGTGCCAGTTGCCCTTCTCATCCCAGCGCGACTGGCCGATACCGGCCCCCCACGGGCGCTCGTTGTATTCATCCGTTTTATCTTTGTCATAGGCGAAGCGCGCATGCCAGGTGATCGCCGGCACGTAAAGATCGTAGTGCTGAGGTTCGTTCCACGTCTGCACCACGTTATCGGTGAAGGTGGCGAACCAGCCTTTATCGCTATTGTCGGTGGCGGCCTGCGCCAGCGGGTGAAATGCCAGAAGAATATAAAAAAGAAAACAGCGTTTAACAGACATCACGTTTAATTAATACCAGTCAGAAAATTGAATACAGTCTAATCAAGACTATCTTAATGAATCCTTAACCAGTATTGAGTTAAGTCTTAAAGACACATTTAACGCAAACGTTAACACCTGTTTTTTCAGGGGATAATTGATGTCGTTTGGCTGCGGAAATAAACCTTTCACTGAGGCTCGATTTTACTCTGTTTGAGCTATGCCACAGCTGGCGTGGCTTGCAGCGATGCCAACTTATCCAGCGCGGTAGAAAAAACAATAGCCTGATAACGGTTTACGCGTCGTTTAGCTATTACGCGATACAGCCCTGGCTGCTGCCTGAAATAATACTGCCGGGAAGGTTCCCGGCAATAAAATTGCCGTAAGTCTTTTACAGCGCACGGGTTATTCAACCTGCGTTTACGCTTTTATGGTTTAATAGCGGTCCGGAATTTGTCGGCATAACCAATCAGGATGAAAAATGAATAAGCTTGGGTACAGTCTGGCCGTCGCCGCAGTTGCCGTTGCCGCCTCCTGCGCGCAGGCGCAGCCGCTGGTGGCGACACGCTATGCTGATTTTGACCGCTATGTGCTGGCGCTCTCCTGGCAGACCGGTTTTTGTCAAAGCCTGCATGCGGATAACCGGAGCGAACCCGACGAGTGTCGCCTGCTGAAAGAGCAGGAGGACAAAACCCACTTCCTGACCGTACACGGCCTGTGGCCCTCTCTGCCGAAGTCGATAGCGGCACGCGGCGTCGATGATCGTCGCTGGATGCGCTACGGCTGCGCCGCACGCCCGGTGCCGAACATGCCGGAAGCGCGCGCCTCGCGCAAATGCGATGCTGAAGAAACCGGGCTGTCGCTGGAGATGGCAGCAAAACTGAATGACGTGATGCCCGGTGCGGGCGGCAACTCGTGCCTGGAGCGCTATGAATACGCCAAACACGGCGTCTGCTTTGGCTTTGACCCCGATGCCTGGTTCGGCACCATGGTGCGCATGAATCATGAAGTGAAGGCCAGCGAACTCGGGCGCTTCATCGCCCGCCATTACGGTCAGCGCATCAGCCGCAGCGACTTCACCGCCGCGCTGGAAAAAGCCTGGGGCAAGAATGCGGTGAAATCCCTGGCGCTGCGCTGCGACGGTAACCCGGCATGGCTGACGGAAATTCAGCTTACCATCAAGGCCAGCGCCGTTAACGCCCCGCTGAATAAAACCAGCTTTGTGCCGCAACCGCACCCCGGCAACTGCGGCAGCGAATTCATTCTCGACGCCGTCGGCTACGAGTAAAAACGGGGCCTGGCGCCCCGTTGCTGTATCAGAAGCATTTACAGACCCGCGTCTCCCAGGGGCGCAGGCGATACGGATCTTCCCCTTCTTCCATGTTCGTCAGCAGGCATATCGCCCCCTGTAACGACAGCGCCGCCTCCGGCCACAGCGCGTGTTTACCGGAAAGGTTGCACAGCACGACAATGTGGTCATCGCCCAGGGTTCGGCTGTAGGCATAGATCTGCGGATGCTCCGCCAGCAGCAGATCATATTTCCCGTACACCAGCGCCCGCTCGCGCTTGCGCAGGCGAATCATCTCGCGATGAAAATTGAGCACCGACTGCGCATCCCAGAGCTGGCTTTCGACGTTGATCATCTCGTAGTTAGGGTTCACCGCCAGCCAGGGCTGATGGGTACTGAACCCGGCGAAGGGGGAAGCATCCCACTGCATCGGCGTGCGCGAGTTATCGCGCCCGGTGCGGTTGAGAAACGCCAGGATCTCCTCCTCCGGCATCCCCTGGCGCTGCAGTTCGCGCGCTTTGTTGTGGGCCGATACATCGTCAAAGGCATCAAGGGAGGTGAAGCGCGTGTTGGTCATGCCAATCTCCTGCCCCTGATAGATAAACGGCGTGCCCTGCATCAGGAACCACATCGCCGCGATACAGGTTGCGCTCTCCCGCCAGTGGCGCTCGGTATCACCCCAGCGCGAAGTAATACGCGTCACGTCATGGTTTTCGACGTAGAGCGCATTCCAGCCCCTGCCCTCCAGTGCGGTCTGCCAGTCGGTGAAGATGCGCTTGAGCGCTGCCGGCTCCGGGCGCAACCCTGCTTCAGGCTCCCACAGCCGCACGTGCTCAAACTGGAACACCATATTCAGCCGCTGGCGATGTTCCCCGACCCACTCCTCGGCGTGAGCCGCGTCGAGGCCATTCATCTCCCCGACGGTCACAATATCGTAGTGGTTAAACACCTTTGCGCAGATGTCGTCCACGTAATCGAGCAGCCCGTCATAATTGAGATGGCTGACCATCGACGGGGCATACGGCAGATTATCCGGGTTCGGCACATCGGCCAGCGTCGGCTCTTTTTTCATGTGGGCGATAGCATCGATGCGGAAGCCGTCGATGCCTTTGTCGAGCCACCAGCGCATCATGTCATACACCGCCTCACGCATCTGGTGATTCTCCCAGTTGAGATCTGGCTGACGACGGCTGAAGAGGTGCATAAAGTACTGCCCGATGGTCGGGTCATACTCCCAGGCGGAGCCATTAAAAATGGATTCCCAGTTATTGGGCTCCGCGCCGTTGCGCCCGTCGCGCCAGATATACCAGTCGCGCTTCGGGTTATCTTTTGAGGCGCGGGATTCCAGAAACCACGGATGCTCATCGGAGGTATGGTTGACCACCAGGTCGAGGATCAGCCGCATGCCGCGGGCGTGCACCGCCTCCAGCAGACGGTCGAAATCCGCCATAGTGCCGAACTCCGCCATGATGGCGTGATAGTCGCTAATGTCATAGCCGTTATCGTCATTCGGCGAGCGGTACATCGGGCAGATCCAGATGAGGTCGATGCCCAGCTCCTGCAGATAGTCGAGCTTTTCGCTAATGCCGTTGAGATCCCCTATCCCGTCGCCGTTGCTGTCCTTAAAACTGCGCGGATAGATTTGATAAGCCACTGCTTCCTTCCACCAGCGTTCGCTGTGCGGCGTGGTTATGTCACTCATGTACTACTCCCGTATCAGTAACGCGAAAGATTCATAAGGCTGAAGTTCAAGGCTCACCGCCAGCTGGTCACGCGGGGCATAGTTGCTGATGAGGCACTCGCCGTGCCAGGCCTGAAGCGGCTCGGGGATCTCCAGCGTCAGGCGCTCGCGGCTAAAGCTGTTGATCACCAGCAGGGTGTTGCCTTCATAGCGGCGCAGCCAGGCAAAAATCTGCGGATGTTCGGCGAACAGCATCTGGTAGTCGCCGTACACCAGCACCGGGTGGGCTTTGCGCAGCGCCACCAGTTTCTGGTAGTGCCAGAGAATCGAGTCCGGCTCGGCCAGGGCCTTCGCCACGTTGATGCTGCGATAGTTCGGGTTGACCGCCATCCACGGCGTACCGGTGGTGAAACCAGCGTGCGCACTGTCATCCCACTGCACCGGCGAGCGGGCGTTATCGCGGCCGTTGGCGTGGATGCCGGTCATCATCTCATCGTGGGTAATGCCCGCCGCGATGCGCTCGCGGTAGAAGTTCAGGCTTTCGATATCGCGGTACTCTTCAATGGTGCTCCAGCGCACGTTAGTCATGCCGATCTCTTCGCCCTGGTAGATATAGGGCGTGCCCTTCAGGCAGTGCAGCGCGGTGGCGAGCATTTTGGCCGAGGCTTCACGAAACTCGCCTTCATCGCCAAATTTCGACACCGCGCGCGGCAGGTCGTGATTGCTCCAGAACAGCGAGTTCCAGCCCCGGTCGGCCAGCGCGGTCTGCCACTTGTCGATCACCGCCTTAAAGCGCGACAGCTCAAAGGGCCGGCTGCGCCACTTGCCGTGCTTCTCATCCCAGGTCTGCTTGATGTGCTCGAACTGAAACACCATCGACAGCTCCTCGCGATCCGGGTCGCTGTAAAGCAGCGCATCCTCCGGCGTCGCACTCCAGGTCTCGCCCACCGTCAGCATGTCGCGCGCGCCGTAGGTGGCGCGATTCATCTGGTGGATCAGCAGGTGCAGGTTTTTCCCCTTCGCCATGATCTGCTTATCCACCTCTTTGCCGATAAGATCGATCACGTCCATGCGGAAACCGCCGATGCCGCGATCCAGCCAGCGGTTCATCATGGCGTGCACCTCCTCCTGCACCTGCGGATTCTCCCAGTTAAGATCCGGCTGGCGCACCGAAAACTGATGCAGATAGTACTCGCCGCTGGCCTCATCAAACGTCCAGCCGCTGCCGCCGAAATAGGAGCGAAAATCATTTGGTGGCCCGCCGTCCGGGGCCGGTTTACGCCAGATGTAGAAATCGCGGTACGGGTTGTCTTTGCCTTTCTGGGCTTCGAGAAACCAGGGGTGTTCGTCGGAGGTGTGGTTAACGACAAGATCCATCAGGATGTGAATATCCCGCGCCTTCGCCTCCTGAATGAGCTGCTCCATCTCCGCCATAGTGCCGAATTCGGCAGCGATATCTTCGTAGTCAGAGATGTCGTAGCCGTTGTCATCCATTGGCGAGCGGTAGACCGGCGAAAGCCAGATAAGATTAATGCCGAGCTGCTGGAGATAGTCGAGTTTGCTGATGATGCCTGCGAGATCGCCTATGCCGTCGCCGTTGGCATCCATAAAGCTGCGCGGGTAGATCTGATACACCACCGCGTTGTGCCACCACTTGTGCTCAATTGCTTTCATCACGCTTCCTTCTGTTGGTGGTCGGGCGTCAACAGACGACGCAACGCCCTCCCCTCACTGCCGAAAAGATAGCCGTGCTCGGGTGCCAGCCGCAGCCCTACGTGCTGCTCCGGGCGCACCTCAAGCCGTGAAGTATGGCGCATCACCAGCGGTTCCGCCCCGTAGCCGCCGTTAACGTAGAGCAGCGTTTCGTTGCCCATGTGCTCGACAAACAGCACTTCGCCTTCAACGTCCGCCCCGGCGAGCGGCATCACTTCAAGGTGTTCCGGGCGAATGCCGAACTGCACCGCCTCCCCCGGCTGATGCCCGGTGCCGTCCACCGCCAGCACCATCCGGTGACCGTTCTCCAGCTCGACCTCGCACTGTGTGGCATCGCCGCGCACCAGCTGGCCGGGGATCAGGTTCATCTTCGGCGAGCCGATAAACTGCGCCACAAACACGTTTTGCGGATGGTCGTACAGCTCAAGCGGCGTGCCGACCTGCTCAATCGCGCCTTTGTTCAGCACCACGATGCGGTCAGCAAGGGTCATCGCCTCGACCTGGTCGTGGGTGACGTAGAGAATGGTGGCGTTGATGCGCCGGTGCAGGGCGGCGATCTCCATGCGCATCTGCACCCGAAGCGAGGCATCCAGGTTGGAGAGCGGTTCGTCGAACAGAAACAGGCTCGGCTCACGCACGATGGCGCGGCCAATCGCCACGCGCTGGCGCTGACCGCCGGAGAGATCTTTAGGCCGCCTGTCGAGCAGATTTTCCAGCTGCAGGATGCGCGCGCTGGCCTGAACCCGCTCGTCGATCTCCTTCTCCGACAGCTTCGCCATCTCCAGCGCAAAGGCCATATTCTGGTACACGGTCATATGCGGATAGAGCGCATAGGACTGAAACACCATGCCGATGCCGCGCTCGGAGGGGGTGTCATCGTTCACGCACACGCCGTCGATAAACATCTCGCCGCTGCTGATCTCCTCCAGCCCGGCCACGAGGCGCAGCAGGGTTGATTTTCCGCAGCCGGACGGGCCGACCACCACCACAAATTCGCCGCTGTTGATGTCGAGGTCGAGCGGCTTGATCACTTCAGCATGGGTGCCGAAGCGCTTCTGAACTTTCGCAAGCTGTAGCTGAGCCATAGTTACCCCTTAATCGCGCCGCTGGTCAGGCCGCTGACGATCCGTTTCTGGAAAATCAGCACCAGGATAATGATCGGCAGCGTCACAATCACCGACGCCGCCATAATGCTGCCCCAGGGCAGCTCAAAGCTGGAGGCGCCGCTGAACAGGCTGATCGCCACCGGCACGGTGCGTTTCGCCCCTGAAATAATAAAGGTGAGCGCGAACATGAACTCGTTCCACGCGCCGATAAACGCCAGCAGCCCGGTGGTTGCCAGCGCCGGAGCAAGTACCGGGGCAAACACCCGGCGGATAATGGTGCCGGTTTTCGCGCCGTCCACGATGGCTGCCTCCTCCAGCTCCACCGGAATGGTTTTGATAAAGGTGGTCAGCACCCAGACGGTAAACGGGAGCGAAAAGGTGGTGTAGGAGATGATCAGCGCCCCGAGAGAGTCATACAGCCCGAGAAAACGCACCAGCTCGAACATGCCGGTCAGCACCGCCACCTGGGGAAACATTGAGACGCAGAGGATGGTGAACAGCAGCGCTTTGCGACCGCGGAAGTTCACCCGCGCCAGCGCGAACGCGGCGGTGATGGAGACCAGCAGGCACAGCCCGACCGTGATCCCGGCGACCAGCATTGAGTTCAGCAGGCTGCGGGCGATGCCGTTATCCACCAGCGCCACCACGTAGTTATCCCAGTGCCAGCCGGTGGGATACCACACCGGGGTAAACAGCTCCTGGCCGCTGCGCAACGAACTCAGCACCGCGTAGTAGAACGGGAACAGGCAGAACAGCGAGGCCAGCAGCGCACCGGTATAGATAACGATTTTGCCGCTGACCCTGCGTTGCTTACGCGAAAGCTTCATGAGGATTTCTCCTTCTCATTGAGCCGTGAGACGCGGATAAACACCGCGGCGATCCCGGCTACCATCATGAACACCAGCACCGCTGCAGCCGATCCCATGCCCATATCCTGATAGGTGACGATCTGCTCCCGGGCGTAGCCGGACACCGACATCGTCGCCTCGCTGTTGGAGGTCAGCACGTAGATCAGATCGAAGACGCGCATCGCATCCATCACGCGGAAGATCAGCGCCACCACCAGCGCCGGCATGATCAGCGGCAGGGTAATACGCTTGAAGCGCTGCCAGGCGCTGGCACCGTCCACCCGCGCCGCCTCGTAGAGATCGCCGGGGATCAGCTGCAGCGCGGCCAGCAGCATCAGCGCCATAAAGGGCGTGGTCTTCCAGACGTCGGCGATCACCACCGCCCACATCGACAGCGACGGCTCAGCAATCCACGCCAGATGCGACGGCAGCCCGAGACGCCCGAGCATGTCGTTGATCACCCCGTACTGGTCGTGGAACATCCAGCCCCACATCTTGGCGCTGACAATGGTCGGGATCGCCCAGGGCACCAGAATGGCGGTGCGCACCAGCGCCCGTCCGCGAAACTTCTCATTCATCAGCAGGGCCAGCAGCAGGCCAAACACCAGCTCCAGCGAGACGGAGACCACGCTGAACCACAGGGTATTGCCCACCGCCTGCCACCACAGCGGGTCGCTCAGTACCCCAATGGTGATGTCGTCCCGGTGAGCAAAGTAGTTTGCCAGGCCGACCATCTCATAGTCGCTGGGGTTATCGAGCAGAGCGTTGGTAAAGCTGAACCAGATGGTGCGGGCCAGCGGCCAGCCGGCAGCGAGCGCCAGCAGCAGCAGCGCCGGGGCGATCAGTAACCAGGCGCCGCGGCGGCGCCGCTGGTGCAGGCTGGCTTTGCGCCGGCGTGGAGGTGGGGAAGTCGGTGAAATATCGCTACTCATAGGCACTCCGGTGACGGTTCACAGTGTTGCCTCAGCGCGCTAACGCTGGGGTAATCCGGGCATTGAGCACGCTTTCGCCCCTCCCTGAGGAGGGGCGTTCCTCGCTTTAGCGCCAGCCGGAGGCTTTGGTGCGCGTCAGGCGTTTCTCCAGATCCGCCACCGCTTTTTTGCCGTCCTCTTTACCGTTCAGCACGCTGAAGGTGACGTTGAAGATGGCGTTCGAGACGCGGGGATACTGTGCTTTGGTGACCGTCGCCGGGCGCGGCACCGCCTGAGCAAAAATGTCGCGGAACATCGTCAGATGCGGGGCCAGCGTCTGCACCTCTTTGTCGTCATAGAGCGCCACGCGGGTTGGCGCATGACCGAGGATTTTCAGGCGGGTTTTCTGCGAATCGTTATCGGTAAGGATTTTCACCAGTTCAATCGCCGCCTGCGGATTTTTGGTGTTGCCGTTCACCGACCAGTGCCAGCCGCCCAGCGCGGTAGCCCCTTTACCCTCCGGGCCGACCGGCAGCGCGGTGACGCCCACTTTGCCTTTCAGCGGGCTGTCATCCGCCTGGGAAAGCTGGTACGCGTAAGGCCAGTTGCGCATGAACAGCGCATCGCCGTTCTGGAACACCGAGCGCGACTCCTCCTCCTTGTAACCGAGCACCCCTTTCGGTGCGATGGTGCCGATCCAGCCTTTCGCCATATCCAGCGCCTGAGCCGCTTTCGGGTTGTTGATGGTGATATTGCCCTTCTCATCAATAAACGTGCCGCCGCCCCAGGAGTTCACCCACTCCAGCGCATTACAGGTCAGCCCCTCGTAAGACTTGCCCTGGAACACCAGCCCCCAGAAGTTCTTCTTACCTTCGTTGCGCTCGGCGGCCTGGATTTTGGTGGCGATGCGCGTCAGCTCCGGCCAGGTTTTGGGCGGCTGCTCCTGGTATTTCTCCAGCAGATCTTTGCGGTAGAACAGCACCCCGGTATCGATATAGCCAGGCACTGCTTTCAGGCGACCGTTAACGCTGTTGTTCTGCCACGGGCCGGGGAAAAACTTCTCTTTGTCAGCGCCCATCGCGTCAGTGAGATCGAGGGTTTGCTTATCGAGCAGGCCAATCCAGATGGAATCGGTTTCGAAGACGTCCACCGCTTTTTCATCGTTGGCGGCAAACAGCTGTTGCAGCAGAGCCAGCTTCTCATCGGAGCCGGACGGAAACTCAATAAACTCCAGCTGGTGCTGGGTCTGTTTTTCAAAGCGGTCCTTGATGTATTTGCAGTACTCTTTTCCGCCCGGCGACACCGGGCACTCCATGCGCAGGGTATCTGCAACACTAGCCTGGCAAAATCCTGCCAGCGCCACCGTCAGGGCACTTAACGTCAGCGTTTTCATCTTCACCTCTTGATAATTGTTGTAGTAAGAGGTGGCCTCTGGCCGAAGGCTTCAAGGCCGCCGCAATCGGAATCGCGCAAAAATGCGCCATAACAACAAGCTAGCTAACGATCCCGTTATGCAGCAAAAAAGTTGCCCTGCGCTTAAGTGAAATAGCGATACAGAGCACGGAACGGGCGATAACCCAATAAATAACGCGCGGAAATGTTGCGAAACTGCAAATACCTGCAAAGCATTAACAGCGGGGTGGCATTGGCCTGCTCGCGGTCAGCACGCCTGTGTTGCGGTAGCACAATTGTAAAAACGGGCATCAGCAGGCTTTACACAGTTCTTTGAACTGCATCCCAAAATGTTAATAAATATGTCGATGGATATTTACAGTGACCTGGATGTTACCGATATCATGTTACCGGTATCAGAGAGCGCACCTGCACGTCGCACCGGTAAAGCGCCAATGTGAATCCTGAGGATAATAACAATGACCGAAACAACTTACGCCTATGGCGCCGGAACCCTGCTCGGCATTGCTGCCGCAGCGGTAGTTCTGCTGCTGGTGCTGATCATGCGCTTCCGGGTGCATGCTTTTCTGGCCCTCACCCTTGTCAGCGTGCTGGTGGCCATCGCCACGAAAGTCCCGTTTGATAAAATCGTCCCGACTATCCTGAGCGGCTTCGGATCGACGCTGGCGGGTGTCGCCCTGCTGGTGGGCCTGGGCGCGATGATTGGCCGCCTGCTGGAAGTCTCCGGCGGTGCCAAAGTGCTGGCCGATACCCTGATAAACAAATTCGGCTCGCATCGCGCCCCGTTTGCGCTTGGCGTGGCCTCGCTGCTGTTCGGCTTCCCAATCTTCTTTGATGCCGGTCTGGTGGTGATGCTGCCGATTATCTTCAGCGTGGCCAAGCAGTTTGGCGGCTCGACCCTGAAGTACGCCTTCCCGGCGGCGGGCGCGTTTGCAGTGATGCACGCGCTGGTGCCACCACATCCGGGTCCGGTTGCTGCCAGCGAACTGCTGGGTGCCAACATCGGCCTGCTGGTGTTCGTGGGCCTGATTATCGCCCTGCCCACCTGGTACATTGGCGGTTACCTGTACGGCCAGTATGCCGGTAAAAAATTCGATATTAAGCTGCCCTCTTCCTTCCTCGGCGAAGTGGAGCAGGACGCTAACCACAAGCCGCCGTCATTTGGCATGGTGCTGACTATCCTGCTGATGCCGCTGGTGCTGATTTTCCTCGATACCGGCCTGAATACCGCCACGGTGCTGGGCTGGGTCAGCGCGGACAGTACGGTGGTGAACTTCCTGCGCATGCTGGGGAAAACCCCGATTGCCCTGCTGATCACCGTCTTCTTCTCGCTCTGGGTCTTCAGCGGTCGTCACAGCCTCAGCCATCTGGAAAAAATCTGCGACGGCGCGCTGGGTCCGATCTGCGGCATCATTCTGGTGACCGGCGCGGGCGGGATGTTCGGCGGCGTGCTGCGCGCCAGCGGCATCGGCGATGCGCTGGCGGGCGTGCTCTCCGACACCGGGATGCCGATTATCGTGGCGGCCTTCGTCATCTCTACCGCCCTGCGCGTGGCACAAGGCTCGGCGACCGTGGCACTGACCACCACCGCGGCGCTGGTCGCCCCAATGGTGCAGGCCACTACCGGCCTGAGTGAATTCGACCTGTGCTTCATCGTTATCGCCATCGCCGGCGGCGCTACCGTGCTGTCCCACGTTAACGACTCCGGTTTCTGGCTGGTTGGTCGCTTCCTGGAGATGGACGAGAAAACCACTCTGAAAACCTGGACCGTGATGGAAACCCTGCTCGGCAGCCTGGCGTTTATCTTCGCCGCTATCGGCAGCCTGATCCTGTAAGGAAGATTGTGAAGTAACGCACTTCAAAAGCGTCTTCAGGGCCAGTATTATCCCCTTAGCTAACCCTCATCGCCTGGCGGTGAGGGTTTTCTTTTGGCGCAATCACCCGCACGCTGCGGGATGCACGACATAACATGGAGTAAGAGATGTCCAGACCAGCCATCATCATCAATGAACTTGATGCGGTGCGTATCGATTCGCTGCTTGAAAAGCCCGAGTACGCCACGCTTCCGGTTGCCCAGGCGCTGAATGCCGAACTCGATCGCGCAACGCTGCTCGCCCCGCAGGCGATGCCGCACAACGTGGTGAGCATGCAAAGTGAAGTGGAGTTTCGCGATTTAGCCAGCGGCGAGCGCTACGTGCGTAAACTGGTGTACCCGTCGCAGATGACGGACAGCAGCACCCAGCTCTCGGTGCTGGCCCCGGTGGGCGCAGCGCTGTTGGGACTTGAAGTGGGGAAAACCATCCAGTGGACGCTCCCGGGCGGCAGCGAGGCGCATCTGGAAGTGCTGGCGCTGCGCTATCAGCCTGAAGCCGCCGGTGATTTCCACCTCTGACCTCCCCGACTGACGCGCCTGCGCGTTGTTGCAGAGGATGCTCACGCATCCTCTTTCCGTTTTAACGCAGCCTGTTATGGCACCAGCGGCGTATTGACGATTCCGGTCACCCTGTCGCGCGCGGCTTCCGGTGAAGCAGCTCCCGGCACCAGAATCACCTTCCGGCACTCCTCTTCGCGCTTCTCAAAGATTTTGTAGCCTTCCGCAGCCGCATCGAGCGGCATGTAGTGAGTAACAATCTCTTCCGGGTGAATCAGCCCTTTTTCAATCAGCTCCAGCAGTTCCGGCAGCCATTTCTGCACGTGGGTCTGCCCCATTTTAAAGGTGATGCCTTTATCAAACGCATCACCGAACATGAAGCCATGGATAAACCCGGCATAGACGCCCGGCACGCTCACCACGCCACCGCGGCGCACCGCAGCGATACACTGGCGCAGCGCCTTACCGCTACTGCCCTCAATTTTCAGGTTAGTCAGCAGGGTTTCGGTTTTGCTGCCTTTCGCTTCGAAGCCGACAGCATCAATCACGCCGTCCACGCCGCGGTTGCCGAGGGTACGCTCAATGATCGCCGCCGCCGGATCGTCAATCTCATCAAAGTTAATCGGGATCGCGCCGTAGCGCTGTTCGGCAAACGCCAGACGGTAGGCGTTGTGATCGACCATAAAGATTTGCTCGGCACCCAGATAGCGGGCGCAGGCGGCGCTCAGCAAGCCAACCGGGCCGGCACCATAGATCGCCACGCGGGAGCCTTTCCCAATCTCGGCGTTTTTCACCGCCTGCCACGCGGTGGGCAGAATGTCCGACAGGAACAGCACTTTATCATCAGCCAGGGTTGACGGGACTTTGATCGGGCCGACGTTGGCTTTCGGCACGCGCACGTACTCTGCCTGCCCGCCCGGCACGCCGCCGTAGAGGTGGCTGAAGCCAAACAGTGCCGCCGGGGCCGGGATCTGTTTCTTGTTCAGCGCGGCGCCGTGACCAGGATTGGTGGTTTCACAGGCAGAATACTGTTGCAGGTGGCAGAAGAAACAGTCGCCGCAGGCAATCACAAACGGGACGACCACGCGATCGCCCTTGCGCAGGTTGGTGATACCGCGTCCGGTTTCCACCACTTCGCCCATAAACTCGTGGCCGAAAATGTCGCCGTGCTCGGTTTGCGGAATTTTACCGCGGTAAAGGTGCAGGTCTGAGCCGCAGATGGCGGTGGCGGTGACGCGCAGGATCACGTCATCATCGGCGAAAATGGAGGGGTCGGGAACATTATCGACGCGGACATCGTGGGCACCGTGATAGGTTAACGCTTTCATAATCTGGCCTCCTGGTTACGCCAGGCTCTGCGACGTTTTTTAGCTGCGCACAATGAGCCGGGCGGCTGGAATTTCAGTGAAAAAGCGAAGCGGTACGCTTCACTCTCCTCTGACCAAGGGTAGCCAGGCCAGATGCCCTGCCCGCCTTTTTGCGGCCAGACGGCGGCTGATTGGGATTTATCCTGGGCATAAAAAAAGGCCGCATCGGCGGCCTTTTTGTCACGTCACGCTGTGCGTTACGCGGTTTTAGTACGGATCAGATAGTCAAACGCGCTCAAAGACGCTTTCGCACCTTCGCCGGTAGCGATGATGATCTGCTTGTACGGCACGGTGGTGCAGTCGCCCGCCGCGAACACGCCTTTAACGCTGGTTTCGCATTTGGCGTCGATGATGATTTCGCCCATGCGGCTACGCTCAATGGCGCCTTCCAGCCAGTTAGTGTTCGGCAGCAGACCAATCTGGACGAAGATACCCGCCAGTTCCAGAGTGTGTTTCGCACCGCTGACGCGATCCTGATACTCCAGTGCGGTCATTTTGCTGCCGTCGCCGATCACTTCGGTGGTCATGGCGTTGAGGATGATCTCCACGTTCGGCAGGCTGCGCAGTTTGTCCTGCAGCACCTGGTCCGCTTTCATCTCCGGTGCAAACTCCAGCAGGGTAACGTGTTCAACGATACCGGCCAGGTCGATGGCCGCTTCAACGCCGGAGTTACCGCCGCCGATGACGCCAACGCGTTTGCCTTTAAACAGCGGGCCGTCACAGTGCGGGCAGTAGGTCACGCCTTTGGTGCGGTACTGATCTTCACCCGGCACGTTCATGTTACGCCATTTAGCACCGGTCGCGATGATAATGCTGCGCGCTTTCAGGGTGGCGCCAGACGCGGTTTCGATCTGGTGCAGGCCGCCTTCAACGCTTGCCGGAACCAGGCGAGTTGCGCTCTGGGAGTCGATAACGTCAACGTCATAGTCGTTAACGTGCGCTTTCAGGGCGCCCGCCAGCTTCTGACCTTCTGTTTTCGGCACCGAAATGTAGTTTTCGATATCCACGGTATCCAGCACCTGGCCGCCGAAACGCTCGCCCATCAGACCGGTACGAATGCCTTTACGCGCAGAGTACACCGCTGCTGCCGCGCCCGCCGGGCCGGAGCCGACGATCAGCACGTCGTAAGCATCACGCTGGTTCAGGGCTTCCGCCGCACGTTTTTCCGCGCCGGTATCCACTTTGGCAACGATTTCCGCCAGCGTCATACGGCCAGAGCCGAACTCGTTACCGTTCAGGAATACCGCCGGTACGCCCATCACGTTGCGTTCGGTGATTTCGTTCTGGAACGCGCCGCCGTCCACTGCGGTGTGCTTGATACGCGGGTTCAGCACCGCCATCAGGTTCAGCGCCTGCACCACGTCCGGGCAGTTATGGCAGGAGAGCGAGTAATAGGTTTCAAACTCGAAGTCGCCATCGAGGTTAGCGATCTGCTCCAGCAGCTCTTTCGCTTCTTTCGACGGGTGACCACCGGTCCACAGCAGCGCCAGCACCAGAGAAGTAAATTCGTGACCCAGCGGGGAACCGGCAAAGCGCGGGCCTTTGGTAAAGCCTGGGTTGGTGATCAGGAATGACGGTTTGCGAACCGGCAGCGTGTTGTCTTCTTTGAACGAGACTTTGTCAGACAGTTCAGCGATTTCAGCCAGCAGTTCCTTGATTTCAATCGATTTCGCGCTGTCATCCAGCGTGGCAATCAACTCAACAGGCTTCGTCAGACGCTCAAGGTATGCTTTGAGCTGGGTTTTCATATTGGTGTCGAGCATTGTTAATCTCCTGGGCTTAAAACATCATCATGCAAGCTGCCTTTTGCGGCTGCCTGAATGCAACTTGAATCATGGTGTGCGGGATAAAAATCGGGTGCAAAACTGCACCCGAGATATTACGTAAATTTCCGAGTATTTCGCGTTACGGGAAGGCGGCGAGCTTATGAATCCCCGGGAGCTTACACAAGTAAGTGACCGGGGTGAGTAAGCGAAGCCAACGCACCCGTGGCGTGAAAGACGACAGAAATTTTTAGATTTTGCCAACCAGGTCGAGGGAAGGAGCCAGAGTCGCTTCGCCTTCTTTCCACTTAGCCGGGCACACTTCGCCTGGGTGAGCAGCAACGTACTGAGCAGCTTTGATTTTACGCAGCAGGTCAGACGCGTCGCGGCCGATGCCTTCAGCGGTAACTTCAATCGCCTGGATGATGCCCTGCGGGTCAACGATGAAGGTACCACGGTCAGCCAGACCTTCGTCTTCACGCATGTTTTCGAAGTTACGGGTCAGGGCGCCAGTCGGGTCACCGATCATCGCGTATTTGATTTTTGCGATGGTGTCGGAGCTGCTGTGCCATGCTTTGTGGGTGAAGTGGGTGTCGGTAGACACAGAGTAAACGTCTACGCCCAGCTTCTGCAGTTCGTCGTGGTGATCTGCAACGTCGCCCAGTTCGGTCGGGCAAACGAAGGTGAAGTCAGCCGGATAGAAGAAGAATACGCTCCAGCGGCCTTCAGTGTCTTTCTCGGTGACTTCGATGAATTCACCGTTTTTGAACGCCATGTTTTTGAAAGGTTTGATTTTGGTGTTAATCAAGGACATCTATACTTCCTCCGTGGTTTCGATGGGATAAAGGTATCGAAATTCTCTCGCTGCTGCTAATGCGTTTGCATTATCAAATCAATAAGCGATAGCTAACAACCTTTACCCGTATGCTTTGCGACGGACAAAAATGGCTTATACACCTTTTTCCGCGCCAACGTTCGGTTTTGCTCTATAAACAAAAAAGCCACCTGAGACGGGTGGCTTTGAACCTGAAATACCCGCAGGTAACTTCAAGGGCGTGTTTTGCAAAAACACGCAAAACGCATTGATTAGAACACTCCCCCTGTAAAAGGGCAATGCGCCTTTTCCGCTATCTCGCCTATGGCTGTGATAGGTTCTGGCTGTCTGGTTTCAGAGCGAAACCAGACGTGCCGCGGCGGCGTCCAGCGTCGCTTCCTGCTTGGCAAAGCACAGCCGAATCAGTTTATGCGGGAAGGGATCGGCAAAGAATACCGACAGCGGGATCGCTGCCACACCGATCTCGGTGGTTAGCCAGCGGCAGAAGCTGACGTCATCCAGATCGGAGATCGCGCTGTAGTCCGCCAGCAGAAAATAGGTGCCTTCGCATGGCAGGATCTCAAAGCGGCTCGCCGCCAGCGCCTGCACAAAGCGATCGCGCCGAGCGCGGTAGAACGCCGGCAGTTCGCGGTAATGCTCAGGCTGCTCGCGCAGCATGTCGGCCAGCGCCAGCTGCGCCGGGGTATTCACCGAGAACGTCAGATACTGGTGCACTTTACGCACCTCGGCGCTCAGGGCCGCGGGTGCAATGCAGTACCCCACCTTCCAGCCGGTCATATGATAGGTTTTGCCGAACGACGACACGGCAATGGCACGCTCACGCAGTTGCGGGTGGCTCAGCACGCTGGCGTGGCCTTCCGGAGCAAAACAGATGTGCTCATACACTTCATCGCTCAGCACAAAAATGTTGCGCGCGGCGATGGCCTGCCACAGCGCGGCAAAGTCGGCCTGCTGCCATACCGTGGCGGAGGGGTTGTGTGGGGTGTTGAGGATCACTAAGCGGGTTTTGTCACTCAGCAGCGTAGCGAAATGGGCCCAGTCGACGCGGAAATGCGGCGGCTGCAGCGCCTGGCGCTTCAGCACGCCGCCCGCCAGCTGAATGGCCGGGGCATAGCTGTCATAGCTCGGGTCGAAGCAGACCACTTCATCCCCCGGCCGCACCAGCGCAGTGATGGCAGCGTAAAGCGCTTCCGTGGCACCGGCCGTCACGGTGACCTCAGTGTCAGCATCCGGGCGATAGCCATAGAGCGCCGCGGTCTTATCGGCAATGGCCTCGCGCAGCGGTGCTACGCCGGTCATTGGCGCATACTGGTTCGCCCCCTGCGCCACATGGTACGCCAGTCGCTCCTGTAAGAAGCGCGGCCCGTCGAAATCCGGGAACCCCTGCGAGAGGTTGATCGCCTGATGCGCCTGCGCCAGCGCGCTCATTTGCGTAAAGATGGTGGTGCCGAGTGCGGGAAGTTTGCTTTCAGGAATCAGGGGGTTAGCGCTCATTATTTTTGTGCCTGTCAGGATTCAGATTGTAATGCGTGTGTTGCCGCCACTATATCACGATGTTAGTATTTGGCAATCAAGACGCTTAGACGTCTAAATAACAACACTAATCCTCCCGACAGACGGAGCCTGCACATGACACAACCGCTGCACCTTGAAGCCCTGGTAGAAACCTGCCGCTGGATTGGCCATAAAGGCTGGGCACCCGCCACCGGCGGCAATATGTCGGTGCGCGAAGATGCGCGCTGGTGCTGGCTCAGCGAATCGGGCCGCGATAAAGGCAGCCTGACCCGCGACGATTTTCTCCAGGTGGAGATCGCGACCAACACCGCACCGTCCGGCCGCAGACCATCGGCGGAAACCGGGCTGCACACCCTGATTTATCGTCTGTTTCCGGAGGCTAACGCGGTGCTCCATGTTCACACCGTGAATGCCACGGTGCTGTCGCGCATCGAAACGTCCCCGCTGCTGCGCCTGCAGGGCTACGAAATGCAGAAATCGCTGGCCGGACAGCAGTCCCATCTCGATACGGTTGATATCCCACTGTTCGACAACGATCAGGACATCGCGGCGCTGGCTGAGCGCATCGCGCAGTATGCAGAGACCACCCCGCTGCGCTATGGTTTCCTGCTGCGCGGCCACGGCCTCACCTGTTGGGGCCGGGACGTGAGCGAAGCCCGCCGCCATCTGGAAGGACTGGAATTTTTATTTGAATGCGAACTGCGCTTACGCCAGCTGGAGAGAAAATGATTCGCGCGATTGTTACCGACATTGAAGGCACCACCAGCGACATCCGCTTCGTGCACAACGTGCTGTTCCCCTATGCCCGCGAGCGTCTGGCAGAAGTAGTGCGCACCCGGCAGGCGAGCGACCCGGTGCGCAGCGCCCTTGCCGCCCTGCGCGAAGAGATTGCCGCACCGGAAGCCGATACCGACACGCTGATCGCCACGCTGCTGCGCTTTATGGATGAGGACCGCAAATCCACGGCGCTGAAAGCGCTACAGGGCCACATCTGGCGCGACGGCTATCTCAACGGCGACTTTACCGGCCACCTTTATCCTGACGTGCTCCCGGCGCTGCAGACCTGGCGTGCCCGGGGAATCGACCTCTACGTGTATTCGTCAGGCTCGGTTGCGGCGCAACAACTCCTGTTTGGCTACAGCGATGCGGGCGACATTACGTCGCTGTTCAGCGGCTACTTCGATACCCACGTGGGTGCCAAACGTGACGAGCAGTCCTATCGCAACATCGCCGCGCAGATCGGCGCACCTGCCGATTCGCTGCTATTTTTATCGGACATCCATCAGGAACTGGACGCAGCCAGCGCGGCAGGCTGGCGGACGGTACAGCTGATTCGCGGCGCGGCGGACACCGCCAGCCAGCATCGCCAGGTCGCGACGTTTAGCGACATTGTAATGGAGCAGAGTGCCTTATGAGTGGACTGACGATTTTTTCCGACAACGATGCCACCACCGCGCTGTGGCAGAGCCGCGACGCCGAGGAGATCAAGGCGCAACTGAACGCTCAGGGCGTGCGCTTTGAGCGCTGGGCCGCAGATCGCGAGCTGGGTGCCGAGCCAGATGCGCAGACGGTGATTGACGCTTATCAGCACGCCATCGACCGGCTGGTGCAGGAGAAAGGCTATCAGAGCTGGGATGTGATCAGCATCCGCCCGGATAACCCGCATAAAGCGGCGATGCGCGGCAAATTCCTTAACGAACATACCCACGGCGAGGACGAAGTGCGCTTCTTTGTGGAAGGGGCCGGACTGTTCTGCCTGCACATTGGCGACAAGGTTTATCAGGTGCTGTGCGAGAAAAACGACCTGATCTCGGTGCCCGCCGGCACGCCGCACTGGTTCGATATGGGCTCCGAGCCGAGCTTTACCGCAATCCGCATCTTCGATAATCCGGAGGGCTGGATCGCGCAGTTCACCGGGAATGACATCGCGGCGGGCTATCCGACGCTGGCGTAATCCCCAGCGGGTAAAACCTTCTGTCACTTTCCAGGGTGGGTGAGCATTGCGCGCCCACCCTTATTCCTTACCGCGCCGCAAATACCCCGTCGCGCACCTGCTCCGGCGTTACCACGCCGCTGTCCAGCACCCAGGCGCTGATAAGCTCTGCGGGAGTGACATCGAACGCCGGGTTATACACGGCGGCCTGTTCGGGTGCCCACTGGACCGTCCCAAAGCTTCCCGCCACGCCGGTAATCTCCGTCGCGGCGCGCTGTTCAATCGGGATCGCCGCCCCGTTCGGGCAGGCCGGGTCCAGCGTGGTCTGCGGTGCCGCCACGTAAAACGGAATGCGGTGATAGTGGGCCAGCACGGCCAGCGAGTAGGTGCCGATTTTATTGGCCACGTCGCCGTTAGCCGCAATGCGATCCGCGCCGACCCATACGGCATCAACCTCGCCCTGGGCCATCAGGCTCGCCGCCATCGAGTCGGTAATCAGCCGGTACGGTACGCCCCACTCGCCCAGCTCCCAGGCCGTCAGACGCCCGCCCTGGAGCAATGGCCGGGTTTCATCCACCCAGACGTTCGCCACCTTGCCCGTCTCAAACGCATGGGCGATAACCCCCAGCGCGGTGCCGCGTCCGGCCGTCGCCAGCCCGCCGGTGTTGCAGTGGGTCAGCAGGCGGCTGCCGGGCGGCACCAGCGCGGCCCCGGCCTCGGCGATGCGGTCGCACAGCGCCCTGTCCTCTTCTACCAGCCGCAGCGCTTCCGTAACCAGCGCCGGCACGTAGTCCGGCTGCGCCAGCGCGGCGCGCATACGGTCAAGGTTATTCATCAGGTTAACTGCCGTCGGACGCGCCGCACGCAGCGTCTCCAGCGCCGCAGCCAGCGCCTCGCGGCTGGCACCGCGCTCGGCCAGCAGCGCCAGTAGCAGGCTGGCGGACAGACCAATCAGCGGCGCACCGCGCACCCGCAGGGCGTGGATATGCCCGACCAGCGCCTCGACGCTGTCGGCCGGAAGCCAGTTTTTTTGCTGCGGCAGCGCCTGCTGGTCGAGGATCCAGAACTGGTTGCCCTCTACCCGCAGGCTGGTGGTCTGAAGTGTCTGCATGTCGTTAAATCCCTGTTGCGTTGTTGTACGACATTGTGTCAGGATGAAGTCCAGATGTATAGACGTCTGAATGGCTTAATATCCAGAATAACAGAGGACAGTGGCAATGTCGCAATACCGCACCTTCACCGCCGCCGATGCCGTGGCTTACGCCCAACAATTCGGCGGGCTGGACAACCCTGATGAACTGGTGGACGCCCGGGAGATCGGCGACGGTAACCTCAATCTGGTATTTAAAATTTTCGATATTCATCATCAGAGCCGCATCATCGTGAAGCAGGCGCTGCCCTACGTGCGCTGCGTGGGCGAATCCTGGCCGCTGACGCTGGACCGCGCGCGGCTCGAAGCCCAGACGCTGGTAGAGCACTACCGCCACTGCCCGCAGCACACGGTTAAGGTGCTGCATTACGACGCGGCGCTGGCGGTGATGGTGATGGAAGACCTTTCCGACCACCGCATCTGGCGCGGCGAGCTGATTAAAGGCGTCCACTACCCTGCCGCCGCGCAGCAGCTCGGCGAGTACCTGGCGCGCACGCTGTTTTATACCAGCGACTTTTATCTGCATCCGCACAAGAAAAAGGCGCTGGTGGCGCAGTTCATCAACCCCGAGATGTGCGAGATCACCGAAGATCTGTTCTTCAACGATCCCTACCAGATCCACGAGCGCAACAGCTACCCGGCAGCCATTGACGCTGACGTTGCCGCGCTGCGCGACGATCCGGCCCTGAAACGCGCAGTTGCCAGCCTGAAACACAGCTTCTTCTCGCACGCCGAAGCCCTGCTGCACGGCGACATTCACAGCGGCTCGATTTTTGTCGCTGACGGCAGCCTGAAAGCGATTGATGCTGAGTTTGGCTACGTCGGCCCGATTGGGTTTGATGTCGGGACCGCGATCGGCAACCTGCTGCTGAACTACTGCGGTGCGCCGGGCCAGCTGGGCATTCGTGATGCCGCCGCAGCCCGCGAACAGCGTCTTACTGATATTCATGAGCTGTGGAGCACCTTCGCGACGCGCTTTACCCGCCTTGCCGTCACCGACACCCGCGACGCCGCGCTGGCTCAGCCGGGCTATGTGGAGGACTTCCTGAAGAAAGTGCTGAGCGATGCGGTCGGTTTCGCCGGCAGCGAACTCATCCGCCGCAGCGTTGGCCTGTCACACGTGGCGGACCTCGATACCATCAGCGATGAAGAGATGCAGCACGCCTGCCTGCGCCACGCGATTGAACTCGGCAAAGCGCTGATCCTTATCGCCGGCCAGGTCGATAACGTTGACGAGCTGGTTATCCGGGTGCGGCAGTACAGCTAATCTGACTTTACCCCAGATACTCAATCACCGACAGGCCACCGTTATAGTCGGTGCTGTAGATAATGCCCTGGGCATCGACAAACACGTCGCAGGACTGAATCACCTGCGGCCGGCCAGGACGGGTATCCATCATGCGCGCTGGCGCAGCCGGCACCAGCGCCCCGGTCTCTACCGGGCGGTACGGGTTGGAGATGTCATAGGCGCGCACCCCCGCATTCTGATACGTAGCAAAAATCAGCGTGGAACTAACAAAACTTCCTGGCCGGTTCTCGTGCAGGTTGTGCGGCCCGAAGTGCGCCCCTTTTGCCACGTAATCCGTTTCGTCCGGCTGCGGGAAGGTCGCGATGCTGACCGGGTTCGCCGGCTCGCGGATATCAAACAGCCAGATCAGCTTCTCACCATCCTCCTGATTGTCGAGCACCGCTTCATCCAGCACCACCAGCAGATCGCGGTCCGGCAAGGGCAGCGCCGTATGGGTGCCACCGCCAAACGGCGGACTCCAGTTACGGTGGCTGATAAGCGTCGGCTGGCTGCGGTCCTTCACATCCAGAATCGTCAGGCCCCCGTCGCGCCAGCTCCCGTAGGCGGTATCCCCGGCGATGATGGCGTGATGCAGTGCATAGCGCTTGCCTTCCGGCCACGTCGGCTGCTCCCCCGCCGCGGCGTGCATCCCCGGCAGCCACCAGCGCCCTGCCACTTCAGGTTTACGCGGGTCCGCCAGATCGATAGTGAGGAAGATGTAATCGCTGAAGCCGTCGATCAGCGCCGACACATAGGCCCAGCGCCCGCCCACGTACCAGATCCGGTGGATACCGATGCCCTCCAGCGACAGGAAGCTAATTTCGCGCGGCTTATCCGGCGTGGAGATGTCGAAGATCCGCAGCCCGGCGCTCCAGCCTTTGTCATGCACGTCGCGCACCGTGTCGCCCACCTGGCGGGTGTAGTACACCCTCTCATCGGCAAAACGGGCATCGGCAAACAGATCCCGGGCGTTGATCACCAGCAGCAGATCGTCATGGGCCTGCAGATGAATATTCCAGGTGCCGGGCGGTGCGGGAACAAACCCCACCGTCTTCGGGTGTTTCACATCGCGCACGTCAACAATGGAAAAGCCCTGCGACACCATGTGCCCGATATACGCATAGCCGCGATGCACCATCAGCTGTACGCCGTCCGGGCGTCCCCCCTGATCGGAGTGCGCTATCAGCCGCATATTGCGGCTGTAGTCCGGGCGCGGAAGTTCGGCTGCCATTATTTGTGCTGCGCTTCGAGGGTGGCAAACCACGGGGCGATAAAATCATCGGTCTGGCCCCAGCCAGGGATGATTTTGCCGAGGCTCGCCACGTTCGCCGCACCCGCCTGGCTGGTCAACAGCGCCTGCGGGATGGCAGCGGCTTTAAAATCATAGGTTGCCGGGGTCGGCTCACCGGCAATTTTGTTGGCAATCAGGCGCACGTTGGTGGCGCCAATCAGCTTCGGATCTACCGCCACGCTCACTTTCCACGGGCTGCCCGCTTCACGCATCAGCTGCAGATCCTGGTTGGAGATGTCGATGCTGTAGAGTTTGATCTCGGTGCGGCCGTTTTCCTTCAGCGCTTTGTACGCGCCCTGGCTGAAGGCGTCCCAGGTGCCCCAGATGGCATCAATCTGCCCTTTCGGGTATTTCGCCAGTACCGCGCCCACCTTGTTGGCGGTGTCGCCCTGCACATCGGAAGACACCGCACCGATGGACTCCAGCTCTTTGATCTCCGGGTACTGCTTTTGCAGTTCCTTATAGGCGGCCTGACGGCGCTCCATCGGCGGGAAGCCTGCCACCCACAGCTTGATGATGTTCGCTTTGCCGTTGAAGTCCTTCGCCAGCTGGCCGAAGGAGAGATCGGTCAGCGAGGCATCATCCTGCTGGGTGACGGTCACGCCTGGAATGTCGCCGTTAACCGCGGTATCAAACACCGACACCTTGATCCCCGCATCGACAATGCGTTTCACCAGCTGCGTGGAATAGGGATCGCGCCCCTGAGAGAGAACAATGCCGTCATATTTCTGGCTGATGGCCTGATTGACGAAGTCCTGAAACTTCGCATCGTCGCCGTTGCTCAGGAAGGTACTGACCTTAAAGCCGAGCTTTTTCCCCTGCTGGATCGCCCCGGCAACAAACTGGGTGGTGTTGTCATCGGAACCGAGATTGCGGATCACCGCAATGCGGATCGGGCCGCTGTGGCCGGCAATGGCCTCCGGCACCGGTGCTGGCGTGGCGGCGAAACCGGGCAGCGCGCTGAACAGGCCAAGCGCCAGCAGTGAAAGCGTTATTTTTTTCATCATAATTCCCTGTCGGTAAAAGGTTAACGTCGCTGAATGTAGGTAATGGCCAGCGCGGCGGCGAGCACCAGCCCTTTGATAATGTCCATCGCGTAATACGGAACCGAAAGCATCACCAGGCCGTTGGAGAGCACGCCGAGGATCACCGCCCCCACCAGCGTGCCGAGCGCGTTAGGCTTGCCGGAACCGGCCAGTGAAAAACCAATCCACGCTGCGGCCACGGCATCCATCAGGTAGCCGCCCCCGGCGTTGACCTGTGAGGAGCCGATGCGCGATGCCAGCAGAATGCCGCCAAGCCCGGCCAGCAGCGAGGCGATAACGTAGGCCGCCACCTTGTAGCGGGTGGTGCGGATGCCTGACAGCCGCGCCGCTTCCGGGTTGCCGCCGATGGCATACATGCGTCGCCCGTGGGTGGTGAGCGACAGGCCGAGCTGCGCCACCAGCGTCACCGCCAGCATAATGATAACGATGGTCGGCACCTGGCCGAGCAGGCCAAACGCCGCCGGGATCGCTCCTTCCGCCATGTCGCCGCTCGGCAGCACCATGTTTTCGGTGATCGAGCCGCCGTAGCTGTAAGTCATCGCCACGCCCTGAATCACAAACAGGCTGGCAAGCGTGGCGAGCATATCGGGGATCTTCAGCACCACGATAAGAAAAGCATTGAACAATCCCACCAGGGTGCAGAGCAGCAGCGTGACCACAATCGCCCCGGTGGTGCCGAAGCCGTGCCAGACGAACAGCGAAATCACCAGCGCGTTTGCCAGCGAGGCGGTGGAGCCAACCGACAGGTCGAAGCCGCCGATGGTGAGTGAGATCGATACCCCGACCGCAATCACCGTCACGATGGCGATAGAGCGCAGGATATTGATGATGTTGTTCGGATCGAGAAAGTTATCTGAGGCGATGCCGAAGATAGCGATCAGCGCCACCACCGTCACCAGCATCCCCCACTTATAGAGAAACTCGATAATCTGCTGACGGGCCGACAGCGTCGGTTTCAGCGCTACGGCTTTGTTCACGCGGGGGTTCCTCCGGTGGAGTAAAGTAATAAGGTTTCTTCCGAGGCCTGGTGGCCTTCCATTTCGGCGACGATGCGCCCGTCCCACAGCACGCAGATGCGATCGCACAGCCCGACCAGCTCACTGAACTCCCCCGAGGCGTAGATCACCCCTTTGCCGTCGCGGGCCAGCTGGTCGATGAGCACAAACAGGTCACTTTTGGCTTTCACGTCCACGCCTTTGGTCGGTTCGTCGAAGATCAACACCTCCGCCCCGCCGCGCAGCCATTTGCCAATCGCCACCTTCTGCTGGTTGCCGCCGGAGAGGCGACGCAGCGGCTGCCCCGGCCCGGTGGTGCGCACCCCAAGGCGGGCAATGACCTGCTCGGCCCAGCGCCACGCCGCGCGATGACCAAACAGGCTCCAGCGCGAAAAGTGTTTATCGGCGCTGACGGCGAGATTCATGCTCACCGGCTCGTCAATAAAGATGCCCTCTTTGCGGCGCTCCTCGGGGATCAGCGCCACGCCACGCGCCACGGAATCTGCCGGATCCCGGGGACGCCAGCGTTCGCCCTTCAGCTCCCCCGCTGCGACGCGGCTTTTGCTGGCCCCGAACAGCGCCTTGCACAGCTCGGTTTTCCCGGCCCCCGCCAGCCCGGCGATACCGAGAATTTCACCGCGTTTCAGGTGTAAAGAGATGTTGTCCAGCAGTTGGTCGTCGTGCAGCCCTTCGACGCGCAGCAGCGTTTCGCCGTTGTGCGCCGGTCGGCGCGGCGGGTAGAGATCGGTGAGCTGGTGGCCGAGCATCTTCTCGACGATCTCACCGGCATCCAGGGCCTGCATCGGCCCGGACTCGATCAGCTGGCCGTCGCGCAGCACCGTCAGGGTGTCGCACACCGCATTCAGCTCCTGCAAGCGATGGGAAATAAACACGACGCCAATCCCCTGCTGTTGCAGGCGTTTCACTACGGTAAATAAGCGCTCGCTTTCATGCTGATCCAGCGGCGCGGTGGGTTCATCGAGGATCAGGAACCGGCAGCGGTGCGACAGCGCCCGGGCCAGCAGCACCTGCTGCTTTTGCGCCAGCGTGCAGTCGTCAATCCGGCGGTTAACGTCGAGATCCACATCAAGCTGGGCCAGCGCCTCGCGCGCCCGCTGACGCACGGCCCCCCAGCGATAGCGATGGCCCGGCGCGGCGAGGTTATCCAGCAGGATGTTTTCCGCCACGCTCAGGCCCGGCACCAGCGCCACATCAACTTCCTGCTGCACCAGATGAATGCCCAGCGCTTTAGCATCGCGCGGGGCACGGATGGTCACCGGTTCGCCATCAATCAGAACGGTGCCGGTGTAGTGCGGGTACGTTCCGCACAGCACCGCCATCAGCGTGGATTTTCCGGCTCCGTTGGCCCCAGTCAGGGCGTGCACCGATCCGCCGTTCAGGGTGAAGTCCACGGCGGTCAGCGCCCGGAAACCGCCAAACGCGATGGAGATATCCCGCATTTCAAGGCGTTGCGTTACGGACATGGCGGCGATCTCCTGAGCGGTATAAGCGTGTTTTGCCACTTTTTCACGAGGATATATCCGCTGGCAATGAACGAATCGGCATAAGATAAAGCAAATAATTATTAGCCGTCCAGATGTCTGGATGTAACATCAAAATTATTCATGTTGCGGCTCTGACGGGGAGCAACATGAAAAAAATGCATCTGGCAACGCGCATTTAATCAGACGTCTGGAAGTCTGCATGTGGTAGGGTGTAAAAAAATAAAAAAGGACAACTTCATGACTGATACCGCCATTCGCGTCGTTCCCGGCCCGGCTAACTACTACTCCCATACGGGCGCGCTGGCGCAGCTCGACGCGCTTTACACCCCCGAACAGCTCTCCCGCGCGGTGTGGGTATACGGTGAACGCGCCATTGCCGCCGCCCGCCCGTTCCTGCCGCCCTCTTTTAATGCGCCGGGCGCGAAGCAGATCCTGTTTCGCGGTCATTGCAGCGAAAGCGATGTCGCGAGCCTGGCCCGGGAAGCGGGTGACGATCGCGCGGTGGTGATTGGCGTCGGCGGCGGTGCGTTGCTGGATACTGCTAAAGCACTGGCGCGCCGTCTTGGCCTGCCGGTAGTGTGCATCCCCTCCATCGCCGCCACCTGTGCGGCCTGGACCCCGCTCTCGGTGTGGTACAACGATGCCGGACAGGCGCTGCACTTCGAGATTTTTGACGATGCCAATCATCTGGTGTTGGTGGAGCCGGAGATTATTCTCCGTGCCCCGGTGGACTATCTGCTGGCGGGCATCGGCGATACGCTGGCGAAATGGTATGAAGCCGTGGTGCTGGCCCCGCAGCCGGAGCAGCTGCCGTTAACGGTCCGCCTCGGCATCAACAACGCGCTGGCGATCCGCGACGTGCTGCTTAACCAGAGCGAAGCGGCACTGGCCGACCAGCAGCGCGGCGTGCTGAGCCAGGATTTTCGCGACGTGGTGGATGCGATCGTTGCCGGAGGCGGCATGGTTGGCGGGCTTGGCGAGCGCTATACCCGTGTGGCGGCGGCCCATGCGGTGCATAACGGCCTAACCGTACTGCCGCAGACCGGGAAGTTTCTGCACGGCACCAAAGTGGCCTACGGCATTCTGGTGCAGAGCGCCCTGCTCGGCCTGGACGATGTGCTGGATACCCTGATTGCGGCTTACCAGCGCTTTAATCTGCCGACCCGGCTGGCACAGCTGGACGTCGATATTCACAGTCCGGAGCTGGATAAGGTGATTGCTCACACCCTGCGGCCGGTAGAGTCCATCCACGCCCTGCCAGAGGCCATCACTCCGCAGACGCTGCGTGCCGCTTTTGAAAAGGTGGAACGCTGGGGGAAATAACTCAGCGCCATCAGCGTTCATAGTCTGCATCATTCCCGGGGCGGGTAAGCGTAGCGCCCCCCCGGGTCACGGGTTATCTACGCTGACCCGCCTTATTGTTCACGCCCGTTTTGCTTCCCACAGCCCGCCAGTAAGAACAGTCTCTGTCTCCCGTAAGGCCAGCCCTCTTCGACTACCCTAAGGAATACCGAATAAGAGGAGGAGCGAAATGCAAAAGCAGGCACTGATTGTCGGGATCAGCGGCGTTATCGGACGCGCGCTGGCTGAAAAACTGCAGCATGAAGGCTGGCAGGTGACGGGCCTTTCCCGCGGACGTAGCGCCGCACCGGAAGGGTGTCGCAGTCTCACCGCCGACCTCACAGACAGCGACGCGGTACGTACCGCGCTGGCGAATGAAAAACCGGATGCGCTGTTCTTCAGCGTCTGGTCACGTCAGGAAAACGAGCGGGAGAATATTCGCGTCAACGGCGGGATGGTGCGTAACGTCATTGAGGCGCTGGGTGAGCGGCTGAAGGGTTCCCACGTCGCGCTGGTAACCGGGCTGAAGCACTATCTCGGCCCCTTTGAAGCCTATGGTAAAGGCGCGGTACCCGTTACCCCGTTTCGTGAAGAACAGGGACGCCAGCCGGTTGAAAACTTCTATTACGCCCAGGAGGACGAAGTGTTCGCCGGCGCGGAGAAATACGGCTATCGCTGGAGCGTGCACCGCCCGCATACCATTATTGGCTACGCCATCGGCAATGCGATGAACATGGGCCAGACCCTGGCGGTTTATGCCACCCTGTGCCGCGAAAAAGGCTGGCCATTTATCTTCCCCGGCTCCCCGGAGCAGTGGAATGGCCTGGCGGATGTGACCGATGCCGGGCTGCTGGCGGAACAGCTGCTATGGGCCGCCACCGCTGAAGAAGCGGCGAATCAGGACTTCAATGCGGTTAACGGCGATGTGTTCAGATGGAACTGGATGTGGCCGCGCCTGGCAGCCTCGTTCGGTATTGAGGCGGCAGAATACCCTGGCAACGCGATGCCGCTGGAAGCGCGGATGCAGGATGCAGCGGATGCCTGGCGGGAAATCGCCGAACGCTATCAGTTACGGGAAGCCGACATTACGAAGCTGGCCTCGTGGTGGCACACCGATGCCGACCTTGGACGGCCGATGGAAGCCTTCACCGATATGAGCAAGAGCCGCAAAGCCGGGTTCACCGGTTACCGCTCGACGCTTGATTCATTCATCGCGCTGTTTGAAAAGCTGAAGGCTGAGAAGATTATTCCGCAGTAAGCAACGCTGCCTGACGGAAACTGCCGTCACGCGGTCAAATCGAGCGTGGCCTTCCTGCGCCACGCTTTTTACGCTGTACGCACTTACATTGCCGTTGCGGCAAACTCGCGCCGCAGCTGCTCTAGCGGCAGGTAGCGGCCAATGATCACCAGCCGCGAGACGGGCGTTTCGTCAGCCTGCCATGCCGACCCGTAATCGAATCCCACCACTTTATATACGCCCTGCACCACCAGGCGCTGTGGCTGTCCGTCGATGGCCAGCACGCCTTTGTAGCGCAGCATATCGTTGCCGTGTTCGGCAATGCAGCGCTCCATAAAGGCTCCGATCTTTTTTAAATCCAGCGCGCCCGCTTCAAAGACGTGCGCCTGAATCACATCCTGCACCGGCTGGGCAGCAGGTTTGCGCAGCGGACGGAAGCGTCCCGGCTCATCGGCGCGGGCGGAGATAATGTGGTATCCCTCGGTAAGCGCGTTGCGGTCATCCATCTCAAACGCGGCGATGTTCAGCCAGCGTTCCGGCGGACAGGCACCGTGGTGGATCTCCAGCAGCGGCGCTTTATTGTTAATGCGGTGAATACGCGCCAGCGCTACCTCTTTCTGCGCCTCGTCGCACAGGTCGCTTTTGGTGAGCAACAGGCGGTCGGCAAAGGCGATCTGCGCCGCCGCCACCGGGTGCTCATCCAGCTGCTGGCTGATGTGCTGGCAGTCGATAAGCGTAATCACGGCGTCCAGCCGCAGCGACGCGCGCAGCCGCTCGTCGGTAAAGAAGGTCTGGATGATTGGGCCGGGGTCGGCCAGCCCGGTTGCTTCAACGATAAGCGTTGAAAAAGGCAGCGCGCCAGAAGCCCGACGGTCGAGCAGCTCTGCCATCGCGTCGGCGAACTCGCCGCGCACGTTGCAGCAGACACAGCCGTTGCTCACTTCCACCACGCTGATGTTATCGCCACGCTCCAGCAGCTGTCCGTCAATGCTGGCCGCGCCAAATTCGTTTTCCACTATCACCACCGAGCCGTCAGCGTACTGTCGCAGGTAGTGGTTCAGTAAGGTGGTTTTGCCCGCGCCGAGAAAACCGGTCAGCAGGGTTACCGGTACCGCATCATTCATGCCACGATCCTTTCAGTTAGCAGCAGCGCGCGCCGCCTTTGCCGCCGTAGCGCGCATCCTGACGCTCGCGGAAAAAATCTTCGTAACTCATCGGCGTCTGCTCCGGATGGTTAAGACGCATATGCTGCACGTAGTTGTCATAGTCGGGCACGCCGACCATCAGTTTTGCTGCCTGACCGAGGTACTTCCCGGCTTTTGCAAGAGTATCAAACATCGAACGACTCCCGTAGACAGCGCACCCGCCAGGGCAGATGCGCTGCGATAACGCGTAACTTAATGCACGCCTTTGGCCTGCGCGACGATGCGGTCAGCATCTTCCGGCATCGGCTCATACGGCGTTTCGTTGGCGGTAGGCCGATCGGTTTTCAGCGCGGCGAGCGCGGTTTTCACCGAGAACCACGCCAGCACCACCACCACCACCATAAAGAACATGGTCAGCCCGGCATCCAGACGGTTGTTAAACACCAGTTGGTTAAGCTGCGACACGGTGTACTGCGCCGGAATGTTGCCGCTGTCGAGCATCGCCTGGAACTTGTTGGCGATGGCGAGGAAACCGACTTTCGCATCCGGGCTGAAGGTTTTCTGCCAGCCGGCGGTCAGGGTACAGATCAGCAGCCAGGCGGTAGGCACCAGCGCAACCCAGGCATACTTCTGGCGTTTCATCTTGAACAGCACCACCGCGCAGAGCATCAGCGCCATACCGGCCAGCATCTGGTTAGCGATGCCGAACAACGGCCACAGGGTGTTGATGCCGCCCAGCGGGTCGAGCACGCCCTGACGCAGGAAGTAGCCCCAGGCCAGCACCACCAGCGCGGTAGCCAGCAGGTTGGCGGGCAGCGAGTCGGTGCGTTTCAGCGACGGTGCCGCGACGCCGAGCAAATCCTGCAGCATAAAGCGTGCCGCACGGGTGCCCGCGTCCACAGCCGTGAGGATAAACAGCGCTTCAAACAGAATGGCGAAGTGATACCAGAAGGAGACATCCATCAGGCCGCCCAGCGCGCCGTGAAGGATATAGGCCATGCCCACCGCCAGCGTCGGGGCGCCGCCCGCGCGGGAGATGATCGACTGCTCGCCCACTTCGGTGGCAATCTGGTTGAGAGTTTCCGGGGTGATCTGGAAGCCCCATCCGCTCACCACCTGGGCCGCCGAGGTCACTACGTCAGCGGCACCCGCAGGGGCCAGCACCGCCATCGGGCTGTTCATGGCGAAGTAGACGCCCGGATCGATAACGCAGGCGGAGACCAGCGCCATGATGGCAACGAACGACTCCATCAGCATGCCGCCGTAGCCGATAAAGCAGGCCTGGCCTTCGTTAGCGAGCATCTTCGGCGTGGTGCCTGACGAGATCAGGGCATGGAAGCCGGACACCGCGCCGCAGGCAATGGTGATAAACAGGAACGGGAACAGGTTACCGGACCACACCGGGCCGGTGCCGTCGATGAATTTGGTCACCGCCGGCATGGTCAGGGTCGGACGCATGATCAGGATGCCAATCGCCAGCCCGACAATGGTGCCGATTTTCAGGAAGGTCGAAAGGTAATCACGCGGCGCCAGCAGCAGCCACACCGGCAGTACCGCTGCCACGAACCCATAGCCCACCAGCATCCACACCAGCTGAATACCGTTAAAATCAAACCACGGCGCCCAGGTTTCGCTCTCGGCAACCCAGCCGCCGGAGATGATAGCGAAGATCAGCATCACCAGGCCGATGAGCGACACTTCGCCGATACGACCCGGACGAATATAGCGGATGTAGATCCCCATAAAGATCGCCAGCGGGATGGTGAAGGCGACGGTGTAGGTTCCCCACGGGCTGTGGGTCAGGGCTTTCACCACGATCATCGCCAGCACGGCCAGGATGATAATCATGATCATGAAGCAGGCCACCAGCGCGATGACGCCAGCGGTAGCCCCCATCTCCTCTTTCACCAGTTCGCCGAGCGAGCGCCCGTCGCGGCGGGTGGAGACGAACAGCACCATAAAGTCCTGTACGGCCCCCGCCAGCACCACCCCGGCGAGGATCCAGATCATCCCCGGCAGATAGCCCATCTGCGCCGCCAGCACCGGTCCTACCAGCGGACCGGCCCCGGCGATGGCGGCAAAGTGGTGCCCGAACAGCACTTTTTTGTCGGTCGGCACGTAGTCCAGCCCGTCATTATGGCGAACGGCGGGCGTCATGCGCGTCGGGTCGACGGCCAGCACCTTTTTAGCGATGAAGATGCCGTAGAAACGGTAAGCGATAAGGTAAACGCAGACGGCGGCGACGACGATCCACAGCGCGTTTATCTGTTCACCACGGTTGAGGGCGATGTAGCCGAGGGCAAACGCGCCCAGCAGCGACAGCGCCACCCAGATGAGGTATTTCCCTGATTTATTCATAGTTGTTGTCCGTTATTTTTATGCAGTAAAGGTACAACACCGAAGGTGTTACATTTTGTATCTATATCAGCAGTCGGAATTTAACAACGAGGAAAGGGAGAAAACAGTCCGCTCGGCCTGGATTTACCTGACATTGCAAGCGGGATCACTTTACGCAGCAACGGGATGCAAGCGGGGTTGCGCAAAGGTGGGATACAGACGGGAGGGAGATCCCCTCTCCCGCAGGAGAGGGTCAGCGTGCAGAAGGGTTTACCCCATTACCGCCGTGCTGAGACGCGAGGTGCAAACCCGGCGGCCCTGCTCGTCGAAAATGGTGATCTCCCAGGACTGGGTCTGACGCCCGAGATGCAGCGGCTGGCAGACGCCGCGCACTTTCCCCTGAGAAACCGGGCGGTGATGGGTGGCGTTCAGCTCGGTGCCGACCACACACTGCCCGTCGCGGGTGGTGAGATACCCGGCCATTGAGCCGAGTGTTTCCGCCAGCGCCGCCGACGCACCGCCGTGCAGCAGGCCAAACGGCTGATGGGTACGGGCATCCACCGGCATCTCTGCTTCCAGAAGGTCGTCGCCGATGCGCGTATAGATCACGCCGAGGTGCGCCACCAGGGTGTTCAGGCTGGTGGCGTTCAGCTCTTCAAGGGACAGATGGCGTTTCCAGATCATGCTATGCCCCCAGCGTCGAGCCGCCGTCCACCACGATATCCTGCAACGTGATGTGCCCTGCGGCATCGGAGGCGAGGAACAGCACGGTGGCGGCCACGTCCTGCGGACGGCCAATCTTGCCCAGCGGAATGCCCAGCTTAAACTGTTCGCCAAAGCCGCGGATACGCTGCTGCTCGGCGTCATCGCTGGTCCAGAGCACGCGCTGCATATCGGTATCGGTCGAGCCAGGCGAAACGATATTGCTGCGCACGTGGCTACCCGCCAGCTCAAGACCGACGGTGAGCGCCAGGCTTTTCAGCGCCGCTTTCGACGCGCCGTAAGCCGACATGCCGATGCGCGGCGTGTGGGCGGCGTCGGAAGCTACCGTGACAATCGCCCCACGCTGCTGGCGGCGGAACCAGGGCATGGTCTGCTGGAACAGATTAAACGCGCCGCCCACGTTGACGGCAAAGGTCTGCTGCCAGTCCTCCTGGGTCAGCTCGTCGGTCGGCCCCATGCGTAAAATGCCTGCCGCGTTCACCAGCACATCAAGCGCACGGGTGTCGGCCAGCACGCGCTGGCACACCTGCGCCACCGCCGCCGCATCGGCCACGTCGAGCACTTCGGTGCGATAAGGATAGCGCTCCTGTTCAAAAGCCAGGTCGAAGCCCACGACCTGAGCACCGGCCTCGACAAACGCCAGCGCGGTGGCCTGACCAATCCCCTTGCCCGCTCCGGTTACCCAGACGGTTTTGCCGCGGAAATCCAGCCCGGCCATCAGCGGCTGCCTTCCCGGGAGAGCAGCGCCCACCAGGCGTCAAGCGTCGGGTTTTTCGCCAGCATCACGAAGTCGATATCGCTGTGCACTTTGCGCCAGCGCGCGGCCAGCGCCATCATGCGCACCGAATCCAGACCGTAATCGATCAGGTTGTCATCGTCATACGGCTCGTCGGATTCGTCCAGCAGCGGCAGCACCAGCGCGCGCAGTGCGTCCTTACTGGCCGGCACGTCATCGCTCGCCTGATGCGGCAGCAGATCGGCCGTCATCACCACGCGACCGGCGCGGCCCGCCACGTAAGTCAGGGCCATCATGTGCTCGTCGCGGCTGAAGTCAGCCAGCGCATCGGCCACCATGAACGGCTTGATGTCGCGCATGAACGCATCGGTTGCCGTGGTCATGCAGCCGATATGGGCGTAAACCCCGGTAATGAGCAGCTGATCGCGCCCGCTCTCCTTCAGCGCCTGTTCCAGCGGCGAGCGGTGGAACGCGCTGTAGCGCCACTTCACCAGCACCGTGTCATCCGCATCCGGCGCGAGGGCATCCACCACCTTCTGCTGTTCCGGATGTTTGTTGAGGCCCGGTCCCCACATGTCGTTGAGCAGCGCGCGGTCGGCGTCGCTCTGATCCTTTGGCTGAGCGGTGTAGTACACCGGAATGCCCTGCTGTTTGCAGAACTGGCGCAGCGCTGCGATGTTAGCAATCACCTGATCCATCATGGCGCAGTTGTCGCCCCAGAAATTGACGAAGTAATCCTGCATATCGTGGATCAGCAACGCGGCGCGCTGAGGCTCGAAAGGCCAGCTCACTTTGCTGGTGGGGATCTCCTGCGCGGTTGGCAGGGCGTAAGCGTTCAGTTTTGGAATTGCCATGATATTTCCCTTAAATCCTTCAGGCCTGCGTGCGCGCAGCGAGCCACTGGCGCAGTTGTTTTTTGTCTACTTTACCGACCGGCGTAAGCGGCAGCGATTCCACGCACTCCACGCGGTCCGGCAGTTTGAAATCGGCGACGCCCAGCTCTCGCAGCCAGCGGCGGATCTCCACCGGGCGCACCGGGCGCTTCGTAACCAGCCAGGCACAGCTCTTCTCGCCCAGCAGATCGTCCTCCATGCTCACCAGCGCGGCGTGGATCACCGCCTCGTGGCGCAGCAGCAGGTTTTCGATCTCTTCGGCAGCGATCTTCTCTCCGCCGCGGTTGATCTGATCTTTTTCTCGCCCCTGGACGGTGATGTAGCCATCTTCATCAATGGCGATCAGATCCCCGGAGCTGTAAAAGCCGTTGGCGTCGAAGGCGCGGGCGTTGTGTTCCGGGCTGTTGTAGTAGCCGCGGAAGGTGTACGGACCTCGGGTCATCAGTCGCCCTACTTCGCCGCGCGGCAGCGGATTGCCGTGCTCATCCGCTACCCACACCTCATCGTCCGGGCTCATCGGCGTGCCCTGGGTATTCAGGATGCGTGCTTCACTGTCATCGAGGCGGGTGTAGTTCACCAGCCCTTCCGCCATGCCGAAGACCTGCTGCAGCTGGCAGCCAATCTCCGCCGGAATACGCGCCGCCAGCGAGGAGGAGAGCCGCGCCCCGCCTACCTGCAACAGGCGCAGCGAGGCCAGCTGGGCGTTGCTGCCCCACTCCTGGATCGCCTGCAGCCACAGGCTGACCGCCGGCGGTACCAGGGCGGTGACGTTGATCTGATGCTGTTCAATCAGCGGGAAGCAGAGCGTGGCGCTCGGATCGCGGGCCAGCACCACGCAGCCCGCCGCCAGAAACACGCCGAACGCGCCGGGCGAGCTGAGCGGATAGTTATGGGCTGCGGGCAGCGCGCACAGGTAGCGGGTTTCCGCCGTGAACTGGCAGATCTCGTTGCTGCGACGAATGCTGTAGTAGTAGTCGTTATGGGTACGCGGGATCAGCTTCGGGGTGCCGGTGCTGCCGCCGGAGAGCTGGAAAAACGCCACTTCATCCGCCGGGGTTGGCGTGGCAACGAACTCACCCTGCTCGCTGGCAATGAGCGTTGACAGGGCGTGCTCGCCGCTATCGTTATGCAGCGCGACCACACGCAGCGAAGCGTGGGCGGCGACAAACTGATTCAGCGTCTCGTCACTGCCAAAGAAGCTGTGTTCGCGGTCTGCCACCAGCAGCGCCGGGGCGATCTGACCGGCATAGGCTTCCAGCTCGGTACGCTGATGGCTGAACAGGGCATTCACCGGCGCGACGCCGATTTTCAGCAGCGCAAACAGAGTGATATAGAACTCCGCTACGTTACCGAGCTGCACCAGCGCGGTTTCGCCGCGCTTCAGGCCCTGACGCTGCAATGCCGCGCCCAGCCGGTCGGACGCGGCGTTAAGCGCGCGATAGCTGAAGGTGCGATCGCCGTCGATCAGCGCACAGGCGTCGCTGTCGGCGTGACGGGTCAGAATGTCGGTGAGCGGAAGATCGGTCCAGTAGCCCTTCTCACGGTAACGGGCAGCGAGATCGTCCGGCCAGCGGGTAAAAGAAACAGTCATAGCAACCTTCAGTTGAGTCCAAAAACGTTAAGCATGGTGGAGAGTTTGGTGCCGGTTTCGTGCCACTCCCCTTCCGGTGAAGAGGCCGGAACGATGCCCGCGCCGGCGAACAGCCGCACCTGATTATCTTTAATGCGCGCGCAGCGGATGGTTACCGCCCACTCACCGTTCCCCTCTTCGTCGCACCAGCCGACGATGCCACCGAACAGATCGCGCTCGAAGGGTTCGAGGTCAGCAATCAGGGTTTTGGCGACGTCATGCGGGAAACCGCTCAGCGCCGGGGTGGGATGCAGCAGGCAAGCCAGCGACAGCGCGTTATCGTGGGCGTCCTTGACGTCGCCTTCCACCGGCGTCGCCAGATGCCACAGGGTTGGGGTAGTGATGAGCTGCGGGGTCTCCGGCAGCGTCAGGGTGCGGCTGCGCGGGGCCAGTATCGCTTTCATCGCGCCGGTCACCAGGTCGTGTTCGTGCCGATCCTTTGCCGAGTTCATCAGGCGGCGGCCCGCCTCGCGGTCGAGGGTGTCATCCGGCTGGCGGCGGGCGGACCCGGCCAGCGGCAGCGAGCTGAAGTGCGCGCCCTCTTTACGCAGCAGCAGTTCCGGGCTGGCACCCAGCAGAACGCCGCCGTCGGGCAGCGGAACGTGGAAGTTGAAGCTGGCGGGATTCTGGGCGATGAGGCGCTCAAGCAGTGCGCCGCTGTCGGGCCGGGCGTCGGTGGTGATGTCGATCAGGCGCGACAGCACCACTTTATCGACCTGCGGCGTAGCGGTGAGCGCCGCAGCGCGGGCGACCATCGCTTCAAACACCGGCTGCTCCGGAATGGCTTCACGCCCGGTAACGCGCAGCGCGACGTCGTCAATGTGGTATAAGGCCGCTTTCTGGCGCGCCGGGCGGGAAAACGCCTCGCAGCGCGCCGGTACAAACAGGGCAGACGGGCGCGTGGTATCGAACGGGATGGCCCCGACGAGCACCGGATTCTTCACCCCCTGCGTGCGGGCCTGGGCGAACGCATCCTTTACTGCCCGCTGAAATTCACCGTCAGGCCGATCGCCATCCAGCGCTGGCTGCGTGACCCGGCTGACGCAGCCGGTGGCGATGAAGCTGCGAAACGGCGACATAAAGAAAAAATCGTCTGCGCCGACGCGGGCGGTGTGTTGCTGCATTTCCTCTGCCATTAACGTATCCATGCGGTCCTCCAAACAATGATATGCCTGTTGGTAATAATTATCATTTGTATTTTGGTGCGGTAACCTAAAAGCAATCGCGCCGGAAGTCAACTCTGCGGGAGCTAACCTGATGTCACCATCGCTTGCATCCTGCGTCGGCAACAATGAAAATGAGAAGCATTATTAAACCATAAAACAGGACCATTTCACCGTGATACGTCGTTTCGCTTGCCTTAACGTCGCCCTGGTTGCGGGGGCACTGATTTTCGGAATTGCCGCAAAGGCGCACGCTGACGGGTGGCCGCGCCAGATTACTGACAGCAAGGGCACCCATACGCTGGAGCGCGCCCCGACGCGCATTGTCTCTACCAGCGTGACCCTTACCGGCTCCCTGCTCGCCATCGACGCACCGGTGGTCGCCAGCGGTGCCACATCGCCGGGCAACCGGGTCGCGGACAGCCAGGGTTTTCTGCGCCAGTGGGGCGCGATTGCCCAGGAGCGTCACGTGCAGCGCCTGTGGATCGGCGAGCCGGTGGCCGAAGCGGTGGCTGCCCAGATGCCGGATCTGATCCTGATTAGCGCTACCGGCGGCGACTCGGCGCTGGCGCTCTACGATCAGCTTTCGGCTATTGCGCCCACCATCGTGGTCAACTACGACGATAAAAGCTGGCAACAACTCCTGACGCAGCTTGGCGAGATGACCGGCCACGAACAGCAGGCCGCGGCACGCATTGCCAGCTTCAACGCGCAGCTCGACCGCGCTCGCCAGAGCATGAAGGTGCCGTCTGCCCCGGTCAGCGCGCTGGTATATAACCCGGCGGCGCGCAATGCCAATCTCTGGACACCGGATTCGGCCCAGGGCCAGCTGCTGCGCGAAGCGGGTTTCACCCTCGCCACGCCGCCGGCGGCGCTGCACGCCAGCCAGAGCATGGGAAAACGTCACGATATTATTCAGCTGGGCGGCGAGAATCTGGCGGCGGGCCTGAACGGCGAGTATCTGCTGCTGTTCGCCGGGGATGAGAAAGATGCGCAGGCCATCTACAGTAACCCGCTGCTGGCGCATCTTCCGGCGGTGAAGAATAAGCGCGTGTATCCGCTCGGCACCGAGACATTCCGGCTGGATTACTACAGCGCGAGTCAGGCGCTGGCGCGTTTAACGGCGTTGTTTAAGTAAGTTGTAGCATGGCAGTGAAGGGTGGGTTTGTAGGGTGGGTAAACGGAGTGCACCCACCGTTTATGATGTGCATCCACCGTTCTGGTATGAGGGCTATGGCAGGGCGGTGAAGGTTCCGTTCACCGTGGCACCGCGCTCACATGCAAACACCGCCGCCCGTGAACGGGTGAAGGGGGCTCGCCGCCGCCCCCTTCACTATCCCGGCTCCCGGCCAGTAAAACCGGCCCTGCGGGCTGCCCTTGCCTCCGGCGTTTCGCTTCCGGTCGGGCGCGATACCCCATCCCTGGGCTCGCGCCCTCTGGCGGTTCCCGACCGCCAGCCCGGACTCAACGCCTCGGCGCGGCGGTTTTGATGCCGGATGGTCCATGCTTCGGCATTGGGTGATTTGCGTTTATGGTGGGTGCGCGAAGCTTACCCACCCTACGGGAAGTGACGCGGCGGTTTTGATGCCGGATGGGGCCACGCTTCGGCATTTGATGTTTTTTTTGTGGTAGGTGCGCAGGCTTACCCACCCAACAACAACTGCTATTCCGTAGGGTGGGTAAACGGAGTGCACCCACCGTTTATCCCGGCGTAAGCTTATTGCGCTGTCGGGGTTTCAGGCTGACGGAAACGCCGCAGCTCGACCAGAACAATCAGCAGCACAATGCCCACCAGCGTTAGTACCAGCCCGCCGGTGCTGGCGGCATACACCGGGGTCATCACCACCGTCATGCTGCCGAGCAGCGCCGCGCCGATGGCGTCGCCGGTAACGTTCTGCGCGGTCCAGAGTCCGTTGATGCGGCCCAGCATCGCTTCCGGGGTCTGGGTCTGGATCAGGGTGTACTGCAGCAGCGAACTGATGGCGCTCAGCCAGCCAACCATCACCAGACACAGCATTCCCAGCGCACCGTTCGGCATCAGGCTGAACAGCCCCACCGCGATAAACGATCCGAGCGTGGTCGCCAGCATTACCGCACCAGGGCGCGCGCAGCGGGCCAGATTGCCGCTGGTCAAAGCCCCCAGCGCCGCACCAAGCGGCAGCGCGGCATACAGCAGCCCGATGTGACTGGCGCTCATCTGCCAGTGGTTAGCCAGCGCCGGATAGAGCACGCGCACCGCACTTGCCATGGTCAGCAGCGCCCCCAGCAGCGCAATGCCGCCAATCAGCGGGCTGTGCAGCAGGAAGCGCAGCCCGGCCCACAAGGCGCGCAGCGGGTGCTCACGCGGCTGCGGCGGCGGTGCCAGCTGCGGCAACCGCAGCAGAGGGATCAGCGTAATAAAGGTGCCGAAGGCCGCCAGGCCGTAGTTCCACACCACCCCGCCCCACGCCAGCAGCAGGCCGCCCACCACCGGGGAGATCACCGATCCGAGGCGCACCGTCAGCATGGTAATGGCCCCGGCCTGCATCAGGTTGTCGCGCCCCACCAGCGCCGGGGTTGCCGCCAGCAAAGCCGTCACCCCCAGCGCGCCAAAGAAGCCGTCCCAGATACCGAGCAGATAGATGGCCGCCAGCGACGGCGTCGGCAGCGCGGCGTTAATGCACAGCCCGATAAACCCCAGCCCGCAGGTGGAGCGGGCCAGCAGGATCAGCCGCTTGCGCTCGTGGCGATCGGCCAGCACCCCGCCGGTCATCAGGCCGACAAACATGGCGCTACCGGTGAGCGTGACCGCCAGCCCAACCTGCAACGCCGAACCGGTGAGGGTCTGGATCTGTACCGGGATGGCCACGCCGAGCAGGCCGAGGGAGAGAATCGAGATAAAACGGGCGATAAAAACAGCGCGAAAGTCAGGATGGGTTCTGAGCAGACTCAGGTTGAGCAGCATTGAATGTCGGTTCATTACAGGGCCTTAACACCAATTTTCCTTACCGGATAGCAGGGCGCTCATGCTAACATAAACCGCAAAGAGCGATAACGATAATTAATATCATTATCATGTCAGGGAAGTGTGTTATGTCGTGGTCACGGTTTTCAGCCCGCCCTTACCTTGTGCTGAGCCTGCTTGTTTTGCTCCTCATTATGATGCTGCTCAGCCTGCTGCTGGGCGCCAAAGCGCTGGCACCCACAACCGTGCTGGACGCCCTTACCCAATCCTGTCGCAGCGCCGACTGCACCATTGTGCTTGATGCCCGCCTGCCGCGCACCCTTGCCGGGCTGCTGGCCGGGATCGCGCTCGGCGTTGCCGGGGCGCTGATGCAAACCCTGTCGCGTAACCCGCTGGCCGACCCCGGCCTGCTCGGGGTCAATTCAGGCGCCAGTTTCGCCATCGTCCTCGGGGCAGCGCTGTTTGGCTACGCCTCCCCCGTTGCCCTGCTGGCCTTCGCTTTCGGCGGCGCGTTCATCGCCGCGCTGATCGTCGCCCTCACCGGCAGCCAGGGTGGCGGCCAGCTTAATCCGGTCCGGCTGACGTTAGCCGGGGTGGCGCTGGCGGCGGTGCTGGAGGGGCTATCGAGCGGCATCGCGCTGCTTAATCCGGTAGCCTACGACCAGCTGCGCTTCTGGCAGGCCGGCTCGCTCGACATCCGCAGCCTGTTTCCGCTGAAAATTATCCTTATGCCGGTGCTGGCGGCCACGGCGGTGGCGCTGCTGCTGAGCCGCTCGCTCAACAGCCTGAGCATGGGCAACGATACCGCCACTGCGCTCGGTAGCCGGGTGGCGCGCACGCAGATCCTCGGCCTGCTGGCCATCACCGTGCTGTGCGGCAGCGCCACCGCCGCCGTCGGTCCGATTGCCTTTATCGGCCTGATGATGCCGCACCTGGCGCGCTGGCTGGTCGGACCGGATCATCGCTGGACGCTGCCGGTGACGATGCTGGCGACGCCAACCCTGCTGCTGGCTGCCGATATTCTCGGCCGTCAGCTGGTGCCGGGCGAACTGCGCGTCTCGGTGGTGAGCGCCTTTATCGGCGCGCCGGTGCTGATCTGGCTGGTGCGCCGCCGCCGTAACGGGGTGACGCTATGACCCGGCTGCCGCGTTTAACCCTGGTACTGGGGCTGTTTGTCCTTATCGCGCTGCTGTTTTCCGGCTGGAGCCTGGCCAGCGGCAGCGTAGCGCTGACGGTGTCGCAGGTGTTTGATGCCCTGACCGGCAGCGCACCGCGCGCCATGTCGATGATCGTCGTCGAGTGGCGCCTGCCCCGGGTGGCGATGGCGCTGCTGGTGGGGGCTGCCCTCGGGGTCAGCGGCGCAATATTCCAGTCGCTGATGCGCAACCCGCTCGGTAGCCCGGATGTGATGGGCTTTAACACCGGCGCATGGAGCGGTGTGCTGGTGGCGATGGTGCTGTTTGGTCAGCACCAGACCGCCATCGCCCTGGCAGCAATGGCGGGCGGCATTATCACCTCGCTGCTGGTGTGGCTGCTGGCCTGGCGCAACGGCATCGACACCTTCCGGCTGATCATTATCGGTATCGGCACCCGCGCGATGCTGGTGGCGTTCAACACCTGGCTGTTATTGCAGGCTTCGCTGGAGACGGCGCTCTCCGCCGGACTGTGGAACGCCGGATCGCTCAACGGCCTGACCTGGAGTAAAACTCTGCCCGCCGCGCCGATTATTGTGGCGATGTTTATCGCTGCCGGACTGCTGGTGCGCCGCATGCGGCTGCTGGAGATGGGGGATGACACCGCCTGCGCGCTGGGCGTGCCGGTGGAGCGCTCGCGTCTGCTGCTGATGCTGACGGCGGTGCTGCTCACTGCCGCTGCCACCGCTCTCGCCGGGCCGATCTCATTTATTGCCCTGGTGGCCCCGCATATCGTGCGCCGCCTGTCCGGCACCGCGCGGCTTGGGCTGACCCAGTCGGCACTGTGCGGTGCAACGCTGCTGCTGGTAGCTGACCTGTGCGCCCAGCGCCTGTTTATGCCTTATCAGCTTCCGGTGGGCGTAATCACCGTGAGCATCGGCGGTATCTATCTCATCGCCTTGTTGATTCAGGAGTCCCGCAAGAGATGACGCACTCTCGTTTATACGGTCGCGATTTAACCCTCGGCTACGGTAAGCACGTGGTGGCTGATGGCTTAAGCGTGGCGATCCCCGATGGCCATTTTACGGCCATCATCGGCCCGAACGGCTGCGGCAAATCGACGCTGCTGCGCACCCTGAGCCGCCTGATGCAGCCGATGCGTGGTGAGGTGATACTCGATGGTCAGGCGATCGATCGCTACGCCACCAAAGAAGTGGCGCGGCGCATCGGCCTGCTGGCGCAGAACGCCAGTACACCGGGGGATATCACGGTGCAGGAGCTGGTGGCGCGCGGGCGCTATCCGCACCAGCCGCTGTTTACCCGCTGGCGTAAAGAGGATGAAGAGGCGGTGAACCGGGCGATGCAGGCTACCGGCGTGGAGGCGCTGGCAACCCAGAGCGTGGATACCCTCTCCGGCGGGCAGCGGCAGCGGGCGTGGATCGCGATGGTGCTGGCCCAGGAGACCGCCATCATGCTGCTGGATGAGCCGACCACCTGGCTGGACATCAGCTATCAGATTGACCTGCTGGAGCTGCTGCGTTCCCTGAACCGCGAACAGGGCTACACCCTGGCGGCGGTGCTGCACGATCTCAATCAGGCCTGCCGCTATGCCACCCACCTGATCGCGCTGCGCGACGGGAAAGTGGTCGCCGAGGGGGCACCAAAAGAGATCGTCACCCCCGAACTGATAGAGGCGGTCTACGGAATGCGCTGCATGATCATCGACGATCCGGTCGCGCATACCCCGCTGATCGTGCCGCTGGGTCGTTGATCACCGTTGTCTTCGCTCTGACGGCGGGTGCGCAGGCTTACCCGCCCTACGCGCTGGGGCGTCAGTAACCGCGCGCCCCGCCAGGGTGGGTTAGCGTAGCGCCCCCACCCCACCGGTCACCCCAGAATCTGCCGTAGCACCGGCCCAATCGACTCAAACGCCTGCGGGGAAATAATCTCCACGTGGGCGCAGTCCTGCGGGTAAACCTCAAGCTCCGCGATCCACGGCGCCCAGGTGGTGTGCGGGTCCATGCCCGGCTTCAGGGTTTTCGTCGCGACAAACAGCGTTGCCTTGCCATCAAACCGGGCGCTGTGCGCGGTACTGAGCAGCCGCACGGCATCGGTGTAATTTCCCTCGATGGTATCGAACAGGCGATCCGACCCCTGCCCCTGCTGGGCGGCAAGAAACGCCTCGCGCTCGCGGTTGATCTCCGCCAGCACTTCCGGGTCGCGCTGGTCCGGATCTTTCCCGGCCCAGTTCTGCGACTCCGGCGGCCAGGTGTCGAGCAGCCCGAGAAATGCCACCGTCTCCCCGGCCGCCTGTAGCCGGGCGGCAATGCCCTGCGCCAGCGTTCCGCCCAGCGAGTAGCCAAACAAATAATACGGCCCCTGGGGCTGTAACGCCCGCAGCCGTGCCAGATGGGCGTCGCACACGTCATCGAGCGTGGCGCAGGTCATCATCGGCCCGCCCGGACGCGGCGACTGGATACCGGTAATCGACCACCGCGGGTCGAGGTAGCGCTGCAGAATGCTGAACTGCCAGGCGAACCCGGAGGCCGGGTGGAAGCAGAACAGCGTCGGGCCACTGCCCTGGCGCAGCGGCAGCACCGCGTCAAAGCCAGCGCTGCTGGCCTCCTCCTCGCTGTGCGTCTCACTCAGTAACGCCGCCAGTTTCTCCACCGTCGAGGCGACCATCACCTGCCCCACCGTCACCGGACGATCGAGGGTGCGCTTCAGGCTGGCGGCAAGCCGCATCGCCAGCAGCGAGTGACCGCCGAGGGCGAAGAAATCCGCCGCGGCGTCGGTGATGTCACCGCCGAGCAGCGCGGAGAAGGCCTGCGCAATGGTCTGCTCCAGCCCGGGTTGCGGCGCGCGGGCGTCAGCACGGGAAGCCACCTGCGGCAGCGGCAGCGCTTTACGATCCAGCTTGCCGTTGGCGCTGAGCGGGAAGGCATCCAGCGTCACCAGCGCCACCGGCACCATATGCGCCGGAAGCTGCGCAGCGAGCTGCTCACGCAGCGCCTTCGCGTCGAGCGCGACGCCAGCGGACGGCACCAGATAGCCCACCAGCTGACGCGCATCGCCGCCGCTGGCGGCTGCGGCATTCAGTACGCAGGCGTTGGTCACCGCCTGCGCCACCCCCGGCAGGTTAAGCATCGCCTGGTCGATTTCGCCCAGTTCAATACGCTGCCCGCGAATTTTCAGCTGATCGTCACTGCGTCCGAGATACTCCACCGCCCCGTTTTCCAGCCAGCGCGCCACGTCCCCGGTGCGGTACATACGCTCGCCCGGCGCGAACGGATCGGCGATAAAGCGGCTGGCGGTGAGATCCGGCCGCCCGAGATAGCCCTGGGCCAACTGGATGCCGGTCAGGTAGAGATCGCCCGCCACGCCCGGCGGCACCGGACGCATCGAACCATCAAGAATGCGCAGGCCGGTGTTCCACACCGGGAAACCGATCGGTACGCTGCTGCCGCGCACCGCCGCCAGCTCCGGGCCGTAAGCCGGATACCAGCTCACGTCCACCGCGGCCTCGGTCGGGCCATAAAGATTATGCAGCGGCGCGGCGGTGAGCTGTTCCCATTCCCGGCACAGCGCGGTGGGCAGGGCTTCACCGCTGCAGAATACCCGCCGCAGCGTGGCGCAGCTGGCGATAGCGTCCGGCGTCGAAAGCGCGCCGACAAAGGCCGCCAGCATGGAGGGAACAAAGTGCGTGGTAGTGACGCGATAGCGGGCAAACTGCTGCTGCAGCGCCTGCGGATCGCGGTGCGCCTCCGGGGGAGCCATCACCAGCTGTGCGCCGGTGATAAACGGCCAGAAAAACTCCCACACCGAGACGTCAAAGCTGCACGGCGTCTTCTGCAGCACAACATCATCATGGCGAAGCGGATAGTGGTTCTGCATCCACAGCAGGCGGTTAACGATGGCGGTCTGGCCGACCATCACCCCTTTCGGGCGGCCCGTTGAGCCAGAGGTGAAGATTACGTAGGCGGTATGTTCCGGACGGGACGCGCAGACCGGCGCATCGGCCACTGGCGGCAGCGGCGCGGTGTAGTGCAGCATCGGCTGCCCGGTGAAGCGCGCAGCCTGGCCCGGTTCGGTGATCAGCAGCCGCGGGGCGGCATCTTCCAGCATCATGCGCAGGCGCTCATCCGGGTAACCGGTATCGAGCGGCAGCCAGGCGGCACCCACTTCCACAATGGCCTGCAGTGCCAGCGACAGGAATACCGAGCGCGGCAGCGCCACGGCAACAACGTCGCCCGGCTGCACACCGCGCTGGACCAGCTCTGCGGCCAGGGCCTGCACCTGCTGGCGCAGCTCGGAATAGCTGAACTGATAGCGCTCATCCGCCAGGGCTGGCGCGTCGGGCGTCAACGCCGCCTGACGAGCAATCAGGCTGCTCAGCGTGGCTTCAGGCAGCATCATCGCGGTGTCATTCACCTGCGTCAGCAGCGCCTGTTCATCAGCGTGAAGCAGGTCGACATCAGCACAGCGCATCTCCGGCCGGGCAGCGCACTGGCGCAGCAGCAGCGGCAGGCGATCGAGGTGACGCTCCAGCTCGCGGGCGTCGTAGCGCCCGGCATTCGCCAGCAGCTCCAGCGCCAGACCGCCCTGCTCATCCGGCAGCAGCGCGATCTCCAGATCCTTCACCGGGCCGGTGGTCAGCGTGTGGGTGATGCCAGCGATGCCGTCAAGATCGAGCTGATAGTCGAACATTTTCAGGTTGATGACCGCCCCGTAGAGCGGCTGGTCGCCGGTGACGCGTCCGGCGTCGCGCAGGATCTGCTCGGCATCATAGCGCTGATGACGGCGCATCTTTTTCAGCTGTGCGCTGAGGCTGGCCGCCAGCTGCGCCAGCGTCGCGCCAGGGTCGAGGTGCACGCCCAGCGGCAGCACGTTCAATACCGGGCCGGTAGCGCACAGCGCGCTGGAGCCAAGACGGCGCATAAAGATAAACCCGGCACTGAAATCGTTGCGCCCGCTGAGACGGCCGATCCACAGCGCGGTTAGCGCCAGCGCCATATCCGCCAGGGTCTGGCCGCCGCTGTGGGCGACCAGCCGGGCGAGATCCTGGCTGTCAAAGCGGCGCTTAAAACGGTGCAGTGCGGTAGTGGAGAGATCCCCCGACAGGGGTTCGCCCGAGAGCGTGGCGGCCGGCGGCAGCTGGCTCAGCTGTTCGCGCCAGAAGGCGGCATCGCGGGTAAAGGTGTCGCTGTGCTGATAGCGCTGATACTCCTCCACCACCTCACTAAACGGGGTAAAGGGTGACGGCTCCGGCGTCTGCTCATGCCGCCATGCGGTGTAGATAGCCGCGATGCGGCGGGTGATGGCCGGGAAGCTAAAGCCGTCCACCGCCACGTGATGGTAGCGCTGATACCAGAACCAGCGCGCGTCACCGAGACGCAGCAGCGCGTGATGGTACAGCGGCTGGCCGCTTTCGAGCCGCAGATCCTGGCTGAGATCCGCCTGCATCACTGCATGGGCTGCGGCTTCCGGATCTGCCTGCGCCCGCAGGTCATGGATCACGGGCGCGGTAAGAATAAGGCTCTCATCCACCCACTGATACGCCTCGCCGTCCTGCTCCTCAATACGCAGCTTCAGGGTGTCGGCATCGTTCATGCCCGCCACAATGGCACGGGCCAACAGCGGCGCGTCGATCTCGCCGTGCAGCTCCACATAGTGCGCCACGCTCCAGGCACTGAGCTGGCGGGTCAGTTTGTCCGCCATCCAGATCCCCGGCTGCGCCGCGACCAGCGGCATCAGGCCGCTACGATTGTTTGATTGATCACTCACCGCCGATACCCTTTTGCTGTTGGTTTTTCACAAAGTTGCCCGGATGCAGGTTCGCCCGGTGCTGTTCCAGCCAGCGGTAGCATGCCTCCTGCGACTGTGGCTCGCACACCACCTGCCAGCCTGCGGGCAGCGCGCAGTGCTGCGGCCACAGGCTGTACTGCTGCTGCGCATTGACCAGCACCGCGAAGCGCCCGTGGGTATCGTCGAAAGGGTTACTCTGTTCCATGCCAAACTCCTGTCGAATTACGCGCCGTGCGGCGCGGTGAGCGGACTCCAGAGGGTTATCAGCCCCTCGGTGAGACCGCCACGCCAGCACAGCGCATCGTGCCCGCCGTCAACCTGACGCCAGAAAACCGGCTGCTGTGTCTGCTGTAAGAGAGAATAAAGCTGGGTATTGGCGGCGTGGATCAGCGGCTCGCGCACCCCAGCCTCCAGCCACAGGCGCGGCGCGGGCCAGGCCAGTTCGCCGCTGCGCAACTGCTGCACCAGTACGCCGCCCTGATCGCCGTGCTGGCGGTCCGGCCACCAAAAAGAGCCAGACTGGCTGAGCACGCAGCCGAAGCGTTCGGGATAGTGCAGCGCGGCATACAACGAGGCCAGGCCGCCAAAGCTCTGTCCAGCGACCACGGTAGTTGCCGGGTCGTCCCGCCAGCGGGCAAAACGCCGTACCTGGAGCAGCAGTTCTTCAGTAATCGCCTGCCAGAACGCAGCATTGCAGGGCAGCTCATGGCTGCGGTGCACGGTGTCGATGGCGTCCACCAGCACATAGACAGCGGGCGGCAGTTTTCCTTCCCGGGTGAGCTTCGCCAGCGCTGGCCACACCGGCATGCTTTCCGCCCAGAACTGTCCGTCGAGCAGCAGCGCCAGCGGGCGCGTGTCGGGCTGCGCGTCGCCGGTGGTATAGATCCAGACCCGGCGCTTGTTACCCAGCACCGCGCTGTGCCAGGTGATGCACTGCGGCGGAATAACCGGCTCATCGCGGGCGTCCCACCCCGGCTGCGGCGGCGCGTCGGGGAGGTGGAGTGCCGAGACGGCGTGACCGCGCCCGCCTCTCCAGCTGTGCGGGTTGAGCGGGTCGGCAATGGCCTGCGGCAGCAGCGTGCGCCAGCCGGTGCGCAGCCCGGCGCGATCCGGCCCGTCGGGGCTGAACACCGAGGGCGGGAAATCATCGATGCGAATGCTGGGAGCCAGGCAGTAACTGCCGCGCCAGGTGGAAGGCAGTACCGTCTGCCAGCACCAGACGTCGGTGCCCGGCAGGCGGTGGAGTGACTGTGGGGTCGAGCGGTTGTGGTGATCGGTGACGCCGGTGATGTAGATCCAGACGCGCTGAATGGGTGAATCCACGTCGCTGCCCTGCGGGTCGCGCCACCAGAAGGTGATGTGGCATGTGCCGTCGTCGCGCGGAATGACGGTCGGGCCGCCCTCTGCCTGTCGCGCCTGCCACCAGGCTTCACTTCCCGTTGTCAGCTCCATCGCAGCTCTTTAACCCCATGTTTTACGTGTAAAAATGCGTTTCCGTTCGGAAAACGTCGATAATATTATTGATAATTATTCGTATTTGCAATAGCGTATTGGCGCGCTGTGGGAAGCGCAACACGTATGTGTTCACTCACCCTCCTTTTGGTCGCTGCGGTCGCCGTCCTCTTTTCGCGCGCATACCGGCACTGAAATGGCGGACTGGCATGCCGCTTTTCCTCCCTCTGGGGCAGGATTGCAACGGGATAAGCGGCGGGAAAAGCAGGATATTACAATGAATAAAAAGCTCACTTACTCCCTGGCAATGATGGTGCATCTGGGGATTATCGGCGCAGCCGCGCCAGCGTTTGCGGCAGAAACCGCAGCGGTTAATGATGGCAAAGAGACGGCAGCGGACGACACCATTGTGGTGACCGCCGCCGAGCAGAACCTGCAGGCACCGGGGGTATCCACCATTACCGCCGATGAAATTCGTAAAAACATGCCGGCGCGCGACGTGTCGGAGATCATCCGCACCATGCCGGGCGTCAACCTGACCGGCAACTCCAGCAGCGGCCAGCGCGGCAACAATCGCCAGATTGATATTCGCGGTATGGGGCCGGAAAACACTCTGATTCTGGTGGACGGCAAACCGGTCACCAGCCGCAACTCGGTGCGTCTGGGCTGGCGCGGCGAGCGCGACACCCGCGGTGACACCAACTGGGTGCCGCCGGAGATGATCGAGCGTATTGAAGTCCTGCGCGGCCCGGCGGCAGCACGCTACGGTAACGGCGCGGCGGGCGGCGTGGTGAACATCATCACCAAAAAAAGCACTGGCGAGTGGCACGGCTCGTGGAACAGCTACTTCAACGCCCCGGAGCATAAAGCGGAAGGCGCCACCAAACGCACCAACTTCAGCCTCACCGGCCCGCTGGGCGGCGACTTCAGCTTCCGCCTGTTCGGTAACCTGGATAAAACCCAGGCCGACGCGCGCAACATCAACGAAGGTCACGAATCGCTGCGCACCGGCTCCTACGCCGATACCATGCCCGCCGGGCGCGAAGGCGTGATCAACAAAAACATCAACGGCCAGCTGCGCTGGGACTTCGCGCCGATGCAGTCGCTGGAGTTTGAAGCGGGCTACAGCCGTCAGGGTAACCTCTACGCGGGCGACACCCAGAATACCAACAACGATAACAGCACCAACGGTCTGGTGGACAAGTACTACGGCAAAGAGACCAACCGTCTCTATCGCCAGACCTGGGCCCTGACCTGGAACGGCGGCTGGGATAACGGCATCACCACCAGCAACTGGGCGCAGTACGAACACACCCGCAACTCACGTCTTGGTGAAGGCCTGGCGGGCGGCCTGGAAGGGTTGTTCAACAGCGATAAGTTCACCGACACCAACCTGTCGGATGTGATGCTGCACAGCGAAATCAACCTGCCGTTCGACATGCTGGTTAACCAGAACCTGACGCTGGGCGCCGAGTGGAACCAGCAGCGCCTGAAAGACATGTCCTCAAACGGACAGGCGCTGCAGGGCGGCGCGCTACCGGGCGTCAGCGATGAGCGCAGCCCCTATTCGCAAGCTGAAATCTTCTCGCTGTTCGCGGAAGACAACATGGAGCTGACCGACAGCACCATGCTGACCCCGGCGCTGCGTTTCGATCACCACAGCGTGGTCGGCGACAACTGGAGCCCGTCGCTGAACCTGTCTCAGGGATTAGGCGATGACTTCACCCTGAAAATGGGTATCGCCCGCGCCTATAAAGCGCCGAGCCTCTATCAGATCAACCCGAACTACATCCTCTACAGCCGCGGTCAGGGCTGCTACGCCAGCGCCAGTAACGTCGGCTGCTACATGCTCGGTAACGAGGATCTGGATGCGGAAACCAGCATCAACAAAGAGATTGGCCTTGAGTTCAAACGCGACGGCTGGCTGGCAGGCGTGACCTGGTTCCGCAACGACTATCGCAACAAGATTGAGTCCGGCTACTCTCCGCTCTACCAGACCGGCACCAGCAAGCTGAAAACCGATATCTACCAGTGGGAAAACGTTCCGAAAGCGGTGGTGGAAGGTCTGGAAGGCACTCTGAACGTGCCGGTGAGCGATACCGTCACCTGGACCAACAACCTGACATACATGCTGCAGAGCAAAAACAAGACCACCGGCGACCGCCTGTCGATCATCCCGGAGTACACGCTGAACTCGACCCTGAGCTGGCAGGTGCGTCAGGACGTGGCGCTGCAGTCCACCTTTACCTGGTACGGCAAACAGCAGCCGAAAAAGTACAACTACAAGGGTGAACGCACCACCGGGTCAGAAACCAACGAAGTCAGCCCGTACAGCATTGTCGGCCTGAGTGCGACCTGGGACGTCACCAAAAACGTCAGCCTGACCGGCGGGGTGGATAACCTGTTCGACAAGCGCCACTGGCGCGAAGGCAACGCCCAGACCACCGGGAATGCCACCACCGGCGCGTACATGTACGGCGCGGGTGCCGCGACCTACAACGAGTCGGGCCGCACCTGGTATATGGGCATCAACACCCAGTTCTGATAGTCTCACCCTCCCCCCGGGGAGGGTTTTTCATCTATGCACACCACACACACCACATTTCAGCTTGCCGGCCTGAGGGTACAGCGCCTCGATTTTCAACCGCACAGCGTTTCTCCCGCCGATCTGCTGGTGCTTCCCCATGCCGCACTGCTCAATCACGCCGTGCCGACACGCCAGGCTGAACACCTTGCCGGTCGCCTTGCTGCCGCCATCGCCCTGGGCGACGCGGGCGCACAGGCCGTGATACCCGGCATCGGTGCGCACCGGGAGCCGCTGTGGCCCGCCGGATTTATCGGCAGCATCAGCCATTTTCAGCGCACGGCGCTGGCGGTTGCGGCCCGACAGCGCGCCTCGCTCAGCCTCGTCGGTATTGACGGCGAAGCCCTGCTCGACGCGGCCAGCGCGCAGGGGATCGTTGACGAGGCGCTCAACCCGGACGAACACGCGACGCTGCGGGCCAGCGGCCTGCCCTTTGCGCTGGCGGTAACGCTGATTTTTTCCGCCAAGGAGAGCCTGTTTAAAGCACTGTTTCCGCAGGCGGGTGACTGGTTTGGCTTTGACGCGGCAAGCGTTGTGGCGCTCAATGCCGAACGTTTTTCACTGCGCCTGAACTATCCCGTTGGTCCTTTTCCTGCCGGGGCATGTTTTGAGGCTCATGCCTTATGCAGCGAGGCACACCTCGTTACGCTGGTGCGCGGGTAAAACCAGCGCCTGGGCAAATAACCATCAGGCAAACGTTTACAAAGTGCGGCGATCGCATTTCCGGCAATATCAAAACGCCCGCAGAGGCCGCCGCTATACTTACTGACACCTCTTTATCGCAGTGAGCTAATTATGTCGTTAACTCCATTCCATCTCTCCGATCCCTTCACCCTCGGCGTTGAACTTGAGCTGCAGGTGATCAATCCGCCGGTATTCGACCTGAGCCAGGACTCCTCTACGCTTATCGATGAAGTGCAGGGCGTGCTGAAAGCGGGTGAAGTGAAGCACGACATTACCGAGAGCATGCTGGAGATCGCCACCGGGGTGTGCAAAGACATCAATCAGGTAGCGCATGAGTTTGCCACGCTGCAGCAGGCGACCCTGATGGCCGCCAGTAAACACCATCTGCAAATCTGCGGCGGCGGCACCCACCCGTTCCAGAAATGGCAGCGCCAGGAAGTGTGCAGTAATGAGCGCTACGCCCATACGCTAGAGCTGTTTGGCTATCTGGTGAAGCAGGCCACGGTCTTCGGGCAGCATGTCCACGTGGGATGCAGCAGCGGGGATGACGCAATTTACCTGCTGCACGGCCTGTCGCGCTATGTGCCGCACTTTATCGCCCTCTCCGCCTCGTCGCCCTATATGCAGGGGTCCGATACCAGCTTCGCCTCGTCGCGACTCAATATTTTCTCGGCCTTTCCGGATAACGGCCACGCGCCCTGGACCCAGAACTGGCAGGAGTTTGAAGTGCTGTATCGCCGCCTCGCCAGCACCAGCATGATTACGTCCATCAAAGATCTGCACTGGGATATTCGCCCCAGCCCGGGCTTCGGTACGGTGGAGGTGCGGGTGATGGATACGCCGCTCACCCTCGGTCATGCGGTGAACATTGCTGGTTTTATTCAGGCCATCGCTCACTGGCTGCTGGCGGAACGTCCGTTCCAGCATCAGGAGCGCGACTACCTGCTCTATCGCTTTAACCGCTTCCAGGCCTGCCGCTTCGGGCTGGACGGCGTGCTGACCGATGTGCACAGCGGCAAGCAGACCACCATTGCGGCGGATATAGAAAAGCTGCTCGACCGCATTCAGCCCTACGCTGACAAGCTCAAGGGCGGTAGCGCGCTGGAGGAGATCCACCTCTGGCTCCAGCGCGGCGAAAACCAGGCCCAGCGTATGCGCCATTTTATCGCCGACGGCGGCTCGCTGACTGAACTGGTGCGTCGCCACTGCGAAATCTGGGCTGCGCCGATGTAAGCCCCTGCGCCCGCCCGGCGGCGGGCGGTTGCACTCCCCGGCCCAATCCCGGACAATGCCCCTTTTTTACGGCGAATCCGCGATGAAACACCCACTTGAATCCCTGATGAGCGCTGGCGGCATCCTGCTGCTGGCCTTTTTCTCCTGTCTGCTGCTGCCCGCGCCCTCCCTCGGCCTGGAGCTGGCCCAGCGGCTGGTGACGCGTTTCCACCTGATGGATCTCAATCAGCTTTACACCATACTGTTCTGCCTGTGGTTCCTGCTGCTGGGCGTGATTGAGTACGCCCTGATCCGCTTTGCATGGAAACGCTGGTTCTCCCTCGACCGTCACGACTGATCTACTGCGGATGCTGCCAGTAGAGCGGCGTCCCGAATGCTTCCCGATAGTAATCAATTACCGCCCTGACGTTGAGCGGCGGATGGCGGGCGTGCGGGTAAATGGCAGCAATATGCTGCGGCCCGGCGTTAATCGCTCCCTCGTACTGCGGCAGCAGGCGCACCAGCTCGCCGCTCGCCAGCCGTTCGGCAATCAGCCAGTCGGGGAACAGCACCACGCCCATGCCGTCGAGCGCGGCGGTGAGCAGCGTGTCCGCGTTATTGGAGGTCAGCAGCGCCGGCACCGGATAATGCACCCACTCCGCTTCGCCGCGCCGGAACAGCCAGCGGTTTGGCCCGGACGAGCCGCGATAGATCAGGCATTTATGCTGATGCAGCGCGTCCGGCGTGTCGGGAGCACCGTGGCGCGCCAGGTAGGCTGCCGAGGCGGCCAGATAATAGTGCTGGGTGCCGAATACCCGGGCATGCCACGAGGCATCGTTCAGGGTGCCGATACGAAACACCACGTCCGCCGGATCGCGATGCGGATCGATGTAGTCATCGGTCAGCGACAGCTCAATGGAAAGCTGCGGATAGCGCGACGTCAGGCCGGTTAACCCTGGTGCAATGTGGCGCTGGCCAAAAAATACCGGGGCGTTGATGCGCACCAGCCCGGCCGGCTCGGTGGCCCGATTCTGTAACTCCTCGCGCGCCTCACCCAGCCGCTCAGCGATAGCGCGGGCGTACTCCACAAACACCCTGCCCGCCTCGGTCGGAATCACCGCCCGGGTATTGCGGTAGAACAGCTGCTGTCCGAGGGCATCTTCCAGCTGGTGAATCACCCGGGAGATCATCGATGCAGAGACGCCTTCGCGCCGTGCCACGATGGAAAAGCTCTGGGTTTCAAAAACCGCGAGAAAGAAGCGCAGCGCGCGCATCGAAATTGTGTCAGTGGTTGGCATTGATGCAAATCCTGCAAAGGTGTTTCATGAATTATATCGTTTTTCCGCATCACGGCCTGCTCTATGCTGCGTCCCCTCTCTGATAAATGAGTGATAAAACGATGCAGGTGTTATTGATATTGCTGGTGATTGCCGGCGGGATGGGGTTGTCGATTGAAGCCGGGCTGCTGGGCCCGCTCGGGCAGCAGGTAGGGGATCTCTGGGCCACGATGAGCATTTTTGGCGTTGGCGCGGCATTGACGTTTCTGCTGATGCTGTTTTTCAGCCCGCGCAACGCGCCGTCCTTCTTCGCCCAGCCAGGCTGGCAGCTATGCGGCGGTGTGCTGGGGGCGGGCTACGTGATTATTCTTACCATCGCCACGCCGGTGATTGGTATCGCCATGACCATGATAGGCATTCTTGCCGGGCAGGTGTTTAAGAGCCTGATCATTGACCACTTCGGGCTGTTCGGCACGCCGCATCGCAGAATCGATGCCAGACGTATTTACGCCCTGATTTTCATCATTGCCGCACTGGCGCTGGTTGCACTGGGATAAGGAGACAACATGATCCTGTTAATGATTATTCTCGCCGTGGCGGGGGGTGCGCTGTTAAGTATTCAGGCGGCGATAAACGGCCAGTTGGGCAGCAAAGTGGGGGTGTTCCGCAGCGCGTTTCTCACCTTCTCGGTGGGTGCGCTGGTGACCGCCCTGCTCATCTTCTTCTTTGAGCCGAAACAGACGATAACCCTGATGGATGTGCCGAAGTGGCAGCTGATCGGTGCGCTTTTTGGCGTGCCGTATATCGTGATTATGGTGCTGGCCGTGCAGCGTATCGGCACCGCAGTGGCCACGGTAGCGGTCATTTTCGGCCAGCTGGCGATGAGCATGCTGATCGATAACTTTGGCTGGCTCGGCAATGACGCCATCCCCTTCTCGCTGACGCGGCTGGGCGCGGTGATCTGCCTCGGCATTGCACTGTACTTTATTTATTCGGGTAGCACGGCGGGAAACAAACGCGCTTAAGCTTCACGTCCCGCTTCCAGGCGGAGCGAGCCCCTCGCACCGCCTTTTTTCTGTTTTTGTATTACCGCCAGTTATTCCAGCGTTAACGCCGCCACACTATTTTTACGACGCAAAAAGTTTATAAACTGCTGGTTACTGCGCAAGCGCATCTTTTCCATCAAAAAGTATTTATGCACGCTGACTGTCTTGATATTAATTTTTAACAGACGGGCAATATCATGATTGCTGTAGTCACGAATCATATAATACGCGATTTTACGCTGCTGCTCGGTTAAGCGCAGACGACTACAGCGTGTACAGTCACGCATTTCCGTATCGCTACTGCCAGCCAGGACATCACGCCAGGCCAGGATTAGCTTCTGAACGACAAGCGTGAGGGGGCTGCACTTGTCCAACCATAGCGCCTTACTTAAGCAAAACAGGAGGTTGTCCGTACTTTCCGTCGGGGAATGTTCGCAAAAGCCAACCACCAGGCTGCGCAATTTTCGGTATGCCAGTGCTGGCCACATGCAGTCAATTTTATCTCCCGGATGTAACGTGAGAAAAATAATATCCATCTCTTTCACGTTACCGTCTTGCAAACGATGAAAATATAACGTCAGGTCCGGAAAACGAGCAGTGAATATATCAGTAAGCACGGCTTCGAGGCCCAGAATAAAAAAGCAATCCTGGTCATCAATGGCAATATTAAGCGTTGTGTTATTTATATCAGGATGCATAGTCTTTTCACGGAAGAGAAAGGTAATAAAAAGGGCCGCTAACGGCCCTGATATTCATAGCGATACGCTATCAGTTGTAATCAACAGTAAAGGTAGCAACCGCGTTCGCTTTACCAGCAACGACGGTATCTGATGTGGAGCGATAGGCAGCATAGAAGTCGAGGCTGTTTTCCTCCGTTGAACTCAGGGTATAGCTGTAGTCGTTCACCGCATCAAGGCCCAGCGCCGCTTTATCTGCAGTGCGCAGCGTCACGCCAATCCCTTTTGCCACGCCGGTTTCCTGAGTCAGTGCCAGCAGCCCGGAGTTAGTAGCGTCATTAGCGCCGTCAAACTTCACTTTGGCTGTCGTTACCGTTTCCGGGCAGCTTTTCAACTTCAGGGAAAACTTGGTTTCCGGCGCTTCGTCACCGGAGGCTTTGAATGAAGATTTGGAGATGTGCCCCAGATCAACCGTCATGGTGGCGTCTGTGCCAATATCTACGACGCAGGCTTCATCGATTATTTCACCGGTAAAGTTAACGGTGCCATCGGCGGCCCAGGCAGACGAGGCCGCAAGGGTTAAACTGGTCGCAAGGCCAGCAATAATAGAGTGTATTTTCATCGTACTTATCCTGAGTTAAAGAAATTGTGCCACTGACGCAACCGCGCGCCGAATCGTTACTCGTCGTTTATCTCGTCGTTAAAAAACAGCAGCGCAACGGTAAAACCATCCGGTAACGAAACGTCAATAAGCGTTATTTAGCGTCATGTTTATGGCTGCCAGAAATTTACGTTTCGCCGCGTAAAGGTTCAATCGTTATTTAGTCCAGAATTGGATCGCTTGATTCAGAGGGAGGTTGTTTCCCTACGCGCTGCAATAACCTGTACAAAGGAAAACTGCATGTTCATATTTGCACGCTAAATACTGTAAACTTACCGCCTGGCTGGGCGGAAATATTCCAGGACTATTCCCACAATTGTATTGCCCATTATTTGGGCGACCCGTTATTTAACTCATTGATTCATGCCTGATTACCGTATCGTTATCGCCGCTTAAGCGAAGCGCGAGCATCACTAATATGTCCTGTTCATGCTGCCGTTTGCATTTGACGTCTCTTCGGGATGAACTAGATTTATTACCGTAACAACGAAATATGAACATCATCATATTTCACGGCAATCTAACGAAACGTGAGGGCAATATAATGGCTGATCAACATCGTGGCGGTTCCGGTAATTTCGCAGAAGATAAGAAGAAAGCGTCCGAGGCAGGCCGTAAAGGCGGCCAGAACAGCGGCGGTAACTTTAAAAATGACCCTGAGCGCGCCTCTGAAGCGGGCAGCAAAGGGGGCAAAAACAGCAACAGCGGCGGTCGTAAATCCTGATAGCCCTGGCTGTTTATTCGGTTTCCTAAGGCAACTGTAATAGCTATTTCTGTATAAACATGCAGAGGTTAGTGCTCTGCGGACTATGATCCGGTCCGCAGAGTTATTGGCACCTTCATATTCATACAAGCAAGATTGAAATCGCTTAATTAGTATTATCGCGGCGCCTATTGCCACGCTTGAAATATTATTTTGAGTGAGCAACAGATTGCGAACGGCTTAATTTTATAAGCCAGGCTTCATGTTGTTATATTTACTCTATTTATCGATGTATTCCGGGAGGCAATAATCATGACATACGAAGAAAACTATCATGACTGGTTGCGAGATGCTCACGCCATGGAAAAACAGGCTGAGTCAATGCTCGAAGCGATGGCGGGTCGTATTGATAACTACCCAGATTTGAAAGCACGCATTCAGCAACATATCGATGAAACCAAAGGGCAAATTCAAGTCCTTGAGACGGTCATCGAGCGCAACAATATTTCTAACTCCATGATGAAAGATACCATGGGCAAAATGTCAGCCTTTGGTCAGTCTATTGGCGGCATGTTTACCTCTGACGAAATCGTCAAAGGGGCTATCAGCAGCTACGTCTTTGAACAATTCGAGATTGCTTGCTACACCTCGCTTATTGCGGCCGCTGAGAAAGTGGGCGATGTGGAAGGCGTTGCAGCATTCAAACAGATCCTTGAGCAGGAAAAAGCAATGGCGGAATGGGCAATTACCCACCTGCCTGACGTCACCCAGCAGTATCTGACGCGCTCTGAAGCGCCGGGTGTTGAAGCAAAAAAATAACCCGACTGCCATTCCCTGAATCGAGGAGAAACTATGTTTCGACACGTAAAACAACTGCAATATACGGTGCGCGTGGCAGAGCCTAATCCGGGCCTTGCTAACCTCCTGCTGGAGCAATTCGGTGGGCCGCAGGGCGAGCTGGCCGCAGCCTGCCGCTACTTTACCCAGGGCCTTGGCGATGACGATCCGGGCCGTAAAGCGATGCTGATGGATATCGCTACCGAAGAGCTGAGCCACCTTGAAATTATTGGTACCCTGGTCGGGATGCTGAACAAGGGCGCGAAAGGTGCACTGGCTGAAGGCACCGAGAGTGAGGCCGAACTGTATCGTTCTCTGAGTAGCAACGGTAACGACAGCCACATCACCTCTCTGCTGTACGGTGGTGGGCCGCCGCTGACTAACTCTGGCGGCGTGCCGTGGACCGCAGCGTATATCGATACCATTGGTGAAGTGACGGCCGATTTACGCTCCAACATTGCGGCTGAAGCGCGTGCCAAAATCATCTACGAGCGCCTGATCAACGTGACTGACGATCCGGGCGTAAAAGATGCGCTGAGCTTCCTGATGACGCGAGAAGTCGCGCACCAGATGTCGTTTGAGAAAGCGTTGTATTCGATTCGCAATAACTTCCCGGCGGGTAAACTGCCACCGGTGGAAGAGTATGCGAATACCTACTACAACATGTCGCAGGGTGATGACATTCGCGGCAGCTGGAACAGCGATGAACACTTTAATTACGTAGCCGATCCGCAGCCTGCAGTTGATGGCGGCGATGGCTCTGCCTCGGTTGGCCTGTCCTCTGAACAGATGGCAATGCTGAAAGCGATGGCGGACCGTACCAAATCCGATGAAACCATCGACCCGATTACCGGTGTCGATCTCGGGATTGGCGAGCCGCAGGAATATAAACGCTAAGCGTTGTTCCTGTAAAAAAACCCGCGCACGGCGCGGGTTTTTTGTTATTCAGGTATGACGCTGTGCGCTGCCTGTTTAAGAATGAACCGCACGTTTTTCTCGCGCCAGCATGGTACAGACGATAATAAACAGCCCCACCATAAACGGAATTTCATACAGCTCTTCAATCAAATCCTGATACTGCGGGTTATGCAGAAACAGCGGCGCCAGCAGGCGATGATGCTCCACTGCATCAGAAATCAGGAATGAACACACCACCAGCGCAGCCGTCCACAGCGGTAACGTCTCGCTGCGCAGACGCGCCATCACTTCCTGACGCAGCGCCTTAGAGAAGACCAGCCATAGCACCAGGGTTCCGATCAATACTACCGAAATGATGCGGAACAGCAGCTTCGGCCCTTCCGGGAAGTACTCCCTGCCCCAGCTGACGCTGCGTCCCAGCAAGACCAGCCACCAGACCACGGCCCACAGCCAGAACGTGCGCGGACGTTCTGCCAGCCCGGCGGAACGCGCATAGCACAGGGTGAAAACAGCCCCAAACAGCAGCCATGCTGCCTGTGCATTTTCGACCACGGTCACCACATGCTCGCTGAACAGCGACAGATGCAGATCCGGAATAAAGGGAAATAACACCGCCAGCACAATCAGGCAGGCGGTAACAGGGGTAAGTCGGGTGTCGAGCTTCATATCAGATTGGTGCCACTAAAAATGCGAAGCTGAATATGGTATGGCAACACCCCTTGCTGGGCTTAACCTTGCGTGTGTTTATTATTAAGAAATGATTAATTTATTGAGAATTTGTATGCGCCTGGCACGTTATGCCAATCAGGCGCAGCGGCGTGCGCGCATAAATCGCGTCCGCCGCTTTGCTTCAGATGAAGTGAATATGTTTTTTACCGTGATATGGCGAGATTTCGATTCTGGCGTTCACCTGGAACACGTCGCGTAGCAACGCTTCGGTCAGTACCGCATCGGGTGTACCGCTGGCGACGATCTTTCCCTTTTGCATCACGATCAGCGCATCACAGAACATCGCGGCATGGTTGAGGTCGTGCAGCGCCACGATGCTGGTGACCGGCAGCGCGCTGATAAGACGCATCAACTGGATCTGATGATGAATGTCGAGGTGGTTGGTCGGCTCATCGAGCAGGATCTCGGTCGGCTGCTGCGCCAGGGCGCGCGCAATATGCACCCGCTGGCGCTCCCCGCCAGAAAGGCTCAGCCAGCCCTGAGCGCTGCGATCCAGCATCTCCACCCGCTCCAGCGCGTGATTGACGATGCGTTCATCCTCCGGCGTCCATGAGGAGAGCGGCGAGTGGTGTGGGATACGCCCGAGCTTCACCACATCGCGCACGCGAATGTTGGCATCCGTCCCGCCATGCTGCTCAACAAAGGCCACGCGGCGTGCGACCTGCTTTTTTGCCATGCCGCTGATGTCATGCTCATCAAGCAATACCCGGCCCGCACTGGGGCGGCGCAGCCCCGCCAGCACGCGCAGCAACGAGGATTTGCCAGACCCGTTCGGCCCCAGCAATCCCAGCGTCTGCCCCTGGGCCACACTCAGGGAGACGTCATCGACAATCACTTTTTTGCCGACGCGCCAGCAGATGTTTTCCGCGCTGATACTCATAGTTGCCTCCGTGCACGCCAGAGAATGGCAGCAAAGAACGGTACGCCAACCAGGGCGGTCACCACGCCCACCGGCAGGCTTTGCGGTGCGATTACCGTACGCGCAGCAATGTCTGCCAGCACCATCAGAATGGCCCCCATCATGGCGCAGGCCACCAGCAGCGTGCGGTGCAGCGGGCCAAAGAAGTAGCGCATCACATGCGGCACCACCAGACCCACGAAGCCAATGGAACCGGCCATGCTGACAATCGCCGCCGTCATCAGCGCGGTCACGGTAAACAGCATCAGCCTGACATAGCCCACCGGAATACCCAGCGAGGCCGCCGCGTCATCCCCAAAGGTGAAGGCGTCCAGCGCTTTGGCATACCACAGGCAGACCGCAAGGCCGATCATCACGACCACCAGCACCAGCTGAAACTCGGGCCAGCGCACGCCGCTGAAGCTCCCGAGCAGCCAGAACATCACATCCCGCGCCTGCTGAGCGCTGGCGGAGGTGCTGATGCTGTAGGCGGTAATGGCGTTGAAGAGCTGCGAGGCCGCGACGCCGGCAAGAATGGTGCGCTCATTACCGCCGCGCGCACCGTTAGTCAGCAGCGCCACGAAAGCAAACGCAGCGAACGCGCCGGTGAAGGCACCCGCAGAGAGCGATACCGCGCCGGTGCCAATCCCCAGCACCACCACCGCCACCGCACCGGTGGAGGCGCCAGCGGAAACGCCGAGCACGTAGGGTTCCGCCAGCGCGTTTTTCAGCAGGCTCTGCAGCACTGCGCCGCAGATTGCCAGCCCCGCGCCGCTGCAGGCAGCGACCAGCGCGCGGCTGAGGCGGAAATCCCAGATCACGGTTTCATGGATACGGTTCAGCGGCTCTGCGGTCAGCCCCAGCTTATTGGTGACCGCAAAGAAAATGGTTCTGAGGGGAATGGCCAGCTCACCTGACCCCACGCCGATCGCAATAACCAACAGAAGAAGCACAACCGCAGCGGAGAACAGCGCCAGACGCTGCCACATCCCGCCCCGGTTGCGTACCGGGCTTGTCATCAGTTCAGCCCCAGTTTCTCAAGCTGCGCCGCCACCTGCTCTGCGCCATAAATGGTGCGGATCGTCGGGTTCATTGCCTGGCCGTCCATCACCACGATATGGCCCTTTTTCACCGCTTCAAGCTGGCTGACGGCCGGGTCGCTTTTGAGGAATTTGATCTTCTCTTCGGCGCTGTCGAGCGCCCAGCGGTTGCGATCGAGGCTCGACACCACGATCACATCCGGGTTGGTGGCGATAATGCTCTCCCAGCCCACCGTCGGCCATTCGCTGTCGGAGCTGATGGCGTTATGCCCGCCCAGCACGCTGGCAATAAAGCCCGAGGCACTGTTTTTGCCGCCCAGATAGGCATCGGATGAAGGGGAAGCACTGGAGAACCAGAAGACAAACGACAGATCGCGTTTGCTGTGGCCAAACGTCGTGCGCAGCGCGTTTTCACGCTGCCGGAAGTCGTTCACCAGCGCCGCGCCGCGGTCTTCGACATCAAAAATCGTCGCCAGATCCTCGATCTCTTTATACAGCAGCGTCATGTCCCACAGCTGGCTGCGGCTACCGTAGATGTCGCCGGTGTTCTTTTTCGTGGCGCAAACGCCCGGTGAGAGATAGCTGTTGATGCCCACCGCGGCAAAATCTTCGCGCTTCGCAACTTTGCTGTCCGGCCCCAGTAACAGGGGAAGCTGAGCGGCAACGAAATCCGGCTGGCGGGCAAGAATCGACTCAAGGGTCGGGATCTCAACGGTCAGCACCGGCACCTTTTCATTTTTGCCTGCCAGCTCCGGCAGCACTTTAGTCGGCCAGAATGCGCTGGCGACCATTTTATCCTGCAAGCCGAGCAGCAGCATGATTTCAGCGGTGTTCTGGCCCAGGGCGACCATACGCTGCGGGCTTTTTTCAAACACGACCTTCGTACCGCAGTTTTCCAGCGTCAGCGGGTACTGCGTCGCGCCCGCCATCCCGGAGAGGCTCAGCAACCCTAAACCCCATAACGCCTGTTTAACATTAACCATCAACATCAACCTTTCTTTATCGTTATTTTATGCGCGTGCACGCTGTGACCATCGCAGTGCCGCGTCGTTACCGCAGCCGCGGGCTCGCCCCGCCGCCGGGATGCTGCACTTCATCAGCCCCCGCCGATGTAAATGCAAATCATTCTTAAGTTGTCGGTTTATACCGGGCGCTCCGGGGGTTGTCAATACAGGTAATTGCCCATAACAACTATATGCGCCGTTAATGATTTGCCGGGCGCAACGATTTGCCAGCGGCGGTGGCTTCATCCATATTAGCCCTCTGTTTTTAACCTCACGCTGATGGATAACGCATGCTTTCCCTGTTCGCCCGCCGTACTACCCGGGTTTACCCGCCGTTGCTGCTCGGCAGCCAGCTGGTCTTTAATATCGGTTTTTATGCGGTGGTGCCGTTTCTGGCTATCTTCCTGCGCGATGACATGCTGCTCTCTGGCTGGGCGGTGGGGCTGATCATTGGTTTGCGCACCTTTTCGCAGCAGGGCATGTTTCTGGTGGGCGGCGCGCTGGCAGACCGCTTTGGCGCGCGAGTCATCATTCTGTGCGGGTGTATGGTGCGCATCAGCGGCTATCTGCTGCTGGCGCTGGGCGACAGCCTGGTGCCGATTATTCTCGGTGCCTGCCTCACCGGGGTCGGTGGCGCGCTGTTCTCCCCGGCTATCGAAGCGTTGCTGGCCCGTGCCAGCAATGAAAGCGAGCAGGCCGGAAAGCGCAGCCGCGCGGAATGGTTCGCGCTGTTCGCCGTGTGCGGTGAACTGGGCGCGGTACTTGGCCCGGTACTGGGGTCGCTGCTGACGGGCTTCGGTTTTCAGCGCGTGGCGCTGGCCGGTGCCGGTGTGTTTATCGTTGCGCTGGCGATCCTGTTCTTTTTCCTGCCCCAGACCCCGCGCCGCAGCGGCGAGTTGCGGATCAACCCGTGGTGGAAAACCTTCCACCAGCCGCGTTTTGTCGCCTTTATCATCGCCTACAGCGCGTATCTGTTCAGCTATAACCAGCTCTATCTGGCGCTGCCGGTAGAGCTGCACCGCTCTGGTAGCAGTGAGAAAGCGTTAGGCCCGGTCTTTATGCTGGCGTCGATGCTGGTGATCGTTCTGCAACTGCCGCTGGCGCGTATTGCCCGCCGCATCGGGGCGGCGCACATTCTGCCGCTCGGTTTTTTCCTGCTCGCGAGCGCCTTCTTCAGCGTGGCGCTATTTGCCGCGGCTCCACCACCGGAAGGGATAACCCGGCTGGTCCCGGCAATGCTGATGGTGTCGCTGTTGACGCTCGGGCAGATGCTGATTATGCCGGTGGGAATGGACCTCATCCCGCGTTTCGCCGATGAACACAACCTCGGGGCGCATTATGGGGCGCTCTCGTCGATGGGTGGCGTGGCGGTACTGCTGGGCAATTTCCTGCTGGGCGGCCAGCTCGACCATGCGCTGACGCCCTCCCCGCAGGCGGCCACCGCCTGGTTGATGCTGGGGATCGTCCCGCTGTGCAGCGCCTTTGCCATGATCGCCATCTGCCGTCCGTTCCGGCGTGGTAATCGCCTGTAGTTTCCCAATCCTTCTCGCTCTTCCTCAGGCTGCAATAGCCTGAGGATCTCCCGAACGCGATACCCCTGCTAAAATTCAGGTCTATGCTTAACGGATGAGACATTCCGGAGGGCTACCTGTGACACCCAACGATCCCACGCTGCTGTTACTGCTTTATTTTATTATGCCGCTCTGGCTGCTGGCCGGCGTCTGCGACTGGCTGTGCCACCGTAAAACCCACATTGAGGAAAACGCCGGGCTAAAAGAGGCCTTTATTCATATTCTGATGTTCAGCGAGATGGGAATTCCGCTGCTTGCCGCGCTGTTTCTTGAAATCAACGCCCTGATTATCCTGCTGATGGTCGTCGGTTTTTTGCTCCACGAAGCCACTGCGCTGTGGGATGTGAGCTACTCCTCGACCGTGCGTTATATCTCGCCGGTTGAGCAGCATATCCACAGCTTTCTGGAGATGGTGCCGCTGATGGCGCTGCTGCTGGTAGTGACGCGCCACTGGGATCAGGCGCTGGCGCTGGTCGGGCTGGGAGCCGCAGCGGCAGATTTTAGCCTGAACCTGAAAAGCGAGCCGCTGCCGGTGCCGTATATTGTTACCCTGCTGCTGGCTATCGTACTGCTGGAGATCCTTCCCTTCGCCGAAGAGTTTGTGCGCTGTTTTCGCAAGCGCGGCGCGACGGAGAAATAACCTCAGCTGCTCCCCGCCGCCGGGGAGCATCAACGGCTATCAACGTTACTCACCCTGCCTCATTGCCCACCACAATTCCTCACTGCCGTATCCCGCGCCCGCGATTTCCGTTGCGCGATGAATATGCTTACCCCAGCCATGTCATTGCGTTTAAAGCCGGGCTTACATTTGCACCCTTATGTTTTGGGTTCGGTTAGCCGCTTATTTTCCGCGCGTTGATTGCCTCTGGAGCCATACCTATGTTTAAGACGCTTAAGCTCGCCCCGTCCGCGAAAGGCATAGCATTAAGCCTGCCGGGTTTACTGATCGTGACCGCGACCTTATCCCCGGCGCGCGCCGCGCCGTGCCCGGCCACGCCTGCCGCTACCTGCGGTATGTCCCCGTATAATGGTCAGGATCTCTATCTCGATAGCCCCTCCGGCACCGCCTTTATCAATGCCCCCACCTCCGATGCCACCATTTATATGGACGGACGCCAGCCAGGCAACACGCAGCAGCTCACGGTTTCCGGCACGGATATGTCCGGGAAGTATATTCAGGCCAGCCACACCGGGGCGGCAACCATTACCCTGGCCGGGGGAGCGCGTGCCGATATGATTGAAGGGGGCAACGCGGGGTCTGCAACCGATATTACCGTGGTGATGGATAACGCGGTGCTGAACGGTGCCAACGCCAGCGTGCAGTACCACACCGCGCCGGGGGACAAAGCGTACATGATGGGGTCGGCGATATTTATCGATCAGGCCGATGCCGGGGTGCATAACCTGACGGTGCAGAATGACAGCCAGCTGTCCGGCAGCATCATCACCGGCGGCGCAGCGGCCCAGCGCATCACGGTCAGCGACAGCACCCTCGACAGCGGCAGTCTGTACTCCCTGAGCCGCAGCGCGGACAACCAGGTGACGCTGAACAACGCCCGGCTCGACGCCAGTCAGAGCGCCACCGCCGGTCAGTTCGCGGCATTACTGCCAGCCAGCGGGTTGCCAGTGTCGTCGATCCCCCCCGCGCTGGACCGGGTCGCCATCGGTCTGGCGGGTAACAACACGAATCAGCTCACGCTCAATAACGCCACCGTTACGGGTGATGTCGGCCTGCTGAACAGCCAGGGCGTTAACCGCGCCGACATCCAGAAGAGCACGCTGCGCGGCGATCTGGTGCTGGTGGGCAACGGCAGCGCGCGGGTCACGCTGACAAACAGCCAGCTCAATGGCAACCTTGACGCCGCGGCACAAACCGGGGCCACCACGCTGGTGATCGGCGATGCATCCACCGTAACCGGCAACGTCACCACCGGTGCCGGGAGCGATCGAGTCGCCGTCATCAACGGCTCGGAAGTAAAAGGTGCTATTGACGGCGGTGCCGGGCAAAACAGCCTGCTACTCGACGGCAGCAGCGCCATCGACGGTCAGCTCATCAATATCAACAGCGTTCACGCCACCGAGGAGAACACCATCGTCACGCCGCATATCGGCAGCGACACCGCCTGGAACCTGATGAACCGCTCCATGCTGGTGGGCAACACCATGTCGGATGCCAGCATCACCATGAGCACCGACAGCATGGTGATCGTCACCGGTGCGGTAACCGGCGTTAACACGCTGATCATCAGCCAGATGGCGACGCAGGGCAGTGAAGGCCAGGCGGTGATAGGCTCCTTTGCCGATTTGTCGCAGGGCTCCGTCAACTACCGCTTTGCCAACGGCGCCCGTCGCGTCGCCGCCCGGGCCGGGGCATGGAATTACGATCTCAGCGCCTTTACCGTGCCGATGAACAATGCCACCCAGGGCGCAGAGCTGATACTGAGCCAGCGGCAGATCGGGCTGGCGCATGACGTCAAGGGCGCGATTGCGGGTCTGGAGGGTGCAAAACAGTCGGGCCAGACGGTAGCGGCTAACCTGGCGAGCCGTCTCGACAGCCTGCGTAACCATTTTCTGCTGCACGGGCAGAGCGAGGGGGCGCATGTCTGGGGAGATTACCTCTACCACACCGGGGATTTTGCTGATGACGTGGACTATCACAGCAACCTGCTGGGTGCGCAGGTCGGTGTGGACTGGAGCCATCAGTTAACCAATGGCGATCTGCTGACCGGCGGGTTCGCGCTGGCCTGGGTACGCAACCGCGTCAGCGACAGCGACAACCAGGGCAACTTTAATAATGCGGTCTACGGTGATTTTTACAGCCTGTACGGCGGCTGGCAGCAGCCCCTGCACGATAACCGCTGGAGCCTGTTTGCGGACGGCAGCATCAGCCTCGGCGACATCCGCTATACCCTGAAAGTACATAACGTCCCGGCCACCACCACCGGCATTAAGGAGGCGCTGAACGGTTCCTATGACGGCAGTATGGTTGATGTGGAAACCCGCGCCGGGTTCACGCTGCGCACCGGCGGCGCTCTGCTCCAGCCCTACGCCGTGCTCGGCTGGAACAGCGCGCACAGCGATCGCTTTTCTGATGCACAGATCGAAATCGCCAAAAATGAAACCTCGGCCTGGCATAGCGGCGCGGGCATGCGCTTATCAACGGAGCTTGAGGCGGGCATGGTTCGCGTCCTGCCGTGGATCGATGCCCGCTACGTCACTGAATTTAACGACGACACCGCCATCACCGCGGCAGACTATACGCTCCACGCGGGCCACAACCAGAAAATGGGCCTACTGGGGATAGGCGCGAATCTGGGTATTACCCGGGATCTGTGGTTTTCCAGTGGAATATATACCGGCACCGGCGACGTGGATAACAGCGTCAGCGTGCAGGCGGGGCTGAATTTTAACTTCTGATAAGTGATGTTTTTCCTGGCACTGCGCCAGGGTGAATACAGGGCAGTCGGGTATGGCCCGACTGCCCTGTTAATTATTCAACCGTGACGTAAATCTGCCCGTCGTTATATTCCTGCACGGTCACATCGCGCGTGCTGCCATTGGATAATTCGACAAAGCCGACATGGTTTTTGCCGTTACTTTCAGTAATGGCAACGCTTTTGCAGGTGATACCCGGGCGATGCAGCTGTGTGCGGTAAATATCAGAAACCGTCTCGCAGGCAGCGCTTTCCAGCTCCGCACGCCCGCTTGAAAAGAGAAAATTGCACACCATAAAAATGGCAATAATACCTATCCATACCGCAAACAGACGTTTACTTTCACCTGTGGCATTAGCGCGCTTGAACAGGTAAACCGGTGAAAATAAAATCCACCATACCGAGAAAGTCGCTTTGCTATTTAGCTCAAGCAGCTTCCAGTCTTTATACAGTAAGGCGATGGTGGCTATCATCACCAGTAGGCTAATTACGTAATCAACCTGAAGACTAACTAACAGTGAAGAGATAAAATTAAAAATGAGTAGCAATACCGCCATATAAATATAATAGTCATGCAGGCTAGCGCTATCCAGCGCTTTGATTTTCGCAACAATATCGCTAACTTTTTTACCGGAAGATGATGTCGCTGACTCACTGCCGCCAATCAAAAAAGCAATTAATTTATTATCATATTCTTCTTTGAATCTGTCATTCTGCATAATCGATCTGATTTTTCTCACGCGTGCTTCATCTTCATTCCCGACCGCCGCCAGGGCAGTATCAATCTGCTCTTTTGTGGCGGACATGTCGAGTTTGAGATATTCGTAATGGTTTTCCATTTCTTTCCTTGCCTGAAATAATAAAAAAGTGTACGCAGGGGTTATCGGCAAAAAACGGGGAAACTTTACGTTGGAAAAGTAGCTGGTATCAATAAACGGAAAAGGCGAAACCAATTTCCAAAAAAGCATATAACAGTAGAACCATTTGCTCAACTGGATATCAGGCTGGGAAATGAACATCCGATAAAAATTAATTACCCTTCTTATTAATCACCTGGATAAATGCGCCATCTATTATTGCTCATTTTTCGTGGTTATTTTATCCTCAGCGCTGGTTAAATTTATTTATCTTAATCTGAGATTAAATCAGAATCATTTCACCTTTCTGTTATTACCCCTGATGGGCAATGCGACGGCTTTACCCGTCAGTAAATGCGCCGCATCGGGCCATTACGCTGAAAGCATGTTGCAGGCCAGTATAAACAACGACCTCGGTCTGGACCTGAGCGCGATAACTACATCAGCGCCAACGAAATAAAGAATATTTTTATCACCTCAGCGTAGTTAGAAATGAGGAGTATTCAGTTCGCTATAACGGCTGGGTGACAGTAGCAAGCGATTTTTAAAGGCATAATTCTGAATCTGTTCGTTAGTGAAAGACTGAGAGGGGATTTTTTCTTACAGCACCGACTACAGCACCGGTAGCATTTTTCGCGGGGGTTTCACTTTGGCGTAAGTATTTGATTTTACATGGCGCGCCCTGCAGGATTCGAACCTGCGACCCACGGCTTAGAAGGCCGTTGCTCTATCCGACTGAGCTAAGGGCGCGTAACTGAAAGGATTTCGCCCGGCTCAGGGAGGGCGAAACGCGTGGAATTATACGGTCAGGGTCGGGTGAGTCAATGGCTTTTCCGCTGCCTGCGCGCTTATTGAGCATAAAACCGTTTCTGTGACTGACAGCACGGCGCGCTTCTGACAAAATATATGCATCCCCCTTCCCTATGACGACAGATGGAATCCTCTCTCTGATGGTAGCAAAGATAATTGACGGTAAAACGATTGCGCAGCAGGTCCGCTCTGAGGTTGCCGCAAAAGTTCAGGCCCGCGTCGCCGCCGGAAAACGTGCCCCTGGTCTGGCAGTTGTGCTGGTCGGTGATAACCCGGCTTCACAAATTTATGTCGGCAGCAAACGCAAAGCCTGTGAAGAGGTCGGGTTCCTGTCCCGCTCTTACGATCTGCCCGACACCACCAGCGAAGCCGAGCTGCTGGCGCTGATCGATACCCTGAATCGCGATCGCGAGATCGACGGCATTCTGGTGCAGCTGCCGCTGCCGGCGGGTATCGACAACGTCAAAGTCCTGGAGCGCATCGCGCCAGATAAAGACGTCGACGGCTTTCATCCCTACAATATCGGTCGCCTGTGCCAGCGCGCACCGTGCCTGCGCCCCTGTACGCCGCGCGGTATCGTCACGCTGCTGGAGCGCTATAACATTGATACCTACGGCCTGAACGCGGTGGTGATTGGTGCATCCAACATTGTTGGCCGCCCGATGAGCATGGAGCTGCTGCTGGCGGGTTGCACCACTACCGTTACCCATCGTTTTACCAAAAACCTGCGTCAGCACGTCGAGAACGCCGACCTGCTGGTGGTCGCGGTGGGTAAACCGGGCTTTATTCCGGGAGAATGGATCAAAGAAGGTGCCATCGTGATTGATGTTGGCATCAACCGGCTGGAAAGCGGCAAGGTGGTAGGCGATGTGGTATTTGACGACGCGGCAGCGCGCGCGGGCTATATCACTCCGGTGCCGGGCGGCGTAGGCCCGATGACCGTAGCAACCCTGATTCAGAACACGCTACAGGCGTGCGAAGAGTATCACGATCTGGAAGAGAACTAAGATGGCAACATTTTCCCTGGGTAAACACCCGCACGTAGAGCTGTGCGACCTGCTGAAGCTGGAAGGCTGGAGCGAAAGCGGCGCGCAGGCCAAAATTTTCATCGCCGACGGGCTGGTTACCGTGGACGGCAACGTCGAGACGCGTAAGCGCTGCAAGATAGTGGCCGGTCAGACGGTCAGCTTCCACGGCCAGAGCATTACCGTCGTTGCCTGACGCAAAAAACCCGCCGGTCGGCGGGTTTTTTATTGCCGCTTATGCCTGCGGCGGCTGACCGTTCGAGGCGGTGATACCCCCGTCGACAGCCAGGTTTACACCGGTGATATAGCGCGCATCGTCGCTTGCCATAAAGGCAATGGCATCGGCAATATCCTCGGCTTCACCGGCGCGGCCCAGCGGAATGCGCTCATAGAATTTCTCCAGCAGCGGCTGGTTGTCTTTCATCTCTTCCGTCAGGTCGGTAAAGGTAAAGCCAGGACAAATAGCGTTCACGCGCACCCCATCGCGACCATAGTCCATCGCCAGCGCACGGGTAAAGTTAGTGATCGCGCCTTTCGCCGCGTTGTATACGCTCATCCCCCAGTCGCCGCCGAGGCCGGACACCGAGGAAATGTTAATCACGTTGCCTTTGGTTTTCAGCAGCGCCGGCATGAAGTAGTGCACGCCGTAAAACACGCCGTTAAGGTCGGTTTTCATCAGGCTGTCCCAGTCCTGCAGGTCAATCTCATGGATGCGGCCCTGCACGATCATCCCGGCGTTGTTCACCAGCACGTCCGCGCGACCATATTCATCCTCAACCCGGCGGGCGAGCGCAGCCACTTCTTCTGCAACGGATACGTCACAGGGGGCCACAAGATGCTTACCCTGCGGCAGCGTGGCGGCGACTTTTTCCAGTTTCTCCTGAGTGCGCCCTACCAGCACCACGCTCGCGCCCTCTTTCGCAAAACGCTGGGCAGCCGCAGCGCCAATACCTGAACCCGCACCGGTAATCACTACCACTTTGTTATGAAAGCGTTCCATTTAACCTCCTGTTTTCTCAGTGAGTCACTGTGTAATCGACCCTTTAAAGACTGGCACTCCTCACGCGTATCGCAAGCGCGTCACCGGAAAACTGCACATAAGTGACTGAGTTAGCGGCAAATAAAAAATCTTAAAAAATGTGATCGGACGCACATATAACCGCAATAGCCATACCCGCAATAAAGCCAGGCCTGTTGGCGTTGCACTTCAAATAATCAGAAATTCGTCTGGTTCGCGATGAAGTATTTGTTGCGCGAATATCACCGTTCAAAGACGATGAGTAGAACGTTCTACTAAAACGTTCTACTTACAATAACAAGCAAGACGCGCACAGCGTTCTCTTCGGGGGAAATCAGCATGAGTCTGGTATCAGGGTTAGTAAAATCGTTGTCTAAACTGTCGATGATTGGCCGCGCGTTAATGCTGCCAATCTCATTGCTGCCGGCGGCAGGTCTGCTGCTGGCGTTCGGCGATAAGTTTCATCTGCCGCTGATGATGAACGCGGGCGGGGTTATCTTCGATAACCTGCCGCTGCTGTTCGCCATTGGCTCTGCGGTGGGGCTGGCGTCCGAGTCGGGTATTGCAGCGCTCTCCGCTGCGGTCTCGGTGTTCGTGACAAACGTCACCATCGGCACGGTGTTAAGCATTACACCGGAAATGGCCGCACAGGGTGGCAAATACGCGATGGTGGTCGGCATTCCCACGTTGCAGATGGGCGTGTTTGGCGGGCTTATCTGCGGCATTCTGGCGGCGTGGTGTTACAACCGTTTCCATACCCTGCAGCTACCTGAGTTCCTCGGTTTCTTCTCGGGAAAACGCTTTGTCGCTATCGCTACCGCGTTCCTGTCCTTTATTCTCGGGCTGCTGTTGCCGTACGTCTGGCAGCACATCCAGGCGGGCATTGATGCGCTCTCGCTGGTGGTCAACGGCGATAACCAGGCAGCTTCAACCTTTATCTTCGGGCTGGTGGAGCGCGCGCTTATCCCGCTCGGCCTGCATCATATCTGGTATCCGTCGTTCTGGTACTCGTTTGGTGACTACACCACTCAGGCAGGCCAGGTGATCCACGGCGATCAGACGATCTGGTTCAAAATGCTGGAAGAAGGCGTGAAGTCGTTCAGCAGCGATACCTACCACAACGCGGGTAAATTCATGCAGGGCGAATTCCCGCTGATGCTTTTCGCGCTGCCGGCGGCCTGCCTCGCGATGTATCACGAAGCCAATACCAAAAATAAAAAGATTGCCTCGGGCATTCTGTTCTCCGCCGCGCTGACCTGTTTCCTGACGGGGATTACCGAGCCGGTTGAGTTCACCTTTATCTTCGTGGCACCGGTGCTGTACGTGTTCAACGCCATCATGGCCGGGCTGTCCTACATGTGCATGTACCTGCTGGATGCGCACATTGCCAAGTCCTTCTCCGCCGGGCTTATCGACTATATCTCCTTCGGTATTCTGCCGTCGTTCAACGGCTTCGAAACACACTACCTCAGCGCGATTATCGTTGGCGTGCCGATGGCCATCATCTACTACTTCACCTTCCGCTTCGTGATCCGCCGTTTCGACGTTAAAACGCCGGGGCGTACCGATGTGACTACCACCGCCACCAATAAAAGCGATGCCGAACTGGCAAGTGAAATTCTGGCGCTGCTGGGCGGGGCGCAGAACGTTGGGTCCGTGGGTTCGTGTATTACCCGTTTGCGCCTGGAGGTGGAAAACGGCAAAGCGGTAGATCGTGACGGGCTGAACAACGTGGGGGCACGCGGCGTGGTGTTCGTCGGTGATAACGGCATTCAGGTGATTTTCGGTGCCAGAGCGCAGTTTATCGCCCAGGAGATGTCCGGCATGTTGGGTAAATAAGCCGCACGACGCCGCCTGTATCATCCCGGGCGGCGTTGTGGTATCACGTTGTTTACTGGCGGGTTTTGTGAAGGCAGGGAATGAAAAAGGTCAGCATAATCGATGTGGCAAAAGCAGCGGGCGTCTCGGTCTCTACCGTGTCGCTGGTGCTGCGCCAGAAAGGGAAAATTTCGCAGGCCACCATTGAAAAAGTGCAGGCCGCTATCTCAACGCTGGGCTACGTGCATAACGTGGCTGCGGCTAACCTGCGCGCCAGCACCTCCAACCTGATTGGCCTGATCCTGCGCAACTTTGGCGATACCTTCAGCATGAAGGTAGCAGCCAGCCTGGTGCAGACGCTGGAGCAGCAGGGCTATATGGTGTTTCTCGCCCAACCGCAGGACGATGAGCACCTTAAGCGCACGCTGCTCTCCTTCACCCGCCAGGGGGTCGCCGGCGTCATCTGGCTGTGCGGCGATCATCAGCGCGACAGCCTTCCCGCCCCGCTACTGCATTCGCCGCTGCCGCTGGTGGCGGTATCCCAGACGCCGCTGCAGGGCAGCGTGGATATTGTGATGCACGACAATCGCCAGGCCGCGAGCCTCGCCACGCGCTATCTGATTGAACGCGGGCACCGCAACATCGCCTGGATTGGCGGCGAGGCTAACTGCCTGTTGCGTCAGCAGCGCCTGCTCGGCTATCGCGCCGCGCTGGAGCAGTACGGTCTGCCGTTTCGCGCAGAGTTAGCGCCGGTATGCGCCGAGGACACCCACGCCGCCAGCCTCATCACCCGTCAACTGCTTGAGAAGCACAACACCATCACCGCCCTGCTCTGTCACTCTCCCCATGCCATTATCGGCAGTTTGGGCGGCATTCATCACGTCGGGCGTACGGTAGGGAAAGACGTGTTTCTTACCCAGCAGGTGTCGCTGATTGGCTTTGAAGATATGCTGCAGATTAACCTCACCTCGCCGTCGTTTACCTACGTCTCCTCGGCGAGCGAAGAGAGCGGGCGTCAGGCAGCGATGCTGATGATACGTAAGCTGAAGGAGCCTGGGCTGCCTGCGCAGTACATCACGCTTTCCGGGCAGCTGGTGCAGCGCGACTCCGCCTGAAAGCGGCTATTTGATTACCAACTTGCAGGTCTTGCCGATGAGACTCGCCATCGAAATCAGCGCATCGAGGGTAAACTTTTCCGTTTTCTGATTAACCACATCAGACACCCGCGGGCGCGTCACCTGCAGGATTTGCGCGGCGTTAACCTGCTTAAGGTTTTCCGTCTTGATCCAGCTGGCAATCTCCGCCATCACCTGCTTTTTCATACCGATGAGCAGGGCAATTTCACGGTCTGACTCCTGCTGTAACGCCGCCGCCTGCGCGTCGTCAAAACCGAGGTCGGTGAAAATGTTGTCCTCAGGACGCGTGATATGGCGCACGCCGTTCTCGCTGTTATGGGTCATCTGCTACTCCTTCGCTGATTAACGATCTCGTGATACCGCTGACGGATGACCCAGGCATCACTCAGCCTCGTCTTCCGCTCTTTTTTACTGAAGCTGTGCAGCACATACACCGCTTCCTCGAACTTTGCCACGCAGGCGACCCGCCAGGTATTTGCGTCTTCATCCAGTCGGATTTCGATAACGCCCGCGCCCCATGTACTGACACGCTTTACATCTGTCGGATCAAGCCCGAACTGCACCTTGCGTAGCTCTTTTCCTGCTCTGGCTCTGACGCTCTCCGGAAAGGCGCGCAAATCATCAAGCGACGACCCGCACCAGTAGATGGGTTTTGCTGCCTCGCGTGCTCCTTGTAAGTCCATATCAGCTCCGTGCATTTTGTATTAAATTTTATACATCGCCGGATAACTATTCAACACTATTTCTGCGCCCGAGGGTGAATTTTGGTTTTGAAATGGAAAGCAGCACGCATAAAAAAAGCCGCCCGGAGGCGGCTTTTTTGCGTTAGTGAATAATCACTTGCGGCGCCAGGTGGTGCCCTGTGGGCCGTCTTCAAGGATGATGCCCATCTCGTTCAGGCGATCGCGTGCCGCATCGGCCGCAGCCCAGTCTTTGGCTTTACGCGCATCCAGACGTTGCTGGATCAGCGCTTCGATTTCCGCCACTTCGCTATCGTTGCTCTGGGCACCAGACTGCAGGAACTGCTCCGGCGCCTGCTCCAGCAGACCCAGCACCGCCGCCAGCTTGCGCAGGTGTGCCGCCAGTTGGTTTGCCGCGTTCGCATCTTCCGCTTTCAGGCGGTTAACTTCACGCGCCATATCAAACAGCGCCGAGTAGGCTTCCGGCGTGTTGAAGTCGTCGTTCATCGCCTCCACAAAGCGCGCTTCAAACGCCTCGCCGCCTGCAGCCTGCGCAGTGGGATCGGTGCCGCGCAGCGCGGTGTACAGACGCTCCAGCGAGGCACGCGCCTGCTTGAGGTTGTCTTCGCTGTAGTTCAGCTGGCTGCGGTAGTGACCGGACATCAGGAAGTAGCGGATGGTTTCGGCATCGTAGTGTTTCAGCACGTCGCGCACGGTGAAGAAGTTGCCCAGCGATTTGGACATCTTCTCGCGGTCTACCATCACCATCCCGGAGTGCATCCAGTAGTTCACGTACTCGCCGTCGTGGGCGCAGGTGGACTGGGCGATTTCGTTCTCGTGATGCGGGAACATCAGGTCGGAGCCACCGCCGTGGATGTCGAAATGGCTGCCCAGCTGCTTGCAGTTCATGGCGGAGCACTCAATGTGCCAGCCCGGACGCCCCTCGCCCCACGGCGAAGGCCAGCTCGGCTCGCCCGGCTTGGACATTTTCCACAGCACGAAGTCCATCGGGTTACGCTTCACGTCCGCCACTTCGACGCGCGCACCCGCCTGAAGCTGGTCGAGATCCTGACGCGACAGCAGGCCATATTGCGGATCGGTTTCTACTGAGAACATGACGTCGCCGTTCTGCGCCACATAGGCGTGATCGCGGGCGATGAGCTGCTGGACGATCTCAATGATCTCCGGAATATGCTGGGTGGCGCGCGGTTCGCTTTCGGGGCGCAGAATATTGAGCGCGTCAAAGTCCTTGTGCATCTCGGCGACCATGCGGTCCACCAGCTCGACAAAGCCTTCGCCATTTTCATTGGCGCGCTTGATGATCTTGTCGTCGATATCCGTGATGTTGCGTACGTACTTCAGCTTATAGCCAAGAAAACGCAGGTAGCGCGCCACCACGTCAAAGGCAACAAAGGTACGGCCATGACCGATATGACACAGGTCGTACACGGTAATACCACACACGTACATGCCCACTTCCCCGGCATGGATAGGTTTAAATTCCTCTTTTTGGCGCGTCAGTGTATTAAAGATTTTTAACATCGATGATTCCATGTAGACGTGTGTGAAAGTGAGCGGTTCGGGACCAGCCGCTTAGTTTACCCGTAATTCAAACCCGAAGCAGCACACTTTGCAAGGTGATCGAACCGGACGACCTGTGCTATAACAGGCGCCTGAAATGACCTGATAAGACAGGTCGCAGCGCCACTTAACGGAACAGGATGCAAACATGGTTACTTTTCATACCAATCATGGCGATATCGTCATCAAAACTTTTGATAACGACGCGCCGGTTACAGTGAAGAACTTCCTGGACTACTGTCGTGAAGGTTTCTACAACAACACTATTTTCCATCGCGTCATCAACGGGTTCATGATTCAGGGCGGCGGCTTTGAGCCGGGCATGAAGCAGAAAAACACCAAAGACGCGATCCAGAACGAAGCGAACAACGGCCTGAAAAACACCCGTGGCACCCTTGCTATGGCGCGTACTCAGGCTCCGCACTCCGCGACCGCGCAGTTCTTCATCAACGTGGCTGACAACGACTTCCTGAACTTCAGCGGCGAAAGCCTGCAGGGTTGGGGCTACTGCGTATTCGCAGAAGTGGTTGAAGGTATGGACGTGGTTGACAAGATCAAAGGCGTTTCTACCGGCCGCAGCGGTATGCATCAGGACGTACCGAAAGAAGATGTGATCATCGAAAGCGTTACCGTCAGCGAGTAATCGTGGCCACGCTTTTTATTGCAGATCTTCATCTCTGCCCAGAAGAACCGGCGATCACCGCCGGTTTTCTGCATTTTTTAGCCGGTCCGGCTCGCGATGCCGACGCGCTCTATATTATAGGCGATCTGTTCGAGGCCTGGATTGGTGACGACGATCCGGTTCCGCTGCATGCGGAGATCGCCCGGGCGATCCGCTCGCTGGTGGATCATGGCGTCCCCTGCTACTTCATTCACGGCAACCGTGACTTCCTGCTCGGCAAGCGTTTCGCCCGGCAAAGCGGCATGACGCTGCTGCCCGAAGCTCAGGTGCTCTCGCTCTACGGGCGCGACGTGCTGATTATGCATGGCGATACGCTCTGCACGGATGATGCCGGTTACCAGGCGTTCCGCGCGAAAGTGCACCAGCCCTGGTTGCAGGCGCTTTTTCTCGCCTTGCCGCTGTTTATGCGTAAACGTATCGCCGCTAAAATGCGCGCCAACAGTAAAGCGGCCAACAGCACCAAGACGCTGGAGATCATGGACGTCAATCCGCAGGCAGTCGTGGCGGCAATGGAACAGCATCAGGTGCAGTGGCTGATCCACGGTCACACCCATCGTCCGGCGGTACATGAGCTTACCGCCAACGGTCAGCCAGCATTTCGCGCAGTGCTCGGCGCATGGCACAGCGAAGGCTCAATGGTCAGCGTCACGCCCGACGACGTAAAACTGATCCACTTCCCATTCTGACCCTGCTTTTTCTGGCGTTTTTCCTGTCGTCTCAATGTGTTAAAACGGAAGTCCTTACGCAAACGAGACAAGTTTCCCATGGAACTGGATATTACCGACGCCATTTCACCCGACGATCGCGCTGCGCTGTTTCACGGCCTGCACGGCTATAACCAGCAGTTTATCGCCAGCGACGCCTCCGGCAGCCTCGGCGTCTGGCGGCGCAACCTGACAGGCGGGCTTGATGGCGGGCTTATTGCCAGCATCAAAGGCAACTGGCTGTGCATTGATTTTCTCTGGGTGAATGAGGCACTGCGCGGCACCGGTCTGGGTCGTTTGCTGCTGGCCACCGCCGAGCACACGGCACTCCAGCGCGGTTGTATCCTGGCGCTGGTCGATACCTTCAGCTTCCAGGCGCGCCCCTTTTACGAAAAAAATGGCTTCGTGCTGCAAATGACGCTGGAGGATTTTCCGCATCACGGGCAGCAACGTTTTTATCTGACCAAAGCGCTCTGACAGGCGGCTTTTGCCGGTGCCAACGGCCCCCTTTTTTCCACCTGCCGCGCCGACGCAACCGTTTTCCTTGCCATTTTTCCATGCTATTCTTTGTGCCCTTCTGAACGACAAGCACCTTGTCCACGCACACTCACAGGAGTTTTAAGACGCATGTCTTCAAGCCAACATCCGGCGCGTATCGCCATCGTTATGGGGTCTAAAAGCGACTGGGCGACCATGCAGTTTGCCGCTGACATTCTTGATGCCCTTGAAGTACCTCATCATGTCGAAGTGGTTTCCGCCCACCGCACGCCGGACAAGCTGTTCAGCTTTGCCGAAGGCGCGCAGCACAACGGCTATCAGGTGATTATCGCCGGTGCCGGTGGGGCCGCCCATCTGCCGGGCATGATTGCCGCCAAAACCCTGGTGCCGGTACTCGGCGTACCGGTGCAGAGCGCCGCCCTGAGCGGTGTGGACAGCCTCTACTCTATTGTGCAAATGCCGCGCGGTATTCCGGTGGGGACGCTGGCGATCGGTAAAGCGGGAGCGGCGAACGCAGCCCTGCTGGCCGCGCAGATCCTCGCCCAGCATGATGAGGCACTGCTGGCGCGTCTCGGTGCCTGGCGCCAGGCGCAGACTGACGAGGTGCTGGATAATCCGGACCCGAGGGATCAGGCATGAAACAGGTATGCGTACTCGGGAACGGCCAACTGGGGCGTATGCTGCGCCAGGCCGGTGAACCGCTGGGCATCGCGGTCTGGCCGGTAGGACTGGACGCGGAGCCGCAGGCGGTGCCGTTTCAGCAGAGCGTGATCACCGCTGAAATCGAGCGCTGGCCGGAAACCGCACTGACCCGCGAACTGGCGCGTCACCCGGCATTTGTTAACCGGGACGTGTTTCCCGTTATCGCCGACCGCCTGACGCAGAAGCAGCTGTTTGACCGTCTCGGCCTCGCCACCGCGCCCTGGCAGCTGCTGGCGTCTGCCGGGCAGTGGCCGGCGGTCTTTGATGCCCTGGGCGAGCTGGCGATCGTTAAGCGCCGCACCGGCGGCTACGACGGTCGCGGTCAGTGGCGGCTGCGGGCGGGCGATACCGCGCAGCTGCCTGACGACTGCTACGGTGAGTGCATTGTTGAACAGGGAATTAACTTCTCCGGCGAGGTGTCGCTGGTGGGCGCACGCGGCCACGACGGCGCGACGGTGTTCTATCCCCTGACCCACAACCTGCATCAGGACGGGATCCTGCGCACCAGCGTGGCGTTTCCGCACGCCAATGCCGGCCAGCAGGCGCAGGCTGAAGCGATGCTGTCCGCGATTATGCAGGAGCTGAACTACGTCGGCGTCATGGCGATGGAGTGCTTTATCACCCCGGGCGGGCTGCAGATCAACGAGCTGGCACCGCGCGTACATAACAGCGGTCACTGGACCCAGAACGGGGCATCCATCAGTCAGTTTGAGCTGCACCTGCGCGCCATTCTCTCCCTGCCGCTGCCGCAGCCGGTGGTAAACAGCCCGTCGGTGATGGTGAACCTGATTGGCACCGCGCTTAACGATGACTGGCTGAAGCTGCCGCTGGTGCATCTGCACTGGTACGACAAAGAGGTGCGTCCGGGGCGCAAGGTCGGACATCTTAACCTGACCGACAGCGACACCGACCGCCTGAGCGCCACGCTCGAATCGCTGGTGGCGCTGCTGCCGCCTGAGTATGCCAGCGGCATCGCCTGGGCGCGGGTCAAGCTGGATAAGTGAGGTTGTGGTGGGTGCGCTGCGCTTACCCCCCTGGATGGTCATGAGGCAGCGTAGGGTGGGTAAACGAAGTGCACCCACCGTTTACCCACCCTGCGACTTAAGAACGGGGCGCTGCGCTTACCCCCTGGATGGTCATGAGGCAGCGTAGGGTGGGTAAACGAAGTGCACCCACCGTTTCCCCCCTTTTCACTATTAATGCCGGTCGCGTTTATCCGCGCGCTTCGCCAGGTAATCGCCCAGCACCTGTACTACCTGCACCAGCACAATCAACGCGATTACCGTCACGACCATCACTTCGGTTTCGTAGCGGTAATAACCGTAGCGAATCGCCAGATCCCCTACCCCGCCACCGCCGACAATCCCGGCCATTGCCGAATAGCCAATCAGACTCACCAGGGTAATGGTCAGGCCGCGCAGCAGCCCGGCGCTGGCTTCCGGCAGCAGCACGGTGCAGATGATACGCAGCGGGCTGGCGCCAAACGCCTCGGCGGCTTCGATAATACCTCTGTCCACGTCGCGCAGCGCGCCGTCCACCAGACGGGCATAAAAAGCGATAGCCGCCACCGACAGCGGCACCGAGGCGGCAATCGGCCCGATGGTATTGCCGAGCAGAAACTGCGTCAAGGGCAGCAGCAGCACCAGCAAAATGACGAACGGCACCGAACGGATAATATTCACCAGCACCGAACTGATGAGGTACACCGCGCGGTTCTGCCAGAACAGATGGCGATCGGTGACGAAAATAAGAAAACCGAGCGGCACGCCGCCGAGGATTGCCAGCACCGTTGAGATGCTGAGCATCTGGAACGTTTCGCTGAACGCGAGCGTCAGATCCGGCAATAAATCATCCATGTAAAGCCTCCACCTGAGCGGTACGGGAACGGATATGCGCCACCGCGGCCTCTACCGCCGTCGGGCTGTCAGGCGCGGTAAGCTGCACCACCAGAACGCCCAGCGCGCGATCGCCGATGTACTCAATCTTGCCGTGCAGAATGTTCACCGCCACGCCGAATTTCACCGCCACCTCGGAGAGCACCGGTTGTTCCGCCGAGTCGCCGATAAACAGGATCTTCAGCAGCGTGCCCTGCAGGTGCGCCTTCAGCCGCTCGGGCAGCGTCAGGTTGAGGGTATGCGACACCAGCTGGCGGGTGAACGCATGCTGCGGGTGGGCGAAGATATCGAACACCTCACCCATTTCCACCACCTTGCCGCCGGACATCACCGCCACGCGATCGCAGATCGTTTTGATCACGTTCATCTCATGGGTGATCAGCACAATGGTGATCCCAAGCCGGGCATTAATCTCTTTAAGCAGCGCCAGAATGGTGGCGGAGGTTTCAAGATCCAGCGCCGAGGTCGGTTCGTCGCACAGCAGTACGTCCGGGTGGTTAGCGATGGCTCGCGCAATGCCGACCCGCTGCTTCTGGCCGCCGGAGAGCTGCACCGGATAGCGGTTCGCTTTATCGGTCAGCCCGACCAGATCGAGGATCTCCGCGACGCGCGGGGCGATTTTCGCCCGCTCCCACCCCGCCGCCTTCAGGCTGAACGCTACGTTCTGCGCCACGGTGCGGGTGTGCATCAGGCTGAAGTGCTGGAAAATCATGCCGATGCGCTGACGGGCGGTACGCAAGGCCACGCCCTGCAGATCGGAAATCCGCGTGCCGTTAATCGTCACGCTACCCGTGCTCGGGCGTTGCAGGGCATTCAGCGTGCGCAGCAGCGTACTTTTTCCGGCGCCGCTGGTGCCAACAATGCCAAAAATCTCGCCCGCCTTAATATGCAGGCTGACGTCGTCCACCGCCCGGGTGGCGCTGGACCCCGCGCCGGAAAAATCGACGCAGACGTGTTGTAGCTCAATCATGAAAACCTCAACGGGGAGCCTGCGCTCCCCACGTTAATCTGCGGCTTACTGCGCAGCCGCCATCCACTCCGGCTTCTGGAAGGAGATAAAAACATTCTGCGGATCGTTGATCGCTGCCGCGTAGGCCGGGGATTTCACCACGCTGACGATGTCTTTCGCAAAGGGCTTGTCGGCATCTTCACTGCGCACGGCGATGATGTTTTTCAGGTTCTCGTCCAGCTGCTCCTGCGCCAGCGCGGTGGAAAGATCCATCCCGGCGGCGATGGCAAAGTTACCGTTAACCAGCGAGGCGGTAACCCCGTCGAGGGTACGCGGCAGCTGTGCGGCTTCCAGCGGTTTAAACACCAGACCTTTCGGGTTGCTGGCGATGTCGCGCTCGGAGGCTTTGGTCGGATCGATGTTCGGCTTGATGGTAATCAGTTTTAACGCCTGCAGGAAACGCAGCCCGCGCGCCAGGTTAGTGGGGTCATTAGAGAGGGTAACGATGTCGCCCTTCTTCAGCGCGTCGAGACTTTTGATTTTATGCGAGTACAGGCCCATACCAGCCGTCGGCACCGCCAGCAGCTTCGTCAGTTTAAGACCTTTATCGGCGGTGAATTTATCGAAGTAGAGCGAGTGCTGGAACAGGTTGGCGTCGATGCTGCCGTTAGCCAGCGCCATATTTGGCTGCACGTAGTCGCTGAACTCGCGCACGATGACCTTATAGCCTTTCTCTTTAAGCGACGGCGCAATGGCCTGCTTGACCATATCGCCATACGGGCCGGGAGCGACGCCGAAGGTGACAGTCTGCGGATCGCTGTTTGCCTGGGCGAACTGCAGTCCGCACGCCAGAAGTAATACGCCGGACGCGACGCGCCAGCTGTGACGAATTCCCATGCGTTTTCTCCCCAAAGAAGGATGTGTGTTGTAGTGCGCCTCTGTATGCGGGCCGCTCAGTAAGTGCTTGTAACGCAAGTAGAGTTACAGCATGACAGCGTAAGATGGCACATTCTGCCGCAGCGGGTAATTGAAAATATTTCATATACCCAGACAGAAAAGAGATAAGCGGAGGGGGAATTCCCCCGGCGTAGCGGTGCCGGGGGAGACGACGTCTTAGAAGTCGTAACGCAGACGAACCAGGTTCATGTCACCCAGGTTGTCGGTGCTGGAGGTGAATACGTGTTCGTAATCCACACGGAAGCCGTAATCGAGCTGGAAGGCGATACCCACGCCGTTGTCGATACGCTGATAGTTACGGCCGCTGATGAACTCCAGGCGGTCGCCCATCACGTAAGGCTGCACGGATTTAAGCGCGTACTGGCCCACCGGGATTTTGTAGCCCGCGAAGTACTCAATGCCCCAAGCATCACCGGCGAAGTAATCATTAGCTGATTTCTTTTTGGTGACCATGAAGTTTTCGTACCAGCCGCCGCCGAAGGAGAAGGTCCAGTTGTCCGGGGTCCAGCTCAGCGCGGTACCGAGGATATTCTGATCCCAGGTCTTGCTGTTGCTGGTGTCGTTCTCGCGGATGTCGGCACGGGTGTAGTTCCACGCTGCACCCCAGGTCAGGTCGGAGGTCAGGTGGTAATCCAGTGCCAGCGAGCCGCCGCCTTTACGGTGATAACGGAAGCCGTCGTTGGCGTTGTAGTCATCGCTGAACAGGTACGCGGCATAGATATCCGCATCGCCAGCGGTCTTCTTATACTTCAGCATTTTACGGGAACGGTAGGAGCCGTCGTAATCACCATTGATGCCGTTGCCTGACGCCTGGGCTTTCATGTCGTAATCCCAGATATCGGTTTTTGAACCGATCACGTCGTAATAAGCGCTGTTCTGCTGACCAAATGTCAGAATACCCCAGGTGTCGCTTTTCAGACCGGTATACAGCATACGGCGGCTGGTGTCGTTCGCGCCCTCTTTATAGTGGTTGTCCCAGTCAAATACCGCCGGAATATTCACGCCCAGCTCGTAATAGTTTACCCAGCTGATATCGTCGAACAGATAATAATCGGCAGCGAAACGGAAACGGGTACCGCCGTCAAAACCGTTACGCTTATAAGAACCTTTATCGCTGTCACCGGTCATCATTTCAAACTGCGGACGGATACTGCCGCCAACGGTGAAATTAAGACGGCTTAATGGATCGCCTGGCTGTGTGTCGGCTTTGATCAGTGTAATTTCTGCACTGGCGTTAAAAGAGGTCATTCCCACGAGCAGACCTGCCCCTACCAGTACTGGCAAAGCGCGCAATGTAAACTTCATTAATTATCCTTAGTTACTACGTTTTTATTAGCGAAAAAAATGGTACCGCTTATTAACGGCCGATTCTTCAGCAGGTTTAATGATTTGTGCCGTTAAAATGTAATTATTTTATTAATATGTATTACAAAAAGAAAAAGGCGCCTGAAAATTAATCAGACGCCTTTGTTTACTTAATAACCGTAATTAACCGGTGAACTGGCGGAACAGCGCTTTTCCTTTCAGCAACCGAACGCCCAGCCAGCCGCCGCACAGCGACAGCAGCACCGCGCCGCACAGCGGCAACGTCACCCACAGCCGCCACTCCGGCTCCCACGGGAAATCAAATACCCGGGTCTGCAACACGCCGAGCGCCGTTTCCGCGCCGATAGCCGCCACCAGCCCGGAGACCACGCCGAGCAGGGCAAATTCCCACCATAGCGTGGCGCGCAGCGTGCGCTTGCTGGCACCCAGCGTGCGATAGACCACCAGCTCCTGATGACGCTGGCGCATGCCCACCTGTACCTGGGCTAACAACAGCAGTACGCCACAGGCGGTCACCAGTACCACCATCACCTCCAGCGCGCGGCTCACCTGCTCCAGCACCTGGCCGGCCTGGCGAAGGATGGCACCGATATCCAGCAGCCCTACCGTCGGGAACTCGCGGTTAAGCTGGGTAAGCATGGTGTTGCCCTGCTCCCAGCGGAAGCTGGTCAGCCAGCTCTGCGGCTGTCCGTCGAGCGCGCCCTGCGGGAAGATAAAGTAGAAGTTAGGCCGCAGACTCTCCCAGTCCACCTTACGCAGGCTGGTGACCTTCGCGGTGAAATCCTGGGTATCGCCGGTAAAGGTCACGCTGTCGCCCAGCCCGATATTCAGCCGTTTCGCCAGCCCCTCTTCCATCGATACTTCCCCGGCTTTTGGCGGCCAGCTGCCGTCGGTGATCGGGTTATGGCTCGGCTTATTCTCCTGCCAGGTCAGGTTCAGCTCGCGGTTGAGCGCCTCGTCGCTGTTACCCGCGGTGCTTTTGCCGTCGATGGCGGTCAGACGCGCACGCACGATGGGGTAGAAGGCCTCCGGGATCACCTGGTGCTCAGCGAGGAAGGCTTTCATCGACCCGACCTCTTCCGGCGCGATGTTGATCAGGAAATAGTTCGGGCTTTCTGGCGGAAGCTGCTGCTGCCAGCGCGAGAGCAGGTCGCCGCGCAGCACCAGCATCAGCGCCAGCAGCATAAAGGAGAGCGAAAACGCCGCCAGCTGGCTCATGGTCGCCCACGGCTGATGCAGCAGACGATTGACCGCCAGGCGCAGCGACAGCGAGCGGAAGGTCAGCCGCTTAAGCAGGCGCAGCAGCAGCCAGCCCACCAGGCCGCACAGCAGCGCCAGCACGACTGCACCGGCCAGCACCGCCCACAGCAGGGTTTGTCCGCCCATCAGCCATGCGAGCAGCGCGACCACCACCGCCACCATGATTGGCAGATACACTTTCAGCGGCCAGACGCTGGCGACCACATCGCGGCGCAGCACGCGCAGCGGCTGGGTCGCCAGCAGCAGACGATAGGGTCGCAGGCCCACCAGCAGGGAGATCACCACCACAGAGCCTACCGCCCACAGCCACGGCCAGCCGCTCGCTGCCGGCAGTTCTGCCGGCAGCACCGGTTTGAGCAGCAGCAACAGCACGCGTTCAAACAGCAACCCCACCGCGCCGCCGGTCAACGTGGCCAGCCCCAGCACCATCAGCCACTGGCCGATAATCAGCTTGCGCAGCGCCTGGCGTCCGGCACCGAGGGTTTTCAGGATCGCCACCAGATCGTAGCGGCTGCGGCAGTAGTGGCTCATCGCCACCGCCACCGCGCTCACCGCCAGCAGCAGCGTCAGCAGGGCCGACAGCAGCAGGAACTGCTGGGAACGCTGCAGCGATTTCCCCAGCGCGCCCTCTTCATCCTCCATGCCCAGCCAGCGGTGTTCCGGTTTGAGCTTCGGCAGCAGCCAGGACTCGTAATCGGCAATCTGCCCCGGTTCGCCGGCAAACTTATAGCGCCAGCTGATACGGCTGCCGGGCTGTACCGCAGCGGTCTGCGCGACATCCTCAACGTTCATCAGCAGACGCGGAGCCATCTGAAACGGGTTGAAGCCCGCGTCCGGCTCCTGAATCACCTCCCCCGCCACCTTCAGCGTGGCATCACCCACATCAATGGTATCGCCGGGCTTCAGGTTTAGCATCGACATCAGACGCGGGGCCAGCAACACGCTGCCCGGCGTCGGGCTCAGGCCCGGCGGCTCCGTCTGCAGCGTGCCGTAGAGCGGATAACCGCTGTCCACCGCCTTCACATACGCCAGCTGCGGCGTATCCCCGGCAAAGGTCATGGTCGGGAAGGAGAGCTGGCGGTTGACCTTCAGCCCGTCGGCAGCGGCTTTATCCAGCCAGGCCTGCGGAATTTCATGGCTGCTGCGCAGCACGCGGTCGCCCGCCATAAACTCCCGGCTCTGCTGACTCAGCCCTTTTTCCATGCGGTCGCTGATGCTGCCCAGCGCCAGCACACAGGCCACCGCCAGGCTCAGCGCCAGCCAGACAATTAACAGCGATGGCGAACGCCATTCGCGCCAGAACCAGCGTGCAATCATGCTTCCTCCACCAGTGTGCCATCCACCAGCCGCAGACGGCGATCGCAGCGCGCTGCAAGCTGCGGATCGTGGGTCACCAGAATCAGCGTGGTGGCATAGTCGCGGTTCATGGAGAACAGCAGATCGGCAATTTTGTCGCCGGTCTGACGGTCAAGGTTGCCGGTCGGCTCGTCGGCGAACAGCACCGCAGGCTGACCGTTAAACGCGCGTGCCAGCGCCACGCGCTGCTGCTCGCCGCCGGAGAGCTGGGCCGGAAGATGGTCGAGACGCTTACCAAGACCCAACTGCTCAAGCTGGGCCTTGGCCTTCGCCCGGCTGGCGCTGCTGCTTTCGCCGCGCAGCAGCGCCGGCAGCTCAACGTTTTCCAGCGCATTCAGCGTCGGGATCAGCATGAAGGACTGGAACACGAACCCGACCTGCTGGGCGCGCAGCAGTGCCCTCGCCTCTTCGTCCATCTGGTGCAGCGGCTTGCCAAGCAGGTTGACTTCGCCCTCGCTGCCGTCGTCCAGCCCGGCGAGGATCGCCAGCAGGGTTGACTTTCCGGACCCCGACTCACCGATAAGGGCGATGGTCTGCGCCGGTTTGACAACCAGCTCAACTCCGGTAAGGATGGAAAGCTCATGTTCCCCCTGACCGACGGATTTCTTAAGATGATGAACTTCAACAATGTTTTCCGCTGGCATTTGCCCTTCCTGTTACTGGCTCTGTTAACCTGTCGCGCCGCCGCAGCGGACACGTTGTTAGTTCTGGGTGATAGCCTGAGCGCCGGCTACCGGATGTCGGCAACCCGCGCCTGGCCTGCGCTGCTGAATGATAAGTGGCAGTCGCGCGACACTACGGTGGTCAATGCCAGCATCAGCGGCGATACCTCGCAGCAGGGGCTGGCGCGTCTGCCGGCGCTGCTGAAACAGCATCAGCCGCGCTGGGTCCTGATCGAGCTGGGCGGCAACGACGGCCTGCGCGGCTTTCAGCCGGACGCGGTAGCCGCCACGCTGCGTAACATCATCACGACGGTGAAAGCCGCCGACGCCGAGCCGCTGCTGATGCAGATACGTCTGCCGGCCAACTATGGACGCCGGTATACTGAGGCCTTTAGCGCGATTTATCCGCAGCTTGCGAAGGAGTTCGATATTCCTCTGGTTCCGTTTTTCATGGAAGAGGTGTATCTGAAACCGGGCTGGATGCAGGATGACGGTATTCACCCCAGCCCTGACGCACAGCCCTTCATTGCGGACTGGATGGCGACACGGCTGGCTCCTTTAGTTAACCACGACTCATAAATGTTCGGGGATCCCGTCTGGTAAAGTTATGCAAAAATCTGTCTTAATTACAGGGTGTTCGAGCGGTATTGGCCTTGAAAGCGCGCGCGAACTGCAGCGCCAGGGCTTTCACGTGCTGGCCGCCTGCCGCAAGGAAGCCGACGTCGCCGCCATGAACGATCGTGGCTTTACCGGCATTCTGCTCGACCTCGACTCACCGGCAAGTGTAGAACAGGCCGCAGCAAAGGTGATTGAACACACCGGCAATCGCCTGTGGGGCATTTTCAACAATGCGGGCTTTGGCCTCTACGGGCCGCTTCACACCATCAACCGTGCCCAACTTGAGCAGCAGTTTTCGGCCAATTTCTTCGGCGCGCACCAGCTCACCATGCTGCTGCTGCCCGCGATGCTGCCCCACGGCGAAGGGCGCATCGTGATGACCAGCTCGGTGATGGGGCTTATCTCGACGCCGGGCCGCGGTGCCTATGCAGCCAGCAAATACGCGCTGGAAGCCTGGTCGGACGCGCTGCGCATGGAGCTGCGCCACACCGGTATCAAGGTAAGCCTGATTGAACCCGGCCCGATCCGTACCCGCTTTACTGACAACGTTAACCAGACCCAGTCCGACAAGCCGGTAGAAAATCCCGGCATCGCAGCGCGCTTCACCCTCGGCCCGGAGGCGGTAGTGGCGAAAGTGCGCCATGCTTTTGAGAGCAACGCGCCAAAAATTCGCTATCCGGTCACGCTGGTTACCTGGGCGGTCTGCGTTCTCAAACGCCTGCTGCCAACGCGCGCAATGGATAAAATCTTACGTGGCTAAGTTGAAGCGCCTGCCGCTGCCCCCATGTAAAAAGAAACCGACAACAGAGAGTGACGTATGTCTGTAGAAAATATCGTTAATATCAGCGAAGCGAACCTGCAACAGGTGCTGGAACAGTCCGTGACCACGCCGGTACTGTTCTACTTCTGGTCCGAGCGCAGCCAGCACTGCCTGCAGCTGACACCGGTGCTGGAGTCCCTCGCGGCCCAGTACAAAGGCCAGTTCGTGCTGGCAAAAGTGGACTGCGACGCCGAGCAGATGGTGGCTTCACAGTTCGGCCTGCGCGCCATCCCGACCGTGTACCTGTTCCAGAACGGTCAGCCGGTGGACGGCTTCCAGGGGCCGCAGCCGGAAGAGGCGATCCGCGCCCTGCTCGACAAAGTGCTGCCGCGTGAAGAGGAGCTGAAAGCCCAGGAAGCGATGGCACTCATCGGCGAAGGCAAGCATCAGGAAGCGCTGCCGCTGCTGAAAGAGGCCTGGCAGCTGTCGAATCAGCAGAGCGAAATCGGCCTGCTGCTGGCGCAGACGCAGATCGCCCTCAACCGTTCTGAGGACGCGGAAGCGGTGCTGAAAACCATTCCTCTGCAGGACCAGGATACCCGCTATCAGGGCCTGGTGGCGCAGATCGAACTGCTGAAACAGGCCGCGGACACCCCGGAAATTCAGCAGCTTCAGCAGCAGGTGGATGCTAACCCGGCAGACGCCGCGCTGGCCACCCAACTGGCGCTCCAGCTGCACCAGGTCGGGCGTAACGAAGAGGCGCTTGAGCTGCTGTTTGGCCATCTGAAAGGCGATCTCAATGCCGCTGACGGCCAGGCGCGCAAAACGCTGCAGGAGATCCTCGCCGCACTCGGCACCGGCGATGCGCTGGCTTCCCGCTATCGCCGCCAGCTTTACGCCCTGCTGTACTGATCGCAAAACGCGTTAAAGATTTACCCCCCCAAAAGCCAGGCGCTGCGCCTGGCTTTATTACGCGGTACACTGGCATCAAACCAACAGAGGAGGTTGTTTGATGCTTATTCTTATTCCCGTACTGATTCTCGTGGCGCTGGTGGTGGTGTTTGCCGGTGTCAAAATCGTGCCGCAGGGCTACCAGTGGACGGTTGAGCGCTTTGGCCGCTATACCACGACCCTGCAACCGGGCCTGAACCTGGTGGTGCCCTTCATGGATCGCATTGGTCGCAAGATCAACATGATGGAGCAGGTACTCGATATCCCTTCCCAGGAAGTTATCTCCAAAGACAACGCCAACGTCGCCATCGACGCGGTCTGTTTTATTCAGGTGATTGACGCGCCGAAAGCCGCCTATGAGGTGAGCAATCTGGAGCTTGCCATCATCAACCTGACCATGACCAACATCCGTACCGTGCTCGGCTCGATGGAGCTGGACGAAATGCTCTCCCAGCGCGACAACATCAATACCCGCCTGCTGCATATCGTTGATGAAGCCACGAATCCGTGGGGCATTAAAATCACCCGTATCGAGATCCGCGACGTGCGTCCGCCGGCGGAACTAATTGATGCGATGAATGCGCAGATGAAGGCCGAACGTACCAAACGCGCCTATATTCTGGAAGCCGAGGGGATTCGCCAGGCGGAAATCGTCAAAGCCGAGGGCGAGAAGCAGTCGAAGATCCTGAAAGCCGAAGGGGAACGCCAGTCGGCCTTCCTTGAAGCAGAAGCGCGCGAGCGTAGCGCCGAGGCCGAAGCCCGGGCAACGAAGATGGTATCCGAAGCCATTGCCGCTGGTGACATTCAGGCGGTGAATTACTTCGTGGCGCAGAAATATACTGAAGCGCTGCAACAGATTGGCTCCGCCAACAACAGCAAAGTGGTGCTGATGCCGCTGGACGCCAGCAGCCTGATGGGTTCCATCGCCGGTATTAGCGAACTGATTAAAGAGAGCGGCACCGCCCGACACAAATGATGATTGAGCTGATTAGCGAACATGCACATGTTTTCTGGCTGGCGCTCGGCGGCCTGCTGCTGGCGGCCGAGATGCTCGGTGCCGGCGGGTATCTGCTGTGGAGCGGCATCGCGGCCATCCTGACCGGGCTGCTGACGTGGATCGTCCCGGTCGGCTGGGAGTGGCAGGGGCTATGTTTCGCCCTGCTGACGGTGGTCGCCGCCGTGCTCTGGTCGCGCTGGCTGAAACGCAAAGCGCGTCCGGAGGGTAATAACGGTCTGAACCAGCGCGGGCAGCAGTTTATCGGCCAGCGTTTTCGCCTTGAGCAGCCGCTGGTCAACGCGCGTGGACACGTGCGCATCGGCGACAGCAGCTGGCCGGTGCAGGCTGATGAGGATCTGCCCGCCACGACGCTGGTGGAAGTCATCGCCGTAGACGGCATCACCCTGCGTATCAAAGCGCGCGCGTAACGCGCTCTGTCGATGCCGCTTTCACAGCGGCATTCTTTTTTGATTAACGGAACAGTACTCATGTTAAGGAAACCTCAGGCGCTCGCGCTGCTCCTGCTGTCGCTCACCGCCACTCAGGCCATCGCCTCTTCTGACGGCGGCTCATGCCCGTGGGGCGCGCCCTACTGCTATCTGGAAGGTGAGCCCTGGCTCGACCCGGCCAGCGACACGCGCGACAATCTCATCCGGCTGGTTACCCGCGATAAACCGCTGGCGCTGCCGGTACTTCCCTTCCCGCAGGACATCACCCGCAGCCGCAGCTACTACTTTGGCACGCACCTGGATGAGTGGTACGACGCGCCGGAAACGCCTCAGGAAACCACCACCGCGCCGGACGCGCTGACCACCACCCTCACCGCTCAGCTTACCGCGCTGGGCCTTGAAGCAACGGCGCTGGATCGCGAAGCCGATGCAGATCGGGAAAACCGTTTCGTCTCTAATAACATCGCCACGGTCTCGGCCTTTTTCACCGCGTTACAGGCAGAAAAAACCCTGACGCCCGACGAGCGCCGCGCGCTGGCTCAGGCCCGGCTTGCGCTTCATGCGTCACCCACTTCAGCTAACGCAGCGCTGGATGCTCTCAGCGCGCTTGACGGCGACGCCGCAAAAGCGTTCCGGGATTACCTGATGGCCAGCGCCTGGTTTTATCAGGGCGACTATGCCCGGGCAGGCAGCGCGTTTAACGCGCTGGTAGCTGCGCCGCAACCCTGGGTGTCGGAAACCGCCAGCTACATGCTGATGCGCAACGCCCTCAACCAGAGCACCCACAACGCCACGGATGAGTATGGTTTCTTTAATAACCAGGCGATCGATAGCGCCGCGGTGCAGCAGGCGCGGGAGGATGCGAAAGCCTATCTTACCGCCTGGCCTGAAGGGCAATACGCTGACTCCGCAACCGGCATGCTGCGCCGCATCGCCTGGTATCAGCAGGACTGGACAACCCTGGCCGGCGATCTGGAGCAGCAGCTGACCGCCGCCGACACCACCGACGCGCTGATCGCCACCATCGGCGAAGCCGAAAGCAAGTTGCAGAACGGTATGGTGAGCTGGCAGAGTCAGGTATTTACCCACGCCGACCACGCGCCGCGCCTCGCCGCCAGCGAAATTCTGCGTGCGCTGCGTGAGGGCAGCAAGGCCACCATCAGCCAGCAGCAGCTCGACGCGCTCAAACCGGCCTATGAAAAAGCCTCGCTGCTGCCGCTGTGGAATTACCTGCATCACGCCCGGCAGTTTTGGCAACTGGCGGACTACGATGCCCTCCTCGCCACCCCTCCAGCGGCGCAGGCCACACCGCAGCCCGACGTGATCCTGTTCAGCGAGCAGGTTCTGTATGGCGATGCGCTGATGGCGAAAAAGCAGTGGGCCGAGGCGGATCGCTGGTGGCTGCGGCTCCTGAAAGATCGTCCGGCGGGCGAGCAGCAACAGCTGCTGGAAAAACGCCTGATGCAGACGCGTACTGAGAGCGGGAACCCGGAGGCAATTTTTGCTGCCGACAGCCCGATCACCAACCTGTACTGGCGCTCCCTGACGCTGAAGTCGGCCGCGCCGCTGCCGCTGCTGCGTCGTCAGGCCGAGCACGGCATGAACGATGAAGAGCGCACTATCGCCCTGCATACGCTGCTGACCCGCGATCTGATGGCCGGTGACTATCAGGGCTATCTGCAGGATAAAACGTTGCGCCAGCACATTACCGGCCCCATCGACACGCGCGCTTTTGATGATGTGGCGCTAACCACCTTTGACTGGACCGGAGCCGGGACCACGCCAGGCTACGCTTGCCCGGCGCTGGATAACACCGTGGCGGTACTGGCGAAAAACGGCGATGACAGCCATGCGCTGAACTGCCTCGGGGAGTTTATCTTCGCCAGCAATGTCACCATCAGCCCGGCCCCGGAACTGCTGGACTACATGATATGGGACGCACCCGAGACCCAATCAGCCTTTAGCAGCCCGGATCGTCAGGCGCTCTACCAGCGCGTTATCGCCAGTACCAAAGCGGAACCGGAAGATAAAAGCTATGCGCTCTATCGCGCCGTGATGTGCTACGCCCCGTCGGGTTACAACCACTGCGGCGGCAAAGAAGTGAGCAAGGCCACGCGCCAGGGCTGGTTCAATAAGCTGAAGAAAAACTATCCGGGCAGCGTATGGGCGCAAAAGCTCAAATACTACTGGTAACCGCCGCGCTGCTGCTGCCCGCGCAGGCGTATCCTACAGGCCGGGTTGATGCGGCAGATTATCAGGCGTTCTGGCTCTGGTCGGGGGTCAAGGCGACCCCGGCGATGCGCGAGGCGCGCGTGATGTATCTGCATCAGGGCGAAGTGGTAACGCACCAGCAGCGGGCGGTGTTTCAGCGTCTCGGCGCGTCGGTGAGCAGACTTAGCCTGCCGTCGGTGTGGATCACGGTGCGGATCGCCACGCTGGATATGCCGGACGAGATGCTGGAACACGTGCTGCGTCTGCCCGAGCGCTGGGAGAAGGCAGGCAATAAAGTGCAGGGTTTGCAGATCGATTTTGATGCAGCGACCTACAAGCTGGCGGACTATGCCACTTTCCTGCAGCGTCTGCGTCAGCGGCTACCGGCGCGGTTTGCCCTCGGAGTAACAGGGCTGCTCGACTGGGCGAAAACCGGCAACATCGCGGTGCTCAACACCCTGCCGGTGGACGAACTGGTGGTGCAGACCTATCAGGGTCGTCATACGGTACCGGGCTACGCGCGCTATCTTCCGGCGCTGCACGGGTTACGTATTCCGTTCAAAATTGGCGTGGTGGAATATGGCGCGTGGGACCGGCGCTATGAGCGCGACCTGGCCGCCTCGCCATACTACCGCGGTGCGGTGGTATTTGCCCTGAGCGCTGCCCCGCCGCGCTGATTAGGCTCCGGCGTTGCGATGACAGCAGCCGGAGAGATTGTCGATGATCGGGCAATCGGCGCTGTCGTCGCCCGGGCAGGCTTCCGCCAGCGTCAGCAACTGCTGGCGCATGGCATGCAGCTCCTCGATATGGCGCTCGATCTCCGCCACCTTTTGCAGCGTGCGGGCTTTTACGTCGGCGCTGTGCCGCCCCGGATCGTTAAACAGCTGTACCAGCTCTTTGCACTCTTCCAGATTAAACCCCACCTGCCGCGCCTGGCGCAGCAGCGTCAGCTCATTGAGGTGCTGCTGGCTGTAGCTGCGGTAGCCGTTATCCCCGCGCAGCGGCGGCGTCACCAGCCCCTTCTCTTCATAGAAGCGAATGGCTTTGCTGGTTAAGCCGGTCTTTTTTGCAACGTCGCTAATGTTCATATGGATGCCGTCATATCTGAAACGCTGAACGGATAGTGTAACGCGTTGCGCGTAAAGGTGCGTCAGGAAGGACAAAACGAACGCGGAGGCACCAGGCCTCCGCACGTTGATTATCGATACCGTTTTCAGGCAGCGGCTACGCTACGCGCCTTGTCAACCAGTGAGGCGAGCACCGCGTCGTCAAATAACCGGGCGCGATAGCACTCGCCGGGAAACAGCGGAAAGCCGTGCAGCGTGCAGATCACGTCATACACCGTCGCCACCACCGCACCGGACGCATCCATAATAAAAAACGACCGCGCGTGATTGGTATAAACGGTGTAGTAGTCGTGATGATCGAACACTGCCCCCATAAAATCGGTGATCTGCGGGACGCGATCGTTGGGCAGCGATAGCGGATTGCCAATCTGGGTAACGGTTTTTGCCACCAGATCCACCGCGTAAAACAGCACCTGCGCAGGCGCAGTGGTGAAGGTATCAGCAGGCGCATCTTCAGAAATGGGCCGGTACATTGCCTTGCCTGTGGCATCTTCGCAGGAGTGGTTGTTAAACAGCGACAGCACAAATTTGCCTGCAGCGGTATCGATATACTGAGCGAACGCACTGTTTTGCGTAACGAATACGGTATGCGCGCCGTTCTCAAACTGCGTGATGCCGGTGGTATCCAGTCGCGGCGCACCCGCGCCACTCGGGAATGATGGATTGTAGCCGCCGGTATCAATTGACCAGAGTATCGCGCCATCATTAATGCCGATGCCAAAGGTCAGACTGGCAGAGCGCGAATGCACCACAATGGCCTCAGGCGTGCCGGTGCCAGCCGGGAGCCACGACAGCGAATTGAGATGCACGTCATTGGTGCCGCTGTTATTCAGGATCTGCGTATTATCAAATTCGCGGCTGTAATTTTTGGCCCAGATGAGTTTCCCGGTCTGCTCACTGAATTTTAATATCCAGTCATCCTGACGCAGGGTATTGGTGGCACGGTCCGGATTATCGCTCCCCACCATATAAAGATTACCGGCAGAGTCCCACTCCAGATCGTGCGTGTTGGTGAAGCGATTGTTATCGCTGTCGGCTAAATCAAACTCCAGCACCACGTTGCCGAGAATATCAATTTTATAGAAGCAGCGACCATACCAGCGCAGATCCTCATCGCTGCCGGTATAAAAATAGCCGTTATGGGTACGCAGCATCTGATTACGGTACGGCGTGGAGAAGTAGCAGCGCAAATCACCGTTGCGGTCGTAGCCGTCGCAGTACGAGGTCATCAGCCAGCTGTTGCCCCAGATGCTGGTAAACACATCCGGATCGGTTTGCTCGATATTAAGATGAAAAATGGTGGCATCGCGATAACTCTGCTCGCGGGTGCTGATGGCCGTGATGGCGTTATAGACCTCTTCCCCGGCCTGATTATAAAAAATAAACTGCACGTTATTTTCATAATTTGCATACAGTCCGATGACCGGAATTTTTATTTCGCTGCGGGTATCGGTCATTAATTCTTCAGAAGTGTAAACAAAGTCAACGCTGGTGGGACTGGTAGCACGTCTTAAAACTTTATAATCATACCTTACCGCCGTATCAGACTGAAAGTATACATACGCAGCGAGCTGGTTATTTGCCGGAGCCAGTTCGGTTTTTACATAGTAAACGGTCATATTATCGTCCTGAAAATAAAAAAGGTTACAGCGTGGAAAAAGCAGGCGAGGTAATACTGCACGAATTATCGCGCCTGCCGGAGAGATCAGTAATCAATTAAGGGTGCTTGCGACATCCAGTACGCGTTTGGTGTTATCCGGTTGCACCGGATCGTGGCGTTTGAAGTAGTCCACCAGCGCCTGGGCGGAGGTGGTTCCCGACATCGTTTTGACATTTTTACCGCGCAGGAACGCCTCATAGCCGTCGCCGCCAGTGGCGCAGAAGGAGTTGGTCATAATGCGATAGGTTTTTGTCGGCTCTACTGCTTTGCCGTCGATGGTGAAAGAAACAATGCGCTGATTCAGCGGCTTGCGGCTGTCATACACCACCTTCACGTTTTTCGACACCTGCAGTATGCCATTGGTAAGGTTGGTGGCATGCACCATCAGCGAGGTGATATCGCTGCCCGTGAGATCCATGGTGGTAATGTCGTTGTTGAACGGATAAGCGCTGATCACCGAGCCATAGGTGATATCCCCTTTCTCAAGGTCGGCGCGAATACCGCCGCTGTTCTGAAACGCGGCAACCGCGTCAGGCGCCTGCGCCATACCGGCATCCATGATCAGATTACCCAGCGGCGAGGATTCCCCGTAAGAGCGGGTCAGCGTCACCGGCGTATGACCTACGACCTGAGCGGTGATGGTTTTCAGTTTATCTTCCCAGCGATTAATTTCCTGCTGCACTTTCGCATCGGCTTTATAGCTATCAGCGAACATGGTTATCAGCTCGCCTTTATAGCCGTCTATCTTTTTGGTTTCCGGGTTAAAGTCGAGCACCAGTTTACCGAGGTTAGTGGCATAGGCATCGGTGGAAACGATAAGCGTATTACCGACTTTGATCGGTTCCGGCGTGCCGGCATGGGCATGGCCGGTAATCAAAACGTCAATCCCGCTCACCGCCTTAGCGGTATCAATATCAGCCTGCAACAGGCGCGCCACGTCTTTATTACCAAAGCTGGACTGGCGGCCCGGAACGCCCTCGTGGATCAGCAGCACGGTCAGATCTACCTTGCCTTTTAACGCTGCCACCGCCTGTTTGATTTCCGGGATTTCATCCCGCGCTTCAACATCGGTAATCATGCTGGCGGCGATGGTGTCATAGAAAGCAAACTTTCCGTGAATACCAATAACGCCAATTTTCAGCCCGTCGCGCTCCACAATCGTCCAGGGCTTATCAATCACCCGCTCGCCGCTTTTCTTGTAATAGACGTTACCCAGCAGCACCGGATACTTTATTTTTTTCAGCTGCGCGACCATATTCGGCACGCCGTGATCGAACTCATGATTACCTACGGAAATCGCATCGTAGGGCATGGTGTTCATGATATCGGCAATCGCCTCACCTTTGGTTAACAGGCTCAGGTAAGGCCCGGTGAAATAATCACCGGCATCAAAGAAGTAAACATTCTTTTCGGTTTGCTTCGCCTGATTAACCACGCCTGCGATAGTCGCAAATCCACCCACCGGACGCGCTTTATCCACCACCGGATTTATCCAGGGATCAACATGGGCGTGCAGATCGTTGGTATAAAATATGGTGACGTCTTTGGCAAACAGGGGTTGCGCCAGTAAAACGGAGATAAGCAGCGCCAGCTTTATTTTTTTATGCATTGCGTTTTCCTTAGTAAAGGTTCCTGGTAAAAAACGCCAAAGGCGAATATGGCCCGATCGCCCTGGCGCAATAATGCGTTTACAGGTAACTTCTCTTTTTTCGAATAAATTGCGCAAACATCCTGGCACGCTATTTCTGGCGCTAAAACCGTTAGCGATCACACTTTTTTAGTTATTCATTAGCAGGCATAAAATTAAGAATTGCCCCCATTAAATTATTTAACGCTATTTTTTACCCGCTGTTACTTATTCCAATAATAATGGCCAGAAGAAGCTGAAATATATATTCACCGGGCCGCAATGCTAATTTCCCGACAAAGCACCCAGCAACCTCATCACCACCGGCACAGCAAACTTTTCTTGACCTTCCCCTTAATGGAAGGTTTACCCTTATCCTGACGAATCAGATAAGGAGCGAATCATGTCTCACACCATTGAACTGGCGCTGGATGGCCTGACCTGCGGTCATTGCGTCAAACGCGTTAAAGAGAGCCTGGAGAAACGTCCCGACGTCGAGCAGGCAGAAGTTACCCTGACGTCGGCCCAGGTGACCGGCAGCGCTTCCCCGGACGCGCTAATCGCAACCGTTAAAGACGCGGGATACGACGCGACCCTCAGCCACCCAAAGGCTAAACCGCTGGCGGACTCAGAAACCCCGTCGGAAGCACTGACAGCGGTTCCCGATGCGCTTCCGGCAGACGCGCCGACCGATGACAGCCAGCAGCTGCTCATCGGCGGTATGAGCTGCGCCAGCTGTGTTACCCGCGTCCAGAAAGCGCTTTCCGGCGTGGACGGCGTGACGCAGGCACGGGTCAATCTTGCGGAGCGTACGGCGCTGGTGATGGGCCATGCCTCCGCAACCGATCTTGTGCGCGCAGTAGAGGACGCTGGCTACAGCGCGGAAGCCATTGAAGACGACAATATACGCCGCGAGCGCCAGCAGCAGACCACGCTGGCGGCCATGAAGCGTTTTCGCTGGCAGGCTGCCGTAGCGCTGGCGCTGGGCATTCCGGTGATGATCTGGGGCATGCTCGGCGACAACATGATGGTCACCGACGCCAACCGCACCCTGTGGCTGGTTATCGGCCTGGTGACCCTCGCGGTGATGGTGTTCGCGGGCGGTCACTTCTATACCAGCGCCTGGAAAAGCCTGAAGAATCGCACTGCCACGATGGATACGCTGGTAGCTCTCGGCACCGGCGCGGCCTGGCTCTATTCGATGAGCGTTAACCTCTGGCCGCAGTGGTTCCCGATGGAAGCGCGCCATCTCTATTACGAAGCCAGCGCCATGATTATCGGCCTGATTAATCTCGGGCATATGCTGGAAGCCCGCGCCCGTCAGCGTTCGTCAAAAGCGCTGGAGCGCCTGCTCGACCTCGCCCCGCCCACCGCGCGGGTGGTAACCGACCGGGGCGAGAAAACCGTGCCGCTGGCCGAGGTGCAGGCGGGCATGATCCTGCGTCTGACCACCGGCGATCGCGTGCCGGTAGATGGCGATATTACCCAGGGCGAGGCCTGGTTCGATGAGGCGATGCTCACCGGTGAACCGGTGCCGCAGCAAAAAGGCGACGGCGAGGCCATCCACGCCGGGACCGTGGTGCAGGACGGCAGCGTGCTGTTCCGCGCCAGCCGCACCGGTAACCAGACCACGCTGGCGCGCATTATTCATCTGGTGCGCCAGGCCCAGAGCAGCAAGCCGGAGATCGGCAAGCTGGCTGACCGTATCTCGGCGGTGTTCGTTCCGGTGGTGGTTGCTATTGCGCTGTTCAGCGGCGCGATCTGGTATCTGTTCGGCCCGGCTCCGCAGATCGTCTACACCCTGGTCATTGTCACCACGGTGCTGATCATCGCCTGCCCGTGCGCCCTGGGTCTGGCAACGCCGATGTCGATTATTTCCGGAGTGGGACGTGCTGCTGAGTTTGGAGTGCTGGTGCGGGATGCCGATGCGCTGCAGCGCGCCAGCGAGCTGGACACCCTGGTGTTTGACAAAACCGGCACCCTGACCGAGGGCAAACCGCAGGTCACAGCCGTCGAGACGGTAAATGGCGTCAGCGCAACTGATGCCCTGCGTCTGGCGGCCGCGCTGGAGCAGGGTTCCAGCCATCCGCTGGCACGGGCTATTCTCGACAAAGCAGAGACGGCATCGCTGCCGGTGGTTAGCGCGTTCCGCACCCTGCGCGGTCTGGGCGTCGCCGGGGAAGCCGACGGCCACCGGTTGCTGCTCGGCAATGCCGCGCTGATGCAGGAGAACGGCATTGATACCGCGCCGCTGGCGCAGGCAATGGATGACCAGGCGCAGCGCGGCAGTACGCCAGTGCTGCTGGCAGTAGACGGGACGCTGGTGGCACTGCTCGCCATCCGCGATCCGCTGCGTGATGACAGCCGCGATGCCCTGGCCCGTCTGCACCGCGCCGGTTACCGGCTGGTGATGTTAACCGGCGATAACCCTACCACCGCCCAGGCTATCGCTCGCGAAGCCGGTATTGATGAAGTGATTGCCGGCGTGCTGCCGGACGGCAAAGCTGAAGCGATCAAAAAGCTGCAGGCCGCAGGCCGCAAAGTGGCGATGGTGGGCGACGGCATCAACGATGCCCCGGCGCTGGCCCAGGCCGATGTGGGTATCGCGATGGGTGGCGGTAGCGATGTGGCAATTGAAACCGCAGCCATCACCCTGATGCGCCACAGCCTGACCGGCGTCGCCGATGCGCTGGCGATCTCCCGCGCCACGCTGCGTAACATGAAGCAGAACCTGCTGGGAGCATTTATCTACAATGCGCTCGGCATCCCGATTGCCGCCGGGATCCTCTGGCCGCTTACCGGCACGCTGCTCAATCCGGTGGTCGCCGGGGCCGCGATGGCGCTCTCCTCCATCACGGTGGTAAGCAATGCCAACCGTCTGCTGCGCTTTACGCCGAAGCAGTAATCCTGCTGGCTCACCGGGCTACCGGTGAGCCGCAGTTTGCACCTTCCTGCCGGGCGCGCTAGCATGATCTTTTAGCCCCGGAGGAATGATGAGCCTGTTCAGACGCTTACACGCATGGTGGTCCGCCCTTACCGCAGGCACCTCTCCCTGGCCCGCTATCGATATCACCTTACCCGGCAATCGCCACCTGCATCTGGTGGGCAGCATCCATATGGGAACCCGCGATATGGCCCCGCTACCGGCAAAGCTGGTGGCGAAGATCGCCGCCGCCGATGCGCTGTTTGTTGAAGCCGATATCAGCGGCGGTAATGCCCCGTTTCACATCCCCGACTACGACCTGCCGCTGCGCGAACGTATTCCTTCCGCGCTCTGGAACCAGCTGGAGCAGCGCGCCGCAGAGCTGGGTCTCGACATCGCGACGTTTGAGCAGCAGCCGCCGTGGCAGGTGGCGCTGGTGATGCAGGCCCATCAAGCGCAGCGCCTGGGTTTGCGCCCCGATTTTGGCATTGATTATCAGATGATCAACGCGGCGAACGCGGCGGCAGTACCGATTCAGGAGCTGGAGGGTACGCAAAGCCAGATGACGCTGCTGGAGACGCTGCCTGACGAGGGGCTGGGGCTGCTTGAGGATACGCTTACCCACTGGCATACCAATGCGCGGTTGCTGCAGCTGATGGTGAGCTGGTGGCTGGACGCGCCGCCGCGCCAGAAAGTGGTTGAGCTGCCCGCCACTTTTGGGCATGAACTCTATGATGTGCTGATGCATCAGCGTAATCGCCGCTGGCGCGAGCTGCTGCTGGCGCTGCCGCCAGGGCGCTATGTGGTGGCCGTGGGGGCGCTCCATCTCTACGGGGAAGGTAACCTGCCGACGCTGCTGCGCGCAGGATAAAAAAATGGCCAATATCGCTATTGGCCTGTCAAAGAGGAACGTCATTATTATTGTGATTATCCCGCCAGCCGTAGCCGACAGTGGTTAAAAATTGTCTCGCAAACGCGGGGCAACTACCAGAACAATTCAGCAAGCTGATACTATTTTTTGCCGATGACCGCAGCGTATGCTGGGCCTGGTTACTAAAAAAGGCAGAGTATAACAATGACACCCGCAGTGAAATTACTCGAAAAACAGGGCATCTCCTTTCAGCTTCACGCTTACGATCACGATCCGGGCGAAACTAATTTTGGCGATGAAGTGGTGCGTAAACTCGGGCTGGACCCGGCGCAGGTATATAAAACCCTGCTGGTGACGCTGAATGGCGATGCAAAACAGCTGGCGGTGGCCGTCACGCCGGTGGCGACTCAGCTCGATCTCAAGAAGGTCGCGAAAGCGCTGGGCGCGAAAAAGGTAGATATGGCCGATCCGATGGTAGCCCAGCGCACCACCGGCTATCTGGTGGGCGGCATCAGTCCGCTGGGCCAGAAAAAGCGTCTGCCGACGCTGATTGACGCCCCGGCGCAGGATTTCCCGACGATCTACATCTCCGGCGGCAAGCGCGGGCTGGATATCGAACTGGCGGCAAAGGATCTCGCCGCGCTGCTCAACGCGCAGTTTGCGGATATCGCGCGGCGGGAGTAATTCCGCCGCAACGCCATCATTCTTGTAGGGTGGGTAAACACCGCGCCTTCACCTTTTGCGAATACGGCGCGTGCGTAAACTTACCCACCCTACAACACCCATTTGCATTCCGTAGGGTGGGTAAGCGCAGCGCACCCACCTTCCTTTAGGAATGCGCTACTGCCACACCACCTCGCCTTTCGGCTCCAGAGTGCCAACATCCAGCGGCGAGCTCTGCTGGATATACTGCTTGAGCACTTCGGCATCCACGAAACCGGTATTCACATAGCCCGGTTTGCTATCGATATGCGGATAGCCATCCCCGCCGGTGGCGTTAAAGCTCAGCGTCGCCATACGGTAGGTTTTCGCAGCGTCCACCGGCGCACCGTTGATTTTCAGGTCGCGCAGCGTACCGCCCTGTGCTGTAAAGCTGACGTTAGCGAACTGCGGATAGGCACCAGAGTCCGGCTTCATCTGCGCCACGGCGGTCAGATATTCCGTCACCTCTTTCCCGGTCATATCCACATACACCACGGTGTTGCCGAACGGCTGTACCTTGAGCACATCTTTATAGGTGATATCGCCCGGCTCGATGGAGTCGCGGATACCGCCGCCGCTCATCACCGCGAAGTCCGCCTGGGTGCGCGCCATCTGAGCATTGAGGATCAGGCGCCCCATATTGGTCTGCACGAAACGCACCTTGCTGCGATCGCCCCCCAGCTTGCCGTTGACGTTACCGATCTTCACGCCCAGCTGCGCCTGCCCTTTATTCTGGAACGGCGTCAGCAGTGACAGCATCGGCTGATTCTCCGGGATCTGCGGAGTGTAAAGTACGCGCTCACTCTCGCCGTTGTCCCAGGTGATCTTTTTCTTCAGGTTGATGGGGATGAGCTGATAGCGCACCAGCTTCATTTCGCCGTTGCGGAAGGTAAAGTCGGCGCGGCCCACGTATTTGCCCCACTCGTGAGCCTGCACGATCCAGGTGCCGTTCTGCTGGTCAGGCGCACACGGCGTGCCGGGCACGTAGTCGGCCTGCTTTTTATTCTCCGACGCCATGCACACCGGATCTTGTGAGTGACCACCCACAATCATTGCCAGCGCTCCCGCCGGCAGGCTGCGCGCCAGCTCCACGTCGCCCGGCGCGTTGGAGCCGTGGTTGCCGTTGTCATAGTGGCCCATATGGGTGACGGCAATAATGACGTCCGGCTTCTCGTTCTGCTGCAGCTCCTGAATCACCAGCTTCGCTTCGTCAGCGGGTTTGCGGAACTCGATGTCAGTGAAGAACTCCGGGTTACCGATTTTTGCCGTGTCATCGGTGGTGAGGCCCATCACCGCAATTTTGATGTCCTGCGGCTTGAAGATGGCCCAGGGTTTGAACAGGCGTTGATTGGTGCTTTTTTGATAAATATTGGCCGAGAGGAACGGGAATTTGGCCCACTTCTCCTGCTGGCGCAGCACGGTGAGCGGATTATCAAATTCGTGATTACCGACCGCCATCGCATCGTAGCCAATCATGTTCATACCGCGGAAGTCCGGCTCGGCGTCCTGCAGATCCGACTCCGGCACGCCGGTGTTGATGTCGCCGCCGGAGAGCAGCAGCACACTGCCGCCGCTGGCCGTCACTTCCTTGCGCACTTTATCCACCAGCGTTTTCTGCGCGGCAAGGCCATATTCGCCATGCTCATTGCGCCAGAAATGGCCGTGGTGATCGTTGGTATGCAGGATGGTGATGTTATAGGTTTTATCCTGCTCCCAGGCGAAGGCCGGCAGGCTGGTCGCCGACAGCGCGGTGAACAACGCCAGCGCCAGGCTTTTCTGTGAAAACGTCATCTCTCTCTCCCTGAATTCTCGGTAAAGGCAGAAATTACAGTGGGCTGACATGATCTACAAATAAGATTTCAGAATTGCGACTTTCCTCAAATCACGGGGAACGGTATGTTAGCGGAATAATAATCAGCAGGCTTACTCACCTGTACGCTTCCGCAATCATCGTAACGTTGGATCCTATGGCTATCAGTGAACAAACCGGGGCGTTGCCCGGTAAACCCGCGTCGTCGCCCCAGTCCCGGACCGCTTTCGGCATTCTGGGCGCTATCAGTCTTTCGCATTTATTAAACGATATGATCCAGTCGCTGATCCTGGCGCTGTACCCGCTGCTGCAGGCTGACTTTTCGCTGTCGTTTATGCAGATCGGGATGATCACCCTCACCTTCCAGCTCGCGTCCTCGCTGCTGCAGCCGTTCGTCGGCTACTACACCGATAAGTACCCGATGCCGTGGTCGCTGCCGATCGGCATGTGCTTCACCCTGTGCGGGCTGATCCTGCTGGCGGTGGCAGGCAGCTTCACCACCGTGCTGATCGCGGCGGCGCTGGTCGGCACCGGCTCGTCGGTGTTTCATCCGGAATCCTCCCGCGTGGCGCGCATGGCCTCCGGCGGGCGTCACGGCCTGGCGCAGTCGCTGTTTCAGGTCGGCGGTAACTTCGGCAGCTCGCTTGGCCCGCTGCTGGCCGCGCTGATTATCGCCCCCTACGGGAAAGGCAACGTCGGCTGGTTCGTACTGGCAGCACTGCTGGCGATCGTGGTGCTGGCGCAAATCAGCCGCTGGTACGCGGCGCAGCACCGCGTCAACAAGGGCAAGCCGGTGGAGAAAGCGGTTAACCCGCTGCCGCGTAACAAAGTGGTGCTGGCGATCGGCATTCTGCTGGCGCTGATTTTTTCCAAGTACTTCTATATGGCGAGCATCAGCAGCTACTTCACCTTCTACCTGATGGATAAGTTCGGCATGGGGGTGCAGACCGCGCAGTTTTACTTGTTCGCGTTTCTGTTTGCCGTTGCCGCCGGAACGGTGATTGGCGGGCCGATTGGCGACAAGATTGGGCGCAAGTATGTGATCTGGGGGTCCATCCTCGGCGTTACGCCGTTTACCCTGCTGCTGCCCTGGGCCTCGCTGTGGTGGACCGGAGTACTGATCGTCATCATCGGTTTTATTCTGGCATCGGCGTTTTCCGCGATTCTGGTGTACGCCCAGGAGCTGCTGCCGGGGCGGATTGGCATGGTGTCAGGGCTGTTTTTCGGCTTCGCTTTTGGTATGGGCGGGCTGGGCGCTGCGGTACTCGGTGTGGTAGCCGACCACACAAGTATTGATCTGGTCTACAAGATCTGCGCTTTTCTGCCTCTGTTGGGCATTTTGGCAATCTTCCTGCCTGAAAACCGCGATAAACCGTGACTCCCGGTGGCCTGTAATATGTTACAGGCCACTTTCTCACGCCTTATTTCTGTCATTCCCCGCAAATTAACCTGCTAATAACCCTCTGATTCACATTTTTTGCCTTCAAAAGCCTTTTTTCATTAGCATTCAACAATTATTCACAAACGCCGATAAGTAATTTGTCATAAACTAAATACTGGAGTTATGGCTTCGCGTCCCGGATCGGATGCTGGCCATCGTGGATCAACGACTTACGAAAGGAGACGGAATGCATCACGCCACCCCGCTAATCACCACCATTGTCGGCGGCCTTGTGCTCGCTTTTTTGCTCGGCATGCTGGCGAACAAGCTTCGCATATCACCTCTGGTCGGATATTTATTAGCTGGCGTGCTGGCCGGGCCGTTTACGCCAGGCTTCGTTGCAGATACCAAACTTGCGCCCGAGCTGGCCGAGCTTGGCGTTATCCTGCTGATGTTTGGTGTCGGTCTCCACTTCTCCATTAAGGATTTGATGGCGGTAAAGTCCATCGCCATCCCCGGCGCGATAGCCCAGATTGCTGTGGCGACGCTGCTGGGTGTGGCGCTCTCCACCTTCCTCGACTGGTCGCTGATGACCGGCATTGTGTTCGGTCTGTGTCTCTCAACCGCCAGTACCGTGGTGTTGCTGCGGGCGCTTGAGGAGCGGCAATTAGTAGACAGCCAGCGCGGCCAGATTGCGATCGGCTGGCTGATTGTTGAAGACCTGGTGATGGTATTGACGCTGGTGCTGCTGCCCGCCATCGCCGGGATGCTGGAAAAAGGCAACCTCGGTTTTGCCACCCTCGCGCTGGATATGGGCATTACCATCGGCAAAGTGGTGGCTTTTATTGCCCTGATGATGCTGGTAGGCCGCCGCCTGGTGCCATGGATCCTCGCGCGCAGTGCTGCCACCGGTTCACGCGAGCTCTTTACCCTTTCGGTGCTGGCGCTGGCGCTGGGCATCGCCTTTGGCGCGGTGGAGCTGTTTGATGTCTCCTTTGCGCTGGGTGCGTTCTTCGCCGGGATGGTGCTGAACGAATCCGAACTAAGCCATCGTGCAGCCCACGATACCCTGCCGCTGCGTGACGCGTTTGCGGTGCTGTTCTTTGTCTCGGTGGGGATGCTGTTCGACCCGCTGGTGTTAATTCAGCAGCCGCTGGCGGTGCTGGGCACCGTGGCGATCATTATCTTCGGTAAATCGCTGGCGGCGTTCGGGCTGGTGAAAATGTTCGGGCACTCGCAGCGCACCGCCCTCACCATTGCCACCAGCCTGGCGCAGATTGGTGAATTCGCCTTTATTCTGGCCGGTCTTGGCATGGCGCTGGACCTGCTGCCGCAGGAGGGCCAGAACCTGGTGCTGGCAGGGGCAATCCTGTCGATTATGCTCAACCCGATCCTGTTCGCGCTGCTGGAGAAGTATCTCGATAAGACCGAGACGCTGGAAGCCCAGACGCTGGAAGAAGCTATCGAAGAAGAGAAGCAGATCCCGGTGGATATCTGCAATCACGCGCTGCTGGTGGGCTTTGGCCGCGTCGGCAGCCTGCTTGGGGAGAAGCTGCTGGCCCAGGGCGTGCCGCTGGTGGTGATTGAAACCTCCCGCAGCCGGGTGGATGAGCTGCGCGAGCGCGGGATTCGTGCAGTGTTAGGCAATGCGGCGAATGAAGAGATCCTCAACCTCGCGCACCTCGACTGCGCGCGCTGGCTGCTGCTGACCATCCCCAACGGTTACGAAGCCGGGGAGATCGTGGCGTCGGCGCGTGAGAAGTGCCCGAACATCGAGATTATCGCGAGGGCGCATTATGACGATGAAGTGGATTACATCTCCGAGCGCGGTGCCAACGAAGTGGTGATGGGCGAGCGTGAAATCGCCAACACCATGCTGGCATTGCTGGATAAAAAGACCCCGGACGAGCTCGACATGGCACCGACGCCGCATCCGTCGCTGCAGCAGTAACGCCTTCCTGGAACCACGGCGGGTGCGCTACGCTTACCCGCCCTACAACATAGCATTCCGTTTCCAAGGTGGGTAAGCGTAAGCGCACCCACCATCAAGCACGGCTTCCATTTGTAGGGTGGGTAAGCGCAAGCGCACCCACCATCAGCACGGCTCCCGTTTGTAGGGTGGGTAAGCGTAAGCGCACCCACCATCAAGCCCCACTCAACTCACCGATCCCAGTACGCCTCTTCGAGGCTGTCTTCGCGCTCCGGCAGGCCGCGGGTCAGACGCGGAGAGTGCTGATTTAACACCTGATAGCTGACGCGGTTAGCGTATTTACACACCTGCGCCAGCGAGGAGTAGGTCAGCCAGGTGAACTGGTGCTTGCTGGAGTTCGGCACGTTATTGCGGTGGTAGTTATTCGCGGTGATGTCGTGCAGCAGCGCCGCCAGCGCGCCATCGCCGGCACCGTTGGTGTTCATGATCTTCTCCGGGCCGCCCATGTACGGGGCGATATGCGAGAAAATACGCAGTGGATTCTCGCAGTCCTGGAAACGCATTGCGCGGCTGAACTCATACTGGTTGAATTCGGCAATCGCCCCCGGCAGCAGCGGATGCTGGGTTTTACGCTTCGCCTCTTCCTCAGTAAAGCCCGCCATATAAAGCCCCACCGGCCCGGCGGTGCAGAGCACCAGATCCACCCAGTCGAGCGCTTTGTTGGCGGCCATCAGCGGGTCGTTTTCCCCGGTCAGCGCCTCGCCCTCTTCTTCGTTCATCGCCAGAATCGAGACGTGCTCCTTCAGGAAATCACGCCACCACTGCGGGTTATCGGCAATCACGTATTTGGTGCCCAGCGTCAGCACCACCGGCACGTTGTGCTTTTTGGCATAAGCGATGGCCTGCATGGTGGCATCCGGCATCGGTTCGCCCGGCTTGCAGCGCACCAGATAGGAGGTCAGCACCAGCGCCGATGCGCCAGCAATCACCGACTCGGGAATGCTCTCGGGGCGCAGCTGGTTCATCTGGCCCGGGCTGATGGCGAAGGTACGCTCGCCGTTTTCGCTGATGAGCGTAAAGCAGCGGCCAATCGCCCCGTCCACGCCCTGTAAATAGTTGAGATCGGTACGGCTGGAGGTGTTGCACAGATAGCGATAGGCGTAGCTGCCGATCTGCACGTTGTTGCACATCACGCCGAGCAGCACCGAGCGGTCATCGGCCAGCGCCGAGTAGTTGTGCATGGTATTGCCGATGGTGCCGCCGGCAAACTGATGGGTAATCAGATTTTCGCGAACCAGCTCCTGGTAAAGCGCTTCCGCCACGTCATCTTCAATCACCAGCGAGTGCCCGAGGCTCAGGCCGTAGCGCGTGACAAACTCGTCATCGACTTTGGCTTCAATATCCACCAGCGTCTGGTCGATACCGACCACCCAGGAGGTGCCAGCTTCGCTCTCCGGCTGAATTTGCTTCAGCAACGGGTCGCGGTCACTCACGGGAAAATAGTGTTTGGATTTACGTTTACCGGGAAATTTCATGGTCTTGCTTTACGATGGGGAAAGAGGCGGAGAATGGTAGCACACTCCCCGCCCGGCGTGCGATTAGCGGTAAGGCTGGGTCAGATTCACCATCATCTCGATGTGATCGTCATTGTCGTTAAGTGCCGGTATGTATTCATATTTCTCACCGCCCGCCTCCAGGAAAAATTCACGGTTCTGTACCGCAATCTCTTCCAGAGTTTCAAGGCAGTCAGCGGCAAAGCCCGGACTCATCACCTGAATATGCTTCACGCCCTTCTCACCAAGCATTTTCAGGGTTTCATCGGTATAAGGCGTCAGCCACGGCTCGCGGCCAAAGCGCGACTGGAAGGTCATCATCACCTTGTCCGGATCCAGCCCCAGAGCATTGACCAGCTCACGGGTGGTGTCGCGGCAGCGCTGCGGGTAGTCGTCGCCTTCGTCGGCGTAACGCTGCGGAATACCGTGATAGGAGAGCAGCAGCAGATCCGGCTCGCCGTGCTCGGCAAACGAGCGGCGCACGGTATTCGCCAGCGCGGCGATGTAGTCGCTGTTGGTCGCGTAGTCGCGGATAAAACTCAGCGACGGCATATAGCGGGTTTTGGCGAAGATACGCCCGAGTTCGTCCCACACCGCAGCCACGGTGGAGCAGGAGTACTGCGGATAGAGCGGCAGCACCACGATATGGGTGACGTCCTGCGCCATCAGCGCCTGCACCGCGCTCTCAAGCGACGGCGAGCCGTAGCTCATGCCGAGCGCTACCGGCACGTCAGCGCCCAGCCGTGCTGCCAGCGCTTTCTCCTGCCGACGGCTGTAAACCATCAGCGGCGAGCCCTCTTCCATCCAGACAGACTGATACAGTTTCGCGACCCTGGGTGAACGAATGGGCAGAATGACGCCACGCAGCAGCGGCCACCACAGCAGACGCGGCGTATCCACCACGCGTCTGTCGCTTAAGAACTGTCGCAGATAGCGTTTTACCGCCGCAGGGGTGGGCGCATCGGGTGTCCCGAGGTTCGCCAGCAGAATGCCTGTTTTAGCCTGACTCATTACCGTCCCTTCTTTCAAAATTAGGCGCTAATTGTAGCGTGAATGTGTACAAACGAAACCAATTAGTGCGAAAGGAAACGCTGTCTGCCGCTGCGGTTAATGTTATAAAACTGTAACAAAGCAGTCCTACACTGGCTGTCGTTTTCGTTCTCCTCTGGTAAGTAAACGACAGGAAGCCGCAATGAGCAGACCACTTAAGTCCGTATTCAAAAAAGAACATAGCGACGACATCAGTAACCGCAGCGATAACCCGGTATTTTCCAGCGTGGCCAACGCTTTTCTCTCCCGCCGCCGCTTTTTGCAGATGGGCGTGGTAGCCGGCACTGCCGTCTCCTTCCCGATGCTGCTGAAGCCGGAAGAGACTTTTGCTGCGCTGACGCAGACGACGCCGTCTACGCTTGCCAAAGCGGTGTCGCTGGGCTTCAAAAGCATTCCGGTTTCCTCAGAGGACAGCGTGATCGTGCCGGAAGGCTATATCGCTCGCCCGTTCTACCGCTGGGGCGATGCCACCGGTATTCAGGGCAACCTGCCGGAATTTAAAAAAGATGGCAGCAACACCACCGACGAGCAGGCTGCTCAGGCCGGGATGCACCACGACGGTATGGCCTGGTTCAGCCTGCCGCAGGGCGGTGCCAGCGCCGACCACGGTCTGCTGGCACTTAACCACGAATACATTGATAACGGTATGCTGTTCAAAGACGGCACCGCCAACTGGAACCTTGAGAAAGCGCGCAAGGGCCAGAACGCGATGGGGATCTCCGTTATCGAAGTGAAAAAGCAGGGTAAAGAGTGGGAAGTGGTGCGCCCGTCCACCTTCGCCCGCCGCATTACCGTGAATACCCCGATGCAGCTCACCGGCCCGGCGCGCCACAATGCGCTGGTAAAAACCGCTGCCGATCCGCAGGGTGAAACCATTCTCGGTACTATGCAGAACTGCGCTAACGGCCACACGCCGTGGGGCACCTACCTGACCTGCGAAGAGAACTGGTCAGATATTTTCGTTAAGAAAGCCGATCTGAATCCGCTGGAAAAACGCTACGGCATCGCCGATGAAGATGAGTCCTACCGCTGGAATGAGGTGGACGAGCGCTTCAGCGTCGATAAAACCCCGAACGAGCCGAACCGCTTTGGCTGGGTGGTAGAGATCGACCCTTATCACCCGGACTCCACGCCGCGCAAACACTCGGCGCTGGGCCGCTTCAAGCATGAAGGCGCCGCCGTTACCCTCGCTGCGGATAACCGCGCTGTGGTCTACATGGGCGACGACCAGAAATTCGAGTACATCTACAAGTTCGTCTCCGACAAGAAATACGATGCCGCTAACCGCGATGCCAATATGGCTCTGCTGGAGTCCGGCACCCTTTACGTGGCGAAATTCAATGAGGATGGCAGCGGCGAATGGCTGCCGCTGGTGCACGGTCAGAACGGCCTCGACAGCAGCAAGGGCTTCGAAAACCAGGGCGACCTGCTGGTGAAAACGCGTCTGGCGGCGGATGCGGTTGGCGCAACGAAAATGGACCGGCCGGAGTGGATCGCCGTCGATCCGCACGCAGCGGGCAGCGTCTACTGCACCCTGACCAACAACAGCGATCGCGGTAAAGAGGGCAAAGCGCCGGTCGATGCCGCCAACCCGCGCGCCAACAACGTGTTCGGGCACATCATTCACTGGCTGGAAGCCGATAGCGATCCGGCGGCCACCGCGTTCAAATGGGACATTCTGGTGATGGCCGGTCGTACCGACGGCGCGGATGAGAAAGCCAAAGGCTCAATGCAGGGCGCGGCGTTCGGCAGCCCGGACGGCCTGTCGTTTGACCACCGTGGCGTGCTGTGGATCCAGACCGACGTCTCCTCCAGCACCATCAATAAGAAAGCCTACCAGGATATGGGTAACAACCAGATGGTGGCGACCATTCCGGGCACCAACGAATATCGCCGCTTCCTGACCGGGCCGCGCGGCTGTGAAATAACCGGTATCGCCTTTACGCCGGATAATCGCACGCTGTTCATCAACATCCAGCATCCGGGCGAAGGCGGTGACGATATCACCGATCCGGCTAACCCGACGGCGGTATCGACCTGGCCTGACGCCGATCCGGCAGGACGCCCGCGTTCGTCAACGGTGGTGATTGTCAAAGCCGATGGCGGCATTATCGGCACCTGATCCCGTACCTTTCGGGCATAAAAAAACCGGGCATGGCCCGGTTTTTTTGTCTCGCTCTGCTTAGCCGAGGATGTTTTCCAGCTCGGCGCGCACGTCGCTCACGGCTTTGGTGCCGTCAACTTTGGCATATCTGGTATTGCCTGCCTGCGCTTCCTGCTGGTAGTAGCCGATCAGCGGCGCGGTCATCTGATGGTACTCCACCAGGCGCTTACGCACGGTCTCTTCCTGATCGTCTTTACGGGTAGAGAGATCTTCACCGGTCACATCGTCTTTACCTTCCACCTTAGGCGGATTGAATTTGATGTGGTAGACGCGGCCAGAGGCGGCGTGTACGCGACGACCGATGATGCGGTCTACGATCAGCTCGTCCGGCACATCGAATTCCAGCACGTAATCAACGTTGATACCGGCTTCTTTCATCGCATCCGCCTGCGGGATGGTGCGCGGGAAACCGTCGAGCAGGAAGCCGTTACGGCAGTCTTCCTGAGCAATACGTTCTTTCACCAGTGCGATAACCAGCTCGTCAGTCACCAGTTTACCGGCGTCCATGATGTCTTTTGCTTGTTTGCCCAGCTCAGAGCCGGATTTCACTGCGGCACGCAGCATGTCCCCGGTGGAGATCTGCGGAATACCGTATTTCTCCATGATGAACTGTGCCTGAGTGCCTTTACCAGCGCCCGGAGCGCCAAGCAGAATGATACGCATTGCGTAATTCCTCATACCTGTGAATTTTTTAGTGCTTCGATTAGGGCGAAAACCATACCACTAAAGGCAGTATCACGACAAGGAAACGGCGGGGAATGGGCCGGTTTGGCGTGTTTCATGACGTTTAAAACAGCATTTCGGATTGCGCCTGGCACCTGTACGGCAGGACGTTCGCTGTTTGGCGGGTGCGCAGGCTTACCCGCCCTACGTCACCCGAATCTCTGATACATCTGGTTTTCCAGGATGGGTAAGCGCCTGCGCACCCACCATTTCCTGCATTATAAGAAACAAAAAAGGCAGAAGCGCGTTACGCCTCTGCCTTTTACTACGCCGTCAGTGAACTTACGACACCAGCAGCTGGTTCATGCGGCGGATAAACTGGTTTGGATCTTCCAGCGTACCGCGCTCGGCAAACAGCGCCTGATCGAGCAGCAGCTCTACCCACTGGGTAAACTGCGCGTCGTCCTGGGTATCCGCGGTGCGTTTCACCAGGGGATGATCCGGGTTCAGCTCGAAGATGTATTTCACGTCCGGCACGGCCTGACCCGCCGCCGCGAACAGCTTCGCCATCTGGGTGCTCATCTCGTCGTTGTCGGTGGTGACAATCGCCGGGGTGTCGGTCAGACGGTGCGTCAGACGCACTTCCTTCACGCGCTCGCCCAGCAGGGTTTTCACGCGCTCAACGAACGGCTCCAGCGCTTTCTCGGCTTCTTTGGTGGTTTCATCCACTTCATCCGCCAGCTTATCCAGCGACTCATCGGCTTTAGCCACGGACTGGAAAGATTTGCCGTCAAACGCGGTGAGATAGCTCATCATCCACTCGTCGATGCGGTCGGAGAGCAGCAGCACTTCGATGCCCTTCTTACGCAGCAGCTCAAGGTGCGGGCTGCTCTTCGCGGCGGCATAGCTGTCGGCGGTGATGTAGTAGATCTTCTCCTGGCCGTCTTTCATGCGCGACACGTACTCTTCCAGCGACACGGTCTGCTCGGAGGAGTCGGTGTGGGTCGTGGCGAAGCGCAGCAGTTTAGCGATAGCTTCCTGATTGGCCTGATCTTCCGCCGGCCCCTCTTTCAGCACCAGGCCAAACTGTTTCCAGAAGGTCTGGTATTTTTCGGCATCGTCTTTCGCCAGTTTCTCCAGCATCTGCAGCACGCGTTTGGTCAGCGCGTTACGCAGGTTGCGGGTCACGGTGCTGTCCTGCAGGATTTCACGGGAAACGTTGAGCGGCAGGTCGTTGGAATCTATCAGGCCACGAACGAAGCGCAGGTAGTTCGGCATGAACTGTTCGGCGTCGTCCATGATAAACACGCGCTGCACGTAAAGTTTCAGGCCATGCTTGTGATCGCGGTTCCACATGTCCCACGGTGCCTGGGCCGGGATGTAAAGCAGGCTGGTGTACTCCTGCTTGCCCTCAACGCGGTTATGGCTCCAGGTCAGCGGGTCGGTGAAGTCGTGAGCGATATGCTTGTAGAACTCCTTGTACTCGTCCTCTTTCACTTCCGCTTTATTACGCGTCCACAGCGCCTGAGCCTTGTTGATTTTCTCCCAGGAAACCACGGTTTCGCCGTCTTTCTCTTCTTTCTGTTCGATCTCAACCGGCAGCGCGATGTGGTCAGAGTACTTGCTGATCACCGAGCGCACGCGCCAGTCGTCGAGGAATTCGTCTTCGCCTTCGCGCAGATGCAGAGTGATTTCGGTGCCGCGGTCAGCTTTGGTGATGTCGCCCACGGTGTATTCGCCTTCGCCGGCGGATTCCCAGAACACCCCTTCTTCCGCACTGACGCCGGCGGCACGGGTGCGCACAGTCACTTTATCCGCCACGATGAACGCCGAGTAGAAGCCGACGCCAAACTGGCCGATAAGCTGGCTGTCTTTCGCCTGGTCAGAGCCCATGGATTCCAGGAAGGATTTGGTACCGGATTTAGCGATGGTGCCCAGGTGATCGATCACGTCGTCACGGGTCATACCGATACCGTTATCGGCAATCGTCAGGGTGCGCTGGTCTTTATCAAACGAGACGCGCACGCGCAGCTCGCCGTCGCCTTCGTACAGGTCCGGGTTAGACAGCGCGCGGAAACGCAGTTTGTCTGCCGCATCGGAGGCGTTGGAGATAAGCTCGCGCAGGAAGATCTCTTTGTTGGAATAGAGAGAATGGATCATCAGGTGCAGAAGCTGTTTTACTTCTGACTGGAAGCCACGTGTTTCTTGTCCTTTCATGTGGATAAACCTCAACAATGCCATTTACGGGGTAAAAAACAGGTTGAGTGAGAGATGGGGATAGCGGGCGGAAATTTCAAGCGACGATACGCAGCGCGCACCGTCGTTTGATTAGAAACTAATCTTGTGGCGTCCGGCCAGAGAGTGCGACAGCGTGGTGCCATCGACCATTTCCAGCTCGCCGCCGACCGGCACGCCGTGGGCGATGCGGCTGGCTTCCACGCCGTACTGCGCGCAGAGTTCGGCGATATAGTTCGCGGTCGCCTCCCCTTCCACCGTCGGGTTGGTGGCGAGGATCACTTCTTTCAGCGGCTCAGCCGACAGACGCTGCTCCAGACGGTCCAGCCCGATGTCATCCGGCCCGATGCCGTCGAGCGGGGACAAATGCCCCATCAGCACAAAGTAGCGGCCGGAAAACTGCCCGGTCTGCTCAATGGCGTGGATATCCGCCGGGCTCTCCACCACGCAAATCTGGCCGTTCTCCTGGCGACGTGCGTTGGTGCAGATGTTGCACAGCTCCTGCTCGGTAAACGTGCGGCAGTCCGCACAGTGACCGATCTCGGACATGGCGCGGGTCAGCGCCTGAGCCAGGCGCATACCGCCGCTGCGATCGCGCTGCAGCAAGGTAAACGCCATGCGCTGCGCTGACTTCGGGCCAACGCCCGGCAGACAGCGCAGTGCTTCCATTAACTGCGTTAACAGTGGGCTGGTTTGCATCAGAACGGCATCTTGAAGCCTGGCGGCAGCTGCATGCCGGAGGAGACGGACGCCATCTTCTCTTTCTGGGTCTCTTCGATGCGGCGCGCAGCGTCGTTAAACGCAGCGGCGACCAGATCTTCGAGCATATCTTTATCGTCTTCCAGCAGGCTCGGATCGATCTCCACGCGACGGCAGTTGTGCGCACCGTTGATGGTGACTTTCACCAGACCCGCGCCGGATTCACCGGTAACTTCCAGCTGCGCGATCTCTTCCTGCACTTTTTGCATTTTGTCCTGCATCTGCTGGGCTTGCTTCATCAGGTTACCCAGACCGCCTTTACCAAACATACTCTTCTCTCTTCGCGTAAGGCCGTCTCACCGCAAGCGCGATAAGCGACACTGAGGTTAACAACAGACGACGCCGCCGTCTGTCAAAGGGGGCGGATACTCTCTTCATCCAGGTCTGCGTCAAAGAATCGGCGCAGCGTCTGGATATTGTTATCCGCAATAATTGATTCCCGCGCCTGGGCGAGCTTCTCTTCGTAAATAGCCTGCCGCCACTCCAGCGGCGTGCGCGTCGCCGGATTATCATCTTCAATGATAGTCAGTTCAACATCGATACCGTAAAGATTAGTCATCGCCTCGGTCAACACCTTCAGCGCGCCGGGCGAGTTGAGATGACGTTGTGTCGAGCGCAGATGCAGGCAGATGCGGTTGCCGTCCTGCTCTTTCCAGGCGTTAAGCGCCACCTGCTCCACCAGCTTCGGCACCTGCAGGCGACTGACGTCTGCCGCCCAGGCGTCGCGCTCGATGGCTTCCGCCGCAAGCTTCGCGGCCAGCTCCGGCGTCTTCTCATGTTCAAGGGCGGTGCGCAGCGCCTTCGGCGTCGCCACTTCCTCTTTTACTTCTTCGGTTTTCAGCTGCGAGGTCCAGCGATAGGCCTCTTTTTTAACCGGTGCCGCTTCCTGCGTTGACGCAGCCGGGCGGGACTGCACGCGTTCGGTTACCGAGGCGAGGCGTTCCAGCGCGCTGTTATTCACCGGCCGCGCTGTACCTCGCGCCGCCGGTTCACTCTTTTTTGCTTTGGCGGCTCCCTGTGCGCGCTGCAGCTGGCTGCGCGCCTGGAGCACCTGGCTGGTGGCGTCCGGCAGCGGGGTATCGCTGCACGGCGGGGCCACCGCCTGTGGGGTATGCACTGGCGGCGCATTAACCACCGGCATTGACGGCGCGGAGGCTGCGACCGGCGCGACAGCACGCGGCGCCGCTTCCGGCTCGGGCAGCGGCGCCTGCGGATGGAACGCCAGCGCGCGTAGCAGGGTCATCTCGACGCCCATGCGACGCTCGGGCGCCCAGGGCAGCTCTTTGCGGCCAATCAGCAGCGTCTGGTAATAGAGCTGAAGATCGGCAGGCGAAACGGTGCGCGCCAGTTCACGCAGGCGCTGTTCGATGGCGGCCATGTCGCTGCCGATGGCAGACGGCGTAAGCTGCACCATGGCAATGCGGTGCAGCAGGCCGAGCATCTCCACCAGCAGGGCTTCCCACTCGATACCGCGCCCGGCGGCCTCGTTGAGCAGCGTCATCACACGCTCGCCGTCGGCGTGTACCAGCGCTTCCACCAGCGACAGGGCCTGGTCATCATCCAGCGTGCCAAGCATCTCGCTCACGGCCTGGGTGCTGACCTGACCATCGCCGCTGGCGATAGCCTGATCGGTCAGGCTCAACGCATCGCGCAGGCTACCGTCTGCGGCGCGGGCCAGCAGCTGCAGTGCGCGCGTGTCGTAGCCAATGTTCTCCTGGCCCAGCACGTGCTCCAGCTGAGCGCGGATCTGATCCGGCTCCAGCGCTTTAAGATGGAACTGCAGGCAGCGCGACAGAATGGTCACCGGCAGCTTCTGCGGATCGGTGGTCGCCAGCAGGAATTTGACGTGTGCCGGCGGCTCTTCCAGCGTTTTCAACAGCGCGTTGAAGCTGTGACGCGAGAGCATGTGCACTTCGTCAATCAGATAAACTTTGAAGCGGCCACGCGCCGGTGCGTACTGAACGTTGTCCAGCAGGTCACGGGTATCTTCTACTTTGGTGCGCGAGGCGGCGTCGATTTCAATCAGGTCGACAAAGCGGCCCTGCTCGATTTCACGGCAGTTGTCGCACACGCCGCACGGTGTGGCGGTGATGCCGGTCTCACAGTTGAGACCTTTCGCCAGCAGGCGGGCGATAGAGGTTTTACCAACCCCGCGCGTGCCGGAAAACAGATACGCGTGATGAATACGACCCAGTGACAGGCCATTTGCCAGCGCGGTCAGTACATGTTCCTGGCCGACGACATCAGCGAAGGTTTGTGGACGCCATTTGCGGGCTAAGACCTGATAACTCATGGGCAGGCTCTGAAACGCTAAGGGGTGGATGCTAAGGGGGGTAATGCTAACACAGCCCCACCGGATCGGCGAGGCTGCGTGTCATCAATCTTCCGGTCTGGTTCGCAACGCCTGGCGGCGCGGTGACCGGGAGGATCAATGGCCCGGGAACGGCACGAGGCTGAAGCAGTTGATGCCCTGCTTCTCAAGACGCTGTTCGCCGCCGAGGTCAAACAGATTGATAATGAACGCGGCGTCGGTCACTTCGCCACCGAGGCGGCGGATCAGCTTAACGGTGGCTTCGATGGTGCCGCCGGTCGCCAGCAGATCGTCCACCACCAGTACTTTATCGCCTGGCTGGATGGCATCGATGTGGATCTCCAGCTGGTCGGTGCCGTACTCAAGCTCGTAGCTTTCGGCGATGGTTTCACGCGGCAGCTTACGCGGCTTACGCACCGGCACGAAGCCGACGCCGAGGGCAAGCGCAACCGGCGCGCCAAACAGGAAACCACGCGCTTCGGTCCCCACGACTTTGGTGATGCCCGCGTCTTTATAACGCTCAACCAGCAGTTCGATGCTGAGCGCGTAGGCTTTCGGGTCTTCCAGCATGCTGGTTACGTCGCGAAACAGAATACCCGGCTTCGGATAGTCGTGGATGCTTTTAATACTGTTCTTGAGATAGTCAAGCTGCTGCGCAGTTGCGGTCATGGATAGTTGCCTGATAAATACGGTATTACTCACAGCGCGCCCACCTGAAAACAGGCCGGGATGTATTGCTCATCCTTTGACCAGGCGCGGCTGTACTCGAAAACGCTCGAATTTACTGACTGTGGCGGACAATTGCAACAGCCAGCGGTGCGGCTTCACGGTTTTTGTTGTTTTTCGTCAATCACCGGCATTCGCCACATAAATATCAGCAGGCAGGTTAAGATAACCAGCAACAGAATGCGTACCCACATGATCTTTACCAGCCATAGTGAGATGGCGAAGGTCACCAGAATCACCGCGATGGCACGGGGTTTAGCGCCGGGCGGCATCGCGCGATACTGCTCCCAGTGCCGGATGTAGCTGCCAAACCACGAGCGGTACAGCAGCCAGTGGTGAAAGCGCGGTGAGGACTGGGCGAAACACCAGGCGGCAAGCAGTAAAAAAGGCGTGGTCGGCAGCAACGGCAGCACCACGCCCAGCGTCGCCAGCACTACCGCAAGCCAGCCTGTGATGAGTAAAATAGTCCGTTTCATAGCCCTGACCACAAAGAGATGACGCGCTATCCTAGCATAGCGCGCCTCGATTTCATGGAGAACCATGTGAAAACCGCCCAGCTCCTGGATCTGCTGGATACCCGCCTGAGCGATCTTGACCAGCGCATTGCGCCGCTTGCCGGGCACGACAGCATCACCCCGCGCTTCGATCGTCAGCGTTTTCGCACCACGGGCCGCCGGATGCAGGATTTCCTTGATGAAATCCATGCCAACGCCGCTCAGCTGCGCGCATGTGCGACCGCTAACGAAACCGAGCAGGTGGCGTGGCTTGCACAAACCGTGGCGCTGCAGATTGAAGCCCTGCAGCGCGAAGCAGCAAGCTGGCAGCTGCGCACACATGACAGCGCCCATACCGGGCTGGGCAAACTGCATAAAAAGCTGCTGGAGCACCAGGAGTTTGAACGCCGGCTGATTGAGATGAAGCGTGAGCGCGAACTGCGCGTCGCAGAGGTCGAAACCCTGGTGGAGCAGCAGCTGCTGCACCGGGAAATTGATGCTCTCGAAGGGCGTCTGGCGCGCTGTCGCGATGCCACCCAGAACCTTGAGCGCGCGCTGACGCGTCTGCGCCGCTAACCTTATACAGAGGAGTAATTATGTCGCTGGAACAGGCATCTGATGACGTAAAACTGGCGGTGGATCTGATCATGCTGCTTGAAGAGCATGCGCTAGATCCTGAAACCGTGCTGAAGGCGCTGGAAATCGTCCAGCGCGATTTTGAGAACAAGCTGGCGGCGCAACGCTCCGCCGGTTAACGAAGGCTACGCCGCCGGACGTCAGGCGATCGCCGGGGCGTCACCCTCACCTTTATTGATATCGCGCTTCACCTCGGTGTGCTCCTCGCCTTTCTCATTGCGCAGGTGCACTTCCAGCTGGTTGAAAGCGATGTTGATCCCGTTCTCACGGCACAAACGATCGATAGCGCGGTTCAGCTCATCCACGGTGAAGCTGCGGTCGCGCAGCTCGCGCACATAGAGGCGCAGCTCGTGATCCAGCGTGCTCGGCCCGAAGGTGGTGAAGAACACTGCCGGCTCAGGATCGTGCATCACTTTCGGGTGCTCCATCGCCGCCTGCAGCAGGATCGCCTTCACCTTATCCAGATCCGATCCGTAAGCCACACCAAGCCGGATCACCACGCGGGTGATGGTATCCGACAGCGACCAGTTGATCAGGCGTTCGGTGACGAAGGCTTTGTTCGGGATAATCACCTCTTTGCGATCGAAGTCAGTAATGGTGGTGGCGCGAATGCGGATCTTGCTGACCGTGCCTGAGAAAGTGCCGATGGTCACGGTATCGCCGATACGCACCGGGCGCTCGAACAGAATGATCAGACCGGAGACGAAGTTCCCGAAGATTTCCTGCAAGCCGAAGCCCAGACCGACCGACAGCGCGGCGGCCAGCCACTGCAGTTTGTCCCACGACACGCCGAGCGAGGCGAACACTGTCATCGCCCCGGCAGCAATAATCACGTAGTTAAGAATGGTGGTGATGGCGTAGGACGCCCCCTGACGCATCTTCAGGCGCGACAGCACCAGCACTTCCAGCAGGCCCGGCAGGTTGCGGATCAGCGCCCAGGCGACGGTAAAGGCCACCAGCGCGAACAGCAGGCTGCCCATCGTCACGTTTTTCACCACCGCCGCACCGGCTTCGGTGCCGTTGTAGTGCCACAGCACCACGCTGTCGAGATAGGAGAAGACGGTGATTAAATCGGACCAGATCGCCCAGAACACCACGCCAAACAGCGCGAACATCAACAGGGTGGTCAGTCGCAGGGTCTGCTGGTTGATCTGATCCAGCGCCAGCGGCGGCTCCTGTACCGGCTCGGCCCCTTCCGCTCCCTCTTTTACCTGATTCTGACGTCGGGACACCGCACGGCGATAAGCGATGCGGCGCGCCGCCACGCTCAGCCCGCGCAGTACCGTCTGGTACAGCAGGTTCCAGACGATCACCAGATACACGGTGTCAATCCAGCGGCCCGACAGGCGCAGAGTGGTATAGAAGTAGCCGCTGGCGGTCAGCACCAGCAGCGCCACCGGCACAATCGAGAGAATGGTGATAGTGACAAGGCGCATGGTGTGCGACTCCTTGTCATGCCAGCTCTCCCGGCACATCGGCCAGACCAGCGCGGCGATCACCAGCAGGTTGATGAAGATCATCGACTGGCCGACCACGTCATCCATCAGGTGCAGCGGCGACAGCTCGGCCACCACCGACCAGAACAGCAGCGGGAGCAGCGCCAGGCTGATGCGCACAATCTGTCGCCGCCAGTGGCTGGTGATCTGAACAGGCATATTGAAGTGGTTCACCGCCACGCCGTCTTTTTCCAGCACGCGCCAGCACAGGCCGAATACCAGCCAGAACAGCGCCAGCTCTTTGCTGAACGCCCACAGCAGTTCGCTGACGCTCAGCTGCATCACGTGCAGGATCAGGCCGACCGCGAGAATAATCAGACACACCGGCAGCGCGAGGATCAGGTTTATCAGGATAGCTTTCGGCGTGTGAAGCTGGCTGTCGTTACGTAGCTGCCCGACCTCAGAGGCCAGGCGCGCCAGATATTGACGCATCCAGCCAAAGCGCCAGCGAATAAGTCCGGCCAGCAGCACCAGCGGCAAACCGGCCAGCAGCGCCAGCGCCACCGCCGGCCAGGCTTTATCCCAGTTTACCGTGAACTTCATCGCTTTGATCTGGTCATGCAGCGCGCCGGGGAAGGCTTTGATCCACTCCCAGTCCATCGGCTTGTTGCTGTTTACCCAGAAGATTTGCTGGGTCAGGATCTCTTCAAGACTTTTACTGACGCTCATCAGCTGCTGCTGGTTAATCTGCAGGTTGATGGCCATCATCAGCTGGTTGCCCAGCTGTTTGTTGAGCTGATCGAGCAGCGCGCGACGCATGTCGATCACTTCCAGCAGCGCATCATGCACTTCGCTGTTGACCTCGCCCTGATGACCCTCTTCCAGCTTCGCCACCCAGGTATCGCCCTGGAACAGCTCATCACGCTGCTGGTTGATTTCAAACTGCTCCAGACGCAAATCGGCGATGCGATTGGTCATATCCTCCAGCTCGTCCGCCGACGGCAGCGTCTGCTGCTGCTGATAGAGAATACGCGACAGCAGCAGGCTGCCTTTCAGCACCGCAATCTGCTCTTTCAGGTTGCGCTCGGACTGCAGCGCCCGGTCGAGCCAGTTCTTCACTTTAATATTGCGCTCAACCAGCGCGTTACCGGTCTGCGTGGCGGCAATCAGGCGCTCACTGAGCTGGTGGTTGAGATCCAGCTCCTGGCGCACCAGCGGGTTGTTCTGGATGCGCGAGGCATCATCCGGGGAGAGCGCTTCCTGGGCTGTTTTCTCGGTCAGCGTCAGACGTTTGTTACTCACCGCGGTTTGCAGCAGCTGAATCTGATGCTCAAGCTGATTGATGTTCGCTACCACATAATCGCGCTGCTTCTGCAGGCTGTCCTGCAGCACGGTGTTGCCTTCAAGGCTCTTGCGCTGCTGATCCAGCTGGGCATTAAGCAGCACCTGCTGCACCATCAGTAGCGTCTGCTGGCTTGGACGCAGCGCCTGCTCGCCAGGCCCGGTGCCGTTGAGGCGATTACGAATGGTCTGCAGCTGCTGGGAGACGTTAAACATGGTGTTCTGCACGCGCTCCGGCTGGGTCTGGAGCGACACCAGCTGGCTGTTGAGCGTAGAAAGCTCGCTCTGGGCGGTTTGCAGTTTGTCCAGCACCGAAGCCACGCGCTGTTCGAGATCGTGCAGGCGCATGGCGTTATAACTCTGAACCGTAACGTCATCGCTGTCGCGGTTGCTGAGCTCGTTAAGATCTGTGGTGGCCTTCGCCATCTTCGCCGGCGCCTGGGCAACCCGCACCCGCAGCTGCTCGGTTTCCTGCTTTACGCGCTCGATTTTTTCCAGGGCTTCCAGGGTCTCGGTCAGATCCTGCTGGGTTAGCTTCTCTTCCCCGCTCAGGCTCTTTTGCTTATTCAGCGTATCGAGCTGGTTTTGCACCTCGCTGCGGGAAGGAAGATCGCTGTTTGCGGCTGCCACCGCGCTGGCAGGCGCGCCGAGCAGGGCGACAAAGAGGGCAAAGACAAACGCCAGAGCGGCGTGCCGGATAAGAGTCATATGCTGCATAGTTGTGTATGGATTGCCAGGCTACTGAGGACAGGGATCGTTAGAGTGGCGCAGAATAGCATGGCGCTGGAAAGCAGAATAGCGGCTCACCCGGTATTGCGGAAAAATCCCTTATGGCTCCGGCGCTGCGTCGTGCTCATCGAAGGGGCGCTGCAGCGACGGGCACAGCTGGTACATCTCAATCAGAATATCAACAAATTCACGCGCTTCGCGCTTCAGGTCATAGGTTTCCGGAGCAAACAGCCAGTTTTCCATAATGCCGGAGATATAGCTGCGCATCAGGATCGCCGCGCGACGCGTTTGCAGTTTCGCCGGCAGCATTCCGGCCTCAATACAGTCGTTAAGGGTCTGCTCGATGCGCTCGTTACTCGCCACGCACAGATTTCGCTGCGCCTGCTGGGCTACCGCCATTTCGCCAACAAACTCACACTTATGGAAAATGATTTCCATCATCAGGCGACGGCGCTCCTCGGCTGCCGTTGCTTCCAGTACGTAAATTAGTAATTCACGTAACACTGACAGTGGATCGTCAGGAAATTTTGCCCGATACTCAATTTCTAAATCACTGATACTGGACTCTGAAAGCGCCCAGATTTCGCTGAACAAATCCGACTTATTCTTGAAATGCCAGTAGATAGCGCCGCGCGTCACCCCTGCCGCCTGCGCTATTTCCGCGAGCGATGTCGCGGATACGCCCTGCTGAGAAAACAAGCGCAGCGCAACATCAAGAATGTGCTGCCGCGTCTCAAGCGCCTGTTGTTTGGTTTTTCGTGCCATATGTGGGTGAAGTTACAGGGTTAGATTTACATACATTTGTGAATGTATGTACCATAGCATGACGATAATATAAACACAGCAATGGGTTTATGGACTTTTGATCCATTGATCAATTTTGGAATCGGACACTCGAGGTTTTGATATGAACAAAAACAGAGGATTTTCGCCTCTGGCGGTCGTTCTGATGCTCTCCGGCGGCTTAGCGCTTACAGGATGTGACGATCAACAGGCTCAGGAACAGGGTGCGCAAGTGCCGGAAGTTGGCATTGTGACGCTGAAAAGCGAGCCACTTCAAATCACAACTGAGCTTCCAGGCCGTACTAACGCGTTCCGCGTGGCAGAAGTACGCCCGCAGGTAAGCGGCATCATCCTGAAGCGTAACTTTACCGAAGGCAGTGATGTGGAAGCGGGTGTCTCGCTGTACCAGATTGATCCGGCAACCTATCAGGCATCTTACGAAAGCGCCAAAGGCGATCTGGCGCAGGCTCAGGCCCAGGCGAACATCGCTCAGGTCACGCTGAATCGTTACAAGAAACTGCTGGGTACTCAGTACATCAGCCAGCAGGATTACGATGACGCCCAGGCGCAGGCGCAGCAGACCAGCGCTGCGGTCGTCGCGGCTAAAGCGGCGGTCGAAACCGCACGCATCAACCTGGCGTACACCAAAGTCACCTCTCCTATCAGCGGCCGCATCGGTAAATCTGCCGTGACCGAAGGGGCGCTGGTGACCAGCGGGCAGACCAATGCCCTCGCCACGGTGCAACAGCTCGACCCTATCTATGTTGACGTTACCCAGTCCAGCAACGATTTTCTGCGCCTGAAACAGGAGCTGGCTAACGGCTCGCTGAAGCAGGAAGGCGGCAAAGCGAAAGTGGAGCTGGTAACTAACGACGGCAGCAAATATCCGCAGACTGGTACCCTTGAGTTCTCCGACGTCAGCGTTGACCAGACCACCGGGTCTATCACGCTGCGCGCTATCTTCCCGAACCCGGACATGACGCTGCTGCCTGGCATGTTTGTTCGCGCCAAACTGGAAGAAGGCACTCGTCCGAATGCGATTCTGGTTCCGCAGCAGGGCGTGACCCGCACACCGCGTGGTGATGCCAGTGCAATGGTAATTGGCGAAGGCGATAAGGTCGAAGTGCGCCAGATTACCGCTGAACAGGCGATCGGCGACAAGTGGCTGGTAACGGATGGCTTGAAAGAAGGCGATCGCGTGATCGTTTCCGGCTTGCAAAAAGTAAGACCGGGCGCCCAGGTTAAAGCGCAGGAAGTCACGGCTGACAAGAAAGAGCAGGCTGCGGCCAATGGTCAGTCAGAACAACCTCAGTCTTAACTCAAACAGGAGCCGTTAAGACATGCCTAATTTCTTTATCGATCGCCCCATCTTTGCCTGGGTGCTGGCGATCATCATCATGCTGGCTGGGGGACTGTCGATCCTCAACCTGCCGATAGCGCAATATCCTTCGATTGCGCCGCCGGCGGTGACGATTTCGGCAACCTATCCCGGGGCTGATGCGAAAACCGTGCAGGACACGGTGACGCAGGTTATCGAACAGAACATGAACGGTATCGATGGCCTGATGTACTTCTCCTCTAACAGTGACTCCACCGGTACGGTGCAGATCACCCTGACCTTCGAATCCGGTACCGACGCGGATATCGCGCAGGTACAGGTGCAGAACAAGCTACAGCTGGCGATGCCGCTGCTGCCGCAGGAAGTGCAGCAGCAGGGTGTGAGCGTACAGAAATCGGCGAGCAGCTTCCTGATGGTAGCCGGGGTGATCAACACCAACGGCTCCATGACCCAGGAAGATATCTCCGACTACGTCGCCGCAAACATTCAGGACCCGATCAGCCGTACGCCTGGCGTGGGTGATGTGCAGCTGTTTGGTTCCCAGTACGCGATGCGTATCTGGATGGACCCGAACAAACTGAACAACTTCCAGCTGACGCCGGTTGACGTGATCAACGCCATCAAAGCGCAGAACGCCCAGGTGGCAGCCGGTCAGTTAGGCGGTACGCCGCCGGTGAAAGGCCAGCAGCTTAACGCCTCTATCATCGCGCAGACCCGTCTGACCTCTACCGAAGAGTTCGGCAAAATCTTGCTCAAGGTGAACCAGGACGGCTCGCAGGTTCGCCTGCGTGATGTGGCGAACATTGAGCTGGGCGGTGAGAACTACGACATCATCGCGCGCTACAACAACCAGCCGGCTTCCGGTCTGGGTATCAAACTGGCAACCGGTGCGAACGCGCTGGATACCGCCAATGCGGTACGCGCCGAGCTGGATAAGCTGAAAGCCACCTTCCCGGCCGGTCTGGAAATTGTTTATCCGTATGACACCACCCCGTTCGTTAAGATTTCCATTAACGAAGTGGTGAAAACCCTGGTCGAAGCGATCGTGCTGGTGTTCATCGTGATGTATCTGTTCCTGCAGAACTTCCGCGCCACGCTGATCCCGACGATTGCGGTGCCGGTGGTACTGCTCGGTACCTTCGCCATCCTCGGGATGTTTGGCTTCTCGATTAACACCCTGACGATGTTCGGGATGGTGCTGGCGATAGGCCTGCTGGTGGATGACGCCATCGTGGTGGTGGAGAACGTCGAGCGCGTCATGGCGGAAGAAGGATTACCGCCCAAAGAGGCAACGCGTAAATCGATGGGCCAGATCCAGGGTGCGCTGGTGGGTATTGCGCTGGTGCTGTCCGCGGTATTTATTCCGATGGCCTTCTTCGGCGGCTCTACCGGGGCAATCTACCGTCAGTTCTCCATCACTATCGTTTCCGCGATGGTGCTTTCGGTACTGGTGGCGCTGATCCTTACTCCGGCGCTGTGCGCCACCATGCTGAAACCCATCGCGAAAGGCGATCACGGGGAAGGCAAGAAAGGCTTCTTCGGCTGGTTTAACCGCATGTTCGACAAGAGCACGCACCACTACACCGACAGCGTTGCCAGCATTCTGCGCAGCACCGGTCGTTACCTGCTGCTCTACATCATCATCGTGGTCGGTATGGCGTATCTGTTTGTGCGTCTGCCAAGCTCGTTCCTTCCGGAAGAGGATCAGGGCGTATTCCTGACCATGGTTCAGCTGCCGGCGGGCGCCTCTCAGGAACGTACCCAGAAAGTGCTGGATGAAGTTACCCAGTACTACCTGGAAAAAGAGAAAGCGAACGTTAACTCGGTGTTTGCGGTTAACGGCTTCGGCTTCGCTGGTCGTGGTCAGAACACCGGTATCGCGTTCGTCTCTCTGAAAAACTGGGATGAGCGTGAGGGCGATGAGAACAAAGTGGGGGCGATTACCGGCCGTGCGATGGGCACCTTCTCGCAGATCCGCGATGCAATGGTGTTCGCGTTTAACCTGCCGGCGATCGTCGATCTCGGTACGGCAACCGGCTTTGACTTCCAGCTGATTGACCAGGGCGGCCTCGGCCATGAAAAACTGACTCAGGCGCGTAACCAGCTGCTGGGCGAGGTGGCGAAACACCCTGACCTGCTGGCGGGCGTGCGTCCGAACGGTCTGGAAGATACCCCGCAGTTCAAAATTGATATCGATCAGGAAAAAGCACAGGCGCTGGGGGTATCGATTACCGATATCAACACCACGCTGGGTGCGGCCTGGGGCGGAAGCTACGTCAACGACTTCATCGACCGCGGTCGCGTGAAGAAGGTGTACGTCATGTCCGAAGCGCAATACCGTATGCTGCCGGAAGATATTGGTAACTGGTACGTGCGCGGCTCCGATGGTCAGATGGTGCCGATTACTGCCTTCGCCAGCACGCGCTGGGAGTACGGTTCACCGCGTCTGGAGCGCTATAACGGCCTGCCGTCTATGGAGATCCTCGGTGAAGCGGTACCGGGCAGAAGTACCGGTGAAGCAATGGATATGATGGAACAGCTGGCGAGCAAGCTGCCGGCGGGTATCGGCTTTGACTGGACCGGTATGTCCTACCAGGAACGTCTCTCCGGTAACCAGGGCCCGGCGCTGTACGCTATCTCGCTTATCGTGGTCTTCCTCTGTCTGGCCGCGCTGTACGAGAGCTGGTCGATTCCGTTCTCGGTCATGCTGGTGGTTCCGCTCGGGGTACTGGGTGCGCTGATTGCCGCCTCGTTCCGCGGCCTGACCAACGACGTCTACTTCCAGGTGGGCCTGCTGACAACCATTGGGCTATCGGCGAAGAACGCGATACTTATCGTGGAATTCGCCAAGGACCTGATGGACAAAGAAGGCAAAGGGCTGATTGAAGCGACGCTGGAAGCGGTACGTATGCGTCTGCGTCCCATCCTGATGACCTCACTGGCGTTTATCCTCGGGGTAATGCCGCTGGTTATCAGCACCGGCGCGGGTTCCGGCGCACAGAACGCCGTAGGTACTGGCGTAATGGGCGGGATGGTAACGGCTACCGTGCTGGCTATCTTCTTCGTACCGGTGTTCTTCGTGGTGGTTCGCCGCCGCTTCCACCGGAAAAATGAGGATATTGAGCACAGCCACAAGGTTGAGCATCATTAATTCCCATCTTTCCTCAAAAGGCCGCGTAACGCGGCCTTTTTTATTGGCTGCGCGCCATAATCTAAATGCGTGACGTCCGGACGGGAAAAATTAATTACTATTTATCGGGATCATTACCCGCAGAAAAATAGCGTGAAAGATATTAATACAATTGGTGAAATCTAATTCAGAGTAATCTTACAAATAACCCTGCACCATAGCGGCTTATATTATTAGTGGAGGATTTAAGATAATACACTACTGAATGAACCACTTATCTTACTGTCAGCGCCCTTTTAACCGCAGCAGACAATGGCAAATCATCCGTAAGTCTTATTAAGGCAGCGTTCATCATCCTTACGAACGAAATGTAATTTTTCGTAATAGCAGAAGGAAAAATCCTTAAGCGTGATTTATAGTTAATGAGACACGGCAAGACGCCGGCGTGGCCATATAGAAACAGTTATTACCCCTGTTGCGCACCTGTGTAATCAAATTTTTTTACGAAAAAGGGGGAAGCGTATGGACGAATACTCACCAAAGAGGCATGATATAGCGCAGCTTAAATTTCTCTGCGAAACTTTGTATCATGACTGCCTTGCTAACCTTGGTGAAAGCCACCATGGTTGGGTTAACGATCCTACATCAGCGATTAACCTCCAGCTGAATGAATTGATCGAACACATAGCTACCTTCGCACTTAATTACAAAATTAAGCATGATGAAGACAATATTCTGATTGAGCAAATAGATGAATACCTGGACGACACCTTCATGTTGTTCAGTAACTACGGCATAAATGCACAGGACTTGCAGAAGTGGCGTAAGTCGGGCAATCGTCTGTTTCGTTGTTTTCTCAATGTGAGTCGGGCAAACCCGGTTAGTCTGTCATTTTAAAACTACTACAATCACTTAAGGTGAAAAAATGTCCACAAAGCCATTAACTAAAATTGATTATCTGATGCGCTTACGTCGCTGTCAGTCTATTGACACCCTGGAACGTGTAATCGAAAAAAATAAATACGAATTACCCGATAACGAATTGACCGTCTTTTATTCCGCGGCCGATCATCGCCTCGCGGAACTGACCATGAATAAGCTGTATGATAAAATTCCGGCCTCCGTGTGGAAATTTGTTCGTTAATCCAGCGTATTTAAATGTGAATCCTGCCCGTCACCTGCTGTCCTGAAGCCATGTTAATGTTGAGCGTCCCCTCACCTCTGCCTGCGGCCTGACTCGTTCCATTAACATGGCGCGCCCTTTACGCTGCGTTTTATCTGCAATTTGCTGCGCGCCGCGCAAAGCCGCCAGACAGGCGTTTTCTTTTTGCTGATGCTGCATTACCTTGTTGCCAGTCGTTAATAAGGAGAGCAGGAATGAGCGAAGAAAAGCGTAAAATGATTGCTGGCGAGTTTTACGATCCGGGTGACCCGACGCTGCGCGAAGATCGTATTCGCGCCCGGCATCTGGTACATCGCTATAACCATACCGCGCCGGATGAAACCGCCACGCGTAAGGCGCTGCTACAGGATTTACTGGGCGGGTGCGATAAAGTTTATATCGAGCCAACCTTCCGCTGTGATTACGGCTATAACATTTTTCTCGGTCATAATTTTTACGCCAACTTCGACTGCGTGATCCTTGATGTCTGTCCGGTGCATATCGGCAAGAACTGCATGATGGCGCCTGGCGTGCATATCTATACCGCGACTCACCCGCTGGACGCCACCGAGCGCAACAGCGGTGTGGAATACGGCAAGCCGGTTACTATCAGCGATAACGCCTGGATCGGCGGGCGCGCTATCATCAATCCTGGCGTAACGATTGGTCATAACGTGGTCATCGCTTCCGGCGCGGTAGTCACCAAAGACGTACCGGATAACTGCGTGGTAGGCGGCAACCCGGCACGCATCATCAAAACCCTGTAAACTGTCATGCTCGCTGGCGCTGAACTGTTATCGTTTTTTCAGCGCCATCTGTTACTTTTTTCTTAAGCCCCTGCTTTTTACACTAGTAAAAAACCTTCCCGCGCCCGCTGCGCACCACTCTGAAGGCCTGGAATGACTGAAATACAACGCCTGCTTAACCAAACCATCGACGAACTCAACCGCGTGGAAAAACGCGATAACCGCCCGCGCTTCAGCATCAGCTTTATTCGCAAGCACCCTGGCTTATTTATCGGGATGTATATCGGCTGGCTCGCCACCATGGCGGTAATGCTGCAGTCCGCTACGCTGTCCGGGTCAGTATGGCTGCTGGTCGTGCTGTTTGTGCTGCTGAACGGCTTCTTTTTCTTTGATGTGAACCCGCGCTATCGCTACGAAGATATCGACGTGCTTGATTTTCGGGTTTGCTATAACGGGGAGTGGTACAACACGCGCGATGTTCCTGCAGAACTGGTTGAGGCGATTATGCGCTCGCCAAAAGTGAGTGAATCGCAAAAAGCGATGCTGACTAAAATGCTCAGCCGCAAACAGACCCTCTCCTTCTACGACATCTATTCGCTGGATAAGCCCGTCGCGACCGGCGTTCCTGTCCAGGCATAACAAAACGCCCCTTGCCATCAGGCCAGGGGCGCGTTTTTATCGTTTCTTCTTCTTACCCTGCACCGCTTTAAAGCGCGGGTTCGATTTGCAAATCACATACAGCCGTCCTTTGCGTCTGACCAGCTGACAGTCAGGATGGCGCTGCTTTGCGCTGCGCAATGAGTTGAGTACCTGCATTATTTCTCTCCTTTCGCCCCGCCCAGGAAGCGACCAAAGCGCTGCTGGAAGCGAGCCGTGCTGCCTTCGTTAGAGAAGGTTTTCTGTTTCCCGGTGTAGTACGGATGCGACGCCGAGGACACGTCGAGCGTCACGTAGGGCCAGGTCTGGCCGTCGAGTTCGATTTCGCGGTCGGTCTTAATGGTGGAACCAACTTTGAAATACTCGTTGGCGCTGGTGTCGTGGAAAACCACGGTGCGGTAAAGCGGATGGATGCCGTCTTTCATCGTAATGACCTTTCTATATGTTATAACATAACAATATCGTAAGCCTGTGATGATCAAATTGCAAGCGGAGAGAAAAGCGCACCGCGGCTGCGGTGCGCTGAGAGGGAAGAACGTTACAGTCTGAAGCCGGCAACCACCTGGTTAAGCTGCTGCGTCTGCTCGGACATAGAGTGTGAAGCAGCGGAGACTTCCTGCACCAGCGCGGCGTTCTGCTGGGTGGTGCTGTCGAGCTGGTTAATCGCCAGGTTGACCTGCTCAATACCCGCACTCTGTTCACGGCTCGACGACATGATCTCACTCATCAGGGTCGTCACGTTGCGCACGCTCTGCGTCAGCTCCTCCATGGTTTTACCGGCTTCGGTCACCAGGCTGGTACCGATGTCGATATTGCTCACCGAGGCTTCAATCAGCTGCTTGATCTCGCGCGCCGACTGGGCAGAACGCTGTGCAAGGTTACGCACTTCCTGCGCCACCACTGCAAAGCCCCTGCCCTGCTCGCCGGCACGGGCGGCTTCCACCGCCGCGTTAAGCGCCAGAATGTTGGTCTGGAAGGCGATGCTGTCGATAACGCTGATGATATCCACCACTTTACCGGACGAGGCCTGAATGGCGTTCATGGTGGTCACCACCTGTTTCACCACTTCCCCGCCGCGCTCGGCCACTGCCGAGGCATCGCGCGCCAGCTCGTTGGCATTGGCTGCGTTATCCGCATTCTGGCGCACCGTGCTGGTGAGCTGCTCCATCGACGCCGCCGTCTCTTCAATCGAGCTGGCCTGATCTTCGGTACGCGCTGAGAGATCCTGGTTGCCGGTGGCAATCTGCTGAGAGGCCGACGAGATGGCCCGCGCGCTGTCCCCCACCTGGCGCAGCATCTCCTGCAGCCAGCTAATCACACCGTTGAAGCTGTAGATCACCGCGTTGAACTCCGGGCTGCTGCCCGGCTGCAGACGCTGGGTCAGATCGGCCCCGCCTGACGACAAACGGCTGATGTTGTGGTTCAGATCCGCAAGGCGACCGGTCATGGTGCGGATAAACACCACCAGCACGCCGAGCAGCAGCAGCGCCAGCGGGATCTGCACCAGGCCTAAACGCGTCATGATGGTGCTGGTCTGCTGGGTCAGCAGCGCGGTCGGCAGATCCACCGCGATAATCCACGGGCTGCCCTTAATTGCCTGCAAAATCAGGGTATGCGAGGTGCCGTCGTTGTCATACTCCTGCTCCAGCTGGCTTCCCGGATCGTAGCCTTTCAGCAACCCGGTGAGGGCAGCTGCCATCGGCGTGTTCATCTGCGCCACGTTATCGAGGCTCGCTGCTTTACCCAGCTGATCGGCATTGCCGACAATTTTGCCGTCTGCTTCCACGATCAGCACGCGCCCCTGGATCGCCTCATCCATCTGCTTCGCCAGCTGGTTGAAGAAGCCCAGCGTGACATCGATGGTGGCAACGCCCCACGGCTGACCGTCTTTGTTGATGGTCATGGCGCAGTTAGTGCGCGGCTGCGGGCTGGCGTCGTCCTGATAGGCGTTGGCCCAGGCGCACTGTCCAACCGGTGCGGCCAGGCCGCCCTTGTACCACACCTGCTCGTAGTAATTCGGTGCCGCGTCGGAGTTCCAGTAGGTGTTGACCTGCAAATCGTTGTTCGCGTCGCGTGCGAAGAAGGTGCTGAATTTATTGCGTCCGGCCTCGCGTTTTTCCGGCAGCGGCCAGATGCCCCCGCCGAACACGTTCACATCCTTGTACTGATCCACCAGCGCTGGCAGTACCACATCAATCTGCTCGCTGGAGAGGGCGGCTACCGTTTGCGTCACGCTGCGCATCTGCGCCTGCACGCGGTTCATCTGCTCGACGATAGCGCCCGCCACGTTACCGACTTCATAGCGGATAAGCCGCGTTTCGGACTGTTTAATCTGCGGGCTGACAAACAGCGTGATCGCAAGCGACGTCACGCCAACTAACACAATAAAGAAAAGGCACAGCGTAAGGATGAAACGGGACTGCGTGGTTTTGAACATAGACAAATTCCCTGGAGATAAAGAGGCAATGCGCCTTCTTTGGTCAACGGCACGCCGCGGGCAAACTTGAACCGTTAACGCACAGGGAAAGGGGGGATGTTGCAAAAGTGTGTACTAACTCACTGATCTTATTACCGGGATGATGTCGTCATGAAACATCTGGAAACACTTTGCATTATCGTGTTTCATAGCAGCGATGCAGCGCCCGACGAGGCGCGCTGCATCACCTGTTTTATTCCGCCTCTTTCCCCACCAGCACGGTCGTCAGGACAAACGACAGCACCAGCGCGATGGCAACGCCCAGCAGGGCAAAGATCAGATACGGGCCAATATAGGCCGGCAGGCTGAAGATGCTCGACAGAATGTAGCCATAGAGGCGCACGCCGAAGAACGCGATGAAAGCCGACGCCAGCGAGCTGGCTACCGTGGCGGCAATAAACGCTTTCTTGTACCGGGTTAACACGCCGAACAGCGCCGGTTCGGTAATTCCCAGCAGCGCCGAGACGCCGGCGGACAGCGTGACCGTCTTATCCTGGCGCGATTTGCTCAGACGCCAGATAGCGAAGGTCGAGCCGGCAATCGCCATGTTGGCCATAAACATCATCGGCATCAGCATGTCATAGCCGCGATCGCTAAAGTTTTGCAGCGCGATCGGCGTCATGGCGTGGTGCATCCCGGTGAGGATCGCCACCGGACGGATCGCCCCGACCACCAGCCCGGCAAAGCTTGCCGAGATGCTGAACAGCCCTTCGATAAACAGCGCCAGCCCTTTACCGAGATAGATACCAATCGGGCCGATCACCACCAGCGCGGCCAGAGCCGCCAAAAACAGCGTCAGGGTCGGGGTAAAGACGGTTTTCAGCACCTCTGGCATAAAGCTGTCCACCCAGCGATGGATGTAGCTCAGCGCCAGAATGGAGAAGATCACCGGGATAACGCTGGAGGCGTAGTTAAATACCGACACCGGGATCGCATTCAATAGCCAGAATGCGCTCACCGCATCCGGACTGCCCGCCGCGAGGTTTTTCGCCGCCTCAATCAGGGAGGGATACATCAGACAGGCCGCCACCGCCGCCGCCAGATATTCATTGGTTTTGAAGATCTTCGCCGCCGATACCGCGAGGAAGAACGGCAGGAAATAGAACACGCCGCTGGCGATAAGATCGATCACCACCACGGTATCGCTTTTTGCCGACACCACGTTCAGCGCTACCAGCCCGGCCAGCAGCCCCTTGATCATCCCGGCCCCGGCAATCGCCGGTACGATAGGACCAAACACGCCGGAGACGGTATCCATAAACAGCGACACCAGACTTTTACGCCCTTTACCGCCAGCGGTGCTGTCGCCAGGCGTGGCAGACGGCGTACCGAGCATGGTCTGCATCTGCTGATACCAGCTGTTTACCTGCGGCCCGATGATGACCTGGAACTGATCGCTTTGCAGCTGAGCGCCCAGTACGCCGGGGATCTTTTTAATTTCACCCTGGTCGACTTTATTATCGTCAACCAGGTCAAAGCGCAGCCGCGTCATGCAGTGCCAGACGTTATTAATATTATCCGCCCCGCCAACCAGACGAATAATGCGCGTAATTGCTTCCTGTGTCCCCATAAAACGTCCGCCAGTTAGTTGTTGTTGTCATTGATGACAGTGATGGTAGGTAAATCGCTATAGCAAAACAAACCAATAAAACATGATGACAATCACAATTCAGCACCAGTAAAGCCACACAACGATGCTATCTGTCAAATTGGTACGGTATATATTCATTATTCAGGCAGCTTTCTGACCAATAAAAATTATTTAAAAAAAGCGGTTTACGCCGCCGGATTATTAAGGCGATAGTGGCGGCCATCACGTCAATAAATGTCGCAACCGGCCCGCTGTTTTGCGGCCCAGGGAGTATTACGGTGTTGCCTACGCTAATTGAAAATATTGAGTGCTTTATTACCCGCCCCGACCGGCACAACCTGATCGTGGTGCGCATCACCACTGATAAAGGCGTGGTCGGTCACGGCTGCGCCACTTTCCAGCAGCGCCCGCTGGCGGTGAAGACGATGGTCGATGAGTACCTGAAGCCGCTGCTGACCGGCCGGGATGCGAATAACATCGAAGATCTGTGGCAGATGATGAACGTTAACGCCTACTGGCGTAACGGCCCGGTAACCAACAACGCCATTGCTGGCGTGGACATGGCGCTGTGGGACATCAAAGCGCAGCTGGCCGGCATGCCGCTCTATCAGCTGTTCGGCGGGAAATCAAAAGACGCTATCGCCGCGTACACCCACGCCAGCAGCGACACCCTCGACGGGCTTTTCACCCGCGTGGACGCCCTGCTGGCCGAAGGCTATCGTCATATCCGCTGCCAGCTCGGTTTCTACGGTGGCACGCCGGAAGCGATGCACAGCACCCGCAGCCCGACCCAGGGTGCCTATTACGATCAGGATGAGTACATGGCTAACACCGTTGCCATGTTTAAAGCGCTGCGCGACAAGTACGGGTCGCGCTTCCATATTCTGCACGACGTGCACGAGCGCCTGTTCCCGCAGCAGGCGGTGCAGCTGGCGAAAGCGCTGGAGCCATATCAGCCCTTTTTCATCGAAGACATTCTGCCGCCTCAGCAGAGCGCCTGGCTGGCGCAGGTGCGTCAGCAGAGCTGCGTCCCGCTGGCGATGGGCGAACTGTTCAATAACCCGGCGGAGTGGCACGATCTGATCGTCAACCGGCAGATCGACTTCATTCGCTGCCACGTATCGCAGATTGGCGGTATTACCCCGGCGCTGAAGCTGGCGGTGCTGTGTCAGGCCTTTGGCGTGCGGCTGGCGTGGCACGGGCCGGGAGATATGACCCCCATCGGTGTGGCGGTGAATACCCACCTCAACATCCACCTGCACAACGCCGCGATTCAGGAGTTCATTCCGATTAGCGACGATACCGCCGCGGTATTCCCCGGCGCGGCCGCCCCGGAGCAAGGCTTTATCTACCCCATCGAGCAGCCGGGGATCGGCATAGGGTTTGATGAAGCCGAGGCGCTGAAGTGGCCGGTGGTCTACCGTCCACACGAGTGGACCCAGAGCCGCCTGCCAAACGGGGCGATTCACACCCCCTGAGCGCCCTGGCGGAAGGCAAGATTGTCGTGATTAAAGGGGATGACGTAGGTGCAGGTGTAGTTGATGTCGATGATATCGCTGATCTCAAACACCCGTCCCCCTTCCAGGATGCCACGGTTAGCGATGTGCATTGCCGGGCTGCCCTTTTTGCAGCCGAGCAGCGCCGCCTGCTCGCGCGACACGCTCACCGCCTGGTAGCTGGTCAGCATATGGGATATGCGGTAACCGCTGTCCAGCACGTACCGCTGCAGTGACCGCTCGATAATCTGCTGGTTCAGGTCGGGAAACAGGCTTACCGGCATACTTGATATCTCAATCTGCACCGGTGCGCCGTCCACCAGCCGCAGGCGGCAAAACTGCCAGATAAACGTCCCGGCCTCGATGCCAAACACCTGCTGCTCCTCGATGCCGGGCAGCTTTTTGTGCAGCTTCACCATGCGAAACTGGATCTGATCGAAACGCTTCTCGGTGATAGAGTTGTAGACCAGCGGATTGCTGCGCACGTTATCGTTGATCCAGATCCCCGACCCCTGCACGATCTTCACCACGCCAATGCTGGCCAGCTTCTCCAGCGCCTGACGAATGGTAAAACGCGATACGCCGTATTCCGCAGCCAGCACCCGCTCCGGCGGCAGCTTGCGTCGTTCCCCCGGCTCGCTCTGGTAGATCTTGCTCAGCAGATCCTGGGTGACAAACTCTTTTTTCTTCATGGCGTCCCGCTGTGCTAAATGTCAAAAACCGGTGCAGCTGCAAAAGATAGCATCCTCGTCCAGGCAAAAACCACCGTCCTGTGGTTAACTCATTAGATGCCCCACCATCGTTGCACGTTCAGGAAAATGAGATGACCAACAGGCGGCTCCGGAGCCTCGTCACAGCCATACTGATCCTTGCCGTTCTTCTTCCCATCGCGCTCAGCATCTGGTTTGCCAGAAGCCACGCCAATGAGCAGTTCAATGACGAGCTGGAAACCTACACCGCCAGCGCCAGAGCGCGCGTGGAGATGGTGATTGAGCAGGCGCGCGAAGCGCTGCTGGTGCTCAATACGCTGCAAACCACGCCCTGTAGTCCAGAACATCTGCTTGCTCTGCGCCGCCTCGCCTATACGCATCGCTACGTGCAGGAAGTGATCTGGATGGATGGCCTGAGCCCGCGCTGCTCCTCGCTGGAAAGCAGCAGCAGACAGCAGCCGTTTCCGCCGCCGGACGCCGTTACCGACAAGGGCTTCCGCGCCTGGTACACCTCGCGCACCGATCTGGACATGAGTTATGAAATGGTGGCGATCGGCCTCGATCGTTACGCGGTGATTATCGATCCACTGACCTTTATTGATGTGGTGCCGTTCAGCAGCAACCCCATTAACCTGGCGCTGATCGGCACCGCCAGCAATCACATTATCGCCAGCACCAGCACCCTGAGCCCCGACATCTGGCAGACGGTGCGCGAAGAGCACAGCATCAGCCTCACCCGGCACGGCAACCGCTATGAAATATTGCCGCTGCTCAACGCCAAGTTGATGATTGTCGCCTGGGCATCGCTGGCCCCGCTGGAAAAAGCCTGGCGCGATCAGCTGCTGCTGTGGATGCCGTTCGGGATTGTCATCAGCCTGCTGGCGGCGGCGTTTATCCTGCGCCTGCTGGGGCGGCTGCAGTCGCCGCGCTACCGGCTGATAGATGCCCTGCATAATCGCGATCTGACCATCAACTACCAGCCAGTGGTGGAGTTAAAAAGCGGCAGAGTCATCGGTGCCGAGGCGCTGGTGCGCTGGCCTCAGCCGGACGGCACCTGGCTCTCGCCTGACGTGTTCATCCCGATGGCGGAGCAGACCGGGACCATCAACCAGCTCAGCGCGTATGTGATTGAACGGGTATTTGAAGAGATGAGCGACTGGCTGCGCCAGCACCCCGATAAGCATATCGCCATCAACCTGGCAGCGCAGGATCTCTCCTCTACCGTGCTGCTGGAGCGGCTGACCCGGTTATGCGCCGGGGCAAGCGTCGCAACGCGTCAGATCGTCATCGAAATGACCGAACGCAGCGTCGTCGATCCGGATATCACCGGCCCGATCCTCACCCGCTATCGCCAGGCGGGCTTTCGGGTCAGCATTGACGATTTCGGTACCGGCTACTCCAGCCTGAGCTACCTGCAGGAACTGGAAGTCGACATCCTGAAGATCGACAAATCCTTCGTGATGGCGCTGGAGCGTAAGCAGGTGACATCGCACATCATTGAGATTGCGCGCACCCTGAAGCTGGAGATGGTGGCGGAAGGCGTGGAGAGCCCGCAGCAGGAAGCCTGGCTGTGCCGGCACGGCGTGCAGTACGGTCAGGGCTGGCACTACAGTAAAGCGTTGTCCGCCCAGGCGTTTATGCGCTGGGCGGAAGAGAATCTGGCGAGCCGCGAGGACGAGACGCTGCTCGCCCCCCCTCACGCATAGCGGCACCTCCCTGCGCCGCGGTACGTTACGCCTGACGCCAGCGCAGCGCGTAGCGTACGTTCTCCTGCTGCAGCAGAAACTCCGGCGCTACGCTCGGACTCCAGGAGTCATCCCCGCCCACGCCCATGTGGAAGGCATCAACGTGCAGCCAGCAGCCCGGCTCTTTTTCCAGCAGATGGTGATGGGTTGTGTGGTGCAGCTGCGCCTGGCTGTAACGGCTGAGGGCAAAGTGGAACTGCCCGTGCAGCTGATGCGCGCCAACGCGCAGCTCGCGGGTATCGCAGCGCAGGCCGTTATCCCCCGGGAAAATGTACGGGGTGTGCAGCGCGTCCAGCGGCAGTGTCCAGCGCCCCTGCTGTGCCGCCAGCTTGCGGTCCGGGTAGTTCTCGTGCGGCCCCAGACCCAGCCAGCTCGCCTGCTCAGGCGTCTGCGCCAGCTGGCAGGTTAAGCCGATACGCGCCGGAGCCGGAATATCGCTCGCCACCTCTACCTCGACCTCAATCTGCAGCTCGCCGTGCGCGGTAATACGCCAGGTTTTACGGCTGATAAATAACACTTTTCCCTCATGTACCCAGCGGTGCAGCGTGGCGATCTCCACCGCTTCAGCGCGCTGTTCCGCCCGGCAGCTCACCAGCACCGACGACAAGGCGTACATGCCCGCCGCTTTCCAGCGCTCCACCCACGCATTTGGATCGATGCGCGTCACTTCGCTGACGCCAATGTCGTTGTCGAGCGGTGCGCGGCTGAACTGGTCGGTCACCGGCGTAAGCAGCGTCTCTTCGCCATCGCGCCACCACTGTGCCAGCACCCCGGCGGTGCGACAGAACGCCCAGCGCTGGGTGCCATGCGTGACGCTAAAGCTTGCCTCCTCTGACGTCAGCTGCGGAGCAATCCCGGCCGCCCCGGGCGCAGCGGGCTGGGCCAGCGGCACCGGCAGACGCCACTGATCCCAGGCCACGCGATGCCCGGCCGCGGACCAGGCGGTGGCGTCAGGCTGTACCACCTCGACGTTTAGCCACCACTGACCGGGCCGCGTTCCGGCAGGCAGTGCGCCCAGTTCAAGGCGCTGCGTGCCCTGCGGCGCAATCTCCAGTCGCGTCTCTCCCTGGGCCAGCACCTCGCCGTCCACTTCCACGCGCCAGCGCAGCTGCTCGTTGTCGCTGGATCGAAACAGATAGTCGCTTTCTACATCCACCACCAGCGGGCTGTGGCTCACCAGATGGAACTGGAAGAATTGCTGAGCGCGCTGGGCTTCAGACAGCGCCGGATGCGGGGTGCGATCCGGGAACACCAGGCCATTCAGGCAGAACTGGCGATCGTTGGGCGTGTCGCCGAAATCGCCGCCGTAGGCCCAGAAGGTGTTGCCCTGGGCATCGGTTTTGGTCAGCGCCTGGTCCACCCAGTCCCAGACAAAGCCGCCCTGCAGCCGCGGATACTGGCGAAACGCCTGCCAGTATTTGCTGAAGCCACCAAAGCTGTTGCCCATCGCGTGGGCGTATTCGCACAGGATCAGCGGACGCGTCTCGTCCGGCATGCCGATCCACTTCTTAATCGACCACTTCGGCACCGCCGGGAACGGCTGATCCTGATCGACCCTCGCGTACATCGGGCAGACGATATCCGTCGCCGCAGTGTTGGCCCCGCCGCCTTCGTACTGCACCGGACGGCTCGGGTCGTGCTTTTTAATCCACTGATAGAGGGCGTCATGCGCTGCGCCGTGCCCGGATTCATTGCCCAGCGACCAGATAATGATCGAGGGGTGATTGCGATCGCGTTGCACCATGCGCGTCACGCGCTCGCTCATCGCCGGTAGCCAGCGCGGATCGTCCGACAGGCGGTTCATCGGCACCATACCGTGGGTTTCGATATTGGCTTCATCCACCACGTACAGGCCGTAGCGGTCGCACAGCCGGTACCAGAGCGGATGATTCGGGTAGTGCGAGCAGCGCACCGCGTTGAAATTGTGCTGTTTCATCAGCTCAATGTCGCGGCGCATGGTAGCTTCGTCCATCACCTGCCCGTGCTCAGGATGATGTTCGTGACGGTTCACGCCGCGGATCAGCAGCGGTTTACCGTTGACCTTCAGCAGACCATTGCTGATTTCCACTTTGCGGAAGCCCACGTCGCAGGCTTCGGCTTCGATAAGCTCGCCCTGAGCATCAAGCAGCGAGACCACAGCGCGATAGAGGTGCGGCGTTTCCGCGCTCCACAGCGCCGGCTGCTCCACCGGCAGCGTCAGCGTCACCCGCTCGGCGTAATTGCCGCGCTCGTCCACCGGAGCGCTACCCGGCCCAGCCTGCACCTCGCCGATCAGCGTATCGTCCCGCCACAGCGCCACGGTGACCTGGCTTGCTGCCACATCGCGGCCTTCAAGATGGACCTCTACCTCCAGCCGACCGGCGCTCAATTCGCTGTTAAGCGGAGTGCGTACAAGGTAATCGGCAATGCGCGTATCGGGCTTATGCAGCAGCACCACGTCGCGGAAAATACCGCTCATGCGCCACATATCCTGGTCTTCCAGCCAGCTGCCGTCGCTCCAGCGCAGCACCAGCACCGCCAGGCGGTTATCGCCGTCGATCAGGAAATCCGTCAGGTCGAACTCCGCCGGCAGGCGGCTGTCCTGGGAGTACCCCACCCAGCGCCCGTTGCAGAACAGATAAAACGCGCTGTTCACCCCTTCGAAAATAATGCGCGTCTGCCCGCCAGCCAGCCAGCCCGCATCGGGGCGCAAGGTGAGCGAGTAACACCCGGTAGGGTTTTCGCGCGGCACAAAGGGCGGCGTGGTAGCGATGGGATAGGTGACGTTGGTGTAGATGGGCGCATCGTAGCCGTGCATCTGCCAGTTCGACGGCACCGGCAGCGGGTGAGCGTCGGCACACTCCTGCTGCAGCCAGCTCTCCGGCACCGCTTCCGGGGCGTGAAAATAGCTGAACAGCCAGTCACCGTTCAGTATCTGCCGCTGTTCGCTGATGCGATCTTCACGCGCGGCCCCGGCGCTGCGCCAGCTGTTGAACGGGGCATGGGCCGGCAGGCGCTGCCACTGGGTGACGCCGGGATTTTCCCAGTCGCGGCGGGAAAGCAGCGACTGCAGGGAGAGATAAGGGGAAGTCTGATGCATGGTTAACCTCAATTGCGAAGCGCTCACAAATGAAGATAACTCTGCACAGGTTGTGGTCGGGAGTAAAGATCGCCCCGGCACTGATGCGAAGCGGATCACATAACGTCAGGAACGATCGAGATCGGCCAACTGCTGCGCCAGCTGCGTCAATCGGGCGGCAATCTGCCGGGGCGTTATCTCTGTGCTGCGCCGTGCGCCGCTGGTCTGCCGTTCGATGAGGGACACCGGCAGCGTAATCGCCGACTCTGCCGTCGGTACGGCATGAAGGCGCGCCAGCAGCCACTCCACGCTTCGCTCCCCCAGCAGGCGAAAATCCTGACGAATGGTGGTCAGCGCCGGGGTAAACCAGGCGCTGTCGGCGGTATCGTCATAGCCAATAACAGAAATGGCATCCGGTACCTGGAGCTGCTGCTCCGCGCAGGCGCGCAGCACCCCAAGCGCCATCTGATCGTTAGCCACCACCACGCCGTCCGGACGCGCAGCCAAGATGGCATGGGCATGGTGATAGCCTGATGCGGCGCTCCAGTCACCGTGCGCCTCCACGCAGGGCGTCAGCCCCGCCTGATGCAGCGCGGCGATCCAGCCCTGGTGACGCAGCCGGGCGGAAACCGAATCGGGCGGCCCGGCGAGACAGGCAATGCGCCGGTGGCCCAGCGCCAGCAGATGTTCAATTCCCAGCCGCGCCCCCTGCTGCGCATCAAACACCATCGACGGCACCGGGGCATTCTCATCGACATCAAGAAACAGTACCGGCAGCGGCTGGCTGCGGGCGGCGATATGCGCTGCGGCATCGTTTTCCAGCGGAACGTTAATCAGCAGGGCATCCACCCGCTGAGCAAGCAGACCGGCCACTGCCGCTTCACAGGCGGCCACGCTGTTATCTTCCGGCATCGACATCACCACGTTATACCCCGCCAGGCTGGCGCGTCGCTTCACCGCAGCGGCGATTTGCGACGGGGCATGCAGCGACAGGTCAGCCGTCACCAGGCCCAGCGTCAGCAGGGCTTTGCCCGCCAGCTGCTGCGCTACCCGGTTTGGGACGTAGTGCAGCGCGGTCATCGCCTGCTCCACCTTTTCCCGGGTGCGGGCAGAGACGTGTTCCGCCTGGTTAATCACCCGGGAGACGGTCTGATAGGAGACGCCCGCATGGCGTGCGACGTCGTAAAGCGTGATGGATTTCGGCTTCATAGCGGCTCAGAAGTGGATGAGATCGCCGTTATTCTAGCGCAGTCGGGCAAAAATTGTGAGCGCTTCGCCTTCATGACACCGCTGCGGTTTCCGTTACCGGCGGCTGTGGCCGGCGGCGAAACCACGGCATAAAGAACTGGATCAGCGGCCCGATCGCCAGGGCATACAACACGGTGCCGACCCCCAGCGTGCCGCCCATCGCCCATCCGGCCAGCAGCACGGTGAGCTCAATTGCGGTGCGCACGGTACGCACCGACCAGCCGGTGCGGGCGTTGATGCCGGTCATCAGCCCGTCGCGCGGCCCGGAACCGAAGCCCGCGCCGATGTACATCCCGGTCGCCATCGCATTCACCACCACCGCGCTTACCAGCAGCGTTATCTGCAGCGGCAGACCGCTGACCGGCGGCATCAGCGCCAGGGTGGCGTCCGCCGCCAGACCAATAACGATAACATTGCTGATGGTGCCGAGACCCGGACGCTGACACAGCGGGATCCAGAACAGCAGCACCAGCGCACCGACGAGGATCATCACCAAACCAATGTTGAGCGAAAACAGCCGTGCCACGCCGAGGTGAAACACGTTCCAGGGATCGGCCCCAAGATTAGCGGTGACGAACATAGCGGCAGAAACCCCGTATAATCCGAGGCCAAAGTAGAGCTGAAACAGACGACGTAACATAAAATCTTCCGGTGGCGACATGATGGTTTCACTCTATCGGAACTGGACTTATTATTAAGGTCCAGTTTAAACAAAGTGGACTGCCATGAATCAACGTCGATCCGGAAGCCTGTCGCTGCTGCGCCTGTTGGGCAACTGGCAGCAACCCGCCTCCCGCGCCCCGCTCTATCAGCAGTTAGCCCAGGCGCTACGTCTGCTGATCCTTGATGGTCGACTGCCGCTCGACAGCCGCCTGCCCGGCGAGCGCGAGCTGGCCAGTGCGCTCAACGTCAGCCGCACCACCGTTGCCAGCGCCCTCGCCCAGTTGCGGGATGAAAATTATCTGGTCAGCCGCCACGGCTCCGGCTCGGTGATCGTGCTGCCCGAACCGCGTCCGGCTGCGGGCCGCCACAGCGTGCCTCAGGCGCTGGATCTGGCGACCGCCGCCCTGCCCGCCGGGCCGGAAATTCACCATGCCTTCTCCCACGCCCTGAGCCAGCTGCCGGGCTTCCTCGACCACACCGGCTACGATCGCCAGGGGCTGCTGAGCGTGCGCCAGACCATCGCCGAACGCTATGCCGCGCGCGGCCTGCCCACCACGGCGGACCAGATTATGATGGTCAACGGGGCGCTGCAGGGATTTGCGCTGGTGCTGCGGCTGCTGACCGGGCCGGGGGATCGCGTGGCGGTGGATAACCCCACCTATCCGCTGGCCCATGCGGCGATTGAAGGCGCCTCATGCCGCGCGGTAGGGATTTCGCTGCCGGATCAGGGCTGGGACAGCGCGGCACTGGCGGCAACCATCGCCCAGACCGCGCCGCGTCTCGCCTATCTGCTGCCTGATTTTCACAACCCCACCGGTCGCTGTATGGATGCCGCGACCCGCCAGGACGTCGCCGCCATCGCCGCCCGCACCCGTACCACGGTAGTGGTGGACGAAACCATGATCGATCTCTGGTATGACGCCCCGCCTCCCCCGCCGCTGGCCGCGTTTGGCGAAGATGAGGTGATCACCATTGGTTCGGCGGGAAAAAGCTTCTGGGGCGGATTGCGTCTGGGCTGGATCCGCGCCCCGGCGCGGAACATCGCTTCGCTAACCCAGGTGCGTGACAGTCTGGATTTAGGCTCGCCGCTGCTCGAACAGCTGGCGGTGCAGGCGCTGATTAACGAGGCGGATAACTTCCTGCCGGCACGGCGGGCGCTGCTGAAAACGCGCCGCGATGCCGCAGCCACTATGCTGAAGCGCTATTTTCCGGACTGGCGCTTTCAGCTTCCTGAAGGCGGGCTGTCATTCTGGGTGGAGCTGCCGATGCCGCTGGCCTCGCAGTTCGCCGCCAGCGCGCTCAACATCGGGATTCATCTCGGGGCCGGGCCGCGCTTTGGCACTGACGGCGCCTTTGAGCGCTTTCTGCGCCTGCCGTTTGCACTGGAGACCCCGCAGCTTGAAGACGCGCTGCAGCGGCTTCAACCGCTGTGGCAGACGCTGACCAGCGCACCGGTGCGCTCCCGCGGCGTGGTGTAATTCAGCCCGACGGGAGGGGAATAACCTTCAGCGTCGCTTCGGCAAAATCATTGTGATGCACCGAAAAGCTGTTGATGTTATAGGGCTCCGGGCGGTCGCGGAACCAGCAGCCGGAAACGGTTAACAGGGTATCGTCCTGATTATCGCGCATCCGGTTCGCTACCCGCCCCAGCACCTGCTCCACCAGCGAGCGGGCGGTGGTTGCACCAGGATTCACCGCCAGCAGCGAAGCTACGCCGATGTGGTGTGCAGCCTGGCTCACCCACGCCTGCAGATCCTGGCCCGCCTGCCGGATCTCCGCATCGGATTCCATGATTGCGACCGAAAGCGTCACGAATGCCCCCGGATTCGCCGGGCCGTACAGCAGAAGCCCCTCTCCGGCCGCCACCAGCGGCTGATATGCCCTGACGTTACTGAACGCGTTGAGCTGGCAGTGGAAGCGCGCACCGTCGACGCTGTTTTCATCCATGCCGACCACCATCACATACGGCTCGCTGTAGCTGTCCATAAAGTCAGCCGACTGGCGTAGCTTCAGCGCTGACAAAACAATAGCGATATCGTCACACTGCGGATCAAATTTCACAGCCACCTCACCGTTTATCGGGCATATCGAGACTTCACCCTGGCACAGGCATGGCGTGGAATATCACAGGCTTAGAGAAAGATGAGAATTAATGAGCGGGAGTGATAAAACAGAGGAAAAGTGACGAACCCGCGGGTTCGCCGAAACGTCGTCCGTGACGCTTTATAATGGATGTTGAGGCGGTGTTATTAGTGTATGTCAGTGCTGACGCGGGATTGCGAACCCTTTCAGCGAGACCACGAAGGCATCATCCTCTTTCACAATTCTGGCGCCAGCGTCGCACCAGTCCGAGGCGATACGGAAAAACTCATCGCTTTCGACGTTCCAGCCCAACCGAACGTGCTTCACATAGCCTGAGCGCAGCAGATGGCAGGCTTCAGCATAGTTGTGGGCCGTGGTATGTGGCTCGTGACGTTTCATTTTTTCTTCTTCAGAATTTTACGCAGGGCTTTGATTTCTTTATCAGTGAGCTGCTCGGTACGGCTCTCTTCCGTGTGCTGGCTGTCGATGTCGTCTTCTGAAATGTCGTCATCGTTCATCGCGCTCAGCAGTAATCTTTCGGTAACCGCGCCGAGGGTCTCGTCATTTTCCTGAGCATATTCACGCAGACGCTCTTTTAACTCCGCATTGATTTTGACGTTCAGTACCGCGGTGGTCATAGCATTTCCTTAACGTTAAACAGGGGAAAATGAAGGCGTTACGCCATCGATGCGTTAATAACATGAATAATTTAAATGACAGCAGTATGACAAATTGATGACAGTTATCAGAAATGTGACAGCGAAAGCGGATGTGTTCAGAAAAAGGGAAAGTGTTGCAAGACGATGAGAAGTAACGAAAAGGCGGGAGCCAGAATTGGGTGGGGGCCCTGCCAGCTACATCCCGGCACACACGTCATCTGCCCTGGCTGCTTCCTTCCGGACCTGACCTGGTGAACAGAGTAGCGTTGCGGGAGAACCAACAGGGCCCCCATTGAGAGCGTTGAGTATCAACGCGCAGGCGGCATTATCCTTATAACCCCCGGCAATTGCAACCCGACCACAACCGGGTGCTGGTTTCTTGTTCGATACTGCAAAAACGCTCAGCTAATCATTTCTTTTCACGTGCTCAGGCTACATCTATCCTTGCAAGCACGCTAAAAAGGAGACGCTTATGGACAATCAGGACACTTTCCCGCAGCGCATTTACCAGATTGTGGCCGCGATTCCGGAAGGATTCGTCACCACCTATGGCGAGGTGGCAAGGCTGGCGGGATCGCCGCGCGCGGCGCGTCAGGTGGGGGGCGTGCTGAAGCGTTTGCCGGAGGGGAGCCAGCTGCCGTGGCATCGGGTGGTGAATCGTCACGGTGCGATTTCCCTGACCGGTCCGGATCTGCAGCGTCAGCGTCAGGCGCTGTTATCTGAAGGTGTGGAAGTGAGCGGGAGTGGGCAAATCGATTTGCAGCGCTATCGCTGGAACTACTGACCCCGGCGTGCCGGAGTCAGTATGCGGGTCATCAGAAGTTCGTCGGAGCCGGAACGGCAGACGACGGATTAACCTGCGTCGGTGAAGTCGATGGTACGGTGGTGGCCGCGCCGCCGCTCTGGTTTACCGGAACTGCGGTCTGCTGTACCGGAACCAGCGTCAGGTCAGCTTTAGTGCCGCCCTGATTAATTACCGGTTTCACGGTATCGGTGATGAACACCAGTTTGTCATCAATGGTGATCGCCGCACTCAGCAGGATACGGGCGTTCGGCTGTACGTCAGACGGGTTAAACGGCAATTCAAAGCTGAACGGTGCCTGTTTGCCCTCGGTACGCACTACCCGCTGCGCCAGCACTTTCGACGGCTGATCGGCCACAGATGCATCCGACAGCGTCACGGTGAGCGCCGCATCCGGTGGCAGAGCCACTTTCTGACGGATCCATACGGTACCAGATACATTCGGCTGCTTGATGACAGGCTGGGTGTTAACCCCGGCGGTATTCGGGTTCAGCGCGGGAGTCTGGATATCTGCGCTTTTGTCTTGCGCGCAACCAGCGAGCGCTACGGCAACCGCTACACCACTTAATACGTGCACGAGTTTCATTGAGTTCTCCTTATCTTCAATGCACCAGCGGGAAGTACTCCCACCAGAGTGTGTGGTCACAACAACATAACGTGCTAAGTGTGGCATAGATCACCCGATTCTGCCTGGAAACGCCCCGCCATTCAGACAAATGCACCCATCGGACCACTTCATAAACCAGGTTATACTCAGCGATAATTACCGGCACAGCGCTGCCCCGTTGTTATTGAGGAAATGTATGAGTCAGGCACTGAACAACCTTCTGGCGTTACTGAATCTGGAAAAAATTGAGGAAGGCCTGTTTCGCGGCCAGAGTGAAGATCTGGGGCTGCGCCAGGTGTTTGGCGGTCAGGTCGTTGGTCAGGCGCTGTATGCGGCGAAAGAAACTGTCCCCGCCGAGCGTCTGGTGCACTCGTTCCACAGCTACTTCCTGCGCCCTGGCGACAGCCAGAAACCTATCGTTTATGACGTGGAAGTGCTGCGCGACGGCAACAGCTTCAGCGCCCGCCGCGTCGCGGCGGTGCAGAACGGTAAGCCCATCTTTTACATGACGGCCTCGTTCCAGGCTCCCGAGCCGGGCTTTGAGCATCAGAAAACCATGCCGTCTGCGCCGTCACCGGACGGGCTGCCGTCAGAGACCGACATCGCGCGTAAGCTGGCGCACCTCCTGCCGCCTCAGGCCGCCGAGAAGTTTCTGAGCGACAAGCCGCTGGAGATCCGCCCGGTGGAGTTTCACAACCCGCTCAAGGGGCATACCGCCGAGCCGGCGCGTCAGGTGTGGCTGCGTGCGAATGGCAACGTGCCGGACGATCTGCGGGTGCATCAGTACCTGCTTGGTTACGCTTCGGACTTTAACTTCCTGCCGGTGGCGCTGCAGCCGCACGGCATCGGCTTCCTGGAGCCGGGCATGCAGGTAGCGACCATCGATCATTCGATGTGGTTCCACCGTCCGTTCAACATCAACGAGTGGCTGCTCTACAGCGTGGAGAGCACCTCGGCCTCCAGCGCGCGCGGTTTTGTGCGCGGCGAGTTCTACACCCATGATGGCGTGCTGGTGGCCTCAACGGTACAGGAAGGGGTAATGCGCAAGCGCAGCTAGCCCTGCCCCTGTTCTCACGCACCCACCTTTTCTGTTTCGCCAACGGCGGGTGCGCAGGCTTACCCGCCCTATACACCGTTGCATACCTGCCATAAAAAAACCTCCCGCATGCGGGAGGTTTGAGGCTCAGGAGATACTCAAAAAAATCAGGCGTTGTAGGCGTTCTCGCCGTGGCTGTTAACGTCCAGCCCTTCACGCTCCTGGTCTTCAGGAACGCGCAGGCCAACGGTCATGTCTGCCAGTTTGTAGCCGATGAAGGCCACCACGCCGGACCAGACGATAGTGAGCCCGATGCTTTCCAGCTGTACCAGCACCTGATGGCCCATAGTCACCCCTTCCGCATAGCCCACGCCACCCAGTGAAGTGGAAGCAAAGAAGCCGGTCAACACACAGCCCACGATGCCGCACACGCCGTGTACGCCGAACACATCGCACGGATCATCGACGCGCAGCCAGCGTTTCAGCATAGTCACGCCCCACAGCCCTGCCAGACCCGCCGCGATACCGACGATCAGCGCCCCGCCGACACCGATGTAGCCACAGGCCGGAGTAACGCCCACCAGACCGGCAATGGCACCGGAACAGGCACCCAGCAGCGACGGCTTGCCGCGCAGCGCCCACTCGCCGAAGACCCAGGCAAGGATCGCCGCAGCGGTTGCCACCACGGTGTTCACAAATGCCAGGCCCGCGATTTCATTGGCGGCGCTGGCAGAACCGGCGTTGAAACCAAACCAGCCGACGTAGAGGATTGCCGTACCGATAAACACCATCGGCAGGTTGTGCGGTTTGAACGCTTCTTTGCCGAAGCCGACGCGTTTGCCAATCATGTAGGCACCCACCAGGCCCGCTACCGCGGCGTTAATGTGCACCACGGTGCCGCCGGCGAAGTCCAGCGCGCCGTGGGAAGCCAGCAGACCGCCACCCCAGACCATGTGCGCAATCGGGATGTAGGAGAGCGTCAGCCACACCACCACGAAAATCAGCACCGCCGAGAAGCGAATACGTTCTGCCAGTGCACCGACGATCAGACCCACGGTAATGCAGGCGAAAGAGCCCTGGAAAGCGACGTGGATATACTGATAGAAGCTGCCCATCAGCGCCGTGATCTCAATGCCTTTCAGCATCGTCCAGTCGAAGCTGCCGAAGAAGTTATTGCCGCTGCCGAAGGCCAGCGAGTAGCCGTAGACCACCCACAGTACGCATACCAGCGCGAAGGTGACGGTGACCTGAGTCAGCATCGAGAGTACGTTTTTACCGCGGATCAGACCGCCGTAAAACAGCGCAATGCCCGGGATCGTCATAAACAGTACCAGGGCGGTGCAAATCATCATAAAGGCGTTGTCGGCTTTATCCGCCACTGCTGGTGCAGCCAGCGCAATACCCGGCAGCAGTGCCAGCGCGCTAAGCCCTAATTTCATGGCTACTTTTTTCATTTTCATCATTCCTGTCACGAGAGGCTTAACGATTACAGGGCGGCTTCATCCGACTCGCCGGTGCGAATACGGATAACGCGTTGCAGTTCGGCAACAAAAATTTTGCCGTCGCCAATTTTGCCGGTGTAGGCTGCTTTACTAATAATATCAATCACTTCATCCAGCTGATCGTCTGCGATAGCCACATCAATCTTCACCTTAGGCAAGAAGTTGACGCTGTACTCCGCACCGCGGTACAGCTCGGCATGGCCCTTCTGGCGACCAAAGCCTTTTACTTCAGTCACGGTCAGTCCCTGAATACCAATCGACGAGAGCGCTTCACGCACGTCTTCCAGCTTGAACGGTTTGATTACCACGGTAACCAGCTTCATAGATCCCCTCCACTCAGAATTGGGCAATTGCCGCAGCGAACATGAGAGGGATAAAGCAAGCGCCGTGCCAGAAATCGAAACAGGAGGTGATTGTTAACGCTAAGGCGGAATGTAAGGGTGTGTCAGTGTGGGCCGGGCGGGAAAAAGGGAGCGGCACAGTGCGGGCATAAAAAAACGCACCATCAGAGTGCATGGTGCGTTGCAATTTTGCACCACGGCAACAACCTGCCGCCGCAGTGCGTTGTTTTAGTGCATCAAGCGGTAGCCGGCTCGTCGCGGCTGGCCGCTTGCAGCTCTTCGCCAGCCAGCTGCAGCTGGTACATCTGCCAGTAGCGCCCCTGCTGCGCCAGCAGGTCGGCATGGGAACCGCGCTCCACTGCCTGGCCGCGATGCAGCACGAGGATGGTATCGGCTTCGACGATAGTCGACAGACGATGGGCGATCACCACCAGCGTGGTGCGCTTACGTACCGCCGCCAGCGCCAGGGAAATCGCCTGCTCGGTGCCGGAGTCGATGTTGGCGGTCGCCTCATCGAGGATCAGGATCTGCGGGGTCTCCACCAGCACGCGAGCCATCGCCAGCAGCTGTTTCTGCCCGACCGACAGGTTATTGCCCTGCTCACCCAGACGCGTATGGATACCGTCGCTCATGCTACGCGCCAGCCCGGCGAGCTGCACCGTCTCCAGCACGTCCCACACTTTCTCTTCGCTGATGTCGCGCCCGAGGGTGACATTGGCAAAGAAGGAGTCGGCCATCACCACCGGGTCCTGCTGCACCATCGCGACACCGTGACGCAGCGCGGCGTGGCTCAGCCCGGCCAGAGGCCGCCCGTCGAGGCGGATCTCCCCTTCGGTCAGCGGGTAGTAACCCATTAACAGACTGGCGAGGGTGCTTTTTCCGCTGCCGGTATGCCCGACCAGCGCCACAAAGCTGCGCGACGGAATGTGCAGATCGATATCCTGCAGCACCAGACGATCTTCGCGGTAGGCAAACGACACATGGTCAATAGCAATATCGCCGCTGGTCAGCGGACGATCATCGCTGCCGTACTCCTGACGCGGACGGTCCATCAGTTCGAACACGCGCTCCCCGGCGACGACCGCCTGTTGCAGCATCGATTGCTGGGTAGTGAGTTCGATCAGCGGTTCGTTCAGCCGCCCGAGGTAGCTGATAAACGCATACAGCACACCGACTTCAATGGTGCCTTCCGGGCTGAAGCCGAACAGCATCAGCAGGCCGCACAGCACCAGCGCCGAGAACAGGCTGAGCAGCGGGCGCAGCAGGAAACCGTCCAGCCGCAGGGTCTGCATACGCGCGGTGTAGTGCGAGCGGCTCGCCTGCCCCATGCGTTCCCCGAAGCGCGCCTGCTGGCGGAACTGCTGGATGACCCCCATGCCGTTGATCACTTCGTTGAAACCGTCATTGATGTCCGCCAGGTAGGAGCGCATCCGGCGCACGATCGGCGTGCTGTAGCGCTGATAAATCACCATCACGATCATCACCGCCGGGAAGATCGCAATCGCCACCAGCGCCATGCGCCAGTCGAGGCTGAACATCGCGACCAGCATCGCGCCCACCAGCGCGGCGCTGCGCAGCACCGTAGCCACCACCATCACATAGAGATCGCGGATCACCTCGGTATCGTTGGTCACCCGCGAGATAAGCTGCCCCACCGGCTGGGTATCGAAGGCGCTGAGCGGCTGACGCAGCGCCGCATCCATCGCGTCGGTGCGCAGCTGCTGCACCACGCCGACCGCCGCCTGGTTGAACAGCAGCGACTGCCAGTAGTGCAGCCCTGCCGCCAGCAGCTGCAGGCAGATGTAGGCGAACGCCATCCCGGCCAGCAGGCCCAGCGGCATATACTCTTTCGCGACCATGTTATCGATGAAGTAGCTGATCAGCGCCGGGCCGCTCACTTCTGCCGCAGCGGCAATCCACAGCATCAGCACGGCGATGTAGATCTGCTTACGCCACGGCGAACCGTACGCCAGCAGGCGCTTGAGCGTCGGCCATACCTTGACCGGCTTCGGCGTCTCACGCATGGTGCGCCTCCTTGTCATCGTCGTCGTCCGTTTCCGGCTCGTCATCCAGCGCCGCTTCCAGCTGCTGGTAACGGTACATATCCCGATACCAGCCCGGCTGAGCGGCGAGGCTGTCGTGGTCGCCGCGCTGGGCAATCTGCCCATGTTGCAGCACCAGAATTTCACTGGCTTCGGTCAGGGCGGACAGCCGGTGGGCGCTGATAATGATGGTGCGCCCCTCGCCCCACTGGCGCAGGTTGTGCAGGATCTGATGTTCGGTACGGCCATCCACCGCCGACAGCGCATCGTCGAGGATAAGGATTTCCGCCTCCAGCAGCAGCGCGCGCGCAATCGAGAGGCGCTGCTTCTGTCCGCCGGAGAGCATCACGCCGCGCTCGCCCACTTCGGTGTCATACCCCTGGGGCAGGCGCAGAATATCTTCATGCACGCTGGCGAGCTTCGCCACCTGCTCAATCTCCGCCTGGCTGGCCCCCGGCCTGCCGAGTGCGATGTTGTTCGCTACGGTATCGGAGAACAGGAACGGGGTCTGGTTCACTACCGCCAGGCGACCGCGCCAGGCGTTGAGCTGCAGACGCGGCAGTGGAATATCGCTGAAGCAGATCGCGCCGTCACCAACGTCGAAATGGCGCTGGATCAGTGACAGTACGGTAGTTTTCCCCGCACCGGTCGGGCCGCACAGGCCCAGCATCTGCCCCGGCTGAAGGGTAAAGTGCACCGCGCTCAGCGTCGGCCTCGCCGCCTGGGGATAAACAAAATTGTTGATGGCAACGCTAAGCGTGCCCCGCCCTTCCGGCACCGGCTCGCTGCCGTCGCTCACCACCGGCGCTTCGGCCAGCATGTCGCGAATGCGTGTATAGGCCGCGCTACCGCGCTCGACGATGTTAAACATCCACGCCAGGGCCAGCATCGGCCAGATCATCAGCCCGAGGTACATGGTAAAACTGGTGAGCTCCCCGAGGGTCAGGGTATCGTTCACCACCATCCAGCTACCGCCGCCGATGGCCAGCAGGTTCGCCATACCAATGGCGATGTAAATAGTGGGGTCGAAACGGGCATCGACGCGCGCCACGCGCATGTTTTTCGCGCCGGTATCCTGCGCATCGGCAGCAAACAGCGCCGACTGACGATCCTCCAGGCCAAACGCTTTGATCATGCGGATGCTGGTCAGGCTCTCCTGAGTGCGATCGTTGAGCGACGAAAACGCCGCCTGGGCCAGCTTGAAGCGGTTGTGCAGCTGGTCGCCGTAGCGCTTAATGATGATGGCCATGATCGGCATCGGCAACAGTGCCAGCAGCGTCAGCTGCCAGCTGATCTGGGTGGACATCACCACCAGCACCACGCAGCCCATCACCAGGGAATCCACCAGGGTTAACACCCCTTCCCCGGCGGCGAACACCACGCGGTCAACGTCGTTGGTGGCGCGCGCCATCAGGTCGCCGGTGCGGTGACGCAGGTAAAATTCAGGATGTTGACGGCTGAGCTGGCGGTAAAAGTCCTCGCGCAGCTCGACCGCCAGCTGGTAGGAGGCACCAAACAGCAGCACGCGCCAGACGTAGCGCAACAGATAAACCACCACGGCAATCGCCACCAGCAGCCCCACCCACTTCATCAGCCAGGCCGTTGAGTAGTGCTGTTGGGTAATGCCGTCCACGACGATACCGACCACTTTTGGCGGCACCAGCTGGAGAATGGCAATGAGGATAAGCAGGAGGACAGCCCCAAGGTAGCGACGCCACTCCCGGGTGAAGTACCAGCTTAACTGAGCAAATAATCGCACGCGGTGATTTCCTGGTTGGGTAATTCAACAATCAATAACAGATGGGTGGTCCTGCGGGTGCTCAGGACGTTTGATTCTAGTCTGAGCACGAAGTATGTCAAAAATGAGAATAAAAACAGCCGTTACGCAGCGTCTATCGGCAGTGCCGTGGTGTACTTGATCTGCTCCATCGCAAAGCTTGAGGTCACATCAGACAGGCCCGGCACGCTGTTTACCAGTCGCTTATAGAAGTCATCGTAGCGCTTCATATCAGCAACCTGCACCTGCATCAGGTAGTCGTACTCGCCCGCCATGCGCCAGAAGCCGAGCACCTCGGGCATCTGCGCGACCACACCGACAAACTGGCTGTACCAGGCGCTGCTGTGCTGCTGGGTTTTGATCAGCATAAACGCGGTTAACCCCAGCCCCAGTTTTTCGCCGCTGAGCAGCGCCACGCGCCCACGAATGATGCCTTCATCTTCGAGCCGCTTCAGCCGTTTCCAGCACGGGGTGGTCGTCAGATTAACGGCATCCGCCAGCGCCTGCAAAGAGAGCGTGCAGTTCTCCTGCAACAACGAAAGCAATTTACGATCAATTTTATCTATCATAGCCGCCTCACGGAGAAAATCTTTCCCCATAGTGCGAAATTCACAGGCGAAATGGCAATTATTTTTTCCGTGCCTTCCTGTACGCTAGGCACAAAATGACAAACGGATCGCCACCATGAATCGCGCCTTCGTAAACCACGCTATCAACGAAATTAATGCCGACTTTCAGCGCTCGGCGGATACCCATCTGATTCGCCTGACGCTGCCGGCGTTTCCGGGGATCAACATCTACCTGAAGGATGAGAGCACCCATCCTACCGGCAGCCTGAAGCACCGTCTTGCCCGCTCGCTGTTCCTGTATGGCCTGAGCAACGGCTGGATCAATGAAGACACCACTATCGTTGAATCCTCATCCGGCTCGACGGCGGTATCGGAGGCCTATTTTGCCCGACTGCTCGGCCTGCCGTTTATCGCCGTGATGCCGTCCTGCACGGCAAAGCGCAAGATCGAGCAGATCGCCTTCTACGGAGGACGCTGCCATTTTGTCGACAGCGCGTGTGAGATTTATGACGCTTCTGAAATGCTGGCCCGCGAGCTGCGCGGCCACTATATGGATCAGTTTACCTACGCCGAGCGGGCCACCGACTGGCGCGGTAACAATAATATCGCCGAGAGCATTTTCCGCCAGATGTCGCACGAGCCGCATCCGGTACCGGATTACATCGTGATGAGCGCCGGGACCGGCGGCACCTCCGCGACCATTGGTCGCTACCTGCGCTATCAGGGACACGCCACGAAGCTGATGGTGGTGGATCCGGAAAACTCGGTATTTATGGATTACTGGCAGCATCGCGATCCGACGCTGAAAAGCCAGGTGGGTAGCCGGATTGAAGGCATTGGTCGCCCGCGCGTCGAACCGTCGTTTATCGCCGATGTGATTGATGAAATGCTGCGCGTGCCGGATGCGGCCTCCGTCGCCACGCTGGGCTGGCTGGAAGGGCTGCTGGGCCGCAAAGTGGGCGCGTCGACCGGGACGAACATGTGGGGCGTACTTCAGCTCGCGGCGCGGATGCGCGACGAGGGCAAACGCGGATCAATCGTCACGCTGCTGTGTGACAGCGGTGAGCGCTATCTTGATACCTTTTACAATCCAGAGTGGGTGGCGCGACAGTTTGGCGACATCAGCGGCTGGCGCGATGCCATTGCGCAGCTGAACCGATAAAAAAAGCCGGGGGTTACCCGGCTTGCTGGAAGGGCCTCCTCTATTCGGGGGAATAAGGAAGGTCAGAATGGTCCAGCCAATGCGATAAATAGTGTGAAACTGCCTGCGTCTGACAGTGACCAATCACCTGCAGATGCGGCAGTGCCGAAATCAGTTGCGGCATGGCGTTGCCCATAATCAGGCCATGCCCGACCAGCGACAGCATCTCGTGGTCATTCATGGCGTCGCCGAACGCCATACACTCGGCCAGGGTTAGCCCGAGATGACTGCTCAGTACCCTTAGCGCCGCCCCTTTGTTACAGCCCGGCGGCAGCACTTCCAGACACTCAAACGCTGAAAAGCACAGGTGCGCGCTGTCGCCCAGCGCCTCGCTAAGCTGCAGACGCAGCCGCTCCAGGTCAGCATGCTCACCGACAAAACAAATTTTGGTGACTTCATCCGACGGCAGGCGTTGCAGATCGGCAATCTGATAGCTAAACCCGCTCATGCCGTGGGCCACCAGCAGCCAGGGTAACGGCTTGTCAGTGAACCAGCCGCGATCGTTGAAAACGTGCACGCTCGCGGTGGTCTCCCACTCACCATGCAGCACCGCTTCGGCGACCGCAGGTGCCAGGTCCTGCTCGTGCAGTACGTCGCCTTCCAGGGTATGAATGCGCGTGCCGTTGCCGGTGATAAGGTACGCATCGAGCGCCAGATTTCCCAGCAGCTGACGCATCTCCAGCGCATGACGCCCGGTGGCAAACGCCAGGGTAATGTCGCGCTCGCGCAGCCGTTTCAGGGTGGCGAGGGTTTGATCGCCGAGACGGTGATCCGGCATTAACAGCGTGCCGTCCATATCAAATGCAGCCAGTCGGGCCATGCTTACTCCGGGGTTACGGCGGGTGAAAGACCTGCAAAAGTATTGCCTGGCATATACGGAACTAATAGGGAATACTTGAAAAAAATCGTTCCGGGTTTTGTATGCGCCTCGTTAACCGCCTCAATCAGTTTCAGCGTCTGTGGCAGCCCTCTGGTGGCGCACCGCAGCAGGTCACCATCGCCGAACTCGCGGCGCGCTGTTTTTGCAGCGAGCGCCATATGCGCACGCTGCTGCGTCAGGCGCAGCAGGCGGGCTGGCTGAGCTGGCAGGCGCAGTCCGGGCGCGGCAAGCGCGCCACCCTGACGTTTCACGTCTCCCCTGACGCCCTGCGCAGCAGCCTGCTCGAAGAGGTGCTGAAAGGCGCGCAGCCGCAACATGCCCTGGAGCTGACGCAGCTGGCACCGGAGCAGCTGCGCCACCTGCTGCATCCGTTTCTGGGTGGTCAGTGGCAGAATGATGCCCCGACGCTGCGTATTCCTTATTACCGCTCGCTGGAGCCCGTGACGCCAGGTTTTGTCGCCGGACGTGCCGAACAACACCTTGCCGGACAGCTCTTTTCCGGGCTGACGCGCTTTGTCGCCGATAACCCGCAGCCGCAGGGCGATCTGGCGCACCACTGGCAGACCAGCGCCGACGGCGGCGTCTGGCATTTTTATATCCGCTCCACCCTGCACTGGCACAACGGTGAGCGCATCGAAACCCGGCAGCTTCAGCAGCGCTTACAGCTGCTGCTGAACGACCCGGCGCTGGCGCGGCTGTTCGCCAGCGTGAAACGGATTGAGGTCACCCACGCCCGCTGCCTGACGTTTTATCTTCATCACCCTGATTACTGGCTTCCCTGGCGGCTGGCCAGCTACTGTAGCCGCCTTGCGCACCCTGACGATGAGCTGCTGGGCAGCGGCCCCTTCCGGCTGACGGTCTTCAGGCCGGATCGCGTGCGGCTGGAGAGCCATGACGCCTGGCATCTGGAGCACCCGTTGCTGAAGGCTATTGAATACTGGATCACGCCTCAGCTGTTTGAGCGCGAGATGGACACCAGCTGTCGTCACCCGGCGCAGATCGCGGTTGGCGATCCGGACAAGCTGACTGCGCTGCGCCCTATCAGCACCAGTATCAGCCTCGGATTTTGCTATCTCGCCATTCGGCAGAATGCGCGCCTCAGCAGGCCACAGGCGCAACGCATTATGCAAATGGTGCATACCAGCGGCATGCTGCATACCCTGCCGCTGGAGGAAAACCTCATCACGCCAAGCCACGAGATGCTGCCGGGGCTCCCTCTTCCGCATTGGCCAGAGCGGAGCGAAGCGCTGCCGCCGCGCCTGACGCTGGTTTACCATCTTCCCGGCGAGCTGCACACCATGGCCACGCAGCTTAAAGCCAGCTTCGCCCGCCTCGGCTGCGAGCTGACGGTCATTTTTCACAATGCCAAAAACTGGGCAGGCTGCGAGCAGCTTGCCAGCGCCGATCTGGTGATGGGCGACAGGCTGATTGGCGAAGCGCCGGAGTATACGCTTGAGCAGTGGTTGCGCAGCGACGTGCTGTGGCCCCGGTTGCTCAGCGAGGCAGACTATAACCAGCTGCAGACCACGCTGGATAAGGTGCAGCATCACCCGCAGCTGGAACAGCGCAACGCCGGACTCAAAGCGGTGCTGGCAACGCTGATGGAGGAGGCCCGTCTCACCCCGCTGTTTAACTACCGCTACCAGATCAGCGCTCCGCCCGGCGTCAACGGCATTCATCTCAATGCCTGGGGGTGGTTTGATTTCACTCGCGCCTGGCTGCCGCCGCCGGAAATCGGTGAAGGAGCTGGAGGACGCGACGCAGGGGCGTTACCATAGCGGCCATTTCCGTCAACAACAGGAACGATTATGAAACGTGCCGTCGTGGTCTTTAGCGGAGGCCAGGATTCCACTACCTGCCTGATTCAGGCACTTCAGCAGTATGATGAAGTGCATTGCGTCACCTTTGACTATGGACAACGCCACCGTGCCGAAATCGATGTGGCGCGTGAACTGGCGACAGCGCTGGGTGCCCGCGCCCATAAAGTGCTGGATGTTACTCTGCTCAACGAGCTTGCAGTCAGTAGCCTGACGCGCGACAGCATTCCGGTGCCGGATTACGAGCCAGATGCCAGCGGTATCCCGAACACCTTTGTGCCGGGCCGCAACATTCTGTTCCTCACCCTGGCGGCGATTTACGCCTACCAGGTGCAGGCCGAAGCGGTGATCACCGGGGTATGTGAAACTGACTTCTCCGGCTATCCGGACTGCCGCGACGAGTTCGTCAAGGCGCTGAACCATGCGGTCAGTCTTGGCATGGCCCGGGATGTGCGCTTTGAGACGCCGCTGATGTGGCTCGACAAAGCGGAAACCTGGGCGCTGGCAGATTACTGGGGCAAACTTGATACCGTGCGCGCAGAGACGCTGACCTGCTACAACGGCATCAAAGGCGATGGCTGCGGACAGTGCGCCGCCTGCAACCTGCGCGCCAACGGCCTCAACCACTATCTGGCCGACAAGCCTGGCGTGATGGCGGCCCTGAAGCAAAAAACCGACCTGAAATAGTCCTAACGATGCAGCAGGCGCTCATACTCTTTTGCATCATGACTGCAAAACAGCGTGAGCCCTGCTTGCTGCTGCTGCGCCAGCGCGCGTAGCCGCTGCTGATTTTCCAGCCTCGTCTGCCTGTCCTTTTCCATCATCCACTGATAAAAACGCAGCCCCGGCGTGCAGCGGTACTGCGGCTCCATTTCTCCGCGATAGAACCAGGCATCACCGCCGTGCAGTAGCCAGCCATTCGCATGCTGAACGGCAACCCCCGCATGGCCTGGCGTGTGGCCCGGCAGCGGGATCAGCAGAATTTCCGGCGGCAGCCCGTGCAGGTCGCGTACCGCGTCAAAACCAAACCACGACTCACCGCCAGGAGCGTAACCGTGCCAGCCATCTTGTGTTCGCCACTGGCTGTCAGCGTAGCGCCGACGATCGAGCCAGGTGCGCTGCGCCTTTGCCGTGGCGATTTCATCCTGCATGACGTGGAGCCGCGCCTGCGGGAAATCCGTGATACCACCGGCATGGTCGAAGTCGAGATGGGTCAGGATAATATGCCTGACGTCAGCAGCCTGAAAGCCAAGCTGCTGGATCTGATGCAGCGCAGTCAGCTCGCGACGGTACTGGATATTGTTCAGCAGACGAAAGAAACCGGGCAATCTACGCGTCGGCGACGTGATATCCTGCTCGCCGAAACCGGTATCCACCAGCACCAGTCCGTCACGATCGGTTTCAATCAGCAGACAGTGGCAGATAAGGTGCGCATGCACTCCCTTGCTGAAACCGTCATACAGCGCGCCGCCCAGTGGACACATACAGCCGCAGTTCAGATGATGAATTCGCATACCGCTCCTCTGCCTGAAAAATCGCCTGAAAGAACAGTGAAGTATAGAAGCGCCAGGGCAATAACACAGGCGAGGCGGCGGTTCAGGCGACCATCAGCTCCAGCTTGTCACGCAGCTCGCCCTCCAGCGGCAACGCCTTCTGGGTCTTGAGATCGATACAGACAAAGGTGATCAGCGCATCGGCGACCACATCACTCTCTGATTCACGCGTGACAATCTGGCTCAGCACACCGCTCTTGCCGTTCAGCTGCTGTACCGAACTGCGGATAGTCAGCAGATCGCCCAGCAGCGCCGGACGGCGGTAGTTGATATTGATATTCACCACCACGAAGGCAATATTGCGCGCCATCATCCAGTGGAAGCTTTCGCTGTTTTCCAGCCCCGCCCAGCGCGCCTCTTCGAGAAACTCAAGATACCGGGCATTGTTGACGTGCTGATAAACATCGAGATGGTAACCGCGAACTTTAATCTGCGTCTGCATAGCGCCAAACCTTCCTGTTGTTGTAATAGGGTCAGAGGTCATACAACTGGTATGACCTCTCTAGCCTGGCAAAGTATGGCAACTCTGCAAGGCGCGTCAGTCAGAGTTTGATCCAGGCCCGGTTACGCTCCACCAGTGCATCGCCCATCCCAGGCACCTGCTTGAGATCGTCTATCGATTTAAAGGGACCATACTCTTCGCGATAGCTGATGATGGCCTGCGCTTTCTTACCGCCCACGCCGTTGAGCGCCTGTGCCAGTTCATCTGCGGTGGCGGTGTTGATATTTACCCCCTCTTCACTCGCTTTCAGGACGCTATCCTGCGCTGTCTGCGACTTACTCGCCTGCGCGCCGCCTGAAGATTCAGGGCGCGTTTGCGTCGCTTCGTTTTTTGCCGCAGACGGCGCTGCGTGAGCTGTATAGCCGACGGTGCCCATCATCATTGCCAGCGAGAGTAAAAATGCGTTGATTCCTCGTTTCATGCTGTATCTCCTTGTTTGTTGACAGCACGGTCACGATAGCGAAGGCAACGAGACGGGGCAAAAGGCAGATTTCAGAAATGGAAAAGGCCGCGAAAGCGGCCTTTGGGTGTTGCATCAGCTTGCACAAAACGTGCGAGGCGTCTCGTTATTGTTGCGGATCGGCCATGTCGCCATATTTGATTTTGGCTTCTTTACGCAGGTTCTGCATCAGAGCGTCGAAAGCAATAGAAGCATTGTTCTGGGCAAGGCCCTGAGTCATGGCTTTCTTCTGCTCTTCTGGCATGGTGCCGCTGCGTACTTCATCCAGCGCCAGCAGGACGACGTTGCCCTGCGCATCGTCCGCTACGCCGTAGCTCGCCTTGCCTTTAGCTGGCATCGGCAGGTTGAATGCCGCCTGGCTTACCGGGTCACCGGCATTACGGCCGACGGTTTTCGCCTCGCCAAAGCTCAGGTTAGCGGCTTTCATTGCCTCATCACCTTTGCCGGTTTGCAGTGCGCTCAGCAGTTTCTGTGCATCCTGCTTCGCCTGCTGCTGCGCTTTGTTCAGCTTGACGGTTTCGGTTACCTGGGCGCGCACTTCGTCCAGCGGTTTCGCCGCTTCGGCTTTGTGATCGGTAATACGCAGCACGAACGCACGATCGCCTTCCACCGTGATGATGTCGGAGTTGTTACCCGGAGCGCCGTTGGAGCCAAGCAGCGCGCCGCCGAACACCGCATCGGAAACCGGCTTGAAGTTCAGCTCTTCCGGCAGTTGATCGCGGCTGAACCAGCCGGTCTGCACCGCTTTCACGTCCGCAACCTGCTCGGCAGCCTGCAGAGAAGTGTTGTCATTGCTGGCGGCTTCACTCACCTTCTGCTGCAGCGCAAAGTAAGCATCCAGCGCTTTATCCTGCTTCACTTTTGCCGTGACGGCATCGCGTACGTCGTTCAGCGGTTTAACCTGCGCCGGCTGGGTATCGTCAAGACGGGCTACCAGGAAGCCGACAGAGGAAGTAATCACGCCTGAGAGCTGGCCTTTGTCTTTCAGACCGGCGTTTTTGAGTTCGTCAGGGGTGGTAGATTCTTCCAGCCAGCCCATATCGCCGCCGTTGCGCGCGGAGATGATATCGGTAGATTTTTCTTTGGCCAGCGCGGCGAAATCACCGCCTTTTTTCAGAGCGTCCAGCACCTGCTGTGCCTGCTCTTCGGTTTTGGTCTGAATCACGCTGTAGCGATGACGAGCCGGGGTGGTGAACTCATCCTTATGCTCATCGTAATAAGCCTGAATGTCGGCGTCGGTAGCTGGCTGGGCCATCTCTGCGGCATCCAGCTTGATATAGCTGACGCGATACTGTTCCGGGGTCAGGTAATCATTTTTATGCTGGGTATAGTAAGCGTTAACTTCTTCTTCGCTCGTCTGCTGCTTCGCTGCCAGGGCTTTCACGTCAATAGTGGCCTGGCGCATGACGCGCTGCTGAGACACCAGGGCGGCAATCTCATCGGCTTCGCCTTTGAGGGTAAAGTCGGTGCCCAGTACCGCATTCACAACCTGTTGGTTCAGCAACTGGTTGCGCAGACCCTGCGCGTAGGTATCCGGTGTCATCTGGTTAGCTGCCAACAGCGAGGTGAAACGCTCATTGTCGAACTTACCGTTATTCTGGAACATCGGCGTACTGAAGATAGCCTTTTTGATCTGCTCATCGCTGATGCCGAGGCCCAGCTCTTTGGCGTACTGGTCCAGCAGGGTCTGGTCGATCAGCTGATTAAGCACCTGCTGGCGTCGGGATTTCATAAAGTTTTCATCCGCTGCCAGCACCGAGAACTGCTCGCCAAGCTGGTTTTGCAGACGGGTACGTTCGCGGGCAACTTCGCCTTCAAACCGGGCGCGGTCAATCTCCTGGCCGTTCACTTTTGCGGCATAGTTCGTGTTACCGCCAATCAGGTAGTTACCCACGCCAGTCAGAATGAATGACACGATAATCAAACCCAGAATGATTTTGAGCACGACGTGGTTAGCCGACGCGCGTAAATTGTCCATCATGGTGTAACAACACTCCGCTGTAGGTGACTGTAATCCCGCACAATAACCGTCCACCCTGCAAAGAGCAGGGCTGCCGCTGCGCGCAAAAAAGCTATTGTGACAAGAAACCGGGGCAAATGTCAGCCCACATCGTGCAGAAAGTCTTATTCAGGCAATAAAAAAGGCACATCAGATGATGCGCCCTCGTCAGTAACTTGCCTCGTGTGAGGAAAGTGGTTTAGTTCACCGCGTCTTTCAGCGCTTTACCAGCACGGAAACCCGGAACTTTTGCGGCTGCGATAGTGATCTCTTTACCAGTCTGTGGGTTGCGGCCAGTGCGGGCAGCACGTTCACGAACAGCAAAAGTACCAAAACCAACCAGGGCTACATCGTCTCCGGCTTTCAGAGATTCAGTAACAGAAGCAATCCACGCATCTAACGCACGTCCAGCCGCAGCCTTGGAAATATCAGCACCTGCGGCAATTTTGTCTATCAGTTGAGATTTATTCACTCTTCTCTTCCTCACTTTATTATATATATCGCGTCTGTACCCATCACAGCGCGACCGCGGAGCAGTTATAGCAGGCCTCTCATGCCCTTACAACACCAGGAAAAGATTAAACCCGGCCTGACCGCCACATAAATTAGCGGCACAAAAAAATGCTGGCAAGTGAGATTTCACCTGCCAGCATCGTTTTTATTGATGCATTTTGCGTCAGGTCACTATTTCGCGGTGACCACCTGCATACCCGACGGCTCGTTCTGCAGCGCCAGGGTCAGCACCTCTTCGATACGTTTCACCGGGTGAATTGCCAGGTCGGCAATCACGTTATCCGGAATCTCTTCCAGATCGCGCTTGTTTTCGTAAGGGATCAGCACGGTTTTAATGCCGCCGCGGTGCGCTGCCAGCAGCTTCTCTTTCAGGCCGCCAATCGGCAGAACCTGACCGCGCAGCGTGATCTCACCGGTCATGGCAACATCAGCACGAACCGGGTTACCGGTCAGGCAGGAGACCAGCGCGGTACACATGGCGATACCCGCACTCGGGCCATCTTTCGGCGTAGCACCTTCCGGAACGTGAACGTGAATGTCACGTTTTTCGTAGAAGTCGCCGTTGATGCCGAGTTTTTCAGCGCGCGCACGGACCACGGTCAGCGCCGCCTGGATAGACTCCTGCATAACTTCGCCCAGCGAGCCGGTATAAGTCAGCTTGCCTTTGCCCGGTACACACGCGGTTTCGATGGTCAGCAGATCGCCACCCACTTCGGTCCACGCCAGGCCGGTCACCTGACCCACGCGATTTTCGCTGTCGGCACGACCGTAGTCGAAGCGCTGCACGCCGAGGTAGTCTTTCAGGTTGTCGCCGTTGATCTCAATGTGCTGACTGGATTTTTCCAGCAGCAACTGTTTAACCGCCTTACGGCACAGTTTGGAGATCTCACGCTCAAGGCTACGCACGCCCGCTTCACGGGTGTAGTAACGAATGATGCCGACGATGGCGCTGTCGTCTACCGTCAGTTCGTTTGCTTTCAGCGCGTTACGCTCAATCTGCTTCGGCAGCAGGTGCTGTTTAGCAATGTTCAGCTTTTCGTCTTCGGTGTAGCCAGACAGGCGAATCACTTCCATACGATCCAGCAGCGGTGCCGGGATATTCATGGAGTTCGAGGTGGCGACAAACATCACGTCGCTCAGATCGTAGTCCACTTCCAGGTAGTGATCGTTAAACGCCACGTTCTGTTCCGGATCCAGCACTTCCAGCAGTGCAGAAGCCGGGTCGCCGCGCATATCCGAAGACATTTTGTCGATCTCGTCCAGCAGGAACAGCGGGTTTTTCACCCCCACTTTCGCCATCTTCTGGATCAGTTTACCCGGCATAGAACCGATGTAAGTACGACGGTGACCGCGGATTTCCGCTTCATCGCGCACGCCGCCCAGCGCCATACGGATGTATTTACGCCCGGTGGCTTTGGCAATGGACTGACCCAGAGAGGTTTTACCCACCCCCGGCGGCCCTACCAGGCACAGGATCGGCCCTTTGATTTTGTTAACGCGGCTCTGGACTGCGAGGTATTCGAGGATGCGGTCTTTCACGCGCTCCAGGCCGTAGTGGTCGGTATCAAGGATTTCCTGGGCCTGACGCAGGTCTTTTTTGACCTTGCTGCGCGCATTCCACGGAACCTGCACCATCCACTCAATGTAGCCACGCACCACGGTTGCTTCCGCAGACATCGGCGACATCATTTTTAATTTTTGCAGCTCGGCTTCGGCCTTTTCTTTGGCCTCTTTCGGCATTTTGGCCGCGTCGATCTTACGCTTCAGCGCTTCGTTTTCGTCCGGCGCATCTTCCATCTCGCCCAGCTCTTTCTGAATGGCTTTCATTTGCTCATTCAGGTAGTACTCGCGCTGGCTCTTCTCCATCTGCTTTTTCACACGGTTGCGAATGCGTTTCTCAACCTGCAGCAGATCGATTTCTGACTCCATCATGGCCATCAGATATTCCAGACGCTCGTTGACGTCGGACATCTCCAGCACCGACTGTTTGTCGGCGAGTTTCAGCGGCATATGGGCAGCGATGGTATCAGCCAGACGGGCAGGATCGTCGATGCTGTTCAGCGACGTCAGCACTTCAGGCGGGATTTTTTTGTTGAGTTTGATGTAGCCTTCAAACTGGCTGATAGCGGTACGCACCAGCACTTCCTGCTCGCGCTCTTCAATTGCCGGCGATTCAAGGTATTCGGCTTTCGCACTGAAGTGCTCGCCGTCGTCTGAAAGTGTGGTAATGCGCGCGCGCTGTAAGCCTTCAACCAGCACTTTAACGGTGCCGTCCGGCAGTTTCAGCATCTGCAAAATAGACGCCACGGTCCCGACGGTGAAAAGATCATTCACGCCCGGCTCATCCGTTGACGCTTCTTTCTGGGCGACCAGCATGATTTTTTTATCATGATCCATAGCCGCTTCGAGGCAACGGATTGATTTTTCCCGTCCCACAAACAGGGGGATGACCATGTGCGGATAAACCACCACATCGCGCAGCGGCAATACGGGGATTTCAATGCGTTCAGAACGCTCAGGATTCATAGAGCTCTCTCTTAGTTTAGTGTCCGCCAGGTTATGGAGCGCACATGACATCTCATGCCGCCGCTAACAAGTAAATCAGTATATGGGGATGTATCGCGAGTATTCAACGGCAGGAATGAAGGAAAAATAAATGGGGAGCTAAACTCCCCATTTTTGTATTAACTGGCTGTATGAATTGGCGAATTATTCGCCGGATGCCTGCTGAGCTTCGGGTTTGCCGTAGATGAGCAACGGCTCGGACTGCCCGGCGATCACGGAGTCGTCAATCACCACTTTTTCCACTTCTTCCATCGACGGCAGATCGTACATCGTGTCGAGCAGTGCGCCCTCTACGATAGAACGCAGGCCGCGCGCGCCGGTTTTACGCGCCATTGCTTTTTTAGCGATAGCATTCAGCGCTTCGTCGCGGAACTCCAGCTCCACACCTTCCAGATTGAACAGCGCCTGATACTGCTTGGTAAGGGCGTTTTTCGGCTCTTTCAGGATCTGGATCAGCGCCTCTTCACTCAGCTCGTTCAGGGTGGCAACCACCGGCAGACGACCGATGAACTCCGGGATCAGACCAAACTTGATCAGATCTTCCGGTTCAACCTGCGCCAGCAGCTCGCCTTCATTCGCTTTCTGAGACTGCGCTTTTACTGTTGCGCCAAAGCCAATACCCGAACCGGTTTCAACGCGGTTAGCGATGACTTTATCCAGACCGGCAAACGCACCGCCACAGATAAACAGGATCTTAGAGGTATCAACCTGCAGGAACTCCTGCTGCGGATGCTTACGGCCCCCCTGCGGGGGTACGGCGGCAACGGTGCCTTCAATCAGCTTGAGCAGCGCCTGCTGAACGCCTTCACCGGATACGTCGCGCGTAATCGACGGGTTGTCGGACTTGCGGGAGATCTTATCAATCTCATCAATGTATACGATGCCGCGCTGGGCTTTCTGTACGTCGTAATCGCACTTCTGCAGCAGTTTCTGAATGATGTTTTCAACGTCTTCACCGACGTAACCGGCTTCGGTCAGCGTAGTGGCATCGGCCATGGTGAAGGGAACGTCCAGCAGACGCGCCAGGGTTTCAGCCAGCAGGGTTTTACCGCTACCGGTCGGACCGATCAGCAGAATGTTACTTTTACCCAGCTCAACACCGTTGGAGCTGTCGCCATTACGCAGACGTTTGTAGTGGTTATATACCGCGACCGCGAGGACTTTTTTCGCCTGCTCCTGCCCGATGACATAGTCATCCAGATGAGCACGGATTTCATGCGGTGTCGGTAGCGCGCTACGTTCACGATGCGGCGCTACTTCTTTAATCTCTTCGCGAATGATGTCGTTACACAGATCGACACACTCGTCGCAGATATACACGGATGGGCCGGCAATCAGTTTGCGTACTTCGTGCTGGCTTTTGCCGCAAAAAGAGCAGTACAACAGTTTGCCCGAACCATCTTTGCGTTTATCTGTCATGAGTCAAAACCTCTTTTCTGTTCTTTGTGCCGCACACAACGACGCAAATGCTATTCACAGGCGCAAGCTGTACTCAACCGCAGTGAGGCGCCAGCTTTACTATAGTATAGCGGCCTCACGCGGCCTGCCCATCAGCTGCGATGGGTCAAAATCGAATCAACCAGCCCGTACTCTACCGCTTCCGACGCCGACAGGAAACGATCGCGCTCGGTGTCACGTTCAATCTGCTCAAGAGATTGACCCGTGTGATGCGCCATAAGTTCATTCATACGCCCTTTCACCTTCAGGATTTCACGCGCATGGATTTCGATATCCGTTGCCTGACCCTGATAACCGCCCAGCGGCTGGTGAATCATGACGCGGGAGTTCGGCAGGCAGAAACGCTTGCCTTTAGCGCCAGCGGTCAACAGGAACGCGCCCATTGAGGCCGCCTGGCCCATACAAATGGTGCTGACGTCCGGCTTGATAAACTGCATCGTGTCGTAGATCGACATCCCGGCCGTGATCACGCCGCCAGGAGAGTTAATGTACAGGTAGATGTCCTTTTCCGGGTTTTCTGCTTCGAGAAACAGCATCTGCGCCACGATCAGGTTCGCCATATGGTCTTCCACCTGACCGGTCAGAAAAATGACGCGTTCCTTAAGCAGGCGGGAGTAAATATCGAAAGAGCGCTCACCGCGTGAGGTTTGCTCGATGACCATCGGCACCAGGGCCATGTGGGGTGCTACATTGTCTCGTTCGCCACTGTATGACATTTCCGTCTCCTGGATAAATATTCGTATGTCGCCTGCTGCACTGATTCTACTTGAGACGACCAGGCATGACTATGCTTGTGGTGCCTCACAATCATCACGGACGGATTATCAGTCAGAGTATTCGTTGGGTTACCAACGATTAATGGGGTTTAACCTGTCTTATTTCAAGCATAACAACCTTTTCCTGTTACGCTAACATCCCGGCACGGTTTTCGCATCAGCACAAACCGAAAAGTGACAAAAAAAGCCCGTCACCGACGGTGACGGGCTTTTTATCAGATCGTTCTGAGAAAAAGCGGCTTACGCCTGCTGGTTCATCAGATCGTTGAAGGAGGTCGGTTTGTCGGTGACTTTCGCTTTCGCCAGTACCGCTTCAACAGCCTGCTCTTCCAGAGCGACGTTACGCATGTTGTCCATCAGCTCTTTGTTTTTGCTGTAGAACTCGATAACTTCGCTTGGATCTTCGTAGGCTGACGCCATCTCTTCGATCAGGGTTTTAACGCGATCTTCGTCAGCTTTCAGCTCGTGGGTACGAATCACTTCGCCCAGCAGCAGGCCAACAATCACGCGGCGTTTAGCCTGCTCTTCGAACAGCTCACGCGGCAGTTCCAGAGCCTGCTTCTCGCTGCCACCGAAACGCTGTGCAGCCTGGCGGCGCAGCACGTCGATTTCGCTGTCGATAAGCGCAGATGGGATTTCGATGTCGTTAGCCTGAACCAGACCTTCGATCGCCTGAGTTTTAACACGGTTACGCACCGCGCCTTTCAGTTCGCGATCCATGTTCTTACGCACTTCGGTACGCAGGCCCGCAACAGAACCATCTTCCACACCGAAACGCTTGATGAAATCTGCAGTCAGTTCCGGCAGTTCGCGCTCTTCAACTTTCTTCAGAACGATGTCGAACTTCGCGGCTTTACCTTTCAGGTTTTCCGCGTGGTAGTCTTCCGGGAAGGTCACGTCGATGGTGAACTCTTCACCCGCTTTACGACCTTTGATGCCGTCTTCGAAGCCCGGGATCATGCGGCCCTGGCCCATCGCCAGCACGAAGTCAGAGGCTTTGCCGCCTTCGAACTCTTCGCCGTCTACAGAGCCGGAGAAGTCGATGGTTACGCGGTCTTCTGCATCAACAGCACCGTCTTTATCTTTCCAGGTTGCCTGCTGCTTGCGCAGGGTATCCAGCATCGCATCAACGTCTTCGTCGGTGACTTCTACAACCGGCTTCTCAACGGTAATGTTTTCCAGACCCTTCAGTTCAACTTCCGGATACACTTCGAACTCAACAGCGTAGGTGAAATCTTCACCCAGTTTGTATTCGCCCGGAACGTAGTTCGGGGAACCGGCCGGATTGATTTTTTCTTTGATGATCGCGTCGATAAAGTTGCGGCTCATCAGGTCGCCCAGCACGTCCTGGCGAACAGAAGCGCCATAACGCTGAGCAACGACATTCATCGGTACTTTGCCCTTACGAAAACCGTCGATACGGACTTTCTTCGCCACGTTGACCAGCTCGCTTTTCACAGCGTTTTCGATGCTGTCAGCAGGAATTGTAATCGTTACACGGCGCCCAAGGCCCTGAGTGGTTTCAACTGAAACTTGCATCTTGTTACCTCAAAAAATCACAGTGCTCGGTCAACTCTGGAAGCCCTAGCCGCTTCGCAGAACCGGGATGCCCTCTGAATCAGAATCACATTCCCTGTCGTCAGAATTATCCCGAAGACATTCCGAAAAATTAGACGCAGCATTATAGCGGCATCACTCTGGTGAGTCGAGAAGCGCAAGCGCGCCAGTCTGCGGCATTTTTCACACTTCCCGTTGTTTTCTGCCTGAATCACATCAGACGGCATAAAAATTCAGACAAAACAAAACGGCCCGCAGGCCGTTCAGATTCCACTCTCTACCGCAACATACTGGAAAAGTTCCCGTCGTTGCAAATTCTGGCCTCAGGCGATAGTGCCTGCACCACGGCACGGCGGCGAAGGGAAAACGGTGTTTTGCAACCCTTCCCACTCTTTAATGGTATAGGTATGCAGCGCCAGCGCATGGACGGTTGACGCCAGTTCTTCCGCCAGCGCGCCGTAAATCAGGCGGTGACGATTAAGAAAACGCTCGCCAACAAACCGGTCGCTCACCAGCACCACTTTAAAGTGACTTTCAGAACCAGCCGGTACGTTGTGGCGATAACTTTCATCAACCACTTCGAGATGAACGGGTTCTAACGCTGCCCTTAACTTGTCTTCAATACGCTCACGAATCATCATGGCTGTTTACTCCTGTGACAAGGCAGAAATGCGGCCCTGGTAGTTAAAATGGTAGCCGCTTTTACCGGTTATTTAACCGTAAAACAACAAATTTTAAGGCTGAGTCCTGGTTCATCCGCGGCAATTTTAAGATTAAATGCCGGTTCAATCGCAGCGGAATCATCATTCCTGAGGATTCAACAAAAGTTGTCATCCCATGATTTCGCTTCGTTTACCACTTCCCCTCGCCGCACGCGATGTTTATGATGGCGGGAATTTTCTTTTTGATAGCACACGGAATTACGAGAACACGAACATGTTAAAAAAACTGCTTTTCCCGTTAGTTGCGCTGTTCATGCTGGCCGGCTGTGCCACGCCGCCGACCACGATTGATGTTTCGCCGAAAATCTCCCTGCCGCAGCAGGACCCGAGCCTGATGGGCGTCACCGTCAGCATTAACGGTGCCGATCAGCGTAAAGATCAGGCGCTGGCGAAAGTGACCCGTAATAATCAGCTGGTGACCCTGACCGCGTCACGCGATCTGCGCTTCCTGCTGCAGGAAGTGCTGGAGAAGCAGATGACGTCTCGCGGCTACATGATTGGGCCGAACGGTGCGGTTAACCTGCAGATTATCGTCAACCAGCTGTATGCCGATGTTTCTCAGGGCAACGTGCGTTACAACATTGCCACTAAAGCGGACATCGCCATCATCGCCACCGCTGCCAACGGCAATAAGCTGAACAAAAACTACCGCGCCAGCTACAGCGTGGAAGGTGCCCTGCAGGCCTCTAACAAAAATATCGCCGATGCCGTTAACAGCGTGCTGACCGATACCATTGCCGACATGGCTCAGGATACCGCTATCCATGAGTTCATTAAGCAAAACGCGCGTTAATCACTTCTCTACAGGCCCGGCATGCCCGGGCCTGTGACGACACCTCTCTATGTCCAGTCTCTCATTACGCTTTTTTCAGCATCCTAAATCCGTCATTTTGCTCATCCTGGGCTTCGCCTCAGGGCTGCCGCTGGCGCTGACCTCCGGCACGCTACAGGCATGGATGACCGTGGAAAACGTTGACCTGAAAACCATCGGCTTCTTCTCGCTGGTGGGTCAGGCCTACGTGTTCAAATTCCTCTGGTCACCGATGATGGATCGCTACGTGCCGCCTTTCTTAGGCCGCCGTCGCGGCTGGCTGTTGATCACCCAGCTTCTGCTGCTGGTGGCGATTGCGGGTATGGGCTTTCTTGAGCCGTCAACCGATCTGCGCTGGATGGCGGCGCTGGCTGTGGTTATCGCTTTCTGCTCGGCCTCCCAGGACATCGTGTTCGATGCCTGGAAAACCGATGTGCTGCCTGCTGAAGAGCGAGGCGCGGGCGCGGCGATAAGCGTGCTGGGTTACCGGCTGGCGATGCTGGCCTCGGGCGGACTGGCGCTGTGGCTGGCGGATAACTATCTCGGCTGGCAGGGGATGTACTGGCTGATGGCCGCTCTGCTTATCCCGTGCATTATCGCAACCCTGATGGCCCCCGAGCCGGCAGTGGACGCGCCGGTGCCGCGAACGCTGGAGCAGGCGGTGATGGCACCCCTGCGCGATTTCTTCGGGCGCAACAATGCCTGGCTGATTCTGATGCTGATCGTGCTGTATAAGCTGGGCGATGCTTTCGCCATGTCGCTTACCACCACCTTCCTGATTCGCGGTGTCGGTTTTGATGCCGGTGAAGTCGGCATGGTCAACAAGACGCTCGGGCTGTTTGCCACCATTATTGGGGCGCTCTACGGCGGGATCCTGATGCAGCGCTTGTCGCTGTTCCGCGCCCTGCTGCTGTTCGGGATCCTGCAGGGCGTTTCTAATGCGGGTTACTGGCTGCTCGCCATCAGTGCAAAAAGTATTTACACCATGGCCGGCGCGGTGTTTTTCGAAAACCTGTGCGGCGGGATGGGAACTGCGGCGTTCGTAGCCTTACTGATGACGCTGTGCAACCTGTCGTTTTCCGCTACGCAATTCGCGCTGCTCTCTGCCCTGGCTGCCGTCGGGCGCGTCTATGTTGGCCCGGTAGCGGGTTGGTTTGTCGAAGCTCACGGCTGGCCGCTGTTTTATCTGTTCTCGGTCTTCGCCGCGATGCCGGGGCTGGTGCTTCTCATCGTGTGCCGCCAGACGCTGGAGTACACCCAGCGCACCGGTAGCTTCCTGCCGCGACGTCACTTCGCGCGAGGCTATAAAGCGGCGGTATCGCTGCTGGCCGTCGCGGCCCTGTTAGTCGCCGGCTGGCTGGTATTGCTGATAGCTAATGCCCTGAACATCACGGCAACCTCGCTGGACACGGTCTTGCTTGAGGCGGGTGCGATACTGGCAGGGCTCGCTTTCGTGACTGGCTGCATACTGGATGCCGTCGCACTGCGTCGGGAAAATAGTAGCGAACTAAATAATTAACTTTCGCTAATAGTTATTATTGCCACGCTGAATTAATCTGAGCAAAAGTTGACCACTTAAATAAAATATTAGTTGTTCATTTGTGCGCTTAATTAAGCGATTGAAATAATCAAAGTCGGTCAAGGATATTTTTTCCTTACACGATTCAGCTCACGCTCGATTAATATTTGGTTTAATGAATGTTTTTATTTGCTGCTGGGTTGTTAATTATTTGTGCATTATTTTTGACCTTTAGAGCAATCCAGCCCATATCCTTGCTTTTAATACCTGTTTTGTTATAAAGCCCATCTGGCGCGGCTTGCAGCTTACCTTTGGTTACAGGCGGTCATTGCTGTGACAAATCTGGCAGAACCCGGCAACACCTTACTGACACTGAGCCAATCATGTTTACAGTAATGTAACCTTCCCGTAAAATGCCCGCACACTTTAAACGCCACCAGATCCCTGTGGAATTGAGGTCGTTAAATGAGACTCAGGAAATACAATAAATGTTTGGGATGGATGTCCTTACTCGCGGGCACTGTTTTACTCAGTGGCTGCGATGCTGCACTTCTTAATCCCAAAGGACAGATTGGACTGGAACAACGTTCGTTGATACTGACGGCTCTTGGGCTGATGTTGATTGTCGTGATTCCCGCTATCGTGATGGCTATCGGCTTTGCCTGGAAATATCGGGCATCGAACAAGGATGCCAAATACAGCCCCAACTGGTCGCACTCGAACAAAGTTGAAGCTGTGGTTTGGACCATTCCGATCCTCATCATTATCTTCCTGGCGGTACTGACCTGGAAAACCACTCACGAACTTGAACCTGGCAAACCGCTGGTTCATGACGCGAAGCCGGTTACCATCGAAGTTATCGCTATGGACTGGAAATGGTTCTTTATCTATCCGGAGCAGGGCATCGCGACGGTAAACGAGATTGCGTTCCCGGCTAACACGCCAGTGGAATTCAAAATTACCTCAAACTCGGTAATGAACTCCTTCTTTATTCCGCGCCTGGGTAGCCAGATCTACGCAATGGCAGGTATGCAGACCAAACTGCACCTGATTGCGAATGAACCCGGCACCTTCGACGGTATTTCTGCGAACTACAGTGGTGCAGGCTTCTCCGGTATGAAATTCAAGGCAATTGCCACACCGGATAACGAAACCTTCAACCAGTGGGTAGCGAAAGCGAAACAGTCGCCTAATGTCATGAACGACATGACCGCGTATGAGAAGCTGGCAGCTCCGAGCGAATACAACAAAGTCGAATACTTCTCCAGTGTGAAACCTGATTTGTTCAAAGATGTTATTAACAAATTCATGGGCCACGGGAAGAGCATGGACGTGACCCAGCCTGAAGGGAAGCATGCTTCTCATGAAGGTATGGAAGGCATGGACATGAATCACGCGGAAACCTCTCACTAAGGGGCCGAGGAATAATACGATGTTCGGAAAACTTACACTGGATGCAGTTCCGTACCATGAGCCGATTATCATGGTTACGATTGCAGCGATTCTCGTCGGAGGCCTGGCGTTAGTCGCAGCGATCACTTACTTCGGTAAGTGGTCCTATCTATGGAATGAGTGGCTTACTTCGGTAGACCACAAACGTCTGGGGATTATGTATATCCTCGTCGCTATCGTGATGCTGGTCCGTGGTTTCGCGGATGCCATCATGATGCGTACCCAGCAGCTGCTCGCCTCGGCGGGTGAAGCGGGCTTCTTACCACCTCATCACTACGATCAGATCTTTACCGCCCACGGCGTTATCATGATCTTCTTCGTGGCGATGCCGTTCGTCATTGGTCTGATGAACATTGTGGTTCCGCTGCAGATTGGCGCGCGCGACGTAGCCTATCCGTTCCTGAACAACCTGAGCTTCTGGTTCACCGTGGTAGGTGTGGTTCTGGTCAACGTCTCTCTGGGCGTGGGCGAGTTCGCACAGACCGGTTGGGTGGCCTATCCGCCGCTTTCGGGGCTGGAGTACAGTCCGGGAGTTGGGGTTGACTACTGGATCTGGAGTCTACAGCTGTCAGGTATTGGTACGACGCTGACCGGTATTAACTTCTTCGTCACCATCCTGCGCATGCGTGCGCCGGGCATGACGATGTTTAAAATGCCGGTATTCACCTGGGCGTCACTCTGTACTAACGTCCTGATTATCGTCTCCTTCCCGATTCTGACCGTTACCATTGCGCTGCTGACGCTTGACCGTTATCTGGGTACCCATTTCTTTACCAACGATATGGGTGGCAACATGATGATGTATGTCAACCTGATCTGGGCCTGGGGTCATCCGGAAGTTTACATTCTGGTTCTGCCGGTATTCGGTGTGTTCTCTGAGATTGCCGCGACCTTCTCAAGAAAACGTCTGTTCGGTTACACCTCCCTGGTGTGGGCGACCATCGCGATTACCGTGCTGTCGTTCATCGTATGGCTGCACCACTTCTTCACCATGGGCAGCGGCGCGAACGTAAACGCCTTCTTCGGTATCACCACGATGATTATCGCTATCCCGACCGGGGTGAAGATCTTCAACTGGCTGTTTACCATGTACCAGGGCCGTATTCAGTTCCACTCAGCGATGCTGTGGACTATCGGCTTCATCGTCACCTTCTCTATCGGTGGTATGACCGGCGTACTGCTGGCGGTACCGGGCGCGGACTTCGTACTGCACAACAGTCTGTTCCTGATTGCGCACTTCCATAACGTGATTATCGGTGGTGTGGTATTTGGTTGCTTCGCTGGTATGACCTACTGGTGGCCGAAAGCGTTTGGTTACACCATGAACGAGAAATGGGGTAAACGCGCCTTCTGGTTCTGGATCATCGGCTTCTTCGTGACCTTTATGCCGCTGTACGCGCTGGGCTTCATGGGTATGACCCGTCGTATCAGCCAGAACATCGACCCGCAGTTCCACACGCTGATGATTGTGGCTGAGATCGGTGCCCTGCTGATTGCCTGCGGTATCCTGAGCATCATCATTCAGATCTACGTAAGTATCCGTGACCGCGATCAGAACCGTGACCTGACCGGAGACCCGTGGGGTGGCCGTACGCTGGAGTGGGCAACCTCTTCTCCGCCGGCGTTCTACAACTTCGCTGTGGTTCCTGAAATTCACGAGCGTGATGCCTTCTGGGAAATGAAAGAAAAAGGTGAAGCGTATAAGCAGCCTGCGCACTATGAAGAGATTCATATGCCGAAAAACAGCGCTGCGGGTATCTTCATTGGCGCATTCAGCACCATCTTTGGTTTCGCCATGATCTGGCATATCTGGTGGCTGGCGATTCTGGGCTTTGCCGGTATCGTTATCACCTGGATTGCGAAAAGCTTCGACGAGGACGTGGATTACTACGTACCAGTAGCCACTGTCGAAAAACTGGAAAACCAGCACTTCGAAGAAATTACCAAAGCAGGGCTGAAAAATGTCAACTGATAGCATTAACCACGCGCTGGCCCATGGCAGCCATGAACATGGGCACCACGATGCAGGGGCGAACAAAGTGTTCGGCTTCTGGATCTACCTGATGAGCGACTGCATTCTGTTTGCATGTCTGTTCGCAACCTATGCCGTTCTGGTGAACGGCACAGCAGGTGGCCCGAGCGGCAAGGATATCTTTGAACTGCCGTTCGTTGCGGTTGAAACTGCCCTGCTGCTGTTCAGCTCCATCACCTACGGCATGGCAATGATTGCCATGAACAAGAACAATACCGGCCAGGTTCAAGCCTGGCTGGCACTGACGTTCCTGTTCGGTGCGGGCTTCATCGCGATGGAAATCTATGAGTTCCATCATTTGATCTCTCTGGGTTACGGCCCGGATCGTAGCGGCTTCCTGTCAGCGTTCTTCGCGCTGGTTGGTACCCACGGTCTGCACGTGACTTCCGGTCTGATCTGGATGGCGCTGATGATGTTCCACGTGTCCCGTCGCGGTCTGACCAGCACTAACCGTGCGCGTCTGATGTGCCTGAGCATGTTCTGGCACTTCCTCGATGTGGTATGGATCTGCGTGTTCTCTGTAGTCTATCTGATGGGGGCGATGTAATGAGTCATTCAACCGATCACAACGGCGCTCATCACGGTGGCGTTAAGACCTATCTGGTCGGGTTTGTTCTGTCGGTCATCCTGACGGCGATCCCGTTCCTGATGGTGATGAACGGCTCCGCCTCTCACGGCACCCTTGTAGCTGTGGTAGTGATTACAGCCGTTGTTCAGATTCTGGTTCACCTGGTGTGCTTCCTGCACATGAACGCCTCCTCTGAGGAGCGCTGGAACCTGGTAGCCTTTGTCTTTACCTTGCTGATTATCGCTATCGTCGTAGCAGGCTCTATCTGGATTATGTGGAACCTGAATTACAACATGATGGTTCACTAAGAGCGGCGAGTATGATTAAGCAATACCTGCAAGTAACAAAACCAGGAATTATTTTCGGGAATTTAATTTCTGTCATCGGGGGATTTTTGCTGGCCTCTAAAGGCAGCATTGATTATCCCCTCTTCCTCAGCACGCTGGTTGGCGTGTCGCTGGTCGTCGCGTCCGGTTGTGTGTTTAACAACTACATCGACCGTGACATCGACTGCAAGATGGAGAGGACAAGGAATCGCGTCCTGGTTATGGGACTGATCTCTGCGAAAGTATCGCTGGTGTATGCAACCTTGTTGGGTATTGCTGGCTTTATGCTGCTGTGGTTCGGTGCTAATCCGCTGGCCTGCTGGCTGGGGGTGATGGGCTTCGTGGTTTATGTTGGGGTTTACAGCCTCTATATGAAGCGCAAGTCGGTCTACGGCACCCTGATTGGTAGCCTTTCCGGCGCTGCGCCGCCGGTTATTGGCTACTGCGCGGTAACCAATGAGTTTGATAGCGGCGCGCTGATCCTGCTGGCGATTTTCAGCCTCTGGCAGATGCCGCACTCCTACGCAATCGCGATTTTCCGCTTCAAGGATTATCAGGCTGCAAACATCCCGGTGCTGCCGGTGGTGAAGGGGATCTCAGTTGCCAAGAACCACATTACGCTCTACATCGTTGCGTTTGCTGTCGCAACCCTGATGCTGACGCTTGGGGGCTACGCCGGATATAAATATCTGATCGTGGCAGCGGCGGTCAGCGTGTGGTGGCTCGGTATGGCCCTGCGTGGCTATAAAACCGAAAACGACAAAGTGTGGGCGCGCAAGCTGTTCGTCTTCTCGATTGTCGCCATCACCTCGCTGAGCGTGATGATGTCCGTGGACTTTATGGTACCGGATTCGCAAAATCTGCTGACCTACGTCTGGTAATACAGACGACGTCAAAAGGGTGCTTCGGCACCCTTTTTTATTTTGTGCGCTTATTGCTCACTGGTAACATTTTAACACCAGGCAATGATTTACCCTCCCCTCCCCCCGCACTACACTATGTCCGGCTTTTTTTCTGAGGTGGTAATGAACGATAACAAAATGACGCCGCTGGAACTGCGCGCGACATGGGGCTTAGGGACCGTTTTCTCCCTGCGCATGCTGGGCATGTTTATGGTGCTGCCGGTGCTCACAACTTACGGCATGGCCCTGCAGGGTGCCAGTGAAGCGCTGATTGGCCTGGCGATTGGTATTTATGGTCTGGCGCAGGCGCTGTTCCAGATCCCCTTCGGCCTGATTTCCGATCGCGTCGGGCGTAAACCACTGATTGTCGGCGGGCTGGCCATCTTCGTTATCGGTAGCCTGGTGGCCGCGCTCAGCGACTCTATCTGGGGCATTGTGCTGGGCCGCGCGCTGCAAGGCTCCGGGGCGATTTCTGCTGCGGTGATGGCGCTGCTTTCTGACCTCACGCGCGAACAGAACCGCACTAAAGCGATGGCGTTTATCGGCGTCAGCTTCGGTATTACGTTCGCCATCGCTATGGTACTGGGGCCAATTATTACCCACGCGCTGGGCCTGCACGCCCTGTTCTGGATGATGGCTGGCCTCGCCTGTACTGGCATCGTCCTGACGCTGTGGGTGGTACCGAGCAGCAAAACGCACGTCCTGAACCGTGAGTCCGGGATGGTAAAGGGCTGCTTTAGCCAGGTAATGGCGAACCCGAAACTGCTGAAACTCAACTTCGGCATCTTCTGTCTGCATATTCTGCTGATGTCGACCTTCGTCGCCCTTCCCGGCCAGCTGGCCCAGGCGGGCTTCCCCACCGAACAGCACTGGAAGATTTACCTGTTTACCATGCTGATCTCGTTTGTGTCGGTGGTGCCGTTTATCATTTATGCCGAAGCCAGACGCCGCATGAAGCGCGTGTTCATCTTCTGCGTGGCGCTGCTGCTGATTGCCGAGATCGTGCTCTGGGGCGCGGGTCCGCACTTCTGGGAGCTGGTAATCGGCGTCCAGCTGTTCTTTATGGCGTTTAACCTGATGGAAGCCCTGCTGCCGTCGCTTATCAGTAAAGAGTCGCCGGCAGGCTACAAAGGCACGGCAATGGGCATCTACTCCACCAGCCAGTTTCTGGGCGTGGCGGTGGGCGGTTCCCTGGCAGGCTGGATTGACGGCTTCTTCGACCCGCAAACCGTGTTCCTGGTGGGTGCGCTGCTGGCTACGGTGTGGCTGCTGGTCAGTATGACGATGCAGGAGCCGCCCTACGTCAGCAGCCTGCGCGTCGCGTTACCGGAAGACGTTGCAGCGGACGCGGCGCTGGAAGCGCAGCTGATGAAGCAGGATGGCGTGCGCGAGGTGCTGGTCGCGCCGGATGAACACAGCGTGTACGTGAAGATCGATACCAAAGTCACGAACCGCTATAACGTGGAACAGGCGCTGCGCGCATAAAAAAACAGGGCCGCTTCGGCCCTGTTTCTTATTAATCGCGGAAGTTTTTGAACTGGAATGGCTGCCCCAGATTGCCACCGCGCACCAGCGCCATTACCGACTGCAGGTCGTCGCGGGATTTTCCGGTTACGCGGATCTCTTCGCCCTGAATCTGGGTCTGCACTTTCAGCTTGCTGTCTTTGATCAGCTTGACGATTTTCTTCGCCACCGAGGCTTCAATCCCCTGCTTCAGTTTGGCTTCCACGCTCCAGTTCTTGCCGCTGTGCTCAAACTCTTCCGGCACATCAAGCGATGCCCCTTCAATGCCGCGTTTCAGCAGCTTAGCGCGCAGAATATCCAGCAGCTGGTTTACCTGGAAATCTGATTCACTCAGCACTTTGATGGTCTTGTTTTTATCGTTCAGTTCAAACGTCGCGGTTACGCCGCGAAAATCGAAACGGGTATCGAGTTCGCGCGTTGCGTTATCAACGGCGTTGCTCACTTCCTGCAGATCGATCTCAGATACGATGTCAAAAGATGGCATGTTTATTTCTCCCTCTCTGGTTGTGCGTTGCATAATACCCACAACACTACATAAAACAACTTGTTCCCGGCGACCTGGCCGAAATGGCTACTATTGACTGTAGAACATCTGCCAGGCACCGTTGCCGGCGGGAGGAAGCATGAACATTACCGTACTGGGCTGCGGTGCGCTGGGTCAGGTCTGGCTTGCCGCCCTGCTCAGGCAGGGCCATGAGGTGCAGGGCTGGCTGCGGGTGCCACAGTCACACTTTCATCTGCGGGTTACGGGTACAGACGGCGAGCTGATCGTCCAGAGCGTTCCCGCTAACGATCCTGCTCACCTCCAGCGCAGCGAGCTGCTGCTGGTGACGTTAAAAGCCTGGCAGGTGTCGGATGGGGTGAAAAACCTTGCGCCGCTTCTCCCGGCGCCTACCCCCATCCTGCTGATGCATAACGGCATGGGCACGATGGAGGAGCTGCGCGGCATCGCGCAGCCGCTGCTGTTGGGGGTGACTACCCACGCGGCACGACGCGACGGCAATACGGTGATTCATGTTGCTAACGGCACCACCCATATCGGCCCGGTTAGCGATGCGGCGCAGGATTATACGGCTCTGGCCGGGATCCTGCAGGATGCCCTGCCGGACGTCGCCTGGCACGATAACATTCGCGCCCCGGCGTGGCGCAAGCTGGCAGCCAACTGCGTTATCAACCCGCTCACCGCGCTGTATAACTGCCCGAATGGTGAGCTGCGCGCTTACCCGGATGAGGTGGCGCGGGTCTGCCATGAGGTGGCAGAGGTGATGGCGCGAGAAAATCATCACACGACGCCGGAAGACCTGCTGGCCTGGGTGTGGCAGGTCATCGACAGCACCGGGGAAAATATCTCCTCTATGCTGCAGGATGTCCGGGCGCAGCGGCGCACCGAAATCGACTATATCACCGGGTATCTGGTGCGACGCGCCCGTGCCCACGGCGTCGCGACCCCGGAAAACGCCCGACTCTATGAGCTGATCAAACATAAGGAAAATGCCTATGAGCGCCTCGGCACTGGTCTGTCTGGCCCCTGGAACTGAAGAGACCGAAGCGGTCACTACCATCGATCTGCTGGTGCGTGGCGGTATCGCCGTTACCACCGCCAGCGTGGCCAGCGACGGTGAGCTGATCATTACCTGCTCGCGCGGGGTGAAGCTGGTGGCCGATGCGCCGCTGGTTGAGGTTGCCGACGGCGACTTCGATGTTATCGTGCTGCCGGGCGGCCTGAAGGGTGCGGAGTGCTTTCGCGATAGCCCGCTGCTGGTAGAGACCGTGCGGCAATTTCATCTGTCAGGGCGCATCGTGGCGGCCATCTGCGCCGCCGCGGGCACCGTGCTGGTGCCGCATAACCTGTTTCCCATCGCCAACATGACCGGCTTTCCCGGCCTGCGCGACACCATCCCCGATGCGCACTGGCAGGATAAGCGCGTCGTGTGGGACCCGCGCGTCAACCTGCTCACCAGCCAGGGGCCGGGCACGGCAATGGATTTTGCGCTGAAGATCATTGATTTGCTGGTCAGCCGTGAGAAAGCGCACGAGGTCGCTTCGCAGCTGGTGATGGCGGCGGGAATTTACAGCTATCGGGATTATTGAGGCGGGTTGCCCTCTCGGCACGAGAGGGCAAATGACGAACTAGGGGCGGTAAACTTTGACGTTTTTGAAGCCCTGCTCATGAAGGTAAAGCGCCTGCAGGCGGCTCATCACCCCACGTTCGCACCACAGCAAATAGGTTTTGCTCTGGTCGAGATCGCCGAATTTGGTGCTCAGCTTGTAGAACGGCAGCGAGGCGATGTCCACGCCTTCAACTTGCAGCGGCTTATCATCCTGCTCGTCGATGGAGCGAATGTCGAGGATCACCTCATTCGGGCCAAAGCCGGTCACGGTCTCGACTTCCACTACTTCCTGCTGGGTCTGCTGCGCGATTTCGCGAATATCGACATTTGTCGCGCTCTGCACCACCTGATCGAGGATGGAGAAATCAAAGTTTTGCTCTTCGGCTTCGATCTTCGCCTTCACCGCTTTCACGGTCGGGCTTTTCGAAATCACGCCGCAGTATTCCGGCATGGTGCGGGCGAAATCTTCGGTGCCGATTTCACGCGCGATATTGATGATGTGCTCTTTGTCGTGCGAGATCAGCGGACGCAGGATCAGCGTATCGGACACGCCGTCGATCAGGCGCAGGTTGGTCAGCGTCTGGCTGGACACCTGGCCCAGCGCTTCACCGGTGACCAGCGCCTGCACGCCGTAGCGCTCGGCAACCTGAGACGCGGCACGCACCATCATGCGTTTGAGCACCACGCCCATCTGGCCGTCGTCCACTTTCTCAAGAATTTCGCCCACCACCGGCTCGAAGTTGATGGCCACGAAACGCACGCGGTGCGAGCTGCCAAAGCGGTTCCACAGGTAGTGCGCCACCTGGCGTACGCCGATTTCATGGGCTGCGCCGCCAAGGTTAAAGAAGCAGTAGTGCACGCGGCAGCCGCGGCGCATCAGCATGTAGCTGGAGACGCCGGAGTCGAAGCCGCCAGATATCAGCGACAGCACGTCTTCCTGGGTGCCGATCGGGAAGCCACCGATACCTTCGTAGCGCGCCTTGATGAGCAGCAGGCGATCGTCTTCGATCTCCAGATGCACGGTCACGTCAGGATCTTTCAGCTTCACGCGCGCCGAATCAATGTGCTGATTAAGTCCGCCGCCGACGTAGCGTTCTACTTCAATCGAGCTAAACTCATGCTTACCGCGTCGCTTCGCGCGCACGCAGAAGGTTTTGTTTTCCAGCTGCTCGTGGTACATGGCATAGGCTTTTTCGTAGATGTCATGCAGCGAGCTGTACTCGACGTCGTCCACTTCCAGTACGTGATGGATGCCGGGAATGCGGGTCAGCGCATCGCGGATCGCCGGGCCGTCTGCCTCATTTTTGGCACGCACCACGATATGGTCCCAGTGGCGCACCACGGCGAGATTTTCTTCATAAGACTTCAGGACGTTACGAATATTCCCGGTCAGGATTTTAATGAAGCGCAATCGCACAGATTGGCTCTTGATTGTGATTTCCGGGAACAATTTAATGATAAACTTCATGGCGGCAATGGTTCGTTGGCAGGCCCGAGGGCGCGTGAAAAGAGGTACCGCAGAGCAGAGTAGCCCTGCATCGTAAGCGCGCCAGTATATACCCAATTGCAGCAAAGTGGCAGAGAAGAGAGACAATCCCGCGCGTTTCGCAGCATGTTACGCATACTCGTGCCCTTTTCCCGCCGCCGCCGCCCGCCGTTGCTGTCATTTGCTAATCATCCTGACTTCGCTACCATGTTGAAGCGACGATGAAATTAACCACAGAGCCAGACGTTACTATGCCGAAAAAAAATGCCCTCCCTGCCAGTTTTGAATCCGCCCTACAGGAGCTTGAGCAGATTGTCACCCGCCTCGAAAGCGGTGACCTGCCGCTTGAAGATGCGCTGAATGAATTTGAACGCGGTGTACAGCTGGCTCGTCAGGGACAGGTTAAGCTTCAGCAGGCCGAGCAGCGCGTGCAGATCCTGCTGTCTGAAAATGAAGACGCCCCGCTAACGCCCTTCACGCCGGATGCTGAATAAATGGATTTATCCCAACTGTTGCAGGCCCGCGTGGAGCGGGCCAACGATGCGCTGCAGGGGTTTATCGCCCCGTTGCCGTTTCAGAACACTCCGCTGGTTGAGGCCATGCGCTATGGCGCACTATTGGGCGGTAAACGCCTGCGCCCTTTCCTGGTGTACGCCACTGGCGAAATGTTTGGCGTGAAGCAGGAGACGCTCGATGCGCCTGCGGCTGCCATTGAGTGTATTCACGCCTATTCACTGATCCACGACGACCTGCCGGCGATGGACGATGACGATCTGCGCCGCGGTCAGCCGACCTGCCACATTAAATTTGGCGAAGCGAGCGCAATTCTTGCGGGTGACGCGCTGCAAACGCTGGCGTTCTCTATACTCAGTGATGCACCGATGGAAGGCGTCGCCATGCAGGATCGTCTGGCGATGGTTTCCGAACTGGCACAGGCCAGCGGCGTAGCGGGGATGTGCGGCGGTCAGGCGCTGGATCTCAGTGCCGAAGGCCAGCAGGTCGCGCTTGATGCGCTGGAGCGCATTCACCGTCATAAAACCGGGGCGCTGATCCGTGCGGCGGTGCGACTGGGCGCGTTAAGCGCCGGTATTCGCGGTCGCGAAGCCCTGCCGGCGCTGGATCGCTATGCTGAGAGCATCGGCCTGGCGTTCCAGGTTCAGGATGACATTCTGGATGTGGTGGGCGATACTGCCACCCTTGGTAAACGCCAGGGTGCTGACCAGGAGCTGGGCAAAAGCACCTATCCGGCGTTGCTGGGTCTTGAGCAAGCCCAGCTTAAGGCTCGCGATCTCTACGAAGACGCCCTGAGGGCGCTAGAAACGCTGGCTGCACAGTCGTTAGATACTACGGTTCTGGAAGCATTAGCGAATTACATTATCCAGCGAGATAAATAACGTTTGTATTTGCGCTCCCCGGTTGCGCCTGCGCTACCGGGCGGCGCGGGTACAACACCACGATGAGTCTCTTGATGAGTTTTGATATAACCAAATACCCGACCCTGGCACTGGTTGACTCCGCACAGGAGCTCCGCGTGCTGCCGAAAGAGAGCCTGCCAAAGCTGTGCGACGAACTGCGTCGCTACCTGCTGGATAGCGTAAGCCGTTCCAGCGGTCACTTCGCCTCCGGGCTGGGTACGGTCGAGCTGACCGTAGCGCTGCACTACGTCTATAACACCCCGTTCGATCAGCTGATCTGGGACGTTGGTCACCAGGCCTATCCGCATAAAATTCTGACCGGACGCCGGGATCGCATCGGCACCATTCGTCAGAAAGATGGCCTGCACCCGTTCCCGTGGCGCGGTGAAAGCGAATATGACGTGCTGAGCGTGGGCCACTCATCAACCTCCATCAGCGCCGGCATCGGTATTGCGGTGGCGGCGGAGAAAGAAGGGAAAGATCGCCGCACCGTGTGCGTGATCGGCGACGGCGCCATCACGGCGGGCATGGCGTTTGAAGCTATGAACCACGCCGGGGATATAAAACCCGACATGCTGGTGGTGCTCAACGACAACGAAATGTCGATCTCTGAAAACGTCGGCGCGTTGAACAATCACCTCGCCCAGCTGCTCTCCGGCAAGCTCTACTCCACCCTGCGCGAAGGCGGCAAAAAGGTCTTCTCCGGGGTACCGCCGATCAAAGAGCTGCTGAAGCGTACCGAAGAGCACATTAAAGGCATGGTGGTGCCGGGCACGCTGTTTGAAGAGCTGGGCTTTAACTATATCGGCCCGGTTGACGGTCACGACGTGCTGGGTCTGGTGCACACGCTTAAAAATATGCGCGGCCTGAAAGGCCCGCAGTTCCTGCACATCATGACCAAAAAAGGGCGCGGCTACGCCCCGGCAGAAAAAGATCCTATCACCTTCCACGCGGTGCCGAAATTTGACCCGCTGAGCGGTGAGCTGCCGAAAAGCAGCGGCGGTCAGCCGAGCTACTCAAAAATCTTCGGCGACTGGCTGTGCGAAACCGCCGCCGTTGACGATAAGCTGATGGCGGTGACTCCGGCCATGCGCGAAGGCTCCGGCATGGTAGAGTTTTCACGCAAATATCCGGCGCAGTATTTTGATGTCGCCATCGCCGAGCAGCACGCGGTGACCTTTGCAGCGGGTCTGGCCATTGGCGGCTATAAGCCGGTGGTCGCCATTTACTCGACGTTCCTGCAGCGCGCCTACGATCAGGTGATCCACGATGTGGCGATCCAGAACCTGCCGGTGCTGTTCGCCATTGACCGCGCCGGGATCGTCGGTGCTGACGGCCAGACGCATCAGGGCGCATTCGATCTCTCCTTCCTGCGCTGCATCCCTAACATGGTGGTGATGACGCCGAGCAACGAAGACGAGTGCCGCCTGATGCTCTACACCGGCTATCACTACAACGACGGCCCGAGCGCAGTACGCTATCCGCGCGGTAACGCGCTGGGCGTACCGCTGTCGCCGATGCAGAAGCTGCCGCTGGGTAAGGGCGTGGTGAAGCGCGAAGGCGAAAAGATCGCGATCCTCAACTTCGGTACGCTGATGCCGGAAGCGCAGCAGGTGGCGGAGTCGATGAACGCCACGCTGGTTGATATGCGCTTTGTAAAACCGCTGGATGAAGCGCTGATCCTGGAGATGGCCGCGCGTCACGAGGTGCTGGTCACCGTGGAAGAGAACGCCATTCAGGGCGGTGCCGGCAGCGGCGTGAACGAAGTGCTGATGGCGCATCGTCGCCCGGTGCCGGTGCTCAACCTCGGCCTGCCGGACTTCTTCATTCCGCAGGGTACGCAGGATGAAGCCCGAACCGCAATCGGCCTCGATGCCGCCGGAATGGAAGCGAAAATCCGCGCCTGGCTGGCGTAAGCGCCAAAAAAAACGCCTCACGATGTGAGGCGTTTTTGTTTAGTGCTGTAGGGCGGGTAAGCATGCGCACCCGCCGCCGCTGCGTATCCGATAGTGGATGCGCTACGTTCAGATAAGACCAATCGGCCAGTGATGCCCGATGAAGTAGAGTATCCCCGCCGAGATCACCCCCGCGACAATATCGTCCACCATGATCCCCATCCCGCCATGCACGTTGCGGTCGAACCAGCGAATCGGCCAGGGTTTCCACATATCAAGAATACGGAAAATCACGAACCCGGCGGCGACCCACTGCCAGTCGCTGGTCGGCACCGCCATCAGGGTGATCCACATACCGATAAACTCGTCCCAGACGATACTGCCGTGATCGTGCACGCCCATATCGCGGGCGGTCTGATGACAGAGGTAAACCCCGATGCTAATGCCGAGCATAATCGCCAGGGAATAGAGCTGCCACGGCAGCAGGGTCAGCAGATACCAGAACGGGATAGCGGCAAGCGACCCCATAGTGCCTGGCACCCAGGGGCTTAACCCGCTGCCGAAGCCAGTCGCCAGCAGATGCCAGGGATTACGTAAACTCAGGCGGCCTTTCGCCACGTCTTTGTTACGCCGGGGCGTTGAAGTGGTCATAGCCTTTCCAGTCAAGTGTCACCTGTTCCCCATTACGGGTGTAACGCAGCCCTTCCGATGCCACCATCACCTGACCGATGCAGGTGAAGGGCACGCCGAGATAGCCCAGCGCCACGTCCAGCGCGCCGCGGTTGATCTCTGGCACGGTGAAGCAAAGTTCATAGTCTTCCCCGCCGCTGAGCGCCCAGCGCAGCGCCTGCTCCGGTTCGACGTTAGCGCTGAACGCCCCGGAATACGGCAGCGCATCCAGATCGATACGCGCCCCGCAACCGCTGGCCTTGAGGATATGGCCGAGATCGGAGATCAGACCGTCGGAAAGATCGATGGCGCTGCTGGCGAGATCGCGCAGCGCCTGGCCCTGCAATACGCGCGGCGTCGGGCGCAGATGACGCTGCACCAGGTACGCCGACTGCTTGCTGTCGGCCACTGTCAACCGCTGCTGCAGGATCGCCAGCCCGGCGGCACTGTCCCCGGGCGTACCGGTGACGTAAATCCAGTCGCCCGGCTTCGCGCCAGAGCGCTTCAGCGCCCGTCCGGCCGGAACGAAGCCGTGAATACCCAGCGTCATCGACAGCGGACCACGGGTGGTGTCGCCGCCAATTAACTGCATATCGTAATAGTTAAGTTGCTCAAACAGGCTGTCGCTGAACGCTTCCAGCCAGGCTTCATCCACCTCGGGCAGCGTTAATGCCAGCGTCAGCCACGCCGGATCGGCGCCCATCGCCGCCAGATCGCTGACGTTAACTGCGAGTGCTTTGTAGCCAAGATCGCGGGGAGAGATATCCGGTAAGAAATGGGTGCCGCTCACCAGGGTATCGGTGCTGATGGCGAGCACCTGCTTGTCCGGCACGGTCAGTAATGCACAGTCATCACCGATTCCGGTTTCCACATCGCGCCGCGAGGTTCTGACACGGTCAAAGTAACGGCCTATCAGAGAAAACTCACCGCATGCCATACGCGTAATGCCTCAGCAGGAGTAAAGAAGAAGGCCGGCGTAACCGGCCTGGAGATTATTTTTTGTGGGGGCGGATCTGCGGAGCGGCTTTATCGAGCACGCCGTTGACGAACTTATGGCTGTCTTCTGCGCCGAACGTTTTCGCCAGCTCAATGCCTTCGTTGATGGCCACTTTGTACGGCACATCGTCACGGCGGGCGAGTTCGAACAGCGAAATGCGCAGCACCGCTCTCTCGACCTGACCCAGCTCTTCCAGCTGGCGCGACAGGTACGGCGCCATCAGGCCGTCGAGATATGCGCTGTTAGTCGCCACTCCGGTCAGCAGTTCACGGAAGTAGTTAACGTCAACATCGCTGACGTCCTGTTCCGCCAGGAACTGATATTCAACATCAGCGATGTCGTTTTTGGATAACTGCCAGGAGTAGAGTGCCTGGACGGCACACTCGCGGGCACGGCGACGAGCAGCAGGTTTCACGGATTTCCCCTTACAAAAATCAGGCCTTGATGGCTTTCAATACATTGATCATTTCAAGCGCGGTCAGTGCAGCTTCTGCACCTTTGTTACCGGCTTTGGTGCCAGCGCGTTCGATGGCTTGTTCGATGCTTTCGGTGGTCAGGACGCCAAACGCAACCGGAATACCGGTTGTCTGGGCAACGCCTGCCAGACCATTGCTGGCCCCACCGGCGACATATTCAAAGTGCGCAGTACCGCCACGGATCACCGTGCCGAGCGCGATGACCGCGTCGTACTTGTCGGTTTTCGCCAGCGCTTCCGCAGCCAGCGGCAGCTCGTAAGCGCCTGGCACCCACACCACGGTGATATTTTCATCTTTAACCTGGCCGATACGCTTGAGCGCATCGATAGCACCTTCCAGCAGGCTGTCGTTGATGAAGTTGTTAAAACGCGCGATGGTGATGGCGACGCGAGCGTCCGGAGCGGCAACGTTGGCTTCAATAATGTTCATACTTTTCCTTAATGGGGTTCTGGCCCCCACATACAGGGGGGCGGATTTTACCACAAACTTAATGACGCTGCTTACGTTTTACAGCCTGGTATCAGGCGTGCGTCAAATGGAGACAGACGTCAGGACCAACCTGGCGTATCTCGCTGAATTTCAATGCCGGCGCGTCCGCCAGGCGCTCAAGGCCCGGCAGGCGGAACAGGCCGCGGGCGTCGTCGCCCAGCAGTTTCGGCGCGACGTAGACAATAAGCTCATCCACCAGCCCGGCCTGCAGCAGCGCGCCCGCAAGCGTTGCACCCGCCTCAACCCACAGGCTGTTTATCTGGCGTTTGCCGAGCTGCATCATCATCAGCACCAGATCCAGCTGGCCGTTATGCTCGGGCACAACAAACTGCTCTACCCCTTCTGGCCAGACCTGCTGGTCAGCGTGGGGGCGTGCAAGCCAGGTTTCACCCGGCTGGTTAACGATGCGGTGAGCCGGCGTAACGCGATGCTTGCTGTCAATAACGATGCGCAGCGGCTGGCGCAGTTCGCGCTCGGGATAACGCTGCTGCGTCTCTTCCCCCAGCTCGTTCCAGCGCACGGTAAGCGCCGGATCGTCTGCCAGTACGGTGGCACTGCTGGTAAGGATAGCGTGACTTTGCGCGCGCAGACGCTGAACATCACAACGCGACGCCGGAGAAGTGATCCACTGGCTCTCGCCGCTCGCCATCGCGGTGCGCCCGTCGAGCGAAGCCCCCATTTTCAACCGGATCCACGGAAAACCGGTGCGCATGCGCTTCAGGAAGCCGCGGTTCAGCGCTTCGGCGTCATTCATCATCACGCCGTGGCTGACCTCAATGCCCGCCTGCTGCAGACGGTAAAGCCCGCGCCCGGCGACCTGCGGATTTGGGTCCTGCATCGCGGCAACCACGCGCGCGACCCCTGCGTCAATCAGCGCCTCGCAGCACGGCGGGGTGCGGCCATGATGGCTGCAGGGTTCCAGCGTGACGTAAGCCGTGGCACCACGGGCTTTTTCGCCCGCCATGCGCAGGGCATGTACTTCGGCATGGGGTTCACCGGCGCGATAGTGGAAGCCCTCCCCGACTATCTCGCCGTCGCGCACAATGACGCAGCCAACGCGCGGATTAGGATGGGTGGTGAATATGCCCTGCCTGGCCAGGCGCAGCGCCCGCGCCATATAGACTTCGTCGTGCATCGTCATCAGTCCTGCAACCTCGCGATCTCCTCGCCAAACTCACGAATATCTTCGAAGCTGCGATAAACGGAAGCGAAACGGATATAGGCGACCTTATCGAGCTTTTTAAGCTGCTCCATCACCAGGTTGCCGATCATTTTGCTGGGGATCTCCCGCTCGCCGGTGGCGCGCAGGTGGGATTTGATGTGGTTGAGCGCCATTTCGACATCGTCGGCACTCACGGGGCGTTTCTCCAGCGCTTTCAGCATCCCACTGCGCAGCTTGTCTTCATTAAACGGCTCGCGTACATCGTTGCTTTTCACAACGCGCGGCATTACCAGCTCCGCCACTTCAAATGTGGTAAAGCGCTCGTTGCAGACCAGGCACTGGCGACGGCGTCTGACCGACGAACCTTCACCAACCAGACGGGAATCAATCACTTTCGTGTCTACAGCGAAACAGAATGGGCAATGCATAGCGCGTCCTGAAGAAGAGATAAACTGATGTCTAGTGTAACCCGAAGTGGCGGGACGACAAAGACGAAGCGTTTTGAGACAAAGGATCTATCCACCTCGTTTAACCGCGGTCTACTCTGTTAATAGCCTGATAAATGAAGGAAACCGATAATGGCAAAACGTTACGTGAAACTCTTGATGGTCGGCAGCCTGCTGTCGCTCACCGCCTGCGCACAGCAAAGCGAAGTCCGCCAGATGCATAACGAGGTGAAAACCCTCAATCACGAGATGACGAAACTTACCGAGCAGACCGTGAAGCTGACGCAGCAGAACGCCCTGAACAAGCGCTCTACGTCTGGCGTTTACCTGCTGCCCGGCGCGAAAACTCCGGCGCGCCTCAACAGCCAGATCGGCATGCTGCGCATGTCGCTGCAGGATATCGCAGCCGACGGCAACGGTACCCGGGCTAATCTGAAGATCAGCGGTGAGTCTAACGAGCCGTTACCGGCGTTCACCGCCACGGTGGAGTGGGGCCAGATCCAGGGCACCACGGAAAATTTCCAGGAAGTGAACGTGCAGAACACCCTGGTCAGCGCCCCGGCCAGCACCCTGGCACCGAGCGACGTCCTGTTGCCACTCTCTATGCCAAATATCACGCCCGATCAGCTGGGCTTCGTGCGTATTCACGACATCCAGCCGCTGGCGCAGTAATAATACCGGGCGGCGTTCCCGCGCCGCCCGTCTGGACACGCTTTTTCATCTTTTCTGACCCTTCGACACATCCCTTTCCGAACGCGTCATAAGCGGACGATCTCGACTGAGACTTGCGTTACGCGTCAATCTCCGTACAATCCGTGCCGTTCAATGTACGCAAACGTGAACGCAATCGATTACGTGCGTAAGAAGAATGTGAAACAACACATATTTTTGTGAGCAAGGATTTCTATAATAGTCGCGCGTCAAACAACTGTAGCGGTTGTGGTTGCACTCAGGTTCCTTATTCCCTTTTGGGATTTCTAATCAGTGGCATAAATATGAAAAAAATCGTCTTAGCCGCCGGCGCAGCGCTGGCTCTCTCCGGATCGTTCTCTGCCAGCGCAGCGGATACTAAAAACAACGACTACGTTTCTGACTGGTGGCACCAGAGCGTCAACGTAGTGGCCAGTGCCGACACCCGTTTTGGACCTCAGCTGCGCAACGATACCTATCTGGAATATGAAGCCTTTGCCAAAAAGGACTGGTTCGATTTCTACGGCTACATTGATGCACCGAAATTCTTCGGTGGCGACTCCACCTCACGCGGCATCTGGGATCACGGCTCCCCGCTGTTTATGGAGATCGAACCGCGCTTCTCTATCGACAAGCTGACCGGCACCAGCCTGGCGTTTGGTCCGTTCAAAGAGTGGTATTTCGCCAACAACTACATCTACGACATGGGTCGCAACCAGGCTAACCGCCAGAGCACCTGGTATATGGGTCTGGGTACTGATATCGAAACCGGTCTGCCGATGAGCCTGTCGATGAACGTATACGCCAAATACCAGTGGCAGAACTACGGCGCGTCCAACGAGAACGAGTGGGACGGCTATCGCTTCAAGGTGAAATACTTTGTGCCGCTGACCCAGCTGTGGGGCGGCAACCTGAGCTATATCGGCTTCACCAACTTCGACTGGGGCTCCGATCTGGGTGACGATGCATACCGCACCAGCAACTCCATCGCGTCCAGCCACATCCTGTCGCTGAACTACGACCACTGGCACTACTCTGCCGTGGCGCGTTATTTCCATAACGGCGGTCAGTGGAATGATGGCGATCAGCCGTTCTTCCAGAATGAAAAAATCAAATCTAACGGCTTCGGTTGGTACCTGGTTGTGGGTTACAACTTCTGATAGCGTTGCCATACAGAGAAAAGCCGGTCAGCTGACCGGCTTTTTTATTGCCTGAATAGTGCCGCAGCACCCAGGGTGCGCACCCACCTTTGAATACTGAATAGTGCCGCAAAGGCAAAAGCCAGGCGAAAAAAAACCGCAGCCGGAGGGCTACGGTTTTTACTGGCTCAACAGCGATTAAGGCAGAATTGACGGCTGATCCGCCCCTTCCTTCTCAACCTTCTGCTGCAGCAGATGCTCACGCTTCATACCCAGCTTCAGCGCCAGCGCGGAAGCCACGTAGATAGACGACGCCGTACCGATGGAAACCCCGATCAGCATGGTCAGGGAGAAGCCCTGCAGCATCGCGCCGCCGAAGAGGTAGAGCATCAGGATCACCACGAGGGTGGTACCGGATGTGATCAACGTCCTCTGCAGCGTCTGGGTCAGCGACACGTTAAAGATTTCGTAAGGCGTTCCGCGACGGATCTTACGGAAGTTTTCACGAATACGGTCGGATACCACGATGCTGTCGTTCAGGGAGTAACCGATGACCGACATCAGGGAGGCGATGATGGTCAGGTCAATCTCAATCTGGAACAGCGACAACACGCCCATCGTGATCACCACGTCGTGCGCCAGAGCGATAACCACCCCGGCCGCCAGGCGCCACTCAAAGCGGAAGCCAACGTAAACCAGAATGGAGATCAGTGCCACCAGCAGTGCCATCGCACCGTTAGTAGCCAGATCGGCACCCACGCTCGGGCCGACAAACTCAATACGCTTCACCGCAGCATTCTGGTTGGTCGCTTCATTGATGACGCTAACCACTTTGCTGCCCAGCTCCTGACCGCCGGTGGCGCCCTCAGCAGGCGGCATGCGCACCATGATGTCGCGGCTGCTACCGAAGTTTTGCAACAGCGGCTCTTCAAAGCCCGCTTTCTCCAGCGACTGACGCATCAGATCCATATCCGCTGGTTTCTCCAGCGAAATTTCAATGACCGTACCACCGGTAAAGTCGAGGCCCCAGTTGAAGCCGCGTACGCCGATGATGACAACCGCCGCGATCAACAGCAGACCGGAGATGCCAAAGGCCCAGTAGTCCCAGCGCATAAAGTCATAGACTTTACGGCCGTGGTTCAATTGTTCAACAGTATATTCCTGTGCCACAACGCACTCCTCAGATAGACAGCTTTTTGACGCGTTTGCCGCCGTACAGCAGGTTTACGATGGCACGGGTACCGACGATTGCTGTGAACATTGACGTCGCGACGCCAATACCGGTGGTGATTGCAAACCCTTTAATCGCACCGGTACCAACGGCGTACAGGATGATGACTTTAATCAGGGTGGTGATGTTCGCATCGAAGATCGAGCTGAACGCGCCTTTATACCCTTCATCAATCGCCTGCTGTACTGAACGCCCGTTCTTAAGTTCTTCCTTAATACGTTCGTTGATCAGTACGTTCGCATCCACCGCAACCGCAAGGGTTAACACGATACCCGCAATACCCGGCATGGTGAGCGTGGCCCCCGGCAGCAGCGACATGATGCCGACAATCAGCACCAGGTTCGCGATAAGCGCGGTGGTCGCGATCATGCCGAACTTCTTGTAGAAGAAGAGCATGAAGATGATGGACACAGCCAGACCGGCGAGGCAGGCTTCCAGACCCTGCTGGATGTTCTGAGAACCCAGGGTTGGCCCGATAGTACGCTCTTCCACGATCTGAATCGGTGCAATCAGCGCACCCGCACGCAGCAGCAGCGACAGCTGACGCGCTTCGTTCGGGTTATCGATACCGGTGATACGGAAGCTGTTGCCAAGACGCGACTGAATGTTCGCGATGTTGATTACCTCTTCCTGCTTCACCAGCACGGAACGGCCATTGGCATCTTTCTTCCCGCTGTCCTTGTACTCCACAAAGAGCGTCGCCATCGGTTTATTGATGTTGTCTTTGGTGAAGTTAGACATGATGTTACCGCCCGCGCCGTCCAGTGAAATGTTCACCTGCGGCTGGTTGTACTCATCCATGCTGGACGTGGAATCCGTGATGTGGTCACCAGTGAGGATCACGCGCTTGTACAGCACAACCGGCTGGCCTTCGCGGGTTTTCTTCACTTCGGAGTCGCCCGGTACGCGGCCAGCAGAGGCAGCGCTGGCGTCAACGTTGGTGTTAACCAGACGGAACTCCAGCGTCGCGGTAGCGCCCAGAATCTCTTTGGCGCGCGCGGTGTCCTGAATACCCGGCAGTTCAACCACGATGCGATCTGCACCCTGACGCTGGACCAGCGGCTCGGCAACGCCCAGCTGGTTTACACGGTTACGCAGAATAGTGATGTTCTGCTGTACCGCGTATTCACGCGCTTCGGACAGGCGGGCATCGGACATGACAACGCGAATACCGTTGCTGCCGTCGTTGCTGATGACCAGATCCTGATGGCGGCTGCGCAGCCAGGAAGCACCCGCGTCACGGGCATCGCCGTCGCGGAACACGATGTTCACACCGTAGTTGTCGATTTTACGAACCGTGGTGTAAGGAATGGACTTTTCGCGCAGGTCGCTGCGCAGGGTGTCGATGTTCTGTTCCTGAAGCTTGCCAAGCGCGGTATCCATATCCACTTCCATCAGGAAGTGAACGCCGCCGCGCAGGTCAAGACCCAGCTTCATCGGTTCGGCAGCGAGTGCGCTTAACCAGCGCGGCGTAGCCGGTGCCAGGTTGAGTGCCACCACGTAGTCTTCGCCAAGCGTGCTAAGCAGCGCTTCACGCGCGCGCAGCTGAGTGTCGGTCGAGTCGAAACGCGCAAGAATAGCGCCTTCTTCCAGCGCCAGAGACTTAGCGGTGATTTTTTGTTCTTTTAAGGTGTTCTGGACCTGATTCAGCGTTTGCTCACTGGCGGCGCCACCGCGCGCGCCAGTGATTTGAACAGCCGGATCCTCACCATACAGGTTGGGAAGCGCGTAAAGCAGGCCGACGATTAGCACGACGACCAGCATGATGTACTTCCACAAAGGATAACGGTTTAACACGGCAGTTGCCTTTGATAATGGGAATTACAGCGCCTTCATCGTACCTTTCGGCAGAACGGCAGCAACGAAATCACGTTTGATAACCACTTCAGTGGTGTCGTTCAGCGCGATAGCAATGTAGCCGTTGTCGGTTACTTTGGTCACGCGTCCAACCAGACCGCCGTTGGTCAGCACTTCATCGCCTTTCGCGATGGAGTCCATCAGCTTTTTATGCTCTTTGGTGCGTTTTTGCTGCGGGCGCAGGATCATGAAATAGAAAATCAGACCGAAAACAACCAGCATCAGGATCAGAGACATCGGGCTGCCCTGTGATGGCGCGCCAGCTGCTGCTACCGCATCAGAAATGAAAAAGCTCATTAAAATTCCCTCATTATTAAATTAATCAACGTTCAAAGGTGGAACCGGTCTACCCTGGCGTTGGTAAAACTCCGTGACGAAGTGCTCTAATTTACCTTCTTCAATAGCCTTGCGTAAACCAGCCATTAAGCGCTGATAGTGACGCAGGTTGTGAATGGTATTGAGCCGCGCGCCCAGTATTTCGTTGCAACGGTCAAGATGATGCAAGTAAGCGAGCGAATAATTGCGACACGTATAGCAATCACACTCGGGATCGAGCGGACCGGTATCGCTTTTGTATTTCGCATTGCGGATTTTTACGACGCCAGTGGTCACAAACAGGTGGCCGTTACGCGCGTTGCGGGTCGGCATGACGCAGTCGAACATATCGATACCGCGGCGCACCCCTTCCACCAGATCTTCCGGTTTCCCCACACCCATCAGGTATCGCGGTTTGTCAGCCGGGATTTGCGGGCAGACGTGCTCCAGAATGCGGTGCATATCTTCTTTCGGTTCCCCAACCGCCAGACCGCCGACAGCGTAGCCATCAAAGCCTATCTCTACCAGACCTTTCACGGAGATATCGCGTAAATCTTCGTAAACACTGCCCTGGATAATGCCGAACAGCGCATTTTTATTGCCAAGCGAATCAAAGCGATCGCGGCTGCGCTGCGCCCAGCGCAGCGACATTTCCATCGAGCGCTTCGCGTAATCCCAGTCCGCCGGGTACGGCGTGCACTCATCGAAGATCATCACGATGTCGGAGCCGAGATCGTATTGAATCTCCATGGATTTTTCCGGATCGAGGAAGATCGGATCGCCGTTAATCGGGTTGCGGAAGTGCACGCCCGCTTCGGTGATCTTGCGGATGTCGCCGAGGCTGAACACCTGGAAGCCGCCGGAGTCGGTAAGGATTGGCCCTTTCCACTGCATGAAATCGTGCAGGTCGCCGTGCAGCTTCATGATCTCCTGACCAGGACGCAGCCAGAGGTGGAAGGTGTTGCCGAGGATAATCTGCGCGCCGGTGGCTTCAACTTCTTCCGGCGTCATGCCTTTAACGGTGCCGTAAGTCCCCACAGGCATAAAGGCCGGGGTTTCAACCACGCCGCGCTCAAACACGAGGCGACCGCGGCGCGCGCGGCCGTCGGTAGTATCTAATTCAAATTTCACAATTTTCTCCACATCAGAGAAACAGTCTGATGATTAAGGCACAGGCGCCGTCGGAATGGCTCCGGCGGCGCAGAATGGATTAAGCGCCCGGGCGCTCGTTTATAGCTGCCGGATTGTACGTGATAAACATCGCATCACCGTAACTAAAAAAGCGATATTGGGCCTCGACGGCCTCGCGGTAGGCATTCATGGTGTGCTGATAGCCAGCAAAGGCAGACACCAGCATGATGAGCGTTGATTCCGGCAGATGGAAATTGGTGACCAGCGCATCGATCACGCGGTACTGATAACCCGGATAGATAAAGATTTTGGTATCGCCGAAGAACGGCGCGATCATCGCGTCCTGCGCCGCCTGGGCCGCGCTCTCCAGCGAACGCACTGAGGTGGTGCCTACGGCGATCACCCGGTTACCGCGCGCTTTGGCCCCCAGCACCGCATCCACAACCTCCTGCGGCACTTCGGCGTATTCGGCGTGCATGATGTGGTCTTCAATGCTGTCTACGCGCACCGGCTGGAAGGTGCCGGCCCCGACGTGCAGCGTGACGAACGCCATCTCAATGCCTTTTTCGCGCAGCTTTTCCAGCAGCGGCTCGTCAAAGTGCAGCCCGGCGGTAGGCGCAGCAACGGCCCCCGGTTTCTGACTGTAGACGGTCTGGTACAGTTCGCGGTCGGCATCTTCATCCGGGCGCTCAATGTACGGCGGCAGCGGCATATGGCCGATATCGTTAAGAATATCCAGCACCGGACGCGCATCGTTAAAGGCAATTTCGAACAGCGCATCGTGGCGCGCCACCATGGTGGCCTGGATGCTTTCGTCGTCGCCCAGCAGCAGTTCCGCACCCGGCTTCGGCGCTTTTGACGCGCGAACGTGTGCCAGAATACGCTTATCGTCCAGCATGCGTTCTACCAGCACTTCAATCTTGCCGCCGCTGACCTTGCGGCCAAACAGGCGCGCCGGGATCACGCGGGTATTATTGAACACCAGCAGATCGCCGGGGTTGAGTTTGTCGAGCAGATCCGTGAAAGTGCCATGTTCAAGCTGCCCTGTCGGCCCATCGAGCGACAATAATCGGCAGGCGCTACGCTGCGCTTGCGGGTAATGGGCGATAAGTGAATCGGGTAACTCAAAAGCAAAATCTGAAACGCGCATGGCTGGAACTCGTGAGGACAAAACAGGCGGCCTAGTCTAGTGCTGGTGCGCTTTTGCTGCAACCCTAAGGCTGTTTACGGATATGATTAACGCATGAACTTTCTCGCACACCTGCATCTGGCGCATCTGGCGCAAAGCTCGCTGCTCGGCAATTTGCTCGCCGACTTCGTGCGCGGCAATCCTGACACGCTGTTTACCGCGGATATCGTCGCGGGCATCCACATGCACCGCCGCATTGATGTCCTGACCGACAACCTGCCGCAGGTTAAGGAGGCACGCGAATGGTTCCGCCCGGAAACCCGCCGTGTCGCCCCGATTACCCTTGACGTGATGTGGGACCATTTCCTGTCGCGCCACTGGGCACAGCTGTCGCCGTCCCAGCCGCTGGCGGCGTTTATTGCCCACGCGCAGGGCAGCATTGTGCCGCATCTGCCGGACACGCCGCCGCGCTTCATCAATCTTAACGATCACCTCTGGTCAGAGCGCTGGATGGAGCGCTATGCCGACATGGCCTTTATTCAGAACGTGCTCAACGGCATGGCGAACCGGCGTCCACGTCTCGATGCCCTGCGCGACTCCTGGCACGATCTCGACCGCCACTACGACGCGCTGGAAAAACAGTTCTGGCAGTTCTACCCCACCATGATGGAGCAGGCCCGCCAGAAAGCGCTCTAGCGGCTGCGCCACACCGTGGCCGATATCGCGGGCAGCGCGACGTTCGCTTCCTGCAGCTCGCCTTCACCCTCCAGCCGCTGCCATTCGCGTCCGTCCGTCAGCGGCGACGGCGGCAGCGTCACGTGCTGAGCCTCACCCCGGTTGATAGCCACCAGCACCCGCTCACCCTGCAGCACGCGAACAAAGATAACCACATCGCCTTCAGCATACTGCACGCAACAGCCGCCGCGCCGTAGCGCCGGGCTGCGCTTGCGCAGGGCCGCCATGCGCTGATACAGCGCCAGCAGGGTCTGGTCCTGCTGCTCCGCCCGCCAGGGATAGGGTTTACGGCAGAACGGATCGTTATTGCCGTCCAGCCCCACTTCATCGCCATAGTAGATGCACGGCACGCCGGGCCAGCTGAACAGCCACACCACCGCCAGAGGCAGACGCGCGACGTCTTTACCAAGCAGCGTTTTAAAGCGCGCGGTATCGTGGCTGTCGAGCTGGTTGAACATGCGCAGCTGCTGCTGGTGCGACAGCCCGGCGCGGTACTGCTCCATCCAGGCGATACAGGTTTGGGCATCGAGCTGCTGCGGGTCGTAAGAGATATCGGTATTCGCCAGGAACCCCCACAGCGGAAGGGTAAAGCCGCGGTAGTTCATCGCCGCATCTTCGGCATCGGCCTGCAACCAGGCGCGGGCATCGCCGAAATGCTCCCCGAACACAAACGCCTGTGGATTCTCCGCCTTCGCCGCCTGGCGAATGGCGGCAACGTGTTCACGATTGTTTTTCGCGCCGCCCTCTTCCCCCAGCATATGCACCACGTCCAGCCGCCAGCCATCCATTGACCAGGGCGCTTTCAGCCAGTGGCGCACGATGCTGTTCTCGCCGCCGTAGATTTCCGCTTTAAGCCCGGCGGAGCGAAAGTCGAGCTTCGGCAGGCTGGCATAGCCGAGCCAGTCCAGCGCCTTGCCCTCCTCCGAGAACTGATACCAGTCGCGCCACGGCGAGTCAGGGTGGTGACAGGCGCCCTGCCCGGTCTGCTGATGACGGTCAAACCACGGGTGGGAATCCCCGGTGTGGTTGAACACGCCGTCGAGGATCAGCCGCATTCCGCGCTGACGGGTGTTTTCGCGCAGGCGCAGCAGCGCCGCATCGCCGCCAAGCTGCGGATCGACGTGGCGGTAGTCGGCGGTGTCATATTTGTGCACGCTCGGGGCCACGAAAACCGGATTGAGATAGAGGGCGGTGACGCCAAGTTTTGCCAGCCAGGGTAACTTTTCGCTGATGCCGTCCAGGTCGCCGCCGTAGAAGGTGGACCCGCCCGCCTCGGCGGTCAGGGGGGCGTCCCATTCGCGGCGCACAATGTCATGCCCGACGGCGTGGTGATAGTAGACCGCGTCCTGCTCGGGGCGGCGCTGGCTGCCGCGCGCGAAGCGGTCCGGGAAGATCTGGTAGAACACCTGATCCGCCACCCACTCCGGCCCGCTGTCCGGCAGGTCGATGGCAAACTGCTCAAGGCTGGCGGGCGGAAATTTTGCCAGCCCCTGTGGGGTAAACCACATCTGCCGGTCAGGCCACAGCAGCTTAAAGCTGTAGCGGCGGCGCGGCTGGCCGCTGCTGAGATCAACGTTTCCGCGCCAGGCCGTAATCCCCGGCGGCGTAGCACCGCGCACGCGGGTCATGCGCAGCGCGGTCTCTTCGTTATCCAGCTCGTAGCGCAGCATTACCCGCTCCGGCAGCGCGTCTCCCGCCAGCCAGAGGGTGATCAGTAAGCTCTCCTGCTGCTGCTTTACAAACGGCGCAACCGGCAGATGCCAGGCATTCAACATAGCGTTTCTCCCTCATATTTATCGCCGCCACCTTGCCATAACGCGCGTGTGTCGCCCTCCTCACTGCGTGCGGATTACGGGGAGGAGACGCGGGGCGGAGGTCGTCTGTGAGCGTAGAGGGAAAACAAAAATCCCGCCAGCGCGGCGGGGTTGAAGTGGTCAGCGGACGAGCGCTTTTTTCCTGTCGTGGCGGCGTTTGAACACCCAGCCCACCAGCAGCAGCGCAATCCAGGCAAAGCCCACGTACAGCGAGATGCGGGTTTCCGGGTGGTAGCCAATCAGACCAATAATAAACACCAGGAACAGCAGCCCGACTACGGTAGTGGCTACGCCGCCCGGCACTTTGAAGGTCAACGCTTTTACCTCTTCCGGCGGCAGGCGCTTACGGAAGGCAATCTGCGACAGCAGGATCATGATCCATACCCATACCGTGGCGAAGGTCGCCAGCGAGGCGATCACCAGGAAGACGTTCTCCGGCATGATGTAGTTAAGCCAGGCTGCGAACAGCAGCGCCACGGTCATCACCAGCACCGTCACCCACGGAATGCCCTTGCTGGAGGTTTTCGCAAACATCTTCGGCGCGCTGCCCTGCTCCGCCATACCGTGCAGCATACGTCCAACGCCGAACACGTCGCTGTTGATTGCCGACAGCGACGCGGTGAGCACCACAAAGTTGAGAATGCTGGCCGCAAAGGTAATGCCCAGATGCTGGAAGGTGAGCACGAACGGGCTGCCGTTGGTGCCAACCTGGTTCCACGGATAGATGGACATGATGACGAACAGCGTCCCGACATAGAACACCAGAATGCGCATCGGCACGGAGTTAATCGCGCGCGGAATCGATTTCTGCGGATCTTTCGCTTCCCCGGCGGTGATGCCGATAATTTCAATCCCGCCATAGGCGAACATCACCATCTGCAGCGACATCACCATGCCGAGCCAGCCGTTGCTGAAGAACCCGCCGTTGCTCCACAGATTACTGATGCCGGTGGGCTGACCGCCGTTGCCGATGCCCCAGATAATGATGCCGATACCGGCGGCGATCATGATGATAATGGTGGCAACTTTGAAGAACGAGAACCAGAACTCCAGCTCGCCGAACACCTTCACGCTCATCAGGTTAACCGCGCAGATGATCATCACCACGCTCAGCACCCAGATCCAGTGCGGCACCGTCGGGAACCAGACGCTCATATAGATGCCGAACGCGGTAACGTCGGCAATGGCGACAATCAGTATTTCGAAGCAGTAGGTCCAGCCGGTGATGTACCCCGCCAGCGGCCCGAGGTTCTCCTGGGCATAGCGTGAAAACGAGCTGGCCGCCGGGTTATGGACCGACATCTCGCCCAGCGCGCGCATAATAATGTACGCCGCCACGCCGCCAATGATGTAGGCCAGCAGCACGCTCGGCCCGGCCATTTTGATGGCGTCCGCCGAACCATAAAAAAGCCCGGTGCCAATCGCCGAGCCTAACGCCATAAAGCGGATGTGCCTTGTGCTCAAACCGCGTTTAAGCGAGTTCACCTTTTCCATCTTTTCTTTACCACCCAACACAATAAAAAAACCACGGAGCGACGGCCCCGTGGTTAGACATAATACTGCAAAGACTTAGTGCGCGTTTGACGTCGCTTGCCGTCCCGCTGCGCGGTCCCAGATGATGGAGGCCACCAGCACCACCAGCGACGGGATGAGCCACGCCAGGTTTTGATCGGCCAGCGGCAGATGCTGCATCCAGCCCGGCAGGGTATCCGCCAGCGCCGAGGCTTTAACGCCGTCGATCAGACCCAGCACCAGGCTCACAAACATCGCCGGGGCAATCACGCGGGTCGCGTTGTTCCACCACGGGCGGGTGAAGCTTAACACAATCAGCACGATGCACGGCGGGTAAATGGCAGTCAGCACCGGCACGGAGATCTGGATCAGATGGCTCAGGCCGAGGTTAGAGACCAGCATGGAGAAGCCGCCAAGGATAAATACCAGCGTGCGATAGGAGAGCGGCAGGTACTGGGCGAAGAACTCGGCGCAGGCACAGGTCAGGCCAACCGCGGTCACCATGCAGGCGATGAAGATCAGCGCCGCCAGCAGGAAGCTGCCGCCGTTGCCGAAGGTGTGCTGGACGTAAGCATGCAGGATAGCCGCGCCGTTAGCAGACTGATCCACAAGGCTTGCGCTGTCGGAACCCAGACGGAACAGCGCCAGGTAAAGCAGCGTCAGGCCGACACCGGCAATCAGGCCAGCCCACACGGTGTAGCGGGTCAGCAGGCGGGCATCGCTCACGCCACGGGAACGTGCGGCGTTGACGATAACGATGCCGAACACCAGCGCGCCGAGGGTGTCCATCGTCAGATAGCCGTTCACAAAGCCGTTAGAGAATGCCGCATTCTGATAGGCGTCGGTCGCCACGCTGATATCCCCCGCCGGCCAGACGATAGCGGCCACGCTCAGCACCACCAGCGCCAGAATTTTCAGCGGCGCAAGGAAATTGCCCACGGTATCCAGCAGTTTGCCCGGATAGAGCGACACACCAATCACCAGCAGGAAGTAGACGATGCTGTAGATCAGCAGCGGCGCAACGCCGGTGCCGGTCAGCGGCGCGATGCCCACTTCAAAGGAGACGGTGGCGGTACGCGGCGTGGCGAACAGCGGCCCGACAGCGAGATAGCACACCGTAGCCAGCAGCACGCCCGCTTTTTTGCCAATCGGCGTGCTCAGGTTATCAACACCGCCGCCCACGCGAGCCAGTGCAATCACCGTCAGTACCGGCAGACCAACCGCAGTAAGCAGAAAACCCAACGCGGCAGTCCAGACGTTTTCGCCTGCCTGTAAGCCAACCATTGGAGGGAAGATGATATTGCCTGCGCCAACGAACAGCGCGAAGGTCATAAAGCCCAGGGCAATAATGTCGCGTGATTTTAAGTGATGGGTCATAAAACTCTTACGGCTCGTGGATATGGTGTTGTCGTTAAAAAGGCTTTTCGCCGTAACGTGGCGAAAAAGTGGTGATTACCTTGAAAAACAGCGGGATATGCTTCCCGGTTACGCAGGCGAAGAATAGTTTTTCGAATTACCGCGCAATCACAGTCTGACAGGTAACAACAGGGGCGCAATTTAAACGCTTATAACGTTTAAAGGCAAGGCGGGATCGTAAAACCAGACCATTATTCCAGATATGCAAAACGGACCAGTTTAAAACACTGTTTATTCACTTTAGCCACCGCCATTCATGCGACCAAAAAAGCATCAACTGGCGGAAAGCAATCATAGGTTTTACTTATGCGAAAAGGAAAAAGGCCAGAAATCTGGCCTGATGGAAAGTGATGCTGACAGCTTAAGAGGTGACCGCTTCGCGCGACGGCTGCACGATCAGCCGTTCAGGCAGGGTAAAGGAGAAGCAGGCTCCTTTTCCGGGCGCGCTTTCGATATCCAGTCGGGCGTCGTGATGGTTCACGGCGTGTTTGACGATCGCCAGCCCCAGCCCGCTGCCGCCGGTCTGGCGCGAGCGCGCTTTATCGACCCGGTAGAAGCGCTCGGTAAGGCGCGGAATGTGCTCTGAGGCGATCCCCGGCCCGTTATCAGAAACGCTGAACCAGGCACCGTGCGGCACGCGCTTCCAGCATACGGTGATCTCGGTGCCCACCGGCGTATGGTTAACCGCGTTATACACCAGGTTCGACATCGCGCTGCGCAGCTGCTCCTCATTACCGAGCACCACCAGATCCGGCTCGATCTCAAAGTGCAGCACGTGATTGCCGTGACTGAGGGTTTGCGCTTCGCGCTCCACGACGCGCAGCATCATCGGCACATCAATCTTTTCATTCAGCACCAGCGTCGGCGACGCCTCAATTTTTGACAGCGTCAGTAGCTGTTTCACCAGCCCTTCCATGCGGGAGGTCTGCTCGCGCATGGTGTGCAGCGCCCGGGAGCGTAACGGCTCATCAAGCTTCTGCTCCTGCATCATCTCCAGATAGCCCTGTAGCACCGTCAGCGGCGTGCGCAGCTCATGGCTGACGTTGGCGAAGAAGTTGCGCCGCGCCCCTTCGAGCTGGTGCATCTGGGTGATGTCCCGCGCCGCCATCAGCAGCTGTTGCTCGCTGTAAGGCATAATGCGGAACTCCAGATGGCGGCCGTTGTTGAGCACCAGATTGAGCGGACGGGAGAAGTCCTGCTTGTGAAGGTATTCGGTAAATTCCGGATAGCGCAGCAGGTTGAGAATGTTTTGCCCGTTATCATCCGGCCAGCGCAGCCCCAGCAGCTGTTGTGCCAGGCCGTTACACCAGAACATGGTACCCTCTTCGGTGGTGAGGATTACCGCGTCCGGCAGCGACTCGGCCCCGCTGCGAAAGCGTTTGATCAGGCTACCCAGTTCGCGACGGCGCTTTTTATTGCGCATCTGCATCTGGTACAGCCCGTAGAGCAGCGGCTCCCAGCTGCCGCTGCCCGGCGGCGGCGTCATGCTGCGGTCAACCCACAGCCACCAGGAGAGGCGAAGAAGATTCCAGAAATGCCAGATGAGCAGTCCGGTTACCGCCGCCAGCAAAAACCACGGCAGATAACCAAATATCGCGCCAAGGATGAATGCGGGAAGGCAACATAACACCAGCTCCAGCACCAGCCTTTTCCATGACAGCCGTTCCAGCACGGGTCACACTCCAGTCAGATTGTCAGAAACGCGCAGAGAAACGATATCCCGTCCCGCGTACCGTTTGCACCATACGATCGTGGCCGCTGTGTTCCAGCGCCTTGCGCAGACGACGAATATGCACATCCACCGTGCGATCCTCGACGTACACGTTGGTGCCCCAGACGTTGTTCAGCAGCTGTTCGCGGCTGTATACGCGCTCCGGGTGAGTCATGAAGAAGTGTAACAGCTTAAATTCAGTCGGTCCCATGTCCAGCGGATTGTCGCCGGTCATGACGCGGTGTGATGACGGGTCGAGACTTAAGCCCTGCATCTCGATCACCTCTTCCACCGCCATCGGCGAAATGCGGCGCATAACGGCTTTGATGCGCGCCACCAGCTCTTTCGGCGAGAAGGGTTTGGTGATGTAGTCATCGGCACCGGTTTCCAGCCCGCGTACCCTGTCTTCCTCTTCACCGCGCGCGGTCAGCATCATCACCGGAATATCACGGGTGAGGGCTTCGCGTTTGAGATGCTTGATGAACTGCAGGCCGGAACCGCCAGGCAGCATCCAGTCGAGCAAAATAAGATCGGGCCAGGGTTCATTGAGATTGTTTACTGCGCTGTCATAATCCTCAGCTTCAACAGGCTGAAAGCCGTTTTGCTCGAGCACGAAGCACACCATTTCACGGATAGGAGCTTCATCTTCTACGACCAGAATGCGTCTCGCCATAATTTGCCCTGTTATATAAGTCATCAATATTAAACGCGGCGCCATTATGCTTCACATTTATGACAGATTTATGAAAAACATGACCGGTATATGACCGCAGAAAATGAGTATGTCACAGCGTCGCGACATCTCCCGTCCAGCTTGTTTATAATCGCCCCCACGCATTTTTTCCATGAAGGATCCCCGCATGCGCCTGATTCACACCTCTGACTGGCACCTTGGGCAGAATTTTTATACCAAAAGCCGCGCCGCCGAGCATCAGGCGTTTCTCGACTGGCTGGTCGCGACCGCGGCAGAGCAGCAGGTGGACGCCATCATCGTGGCGGGGGATATCTTTGATACCGGCACGCCGCCGAGTTACGCCCGCGAGCTGTACAACCGGTTTGTGGTGAATCTGCAGGCCACCGGCTGCCAGCTCATCGTGCTGGGCGGGAACCACGACTCGGTCGCCACGCTGAATGAATCCCGCGAGCTGCTGGCCTGCCTCAACACCTGGGTGTTCGCCAGCGCCGGGCTGGTGGCCGAGAACCAGGCCCGGGTACTGCAGTGCCGCGACGGCACGCCCGGGGCGATCCTCTGCCCGGTGCCGTTTCTGCGCCCGCGCGACATCGTAAAAAGCCAGGCGGGTCTGTCCGGCAGCGAAAAACAGACCCAACTGCTGCACGCCATTACCGATCACTACCAGCAGTGCTATGACGCGGCCTGCGCCCTGCGCGGGGATCGCGACCTGCCGATCATCGTCACCGGGCACCTTACTACCGTCGGGGCCAGCAAAAGCGATGCGGTGCGCGACATCTATATCGGCACCCTGGAGGCGTTCCCGGCGGAGCGCTTCCCCGCCGCGGATTACATCGCGCTGGGGCATATTCACCGCCCGCAGAAGGTGGTTTCCACCGGGCACATCCGCTACTGCGGGTCGCCCATCGCCCTGAGCTTCGATGAAACCGGCAGCGAGAAAAGCGTGCTGCTGGTGGAGTTCAGCCACGGCAAACTCCAGGACATTACACCGCTGCCGGTGCCGGTCACCCAGCCGCTGGCGGTGCTGAAAGGCGATTTAACCGCGATTGAAAGCCAGCTGGAACGCTGGCGCGATGCCCCCGCCAGCCCCAAAGTGTGGCTGGATATTGAAGTCAGCGGCGAGGCCTTTATGTATGACATGCAGCGCCAGGTGCTGGCGATGACGGAAGATCTGCCGGTAGAGGTAGTGCTGCTGCGCCGCAGCCGCGAACAGCGCGAGCAGATGGCTGCCGGAGAGCACTACGAAACCCTGAGCGAGCTACAGGTTGAAGAGGTGTTTGACCGTCGGCTGGCGCTGGAAGCGCTGAGCGAGGAAGAAAAACCGCCGCTGCGCACCCTGTTAGCCCGAACGCTGGAAGAGATGCAGCAGGAGGATGACGCATGAAAATCCTGAGCCTGCGGTTAAAAAACCTGAACTCCCTGAAAGGCGAGTGGAAAATCGACTTTACCGCCGAGCCGTTCGCCAGCAACGGTCTGTTTGCCATCACCGGCCCCACCGGGGCGGGGAAAACCACCCTGCTGGACGCCATCTGCCTGGCGCTTTATCACAAGACGCCGCGCCTGAGTAATATTTCCCAGGCGCAGAACGATCTCATGACCCGCGATACCGCCGAGTGCCTGGCGGAGGTGGAGTTTGAAGTAAAAGGCGTGGCGTATCGCGCGTTCTGGAGCCAGTACCGGGCGCGTAATCAGATCGAAGGCAACCTGCAGGCGCCGCGCGTCGAGCTGGCCCAGGTCAGCGACGGCAAAATCCTCGCCGATAAAATTAAAGACAAGCTGGATATGGTCGCCGCCCTCACCGGGCTGGACTACGACCGCTTCACCCGGTCGATGATGCTCTCCCAGGGGCAGTTTGCCGCCTTCCTCAATGCCGACGCCAAAGAGCGCGCCGAACTGCTGGAGGAGCTGACCGGCACCGAAATTTACGGCCTGATTTCGGCAAAAGTCTTTGAAAAGCATAAGGAAGCGCGCAGCGCGCTGGAGAAGCTCGAAGCCCAGGCGCAGGGCGTGATGTTGCTCGACGCCGAACAGCACCAGCAGCTGACGCAAAGTTTGCAGGCGCTTACTGACGAAGAAAAACAGCGTGTCGCCGAACAGCAGACGCTTCAGGCGCAGCAGCAGTGGCTGAACCAGCTGGCCGGGCTGACGGCGGAACAGCAGCGCACCCGCCAGGCGCATGCCGGGGCGGAACAGGCGCTGAAAGAGGCCGCACCGGCGCTGGAACAGCTCAGCCGCGCCCTGCCCGCCGAGAAGCTGCGGCCCTGGTGGCAGCAGCGCCAGGAGCGTCAGCAGGCGCAGCAGCAGATCGCCCGGCAGCGAGAGAATGTGAATGCTCGCTTACAGCAGGCGAGAGTACGCCGCCAGCAGGTGCGCCAGCTGGCTGACGGCCAGCTCAGGTCGCTGCACGCTGAAATCAGCCAGACCGAGAGCTGGTTGAGCCAGCACGACCGCTACCGCCTGTGGAGCGCGGAGCTGACCGGCTGGCGCATGGCCTTTGCTCAGCAGCAGCGCGATGAAAAACAGCGCCGGGAACGCGAGCAGGCTATCGCGGCCAGTCAACAGAAGCTGGCGTTGCTGCCAGCGGCGGCGCTCTCCCTGAACCGGGAAGAAGTAAGTACTCATTTACATCAGTTGAACGCCTCGCGTCGCGAGCGTCAGCAGCTTGCTGCCCTGCAACCGCAGTTCGCCGCGCTGAACAAACGCCGGGCAGAGCTGGAGGGTGAACTCGCCGCGCTGGATAAACAGATTGCCGACGAGGAGGTGGAGCTGGCAGCACGCCGCCAGCGTTACAAAGAGAAGCGCCAGCACGAAAGCGATCTGGAAACCCTGGTGGAACAGGAACGCATCATTCAAAGCCTGGAAGCCGAGCGCGCCCGCCTCCAGCCGGATACCCCCTGCCCGCTGTGCGGCTCCACCAGCCACCCCGCCGTTGCCCGCTATCAGGCGCTGCAGCCCGGCGAGAATCAGCAGCGGCTAAACGCCCTCAAAAAAGAGGTTGCGGCCCTCGCTGAACAGGGCTTCGCGCTCAAAGGCCAGCTGGATACGCGCCGCCAGCAGCGTGAGAAGCTGGCGGCGTCGCTCCATGCCCTGAACGAAGATGAGGCCGCGCTGAACGCCCGCTGGCAGCAGTGCTGCGCCGCGCTGCGTATCGCCCTGACGCCACAGGACGATGTTACCGGCTGGCTGGATGAGCAGGAGCAGTATGAAGCCCGGCTGCGCCAGCTGGATGAGCGCCTGACGCTGGAAGCCCAGCTGCAGAAAGACCAGCAGCACCTCAACGACCAGACCGTGGAGATCGCCCGCCAGCGTGATGCGCTCTGCACGGCGCTGGACCAGGTCGGGCTCACCCATCCGGCAGCCGGAGAGGAGGACGTCTGGCTGGCGGCGCGTCAGCATGAGTCACAGCAGTGGCTGCACCAGCAGGAGACCTTGCCGCAGCGGCGTCAGCAGGCCGCGACGCTGGAGAATCTGCTCGCTACCCTGGAAGATGACGGCTCCACCCCGCCGCCGCTGGCTGAACATGAACGCGAGCGCGCGCTGGAAGGCTGGCAGACGCTGCACAGCGAGTGCAGTACACTCGGCGGCCAGCTTACCCTGCTGGAGGCACAGCTTAAGCAGGCGGAAGCTGAACAGCGTGAGGCTGAGCGGCGCTTCGCAGAAGAACTGGATGCCAGCCCCTTTGCCGATGAGGCTCAATTCCGCAGCGCGTTGCTTGATGAGGCACAGCGTGTGGCGCTGGAACAGCGTAAGCAGCAGCTGGAGCGACAGGTACAACAATGCAGCGTGCTGATGCAGCAGGCGGAAAACGCGCTGGCGCAGCATCAGGCGGCGCGCCCGACCGGGCTGGATGCCGATACCGATGTGTCCGTTGTGTCGGCCCGGCTGGCAGCGCTGACTCAGCAGCTGCGCGACAACACCACGCGTCAGGGCGAGATCGCCCAGCAGCTGCGCCACGACGCCGAAAACCGCACCCGCCTCGCCGGAATGCAGCAGGAGATGGCCTATGCGCGTGAGGAACTGGAGCGCTGGGGCCAGCTCAACCATCTGATTGGCTCGCAGAAAGGGGATAAATTCCGCAAATTTGCCCAGGGGCTGACGCTGGATAATCTGGTGTGGCTGGCTAACAACCAGCTGACCCGCCTGCACGGGCGCTATCTGCTGAAACGTAAAGCGAGCGACGCGCTGGAGCTGGAAGTGGTGGACACCTGGCAGGGCGACGCGGAGCGCGATACCCGCACGCTGTCCGGCGGAGAGAGCTTCCTGGTGAGCCTGGCGCTGGCGCTGGCGCTCTCGGATCTGGTGAGCCATAAAACCCGCATCGACTCGCTGTTCCTTGATGAGGGATTCGGCACCCTGGATGCGGAAACGCTTGATATCGCCCTCGACGCGCTGGATGCCCTCAACGCCAGCGGCAAGACCATCGGCGTCATCAGTCACGTCGAGGCGATGAAAGAGCGCATCCCGGTGCAAATCAAGGTCCACAAAATGAACGGGCTGGGCGTCAGCCGTCTGGCGCGTGAGTTTGCGGTGAAATAAATGGCCTGACCGATCTCCCGGTCAGGCTCTGATGACGTCGATTCCCCGGGCGGTGAACGGCGTCAGCAGACTCTCTTCGGTCGCGCTTTCCACCACCAGCGTATTCACCATGCTGACGTCGCCAATCACCCAGCGCGACGCGGTATTGATTTTTTCCGCCGAAGCCAGCACCACGGTTTCCGCCGCGCGGGTCGAGAAAGCACGCTTGATGCTCGCCTCTTCATAGTCGCCGGTGCTCAGTCCGGCCTCGCAGTGGATGCCGGTGACGCCCATAAAAAACAGATCGGCGCGCACCTTTGCGATCCCCTCGATTGCGGCCGCACCGACCGCGACCAGCGAATGCCTGTACAGCCGCCCGCCAATGACGACGACCTCAATCCTGGGGTGATCCGCCAGCCCCAGCGCAATGCCCGGACTGTGTGTTACCACCGTCAGCTCCAGATCCCGCGGCAGAAAGGTGATCAGTTCTGCAGTGGTGGTACCGCCGTCGATGATCACCACCTGCCCCGGTTCGATCAGCGCCGCGCCGCGTCTGGCGATGGTGCGTTTTGAATCCAGCGCCAGGGTTTTACGCTCTGAAAACGTGGCGACAGCAGCGGATGCGGGCAGCGCACCGCCGTGCACGCGCTGCAGCAGCCCTTCCGCCGACAGCTCGCGCAGATCGCGCCGGATAGTATCTTCCGAGACGTCAAACGCCTCGCTCAGCGCTTTCGACTGCACCTGTCCGTCTGCGGCCAGTTTTTGCAGGATGAGCTGCTTACGTTGAGAGGTCAGCATAAAAAACCCTTGCACGTTCATTCACGATGATGCACAAATGTGCACGTTATTGTGATTATCGTACTGACGCAGGGGGTAACATGCAATCTGAACATGCAAAAATACGCACGCTGGATAGCCAGGTGCTGTCCGATGACTGGTACCTGCTGAAAAAATATACTTTTGAACAGCAGCGTCGGGATGGGGAGTGGCAACGCCAGAGCCGGGAGGTGTATGACCGGGGCAACGGGGCGACAATTTTACTCTATAACCCGACGCAGCAGAGCGTGGTGCTGACCCGGCAGTTTCGCTATCCGGTATTCGTCAACGGGCATGATGGCTGGCTGCTGGAGGCCGCAGCTGGCCTGCTGGATAATCTTGATGCCGAAGCGCGTATCAAGGCCGAAGCGGAAGAGGAGACCGGCTACCGCATCGAACGCGTGGAGCGCGTATTTGAAGCCTTTATGAGCCCCGGCTCGGTTACCGAAAAGCTGCACTTTTTCATCGCCCGCTATGACGCCAGCCAGCGCGTGAGCGACGGCGGCGGGATGAAAGAGGAAGGTGAAGACATTGATGTGGTGGAGATGCCCTTTGCAGATGCCCTTGCTGCCATCGGCGATGGCCGCATCGTGGATGCCAAGACCATTATGCTGCTCCAGCACCTGGCACTTTCCGGGCGGCTGAACGCCTGATCGCTACCGGGCCGGCCATCACGCCGGCCCGTGTCGTCAGATGCTCAGCGGCCACAGCCAGGCCGCACCGCGTACCCCGCTGGAGTCGCCGTGCACCGCTTTACGCACCGGCGTGCGGCACTCGCCGCCGAACACCCAGTGCGGCAGCAGCTGCGGCACCGTTTTATACAGCCGATCGACGTTGCTCATGCCGCCGCCCAGCACGATCACGTCCGGGTCGAGCACGTTGATGATGTGCGCCAGGGATTTGGCCAGCCGCAGCTCGTAGCGCGACAGCGCCAGCTCCGCGACCGCATCCTGCTCATCGGCGAGGCGCATAATATCGTTGCCTTTCAGCGCCTGGCCGCTCAGCCGCTGGTAATCGGTGGCGAAACCGGTGCCGGAGATAAAGGTTTCGATGCAGCCCTGCTTGCCGCAGTAGCACGGCACTTCCTCGCGGTAGCGCAGCTCGTCTTCATCCATCCAGGGGAGCGGATTGTGGCCCCACTCCCCGGCGTTGCCGTTACCGCCGGTATGCACCCGTCCGTTGATCGCCATCCCCGCGCCGCAGCCGGTGCCGATGATCACCCCAAACACGGTCTGCGCACCGCTGGCGGCACCGTCCGTCGCTTCCGAGACTGCAAAGCAGTTAGCATCGTTTGCCAGCCGAACTTCACGCTGTAAGCGCGTGCTCAAATCCTTGTCCAGCGGTTTACCGTTGAGCCAGGTGGAGTTAGCGTTTTTTACCACGCCGCTGAAGGGAGAGAGCGACCCGGGAATGCCAACGCCGACGCTGCCCTGTTCGCCAGTTTCGCGTTCCGCCAGCTCAACCAGCCCGGCGATATCCTCGACGGTTTTCGCGTAGTCATCCCGGGCGGTGGGGATACGATGGCGAAAACGCTGCTGTCCGTCATCGCTCAGCGCGATGACCTCTGTTTTCGTACCGCCTAAATCAATGCCGATGCGCACAGAACTCTCCTCATAATCAAACCGTTAGCTCAGAGAGTAGAGCGAGGCTGCGTTAATCGCAATGAAACCCGTCCGACAATTCGCTATCATGCCCGCTGCGTTTAACTAGCAGGCTGGAAACGAACATGCTGTGGTTTAAAAATTTAATGGTTTACCGTCTGAGCCGTGACATCACGCTGCGCGCGGATGAGATGGAGAAACAACTGGCGGCGTTTACCTTCACGCCCTGCGGTAGTCAGGACATGGCGAAAACCGGCTGGGTGTCGCCGATGGGCTCGCACAGCGACGCGCTGACCCATGAAGCCAACGGTCAGATCGTTATCTGCGCCCGCAAAGAAGAAAAAATGCTGCCAGCGCCGGTTATCAAGCAGGCGCTGGAAGCGAAAATCGCGAAGCTTGAAGCCGAGCAGGCGCGCAAGCTGAAAAAGACCGAAAAAGATTCCCTTAAAGATGAAGTGCTGCACTCGCTGCTGCCGCGCGCGTTCAGCCGCTTCAGCCAGACCATGATGTGGATCGATACCGTCAACGGGCTGATTATGGTGGACTGCGCCAGCGCCAAAAAGGCGGAAGATACCCTGGCGCTGCTGCGTAAGAGCCTTGGCTCGCTGCCGGTAGTGCCGCTGGCGCTGGAAACACCCATCGAACTGACGCTCACCGAATGGGTGCGCTCCGGTAACGTGGCGCAGGGCTTCCAACTGCTGGACGAAGCGGAGCTTAAGGCAATGCTCGAAGGCGGCGGCGTGGTGCGCTGCAAGCAGCAGGATCTGGTGAGCGACGAGATCGCGGTGCATATCGAAGCCGGTAAAGTAGTGACCAAACTGGCGCTCGACTGGCAGCAGCGCATTCAGTTTATGATCTGCGAAGATGGCTCCATCAAGCGCCTGAAGTTCGCTGACGAACTGCGCGACCAGAATGAAGATATTGAACGGGAAGACGTGGCAGGGCGCTTTGACGCTGACTTTATCCTGATGACCGGCGAACTTGCCGCGCTGATTCAGAATATCGTGGAAGGCCTGGGCGGCGAAGCGCAGCGCTAATCAGCGCTGGCAGAGTGGCGGTGCCGTACCTTTGCGCACCGCCTGCAAAACGTTAATCTTTAAGGTAACGGCAAAGATAAGAGGTGGGTTCAGCCACCTGCAGGTGGAATTCGCTGTGCCCCGGCACGTTGAAGCGCTCGCCCGGCCCGTAAACCTTCCACTCTGTGTCGCCCGGCAACAGCACCTTCAGTGCGCCGCTGACCACCGTCATCTCTTCGGGCTGCGCCGTTGAGAAGTTGTACTCCCCTTCTTCCATCACGCCAACGCTCGCTTTCCCGGTGCTGCTGCTGGAAAAGCCGATAGATTTCACTTTGCCGGAAAAATAGTCATTACTCTGAAGCATGGACGGTCCCTTTTAAAAGTGGTCGAAAAACCACTATAGGGGGCAGCGTCCGCCGCTGTCACGTAAATTGTTTTTTTCTGTCACATCAGTAACTCAGAGGCCAGACGCGCCACCAGCACGTTGGTTAACAGTACCGGCACGTCGAGTGATTTTTGCAGCAGATCGCGATGGCGCTGGTGGAAGCCCAGGCAGTCAAGCAGCAGCACATCCGCTCCCTGCTCCACCAGCTTTTCAGCGGCGCGCAGCCACTCGGCTTCGGTATCGTAAAACGGGTTCGCCAGCGCGTAGACCGGCGGCTGCTCCAGCACTGCCCATTTCTTCTCCTGCAGGCGCATCAGTTCCGGCATCGGCACGATGATCCCGACCTGGTGATCGTCAACGATGGTCGCGATCAGCGGCGGAATAATGCGTGCCGGCTCCAGCAGCATGGCGTTGCGGGCGTTGAGATTGCTGAAGCGCAGCGTGCTCATCAGCAGAATGACGTCGAAGCCCTGATTATCCAGCACTTCGATCACCCCCTGCAGGGCGATTTCGACTTTGGGGAAAGAAATTTCGGCGCTTTTGCCGTCGCTGAGCAGAACGTAGAGCGGCTCTTCGCCTGGCTCAAGGCGGTATTCTGACAGCACATCTTCACGCGAAAGCGAGGCCAGCAGGCTGAGATGGGTAATGTGTTCTTCGGAGATATGCTCAGTTAATAACGGTAAAACTTCACTTACGGGTACGACACCAATCGTAACCATCGCCAATGTTGCATTCATTTTTGCTTACCGCCCTTCATCGCTACACCCATCCGGCTCTGGCACCCACGCATAACAGCGCGTTCATTTTGGTTTACGTGATAGCCAAAAAGAATAGCATTATTACCAGAAAGCGCGTGAAAAAATGCGCTACGAGTCAGATAAGCGGCCGGGGTTGATAAGCCAGGGTCAGCGGCGGCGTCAGGAGGCTAACGCCGCACGGTAGAGTGACGACGATCAGGACTTTTCGGGATCTTCATAACGGCGTTTGGCGTCCAGCGCTTCCTGCTCGGTGTTATGCTCACTGATAAGCGAGTCCGGTTTCGGGTGATCGGCGCGCAGCTGATACCAGGTTACCGTCTGATCGGCACCGCCTTTTTCGACGGAGACAATACGCGCTTCACGTGGGTACGGGGGTCTTGTTGGCATAGCGCTTCCTTTGTTGTTGTTAAAGGTCGGGCTATAAGTATAGACAATTTTACCGCTTAGCTTGCCTGAGCGAGATGCAGCGCGGTTAACAGCTGGGCGACAATCTCATCCCGGCTGCCGGTAGCATCAACAACGTGATGCGCTGTCGCGCGATAGAGCGTTTCACGCTCGGCCAGCACGTCCTCGACTTCATCGACGATGGTTTTGCCGGTCAGCGTCGGGCGCTGGCCCTGCTCCGGCACCGCCGCCAGACGGGCAGCCAGCACCTGCGCCGGGGCGCAGAGATAGATCACCACGCCGCGCTCATGCATAAACTGGCGATTGGCCTCGGACAGCACCATGCCGCCGCCGGTGGCGATCACCGTTCCCGGTGCCGTTACCGCCTGCAGCGCGTCGCTCTCGCGCTGGCGAAAGCCCTCCCACCCCTCTTTTTCCACAATCTCCGCCACGGTCATGCCGCTGTGCTGGCGCAGCCAGCGATCGGTATCGACAAACTCAAAGCCGGTGGCCTGAGCCAGTCCTTCTCCGACCGTAGTTTTACCGCAGGCGCGCGGGCCGATCAGGAAAATGGGTTGCGTCATGAACGAGAAATCCTCTGTCACCCTCGCGGGGAACTGTTTTTTCAGGGTAATAATGCCAGTCAATGATTACAGGGAGATGTGTAAAAAATTATTTACATTAATAGCCACGTTCGGTGTTAATGCCCTGTTAACAAGAATATTGCAGCGCTCAAGATGTAAAGGAAACCTGTCACCGCTGCAACGCAGCTCACCATACTGTAAAGCTCGGGTTAAACACAAGTCTCGTTGTGCAAACCGTAACATTATTTCCCCTCACCGTTACGGACGAAACGTTTACAACCCGCGAGAATGCACCACACTTATTATCATTACAGGTGATGAAAGAGGTGTGAATCATGCAATCGGAAGAGCAGCAGCTCATTGACGGACTCTTTAGCCGCCTGCAGGAGGCGGAAAAACAGAGCGCGCCGCGCGACGCAGCGGCAGAGCAGCACATCAGCCGCCACCTGCAAAGCCAGCCGGGCGCGCCCTACTACATGGCGCAAACCATCCTGATTCAGGAGGCGGCCATTAAGCAGCTGAATGCCCAGGTGCAGGCGCTGCAGGGGGAGGTCGCCCAGCTGCAACATGCCGGGCGTCAGCAGCAGAGCAGCGGCGGCTTCCTGTCCGGCCTGTTTGGCGGCGGCTCACGCCCGACCAGCAACAATGCCATACCCGGCACGCAACCAGTGCAGGGCGCCGCGCCGGGCAGCTATAGCCCACCGCCGGCGGGCAATGCGATGGCAGGCTTCGGGCAGCGCAGCGGCGGTGGGTTTATGGCCGGGGCGCTACAAACCGCAGCTGGCGTGGCCGGGGGCGTGGTGCTGGGTAATATGCTGACCAGCATGTTCAGCCATACCCAGCCCGAGGAACTGGTGAACATCATCAACGAACCCGCCCAGCCGGTAGAAAACACGGCAGTGAATGCCGTGGAAGACTACAACCAGGCGGACGACAGCCAGTTCCTCAACCAGGATGCGGGCCTGCCGCAGGATAATGCCAACGACGTGGTGGATACCTCCTGGGATAACGTCAACGATGACGTCGGCAGCGACGACGACAGCTGGATTTAAGGCGTCTGTCGCTTCACCGCCAGCAGCCACTTATCGAGCTCGGCGGCAAAAAGCTGGCGATCGCGCGGCCCGAGACTGTCCGGGCCGCCGGTCTGTACCCCACTGGCGCGCAGGGTTTCCATAAAGTCACGCATCGTGAGCCGTTCACGGATGGTAGCTTCGCTGTAGCGCTCGCCGCGCGGATTGAGCGCTACCGCCCCTTTCTCCAGCACTTCCGCCGCCAGCGGAATGTCGGCGGTGATCACCAGATCCCCCGGCTGGCACTTCTGCACAATTTCATTATCGGCCACGTCAAACCCGGCAGGCACCCGCACCGCACGCACGAAGCGCGACGGCGGGACGCGCAGATTCTGGTTCGCGACCAGCGTCACCATGATCTGCGCTCGTTCCGCGGCGCGGAATAAAATCTCTTTAATTACGTTCGGACACGCATCCGCATCCACCCAAATGGCCATTACGACTCCTGATTATCTCGCGGGATGACGGCAATTTTCCCGTTCTTCTCCAGAATGGCAAATTTAATCTGGTCGATACGCTCAATTCCCTGCCCGGTTCGCGCCGACGAGAGAATATCGTCGCTGGAGATCCCCGCTTTGCGCATGCGCTTGTGCAGCGGCCGCCCATGCTCGACCAGAATCAGCGGTGAACCGTCCAGCAGTAAATCAAGACGGGGAAAGCGGTTTTTCAGGAAGCTGAACAGGATGTCCATCACAATCAGGGTGATAATAGTCAGTGCCGCACCGGTAAACGAGAAATCATTCCCCAGCAGCGCCTGCTGCGTCGCTTCGCTGATGATCAGCAGCAGAATGAAATCAAAGGCGTTCATTTCGAGCAGGGTGCGTCGTCCGGCAATTTTCAGCACCACCAGCAACAGCAGATACATACCTGCCGCGCGCATTACGCTATCCATAAGATTCTCCTAGGGCCAGGACCACTGGCGCAGCGTCATGCCCGGCTGGCCATCCACAGTAATTATCGAGGTGAAATAGCCAGCTGACTCAGGCTGCGCCCCAATCCATACCGCGTGCCGGCCATCGGGGGTGGCCGCAAAGGTTAGTGTCATCTCGCGCGCGCTGGTATGGGTAATTAAGGGCTCAGGGAACAGCGTCTGTATCTGAAAGCGCTCCATAAAATCACCGCCCAGCGTGATACGCACCGGCCGGTCTGGCTCGCCCTGCACGCGCAGTATGTAACGCTCATCGCTCTGGGCACGGATCAGCCGCTGGTACTCCACCGTCAGCTTGCCGTTCGCACTGGTCTGCGCGGTTTCGCTGATGATGCCGTCGGAAAACAGCCCCAGTAGCGCCAGGATCACGATAGTAAACAGCACATAATTGCCCGCCGCCTGGAACCGCCACTCCTTACGCTGGGCGGTCATATTTTCCTGTACCGGATAGTCACGACTGGCAAACTCGTTTTGTTTTGGTTTATCCATCGCCGCCTCACTTTTTTTCATTAAGCGTAGCCGATGCCTTACCCCGATGCCGGAAACCGCGTTAAGCTAAGCGCCGATTCCGATGATGCACTGACGATGGAGTGACGCTGTGGATAAGAAAATTGGTTTTATTGGGTGTGGCAACATGGGCAAAGCGATTCTTGGCGGGCTGATTGCCAGCGGAGAGGTGAAACCGGGCAGCGTCTGGGTGTATACCCCTTCTGCCAGCAGCGTTGCCGCTCTGCACGATGAGTACGGCATCAATGCCGCGCAGAGTGCCCAGGAGGTCGCGCAGATCGCCGACATCGTCTTTAGCGCGGTCAAACCCAACATCACGCTGAAAGTGCTCAGCGACGTCGCTTCCAGCCTGAATAAAGAGACGCTGCTGGTGTCGATTGCCGCCGGGGTGACGCTCGATCAGCTCGCTACCGTGCTCGGGCACGACCGCAAAATCATCCGCACCATGCCGAATACCCCGGCGCTGGTGAATGCCGGGATGACCTCCATCACCCCGAATGCGCTGGTGACGCCGGAAGAGACGGCGGAAATCGTCAATATCTTCCGCTACTTTGGCGAAGCCGAAGTGATTGCCGAGCCGATGATCCACCCGGTGGTAGGCGTCAGCGGTTCCGCACCGGCCTACGTATTTATGTTTATCGAAGCGATGGCAGATGCCGCCGTGCTCGGTGGCATGCCGCGCGCGCAGGCCTATAAGTTTGCCGCCCAGGCGGTGATGGGCTCCGCCAAAATGGTGCTGGAAACCGGTAAGCATCCCGGCGAGCTGAAAGACATGGTCTGTTCTCCGGGCGGGACTACGATTGAAGCGGTGAAAGTGCTGGAAGAGCGTGGTTTCCGTGCGGCGGTGATCGAAGCGATGGAAAAATGCATGGCGAAATCCGAGAAGCTGAGCAAGTCATAACTGGTGTGTAAATTCCCGGCAGAGCGCGACGACACACGCTCGCCGGGGGATTGCCTACGCGGATTTTTTCAGGCAGCCGCTCATAAATTTGGTACGGTCCTGCCCTTTGAGGGACTGCTGCGTGGCCTGGTTGCTGCATTCACGCATTTTTTGCTGCTGCGGCGTCAGCCCTTTTTCCTTATCGCGGTCGTTCTTCAGGCAATTACTCATAAATGCCTTTCGTTCATCCCCTTTTAACGCATCCGCGCTGGCGCGCTCGTTGCAGCTGGTCATTCGCTGCTGCTGCGGCGTGGGCTGTTTTTCTTCAGCCTGTACGCCGCATGCGAGCGTCATACCAAGCAGAGCGGCGGGTAACAGAGTTATTTTCATAGCATCATCCTTTTTGTTGTCATCTGACACAGTAAGTCTGATGCGTTATGTCAAAAACACCACCGGGCCGCGCTCGCTTTGCTAACCCGGTAACATTAATACTATTTTGTTAAGCAGCACTTAAATAATAAACGCAGCAAATGAAATGCGTAAGGCAGTAACCACAGATAATTACGCTACGTTGGCCTGAGGCTACATACAGCAAATCAATGCAGCACAAAATAACCGATACTATTTTGCTAAATAAGCCTTACCCCACCGTTAACTGCGTGGGTGCTTTAACAGCTTCTTTAAATATTGCTGCAGTAACTCCGCATCCCGCTCAGCAACAGTTTGCGTGGGCCGCGCCTGGGCCATTGCCTCTTCGATGCCGTTGATAAGCGCGCTCTGCTCACTCTGCTCCATACGGCGCAGCAGCGCGGTCACTACAATCTCCAGCGCCTCAACCTGCGCCACCAGCTCCTTCGATTCATCTTCTTTTTCAGCAAGTTTAACCAGCAATTCGGCGATGAGATTTTTCATCTTAGGAAATTCCTTAATAGAGACGCAGCGACGTTAGCACCCATTTCAGGAAAAGCAAATATATCAATAAAAATAATTAACAAATAAATAACCGTTTTGTGCTCAACCGCCGAAATAAGCGCCAGCGAAACGTTTCTCAACCCAAATAAACGTTATACCGTTACACCGTGGTCGGGGAATAAGATCCAAAGCATTCATCAAACTTATGGATATATTTTCCCGTCCGGTTTACAGTTTATATCATCCGTTTATTTTTGCCCGCTCCGCCTTTTTTAACGCGCGCCACAGCTGCCAGACATTGATCAGCACCACTATCGCAGTCGCGATAAATACCCAACGAAATCCTGCCATTGCCGACACCGCCGCGCCCATCAGCGGCCCGGCGACGTTTCCGAGATACATAAACGACTGGTTGTAACCGAAAATGCGCCCGGTAACCTGATCGCTGGAATATTTCAGCAGCAGGGTTTGTACCGCCGGCAGCATTGCGCCATCCGCAAAGCCGAGCAGGAAACGCAGCACCGCCAGCTGGGTGGGCGAGGTCACAAACGACATGGCAAAAAACAGCACCACGGCCACGCTCAGGGTGGCGAGCAGAATGCGCCCGGTGCCGATCCGGTCGCCGAGCTTACCCAGCCGCGGGGCCGCCAGCAGCGCGGAAACGCCCGGCACCGCCGCAATAAACCCGCTGAGAAACGCGATATTGGTACTGTGCGGGGCCAGCGACTGGATGAACAACGCAAGAATCGGGCTTATCGAGCCGTTGGAGAGCTGGATCACCAGCGTGGTGACAAACAGGCTGACCACCAGCCACGGCTGCGGCAGGGAAGCAAATACCGCCTCGCCACTCAGCCGCTGTGCTTTATTTACCGCCGGGCGCGGCCCCTCTTTAATGAGAAACAGCGTAACGGTAAAGCTCACCATCAGCAGCACGGCGGTAAAGATAAACACCGTGCGCAGCCCCAGATAATCCGCCAGAAAGCCGCCCATCAGCGGCCCGACGATCACGCCGCTTATCTGGGCGGTGGAGAGCGTGCTGAGCGCCCAGCCGCTGCGTTCTCGCGGCACCTGCGAGGCCACCAGCGCCATCGCGTTAGGAATATAGCCGGACGTCAGCCCCATCACTGCCCGCAGGAAAAACAGCTGCCAGACGTTGGTGGCAAAGGCCTGCAGCAGAATAGCGATCGCCATCCCCAGCGAGGCGCGCAGCAGCATCAGCTTGCGTCCCTTGCGGTCAGCAAGGCTGCCCCACATCGGCGACACAATTGCCGAAATCAAAAAGGTGACGCTAAAGGTCAGCCCCGACCACATCGACAGCGCTTCATGCGAGCTGACACCGAGCTGCGCCACGTACAGGGGAAGGAACGGCAGGATCTGGCTGATAGCAAGCCCGGTAAAGAAGCAGCCGAACCAGACAGAGATGAGATTGACCTTCCAGGATTCCATAGGGCGTTATTTCAGACTGTGGGTCCGGCCCACGGGGCCAGACGGCTAAACGGTGATAGTGACGACTGTATCACACTCCAGCGCCCTACCGGCAGATCCCGAAGCCGCGCATCCCGAGATGGAAATGGTCGGCATGGGCAGCGTTATACTCCGGCCCCAGCGCGTTGCCGTAAAACGCGCAGCTGTCGCTGAACAGCTGGCGCAGCAGCGCGCCCTTCTGCGCCTGATTGTTCCAGTCGCGGACGACGCTCAGCCGCTCGCCGTTGGCAAGGCGAAAACCGCTGATGTCCAGCGCATCGGCAGTGGCGTGTTCGCTCAGGCGCGCGCCGGGACGGTTATAGATATTGCGGCAGGCGAAGCTGCCCAGGTGGTCGATACGCGTGAGCTTGCTGCCTGCCACCGTCTGCGCAGCCGGGACGGCGCGCTGCTGGACGAACATGGCGCTGCTCACCGCCAGCGGGCAGCTGGCGAGAAACGAGCTGCTGAGCGCTACATCGCCAAAGCGGGTGACGCGCACCGGGTTTTCCACGGTACAGTCGCCGCGCACGTCAGGTGCCGGGCGAAACGCGATCATCTTCAGCTGCTGCGCCTGATTCAGGACCGCCATACAGGCTTCCGGCTGTTTTGCCAGCTCGCGCAGCTTGTAGCGCGTGATCATCGTCGGCGGATCGGTGGGTGAAAGCGGCGCGAAGGGATTATAGTGCGACGGCAGATAGTCATAGAGCCAGTAGCCCATCACGGCGGCGATTACGATTCCGGTCACCAGACCTCCCCCTTTTTTCATCCCCCCTCCCTGATTTGTATGCAGAACACACAGTATAGACGGCTCAGCCCGCCCGATGCGTAGCCCGGGCAATGAAGCGCATGAAAGCGGAAAATCAGCGTGCTATGGTAGGGGCTTTCTTACTGTTGGGGACGTGTGGGTCATGGCAAAACTGCGGGTAGGCATTGTTTTTGGTGGGAAATCGGCGGAGCACGAAGTATCGCTGCAGTCAGCGAAAAATATCGTCGATGCCATCGATAAAACGAAGTTTGATGTGGTGCTGCTCGGCATTGATAAGCAGGGGGAGTGGCATATCAATGATGCCAGCAACTACCTGCTGAACGCCCAGGACCCGGCGCGTATTGCCCTGAACCGGTCGGAAAACACCGTCGCGCTGGTGCCGGGCGTGGCCCAGGCGCAGCTGATCGAATCCCGTCAGGGCGAGGCGCTCTCCCAGGTGGATGTGATTTTCCCCATCGTCCACGGCACGCTCGGCGAAGACGGCTCGCTGCAGGGGATGCTGCGCATGGCAAATCTGCCGTTTGTCGGCTCCGGCGTATTGGGTTCCGCAGTGAGCATGGATAAAGACATTGCCAAGCGTCTGCTGCGCGATGCGGGGCTGAACGTCGCCCCCTTTGTGACCCTGACGCGCACCAGTCGCGCGCGCTTTACCTTTGAGGCCGTCACCGCCCGTCTCGGCCTGCCGCTGTTCGTGAAGCCGGCCAACCAGGGGTCGTCGGTCGGGGTCAGCAAAGTGACCCGCGCAGACGAGTTTGAGGCCGCCGTTGCGCTGGCGTTTGAATTCGATCATAAGGTGTTGATTGAACAGGGCATCACCGGACGAGAGATTGAGTGTGCGGTGCTGGGTAACGATCACCCGCAGGCCAGCACCTGTGGTGAAGTGGTGGTGAACGATGCCTTCTACTCGTACGACACCAAATACATCGATGACAAAGGCGCGCAGGTGGTGGTGCCGGCCGCCATCGATCCGCAGATTAACGACCGTATCCGTGAGATTGCTGTTGCCGCGTATCAGACGCTGGAGTGCGCCGGCATGGCGCGCGTGGACGTGTTCCTGACGCCGGAAAACGAGGTGATTATCAACGAGATCAACACCCTGCCTGGCTTTACCAATATCAGCATGTATCCCAAGCTGTGGCAGGCCAGCGGGCTGGACTACCAGACCCTGATCACCCGCCTGATTGAGCTGGCGCTGGAGCGCTACGCCGCAGACAGCGCGCTGAAAAGCGCCATCACCCGCTAAGGGTTACTTGTTCGCCTCGTCCGGTTCATCCTCCGGGCGACGGCGAATAATCAGGCTCGCCAGCCACATGCTGATCGCCCAGGCTACCAGCCCCACCGCATAGGTTTGCCAGCCTTTGGCTTCGAAACCCAGCAAACCGACAATACCGTACAGAATAAAGGTCAGGCCGATGGCAAAGGCATAGTAATGCCAGTCACGGCGCATTTTGGCAGACAGCTTCATGATCGCTCCAGAGTTGAAAACGCGCATCTTCGCACAGTTCCCCGTCGCCTGTCTGCGTGCCGGGTCGCGACGTCAGCGCTACGGAAAGTCTTAAATGTTATCGTTTGATTAATTAAGTAACAAAAATGTGAGTGATTACATAAAACTGACATCCAGGAGTAATCTGCAGCAGAAATTACCATCAATCTGATATTGACAATTCCTATGACCTGTCAGACTCAGTCATGTATTGCTGGCGCAGCGCCGGCAAAAGTGAGTTCCCCGGGAGGTCATAATGGCTGATTTTACAATGTCTAAACCCATCATCGCCGGGAAAAAGCGTGACAAATCAACTACCCTTGGCAACGTTGCCTATGCCGTGTTTGTACTGTTCTGCTTCTGGGTCGGTTCCCAGTTGCTGAACGTGCTGATGCATGCGCCGGGTGTGTTTGAGCATCTGATGCAGATGCAGGACAACAATCGTCCCCGCATTGAGATGGAACTCGCGGTCGGTACCGTTTTTGGACTGATTCCGTTTATTCTCGGCTGTGTGCTGTTTGCCGCCGTCGCTGTCTGGCTAAAGGTCCGCCAGCGTCACTACTAGTTCTGGCCAGTACATCTGGCCCGACGCTCATCCACCCGTTTAGCAAACCACGCAGTGGTAAGCTGACGGGTGATCTTCGGACTCTCCAGCGTGATCCCCGGCAACACTTCCTTCGGTAAGGTTCTTCCCGTCTTCTTCTCCGCCAGCGCAAAGGTGCGGGCGTAAAGCGTCGTGTCTTCGAAATCCAGGGTGTCGCCCTTGCGCAGCGCGCGATGAATATCGTCGTTATCCAGATCCAGCTGTGACGCCAGCTTACGCACCGCCAGTTCGGTTTTGCCCGGCTCGTCGCTGTCGTAACGAATCAAATCGCCATCCAGCGCCAGCTTCACGCCGCTGGCTTTACTGACGGCATTCTGAAACGCGGCATTGCGGCTGGCGTACCATCCGGCGTTGAAATCGGCAAAGCGGTACAGGGAGCGCGAGTAGTTAGCCGGATAGTTCAACAGATGGTAGATGCCGAACCACATGCCGCCGCGCCGGGTGAATACTTCTTCCCGCACGCTGCCTTCACGCTGCCACGGGTAGCCGTCGGTGTGCGCTTCGGCAAAGGCGATGGCTACCTGCATGGGCCCGCCGGTATGCACCGGGTTGAGCGAGCCGAACAGCCGCTGACCGAGCGGTACGCGGTTCAGCACGTCGTCAAAAATCGCGCTGAGCTGCTTCTCGGTGGTCACCTTATCCAGCCGTTCGCTGTAGCTTTTGCCGTTTGAGGAGGGGATTTTCAGCGCGGTACGCACCAGGAACGCCGGAATATGCAGTTTTTCCGCGCGCCGGTCGATCTCCTGCCAGGCAATCTTACTCAGCCCCGGCACCACCGGATCGGCAACGTAGCCCGACTCCTGCTCCGCCACCGCCAGTACCGAACAGACGTTATCAAGCGTAGCGGGTAGCTTCTGACTCTCAAATGCCGTAGCGATATCCCGCGCCCAGCCGTCGCGATCTTTGATACGCGCCGGCATCTTCTGCTTTACCACCTTGCGCACATCGACGGTGGGCTGACCGGGAGCGGAGTGCTGCTTTTCACTGCTACACCCTGCCAGCACCAGTGTGGCCAGCAGACTCAGCGACAGGAAACCGCTGCGCGGTAAAGAGGAGATCGTCACGGCATTATCCTTATTTACAAAAAAGGCCTCAGGCGAGTGCCTCGGGCGTGTCCGTTACCGGCTCGTCATTCAGCGTCTGTTCGAAACTGCGCAGACGTTTATAGATCGACAGCAGCTCCACCAGCGTAGTCCAGGAACTGATCAGGTACTGGAAAGCCCCGCGCACCTCCCCGAACACGTTGTTGATCTGCTGCATCAGCCCCAGCGTCAGCGCCCCGGCGACGATAGAGGGCCCGAGCAGGAACAGTCCAATCACCGCATCTACCTGCAGATAAAGAATGCGCGCCACGTTGAAGTACATATAGTGGAAGTAGAGGCGGAAGTAGTTTTTACGCACGTTGGCGAATAGCTCGCGCACGCTCACCGGGTCGGCGCGCTTAGGGTCATCCTCACCATAGACCAGTTCTTTACGGTATGCCGCTTCGACACGCTGATTATTGAACTCCAGCCCGGGGAGTCTGATCCCTACCACCGCCAGCAGCCCGGTGCCGACCACCGACCAGATAATCGCAGCCCACACCAGCCCGTACGGCACGCTGCCGACGACAGGCAGATCCTTTACGTGCGGCGAGAGCGCCATCAACACCGGCAGAAACGCCAGCAGCGTCAGTACCGCATTGAGCACGCCGACGCCCACGCTCTCAAGGGTGGATGAGAAGCGCATGGTATCTTCCTGCACGCGCTGCGCTGCGCCTTCAATGTGGCGCAGGCGCTGCCAGCGCGCCATATAGTACTCGTTCATCGCGGTACGCCAGCGGAACACGTAGTGGCTGATAAAGAAGTAGTTCAGCACGCCGATCACCACGGCGATCAGCGCGATACCGAGGAAGATCACCAGCTGATGGTAGAACTGCTCAATGCGTACCTTATGCGGCGAGCCGAGCGCAGTCTGGATCAGATCGTAGAACGGGGCGTACCAGGCGTTGATGGCGACCCCCACTTCCACCTGGAACCAGGTGCCAAAAATAATCAGCGCGCTGCCGAGTACCGACCAGTACTGCCAGCGATGCGGACGCCAGATAAACCAGCACAGCGCAAACGCGCCGATGCAGAAGGCGTAGTAGGCGTAGAACACCAGGTAGGCCCGGGACCAGAAGCGCGCGGCGCTGATCGGGACATCGCCATTGCTGCCAGCCAGTCGGGTAAGCCAGTCGCCACCGCCGGCCTCCCAGAACAGCACGGCCAGGATCGCCCATACCAGCGCCGAAATGAAGAACGGTCTGGGGTTGGGGAAAAAGGATTTAAACATCACATCTCTCCGTTTTTTTTATTGTTGCACTGCTGTGCGTATAGCGGCTGCCAATAGTACGCGTATCGCATCAATGAGGTGATGCATAAAAAGGGCCATCCTGTATCAAAATATAAAACCGGACGCCTGTAAACGCGTGGCTACTGTGACAAGCGCAGCCGCAAGGAGTTTCATCCGCTGTGCGGGCGCATTCGGCTTCTCCATTCTGACCAGGCCCGCCTGGCGCATCACTATAGAAGAAAAAACGGGTGCAGTTATGGTCAGTTACGCTTTTTCGCCGCGTAAATCTTCGTTATCCCTCTTTGCAGCGGGTGATGGAGTGGTATAAATACGCACTATTCCTCTTGTTTACTGTATGGATCCGCGCCTTGAAACGTTGTTTGCTCTCCCTATCCCTGCTGGTTACCTCCCTGTTGCCGGTAGCCGGATACAGCCAGACGTCCCCGGACCCGCTTTTCGCTTCTGATATTGTCGATCGCTACGCCAACCTTATCTATTACGGCAGCAACGCGACCGGCATGGCGATGGTGGCGATTGACGGCAATCAGCGTATCTTCCGCAGCTTCGGGGAGACGCGCCCCGGCAGCAATGTGCGTCCGCAGCTTGATTCCGTGGTGCGTATCGCCTCTATCAGCAAGCTGATGACCAGCGAAATGCTGGTGAAGCTGCTGGATGAGGGCGTGGTGCAGCTCAACGATCCGCTGAGCAAATACGCTCCGCCCGGTGCGCGCGTGCCGACCTATAACGGTGAACCCATTACGCTGGTGAATCTCGCCACCCACACCAGCGCCCTGCCGCGCGAGCAGCCCGGCGGTGCGCCGCATCGTCCGGTGTTCATCTGGCCTACCCGCGAACAGCGCTGGAACTGGCTCTCCACCGCCACGCTGAAAAGCGCGCCCGGCTCGATTGCCTCCTACTCTAACCTGGCGTTCGATCTGCTGGCTGATGCCCTGGCGCGCGCGGCGGGCAAACCGTATCCGCAGCTGTTTGAAGAAAAAATCACCCGCCCGCTGGGGATGAAGGACACCACCTTTACCCCATCACCGGACCAGTGCAAGCGCCTGATGGTCGCCGAAAAGGGAGCCAGCCCGTGCAACAACACCCTCGCCGCCATCGGCAGCGGCGGCGTCTACTCCACCCCCGCGGACATGATGCGCTGGATGCAGCAGTTCCTCGCCTCCGACTTCCATGAGCGCAGTAGCCAGGCCGACCGCATGCAGACACTAATCTACCAGCGCAGCCAACTGACGCGCGTTATCGGCATGGACGTACCGGGTAAAGCCGACGCGCTCGGTCTCGGCTGGGTCTATATGCAGCCGAAGGATGGACGCCCCGGCATCATTCAGAAAACCGGCGGCGGCGGCGGCTTCATTACCTATATGGCGATGATCCCCCAGCACAACGTGGGCGTCTTTATCGTCGTCACGCGCAGCCCGCTGACGCGTTTTGTGAACATGAGCGACGGCGTCAATGACCTGGTCGCCGAGCTGTCCGGCAACAAACCGCGGATCGTGCCTGCCTCGTAACCCCTCACCGGCGGGCCGCTGCGCCCGTCGGCTTTTCTCTCACCTGCCGCAGGTCTTCTATACTGAGTAACACTATGCTCACTGTGGAGATCGTGAAGAATGGATAATGCCTTACAGCGTGCGGCAAAAAATCTTGCTGACGCGTTAACCGCGCGTGACCTTACCGTGACCACCGCCGAATCCTGCACCGGCGGCCTGGTAACCAAAACGCTCTGCGCAACCGGGAGCACCGCCGAGTATCACTCCTGTGGCTTCGTCACCTACAGCAACTACGCTAAAACCCAATTGCTGGGTGTCAGCCCCGAGACGCTGGCGCGCTTTACCGCAGTCAGCGCCGAAACCGTTGAAGAGATGGCGCGTGGCGCGCAGGAGCGAGCCGCCCAAGACGTCGGGTTGTCGATAAGCGGCTATGCCGGGCCGGACGGCGGTGAAGACGGCACGCCGGCGGGCACCGTATGGTTTGGCTGGGCGCTGCCGGATGGCGAAGTCGTTAGCCGGAAGAAACAGTTTTCCGGGGAAAATACCCAGGTGATTGAGCAGGCCGCTATCTGGGCGATGACCGAGCTGACTCGCCTGCTGGAGACGCACCGCTAGCGCGTCGCGGCGGGTAAGTGACCGATATTGATAAAACAACACCGGCAATTCGCGTTAACATAGTGCTTTCTCTGCGACAAAAAAAGATAGCTACCATGACCGATTTGATTACCCGCCCACGCCGTCTGCGCCGCTCGCCCGCGCTGCGTGCGATGTTCGAAGAGACAACCCTGACCTTAAACGATCTGGTGTTGCCCATCTTTGTTGAAGAAGAGATCGACGATTACAAGCCCATCAACGCCATGCCGGGCGTGATGCGTATTCCCGAGAAGCACCTGGCGCGTGAGATCGAGCGTATCGCCAACGCCGGTATCCGCTCGGTGATGACCTTCGGTATCTCGCACCACACCGACGACACCGGCAGCGATGCCTGGAACCCGAACGGCCTGGTGGCACGCATGTCCCGCATCTGCAAAGAGACGGTGCCGGAGATGGTGGTGATGTCCGACACCTGCTTCTGCGAATACACCTCCCACGGCCACTGCGGCGTGCTGTGCGACCACGGCGTCGATAACGATGCGACCCTGGCTAACCTCGGCAAGCAGGCGGTGGTTGCCGCGCAGGCCGGTGCTGATTTTATTGCTCCGTCAGCGGCAATGGATGGTCAGGTGCAGGCGATCCGTAGCGCGCTGGACGCGGCGGGCTTCACCGATACCGCTATCATGTCATACTCCACCAAGTTCGCGTCGTCTTTCTACGGCCCGTTCCGTGAAGCAGCGGGCACCGCGCTGAAAGGCGATCGCAAAACATACCAGATGAACCCGATGAACCGCCGGGAAGCGATCCGTGAATCGCTGCTCGACGCGGCGCAGGGTGCGGACTGCCTGATGGTAAAACCGGCCGGTGCCTATCTCGATATCCTGCGCGATATTCGCGAGCGCACCGAGCTGCCGCTGGGCGCGTATCAGGTGAGCGGCGAGTACGCGATGATCAAATTCGCCGCCCAGGCGGGTGCTATCGATGAGCACAACGTGACGCTGGAAAGCCTCGGCGCCATCAAGCGTGCCGGTGCGGATCTGATCTTCACCTACTTCGCCCTCGATCTGGCGGAGAAAAAAATCCTGTCATAACCGACGGCGATGCCCCCGGAGGCGGCGCTGCCCGCCTCCGTTTCACTTCTGTGTCAGCATCTTTTCCCGCGTATTTCCTCCCGGTCATAATGTGACCTGTTCGTCATTTCTCTGACATGTCACCGTCATCTTGCGGCGCTACTGTCTCGCTCAGGTAGCAGGAGGAATGACTGTGTTTAGCATCGATACCGTTCTGGATGACCTCTGGCCGCAGGCGCAACCCGCGCCCTGGCAAAAGGGTTTGCTTAAACGTCTGCTGTGCGAGGAAGAGTTTCAGCAGTTCGCCGCCCGTCACCGCCACCTGAAAGGACTCGATATGGTGGAACAGGTGCTTGACCATTTACAGCTGCGCTGCGATATCACGTCGCGCGATCTGGAGCAGATCCCGGAACAGGGGCCGCTGGTGATTGTTGCCAACCACCCGACCGGTACCGCCGACGGCCTGGCGTTGCTCTATGCCGTCTCGCGCGTCAGGCGTGACGTTAAAGTCGTCGCCAACCGCATGCTCACCCACCTTCAGCCCCTCTCCTCTCTGTTTATCCCCGTTGACAATCTCGGCAGTAAAACCCGCAAAACCTCACTGATGCAGATGGAAAATCAGCTTCAGCAGGGCGGCGTGCTGATTTTCTTCCCGGCGGGGGAAGTGTCGCGCATCACGCGCAAGGGGCTGCGCGATAAGCCGTGGAACCACGGTTTTATCAAGCTGGCGAGTAAATATCAGGCCACTATCCTGCCGATGGCGATCCGCGGGCGCAACAGCCCGCTGTTTTACCTCAGCAGCATGGTGTCGCCGATGCTGGCGATGCTGCTGCTGATCAAGCAGATGTTCCGCCTGCGCGGCAGCGTGCTGCCGGTGAAAGTGGGCGAACGCATCAGCTTTGCCCACTGGCACAGCCCGAATATCCCCTCCCGGGAGCTGGCGCAGACGTTTCGTAAACACGTGATCCGCATCGGCAAAGGGCTGCCCGGCTGCTTCAAAACCGAATGCGGCATTGCCCGGGCGGAAGATCGCGCCACCCTGAAACGCGAACTGGCGCAGGCGGAGTGCCTGGGCCGCGCACCGGACGGCAAGCTGATTTACCTGTGGCGGCGCGACGGCCAGGAAGAAGCCCCGCTGCTGCGCGAACTTGGGCGGCTGCGCGAGATTGCGTTTCGCGCCGTCGGCGAAGGCAGCGGCAAGCGCCGGGATACCGACAGCTACGACGACGATTACTGGCATCTGATCCTGTGGGATGAAGAAGCGCTGGAGATCGTCGGTGCCTACCGCTTCATTCCCACCGCCGAACAGCTGAAGCGGCGCGGGGTTGAGGGCTTATACAGCCACAGCCTGTTCCACTACGATGAGAAGATGGCGGATATTCTGGAGCAGGGCATTGAGCTGGGACGCAGCTTTATTCAGCCGCGCTACTGGGGACGTCGCGGGCTGGACTACCTCTGGAGCGGGATCGGCGCGTATCTGGCGCGCTATCCGCAGTATCGTTACCTGTTCGGACCGGTGTCGATTTCCGGCGGCCTGCCCGCACCGGCACGGGATCTGCTGGTGGCGTTTTACCGTCTCTGGTTCCCCGCCGGGCATCCGCTGGCCGCTTCGCGCAGGCCGTACCCGGCAACGCTGCCGGACGTGCTGGCGCAGTTCAGCGGCACCGATTACACCGAGGATCTGACGCGCCTGAAATCGCTGCTCGGCAACCTGGGGTGCGGCATTCCGCCGCTCTATAAGCAGTATTCCGAGCTGTGCGAGCCGGGTGGCGTGCAGTTTATCGACTTCGGCAGCGATCCGAACTTCAACAACTGCGTGGATGGCCTGGTGCTGGTGGATCTCACCCGCATTAAACCCGCCCGCTACCAGCGCTATATCGGAGCGCATGCCCCGGAGGGCAACGTCTGAAGGGTGGGTGCGCTGCGCTTACCTACCCTACGCAGGAGCCTCGCCCCAGGGCGGGGACGCGTAGCGCACCCGCCGCCTGATGATCACCCGCGGTAAAAGGGCGTATCGCCGAGGATGGTGGCACGATGCATAATCCGCCGCTGCGGCAGATAGTCGGCGTTGGCATAGTGCTGCGTGACGCGATTATCCCAGATCGCCACGTCATTCTCCTGCCAGCGCCAGCGCACCTGAAACTCCGGTTTGGTAATGTGCGCGAACAGGAACCCCAACAGCGCATCGCTCTCCTTCTGCGTGACATCAACAATGCGCGTCGTGAAGCCCTCGTTCACGAACAGCGCCTGGCGTCCGCTGACCGGATGGGTACGCACCACCGGATGCAGCAGCGGCGGGTTTTTCTCCACCGCCAGCAGCCAGCGCTGGTGCTCATCCTCACAGGCCTGGTGCTTCCACTCCGGGAAGGACTTCCGGAAGTCGTGCTCGGCCTGTAACCCGCTCAGCAGGCGCTGGACCGGTGCAGAGAGCGCCTCGAAGGCGGCAATTCCGCTGGTCCAGAGCGTATCGCCACCGGTCTCCGGGAGCTGCTTCGCCGCCAGAATCGCCCCGGCGGGCGGGGTCCTGATAAACGTCACGTCGGTGTGCCAGTTATCGTTATCCGGCGGATTATCATTGTGGGTATCCAGCACGATAATCTCCTCCACGCCCTCAGCATGCGGATACACCGGATGGATATGCAGATCGCCGAAGCGCAGCGCCAGCCCACGCTGCTGCTGCGGGGTCAGCGCCTGCTCACGCAGAAACAGCACCTGATGGCGCAGCAGCGCGTGATAGAGCTGCTCAAACTGGTTATCGCTCAGCGGCTTCGTCAGATCGAGACCGGAGACCTGCGCGCCAATATACGGCCCCAGCGCGGTAATCGAGATACGTTCACTCATTGCACTTCTCCATGCCAGGGCGTCAGGCGACGCGTCAGCGCGCGCAGGCCCAGTTCTAAAATAAAGGCGATAACCGCGATGACGCCGATACCAGCCAGCACCACGTCCGTTGCCAGAAATTCACCGGCCGACTGCACCATAAACCCCAGCCCGCGCGTGGCGGCGATAAGTTCGGCGGCCACCAGCGTGGACCAGCCCACGCCCAGCCCGATACGCAGCCCGGTGAGGATCTCCGGCAGCGCGCCGGGCAAAATGACATACCACAGCAGCTGTCGCCTCGACGCCCCCAGCGCCTGGGCAGCGCGGATACGCACCTGTTGTGCACTCCTGACGCCAGCCAGGGCGGACATCGCTACCGGCGCGAAAATCGCCAGCCAGATAAGCAGCACTTTGGAGGTTTCGCCGATGCCAAACCAGATCACCATCAGCGGCAGATAAGCCAGCGGCGGCACCGGGCGGTACAGCTCAATCAGCGGGTCGAGCATGCCGCGCACCGTCGGGCTAAGCCCCATGGCGATGCCAACCGGCACGCCAGTCAGCACCGCAGCAACCAGCGCCAGCCCAATACGGCCGAGGCTCGCCGCCAGATGCTGCCACAGCGTGGCATCCATAAAGCCTTCCGGACCGGCAATGGTTACCAGCTTCGCCAGCACCTGGCCCGGCGGCGGCAGAAACAGCGGGCTGACCCACTGTTGCGCTGCAACCATCCACCACACCAGCAGCAGTACCAGCAGCGTGGCGATGCTTAGCGTCAGCTGGCGCGACAGCGGCCAGCGCAGCGCGGGGCGGTGCTGGGGTTTATCCGTTGTCAGTACGCTCATGAAAACGCCTCCCGTTCCTCGAATACCCGGCTCAGGACGTACTCGCGCCGGGCAATAAACTCCGGATCGGATTTGATGCTGCGGCACGGCTCACCGCTGGCGAAACGCCGACCGAAATCCAGCCGCAGACGCTCGGTGATCCGTCCCGGCCCCGGCGAGAGCAGCACCAGCTCGGTAGCAAGAAATACCGCTTCTTCGATATCGTGGGTGATCAGCAGCACCTGTTTGCCGCTCGCCTTCCAGAGCGTCAGCAGCAGGGTTTGCATCTGCTCGCGGGTGAAGGCATCGAGTGCGCCGAAGGGCTCGTCCAGCAACAGCAGTTGCGGGTCCGCTGCCAGCGCACGGGCTATACCGACGCGCTGGCGCTGGCCGCCGGAGAGCTGCCAGATAAAGCGCTTTTCAGCGCCTTCCAGCCCGACGTTGCGCAGCATCTGCCGGGCGATCTCCCGGCGCGCAGGTTTATCCATGCCGGCAAGCTGTAGCCCCAGCGCCACGTTATCCTCCACGGTACGCCACGGCAGCAGGCCTTCATTCTGAAATACCACCCCGCGCTCAGCGCCAGGCCCGGTCACCGGCCTGCCGTTAAGCACGATCGATCCGCTGCGGGCAGGCAGAAATCCGGCCACCAGGTTGAGCAGCGTGGTTTTGCCGCAGCCCGACGGGCCAAGCACCACCAGTAGCTCGCCGCTGTCGAGGGTCAGATTGATGTCGGACAGGGCAGGCTTACCCGCGTAGTCCGCGCTGAGATGAGTGATAGTCAGCATCTGGCCTCCGGTTAGTGCGCGAGGGGTTTGATAAACCGGTCCGTCACGAAGGCGCGGTAATCGTCCTGAACCGCGGGCACCCTGCCCTGCTCCTTCAGGAATTTCGCGGTATCGACAATGGCGGTATTCACCGGGCCGGAAAGCTGCTCAACCTGCTGCCCTGGCGTGAGGTAGGTATTGCCTTTCACCAGCGCCGGAACATCGCTCTGCGGTACGCCGCTCAGCCGCGACAGTTTTTCCAGATTCTGCGGCTGCTTCAGCCACGCATCCGGGTCAGCAAGATAACCCTGCTGCGCCTGCAACGCGCTGCGGGCGAAGGCGGTTACCACCTCAGGATGCTGCGCAGCAAAATCCTTGCGTACCACCCAGACGTCGAGCGTTGGCGAGCCCCATTCCCCCACTTGCGCCGAGTCCGTCAGCACCGTGCCGGTTTTCGCCAGCGCGTTTACCACCGGTGCCCAGACGTAGGCGCCGTCGATATCGCCGCGCTGCCAGGCGGCAATGATGGCCGGAGGCTGAAGATTAAGGATCTGCACCTGACCGGGCGTAATGCCCCAGTGCTTGAGCGCGGCCAGCAGGCTGTAATGGGTGGTGGAGGTAAAGGGCACGGCGATGCGCTTGCCGATCAGATCTTGCGGCTTCGTGATGGTTTTTTTCACCACCAGCGCTTCGGAGTTGCCGAGCTGCGAGGCAAGTAAAAAGACTTCAATCGGCACCTGCTGACTGGCGGCAACCGCCAGCGGACTGGAGCCGATATTGCCGATCTGCACATCGCCGGACGCCAGGGCGCGCACCACGCTGGCCCCGCTGTCAAACTTACGCCAGTCAACCTTTGCTCCGCTCGCCTTTTCAAAGGTGCTGTCGGCCTGAGCTACTTTTGCCGGCTCGGCGGATGTCTGGTATGCCACGGTCACATCCACTGCCTGCGCCTGAAAAGCCAGCGCCGCCAGTATTGCCACTACGCCTGATTGTATTGCCGTCATATTATTGTTCTCCGCAACAGGTGATGGCGGCAGTATTTCCGGCGCGCGGAATTTGATAAAGGAATTAAAAATTATTTTTAATGCAGATTAGTGCTTAGATAAAAAGCGCAAATAGATAGTTGCCGGGCAGGAAAGTTAACAGGTTATTCCCGCCTCGCTTTTATTATTAAGGCGGGTATAAGTTTGCTACGCGCTCAGGGGCAACGAGGGATCTGGCGTAAAGGCTGCGAGGTCACGCTCTGACAGCAGCGGGGTTTTCATCAGTAAAGCCACGCTCAGGGCATCGGTAAAATCGGGCAAAATCGTCAGGTTATTCATCAGCGCCACGCGGCGGGAAATAATACCGATGCTGTTGCTGCTTTTAATCATGGCGACGCTGATATGTTCGCTGCCGGAATAGTGGACCGGGAGTTTACCGTAACCGTTTTTATATCGGCTGACGAAACGTTCGAAGCAGTCGGAATACGCACATTCCGGCATCGGTTTAATTAATACGGTATCGTTATTAACCGGCATACCCGCCGAGGCGGCGACCACCTCGATATTCAGTCCAGGCAGGTTGACCGCATATAACCCGGTGGGCAGTCGATCGCCAATAATAACGCCGATATCCGCTTCGTCGCGTGCCAGTTTCGCCAGGTTCTCGGGTGATTCTGAGGTGCTGAATATCAAAGGCCAGGCGCTTAGCCTGGCGCGCAGAAAGGCCATCAGCGCCTGATTCACCGCATCGGGAAAGGTATTATTCAGCGCAATATGCAGCGCGGGCGCGCCGCGTTGACGCAGATGCGCAGCCCGATGCTGTAATTCCGCCGACGACTTCACGACGTCGGTGATCCAGGGAAGAATATCCCGCCCTTCATCGGTGAGGGTAACGCCTTTATTGGTGCGTTCGAACAGCCGAAAGCCCAGCTGCTGTTCCAGTTTATTAAGCTGGGCGGCCAGCGCCTGCACGGTAACACAGGCTTCCTGCGCTGCGGCGCTCAAAGAGCCAAGCTGCGCGGTTTTTAAAAAATTCTTCAGTATCTTACTGTCCATACCGATCTCCCCTTGCCGACCCACACTTATAGCAGCCGCTCTGATGCTTATCAATTCCGTTGCGCAGCCTGAAACAACGCTTCAGGCACCTCAAAAAAGAGTGCATTTCGCTTTTTTTCCGGCCTGTTAACGTGGTGCCTGTAGCACATTACCCTTCCCATTTATCAACCATGAGGTAGAGCACATGTCCCAAAGTGAACAGCTGGCGTATTACCAGCAAAAACTGGCATTTGAGATGGACCCGGCGGATTTGTGGCTGGCGCTGCAGGCGGAGGAAAACATCGTGGTGGTGGACGGGCGCAACCGCGCGGCGTTTGAGCGCGAGCATATTCCCGGCGCGCTCAGCCTGCCGCACCGGGCGCTATGCATCGATACCACGCAGCAACTCGACCCGTCAAAGGTGTATATCTGCTACTGCGACGGCATCGGCTGTAACGCCTCCACCCAAACTGCGCTCAAGCTGCTGACGCTGGGTTTCCAGGTAAAAGAGCTTATCGGTGGGCTGGACTGGTGGAAACGCGACGGCTACGCCACCGAGGGCCATCAGGGCCGCGACGGCACGCCGGTGAGCTGCGGGTGCTGAAGAAAAAAGCGCACCTCCCTGTGCGCAAGGGCATGCCGTGGCTACACGGCCAGGGTTTTTAATAAGGTAAAGGCATCCTTCATGCGCGCTTCGCTGACCACGAAACCGCGCAGGGTGCCGCTTTCATCCACGCCTTTCGCCAGCATGCCGTCGGCATTAAGGGCGATCTCCCAGTTCAGATCGCTGCGCTGGGTTTCCCCCGCCAGATGCAGCGGCAAATCCGGGGTTTTCACCTTGATCAGCATCGCCGGCAGCCGCAGCGGAGTCTGGACGTGCAACAGATTCTTCGCCAGCACCATCGCGCTAAGCTGAATCGGCTGCAGGAACGGCAGCAGCCGCCCGTCGATCTCCGCGCAGTCACCAATGGCAAAGATATCCGGATGACTGGTTTGCAGGAAATTATCGACCTGCACGCCGCGGGCGACGTTCACCCCGGCACGACGTGCCAGCGCCGTCTCCGGCCGCAGCCCTGTGGCAGCAATGACGACATCAGCGGCGATCGTGCGGCTATCCGCCAGCGTCGCCGTGATGCCATCGGCGTTCCGGATCAGTCCGGCCAGCTGCGCCTTGAGCACCAGATGCACCCCCATGTCGGTAAGCCGATGCTGTAAGCGGCTGCTGACTTCCGGCGGCATCAGCGCGGCCAGAATGCTGGCACGGTTATCCAGCAGCGTGACGGCTTTCCCGGCACGGCAAAAGTCCATCGCCAGTTCAGTACCAATCAACCCACCACCGACAATCAGCACGCGCTGCGCATCACGCAGCGTCGTCTGACTGGCGCGGTACTCCAGCTGGCTGTTGAGCGTCAGCATCAGCTCATGCCCCGCTACCGGCGGCACCAGCGCGCTGGCCCCGGCCGCCAGCACCAGTTTGTCGTAGCGCCACTCGCGATCGCGGCATTTAACGACGTGGGCCTCGGCGTCGATGTCCGTCACCCAGGTATGGGGAAACAGCTGCAGGTTGTACTGTTCGGCAAACTCCCCCGCCGTCTGGCGGGTAAGGTCGTCAGCGCTTTGCCCGAGGCTGATAACGTGGCTGAGATCCGGTTTGTTGTACTCGTCGATGCTGTCGGCGGCGATAAGCGTCAGCGGAACGTACGCGTCCTGTTTACGGATATTTTTCACCAGCTGGCGGGCAGCGAAGCCCGAGCCGATGATCACAATGCCGTGGTTCATTTTGCCTCCGTCGCCAGTTCGTCGAACACGTCTTTCCCGAGTGAACATTCGGGGCAGAGGAAATTATCCGGAACGTCGCTCCACGGCGTACCCGGTGCGACATCCTGCAGCGGCTCGCCTTTCATCGGGTCGTAGATCCACTGGCAGACGCTGCACTGCATGCAGGGGCCGAGATCGGCGGCTTCTGCCTGGGCCGCGGGCGCGTCGGCCGGAGGAGTGACCGGGCTGATGTTGCTGACCGGCAGTGGAGCAAGCGCCCACTGGCGAGCAATCTCACGCCCGTGCTGGCGGCAGACTTCCAGCGCGTCGCTGTCCGGGCGCCATTTGGCTTTCAGGCTCAGGGACATTTCAAAACCGGCGTCCTGCAAACGGGTGGAGAGTCTGTCCACCGCCCCGCCGCTCCAGCCGTGGGAGCCGAAGGCGCTGGCGCGTTTATTACGAAAACGCAGACCCGTCATCTCCTCAACCAGGCCGGCAATTTTCGGCATCATCACGTTATTCATGGTGGAGGTGCCCACCAGCACGCCTTTGGAGCGGAAGACGTTGGTCAGGATCTCGTTCTTGTCGCTGCGTGCGACGTTGAAGATTTTCACCGCTACGTGCGGGTCCACTTCATTGATCCCCTGGGCGATGGCGTCGGCCATCATGCGCGTATTGTTGGACATGGTGTCGTAGAAGATAGTGATGCGATCTTCCTGATAGTCCGCCGCCCATTTCAGATACAGTTCGACGATCTGCGTCGGGTTGTCGCGCCATACCACGCCGTGCGAAGTGGCGATCATGTCCACCGGCAGATTGAAGCCGAGGATCTCGGTAATTTTCGGCGTTACGAGGCGGCTGAACGGCGTCAGGATATTGGCGTAGTAGCGCTGGCACTGCTCGAACAGTTCAGCCTGATCCACTTCATCATTAAACAGGCGTTCATCGCAGTAGTGCTGGCCGAAGGCATCGTTGCTGAACAGCACCGCATCGCCGGTGAGATAAGTCATCATGCTGTCCGGCCAGTGCAGCATCGGGGTTTCCACGAAGATCAGCTGCTTGCCGTTGCCGATATCCAGCGTGTCGCCGGTTTTCACCACGTTGAAGTTCCACTCCGGGTGGTGGTGATGCCCGGTGATGGAGTCGATCGCGTTCGCGGTGCAGTAGATCGGCGTATCCGGGATGCAGGCCATCAGCTCGGTTAACGCCCCGGCGTGATCCTCTTCGGCGTGGTTGATCACGATGTAATCGATCGCCGCGAGGTCGATCTCGCCGCGCAGGTTCTGCACGAATTCACGGCTGAACTTATGATCGACCGTGTCGATCAGTACGTTTTTCCCTTCGCGGATCAGGTAGCTGTTGTAGCTGCTGCCCTTAAGGGTTTTGTATTCGGTGCCGTGAAAGTCACGTACTTCCCAGTCGCGCTGCCCGACCCAGTGAATATTGTTTTTTACATGAATAGCCATGATGTACCTCTGTAACGAAATTATTGTCAAAAGATACAGAGCTATTATCAGGATCCGTGCCAGTTTTTAATTAATTGATTTATTTATGAATTTATTGCCAATGCTTTTTTCACATTGTCTAAATGACTATGAAAAACAGTGTCAATATGACATCATAAATTGTCAAATTGACTATGAGGTGACTATGCGTTTCTCAGTGAATGCCCTGGCTACGATCGCGCTCGAACTGCAAAGCGGTATTGGTCATCAGGATCGCTTCCAGCGGCTTATTACCACGCTGCGCCAGGTGTTGGGATGCGATGCCTCCGCCCTGCTGCGTTATGAGGCGCGGCAGTTTATTCCGCTGGCGATCGACGGCCTGGCGCAGGACGTGCTGGGCCGCCGGTTTACGCTGGAGGGCCATCCGCGGCTGGAGGCCATCGCCCGCGCCGGGGACGTGGTGCGCTTCCCGGCGGACAGCGATCTGCCCGATCCCTACGACGGGCTGATCCCCGGCCATGAAAACTTTCACGTTCATGCCTGCGTCGGCCTGCCGCTGTTCGCCGGGCAAAACCTGATTGGTGCCCTGACGCTGGACGGCATGTCACCCGATCAGTTTGACGCCTTCAGCGACGAGGCGCTGCGGCTGATTGCCGCCCTGGCGGCGGGCGCGCTGAATAACGCGCTGCTGATCGAAAAGCTCGAGAGCCAGAACCTGATGCCGCGTGCGCCCGGTGCTTTTGAACCTCAGCCCGGTTCACAGATGATTGGCCTTTCGCCCGGCATGACGCAGCTGAAAAAGGAGATCGACATCGTTGCCGCCTCCGACCTCAATGTGCTGATCGACGGCGAAACCGGCACCGGCAAAGAGCTGGTGGCAAAAGCACTTCATGAAGGCTCCCCGCGCGCGGTAAATTCGCTGGTGTATCTCAACTGCGCGGCCCTGCCGGAGAGCGTGGCGGAGAGCGAGCTGTTCGGTCACGTTAAGGGCGCCTTTACCGGGGCCATCAGCAACCGCAGCGGCAAGTTCGAGATGGCCGACAACGGGACGCTGTTTCTTGATGAGATCGGCGAGCTGTCGCTGGCGCTGCAGGCCAAGCTGCTGCGCGTATTGCAGTATGGCGATATTCAGCGCGTTGGCGATGACCGCAGCATCCGCGTTGACGTGCGGGTGCTGGCCGCTACCAACCGCGACCTGCGTGAGGAGGTGCTCGCCGGACGTTTTCGCGCCGACCTGTTCCACCGCCTCAGCGTTTTCCCGCTCTCGGTCCCGCCGCTGCGTGAACGCGGCGACGACGTGATCCTGCTGGCCGGCTACTTCTGCGAGCAGAGCCGGCTGCGTCTCGGGCTGTCGCGCGTGGTGCTCAACCCTGCCGCGCGGGCTGCGCTGCTTGCTTACCCGTGGCCGGGCAACGTGCGCGAGCTGGAACATGCCATCTACCGCGCCGTGGTATTAGCCCGCGCGGCCGTGGCCGGGGATGACGTGGTACTCACACCGGAGCATTTCAGCTTTGCTGACCAGCCGCCAGCATCTGCTGCCGCCGTTACGGCAGCGCCCGGCACGGCGGCGGTAAAACCGCTGCGCGAAGCCACGGAGGATTTTCAGCGCAGTCAGATTGCCGCCGCGCTAGCCGCGCATCAGCAAAACTGGGCCGCAAGCGCCCGGGCGCTGGGCATGGACGTCGCCAATTTACACCGCCTCGCAAAACGCCTGGGGATGAAGGCGTAGCCCTCTGCTGTGCGGGCCGGGCCCTGAACCAGGCCTTACCTTAAAATGAACCAGCATTTCATTTTATGTGACCCTCTTAACGACACGCGCCAGCAGGTTGCCGTTACTCTTGCCTCAGGTTTGTTTCCGTTTGTTTACCATTTCCTGAGGAGCACATGATGAAACGCGTTGCGGTACTGCTGGCACCGGGCTTCGAAGAGGGTGAAGCCATCGTCACCATTGATATTTTGCGTCGGCTTAACATCAATGTTGAGACGCTCTCCTGCGTAGCAACCCGCGCGGTTGAGAGCTATCACGCTATTCCGCTGGTAGCCGATACCACGCTGAAGGTGGCATTCGACAATACCTATGACGCCGTGGTGCTGCCCGGTGGCCCGGACGGCAGCGTGTTCCTGGCGCAAAGCCCGGAGGTGATCGCTTTTGTGCGCCGCCATGATGAGCAGGGTAAACTTATCTGCCCAATCTGCTCCGCCGCCGCACGGGTGCTGGGCGGCAACGGGCTGCTGAAAGGACGACGCTACGTCTGCTCAGGTGATCTGTGGCAGAACGTTACCGACGGGCAATACGTCGACCAGAGCGTGGTTGAGGACGGCAACCTGATCAGCGGCAAGGGTCTGGGACGGGTGTTTGACTTCGCCTTTACCGTCGCCAGCCGCCTGCTGGGTGACAGCTTCCCGGCTGAAGATCACGCCGAGCATATCTATTACCCCTGGCTGGACCCGACGAAAAACCGCTGATACTTCTGATGACGTGCCGCAGCAGCGGTGCGTCCGCCTGGCTACCGTTCAAATCCCCGGCTCTACAATACCGCCCCCGCGATCGCGATAGCCTTCTGCGGTGCGCGTGAAGGATGGCGTGCGCAACACCTCCCCCAGATGATGCAGCAGATCGAACGTCAGCCCTGTCAGCCCCTGCTGATCCACCGGCGGCAGTATGCCGGTTAACAGCACCCGCACCAGATGCTGGCAGTAATTAGTCAGCATCAGGGCATCGCTACCGATGCAGAAGGGTTCTTCGATCGGCAGCGACGTGGCGCTAAGCTGCTCAAGGCGGTGCGCGGGCACCGGTGCCAGCAGCACGGCGTGCAGCCGCTCAAGGGTGGCGCTAAGTTTGCCGAGCAGCGCCAGACGTGCCACCGGGTTACTGCATTCGATAAGTTCGCACACCAGCATTTCAGATAGCGCAGCCAGTTCAATAAAGTCCATTTCTTTCGTCACGGCGATCCCCAGAATAGCCTGTTTTGAAAAACCAGAACCCGGGTCGTATTTTCCACCAACGGCGTTCAGATATTTCGAAGCGCTACGCAATTCCGGCGGGGCGCGGGTGATGGCCGGGTTTTGCCCTGTGTTAACATCTTCTATAGCCATAGCGTTGCTCCCACGTGATGGTCAGAGGCCCGGCCGTGTATCCGCATCGCCGGGTTTCGCTTATCCAGGAGATATTTACTGGATAAAAACACAGTATAGAGAAACGGGGACAGTGACCAGCCAGCAAGGAAATAAATACGAAGCGACTCGGGAGAAAAGTGGCTGAAGAATGCACGTTGCAGAAAAACTGGAAAGCAGATCGAAAAAACGCTGCGCGATCCCATCGTCACCCTTTTCATTGCCAGCCCGACGGCGCCCGGTTTTTCCTGCCGTTATGCCCCGTGTATATCAGAATTGTATGCAGTCATCGGTCCGCCATGCGGACACGCAAAGTCGTAACGCCAAACTCGCGCCTTGCTGGCGCGATAAAAACGTCAGCGCCCGACGGCCTGCTGGTACCGTCGGGCGCTGAGCGACAACACTTACTGCGCCGCGCTAACCCGCCAGATAGTATTCCCGGCATCATCAGCAATCAGCACCCCGCCCTGCTGGTCCATCGCCAGCCCTACCGGCAGGCCGCGTACCTGCTTCTGATCTTCAGTCAAAAAGCCCGTCACTACCGGCTGCGGCAGTCCGACCGGCTGACCGTTTTCAAACTTCACCCACATCACCTGGTAGCCATTGAGCGGCGAGCGGTTCCAGCTGCCGTGTTCGCTGACGAACGCCCCGCCCTGATACTGCGGCATGTTGGTCGCGGTATAGAACAGCAGCCCCAGCGGCGCAACATGCGAGCTAATAGCGTAGTCCGGTTTGATGGCCTTCTCGACCAGATCCGGGCGTGGCGGCTTCGCGCGCTCATCCACGTGCTGACCGAAATAGCTGTAGGGCCAGCCGTAAAAACCGTTCTCCTGCACCGACGTCATGTAGTCCGGCACCAGGTCTGAACCAATCTCGTCGCGTTCGTTAACAATAGCCCAGAGTTTGCCACTCTGCGGTTCCCACTGCAGCCCGGTGGGGTTGCGAAGCCCGCTGGCAAAGATACGGCTGGCGCCGCTGGCAGCGTCCACTTCCAGCACGGCGGCGCGACGGTACTCCGCACCGATGCCGTTTTCGCCTACGTTACTGTTGGACCCTACGCCAACGTAGAGCTTGCTGCCGTCCGGGCTGGCCAGCAGTGCTTTGGTCCAGTGGTGATTGATCGGTCCGCCCGGCAGTTCGGTGACCACTTCCCCCGGCGCGCTGATTGTCGTTTGCCCCTCTTCATAAGGGAACTTCATCAGGCTGTCGGCATTCGCCACCCACAGCGTATTGCCGGTGAGCTGAATACCAAACGGAGCATTGAGGTTTTCGATAAAGGTGTGCTTTTCCCACGTGCCGTTGACGTTGCGCAGCAGCGTGATGCGGTTACCGCCCGGCCCGCCTTTGCCAGAGGCCTTCTGCACCACGCCCATGATCAACTGTTTCGGGCGTGTAACCGGCTTCGGCCCGCCGTTAGACTCGGCCACCAGTACATCGTTATTAGGCAGGACGTATACCTGGCGCGGATGCATCAGGCCGTCGGCGATTTTCTCAATCTTGAGCCCCTCGGCCACCGTCGGCATCTCGCCCTCTTTCCAGGCGACGCCTTCAGGCACCTGCATCGGCGGCAGCAGGAAGTTTTGCGAGTCCGGCAGCTCCGGGTTCGGCCCCATCTGCTTTTGCGGATCGAGGGTCGCGCCGTCGTCGCAGCCACTCAGCACGGCCGCCAGGGCGGCAGCAAGCAATGCACGTTGATAAGTTTTCATCGGGCTTCTCCTTAAGCGATGCGTTGACGTAACGCGAACTGAACATTGCCAAGCAGCAGCAGGATTACTACCAGCGTGGAGAGGATCGCCCCGGTCGGTACTACGGCCCAGGCGTCGCGGCTGTGAACAAAAGCATTAATGATAGCCAGCAGGATCGCCACAAGGTTGAGCCAGAAATGCACTTTTATCGCCGAGGTCTGCGGGTAGCGCTGCCCGACCCACACCTGCACCAGGTTAATGAGGCGCGGGATGATGGCGATAATCAGGCCGATGGCGATAAGCCAGCTCGCGGCGTGGGTCCACATCAGCTCGTAGGTTTTGATATAGAGAATGTCGAAGATCCAGGCGGCGACGAAGAAGCCGAGGGGAATGGGATTGAAGAGCTCATACAGCGTCACGGCAAGCGCCGAGCGTCCAGCGGGGTAGTGGATGTGCATTTCCGTCTCCTGAAGTCATCCAAAATTAGCGGCGACCAGCCAGGCGTGCGCCAGTCATGAGCATGCCTGTAAAAGATTAGTAAATATGAGGAATTGTGACGGAATAATATGAAAGGGATATGGATTTAGTGACTGAAACGAACGGAACGCGATGACCGCGGCTCGCGTGACGCAAGCCGCGTAACGGGCGGGAGTTTACTCGTCGAAGAACCAATATCCCTGATTTACCAGTTCGGTTAACTGGCTCATAAACGCCGGGTTGTTGAGCGCGTCGCCCAGCTCGTTTTTACCGATGACGGTATAACGGCTCAGCGCGTCTGCGCCACTGCTGTCGACAGCATCAAAAGGTTCGCTGTTGATGAATATGCTACCGTTAACGCTCAGCACCCGCAGACCGTTGAGCCGCACCAGCCGCTCGCCGTCCTGCAGCGCCTCCTGGATCTCCTGCGGCTGATACGGCGGCTCTGCCGGGGCGACATCCAGCTCGTGACGCGGCGTGGTAATGAAGCGGCCAAACCACGCGCGGAAATCCTCCGGCTGCTTCAGCATCGTCATCATCATCTCGCGCAGGCGATCCATTTCATACTCTTCGATCCGTCCCGGATGATCGCGCAGAGTAAGATCCGGATCGCTGTAGTGCTCGCCGCCCAGATCGTTTTCCAGCGCGTAGTCCGCGAAGCTGCTGATCAGATCCCGTCCGTTCGGGCCGCGGAACCCCACCGAGTAGTTGAGCGCGGTTTCGTGGGTAAAGCCGTCGTGCGGGAACCCTGGCGGTATATAAAGGATGTCGCCCGGTTCCAGATCTTCATCAATGATGGGCGTAAACGGATCGACGTGCAGCAGCGCCGGATGCGGGCAGAACTGACGCATCGGCAGCTTATCTCCGACACGCCAGCGGCGACTGCCCATGCCCTGAATAATGAACACGTCGTACTGGTCAATGTGCGGCCCCACGCCACCGCCCGGCACCGAGAAGGAGATCATCAGGTCGTCGAGCCGCCAGTCCGGCAAGGCGCGGAACGGACGCACCAGCTCCGCCGACGGCGCGTGCCAGTGGTTTACCGCCTGCGCCAGCAGCGACCAGCCGGTGTCACCCAGGCCATCAAAATGTTCGAACGGGCCGTTGCTGGCCTGCCACTGGCCGTTGTGATGGCTGACGAGGCGGCTGTCCACTTCCGGCTCCATCGCCAGCCCGGCCAGTTCATCAGGGGTAATGGGGTCGACGAAATCAGGAAATGCGTTTTTCAGTACCACCGGCTGTTTTTGCCAGTATTTTTCCAGAAATTCAGGCCAGTCGAGCGTGAGTTGATATGCCATGGGTTGCCACCAGTGAGAGGTAAGAGGCGCTGATTATAGGGAGGGGACGGGGTGCGGGTTTTGCTGTGGGTCAAGGGTGCGTCACAGCAAAACCCGAGGGTTACCCGCAGACAAAGCGAGGGTCCCTCAACCAACGACCGTGCGCCTCCTGACAAAGCCTGGCAGCCTCGGGTAATTGCTGAGCCCGCGCAATGGTCAGCAGGCTGGCATAGACAGCGGGATCGTTATGCGTCTGGATATACCGCAGCCCCCAGCGGCGAAATGCGGCCAGCTGCGCCAGATCGCGGGTGTGATTGAACCGAAGCAGCAAAGCAACGTGGCGATCGAAATCAAGCCGGCTCGACTGGCTCCAGGGATTCGCCAGCGACGCCAGCACCTGGCGTTCATGATCGGCGAGTGGTTGTAGCCCCTGCTGTTCGACAAGGGTAAGTTGCTGCTGGGTTTGCAGGGCGGTAATCATAAATATTACGCTTCCCGCTGCGATAATCACAGTCAGCCAGCGCCATGCTGTACCTGTCAGGTTACGTCTTTGCACAGCAACACGTTTATACATCGGTAACCGTTTAACTCCCGGACCGCTGATTGCCAGCAGTACGATTAACGTCAGGCTATGGGTGGTCGACTGATAAAGTGGATACTCAAGGTTAATATGCACTGCCAGAGGAAGCAGGAGCCCGATACCGCAGAGCCCTGCCCCCTCCCGGCTCAACAGCCGGGTCAGAACGCCAGCTATCATCAGCAGCATCCCCACCACAGCACATATGCCGCCCTCAACCCAGGCAAAGAGCAGCTCGTTATGAGGATATTTCACCGTAGCAGCTTCCAGACCCGGCGGTATGCTTTGCGCTAGCTGACCAAATAACGCCTCAAAACCACCGTAACCGTTACCCACAACGGGGTGCTGCATGATGAGCTGCCAGGTGAGCTTCAGCATGTAGAGTCGGGAGTGCGTTGAGCTGGCTTTATCGATTACCGGTGGCACGAAACCTGGCAGGAGATACGAGCCAGCGTAAAGCCAGAGTAGCCCCATACCCGCCCCCGCAGCCACGATTACCAGCGCGATCGATGCCTGCCGCTTGCGTGCTGTGGGTAAAATCAGTGCCGCTGCCAACAATGCGCCAAGGCTTCCTGCCCGACTTTGCCGTAGCGCGAGCATGGCAGGCAACACAAACAGCGCCAGGGCAGATAACGCGCTATTCCTGCGCCGTACCGTTTGAAGAAAGAGCCACAGTGCGCACGCCATGCCCGTCGCAGGAAAGACGCCAGCAGCGGGGTGCGTATATCCCGGCAGGGTGTTCCTGCACATGGTTAGCAAAATCGGCAAACAGCGTTCCTCTCTCTGGTAAGTGGTACTGATCATCGAGATAGAGCACAATAAACACTTCCCGTTTTTGCCCTGCCAGCTGTAACCGAAGCCAGTCACGGGCTATATTGTCTGAGGAAAAAGATATGCCTGGTTGGCGCAGATATTTATCCAACAGGCTGATAGCACGGGGAATGATCCGTTGGGCATAGGGATCAATCTGGAAGTCGCGGGAAGCAGGCCCCCATGATGAGCCATAACAGTCCGCGGAAAGAGTTCCGGCTGCGATGACGCCGGGGAAAGACGGTACTCATGCTCGGGTCTCCTTAGTCGATTAGATGCATCATGGCGCTGCACTCTGGATAGTTCAACAAGAAGATAGCCATTGAAAAACATAGTTTTCGATGTCTCCAGACATACAGGGCAATTCAATTTCTTTTGATTATCATCCGCAAAGATAATCTTACCAAAATAGGTTTGAAGAACGCGCAGCATGACAAGATTAATACTAAAAATAGTTTAATATCAATAACTTATCTTTGCTCAGGACGAAACTTTAAAATCCAGAAATCTAACTTTTATATGCGTAAAATCAAGTTATGGATGTAGCACTTCGTCAGACACCTTTTAGGCGCGGCAGCTTGAAAGAGTATTAAAAATTAAGAAGCAATGACAATATAACGATACACCGCAGTTATTTACGTGACAACTGGCATCGAGGTACACTTATTGAATACATTGTTCCTCATTCAGAAAAAATAAAATCAGCCCCCCCTCTCAAGCACCTTTAATCCATCGGCCTTTGAATGACATATTCTGAATATTTACAATTAGTTTTTACGCACAATGGATTTCTAAATTTCCAAATCAATTGCATAAATTACAAACTGATATCTGCTTCCAGGCCATTTATTCCTAAACTCAAGCGTATAATGATAAAATTATTTTTCCATTTAATCTTAAAAACACCAACAAAATTAACCATCGGTTAACAACATAAAATGCATCTTAAAGTATAACGGTATCAAATTGATTCCGTCACATGCCATGCCTTCGTTTATATGTTACCTGGGAACATTTATCACATCAGCATTGCTGAAATCTAATCAGCAGTCTCTAACTCCAATACCCCCTACCCTTATTAAAAAGGGCTCCTCTCATAAAATCCAGTTTCGGGACCAAGAGTTGTCTGAATTAGACTGACCACGTCTTTTATAAAATTAAAATAAGGGATAAAATAATAGAATCATTACTGCGGTGAATATTAATTCTGAACAATAGCAGAGTTTAGCCCTAATCAATGTCTACTCAGCACAAAAAAGTCAGTAAATTCATTTTATTGACTATTAACATCCTGGTGAATGATAGCAAAAAGATCTAAAACCAAACCAGTCAGGTATGAACTACCCTTGACCTTGTAAATCTTAACAATCGGTATTTGCATTATGAAAAGTTTACTTAAATTTATTTTTTTAATCGCATCCTTATCATTAGGCCATTGCGCTTACGCACGTTGCGATCCTAATGAAACAAGCCCCAATGTTAAATTTAATCTTAATTTTGACAATGTAGTAGTACCACAGGATGCTACTCCAGGAACATTAATTGCTGAAAAAAAGGGATATCAAGCTGTTACCCCTGCTTGGGGATGCGCACCGGACTACACATTAAAAAATACATATTTAATGGGATCGGATACGGGCTTGAAATATCAATATTGTCATATCTATTCTACAAATGTTCCTGGTATCGGATATGCATTGGTGGGTGATTATAGAGGGAACGCGTCTTACGAGGTTTGCTATCAGAATGTATATATATACCCTGATACATGGATCAACCCAAATGGTGGATATTACGGTGCTCTAAGTGTCTCTATGATGCTTTTTGTAACAGGCAGTGCAAAAAGTGGTACGCTTTCTACAGGAGAATATGGACGTTTTGATTATGGACAGGAAACTATGCTTCATGGATATACTGTTTCATTAACTTCAGGAAATATATTAGCTTTATCATGTAGTCTATCAGCATCAAATATCAATGTGCCTATAGGAGATATTCCTGCCGACTCATTTAATGGGGTAGGTTCAGTCTCACCAGCAGCAGATTTTGACATAGGATTAACCTGTAATCGTGATGCTAATGTAAGTGTGATCCTTAACGGTACACATAGCAGTGAAACTTCTGACAATAGCGTTATTGCTTTATCTGATACGGGCAAACAAGCATCTGGTATAGGAGTTCAGATTCTCAATAACGGTACACCACTGGACATTGGATCTTCAGTTTCTTTAAAAAAAGTAGAAGGCAATAATCTGGCGACATTTCCTTTCTCTGCAAGGTACTATCAAACCAGTAGTAAAATTACAGCGGGAAATGCGAATACTACAGCTACATTAGATATTGTATATCAATAACGAGAATGGTGGCTGTTAATAATACATATGCGTAATTGCAAGCATTTTAATTTGCGTCTATACCTTTTTACTATAATCAGCCATTACTGACTGGTACTAATGCATCTTCCATGGGAAAACAGTGGCGATTACGACATGAACTTGCCGATAAACCTGCTAAGTTGGAATATTATCTCCCTGCTGGGGTTGATAGTTTAGCTTTCTCCAGGGATGAAGAGCATTCGCATCACTTCTACTTTTTTGCTAATGCTGGCAGCGTCATACTCTTTACGTTTCCAGCTTTCTGGTCACCGCCAGTGGCATTGCCTGTTGCCCTGCCGAGACTAGCTGGCATCTGGGGAGGAGTTATTAATTATTTTACCTTCCTGCAACAACCCTCAGGAGAAAAGGAAACCATTACCCTGCTTTACCTGCTGGCCGCCGCGGCAATGGTCGAATGCGCCCTGTCGCTGGCCGGCTTTTACTGCCCGCAATATTTGCCTTCCAAAGACGATCTATACGAATAAATAAAACCTTAGGAACAGCGTTGGAATCACTACGGATGCTGAAATCTAATCAGCGGTCGCTAACTCCACCCCCCCCTTCCCTTATTAAAAAGGGCTCATCTCATAAAATCCAGCTTCGGGACCAAGAGTTGTCTAAATTTAGACTAACTACGTCTTTTATAAATTTAAAATCCAGGGTAAAACAATATAATCATTACTGCAGTGAATATTAATTCTGAACAATAGCAGAGTTTAGCCCTAATCAATGTCTACTCAATACAAAAAAGTCAGCAAATTCAGCTTGTTGACTATTAATACCTTGGTAAATGATAGCAGGCAGTTCTAAAACCAAACCAGTCAGTTATGAATTCCCCTTGACATTGTAAATCTTAACAATAGGTATCTGCATTATGAAAAGTTTACTTAAATTTATTTTTTTAATCGCATCCTTATCATTAGGCCATTGCGCTTATGCACGTTGCGATCCTAATGAAACAAGCCCCAACGTTAAATTTAATCTTGCTTTTGACAATGTAGTAGTACCACAGGGTGCTACTCCAGGAACATTAATTGCTGAAAAAAAGGCCTCTCAAGCTGTTAGTCCTGATTGGGGATGCGTACCGGACTACACATTAAAAAACACATATTTAGTGGGAGCAGATACGGGCTTAAAATATCAATCTTGTACTATTTATTCTACAAATGTTCCTGGTATCGGGTATGCACTGCAAGGTGATCATGGAGGGGCAGCTTCTTCAAGTGGATGCTCTGACAACTCGTATCACTTTCCTGATACATGGGTAAACACAGGAGGCGGATTTTACGATGCTCTAAGTGTCTCTATGATGCTTTTTGTAACAGGCAGTGCAAAAAGTGGTACGCTTTCTACAGGGGAATATGGACGTTTTGATTATGGTCAGGAAACTATGCTTAATGGATATATTGTTTCATTAACTTCAGGAAGTGTATTAGCTTTATCATGTAATCTATCAGCATCAAATATCAATGTGCCTATAGGAGATATTCCTGCCGACTCATTTAATGGGGTAGGTTCAGTCTCACCAGCAGCAGATTTTGACATAGGATTAACCTGTAATCGTGATGCTAATGTAAGTGTGATCCTTAACGGTACACATAGCAGTGAAACTTCTGACAATAGCGTTATTGCTTTATCTGATACGGGCAAACAAGCATCTGGCATAGGAGTTCAGATTCTCAATAACGGTACACCACTGGACATTGGCACTTCAGTTTCTTTAAAAAAAATAGAAGGTAATAATCTGGCGACATTTCCTTTCTCTGCAAGGTACTATCAAACCAGTAGTAAAATTACAGCGGGAAACGCGAATACTACAGCCACATTAGATATTATATATCAATAACCAGAATGCTGGCCTTTAATTATACAGATAGACAGGAGCCAAGATGAGGTCGCTTCATCTTCATTCGCTCGGCAGTAATTTCCCATACTGCTTTTTCAAGATCAAACTCACTCCAGAAGGCCCCCGAAGCTCGCCGGTGCGAACATCAGTAAGGCTCAGTAGACGCGCGGCAAGAACAACCAGCGGGCTTACTGAATAAATTGAGTGAGCTTTAAAGAAGGTGGGTAACTCCTCGACAGTAAGGAAGGGATAATGTTTTGATTCATGCCCTGACATCGCGCTGGTGAGATCTGCAGCAGGATTGTATTCCGCACGGCCGGTAACGATGGCGTAACGAAAGACTTCACTGCAGCGCTGACGAACCTTCCTGGCCTTCTCTGTCGCGCCACGGCTTTCCATTCGACGCAGCACATTAAGCAGAACCAGCGGTTTGATTTCATTCACCGGCTGTTGGCCGATATAGGGGAAAATATCTTTATTGAAGGCTTCGATAATGTCGGAGACATAACCCTCTGACCATCGGCTCACCTTCGTTCCGTGCCATTCAAGCGCCACAGCCTGAAATGTATTATTGAGCCGCACATCCCGAACCAGCTTTTCTTCTTTCCTGGCGAAAGACAGATCGATGCCCTCGGCCAGTTTTTTCTTGGCTTCATCGCGCAGTGCCCTCGCTTGTGCAAGGGACACTGCTGGATAGACTCCAAAAGCCATACGCTTCTCTTTTCCATTGAAGCGATATTTCATCCACCACTATCTGGAACCAGAAGGAGCAACCTCAAGATACAAACCAGCTCCGTCTACCAACTTACAGACTTCCTCTTTGGGTTGAGCAGCATCTACCTGGCGCGCGTTAAGCTTAGTTGAGAGCATCTTCCTGGAGCGAACACAGAATGCTCCCACTTATAACTTGATTCCGGTTGAGTCCATTTGATAACAGAATACAAGATACGGGACAGAAACCGGAATATATGGGCTTTAATTTGATTTATGCAAACCTGGTAAAACTTAGATGGTGCCGATAATAGGAGTCGAACCTACGACCTTCGCATTACGAATGCGCTGCTCTACCAACTGAGCTATATCGGCGTTGTAGCGGGGTTCACGAGCGTGAACAACGGTGTAAAAGGGTAGGAAAAAGTGGGTGATGCGTCAATGCCCTTTCGGTTTAAGCGGCCATTTTTGCATCACCCACAGGTCAGTTACGCACGAATTGTATCGTCGCCAAAACCGATCCACTTGTAGGTCGTTAACGCTTCGAGGCCCATCGGGCCACGGGCGTGCAGCTTCTGGGTGCTCACCGCAACTTCCGCGCCAAGACCAAACTGGGCGCCGTCGGTAAAGCGGGTGGACGCGTTGACATACACCGCTGAAGAATCCACTTCATTGATAAAGCGGTTTGCATTGCGCAGCGTGCGGGTCAGGATGGCGTCCGAATGCTGGGTGCCGTGGGCGCGAATGTGATCGATTGCCCCATCGAGATCGGCGACGATCTTCACGTTCAGATCCAGCGATAAAAACTCGTCGTCATACTCCTCCGGTTTCACCGCCACTACCTTCGCCGGGCCTGCCTGTAACAGCGTCAGCGCCTGAGCATCGGCATGCAGCGTTACGCCGCGCTCCGCCATCCTGTTGCTCAGCGCTGGCAGGAAGCGTTCCGCCACCGCCTGATGCACCAGCAGCGTCTCCACCGTGTTGCAGGTGCTGGGGCGCTGGGTTTTCGCGTTGACGATGATATCGATAGCCGGCGCGAACTCGGCGCTGTCATCAACGAAAATATGGCAGACGCCGATCCCGCCGGTGATCACCGGAATGGTGGACTGCTCGCGGCACAGCTTGTGCAGCCCTGCCCCGCCGCGCGGGATCAGCATGTCGATGTATTTATCCATGCGCAGCATCTCATTCACCAGTGCGCGGTCCGGGCTTTCAATCGCCTGCACGGCGGCGGCGGGCAGGCCGCACTCCACCAGCGCCTGCTGGATGACCTTCACCGTGGCGGCGTTAGTGCGCCAGGTCTCTTTCCCACCGCGCAGAATGGCGGCGTTGCCGGTTTTCAGGCACAAAGAGGCGACGTCAACGGTGACGTTCGGGCGCGCTTCATAAATCACGCCGATAACCCCGAGCGGTACGCGGCGGCGTTCGATGCGCAGGCCGCTGTCGAGCAGCCCACCGTCGATCACCTGCCCTACCGGGTCGGCGAGATTGCAGACCTGACGCACGTCGGCGGCGATGGCGCTCAGACGCGCCGGGGTGAGCAGCAGTCGGTCGAGCAAGGCGTCGCTCAGACCGTTATCGCGCGCTTCGCTGACGTCCTGCTGGTTAGCGCTCAGAATGCTTTGCGACTGCGCTTCCAGATAATCAGCGATTTTCTCCAGCACGCGATTTTTCTCGCGGCTGGAGAGCAGCGCGAGCTGATACGAGGCGGCTTTTGCCGCATTGCCCATTTGTTCAAGCATGGCCGGCTCCTTAGCGGGTAATCATGTCGTCGCGGTGAACGGCGACCGGGCCATACTCATAGCCCAGCACGGTGCCGATATCCTGCGAGTGTTGGCCGGCGATACGGCGCAGGGCGTCGCTGTTATAGCGGCTGACGCCGTGGGCGATGTCGCGCCCGTCGAGGCGGCGAATACGGATCACTTCGCCACGCGAGAAGTTACCGCTGACCTCTTTGATGCCTTTTGGCAGCAGCGAGCTGCCTTTCTCCAGAATCGCTGCGCTGGCCCCTTCGTCAACGGTAATTTCACCTGCGGGCGGTGCGCCAAAGATCCAGCGTTTGCGATTCTCCAGCGGCGTTTGCTGGGCGTGGAAGCGGGTGCCGACCGGCACGCCGTTCATCACGTCGCCGATAACGCCGGGCTTGCTGCCGGCAGCGATGATGGTGTCGATCCCGGCGCGGCAGGCGACGTCGGCGGCCTGCAGTTTGGTGCCCATGCCGCCGGTGCCTAATCCGGACACGCTGTCGCCGGCGATGGCGCGCAGCGCGTCGTCGATGCCGCGCACGTCGGCGATCAGTTCCGCCTGGGGATTGGTGCGCGGGTCGGCGGTGAACAGCCCCTGCTGGTCGGTGAGCAGCAGCAGTTTGTCGGCTCCGGCAAGAATTGCGGCCAGCGCCGACAGGTTATCGTTGTCGCCGACTTTAATCTCGGCGGTTGCCACGGCGTCGTTTTCGTTGATGACCGGTACGATATGGTTATCGAGCAGCGCGCGCAGCGTATCGCGGGCGTTAAGGAAGCGCTCGCGATCTTCCATATCGGCGCGGGTCAACAGCATCTGCCCGACGTGAATGCCATAGATGGAGAACAGCTGCTCCCAGAGCTGGATCAGGCGGCTCTGCCCTACTGCGGCCAGCAGCTGCTTGGAGGCGATGGTTGCCGGCAGTTCCGGGTAGCCCAGGTGCTCACGCCCGGCGGCAATCGCCCCGGAGGTGACGATAACGATGCGGTGCCCGGCGGCGTGCAGCTGCGCGCACTGACGCACCAGCTCCACGATATGGGCGCGGTTAAGTTTGCGGGAACCCCCGGTTAACACGCTGGTACCCAGTTTTACGACCAGCGTCTGGCTGTCACTCATGATTTTTTGCCGTTCAACGAAAAGAAAAAGTTATACCAGTGAACGTTGTAACAGGAGTCGCGGCCCTTGCCAACAGGCGCTGTAAAAAGGGCAAATGAGGTTGTGCAGGATCAGCAAGCGTAGCGGTGTATGTTGACATTTAAATGACAGAATCAAATAAACACGATTATTTAAAATTTTTCTTATCGTGTAATAAAACCTTCATCCCGGAACGATAAAACCCTCCATGTTTTTTCACGGGACCAAACGTCCTGAGAATATTAAGCGCGATCTATCAACTGGGATTGAAAATGAAAAAGAGCACTCTGGCATTAGTGGTAATGAGCGTCGTCGCTTCCGCTTCGGTTCACGCAGCAGAAGTTTATAATAAAAACGGCAATAAGCTGGACGTTTACGGCAAAGTGAAAGCTCAGCATTATTTCAGCGACAATGACGGCTCCGATGGCGATAACACCTACGTCCGTTTCGGTTTCAAAGGCGAAACCCAGATTAACAGCGAACTGACCGGTTTCGGTCGCTGGGAAGCAGAGTTCTCTGGTAACCAGGCAGAAAGCGATTCCACGCAGAAAACCCGTCTGGCCTTTGCCGGTCTGAAATGGGCGCAGTTCGGTTCTATCGACTACGGTCGTAACCTCGGCGTGCTTTATGACACGGCTGCATGGACCGATATGTTCCCGGAATTCGGCGGTGACTCTCTGACCCGTACCGATAACTTTATGACCAAGCGCTCTACTGGCCTGGCGACTTACCGCAATACTGATTTCTTCGGCGCGGTTGACGGCCTGGATATGACCCTGCAATACCAGGGCAAGAACGACGATCGTTCAACCGTGAAACAGAACGGTGACGGCTTCGGTGCTTCACTCTCTTATGACTTTGGCGGCAGCGATTTCGCCATCAGCGGTGCTTACGCGAAATCCGATCGTACTGAAGAGCAAAACACGATGGCACTGGGCCGCGGCGACAACGCTGAAGCCTGGGTAACCGGCGTGAAATACGATGCGAATGACCTGTACATGGCCGCCATGTACGGCGTATCGAACAATATGACCCCAATTTCATCTTCTCTGGGCTTTGCTAATAAAGCAGAGAACTTCGAAGCTGTTATTCAGTACCAGTTCGACTTCGGTCTGCGCCCGTCCCTGGGTTACGTGCTGTCTAAAGGCAAAGATATCGAAGGCGGCGTGGGCAACGAAGATCTGGTTAACTACATCGATGTTGGCGTGACTTACTACTTCAACAAAAACATGTCTGCGATGGTGGATTACAAAATCAACCAGATCGACAGCGACAACCAGCTGGGCATCAACGACGACGACGTCGTGGCTGTGGGCGTGACCTATCAGTTCTAATCGGTACCCAACAAAAAAGCCCTGCAATGCAGGGCTTTTTTATCTCTGAACGCCACGCGGCGCGCTAAACACGCCGGGGGATAGCCTGTCAGGCGGAGAGTTTTACCGGCTTCTCGGCAAAATCATCGGCAGGCTCCAGGTCCAGCTCAAGGGTCGCCAGCAGGGCACGCAGCCGTTCGTGGAAACCGCGCAGCGTCTGCTCCAGCTTGTCGTTAACCTCTTTATCCTTGATCGCGGTGGGCTGCCAGATACCCTCTTTGTCGAACAGACCAAAATGATAGGTATAGGTAAAACGCTTCTCCTGCGCTTCCAGCTCCATCCACCAGCCCCAGAACTCACGCTTCTCCGGCGCTGGCTTTACGTTTACGCAAACCGCCAGGCAATCGAAAAAGAATCGGTTATCTTCACACTGCTCTTCCCGAATATACGGGCCAAGCGCAGTGAACTTCTTAATCAATCTGCTTTTTGGGTGTCCACTCGGTAACGTCATTGCGATCTCCTTTTATGAAGCCACTGTTTTACCAGACCAATGAAATTTAGCAATCCATTAACGCAATCTATGGCCGATCCAGTCGGTAATTTCCTGTAGCGCGCGGTCAAAATTGCGGTACACCGGATTAAACGGTATCTCCAGCAGTTTGCCGTCGGCAGATGACGAGGTGATTAAACGCGACTCCTCCGGCGGGCTGAAGGGATCGTTTTTCCAGTAGCCGGAAAGCATCGGCGTCGGGCAGCGGCGACCCAGCAGCCCCTGGGTTTTCAGCGAATAGCGGTTGAGTTCGACGCGCAGCGCATTATCCGAAGCGTCATACATCCCAAGACGACTGGCGAGCACGTCCATATACATCTCCGGCACCTTATCCTGCCGGGCAGTATCGCTCAGCAGATGATGCACGACCGGCCCAAGGCAGGCGACGGCTTTCAGGCGCGGGGATTCGAGGTAAGCCAGCCGTACCGCGACGTTGGCCCCGAAGCGAAAACCGAACGCCGCGACGCGGGTGTGATCCACCCAGGGAATGTTCGGCAAGGCCTGCAGCACGTGCTGGTGCAGCTGGCTGGAGTCCTGGGTCAGCTTCCATTTTGAAGAGAAACCCACCGAGGGCATGTCGATGGTGAGCATGGCGATGCCCGCCGGCGCGAGGTAGCGCTCAAACAGGGTATGGTAGTCGCTCTGCAGCGCGTCCAGGCCGCCGCACACCAGCACCGTGGGATGCGGGCCATCGCTGCCCTTCGGCAGATGCAGGAAGCCGGTGATGGGGCTGCCGCCGGGAACCGGGAACTCCAGCTCGCGCAGCTCACCCGCCAGGCGCGGGGCGGCTTCCTCATAAGCTTTGTTGGCCAGCACCTGAGCCTGTTCGGCCAGGTCATCGCCTTTGAGATGCGGATAGGCGGCAATGCTGTAAAGGTTGGCGGCCATCAGCCAGTCACGCCCTTTTTGCAGCTCGTCCTGAGCACTGCTGGCGCGCTGCTGCCAGAGCATCGCCTGTTTCGACCACTCGTAAATCCAGTTGCCGCTGCGGTAGCCGATGACGGTATCAAACAGCTCATCGTCGGTGCGATCCGTCTGGCTGGCGGCGATGCGCGCCTGCACTTCGAGGATTTCACGCGGATCGACGCCGCGCCATACCCACATCAGGCGGTTGATCATGCGATACCAGTGCGGCACGTTTTTGCCGTCGAGCGCCGACTGTACGGCCAGCCCCTGATGGTGCTGAACGCGGCGGACGAGGGTGGAGGTTTCAGGGTGTTTGAAACGCGGTTTAAACAGGGTCTCGCTGAGGTTAGCCTGGGTCATCGTGCTTTCACTCCATTACAAGCTCACGAATCGTTATTGTAACTTCACCCGCGCTAAATAAAACAAACGCCCGGACAAAGCCGGGCGTTATTTACAACTTTATACGATTAGCGGCCTGACAGCGGCGGCACGAAGACCACGCCCATGTCCCACGGCTGCTCAATCCAGGTGTCCTGCGGAATGTCGATCACGTAGTCGTCCACCAGCGGGCGGCCAGCCGGCTTGGCGAAAATAGTGACGAAGTGCGCTTTCGGGTACATTTCGCGGATAGCGACCGCGGTGCCGCCGGTATCGACCAGATCGTCAATTACGATAAAGCCTTCACCGTCGCCTTCCGCACGCTTAAGCACGGTCAGCTCGCGCTGGTTATCGTGGTCGTAGCTGGAGATGCATACGGTATCGACATGGCGAATACCCAGTTCACGCGCCAGCAGCGCGCCCGGCACCAGTCCACCGCGGCTGACGGCGATAATGCCTTTCCACTGCTCGGAGGGCATCAGGCGGCTTGCCAGTTTGCGTGCATGGATCTGCAACATATCCCAGGTGACGACGTATTTTTCGCTCATGTGAAGTGTCCCGGCCTGTTAAAAAACGGCGTAAAAAGTGTTCAAGGGGGAATTGGTTGCGCGAGATTATAGAGATCTGACGCGCTAAAAACCAGTGTTGAGCGGCGGCGGCTATGGATTTTACGCCTGCGGGACTATCCCTCGCAGCGAAAAATGGTATTCTCGACTTCACCATCCTGGGCCGAATAACGCCCGTGTTTATCTGCTAAACCTGTGACCCGTCGCTAATTTGCCCGGTCTACCTCAAGGAGACTTAACGTGTCTGAACTGTCTCAGCTCTCGCCGCAGCCGCTGTGGGATATTTTTGCCAAAATCTGCTCCATTCCGCACCCGTCTTACCATGAAGAAGAACTCGCAAACCACATCATGGGCTGGGTGCAGGAAAAAGGGCTGCACGCCGAGCGCGACCAGGTTGGCAACATCCTGATCCGCAAACCTGCGACCGCAGGCATGGAAAACCGCAAAGCGGTCGTGCTGCAGGCGCACCTTGATATGGTGCCGCAGAAAAACAACGACACCGTGCACGACTTCACTAAAGACCCGATTCAGCCGTGGATTGACGGCGAGTGGGTGAAAGCGCGCGGCACCACGCTGGGTGCGGATAACGGCATTGGTATGGCGTCCGCGCTCGCGGTGCTGGCTGACGACAGCGTCGAGCACGGTCCGCTGGAAGTGCTGCTGACCATGACCGAAGAAGCTGGCATGGACGGTGCGTTTGGTCTGCAGGCTGGCTGGCTGCAGGCAGACATCCTGATCAACACCGACTCTGAAGAAGAGGGTGAGATCTACATGGGCTGCGCGGGCGGGATTGATTTCATCTCTACCCTGGCGCTGCAGCGCGAAGCGGTTCCGGCCGGTTTCCAGACTTTCAAACTGACCCTGAAAGGACTGAAAGGCGGCCACTCCGGCGGTGATATTCACCTCGGTCTGGGTAACGCCAACAAGCTGCTGGCGCGCTTCCTGGCAGGCCACGCCGCGGAGCTGGATCTGCGCCTGGTGGATTTCAACGGCGGCACCCTGCGCAATGCCATTCCGCGTGAAGCCTTTGCTACCGTGGCCGTGGCTGCTGATAAAGCCCAGAGCCTGAAAACCCTGGCAGAGGACTATCTGGCGATCCTGAAAAACGAACTGGCGGAAAAAGAGAAAAACCTGACCGTGGTGCTGGAAGCGGCGCAGAGCGATCGCGCTGCACTGACCGCCGCGTCACGCGATGCGTTTGTTCAGCTGCTGAACGCGACGCCGAACGGCGTGATCCGCAACTCAGACGTAGCGAAAGGCGTGGTGGAAACCTCCCTGAACGTCGGTGTGGTGACCATGGACGAGCAGAATGCGCAGATTATCTGCCTGATCCGCTCGCTGATCGACAGCGGTAAAGAGTACGTGGTGAGCATGCTGGAGTCCCTCGGCGCGCTGGCCGGTGCACAGACCGATGCCAAAGGCAGCTACCCTGGCTGGCAGCCGGACGCCAGTTCACCGGTGATGGCGCTGGTGCGCGAAACTTACCAGCGTCTGTTCGACAAAACGCCGAACATTCAGGTGATCCACGCGGGTCTGGAATGCGGGCTGTTCAAAAAGCCGTACCCGGAGATGGACATGGTTTCCATCGGGCCGACCATCACCGGTCCCCACTCCCCGGACGAGCAGGTGCACATTGAAAGCGTGGGCCACTACTGGACCCTGCTGACCGCGCTGCTGAAAGCTATTCCGGCGAAATAAGCGCGTTGGCTACGACGAAGGGCGGGGAGATCCCCGCCCTTTTTTATTTTTACTTCCGGGTGTGCGGGCGCTTACCTGCCTGGTAAGCACATTTTAAAGCCCCAGCAGCAGCTGACGTTCGATTTGCGGGTCGAGCAGCGTAACGTGTAACCCCACCAGCCGCACCCCGCGCCCGCCGCGCCGTTCGTCCCAGGTCTTACGCGCTGTCGCGATGAGATCGTCCTTATTCAGCTTTGGCCAGACGTGCTCCTGGGTGGTTTGCTGGAAATCATTGAACTTGAGCTTCACCCCCTGACGGGCAATCAGCAGGTCGGGCTTAACGTTGCGCAGACGACGCTCCAGCTCGGGGTAAAGCTGCTGCTCGATAATCGCTTCACACTGCGCCCATTCATGAATATCTTCCGCCAGGGTACGTTCGACACCCACCGATTTACGCTGCCGCTCGCTGCTAATTTCGCGTTCGTCGATGCCCTGACTGCGCTCCCACAATACCCGGCCAAACTTACCAAAGCGCTTGAGCAACTGTGCCAGGTCGCTGTTCTGCACGTCCTCACAGGTACGCAGCCCCATCGTCTCAAGCTTACCGGCGGAGACTTTACCGACGCCGGGGATTTTGCTCAGCGGCAGCGTTTTTAAAAAGTCGGGCACGGCATCGGGGGTAATCACGTACTGGCCGTTGGGCTTGTTGAGATCCGAGGCGATTTTGGCAAGAAACTTCACCGGCGCGATGCCCGCCGAGGCGGTCAGTCCGGTTTCGTTATAAATAGTGGCGCGGATCTGCTGGGCCATAAGCGTTGCCGAGCCGTGGCAGTGCACGCTGTCGGTGACGTCGAGATAGGCTTCATCAAGCGAGAGCGGTTCAATCAGGGAGGTATAGCGGGAAAAGATATCGCGGATTTGCGCCGAGGCTTCTTTATAGGCATCGAAACGGCCCGGCAGCAGCGTCAGGTGCGGGCAGAGCTTTAGCGCGGTGGCGGTGGGCATGGCGCTGCGCACGCCGAATTTACGCGCCGGGTAGTTGGCGGTGCTGATCACCCCGCGCCGCTCGCGGCTACCGCCGATAGCCAATGGAATATCGCGCAGGGCTGGATTATCGCGCATCTCTACCGCCGCGAAAAAGCAGTCCATATCAACGTGAATGATTTTACGCATACCCTACCCTCACCTTTACTGGATAAGTATACAGGCAAACGCGTTTAAATAAGAAGCGCCGGATTATGCCCGCTTCTGGCTGGCCAAAATCGTCCAGAAATAGAATATGACCGCCGCGTCTTTTATTCCCCGGAAATAGCGCGCGTTAAGAACTAACTCATTCATTCTTTGTTGCTTTTTTTATGACTAAAAACGCCAGCCCGGCGCTGAAAATGTCATTTGCCCAGGGTATAACTATGCCCGGCAATGAAAACATCTGTTCCGGCTGTTGCGAAAATCTTCATTGCTGCTAATGTGAGCGCTCCATTACAGAATTGTCTGATTCTGGGTCTCTCTTGCCGTCCCGGCAGTGGTTTCAGCTTTATCAAGGAAATAAGCAGTATGCGTAAAATCGCATTATTCATTGCGATGCTTCTCATCCCGTGCGTGTCATTTGCCGCGCTGACCGGAAGCAACAGTTCAGCTTCATCGCTTAGTAAAGAATATAAACAGCAGCTTATGGGCTCGCCGGTTTATGTTCAGATCTTTAAAGAAGAGCGCACCCTTGAGCTTTACGTGAAGATGGGCGAGCAGTATCAACTGCTGGACAGTTTCCGCATCTGCAATTATTCCGGTGGGCTTGGCCCGAAACAGCGCCAGGGCGATTTTAAAAGCCCGGAAGGGTTTTACAGCGTCCAGCGCAACCAGCTCAAGCCGGACAGCCGTTTCTATAAAGCGATTAATATCGGCTTCCCGAACGCCTATGATCGCGCCCACGGCTACCAGGGTAACTACCTGATGATCCACGGGGCCTGTGTGTCAGTAGGCTGCTACGCCATGACCGATTCCGGGATTGATGAGATTTTCCAGTATGTCACCGCCGCGCTGATCTTCGGTCAGCCGCAGGTTCAGGTGAGCATCTATCCGTTCCGCATGACCGATGCCAATATGGCGCGGCACAAGTACTCCTACTACAGCGACTTCTGGAAACAGCTGAAGCCGGGCTACGACTACTTCGTGCAGACCCGCCAGCCGCCGGTAGTATCGGTGTCGCCGGAAGGCCGCTACGTGGTCAGTAAACCGCTTGCCAGCACGCCGGTGCACCCGCAGCTGGTGTCAAACTACGCGCTCCCCAAGACAGAATAACGCCCACTCGCCTGGCATAATCTTTTGCCAGGTTTCGTTGCCCGTCAGGGGCTGCGTGGCAATCACAGTGACCACATCGTTCGGTGTGGTCTCCTGCACAAAATCAATCTCCACATCCTGATCCAGCAGCGTGGCTTTGCCAAACGGCGCGCGGCGGGTGATCCAGAACAGATTCGTTGAACAGAACGCCATCACGTAGCGCCCGTCGGACAGCAGCATATTGAACACGCCTTTTTCGCGCAGCTGCGCGGCAAGCGTGGCGATAAAGCGAAACACGCTGTCCATTTTTGCCGGGGTACGCGGATAGCGCTGGGTCAGCTGATGCAGCAGCCAGCAGAATGCTTTTTCGCTGTCGGTCTCGCCCACCGGGCGGAACTGACCGGTTTGCAGGCTGCGGTAGCCGCTGAGCTGCCCGTTGTGGGCGTAGGTCCAGTTACGGCCCCACAGCTCGCGGGTAAAGGGATGGGTATTTTCCAGCGCCACCATGCCGCGATTCGCCTGGCGAATGTGGGCGATCACCGAGCAGGATTTGATCGGGTACTCCTGCACCAGCCTGGCGATGGGGGAATTGAAACTCGGCTGCGGATCTTTGAAGGTGCGGCAGCCTTTGCCTTCATAGAAGGTGATGCCCCAGCCATCTTTGTGCGGCCCGGTGCCGCCGCCACGCTGAACGAGGCCGGTAAAGCTAAAGCAGATATCGGTTGGCACGTTGGCGCTCATCCCGAGCAATTCGCACATAGTTCACCTCATAAGGCATCCGCACAGGGCAGCATCAATACACCGCCCGGCGTCAGCATGACCAACAGATGAGCCTTATCAGGCTTTGACCATCTCTTTTTCAATCAGCTGGATCAGGATGTGGATCACTTTGATGTGAATCTCCTGAATACGGTCTGCATAACCAAAGTGTGGCACACGAATTTCGATGTCGGCGCTGCCCGCCATTTTGCCACCGTCTTTCCCGGTCAGGGTGATGACCTTCATGCCTTTGGCACGCGCGGCTTCAATGGCTTTGATCACGTTGCCGGAGTTGCCGGAGGTGGAGATACCCAGCAGCACGTCGCCTTCACGGCCCACTGCTTCCACATAGCGCGAGAACACGTAGTCATACCCAAAGTCGTTGCTGACACAGGAGATATGGCTGACGTCCGAGATAGCAATCGCCGGATAGCCCGGACGGTTTTCGCGGTAGCGCCCGGTCAGCTCTTCCGCGAAATGCATCGCATCGCAGTGTGAACCGCCGTTCCCGCAGGAGAGCACTTTCCCGCCCGCTTTGAAGCTGTCTGCCAGCAGTACGGCCGCACGCTGGATGGCGTGGATGTTGGCTTCATCTTTCAGGAAGTTAGCCAGCGTTTCTGCGGCTTCATTCAGCTCGTTACGAATAAGATCCTGGTACATGAGGATATCCTTCAGCATTAAAAATAGAGTCCGGGCAAGTGTACCGGATAGCGTCCTGAGCGAGAAGCGCTACGCCTGCCGCCGCACCGCAGTTTTGCCTTTCCGTGCGGCAACAATGTGAACCAGGTTGTAATTATTTTGTGAACACATTGCTAAAGAACATAACATCCACTACAACCATATCATCACAAGTGGTCAGACCTCCTACAAGCAAGGGAGCTTTTCGTTATGATGATGTTGAGTATCGTTGCCACCATCGCGCTGATCGGTGTGCTCTTTTACCATCGCGTCGGCCTGCTGCTCAGCAGCGCCATTCTGCTGACGTGGACCGCGGCGCTGGGCTTCGCCGGACTCTGGTCGCTGTGGGTATTGATCCCGGTGGCGATCCTGCTGGTGCCGTTCAACGTCGCCCCGCTGCGCAAATCACTGTTCTCTGCCCCGGCATTCCGCAGCTTCCGTAAAGTGATGCCGCCGATGTCGCGTACCGAGAAAGAGGCCATTGACGCCGGGACCACCTGGTGGGAAGGCGATCTGTTCCGCGGCAACCCTGACTGGCAGAAACTGCACAATTACCCGCAGCCAACGCTGACCGCGGAAGAGCAGGCCTTTATCGATGGCCCGGTAGAAGAAGCCTGCCGCATGGCGAATGATTTCCAGATCACCCATGAGATGGCGGACCTGCCGCCGGAGCTGTGGGCGTATCTGAAAGAGCACCGCTTCTTTGCGATGATTATCAAGAAAGAGTACGGCGGGCTGGAGTTTTCCGCTTACGCCCAGGCGCGCGTGCTGCAGAAGCTGGCCGGGGTATCGGGCATTCTGGCGATTACCGTCGGCGTACCGAACTCGTTAGGGCCGGGTGAACTGCTGCAACACTATGGCACCCAGGAGCAAAAGGATCATTACCTGCCGCGTCTGGCGCGTGGCCAGGAGATCCCCTGCTTCGCACTCACCAGCCCGGAAGCCGGCTCCGATGCGGGCGCTATTCCTGATACCGGTGTGGTGTGCATGGGCGAGTGGCAGGGTCAGCAGGTGCTGGGCATGCGTCTGACCTGGAACAAACGCTACATCACCCTGGCGCCTATCGCCACCGTGCTGGGGCTGGCGTTCAAGCTCTCCGATCCTGACCATCTGTTAGGCGATGATGCCGAGCCGGGCATTACCTGCGCGCTGATCCCGACCAACACCCCGGGCGTGGAGATCGGTAAACGCCACTTCCCGCTTAACGTGCCGTTCCAGAACGGTCCAACCCGCGGCAATGACATCTTCGTCCCGATTGATTACATCATCGGCGGCCCGAAAATGGCCGGCCAGGGCTGGCGTATGCTGGTGGAATGCCTCTCTGTTGGCCGCGGTATCACCCTGCCGTCCAACTCTACCGGCAGCCTGAAATCCATTGCGCTGGCAACCGGGGCCTATGCCCATATCCGCCGCCAGTTTAAAGTTTCCATCGGTAAGATGGAGGGTATCGAAGAGCCGCTGGCACGCATTGCGGGCAACGCTTACGTGATGGACGCGGCGGCCTCGCTGATCACCTACGGCATTATGCTCGGCGAAAAACCGGCTGTGCTGTCGGCTATCGTGAAGTATCACTGTACCCACCGCGGCCAGCAGTCAATTATTGATGCAATGGATATCGCCGGCGGGAAAGGCATCATGCTCGGCGAGTCCAACTTCCTCGCGCGGGCCTATCAGGGCGCACCGATCGCCATTACCGTGGAAGGGGCGAATATCCTGACCCGCACCATGATGATCTTCGGTCAGGGCGCTATTCGCTGCCATCCCTATGTGCTGGAAGAGATGGCCGCGGCGCAAAGCAACGATCTCAATGCCTTCGACCAGTTGCTGTTCAGCCATATCGGCCACGTAGGCAGCAACATGATGCGCAGCTTCTGGCTCGGGTTGACCAACGGCCTGACCAGCCGCTCCCCGACCCGGGATGCGACGCGCCGCTACTACCAGCACATCAACCGCGTCAGCGCCAACCTTGCACTGATGTCGGACATTTCGATGGCGGTGCTCGGCGGCAGCCTGAAACGCCGCGAGCGCATCTCGGCGCGCCTCGGTGATGTGCTGAGCCAGCTCTATCTGGCGTCGGCCGCGCTGAAGCGTTACGAGGACGAAGGCCGTCACGAAGCGGATCTGCCGCTGGTGCACTGGGGCGTGCAGGATGCGCTGCATCAGGCCGAGCAGGCGCTGGACGACCTGCTGCGTAACTTCCCGAATGGAGGTGTGGCAGGGCTGATGCGTCTGGTGATCTTCCCGCTCGGCCGTCGCTTTACCGCGCCGTCGGATAAGCTCGACCACCAGCTGGCGAAAATCATTCAGACGCCGTGCGCTACCCGCTCACGCATTGGTCGCGGTCAGTATCTGACGCCGAGCGAACATAATGCGATGGGGCTGCTGGAAGCCGCGCTGGCAGATGTGATGGCCGCCGAACCCATCCACGTGCGTATCTGCAAAGAGCTGGGTAAAAATCTGCCGTTCACCCGCCTGGATGCGCTGGCGAACGACGCGATGGCGAAAGGGTTCATTACCCAGGAGGAGGCCAACGTGTTGATCAAAGCCGAGGAGAGCCGTCTGCGCAGCATTAACGTCGACGAGTTTGACTTTGATGCGCTGGCGACCCAGCCGGTAAAGCCGCAGGCTGAGGTTCGCGCTATCGAAGCCGCGTAATTCCTCACCCGACTAGCCTCAAACCCCGCCTGGTGCGGGGTTTTTTATTGGCACCTTCCGGCGCTTTTCTCATATAGTGGGGAATCACGGTTCACTACGGAGCTACTCACGTGTCAGGCTTATCACTCTCTGTGCTGCAACAACCGCTGGTCTGGATGGACGGTCCGGCCAACCTTCGCCACTTTGATACCCTGCTGGCAGACCTGCACGGGCGGGATCTGATCCTGCTACCGGAAATGTTTACTACTGGTTTTGCAATGGAGGCGGCGCAGCAGTCGATGCCGCAGCAGGAGGTGGTGGCCTGGATGCAGGAGAAAGCGCGCCACACCAATGCGATGATTGCCGGCAGCGCGGCGCTGCAGACCGAGCGCGGCCCGGTGAACCGTTTCCTGCTGGTGCAGCCGGACGGCACGCTGCATCACTATGATAAGCGCCATCTGTTCCGCATGGCCGATGAACATCATCATTATCAGGCCGGAGAGGCGCGCGTCATTATCGAATGGCGCGGGTTCCGCATACTGCCGCTGGTGTGCTACGACCTGCGCTTCCCGGTGTGGTCACGCAATCAGAACGATTACGATCTGGCGCTCTACGTAGCAAACTGGCCGGCTCCGCGTGCGCTGCACTGGCAGGCGCTGTTACTGGCGCGGGCTATTGAGAATCAGGCTTACGTGGCGGGCTGCAACCGCGTCGGCACCGACGGCAACGGGCATGGCTACAGCGGCGACAGCGCCATTATCAGCCCGCAGGGTGAGATGCTGGCGACAGCCACGCCGCATGAAGCGATGCGTATTGATGCCGAACTGTCGCTGGAGGCGCTGAACGCGTATCGTGAGAAATTCCCGGCCTGGCAGGACGCCGACCCGTTTACGCTGCGCTAGTCTCCCCTCGCCTCGTTGCAGAAAGAGGCGAGCAGCACGCAGAAACGACGAAGGCCTGAATCATTGCTGATTCAGGCCTTCTGAATAGTGGCGGAACGGACGGGGCTCGAACCCGCGACCCCCTGCGTGACAGGCAGGTATTCTAACCAACTGAACTACCGCTCCGCATTGTTCCATTGCTGGAACGAGGCGAATATTACGGTTTGCCCCGATCCGCGTCAACGCTTTTTCTCACGAATTTAATCGTTTGCTCTAAAAATCACCCGCCCGGTTATTTTCCGCGCGACCGGCGATTTTTTTATGCGCGCCAGAGGCAGCTACCGCCCTTCTTTTCCACCAGATCGAGACGCGATTCGTGCGCCATCAGCTCATCGTCGCTGGCGGCGATCACGCGCAGGCGGGAGGCCTGACGCACCACGCGCTGGATCCCGGCTTCACCCTGCTGCTGCTGTGACTCCCCTTCCATAGCAAACGACATGATCGTCTGCCCGCCGGTCATCGCCAGATAGACATCGGCCAGAATTTGGGAGTCGAGTAACGCCCCGTGCAGCGTACGCTTGGTGTTGTCTATTTCGTAGCGCGAGCAGAGCGCATCCAGGCTGTTGCGCTTGCCGGGGAACATTTTGCGCGCCATCGCCAGGCTGTCCGTGACCTTACAGAAGGTCTCGGTTTTCGGGATGCCGCGGTTGAGCTTGCTGAACTCGTAATCCATAAAGCCGATATCGAACGACGCGTTATGGATGACCAGCTCGGCCCCGCGGATGTAGTCGATAAAATCATCCACCACGTCGCCGAACAGCGGCTGGTGCATCAGGAATTCGTCAGCAATACCATGCACGTTGAAGGCTTCCGGGTCCACCAGCCGGTCGGGCTTCAGGTAGACGTGGAAGTTATTCCCGGTCAGGCGGCGGTTGATCACCTCTACCGCGCCAATTTCAATAATCCGGTGCCCTTCATAGTGGACACCGATCTGGTTCATACCGGTGGTTTCGGTATCAAGGACGATCTGTCGTGTAATTGCTGTGCTCATGGGCTTCGTTTATGTCAGACTTGGCGTTTTAATCACAGGAAGTCTACCAGAGATGCGCAAACAGGTAGAAATTTTCACCGATGGCTCCTGCCTCGGCAACCCAGGACCGGGCGGCTACGGTGCAATTCTTCGCTACAAAAAACATGAGAAAGAGTTCAGCGCCGGTTACCGGCTGACCACCAACAACCGCATGGAGCTGATGGCGGCCATCGTGGCGCTGGAGGGGCTACGCGAGCACTGCGACGTGGTGCTGAGCACCGACAGCCAGTACGTGCGCCAGGGGATCACCCAGTGGATCCACAACTGGAAAAAACGCGGCTGGAAAACGGCCGACAAAAAGCCGGTAAAAAATGTCGATCTCTGGCAGCGTCTCGATGCCGCCCTAAGCCAGCATAAAATTCAGTGGGAATGGGTAAAAGGCCATGCCGGTCACCCGGAGAACGAACGCTGCGATGTCCTGGCTCGCAGCGCGGCGGAAAATCCCACGCAGGAAGACACAGGCTACCTCCCGCAGGAGAGTTAAGGTTTTCGATACTGCCGCGTCGCACCCACCGTCTGGCGCAGCGAGGCTTTGGCTTTGCGGGCTTTCATCGGGTTAAGCGTCAGCGGAATGGTGCGCTTGCGCGCCACAATAAGCTGCATACACCCCAGCGCGGGCAGATGCGTACTCAACAGACGCCCGCCCTGCCGGGTCCAGGGCAACACCTGGAAACGCCCATGATATAACACTTCAAAGTTCAGCAGCGCCAGCCAGTCCAGCTGGCGCATCATGGTAAACATGCGGCTATTATAGGGTGGTCGCTTACGTTTGAACGGCACCAGCTTCGTCATCCCGACCAGGCTTAGCGGGTTAAAACCGCTGAGTACGATCCAGCCGTCATCAATCAACACCCGGTCAGCTTCACGCAACAGCGCGTGCGGGTCGTGGCACCACGGCAGCGTATGGGCCAGCAGGCAGGCATCCACCGACTTCGCGGCGAAAGGCAACTGGAGCGGATCGGCAATCACCTGATGCGGATCGCCGCCGAGGGACACATTCACCTGGTGCGAAATGGCGCAGGCCTCGGTATTGATTTCCGCGCTCATATTACCGATTTTAAGCAGATGAAAACCATACATTTTCGCCAGCCAGGGCTGAAGCTGGTTTTCCAGCGCCAGGCGATAGTGCTCGCCAGCCGGCAGCTCATCCCAGCGGGATGGAGACGTCAGTTTTTGAGGTATCCTTGCCGTTTTCATTACTACCTTCCCTAACGCTTGAGAGGTGTTTTATGAATCTTACCAGCATTCCCGCTTTACAGGACAACTACATCTGGGTACTGAACGACGACGCTGGCCGCTGCCTGATCGTCGATCCCGGCGAAGCGGCACCGGTACTGGCTGCTATTGCGCAAAACGGCTGGCAGCCGGAAGCGATTCTGCTGACGCACCATCATAACGATCACACCGGCGGCGTGCCGGAGCTGCTGGCTCGTTACCCAGGCCTGGCGGTGTATGGGCCGGAAGAGACCCGGGAGAAAGGGGCGAAGATAATCGTTGCGGAAGGAGATAACGTTTCAGTTTTAGGTCACAACTTTCGCGTTATCGCCACCCCGGGCCACACTTTAGGACATATCTGTTTTTTTAGCGTGCCTTATCTTTTCTGTGGCGATACGATGTTTTCCGGTGGCTGTGGCAGACTGTTTGAAGGTACGCCAGAGCAGATGTACCAGTCATTCGAGAAATTAAATGCGTTACCGGAGGAGACGTTAGTCTGCTGCGCGCACGAATATACATTAAGTAATCTTAAGTTTGCGGCGCATATTCTTCCTGAGGATGAAGCAATTTCCCAATATTACCGAGAAGTGAAGGAGTTACGGGCAAAAAATCAAATTACGCTGCCTACTTTATTGAAAACCGAGCGCAAAATTAATCTCTTCCTCAGAACGCAAGATGATGTATTAATTAGCAAAATTAACGCAGAAACATCTTTGCAACAACCTGAGCATGTTTTCGGCTGGTTACGGGCAAAGAAAGATAACTTCTGAATTCATACTTGTGTTCGCGAAACATCGCAGTTATCATCGCTCGTCTTTTAAGCAACTATTGACACACACATGAAGGCAAAAGCGATTTTACTCGCCTCTGTCTTGCTTGTTGGGTGCCAGGCGCAACAGCGCGATGGTAATGTCCAACAGCACGCACAGAGCCTTTCTGCGGCTGGTCAAGGGGAAGCAGGAAAGCTGGCAAGCCGAAGCGGCTTCTGGATGGACAACGCGTCCACTCTGGCAGACGATCAAAACTTGTGGGCTTTCATTGGCGACGAGCTAAAGATGGGAATTCCGGAAAATGCCCGGATTCGCGAACAGAAGCAGAAGTATTTAAAAAATAAGAGCTATCTCCACGATGTAACATTACGGGCAGAGCCGTATATGTACTGGATAGCAGGGCAAGTTAAGAAACGTAACATGCCCATGGAACTGGTACTACTACCCATAGTGGAGAGCGCTTTTGACCCGCACGCGACGTCTGGCGCCAATGCCGCAGGCATCTGGCAGATCATACCGAGCACAGGGCGCAATTATGGTTTGAAGCAGACCCGCAGCTATGATGCGCGTCGTGACGTAGTGGCTTCCACCACCGCGGCACTGGATATGATGCAGCGTCTTAACCGCATGTTTGACGGCGACTGGTTACTCACCGTTGCCGCCTATAACAGTGGTGAAGGTCGGGTTATGAAGGCAATGAAAGCGAATAAAGCGCGTGGTAAACCTACAGACTTTTGGTCGCTCTCACTGCCGCTGGAAACCAAAATATACGTACCGAAAATGCTGGCATTGAGCGACATTCTCAAAAACAGCGAGCGTTACGGCGTAAGCTTGCCGACCACTGATGAGAGCCGTGCACTGGCGCGCGTTCCGGTCAGTAATCCGGTAGAGATGGAGCAGCTGGCAGAGATGGCCGGGATTTCAGTGAAAAAACTGAAAACCTTCAACGCAGGCGTTAAAGGCGCTACGTTGGGCGCAAGCGGTCCGCAGTACGTTATGGTTCCTCGTAAGCACGCCGCGCAGCTGCGAAGCTCGCTGGCCGCTAACGAAATTGAAGCTGTTCAACCGGCTATTCTCGCGAATAACGATGATACCGGCAGCCGTGCCTACACTGTTCGCTCCGGCGATACGCTTTCAGGCATTGCGTCACGCTTAAACGTGACCACGGCCGAACTGCGACGCTGGAACGGTTTGAAAGGCGCAAGCCTGAAAATCGGCCAGACGTTAAACGTTGGTAGCAATACCAGCAGCGCAGGGCGCCTGGCGAAGAACGACGACAGCATCACGTACCGCGTCCGTAAAGGCGATTCGCTTTCGAGCATCGCAAAACGACACGGCGTCAATATCAAAGACGTGATGCGCTGGAACACGGGAACAGACAAACTGCAACCGGGCGATCAGATCACGCTGTTTGTGAAAAACGACAGCCGGCCTGATTCCTGACAGAACAAAAAAGGCACCGACTTCCCCCGGTGCCTTTTTCTTTTTATGCGTACTTTATGGCTTCAATCATAATGGTATCGCTGCAAAACGAACCGTCATCCTCCAGCGCGAAATAGCGCTTCACCTCATCCGCCGCACTTTCCTGATAGGCTCTAATCGCCTCTGCCATGACGGCAGGCGTGCGCATACGTGCAATCCACGAGGCGAATTCCAGCCGCAGACGGTCGGTAGTAATGCCCTGTACCGCCAGTCCCGCGCTGGTAAACATCGACAGCCACTCACCGCTGGCATAATCCCGCACGTGCGAGGTATCCCGCAGCGCTTCCACGGTCTGCAGCCAGATATCCAGCACCGCCTGCCCCGGCGACAGGATATCCATAAATATCACGTGACCGCCTGGCTTCAGGATGCGACGCACTTCCCGCAGCGCCATACCTGGATCCTGCCAGTGGTGCGCTGAATAGCGGCTTATTACCACGTCCATACTGTTATCGTCGAACGGCAACTGTTCGGCCACGCCCTGGCGGGTATCGAGATTAGTAATATTACGCTCGCGCGCAGTGTCGCTAACCACATCAAGCATCCGCGCTGAAAGATCGTAAGCCGTGACGTGCGCCACCAGCCCGGCAGTGGCAAAACTGGCATGCCCTGCCCCACAGCCGATATCCAGCAGCTGTGCGGTTGGCCACGCCGCAAGTTTTTCCTTCAGACGCTCAAGATCGTTACCGCTGGCGTGAACCTGACTGGTGAGATAAGCCTGCGCCTGCTCTCCGAACTGGTTATCGACGTGATGCTGATGGGAATGGGTTGTCATGATGGTGTCCTTGCGGTTGAGAAAAGAGTGGGCAGCGTCAGATCTGCCCTACGGCAGACCTGACTTACCTTTATTTCTCAGGTTTGCCGGGACTGAATTCGACGAGTAGTGGATTGTGATCGGAGGCGCGGGTGACCAGCACCGAGGCTTCGCTGACGTTAAGACCGCGATAGAAGACAAAATCGAGCGGACGGCCAAAGGCCCGTCGGCGATTGTCATCGGTAAACCGCACCTGGCGCAGTGACATATCGCGCGTAAAGCGGAACAGCGCGTTCATGCGCGGTCGGCTCCAGGCATTAAAATCTCCCGCCATGATCACCGGACCATTGTGATGCGCAATCTGATCGCCAATCGGCAGTAGCTGCTTGCTGTAGACGTCCACGCCGAGGCTGAAATTGACGGCGTGAATATTCACAACCATCAGCATGCGGCCATCGGGCAGTGGATAAACCGTAACCAGTGCTGATTTGGACAGGCGAAGAATAGGTTCGCGCTCGCGCAGCGGGCAGCAGTACACCGGGTGCGCAGCAGCAAGGGTCATCACCCCGGAAGGGTGCTGCGGCAGAACAAATGCGGGAACCTGATCGGCGGCAAGGTAGTTTGAGGTAGCAAATTGCACCAGCTCAGGCGTGGTTTGCGCTTCCTGGAGCAGTACCAGATGCGCATCTTTGCCGAAGTTTTGCAGCACCGACAGCCATTCAGCTCGCTGCTGCTTAAAGATATTCCACACCAGTACCCGAAGCACGTCAGGGCCCGGGAGTGGCGCACCGGCGGGTAACGCCTTGCCAATACTCGCGAATGAGCCCGGCGGCAGAATCCTCTCCGCTGGCTGTCCGGCAATATAGCGCATGGCATAAGTCGTTTTTCGCACGTTTGGCTTCAAACCTCTATAACATGAACCGCCCGGGAAATCAGGCGGTTCCTCAGTTATAGGGATTTTAGCTCACACTTTCAACGACGTTATGGTTTGTTTTAGCAAGCAGCCAGGCAGCTACGCCTGCTTCCACTGCGCTACAGACGCGTTTTTCTTATCAAGACGGCCGCTGATAATCGTCAGGATCAGCGCCACTGCGACGATGACTGCGCCGATCCAAGGCGTACTGGCGAGGCCATAATGTTCGACCGTCTGACCGCCAACGATTGAGCCGAGCGCAATGCCGACGTTAAAGGCTGCGATATTCAGACCAGAGGCGACGTCAACCGCACCCGGCGTGTACTCTCCCGCCTTCTGCACCACATACACCTGAAGACCCGGCACATTGCCAAACGCGAAAATGCCCATTATCAGCACCGTAACCAGTGCAGCGTAGTGAATACTGACCGTGAACTGGAAGATCAGCAGCAATACGGCAAGTGCGGCGAAAATCAGCGTCAGGGCAGGAATCGCACCCTGTTTGTCTGCCAGCTTGCCGCCCCAGATATTGCCAATCGCGACGGCCACACCATAGCCAAGAAGAATAAAGCTTACGGCTGATGGCGAGAAGCCAGCCAGGCTTTGCATCATGGGTGCCAGGAAGGTAAAGGCGGTGAATACGCCGCCATAGCCCAGCGCGGTAATAGCATAGATCATCAGCAGGCGCGGATGCGTCAGTACGCTTAATTGCGCTTTCAGGCCCGCCACTGGCTGCATCGGAATCGCTTTCGGGATGAGAAGCATACTGGCAATAAGCGCGATGACGCCGAGTCCCGCAACCGCGAGGAAAGTTTCCCGCCAGCCAAAATGCTGGCCGATAAAGGTTCCCAGCGGCACACCGGTGACCAGTGCGACAGTCAGCCCACCGAACATGATCGCGATGGCCGACGCGGCTTTCTCGCGGGCGACCAGACCGGTGGCAATCGTCGAACCAATCGAGAAGAATACGCCATGTGCCAGGCCGGTCAGCAGACGCGCCACCACCAGGGTGTTATAGCCCGGAGCCAGCCAGGCCAGCAGATTCCCGGCTGTGAACAGCGCCATCAGCAGGATCAGCAGTTGCTTACGGGGAAGCCTCGCAGTCAGCGCCGTCAGTACCGGTGCGCCAATGGCGACACCCAACGCATAAATCGATACCAGTAAGCCGGCAGAGGGTAACGATATTCCCATCTGCTCTGCGATAGTCGGCACCAGCCCAACAATAACAAATTCGGTGGTGCCAATTGCGAAAGCGCTGATCGTCAGCGCCAGTAGTGCCAGCGGCATAATGTACTCCATACAGGTTTGCATTTGATGGCGCTCAGTATGCTACCGTGCTTAAATAACAAAAACATTCAAAGTCTCAATAGAATTTTGCCTGAGGAGCAACAATGAAAGCGAGTTCCGAAGAGCTGACCGTGTTTGTCGCTGTGGTAGAGAGCGGCAGTTTCAGCCGGGCCGCCGAACAACTCGGTCAGGCCAACTCGGCAGTGAGCAGGACGGTAAAAAAGCTGGAGATGAAGCTTGGCGTCAGCCTGCTCAACCGCACCACGCGGCAGCTCAGCCTTACCGAAGAAGGACATCGTTATTTCCGGCGGGTACAGCACGTCCTGCAGGAGATGGCGGCCGCCGAGAATGAACTGATGGAGTCGCGTCAGACACCGCGAGGTTTGCTACGCATTGACGCCGCAACGCCCGTGGTGCTGCATTTTCTCATGCCGCTTATCAGGCCGTTTCGCGAGCGCTACCCGGAGATGACGCTGTCGCTGGTGTCCTCCGAAACCTTTATTAATCTGATCGAGCGTAAAGTAGATGTTGCAATCCGGGCGGGAACGTTGACTGACTCCAGCCTGCGTGCGCGGCCGCTGTTCACCAGTTATCGCAAGATCATCGCCTCCCCGGATTATCTGGCACGCCACGGTACGCCTGCCAGCGTGGAAGATCTTAACGATCATCTGTGCCTCGGCTTTACCGAGCCGGTATCGCTTAACCGCTGGCCTGTCGCTCAGGCGGACGGTCAGTTGCTGGAAGTGGACGTCGGGTTATCGTCTAACAGCGGCGAAACGCTGAAACAACTCTGCATAACGGGAAATGGCATTGCCTGTTTGTCGGATTATATGATCGATCGGGAGATTGCCAGCGGCGCGCTGGTTGAACTTCTGGCCGAGCAACGTTTGCCGGTGGAGATGCCTTTCAGCGCGGTCTACTACAGCGATCGAGCGGTGAGTACGCGGATCCGGGCATTTATCGACTTTATGAGTGAACATGTGAAACAGCCCCGGACGGGGCTGTAACAGAGGATGGGCATAAAGAGGAGGGTTAATCCCAGGCGGGAGCCAGCCCCTCCGGGCTGACCAGGCGATCGTTACAATCCAGCACGTCAATCGATGCCATATCTTCAGCGTCCAGCATGAGAGTCGTCGCGTTAAGATTGCTTGCCAGGTTCTCACGTTTGGTTGAGGAAGGAATGACGGCATACCCCATCGCCAGTGCCCATGCCAGGATAACCTGCGCGGGAGTAGCATTGTGTTTTTCCGCAATGCGGATAATCACGTCATCTTTAAGTGCCTTCCCATACGCCAGTGTCATATAGGATGTGATATGAATGCCGTGCGCCCTCGCCCACTCTGTAACTTTACGGTTTTGCAGGTAGGGCGATAACTCAATCTGGTTGGTTGCGATATTCTCTACGCCTACGGCATTGATTGCGCGCGTCATCAGATCGATCGTGAAATTAGAAATGCCAATTTCGCGAGTTAAGCCCTGCTGTTTTGCTTCCAGTAGCGCCTGCATATACTCTTCAACCGGCACGGCATCGCCCGGCGATGGCCAGTGGATCAGCGTCAAATCGACATAATCGATACGCAATTTTTCCAGGCTCTCTTTAAGGCTTGGAATTAATTTCTCTTTGCTGAGATTTTCGGTCCAGATTTTGGTGGTGATAAAGAGATCGTTACGCGCCACGCCACTCTCTTTGATGGCCTGCCCTATCTCTGCTTCATTGCCATAAATTTGTGCGGTGTCGATTGCGCGATAGCCCATTTCGAGTGCATTTTTTACAGATGCGATAACCACATCCTCTTTCAGGCGGAAGGTCCCAAGACCAAATGCAGGAACTGTCATTACTACCTCTTCTTTTCGTTTACGCTGTTCTTGAACGATTGTCACCCGTCTGGTTATGGTGATAAAGAGGCATAATTTGAGAAGAGTTTTGCGCAAGGAGCAATAAAAGAGTGGGATTTGAGAATATCCGGGAAAGTGCTGGGGAAGACCAGACAAAAGAAAAAGCCCTGAGCATGCGCTCAGGGCTTATCAAAAAGTGGCGGAACGGACGGGGCTCGAACCCGCGACCCCCTGCGTGACAGGCAGGTATTCTAACCAACTGAACTACCGCTCCACCGAATTTCGTCACTGCACCGGATGTCACTCCGGTTTACTGCTAATTTGATGCCTGGCAGTTTATGAATCGCTGTGCGATTCACCCTTCAGGCCGTTGCTGTGCAACGTTCAAAAGCTTCGCTTTTGTCCTACTCTCTGTCGAGTAGTGAACTGCCCTGAAGTTCTGGTCAGGTATGTTAATTTGATGCCTGGCAGTTCCCTACTCTCGCATGGGGAGACCCCACACTACCATCGGCGCTACGGCGTTTCACTTCTGAGTTCGGCATGGGGTCAGGTGGGACCACCGCGCTACAGCCGCCAGGCAAATTCTGTTCGCTTACCGCCTCGCGGCCATAAGCATAATCCGTCTCAAGCTGAAAATCTCTCAAATCCAACACCAAAACACCTTCGGCGTTGTAAGGTTAAGCCTCACGGTTCATTAGTACCGGTTAGCTCAACGCATCGCTGCGCTTACACACCCGGCCTATCAACGTCGTCGTCTTCAACGTTCCTTCAGGACCCTTAAAGGGTCAGGGAGAACTCATCTCGGGGCAAGTTTCGTGCTTAGATGCTTTCAGCACTTATCTCTTCCGCATTTAGCTACCGGGCAATGCCATTGGCATGACAACCCGAACACCAGTGATGCGTTCACTCCGGTCCTCTCGTACTAGGAGCAACCCCCCTCAATTCTCCAGCGCCCACGGCAGATAGGGACCGAACTGTCTCACGACGTTCTAAACCCAGCTCGCGTACCACTTTAAATGGCGAACAGCCATACCCTTGGGACCTACTTCAGCCCCAGGATGTGATGAGCCGACATCGAGGTGCCAAACACCGCCGTCGATATGAACTCTTGGGCGGTATCAGCCTGTTATCCCCGGAGTACCTTTTATCCGTTGAGCGATGGCCCTTCCATTCAGAACCACCGGATCACTAAGACCTGCTTTCGCACCTGCTCGAGCCGTCACTCTCGCAGTCAAGCTAGCTTATGCCTTTGCACTAACCTCCTGATGTCCGACCAGGATTAGCTAACCTTCGTGCTCCTCCGTTACGCTTTAGGAGGAGACCGCCCCAGTCAAACTACCCACCAGACACTGTCCCCACGCCGGATCACGGCGCCAGGTTAGAACATCAAACATTAAAGGGTGGTATTTCAAGGTTGGCTCCACGCAGACTGGCGTCCACGCTTCAAAGCCTCCCACCTATCCTACACATCAAGGCTCAATGTTCAGTGTCAAGCTATAGTAAAGGTTCACGGGGTCTTTCCGTCTTGCCGCGGGTACACTGCATCTTCACAGCGATTTCAATTTCACTGAGTCTCGGGTGGAGACAGCCTGGCCATCATTACGCCATTCGTGCAGGTCGGAACTTACCCGACAAGGAATTTCGCTACCTTAGGACCGTTATAGTTACGGCCGCCGTTTACCGGGGCTTCGATCAAGAGCTTCTCCTTACGGATAACCCCATCAATTAACCTTCCGGCACCGGGCAGGCGTCACACCGTATACGTCCACTTTCGTGTTTGCACAGTGCTGTGTTTTTAATAAACAGTTGCAGCCAGCTGGTATCTTCGACTGGTTTCAGCTCCGCGAGCAAGTCGCTTCACCTACGCACCAGCGTGCCTTCTCCCGAAGTTACGGCACCATTTTGCCTAGTTCCTTCACCCGAGTTCTCTCAAGCGCCTTGGTATTCTCTACCTGACCACCTGTGTCGGTTTGGGGTACGATTTGATGTTACCTGATGCTTAGAGGCTTTTCCTGGAAGCAGGGCATTTGTTGCTTCAGCACCGTAGTGCCTCGTCATCACGCCTCAGTGTTAAAGTGCACCGGATTTGCCTGGAGCACACACCTACACGCTTAAACCGGGACAACCGTCGCCCGGCCAACATAGCCTTCTCCGTCCCCCCTTCGCAGTAACACCGAGTACAGGAATATTAACCTGTTTCCCATCGACTACGCCTTTCGGCCTCGCCTTAGGGGTCGACTCACCCTGCCCCGATTAACGTTGGACAGGAACCCTTGGTCTTCCGGCGAGCGGGCTTTTCACCCGCTTTATCGTTACTTATGTCAGCATTCGCACTTCTGATACCTCCAGCAGACCTCACAGTCCACCTTCAACGGCTTACAGAACGCTCCCCTACCCAACAACACATAGTGTCGCTGCCGCAGCTTCGGTGCATGGTTTAGCCCCGTTACATCTTCCGCGCAGGCCGACTCGACCAGTGAGCTATTACGCTTTCTTTAAATGATGGCTGCTTCTAAGCCAACATCCTGGCTGTCTGTGCCTTCCCACATCGTTTCCCACTTAACCATGACTTTGGGACCTTAGCTGGCGGTCTGGGTTGTTTCCCTCTTCACGACGGACGTTAGCACCCGCCGTGTGTCTCCCGTGATAACATTCTCCGGTATTCGTAGTTTGCATCGGGTTGGTAAGCCGGGATGGCCCCCTAGCCGAAACAGTGCTCTACCCCCGGAGATGAGTTCACGAGGCGCTACCTAAATAGCTTTCGGGGAGAACCAGCTATCTCCCGGTTTGATTGGCCTTTCACCCCCAGCCACAAGTCATCCGCTAATTTTTCAACATTAGTCGGTTCGGTCCTCCAGTTAGTGTTACCCAACCTTCAACCTGCCCATGGCTAGATCACCGGGTTTCGGGTCTATACCCTGCAACTTAACGCCCAATTAAGACTCGGTTTCCCTTCGGCTCCCCTATACGGTTAACCTTGCTACAGAATATAAGTCGCTGACCCATTATACAAAAGGTACGCAGTCACACCACAAAGGTGCTCCCACTGCTTGTACGTACACGGTTTCAGGTTCTGTTTCACTCCCCTCGCCGGGGTTCTTTTCGCCTTTCCCTCACGGTACTGGTTCACTATCGGTCAGTCAGGAGTATTTAGCCTTGGAGGATGGTCCCCCCATATTCAGACAGGATACCACGTGTCCCGCCCTACTCATCGAGCTCACAGCAAGTGTGTTTTTGTGTACGGGAGTATCACCCTGTACCCTGCGACTTTCCAGACGCTTCCACTAACACACAAACTGATTCAGGCTCTGGGCTGCTCCCCGTTCGCTCGCCGCTACTGGGGGAATCTCGGTTGATTTCTTTTCCTCGGGGTACTTAGATGTTTCAGTTCCCCCGGTTCGCCTCATGTCACTATGTATTCATGACATGATAGTGCAACGAATTGCACTGGGTTTCCCCATTCGGACATCGTCGGTTATAACGGTTCATATCACCTTACCGACGCTTTTCGCAGATTAGCACGTCCTTCATCGCCTCTGACTGCCAGGGCATCCACCGTGTACGCTTAGTCGCTTAACCTCACAACCCGAAGATGTTTCTTTCGATTCATCGTCGTGCTGTAAGCATTTGAGAGACTCGAACACACCTTTTTCTGTTCTTGTTTACGGAGAACAGAAACAGTGTGTCGTTTCAATTTTCAGCTTGTTCCGGATTGTTAAAGAGCAAATATCTCAAACGTGACTTGAAAGTCAGTTTTGAGATATTGTGGCCGCGCACCTTTCACTTGCGTTACCAAGCAGGTGGCGTCCCTTAGGGGATTCGAACCCCTGTTACCGCCGTGAAAGGGCGGTGTCCTGGGCCTCTAGACGAAAGGGACTTATCTTTCGCAGACACCCTGCTTCTTACTTTTCATCAGACAATCTGTGTGGACACTGCGGAGTTGTATCTTTTAAGGTAAGGAGGTGATCCAACCGCAGGTTCCCCTACGGTTACCTTGTTACGACTTCACCCCAGTCATGAATCACAAAGTGGTAAGCGCCCTCCCGAAGGTTAAGCTACCTACTTCTTTTGCAACCCACTCCCATGGTGTGACGGGCGGTGTGTACAAGGCCCGGGAACGTATTCACCGTGGCATTCTGATCCACGATTACTAGCGATTCCGACTTCATGGAGTCGAGTTGCAGACTCCAATCCGGACTACGACGTACTTTATGAGGTCCGCTTGCTCTCGCGAGGTCGCTTCTCTTTGTATACGCCATTGTAGCACGTGTGTAGCCCTGGCCGTAAGGGCCATGATGACTTGACGTCATCCCCACCTTCCTCCGGTTTATCACCGGCAGTCTCCTTTGAGTTCCCGACCGAATCGCTGGCAACAAAGGATAAGGGTTGCGCTCGTTGCGGGACTTAACCCAACATTTCACAACACGAGCTGACGACAGCCATGCAGCACCTGTCTCAGAGTTCCCGAAGGCACCAAAGCATCTCTGCTAAGTTCTCTGGATGTCAAGGCCAGGTAAGGTTCTTCGCGTTGCATCGAATTAAACCACATGCTCCACCGCTTGTGCGGGCCCCCGTCAATTCATTTGAGTTTTAACCTTGCGGCCGTACTCCCCAGGCGGTCGACTTAACGCGTTAGCTCCGGAAGCCACTCCTCAAGGGAACAACCTCCAAGTCGACATCGTTTACGGCGTGGACTACCAGGGTATCTAATCCTGTTTGCTCCCCACGCTTTCGCACCTGAGCGTCAGTCTTCGTCCAGGGGGCCGCCTTCGCCACCGGTATTCCTCCAGATCTCTACGCATTTCACCGCTACACCTGGAATTCTACCCCCCTCTACGAGACTCAAGCCTGCCAGTTTCGGATGCAGTTCCCAGGTTGAGCCCGGGGATTTCACATCCGACTTGACAGACCGCCTGCGTGCGCTTTACGCCCAGTAATTCCGATTAACGCTTGCACCCTCCGTATTACCGCGGCTGCTGGCACGGAGTTAGCCGGTGCTTCTTCTGCGAGTAACGTCAATTGATGAGCGTATTAAACTCACCACCTTCCTCCTCGCTGAAAGTACTTTACAACCCGAAGGCCTTCTTCATACACGCGGCATGGCTGCATCAGGCTTGCGCCCATTGTGCAATATTCCCCACTGCTGCCTCCCGTAGGAGTCTGGACCGTGTCTCAGTTCCAGTGTGGCTGGTCATCCTCTCAGACCAGCTAGGGATCGTCGCCTAGGTGAGCCGTTACCCCACCTACTAGCTAATCCCATCTGGGTTCATCTGATGGCAAGAGGCCCGAAGGTCCCCCTCTTTGGTCTTGCGACGTTATGCGGTATTAGCTACCGTTTCCAGTAGTTATCCCCCTCCATCAGGCAGATCCCCAGACATTACTCACCCGTCCGCCACTCGTCAGCAAAGCAGCAAGCTGCTTCCTGTTACCGTTCGACTTGCATGTGTTAGGCCTGCCGCCAGCGTTCAATCTGAGCCATGATCAAACTCTTCAATTTAAAGTTTGATGCTCAAAGAATTAAACTTCGTAATGAATTACGTGTTCACTCTTGAGACTTGATAATGCTTTTTCGTCTTGCGACGTGAAAGATATCAGTGCCCCGAGTGCCCACACAGATTGTCTGATAAATTGTTAAAGAGCAGTGCGACGCGGCCTGCAGCCTGCTGTCGCGAGGTGGCGTATATTACGCTTTCCTCTTTCAGAGTCAAGCTCTATTTGAGCTTTTCTCTTCAGACCCGACGCTGCGAAGTGATTCGTTAGCGCCGTGTCGATGGAGGCGCATTATAGGGAGCCTGAGAGAGATGGCAAGCGGTAATATGAAAAAAAATGACGACCGCTCGCCTTTTGACCGTTACGCCTGTTTTTCCCGCGTTTTGATGGCCTGAGGCAGTTCTGCAAGGCTATTCAGCACCCAGTCAGCCGCTTTTTCCGCTTCTTCTGTTACCGGTTTACCGGTACGCACCAGCACGCGCGTTCCTACCTGGGCGGCGGCGGCGGCCTGCATATCTTCTGCTTTATCACCCACCATATAAGAAGCGCTCATATCTATATGAAGATAGTCACGCGCTGAGATCAGCATGCCCGGCTGCGGTTTACGGCAGTCACAGCTCTGGCGAAACGCCTCTACCGCCGCTTCCGGATGGTGCGGACAATAATAGATACCGTCCAGATCGACGCCGCGATCCGCCAGCGACCAGTCCATCCATTCGGTCAGGGTTTCAAACTGGTCTTCAGTAAACAGCCCACGAGCGATACCTGACTGGTTAGTTACCAGCACAAGCGCGTAGCCCATCGCCTTCAGCTCACGCAACGCATCGATAACGCCATCGATAAACTCAAACTGGTCGATTTCATGAACATAACCGTGATCGACATTAATAGTGCCATCGCGGTCGAGAAAAATAGCCGGGACTTGATTCGCCACCAGAGTACTCCTGAGATAAGTTATGCCGCCTAGTATCGCATGTTTCCCTTTGAGAGAAAGTGTCATTGCGTCGCCCGCATTGATTTAGACGTCTGGATGCCTTACCATCCGTTGCAATAACGGCGTTTGTCCGTGTCTGGCAGTATAAAATGCCACCCTTTACTCGTTTACGATAATTATTAGCCTGATGATAAAACTTTCGAATATCACCAAAGTGTTCCAGCAGGGCAATCGCGTGGTGAACGCGCTGAACAATGTCAGCCTGCACGTTCCTGCCGGGCAAATTTACGGCGTGATTGGTGCCTCCGGTGCCGGTAAAAGCACGCTGATTCGCTGCGTTAACTTGCTGGAACGCCCCACGCAGGGCACGGTACTGGTCGGTGGCCAGGATCTGACTGCGCTCTCTGAATCGCAGCTCACTCAGGCTCGTCGCCAGATTGGCATGATCTTCCAGCACTTCAATTTACTCTCATCCCGTACCGTGTTTGGTAACGTCGCCCTGCCGCTGGAGCTGGATAACACGCCGCGCGAAGAGATCGAACGTCGGGTCAACGAACTGCTGGAGCTGGTTGGGCTTTCCGACAAGCGTGACGCCTGGGCCGCTAACCTTTCCGGTGGACAGAAACAGCGCGTTGCCATTGCCCGCGCGTTGGCCAGTAACCCAAAAGTGCTGCTGTGCGATGAAGCCACCAGCGCCCTCGACCCGGCCACCACGCGCTCCATTCTGGAGCTGTTAAAGGATATAAACCGCCGCCTTGGGCTGACGATCCTGCTGATTACCCATGAGATGGATGTCGTGAAGCGCATCTGCGACTGCGTGGCAGTGATCAGCAACGGCGAACTGATTGAGCAGGATACGGTGAGCGAAGTGTTCTCTCATCCGAAAACGCCGCTGGCGCAACAGTTTATTCAGTCCACGCTGCATCTCGACGTACCCGAAGATTACTCGGTTCGCCTGCGCCCTGCGCCGGAAACCGCGGAAAGCGTACCGCTGCTGCGTCTGGAATTTACCGGTCAGTCGGTGGATGCTCCGCTGCTTTCGGAAACCGCACGTCGTTTCAACGTTAATAACAACATTATCAGCGCGCAGATGGATTACGCCGGCGGCGTGAAGTTCGGCATTATGCTCGCTGAAATGCACGGCTCGCAGCAGGATACAAAAGCCGCGGTCGCTTATCTCCAGGAACATCATGTGAAAGTCGAGGTGTTAGGTTATGTCTGAAGCAATGATGTGGTTACTGGTTAAAGGCGTCTGGGAGACGCTGGCGATGACCTTTGTCTCCGGCTTCTTCGGTTTTGTCATTGGTCTGCCGGTTGGCGTGCTGCTCTATATTTCCCGTCCGGGGCAGATTAGTGAAAACGCGAAGCTTTACCGTGCTATCTCTGCGCTGGTGAATATCTTCCGTTCAATTCCCTTCATTATCCTGCTGGTGTGGATGATCCCCTTCACCCGCGTGATTGTCGGCACGTCAATCGGTCTGCAGGCCGCGATCGTTCCACTTACCGTCGGCGCTGCACCTTTTATTGCGCGTATGGTGGAAAATGCTCTGCTGGAAATTCCGGCTGGCCTGATCGAAGCCTCACGGGCGATGGGCGCAACGCCGCTGCAAATTATTCGTAAGATCCTGCTGCCGGAGGCGCTGCCGGGGCTGGTGAACGCCGCAACCATTACGCTTATCACGCTGGTTGGCTACTCGGCGATGGGCGGCGCGGTAGGTGCCGGCGGTCTCGGTCAGATTGGCTATCAGTACGGTTATATCGGCTACAACGCTACCGTAATGAATACCGTTCTGGTATTGCTGGTGGTTCTGGTTTACTTAATTCAGTTTGCAGGCGATCGTATCGTCCGTACGGTTACCCACAAATAAGCAGTTACACACAACATCAAGATACTTGAGTAAGGAAAGATTATGGCGTTCAAATTGAAAACTCTGGCGGTGATGGGTGCGCTTATCGGCTCGCTGGCGCTGGCAGGCTGTGGTCAGGAAGAGAAAGATCCGAACCATATTAAAGTGGGCGTAATCGTCGGTGCTGAGCAGCAGGTGGCTGAAGCGGCGCAGAAAGTTGCAAAAGAGAAATACGGTCTTGATGTTGAGCTGGTGACCTTTAACGATTACGTTCTGCCGAACGAAGCCCTGAGCAAAGGCGACATCGACCTGAACGCCTTCCAGCACAAACCGTATCTGGATCAGCAGATCAAAGATCGCGGCTATAAGCTGGTGTCAGTGGGCAACACCTTCGTTTACCCGATCGCTGGCTATTCCAAAAAGATTAAGTCACTGGAAGAGCTGCAGCCGGGTTCTCAGGTTGCGGTCCCTAACGACCCGACCAACCTCGGTCGCTCCCTGCTGCTGCTGCAGAAAGTGGGCCTGATTAAACTGAAAGACGATATCGGCCTGCTGCCGACCGTGCTGGACGTGACCGAAAACCCGAAAAACCTGAAGATTGTTGAACTGGAAGCGCCGCAGCTGCCGCGCTCGCTGGATGATGATCAGATTGCCCTGGCCGTTATCAACACTACCTACGCCAGCCAGATCAACCTGACCCCGGCTAAAGACGGCATCTTCGTGGAAGATAAAGACTCCCCGTATGTAAACATGCTGGTTACCCGCGAAGACAATAAAGACGCGGAAAACGTGAAGAAATTTGTACAGGCCTATCAGTCTGAAGAAGTGAACGCCGCAGCGAATAAAGTCTTCAACGGCGGCGCGGTAAAAGGCTGGTAAGCCTGAGCGCAACAGTTATACCAAACGGGCTACGGCCCGTTTTTTCATTTCTGGCCCGTCTCGCGGTAAATGTTGTCCACTATTCTGAACAGACAACCTTTTAAAGTTGCTATAGGATATTGACGGTTATTTTTGACCGGGTACCTTTTTCGGGTAACAACACCTTTTTTACCCGACGCAGCGCACGCTTCCATGACGTTATGCTGCCGCCGGTATCCATTACCTGATTCAATCATGCTTATCTTGCTTATTCATCGAGGACAAATTATGCGTGCTTTACCGATCTGTTTATTAGCGCTCGCCCTGAGCGGCTGTTCCATGTTAGACAGATCCCCTGTTGAACCTGCCAAAAGCACGACAGCGCCTGCGAAAACGGAACCGACCAGACCACGTGCATCAGCCCCTGCGCCGGTAAAAATCTACACCAATGCTGAAGACTTACTGGGCAAACCGTTCCGCGATATGGGTGAAGTCACCGGCGAGTCGTGCCAGGCCAGCAATCAGGACTCACCGCCGAATATCCCGACCGCCCGGAAACGCCTACAGATCAACGCCTCTAAAATGAAAGCGAACGCGGTTCTGCTGCACAGCTGTGAAGTGACCAGCGGCACGCCGGGTTGTTATCGTCAGGCAATTTGTATCGGTTCGGCGCTTAACGTTTCTGCGAAATGACCGCATTCAGCTTTGAGCAAATCGGCGTTATCCGCTCCCCTTATAAAGAAAAATTCGCCGTCCCGCGCCAGCCAGGCCTGGTGAAAGACGGGCACGGCGAGCTCCATCTTCTCGCGCCCTACAATCAGCCCGATGCCCTGCGCGGCCTGGAAGGCTTCAGTCATCTGTGGTTGCTGTTTGTGTTTCATCAGACGATGGAAGGCGGCTGGCGGCCTACGGTGCGCCCGCCACGGCTGGGCGGTAATGCGCGGATGGGCGTATTCGCCACGCGCTCTACCTTTCGCCCGAACCCTGTGGGTATGTCGCTGGTCGAAATCAAAGGCATTATCTGCCAGAAAGAGCGCGTGATCCTGAAGCTGGGCAGCCTCGATCTGGTGGATGGCACGCCGATCATTGATATCAAACCCTACCTGCCGTTCGCCGAAGCGCTGCCTGACGCCCGCGCCGGCTATGCGCAGCATGCGCCGTCTGCCGATATGCCGGTCTTTTTCACCGCAGAGATCGCCGCCCGCCTGCAGACCCTGGAAAAACGCTATCCGCATCTTCAGCGCTTCATCCGCGATGTGCTGGCTCAGGACCCGCGCCCGGCCTACCGTAAGGGCGAAGACGCGGGCAAAACTTATGCCGTCTGGCTGCTGGATTTCAACGTGCGCTGGCGGGTAACCGAGCATGGCGCAGAAGTGTTTGCACTCGAAGCACGCTAAATTGATATCACTCTCTTTTGGCAACTCTGTCACACTGATAAACTAAACCACTTTTTTGTGTCAGGCATCACTCAGCCTGCATGTCTCAAATGGAACCGTAACAACATGCGTACTAGCCAATATCTGCTCTCCACCCTTAAGGAGACACCTGCCGACGCGGAAGTGATCAGCCATCAGCTGATGCTGCGCGCCGGGATGATCCGCAAGCTGGCCTCCGGGTTGTATACCTGGCTCCCGACCGGCCTGCGCGTGCTGAAAAAAGTCGAAAACATCGTGCGTGAAGAGATGAACAACGCCGGTGCGATCGAGGTGTCTATGCCGGTGGTGCAGCCAGCAGATCTGTGGCAGGAGAGCGGACGTTGGGAGCAGTACGGCCCGGAGCTGCTGCGCCTGGTCGATCGCGGCGATCGTCCGTTTGTGCTCGGTCCGACGCATGAAGAGGTGATCACTGACCTGATCCGTAACGAGCTCAGCTCCTATAAGCAGCTGCCGCTTAACTTCTTCCAGATCCAGACCAAGTTCCGTGATGAAGTGCGTCCGCGCTTTGGCGTGATGCGCTCCCGCGAGTTCCTGATGAAGGATGCCTACTCGTTCCACACCACCCAGGAATCCTTGCAGGAAACCTACGACAACATGTACGCCGCCTACAGCAAAATCTTCTCCCGCATGGGGCTGGATTTCCGTGCGGTACAGGCAGATACCGGCTCTATCGGCGGTAGCGCATCGCACGAATTCCAGGTGCTGGCCCAGAGCGGCGAAGACGATATCGTCTTCTCTACCGGTTCCGACTATGCCGCCAACATCGAACTGGCCGAAGCCGTTGCGCCTGCTGAGCCGCGCGCCGCCGCCAGCCAGGAGATGACGCTGGTTGAGACCCCGAACGCGAAAACCATCGCCCAGCTGGTAGAGCAGTTCAACCTGCCGGTCGAAAAAACCGTGAAAACTCTGCTGGTGAAAGCGGTGGAAGGCAGCGCTTACCCGCTGGTTGCCCTGCTGGTTCGCGGCGATCACGAGCTCAACGAAGTGAAGGCGGAGAAACTGCCGCAGGTCGCAAGCCCGCTGACTTTCGCCACCGAAGAAGAGATCCGCGCCGCGGTTAACGCCGGCCCTGGTTCGCTCGGTCCGGTCAATATGCCGGTGCCGGTGGTTATCGATCGCAGCGTAGCGGTGATGAGCGACTTTGCCGCGGGCGCTAACGTCGATGGCAAACACTACTTCGGTATTAACTGGGATCGCGATCTGGCGACCCCGGAAGTCGCCGATATCCGTAACGTAATGGTCGGCGACGTCAGCCCGGATGGTCAGGGCACGCTGCTTATCAAACGCGGTATCGAAGTGGGTCATATCTTCCAGCTTGGCACCAAATACTCTGAAGCGATGAAAGCCTCGGTACAGGGTGAAGATGGTCGCAATCAGATCCTGACCATGGGCTGCTACGGTATCGGCGTGACCCGCGTGGTGGCTGCCGCGATTGAGCAGAACAACGATGACCGCGGCATCATCTGGCCGGACGCGATTGCCCCGTTCCAGGTGGCGATCCTGCCGATGAACATGCACAAATCCTTCCGCGTGCAGGAGCTGGCCGAGAATCTTTACAACGCGCTGCGCGCTAAAGGCATTGATGTGCTGATGGACGATCGTAAAGAGCGTCCGGGCGTGATGTTTGCTGATATGGAACTGATCGGTATTCCGCACACCGTGGTGATTGGCGACCGCAACCTCGACAGCGACGAGATTGAGTACAAACACCGTCGCAGCGGCGAGAAGAAGATGATCAAGACCGGCGACATCCTGGATTACCTGCTGGCAAACATCCCGCGTTAATCCCTCCCGGAAAAACAAAAGCCCCGCACTGGCGGGGCTTTTTTATTTACCGGCCGGAGGCTCAGTCATCGCAGCCTTTGCCAGCAGTAAAGGTGCCGTGCTCATCCACCACCAGCGTTTTTTCCGGCGCGCCGGTATCTTCATTGGCGTCGATGGCAAAATGCGCCTTCACGATCAGCAGTACCGGCGCACCCGCCTCACCCCGCGCCTGGGCATAGCCACGTTCAAGCTGCGCATTGTTCGTCACACCGGTGCGCTTGCCGGTCACACAGTCGGTGAATACCGCTGCATCCGCCATATAGCGGTACATACCTTTCATCACCATCGGCGTGGCGGGTAACCCGGCATCCACGGCTTTCAGGGTGTAATCGAAATTCGATTCGATGGGGTGCCCTTCCCGGTCGAGCATTTCCAGATCGTCGCCTTTCGGGCGGAAATAGCGCTTCTCACCATCAACCCCGGTCAACACCAGCCGGTCGGCGGTGCGCGCCCAGCGGCCATACGACGCAAATGCGCTGTCAGCTTTGCCGCCCTGGTAACGCTCGTTCATCACCCAGGTACCGTCTTTTTCCAGAAATAGCGTGGTTTCGATACCGCTGCAGTCAGCGCAGGGCAGCACCCCGCGGTAGCTCTGCTGCATCGCTTTCAGCTCTCCCGCCTGCTCCTGGGCAACGGAGCGCTCGTCATTCCGGTTATTACATCCCGGCAGCGCCGCCACGGCGCACAGGGCCGCAATCAGGATAAATCGTTTTTTCATGGGTATTCCTTTTCATTGATTCCCTGTTACAGACCCCGGACCTTGCCTCGCAGCGCCTTGGTGGCTGATTTCTGGGATTTAGCATCGAGCCGGCGCAGCTTTGAGGCGCGCGTCGGTTTTGTAGCCCTTCGACTTTTCTGCGGGGTCGTTAGTTCCGTAATCAGGTTAACCAGACGTGCGATCGCCGCTTCGCGGTTCATCTCCTGGCTGCGGTGCTCCTGAGCTTTGATGATCACCACCCCGTCGGCGGTGATCAGGTGATGCGTGGCGGCCAGCAAGCGCTCTTTATACGACTCGGGCAGGCTGGAGGCGCGAATATCGAAGCGCAGATGAATGGCGGTCGAGGTTTTATTGACGTGCTGTCCGCCCGCCCCCTGGGCGCGAATGGCGGTGATCTCCACCTCGTTATCGGGAATGGTGACGTTGCGTGACAGTTCAATCATGCGTGCTGTTGCCAGGTGGTAAAGTGAATTTCCAGGTTGTTTTCAGGGTCCGACAGCCAGATGGCGCCCTCCTGAATCGTTGCCTGCAGCGACATCGTGCGCGTCGCAAAGGCCGTCAGCTTCGCCAGCTGCTCATCATCCAGATACCAGATGCTGAGGTTGCTGTAGCTGGCAAGCTTCGTCTGGTTTTGCTGCCACCAGATTTGCGCCGCACGACTATTATAGGCGAACAGCGCCACCTCTTTAGACTGGGTGCAGGCTTTCTTGACGCGCTTTTCATCCGGCAGACCCAGCTCAATCCACAGATCGATACCCAGATGATCGTTGCGCAGCCAGGCTTCGGGCTCGTCTTCGGCACTGAGACCGCGAGTAAATTGCAAACGCTCATCCGCGAACTTGATCCACGCCAGCAGGCGCAGCATCAGGCGCTCTTCGGTTTCAGAAGGGTGGCGCGCCAGGGTCAGCGTGGTATCAAGATACTGGTTACGATCCATGTCGGCCACGTTGACCATTGCTTTGTAGATTGTTGCTTTTAACGCCATCACACCACTCCTTTTCATAAGAGCGGCTATTGTAGCGAATTTGCCCGTAAAGCGCTGTCGGGCTTTGACATTCTGCCCCGGTGCCACGCTGATAATGGCGCGGCGAGTATGGTATAGTCACCTTGCTAAACAGAGTTTATCCTCGTAGGCTTATCGTGCATCCCACGAAAAGTCTGTTGTCTGGGCTCTGGACAGGAGGGCATGTGGAAAAATATTGTGAGTTAATACGCCAGCGTTATGCTGAGATTGCCAGCGGCGATCTGGGGTACGTCCCCGATGCGCTGGGCTGCGTATTACGGGTTCTGAATGAGGTCGTTGAGAACGACGCCATTTCAGAGGCGGTCAGGGAAAAGGCGGCGTATGCTGCCGCGAACTTACTGGTGAGCGATTATGTCAATGAATGATGCCTATCAACCCATCAATTGCGATGACTATGACAATCTCGAACTCGCCTGCCAGCATCATTTATTACTGACGCTGGAGCTTAAAAGCGGTGAGGTTCTGAAGGCGAAGGCCAGCGATCTGGTGTCACGTAAAAATGTGGAATACCTGATTGTTGAAGACGCGGGTGCCACACGCGAGCTGCGCCTCGATAAGATCGCCAGCTTCAGCCATCCTGAAATTGGTACCGTCGTGGTGAGCGAATCCTGATCCCCCTCCGGTTTACAACGTGGGCAGCCTGAGCTGCCCTTTTTTACGCCTCTGCATCACGCTCCCAGCACAGCTGCCAGCCGTTTTCATCCCCAGCCCGCCCTTCCTGAGTAACAAACACGCCCACGGCGGAAATGAGCTGTTCGCCGTAAAACAGCAGCGGCACGATCTCGCGCTCCCACGGCGGAATGCCCAGTTCCTGCCACAGTTTTTTCAGGCTGCGCCCGCGCTCGCGCCCGACGATATGCAGCGTGCCTGCGGCGCGGTAGCGGATCGACACGCGTTCCCCGTCTCGCGGCGCGCGCACGCGCTGCCCTTCCCCGAGAGACAGCCTCCCGCCCGTCAGGCTGAGCGACGAATACGGCGCATCCCAGTAAATGACCGGGTTCGTCGGCGCTGGCAGATTTTTTACCCACCAGAGCCGGTCCTGATAACGCCGCACCGCGTAATCGCCGAACACCAGTTTTGGCGCAGCATCTTCCCGGCTCAGCGCAACTTCGGACCAGACTCGCGCCAGTGCCGCACGCGACGGCATCTGCGCATGATGCGTGGCAAACCAGCGCCGCAGCAGCGCGCCACGCTTTGCCTCGCGCATGGCTTTCAGGGGGACGATCGCAAGAGTGCCCCGGGCATCCAGCAGGCTGTGCAGTTCATCGTCCAGCAGCTCATCCAGCAACTGCTCCTGCTCGGCGCACAGCGCGGCGCTGCGGGCTACCATGCCGGCGAAGTGGGGCCAGCGTGCATTGAGTAACGGCAGAACATCCAGCCGTAAGAAGTTACGATCGAAGCGGCGGCTCTGATTGCTTTCATCCTCAATCCACTGCAGGCCGTGCTGCTGCGCCCACTGCTCCAGCGTATGACGCGGCGTATTGAGCAGCGGACGACGCAGCCATCCCGCGCCGAACGGCACAGCGGCGGGCATCGCCGCCAGCCCTGCCGGACCGCTGCCGCGCTTGAGCGCCAGTAAAAAGGTTTCGCACTGATCGTCCAGATGCTGCGCGGTGACCAGCGCTTCATCCGTGCGCAGCGCAGCAGACAACGCCCGATAACGCGCCTCGCGTGCCTGGGCTTCAATCCCGTTGCCGTCATCCACCAGCGTCACGCGCACGACGTCCAGCGTCACCTGCCAGGCATCACACTGCGCCTGGCAGTGCGCCGCCCAGTTATCGGCGTTGTCACTCAGACCGTGATGGATATGGATGGCACGCAGGTGCAAGTCGGGATGAGCGGCGCGAAGCTGCACCAGCTGATGCAACAGCACCGTGGAGTCGAGGCCGCCGCTGTACGCCACCAGAAACTGGTGCGACGGGCGAAGCGAAGCAAGAAGCGTATCGGGCGTCATAGGGGTATGTCACAGACCGGGCGGTTAAGCCCGGAACGTTACCGGGCATTATCCGCGCTTGCAAGCGTTACTGCTGGTAAAGCTCCAGCGGCAGGCCATCGGGATCGGCAAAGAAGGTGAAGCGTTTGTTGGTCAGCGGATCGATGCGGATCGGCTCGCACTTCACGCCGTGGGATTCGAGATGGGTTACCGCCTGGTCAATGTCATCGACGCTGAAGGCCAGGTGACGCAGGCCGCAGGCTTCAGGGTGGCTCGGGCGCGCGGGCGGGAAGGGAAACGAGAACAGCTCAATTACGTACTGCTCCCCGAGGCCGAGATCGCCTTTCCAGGAGTCCCGCGCCTCGCGATAGGCCTCTGATAACAGGTTAAAACCCAGCACGTCACAGTAGAATGATTTACTGGTCTGATAATCCGACGCGATGATGGCGATATGGTGCACCAGCTTTAAACCCAGCATTCCTTTCTCCTTAGTTTGATGCGGCAGCCTGTGCCAGCGCTGCCGAAAGCCATTAAGCCTGTTTTAACACCCTGACCCGGTACACGCCGTCTTCCCCGAGTCTGGCGCCGTGAATATCCGTTTCGAAACCGGGATAGTGACGGCCAATAGAGCACAGCATCAGCATAAAATCGAGGACGGCCCGGCTCCGCTCGGTGATCATCTCCCCCGGCATCACCAGCGGCACGCCCGGCGGATACGGCAGGATCATGTTGGCCGACACCCGGTTCAGCAGGCCGTCAATTTCCACGGTTTCAACGTTACCCTTTACCTGCTGCTGGTACGCCTGATGCGGCGTCATTTTCATCTCCGGCAGAGTGTCGAACGCCCGCAGCATCAGTTCCGGCAGCTTGTGCTGGCGGATCAGATCGTGAATGCCCTGCCCCAGCGTCTGGATGCGCATATTGCGATAGAAATCCGGATCTTCTGCGTAGAGATCCGGCAGCATGTTTTTCACCCGCAGATTGAGATCCCAGGCGCGTTTGAACTCCGTCAGCCCGCGCAGCAGGCTCATCGCCCGGGTCTTATCAATGCCGATGCTGAACAGAAACAGCAAATTGTAGGGGCCGGTCTTTTCCACCACCACCCCGCGCTCGTCGAGGAATTTCGCCACCAGCGCCGCCGGGATCCCCTCTTCGCTCATCTCGCCCTGCTGGTTCATTCCCGGCGTCAGGATCGTGACCTTAACCGGGTCGAGGAACATATGGTCGCCATCGGCATTGTTGAAGCCGTGCCACGCCCGTCCCGGTTCAATGGGCCAGCAGTCGGCTTCCTCGACATCCTCAGGTTGCCAGATATCGAAAAACCATCCATCAGATTCTTCGCGAAGACGCTGCACTTCTTTACGAAAATGGAGCGCGCGTTCGACGGAGCGGTTGATCAGCCGCCGTCCGGGGTTGCCGCGCAGCATCGCCGCCGCGGTTTCGATGGAGGCCACCAGCGGATAGCTCGGCGAGGTAGTGGTGTGCATCATGTACGCTTCGTTGAAGGTCTCTTCGTCGTAATCCCCTTTGATGTGGATCAGCGATGCCTGGGAGAGCGCAGCCAGCATTTTATGGGTGGACTGGGTTTCGTAGAACACTTTGCCCGGCACCCGCTCGCCACTCATGCCGCTTTTGCCGTTGTAGATCGGGTGAAAATGGGTATAGGGCACCCAGGCGGAGTCGAAGTGGATCGACGGCACGTCGAGGGTCTGCTTGATCCAGTTGGTGTTATACAGCAGCCCGTCATAAGTGGAGTTGGTGATTACGGCGTGCACTGGCCAGCTCGCGCCGTGGGTGGCCGCCACTTTCTGCTCGATGGTGGCGCGCAGGAACTCCTGCCGCGGAATGCCACCGAGAATGCCCAGCGCATTGCGGGTGGGTTTCATCCAGATCGGGACGATGTCGCTCATCATCAGCAGATGCGTCAGCGACTTATGGCAGTTGCGATCCACCAGCAGCGTGCTGCCCGCAGGAGCGGCATACATGCCGATGATTTTATTCGAGGTGGAGGTGCCGTTGGTCACCATGTAGCTCTGCTCGGCCCCGAAGGTGCGGGCGATATACTCTTCGGCCTCCAGATGCGGCCCGGTGTGATCGAGCAGCGATCCCAGCTCGGTTACCGAGATCGAGACGTCCGCTTTCAGGGTATTGCCGCCGAAAAAATCGTAAAACAGACAGCCGACCGGGCTTTTCTGGTAAGCGGTACCGGCCATATGCCCCGGCGTGCAGAAGGTATATTTCCCCTCGTTCACATAGGTGAATAGCGCTTTGGTCAGCGGCGGCGTGATGTTGTCGTGATACTCATTGGTGTACTGCCGGATGCGCGCGGCGATATCTTCCGCCTGGCCCAGCCCGTATTCAAAGAACCACAGCGCCATGCGCATCTCGTTGGCGGTAACGTCCATCGTCGAGTGGGTATTAATGAAGGCATACAGCGGCAGGTACTCGTTGAGCTGGTTGATCTCGCAGCACAGATCGAGGCTGTATTCGTCCCAGTCAAAGATCACGCCGCAGACGCGCGGGTTGTGCTCAATAAGCTTCAGCAGATCGTTGCTGTTGTCCGGCCAGACCGGCTGAAATCCCTGCTGAATGAGCGCCTGCTGCAGCTCCCTGATGGGTTCATCTTTATAAAACGCCCCGTGCGGGCCCATGATGGCAATGGTATTCAATGCTTACCTCCTGGAAAAAAGCGTCTGGTAAGCATAGTTGAGTGAAGCGCGTCGGCAGCCGATAAGGCAAAAAACCACCTCGCGGGAGGTGGTTGAGCAGGGAAAGTGCCAGCCCGCAGGCTGGCAACAGGGTTACAGCGCGGTCCAGGCATCGGACCAGGCGATACCGGCGCCCGGCTCGTAGTAGGCTGGAGCCACGCTGCACCAGCTTCCTTCCGGGAAGGGTTTGCACTGGTAGAGCGCACCGTTGTTCAGCACGATGTCCCCGGGTTTCCAGGCATGGCTACCTGACCAGGCCGGATACGCGGTCGGCTTGTCATCCGGCGTTTTCGCCTTCGCTTTCACGTTAAGGGTGTAGGTCGTCGTGTCGCTCAGCTTCCCGTCGTCCACCTTCAGGCTGATGATGTACTGCGCATCGGCGGCGGTGTCAGGCACGTTAAAGGTCACCACGCTCTTATCCTTGCCGCTCACGGTCTGCCCGGTCTGCGCCATCCAGTTGTAGGTCAGCGCATCACCATTTTCATCGCTGGAGCCGGCACCGTTGAGCGATACCTTGCTACCGGCCTCGACCGCGCCGACCGGCCCGCTGATACGTGCAATCGGCGCGACGTTGGTCTGACCCGGTGAAGGCTGCGGCGTTGGGGTTGGCGTCGGGGTTGGCGCTGGCGCTGGCGTGGCCGATCCATCCTCAACCACCTTAACGTTGAAGTGTTTTTTCACGCACTGGGTATAGTCGCCGTCTTTAAAGGCGCTGAACGGCGTCTGATAACCCACCAGCTGGCAGGCATAGGTCAGCCCGTCCGGGGTGGTGGTGCTCCAGCCCCAGTCCATCTCCCAGTAGATCGGCAATGCGCCCGCACCACCGGCATCAAACTGCTTCATTTTCTTACAGCCCAGCACTTCATCCGCCGGCACGTTTACCTTGAGGTATTTCGCGAACTCCCTGTAATAGGCGATGCGGTTCAGCGACTGGGCGTTCTCCGCTTCGCCGCCGCACTCCACGCCACCGTTGATAATCTGGATGGTGACGCCGAAGCCCGGCACCAGCCCGCTCTCTTTGTCATGCTGATTCGGCTGCCAGGTCTGGTCGATGACGTGCAGCATGCTGGGTTTTGGCGGCTGCGGATAGACGAAGAAGAAGATGGCGCTCGCCAGGTTCATCCAGGTATCGGCAACCAGATCGGGTTTATCCAGCAGCGGGCGCACATCGCCATACATCGCATCGGAGAACGGACCGTAGTTGTAGTTATACGAGAGCTGCTTGGCACCGCGACCAAAGTAGCTCAGGAAGTCGCCGTCTTTGTCCTTACCGCAGGGCCAGGTCTGCCCCTGCCAGGTATCAGGGTTGCACTCGCCGTTATAGCCGCCCTTCTGCCCTTCGGCCCAGCCCATCTCACGCAGGTAGACCAGCGCCTGACGCCACTCCGGCTCCTCGCGCCAGCTCTCGTGCCCGCCCGTCTCCTGAGCAAAGTGGGCAAACATCGTCGCCAGCGACTTACGGCAGATGGCCTCGGCGTCACGCCCGTCGCTGTAGGCGCCGCACACCGCCGGGAATTTACCCACCGCTTTCAGGAAGTTCACGTAGGTGTACTCTCTGGCGCGCAGCGGAAAGAGAAAATCCCAGTCCTTCGCGCTGATGATGCTTTCTACCCGCCGCACGTTTTCCGGATTGCCACTATTACCCGGCTCGATTTTTTCAACCTGGGCATTATCCAGCGTGCGGATAGACGCTTTGACCGACTGCATCAGCGGAAATCCACTCAGCTCCTGCTCCTTCTTCTGCAGATCCGCCGCGTTAACGCTGTAAGGTTCGCTGGCAGTGAGTAGCGGCGCTGCCCCCGCCTGTGCGCCAAACAGTAAGCCTGCCGCACCCAGCGCGGCGATGTGTGGTGATGTCATACCCTTCCCCTTTTCGCATTGAACATACCGATGTGGTGAAGGGAGTGTATGGAAAGCGCGGACGTTGCATTCTCACAACGTCTCACGCGACGACTCACATAATCTCAGTGCTGCAGGCATAAAAAAAGGGCCGCATCATGCGGCCCTTGATGGCAGATAACAAACCCTAATCAGGCGTAGCCGTAGCTCATCAGACGCTGATAGCGACGGTTGAGCAGATCGTCTTTGCTCAGCACGTCCAGATCTTCAAGATCGGCCAGCAGCTGCGCTTTCAGGGATGCAGCCATCGCTTCCGGGTTGCGGTGCGCGCCACCCAGCGGCTCCGGGATCACGGAGTCGATAAGCTTCAGCTCTTTCAGACGCGGTGCGATGATGCCCATCGCTTCAGCCGCCAGCGGAGCTTTATCTGCGCTTTTCCACAGAATGGAGGCGCAACCTTCCGGGGAGATAACTGAGTAGGTGCTGTACTGCAGCATGTTGACTTTGTCGCCCACGCCGATCGCCAGCGCGCCGCCGGAGCCGCCTTCGCCGATAACGGTGCAGATCACCGGTACGGTCAGACGTGACATTTCGCGCAGGTTGCGGGCAATGGCTTCGGACTGGCCGCGCTCTTCCGCACCCACGCCCGGATAGGCGCCAGGGGTGTCGATGAAGGTCACGATCGGCATATTGAAGCGTTCAGCCATTTCCATCAGGCGCAGCGCTTTGCGGTAGCCTTCCGGGGCCGGCATACCGAAGTTGCGGCGGATCTTCTCTTTGGTTTCGCGGCCTTTCTGATGACCAATGATCATCACCGGGCGACCATCCAGGCGTGCGATACCGCCCACGATGGCTTTATCGTCCGCGTAAGCGCGGTCGCCAGCCAGTTCATCAAACTCGTCAAACGCCAGACGAACGTAATCCAGGGTATACGGACGCAGCGGATGACGCGCCAGTTGCGCAATCTGCCATGCACCCAGATCGGCGAAGATTTTACGCGTCAGCTCTACGCTTTTTTCGCGCAGACGAAGCACCTCTTCATCGATGTTAATATCCAGTTTTTCATCCTGACGGCTTACCGACGTCAGGGAATCGATTTTCGCTTCCAGCTCAGCAATCGGCTGTTCGAAATCAAGGAAATTCAGACTCATAGTATTCCTGTTTTAGTCAAACTCCAGTTCCACCTGCTCCGGACCTGGCAGGCCACGCGGCTTCCGGTTCGAGTATCAAAACTCGGGAACGCTGATGCTGACGCATCAGTCAAACTCCAGTTCCACCTGCTCCGAACCGATCAAGCCACGCAGATCGTTCAAGAGACGATCGCTCGGGGAAACACGCCAGGTTGCGCCGAAACGCAACCGCGCACGTGCATCCGCCCTCTGATAGTAGAGATGTACTGGAATTGTCCCCGAACGGTGGGGTTCCAGAGACTGACGGAGACGGTTCAAAAGCTGGTCATCAATTTGCCTGTCCGTCAGCGAGATAGCAAGCCCGCGCGCATACTTTTCACGGGCATCAGCAATGTCCATCACTTCGCGGGCGGTCATTTTAAGCCCGCCGCTGAAGTCATCAAAGCTGACCTGTCCGCTGACGATCAGGATTCGGTCTTGTTCCAGCAGATGCTGGTATTTTTCCAGCGCGTCCGTGAATAACATCACTTCCAGACGCCCTGAACGGTCATCAAGGGTGCAGATGCCGATTCGGTTACCGCGCTTGGTGACCATGACCCGCGCGGCAATGACCAGACCGGCGGCGGTAATGACTTTACCGCGCTCGGTCGGGTGCATTTCTTTAAGGCGCATGCCGCCGACATAACGCTCAATTTCTTTCAGGTACTGGTTGATGGGGTGACCCGTCAGATACAGCCCGAGGGTTTCCCGCTCACCATCCAGCACGGTCTGCTCCGGCCAGGGCTGGCAGTTGGCATACGACTGCTCAATCTGTTCCGGCTCTTCTGCCAGCACGCCAAACATATCCGCCTGGCCGATGGCTTCCGCCTTCGCATGTTGATCCGCGGCCTTCAGGGCATCGCCCAGGGAATTCATCAGCGCGGCGCGGTGCGGCCCGAGGCGGTCAAACGCCCCGGACATAATCAGTTTTTCCAGCACCCGACGGTTGAGCTTTTTGGTGTCGGTGCGGGCGCAGAGATCGAACAGCTCGCGGAAATAGCCGCCTTCGTTACGCGCTTCAAGGATCGCTTCGATCGGGCCTTCGCCCACGCCTTTAATCGCGCCGATGCCGTAAACAATCTCGCCATCATCATTGACGTGGAAGTGATACAGCCCGGAGTTGATATCCGGCGGCAGGATCTTAAGTCCCATACGCCAGCACTCATCCACCAGCCCGACCACTTTGTCGGTGTTGTCCATATCCGCTGTCATTACCGCGGCCATAAACTCGGCAGGATAGTGCGCTTTCAGCCACAGCGTCTGGTACGACACCAAAGCATAAGCCGCAGAGTGCGATTTGTTAAATCCGTAACCGGCAAATTTCTCTACCAGGTCAAAGATTTTCATCGCCAGCTCGCCGTCGACGCCGTTATTTTTCGCACCGTCTTCGAAGATAGAACGCTGCTTGGCCATCTCTTCGGGTTTCTTTTTCCCCATCGCGCGGCGCAGCATATCCGCCCCGCCGAGGGTATAACCCGAGAGCACCTGGGCTATCTGCATCACCTGTTCCTGATACAGGATGATGCCGTAGGTCGGCTCCAGAACCGGCTTCAGGCTTTCATGCTGCCACTGGATGTCCGGGTATGAAATGGCTTCGCGTCCGTGTTTACGGTCGATAAAGTTATCTACCATTCCGGACTGCAACGGGCCCGGGCGGAACAGCGCTACCAGCGCGATCATATCTTCGAAGCAGTCAGGCTGCAGACGCTTGATCAGATCCTTCATGCCGCGCGATTCAAGCTGGAACACCGCAGTGGTTTCCGAGCGCTGCAGCATGTCGAAGCTTTTCTTGTCGTCAAGCGGGATTGCGGCGATATCGATCGGCTCCAGCCCCTGCTTTTCGCGGCGCGGGTTAATCATCTTCAGCGCCCAGTCGATAATGGTGAGCGTGCGCAGACCGAGGAAGTCAAACTTCACCAGGCCTGCATACTCCACGTCGTTCTTATCAAACTGGGTGACCGGATGATTACCTGATTCATCGCAGTAAAGCGGCGCGAAATCGGTAATTTTAGTCGGGGCGATAACTACCCCACCGGCGTGCTTACCGGCGTTACGCGTCACCCCTTCGAGTTTACGCGCCATGTCGATGAGGGCTTTCACTTCCTCATCGGCTTCATAAATTTCCGGCAGCTGCGGTTCAGCTTCGAACGCTTTGGCAAGCGTCATGCCCGGATCGGGCGGCACCAGCTTAGAGATACGATCGACGAAGCCGTAAGGGTGGCCGAGCACGCGTCCTACGTCGCGGATCACCGCTTTCGCCGCCATGGTACCAAAGGTGATGATCTGCGATACCGCGTCGCGCCCATACATATCGGCGACGTGGTCGATCACCTGGTCGCGTTTCTCCATGCAGAAGTCGACGTCGAAGTCAGGCATCGAGACGCGTTCCGGGTTCAGGAAGCGTTCAAACAGCAGGTCAAATTCCAGCGGATCGAGATCGGTGATTTTCAGGGCATACGCCACCAGCGAACCGGCACCGGAACCACGACCCGGCCCGACCGGAATGCCGTTATCCTTCGACCACTGGATAAACTCCATAACGATCAGGAAGTAACCCGGGAAGCCCATCTGGTTGATAACCTGCAACTCGATATCCAGACGCTCGTCGTATTCGGGGCGCTTCTGCGCGCGCTCGTCCGGGTCCGGGAAGAGAAACTCCAGGCGCTCTTCCAGCCCCTCTTTCGATTTCATGACGAGGAAATCTTCGGTCGACATATCCCCGGTCGGGAACTGCGGCAGGAAGTATTCGCCGAGGCGTACCGTGACGTTACAACGACGGGCGATTTCCACGCTGTTTTCCAGCGCTTCGGGGAGATCGGCAAACAGCTCGCACATTTCATCTTCGGTGCGCATGTACTGCTGGGTCGAGTAGTTACGCGGACGCTTCGGATCGTCGAGGGTGAAGCCGTCGTGAATGGCGACGCGGATCTCATGCGCATCAAAGTCGCCGGCGTCAATGAAGCGCACGTCATTGGTGGCGACCACCGGCAAACCGGTCTCTTCAGCCAGCGCGACCGCGGCGTGCAGATAATTTTCCTCATCCGGACGACCGGTGCGGATCAGCTCCAGGTAGAAACGATCGGCAAACCAGCGCTGATAGAACGCCACGCAGCTGTCAACCATAGCGCGGTTACCGCGCAGCAGCGATTTGCCGACGTCGCCCATGCGCCCGCCGGAGAGCAGGATCAGGCCTTCATTCAGCTCCGCCAGCCAGGCGCTGTCGATCCACGGACCGTTTACGCCGTAGCCACGCTGATAGGCCCGGGAGATGAGCAGCGTCAGGTTCTGATAGCCGGTGTTATTGGCAGCCAGCACGGTGATCTGGCTGAGCTCATCGCCCAACACATCGCTCTGCATCACAAAATCAGCACCGATGATCGGTTTTATGCCGAGGCCGTGCGATCCACCGTAGAACTTCACCAGACCGCACAGGTTAGTAAAGTCGGTGATCGCCAGCGCGGGCATGCCAAGCGCGGCCGCCTTTTTTACCAGCGGTCCCGTCTTTGCCAGCCCATCAATCATGGAGTAGTCGCTGTGCACCCTCAGGTGTACAAAACGTGGTTCAGCCATCTCAGTTTCCGATTAACGATGTACAAGCCAGTGTCTTAGCAGACAAGGCCCAGCGCGCGTTTAACCGGCGCGAAGCTGCGTCGGTGATGAATGGTGGCGCCATGTTCTGCCAGGCGTTCAAGATGAAAAGCGGTCGGATAGCCTTTGTGCTGGGCAAATCCATATTGCGGGAAGCTGAGATCCAGCTCGGCCATTTCCTGGTCGCGCGTCACTTTGGCAAGTATTGACGCCGCGCTGATTTCCGCCACCCGGCTGTCGCCTTTAACGACCGCCAGAGAAGGCATCGGCAGCGCCGGGCAGCGATTGCCGTCGATCAGCACATACTCCGGAACCACGTTCAGCCCGGCGACGGCGCGCTGCATCGCCAGCATAGTGGCGTGCAAAATATTCAGCTCGTCAATTTCATGCGGTTCAGCACGGCCAATGCTCCAGGCCAGCGCTTTTTCACGGATTTCGAGGTACAGCGCCAGGCGGCGCTTTTCCGACAGCTTTTTCGAATCGGCAAGCCCAACGATGGGGCGCTGCGGATCGAGGATAACCGCAGCGGTCACTACCGCGCCGACCAGCGGGCCGCGGCCCACTTCGTCAACGCCGGCAACCAGATGCGTATGGGGATAGATAAATTCCATCATTATTGCGCTAACTCCAGCACCGCGTCGGCTGCCTGCTCGTCGGCATTGCAGCGAATTTGTTCATGCAGGTGACGGAAGATGTCGTGCATTTCATGACTTTTTGCCCCGCCGTCCAGCAGCGGCGTCAGCGCTGCGGCCAGTCGGGCCGGCTCGCACTCCTCCTGCAGCAGCTCTTTTACCAGTTCGCGACCGGCGAGCAGGTTGGGCAGCGAGACGTAATCAGTTTTCACCAGCCGTTTTGCCAGCCAGAAGGTAAAGGGCTTCATGCGATAGCCAACCACCATCGGGCATTTCGCCAGCATACACTCCAGCGCGGCGGTGCCGGAGGCCAGCAGCGCTGCATCACTGGCGATCATCGCTTCACGCGCCTGACCATCCAGCAGATGAATATGTAAATCCGGCGCCACTTCGGCTTTGATGCGTTCGAACTGTTCGCGACGCTTTGCGTTAACCAGCGGCACCACGACTTCAAGATCGGGCCAGCGCTCGCGCAGCAGCATCGCGGTTTTTAAGAAATCGCCGCTAAGCATCTCCACTTCCGCACCGCGGCTCCCCGGCAGCAGCGCCAGGCAGTGGGCTTCATGAGGAATGCCAAGCACGTCGCGCGCCGCGTTTTTATCCGGGTCCAGCGGCATGGCATCCGCCATGGTGTGACCGATAAAGCGGCACGGAACGTTATATTTATCGTAAAACGCTTTTTCGAAAGGCAGAAATGCCAGCACCAGGTCGGTGGCTCTGCCGATTTTGAAAACGCGTTTCTGGCGCCAGGCCCAGACCGACGGGCTGACGTAGTGAATGGTGCGAATGCCCTGCTGCTTCAGCTTGCCTTCAAGCGTGATGTTGAAGTCAGGCGCGTCAATGCCCACGAAAACATCCGGTTGCAGCTCGGTGAAGCGACGGGTGAGATCGGCGCGGATATGCAGCAGACGGCGCAAACGGCCCAGCACCTCCACGATGCCCATCACCGCCAGCTCTTCCATTTCATACCAGGCTTCACAGCCTTCAGCCTGCATGCGCGGACCGGCAACGCCAACAAAACGGGCGTCGGGATGACGCGCTTTCAATGCGCGGATGAGACCTGCACCAAGAATATCGCCGGAGGTTTCTCCGGCGACCAGGGCAATCGTAAGGGGACGCTTCGCCTGCATTTAACGAATCAGACCGCGTGTGGAGCGCTCGAAGAAGTCGCTAAACGCCTTCACTTCCGGATGACGTTCGGCAAGCTCAGCGATTTCCGGCTTCGCCTCTTCAAACGTCTTACCGCTGCGGTAGAGCAGCTTGTAAGCGTTACGAATAGCATGCAGCGCTTCTTTGCTGAAGCCGCGACGCTTGAGGCCTTCGATGTTCACGCCGTAAGGCGTGGCATGGTTGCCCTGAGCAATCACATAAGGCGGCACGTCCTGCGCCACACCGGAGCAGCCGCCAACCATCACGTGTGCGCCGATGATGCAGAACTGATGCACGGCGGTCATACCGCCGATGATAGCGTGATCGTCCACCGATACGTGGCCGGCAAGCGTGGCGTTGTTCGCGAGAATAACGCGGCTGCCGACGGTGCAGTCGTGTGCGACATGCGCGTTAACCATCATCAGGTTATCGCTCCCCACCTTCGTCAATCCACCGCCCTGTACTGTGCCGCGGTGGATAGTTACGCTTTCGCGAATGCGGTTGCGATCGCCAATTTCCACGCGGGTCGGTTCCCCGGCGTACTTAAGATCCTGGTTCACTTCACCGATAGAGGCGAACTGATAAATCTCGTTGTCGCGACCAATGGTCGTATGACCATTCACTACTACATGAGACTTCAGTACTGTACCTTCGCCGATAGTGACGTTCGGACCAACAATACAGAACGGGCCAATGTGGGCGTTGGCACCAATAACGGCACCCTCTTCCACAATAGCAGTCGGATGAATAAAGGCAGTTTTATCAATCACGTATCAGGCCTCCCGGCTACGCGCGCACATCATGGTAGCTTCGCATACGATTTTGCCGTCAACCAGCGCAACACCTTTGAAGCGCGTCAGGCCACGGCGCGTTTTTTCAAATGTGACTTCCATGATCATCTGGTCTCCTGGCACGACCGGGCGCTTAAAGCGCGCTTCGTCGATACCGGCGAAGTAATACAGTTCGCCCGGTTCAAGCTTACCAACGCTTTTGAATGCCAGAATGCCGGTCGCCTGCGCCATCGCTTCGAGGATCAGAACGCCCGGGAAAATCGGTTTGCCAGGGAAATGGCCCTGGAAAAACGGCTCGTTTACTGAGACATTTTTAACTGCGCGTAGAAAACGACCTTCTTCAAAATCCAGCACGCGATCTACCAGCAAAAACGGGTAGCGGTGCGGCAGAAGCTCTAAAATCTCTTCAATGTGCAGAGTATGAGTGTCAGTAGTCAAAATACTCTTCCTGTCTAAATGTACTGAATGTACTTATTGGCAATAATAGTAACACGGCCCGCGGCAATCCTTAGAAAGCCAGCAGGCCGCGAATCTGGTAAGCGCGAAGGCGTCAAGCCGAAGTGATTCAGTCCTGTGAATTGACTTTACGTTCGATGGCCTTGAGGCGTTTGCTCATGTCATCGATATTCATCACTAACGCTGCGGTTTTTCGCCATGCTTTATTTGGTTGCAGCGGAATTCCTGAAGAGTATACCCCAGGTTCAGTGATGGGGCGCATTACCATGCCCATCCCTGTTACCGTCACTTTATCACAGATTTCCATGTGACCATTAATCACGCTGGCACCGCCGATCATGCAGTAGCGGCCGATTTTCAGGCTGCCTGCCATGATGACCCCGCCAGCAACGGCGGTATTGTCACCAATCACGACGTTGTGCGCAATCTGGCACTGGTTGTCTATGATAACACCGTTACCGATAACAGTGTCATCCAGCGCACCGCGATCGATCGTGGTACAGGCACCAATTTCAACATTGTTACCGATAATTACACGTCCAATCTGCGGTATTTTAACCCAGTTTCCACGATCGTTGGCATAGCCAAATCCGTCGGAACCAATAACGGTACCAGACTGGATCAGGCAGTTTTCACCAATGTCGATCTCATGATAAACCGAGACGTTGGCCCACAAGCGGGTGTTTGCACCCAGCTTCGTGTTTTTACCAACGAAGCAGCCGGCGCCGATAATAACGTTATCACCCAGCTCAACGCCAGATTCAATAACGGCATTCGCGCCGACAGCCACATTTTTACCCAGCCGCGCGGACGGGTCGATGACGGCGCTCGGGGCGATGTCAGCGGCAGGCTGCGGCGTGGTATCAAGAATTTGCGCCATGCGGGCATAGGTCAGGTACGGATTCTTAACGACCAGTGCAGCACTCTTAGCAAAAGGAAGATCGTCCGACGTCATCACAACGGCGGATGCCTGGCATAATGCCAGTTGCTCACGGTAACGCGGGTTTACCATGAACGTAATGTGTCCCTCGGAAGCAGATTGCATAGACGCGACGCCGGAGATGACGATATCGCCATCTCCGTGCAAGTCTGCATCCAACTGCCGGGCTAAATCAGCCAGTCGAATTGAAGGCATTACTTATTTAACCTGTTTCAGCACGTCTGCAGTGATGTCTTTAACATCGCTGCTGGTGTAAGCAACGGTGTTTGCGTCCAGAACCAGATCGATATCCTGATCGGCTGCAACTTTCTTCACAGCGGTCTGAATACGGGTAACCAGTTTGCCGCGCTCTTCGTTGGAACGACGAGAACGATCCTGTTCAAAGGACTGCGCTTTGCCGGAGAAGTCCTGGCGCTGTGCCATAACGTCTTTTTCCAGCTTGCTGCGTTCGCTCGCTTTCATGGTCGAGCCATCGCGCTGCAGGCGCTGCATTTTGGATTGCAGGTCGGATTCCATGCGTTGCAGTTCACCGGCACGGCCTTTGAACTCATTCTCCAGAGTTTTGGAAACACCTGTGCTCTGAGCAACCTGCTGGAACAGGTTACCCATGTTCACAACGGCAATTTTATCAGCAGCTTGTGCAGACGCCGCCATTGCTAAACCGAGACCTGCAGCAAATAACCACTTTTTCACAATCAACTCCTTACCATCCCATGAGTACCCGAGGGTACCGATTTTTCGCGGGCTACAGGCGGTGCGTAATGCAACCGCCTGACGCCGCTACACTGCATCAGCATTCCTTTGCGACGCGCAATTACCAGGTTTTACCAATGTTAAACTGGAACTGCTCCGCCTTGTCTCCATCGTATTTCTTGAACGGCTGAGAATACGAGAACACCAGTGGTCCTAATGGAGACATCCATTGTAATGCCAGACCGGCCGACATACGGATATTGCTTGGGTCGCTGTAGTCAGGCACGCCTGCTGCCTGCATCGCTGCCGTATTGTCCCAGTTTGTATCCCAGACGCTACCCGCGTCGACAAACAGCGAAGTACGTACGGAGTTCGCATATTTTTCGCTCAGGAATGGCGTCGGGGTGATGAACTCAAGGCTGGCAACGCCCATGGCATTACCGCCGACCGCATCATCAGAACTACAGTAAGTCCCCGCTTCGCAATTTTCGTTATTCGGGCCGAAGTAAACTGCTTTCGGACCGATGTTGTTCGACTGGAAGCCACGCACGGTGCTGGAGCCACCGGCATAGAAGTTCTCATAGAACGGCAGCTCTTTACTGCCAAGACCGTCACCATAGCCCCAACGGGTACGACCCAGAATCACCCACTTATGATCGTCATCGATCGGGAAGTAAGAGGCGGTATCCAGCGTTACCTTGTAGAACTCGTTATCGGAACCTGGCATGGTAACTTTACCATTCAGGTTGACGCGAGAACCTTCGGTCGGGAAGTAACCACGGTCAAGCTTGTTGTACGTCCAGCCATAGTTCAGCGTGAAGTCATCTGCTGAGAAGCCGTTCTCATCGGTCGTGGTCGGGCTGCTCTGACCAACGGAGTCGAGATAGCGCCACATCGCCACCTGCGGCTGCATGTTGGACAGGTCGTTGTGGACATAGCCCAGACCCACGCGCAGCGTGTTGTATTCGTTCACCGGGAAGCCGAGGGTTCCGTCTACACCATAGCTCTTGTTGGTATAGGAGGAGAGATCCGCATCGTCCGCTTTAAAGTCGTTATAGAAGACACGACCACCGAGGCTCACACCGTCTACGGTGAAGTACGGGTTGGTGACAGAGAATTCAGAGTAGGTCTGGTAATCGTTTTTGGTTCCGTTGATGCCAACGGAATAACCGGTACCTAACCAGTTATCCTGCTGAACGCCGACCTGGAAGCTGACGCCACTCTCGGTACCGTAGCCGACACCGAAGTTAAAGCTACCGGTGTTGCGCTCTTTAACTTTGTAGACCACGTCTACCTGGTCCAGGCTGCCCGCTACGCGTTGGGTATCAACGTCAACAGTTTCGAAATAGCCGAGACGGTTCAGACGCTCTTTACCCTGATCGACGAGGTCGCTCCCCAGCCATGCCCCTTCCATCTGACGCATTTCGCGGCGCAGGACGGCATCTTTGGAGGTGCTGTTACCCTCAAAGCGAATGTTACGCACGTAGAAGCGATTACCGGAGTCAACGTTGACGCGCAGCTTAACGGTCTTATCCGCGTCGTTGATTTCCGGCTGACTCTGAACGCGCGGATAGGCGTAACCATAACGACCAAGCAATTTCTTGATGTCGTCTTCCATTTTGGTCACTTTGGTGCCGTTATACAGCTCACCCGGCTCCATTTTGGTCAGGCTTTCGATTTCGGCTGAGTGGCCAGCGAGGTTGCCGCTGACTTCAACACCAGAAATCTTATACTGCTCGCCTTCCGTCACGTTAACGGTGATGTAGATGCCCTTTTTATCCGGCGTCAGGCTGACCTGAGTAGAGTCAATGTTGAAACGTGCGTAGCCGCGATCCAGATAGTAGCTGCGCAGGGTTTCAAGGTCGCCCGCCAGTTTTTGCTTCTGGTATTTACGATCGCCCACTACGTTCCACCACGGCACTTCGTCACGCAGCTGGAACTGAGAAATCAGCTCTTCAGTGCTGAAGGCATGGTTACCGACAATGTTGATCTGCTGAATGGTGGCCGACACGCCTTCCTGGAACACCAGCTTCAGGTCTACGCGGTTACGCGGCAGTGGAGTAACAACCGCTTTCACGCTGGCGCTGTATTTACCTACGCTGTAGTAGAAGTCTTCCAGACCCTTTTCGATATCTGAAAGGGTGGTTCGGTCGAGGGATTCACCCACGCGCACGCTGGAGGCTTCGAGGTTCTGCTTCAGCATGTCATCCTTCACCGACTTGTTGCCGGAGAAAGTAATGCTGGCGATAGTCGGGCGTTCTTTAACCTGAACCAACAGGTTTTCGCCGTCGCGCAGTACCCGCACATCCTCGAAGTTGCCGGTAGCAAACAGGGCGCGAATGGTATTTCCGATATCCTCATCAGTCACCGTGTCGCCTGGGCGCACTGGCATGCTGAGGAGGGCCGCACCAACGGCGACACGCTGAAGGCCTTCGAAATGAATGTCCTTCACTACGAAACCGTCAGCACCGTATACGGTGGCGCTGCTAAACAGCAGCGACGCTATGAGCAACTTTTTCATCGCCATCGTTGTTATGCGTTCTTCCTAACCAAACTCTCATAACCGAGAGAAATCATTGAAAAGTGCAAGCCCCATTAACATCACCAGCAGAATTGAGCCAATGCGATAACTAAAGTCTTGAACTCGCTCGGAAACCGGTCCGCCTTTCAGCTTCTCAACCGCTAAGAATAGCAAGTGCCCACCATCCAGTACCGGCAGAGGGAACAGATTGATTATCCCGAGATTCACGCTAATCAGCGCCAGAAACATCAGGAAGTAGATCAACCCATACTCTGCGGATACTCCTGCTCCCTGAGCAATGGAGATGGGTCCACTAAGGTTGTTAAGCTTAACGTCACCGGTTATTAATTTCCCCAGCATGTTAACCGTCAGCTTCATCAGCTGCCACGTCTTTGCCGTGGCTTCGATAATCGCGTTGAACGGCCCATACTGGCGCAACACTTTGTATTCATCAGACAGAGGAATGATTTTCGGAACCACGCCCGCAAAACCCTCTGCCTGACCACTGCTACCGGGCTTTGTATCCGGTATCAGCGATAAAGACAAGGAACTCCCTTGCCTCTCGACTTCTAACGCCAGTGCTTTCCCCGGATTATCGCGTACCAGGGTGACAAATGACATCCACGACGTCAATAACTGACCATCGACTTTAACGATCCTGTCGCCCGCTTGCAAACCTGCTTTGCTTGCGGCGGAATTCTGCTGCACCTCATCAAGCACCGGTTCAATCTGCGGTCCCTTCGGGCGTAAACCCAGCGACGCAACCGGATCCTCACGGTCAGGCTCGAAGTGCCAGTCGCGTAAATCAAGGGTTTTGTCGCTGCGCGCGCTATTGCCAGGCGATGTGACCGAAAGCGTTGTGCTTTCTTCGCCAATTTTTGCGACCAGCGCTAAGCGCACAGCATCCCAGTCAGGCGTTTCGATACCGTCGATAGCTTTTAGTTCCGCGCCCGGCTGAATTTGTGCCTGGGCAGCAATGGAATTGGGCGCAATTTCACCAATCACGGGCTTCACACTGGGTACGCCGATAATAAATACCAGCCAGTATGCGAAAACGGCGAAGATGAAATTTGCCACCGGGCCGGCAGCGATGATCGCCGCACGCTGTGCGACGGTTTTGTTATTGAAGGCGCGGTGACGTAATTCAGGAATAACCGGCTCGACGCGTTCGTCGAGCATTTTCACGTAGCCACCTAGCGGGATCAGGGCAATGACAAACTCGGTGCCGTGGCGGTCGGTACGCTGCCACAGCGCTTTGCCAAAGCCGATAGAGAAGCGCTCAACGCGGACACCGCAGCGACGAGCAACCCAAAAATGGCCGAACTCGTGCACGGTAATCAGAATGCCCAGCGCAACGATAAAGGCCATTAAATTCCAGAGGATGCTCAGCATAGTACCTTCCGTCAGACGGTCCCGAAGACCAGCAGTAACAGGCAGGCAAATACCGGTACCGCCGCCGTCAGGCTATCGATGCGATCCAGAATGCCGCCGTGGCCGGGAATTAAATTGCCGCTATCCTTGATGCCGGCTTCACGCTTGAACATGCTTTCGGTGAGATCGCCCAGCACCGAGGCCAGCGCAGCGACAATCGAGGATACCAATAGTACCACCGGCGCAACTTCCAGCTTTGCAAAAGTGCCGTAGAGCCAGGCGATAACCGCAGCGGTAAACAGGCCGCCGATGAAGCCCTGCCAGGTTTTGCCCGGCGATACTTTCGGGGCAAGCTTATGTTTGCCGAATTTCTTACCGAAGATATAAGCGCCAGAGTCCGCGCCCCACACCAGAAACATGACGTAGAGCAGCCAGATAGCCCCGCTGTAGTGATTACTGTCGTAGTGCCATGAGCGCAGCGCCACCATACCCCAGAAGAATGGCACGATGGTCAGGAAGCCAAATATCAGACGCAGCACCTTTGATTCACGCCACAGAGACGCCGAACCGGGGTAGAACAGTACCAGCAGCAGTGCGGCTAACCACCAGCCAAGTGATGCCCAGAGTGAAAACTCAATGAGCGGCAGGCGCGCGGTGTGGTGATATTCCGGCAGCGTGAAGAGCATGACGGCCAGCAGCAGCCCGCACAGGACTGCGAGCCAGACACGCTGACCACGCGCGGCAAAACCGCAGAACTGCCCCCACTCCCAGGCAGCCAGCATGCAGACCAGCAGCGTAGCGATGGCAAAGCCAGCCGGCGGCAGCAAGAACAGCGCTGCGATAACAACCGGAATCATGACAAATGCGGAAATCAGGCGATACTTCAGCAAAAGCTACCCCCATCAGGCAACATCACCACCGGGTTCTGTGCCGCCAAAACGACGCTCTCGGTTTGCGAACGCATCAAGCGCCCCCTCAAAGTCTTGTTCATCAAAATCAGGCCAGAGAACATCTGTAAAATAGAGTTCCGCATAGGCTATCTGCCAGAGCAGGAAGTTACTAATGCGATGCTCTCCGCCTGTCCTAATTACCAGGTCAACGGGAGCCAGCTCATTCATACAGAGTTGCTGGTTCAGCAGCTCTTCATCAATGCTTTCAGGGCGTAATAGCCCTTCCTGAACCTGCGTCGCAAGTTGCCTCACTCCCTGAATAATATCCCAGCGTCCACCGTAATTCGCCGCGATGTTTAGCGTCAGCCCGGTGTTCTGGCTCGTCAGCGTCTCAGCTTTGACGATGCGCTCCTGCAGACGCGTATTAAAGCGGCTGGTATCGCCAATAATGCGTAAACGCACGTTGTGGCGATGCAGGCTTTTCACCTCGCTGTCGAGCGCCCAGACAAACAGCTCCATCAGCGCGCTGACTTCCTGTGCGGGGCGATTCCAGTTCTCGCTGCTAAAAGCATAAAGCGTAAGCGCATCAATGCCATTATTTGCTGCAAAAGAAACTGCACGGCGAACCGATTTAGCTCCCGCTTTATGTCCAAACGCTCTTATTTTTCCCTGTCTTTTCGCCCAACGGCCATTGCCATCCATAATGATGGCCACATGGCGGCAGCCATGTGCAGGTAAGTGTTCGCTTAATGGTTGGTTAGCAGACAACATAACGCGTTTTTATTCCCTGATAAGGATTAAGCGGTACTCTGGAATACTGAAGCCCTCAGCATAAAAAAGCCGTGCAAATTCACGGCTTACCTGAACGTTAGTGATTTATCACCCGCGTTCAGGTGGCGCAGACTATATCACTGAAGCACATAGCGAACAAATGGCACAGGCCCCGCTGCGGGAATAATCACCGCCCTGCGAGACGTGTCACTTCGCTCTGTGCAACTGCGCGTGCATTCTCATCCACCGCCAGCACTTCTTCCACGCTCTCCGGTTCGCGTAAATCCATGACGTTCAACACGTCCTCGTTAATGCGAGCGATATCCGTAAAGCGAATACGATCGTCCAGGAAAGCCGCTACCGCGATTTCATTTGCTGCATTCAGCGCCGTGGTGGCAGCCTGCCCGTTATCAAAAGCGGTCATTGCCAGCCTGAGGCAGGGATAGCGCTGAAAATCAGGGGCGCAGAAGCTAAGCGAGCCCACTTTACAGAAATCGAGTGCCGCAACGCCTGATGTCACACGTTCAGGCCAGGCCATCGTATGCGCGATAGGTGTACGCATATCCGGCTCGCCCAACTGTGCCAGCACGCTACCGTCCAGATAGCGCACCATCGAATGGATCATGGACTGCGGATGAATTAATACTTCCATCTGTTTTGCTGACGCATTAAACAGCCAGCGGGCTTCAATATATTCGAGACCTTTATTCATCATGGTGGCCGAATCAACGGAGATCTTACGTCCCATCGACCAGTTTGGATGGCGGCATGCCTGCTCGGGCGTCATATCAGCCAGCGCATCTAAAGCCGTATCGCGAAACGGGCCACCCGATCCGGTGAGAATAATCGACGAGACGCCGTTACTCTCCAGATCAGCGTATCCCAGGTTACGCTGAATTGTTTCGGGCAAACTCTGAAAAATGGCGTTGTGCTCGCTGTCCACCGGCAAAAGCCGTGCGCCACTACGCTTCACGGCATCCATAAACAGACGACCACAAGTCACCAGCGACTCTTTGTTCGCCAGCAAAATCTGTTTACCCGCGCCAATCGCTGACAGCGTAGGCAGCAAGCCTGCCGCTCCAACGATCGCCGCCATCACCTGATCGACATCGCTCAGCGCCGCCATTTCGCACGCCGCGTCGCGTCCGGCCATCACTTCAGTAACGCAACCGGCCTCACGCAGCTGAGTGCGTAGCGCCGCCGCGCTGGCTTCATCGTCCATTACCGCGAAACGCGGCCTGAATTCGAGGCACTGTTCGACCATACGGGCCACATTCTTTCCGGCGACCAGCGCGGTAACCGCAAACTGCTCCGGATTACGACGAACGACATCTAATGTGCTGCAACCGATAGAGCCGGTCGAGCCGAGTATGGTCAATTGCTTCATGGGATACTCACAGGAAAAGCGGTTAATGCGCCTTACGCGCCGGGAAATAAAAAACGCCGCCAGCAAAAGCCGCTCTGGACGACTCTTCTGTACGGCGTTTAGTCTGCCACGATGCCGTTAATTAAAACTGCATCAGCTCAGCTTCTTTATCGGCCAGAGCCGCATCCACTTTCTTGATGGCAGCGTCAGTCATTTTTTGCACGTCGTCCTGTGAACGACGGTCATCATCTTCGCTGATCTCTTTCTCTTTCAGCAGCGCTTTGACTTTATCGTTCGCATCACGGCGCACGTTACGTACCGCAACGCGAGCCTGTTCTGCTTCACCGCGCACCACTTTGATCAGGTCTTTACGACGCTCTTCGGTCAGCGCCGGCAGCGGAACGCGAATATCGGTGCCCGCTGAACTTGGGTTCAGACCCAGATCGGAGGCCATGATCGCTTTCTCAACGGCCGGGCCCATAGAGCGGTCAAAGACGTTGATTTTCAGAGTGCGGGTGTCTTCTACGGTGACGCTGGCCAGCTGGCGCAGCGGCGTAGGCGTACCGTAATATTCGACGACGATCCCGTCGAGCAGGCTCGGGGAAGCGCGACCGGTACGGACTTTGCTGATTTGGGTTTTGAAAGCCTCAACGCATTTTTCCATGCGCACTTCGGCATCTTTTCTGATATCGCTGATCACGTTACGAATCCTTGAAAACTTGCTTTTCGGCAGACCAGACTTGCGGCACCGCCTTCAGGGGTGTGCTAAGTATAGCCCGTTTAATTCATGGTACCTTCCGGCAACCAGGCATCAAAGCCTGCAGATGAAGCGGAATAGTACCCGTATTTGCGGCAGACGGAAATTACTCCGTAATCAAAGTGCCTTCTTTCTCACCCATCACCACGCGACGCAGTGCACCAGGCTTATTCATGTTAAATACTCGAATCGGCAGTTTATGGTCGCGCGCCAGCGTAAAGGCCGCCAGATCCATCACCTTGAGTTCACGTTCCAGCACGTCCTGATAGGTCAGCTGATCGTACAGGGTTGCGGCAGGATCTTTCATCGGATCGGCAGAGTAAACGCCGTCCACTTTGGTGGCTTTCAGCACCACGTCGGCTTCGATTTCAATGCCGCGCAGGCAGGCTGCGGAGTCGGTGGTGAAGAACGGGTTGCCGGTACCGGCAGAGAGGATCACCACGCGGTTGTTGCGCAGCAGGCTGATGGCTTCTGCCCAGCTGTAGTTGTCGCACACGCCGTTCAACGGAATGGCAGACATCAGGCGAGCGTTCACATAGGCGCGGTGGAGGGCGTCGCGCATTGCGAGGCCGTTCATTACCGTCGCCAGCATGCCCATGTGGTCGCCCACGACGCGGTTCATACCCGCTTTTGCGAGGCCAGCACCGCGGAACAGGTTACCGCCGCCGATCACCACCCCAACCTGAATACCCAGTTCAACCAGCTCTTTGATCTCCTGCGCCATACGATCCAGTATGCTCGCATCAATACCGAAACCTTCTGCGCCCTGGAGTGCTTCGCCACTCAGCTTGAGCAGAATGCGTTTATAGACGGGTTTTGCGTTGGTAGCCATGTTTCTTTCCTGGAACAGTCTATGAATGGGGATGGTCAAATCGAACGACACATAATGCGTCTCTTCCTCAGCCTGAACGAATCGGAGCAGACTGAATTTATGTCGGCTTTATACCCAATGTGCGGGTGCGGGAGGTGACACGGGTATAAAAAGGAGCCGCCCTCAGGCGGCTCCTTTACAGCATTAAGACTGCTTGGACATTGCAGCAACTTCTGCTGCGAAGTCAGTCTCAACTTTCTCGATGCCTTCACCCACTTCGAAGCGGATGAAGCTGGTTACGTCAGCGTTATGCTCTTTGAGCAGCTGAGCAACGGTTTTGCTCGGATCGATAACGAAAGGCTGGCCAGTCAGAGAAACTTCGCCGGTGAATTTCTTCATGCGGCCTTCAACCATTTTCTCTGCGATTTCTTTCGGCTTGCCAGACTGCATGGCGATGTCCAGCTGAACCTGGTACTCTTTCTCAACCACTTCAGCAGACACGTCTTCCGGCTTAACGAATTCCGGCTTGCTTGCAGCAACGTGCATTGCCAGCTGTTTAACCAGCTCTTCGTCAGCGCCAGTTGCAGCGATCAGAACGCCGATGCGCGCGCCGTGCAGGTAGCTGCCCAGCACATCGCCTTCCAGGGAAGAAACGCGACGGATGTTGATGTTCTCACCGATTTTAGCAACCAGGGCAACACGCTCTTCTTCGAACTGTGCTTTCAGAACTTCAACGTCAGTGATTTTGCCAGCAAAGGCTGCATCCAGCACTTTGTCTGCGAATGCCTGGAAACCGCCATCTTTAGCAACGAAGTCAGTCTGGCAGTTAACTTCCAGAATCACACCGTAGTTGCCTTCGATCTTAGTTTTGATAACGCCGTCAGCAGCAACGTTGCCTGCTTTTTTCGCCGCTTTGATCGCACCAGACTTACGCATGTTTTCGATTGCCAGCTCGATGTCGCCGTTAGCTTCGGACAGTGCTTTCTTACAATCCATCATGCCAGCGCCAGTACGTTCGCGCAGCTCTTTTACCAGGGAAGCGGTAATTTCAGCCATTCTATAATCCTCGGTTATCTCGTACGGGGAGATATACCCTACCGGCCTCAGGTTACAGTGATGTGCCGCAACGTGAATGCGAGTGGGTATAGTTCTGACTTGCCGGAGCAGATGTCTGACACGCCAGACTCAAAAAAAAGGGGGCCTGAGACAGGCCCCCTAACCAAACTTGTTACTACCTGGTTAATAAGGGCTCAAGACGAGCAAACCTTATTATTCAGCTTCTACGAAGCTCTCTTCCGCCTGAGAAGCCAGATCCTGAGAACGGCCTTCGCGCACGGTAGCGGCAACAGCGTTCAGGTACAGGCTTACAGCACGGATTGCATCGTCGTTACCCGGGATAACGAAGTCAACGCCGTCTGGATCGGAGTTGGTATCAACGATAGCAAATACCGGGATACCCAGGTTATTTGCTTCTTTGATAGCGATGTGTTCGTGGTCGGCGTCGATAACAAACAGAGCGTCCGGCAGACCACCCATGTCTTTGATACCGCCCAGGCTGTTCTCAAGCTTTTCCAGCTCGCGAGTGCGCATCAGCGCTTCTTTCTTGGTCAGCTTGTCGAAAGTGCCGTCCTGGGACTGAGTTTCCAGGTCTTTCAGACGCTTGATGGACTGACGAACGGTTTTCCAGTTAGTCAGCATACCGCCCAGCCAGCGATGGTTCACGAAGAACTGGTCGCAGCTGTTCGCAGCGTCTTTTACCGCTTCGCTTGCAGCGCGCTTGGTACCAACGAAAAGGATTTTACCTTTACGAGAAGAGATCTTGTTCAGCTCAGCCAGGGCTTCGTTGAACATCGGTACGGTCTGCTCAAGGTTGATGATGTGAACTTTGTTACGCGCGCCGAAGATGAAAGGCTTCATTTTCGGGTTCCAGTAACGGGTCTGGTGACCAAAGTGAACACCAGCCTTGAGCATGTCGCGCATGGAAACAGTTGCCATGTTTAAAACCTCTATATAAATGTGTGGGGTTATGCCTCCACGTATCCCATATTACCGACCCCGAAGGGCACCCCGGAATATGTGCCGATACGTGTGTGTAATTACACAATGTGAGCGTAGTAGCCTCTGTGCCCGACAGGCGGTACAGAAGTCCGGCGCGCTTTATATCATAAAAGCGCTGACGACACCAATAGTTGTTGACGCATCCCGGTGCCAGTGATTCTCAATTTGGCACCTCCGGGCGGCCCTGATACCATTAACGCCTGACTCATAATTATTGTCGAAATTCCGGCAACTGCGGACTTCATTCATGGCTATCTCAATTAAAACCCCAGAAGAAATCGAAAAAATGCGCGTCGCGGGCAGGCTTGCCGCTGAAGTGCTGGAGATGATCGAATCCCACGTCAAACCCGGCGTCAGCACCGGCGAGCTGGATCGCATCTGCAACGACTATATCGTTAATCAGCAGCAGGCGGTCTCTGCGAGCCTCGGCTATCACGGTTTCCCGAAATCAGTCTGCATCTCAATCAACGAAGTGGTGTGCCACGGTATTCCTGATGACGGTAAGCTGCTGAAAGACGGCGATATCGTGAACATCGACGTTACCGTTATCAAAGATGAATACCACGGCGATACCTCTAAAATGTTTATCGTCGGCAAGCCGACCATCCTCGGTGAGCGCCTGTGCCGCATCACCCAGGAGAGTCTCTACGTAGCGCTGCGCATGGTCAAACCAGGCATCCGTCTGCGCGAGCTTGGCGCGGCGATTCAGAAATTCGTCGAAGCAGAAGGTTTCTCCGTGGTGCGCGAATACTGCGGTCACGGCATTGGCCGCGGCTTCCACGAAGAGCCGCAGGTGCTGCACTATGATGCAGATGACGGCGGCGTAGTGCTGCAGCAGGGCATGACGTTTACCGTTGAGCCGATGGTCAACGCTGGCGACTACCGCATCCGCACTATGAAAGATGGCTGGACGGTGAAAACCAAAGATCGCAGCTTGTCTGCGCAGTACGAGCATACTATTGTGGTGACCGATAACGGCTGCGAAATTCTCACGTTGCGTAAGGATGACACCATCCCCAACGTCATTTCGCATAACGACTAATAAGAAGCCGGCAGATGCCGGCTTTTTTTATGGGCGGCGCTTTTATGAGTCACAGTTTACCCGAACAGTATGCCAACACCGCGCTGCCGACCCTTCCCGGCCAGCCGGACAACCCCACCTCATGGCCACAGCACGCCCTGTGCTGCGCGCAAACCAAAACCCGTATCGAGAACTTTCAGCGCTGGCTCGCCGACGCCTTCGATCACGGCGTGGCGGTGACCGAGCTGGTGGAAGCCCGCACCGAGTTTGTCGATCAACTGCTGCAGCGCCTGTGGATTGACGCCGGCTTTGCCGATCGCAGCGACATGGCGCTGGTGGCGGTAGGTGGTTACGGGCGGGGCGAACTGCATCCGCTTTCCGACATTGACCTGCTGATCCTGAGCCGTAAGCGTCTGCCCGACGAAGACGCGCAAAAGGTGGGCGAGCTGCTGACGCTGCTGTGGGATATCAAGCTGGAAGTGGGCCACAGCGTACGCACCCTGGAAGAGTGCCTGCTTGAAGGGCTGGGGGATCTTACCGTCGCCACCAACCTGATTGAGTCCCGGCTGTTGATCGGCGATGTCGCGCTGTTTCTGGAGCTACAGAAACACATTTTCAGCGACGGCTTCTGGCCGTCGGATAAGTTTTTCGCCGCCAAAGTTGAAGAGCAGAACGAACGCCACCAGCGCTATCACGGCACCAGCTACAACCTTGAACCGGATATCAAAAGCAGTCCCGGCGGCCTGCGCGACATTCACACCCTGCAGTGGGTGGCGCGCCGTCACTTCGGTGCCACGTCGCTCAGCGAGATGCTCAACTTCGGCTTTTTAACCCCTGCCGAACGCACCGAACTCGACGAGTGCCTGCACCAGCTGTGGCGTATCCGCTTCGCGCTACACCTTGAGCTGACCCGCTACGACAACCGCCTGCTGTTCGATCGCCAGCTCAGCGTCGCCCAGCGCCTGAACTACAGCGGCGACGGTAACGAACCGGTCGAACAGATGATGAAGGTGTTCTACCGCGTCACGCGCCGGGTGGGTGAACTCAACCAGATGCTGCTTCAGCTGTTTGATGAGGCGATCCTCGCCCTGCCCGCGGATGAAAAACCGCGCCCCATCGACGACGATTTTCAGCTGCGCGGCAGTCTGATCGATCTGCGTGACGAAGCGCTGTTTATCCGCGAGCCGCAGGCGATTATGCGCATGTTTCATATCATGGTCCGCAATCGCGATATCAGCGGTATCTACTCGGCGACCCTGCGGCATCTGCGTCACGCGCGCCGGCATCTGGCGCAGCCGCTGTGTTACATCCCTGAAGCACGCGCACTGTTTATGTCACTGCTGCGCCATCCCGGCGCGGTTAAGCGCGGCCTGCTGCCGATGCATCGCCACAGCGTGCTGGGGGCGTACATGCCACAGTGGTCGCACATCGTGGGCCAGATGCAGTTTGACCTGTTCCACGCCTACACCGTCGATGAACACACCCTGCGTGTGCTGCTGAAGCTGGAGAGCTTTGCCAGCGAAGAGACGCGGGCAAAACATCCGCTGTGCGTTGACCTCTGGCCGCGTCTGTCACACCCGGAGCTGATTCTGATTGCCGCGCTGTTCCACGACATCGCCAAAGGACGCGGCGGCGACCACTCGATCCTTGGTGCCCAGGACGTGCTCGCCTTCGCCGAACTGCACGGGCTGAACTCCCGGGAAACCCAGCTTATCGCCTGGCTGGTGCGCCAGCACCTGTTGATGTCGGTCACCGCCCAGCGCCGCGATATTCAGGACCCGGAAGTGATCCGCCAGTTTGCCAGCGAAGTGCAGACCGAAAATCGCCTGCGTTACCTGCTGTGCCTGACGGTCGCCGACATCTGCGCCACCAACGAAACCCTGTGGAACAGCTGGAAGCAGAGCCTGTTGCGTGAGCTTTACTTCGCCACTGAGAAGCAGCTGCGCCGCGGGATGCAGAACACCCCGGACATGCGCGAGCGCGTGCGTCATCATCAGGTGCAGGCGCTGGCCCTGCTGCGCATGGACAACATCAACGAAGAGGCGCTGCACCATATCTGGGCGCGCTGCCGTGCCAACTACTTCGTGCGCCACAGCCCAAACCAGCTGGCATGGCACGCTCGCCATCTGCTCAATCACGATCTGACGCAGCCGCTGATTTTATTAAGCCCGCAGGCAACGCGCGGCGGCACCGAGATCTTTATCTGGAGCCCGGACCGCCCTTATCTGTTCGCTGCGGTATGCGCCGAACTTGACCGGCGTAATCTCAGCGTGCACGACGCGCAGATCTTCACCACCCGCGACGGCATGGCGATGGACTCCTTTATCGTGCTGGAGCCTGACGGCAGCCCGCTCTCCGGGGACCGCCACGAGGCGATTCGTCACGGGCTCGAACAGGCGATCTCCCAGCGCACCTGGCAGCCGCCTCAGCCGCGGCGCCAGCCGGCGAAACTACGCCACTTTAACGTTGATACCGAGGTCAACTTCCTGCCGACCCATACCGACCGCCGCACGTTTCTTGAGCTGATTGCCCTCGACCAGCCAGGGCTGCTGGCGCGGGTCGGCCAGGTGTTTGCCGACCTTGGAATTTCGCTGCACGGGGCGAGAATTTCGACAATTGGCGAGCGAGTAGAAGATTTATTTATAATCGCGACCGCCGACCGGCGTGGCCTTAATAATGTGCTCCAGCAGGAAGTACAACAACGGTTGACAGCGGCCCTCAATCCAAACGATAAAGGTCAATGAATTTATTGAACCTACGTAAACATCAGGAAAGAGTTAACAATGCAGCAGTTACAGAACGTTATTGAGTCCGCTTTCGAGCGCCGTGCCGACATCACCCCGGCGAATGTTGATACCGTGACCCGTGAAGCGGTAAATCAGGTTATTGCCCTGCTCGACAGCGGCGTGCTGCGCGTTGCTGAAAAGATTGACGGTCAGTGGGTTACCCACCAGTGGCTGAAGAAAGCGGTACTGCTCTCCTTCCGCATCAACGATAACCAGGTTATCGAGGGTGCCGAGAGCCGCTACTTCGATAAAGTGCCAATGAAATTTGCTGACTACGACGAAGCGCGCTTCCAGAAGGAAGGCTTCCGCGTGGTGCCGCCAGCGGCGGTGCGTCAGGGTGCATTCATCGCCCGCAACACCGTGCTGATGCCGTCTTACGTCAACATCGGCGCTTACGTTGATGAAGGCACCATGGTGGATACCTGGGCAACCGTTGGTTCCTGCGCGCAGATTGGTAAGAACGTCCACCTCTCCGGCGGCGTCGGCATCGGTGGCGTACTGGAGCCGCTGCAGGCTAACCCGACCATCATCGAAGACAACTGCTTCATCGGTGCACGCTCTGAAGTGGTAGAAGGGGTGATCGTTGAAGAAGGCTCCGTGATCTCCATGGGCGTTTACATCGGTCAGAGCACCAAAATCTACGATCGCGAAACCGGCGAAGTGTTCTACGGTCGCGTACCGGCAGGCTCAGTGGTGGTCTCCGGCAACCTGCTGTCAAAAGACGGTAAGTACAGCCTGTACTGCGCAGTGATCGTGAAAAAGGTGGACGCCAAGACCCGCGGTAAAGTGGGTATCAATGAGCTGTTGCGCACCATCGACTAACAGTAACCATAAAAAAGGCGGGGTAACCCGCCTTTTTGCTCTCTGACGGTGGCGGAAAGGAATATTTTCGTTAATTATTCACTGGTTATGATTCGATTAAGGGTACCGCTATGTACGACAATCTGAAAAGTCTGGGCATTACTAATCCTGATGAAATCGATCGTTACAGCCTCCGGCAGGAAGCCAACAACGATATCCTGAAGATCTATTTTCAGAAGGATAAAGGCGAGTTTTTTGCCAAAAGCGTGAAGTTTAAGTATCCGCGCCAGCGTAAAACCGTGGTCGCCGATGGCGTAGGCCAGGGGTATAAAGAGGTGCAGGAGATCAGCCCTAACCTGCGCTACGTGATTGATGAGCTGGATCAGATCTGCCAGCGTGATCGCACCGAAGTGGATCTGAAACGCAAGATCCTCGACGATCTGCGTCATCTCGAAAGCGTGGTGGCGAACAAGATCAACGAGATCGAGTCCGACCTCGAAAAGCTTACCCGCAATAAATAACGTGTCCGCCGGATGCGCGCCCTGCCATCCGGCTTTTTGTTTAACGCTGCTCGTCGAGCTGCAGCGCGATATACAGCAGCAGCCGGTCGTCAAAATTCCCCAGATCCAGCCCCGTCAGCTCTGAGATGCGATTGAGCCGGTACTCCAGCGTATTGCGGTGAATAAACAGCGCTTTTGAAGTCGCCAGCGGTTGCACGTTGTGGCGGAACCACGCGGAAAGCGTGCGGCGCAGCAGGCCGTTATTATCCATCGCTTTCAGCCGCGCCAGCGGACGGGCCAGCTCGTTGGCCTGCCAGCCGCCGCGCAGGCTGTCGAGCAGCACCGGTAGCATCAGATCCTGATAAAAATAGCTGCGGTTTTCCGGCATGCGCTGTTTGCCCACCATCATGGTGGTGCGCGCGGTACGCCAGGAACGGGCGATACTGCCCGGCCCGGTGAAATAGTTGCCCAGCGCGACGCGAAAACGCAGATGCCCCTGCTCCTTCATGCGCGAAATAAGCTGCTCCACGCGCTTCCGGTGATCGTCGGCATCCCAGCGCCCAAAGGCGTTGAGCGCCGGTTTCAGCACCACCATTTCGGTCAGCGAGACGATCGCCACCAGGTTATTGCGGTCCGGCGTAGTGAGCGCGTTTTGCAGCTGCTGTAGCTCCGCCATCGCCGAATCGACGCCAAGCTGGCCGCTATCCACTTCCACCACCGCCACCACGCGCGGCTGATTCAGGTCGATACCCAGCCGCTGCGCCCACTCGATTAACGCCGGCGTGTGCTCATCCGCCTGGATCAGATTCATCACCAGCTCTTCGCGCAGACGACTGTCCTGCGCCAGCAGGTGCATCAGCCGCGACTGCTCAAGCATCATCTCGGCGGTCATGCACACCAGCTCGCCATACTTGCGCAGCGTTTCCGGATCGCCCGTCAGACCAATAACGCCGACGATCTCTCCCTCCAGCCGCAGCGGCAGGTTTATCCCCTGGCGCACGCCGTGCAGATGGCGCGCCACGGCATCATCGATATCCACCACCCGGCCCTGCGAAAGCACCAGCAATGCGCCTTCATGCAGCTCGCCGATACGCTCCTGGTCGCCGCTGCCGATGATGCGCCCGCGTGCGTCCATGACGTTAATGTTGGTGTCGATAATGCGCATGGTACGCGCCACGATGTCCTGCGCCATTTTGGTATCAAGATGCCAGCCCGCCATAACCCCTCCCCTGTGCAGTGCTCCAGCATATGTCAGATATTAGCGCCCGGCATTGTGCGTATGCACAAAGCAGCGTGGGGACGTATGGAGTTGTGGGAAGGCTCACAAAAAAGGGCCGCACAGGCGGCCCTTTAGGGAAGAAATCAGTGACTTATTGCATCAGCAGGTAGAGCGAGCTGTCACCACGCTGCACGTTAAGCGCCAGCACGGACGGCTTCGCATCAAGGATCTTACGCAGCTCGGCGATGTTTTTCACCGGTTGCTGGTTAGCACCCACAATCACGTCGCCCTTTTTCAGGCCGATGGCGGCGGCGGGTGAGTTGGCTTTGATGCTGTTAACCACTACACCTTTATCTGCGCCGCGGTTGCTGATCTCCGCCCCTTCAATGCCGCTGAAGATGGAGGAGGAATCCACCTGGTTCTGGCTGCTCTGTTGCAGTTCAATATTCACCGTCATCTGCTTGCCGTCGCGCAGCAGGCCAAGTTTCAGCTTGCTACCCACCGGCATGGTGCCCACTTCAGCACGCAGCGCGGCAAAACTGCTGATGGCTTTGTCGTTCAGGGAGACAATCACATCGCCCGGCTTGATGCCCGCTTTCGCAGCGGAGGAGTTCGGCATCACCTGGCTGACGAAGGCACCGCGCTGGGCGTCGACCTTCATCGCTTTCGCCAGCTCGGAGTTCAGCTCGGTACCCATGATCCCCAGTTCGCCGCGGCGCACCTGGCCGTACTGCACCATCTGGCCGGTGAGGTTTTTCACCATATTGCTCGGGATGGCGAAACCGATACCGATGTTGCCACCGTCCGGCGCGAGAATAGCGGTGTTAATGCCGATCAGCTCACCGTTCAGGTTAACCAGCGCACCGCCGGAGTTACCGCGGTTAATCGCCGCATCGGTCTGGATGAAGTTTTCATAGTTTTCGGCATTCAGGCCGCTACGGCCCAGCGCCGAGACGATACCGGAGGTCACGGTTTCGCCAAGGCCGAACGGGTTACCGATGGCCACGGTGTAATCACCCACGCGCAGCTTGTCGGAGTCGGCAAGCTTAATTGCTGTCAGGTTCTTCGGATTCTGGATCTGGATCAGCGCAATGTCGGAGCGCGGGTCGTTGCCGACCATTTTGGCGTCAAAACGACGGCCATCGCTGAGCTGCACTTTGATGCTGGTGGCGTTGTTCACCACGTGGTTGTTGGTCACCACGTAGCCTTTGGCGGCGTCAATCACCACGCCGGAACCCAGCGCCATAAATTTCTGCTGCTGGCCGCCGTCAGGGCCGGCCCCGCCACCGCCCTGGCAGAACGGGGAGCTCTGGAACGGGGAACCTTCCTGGCAGAACGGCGAGTTGTCGCCGAAGAACTGCTGGAAGTCGCGCGACATGCGCGGCGTGTTGACTTTGGTGCTGCCTTCCACGTTGATGCTTACGACCGACGGCATCACGTTTTCCAGCATCGGTGCCAGGCTCGGCATGGTTTGCGCCGTGGTGGCAGAAGAGGCTGTCTCGGCAGCGCTGACTGACAGCGGAGACAGGGCAAGGCTAAGGCTGAGTGCCAGCGCACTCATTGCGAACAGATTTTTTTTCATGTTTTCTAATCTCTATTACAGATCACGCAAGGCTGTGTACCGACGTATGAGTCAATTTATAGCGCGAAGTTCAGGGAATAACGTTTTGTAAAAAGTAAAAATTTATTGGTCGTCTTTACAAAACTGCCGGGATGCTGCGCGAAATAAATGACCCAGGCCACGATATACAGGTTCTTGCTTAAACAGGCTTTAAGCTAATCCTGAATAGTGGATCACTCCACGGCCATCAGACGCCGGTATTCATCCCACGCATAGAGATCGGTCATCCCGCTGATATAGTCCTGAACCAGCCGACAACGGTAATAATATTCCCATACCGGAAAATCAAGGGCAGCGGGGTGAAGTTTGCTGACCGCCTCCACGTAGGCCAGCCGGTGTTTGCCGGAGAGCTTATGGAACAGCCGCGTTTCAATCGGCAGACGGCGCACGCTCTCTTTTTCCACCAGCTCCTGAAAATCCACCAGCGGTAAATCGAGCAGCGGGCGATAAATATTCAGCAGGCCATCAATAACCCGATAACCCTGTAATTCCAGTTGTTCCACTTCAGGATGGCTAAATACGTGTTTGATCGCCACGCGTTTATAAACGTCGAGCAGGCGGCTGCAGGCGCTTTCATCTTCCAGTAACGCGTGATTAAACGACCCGTCAAAAATAACCGGCAGATTATGAATAAAGCGCTGGGCGGCGTATGGCACCAGTTTATTCAGGGTGTTGACGCGCAAATACATGAAGAACTGATCTTCCCCGCTACGGCGAATGGAGTTGGCGCGCGATTTTTCCCACGCATTGTCCACCACCTGGGAGAACAGATCCCCGGCCTCATGATCGCCCCAGGCGTCACGCAAATGCTGATACAGCTGGTCGACGCTGAAAATGCGTTTTTCCACCGCATCCTCAAGATCGGCGACGCAGTAGGAGATGTCGTCCGCCGCCTCCATGATCCAGGTGAGCGGGAAGCGGCTGAAGGGTGCCAGATCCAGCTCCTGGCGCAGACGCCCGATGTACTCCTCCTCGGAAAGGTAGTAGCCGGGCTTTTTCATCAGGTAGCTGTGGCTGGCTGGCGGCGGCTCCATGCGCCAGGCGGGGCGGGTATATTTAAGAATGCAGCCCACCTGCGCCCAGGTCAGGTTCATGCGCAGCAGGGTGTGCACCAGACGGATGGCCTGGGCGTTGCCCTCAAACTGGCAGAGATCCTGGCGCACCTGGCGGCGCAGCGCGTTAAGCGACTCCTCACCCTCTTTCAGGCGCAAATCGACATTATGGCAGCGGTCGTCACTGCGCGGCTGGCTGGCGGCATCATTGGGAAACAGGCGCTGGCGGAACCAGTCGTTAATAGCGGCCTCGCCAAAGTGGCCGAACGGCGGGTTGCCGATGTCGTGCATCAGGCAGGCCATCTCCACCACGCTTTCAAACGGCCCGGTCAGTTCGCTCAGCCCGTACGCGTCCAGCAGCTTCTGCTCTTTCAGGCGGCTCAGCACCTCTTTGGCGATGTAACGCCCGACCTGCTGCACTTCCATCGAATGCGTCAGCCGGGTACGCACCGCGGCGTTGCGCTCCAGCGGAAAGACCTGGGTTTTTTGCTGCAGACGGCGAATGGCCGGCGAGTTGATGATGCGCCCGCGATCGCTTTCAAAAATGCGCAAAATATCGTGCTCGCTTTTCACGCCCTGTGGCGAGCGATACCGGCGATGCCAGTTGATCTTCCGGGTAAAATCTATCTCAGCCATACGCTCTCCCTGAGGCGGAATCAGATGCGAAGTAAACGCTGCTACAGTGCCATGATAGACTATGCCGCGAAAAGGCGTTTATGTCCCATTACTATTGCGAGTTGACCTATGAAAGCAGGCATTATTGGTGCTATGGAAGAAGAAGTTACGCTGCTGCGTGACAAAATTGAAAACCGTCAGACCCTCACCCTGGCGGGCCTGGAAATTTATACCGGCACGCTGAACGGCACCGACGTAGCCCTGCTGAAATCGGGCATCGGGAAGGTTTCTGCCGCGATGGGTGCTGCGCTGCTGCTGGAGCACTGCAAGCCGGATCTTATCATCAACACCGGCTCTGCGGGCGGCCTCGCGCCAACCCTGAACGTCGGGGATATCGTGGTTTCTGACGAAGCGCGCTACCACGATGCGGACGTCACCGCGTTCGGTTATGAAATCGGACAGATGGCGGGCTGCCCGGCGGCGTTCAAAGCCGATGACACCCTGGTGAGCGCGGCGGAAGCCTGCATTAAGCAGCTCAACCTGAATGCCGTGCGCGGCCTGATTGTCAGCGGCGATGCGTTCATCAACGGCGCGGAAGGCCTGGCGAAAATCCGCCACAACTTCCCGCAGGCGGTGGCGGTAGAGATGGAAGCAACCGCTATCGCTCACGTCTGCCATAACTTCGGCGTGCCGTTCGTGGTGGTGCGCGCCATCTCTGACGTCGCGGATCAGGCGTCCCATCTGAGCTTTGAGGAATTCCTGGCAACGGCGGCAAAACAGTCCAGCCTGATGGTAGAAACCCTCGTCCAGAACCTGGCGCGTGGCTAAGCCCGGTATTTTCAGGGCGCTGTGCGCCCTGGTATTATTGCTGCCGCCGTGGCTGTTTGCTGCGCCGCGCGTTATTACTCTCTCCCCAGCCAATACCGAACTGGCCTTTGCCGCAGGGATCACGCCTGTCGCGGTAAGCGCTTACTCAGATTACCCTGCGGCCGCCCGCAACCTTGAGCAGGTGGCAAACTGGCAGGGCATCAATCTGGAACGCATCGTGGCGCTGAAGCCGGATCTGGTCGTCGCCTGGCGGGCCGGTAACGCCGCGCGTCAGGTCGATCAGCTTAAAGCTCTGGGTATTGAGGTGTTGTGGCTCGACCCGGCGACGGTTGCCGACGTCGCTGACGCCCTGCGCGCCCTTGCCCGCTGGAGTCCGACGCCGGATACCGCACACACCGCTGCGGCCTCGCTTGAGCAGCGCTTTCAGGCCTTGCGTGCGCAATACGCCACCGCCCGTCCAAAAAGGGTATTTATGCAGTTCGGCACCGCCCCGCTGTTTACCTCCGGGGCCGGCTCGCTGCAACACCAGCTGCTGGAAACCTGCGGCGGTAAAAACGTGTTTGCTGACAGCCGGGTTCCCTGGCCGCAGGTGAGCCGTGAACAGGTGCTGGCCCGTCGCCCCGAGGCGATTGTCATCACCGGCGGGGCGCGCGCAATTACGAAAGTTCAGCAGTACTGGAGCAGCCAGCTTGCGGTGCCGGTTATCGCCATTAACGATGACTGGTTTGAACGCGCCGGTCCGCGTATTATCCTCGCCGCGCAGCAGCTGTGTGCCGCGCTGAAGCAGGTAACGTAACCGGAGAGTCTACCCATGCTCATCTACTGGCTGGATATTATTGGCACCGCGGTGTTTGCCATTTCCGGCGTTTTGCTGGCTGGCAAGCTGCGCATGGACCCGTTCGGCGTGCTGGTGCTCGGCGTGGTGACCGCCGTCGGCGGCGGCACCATTCGCGACATGGCGCTGGCGCATGGCCCGGTATTCTGGGTGAAAGATCCGACGGACCTGGTGGTGGCGATGGTCACCTGCCTGGTGACGATTCTGGTGGTGCGCCAGCCGCGTCGCCTGCCGAAATGGGTGTTGCCGGTACTGGATGCCGTCGGGCTGGCGGTGTTTGTCGGCATCGGTGTTAACAAGGCGTTTCTCGCCGGCACCGGGCCGCTGGTTGCCATCTGCATGGGTGTGCTGACCGGGGTTGGCGGCGGGATTATCCGCGATGTGCTGGCCCGCGAGATCCCGATGATCCTGCGCACGGAAATCTACGCCACCGCCTGTATTGTCGGCGGCATCGTGCACGCCACGGCGTATTACACTTTTGCAGTGCCGCTGGAGCAGGCAAGCATGATGGGAATGGTGGTCACGCTGGGCATTCGCCTCGCAGCCATTCGCTGGCACCTGAAGCTGCCCACCTTCGCACTCGACGAAAAGCATTAAATAAAAAAGCCGTGCTCAGCACGGCTTTTTCTTTGCGTTCGGCGACTCAGATGCTGAACGAGGAACCACACCCGCAGGTGCTTTTCGCGTTCGGGTTGGTCACCACGAAGCGGGAGCCTTCCAGGCCTTCGGTGTAGTCTACCGCGCCGCCTACGAGATACTGCAGGCTCATCGGGTCAACCACCAGCGCTACGCCCGCTTTCTCGATGGTCATATCACCGTCGTTGATCTGGTCATCGAAGGTAAAACCATACTGGAAACCGCTGCAGCCACCGCCGGTGATATACACACGCAGTTTCAGATCGGGATTCTCTTCATCGGCGATCAGGTTTTTCACTTTATTGGCCGCGGCCTCAGTAAACTGAAGCGGCAGCGCTACGTCATCACTCATTTTTCACTCCCATTAACCCTACCGACTGGGCAAATAATAACCCAATGCATTGGGCCATTATCCGTTACGCGGTCAAATCGTTCAAGTCCTCGCCCCGGCGCGCTCCTGCTGTTCAGCCTCCTGCCGCGCCAGGGTTCTGGCGAGGATCGTGGCATAAAGCGGTTTGCCGCCAAGGAATTGCGCCAGCAGTGTCGCACCCAGGCAGGTAATAATCATCGGCAAAATGAGCTGGTAATTATCGGTCATCTCCAGCACCAGCACGATACCGGTGAGCGGCGCCCGCACCGAGGCCGCGAACAGCGCCCCCATACCGGCAATCGCAAACGTCCCGACATCCAGCCCCAGCGCCGGTAACCACGCGGCGCACACCATACCAAAGGCGGTGCCCAGCAGCGTACCCAGCGCCAGCATCGGAGCAAAAATACCGCCCGGCGCACCGGAGGAGAAACAGAGCAGCGTGGTAATCACCCTGGCGATAAAAATAAACAGCAGCGTGCCGACGGTGAAGTTCCCCGCCGCGGCAATTGGGATCAGGCTGAAACCGCCCCCGGCAGCGCCCGGCGCAATCAGCCCGAGGATGCCACACAGCCCGCCAATCGCTCCGCCGATCAGCACCCAGCGGGGGGTATTTCCGCCATGCAGCCGGTGAAAACCGTCCTGCATACGCAGCACCAGCGTGTTAAACAGCGGCCCGACGCCGCCGAAGATCATCCCCAGCAGCAGGTACAGCCACAGGGTATTCAGCGGCGCGCTCGACAGCTGCCCTACCTCAATGACAGCGGTTTCGCCATTAAACACGCGGAATACGATGCTCGACATGATCACGCCGGTAAACACCGCTTTGATGGAGATAAGGTTATAGCGAAACTGCGGGCGCATCTCTTCAATAATAAACAGGATGCCCGCCAGCGGGGCATTGAAGGCGGCCGACAGCCCTGCCGCCGCACCGGTAGCCAGCAGCGTATGCCGGGCCTCCGCCCCGCGCTGGCGGAACAGATCCAGCACCATGCGCCCGACGTTACCGCCGAGCTGCACCGTCGGCCCTTCACGCCCGAGCACCATTCCCGCGCCCAGCGTCCCCATCCCGCCGATAAATTTCACCGGCAGTACGCGCCACCAGCGCACCGGCCGCAGCTCCTCCAGCGCCCCTTCAATTTCCGGGATGCCCGACCCGCCCGCTTCCGGGGCAAAGCGGCGTACCAGCCAGTAGCCCACCATCGCCAGCAGCGCCGAGAGAATAAACGCCAGCGGCCATACCAGCACCGCGCTGTCCGCCACCTGAGCCAGCAGGCCGAGCCGGTGCTGCATCACCCAGTTCACGGCGCGCTCAAACGCCACGCCGACCAGACCGGTCAGCGTCCCGACGATGGCCGCCATCAGCAGGATCAGGAGCGGCGTTTTGTCACGCAGCAGCAGACGGCGCACCATGTCGCCGCGACGTAAGCGGATAATCTGTTGAGAAGCAGGAATTACCGGTTTCATATCGGGATTTAACTCATTTGTCATACCAAAGCCGGGCCACATTGTAGTTGCCGACGCGCCAAAGGTCTTGTGCTGGCGCAAACGCGGCGGAAAAGGCAAGCACGCGCGTGGGTAGAACAACGGACGGATAACCCCTAGAATAGCCCGCAGTTATATTTCCTATGAATCAGGAGCCAGTCATGAGCAAGTCCGAAAACCTTTATACCGCCGCGCAGAACGTCATTCCCGGCGGAGTGAACTCGCCGGTGCGCGCGTTTACCGGCGTGGGCGGCACGCCGCTGTTTATCGAACGCGCCGACGGGGCTTACCTGTATGACGTCGATGGCAAGGCCTATGTTGACTACGTTGGCTCCTGGGGGCCAATGGTGCTGGGCCACAACCACCCGGCTATCCGCAACGCGGTGATCGAAGCGGCATCGCGCGGCCTGAGCTTTGGCGCGCCGACCGAGATGGAAGTGAAAATGGCGGATCTGGTGACCGAGCTGGTGCCGACTATGGACATGGTGCGCATGGTGAACTCCGGCACCGAGGCGACCATGAGCGCCATCCGTCTGGCGCGCGGCTTCACCGGCCGCGACAAAATCATCAAATTCGAAGGCTGCTACCACGGTCACGCCGACTGTCTGCTGGTGAAGGCAGGTTCCGGTGCGCTGACCCTCGGCCAGCCGAACTCTCCGGGTGTTCCGGCAGATTTCGCGAAGCATACCCTGACCTGCACCTATAACGACCTGGCCTCGGTACGCGCCGCGTTCGAGCAGTATCCTGCGGATATCGCCTGTATCATCGTCGAGCCGGTGGCAGGCAACATGAACTGCATCCCGCCGCAGCCGGACTTCCTGCCGGGCCTGCGTGCGCTGTGCGACGAATTCGGCGCGCTGCTGATTATCGATGAGGTGATGACCGGGTTCCGCGTCGCGCTGGCGGGTGCGCAGGCGTACTACAACGTGGTGCCGGACCTGACCTGCCTGGGCAAAATCATTGGCGGCGGCATGCCGGTGGGCGCGTTTGGTGGTCGTCGTGAGGTGATGGCGGCGCTGGCCCCGACCGGGCCGGTTTATCAGGCGGGCACCCTGTCGGGTAACCCGATTGCGATGGCGGCGGGCTACGCTTGCCTGACCGAAGTGGCGCAGCCGGGCATCCACCAGACCTTAACCGATCTCACTACCCGTCTGGCAGAGGGTCTGTTGCGTGCTGCGAACGAGACCGGCATTCCACTGGTGGTAAACCATGTTGGCGGCATGTTCGGCCTGTTCTTCACCCGCGCCGAAACCGTGACCTGCTATCAGGATGTGCTGGGCTGTGACGTCGAGCGCTTCAAGCGCTTCTTCCACCTAATGCTGGAAGAGGGCATTTACCTGGCCCCGTCGGCGTTTGAAGCCGGGTTTATGTCCGTGGCCCACAGCGAAGCGGATATCGATAACACCATCGACGCCGCCCGCCGCGTCTTCGCCCAGCTGTAATCCCTGCCAACGGCGGGTGCGCTTCGCTTACCCGCCCTGGGTTCACTGAAACAGCCGGTTTTTGTAGGGTGGGTAAGCGCCAGCGCACCCACCTTTAACAAACACCGTTACCGGCTCTGTTTTCTCAACAGATAGATAAAATACGGCGCGCCGATAAACGACGACAGCAGCCCGGCAGGGATCTGGTACGGGAACATCACCATCCGCCCGGCCCAGTCGGCGAACACCATCAGCATCGCGCCGATCAGGGTCGACATCACAATGTGCGGCATGGTGCGGCGGAAGCCCATCATGCGCGCAATGTGCGGTGCCATCAGCCCGATAAAGCTCAGCGGCCCGATGATCAGCGTGGCGCAGGCCGTCAGGCTGGCAGCCAGCAGCAGCAACAGTACCCGCGACGTCGTCAATGCCATACCTACCGCCCGCGCCGTCTCACCGCCCAGCGGCAAGACCGTCAGCCAGCGGCGACACAGCGGCGTGAGGATAAACAGCACCACCATCACCACGGCCCCGGAGGCAACCTGTTGCGCAGTGGCGTTATAGGTGGACCCGGAAATCCAGGTCAGTACCTGCGCCATACGCGGATCGCCGCTCGCCTGGAGCATCATCAGCAGCATGGTAAACGCCGTGCTGAGCGCCATCCCGGCCAGCAGCATACGGTGCGGTGAGAAACCGCCCCGCCCCGCGGCCACCATGATAATCAAAAGCGTTGCCGCCGCCCCGAGACTGCCCGCCGGCAGCAGCCAGCCAAAGGCGTTACCCGGCACGAAGAACAGCATCAGCACCACACCAAACGCTGCGCCGGAGCTGATGCCCAGCACTTCCGGGCTGGCCATCGGATTCCCCGTCAGGCGCTGAATAATGCAGCCCGCTACCGCCAGCATCGCCCCGGCAATCAGTGCCGCCGCCACGCGCGGCCAGCGCCACGGCATCAGCTGCGACAGCGTATCGCCGCTGGCCCAGACCCAGCCCTGGGCGTCGCGCCCGAGGCTCAGCGCCAGCACGATAAACGCTGCCAGCACGGCCAGGCCCGCCAGCGTCCATATTACGCGGTGCTGACGCTCAGCCGGCACGCTGTCGCCGGCATTCATCGCCGGCGGCGTCATGGTGCGCAGGCGCGGCAGCAGCCACAGCAGCAGCGGTGCGCCGATAAGCGCGGTGATCGATCCGGTGGAGACTTCCATCCACACCCGGGTCAACCACACTACCATCTGATCGGCAACCCACAGGATCAGCGCACCAATCAGCGCGGAGAGCAGCAGCCGGGAGAGCAGTCGCCGCGCGCCGAGCATTTTCGCCAGCAGCGGGGCAAACAGGCCGATAAAGCCGACAATCCCCACCGCATTCACCAGCAGCGCGCTGAGTACGATCGCCAGCGCCAGTGCCGCAAAACGCGCCAGCGACAGCGCAAGACCGAGGTTACGCGCCACGCCGTCATCCAGCCCCATCAGGGTCAGCGGACGCAGCAGGAGCAGCGTCAGGATCGCCCCACCCAGCAGCTGCGGCCACAGGCGCTGGACGATGTTCCAGTCGGTCTGATTAAGCGCGCCGGTACTCCACAGGAACATGCTCTGCAGCTGTTCGTGATGGAAGATCGCCATCAGCTGATTCACCGCCCCGCAGTAAAGGCTCACTACCAGCCCGGCGAGGATCAGCGTCACCGGTGAAAGGCGTTTACCCCAGGCGACGCCGAACACCAGCAGGCCAACGAGGCAGGCACCGGCCAGCGCCGCAAACTGCGACACCAGATAGCCGCCGGGCAGCGCCCACAGCGTGGTGATGGTAATGCCGAGCTGCGCCCCGGTTGCTACGCCGAGCGTGGTGGGTTCCGCCAGCGGATTGCGCAGCACCTGCTGGAACAGCACGCCTACGAGGCCCAGACCCGCCCCGACCAGCAGGGAGATCGCCAGCCGCGGCAGCGCGCTGTAGTGGAACAGCATCTGGTCAACAACGTTAACGTCCGGAGCAGCCAGCGCCTGCCACCAGTCACTGCGCGGCAGCTGCGCGTTGAGGTTGAACCAGCTCAGCCACAGGGCAAACAGCGAAAGCAGTGCCAGCAGCAGTGCCGGAAACGCGATACGACGCGGCATCATGCTTTGCCTCCCAGCGCGGCATCAAACACGCGGCAGAAGTGCATGGCGGAGAGCGTCGCCCCGTAGAACCACACGGCGGGCACGCGCTGGAAACGCTGCTGGCGCATAAACGGCATCGCCTGCCACAGCGGCGTCGCGGCGACGCGCTGATAAAGCGCATCATCGCCATGCTCGAAGCAGAGCACATCGGCATCCTTGATCGCTGCCAGCCGCTCTATACCCACTATCGAGCTGCCCCAGAAGTTGGTTTCCCCCTGCCAGGCGTTTTTTACTCCCCAGCGGTCAAGCACCTGCTGGAACAGGCTGTTAGCCCCGATCACCAGCACGTGGCGTTCATCCATCGTGCACATCATGAGTACCGGGCGATTGCCGCGGGTGCGAAAGCGCGGGGCATAGCGTTCAACGGTCTGATTAAAGGTCGCCATATGGCGTTCGGCCTGCGGCGTCATGTCCAGCAGCGCCGCCATCTCCATCAGAGACTTTTCTGCAAGTGTTAGTGGGTGCTTACCATCACTAAAGTTGAAGCCGCGGCCAGGAGCGATACGCGCCAGCGTCTCGGCAGACGGGCCGTAGCCTGATGACCAGACGATCATGGAGGGCTTCATCTGGATCAGCAGTTCCAGATTAGGTTCGGTACGCAGGCCCACGTCAATGACGCTGTCCGGCAGCGCCGGCTCGTTGACCCACAGGTTGTAATTAGGCACGTCCGCCACACCGTAAGGCGTGACGCCCAGCGCCAGCAGCAGCTCCACCGGGAGCCACTCCAGTGCGACGATGCGGTGCGGATTAACGCTGGCGGCTTTACTGGTGGTGGCGTGCCACAGCAGCGGTGAGAGCGCCATCGCGGTTAATAACCGGCGGCGCGTCAGGGAGGCAGTGATCGGATCGCGCATCAGTAGACAAAGCTCACGGGTGCGTTGCCGCCCGGATGCGGCAGAATGCCCATCGGGATGCCGTAGATATGCTCCAGCGTTTCGCTGCGCATCATCTCCTGCGGGCTGCCCTGGGCGATCATCTCGCCGCCGCGCAGTGCCACCAGGCGATCACAGAACCGCGCCGCCATGTTGATGTCGTGCAGTACGGCGATCACCGTCAGGCCGCGCTCTTTGCTCAGCCGCTGAATCAGCGACAGCACGTCCATCTGGTGCGCAATATCCAGCGCTGAAGTTGGTTCGTCCAGCAGCAGGCAGCGGCTGTTCTGCGCCACCAGCATGGCAATCCAGGCGCGCTGGCGTTCGCCGCCGGAGAGGCTGTCCACCAGACGCTGGGCAAACGGTTTAAGGCCGACCAGCGCAATGGCTTCATCCACCCGCTCGCGGTCATCCGCGCCGAAGCGGCCCAGCGCACCGTGCCACGGGTAGCGGCCAATGGCGACCAGCTCACGCACCGTCATCCCTTCCGCCTGCGGCAGCTGCTGCGGCAGATAGGCGACTTCACGGGCAAAGGCTTTGCTGTTCCAGTCGTCGAGCGGCGTGTCGTTTAACAGAATAGTGCCGTCGCTCGGACTCTGGTGGCGGCCCAGCATTTTAATCAGCGTGGATTTACCGGAGCCGTTATGGCCGATGAGGCCCGTCACGCGACCGGCGGGAAAGGTCAGAGAGAGAGGGTGAAGCAGCGTGCGACCGGGCACGCGAAAGGAGACATCAGAAAGCGTGAACGTTGAATCGGGATGCGTTTTGTTATCCTGCATAAAAGCCAACTTGTAAAAGGGCACGGCGAACCGTGCCCGAAAACGAATTAGAAACGGAAGGTGGCGGTTGCCACAACCTGACGCTCTGCGCCCCAGAAGCAGCCATAGGTCTGGAAGCAGCTGGAAACGTACTCACGGTCCAGAAGGTTATTTACATTAAGCGCGATGCTGGAACCAGCCATGCCCAAGCGCGCCAGGTCGTATTTCACCACTGCGTCCATTACTGCGGCACTGCCTACTTTGAAGCTGTTAGCCGGGTCGCCATAGCTTGAACCAATGAAGCGACCGCCGGTGCCCAGCGTCAGGCCAGACAATGGACCTGCGTTAAAGGTGTAATCGCCCCACAGAGATCCCATGTTACGCGGCACCTGCTCGACTTTATTGCCTTTCAGGTTGGTATCTTTGGTGTATTCAGCATCGATATAGGTATAAGACGCCGTCACGTTGATATTCGCATTGAGTGCCGCTTTGGCTTCCAGCTCCACACCGCGTGAACGCACTTCGCCTGACGGTACCTGCTGCGTAGCATCGGTCGGGCTGGTGGTCAGGGTATTGGTTTTTGTCAGCTCATATACCGCGGCGGTAAGCACAACCGGCATATCTTTCGGCACATACTTCACGCCCGCTTCGTACTGCTCACCTTTAGATGGCGCAAATGCCATACGCGGAGTGCTGTAGAGGTCAAATGCGTTCGGCTCGAAAGACTGGCTGTAGCTCACGTATGGCGAGATACCGTTGTCGAACAGGTAGTTCACACCGCCACGCCAGGTGAACTGATGATCATTACGTTCGATGGAGCCGCCGTCAGCACGAACGGTAGTGCCCTGCTGAGACCAGTCATAGCGCCCCCCCAGCGTGAACACCCATTTATCCCACTCGGCCTGATCCTGTACGTAGATGCCGGTCTGCTCGGTTTCATTGAGCTGGTACGGATCTGCGCCACCGAACTCGAAGTCTACCGGGGTATAAGAGCCATAAAGATCGATAGCCGGGGCGCTGCCAAAGGTAGCGTTGATATCGTTACGCATACGCATGTAATCGACACCGGTCAGTAAGGTGTGATCGACGTCGCCCGTGGCGAATTTACTCTGTAGCTGAGTATCAACGCTGAAGTTTTGCAGACGTTCATTATCGACGATGGTCCCGCGATTAAGCGTATGTCCATCGGCCTGAATACCCGTGCCATACACGCTCTTCTGCGCCGTTTTCATCTCTGCGAAGCGCAGGTTCTGACGCACGGTGAAGGTGTCATCGAACTCATGGTCAAAACTGTAGCCGACCATTTTCTGATTGCGGGAATAAGTATTGTTCTTCGCAGCTTCGCTGAAATCAGGGTGCAGACGCTTGCCGTTTGGCAGCTTCTCGACGGTCCCCTCTTTCGGCAGCCAGCCGTAATAACCGGTTTCCGGCTCGTTCTGGAAGTAAGAGAGGACGGTGAAATTGGTTTTGTCGCTCGGACGCCAGGAGAAGGATGGCGCAATGGCATAGCGTTTCTGCTGCGCATGCTCCTGCTGCTGATCGTTAGAACGCGCGATACCGGTCAGACGGTAGGAAAACTCACCGTTATCATCCAGAGCATCACTGAAATCAAAACCAGTCTGGTAAAGGTTGTCAGTGCCCATTTTGAACTGCACTTCTTTCAGCGGTTCCGTGGTTGGACGCTTACTCACCATAGAGATGATACCGCCCGGGTTGCTCTTTCCGTACAGGACGGAAGTCGGGCCGCGCATCAGTTCAACGCGCTCAAGCATGTACGGATCGATCACCGCGTCGTTATAGAAGTTCCCCTGCAGCTTCATGCCGTCCAGATAGTTATTCTGGCTCAGGCCGACGGAGGTAAAGCCACGGATGCTGACGAAGTCGTAAGTAGTGGATGCGCCACGGTTACTGACCACTACGCCCGGCGTATAGCCCAGCGCTTCTTTTACCGAAGAGGGCTGACGGATTTGCATCTCTTCGTTGGTCACCACCGACACCGACTGCGGGGTCTTTTCGATCGGGGTGTCGGTTTTGGTAGCGGTGGCGGAGCGTTTGGCCGCGATGGTCGGTGCCGGGCCCCAGGCGCTTTCCTGCGGGGCTGCCGCAGAAACCACGATAGTATCTTCTTTCTGTGTAGTCTGCGCCGCCCAGGCGGTGGCGGAGAGGCTGCCGGTTGCGGCAGCAACAAGTACCGCAAGTTTGCACAGTGAGGTGTTAACTGGCTGAGCAGAATTTGAACGCGCCATTGTAATTTCTCTGAGTGAAAGTGACGAATGATAACGTAAACGAGAATTATTATTATGCGGGTGGATAATATTCGAAACGCTGTACGCTTAGCAAGCAGTACGCGGCCTGGCGGCGTTGAGGGGGTAAGAAATAACCAGATGAACAGCAAGGCGATTATGACGCTTTCCTGCACCGCGAATTTGCGTCAGGGAAACGCCGTCAGATAAAAATAAGAAAGGCGACCTGAGGCCGCCTTTCTGCATTGTGTAAGGCAACAATTAGTTGCTGCCAAACATGTCTTTGATCCAGCCGGCAACGCCGTCGCTTTTCTCTTCCTGCTGCGGCTGTTGCTGCTGCTGCGCCGGTGCCTGCTGCTCCTGCGGCGTCTGGGCAAACGGGTTGCCGGACTGCTGCTGCTGAGACTGCATGCTCTGCTGGCACAGCGCATCCGGATCGCGGGTCCAGACCGGCAGCACGCGGGTGCCGCCGCCCATGCACTGGAAGTAACCAGCGTCATCCACCGACATATCAACGATATCTTCCGGCGGCGTCAGCTCCAGCGGGATGGGCGACTGGTTCGCCAGGTAACGCTGATAGATAGCCATCGCACCGCTGGCACCGTACAGCTTCGTCGGCTGGTTGTTGTCGCGGCCCACCCAGGTGATCACCACTTCACGGCCATCGATCCCGGCAAACCAGGTATCAACCTGATTGTTGGTGGTCCCGGTTTTGCCGGCCAGATGCAGCTGCGGATACTTCGCAGCAAGCTGGCGACCGGTACCGCGCTGAATCACCTGTTGCATGGTGTAGAGCGTCAGGTAAGCCGCCTGAGCTGGTACCGCACGCTCCGCCTGCGGGAAACTCTGGAACAGCACCGAACCGTCTTCAGCAATCACGGAGCGCAGCGCCGACATCGGCGCGCGATTACCGCCGCTGGCGATGGTCTGGAACGCCTGCGCCACTTCCACCGGCGTCAGGTTAAGGGCACCCAGCAGCATCGCCGGCACCGGACGCAGCTGATTTTTTGGTACGCCAAGTTTGGTCCAGGTTTCGGTGACCGCCGGCAGTCCCAGCGACAGGCCGAGGTTAACCGTCGGCACGTTCATTGAACGGGCAAGAGCGTCCACCAGCATCACCTGGCCACTGAAGCGACGATCGTCGTTCTGCGGCGACCACACCTGGCCGTTTGGCTGGCGCAGCGAGAGCGGCGCATCGGCAATCCAGGTGTTGAGACGGTACTGGTTCGGCTGGCTCAGGGCGGTGAGATAGGTTGCCGGTTTCGCCAGCGAGCCAATCGAGCGGCGCGCCTGCATCGCGCGGTTGTAGCCGGCGAACTGCGGGTTAGCCCCGCCGACCATAGCGCGGACTTCACCGGTGAAGCGGTCCACCACCACCATCGCGGTCTCCAGATCCTTCAGCTTGCGCTGTTTGATCAGCGCCGGAATACCTTCACTTGCCGCTTTCTCAGCGGCGTCCTGCGCCACGGAGTCAAAGGTGGTGAAGATCTTCACGCCGGAGAGATCTTTGACTTTGTCGCCGAGCTGCGTCTGCAGCTCCTGACGCACCATCTGCATAAACGCCGGCTGCGGTGAAATCACCCCGCCACGCGGCTGCACGCCCAGCGGACGCGCGCTCAGCATGTCGTACAGCTCCTGGTCGATGACCTTCTGCTCCTGCAGCAGGCGCAGCACCAGGTTACGACGCTCCAGCGCCAGCTTCGGATTACGCCACGGGTTGTAGAGCGATGCGCCTTTTACCATACCAACCAGCAGCGCCTGTTGATCGAGGCTCAGCTCTTCCACCGGGCGGCCAAAGTAGTAGAGGCTCGCCAGCGGGAAGCCGCGGATCTGATCGTCGCCGCTCTGGCCGAGATACACCTCGTTGAGGTACAGCTCCAGAATGCGGTCTTTGCTGTAGCGCGCATCCATAATGAGCGCCATATAGGCCTCATTGGCTTTACGCCACAGGGTACGTTTGTTGGTGAGGAACAGGTTTTTCACCAGCTGCTGCGTCAGGGTACTGCCGCCCTGCACCGCACGGCCCGCGGTCAGGTTCGCCACCACCGCACGGCCAATCGACCATACCGAAATCCCGTCGTGCTCGTAGAAGTGACGGTCTTCGGTCGCCACCAGCGTATCGACCAGCAGATCCGGGAAACCGGTACGCGGCACGAACAGGCGCTGCTCGCCGTTTGGCGAAGAGAGCATGGTGATCAGGCGCGGATCGAGACGGAAGAAACCGAACTGGCGGTTGCTGTCCATGTTCTCGATGGATTCCAGGCGGTTGCCGTCAAACACCAGACGAGCGCGTACCTGCCCTTCTTTGCTGTCCGGGAAATCAAACGGACGGCGGATCATCTCGATGCTGTTGCCCTTGACGGTAAATTCGCCGGGGCGCGTCATGCGGGTCACTTCGCGGTACTGCGTCGCTTCCAGCAGCTTCACCATCTCCTGCTTGCTGTACGCCATGTCCGGCTCAAGGTTCACCATACGGCCATACACCGCGGCCGGCAGCTGCCAGACCTTGCCGTCGATACGGCTGCGGATCTGCTGATCAAGGTAAACGCCGTAGGCTGCGAACAGCACCACAAAGACGATAAACAGCTTCAGCAGCAGCCACAGCCACTTGCGGCCCTTACCGTTGCCGGACTTGCGCCCTTTGCCTTTTACCTTGCGCGGCATCGGTTCTCCATCGTCATAATCATCATTCTCATAGTCGTCGCGCTCATCGTCCCTGAGACGACGGCTCACCTTTTGCTTTGCCGGACGTGCAGGCTTGCCTTTACGTCCGATAGGTTCGCGGTCATTCCCCGCCATGCTCATTCTCCAACAAAGTTCAGGCGCAAAGGCCCGATTTTTATCTCTCGCCCGCAGAGGGGAAAGTAGAAATCTCTCAAAGTCACCGCAGCGGTGGCTCGTCTCATTATGATGAGGGATTGCTGTATTTTCGCGTACGCGTCGTCGGCGCCGCCGTAGCCGGATCGTCCGGCCAGACGTGTTTCGGATAGCGCCCTTTCATCTCTTTCTGTACCTCGCGGTACGCCCCGTTCCAGAAAGCACTCAGGTCGCGGGTGATTTGCAGCGGCCGCTGGGCGGGGGAAAGCAGCTCCAGCACCAGCGGGACGCGCCCGTCGGCAATCGTCGGGGTAGCGGCTTCGCCAAACATCTCCTGCATCCGCACCGCCAGCGCGGGCGGGTTCTCTTCATGGTAGCGGATCGCTATCCGGCTTCCGGTCGGCACAGTGTAATGAGTTGGCAGCGCACTATCCAGCCGTTGACGTAATGGCCAGTCGAGCAGGTGCAGCAGCGCCCGCGCCAGATCGATAGTGCGTAACGCGCGCAGGGAGTGTACGCCGTTCATCTCCGGCAGCAGCCACCGCTCCAGCGAGTCCAGCAACGACGCCTCATCCACCGCTGGCCAGGCATACTCCGGCAACCAGCGCGCGGCACAGGCGAGACGTAAGCGTAGCTGCTCTGCGGCAGGACTCCAGTTAAGCGCATCAAGGCCTTTTTCGCGAATGCCGTTCAGCATGGCGCGGTGCAGCTCCTCTTCGGAAGGCTTCGCCAGCGGCCTGACGCTGATGACCAGCTCGCCAAGCTGGGTGCGGCGCAGCGCTTTCAGGGTCCCCTGGGCGTCGTCCCACTCCACCACCTCGCGCTGGCGGGCCAGCTGCGGACAGCGGGCCAGCAGATCGTCGATATCCAGCGCCAGCCCCTGCAAAATGCGCGCGTCCGGGCTGGTGCTGCCCTGCAACAGCAGCGGGACGATCAGCCACTCGTGGCGGCTCAGGGCGTCGTCGTCATCCAGCATCGCCCCCATGCCGTTAGCCAGCTGATAGCGCCCGCCGCTGCCGCGCCGCCGGGCGATGCGATCGCTGAACGCCTGCGCCAGCAGCGCCGGAGCCAGCCGGATATCCGGCGTGCCGCCTTTGCTTTGTATACGGTTAAGCAGCTGCTGGCTGCGCTGCTGCCAGGCGGGATGCGCACGGGTAAAGGCACTGGCGAGATCGCTGCCTGCGCCACGCGGCGGCTCCTCCAGCATCGCAACCAGCCGCGCCGCCGTGGCCTGCTCATCGGCGTTTTTCGCCGCTACCAGCATTGCCGCGAGGCGCGGATCGTTCCCCGGCTGCGCGATCTGCTGGCCGAGCGCGGTCAGCCGTCCGTCCTCCAGCGCGCCGAGCCGGGTTAACAGCGCTTGCGCCGCCCGCAGATTAGCCTCCGGCGGGGCGTCAAGCCAGGTCAGCGCGTCGGGCTGGCACCCCCACTGCAGCACGTCGAGCAGCAGTCCGGAGAGATCGGACTGCATGATTTCCGCGTCGCTCTGCGCGGCGGCGCGCTCGGCCTGCTCTTTGCCGATAAGGTGCAGACAAAGACCGGGGGAAAGGCGTCCGGCGCGGCCCGCACGCTGGGTCATGGAGGCCTGGCTGATGCGCTGGGTGACAAGCCGCGTCAGGCCGGTGCGCGGGTCGAAGCGCGCGACGCGCTCCTGGGCGCTGTCCACCACCAGACGAATACCTTCGATGGTAAGGCTGGTTTCGGCGATGTTGGTCGCCAGCACCACTTTGCGATAGCCTTCGGGCGCGGGAAGAATGGCGTTGCGCTGCTCGTTAAGCGGCAGCGCGCCGTAGAGTGGGCACAGCAGCACATCTTCCGCCACCCGCTCTTTAAGCTGCTCCTGCACGCGCTGGATCTCGCCGACGCCTGGCAGAAACAGCAGCAGCGAACCGGGCTCCTCGCGCAGCAACGCGGCGGTCGCAATGGCGACGGCCTCATCGAAACGCTGATGAGCGGGCAGCGCGGCGTAACGGCGCGCCACCGGAAACGAACGGCCTTCCGAGACGATAACCGGTGCCCCGGGCAGCAGGCGCTGCAGGCGCTCATTATCCAGCGTCGCCGACATAATCAGCAGCGTCAGGTCGTCACGCAGCCCCTGCTGCACGTCGAGCAGCAGCGCCAGGGCGAGGTCCGCCTGCAGGCTGCGCTCGTGGAATTCATCAAGGATCACCAGACCCACACCGGTCAGCTCCGGATCCTGCTGGATCATGCGCGTCATGATCCCCTCGGTGACCACTTCCAGCCGGGTGGCTGGTCCGATGCAGGTCTGGCCGCGCATACGGTAGCCCACGGTCTCACCCGGTTTTTCACCCAGCAGCTCCGCCAGCCGCTGCGCCACGTTGCGTGCTGCCAGCCGCCGCGGCTCCAGCAGCAGGATGCGCCCGTCAATATTGCCATCGCGCAGGATCTGTAGCGGCAGCCAGGTTGATTTCCCCGCCCCGGTCGGCGCGTTCAGCAGCACCTGCGGCGAGGATTTCAGCGCTGCAAGCAGTTCGGGGAGGATGGTGGCAACCGGCAATGACGACACAAATAGCTCCAGAGGGTTAACATTGAAAGGCGGGCATTGTAGCATCCCGGCAAACCTTTACCGAGTAACCGCATGTCACACCTTAACCGACTCTTTTTTGCGCTGGAGCTGCCGAAGACGCTGCAGCAGGAGATCGTTCGCTGGCGGGCGACGCACTTCTCACCCGAGGCGGGAAAGCCTGTTGCCGCCGCGAATCTGCATATGACGCTGGCGTTCCTCGGCGAGGTGAGCGCGGAGAAACAGCAGGCGCTGACGGATCTGGCCGGACGCATCAGCCAGCCGGGCTTTACCCTGCGCCTTGACGATGCCGGGCAGTGGCCACGCTCGCGGGTGGCGTTTCTGGGTTCACGCCAGCCGCCGCGCGGGCTGTTGCAGCTTGCTGCCCTGCTGCGCGCCCAGGCGGCCCGCAGCGGTTGCTGGCAAAGCCCGCAGCCGTTTCATCCGCATATCACCCTGCTGCGCCAGACCGACAGCGCGCTGCGCCTACCCGCGCCGGGCTTTAGCTGGGAGTGCCGCATCACAGAGTTTGTGCTGTACGCATCCCGCGTTGAACAGGGCCGCACCCGCTATCAGCCGCTACAGCGTTTCGCACTTAAAAAGGAATTGTAATGGAGTTCACGCCCCCACTCGCTCCCGCCACGCTGATCAAACGCTATAAACGTTTTCTTGCCGATGTGGTGACGCCTGAAGGCGTGGAGCTGACGCTGCACTGCCCCAATACCGGCGCCATGACCGGCTGCGCCACGCCGGGAGATACCGTCTGGTACTCCACGTCCAGCGTGGCGACCCGCAAATACCCGCATACCTGGGAGCTGACCCAGACCCGCGCCGGGGATGTTATTTGCGTCAATACCCTGCGTGCCAATACCCTGGTGCGTGAGGCGCTGGAGGCGCAGCGCCTGCCGGAATTACAGGGCTACGAGCGCGTGTTGCGCGAAGTAAAATACGGCGCAGAGCGCAGCCGCATTGACTTTATGCTCCAGGCGGAGAACCGGGTTAACTGCTATATTGAAGTGAAATCGGTAACGCTCTCAGAACAGGGAAACGGTTACTTTCCGGACGCGGTGACTGCGCGTGGTCAGAAGCATCTGCGGGAGCTGATGAGCGTGGTTGCCCAGGGAGATCGCGCCGTATTGCTTTTCGCGGTATTACACACCGCCATCGCCCACGTCGCCCCCGCCCGCCACATCGATCCGATCTACGCGCAGCTACTGCACGATGCACAGCAAAAGGGGGTGGAAATTATTGCTTATAAAGCTACAGTTTCTGCCGATAACATGAGTCTGACGATGCCACTACCTGTCCGTCTGTGAACCACAGTTTTGGCAATGATGATTTTTTAGTCGACCGCTTGCGCGAATAAGCTTTTCCTCACAGGGTTGTCAAGCGTAACGTTTAGTTAATTGCTATCCTGAAAAGCTTCTGCTATTTATAGCGGCCTGATTTTTCCCCCGACATGGGGATCGATAGTGCGTGTTAAGGAGAATCAACATGCAAGAAGGGCAAAACCGTAAAACATCGTCCCTGAGTATTCTGGCCATCGCTGGGGTGGAGCCATATCAGGAGAAACCGGGCGAAGAGTATATGAATGAAGCCCAGCTCTCGCACTTCAAGCGTATTCTTGAAGCATGGCGTAATCAGCTCAGGGATGAAGTAGACCGCACCGTCACACACATGCAGGATGAAGCGGCAAACTTCCCCGATCCGGTGGACCGTGCTGCTCAGGAAGAGGAATTCAGCCTCGAACTGCGTAACCGCGACCGCGAGCGTAAGCTGATCAAAAAGATCGAGAAAACGCTCAAGAAAGTGGAAGACGAAGACTTTGGCTTCTGCGAATCCTGCGGCGTCGAAATCGGTATTCGCCGTCTCGAAGCGCGTCCGACCGCCGATCTTTGCATCGATTGCAAAACGCTGGCGGAAATCCGCGAAAAACAGATGGCGGGCTGATTCAGCACGCGCAGGTAACCACACGGCGGGAGCTTCTCCCGCCTTGTTTTTTTAAAGACCACCATGACCGCTTCCCAACCCTATACAGGGCGCTTTGCCCCCTCGCCTTCCGGTGAACTCCATTTCGGCTCGCTGATTGCCGCCCTCGGCAGCTATCTGCAGGCGCGCGCGCAGCGCGGTACCTGGCTGGTGCGCATTGAAGATATCGATCCCCCCCGTGAAGTTCCCGGTGCCGCAGCGACGATTCTGCGCCAGCTGGAACATTATGGCCTGCACTGGGATGGCGAGGTGCTGTGGCAGTCGCAACGCCACGATGCCTATCGCGAGGCGCTGGCCTGGCTGCGTAGTCACGGTAAGAGCTACTACTGCACCTGTACCCGCAGCCGTATCCAGCAGCTCGGCGGCTACTACGACGGCCACTGCCGCACCCTCGGCCACGGCCCGGAAAACGCCGCCGTGCGCCTGGTGCAGCAGCAGCCGGTACTGAGTTTTCAGGACGAATTGCGCGGCGAGATCCGCGTCAATGAGGCGCTGGCACGCGAAGACTTCATCATCCACCGCCGCGACGGGCTGTTTGCCTATAATCTGGCAGTGGTAGTGGACGACCATTTTCAGGGCGTAACGGAGATTGTGCGCGGTGCGGATCTGATAGAACCCACGGTGCGCCAGATCGCGCTTTACCAGCAGTTTGGCTGGCCGGTGCCGCGCTACGTTCATCTGCCGCTGGCGCTCACCGCCGACGGCAATAAGCTTTCCAAACAAAATCATGCCCCGGGCCTGCCGACTGGCGACCCGCGGCCGATAATAATCAATGCTTTACATTTTTTAAACCAGAGGGTAACTAAGGAGTGGCAAGATCTCTCGCTGGAGGATCTGCTGGCCCGCGCGGTAGCGCACTGGCGTCCTGAAACTATTCCTGATGAAGCGCCGGTGAATCCGGCATTCTCAAACGCGCCGCTGTGAGCTATGATTAGCCGCTGTTTTTTGTCCCGAGAGTCTGACACTACCGAGGTGTACTATTTTTACCCGAGTCGCTAATTTTTGCCGTAAGGTGCTAACCCGCGAGGAAGCCGTGGTTGACGAGCCGCAAGCCCGGCCACAAATTACTATCGTCCCGCGCGAACAACACGCCATCTCTCGCAAAGATATCAGTGAAAATGCCCTCAAGGTGCTCTACCGCCTTAATAAGGCGGGCTATGAGGCCTATCTCGTAGGCGGCGGCGTCCGCGACCTGCTGCTTGGCAAAAAACCGAAAGATTTCGATATCACCACCAACGCCACGCCGGATCAGGTGCGTAAGCTGTTCCGCAACTGTCGTCTGGTGGGGCGTCGCTTCCGTCTGGCTCACGTGATGTTCGGTCCGGAGATCATCGAAGTGGCGACCTTCCGCGGTCATCACGAAGAGACCGCCAACGATCGCAACACTTCCCAGCGCGGCCAGAACGGCATGCTGCTGCGCGATAACATCTTCGGTTCCATCGAAGAAGATGCGCAGCGCCGCGATTTCACCATCAACAGCCTCTACTACAGCGTAGCCGACTTTACGGTGCGCGATTACGTCGGGGCGATGAACGATCTTGAGCAGGGCGTGATCCGCCTGATCGGCGATCCGGAAACCCGCTACCGTGAAGATCCGGTACGCATGCTGCGCGCCGTGCGCTTTGCTGCCAAGCTCGATATGCGCATCAGCCCGGAAACCGCCGAGCCGATCCCGCGTCTGGCAACCCTTATCAACGACGTGCCGCCGGCCCGTCTGTTTGAAGAGTCGCTGAAGCTGCTGCAGGCCGGTTACGGTTATAAAACGTATCTGCTGCTGCGCGAATGCCATCTCTTCCAGCCGCTGTTCCCACTCATCACCCGCAACTTTACCGAGCAGGGCGACAGCCCGATGGAACGTATCATCGTTCAGGTGCTGAAGAATACCGACAACCGCATTCACAATGACATGCGCGTTAACCCGGCATTCCTGTTTGCGGCGATGTTCTGGTATCCGCAGATGGAAACCGCGCAGCGTATCGCGCAGGAAGGCGGTCTGGCCTGGCAGGATGCGTTCGCGCTGGCGATGAACGATGTGCTGGACGAAGCCTGCCGCTCGCTGGCGATCCCGAAACGCATTACCACGCTTATCCGCGATATCTGGGTATTGCAGCTGCGCATGTCGCGTCGTCAGGGTAAACGCGCCTGGAAGCTGATGGAGCATCCGAAGTTCCGCGCTGCCTACGATCTGATGGCCCTGCGTGCCGAAGCCGAAAACAACGGCGAGCTGCAGCGTCTTACCCAGTGGTGGGGCGAATTCCAGGTGGCCGCGCCGCCGCATCAGAAAGATATGCTGAACGATCTGGATGACGAGCCGGCTGCCCGCCGTCGCCCGCGCCGTCCACGTCGTCGCGCACCGCGCCGCGAAAACGCATGACCCTCGTCTATATCGCCATCGGCAGCAATCTCGCCTCGCCGCTGGCGCAGGTTAACGCAGCGCTCGACGCGCTGCGTCAGCTTCCCGACAGCGAGGTGGTTGCGGTTTCATCGTTCTACCGCACCCCGCCGCTCGGCCCGCAGGATCAGCCCGATTACCTCAATGCCGCCGTGGCGCTGAATACCCAGCTGGATGCCGAAACGCTGCTGGATCACACCCAGCGCATTGAGCTACAGCAGGGCCGCGAGCGCAAAGCCGAACGCTGGGGGCCGCGCACCCTCGATCTCGACATCATGCTGTTTGGTAATCACACCATCGCGACGCCGCGCCTGACGGTGCCGCATTACGACATGCATAATCGCGGCTTTATGCTCTGGCCGCTGTCTGAGATCGCCCCGGCGCTGCGTTTCCCCGACGGCACCACGCTGCAGGCCCGGCTCGACGCCCTTAACGTTCCTGCACCCGCCCGCTGGTAGCTACCCCCCGGTTTTATCCTTTTCCGCCCTGTTCGGTTTATGTTTCAACAGCCTGTGCTGCCAGCGCCTTAAATTATTGTTTCGAGGGGTGCAGGTCATTAGAATGCCCCAAACCCCTGGCTTTCGGAGCTGTTATGAAACCAACCACCCTTTCCTGGCTGCGCAAACGCAAAGAGCAAAAGCAGCGTTTCGCGACCATCACCGCCTATGACTACAGCTTTGCGAAGCTTTTTGCCGAAGAGGGCATCAACGTCATGCTGGTGGGCGATTCGCTGGGAATGACGGTTCAGGGCCACGACTCCACCCTGCCGGTGACCGTGGACGACATCATCTATCACACCCGCGCGGTACGCCGCGGCGCGCCAGCCTGCCTGCTGCTCTCGGATCTGCCGTTTATGGCCTACGGTACGCCGGAACAGGCGTTTGAGAACGCGGCGGCGGTGATGCGCGCCGGGGCTAACATGGTCAAGATTGAAGGCGGCCGCTGGCTGGTGGATACCGTGCGTATGCTGACCGAGCGCGCGGTGCCGGTGTGTGGTCATCTCGGCCTGACGCCGCAGTCGGTCAACATTTTTGGCGGCTATAAAGTGCAGGGCCGCGATGACGTGGCGGCGCAGACGCTGCTGGACGACGCTCTGGCGCTGGAAGCCGCCGGCGCGCAGCTGATGGTGCTGGAGTGCGTGCCGGTCGCGCTGGCGCAGCGTATCACCGAGGCGCTGAGCATTCCGGTGATTGGCATCGGTGCGGGCAACGTTACCGATGGCCAGATTCTGGTCATGCACGACGCGTTTGGCATTACCGGTGGACATATCCCGAAATTCGCTAAGAATTTCCTTTCAGGGGCCGACGATATGCGCGCGGCCGTGCGCCAGTACGTGGCAGAAGTGGAGTCCGGTGCCTATCCGGGCGACGAACACAGTTTTCACTAACTCAGGTCCAGGGAGCAATCATTGTGCTGATTATCGAAACCTTACCCCTGCTGCGCCAGCACATCCGTCGGATGCGCCTGGAAGGGAAACGTATTGCGCTGGTGCCGACCATGGGCAACCTGCACGACGGGCATATGACGCTGGTGGAAGAAGCGAAAGCCCGTGCCGATGTGGTGGTGGTGAGTATCTTCGTCAACCCGATGCAGTTCGACCGCGCTGATGACCTGGCGCGCTACCCGCGTACCCTGCAGGAAGACTGCGAGAAGCTGAACAAGCGCAAAGTGGATCTGGTGTTCTCCCCTGCCCCGGAAGACGTCTACCCGAAAGGCACCGACGAGCAGACCTTTGTGGACGTACCGGGCATTTCAACCATTCTGGAGGGCGCGAGCCGTCCGGGCCACTTCCGCGGCGTGTCGACCATCGTCAGCAAACTGTTTAACCTGGTGCAGCCCGACCTCGCCTGCTTCGGCGAAAAGGATTACCAGCAGCTGGCGCTGATCCGCAAAATGGTGGCGGATATGGGCTACGACATTGAGATCGTCGGCGTACCGACCGTGCGTGCCAAAGACGGCCTGGCGCTCAGCTCGCGCAACGGTTATCTCACCAGCGAGCAGCGCAAAATCGCGCCGGGGCTGAATAAAGTGATGCATGACATTGCCGCCCGGCTGGCCGCTGGCGTGTGCGATGAAGAAGAGCTTATTGCCACCGCGACGCTGGTGCTGGACGAGCAGGGCTTTCGTACCGATGAAATCCATATTCGCGATGCCGCTACCCTCGGCGCGCTGACGCCGGAGAGCAAACGCGCGGTGATCCTGATGGCCGCCTGGCTGGGCCAGGCGCGTCTTATCGACAATATGAGCGTTGAGTTACCCCGCTAGACAGCCCGATTATTTCAGGCAATACTGCTGAGCCCGGCGCGCGCCGGGTTCAGCGCGCCGTTGCCTCCCGGCCTGTGGACATGCGGGGGACGATAGCCTGATGGTCAAATCAGGTATCGCAGCAGGGATGAACGAAGCGGAGCGGGCAGCGGCCCCTCTCGGATTGTATTTCGTCACTAAGGTTCAGACTATGATTCGCACAATGCTGCAAGGCAAGCTCCACCGCGTCAGCGTGACGCAGGCAGACTTGCATTACGAAGGTTCCTGCGCCATCGACCAGGATTTCCTTGAGGCGGCAGGTATTCTGGAATACGAAGCCATCGATATCTATAACGTCACCAACGGCAAGCGCTTTTCCACCTACGCCATTGCCGGTGAACGCGGTTCGAAAATCATTTCTGTGAACGGTGCCGCGGCGCACTGCGCAGACGTCGGCGATATCCTGATCATCGCCAGCTACGTCACCATGCCGGATGAACAGGCGCGCCAGTGGCAGCCGAAAGTGGCCTACTTCGATGCCAATAATGACATGAAGCGCACCGCCAAAGCAGTTCCGGTGCAGGTCGCCTGACCGCTTCACCGCACCGCCTCTGCCAGACCCGGACAGCCATGCTGCCCGGGTTTTTTTATGCCTGCTAGCCCTGCGGCTGGTTACTGATAAGCTTCGCCATCGTCTCCAGCGAGTCCTCGCGCAGAATGTAGAGCCGTTTCAGCAGGAACGGGTTATCCCCCGGCTTCACTTTGCCTTTCACGGTAGTCACCGCCAGGTGGAACCCCGCATCGTTCGCCGCCTTTACCGCTTTGTCGTCATAGCCACCGAACGGGTAAGAGAGGTAGAGCACGTGCGGATTGAACTGGGACAGCGCGCGCCGCGAGCGCTCGAAGTCAAACAGGATATTGTGATAGCTGCGTGTCAGCAGCACCGGATGCCAGGGGCGATCGGTGCGATGCAGAAAGTGGGTGTGCGACTGCACGTCAAACACGTCCTGAATACTTTTCAGCTCGGAGATGCTCATAAACTGCAGCGACGTCGGGTCCCACTTCTGCGGATGCGCTTTGATGCGCGAGGAGATAATAAACGCCGTGGCGGTGAAGCCGTACTGTTTGAGCACCGGGTAAGCGTAGCGGCTCACCGACTTCAGCCCGTCATCAAAGGTGATCACCACGGCCCGCGCCGGAAGGTTCATGCGGTTACGCACGTAGCCCTCAAGCTGGTACATGCTCAGGGTGGTGTACCCCATATCGCGCAGCCAGGTCATCTGGTTGCTGAAGGCGCGAACCGAGGTGGTGGTTGAGGTGTGACGGAACCGGGTGTTCTCATCATCCTGCAGAATGTGATGATAGGTCAGCACCGGCAGGCCGCTGTCCTGCTGTGCATCGAGGCTACTGATGTACGCCAGACGGTTACCAATGCGCACCTGATACCAGGTCTGGTTCAGACGATCTTTCTGTTTGCCGATGATGGGGTAGCGCAGGTTATCCGCCAGCACGCCAAACGGTGCACTGCCGCTGTCCGGCGCGTTGTACACCGGCGTATCCTGGTGCGTCACCAGGTTCTGGTTACTGAGCGGTTTGTTGAGATCCCCCAGCCGGTCTTCCACGCGCTGTTTACCGGCTACCGGGCCGAGATGATCTTTATCGATAAAACCGGTGCCAAAACCGAAGCGAAACTCGTAGTAGTCCGCCGCCGTCGGCACCACCGCCACAATTTGCCCCTCTTCGATTTTCCCGACGGTAATGACCCGGTTGCCCACCTGGGCCCAGATATCGGCGTCTTCGGTGGTCTGCATATACTGTGCGGTAAGCCCTTCCCGACTGAGCAGGCTGGCGTGAGCGACACCCGTTGTCAGCAACAACAGGCAGAGAAAGAGGCGCGTTAACATAGCGGGATAATCAGGGAAGTGAACCGGAGGCGCATTTTAACAAAACCGTCATCAATACCAACGGTTAATTTGCGTACGACAGAAGAAAACACTCCCTCTGCCGGACAAACGTCTGGCCGAGGGAGTCAGGGAGCATTAGCTGCGCAGGCCGCGTCCGCGCTGGATCAGGTACCAGCACAGCGCATAAAACGCGACGATGAACACCACCAGAACGCCAACGGTGGTCACCAGCGGTACGTCGTTGATACCGAGGAAGCCGTAGCGGAAGCCGCTGATCATGTAAACGATGGGGTTGAGGTGCGACAGCGCCTGCCAGAACGGCGGCAGCAGCGACAGCGAATAGAACACCCCGCCGAGGTAGGTTAGCGGCGTCAGCACAAAGGTCGGGATCAGGCTGATGTCATCGAAGGTTTTGGCAAATACCGCATTCAGCAGACCGGCCAGCGAGAACAGCACCGCGGTCAGCAGCAGCGTCAGACCGACGAACAGCCAGGAGTGGACGTGGAACGGCACAAAGAACAGTGAAATCGCCGTCACCAGAATGCCCACGCACAGCCCGCGCGCCACACCGCCGCCGACGTAGCCGGTGATGATTACATGGGTCGGCACCGGAGCCACCAGCAGCTCTTCAATGTTGCGCTGGAATTTGGCGCTGAAGAATGATGAGGCCACGTTCGCGTAGGCGTTAGTGATCACCGCCATCATGATCAGGCCCGGCACGATGAACTGCATATAGCTGAAGCCGTGCATCTCGCCGATGCGCGAGCCAATCAGGTTGCCGAAGATGATGAAGTAAAGCGTCATGGTGATCACCGGCGGCACCAGGGTCTGGATCCAGATACGCATAAAGCGGTTGATCTCTTTCGCCCAGATGCTTTTCAACGCTACCCAGTAAAGCTGCATCATGCCTGGTCTCCTGCTTTCTCATGTACCAGCGTGACGAACAGCTCTTCGAGGCGGTTCGCTTTGTTACGCATACTCAATACCTGTACTCCCTGCGCGCTCAGCTGGCTGAACACGCTGTTAATGCCCTGCTCGCGCATCACTTCCACTTCAAGCGTAGAGGTATCCACCAGACGATACTGATAGCCTTCCAGCTTTGGCAGCGGGCTTTTCGCTGCCAGATCGAGGATGAAGGTCTCCGATTTCAGCTTCGCCAGCAGTGATTTCATCGAGGTGTTTTCCACCAGTTCACCGTGCTGAATGATGCCGATGTTGCGGCACAGCATTTCAGCTTCTTCCAGATAGTGGGTGGTGAGGATAATGGTGGTGCCTTTGTCGTTCAGATCCTTCAGGAAGCTCCACATGGAGCGGCGCAGTTCGATGTCCACCCCGGCGGTCGGTTCATCAAGGATCAGCAGTTTTGGTTCGTGCATCAGCGCCCGGGCAATCATCAGACGACGCTTCATGCCGCCTGATAACATTCGCGCACGTTCATTGCGCTTTCCCCACAGATCGAGCTGTTTAAGGTATTTTTCGCTGCGCGCAACTGCTTCACGACGCTCCACGCCGTAGTAGCCCGCCTGGTTGACGACGATCTGCTGCACGGTCTCAAACGGGTTGAAGTTAAACTCCTGCGGCACCAGCCCGAGCTGACGTTTGGCATTGACCACGTCTTTTTCCAGATCGTGCCCAAACACCCGCACCCGGCCAGAGGTTTTATTCACCAGCGAGCTGATAATACCGATGGTGGTGGATTTCCCGGCACCGTTTGGCCCCAGCAGGGCATAGAAGTCCCCGGCTTCGACCTGCAGGTCAATACCGCGCAACGCCTGAACGCCGCCGGTGTAGGTCTTTTTAAGCTGTTCAAGTTCCAGTGCTATTGTCATGGATTGTTCGCTTACCTTGTTCGCACAATTGTTGTGTGGTTTAAAAATAAATGGAGTTGACCTATATTAGCGCAACGCACTAATCAGGTTACAGGTTGTTAACACCTTCATGAAAGACATCGAAACGCTCATCAGTAATAATCAGGTCTGGTCCAAACTGCTGGTGGAAGAAGATCCGGGATTTTTTGAACGTCTCTCTCAGGCACAAAAACCACGCTTTCTGTGGATTGGTTGCTCCGACAGCCGCGTTCCGGCCGAACGTCTGACCGGCCTTGAGCCTGGTGAACTCTTTGTACACCGAAATGTGGCAAACCTTGTTATCCATACGGATCTTAATTGCCTGTCGGTGGTTCAGTATGCGGTGGACGTGCTGGAAGTTGAGCACATCATCATCTGCGGTCACTACGGCTGCGGCGGCGTACAGGCAGCGGTTGAGAACCCGGAGCTGGGCCTTATCAACAACTGGCTGCTGCACATTCGCGACATCTGGTTCAAACATAGCTCACTGCTGAGCGAACTCCCGCAGGAAAAACGTCTCGACACCCTGTGCGAGCTGAACGTAATGGAGCAGGTGTATAACCTCGGCCACTCCACCATCATGCAGTCGGCGTGGAAACGCGGCCAGAACGTGACCATCCACGGCTGGGCCTACGGTATTCACGACGGTCTGCTGCGCGACCTGCAGGTTACGGCGACCGACCGCGAGACGCTGGAGCAGCGCTATCGCAGTGGTATCGGCAATATTCAGCAGACGCACTCCAGCCACAAATAAGGCTGTAGCAACAGAAAAAGGGGCCGCGGCCCCTTTTTTTACGCCTGACGTTTACTCCGCCAGCGGCACCACTTTGCCGATGAACGGCAGGTGACGATAGCGCTGGGCATAGTCAATGCCATAGCCCACCACGAACTCGTCCGGGATCGAGAAACCGACGTACTCCACATTCACGTTCACTTCGCGACGCGAGGGTTTATCGAGCAGCGTGCAGATAGCCAGAGATTTCGGCTCACGCAGGCTGAGGATCTCGCGCACTTTCGACAGGGTGTTGCCGGAGTCGATGATGTCTTCGACGATCAGCACGTCCTTGCCGCGGATATCTTCGTCGAGATCCTTCAGGATTTTAACGTCGCGGGTGGATGACATACCGCTGCCGTAGCTGGAGGCGGTCATGAAATCGACCTCGTGCGGCACCTGCACTTCACGACACAGGTCGGCCATAAACATAAAGGAGCCGCGCAGCAGCCCCACCAGCACCATATCGCTGCCGCTATCGCGATAACGCTCCGTGATCTCTTTTCCCAACGCGGCGATGCGCGCTTTGATTTCGGCTTCCGGGATCATCACATCAACAGTATGTTTCATATAGCTAACCGTCTGAATAAAAATGTATTTTTCTGAGCTGCAGCGCAACGGCGGCGGGTCTCAAAACCTGAGCACGAGAGTATATCAGCAAAACCTTTTATCTGGCGATTTAGCACAAAAAGCTCTTTTTGTGATTAAGATCACACTTGTTAATAACTATAATTACTTGCTATCAAAAAATTAACAACGTTAAAAGAGTGTCTTTATGGCGGAAAATAAACCGGAAAAACAGTCGCTAGTCGTCAAAATTAGCGCACTGTTTGCAGCTCTGTGTGGGCTCTATTTGCTAATCGGCGGTGTCTGGCTGGTGGCAATTGGTGGCTCATGGTATTACCCCATCGCGGGTATTTTAATGCTCGGCGTGGCCTGGCTGCTGTGGAAAGGCAAAGCAGCCGCGCTGTGGCTGTATGCTGCCGTACTGCTTGGCACCATGCTGTGGGGCGTCTGGGAAGTCGGCTTCGACTTCTGGGCGCTGACGCCGCGCTGTGACGTACTGGTGTTCTTCGGTGTCTGGCTGGTGCTGCCGTTCGTCTGGCGCAAGCTGCGCGTGCCTTCTGCCCGCGCCGTGCCTGCCCTGTTGGTTTCGCTGATCGTCAGCGCCGTGATTCTGTTCTGGGCCGGCTTCAACGACCCGCAGGAGATCAACGGCACGCTGCGTACCGATGCGACCGCCGCCGTCAGCAGCGCCCCGCCGATTGCTGATGGTGACTGGCCGGCCTATGGCCGCACCCAGGAAGGCCAGCGCTACTCGCCACTTAAGCAGATCAACACCGAGAACGTCGGCCAGCTGAAAGAAGCCTGGACCTTCCGCACCGGCGATCTGAAGCTGCCGACCGACCCGGGTGAGATCACCAACGAAGTCACGCCGATTAAAGTCGGCGACACCCTGTTCCTGTGTACCGCACACCAGCGCGTCTTTGCGCTTGATGCCGCGACCGGGAAAGAGAAGTGGCACTTCGACCCGCAGCTGAAAGCCGACCCGTCGTTCCAGCATCTGACCTGCCGTGGCGTCTCTTACCACGAAGCGACGGCGCAGAATGCCAATCCGGATGTGGTAGCTAACTGCCCGCGCCGTATTATTCTGCCGGTGAACGATGGCCGTCTGTTTGCCATCAACGCCGACAACGGCAAGCTGTGTGAGTCCTTCGCCAACAAAGGCATTCTCAACCTGCAGACCAACATGCCGGTCACCACGCCGGGCATGTACGAGCCGACGTCCCCGCCGATTATCACCGATAAAACCATCGTGATTGCCGGTGCGGTAACGGATAACTTCTCTACCCGCGAGCCGTCAGGCGTAATCCGTGGTTTCGACGTGAACACTGGCGAACTGCTGTGGGCCTTCGATCCGGGTGCGAAAGACCCGAATGCCATCCCGGCGGATGAGCATCACTTTACGCCGAACTCCCCGAACTCCTGGGCACCGGCGGCGTATGACGCGAAGCTGGACCTGGTGTATCTGCCGATGGGTGTGACCACGCCGGATATCTGGGGCGGCAACCGCACGCCGGAGCAGGAGCGCTACGCGAGTTCCATCATCGCGCTGAATGCGACCACCGGTAAGCTGGCCTGGGCCTATCAGACCGTCCACCACGATCTGTGGGATATGGACCTGCCGTCGCAGCCGACCCTGACCGACATTACCGACAAAAACGGTAACCAGGTGCCGGTCGTCTATGTGCCGACCAAAACCGGCAACATCTTCGTCCTCGACCGTCGCGACGGTAAGCTGGTGGTTCCGGCACCGGAAAAACCGGTTCCGCAGGGCGCGGCGAAAGGCGACTACGTCACCCCGACCCAGCCGTTCTCTGACCTGAGCTTCCGTCCGAAAGAGGATCTCTCCGGTGCGGATATGTGGGGCGCCACCATGTTCGACCAGCTGGTGTGCCGCGTGATGTTCCACAGCCTGCGCTACGAAGGTATCTTCACTCCGCCGTCCGAGCAGGGCACGCTGGTGTTCCCGGGTAACCTCGGCATGTTCGAATGGGGCGGTATCTCCGTCGATCCGAACCGTCAGGTGGCGATTGCCAACCCGATGGCGCTGCCGTTTGTGTCAAAACTGATCCCACGCGGTCCGGGTAACCCGATGGAGCAGCCGAAAGACGCGAAAGGCTCTGGCACCGAAGCGGGCATTCAGCCGCAGTACGGTGTGCCGTATGGCGTGACGCTGAACCCGTTCCTGTCACCGTTTGGTCTGCCGTGTAAGCAGCCAGCATGGGGTTACATCTCCGCGCTGGATCTGAAAACCCACAAGATCGTCTGGAAAAAACGTATCGGTACGCCGCGCGACAGCATGCCGTTCCCGATGCCGTTCCCGGTTCCGTTCAATATGGGTATGCCGATGCTGGGCGGCCCGATCTCTACCGCAGGTAACGTGATGTTCATCGGCGCAACCGCAGACAACTATCTGCGCGCCTTCAATATGACCAACGGTGAGAAACTGTGGGAAGCGCGTCTGCCGGCTGGTGGCCAGGCCACGCCGATGACCTATGAAGCCAACGGCAAACAGTACGTGCTGATTGCTGCCGGCGGTCACGGTTCGTTCGGCACCAAAATGGGCGACTACATTGTTGCCTATGCCCTGCCGGATGACGCGAAGTAAACCGTACGCCCGTCCGCTAAACGAATGTTAAGCGGACATTATCAGTACGCGACCCGCGGCCTTCTCTGAAGGCCGCTTTTTTTTTGCCCGCCGTTTGCCTCCCCTGCCCCATAAAAAAAGCCTCATCACTGAATGATGAGGCTTTCGCGCGTGCTGCCGTCAGGCAGCGGCATCGTACAGATTATTTCAGGCGGAACGCAACCACGCTGTCACCGGCTTTCGTCCCCAGCGAGCCGTGGCCGCCAGCGGCGATCACCACGTACTGCTTACCGTCTTTCCCCATAAAGGAGGACGGCGTGGCCTGCGCGCCCGCGCTCAGCTCGGTCTGCCACAGCAGTTCACCGGTGCTGCTGTCATAGACGCGGAAGAAGTTATCCGCTGTCGCGCCGTGGAAGACAACATCACCGGCAGTGACCAGCGGTCCACCGTGAGCGACCATGCCCATCGGGAAGCCAATCGGGAAACGACCCGGCAGGAAGCTGGTGTTGAGGTTTTTGGTAGTCCCGACGCGGCGCAGCCACTCGGTTTTACCGGTTTTCAGGTCAACACCCACCATACGACCCCACGGCGGCGCGATACACGGAATGCCCAGGCTGGAGGCCAGCTGCTGGATGTGAATCGCGTAATCGCCGTGGAAGTTTTCGTTCCAGTACGGGTCGCCGTCTTTGGTGAAGGTGCGTGCCGTGGCGGTTTCCGGAGTACGCTTGATCAGCGTGTATTTATACGCCAGACGTACCGGCGAGGCGATCAGCAGCTGACGCTCCGGATCGATAGCCACAGAACCCCAGTTAAACACGCCAATGTTACCCGGGAAGACAATCGCGCCTTTTTCAGTGGCAGGCGTCCACGGGTTGCCGTCATAGCGCAGATTTTTGAAGTCGAGACGACAGGCCATCTGATCGAACGGCGTGATGCCCCACATTGACTTCTCGGTCAGCGGCTGCGGAATGAAGTTCAGGCTGGACACCGGCTGCGTCGGGGCAAATTTCTCGCCCGGCACGCCGCCTTCGGTGGAGACCGGCACCTGGTTTACCGGATAAACCGGTTCGCCCGTCAGGCGGTTGAGCACAAACAGGTTACCGGTTTTGGTCGGAAGCACCACCACCGGCTGTTTGTTGCCCTGATAGTCGATGTCGAGCAGTGACGGCTGAGACGGGTTATCGCGGTCCCAGAGGTCATGATTTGAACTCTGATAGCGCCATTTGAAGGCCCCGGTTTTCAGATCCAGCGCCACCAGCGCATCACGGAACTTTTCGGTGTTGCTGTTGGCGTCACGCTCGATGCCCAGCTCGTCCGGGGACGCGTTGCCAAACGGCACATACACCAGGCCGTTTTTCATATCGGCGCTCAGCGTGCCCCAGGCAACCGGCGTGTCGTACGGGTAGTTCTTATCAGCCGCAATCGGCTGGGTGTTTTCCGGGGTAGCCGGATCGAAGTTCCACACCAGACGGCCCGTTACCGCGTCGTAAGCGCGAATAACGCCTGACGGGTTGCCGCTGTTGAAACCGTTATCCATCACCGAACCGCCGACGATCACCAGATTACCGGCGACCAGCGGAGCAGCGGTCTGCATCAGCGCATGCGGGCGGACTTCACCCATATTGGCATGCAGATCAACCACACCGTTGTTACCGAAATCGGCGCAGAACTTGCCGGTATCTGCATCAAGCGCAACCAGTTTCGCATCGGTGGTGGCGTTGAAAATACGTTTGCGGCACAGGGCAGGCTCCGCAGGTGCGGTTTCTGCACCAGCCGCCGCGCTGTCGAAGTAGCTCACGCCGCGGCAGGTCTGGTGCTGCTGCAGGTTAGAACGATCTTTTTCCGGCACGTGTTTCCATTTCACCGCCCCGGTTTCCGGGTCGAGAGCGTGAACTTCGTTATGCGGCGTACAGAAGTAGAGCATGCCGTTGGCTTTCAGCGGCGTGGCTTCGAAGGTGTACTCGCTGGCGTCGCCGTCCTGACGCACATCACCGGTGTGGTAGGTCCAGGCAACTTCCAGGTCCTTCACGTTCTGGTTGGTGATCTGCTTCAGGGAGGAGAAGCGCAGGCCGTTGGTGGTCCCGCCGTAGGCAGTCCAGTCGTTACCGGCGACCGCAGCCTCAGAGGCGACACGCGGATTGCTGATGGTGCCTTTCTCAGGAATCGGATCGTAGAAGCTCAGTCCGGCCACCAGCAGGATCATCACCGCGACGGTAGTGCCGAGGAACGGATGGAAGCGACGCTCGTTGTGGGTCAGGGCGCGCACGGTCCAGGGCAGAGCCAGCCAGAGGCCAATCACGCCAAAGAGGTCGCCGCGCGGGATCCACTGCCATTTGTCGAAGCCGACTTCCCAGATTATCCACGCCAGGGTAATCCACATCAGTACGGCGTAGAGGCTCAGGGCGCTGCGTTTATTGCGGAACAGTAAAAATGCGGTAATAAGCAGGCCAATGGCCATTAGCGCATAGAAAGGACTGCCGCCAGCAAACAGCAGCTGCCCTCCCATGAGCAGCAGCGCGATGCCGAGCAAGGCAACCACTACGCTGGTTATTTTAGTAATCATCGTCATCCCATATAAGTTTACATAACGTTCACAAAAAATTACGAAATTATGATACGTCCGTCACAACTCAGAACGAAATGAAATCGATGCGGGAAGTTAGCGATTCGTGCTTGATTAGCGGGCTAAGGGAATAGTGGAGCGTAGCGGAGAGTGAAAACCGGCGGGTGCGCGCGGCTTACCCGCCCTGCGAGAGCGTGGAAGATACCCCAGGGCGGTATGCCATGCGCACCCGCTACCCGCCCCTGAGCACAGACATCACGCCACGGTAAACCCGAGCATCATGCCGGTATCCTCGTGCTCCAGCAGATGGCAGTGCGCCATATAGGCTTCACTCGCCGCCGCCGCGTGATCGAAGCGCACCAGCACTTCGCTGCGGGCGTTCTCCACCCAGACCGTATCCTTCCAGCCGGCGCGATGCGCCGCTGGCGGCTTGCCGTTCTCCGACAGAATGCGGAACTGGGTGCCATGAATATGGAACGGGTGCAGCATCATGTCGCCTTCGCCGGAAATCACCCAGCGCTCGTACTGCCCCTTCGCCACGTTGAATGCCGGTTTCGTCATATCAAACGCGTTGCCGTTGATCCGGTTGGCATGATGGAAATTGAAGCCGTGGCTGCCGTGGTCCATGTCGCCGTGGTTCATCCCGCCGTGCCCCATGCCGTGATGCGATATGCCCGCCAGCGCCTGCTTGCCGTAGCGCTGCTCCAGCGCCTGCATCCCCATCATGTCGAGCATCGGGTCCATCAAGAGCTGGAGCGTGCGCTCGTCCAGCCCCTCCAGCGACGGGAGAGGTGGAACGTCAACCAGCGCATCCGGCAGCACGCCGGACGCCGGAATACGCAGCGGCTGGATGTGCAGTACCGGATGCGGCTTATCGAACGGCGCGAGGGTCATTCCCATCTGTTTTACCGGCAGGGTCACGATGTCGAAGGCCTTACCGTCCCGGGTATCCACCAGCACTTCGAAGCGCTCGCCCATCAACATCGGCAGCTCGGTGACGCGTACCGGCTCAGCCAGCAGGCCGCCGTCGCTGGCGATCACGTACAGCGGGCGGTTATCGCTGGCAGCGATGTTCAGCGAGCGGGCGTTACAGCCGTTGAGCAGGCGCAGACGCAGCCAGCCGCGCGGCGGGGCGTGCTGCGGGTTGATCGCCCCGTTGGTCAGCAGCGTATCGCCAAACCAGCCTACCGCCGCTGTCATCACGTCGAGTTGATAATCAATGGCACCATCGGCGCTGAACTTTTTATCCTGCATCACCACCGGCACGTCATCGATACCCCACTGCTGCGGCAGGCGCAGCCTGAGCAGATCGTTATCTTCAATCAGCACCAGTCCCGCCAGCCCCATAGCCACCTGATGCCCGGTTTTACCGTGCTGATGAGGATGGAACCAGCAGGTCGCCGCCCGCTGTTCCGGCGTGAAGGTGACGCTGCGCGATGCGCCCGGCGCGATTACGCCCTGCGGCCCGCCGTCCACGCTACCCGGCACCTCCAGTCCGTGCCAGTGAACGGTGCTTTCCTGCGGCAGCTGGTTGCGCAGCGTTACGTTCACCGCTTTCCCCTGCCGTAAACGCAGCGCCGGGCCAAGCAGATTGCCGTTATAGCCCCAGGTAGTCGCCGTTTTCCCGGCAAAGGTGCTCTGGCCCTGGGTCAGCGTCAGCATGATGTGGCTGCGCGCGTCCGGCTCCAGCAGCGGCGGGATCGGCAACGAGGGGCGCTCAGCGGCAAACGCACTGCGGCTCCAGAGCGGCAATGCCCCAAGCGCACTCAGCGCAGCGGAATATTTCAGAAAGTCGCGGCGATGCATGTTCATTTCCTTATTCTCAGCAAGCATGCCCCGAGCATAAACCCTCCCCCTGCGGGAAGGTCAAGCGGGTAGCCGATAATAAAGATCGTCGAAATAATCCCGGTATGCTAACGTTTAATTTCGATTGTTTTCCGGTAGACGTGATGAAGAAGTTTTTACAGCTAATGTGTTTATCGAGCCTGCTTGCCTGGTCTGCCAGCAGCTTCGCGCTGAGTGAATCGGAAGCCGAAGACATGGCCGATCTCACTGCGGTGTTTGTGTTTTTAAAAAATGACTGCGGCTACCAGAATTTGCCCAATGGCCAGATACGTCGCGCGCTGGTGTTTTTCGCCCAGCAGAATCAGTGGGATCTCAGTAATTACGACAGCTTCAATATGAAGGCGCTTGGGGAAGACAGCTACCGCGATCTCAGCGGCATCGCTATTCCTACCGCGAAAAAATGCAAAGCCCTTGCCCGCGACTCGCTGAGTCTTCTCGCTTACGTGAAGTAAGTAAAGTAACGTCAATCCCGCCAGTCCCCAAAGCCATGACCGTGCATCCACGGTCATTGTTAGCTATGATGTTGCGCCCTTTTTACGGGTGTTAATAAGAGGTATCTACCAGTGACCGATAAAAAAATGTGGCACGAAACGCTGCACGATCAGTTTGGTCAGTACTTTGCCGTCGACAACGTGCTCTATCACGAAAAGACCGATCATCAGGATCTGATCATTTTCGAAAACGCGGCCTTTGGCCGGGTGATGGCGCTGGATGGCGTGGTGCAGACCACCGAACGCGATGAGTTTATCTATCACGAAATGATGACCCACGTCCCGCTGCTGGCGCACGGCCACGCGAAGCACGTGCTGATCATCGGCGGTGGTGACGGGGCGATGCTGCGCGAAGTGTGCCGCCATAAAAACGTCGAAACCATTACCATGGTTGAAATCGATGCGGGCGTCGTCTCCTTCTGTCGCCAGTATTTGCCGAACCATAACGCCGGCAGCTACGACGATCCGCGCTTCACGCTGGTGATTGACGATGGCGTCAATTTTGTTAACCAGACGACGCAAACGTTTGACGTGATCATCTCCGATTGCACCGACCCGATCGGGCCGGGCGAGAGCCTGTTCACCTCCGCATTTTACGAAGGCTGCAAACGCTGCCTGAACCCGGGTGGCATTTTCGTGGCGCAGAACGGCGTCTGCTTCCTGCAACAGGATGAAGCCCTCGACAGCCACCGCAAGCTGAGCCACTACTTTGCCGATGTAAACTTCTATCAGGCGGCGATCCCGACCTATTACGGCGGCATCATGACCTTCGCCTGGGCGACGGACAACGATATTCTGCGCCATCACTCCAGCGAAATTATCCAGGCGCGCTTTGCCGCCAGCGGTATCCAGTGCCGATACTACAATCCGGCCATTCATACGGCAGCATTTGCTCTGCCGCAATATTTACACGATGCGCTGGACCGTCAGCCATCCTAAGGGGGTGAACGAAATTGAAAAAACTCAAACTGCATGGCTTCAACAACCTGACCAAAAGCCTGAGTTTTTGTATTTACGATATTTGCTACGCCAAGACGGCGGAAGAGCGCGATGGATACATCGCTTATATCGACGAACTATACAACGCCAACCGTCTGACCGAGATCCTGTCAGAGACCTGTTCCATCATCGGTGCGAATATCCTGAACATTGCGCGTCAGGACTATGAACCCCAGGGCGCCAGCGTCACCATTCTGGTGAGCGAAGAGCCGGTCGATCCGCTGCTGATCGATAAAACCGAGCATCCTGGCCCGCTGCCTGAAGCGGTGGTCGCGCACCTTGATAAGAGCCACATCTGCGTGCATACCTATCCGGAGAGCCACCCGGAAGGCGGGCTGTGCACCTTCCGCGCCGATATCGAAGTCTCAACCTGCGGCGTGATCTCGCCCCTTAAGGCGCTGAATTACCTAATTCACCAGCTGGAATCGGATATCGTGACCGTCGATTACCGCGTGCGCGGCTTTACCCGCGACGTGAACGGCATGAAGCACTTTATCGACCACGAAATCAATTCGATTCAGAACTTCATGTCCGATGACATGAAAGCGCTGTACGACATGGTGGATGTGAACGTTTATCAGGAAAATATTTTCCACACCAAAATGCTGCTTAAGGAGTTCGATCTTAAGCACTACATGTTCCACACCAGACCAGAAGATCTGACAGAGCAGGAACGCAAAACCATTACCGATCTGCTCTGGAAAGAGATGCGCGAAATTTACTACGGCCGCAATATTCCCGCCGTATAAGCCGCACGCGAGGCAGGGACGCTTCGTTAACGCTGATTCATAAAGTCGCGATAGGCATGGATGACCTGCAGGAAATCCTCAACGCCGCAGAAGCACAGGCTCTCTTCATCGTAGTAGCTCATGCCCTCTTCCATCTCGTCGCCGGCAAACTCCAGCTGATTGGCGCGGATAATCACCTCTTCGCCGTCCAGCCACAGAGTATATTCATGCCCGGCGCGCTGCCACTGACGCTCGCTGCCTTTGGTTTCACTGGCCGCCTGCTCAACCTCATCCAGCAGTGCCATATCGCCCTTCACTTCTTCATTAAGCCAGTGGCCGACCGCTTCGTGGCCCATTGACATGCGTACCTTCACCACGCCGGTGATGTCGCGCAAAAATTCGTAATCCATCGTGGTTTCCTCTGCAAAGCCATTACGCTAATTATCGCAGCAGCAGGGAAGAAAAAAAGCATGAGCGGTGAAAGGAGTGAAAATAAAAAAACCCACCGCAGGAGCAGTGGGTTTTTGTTGGGCACGCGGCCCCTGTAGCGGTTATTAAACGGCAGTCTGGAAGATCACACCGTCCGCTTTCTCGGTGTACTGAGAGAGCTGGTCGAAGTTCAGATAGCGATAGGTATCCACCGCCGTCTTGTCGACCTGCGCCACGAAGGTCTGGTACTCCTCCGGCGTCGGCAGTTTGCCGATCAGCGCCGCAACCGCAGCCAGTTCCGCCGAGGCCAGATAGACGTTCGCTCCGGTACCGAGACGGTTCGGGAAGTTACGGGTTGAGGTGGACACCACCGTCGCACCGTCTGCCACGCGCGCCTGGTTACCCATGCACAGCGAGCAGCCAGGGATCTCGATACGCGCCCCGCTCTTACCGAAGACGCTGTAGTAGCCCTCTTCGGTCAGCTGCGCGGCGTCCATACGGGTTGGCGGCGCGACCCACAAGCGGGTCGGCAGCTGGCCCTTATGGGTATCCAGCAGTTTACCCGCCGCGCGGAAGTGACCGATGTTGGTCATGCACGAACCGATAAACACTTCGTCAATGGTGTCGCCCTGCACATCAGAGAGCAGGCGCGCATCGTCCGGATCGTTCGGTGCACACAGGATTGGCTCTTTGATATCGGCCAGATCGATGTCGATCACCGCCGCGTACTCGGCGTCAGCATCGGCTTCGAGCAGCTGCGGATCCGCCAGCCATTTCTCCATGCCCTGGATACGGCGCTCCAGCGTACGGCGATCGCCGTAGCCTTCCGCAATCATCCACTTCAGCAGCACGATGTTGGAAGTCAGGTACTCGATAATCGGTTCCTGGTTGAGCTTGATGGTGCAACCGGCCGCTGAACGCTCGGCGGAAGCATCGGTCAGCTCAAACGCCTGCTCGACTTTCAGATCCGGCAGACCTTCGATTTCCAGGATGCGGCCAGAGAAGATGTTTTTCTTCCCTTTCTTCTCGACGGTCAGCAAGCCCTGCTTGATGGCGTACAAAGGAATGGCGTGAACCAGATCGCGCAGGGTAATGCCCGGCTGCATTTTGCCTTTGAAGCGCACCAGCACGGATTCCGGCATATCCAGCGGCATTACGCCGGTGGCAGCAGCAAAGGCCACCAGACCAGAGCCCGCCGGGAAGGAGATACCGATCGGGAAACGGGTGTGGGAGTCACCGCCGGTGCCGACGGTGTCCGGCAGCAGCATGCGGTTCAGCCAGGAGTGAATAACGCCGTCGCCCGGACGCAGCGACACGCCGCCGCGGTTCATGATGAAGTCCGGCAGCGTGTGGTGCGTGGTGACGTCCACCGGCTTCGGATAGGCGGCGGTGTGGCAGAAGGACTGCATCACCAGGTCAGACGAGAAGCCCAGGCACGCCAGGTCTTTCAGCTCGTCACGGGTCATCGGCCCGGTGGTGTCCTGCGAACCCACGGAGGTCATCTTCGGCTCGCAGTACGCCCCTGGACGAACGCCGGTGACGCCACAGGCGCGGCCCACCATTTTCTGCGCCAGCGAGAAGCCGCGGCTGCTCTCCGCCACATCTTTCGCGTGACGGAAAATATCGCTGTGCGGCAGACCCAGTGCTTCACGCGCACGGGTAGTCAGGCCACGACCGATGATCAGCGGGATACGACCGCCGGCTCGCACTTCGTCAATCAGCACATCGGTTTTCAGCTCGAAGCTGGCCAGCAGCTCGCCGGTTTCGTGGTTGCGCACTTCGCCTTTGAACGGGTAGACGTCAATCACGTCGCCCATGTTCAGGTTGTTCACGTCAACTTCGATCGGCAGCGCGCCGGCATCTTCCATGGTGTTAAAGAAGATAGGCGCAATTTTGCCGCCCAGCACCAGACCACCGCCGCGCTTGTTCGGTACGTACGGAATGTCATCGCCCATAAACCACAGCACCGAGTTGGTTGCAGATTTACGGGAAGAACCGGTGCCCACCACGTCGCCGACGTAAGCCAGCGGGAACCCTTTCTGATTCAGCGCTTCGATCTGTTTGATCGGGCCAACCACACCTGGCTGATCCGGCTCGATGCCTTCACGGGCGTTTTTCAGCATCGCCAGAGCGTGCAGCGGGATATCCGGGCGCGACCAGGCGTCCGGAGCCGGGGAGAGGTCATCGGTGTTGGTTTCGCCGGTGACTTTGAAAACGGTAACGGTGATTTTCTCAGGCAGCGATGGGCGGCTCAGGAACCACTCCGCGTCAGCCCAGGACTGCATCACCTTTTGCGCCCAGGTATTACCGGCTTTTGCTTTCTCTTCGACGTCGTAGAAGTTATCGAACATCAGCAGCGTATGGGACAGCGCTTTCGCGGCAATCGGTGCCAGCGCGTCGTTATCCAGCGCCTCGATCAGCGGATGGATATTGTAGCCACCCTGCATGGTGCCGAGCAGTTCAATCGCTTTTTCAGGGGTAACCAGCGGGGATGTCGCTTCGCCTTTGGCGATGGCGGCCAGGAAACCGGCTTTAACATACGCGGCTTCATCTACGCCTGGGGGTACACGGTTGGTAAGCAGATCTATCAGAAATTCTTCTTCGCCAGCGGGCGGGCTTTTTAGCAGCTCGACGAGTGCGGCCATTTGGGTTGCATCTAAGGGTTTTGGCACAATCCCCTCGGCGGCACGCTCAGCTACGTGCTTACGGTATTCTACTAGCACGACGGTTCTCCTCGCTCTCATTGTCATAGTGCGGCAGGCGTTCTCTTCACGCTCCTGTGAGACAGCAGTTTGTAGGGTATATGCCCGGTACCGCGACGGGCAGCATAGCAGGATTTTGTGGGAGTGTTAATCTGTTTACAAAAAAGCAACATTAAATACTTGCTGAATCGTTAAGCAGCGAATAACACAGTTCATAAGGTCATTTTTGGGCACAAAAAAACCGCCAGCGGCGGTTTCGTTGTTGTCCTGGGTGGTAGCAGGCACCGTCAGACAGGTATTGTGGCAAGTAAGATACGCCGCTGATATTGCCACCGCTTTTCAGCACGCGCAAGCATGCCTGGCTATTTTGCGTACCGCTTTCAGAATTTACATCGGGGTTGCTGGCGAGACGTAAAAACGGTGGGATTGGCGCAAAGGTGAGCATTGATCTACTGGCCGCCCCAGGGGGCGGCCTTTTACATCTTTAGCAGTGATTACAGGATGTTAGCAACAGACTTGGCCAGCTGTGCTTCCAGAACCGGCTTCGCCTCTTCGAACTTCAGGTTAACTTTGTTGGCGTTGGATACTACGCGAGTCTGGTATTTAGCGCGATCGCCTTCAGACGTGCTGGTCTGCAGTTTGATACCGGACGTACCCTGACGCAGTGCAGCGATGTTATCGGTGGTGACTTTCGCTTTGCTGCGCTCGGAGATCTGCAGATCGGTGATCATGGTGAAGTTCACATCTTCCACCATTGCATCTGCCGCCATACCGATCAGGCCCGCTGCCAGGCCAACGCCCAGAGCTGCACCGCCGGAGTTGCTGTTGTAGGCAGTGATGCCTGCACCCAGCGCCGCGCCGGCGACAGCGCCTTCATAACCGCTGCTCAGGAAGCCCTGCGCATCACGCAGATCCATTTTATCGGCTTTCAGCACGTTAGCCTGCACCCAGTAGTACGCGGTATCCGGAGAGCTGGAAACCTTGTAGCCCTTGGCAATCAGATCGTTGGCAATCAGCGTCTGCAGGTTGCTCATGTCTTTGTCAGACGTGTTTTTAACCTGGATGTAGACCGTTTTTTCGCTGGAAGGCTCCAGCCAGATGGTCTGGCTCATCTGGGTTTTCACTTCCAGATTACGTTTCTTGATTGCCGTGCTCATCGCGCCACAGCCTGAAAGCGCCACGGTCGCCATGACCAGGCCTACAACTGCCAGTTTTTTCAAAGACATGTTTCTTCCTTTTTAACGTACAAAAATCCCAGAGTAACGAAGGGAATAAGCCAGGAAAGCCGCAGAGGCTGAAGGATGAAGGCAGCGAGGAAAAAGGTCACAGCAGGCAGAACAATGAAAACACTCCCTGTCCGGCAAATACCATCTATCCATAACACCCTCATCACAGGGAAAGCGAACCGTGCGTTCCTGATGAAAGTTGCAACATTATAAAGAGAGTATCGGCAGAGATGGAGGGATATTTAATCGATAAATCAATCAGATACCTACTAAAAATGGTAGGCAGGCATAAAAAAACGCCTCCGGAGAGGCGTTTTTTGCAAAAGCAGAGATTATTTTTTCTTCGCTTTCGGGTTCGGCAGGTCTGTGATGCTACCTTCGAACACTTCGGCTGCGAGGCCCACGGACTCATGCAGCGTCGGGTGCGCGTGGATGGTGAGCGCGATGTCTTCAGCGTCACAGCCCATCTCGATTGCCAGACCGATCTCACCCAGCAGCTCGCCGCCGTTGGTGCCGACAATCGCGCCGCCGATAACACGGTGGGTTTCTTTGTCGAAGATCAGTTTGGTCATGCCGTCTGCACAGTCAGAAGCGATAGCACGGCCAGACGCTGCCCACGGGAAGGTGGCAGTTTCGTAGCTGATGCCTTTCTCTTTCGCTTCTTTCTCGGTCACACCTACCCATGCCACTTCTGGCTCGGTGTAAGCGATTGACGGGATCACTTTCGGGTCGAAGTAGTGCTTCATGCCGGCGATAACTTCCGCAGCAACGTGACCTTCGTGCACGCCTTTGTGCGCCAGCATCGGCTGACCGACGATATCGCCGATAGCGTAGATGTGCGGCACGTTGGTGCGCAGCTGTTTGTCAACGCGGATAAAGCCACGGTCATCCACTTCCACGCCCGCTTTACCGGCGTCGAGGTTTTTACCGTTCGGCACGCGACCGATGGCAACCAGTACGGCATCATAGCGCTGCGGTTCCGCAGGGGCTTTTTTGCCTTCCATGGTGACGTAGATACCGTCTTCTTTCGCTTCAACCGCGGTCACTTTGGTTTCCAGCATCAGGTTGAACTTGTTGCTGATACGCTTGGTGAAGACTTTAACGACGTCTTTGTCAGCAGCCGGGATAACCTGGTCGAACATCTCAACCACGTCAATGTCTGAACCCAGCGCATGGTATACGGTACCCATTTCGAGGCCGATGATACCGCCACCCATAACCAGCATACGCTTCGGTACGGATTTCAGCTCCAGCGCATCGGTGGAGTCCCACACGCGCGGATCTTCATGCGGAATGAACGGCAGTTCGATCGGGCGGGAGCCCGCTGCGATAATAGCGTTGTCGAAGTTGATCACGGTTTTGCCGTTCTCGCCTTCCACTTCCAGGGTGTTAGCCCCGGTGAATTTACCCAGACCGTTTACCACTTTCACTTTACGGCCTTTGGCCATGCCAGCGAGACCGCCGGTCAGCTGAGTGATAACTTTTTCTTTCCAGGTACGAATCTTGTCGATATCGGTCTTCGGCTCGCCGAAAACAATACCGTGAGTCGCCAGCGCTTTGGCTTCTTCGATAACTTTCGCTACGTGCAGCAGCGCTTTTGATGGGATACAGCCGACGTTAAGGCAAACACCACCGAGGGTGTTGTAACGTTCAACGATTACGGTTTCCAGACCCAAATCAGCGCAACGGAAGGCCGCAGAGTAGCCTGCCGGGCCTGCCCCAAGTACCACGACCTGAGTTTTGATTTCAGTACTCATCATGACCTCTTAATTTTTATCCGGCGGGTCTGACGCTACCCTCTTTTGAGGATATTTTTATTAACGTCCTTCATCCACCGGGACGTTCTATCCGTCCGCATCTTACAAAATTGTTAACAATTTTGAAACAACAAACGGCAAACGAATCCTGTTTTCGCACCTGATAATCCGGCGTTCCGCCAGAAGATTATCAGAAAAAAGCCGGCCGTCGGGCCGGCTTTTTCGCTTACATCACCAGACGGCGAATGTCAGACAGTGTGTTGTTAATGATGGTGATGAAACGCGCACCATCAGCACCGTCGATCACGCGGTGGTCGAAGGAGAGAGAGATTGGCATCATCAGACGCGGCACAAACTCTTTACCATTCCACACCGGCTCCATTGCAGACTTGGAGACACCGAGGATGGCCACTTCCGGCGCGTTAACAATCGGCGCGAAGTGGGTAGTACCCAGGCCGCCGATGCTGGAGATGGTGAAGCAACCGCCCTGCATTTCGCCAGCGGTCAGCTTACCGTCACGCGCTTTTTTGGAGATGGTCGTCAGCTCGCGAGACAGCTCGGTGATGCTCTTCTTGTTCACGTCTTTGAAGACCGGAACCACCAGACCATTCGGGGTATCTACCGCAACACCGATGTTGATGTATTTCTTCAGCGTCAGCTTCTGGCCATCTTCGGACAGGGAGCTGTTGAAGCGCGGCATCTGCTCAAGGGCAGCGGCAACGGCTTTCATGATGAAGACCACCGGCGTGAATTTCACGTCCAGCTTACGTTTCTCAGCTTCGGCGTTCTGCTGTTTACGGAACGCTTCCAGATCGGTGATATCGGTTTTGTCGAAGTGGGTAACGTGCGGGATCATCACCCAGTTACGGCTCAGGTTAGCACCAGAGATTTTCTGGATGCGGCCCAGTTCCACTTCTTCGATTTCGCCGAACTTGCTGAAGTCGACTTTCGGCCACGGCAGCATGCCCGGGATACCGCCGCCGGTGGCAGCAGCAGGCGCAGACTCAGCGCGTTTCACCGCGTCTTTCACATAAGCCTGAACGTCTTCGCGCAGGATGCGGCCTTTACGACCGGTGCCTTTCACTTTCGCCAGGTTTACGCCGAACTCGCGCGCCAGGCGGCGGATCAGCGGGGTTGCGTGAACGTAAGCGTCGTTTTCAGCAAACTCAGATTTGCCTTCCGCTTTCGCCGGGGCAGCAGCCGGTTTCTCAGCTTTCGCCGCCGGAGCCGGGGCAGCAGCTTCCTGCTTAGCCGGAGCCGCAGCTGGTGCCGCGCCTTCCACTTCGAAGACCATGATCAGAGAGCCGGTGGACACTTTGTCGCCGGTGCTGATTTTGATCTCTTTAACGGTACCTGCGAACGGTGCCGGAACTTCCATAGAGGCTTTGTCGCCTTCTACGGTGATCAGTGACTGCTCAGCGGCAACTTTGTCGCCCACTTTGACCATCACTTCGGTAACTTCAACTTCGTCACCGCCGATGTCCGGTACGTTGACGTCTTTCGCGCCAGCCGCGGCTGCCGGGGCGGAAGCCGCCTGCTCGGTAACCTGCGGTTTCGCGTCAGAAGCAGCCGGTGCAGCGCCTTCCACGTCGAAGACCATGATCAGAGAGCCGGTGGACACTTTGTCGCCGGTGCTGATTTTGATCTCTTTAACGGTACCTGCGAACGGTGCCGGAACTTCCATAGAAGCTTTGTCGCCCTCTACGGTGATCAGAGACTGTTCGGCTTCAACTTTGTCGCCAACCTTAACCATGATCTCGGTGACTTCAACTTCGTCGCCGCCGATGTCCGGTACGTTAACGTCTTTTGCTGCCGCGGCTGCAGGTGCTGCTGCCGGAGCGGCTTCTTTCTTCTCTTCTGCCTGAGCAGGTGCAGCGTCAGCTGCACCGTCGGCGGAATCGAAAATCATGATCAGTTTGCCGGTCTCGGTTTTGTCGCCGACAGAGACTTTGATCTCTTTTACGACGCCAGCCTGCGGAGACGGAACTTCCATAGAGGCTTTGTCGCCTTCTACGGTGATCAGCGACTGTTCAGCTTCAACCTTGTCGCCCACTTTTACCAGGATCTCGGTGATCTCTACTTCATCAGACCCGATGTCCGGTACATTGATTTCGATAGCCATTATCTCTTTACCTCTTATGCCAGACGCGGGTTGACTTTATCTGCATCGATATTGAATTTGGTGATGGCTTCCGCTACCACTTTCTTATCGATTTCACCACGTTTAGCCAGTTCGCCCAGCGCTGCTACAACCACGTAAGACGCGTCAACTTCGAAGTGGTGACGCAGGTTTTCGCGGCTGTCAGAGCGACCGAAACCGTCAGTACCCAGTACGCGGTAATCGCTTGCCGGGATGAAGTTACGGATCTGCTCAGCGAACAGTTTCATATAGTCAGTGGAAGCCACTGCCGGTGCGTCGCTCAGAACCTGGGCAACGTACGGTACACGCGGCTCGTCGGCCGGGTGCAGCATGTTCCAGCGCTCACAGTCCTGACCGTCACGGGCCAGTTCGGTGAAGGAGGTAACGCTGAACACATCAGAGCCCACGCCGTAGTCTTTCGCCAGGATCTGCGCTGCTTCACGTACGTGACGCAGGATAGAACCGGAGCCCAGCAGCTGAACTTTACCTTTGCTACCTTCAACGGTTTCGAGTTTGTAGATACCTTTACGGATACCTTCCTCTGCACCCTGCGGCATAGCCGGCATGTGGTAGTTTTCGTTCAGCGTGGTGATGTAGTAGTAAACGTTCTCTTGTTTCTCACCGTACATACGCTCCAGACCGTCGTGCATGATCACAGCGACTTCGTAGGCGTAAGCCGGGTCGTAAGAGATACAGTTCGGGATAGTCAGAGACTGAATGTGGCTGTGACCATCTTCGTGCTGCAGACCTTCACCGTTCAGGGTGGTACGACCGGAGGTACCGCCGATCAGGAAGCCACGCGCTTGCTGATCGCCCGCTGCCCAGCACAGGTCGCCGATACGCTGGAACCCGAACATGGAGTAGTAGATGTAGAACGGGATCATCGGCAGGTTGTTGGTGCTGTAGGAGGTCGCCGCCGCCAGCCAGGAAGAACCTGCGCCCAGCTCGTTGATGCCTTCCTGCAGGATCTGGCCTTTCTCGTCTTCTTTGTAGTATGCAACCTGCTCACGGTCCTGCGGGGTGTACTGCTGGCCGTTCGGGCTGTAAATACCAATCTGACGGAACAGACCTTCCATACCAAAGGTACGCGCTTCGTCAGCGATGATCGGAACCAGACGATCCTTGATGGACTGGTTTTTCAGCATCACGTTCAGAGCACGCACGAAAGCGATAGTGGTGGAGATCTCTTTGTTCTGCTCTTCCAGCAGGGAGCTGAAGTCAGACAGCGCAGGGAGTTCCAGCTTCTCGGAGAAGTTCGGCTGACGAGACGGCAGGTAGCCGTGCAGCGCCTGACGACGTTCGTGCAGGTATTTGTGCTCTTCGCTGCCTTCCGGGAAGGTGATGTACGGCAGTTTTTCCACGTCAGCATCAGCTACCGGTACGTTGAAACGATCGCGGATGTAGCGTACGCCATCCATGTTCATTTTCTTCACCTGGTGAGCGATGTTCTTACCTTCGGCGGTGTCGCCCATGCCATAACCTTTAACGGTGTGAGCAAGGATAACGGTCGCTTTGCCTTTGGTTTCCTGCGCTTTTTTGAATGCAGCGTAGATTTTCTTCGGATCGTGACCGCCACGGTTCAGCGCCCAGATCTCATCGTCAGACCAGTCAGCAACCAGGGCCGCCGTCTCCGGGTATTTACCGAAGAAGTGCTCACGCACGTAGGCGCCGTTTTTGGATTTGAAGGTCTGGTAGTCACCGTCAACGGTTTCGTTCATCAGCTGAATCAGCTTACCGCTGGTGTCTTTACGCAGCAGCTCGTCCCAACGGGAGCCCCACATCACCTTGATAACGTTCCAGCCAGCACCGGAGAAGATGCCTTCCAGTTCGTTGATGATTTTGCCGTTACCGGTTACCGGGCCGTCCAGACGCTGCAGGTTGCAGTTGATGACGAAGACCAGGTTGTCCAGTTTTTCACGGGTGGCGATGGTGATCGCACCTTTGGATTCCGGCTCGTCCATCTCGCCATCGCCCAGGAACGCGTAAACGGTCTGCGCGGAGGTGTCTTTCAGACCGCGGTGTTCCAGGTACTTCAGGAATTTAGCCTGATAGATAGCGCCGATCGGGCCAAGACCCATAGATACGGTCGGGAACTGCCAGAATTCCGGCATCAGTTTCGGGTGCGGGTAAGAGGACAGACCGTTGCCGTGAACTTCCTGACGGAAGTTGTTCATCTGCTCTTCGGTCAGGCGACCTTCAAGGAAGGCACGCGCGTACACGCCCGGAGAGATGTGGCCCTGGAAGTACACCAGATCGCCGCCATCTTTGTCGTTGCGAGCGCGGAAGAAGTGGTTGAAGCACACTTCGTAGATAGTTGCTGAAGACTGGAAAGATGCCATGTGGCCGCCCAGCTCGAGGTCTTTTTTAGACGCACGCAGCACGGTCATGATGGCGTTCCAACGGATAGCAGAACGAATTCGACGCTCAAGGTCCAGATTGCCAGGGTATTCCGGCTCATCTTCAACGGCAATAGTGTTGACGTAGTTGCCAGCACCTGCACCAGCCGCTACTTTCACGCCGCCTTTGCGGGCTTCTGAAAGTAACTGATCGATCAGATACTGAGCGCGCTCAACACCTTCTTCACGGATTACCGATTCGATCGCCTGTAGCCAGTCGCGAGTTTCGATCGGATCCACGTCATTGTGTAAACGTTCTGACATGGGGGTATTCCTTATCTATCTAATACGTTGATTTATCTGGAACCTGTCCCATTGCGTTCTGACGACCAAAACGCAATAAGACAGGTTCTGGGTTTAGTTGCCGCGCATGATGGCGCTTATGGTACAAATCTTCCGGTAAGACACCGGAAAAATACTAATTCTTGCGTTGCTCAAACCGGCGCAGCGAGCGTTCACGACGGCTCTGCTCACGACTGCGGTCCAGCAAAATCTCTTCAATGAACGCCAGATGACGGTGCGATGCCTCACGCGCCTGCTCCGGCTCCCGTGCCATGATCGCCTCGAAAATACGGGTGCGATGGCTGCTTACCATCGGCAGCATTTCCCGGCGAGCGTAGAGCAGTTCAAAGTTCTGTCTGACATTCTGCGCCAGCATGGGTTCCATACAGCGTAGTAAATGCAGCAGCACGACATTGTGTGCCGCTTCGGTGACAGCAATTTGATATTGCACTACGGCGTCTGACTCAGCGTCCAGGTCCCCGGACTCTTGCGCCCGTTCAATCGCTTGATGCAGTTCGCGGATGCGCTCCCGATCTTCTTCGGTGCTGCGCAGCGCGGCATAGTAGGCGGCAATGCCTTCCAGCGCATGGCGCGTCTCAAGCAAATCAAACTGGGATTCGGGATGGTCTGACAGGAGTTCTACCAGCGGATCGCTGAAGCTCTGCCACAGCGTGTTCTGGACAAAGGTACCGCCGCCCTGGCGACGAAGCAGCAAACCCTTTGCTTCAAGGCGTTGGATCGCCTCGCGCAGTGAGGGACGGGAAACGTCGAATTGCTTTGCAAGTTCGCGTTCAGGTGGGAGTTTTTCGCCGGGGCGCAGTGTCCCCTCAAGAATCAGAAACTCCAGCTGCTGCTCAATCACATCAGATAGTTTAGGTTGGCGGATTTTGCTGTAGGCCATTGTTCCCTGTCTCTGCCATCGCCCGGAGTAAATTGGTCATACCAATTTTATCTTCATGACGCTAAAGTAACAAAGTATTCACCTTCTGTCTATCGTGGTTTGATTGAAATCAGGAAACCATACACATTTTAACAACATTCCAGAAATGGCGTTTCAAATATGTAACCTTGCACAAAAACGCCCTTTACTCACAAAGAAGTAATTTTAACTTTCCTGAAACGCCACGCCTCTCATCCTGAACCGTTTCATCAGTTTAAAATATGCATATAAATGCATACGCATTGCGTAAATTGAAACCCGTCAGGGGTAGAAGGCGTAAGCGAAGCGATTTACAAATGGTTTCTTTTTATTCACCTCGTCACTTTCCCTTCACAAAGCAGGTGCATTCGCTGGCGCTTATCACTATTCTTGCCGGGACGGTAGACTTCGACCCAAAATTCCGAATCATTAACCGTAAACATATAATTACACGGTCCGGATTTTGCTATGTACAGTGTAATCACCTGGGCACAGACGTTTTAACCACACACGAGGTTTAAAGATGGAAGGACAACAGCACGGCGATACGCTGAAGCGCGGCCTTAAAAACCGCCATATTCAGCTCATCGCGCTGGGGGGAGCTATCGGAACAGGGCTGTTTCTGGGCAGCGCCTCCGTTATCCAGTCCGCAGGTCCGGGGATTATCCTCGGCTACGCTATTGCTGGTTTTATCGCGTTTTTAATCATGCGCCAGCTCGGTGAAATGGTGGTCGAGGAGCCGGTAGCCGGTTCATTCAGCCACTTCGCCTACAAATACTGGGGCGGCTTTGCCGGTTTCGCCTCTGGCTGGAACTACTGGGTGCTTTACGTGCTGGTGGCGATGGCGGAGCTGACCGCCGTCGGGAAGTATATTCAGTTCTGGTGGCCGGAAATCCCGACCTGGGCCTCCGCCGCAGTGTTCTTCGTGCTGATCAACGCCATCAACCTGACCAACGTGAAAGTGTTTGGTGAGATGGAGTTCTGGTTCGCCATTATTAAGGTGGTGGCGGTTATCGCCATGATCCTGTTCGGCGCCTGGCTGCTGTTCAGCGACAGCGCTGGCCCGCAGGCCACGGTTCGTAACCTCTGGGAACAGGGCGGCTTCCTGCCGCACGGGATGACCGGTCTGGTGATGATGATGGCGATCATCATGTTCTCCTTCGGTGGCCTTGAGCTGGTGGGGATCACCGCAGCAGAAGCGGATAACCCGGAAACCAGCATCCCGAAAGCCACCAACCAGGTTATCTACCGCATCCTGATTTTCTATGTTGGCTCGCTGGCGGTGCTGCTTTCCCTGATGCCGTGGACGCGTGTCACCGCCGACACCAGCCCGTTCGTACTGATCTTCCACGAACTGGGCGATGCGCTGGTCGCTAACGCGCTTAACGTGGTGATCCTGACCGCAGCGCTGTCGGTCTATAACAGCTGCGTGTACTGCAACAGCCGTATGCTGTTTGGTCTGGCCCAGCAGGGCAATGCGCCAAAATCACTGCTGAAAGTCGACAAGCGCGGCGTTCCGGTGGGCACGATTCTGGTCTCTGCCATCACGACCGCACTGTGCGTGCTGATCAACTACCTGATGCCGGGCGAAGCCTTTGGCCTGCTGATGGCGCTGGTGGTATCTGCTCTGGTGATTAACTGGGCCATGATCAGCCTTGCGCACATCAAGTTCCGCCGCAGGAAAGATCAGCAGGGCGTGAAAACGCGCTTCCCTGCCCTGCTCTATCCGCTCGGGAACTACGTCTGCCTGCTGTTTATGGCAGCGATTCTGGTGATCATGGCCATCACGCCGGGTATGGCGATTTCGGTATGGCTGATCCCGGTGTGGGTGCTAATCCTCGGCATCGGCTACTGGATTAAAACTCAACGCAGCGGCAAAACCGCCTGACGCCTCGCTCCCTGCTACCGGATGCCATCCGGGGCGGGGAGCATTTTTTTGCCGTACCGCTGCGCCGTAGTGTTATCTCTCTCACATTTTCCCCGCCACGACACGATTATCCATCTCTGCGCCTCTTTACTGCTGCGCAAAAAATCATAAGCACACCAATAATTTGCTCCATATCTCATGCAGGAGACATGGCGATGCAAAACGCAAAATTATCCATAAAAGAAAAAATTGGCTACGGTATGGGTGATGCCGGGTGCAACATCATCTTCGGTGCCATCATGCTGTTTGTTAACTATTTCTATACCGACATCTTTGGCCTCAGCCCGGCGCTGGTCGGGATTATGCTGCTCTCCATTCGCGTTGTGGACGCCATTATCGACCCGATTATGGGCGCCATTGCCGACCGCACCCACAGTAAATGGGGGCGATTTCGTCCATGGCTGCTGTGGGTCGCTTTTCCCTATGCGCTGTTCAGCGTGCTGATGTTTACCACGCCCGAATGGAGCTACAACAGTAAAGTCATTTACGCGTTCGTCACCTATTTCCTGATGTCGGTGGCCTATACCGCCATCAACATTCCTTACTGCTCGCTGGGCAGCGTGATCACCAACGATCCGCACGAGCGCGTCGCCTGCCAGTCATACCGCTTTGTGATGGTGGGTATCGCCACCCTGCTGCTGTCCCTCACGCTGCTGCCGATGGCGGACTGGTTCGGCGGTGACAATAAAGCGAAAGGCTATCAGATGGCGATGGGCGTGCTGGCGCTGGTCGGCATGTGCATGTTCCTGTTCTGCTTCGCCACCGTGCGCGAGCGTATCCGCCCGGCCGTGCCGAGCAACGACGATCTGAAAGCCGATATGAAGGACATCTGGAAAAACGATCAGTGGGTGCGCATTCTGCTGCTGACGCTGTGCAACGTCTGCCCCGGTTTTATCCGCATGGCCGCGACAATGTACTACGTCACCTGGGTGATGCAGCAGAGCACCAGCTTCGCCACGCTGTTTATCAGCCTCGGCGTGGTGGGCATGATGATCGGCAGTATGCTGGCGAAGGTGCTGACCGATCGCTGGTGCAAACTGAAAGTATTCTTCTGGACCAACATCGTGCTGGCGATCTTCTCAGGCGGCTTTTACTTCGTCGACCCGAGCGCCACCACGCTGGTGGTGGTGTTGTACTTCCTGCTGAACGTGGTGCACCAGATCCCGTCTCCGCTGCACTGGTCGCTGATGGCCGATGTGGATGACTACGGCGAGTGGAAAACCGGCAAGCGCATCACCGGCATCAGCTTCTCCGGCAACATCTTCTTCCTGAAAGTCGGGCTGGCAGTGGCGGGCGCGATGGTGGGCTTCCTGCTCTCGTGGTATGGCTATGACGCCAGTGCGAAGCAGCAAAGCGCCACCGCGGTGAATGGCATTATGATGCTGTTTACGATTATTCCGGCGGTGGGCTATCTGATTACGGCGGGCGTCGTGCGCCTGCTTAAGGTGGACCGCGAACTGATGAAACAGATCCAGGCTGACCTCGAGAAACGCCGCGTTAACTACCGTGAACTGAATGACTACCAGCGTCTGGACGCTGCCGACGCAGTAAGGAAACCGCTATGAATACTTCCCCCTGGCCGAACCCGTTTATTGAGCAGCGCGCCGACCCGTTTATTCTGCGCCACGACGAGAACTACTACTTTATTGCCTCGGTGCCGGAATACGACCGGCTGGAGATCCGCCGTGCCGCCACGCTGGAAGGGTTGCGTGACGCCGCGCCGGTTGTGGTGTGGCGCAAGCCGGACAGCGGGCCGATGAGCGAACTGATCTGGGCACCGGAACTGCACTATATCGACGGCGCGTGGTACATCTATTACGCCGCCGCGCACACCAAAGCACTGGATGAACTCAATATGTTCCAGCACCGCATGTTCGTGCTGGCGTGTGAAGATGCCGATCCGCTCACCGGCCACTGGGTGGAAAAGGGGCAGCTTGTCACGCCGTTCGATACCTTCTGTCTGGATGCCACCACTTTCGTGCATCAGGGGAAACGCTGGTATCTCTGGGCGCAGAAAGCGCCGGACATCCCCGGCAACTCCAATATCTATCTGGCGGAAATGGAAAACCCGTGGACGCTGAAAAGCGCACCGGTGATGCTCAGCAAGCCGGAGTATGAGTGGGAATGCAGAGGGTTTCTGGTGAACGAAGGTCCGGCGGTGCTCACCCACGGCGAACGGCTGTTTATCAGCTACTCTGCCAGCGCAACGGATGAGAATTACTGCATGGGGCTACTGTGGATCGACATGGTCGCCGACCCAACAAAACCGGAGAACTGGCATAAAGCGCCGCAGCCGGTATTTACCACCAGCTATGAGAACCGCCAGTACGGACCGGGGCACAACAGCTTTACGAAAACGCCCGACGGACAGGATGTGCTGGTGTATCACGCGCGAAACTATACGGAGATAGAAGGCGACCCGCTCTACGATCCAAATCGCCACACCCGCCTGAAGCTGATTAGCTGGGATGCCGACGGCATGCCGGTATTTGGCATCCCGCCTGCGGATCATTCATAAAACATGGCGCACGCTGGGTTACACCAGCGTGCCGTATATCGTCAGCAGCGCCACCACCACCACAATCACCAGGGTGGCTTTCTTCGCCATCGACACCGCGGCCTTCGGCGTTTTCACCTTATCGTGATGCGGTTCCTGCGCCAGCGAGAACTGTGCCAGCTGGGTGAGGACGTGATACTGTGAAGTATGGCGGTCGGCCAGCGACGCAAACCACGCCGGCAGCGCTTTCTCACCGTGCCCGATCAGCGCGTAGGCCACGCCCACCAGCCGCACCGGCACCCAGTCCACCACGTGCAATACGCCATCAATCCCGGAGCGTAATCGCTCAACCGGGGTGTGATGACGCGCCAGCCACGTCTGCCAGGCCCGCAGGAACGCGTAACCAGCCACCAGTACCGGACCGGCCTCGCCGCCGACCACAAACCAGAACAGCGGCGCCAGGTAAAAGCGATAGTTAATCCACAGCAGGGCGTTCTGTAGCTCGCGCAGATATTCGCGCTCGCTGCACTCGGGCGGCACGCCATGCACCAGGGTCAGTTCGGCTGCCATGAGATCGCGCGCGTGGGCATCGTCGCGGCTCGCGGCTTTCAGATAAGCGTGATAGTGCAGGCGTACTACCCCGGCACCAATGCAGAGCAGACCGATAAGGATCCACACCACCAGCAGCGGCACGTTGAAAAACAGCCCTTCAAGCGCCTCCAGCAGCAGCCAGACGATGAGCATCACCGCAGCGGTCATTGCCAGCGTGGCGATGAGGGAGAAGCGCGTCACGCGACGGAATACCACCTCAAGGCGATGATCCAGTTGCCAGTGCTCCCCAAGCTTAAACAGCCGCTCAATGATTAACACCAGCAACAGGGTAAACAACGTCATGTTCTCTCCTTAATCCTGCAGCGCGGCGACCAGCGCGCGAAAGCGATCCCAGTCAAACGCCGGGCCGGGGTCGGTTTTTCGTTGCGGGGCGATATCGCTGTGCCCCGTCAGATGTTCTGTCAGCTCAGGGTAAACCTGACCGAGCGTGCGGGTGATGGCCGCCAGCTGCTGATACTGTGCATCGGTATAAGCGAGGGTATCGGTGCCCTCAAGCTCAATGCCGATGGAGAAATCATTACAGCGTTCGCGCCCCTGATAGCAAGAGACGCCGGCGTGCCAGGCACGTTTCGTAAAAGGAACATACTGCACAATTTCGCCGTCGCGCCGGATAAGGCAGTGCGCCGAGACGCGCAGATGCACTATTTCAGCGAAGAAGGGATCGGCGCCAGCATCCAGCGTGCCGGTAAACAGCGCATCGATCCACGGCCCGCCAAACTGACCCGGCGGCAGGCTGATATTATGGACCACCAGCAGTGACGGCTGCTCGCCATCCGGGCGGTCATCGAAATGGGGGGAAGGTACTTTTCTTACGCCCACCAGCCAGCCATCGTTCAGCTGCATGAGGGGTGTCTCCTTTGTATGGTACTTAATCTCGCTTCAGAGTAGCATGTTTCAATCTTTTGATTCGCCACCATTTTGGAGTTTCTCATGCCACCTCGCCGCTATAATCCGGACCAACGACGCGACGCGCTGCTTGAGCGTATCGCGCTCAATATTCCCCAGACCGTTTCTCAGGCACTACGCGAAGATTTAGGCGGCGAGCCGGATGCGAATAACGACATTACTGCGCAACTGTTACCGGCAGATAACCGCTCGCGCGCCGTCGTCATTACCCGCGAGAACGGCGTATTCTGCGGCAAACGCTGGGTGGAAGAAGTGTTTATTCAGCTCGGCAACGCCGTCACCGTGACGTGGCACGTCAACGACGGCGACAGCGTCACGGCGGACCAGGCGCTGTTTGAACTCGATGGCCCCTCCCGCGTGCTGCTTACCGGCGAGCGTACCGCGCTCAACTTTGTCCAGACGCTCTCCGGCGTCGCCACTGCGGTTAAAAGCTACGTCGATCTGCTGACAGGAACCCACACCCAACTGCTGGACACCCGTAAAACCCTGCCCGGTCTACGTACCGCGCTGAAGTACGCGGTCCTGTGCGGCGGCGGCAGCAACCACCGTCTCGGACTGTCTGACGCGTTTCTGATCAAAGAGAACCACATCATCGCCTCCGGCTCAATTCGCCAGGCGGTTGAGAAAGCGTTCTGGCTGCATCCTGAGGTGCCGGTTGAGGTGGAAGTGGAATCCCTCGACGAACTGCAGCAGGCGCTGAACGCCGGGGCAGACATCATCATGCTCGACAACTTCGAAACCGACCAGATGCGCGAAGCGGTCAGGCTCACCGCGGGCAAGGCGCGGCTGGAAGTCTCCGGCAACGTCACCAAAGAAACTCTGCGCGAATTTGCCCTCACCGGCGTCGATTTCATCTCCGTTGGGGCGCTGACCAAACACGTTCAGGCGCTCGACCTCTCAATGCGCTTTCGCTGAGTTTTCCACAGAGCACGCTCCGGCGTGCTCTGCTGTTTTGCGACCCTCACCGCAGTGCAAATTCACTACGCTGCAACAAGCTGAAATTTTGCTGATAGCGCCTCCACAATTGCTGTTTTGCCGCTCGCTGCACGATGCTGCCTTTGTCAGAGTGACCACACCCTAAACACAAGGAGTGGATCATGAACAAACAGCAAGGCTTTACCTTAATTGAACTGATGGTGGTGATTGCCATCATCGCCATCCTGAGCGCCGTCGGCATTCCGGCTTACCAGAACTACCTGCGCAAAGCAGCCCTGACGGATGTGCTGCAAACCTTCCTGCCCTATCGCACCGCAGTAGAACTTTGCGCTATCGATCGTGGCGGCGTGGCGAGCTGCGATGCGGGTACTAACGGTATACCGGGCGTGCGTACCAGCCGCTATGTCTCCGCGATGACGCTGGGCAAAGGCGTGGTGACTATGACCGGAAAATCCAGCCTCAATGGTCTGACCGTGGCGCTGACGCCGGTGTGGAGCGATGCGAAAGGGATTGAAGGCTGGAACCGCGTCTGTACCGTCACTGGCGACAGCGCGCTGCAGCAGGCCTGTGAAGATGTGTTCCGCTTCAGCGTGGAATAACGGAGGCGGACATGACACATCAGCATATCGCCGCCCTGTGCAAACGTTTCGGCGCTCACCTGATTAACGTCACTGATACGGCTATTCACGTAGCCGTTGTTGAACACCCCGCTCAGGAACTGCTGGATGCGCTGCGTTTCTCCACTCAGAAACAGGTCGATATTGAGTGCTGGAGCGCCGAGCGTATGGAGAAGCAGCAGCGCCCCCAGGAAGCGGCCCCGCTTCAGGAAGAAGGGATACAGGTGGTGGACTGGGTAAACCAGACCCTGAACGAAGCGCTGGCGCGCCGGGCCTCGGATATACACTTCGAGCCGGGTGAGGAGCGCTATCAGGTTCGTCTGCGCATTGATGGGGTGCTGCATCCGGCAGCTGTGGCACCCGCCAGGCTGGCAAGTACCATCACCGCCCGATTAAAAGTGCTGGGTAACCTCGATATTGCCGAACGGCGCGTGCCGCAGGACGGGCAATTCAGCATCATGCTGGGAGAACAGAAAGTCTCTTTTCGCATCTCCACCCTTCCCTGCCGGCACGGAGAGAAAGTGGTGCTGCGCCTGCAACATCAGGGCAAACAACATATCGATGCAGAGGCGCTCGGCATGAGCGCTTCACAGCTCGGGCTTTTTCGTCACACGCTTACGCAACCGCAGGGGCTGGTGCTGGTCACCGGCCCAACGGGCAGCGGTAAAACCATGACGCTGTACAGCGCACTGGGCGAGCGCAACCAGCCAAATGTGAATATCTGCAGCGTGGAAGACCCGATTGAGCTGCCGCTTCACGGGCTGAACCAGACGCAGATCCATCCCAAAGCCGGGCTGACGTTTCAGGCTATTCTGCGCGCCCTGCTGCGTCAGGATCCCGATATCATCATGGTGGGTGAGATCCGCGATGGCGAAACGGCGGAAATCGCCATCAATGCTGCCCAGACGGGCCATCTGGTGCTCTCCACCCTGCATACCAACTCCACCACCGAGACGCTGGTGAGGCTCGAGCAGATGGGCGTGGCGCGCTGGATGCTGGCCTCAGCCCTGAAGCTGGTGGTGGCTCAGCGCCTGGTCCGGCGGCTGTGTCCTCACTGTCGCAGCCTGAACCCGGAGCCGGTGCTGCTGGCGAAATCGACATGGCCGCGGCCGCTTCCGGACTGGAAAGAGAACGGCTGCGAACGGTGTTACGCTGGCTTTTATGGTCGCATTGCCCTCTTTGAAATGCTGCACATTACCCCGGAACTGAGCCGTCAGATTGTTGCTGGCGCATCAGCAAGCGAGATTGAAACGCTGGCGCATCAGCAGGGCATGAAGAGCCTGTTCGATCATGGCCTGCGCGCTGTTGAGGAGGGCCGTACCACGCTGGATGAAGTCTATCGGGTACTGGGGATGCCCCATGACGAGTAAACAGCTGTGGCACTGGGAAGGCATCACCAGCCAGGGCGCGCGTGAGAATGGCTTCTGCTGGGCGCAAAGCCGCGCGAATGCCATGCTGGCGTTACAGAGCGAAGGCATTTCCCTGCTCACTCTGCGCCCTCGTTCGATACGGAAACGTTACTGGCATATCGAGTATGTTATTCAGTTTGCTCGCCAGCTTGCCACGCTGCTTCAGGCAGGGGTAACCCTGGCCGACGGGTTGATGCTGATAGCGCAGCAGCATCCGGTACCGCAGTGGCGTGCACTGCTCATGCATCTGACGCAACAGATCCTGCACGGCCAGCCGCTGTCACAGGCGTTGCAGCAGTGGCCAGCTGTGTTTCCCCCACTGTTCTGCGCGCTTATCGAAACCGGCGAGCTGACCGGCAAACTGGAGGAGTGCTGCCTGCATCTTGCTGCGCAACAGGAAGAGCAGTGGATACTGAAAAAGAAAGTGGTAAAAGCGCTGCGTTATCCGGGTTTCGTTGTCGCCGTCGCTATCGTGGTGACGCTGGGGATGCTGGGCTTTGTACTCCCTGAGTTCGCAGCCATTTATCAGACGTTCAATACGCCTCTCCCGGCGCTGACGCGGGGGGTCATTGCGCTCTCTGAGTGGCTGGAAAGCGGCTGGCGATACGGTATAGCGACAGGCATTGCCGTTATCATTATCGGGCGATTTTTACGCCGCAATGCGCACTGCCATCAGCTAAGCCAGCGGCTGCTGCTGCGAATGCCCCTTGCCGGAGAACTGGTGCGCGGCCAGCGCCTGAGCCAGATCTACACTGTGCTGACGCTCACCCAGCAGGCCGGTATTCCTTTGCTCAATGGTCTGGGCTGCGCCAGTAAAACTCTCCCGGCCCAGTACTGGCATCAGGCGCTGGATCGGCTCAGAGAACGGGTAGCGGAGGGTGAGCCACTGTGGCGGGCTATGGAGCAGGAAATGGTATTCAGCCCGTGGTGCGTTCCCCTGATCCGCACCGGAGAATCGACGGGAGCGCTGGATGTCATGCTGCAGCGGCTGGCGGCTATCCATACCGGGCGCACCCGGGAGCGGGCCGACAACCTGGCTGCGTCGCTCGAACCCATTATTATGGTGGTGATGGGGGTCATCATCGGCACGCTGGTGGTGGCAATGTATTTACCCATTTTCCACCTTGGCGATGCCATGAGCGCGGGATAAAAAAGGCATCCCGAAGGATGCCTTATTCTGAAGAAGAACGCGTACTCAGAGTGAGTTAAATACGCGGTTTTCCTGCTCCTGCACGCGGATAAAGGTAGTGCGTTTGGTCAGCTCTTTCAGACGCTCTGCGCCCACGTAGGTGCAGGCAGAACGCAGGCCGCCAAGGATGTCGCGCGCGGTGTTTTCAACCGGGCCACGCAGCGGCAGCTTCACGGTCTTGCCTTCGGCCGCGCGATATTGCGCTACGCCGCCCACATGGCGATTCATGGCCGACTCTGAACTCATGCCGTAGAACAGCATGAATTTTTCGCCGTTCTCTTCCACCACCGTGCCGCCACTCTCTTCGTGGCCAGCCAGCATGCCGCCCAGCATCACGAAATCAGCGCCGCCACCGAAGGCTTTGGCTACATCGCCCGGCACGGCGCAACCGCCGTCACTGACGATCTGACCGCCCAGACCATGCGCTGCATCAGCGCATTCGATAACCGCGGAAAGCTGCGGGTAGCCCACGCCGGTTTTTACGCGCGTGGTGCAGACCGAGCCCGGGCCGATGCCGACTTTCACCATGTCTGCCCCGGAGAGGATCAGCTCTTCGCACATTTCCCCGGTGACCACGTTGCCGGCGCAGATAACTTTATCCGGCCAGGCTTCACGTGCTTTGCTGACGAACTGGACGAAGTGTTCTGAATAGCCGTTGGCGACGTCAATGCAGATGAATTTCAGGTTCGCGGACAGCGCCAGAATCTCTTTGGTTTTCGCGAAGTCGGTATCCGAAGTGCCGGTGGAGACCATAACGTGGCGCAGCACGCTTTCCGGAACGCTGTTAACGAAGCCAGACCAGTCCTGAACGCTGTAGTGCTTATGCACGGCGGTAAGAATATCGAAGCCAGCTAACGCCTTCGCCATTGCGAACGTTCCCACCGTATCCATGTTAGCTGCGATAACGGGTACGCCAGACCAGGTAATACCAGAGTGTTTGAATGTGAATTGACGCTCAAGTTCGACGTCAGAGCGGCTTTTAAGCGTGGAGCGTTTAGGGCGGATAAGAACGTCTTTGAAACCTAACTTCAGATCTTCTTCAATACGCATGAGCGAATTCCTGGGTTAATGGCGATGAACGCATAAATAAAAGCGGCGGTGCAACTGCCAACTCCAGTGACGTTATCATACGCACTAATAATGGTGCCGCAAGACTGCGAAAACCTTCTTTTTTACGCTACAATCCCGAAAATTTACCTGAAAAATGGCTTTTTGAACGGCGAGGCGAAAAAGGCCCGTCAGACAGCGAGCCAGCGTTGGGTATCACGGGCAACGTAGTGTGGATTCAGAGCCGCGTTACGACAACTCAGGATCGTTTTTATGGGTTATACGGTAGCCTTGACAGGCGGCGTAGGCAGCGGCAAAAGTACGGTGGCCAGCGCCTTTGCACAACTTGGCGTAACAATTATCGACGCTGATATTATTGCCCGTCAGGTGGTGGAACCCGGAACGCCTGCACTGTCAGCCATCGTTGCCCGTTATGGTCAGGCTATTTGCCTGCCCGACGGCACTTTGAACCGCCGCGCGCTGCGCGAAAAAATCTTTGCCAGCGCCGATGAAAAAGCGTGGCTTAACGCCCTGCTACACCCTCTGATAGGGCAACAAACCCGTCTTGAAATGGCCCGGGCAACCTCCCCCTATGTGCTCTGGGTTGTCCCGTTGCTGGTTGAAAACCAGTTATACAAAAATGCGGATCGCGTACTGGTCGTTGACGTCACGCCCGAAATCCAACTGCAGCGCACGATGCTGCGCGACAACGTGACGCGTGAACTCGCTGAAAAGATGCTGGCGGCCCAGGTCTCTCGCGCCACTCGGTTGGCGGTAGCGGATGACGTGATCGATAATAACGGCGCACCAGACGCGATTGTTTCAGATGTTGCCCGCCTGCATCAGCGTTATCTTGCGCTGGCTGCCGAGGCCGAACAACAGGAATATGAGTAATGCATACCCACGTTCTTTATGAATATCCTTTGAATGAAAAGATGCGTACCTGGCTGCGCATTGAGTTTTTACTCAACCAGCTCAACGCTCAGCTCCCGTTAAGCGACCACGCCACCGCACTGCATTTTTTCCGCAACGCAGGCGACCTGCTGGACCTGTTTGAGCGCGGCGATGTGCGTTCGGAGCTGGTTAAAGAGCTGGATCGGCAGCAGCGGAAACTACAGGCATGGGTTGAAGTACCGGGCGTCGATCAGGAGATGATCGCGACGTTGCGCCAGAAGCTCAAAGCGAGCAGCAGCGTGCTGTTGGCCGCGCCGCGCATGGGGCAGCAGTTGCGCGAGGACAAGCTGATTGCTCTGGTCCGCCAGCGCCTGAGTATTCCCGGCGGCTGTTGCAGCTTCGATCTCCCCGGACTGCAGCTGTGGCTCCACCTGCCGCAGGAGAAGCGCGATGCGCAGGTCAGCGCCTGGCTCCACAGCCTGGAACCGCTTGAGCATTCGCTGCGGCTGGTACTGGATCTGGTGCGCAACTCGTCTGCGCTGCGCAAGCAGACCAGCCTGAATGGTTTTTATCAGGATAATGCCGAAGATACCGATCTACTGCGCCTGCAACTTAATCTGGCGGATGAGCTTTATCCGCAGATTTCAGGCCATAAAAGCCGATTCGCGATTCGCTTCCTGCCGCTCGACAGTGAAAAAGGCAGCGTGCCTGAGCGTCTCGATTTCGAACTGGCCTGCTGTTAAGGAGAAAGAATGAGTGATATTACCCGCGTCGACTGCCCGACCTGCGGCCAGAGCGTCGTCTGGAATGAAAGTAGCCCGTACCGTCCGTTTTGTTCGAAACGCTGCCAGCTGATTGACCTTGGCGAGTGGGCGGATGAAGAGAAACGCATCCCCAGCAGCGGCGATCTGAACGATAGCGACGACTGGAGCGAACAGCAGCACTAAGGCTGCTCATCGTAGTATGGCCGCCAGCAGGCGGCCTTTTTATTGCCCGGCGCTTGCCAGCAAACGCGCGATAACCGGCGCATTCGCGGGTGGGAACGCATCGCTGTCGAGCGCCGCCTGGGCGACCCAGCGTCCTGCCTGCCCCTCTTTACCCCACGGCGTTCCTTCCCAGTCTTCAACCATAAAGAACCAGAAGGCGATGTGGCGATCGTCGAAGGTATGCTCCAGCGTCTGGAATAGTTCATAACGGGTCGCGGTAATACCCACTTCTTCCTGAAGTTCGCGCACCAAAGCCTGCTCTGGGGTTTCGCCCGTTTCTATCTTGCCGCCGGGAAACTCAGATTTCCCCGCCATATGCCCATCGGCGGCCCGCTGGGTAATAAAGATGTCACCGGCGGTATTACGGATGATCCCGGCGGCAATACGGATATTTTTCATAGTCGTCAGCCCATAAAAAAGGCGCAGTCTCCTGCGCCTTTGCTGTTATCGGATACCTTAGCTCAGGCGGCCGTGGCACTGTTTGTATTTTTTACCGGAACCGCACGGGCACGGATCGTTGCGCCCGACTTTACGCTCGCCGGTCTGCGTGGCCAGCGCTTCGGCAGCTTCGGTTTCGTCGTCGCTGTGGCTAAGCTGCTGCATCTGTGCCAGACGCTCCGCTTCTTCACGGCGCTGCTGCTCCATCGCTTCAACTTCTTCCGGCATGCGCACCTGGACTTTGCACAGGGTGCTGATCACTTCATATTTCAGCGATTCCAGCATAGCGGCGAACATGGAGAAGGATTCACGCTTGTACTCCTGCTTCGGATCTTTCTGCGCATAACCACGCAGGTGGATGCCCTGACGCAGGTAGTCCATTGCTGCCAGGTGCTCTTTCCACAGGGAGTCCAGCGTCTGGAGCATTACACCTTTTTCGAAGTGGCGCATCATATCGATACCCACAACCTCTTCCTTACGCTTGTAAACTTCAATCGCGTTTTCGAGGATGCGTTCGCGCAGCGTCTCTTCATGCAGATCCGGCTCTTTATCCAGCCACTCGCTCAGCGGCAGTTCAAGATCGAAATCGTTTTTCAGACGCTCTTCCAGGCCCGGGATATCCCACATTTCTTCAAGGGACTGCGGCGGAATATGCGCATCGATGGTGGTTTTGAACACGTCTTCACGGATGCTGTTGATCGTTTCGCTGATGTCAGACACGTCCAGCAGTTCGTTACGCTGGGTGTAGATCGCACGACGCTGATCGTTGGCAACGTCATCGTATTCCAGCAGCTGCTTACGAATATCGAAGTTGCGGCTTTCCACTTTACGCTGCGCGTTAGCGATCGCTTTGGTCACCCACGGATGCTCAATCGCCTCACCCGGCTTCATTCCAAGCTTGCGCATCATGCCGGAAACGCGATCGGAGGCGAAGATACGCATCAGGGCATCTTCCATAGAGAGGTAGAAGCGCGAGGAACCGGCATCACCCTGACGACCGGAACGGCCGCGCAGCTGGTTATCGATACGACGTGATTCGTGACGCTCGGTGCCGATGATATGCAGACCGCCAGAGGCCAGCACCGCGTCGTGACGCACCTGCCAGTCAGCTTTGATCTGAGCAATCTGTTCCGGAGTCGGGTCAACCAGCTCAGCAACTTCAGCCTGCCAGCTGCCGCCCAGCACGATATCGGTACCACGACCGGCCATGTTGGTGGCAATGGTCACGGCCGACGGATAACCGGCCTGGGCCACGATGCCCGCTTCGTTGGCGTGGAATTTGGCGTTCAGCACGTTGTGCTTGATGCCCGCTTTGGTGAGCTCGTTCGAAACCACTTCGGATTTCTCAATGGAGATGGTCCCCACCAGCACCGGCTGGCCGTTAGCGGTACGCTCTTTTATGTCTTCGATGATCGCGGCGATCTTATCCAGCTCGGTCATATAAACCAGATCCGGCATATCTTTACGGATCATCGGACGGTTGGTCGGCACCACGATGGTATCGAGTTTATAGATGGAGCTGAATTCAAACGCTTCTGTGTCGGCGGTACCGGTCATCCCCGCCAGTTTTTCGTACAGGCGGAAATAGTTCTGGAAGGTGATGGATGCCAGCGTCTGGTTTTCGTTTTGAATATCAACGCCTTCTTTAGCTTCAACCGCCTGGTGCAGACCATCTGACCAGCGACGGCCCTGCATGGTACGCCCGGTATGTTCATCAACGATGATGACTTCGCCATCTTTAACGATGTAGTCAACGTCGCGGGTAAACAGCGCATGGGCACGCAGTGCGGCGGTTACGTGGTGCATCAGCATAATGTTGGTCGGAGAGTAGAGCGACTCGCCCTCTTCCATAATGCCTTCTTTCACCAGCAGCTCTTCAATCAGTACCAGGCCGCGTTCGGTCAGCGTGACCTGACGCGCTTTCTCATCCACGGAGAAGTGGCCTTCGCCCTGGAAGGTGTCGGAGTCGTCTTTTTCCTGACGAATCAGGTTCGGGATGATCTTATTAACTTTCTTGTACAGCTCGGAGCTGTCTTCTGCCGGACCGGAGATGATAAGCGGGGTTCGGGCTTCATCGATCAGGATGGAGTCCACCTCATCCACCAGCGCGTAATGGAGTTTACGCTGTACGCGCTCTTCCGGGCTGAACGCCATGTTGTCGCGCAGGTAGTCAAAACCGTATTCGTTGTTGGTGCCGTAGGTGATGTCTGCAGCGTAAGCTTCACGCTTCGCCGGCGCAGGCATGCCTGGCAGGTTGATGCCGACGCTCAGGCCGAGGAATTCAAACAGCGGACGGTTGTTTTCAGCATCACGCTGCGCCAGATAATCGTTCACGGTAACAACGTGAACGCCTTTGCCGCTCAGGGCATTCAGGTATGCCGGCAGGGTTGCGGTCAGCGTTTTACCTTCACCGGTACGCATCTCGGCGATGCAGCGATCGTTCAGCACCATACCGCCCAGCAACTGGACATCAAAGTGACGCATGCCGAACACGCGTTTACTCGCTTCGCGCACCACGGCAAAAGCTTCAGGGATCAGGTTTTCCAGCTCCTCTCCCTTCTCTAAACGCGCACGAAACTCGCCCGTTTTTGCTTTCAGCTCATCATCAGAGAGCTTTTCCATGGCAGGTTCCATGGCGTTAATCTGGGCCACCACTTTGCGCATACGGCGCAGGGTGCGTTCGTTACGGCTACCGAAAACTTTAGTTAATAACTTGATTAGCATAATAAATTCTCAAACGCCTCGCTTTCGCGAGAAAATAAATGTGAAAGTAGAAAAGTTGTTAGCTGAGGCGTTGAGGTCCGGCACGAATGCCCTGCACCTGACTTAGCCAGGCGAGGACACTGAAAGCGGCAAGGGTGTCGCGTTCCGGTGTGATAACGAAACGGGTAATGAAAGAGGGTAAGCCTTCCTGCGTCAGCAGCGCGCTAAGCGTATCCAGCAGCGCAATATGGTGCGCCTGAAGCGGCAGGGTATCTTCCGCCACCGGCAACACCTGTGGGGCCATGGCGAAAGAGAGGTGGCGAATGACGGTGCGGATCGCATGCTGGTGCCAGTAATCGACGCTAAAGGAAGGGCGTCTGGCTGATTCCTGAATGCGGATAAAGCTGGTGACATCGACAAGCGGGCTACGGCCTGGCGTAATGGCTGAGGTTTCAGCTGGCGCGTTCTGGCCGGTATTATTATTTAGCGCGGGCAGGCCAAGGCTTGCCGCGACCATCCCCAGAAGGAGATGCGGCCAGAAGTAACGTCTGCCAAATTGTCGCCACCGCGTTAAAATTCCAGACACCTTGCTCACCTGGACCTGTCGGATATTCCCGGTCCGCTTGTAATGTTAATAACCCCGAATATTAGCATCAATCCCACGCGCAGGCAGCACGAAACATGCCGTAACGATCGGTTATCTTTTTTATGTGCCGGAGAAATCGTCACAAAACCGTAAAGCAGATGTGCGAAGGTAACTTCACACCGTGAATGGCAGCAGGAAAGAGGCGGTGGGGCTAACATCAGAAAACAAAACGACTGGCCTTCCTGGCCGGAGAGAGTGCCAGGTTAACCAGTCGTATTGGTTATAGGGTTTTAGCTTATGCCAGAACCATCGAAGGTGCTTTGAATGCCAGCGGCAATTCTGCTTCGTCTTCGTAAGTCACATACTCCCAGGCTTCTTGTTTAGCAAGAACCGCCTGCAGCAGTTTGTTGTTCAGCGCATGGCCGGACTTGTATGCCGTGAACGCACCGATAATGTTGTGACCACACATAAACAGATCGCCAATCGCATCCAGCATTTTGTGACGAACAAATTCGTCTTCAAAACGCAAACCGTCTTCGTTCAGTACGCGATAATCGTCAACAACGACGGCACAGTCGAAGCTGCCACCCAGGCACAGGCCGCGGGACTGCAGATATTCGATATCACGCATAAAGCCGAAGGTACGAGCGCGGCTGATCTGACGCATAAAGGCGTCGGCCGAGAAATTCATGCGATATCGCTGGTTACTGGCATCAATCGCCGGATGGTTAAAGTCGATGGTGAAATCCAACGAAAAACCATTAAACGGCTTGAACTCAGCCCACTTATCGCCATCTTCAACACGAACAGTCTCTTTAATGCGGACGAATTTCTTCGCAGCATTCAGCTCTTCGATACCCGCATCAAGCAGCAGATATACAAACGGCGCAGCACTGCCATCCATGATCGGGATTTCCGGCGCATCGACTTCAATCATAATGTTGTCGATACCCAGACCCGCCAGGGCGGCGTTCAGGTGCTCTACGGTAGATATCCGCACGTCATGCTCATTGACCAGGCAAGTACAGAGCATGGTATCACGCACAGATTTGGCATCAGCCGGGAAATCTACCGGTGGATTCAAGTCGGTACGACGATAGATGACCCCGGTGTTTGCCGGCGCAGGGCGCAGCGTCAGCGTGACTTTTTTGCCGGTATGTAAACCGACGCCAGTCGCCTGAACGATACGTTTTAATGTCCTTTGTTTGATCATCGTATAATCTCGCCAAATTACTTATCCAACCGAAAGTGTATATCACAAACGGCAGGGCATTTTAGCACAAAGAGCGCAAAATCCCAACTTCCGGTTTATTCTTAATCAGCTTGCTTACGCAGGAACGCTGGAATGTCCAGATAATCAGGCTCTTTCGCCGCTTGTGTAGTGTTGTCGTTGACCACTTTAGAAGCCGGTTTCTGCTCCTGGGTCAGCGGCGCCATACCGTGCTGCTGGTAGCGATCCATCACCGGTTGCTGCTGCTGTTTGTTGGTTACCAGCGTAATTTCCGGACGCTTATCCATGCCAATGCCGGTAGCCACAACGGTGACGCGCAGTTCGTCGTTCATCTCTGGATCCAGAGAAGTACCGATAACCACGGTGGCGTTGTCGGAGGCGAAGGCGCGAATGGTGTTACCCACGGTTTCGAACTCGTCCAGACGCAGGTCGAAGCCCGCCGTGATGTTAACCAGTACGCCGCGCGCGCCGGAAAGGTCGATATCTTCCAGTAGCGGGCTGGAGATCGCCATTTCTGCCGCTTCTTCCGCACGATCTTCACCGCTTGCCACGCCGGAGCCCATCATCGCGTAGCCCATTTCGGACATCACGGTGCGCACGTCAGCGAAGTCGACGTTCATCAGACCCGGACGGGTAATCAGCTCGGCAATACCCTGTACCGCGCCTTTCAGCACGTCGTTCGCCGCGCCAAACGCATCCAGCAGAGAGATACCGCGACCCAGGACTTTCAGCAGCTTGTCGTTCGGTATAGTGATCAGAGAATCGACATGCTTGGAGAGTTCAGAGATACCCTGCTCTGCGAAAGCCATACGCTTTTTGCCTTCAAAATTGAAAGGCTTAGTCACGACAGCAACAGTCAGAATACCTAAATCTTTTGCCACTTCAGCAACGACCGGTGCCGCACCCGTACCGGTGCCGCCGCCCATGCCGGCTGCGATAAAGACCATGTCCGCACCTTCCAGCGCAGCACGCAGGCCTTCACGATCTTCTTCAGCGGCGTTACGGCCGACTTCAGGATTCGCGCCGGCACCCAATCCTTTGGTGATGCCGCTGCCGATCTGAATAGTCTGACCAACCGCGGTTTTACGCAGTGCCTGCGCATCGGTGTTTACCGCGAAGAACTCCACGCCTTCGATGCGCTCGCGCACCATATGTTCGACGGCGTTGCCACCGCCCCCACCGACGCCGATGACTTTAATCACCGCGTCGTTGGTCAGTTCCATAGGTTCAAACATAGTTTCTCTCCGTTTATGCCTGTTCGCCTGAGACCGTTAATATTTTGCGGTCTCTTTAAAAAATTAAAACTCTTTTCTCAGCCAGCTGTTGATTCGCTTGATCCACGAGCCGACCGAGGCACGTTTTTCCACTTCCGCTTCACCGCTCAGATGGGACTCTTTCCCATAGTGCAGCAGACCAACGGCAGTAGAGTAATAGGACTCCTGGGCGTAATCAGTAAGGCCAGTAATATTCAACGGCTGACCAATACGCACCTGCGTATGGAATACGCGCTGCGCACAGGCTGCCAGGCCTTCGATTTGTGCCGCGCCGCCGGTTAACACAATCCCCGCCGCAAGATGATGTTTGACGCCCTGCTGACGGAGTTGCTCTTGTAACTGTAAAATCTCTTCGTTGACCAGGTTGAGCAGCTCGGTATAACGCGGCTCAATGACCTCAGCCAGCGTCTGGCGTTGCAGGCTGCGCGGCGGACGACCGCCCACGCTAGGCACTTCTACGCTTTCGTCTTTACCGACGATCGAGCCAAGCGCACAGCCATGGCGTACTTTGATCGCTTCCGCATCGCTCGGCGGCGTACCAAAGGCATAAGCAATATCGCTGGTCACCACGTTGCCAGCATACGGTATAACCTTGGTGTGACGGAGCGCTCCGCCGGTATAAACGGCGATATCCATTGTACCACCGCCAATATCCACCACGCAGACCCCGAGTTCACGCTCATCTTCAGTTAACACTGAATAGCTCGACGCCAGACCTGCAAAGATGAGTTGGTCAACTTTTAGACCACAACGTTCAACGGCTTTAACGATGTTTTTCGCCATATCGTTGTGACATGTGATCAAGTGCACTTTTGCCTGCATGCGCACCCCGGAAAGCCCTACCGGGTTTTTAATACCTTCCTGATAATCAATCGCGTACTCCTGGGGAATCACATGGAGCACACGGTGTTCATCGCGCACGCGTACAGATTTAGCGGTATGGACCACATTCTCAACGTCTTCCAGCGTCACCTCTTCCTCGGAAATCGGCACCATCCCGATTTCGTTCTGGCAACTGATATGTTTACCAGAAAGCGCCAGATAGACCGATGAGATTTGACAGTCTGCCATAAGTTCGGCCTGGTCAATCGCGCGTTGAACGCACTTAACCACCGACTCCAAATCGTTTACCCCGCCTTTATCCATACCGCGCGACGGGCAACTGCCCACGCCAATGATATTGATCATACCGTCGGGCAGAACTTCCCCTACCAAAGCGGCAACCTTCGCGGTGCCAATCTCCAGTCCAACTACCAATTTTCTGTCCGTCGCCTTGATCATTGCTGTTCTGCCTGTCACTGATTCTGTTGCTGAGTCGGTTGCTGATTCAGTTCCTCGACCGGAGCGGGCGCAGGCGCCCAGCCCACTGCCGCACCGGACTCATAGCGCAGGTCGACATAGCTGATGATTTTGCCATCGGCCTGCGCCTGCTGCTGCAATACCGGGTAAAGCTCGATAAAGCGTTCAAGACGCTTTATCGTGTCGCCGCGTCCCAGGTTGAGCTTGATATCGTTACTCAGCGTCAACTGCCAGGAGCGGCGGGCGGTCATTGCCGCCTCCTTCAGAGCGAGCTTATCTTTCGCCAGCACAGCGCCCATGCTGCGATATCCCTGAAGGACTTCATTCTCACTGCCTTCCGGCCCGTAAAGCATCGGCAGCGCCTGTTTACTGGTGCGTTCTGCCGGTGCGCTGAAGGAATTTCCATCAGCGTCAATCATGTGCTGGTCATTCCACCTTGCCAGCGGCACATATTCAACCAGATGAATCTTCAATTCGTCCGGCCATTGCTTTCTTACGCTTGCCTGCTTGATCCAGGGCAGACGTTCGATCTGACTTTGAATGATGTTGACGTCCTGGGTCATAAAGGTTCCCGGCGCGCCGAGTGCCAGTATTGACTGACGAATATCATCATTACGCGTGTAGTGGCGCTCGCCAGTCACGACCAGCTTCGACAGCGGAAGACGCTGGGCGTCCTCCATCCAGCCGAGCACCACCCAGCCGCTGAAAAATATGGTGCACAGCACCATCAGCAGGAAAATAATGCCTGCCAGACGCGTTCCATTATTCCGGCGGGAGGCAGCGTTCTGCTGCTCCTCAGCCCGGGCTCGCGCGTTCAGCGCCGCCTGAGACATATCAGTCAGCCAGCTCCAGAATTCGAACCACCAGCTGCGAGAAGCTCATGCCAGCCTGACGGGCCGCCATCGGCACCAGGCTGTGGCTGGTCATCCCCGGCGAGGTATTCACCTCTAACAGGTAAAACTGTCCGTCGCTGTCCTTCATCACATCCACACGTCCCCAGCCGCTGCAGTCGAGGATATTCCAGGCGTTACGCACCAGATCGCCTAATAACTGTTCTTCGTCGTCGCTCAAACCCGCAGGGCAAAAATACTGAGTCTCATCAGAGAGATATTTCGCCTCATAATCATAGAAGATACCTGCCGGTTGGATACGAATAGACGGAAGAATATCGTTACCCAGCATCGCAACTGTGAACTCAGGCCCGCTTAACCATTTCTCAACCAGCACTTCGCAGTCGTGCTCGAAGGCCAGTTCCAGTGCACTAACAAGCGCATCGGCGTGCTCAACGCGGGACATGCCCACGCTTGAACCTTCGCGCGCCGGCTTCACGATCAGCGGCAGACCAAGCGCTTCAATGGCGCGCTGCGTTTGCTGGTTCAGCCCGTCAGCAAACTGCGCGCGCGTCAGCGCGACCCACGGAGCAACCGGCAAACCCGCGCCCTGCCACAGCAGCTTGGTACGCAATTTATCCATGCCAATGGCAGACGCCATCACGCCGCTGCCGGTATAGGGCAGCCCGAGCAGCTCCAGCACCCCCTGCAGGGTGCCGTCCTCGCCGCCGCGCCCGTGCAGCGCGATAAAGACTTTGTCGAAACCCTGCTCTTTAAGCGTCATCACCGAACGCTCGCGCGGATCAAACGGATGCACGTCCAGGCCCGCTTCTTTCAGGCCAGCCAGTACCGCTGCGCCGGACTGCAGCGACACATCGCGCTCGGCAGAATCACCGCCAAAAAGGACCGCGATTTTATCACTCATGCGATTCTTCCTCCGGCTTTTGCGGCTGCAGCTTGATATCAGCCAGGTTTCTGGCAATTTTGCCAATGTTTCCGGCGCCCTGCACCAGAATCAAATCATTGCCGGTCAACACCGGTGCCAGCATATCCGCCACGCGGGCAGCGTCAGGCACCAGTATCGGGTCAATCTTGCCGCGCCCGCGAATCGTACGGCACAGCGAGCGGCTATCCGCGCCCGGAATCGGTGCTTCACCCGCCGGGTACACGTCCAGCATCAGCAGCACATCCACTTCGGTCAACACGTTAGCGAAATCATCGTAGAGATCGCGGGTACGCGTATAGCGGTGTGGCTGGAACACCATCACCAGGTTTTTATCCGGCCAGCCCGCACGCGCCGCCTTGATCGTGGCGTCCACTTCGGTCGGATGATGGCCGTAATCGTCCACCAGCATCGCGCTGCCCGGTTTGCCATTTACCGTCGCCAGCGGATATTCACCGAGGAAGTCGAAACGACGTCCGGTACCTTGGAAACTCTCCAGCGCACGCAGAATTGCGTCATCCTCAATACCCTCTTCGGTTGCTACCGCTACCGCCGCCGACGCGTTCAGGGCGTTATGGCGGCCTGGCGCATTCAGGGTCACCTGCAGCGCCGGTTTATCCTGACGCACGATGGTAAAGCGCCCTTGCGCCCCGCTCTGGCTGTAATTCTCAATGCGCACATCAGCGTCTTCGCTGAAGCCGTAAGTCGTGGTCTGGCGTCCGACCTGCGGAAGCAGCTCGCGGATCACCGGATCGTCGATACACATTACGGCACGCCCATAAAACGGCAAATTGTGCAAAAAGTTGATGAATGTTTGCTTTAAATTTTCGAAGTCGCCCTGGTAGGTATCCATGTGGTCGGCTTCAATATTGGTGACAATCGCCACCATCGGCTGCAAATGCAGGAACGACGCGTCACTTTCATCCGCTTCGGCAATCAGATAACGGCTGTGCCCGAGGCGCGCATGGGTGCCTGCGGCTTTCACCAGACCGCCGTTAACAAACGTCGGGTCCAGACCAGCTTCGGCGTAAATGCTCGATACCATGGCAGTGGTCGTGGTTTTACCGTGGGTACCCGCTACCGCAATACCGTGACGAAAACGCATCAGCTCAGCCAGCATCTCTGCGCGGCGGATCACCGGGATACGCGCTTCGCGCGCAGCCACGATCTCCGGGTTATCTGCAGAGATCGCGCTCGACACCACCACCACGCTCGCATCGAGCACGTTTTCCGGGCGATGGTTGAAGTAAATCGTTGCGCCAAGCTGCGTCAACTGCTGGGTTACCGGGTTCGGCGCCAGATCGGACCCGCTGATCTGATAGCCCTCGTTGGCCAGCACTTCGGCAATACCGCCCATTCCGGCGCCGCCGATGCCAACAAAGTGAATGTGCCGGACGCGACGCATCTCGGGCACGATAGAACGCAGTTTCGCCAGTTGTTGTGTATTCATTCTCTAACCTGCGGCGCAGCGCGCCAAATAAACATCAAAAATCATACCCGCCCTGTGGGCCGGCCTGTCGTTACGCCAGTGCTACGGCGCGGACCTCATTTGCTACCCGCTCGGTGGCATCCGGAATGGAGGCCGCGCGGGCGTGAGCCGCCATTGTCATCAGCGTCGCGCGATCCCACCCGGCAAGGGTTTCGGCTACCGCGTCCACGGTGAACTGAGGCTGCTCAAGAATTTTTGCCGCGCCGGCTTTTTCAAGCGGCAGCGCGTTCCAGTACTGCTGACGATCCTTATGCTGGAACGGAACGAACAGCGCCGGTAAACCTGCCGCCGCCACTTCGCTCACGGTCAGCGCGCCGGAACGGCACACCACCACATCCGCCCAGCCGTAGGCATCGGCCATGTCGTCAATGAATTCAGTCACCTTGTGCTGGGGCTGCCCGGCATCGGCATAGGCTTGCTGTACCGTTTCCAGCCCGCCTTTTCCGCTCTGATGCCAGATCGTCACGCGTTCACCCAGACGGCCTGCAACCTGCGGCATGGTCTGATTCAGAACCCGCGCGCCCTGGGAACCGCCCACCACCAGCACGCGCACCGGGCCTTCACGCCCCGCCAGACGCTCCTGCGGCAGTGGCAGCGCCAGCACATCGGTACGCACCGGATTACCGACCACATCGGCGTCAGGAAACGCACCGGGGAACGCCTGCATCACTTTTTTCGCCAGCTTCGCCAGCCATTTGTTGGTCAACCCGGCAATACCGTTTTGCTCATGCAGCACCACCGGAATGCCCAATGACCACGCGGCCAGTCCGCCGGGGCCAGAAACATAACCGCCCATGCCCAACACCACGTCCGGCCTGAAGCGTTTCATGATGGCGCGCGCCTGACGCCAGGCATTAAAGATACGCACCGGCGCCAGCAGCAGGGCTTTCAGGCCCTTGCCGCGCAGCCCGGAAATACGGATAAAGTCGATGTCAATGCCGTGCTTCGGAACTAAATCCGCTTCCATACGATCCGCGGTGCCGAGCCAGCGCACCTGCCAGCCCTGAGCCATTAAATGGTGCGCAACCGCCAGACCGGGAAAGACGTGTCCGCCCGTTCCGCCTGCCATCACCATTAATCGCTTCGCTTGCCCTGTCATCGTGAACCTCGTGTAAACGCCTGGGCATTTTCCAGACGCGTTTCATAATCTATGCGTAATAAAAACATGATGGCCGTCGACATGATCAGCAGGCTCGAACCGCCGTAACTGATAAGCGGCAGCGTCAGACCTTTGGTCGGCAGCATACCCGCCGCCGCACCAACGTTTACCAGCGCCTGGAAGCTGAACCAGATACCGATAGAACAGGCTAAAAAGCCCGAAAAACGCTGATCGATCTCAAGGGCGCGACGCCCGATGGACATCGCACGGAAAGCGACGAAGAATACCATCAATAATGCAAGTACCACACCGATATATCCGAGTTCTTCCCCGATAATGGAGAAGATGAAGTCGGTATGTGCTTCCGGAAGATATTCGAGTTTCTGCACCGAATTCCCCAGCCCCTGCCCCCAGAGTTCGCCGCGGCCAAACGCCATCAGCGACTGGGTCAGCTGGTAACCGCTGCCGAAGGGATCTTCCCACGGGTTCCAGAACGAGGTAACGCGGCGCATACGGTACGGCTCGGCGAGGATCAGCAGGACCACCGCCGAAATGCCCATGCCGATAATGGCGAGGAACTGCCAGAGTTTCGCCCCGGCAAGGAACAGCATCGCCAGCGTAGTAACGAACAGCACCACCACGGTTCCGAGATCAGGCTGGGCCAGCAGCAGTACTGCCATCACCAGAATCACGCCCATCGGTTTTAAGAAGCCGCGCAGGTTGTTACGTACTTCATCAACCTTGCGTACCAGATAGTTAGCCAGATAGCAGAACAGCGACAGCTTGGAGAGCTCCGCCGGTTGAATACGCAACGGCCCGAGCGAGATCCAGCGCGATGCCCCGTTGACCGAGCTGCCCACCACCAGCACGATCAGTAGCATGATGATCGAGGCGATGAGCATCGCCGCGCTGTGACGCTGCCAGAACGTCATCGGCAGACGCAGCGTAATCATCGCCAGCATAAACGACAGCAGCAGATAGAGCGCATCACGCTTGGCGAACAGGAAGGGATCGTCCGCCAGACGCTGACCAACCGGCATTGACGCCGAAGTCACCATAATAAAACCGATGGCCGCCAGGCCGAACGTCAGCCACAGCAGGGTGCGGTCGTACATCACCAGACTGGTGGTGTCTTTCTCGCGCGAGCCCATGACCCAGCCCTTTAGCGCGGAGAACAGCCATACCAGCACACCAGCGCCAGGCACTCGCGGCACGCGAAGACGCGGGAGAGAGAGACGCATCAACCAAGCTCCTTCGCCAGACGGGTGAATATCTCACCGCGCTGCTCAAAATTCGTAAACTGATCGAGGCTGGCGCAGGCCGGTGACAGCAGCACCATATCACCCGGCTGCAGCTGCCCGGCGAGGCGCTGAATGGCCTGCTCCATCGTCCCGGTCTGTACTGCGACGTCCGGGCGCAGACCGGCCAGCAGCGCACCGTCGCGTCCGAAGCACCACAGGCGAATATTGTCGCCGTCGAGGTAGCGACGCAGCGGTGAGAAATCGGCTGACTTCCCGTCACCGCCCAGCAGCAGATGCAGCGTGCCGTCAACCTGTAGCCCGTTCAGCGCCGCTTCGGTACTGCCGACGTTGGTAGCTTTAGAATCGTTGATCCAGCGCACGCCATTATGCTGCCAGGCGAGCTGGAAGCGGTGCGGCAGACCGGTAAAGGTGGTTAACGCCTTCAGGCTACTGGCGCGCGGCAGGCCGGCGGCATCCGCCAGCGCCAGCGCCGCCAGGGCGTTGGTGTAATTGTGCTGACCTACCAGCGTCATCTCTTTGACGTTCAGGACTTTCTCGCCCTTTACCCGCAGCCAGGTCTCGCCCTGCTGACGGTTAAGGTGATAGTCGCCCACGTCAATGCCGAAGCTGATGCAGCGCTCATCCGCGCCGCGCACCGGCATGGTCAGGGCATCATCCGCATTCACCACGCAGGTGGTGGCGTTTTCATAGATGCGTAGTTTCGCACCGCGATACTGCTGCAGTCCGAACGGGTAGCGATCCATATGATCTTCGGTCACGTTGAGAATGGTGGCCGCTACCGCTTTCAGGCTGCTGGTGGTTTCCAGCTGGAAGCTGGAAAGCTCCAGAACGTAAAGCTCACGGCCCGGCTCGAGCAGCATCAGGGCTGGCAGGCCAATATTGCCGCCGATGCCAACGTTGACGCCTGCCGCTTTCGCCATCTCGCCGACCAGCGTGGTAACGGTGCTTTTGCCGTTAGAGCCGGTGATCGCCACGATGGGGGCCTGCGCCTCACGGCAAAACAGTTCGATATCGCCAACGATCTCCACGCCAGCCTCCGCCGCTGCACTCAGCGACGGGTGTGCCAGCGCCATACCAGGGCTTGCGACAATCAGATCCGCCGCCAGCAGCCAGTCATCGTTCAGGCTGCCGAGATGGCGCTCGACCGTTTCCGGCAGCTTATCCAGCCCCGGCGGCGTCAGACGCGTGTCCATGACGCGCGGCGTTACGCCACGCGCGAGGAAGTAATCCACGCAGGACAGCCCGGTGAGACCCAGTCCAATAATGACGACGTTTTTGCCCTGGTAAGCAGACATAGTTAACGCACCTTCAGGGTTGCCAGGCCAATCAGCACCAGCATCAGCGAAATAATCCAGAAGCGCACGATGACGCGCGGCTCCGGCCAGCCTTTCAGTTCATAGTGGTGATGAATCGGCGCCATACGGAAAATACGCTGGCCGCGCAGCTTGAACGAGCCAACCTGCAGGATCACCGACAGGGTTTCCACCACGAAGACGCCGCCCATGATCAGCAGCAGGAACTCCTGACGCAGCAGCACGGCGATGATGCCAAGCGCGCCGCCCAGCGCCAGCGAGCCGACATCGCCCATAAATACCTGCGCCGGATAGGTGTTGAACCACAGGAAGCCAAGCCCTGCCCCGACAATGGCGGTACACACAATCACCAGTTCGCCAGCGTGACGCAGATAAGGGATATGCAAATAGTTGGCGAAGTTCATGTTACCCGTCGCCCAGGCCACCAGCGCAAAGCCCGCCGCGACCAGCACGGTCGGCATAATAGCCAGACCATCAAGACCGTCGGTCAGGTTGACCGCGTTACCGGTGCCAACAATCACGAAGTAAGCCAGCAGGATGTAGAAGATGCCGAGCTGGGGCATCACGTCCTTGAAGAACGGCACCACCAGTTCTGTCGCAGGGGTATCTTTCCCGGCCAGATAGAGCGCAAAGGCTACCACCAGCGCGATGACCGACATCCAGAAATACTTCCAGCGCGCGATCAGGCCTTTGGTGTCTTTACGCACCACTTTGCGATAGTCATCGACGAAGCCAATCGCGCCGTAGCCTACCAGCACGAACAGCACGCACCAGACGTACGGGTTTGACGGGTAGGCCCAGAGCAGCACCGACACCACGATAGAGAACAGGATCAGGATGCCGCCCATGGTCGGGGTGCCGCGCTTGCTGAAGTGCGACTCCGGACCATCGTTACGCACCACCTGACCAAAAGAGAGCTCCTGCAGGCGCGCAATCAGGCGCGGCCCCAGCCACAGAGAGATAAACAGCGCGGTCAGCAGGCTGACAATGGCCCTGAACGTCAGATAGGAAAAGACGTTAAAGCCGGAATAATATTTGACCAGATGTTCGGCCAGCCACACTAACATGTCCTGTTCTCCTGTAATGCGTGTACTACCTCTTCCATGGCGGCACTGCGTGAGCCCTTCACTAAAATGACGATCGGGGAATGTTCAGCGATAAGCTGCTGTAAACGCGCGATTAACGCGCCTTTTTCTTTGAAATGTTCGCCAGCCAGGCTGGCACTGCTGATAGCTTCGCTCAGTGTGCCGACGCTCAGCACCAGGTCAACGCCTGCGGCTTTCGCCGCCTCGCCCACCTGACGGTGGCACTCCAGCGCGTCGTCGCCCAGCTCCGCCATATCGCCAACCACCATCACGCGCATGCCTGGCATTTCGCTCAGCACCTGCGCGGCGGCGGTCATCGAGCCGACGTTAGCGTTATAGGAGTCATCCAGCAGCAGCTGGTTTTCACTCAGCGGGATCGGGAACAGACGGCCCGGCACGGCTTTGAGCGTGGCGAGGCCAGCTTTCACCGCGTCGAGCGACGCGCCTACCGCCATTGCCAGCGAGGTTGCTGCCAGCGCATTAGCAATGTTGTGGCGACCCGGCAGCGGCAGCGTGACGTCGATATTGCCGACCGGGGTCTGCAGCGTGAATTCAGTTCCGTGCGCGGTCATGTGCACGTTAGTGGCGGTAAAATCGCTCTGTGCCGCGTTGGGTGAGAAGCGCCAGGTTTTACGCTCGCCAATAACGCTCTGCCAGTTCAGCCAGTCGTTATTGTCGGCGTTGATAATGGCAATGCCGTTAGCGGGCAGGCCGGTGAAGATTTCGCCTTTCGCTTTGGCAACGCCGGCAAGCGAGCCGAAACCTTCGAGATGCGCTGCCGCCAGGTTATTAACCAGCGCCGCTTCCGGACGCGTCAGGCTGACGGTCCAGGCGATCTCGCCCTGGTGATTCGCGCCCAGCTCAATGACGGCATAGTCGTGCTCCGTGGTAAGGCGCAGCAGCGTCATTGGCACGCCGATGTCGTTGTTGAGGTTGCCGGCGGTATAGAGCGTGTTGCCGCACTGATTCAGGATCGAGGCGGTCATCTCTTTTACCGAGGTTTTACCGGAGGAGCCGGTGAGCGCGACAACGCGGGTTGGCACCTGCTGGCGCACCCAGGCACCCAGTTCGCCAAACGCCAGACGCGTGTCTTCCACTACCAGCTGCGGCAGATCGGTCTCCAGCAAACGGCTCACCAGCAGCGCGCCCGCGCCGCGATCTTTCGCCTGCTGTGCAAAATCGTGCGCGTCAAAACGCTCGCCCTTCAGCGCGACAAACAGGCAGCCCGGGGTGATTTTGCGTGTGTCGGTGGTCACATCGCCGATGGTGATATCTGTGCCGTGATGGTCGGCGCGCAGAATACCTGCGAGCTGGCTCAGTGAGACGCGGATCATGCTACCACCCCCAGCAAGCGCGCTGCGGTAACGCGATCGGAATAGTCGAGACGGCGATTACCGACAATCTGGTAATCCTCATGCCCTTTACCGGCGATCAGCACGACGTCGTTTTCCTGCGCCTGCATAATGGCGTTGGTCACCGCTTCGGCACGGCCTTCAACGGCGCGCGCGCGGCCAGCGTCCAGCATGCCCGCCAGGATATCAGTGATAATCGCTTTCGGATCTTCGGTGCGCGGATTGTCGTCGGTCACGATCACCACGTCAGAGAACTCTTCAGCAATCGCGCCCATCAGCGGACGTTTGCCTTTGTCACGATCTCCGCCGCAGCCGAACACACACCAGAGCTTACCGGCGCAGTGCAGGCGCGCGGCCTGCAGTGCTTTCTCCAGCGCGTCAGGGGTATGGGCATAATCCACCACGACGGTAGGTTTGCCCGGTGCGCTGAACACTTCCATCCGGCCACAGACCGGCTGCAGGCGGGAAGCGGTTTTCAGCAGCGCGTCGAGCGGATACTCCAGCGCCAGCAGCGTAGCCAGCGCCAGCAGCAGATTGCTGACGTTAAACGCGCCCATCAGGCGGCTTTCGATCTCGCCCTCGCCCCATGACGAAGAGAAACGAATAGTGGCTCCGCTGTCGTGGTACTCCACCGCGTCGGCGCGCAGCCAGCGGCCATGACAACCGGGATTGATGTTGTTTTCCATCGACACCGCAACGGCGTCCGGCAGACTCGCCAGCCAGCGGTTACCGACTTCATCGTCGGCATTAACGATCGCCTGCCCATAGTGATGGCTGGAGAACAGCTGCCATTTCGCGGCTTCGTACTGCTCCATGTCCCCGTGGTAATCGAGGTGGTCGCGGCTGAGGTTAGTAAATACCGACGCGGCAAATTTCAGTGCCGCTACGCGATGCTGCACCAGGCCATGCGAAGAGACTTCCATCGCCGCCAGCGTTGCACCCTGATCTGCCAGGTTAGCAAGTACTTGCTGTACGTCTACCGCCGAGCCGGTGGTATTTTCGGTGGGGCTGACTTTACCCAGCAGACCATTGCCGACGGTACCCATCACGGCGCTGGTTTCGCCCAGCAGCTGCGCCCACTGCGCCAGCAACTGGGTGGTAGTGGTTTTACCGTTGGTCCCGGTCACACCGACCAGACGCAGCCGGTCGGAAGGCTCATGGTAAAAACGGCCTGCCAGCGCGGACAGACGCTCCGTCAGCTGGCTGAGATAGATAACCGGCACGCCATGCATTTCGCGCACTTCACCATCGGTCGCCTCGCCCTGAGCGTCCGCAATAATGGCTGCGACGCCCTGTGCGATTGCCTGCGGGATATAACGACGCCCGTCCGCCTGATGACCGACCACTGCTACAAAAAGATCGCCTGCGGCAGCCACACGGCTGTCGAGGGTCATCTCGCGTAGCGCTCGCGCAGGTAGCCCGGCTACCCACGGAGCAAGAAGGTCGCGCAAATTACGATCTGCCACCTGTTGCCTCATCTCGATTAATCACGAATTCGTTTTTCTCACCCGTTGCCAGCGCGTCCGGTTCGATATTCATGGTGCGCAGTACGCCGCCCATGATGGCCCCGAATACCGGCGCTGAAACGGCACCGCCGTAATATTTACCTGCCTGCGGATCGTTGATCACCACCACCAGCGCAAAACGCGGCTGGCTGGCTGGCGCAACGCCCGCGGTGTAAGCAATGTATTTGTTGATGTACTTCCCGTCCGGACCGACTTTTTTCGCGGTACCGGTTTTAATCGCGATACGGTAGCCCTTGATGGCTGCCTTCACCCCGCCACCGCCCGGCAGCGCCACGCTCTCCATCATATGGACCACGGAGCGCACCAGCGATTCAGGGAACACGCGTTCACCCGGTACCGGTGGGTCGACTTTGGTTATCGACAGCGGACGGTAGATGCCGTAGCTGCCAATGGTTGCGTAGACACGCGCTAACTGTAACGGCGTTACCATTAGCCCGTAGCCGAAAGAGAAGGTGGCCCTCTCTATGTCAGACCACCGTTGTTTTTGAGGATATAAGCCACTGCGTTCTCCGACCAACCCCAAATTGGTCGCCTTTCCCAGTCCAAAGCGTGAGTAAGTATCTACTAACGCTGAGGATGGCATCGCTAACGCCAGCTTGGATACACCGACGTTACTCGACTTCTGTAGTACTCCGGTCAGCGTCAGCTCGCTGTAGCGCGCGACGTCTTTAATCTCATGACCGTTGACCCGATATGGCACGGTATTAAGCACCGAGTTTTCCTGCACCACGCCGCGCTGAAGCGCGGTCATCACCACCATTGGTTTTACGGTTGAACCGGGTTCAAACACGTCGGTGATGGCGCGGTTACGCATTGCGTCTTTCGGGGTGCCGGCGAGGTTATTCGGGTTGTAGGACGGGCTGTTCGCCATCGCCAGCACTTCGCCGGTATTGACGTCCACCAGCACGGCGGTACCGGATTCTGCTTTGTTGAACGCCACCGCGTTGTTCAGCTCGCGATAAACCAGCGCCTGCAGACGTTCATCAATGCTGAGCGTCAGGTTGTGCGCAGCCTGGCTGTCGGTAGAGGAGATATCTTCAATCACGCGGCCATAACGGTCTTTACGCACCACGCGCTCGCCCGGCTGGCCGGTGAGCCACTTGTCGAAGCTCTTCTCCACGCCCTCAATTCCCTGACTGTCGACGTTGGTAAAGCCAATAAGGTGCGCGGTCACGCCGCCGGAAGGGTAGTAGCGACGCGACTCTTCACGCAGGTGAATGCCGGGCAGCCTGAGTTTTTTGATGTAGTCGCCAAGATCGGGATTGACCTGACGAGCAAGATAGATGAAGCGCCCTTTCGGGTTAGCATTAACGCGTGCCGCCAGCTGATCGAGGGGTATCTTCAACGCATCGGAGAGCGCTTTCCAGCGGTTATCCAGCGTAATACCGCCCGCATCATGCAGCTCTTTGGGATCGGCCCAGATGGCTTTCACCGGCACGCTCACCGCCAGCGGACGACCGGAGCGATCGGTGATCATCCCGCGCGACGTGGCGACTTCCTGCACGCGCAGAGAACGCATATCGCCCTGGCGCACCAGCATGTCGGGGTTGATGATTTGCAGCCAGGCTGCACGTCCCAGCAGTAACGCCAGCGCGAGAAAAATACAGCCGCACAGCAACGCAAAACGCCAACTGATAAAGTTGGCCTGTTCGTCCTGACGTTTTGGTTTTAGCGTCTTACCCGCTGCTCTCATGCGTTTACCATGACTGCATCATTCCTGTTTTTGAACCACAATGTTTTCCTGCGACGGATCGACGTGCTGCATCTGGAGCTTATCCGTTGCGATCCGCTCAACCCGGCTGTGATCGCCGAGCGCGTTCTCTTCGAGAATCAGGTTGCGCCACTCGATATCCAGCGCGTCACGCTCCAGCACCAACTGCTCGCGCTGGGCGGTAAGCAGACGGGTGTGGTGCGCGGTTGTCACCACAATGATGGCGGTAACGATGATGGCGATGAACAGACAGAGTGGCAGTTTCCCCTGACGCAGAAGATCGCTGCCGATCACGCCAGGCAATGCATGGCGCTCGGTGCTTCCTAACGATCCCGTTACCCTGCTGAGGGTCTCCGACACTCTGCCGATCATGCGTTCGTCCTCTCTGCAATACGCAGCACTGAACTACGGGCGCGTGGGTTTTCCGCCACTTCTTCTTCGCCCGGCATCATTTTTCCTAATGCCTTCAATTGACGACCACCCAGCTTGCTGAGCTGCGCCTCGGTCATCGGTAACCCGGCCGGAACCTGCGGACCGCGGCTCTGTTCGCGCATAAAGCGTTTCACAATGCGGTCTTCCAGCGAATGGAAACTGATAATCGACAGCCGCCCGCCCGGGGCCAGCGCGTCAATCGAGCCTTTTAGCGCCGACTCGATCTCCTCCAGTTCACTGTTGACCCAGATGCGCACCGCCTGGAAGGTACGAGTCGCCGGGTGTTTGAATTTGTCTTTCACCGGCGTGGCGGCAGCAACCACTTCAGCCAGCTCTTTGGTACGCGTCATCGGCTGCTCGCGGTTACGCTCGACGATGGCGCGGGCGATACGTTTCGCAAACCGCTCTTCGCCGAAGGTCTTCAGCACCCAGGCAATGTCCGCTTCTTCGGCTTTCAACAGCCATTCCGCTGCTGACTGGCCGCGGCTTGGGTCCATACGCATATCCAGCGGCCCGTCGCGCATAAACGAGAAGCCGCGCTCCGGATCGTCAAGCTGCGGTGAAGAAACGCCAAGATCGAGAAGAATGCCGTCGATGCGGCCAACGAACTCAAGCTCGCGGACATAGTCAGCGAGCGCAGAAAAAGGACCGTGCACGATGGAGAAACGCGGATCGTTGATCGCCTGTGCCGCGGCAATCGCCTGCGGATCGCGATCGATCGCAATAAGACGCCCGTGTTCGCCAAGCTGCGACAAAATCAGGCGTGAGTGTCCACCACGGCCAAAAGTGCCATCAATGTAAATGCCATCGGGACGAATGTTGAGGCCGTTTACGGCTTCGTCGAGCAGCACCGTGGTGTGTTTAAAATTATCCATCATGGTTATAGCGATAAATCCTGAAGCCGCTCAGACAAGACGTCCGATGACGACTGTTCAGCGTCAATATCATCCCTGACTTGTTGATACCAGGTCGTTTCATCCCACAGCTCAAACTTATTGAACTGTCCGACCAGCATCACTTCTTTTGTCAGCCCGGCGTGCTGCCGCAGCACGGGCGCCAGGAGCAAGCGCCCTGCGCTATCCATCTGGCATTCGCTGGCATGCCCTAACAACAAACGCTGCACGCGGCGCTCGGTGGGGTTCATGCTCGACAGGCGTGACAGTTTCTGTTCAATAATTTCCCATTCGGGAAGGGTATAAAGCAGCAGGCAGGGGTGATGAATGTCAATGGTGCAAACCATTTGACCGGAAGCGGCCTCAATCAGCGTTTCCCGGTAACGGGTAGGCACGGATAACCGCCCTTTGCTGTCGAGATTGACTACGGTTGCCCCTCGGAACATGCCAGCCTCACCCTGAATAAACCCTGAGCCCCACTTTACCCCACAAAATCCCACCACGAGTTTACGGAGCGGAGGAAAAGCTTGTCAAGACGGCACCTGCGCCGACCCTGGCAATTGTTTCTGCTTTAACGGGTGATGAACGCCAGAATTAATACTGATAAACCGGCGAGGTGAAATTAACGCCATGAATATTTGTAAGAAAATGACTAACAAGCATGAAACCGTTAAATCCAGGCTGGATACGAATTAAGTGAAATAAGTACTCAGTTTGCGACGCGGGCAGCATTTTAAGCCATATCGGGTAAAGAGGACAGCACCAGATTCCAGGCCCGGCCTGCCGGGACGCGCAATGTTAGGGATGCGGAAGCAGCGCGCCGGATTAATCGTTAACGTCACGACGCGTTTAGCATTTGATGTGTAACAAAACACTACCTGCGCAATGAATGGTTACGCCTGTATAAGCAGTAACGGATTGCAGTACGCAAAAATAGTCGGTTTTTTTACCGTGAGGTTACGGCGTCTGGATTAGTCCGAATATAAATAAAGGCAGCCTGGCTGCCTTTATTTTATGCCCGGCTTAAGCTGCCGCGGCGATAAAGGCTGCGCTTAATACGACTCAGCCCCGGTTTAGGTTTACGCGGTTCGTCCAGATTCGCCAGCACCAGTTCAAGCACCCGCTCTGCCACTTCGCGATGACGCTGCGCCACCGCCAGCACCGGGCACTGAATAAAATCCAGCAGTTCGTTGTCGCCGAAGGTGGCAATCGCCAGTTCCGTCGGCAGTCGCCCTTCACGCTTAAGCGTGACATCCATTACGCCCTGTAATAAAGGAAACGAGGTGGTAAACAGCGCCTGCGGCATCGGGTTAGTTTCCAGCCATTTTTCAAACAGTTGCCCGGCGGCGTCGCGCTCGTAGCTGTTGGCGTAAAGGTATTTTACCTCGCGCGGATCGTCCTTCCACGCCGTGCGGAATCCCTGCTCCCGCAGAAAACTCACCGACAGCTCGGGTAACGCGCCCATATAAAGGACGTCCTGCGCCGGGAATTTACGCAGCTCTTCGGCCAGCATCTGGGCATCATCCTGATCGGCGCCGACCACGCTGGTGAAATGTTCACGATCGAGTGCGCGATCCAGTGCGACGATAGGGAAAGTGTCGTTGGCCCAGCGCTGATAAAACGGGTGCTCCGGCGGCAGAGACGTGGAGACAATAATGGCATCAACCTGACGCTGCAGCAGATGCTCAATGCAGCGCATCTCGTTATCCGGCTGATCTTCAGAACAGGCGATCAGCAGCTGATAACCGCGCTGGCGTGCCTGACGCTCAAGATAGTTGGCAATGCGGGTGTAACTGGTGTTTTCCAGATCGGGAATTACCAGCCCAATTGAGCGGGTACGACCGGCGCGCAATCCGGCAGCCACGGCATTGGGGTGATAGTTATGCTCACGCACTACTGCCATCACCTTCTCAACGGTCTTGTCACTGACGCGATACTGCTTCGCTTTGCCGTTGATGACATAACTCGCCGTTGTACGGGATACGCCAGCAAGCCGCGCGATTTCGTCCAGTTTCACAATTGCCCCTTGAGTTGAGTGTGTTATCCATAGTCACAATAAGGATATCGTCTTAATCCTGTAACATCTAAGCGCAGAACAGTAACAGGGGCAACCGCTTTCGCGCCTGCCCTGACGCTTTTGGCGAAAAAAAACCCGGAAACAGGCTCCGGGTTTTTTATATCGCTAACCGCTTGCGCGGCTTAGCGCATAATCTTTTCCCCACGGGCCAGCCCGACTACGCCGGAGCGCGCGACCTCCACCACTTTTGCCACGTCGCGGATCGTCGCCAGGAAGGCATCCAGCTTCTCGCTGGTGCCGGCAAGCTGTACGGTATACACAGAAGGCGTGACGTCGATAATTTGCCCGCGGAATATCTCTGCGTTGCGCTTCACCTCTTCACGGCCATAACCGCTCGCCTGCACTTTCACCAGCATGATCTCGCGCTCAACGTGCGCGCCCTGCCCCAGTTCGCTGACGCGCAGCACGTCCACCAGCTTGTGCAGCTGCTTTTCGATCTGCTCCAGTACTTTTTCATCGCCCACGGTCTGGATAGTCATCCGCGAGAGCGTGGGGTCGTCGGTTGGGGCAACGGTCAGACTCTCAATATTGTAGCCGCGCTGTGAAAAGAGACCGATCACCCGGGACAGTGCGCCCGATTCATTTTCCAGCAGTACTGATAATATCCGGCGCATAATCAGGTTCTCTCCGTTTTGCTTAACCACATTTCGTCCATACCGCCCCCGCGGATCTGCATCGGGTAGACGTGTTCAGTACCATCAACCGTAACATCCACAAATACCAGGCGACCGGCACGTACCTGCTCAAGCGCCGCTGCGAGTTTGTTTTCCAGTTCGTCGGGCCGGGTGATGCTGATGCCGACATGGCCATAAGCTTCAGCCAGCTTCGCGAAATCAGGCAGTGATTCCATATAGGACTGCGAGTGGCGTCCGGAGTAGATCATGTCCTGCCACTGTTTCACCATTCCGAGATAGCGGTTGTTAAGATTGAGCACCAGCACCGGCAGCTCATACTGCAGCGCGGTGGACAGCTCCTGAATGTTCATCTGGATGCTGCCGTCCCCGGTCACGCAGATCACCGTCTCATTCGGCAGCGCCAGCTTCACGCCAAGCGCAGCCGGGAGGCCAAAGCCCATGGTGCCCAGCCCGCCGGAGTTGATCCAGCGGCGCGGCTTGTCAAAGGTATAGTAGAGCGCAGCGAACATCTGGTGCTGACCCACGTCGGACGTCACGTAGGCATCGCCGTTAGTCAGACGATAAACCGTATCCACCACCGCCTGCGGTTTGATTGCCTGACTTTCGCGATCCCACGCCAGGCACTGGCGTGCGCGCCACTGTTCAATCTGCTGCCACCAGTCGCGGATCTCATCCAGCGGCTGGCGGTTATCTTCCTGCTGCAACAGTTCCAGCATCTGGCTCAGCACCTGCAGCGCATCACCCACGATCGGCACATCGGCATTAACGGTTTTTGAGATCGACGTCGGGTCGATATCGATGTGCAGCACCGTGGCGTTCGGGCAGTATTTCGCCAGATTATTGGTGGTGCGATCGTCAAAGCGCACCCCGACGGCAAAAATCACATCGGCATTGTGCATCGTCATGTTGGCCTCATAGGTACCGTGCATCCCCAGCATGCCCAGCGCCTGGCGGTGCGTACCTGGAAATGCGCCCAGACCCATCAGGGATGACACCACCGGCAGATTCAGTTTTTCAGCCAGCGAGCGTAGTTCAGCTTCACAGTGGGCGTTAATCGCCCCGCCGCCCACGTAGATCACTGGTTTTTTCGCCGCCAGCAGGGTCTGCAGCGCGCGTTTGATCTGGCCTTTATGGCCCTGCGTGGTCGGGTTGTATGAGCGCATGCTGACCGACTCAGGCCAGACGTAAGGCAATTTCTTCGCCGGATTGAGGATATCCTTCGGCAAATCGACCACCACCGGGCCGGGACGGCCGCTGGCAGCCAGCCAGAACGCTTTTTTCAGTACGGCGGGAATATCTTCGGTCTGCTTAACCAGGAAACTGTGCTTCACCACTGGTCGGGAGATCCCCACCATGTCGCACTCCTGGAAGGCATCGTAGCCGATCAGCGACGTAGCAACCTGTCCGGAAAGCACCACCAGAGGAATGGAGTCCATATAAGCCGTTGCGATACCGGTGATCGCGTTGGTTGCGCCGGGGCCGGAAGTGACCAGCACCACGCCCACATCGCCCGTCGCTCGGGCGAGGCCGTCGGCCATGTGCACTGCCGCCTGCTCGTGGCGCACCAGGACGTGATCGATCCCCCCGACGGTATGCAGCGCATCATAAATATCAAGCACTGCGCCTCCGGGGTAACCGAACACCTGCTTAACGCCCTGATCGATAAGCGATCGGACGACCATCTCGGCTCCTGACAACATCTCCATGGTTTGCCTCCAGGCTGTTATTGTTATCGACGGACTGCGGAACTCATTTCCGCACTGTCTCAGGTTGCAGGCCGCTCGGCCTGCACTTCACTCGTTATCATCGCCTTAACATAACCGCTGAAAATCGGGCAGGCAATGCATAGCCAGAGCCGCACAAATGCCGTGCCGTCAGGAGCGAGGCGGTAATAAGCGCAGCAAACCGAGTTAAATATCAGGAATAAGCAAAAGTAATGACAGGAAATGTTATAAAAGGCGGCGATAGTAGCGCTAAAGCAAATTTCTTTAACGGCACACAGCGTTGCGATGGGCGCGGCACTGCTTGCGGAATAAAATGCTAATAATGTTGCAGCAGGCAGTAAAAAACCGGGAGCGACACTCCCGGTGTGGATTTTCTGGCAGGGCGTTATTTACGGCAAATGGCGGTAAGCAGCTCTTCCATCCACTGGTGCCCTTTATCGCGGCCTGCCGCCTCATGCCAGGATAAATAACAGGTACGGCTATTAAGCTTAAGCGGCAGCGGATTAATTTTCAGATCCAGGCTGTCAGCAAACTCTTCCGCCAGCCAGCGCGGCGCAATAGTCACTAATTCCGTCTGGGATACCACATTCAGCACGCTGGTCATTGCCATACCCTGATAAGCAATACAGGTTTGCTTATCAGGCGTGTCATACCAGGGCAGACTGAACGAGGCGAAGCGATCCAGTGAGACGACAGCATGTTGCTCATTATATACATCGCTTTCACGCATCGGCATATTGATACGCGGATGCTTGTTACTGCAAACCAATACCATTTCATCTTTAAACAGCGGTACGCAGGTAAATTCCGGACGACGAAACTCATCATAGCCAATAACAAATTCCGTCTCCTGATAACGCAGTTGATGCTCAATATTCTGATTCAGACAGGATTTAAAAATCAGATGTATATTAGGCGCAATTTCCTTAATCCGGTTAAATATCATTGACGTCAATAGATTATCTAACGGACTGGCAACGCACAGATTAAATACCCGTTCGCTACTGACTGGCTCAAAGCCCGAGCCGGGTAGTTCATTCTGAATCAGCTGCAGCGCCTGACGCACCGACCCAAATAACTTATAGGCGCGAGCGGTTGGCTGAATGCCCCGGCCGAAACGAACAAAAAGTTCATCATTAAACATAAGTTTAAGCCGGGATACGGCATTGCTCACTGCAGGCTGAGACATCCCCAGATGGTGCGCTGCGCGAGTGATGTTTTGCTCCTGCATTACCGCGTCAAACACGGTCAGCAGGTTAAGATCCACCATCCGCAACTGCGATTTAATTTCATCAACCCCGTGATGCTTTTCGATATGATCATCAGACATAGTCCACTCCCCTGATCGCATTTCTTCCCTGGCCACATATTGCCGTGGCCTTCCTGTAGACGTGGCACGCCGCGCTATTTAACCTTACCGGCAATACCCTTTCTCTTAATAACCCTCTTCAGACATCTCACGCTAACACCAGAACCAAATGTGAAATAAATGGTAATAAATCAGCACAGCCAGATGGCATTTAAAATATTTCGATTAAAAAAATAAAAATGACACTCGAATTACCCGGGATTAATATTTAGCCGTAAAATAATTAACTCTATGAATACAAAAGCGTGCACCGCTGTGGAGTGACGCAAAACACGCTCTTTCATAAAGGGGGGAGTATTAGAGCATTATACCCATCCAAATAACATATAGATTAATTCTTATTTTTAACGCACCTCTCACAGCCTTTAATGACGCTTATTGACAGGCAAAATCAGAGTCTAACTTTGGATCTTTTAGATATTGCTTTCATGAGGATTTTCTCCAGTACATTGTTCTAAAGTCGCTGCCAGCACGTCGCCCGTGAATTTACTGTGACATGCAAAACAATTGTTGACACTTCAGACGCTATCAAGTACCTCTAAAAGTATATTCACGCATTTACAGAGGTTTGATTCATGTTCAACACTGCTCGCCTTCTCGGTCTACTACTAAACGCCTTCACTGAGCGCGGTAGACTGTCGGGCGGCAAGCAACACTGAGTCGAACCAACAGAATAAAAAACCCGCGCCGCTGCGCGGGTTTTTTTATGCTCGCAGCACGGCGCCCCAGTACACGACAAGGACCCGAATCATGAGCCAGCAAGTCATTATTTTCGATACCACGTTACGTGATGGTGAACAGGCATTACAGGCCAGTCTGAGTGTTAAAGAGAAGCTGCAAATCGCACTGGCGCTGGAACGTATGGGTATCGACGTAATGGAAGTTGGCTTTCCGGTCTCTTCACCGGGTGATTTCGAATCGGTGCAGACCATTGCCCGCCAGGTGAAAAACAGCCGCGTCTGCGCCCTGGCCCGCTGCGTAGAGAAAGACATCGATGTGGCGGCAGAGTCGCTGAAAGTAGCCGAAGCGTTCCGTATCCACACGTTCATCGCTACCTCGCCGATGCATATCGCGACCAAACTGCGCAGTACCCTGGATGAGGTGATTGAGCGCGCTGTTTATATGGTGAAACGCGCACGTAACTATACGGACGACGTCGAGTTCTCCTGTGAGGATGCAGGCCGCACGCCAATTGAAGATCTGGCGCGTGTAGTGGAAGCCGCCATCAACGCCGGTGCAAAAACCATCAATATTCCTGACACCGTGGGCTACACCCTGCCCTTCGAATTCAGCAACATCATTACCGGTCTGTATGAACGCGTGCCGAACATTGATAAAGCGATTATTTCCGTCCACACCCATGACGATCTGGGGATGGCTGTCGGCAACGCTGTGGCGGCGGTAAACGCCGGAGCGCGTCAGGTTGAGGGCACGCTGAACGGTATCGGCGAGCGCGCTGGCAACTGCGCGCTGGAAGAGGTCATCATGGCGATCAAACTGCGCCAGGCGATGCTGAACGTGCATACCAACATCAACTACCACGAAATCTGGCGCACCAGTCAGACCGTGAGTCAGATCTGCAATATGCCGATCCCGGCCAACAAAGCGGTCATCGGCTCCGGCGCGTTCGCTCACTCGTCGGGCATCCACCAGGACGGCGTGCTGAAAAACCGCGAAAACTACGAAATTATGACCCCGGAGTCTATTGGCCTGAATCAGGTGCAGTTGAACCTGACCTCCCGCTCCGGGCGTGCGGCAGTCAAACACCGCATGGAAGAGATGGGCTATCACGAGAATGACTACAGCCTGGACGATCTGTACGCCGCCTTCCTGAAGCTGGCGGATAAAAAGGGTCAGGTATTCGACTATGACCTGGAAGCGCTGGCCTTCATCAACAAACAGCAGGAGGAGCCGGAGCATTTCCGTCTCGACTACTTCAGCGTGCAGTCAGGCTCCAATGACATTGCGACAGCGGCGGTGAAACTGGCCTGTGGCGATGAGGTGAAAGCCGAAGCCGCCAACGGTAACGGCCCGGTTGACGCGGTGTACCAGGCGATCAACCGCATCACCGACTACAACATTGAGCTGGTGAAATACGGCCTGAGCGCCAAAGGCCACGGTAAGGATGCCCTGGGCCAGGTCGATATCGTGGTGAACTATAACGGCCGCCGCTTCCACGGTATGGGCCTGACCACCGATATCGTCGAGTCGTCTGCCCGTGCGATGGTGCACGTGCTGAACAACATCTGGCGTGCCGGTGAAGTGGAAAAAGAGTTGCAACGCAAAGCACAAAATAAAGAACACAATCAGGAAACCGCGTGATGTCTAAAAATTATCATATTGCCGTTTTGCCGGGCGACGGAATTGGCCCGGAAGTGATGGCGCAAGCCCTGAAAGTACTGGCAGCCGTGCGTCAGCGCTTTGAAATACGCATTACCACCAGCCACTACGACGTGGGCGGCGTGGCTATCGATCGTCACGGCAACCCGCTGCCGCAGGCAACGGTGGAAGGCTGTGAGCAGGCCGACGCCATCCTGTTTGGCTCTGTCGGCGGCCCGAAATGGGAACATTTACCGCCAGCCCAGCAGCCGGAGCGTGGCGCCCTGCTGCCGCTGCGTAAACACTTCAAGCTGTTCAGTAATCTGCGTCCGGCGAAATTATACCAGGGCCTGGAAGCGTTCTGTCCGCTGCGTGCCGATATCGCCGCTAACGGCTTCGACATTCTGTGCGTGCGTGAGCTGACCGGCGGCATCTATTTTGGCCAGCCGAAAGGGCGCGAAGGCAGCGGTATGCATGAAAAAGCGTTTGATACCGAGGTTTACCACCGCTTCGAAATCGAGCGCATTGCCCGTATCGCGTTTGAATCGGCCCGCAAGCGCCGCAGCAAAGTGACCTCTATTGATAAGGCGAACGTACTGCAAACCTCGCTGCTGTGGCGCGAGATCGTTAATGAGATTGCCAGCGAATATCCGGATGTCGAGCTGGCGCATATGTATATCGACAACGCCACCATGCAGTTGATCAAAGATCCATCGCAGTTCGACGTGCTGCTGTGCTCCAACCTGTTCGGCGACATTCTCTCTGATGAGTGCGCGATGATCACCGGCTCGATGGGGATGCTGCCGTCAGCCAGCCTCAATGAGCAGGGCTTTGGCCTCTATGAGCCCGCGGGCGGCTCCGCGCCGGACATCGCCGGGAAAAACATTGCCAACCCGGTTGCGCAGATCCTGTCGCTGGCGCTGCTGCTGCGCTACAGCCTGGAAGCCGACGAGGCAGCCGCTGCCGTTGAGCGTGCCATTAACCGCGCGCTGGAAGAAGGCGTACGCACCCGCGATCTGGCCCGCGATGGCCAGGCAGTCAGCACCGATGAAATGGGCGACATCATCGCCCGCTATGTGGCCGAAGGGGTGTAATCATGGCAAAGACCTTATACCAGAAGCTGTTTGACGCTCACGTGGTGTATGAAGCGCAAAATGAGACGCCATTGCTCTATATCGACCGTCACCTGGTGCATGAAGTGACCTCACCGCAGGCTTTTGACGGCCTGCGCGCCCACGGTCGCCCGGTACGCCAGCCCGCGAAGACGTTTGCGACTATGGATCACAACGTATCGACCCAGACCAAAGACATCAACGCCTCCGGCGAGATGGCGCGTATCCAGATGCAGGAGCTGATTAAGAACTGCAACGAGTTTGGCGTTGAGCTGTACGACCTGAACCACCCATACCAGGGCATCGTCCACGTGATGGGGCCGGAACAGGGCATTACTCTGCCCGGCATGACCATCGTCTGCGGCGACTCCCACACCGCCACCCACGGCGCGTTTGGTGCGCTGGCGTTTGGCATCGGCACCTCCGAAGTGGAGCACGTGCTGGCGACCCAGACCCTCAAGCAGGGCCGGGCTAAAACAATGAAGATCGAAGTTAACGGCGTAGCAGCACCAGGCATCACCGCAAAAGACATCGTGCTGGCGATCATTGGTAAAACCGGCAGCGCCGGCGGCACCGGCTATGTGGTGGAGTTCTGCGGCGACGCAATTCGCGCCCTGAGCATGGAAGGCCGCATGACCCTGTGCAACATGGCGATTGAGATGGGTGCCAAAGCCGGGCTGGTCGCACCGGATGAGATCACCTTCAACTATGTTAAAGGTCGTCTGCATGCGCCAAAGGGCAACGATTACGATGACGCGGTAGCGTACTGGAAAACCCTGCACACTGACGAAGGCGCACAGTTCGACAGCGTGGTCACGCTGCAGGCCGAGGAGATTGCACCGCAGGTGACATGGGGGACCAATCCCGGCCAGGTGATTTCTGTCACCGACGCCATTCCGGACCCGGCATCGTTCGCCGACCCGGTTGAGCGCGCCAGTGCGGAAAAAGCCCTCGCCTACATGGGCCTGAAACCCGGCGTACCGCTGACCGACGTCGCCATCGACAAGGTGTTTATCGGCTCCTGCACCAACTCACGCATCGAAGATTTACGCGCTGCGGCCGAGATTGCGAAAGGGCGTAAAGTCGCCCCAGGCGTGCAGGCGCTGGTGGTGCCAGGCTCCGGCCCGGTAAAAGCCCAGGCCGAAGCCGAAGGGCTGGATAAGATTTTCATCGAAGCCGGTTTCGAATGGCGTTTACCGGGCTGCTCCATGTGCCTGGCGATGAACAACGACCGTCTGAACCCGGGCGAACGCTGCGCCTCAACCAGCAACCGTAATTTCGAAGGGCGTCAGGGCCGCGGTGGCCGCACGCATCTGGTCAGCCCGGCAATGGCCGCCGCCGCCGCCGTAAGCGGGCATTTCGCTGATATTCGTGGTCTGAAATAAGGAGTTCACCATGGCAGAAAAATTTACTCAGCATACTGGCCTGGTCGTGCCTCTGGATGCCGCGAATGTTGATACCGACGCGATCATTCCGAAACAGTTTTTGCAGAAGGTAACCCGCACCGGCTTCGGCGCGCACCTGTTTAACGACTGGCGTTTTCTGGACGACAAAGGCGAGCAGCCGAACCCTGAGTTCGTGCTTAACTTTCCGGAGTATAAAGGCGCATCTATCCTGCTGGCGCGGGAAAACTTTGGTTGCGGCTCGTCGCGTGAGCATGCCCCCTGGGCACTGACCGACTACGGCTTTAAAGTGGTTATTGCCCCGAGCTTCGCCGATATTTTCTACGGCAACAGCTTTAATAACCAGCTGCTGCCGGTGAAACTCAGCGATGCGGAAGTCGATGAGATGTTTAGCCTGGTTAAGGCTAATCCGGGCATCCGTTTCGAAGTGGATCTCGAAGCCGAAGTGGTGAAGGCTGGTGACAAACAGTATCGCTTCAGTATTGATGCCTTTCGTCGTCACTGCATGCTTAACGGCCTCGACAGCATCGGCCTGACGCTGCAACACGACGATGCCATCAGCGCTTACGAGCAAAAACAGCCTGCGTTTATGGGATAAGGGTAATGGCCCGCGTCCTGCGGGCCATTACGAATGGGTGCATGAGCAGCACCTGCACCTGAAAAGAGGCGGGGATAGCTCCCCGCCAATGAGTTTAACGTCCGGCGTCGTAAGCCAGCACTGCCACCAGTTCCATTTTTTCCTGTCTGAAGCGCAATTCACATAGCGAATCACGCACCATCCAGGTAAAGATCAGTAGCGTTATACAGATCGTCAACAGCCCTGGCAGCAATTTCCGTTTTCGCATCCAGCCTCCATATTGCTTTTCAGCGACAGGGAGACTACCCTCTCAGTGTTTGGGTGGTAGGGTAGTCCCCCCACATCGATTTATAGTCGTGTGGGGCTTTCCACTGCCAGCCCTTCAGCACCGGCTTAAGGCCGATAGCCTCAGGCACCCGCAGCAACACTACCTTTTGCCGCTCCGCCTGTCAGAACCAAGATTCCATTCTTCGAGCGTGCTTCCAGCAAATCACACGTCCTTTACCCGCATGGTCATCCCCAGCGTGACCACTGAAAGCGCGGCGATGGCCCAGTACACGGTGTGATGGCCAAAGCTTTCCGCCAGTCCGCCCTGAATGACCCCGGCCAGAATCACCCCGGTTGAAATACTGTTGGTGAACAGCGTGGTCGCCGAGCCGGCGCGACCAGGCATCAGATCCTGAAACCACAGCATGCCTATCCCGGCAATAATGCCGATAAAGACGGCGTTAAACAGCTGCAGGAGCAGCAACGCTTCGCGGGTATGGAACAGGTTCAGCCCAAGATAAAACAGCACTCCTGACATCACCGCCGTGACCATCATGCGCCGCTTGCCAAAGCGCTTCACGTAGTAGCCGGCCAGCAGCATCGCCGGGATCTCAAGCCCGGCGGCCGTGCCCATCAGCAGCCCGGCGAGCGTATCCGGCAGGCCCAGTTCGCTGCTGATCCACAGCGGCATATCGATGATGTACATGGTGTTGCAGGTCCACATCAGCGTGGAGGCAATAAACAGCAGGCGCACGTTTTTATCTTTCCAGCCGCTGACCTCGGTAATCGCCATATCGGCGGGTTGTTCCAGGCGCTCCACGCTCGGGAGAGAAAACGCGATCAGTGTGAGGCTGACAGCAAAGATGCCGGCAGCGATAAGAAACATGGTGGTGAAGCCGTAGTTAAGCGCGAGGGTAAACGCCAGCGGCGGACCAATCACCCAGGCAAGCGACAGCTGGGCGCGCATGACCGAGCTGAACATCACCACTTCCCGGGCTGAGCGGTCAGCATACTCGCGCGCCAGCGCAAACACCTGCGGCATGGCGGTATTGGCAATGGAGGCCAGCAGCACGCCGCAGGTGATGAGCGTCAGGTAGTGGCGATTGAAAGCGAACAACAAAGCGTTGCCGATTGCCATCAGGCAACAGAACATGATCAGTTTCCGGCGATCCCCCTGCCGATCGGAACGCCGCGCCAGCCACAGGCTGACGCCTATCCCGGCGATAGCGTTAACGGTATAAAACAGACCAACCCAGACCGGACGCGCGCCCACCTCGCGGCTTAAAAACAGACTCAGCGTCGGTGCCTGCAGCGCACCCGCAATGCCCATCATAAAAGAGACCAGCATGAACGCGACGTAAACCCGGTTCAGGCGGCGGCCTTTGGTTAAAAACCAACGCATTGGCGATCCTTGTGCTTAAAAAGAGGAAAGGAGAAATGATAAACGAAAAAAGCCAGCAGTAGCATACTGCTGGCGGGTGTTCGATAACACCAATACTCAGTCACACATGACGATTGCGATCGGGATAAACGGGCCGGGCGGTAACCTCCCACTGCATCAGATCCTCCAGCATCCGCACGCGTTGTATTGCGCTCAGGCGTGCCAGCCATGAGGGCGAAACGTCCTGCGTGGCGGAGAAATAGCGCTGCCAGAATACTTTTGCAGAAGACCTGTTCATCATTACCTCCTCGCTTTCATCGCCGCTAAGTATTGGCGTAATATGAGGATAATTAAATTGATGAATTTCCCGGCAGGAGTTCCCCTTTTATGTCCTCGGCGCGTCTGCAACAACAGTTTATCCGTCTCTGGCAGTGCTGCGACGGGCAACCTCAGCACACCACGCTCAGCGAACTCGCCGACAGGCTTGCCTGCTCGCGACGTCATATGCGTAACCTGCTCAATGCCATGCAGGCCGAGGGGTGGCTTGCCTGGCAGGCCGAAGCCGGGCGCGGGAAGCGATCCACCCTCACCTTTCTCTATACCGGACTGGCGCTTCAGCAGCAGCGGGCTGACGACCTGCTGGAGCAGGATAAGCTCGATCAGCTGATGCAGATCGTGGGCGACAAAGCAGCGGTGCGCCGCATGGTGGTATCGCATCTTGGCCGCAGCTTCCGTCAGGGCAAACATATTCTGCGCGTGCTCTACTACCGTCCGCTGCAGAACCTGCTGCCGGGCAGCGCGCTACGCCGCTCTGAAACCCATATCGTGCGCCAGATCTTCAGCGCCCTGACGCTGATAAATGAGGAAAACGGGGAAATCGAAGCGGATATCGCGCACCACTGGCAGCAGATCTCCCCGCTGCACTGGCGTTTTTTCCTGCGCCCCGGCGTTCATTTTCATCATGGCCGCGAGCTGGAGATGCAAGACGTTATCGCCTCGCTGACGCGCATCCGCACCCAGCCGCTGTTCACGCATATCACCGACATCTCCTCCCCCACCGCGTGGACACTGGATATACACCTCAGCCAGCCGGACAAGTGGCTGCCGTGGCTGATGGGCAGCGTGGCGACCATGATCCTGCCGCAGGAGTGGCCCACCATGCCCAACTACGCCAGCCGTCCGGTGGGCACCGGCCCCTATGCCGTGGTGCGCAACAATAATACCCAGCTGAAAATCCACGCCTTTGACGACTATTTTGGCTACCGGGCGCTCATCGACGAAGTTAATTTCTGGGTGCTGCCGGATATCAGCGAAGAAGTGAGCAGCGGCGTGCATCTGGAAGGCGCGAGCGGCGATGAGAAAGCCGTGGAAACCCGCCTTGAGGAGGGCTGCTACTATCTGCTGTTTGATTCGCGCTCCCGCTGCGGCGCAAACAGCGCAGTGCGACGCTGGCTAAGCCAGGTGCTCTCGCCGGTGAATCTCATTTATCACGCAGCCAGAAGTAACCAGCGCTACTGGTTCCCGGCGTATGGGCTGCTGCCGCGCTGGCACCATGCTCCGCAGAAAGCGGATTATCCGCCGCCGGCCGGTCTTGAAAGCCTGACCCTGACCTTCTACCGCGACCACGTTGAGCACCGCGTTATCGCCCAGGTGATGGAAACCCTGCTGGCAGAACATCAGGTGCGCCTGATCATTAACGAGGTGAGCTACGAAGCCTGGCATCAGGGCGACGAGGTGAGCGATCTGTGGCTCAACAGCGCTAACTTTACGCTGCCGCTGGAGTTCTCACTGTTTGCCCATCTGTATGAGATGCCGCTGATGCACAACTGCATTCCCATCGACTGGCAGGCGGATGCCAGGCGCTGGCGCGCCGGGGAGCTTGCCCTGCCGGAGTGGTGCCAGCAGCGCGTGGAACAGCTTGATATCTTTCCCCTGATCCACCACTGGCTGACCATTCAGGGTCAGCGCAGCATGCGTGGGGTACGCATGAACACGCTGGGCTGGTTTGACTTCAAATCGGCATGGTTCGCCCCACCGGAGCCTTAACGCCGCGTAAGGGAATAATTGACGGGCCACTTTCATTAATTAACCAAATCATTACAATGCAAGACGTTCTCAACGGGGTGCCCTGTCAACCGATCGGCGCTGAGATAATACCCGTCGAACCTGATCCGGATAACGCCGGCGAAGGGATTTGAGGCTGCTGCTCAAAATCCTTTGCCCCCTGAATGAAAGGTGCAAAGTGCTGAAAAAACTTCTCCCCCTGCTGGCCCTGCTCGCCGCGCCCGCTTTCGCGAAGCCTGTTTTAACCGTTTATACCTACGACTCTTTTGCTGCCGACTGGGGCCCTGGCCCGACGGTGAAAAAGGCATTCGAAGCCGACTGCAACTGCGAACTGAAGCTGGTGGCGCTGGAAGACGGTGTGTCGCTGCTTAACCGCCTGCGTATGGAAGGCAAAAACAGCAAGGCCGATGTGGTACTGGGCCTCGACAACAACCTGCTGGCGGCGGCCACGCAAACCGGGCTGTTTGCCAGAAGCGGCATTCCCGCAAGCGCGGTGAGCGTCCCCGGCGGCTGGAACAACGACACCTTTGTGCCGTTCGACTACGGCTGGTTCGCCTTCGTGTATGACAAAACCAAAGTGAAAAACCCGCCGAAAAGCCTGAAGGAGCTGGTGGAGAGTGACCAGAAATGGCGCGTTATTTACCAGGACCCGCGCACCAGCACGCCGGGCCTCGGGCTGCTGCTGTGGATGCAAAAAGTGTATGGCGATAAAGCGCCCGAGGCGTGGCAGAAGCTGGCGGCAAAAACCGTCACCGTCACCAAAGGCTGGAGCGAAGCCTACGGCCTGTTCCTGAAAGGTGAGAGCGACCTGGTGCTGAGCTACACCACGTCCCCGGCGTATCACATCATCGAAGAGAAAAAAGAGCATATCGCCGCGGCAAACTTCAGCGAAGGCCACTATCTGCAGGTTGAAGTGGCCGGGCGTCTCGCTGCCAGCAAGCAGCCGGAACTGGCGGATAAATTCATGAAGTTTATGCTTACCCCGGCGTTCCAGCAGGCGATCCCCACTGGAAACTGGATGTATCCGGTCAGCAACGTGACGCTGCCGGAGGGCTTTACCTCGCTGGTTAAACCCCAGACCACGCTGGAATACTCTGCCGATGAGGTCGCCGCCCAGCGCGCCGCCTGGATTAGCGAATGGCAACGCGCCGTCAGCCGTTAATCCCGGGCTGGATGTGGCCGGGGCTGTGTGCCGCCACGCTGCTGGTGGCGGTGGCGCTGGCTGCATTCGGCGCGCTGTGGTTTAACGCACCGCACGGCGACGCCTTCGCCGTGCTGCACGACAGCTATCTCTGGCACGTGGTGCGTTTCTCATTCTGGCAGGCGTTTCTCTCCGCCCTGCTTTCGGTGGTTCCCGCCATATTCCTCGCCCGCGCCCTGTACCGCCGGCGCTTTCCGGGGCGCGAGGCGCTGCTGCGGCTGTGCGCCATGACGCTGGTACTGCCGGTGCTGGTGGCGGTGTTCGGCATTCTCAGCGTGTACGGGCGTCAGGGCTGGCTGGCGACACTCTGCGCCTGGGCGGGCATTGAGTGGCGCTTCTCGCCCTATGGCCTGCAGGGGATCCTGCTGGCGCATGTCTTTTTCAACCTGCCGATGGCGACCCGTCTGCTGCTGCTGGCGCTGGAGCAGATCCCCGGCGAGCAACGACAAATTGCCGCCCAGCTGGATATGCGCGGCTGGCATTTCTTCCGCTACGTCGAGTGGCCCTGGCTGCGGCGACAGATCGCCCCGACGGCGGCGCTGATCTTTATGCTCTGTTTCGCCAGCTTTGCCACGGTGCTGTCGCTCGGCGGCGGGCCGCAGGCAACCACCATCGAGCTGGCTATCTTCCAGGCGCTCAGCTACGACTACGATCCGGCGCGTGCTGCGCTGCTGGCGCTGTTGCAGATGGTCTGCTGTCTTGGCCTGGTAATGCTCAGCCAGCGGCTCAGCAAGGCGATCCCGGTAGGCAGCAGCGCGGTGTCGGGCTGGCGCAATCCGCAGGACAGCCTGCGCAGCCGCCTGTGCGACGGCGCGCTGATAAGCCTTGCGCTGCTGTTGCTGTTGCCACCGCTGCTGGCAGTGATCGTTGACGGGCTCAACCGCAGCGTAAGTCATGTACTGGCCGACCCGCTGCTGTGGCAGGCGCTGTTAACGTCTCTGCGCATCGCGCTCGGAGCCGGGCTGCTCTGCATGGTGCTTACCCTGATGCTGCTGTGGAGCGCCCGCGAGCTGCGGCTGCGCCAGCGGGCAATGGCGGGCCAGATGCTGGAGCTGAGCGGGATGTTGATCCTCGCCATGCCCGGCATCGTGCTGGCAACCGGCTTCTTTCTGCTGCTCAACGCCAGCATCGGTTTGCCACAGCAGGCGGACGCGATTGTGATTTTCACCAATGCCCTGATGGCCGTGCCTTATGCCATGAAGGTGCTCGATCACCCGATGCGCGATATCGCCGCCCGCTACGGGTTGCTGTGTCAGTCGCTGGACTTGCGCGGCCTTAACCGCCTGCGCTGGCTCGAATGGCGCGCCCTGCGGGGGCCGCTGGGCCAGGCGCTGGCGTTTGCCTGCGTGCTCTCCATCGGCGACTTTGGCGTGGTGGCGCTGTTCGGCAATGCCGATTTCCGCACCCTGCCATTTTATCTCTATCAGCAAATCGGCTCCTACCGCAGCGAGGATGGAGCGGTCACCGCCCTGCTGCTGCTGCTGCTCTGCTTCCTGCTGTTTACTGCAATCGAAAAACTCCCGGGGCGCCATGCTGACTCTCACTGATGTAACCTGGCTGTATCAACATCTGCCCCTGCGCTTCAACCTGCATCTCAACGCCGGGGAACGCGTGGCGGTGCTCGGCCCGAGCGGGGCCGGAAAAAGCACGCTGCTGAGCCTGGTGGCGGGCTTTCTGGAGCCGGCCTCCGGCAGTATCAGGCTAAACGGCGCGGACCATACCCATACGCCGCCGGCGCAGCGCCCGGTGTCGATGCTGTTTCAGGAAAATAACCTGTTTACCCACCTGACGGTGCACCAGAACATCGGGCTCGGTCTGCATCCGGGACTGAAGCTTAACGCCGACCAGCGCGCCCGGCTGGAAACGATCGCACGCCAGATGGCGATCGATACCCTGCTCGATAGGCTGCCCGGTCAGCTCTCCGGCGGTCAGCGTCAGCGTGTGGCACTGGCGCGCTGCCTGGTACGCGAACAGCCCGTGCTGTTGCTGGATGAGCCGTTTTCCGCCCTCGATCCGGCACTGCGCCAGGAGATGCTCTCGCTGCTGGAGACGCTGTGTGAACGCCAGCAGCTGACGCTGTTAATGGTGTCCCACAGCATTGAAGACGCAGAGCGCATCGCGCCCCGCAGCGTGGTAGTGGTGGATGGCCGCATCGCCTGGGACGGCGACACGGGTGCGCTGGTGCGCGGTGAAACCAGCGCGTCGGCGCTGTTAGGTATCGCGCCTCAGTGAGCGCCGCTGAGTACTTTTCCAAGAATGCGCAGGTAAACCGGCATCAGCGGATGGCTCTGGATGACTACCAGTGCGCCGACGGCAACGGCCGTGATCAGCGGCGCCAGCCAGTGCAGCCGGGCGCGCGGCAGGTACGCCGTCAGCCTGTCGCTGCCGGATTTTCCGCTGCGCCACCAGCGCCAGCACAGCCAGGCGGCAATCCACAGCAGTAAGCCAACCCCCAACAGCAGCCACTTAAACCAGCCGCTTTGCATGTCATCGGGGATATCGATCGCTGCCCCGGCGAGGATACCGGGCAGGAAGTAGAACGGCGGCCAGAACACGCAGCCGATCACGTTCGGCAGAATGAATTTGCGTACCGGCAGATCGAGCATCCCGGCCACCATCGGCACCAGCGGACGCGTCGGGCCAACAAAACGCCCGACCAGAATAGTGAACATGCTGTGCTGGTGCAGCGCATGCTCGGTTTTATCGAGCAGCGCTTTGTTTTTCTTCAGGAATGACCAGCGATGCAGCGGCTTTTTGAAACGCCAGCCGATGCCGAACGAGATCCAGTCACCGAGGAAACAGCCGAGGATGCCCGCCGCCCATGCCTGATAGAAATTGACCTCGCCGCTGCCAATCAGCGCGCCGAGGCCCGCCATCAGCACCGTACCCGGCAGCAGCAGCCCCACCAGCGCCAGCGATTCGAGAAACGCCACCAGCGCCACGGCAATCAGCGAATACGTCACAGACTGCGTAATAAAGTGATTCAGGAAAGCTTCCATAACGTATCCGTTAGTTGAAGGAAGGGGGATTCTGCTGAGCGCGCCGCGCCCCGTCAAGCTCCCGGCCTCCTGAAATCCGGTGCGGTGGTAAGATTTTGTTGCTGATTAGCCTTTCGTTTAGCTACGCCTGCTCACACCCGGCGCGAAACTCGCTCGGACTGGCACCGGTGCATTTTTTAAACACCCGTGAAAAGTAGAGCTGATCTTCAAACCCGACGTTGCGCCCGACGCTGGCGACCGGCATACGCGTGGTGCTCAGTAACAGTTTAGCCTGGCTGATGCGCTGATCCTCGCGCCAGCTCAACACGCTGACGCCAAGCTGCTGGCGAAACAGATGCGAGAGCCGCGACGGCGACAGGCAGACGTGCTGCGCCACGCCCGCAATATCAAAGTTGCTGTCGGCCAGGTGATCGCTGATGTACTGACATGCATCGCGCACCCGGTGGTCGAGCGGCGCTTTGAGCGACTCGCTGATCGCTTCCACACGACGCAGCAGCATCTGCTCCAGCAGGTTGATCGCCAGCAGTTCCGAGTAACGTCCCTGCCCCTGAGCGGCGTCAATGATCTGCTGGAACAGCCCGGCAAACTGCGCGGCCTGCGTTTCCTCCGGCCGGAAAAAGCCGGTATGGGCAAAGATGGCTGGCCAGTTAAGCCACTCGTGCCAGTAAGCGCGCGGACGGAAATAGACCCACTGGTGATACCACTCCTGCGCGCCAGGGCTGCGTCCGTAGTGATGGATTTCGCCGGGTGGGAACAGCAGGATATCGCCGGGCTTGCAGATAAACTGCTGCCCCTGGTTTTTCACTACCCCCTCGCCACGCACCGTCAGATTGAGAATAAACCCCTTCATGCCCAGCGGCCGGTCGATGAAAAAGTCGAGGTAGCCGCCCGCTTCGATGGGCGTCAGCCCGGCAACCAGATGGGCATTGAACGAGTAGCCCGGCAGCAGCGGATCGTTTTGCATTTCAGCCATAATGTGCATCGCTCCAGCGTTAAATAAGGAAACCAATTGTCCATATCCCGCCCCGCTACTGCCTGTGCCCACCTGCGGGGCTGGCATGGCGTTATCCATGCGGGGTAAGTCCGTTTAAACGCAGTAATTCATTCCCTGAAGCCCCTGAAACAGCACGAAAACGGAGTAACAGAATTGTCTATAACCGCGGCAGAAATGTCCACATCGAATATTTGCGTGACGTCACAGTTTGCTAACCCATAGCATTTTCGTCCATAAGATAAGCCAATTTCCCCTGACGGTTTCCGGCCTTGAAAACTACTGTTCATCCATGTCTGTTTGTTCATGGAGCAATGAAAGATGGCAATCGCCCTTGGCCTGGATTTTGGTAGTGATTCGGTACGCGCCCTGGCTGTAGACTGCGCGACCGGTGCGGAGCTGGCCACTGCGGTTGAGTGGTATCCGCGTTGGATGGAAGGTCGCTTCTGCGATGCGCCCCACAATCAGTTTCGTCATCACCCCCTCGATTACATCGATTCGATGGAAAAATCGCTGCTGGCGGTGCTCGACCAGTTACCGGATGACGCCCGCACGCAGATCGTTGGTATCGGCGTCGACAGCACCGGGTCAACCCCTGCGCCCATTGACGACGACGGCTACGTGCTGGCGCTGCGCCCGGAGTTTGCCGACAATCCGAACGCGATGTTTGTCCTGTGGAAGGATCACACGGCGGTAGAAGAGGCCGAAGCCATCACCCGCCTGTGCCACCAGCCGGGTAAGGCCGACTACTCGCGCTATATCGGCGGAATTTATTCCAGCGAATGGTTCTGGGCCAAGATTCTGCACGTCACCCGTACCGATGCGGCCGTGGCGCAGGCAGCGTCCTCCTGGATCGAGCTGTGCGACTGGGTACCGGCCCTGCTCTCCGGCACCACGCGTCCGGCAGACATTCGCCGCGGCCGCTGCAGCGCCGGCCATAAATCCCTGTGGCATGAGAGCTGGGGCGGCCTGCCGCCGGCCAGCTTCTTTGACGAGCTGGACCCGATCCTCAATCAGAATCTCGTCTACCCGATGTTCACCGACACCTGGACGGCAGACGTTCCGGTGGGGAATCTCAGCCCGGAGTGGGCCGCACGTCTGGGCCTGCCGGAGAGCGTAGTGATTTCCGGCGGCGCGTTTGACTGCCATATGGGCGCGGTCGGCGCGGGCGCGCAACCCAATACCCTGGTAAAAGTCATCGGCACCTCAACCTGCGACATCCTGACGGCGGATTACCCGAGCGTCGGCGACCGTGCGGTGAAGGGTATTTGCGGCCAGGTGGATGGCAGCGTCACGCCGGGATTTATCGGTCTTGAGGCGGGCCAGTCGGCCTTTGGCGATATCTATGCCTGGTTTGGCCGCGTGCTGGGCTGGCCGCTGGATGAGCTGGCCGCTCAGCATCCTGAGCTGCGCGAGCAGATCGCCGCCAGTAAGAAAGCGCTGCTGCCTGCACTGACCGCCGCCTGGGCCAAACAGCCGTCGCTCGAACACCTGCCGGTAGTGCTTGACTGGTTTAACGGGCGCCGCACGCCGTTTGCCAATCAGCGCCTGAAGGGCGTGATCACCGACCTGAGTCTGGCTACCGATGCACCGGCGCTGTTTGGCGGCCTGGTTGCGGCTACCGCTTTCGGCGCCCGCGCCATCATGGAGTGTTTCACCGAGCAGGGCATCGCGGTCAATAACGTGATGGCCCTCGGCGGCATCGCGCGTAAAAACCCGGTCATCATGCAGGCCTGCTGCGACGTGCTGAACCGTCCATTGCAAATTGTCGCCTCGGATCAGTGCTGCGCGCTGGGTGCGGCGATCTTCGCCGCCGTGGCGGCTGGGGTACACAGCGACATTCCTGCCGCCCAGCAGGTGATGGCAAGCCGTATCGAAAATACGCTTCAGCCCGACGCCGCTCAGGCAGCCCGTTTCCAGCGCCTCTACCACCGCTATCAGCAGTGGGCGAAGAGCGCAGAGCAACACTACTCCCCTTCCGCTACGTCACAGCCTGTTGCCGCAGGCCAGAACGCCCTGACACATTAAGGACAAGATAATGAGCATTTTTTCTCAATATGAAGTGTGGTTCGTCATTGGTAGTCAGCATCTTTATGGCCCGGAAACCCTGCGCCAGGTGAACGACCATGCCGGCCAGGTGGTGAACGCGCTGAATGCCGAAGCGAATCTGCCCTGCAAGCTGGTACTGAAACCGCTGGGCACCACGCCGGATGAGATCACCGCCATCTGCCGCGAAGCGAACCATGACGAGAAGTGCGCGGGTCTTGTGGTGTGGCTGCACACCTTCTCGCCGGCAAAAATGTGGATTAACGGCCTGAGCATCCTGAATAAACCGCTGCTGCAGTTCCATACCCAGTTCAACGCCCAGATCCCGTGGGGCAGCATCGATATGGACTTTATGAACCTGAACCAGACCGCGCACGGCGGCCGTGAGTTCGGTTTCATCGGTGCCCGTATGCGCCTGCAGCACAGCGTGGTGACCGGGCACTGGCAGGATAAAGAGGCGCAAAAACGTCTTGGTGCCTGGGTGCGCCAGGCGGTATCGAAGCAGGACACTCGCCAGCTGAAAGTGGCGCGCTTTGGCGACAACATGCGTGAAGTGGCGGTTACCGAAGGGGATAAAGTCGCAGCGCAGATCAAGTTTGGTTTCTCGGTTAACACCTGGGGCGTCGGCGATCTGGTGGCGGTAGTCAACGAGGTGAGCGAGGGCGATATCAATGCGCTGATCGACGAGTATGAAAGCAGCTATCGCCTGACCGCCGCCGCGCAGGTGAACGGCGACAAGCGTCAGAACGTCATTGACGCTGCGCGCATTGAGCTGGGCATTAAGCGCTTCCTGGAACAGGGCGGCTTCCACGCCTTTACCACCACCTTTGAAGATCTGCACGGCCTGAAACAGCTGCCGGGGCTGGCGGTTCAGCGCCTGATGCAGCAGGGCTACGGCTTCGCCGGGGAAGGCGACTGGAAAACCGCGGCGCTGCTGCGCATCATGAAAGTGATGGCCGCAGGCCTGCCGGGCGGCACCTCCTTTATGGAGGATTACACCTACAACTTCGAGTCCGGCAACGACCTGGTGCTCGGCTCGCACATGCTGGAAGTGTGCCCGACCATCGCCACTGACGAAAAACCAATCCTGGACGTGCAGTATCTGGGCATCGGCGGCAAAGCCGATCCGGCGCGCCTGATCTTCTCTACCACTACCGGTCCGGCGATCAACGCCAGCCTGATCGATCTCGGCGATCGCTTCCGCCTGCTGGTTAACTGCGTGGACGCGGTGCCAACCCCTCACGATCTGCCGAAGCTGCCGGTGGCGAACGCCCTGTGGAAAGCGCAGCCGGATCTGCCGACGGCATCCGAAGCCTGGATCCTCGCGGGCGGTGCGCACCATACGGTGTTCAGCCAGTCGCTGAACCTCGATGACATGCGCCTGTTTGCAGAGCTGCACGGCATTGAAGTGGCGGTGATCGACAATGATACGCGCCTGCCGGCGTTCAAGGATGCGCTGCGCTGGAACGAGATCTACTACGGCCTGAAACGCTAATTCCCTGCGTTTCACTTCCGGCGGGCTGGCTACGTGTCGCCCGCCGCACGGCTAACACGGTGGAGCGCCGCTGCGCATCCACCCTGCAACATTTGAGGTTTCACTATGTTTGAAGAGTTGAAGCGCCAGGTGCTGGAGGCGAATCTGGCTCTGCCGCAGCATAATCTGGTCACCCTCACCTGGGGCAACGTCAGCGCCGTCGATCGCGAGCGCGGCGTGCTGATCATTAAACCTTCCGGCGTGGATTATACCGTGATGCGCGCTGAGGATATGGTGGTGGTGAGTCTGGAAACCGGCGAGGTGGTGGAAGGCACCAAAAAGCCCTCCTCCGATACCCCTACTCATCGCCTGCTGTATCAGGCATTCCCTGCCATTGGCGGCATCGTGCATACCCATTCGCGCCATGCCACCATCTGGGCGCAGGCTGGCTTGCCCGTGCCCGCCACGGGCACGACTCACGCCGACTATTTCTACGGTCCGGTGCCCTGCACCCGTAAGATGACCGAGGAAGAGATCAACGGCGAGTACGAATGGGAAACCGGCGCGGTGATTGTCGAAACCTTCCGCGATGCAGGCATCGATCCGGCGCAGATGCCTGGCGTACTGGTGCACTCCCACGGCCCCTTTACCTGGGGCAAAGACGCCGCCGACGCGGTTCATAACGCCATCGTGCTGGAAGAGATCGCCTATATGGGGATCTTCGCCCGCCAGCTCGCCCCACAGCTTCCCGCCATGCAGCAGACCCTGCTGGATAAACACTACCTGCGCAAGCACGGCGCGAAAGCGTATTACGGTCAGTAATTACAAAGCCTGTAACCTGTTACAGGCTTCTGATTTTTTGTCTGCTTTGCTCATATTGCCGAACAGAAATATGTGGTAAATCACTGCTTCATAATTTCTCAAGGAATGAGCAAATGAACGTATGCTTTGCCGTTCGTATTCTCAGCGGGGTTCTCCTCGCCTTTTATCTGTTTAACGTCTGGTCTGTTTATCATTTCAGTCAAACGACGCAAACTCGTCCTGCTGACTGCGTTATTATTCTCGGCGCAGGTATCGCGGGTTCTCATCCATCCCCGGTATTTCGCGAGCGCCTTGAGCATGCCATCACGCTTTATCGTCTGGGATATGTAAAAAAAGCGATTGTAACCGGAGGTTTTTCTCCAGGAAATTCGATGTCAGACGCTGCGACAGGCCAGCACTATCTGATTGCACACGGCGTCCCTGCTAAGGATATTTACATTGAGCAACAGTCACGAGTAACGCGTGAGAATCTACGCTATGCCCATGTAATAATGCGCAAAAAGCATTTTCGCACAGCATTGATCGTCAGCGATCCCTTACATATGAAACGCGCCATGTTAATTGCCCGTGACGCCGGGATAGCGGCATTCTCTTCACCGACACCCTCCTCCCGCTTTCGCACGCTCAACGCGCAGTTGCCTTTTCTGTTGCGGGAAGCTTTTTATTACTCAGGCTATCAACCTGTCAGATACTTCGTAGCACTACGCAATACTGTACAAAACCCCAGCACCTTCCCCTGAAACAGGCTATACTCCCCGCTGGTTTGACTGACTGAGAGAGCAGCGTGTCACAGGCGCGTCAGGGCTTTATTCTTACCCGCCACTGGCGGGATACCCCGCAGGGTACCGAAGTGGAATTCTGGCTGGCGACCGACGCCGGGCCGCTTAAGGTTGTGCTCCCGCCGCAGGAATCGGTGGCGTTTATTCCCGAGCGTCAGCGCGCTGAGGTTGAAGGGCTGCTGGCGGGCGAAAAAGGCGTGCGCCTCACGCCGCTCGGCCTCAGGGATTTTCACCGTCAGCCGGTGTTCGGCCTCTACTGTAATCAGCATCGTCAGCTGATGCGGCTGGAAAAGCTGCTGCGCGAGAACGGCATCACGGTGTATGAAGGTGACGTTCGTCCTCCGGAGCGGTTCCTGATGGAGCGGTTCATTACCGCCCCGGTGTGGGTGGATGGCGAGCCGCGCGGCGATACGCTGATGAATGCCCGCCTGAAGCCTGCGCCTGAGTATCGCCCACCGCTGAAGTGGGTGTCGCTGGATATTGAAACTACACGTCACGGTGAAGTCACCTGCATCGGCCTGGAAGGCTGTGGCGATCGGGTGGTGTTTATGCTCGGGCCGGAAAACGGGGCCACGCGCACCCTGGATTTCCGGCTGGAGTACCTCGCCAGCCGTCCGCAGATGCTGCAGCGGCTCAACGCCTGGTTTGCCGAGTACGATCCCGATGTGATTATCGGCTGGAACCTGGTGCAGTTCGACCTGCGGGTGCTGCAGAAACACGCCGAGCGCTACGGCGTGCCGCTGACCTGGGGGCGCGGTAACCTTCCACTGGAGTGGCGCGAGCACGGTTTCAAGAACGGCGTGTTCTTCGCCCAGGCGGCGGGCAGGCTGATCATCGACGGCATTGAAGCGCTGAAATCCGCATTCTGGAACTTCTCCTCGTTCTCGCTGGAGAGCGTTTCACAGGAGTTGCTTGGCGAAGGGAAATCCATCGACGATCCCTGGCATCGTATGGATGAGATTGAGCGCCGCTTCAATGAAGACAAACCCGCACTGGCGATCTACAACCTGAAAGACTGCGAGCTGGTGACGCGCATCTTCCATAAAACCGAGCTGATGCCGTTTTTGCTGGAGCGCGCGACGGTCAACGGTCTGCCGGTCGACCGTCACGGCGGCTCGGTAGCAGCATTCAGCCACCTCTATTTTCCGCGCATGCACCGTGCCGGCTATGTGGCACCCAATCTCGGCGATGTCCCGCCCCAGCCCAGTCCCGGCGGCTACGTCATGGACTCGCGCCCCGGCCTGTACGATTCGGTACTGGTGCTGGACTACAAAAGCCTTTATCCGTCGATTATCCGCACCTTTCTGATTGACCCGGTCGGGCTGGTTGAAGGAATGGCGCAACCGGAGCCGGAAAAGAGCGTCGAAGGTTTTCTCGGAGCCTGGTTTGGACGTGAGACGCACTGCCTGCCGGAGATCGTCAGCCAGATCTGGCACGGACGCGAAGAGGCCAAACGCCAGGGCAACAAGCCCCTCTCCCAGGCCTTAAAGATCATTATGAACGCCTTCTATGGCGTGCTCGGCACCAGCGCCTGTCGCTTCTTCGATCCGCGCCTCGCTTCCTCTATTACCATGCGCGGTCACGCCATCATGCTGCAGACCAAAGCGCTGATTGAAAGCCAGGGCTATAACGTGATTTACGGCGACACTGACTCCACCTTCGTCTGGCTGAAACAGGCCCACAGCGAGGCGGACGCGGCACGTATCGGCCAGCAGCTGGTGGAGCACGTCAACGCCTGGTGGAAAGCCCATCTGCGCAGCGAATACGGCCTTGAAAGCGCGCTGGAGCTGGAGTACGAAACCCACTTCTGCCGTTTTCTGATGCCAACCATTCGCGGGGCGGAAACCGGCAGCAAGAAGCGCTATGCCGGGCTGATTCAGGAGGGCGACAGCCAGCGCATGGTGTTTAAGGGGCTGGAAACCGTGCGCACCGACTGGACGCCGCTGGCGCAGCAGTTTCAGCAGAACCTGTATCTGCGTATTTTCCGCCGCGAGCCGTATCAGGAGTATGTGCGCGAAACCATTCGCCAGCTGATGGAGGGCGAGCTGGACGGGCAACTGGTTTACCGCAAGCGGCTGCGTCGCCCGCTCAGCGAATACCAGCGCAACGTACCACCGCACGTGCGCGCCGCCCGGCTGGCAGACGAAGAGAATGCGCGCCGCGGTCGCCCGCCTCAGTATCAGAACCGAGGCAGCATCAAATACGTCTGGACCACCAGCGGCCCGGAGCCGGTGGATTACCAGCGCTCGCCACTGGATTATGAACACTATCTGACGAAGCAACTTCAGCCGGTGGCCGAAGGGATACTCCCTTTCACCGCCGATGATTTTGCTACACTTATGACAGGGCAGCTGGGGCTTTTTTGACAGGTGACGAATCCATTGCCTTCCAGTACCATAGCGCCCTTTCCAATCCAGGTTCCTTTTCTGACGGTCCGCCACTCGTGGTGGAGGTCATACTTTTGCCTGAAATTTGCTACTGAATAGAGCCGAATACTTATGCCATTTACCCTTGGTCAACGTTGGATCAGCGATACCGAAAGCGAACTGGGTCTGGGCACTGTAGTCGCGATAGATGCGCGCATGGTGACCCTGCTTTTCCCTGCCACCGGTGAAAATCGTCTGTATGCCCGAAATGACTCCCCTATCACCCGCGTGATGTTCAATCCGGGTGACACAGTCACCAGCCATGAAGGCTGGGAGCTGAAAGTCGATGACGTTAAGGAAGAGAATGGCCTGCTCGCCTATACCGGTACCCGCCTGGACACTCAGGAGAGCGGCGTCACGCTGCGTGAAGTGCTGCTCGACAGCAAACTGGTATTCAGTAAACCCCAGGATCGCCTGTTCGCCGGTCAGCTTGACCGTATGGATCGCTTTGCGCTGCGTTACCGCGCCCGTAAATACCAGAGCGAACAGTACCGTATGCCCTGGAGCGGCCTGCGCGGCCAGCGCACCAACCTTATCCCGCACCAGCTGAATATCGCCCATGACGTGGGCCGTCGCCACGCACCGCGCGTGCTGCTGGCAGATGAAGTCGGGCTGGGTAAAACCATTGAAGCCGGGATGATCCTGCATCAGCAGCTGCTCTCTGGTGCCGCCGAACGCGTGCTGATCGTGGTACCGGAAACCCTGCAACATCAGTGGCTGGTGGAGATGCTGCGTCGCTTCAACCTGCGCTTTGCGCTGTTTGATGACGAGCGCTATGCCGAAGCCGCCCACGACGCCGATAACCCGTTTGAAACCGAACAACTGGTGATCTGCTCGCTGGATTTCGTGCGCCGCAACAAGCAGCGCCTGGAGCACCTGTGCGAAGCCGAGTGGGATCTGCTGGTGGTGGACGAAGCGCATCACCTGGTGTGGAGCGTGGATGAGCCAAGCCGTGAATATCTGGCAATTGAACAGCTGGCCTCGCAGGTACCCGGCGTGCTGCTGCTCACCGCGACCCCGGAACAGCTCGGAATGGAGAGCCACTTTGCGCGTCTGCGCCTGCTCGACCCGAACCGCTTCCATGATTTCGACCTCTTTGTAGAAGAGCAGAACAACTACCGCCCGGTAGCAGACGCCGTGGCGCTGCTGCTGGCCGGCAACCGCCTGAGCGATGCCGATCTCAACATGCTGAGCGAGCTTATCGGCGAGCAGGATATCGAGCCGCTGCTGCAGACCGCCAACAGCGATCGCGACGGCGCAGCGGATGCCCGCCAGGAGCTGATCGACATGCTGATGGACCGCCACGGCACCAGCCGCGTGCTGTTCCGCAACACCCGTAACGGCGTGAAAGGTTTCCCGAAACGCGAGCTGCATACTATCAAGCTGCCGCTGCCGACCCAGTACCAGACGGCAATTAAAGTGTCTGGCATCATGGGCGCGCGCAAGAGCGAAGAAGATCGCGCCCGTGACCTGCTTTACCCGGAGCAGATTTATCAGGAGTTCGAAGGCGATACCGGCACCTGGTGGAACTTCGACCCGCGCGTCGAGTGGCTGATGGGTTACCTGACCAGCCATCGCTCTCAGAAAGTGCTGGTGATCTGCGCCAAAGCCGCCACTGCCCTGCAACTGGAGCAGGTGCTGCGCGAGCGCGAAGGCATCCGCGCGGCCGTGTTCCACGAAGGCATGTCGATTATCGAGCGCGACCGCGCCGCAGCATGGTTCTCGGAAGAGGACACCGGCGCGCAGGTGCTGCTGTGCTCGGAGATTGGCTCTGAAGGCCGTAACTTCCAGTTCGCCAGCCATCTGGTGATGTTCGATCTGCCGTTTAACCCGGACCTGCTGGAGCAGCGTATTGGCCGTCTCGACCGTATCGGTCAGGCGCACGATATTCAGATCCATGTGCCTTATCTGGAGCATACCGCGCAGTCGGTGTTGGTGCGCTGGTATCACGAAGGGCTGGATGCTTTCGAGCACACCTGCCCGACCGGCCGCGCCATCTACGACAGCGTCTATAGCAAGCTCATCGCCTTCCTGGCGGCGCCGGACAACACCGACGGCTTTGATGAGCTGATCGCCGACTGCCGCGAGCAGCATGAGAGTCTGAAACGCGCGCTGGAGCAGGGCCGCGACCGCCTGCTGGAGATCCACTCCAACGGCGGAGAAAAAGCACAGGCGCTGGCGGAGAGCATCGCCGGCCAGGATGACGATCCGGGTCTGGTGAACTTCGCCATGAACCTCTTCGATATCATCGGGATCAATCAGGACGATCGCGGTGAGCACATGATTGTTCTCACCCCGTCCGATCACATGCTGGTGCCGGATTTCCCGGGTCTGCCGGAAGACGGCTGCACCATCACCTTCAGCCGTGATGTGGCGCTCTCCCGCGAAGATGCGCAGTTCATTACCTGGGAGCATCCGCTTATCAGCAACGGTCTGGATCTGATCCTCTCCGGCGATACCGGCAGCTGCGCCCTGTCGCTGCTGAAGAATAAGGCGCTGCCGCAGGGCACGCTGCTGCTGGAACTGATGTACGTGGTGGAGGCCAAAGCGCCGAAACAGCTGCAGCTCAACCGCTTCCTGCCGCCGACCCCGGTGCGCATGCTGGTGGATAAAAACGGCACGAATCTGGCGGGTCAGGTGGAGTTCGAAAGCTTCAACCGCCAGCTCAGCGCGGTGAACCGCCATACCGGCAGCAAACTGGTGAACGCGGTGCAGCAGGAGGTTCACGCCATTCTGCAGCTGGCGGAAACTCAGGCGGAGAACGCGGCGCAGGCACTCATCGCCTCCGCGCGCAGCGAAGCGGACGAGAAGCTCAGCGCTGAACTCTCTCGCCTTGAGGCGCTGAAAGCGGTGAACCCGAACATCCGTGAAGACGAGCTGGAAGCCATCGACAGCAACCGCAAGCAGGTGCTTGAGAGCCTGAGCCAGGCCAGCTGGCGCCTTGATGCGCTGCGTCTCATCGTCGTTACGCATCAGTGATATAGGACTACCGTTAATGTTGATGGAACCCTATAACCCGCCCACCGATCCCTGGCTGGTCATCCTGTATCAGGATGACCACATCATGGTGGTCAATAAACCAAGCGGGCTGCTTTCGGTACCGGGTCGTCTCGACGAGCACAAAGACAGCGTGATGACGCGCATTCAGCGCGACTTCCCGCTGGCGGAATCCGTGCACCGTCTCGACATGGCCACCAGCGGCGTGATCGTGGTGGCGCTGACGAAAGCCGCAGAGCGCGAGCTGAAACGTCAGTTCCGCGAGCGCGAGCCGAAGAAGCAGTATCTGGCGCGGGTGTGGGGTCATCCTGAGCAGGAAGAGGGGCTGGTGGATCTGCCGCTTATCTGCGACTGGCCGAACCGGCCTAAGCAAATTGTCTGCTTTGAAACCGGCAAAGCGGCGCAAACCGAGTATCAGGTGCTGGAGTACGCGGATGACAATACCGCCCGCGTACTGCTCAAACCCATCACCGGGCGCTCGCACCAGTTGCGGGTACACATGCAGGCGCTGGGTCACCCGATCCTCGGCGACCGCTTTTACGCGACGCCGGAGGCGCTGGTCCGTGCGCCGCGCCTGCTGCTGCACGCCGCGACCCTGACCATCACCCATCCGCAGTACCGTACACCGATGACCTTTAACGCGCCGGTCGATTTCTGAACATCCGGGTGAAAAAAAAAGGCAGCGACCCGAGGGTAGCTGCCTTTTTTATTGCGCGGCGCCTGGACGACGCACTGCGGATTACTTAAAGCCTTTGCTGGTTTTAATCAGGTCGTAGGCTTTCTGGATCTCCTGCGCTTTCTGCTTCGCCATCTGCATCATCTCCGGCGGCAGCCCTTTCGCGACCAGCTTATCAGGGTGATGCTCGCTCATCAGCTTGCGGTAGGCGCGCTTGATAGTGGTGGCGTCATCGGATGGCTTCACGCCCAGCACGTTACAGGCATCTTCCAGCGTCGGCCCCTGCTGCGCCTGCTGCCAGTTACCGCCGCTGCCCTGCTGCTGGTAACCGCCGCCGAAGTGCGCCCCGCCCTGCATCATGCGCAGGAACTGGTCAAACTGCATGCGCGAGATCCCCAGCTCTTCGGCAATCACGTACAACACGTCGCGCTCGTTCGGGTGCAGCGAGCCGTCAGCAAACGCCGCCTGGATCTGGATTTCCAGAAACATCCGAATCAGATCGAAACGCCCGAAGCAGACGCTTCTCAACTGGCGCATTTTCTCACGCAGCGGATAGTTATCGGCTTTGCCGACGCGGAATGCCTGCTGCGCGGCGCTACGCGAGTCACCGTGCAGATCCATGCGGTCCATTAATAATGTCGCGATCTGGATATCGGCTGCGGTGACGCGCCCTTTCGATTTGGTGAGATGCCCCATCACTTCAAACGTGGTGCTAAAGAACAGCGACTGACGCTGCTGCTGGTTAGCAAACCAGACGGTACGACGGCTGCGCGCTTTATCAATTGCATGGCCAATCAGTAGCCCCAGCAGGACGCCCCAGAAGCCGCCGCCCAGTATCAGCGCTGCTGCCACACCAATCACTTTTCCCCAATACTGCATATACTCCCCAAATCGTCATGCCGTCGGCTAGAATTTGCTTTATCATACCCGTCATTCTTAGCCGTGCCTAACACACAAGGCTTAAAACGGGCAGGATTAACACTGGCGCTGTGGTGATGAGTAAGTTAGTCTCTGACCGTTTGCCGGCGCGACGCCACTGATGACGGAACAACGAATAACACGTATGAAAAAACGTATTCCCACCTTGCTGGCCACGATGATTGGCACAGCCCTGTATAGCCAACAAGGTCTGGCTGCCGATCTCGCCTCGCAGTGTATGCTCGGCGTTCCCAGTTACAATCGTCCTCTGGTAGAGGGCGAACCCAACAGCTTGCCCGTCACCATCAATGCCGATAATGCCAAAGGCAATTATCCGGACGATGCGGTGTTCTCCGGTAACGTCGATATTCAGCAGGGCAATAGCCGCCTGCTGGCCGACGAGGTACAGCTGCATCAGAAACAGGTGGAAGGCCAGGCGGAACCGGTGCGTACCGTGGATGCCCTCGGTAACGTCCACTACGACGATAATCAGGTGATCCTGAAAGGGCCAAAAGCCTGGTCGAACCTGAATACCAAAGATACTAACGTCTGGCAGGGCGACTACCAGATGGTGGGTCGTCAGGGCCGTGGTACGGCGGACGTCATGAAGCAGCGCGGTGAAAACCGCTACACCATTCTGGAAAACGGCACCTTTACCTCCTGCCTGCCCGGCTCCGACACCTGGAGCGTGGTGGGAAGCGAAGTGATTCAGGACCGCGAAGAGCAGGTTGCTGAAATCTGGAATGCGCGCTTCAAGCTTGGGCCAGTGCCCATCTTCTACAGCCCCTATCTGCAGCTGCCGATCGGCGATAAACGCCGCTCCGGCTTCCTGATCCCGAATGCCAAGTACGGCTCGAAGAACGGTTTCGAGTTCACCCTGCCGTACTACTGGAACATCGCGCCAAACTTCGATGCCACCATCACTCCGCACTATATGGACAAGCGTGGCGGCATCATGTGGCAGAACGAATTCCGCTACCTGACCCAGGCCGGTCTCGGCCTGATGGAGTTCGACTACCTGCCGTCCGACCGCGTGTATAACAACGACTACGCCCAGGACGGCGACAGCCACCGCTGGATGTATTACTGGAAACACGGCGGCGTGATGGATCAGGTGTGGCGCTTCAACGTTGACTACACCAAAGTCAGCGACGAGCGCTACTTCAACGACTTCGACTCGGAGTACGGCACCAGTACCGATGGCTACGCGACGCAGAAATTCAGCGTCGGCTACGCGGTGCAAAACTTTGATGCCACCATCTCCACCCGTCAGTTCCAGGTGTTTGATACCCAGCGTAACCGCGACTCCTATCGCGCCGAGCCGCAGCTTGACGTCAATTTCTATCAGAACGATCTCGGTCCGTTTGATGCGCGCCTTTATACCCAGGCAGTGCACTTCACCAACGTGAACGATAATCTGCCGGAAGCGACGCGTCTGCACATGGAGCCAACGCTCTCGCTGCCGCTCTCCAACCAATGGGGAAGCATCAACACCGAAGCGAAGCTGTACGCTACGCATTATGACCAGAAAAACCTTGAAGAGTACCGCGCGTATACCAATAACGACCCTGCTGCGACGGCGCTGAAGGAGTCGGTTAACCGCGTGATGCCGCAGTTCAAAGTGGACGGCAAGATGGTCTTCGAGCGCGACGTGGACACGGTGGCGGGCTATACCCAGACACTTGAGCCGCGTCTGCAGTACCTCTACGTGCCGTACCGTGACCAGAGCAACATCAACAACTATGACTCCTCGCTGTTGCAGTTTGATTACTCTGGCCTGTTCCGCGACCGCACCTACGGCGGTCTGGACCGTATCGCCTCAGCGAATCAGCTGACCTCAGGCGTGACCAGCCGTTTTTATGACGACGCGTCAGTTGAACGTTTTAACGTTTCCGTTGGTCAAATCTACTATTTCACCGAGTCCCGTACCGGTGATGACAACATCAACTGGGAAAAAGACAAGCAGACCGGGTCTGTGGTCTGGGCCGGCGATACCATGTGGCGCATCAGCGATCGCTGGGGCTTACGCGGCGGCGTGCAGTACGACACGCGCCTCGATAACGTCGCCACCGGCAGCAGCGCCATTGAGTATCGTCGCGATGAGAACCGTCTGGTGCAACTGAACTACCGTTACGCCAGCCCGGAATACATCCAGGCAACGCTGCCGCGTTATGCGTCGTCCGAGCAGTACAACAAGGGCATTTCGCAGGTCGGTGCGACCGCCAGCTGGCCGATTGTCGATCGCTGGTCGGTGGTGGGTGCGTACTATCACGACACCAACACCAATAAAGCGGCCGATCAGATGCTGGCCGTGCAGTACAACTCCTGCTGTTACGCGATCCGCGTCGGATACGAGCGCAAGCTTAACGGCTGGGAAAACAATCAGAGCAAATATGATAACGTGTTCGGCTTCAACATTGAACTGCGCGGCCTGAGCTCCAACTACGGCCTCGGCACCAATGAGATGTTGCGCTCGAACATTCTGCCGTACCAGAGCTCGCTGTAAGGCAGTCGATTTAAACAGTCCGCAATGCGGTTAATCAGAATGGAAATAGTATGAAGAACTGGAAAACGCTGCTTCTTGGTATCACGTTCGTGGTGAATACCGGTTTCGCTGCTCCGCAGGTTGTCGATAAAGTTGCAGCCGTGGTGAACAACGGTGTGGTGCTGGAAAGTGACGTTGATGGTTTGATGCAGTCTGTAAAGCTCAACGCGAGCGGTGCGGGTCAGCAGCTTCCGGATGACACCACGCTGCGCCATCAGATCCTTGAACGTCTGATCATGGATCAGATCCTGCTACAGATGGGCCAGAAAATGGGCGTGCAGATCTCCGATCAGCAGCTGGATCAGGCGATCGCCAACATCGCGCGTCAGAACAATATGTCGATGGATCAGATGCGCAGCCGCCTGGCCTACGACGGTCTGAACTACAACACCTACCGCAGCCAGATCCGCAAAGAGATGCTGATCTCTGAAGTGCGTAATAACGAAGTGCGCCGTCGCGTCACTATCCTGCCGCAGGAAGTGGAGCAGCTGGCCGCCCAGGTGGGTAACCAGAATGACGCCAGCACCGAGCTGAACCTCAGCCACATTCTGATCGCGCTGCCGGAAAACCCCTCTTCCGCCCAGGTTGACGACGCGGAAACCCAGGCGCGTAACGTTATCGACCAGGCGCGTAACGGCGGCGACTTCGGTAAGCTCGCTATCTCCTATTCTGCTGACCAGCAGGCGCTGAAAGGCGGCCAGATGGGCTGGGGACGTATTCAGGAGCTGCCGTCCATCTTTGCCCAGGCGCTGAGCACAGCGAAAAAAGGCGACATCATCGGCCCGATTCGTTCCGGCGTAGGCTTCCACATTCTGAAAGTGAACGACATGCGCGGCCAGACGCAGAACATTTCTGTGACCGAAGCGCACGCACGCCACATTCTGCTGAAGCCGTCTCCGATCATGACCGACGAGCAGGCACGGGTGAAAATCGAACAGATCGCCGCGGATATCAGAGGTGGAAAAACCACCTTTGAAGCCGCAGCGAAAGCCTTCTCTCAGGATCCAGGCTCTGCGAACCAGGGCGGCGATCTGGGTTGGGCTTCACCTGACATGTACGATCCGGCCTTCCGCGATGCGCTGATGAAGCTGAATAAAGGCCAGGTCAGCGCTCCGGTGCACTCCTCCTTTGGCTGGCACCTGATCCAGTTGCTGGATACCCGCAACGTCGATAAGACCGATGCAGCCCAGAAAGATCGCGCTTACCGCATGCTGTTCAACCGCAAATTCTCTGAAGAAGCGGCAACCTGGATGCAGGAACAGCGCGCCAGCGCCTACGTGAAAATCCTGAGCAATTGATGGTCACCACGCCGCGCATCATCATCACTCCCGGCGAACCTGCCGGGATTGGTCCGGATCTGGTGGTGCAGCTCGCGCAACGCGACTGGCCGGTAGAACTGGTAGTGTGTGCGGATGGTGCGCTGTTAACCGGGCGGGCTACCCTGCTCGGTCTGCCTCTCCAGCTTCTCCCCTATGATGCACAACGACCTGCCGCTTCACAGCGGGCGGGTACGCTGACGCTGTTGCCGGTGCCACTGCATGCACCGGTTACGCCGGGCGTGCTTGACGTGCGCAACGGGGAGTACGTGGTGGAGACGCTGGCACGCGCCTGCGACGGTGCGCTGTCCGGCGAGTTTGCCGCGCTGATCACCGGCCCGGTGCATAAGGGCATCATCAACGATGCCGGTATTCCGTTTACCGGTCATACCGAGTTTTTTGAAGCGCGTGCGCAGAGCGAAAAAGTCGTGATGATGCTGGCAACCGAAGAGTTGCGCGTTGCGCTGGCGACCACACATCTGCCGCTGAAAGCAGTTGCGGACGCCATTACACCAGCCTCACTGCGCCAGGTCATCACCATTCTTCATCACGATTTGCAGCATAAATTTGGTATCGCCGCACCCCATATTCTGGTGTGCGGCCTCAATCCCCATGCCGGCGAAGGCGGGCATATGGGAAGCGAAGAGATCGATACCATCATTCCGGTACTGGACGCGCTGCGCGCCACCGGCATGAACCTGAGCGGTCCGCTGCCAGCGGATACGCTGTTCCAGCCCAAATACCTTGACCACGCTGACGCGGTGCTTGCGATGTACCACGATCAGGGGCTGCCCGTGCTAAAATACCAGGGCTTTGGCCGGGCGGTGAATATTACCCTTGGCCTGCCCTTTATTCGCACCTCGGTTGACCACGGTACCGCGCTTGAACTCGCGGGACGCGGTACGGCCGATGTCGGCAGTTTTACTACGGCGCTTAATCTCGCCATTAAAATGATTGTTAATAGTCAATGAATAATCGAGTCCATCAGGGCCATCTCGCCCGTAAACGTTTCGGGCAAAACTTCCTTAACGATCAGTTCGTTATCGACAGCATTGTTGCCGCTATCAATCCACAGAAGAATCAGGCGATGGTCGAAATCGGCCCGGGTCTGGGTGCCCTGACCGAGCCGGTCGGCGAGCGCCTCGATAAGCTGACGGTGATCGAGCTTGACCGCGATCTGGCCGCGCGTCTGCAGACCCACCCGTTCCTGGCCCCGAAGCTGACCATTTATCAGCAGGACGCCATGACCATGAACTTTGCCGAGCTGTCGGCTACCATCGGTCAGCCGCTGCGCGTATTCGGCAACCTGCCGTATAACATCTCTACGCCGCTGATGTTCCACCTCTTTAGCTATACTGATGCCATCGCCGATATGCACTTCATGCTGCAAAAAGAGGTGGTGAATCGTCTGGTTGCAGGCCCGAACAGTAAGGCGTATGGTCGTTTGAGCGTGATGGCGCAGTACTACTGCCAGGTTATTCCGGTGCTCGAAGTACCGCCGACCGCCTTCACGCCGCCGCCTAAAGTGGATTCTGCCGTGGTGCGTCTGGTGCCGCATACCACGCTGCCGCACCCGGTGAAAGACCTGCGTCTGCTGAGCCGCATTACCACCGAGGCGTTCAACCAGCGCCGCAAAACCGTTCGCAACAGCCTCGGCAATATGTTTAGCGTTGAAGAGCTGGACGCGATGGGCGTCGATCCGACGAAGCGTGCGGAAAACATCAGCGTGGCGCAGTACTGCCAGATGGCTAATCACTTAGCCGATCGTCAGGCCTCGAAGGAGAGCTAACCTATGTCAGAGTCGTCCCGCGTTTGCGTTCAGGTGCAGAGTTACTACGTCGAATCCCAGTCCTCGCCGGAGGAAGAACGTTTCGTCTTTGCGTATACCGTCACCATTCGTAATCTCGGGCGCACGCCTGTTCAGCTGCTGAGCCGCTACTGGCGGATCACCAACGGCAACGGACGGGAGACAGAAGTTCAGGGCGAGGGCGTCGTTGGCGTCCAGCCCCGTATCGAACCGGGCAATGACTACCAGTACACCAGCGGCGCGGTAATCGAAACGCCGATGGGCACCATGGAAGGGCACTACGAGATGATCGATGCGCAGGGCAATGCCTTGCGCGTTGAGATCCCCGTTTTCCGCCTGGCCGTTCCAACACTTATTCACTGATACGATGTCTACATACCTGATCGGCGACATTCATGGTTGCTACGATGAACTGATCGCGCTGCTGGCGCAGGTCGATTTCTCTCCCGAGCGCGATACCCTGTGGCTGACCGGCGATCTCGTCGCCCGCGGCCCCGATTCGCTGGAGGTGCTGCGCTACGTGCGCTCGCTGGGCGATGCGGTGCGCGTGGTGCTGGGCAATCACGACCTGCATCTGCTGGCGGTATTCGCCGGCATCAGCCGCAATAAGCCAAAAGATCGCTTAACGCCGCTGCTGGAAGCGCCCGACGCCGACGAGCTGATCAACTGGCTGCGCCGTCAACCGCTGCTGCAGATTGACGAAGAGAAAAAGCTGGTGATGGCCCACGCGGGCATTACGCCGCAGTGGGATCTGGAGACCGCCCGCCTGTGCGCGCGCGATGTCGAAGCGGTGCTCTCCAGCGACAGCTACCCGTTCTTCCTCGACGCGATGTACGGCGACATGCCGAACAACTGGAGCGAGGAGCTGAGCGGCGTAGCGCGGCTGCGCTTTATCAGCAATGCGTTTACCCGCATGCGCTACTGCTTCCCGAATGGCCAGCTGGATATGTACTGCAAAGACGTGCCGGAAAACGCGCCGGCACCGCTCAAGCCCTGGTTCGCCATTCCCGGTCCGGTGGCGCAGGAGTACAGCATCGCCTTCGGTCACTGGGCCTCGCTGGAAGGGAAAGGCGCGCCGGAAGGTATCTACGCGCTGGATACCGGCTGCTGCTGGGGTGGGGATCTCACCTGCCTGCGCTGGGAAGATAAAGCCTGGTTCGTGCAGCCCTCGAACCGGCAAAACGACGCGGATGACACCGCCGTCGCATCATAAAAAAAATCCCCTCGCCTGAGGGGATTTTTGTTTTAGTTCGGCATCATCGATAAGCAAACTCAGCGACGATCGAGGATCTCGAAGCAGTAGCTGTGGGAGTTCTTCTCATCGGCATCGTGAAACTCGCTGAAAGTAGATTCCCACTCATCCGGATCGTAATCCGGGAAGTGCGTATCCCCTTCCACTTCAGCATCAATATGCGTCAGGTAGAGGCGGTTCGCTTTCGGCAGGAACTGCTCGTACACGCGCCCGCCGCCAATCACCATCACCTCTTCCGCGCCCTCGCAGGCGGCCAGCGCCTCATCGACAGAGCGAACCCAGGTGACGCGATCGTCGCTGCCCGGATTACTGCTGATGATAATGTTCTGGCGCCCCGGCAGCGGACGGCCAATGGATTCCCAGGTCAGGCGACCCATAATCACAGGTTTATTCAGGGTGTTACGCTTGAACCAGGCGAGATCGGCAGGTAAATCCCACGGCATGGCATTTTCCATACCAATAACGCGATCTACCGCTAACGCCGCAATCAGACTGATCATTGAATACATCTCAGATGGTAAAAATTGCCGCCACTATACGGAAAGCGCAATCTTTCGTCGACGGGTGACCCGGCATGCTTACACAAATTTTTCAGTTCTGCTGAACGCGCCGAAAAGCGATATGGCGGCGAACAGCAGAACCTTGCCTGAAAACAACGGGTTGCGATTATCGCCCCGGCGGCACCGCGTTCGGCTCATCGGCAGGATTGCCGGTGTGCTTCCCTTCTTCGGTTCCCTGCCAGCCGTGACGCTGCACCACGGACAGGTGCGCCCGGTCTTCAGAGATAATTTCCGTCAGCATATCGCTGGTGCGCTGGAAGGTCGCCGCTCGCGCATCGGTATCGGTTTCGCCGTCGGCCATCTCCTCCACCATTTGCAGATTATAGCGGCGGAACAGATCGGCCCGCTCGCGCGCTTCGTAGCGGCCCACCCCCAGCCCTTCCAGCGCCATACGGCCCACCTTCAGCGCACTTTCGAAGGTTTCACGCTCCGGGGCTTCCACGCCAGCCTGACGTAGACGGATGTAATGTTCGACGTCGCGGGCGCGAGCGATAATCTTCAGCCCCGGGAAGTGCGCTTTCGCCAGTTCGGTGAGCTGCAGGCTGGCATCGGCATCGTCGATGGCGTTGATCAGCACGTCAGCGCGGGCCGCTCCGGCGGACTCCAGCAAGTCCACACGCGTGGCATCGCCATAAAACACCTTCATGCCGAACTTACGCAGGGTTTCGATGTGGTCAGGATCATGGTCGAGAACCACCATTTTCACGCCGCTGGAGAGCAGCAGACGACCGGCGATCTGGCCGAAACGCCCGAAGCCGGCGATGATCACCCGCGGCTGATCTTCATCGATCTCATCCGCTTCACGCGCCTGCTGCGGTCGCGCCGCCTCAAGCCGTGCCAGCAGCACCAGCAACAGTGGCGTCGCGGCCATAGAGAGCGCTACCGCCAGGGTCAGCGCTTTCGACCATTCGTCGTCCAGTACGCCGGCGGTGTGCGCCGCGCCAAACACCACGAAGGCGAACTCACTGCCCTGCCCCAGCAGCGCGGCAAACAGTAGCCGCTGGGAACCAGGCACGCGCAGCGGACGGGCGATGAGCCACAGCACCAGCGTTTTAATCACCAGGAAACCGGCCAGCAGGATCAGAATGCGCAGCGGGTTATGCACCAGGGTGCCGAAGTCGATCGACATACCGACGCCAATAAAGAACAGCCCGAGCAGCAGCCCTTTGAACGGCTCGATGTCGCTCTCCAGCGCGTGACGGTATTCGGAGCTGGCGAGCAGTACCCCGGCGAGGAACGCGCCCATCGCCATCGACAGCCCGGCCTCTTCCAGCAGCAGGCCGAAGCCAAATACCAGGAACAGCGCCACGGCGCTGAACACTTCTCGCAGGCCAGAGCGCGCCACGAAACGCAGCGCCGGGCGGGCGACGAAGCGCCCCAGCACGATCACCAGCGCCAGTGCGCCCACCACTTTCAGCGCCGAGAGGCTGAACGCCCCCAGCGTGGTTGCCGCCCCGCTGGTTGCCAGCAGTGGGATCATCGCCACCAGCGGGATCGCCGCGATATCCTGGAACAGCAGCACGGAAAACGCGCTGCGTCCCATCGGGGTTACCATCAGATTGCGTTCGTTCATCGCCTGCATGGCAATGGCGGTAGACGACAACGCCAGCGTCAGGCCAATCAACAGCGCCACTTTCCAGCTCAGGCCGAGCGCGTAACAGAATGCCGCCAGCAGCAGGCCGCACAGCACCATCTGTAACGCCCCACCGCCAAATACCGAGGCGCGCAGCTTCCATAGCCGCTGCGGGTCGAGCTCCAGACCGATAATGAACAGCATCAGCACCACGCCGATCTCAGCAAAGTGCAGGATCGCATTGGCATCCGTCACCAGACGCAGCCCCCATGGCCCGATAATGCACCCGGCAATCAGGTAACCCAGTACTGAACCGAGACCCAGCCGCACCGCGATGGGCACCACCAGCGCCGCCGACCCGAGGTAGATCAGCGCCTGAATCAGGCTATGGCTATCCATGGTTTGCCTCCTGCCAAGCCAGCAGGCGCTGCTTATAGTGTCGCGCCTGCGCGGTCAGCACTTCCTCGTCGCAGGTAAACGCATGGTGTGTGGTAAACGGCTCAAGCCAGTTCATCCCACAGTAGAGCGCGGTGGCCTGTAAAGGCTGGCCGAGCACGGCAAAACCGGGATGGTCGCCAAGGGCAAAATGAGACTCACCGCCGCCGGTGGTGACGGCCCACAGCAGGCTTTTGCCCTGCAGCGCCGTACCGCCGTGCCCGTAGGCCCAGCCGTGGGTGAGCACTTTGTCGATCCACAGTTTCAGCAGCGGCGGTACGCTATACCACTGCATCGGATGCTGCCAGATGACCAGACTGGCGCGGCTGAGCGCCTCCTGTTCGGCGGCGACATCAATATCAAAATCGGGGTAAAGCTCGTATAAAGAACGGATTTCCACGCCAGAGAGACTCCCTGCATCCTCGATCATGCGCTTGTTAGCGTGGGATCGCTGGGGCCAGGGATGTGCATAAATAATCAAAATCATAGTTAGCCTGCAGTGCTTATTATTATCACTCTCCGAGTGTAGACAGATAAGCGCGGCGCTAACAGAGCATTATGCGGCGTTAAGAAGGGAATGAATAAAACCGCAGCAGCGGGCGCTGCTGCGGCGACAGACTTAGTTGTCCAGTTCGCTCATGGACTTCACTTCGTTCTGGTTGATCTGCTCGGTTTTGCCGGTTTCGGCGTTTTCGTAGGAGACCAGACCGGTATCGCTGTCCACTTCCGGCTTGCCGTCGGTCACGATGGTGCCGCCGTCAGAGGTTTTCACCGCCTGGTTAGAGGAACAGCCGCTGACGAACATCAGTGCGGAGGCGGCAAGAATCGGGGCGATCAGATATTTTTTCTGCATGGTTTTCTCCCTGCATGTCAGTGTATGTATCGCGTTAACACCTTAACTATAGTCGCCTGAGCGAAACGGAAAACCAGAAACAGAGGAGTCCTGGAAAAGCGACAAAAAAACCCGCCGTAGCGGGTTTGTTAGCAGCAGGCTGGCGATTATTTACCAATCTGCGCGTGCATCTCCTGCACCGAGGTGACTTTTTCAGTCGCGTCGGCGTTGAGCGCCATTGCAGTAGCAAAGCCGCCGTTCAGGGTGGTGTCGTAGTGCACTTTATACTGCAGCGCGCTGCGGCGGATCAGCTTGGAGTCCTCAATCGCCTGACGCCCGGCGGTGGTATTGATGATGTAGGTGTACTCGCCATTCTTGATACGGTCCTGAATGTGCGGACGCCCTTCATGCACCTTGTTCACCAGACGCGGATTGATACCCGCTTCACCCAGCACGATGGCAGTGCCGTGGGTGGCGTCCAGCTCGAAGCCCTGTTTGAGCAGCTTCGCGGCCAGATCCACCACGCGCTCTTTATCGCCTTCGCGCACCGAGAGCAGCGCACGACCCGATTTTTTCATGGTGGAGTTGCTGCCGAGCTGCGCTTTGGCGAAGGCTTCTGCGAAGGTACGACCCACGCCCATGACTTCACCGGTAGAGCGCATCTCTGGCCCCAGCAGCGGGTCAACGCCCGGGAACTTGTTGAACGGCAGCACCACTTCTTTCACCGAGTAGTACGGCGGGATAATCTCTTTGGTCACGCCCTGCTCAGCCAGCGATTTGCCTGCCATCACGCGCGCTGCCACTTTCGCCAGCGGCACGCCGGTGGCTTTAGAGACGAACGGCACGGTACGCGCTGCACGCGGGTTAACTTCAATCAGATAGACTTCGTTATCCTTCACCGCGAACTGCACGTTCATCAGACCGCGCACCTGCAGTTCCAGCGCCAGTTTCTGCACCTGCTGGCGCATCACGTCCTGGATCTCCTGGCTCAGGGTGTAGGCCGGCAGCGAACAGGCCGAGTCGCCCGAGTGCACGCCCGCCTGCTCGATGTGCTCCATGATGCCGCCAATCAGCACCATTTCGCCGTCGCAGATGGCATCCACGTCCACTTCCACGGCATCGTCGAGGAAGCGGTCAAGCAGTACCGGCGCATCGTTGGAGACGCTGACCGCAGTCATAAAGTAGCGGCGCAGATCCACTTCGTCATACACGATTTCCATCGCACGCCCGCCCAGCACGTAGGAGGGACGCACCACCAGCGGATAACCAATCTGGGTCGCTTTCTCCACGGCCTGTTCGATGGCGGTCACGGTGGCGTTCGCCGGCTGCTTCAGCTTCAGGCGATCCACCGCCTGCTGGAAGCGCTCGCGGTCTTCCGCACGGTCGATGGCGTCCGGGCTGGTGCCGATAATCGGCACGCCGGCGGCTTCGAGGTCGCGGGCCAGCTTCAGCGGCGTCTGGCCGCCGTACTGAACGATGACGCCTTTTGGCTTCTCGACGCGGACGATTTCCAGCACGTCCTCCAGGGTGACCGGCTCAAAGTAGAGGCGGTCAGAGGTGTCGTAGTCGGTAGAGACGGTTTCCGGGTTGCAGTTGACCATGATGGTTTCATAACCATCCTCACGCAGCGCCAGCGAGGCGTGTACGCAGCAGTAGTCGAACTCAATCCCCTGGCCGATACGGTTTGGCCCGCCGCCCAGCACCATAATTTTGTCGCGGCCTTCGGTCGGATTGGCTTCGCACTCTTCCTCATAGGTGGAGTACATGTAAGCGGTGTCGGTAGCGAACTCGGCGGCGCAGGTGTCCACACGCTTGTAAACCGGATGCAGATTGTACTGGTCGCGCAGCTTGCGGACTTCCGCCTCGCGCACCCCCGCCAGCTTCGCCAGACGCGCATCGGCAAAGCCTTTACGTTTCAGGGTCCACAGGAAGTCGGCGTCCAGGCCGGTGATGCCCACTTCCGCCACCTTCTCTTCCAGACGCACCAGTTCTTCAATCTGCACCAGGAACCAGCGGTCGATGTTGGTCAGGTTAAAGACGCCGTCGACGGACAGACCTGCGCGGAAGGCATCAGCGATGTACCAGATACGCTCGGCGCCCGCGTCTTTCAGCTCGCGGCGAATTTTGGTCAGCGCTTCCGGGTCATCAAGGCTCACTTTCGGGTCAAACCCGGTCGCGCCTACTTCGAGGCCACGCAGCGCTTTCTGCATGGACTCCTGCTGGGTGCGGCCAATAGCCATCACTTCGCCCACCGATTTCATCTGGGTGGTCAGGCGGTCGTTGGCACCGGCGAATTTTTCAAAGTTGAAGCGTGGGATCTTGGTGACGACGTAGTCGATTGACGGCTCGAACGATGCCGGGGTACGGCCGCCGGTGATGTCGTTCATCAGCTCGTCGAGGGTATAACCTACTGCCAGTTTCGCCGCCACTTTGGCAATCGGGAAGCCGGTGGCTTTGGAGGCCAGCGCCGAGGAGCGGGAGACGCGCGGGTTCATCTCGATGACGATCAGGCGACCGTTTTTCGGGTTCACCGCAAACTGCACGTTGGAGCCACCGGTTTCCACGCCGATTTCACGCAGTACCGCCATTGAGGCGTTACGCATGATCTGGTACTCCTTGTCGGTCAGCGTCTGAGCTGGCGCGACGGTGATGGAGTCACCGGTATGGATGCCCATAGCATCGAAGTTTTCAATTGAGCAGACGATGATGCAGTTATCGTTTTTATCACGCACCACTTCCATCTCGTACTCTTTCCAGCCTATCAGCGACTCGTCAATCAGCAGCTCTTTAGTCGGCGAGAGGTCCAGACCGCGAGCACAAATCTCTTCGAACTCTTCACGGTTGTAAGCGATGCCGCCGCCGGTGCCGCCCATCGTAAAGGAAGGACGAATAATGCACGGATAGCCGACGTCGGCTGCAACTGCCAGCGCTTCATCCATGGTGTGCGCGATGCCGGAGCGGGCGGTGTCGAGACCGATTTTCTTCATCGCTACGTCAAAGCGGCGACGGTCTTCGGCTTTATCAATCGCATCGGCGGTCGCGCCAATCATGGTCACGCCGAACTCAGCCAGCACGCCCTGACGCTCCAGCTCCAGCGCGCAGTTCAGCGCCGTCTGGCCGCCCATGGTCGGCAGCACCGCGTCCGGGCGCTCTTTTTCGATGATTTTGCGTACCACTTCCCAGTGGATTGGCTCGATGTAGGTGGCATCGGCCATTTCCGGGTCGGTCATGATGGTTGCCGGGTTAGAGTTCACCAGAATTACGCGGTAACCCTCTTCACGCAGGGCTTTACAGGCCTGGGCGCCGGAGTAGTCGAACTCGCACGCCTGGCCGATAACGATCGGGCCTGCGCCAAGGATCAGGATGCTTTTAATGTCGGTACGTTTTGGCATGGCTTCTTTCTCTCCTGATTACTTAGCGGCTTTGCGGTACTGCTCGATTAATTCAATAAAGTGGTCAAACAGCGGTGCGGCATCGTGCGGACCCGGGCTGGCTTCCGGGTGCCCCTGGAAGCTGAAGGCTGGCTTATCAGTGCGATGAATGCCCTGCAGCGTGCCGTCGAACAGCGATTTGTGGGTAACGCGCAGGTTAGCGGGCATCGTTGCTTCATCCACCGCAAAACCGTGGTTCTGGGCGGTGATCATCACGGTATCGTTGTCGATATCTTTAACCGGGTGGTTACCGCCGTGATGGCCGAACTTCATCTTCACGGTGTTCGCACCGCTGGCCAGCGCCAGCAGCTGATGACCGAGGCAGATGCCGAACACCGGCACGTCGGTATTCAGAAACGCCTTAATGGCGTCGATAGCGTAATCGCAGGGTGCCGGGTCGCCAGGGCCGTTGGAGAGGAAGATGCCGTCCGGATTTAGATTCAGCACGTCTTCAGCCGGGGTCTGCGCAGGCACGACGGTCAGGCGACAGCCGCGATCCACCAGCATACGCAGAATGTTGCGCTTCACGCCGTAGTCGTAAGCCACCACGTGATAAGGAAGTTCGCTCCCGGATTTGGCTTCCGGCAGCTCGTCTGCCAGCGTCCAGCTCCCCTGGGTCCAGCTGTAGGATTCTGCGGTTGACACCTCTTTCGCAAGGTCCATTCCGTTCAGGCCGGGGAACGCTTTGGCTTTTTCCAGCGCCAGCGCTGCATCCAGGTTGTCGCCCGCGATGATGCAGCCGTTCTGCGCCCCTTTCTCACGCAGCAAGCGGGTCAGCTTGCGGGTATCGATATCGGCAATGGCCACGATGTTGTGACGCTTGAGGTATGAAGAGAGGTCTTCGGTGTTGCGGTAGTTGCTGGCAATCAGCGGCAGGTCGCGAATAACGAGGCCTTGCGCGTGTACCTGGGAAGACTCTGCATCGGCCTCATTAGTGCCGACATTTCCGATATGGGGATAAGTAAGGGTAACAATCTGGCGGGAGTAGGAAGGATCAGTGAGGATTTCTTGATAACCGGTCATTGAAGTATTGAAAACGACTTCCCCAACCGCCGTGCCCGAGGCCCCAATGGCCCGACCATGAAACTGGGTTCCGTCTTCCAGAACCAATAGCGCTGACTTAATCAAAACATCCTCCAGAGAATATTCACTCACTTTATTTGCATACTAATTCATTTGGTGACCATGAATCAATGCAAATAAGCAACCCTGCGAATTTCGGGTAAACGGCGGCATTCTAGAGAGAACCCGGATTGATGTCCAGATTTAACGCGGGTTTTTATTATCTTTTTACGGGTCTTCTTCGATAATCATCGCCTGAACCCCAAAAACACAAGCCTAAAAGGGAAAGTAAACGCTTGCCAGCCTGATTAATTTCACCATCGCATACGAAACGCTAAAAAAGTGGACCATTTGGTAAAATTTTACATAATTGTGACAAAAAACGGGAGATAACTCACTCTTTTAAGGAGTTGAATATAAAAATGAAATGTAATCCACGAAAATTACAAATAAAAAAGGGCAATAAAATATTGCCCTGACAATCAAAAGATTACGATTGTAATAACCACATCACGATGGGTAATACGGATTACAGCGCGTTCAGATCCAGCACGTCACGCATATCAAAAAGCCCACTTTTCTTCGCTTTCAGCCACAAAGCCGATCTAACCGCGCCATTAGCAAATGTCATGCGGCTGGAGGCTTTATGGGTAATCTCAATGCGCTCGCCGATATCAGCAAACATAGCGGTATGTTCCCCGACAATGTCGCCGGCGCGAACGGTAGCGAACCCGATGGTGCCTGGCTCGCGCTCGCCGGTATAGCCTTCCCGGGCGTAGACTGCGCAGCTCTTAAGATCTTTATCCAGCGCCTGAGCAATGGCTTCCCCCATCGCCAGTGCGGTACCGGAAGGCGCATCCACTTTATGACGGTGATGCGCTTCGATAATTTCGATATCGGTGTATTCGCCCATTACTTTTGCCGCCTTCTCCAGCAGCTTGAGCATGACGTTAACCCCGACGCTAAAGTTCGCGGCGAAGACCACCGGAATGTCGACTGAGGCATCCTGAATCGCCTGCTTGCCGGCATCATCAAAGCCGGTCGTGCCGATAACCATGCCTTTGCCATGCTGGCGGCAGAATGCCAGATGGTGCAGCGTCCCTTCCGGGCGCGTGAAATCGATGAACACATCAAAATCGTCTTTAATCTTCTCAAGGCTGCTTTGCACCGTCACCCCGGTATGCCCGGCTCCCGCCAGCTCACCAGCGTCTGCGCCCAGCAACGAGGAGCCTTCGCGTTCCAGCGCAGCACCCAGCGCCACGCCGTCCATTGCCAGTGCTGCCTGAATCAACTGACGCCCCATGCGCCCGCCCGCTCCCGCGATAGCGACGCGGATCTGTCCATCTTGCATAGTCATACTCTTTAATTAATGAATTGCTTAGAAATCGTTCTCAGGTTACCCAGCCTGCACTCAGGCCGCCAGCCGAAAACACCGATGATAAGAAATTTATGACAAACGCAGAGGAATATCAGTAAAAGCCTTTTAAGGCCTACTTTCAGAAAGGTTACTATCCAGTTCAGGGGCAGTCTTTCACCATCTGCGCCACCCACTCCCGGAAGCCCTCTACATTGATGTCCATTGCCACTCTGGCATTGGCAGGCTTACCGAGGCGGTGATCGAGATCGACCACCGTGGCACCGGCGGTGTATTCGCCCTGGGTTTCCACCGCCACGAAGCAGTGCTGCAGGGTAAAGAGTTCCGGCGTTACCAGATATGCAATGGCGCAGAGATCGTGCATGCGCAGCCCGGTGCTCATGCTGCCGCCGCGATAGTGGCTGAACAGCGCGTGCAGCATACGGCCACTGGCGTTAAGCGCGGGCAGCGTGCAGATAAACTCTGGGGTCAGTACCGCTTTGTGAGTAACGTCCAGACCGCACATCACGATATCCAGACCGCTGCGGAACACGCATGCTGCGGCGTCAGGATCGATGGCCATGTTGAATTCCGCGCTGGGCGTAAAGTTTCCCCGCCCCGCCGAGCCACCCATCAGCACCAGCTGGCGAATATTAAAAGCGCACTCCGGGTAGTGCGTCAGCAGCAGCGCGATATTGGTTAACGGGCCGATGGCTACCAGCGTGACTGGCTCCGGGCTGGTCATCAGCAGGTCGCGCATCGCCTGGAAAGCGGGCGTGGTCAGCACCTGGCGCTGATGCGCAATAAAGTCGTAACCGTCGAGCCCCGATTCACCGTGGACGCTGGCTGCATCGCGCAACGGACGCAGCAGCGGAGTTGCCGCTCCCTGAGCCACTGGTACTTCCGACTGCCAGAAGTGCAGCAGCTGTAAGGCATTGCGGGTGGTTTTCTCCAGCGAGACGTTACCCGCCACCGTGGTAACCAGACGCAGATCGAGCTGCGGTGAAAACAGCGCCGCGGCGAGCGCGACTGCATCGTCAATACCGGGATCGGTATCCAGAATAATTGGCAGCGCCATACGTGCTCCAAAAAAATGCCAGACGGTAGTCTGGCATCTTCGCACATTTATGGCACCGCGTTTAGCTCACTTCGCGGGCGTCGATGCGCAGCTCTTTTGGCACTTCAAAGACGATATTTTCTTCGCGGCCTTCAAGCTGCAGCGCGTCGCCGCCGCCAAGCTCCTTCAGGCGAGCCAGCACGTTTTGCACCAGCACGTCCGGCGCGGAGGCACCCGCCGTAACGCCGACGCAGGCGGCGCCTTTCACCCAGGCTTCCTGAATATCCGAGGCATCATCAATCAGGAATGCGGCTTTCCCCATACGCTGAGCCAGTTCGGCGAGGCGATTGGAGTTGGAGGAGTTTTTCGAACCGACCACCAGCACCACGTCAGCCTGCTCGGCCAGGGCGCGCACCGCTTCCTGGCGGTTAGTGGTGGCATAGCAGATGTCGTCTTTGCGCGGGCCGACGATCTGCGGAAATCGGCTGCGCAGGGCGTCGATGACGTCAGAGGTATCATCCACCGAGAGCGTGGTCTGGGTCATGAAGGAGAGCTTGCCTTCATTTTTCACATCAAGCTTCCAGACATCATCCGGCGACTCCACCAGGTACATGCCCCCTTCCGGGTTGCTGTACTGGCCCATAGTGCCTTCCACTTCCGGGTGGCCTGCGTGGCCGATGAGGATCGACTCCTCGCCGCGGCGGCTGGCGCGCGCCACTTCCATATGCACTTTAGTTACCAGCGGGCAGGTGGCGTCGAACACCGTCAGATCGCGGCTTTTCGCTTCATTGCGCACCGCCTGGGATACGCCGTGCGCAGAGAAGATCAGGATGGCGCCATCCGGCACTTCGCTAATCTGCTCGATGAAGATCGCCCCGCGCTCGCGCAGGCTATCCACCACGTAGCGGTTGTGCACCACTTCGTGACGCACGTAAATCGGCGCACCGTAAATCGCCAGCGCATTTTCAACAATGCTGATAGCGCGGTCCACGCCTGCGCAGAAGCCGCGCGGGTTAGCCAACAGGATCTGCATTGGACTCCTCCAGCGCCGGATCGATATCCAGCACCTCAATATCAAAATGGATGGTCTGCCCGGCCAGCGGATGGTTGAAGTCTACGGTGATAGAGTCGCCGTTAACTTCCCGGATCACGCCAGGCATTTCGCTGCCGTCCATAGCGGTAAACAGCATAATCGCGCCGATATCCGGCTCGCCCGCATCAATAAACTCACGGCGGGAAAAGTACTGGATTAAATCCGGGCTGGCTACGCCAAACGCCGCGTCCGGCTCCAGTGAAAACGCTTTTTTCTCCCCGACGCGCAGGCCCAGCAGCTGCTGCTCCAGCCCTTCGGACAGCGAGGTATCGCCAAGGCGAAACAGCGCCGGCTTACCGTTGTTGCGGGTTGACTCTGCGGTCGAGCCATCTTCAAGCTTCAGCGTGAAGTGGACCAGCACCGCGCTGTTACTTTGTACAGATTTAGACATGCAGGTTAGCTCGTGAGTAAGGCGGGGTCGCTTACGCTCGCCCGCCATAAGAAGCGTATATCAGGCGCGGTCAGGCTGCTTTTTATCGGCGGTCGGGATAAACCCTTCCAGCACGATCAGCGCCGCGCCGATGCAGATGGCGGTATCAGCCAGGTTAAAGGTCGCGAAGTGCCAGTTGCCGACGTAGAAGTCGATCATATCGACCACAAAGCCGTGCCACAGACGATCGAACAGATTGCCCAGCGCACCGCCAATGATCAGGGCGTAAGCAATGTTGTTCAGCTTCTGGCTCGCCTTTGCGCGATACATCAGCACCGTCAGCACCACGCAGATACCGATAGCGATACCGGCAAAGAACCAGCGCTGCCAGCCGCCTTTATCCGCAAGAAAGCTAAATGCCGCGCCGTAGTTGCGGGCGTAATGCAGATTGAGCGACGGGAACAGGGAAACCGTCTCCCCCAGCTGGAAGTGCTGGAGGATTAACGCTTTACTGCCCAGATCGATAATCAGCACGGCTACCACCAGCCAAAGCCAGCGCAGCCCGGTTGAAAGAATCGGTTTACTCATCAGGCAAACTTACGTTTTTCGCCGTCACCGGCGACGTTGCTGACACAGCGACCGCAGATTTCTGCGTGTTCCGCCACCTGACCGATATCGGTGGTGTAGTGCCAGCAGCGCGGGCACTTCTCACCTTCGGCTTTGTACAACGCGACTTTCAGCCCTTTGAGCAACTCGCTCTGCTGCGCGTCATCCGTTGCCGCTGAATAATCGTCAACCTGCGCCTGCGAGGTCAACAGGACAAATCGTAATTCGTCCCCCAGCGCCGTCAGCTTCGCAGCGAGTTCCGGTTCGGCAAACAGCGTCACCGCCGCTTCCAGCGAGCCGCCCACGCGCTTGTCGGCGCGCGCCTGCTCGATAACCTTGTTCACTTCGCCACGCACTTTCAGCAGCGTTTCCCAGTAAGCGTCGTTCATCGCTTCGGTTTCCGCCAGCCCGAACAGGCCGGTGTACCATTCGCCGGTGAAGACGTACTGCTCGCGTTTGCCCGGCAGGTAGCCCCAGATCTCGTCCGCGGTAAAGGACATGATCGGTGCCATCCAGCGCACCAGCGCTTCGCTGATGTGCCACAGCGCGGTCTGGCAGCTGCGACGCGCCACGCTGTCCGCTTTTGCGGTGTACTGGCGGTCTTTGATGATGTCGAGGTAGAACGAGCCCATCTCTACAGAGCAGAAACGCATCAGGCGCTGTACCACTTCGTGGAAGTCGTACGAGTCGTAGGCCTTGATGATGTCTTCCTGCGCGGCTTTAGCGCAGCCTACCGCCCAGCGATCCAGCACCACCATCTCTTCCGGTTTCACCATATCGGTTTCCGGATTGAAGCCGTTGAGGTTCGCCAGCAGGAAACGCGCAGTGTTACGGATGCGACGATAGCTGTCGGCAGCGCGTTTCAGGATCTCATCGGACACCGCCATCTCGCCGGTGTAGTCAGTCGACGCCACCCACAGACGCAGAATATCCGCGCCCAGTTTGTTCATCACATCCTGCGGCGACACGGTGTTGCCGATGGATTTCGACATTTTCCGGCCCTGACCGTCCACGGTGAAGCCGTGGGTCAGTACCTGGCGGTACGGCGCTTTGCCTTTCATGGCGGTGGAGATCATCAGGGAGGACATGAACCAGCCGCGATGCTGATCGGAGCCTTCCAGATACATATCCGCCGCGTGACCGGCAAACTCAGGACGCACGTCAACGACAGAGGAGTGCGTCGAGCCGGAGTCGAACCAGACATCAAGGGTATCCGGGACTTTGACATAGTGGTCAGCGTCGTCGCCCATGATGTCGCGCGGGTCGAGATCCCACCACGCCTGGATGCCGTCGACTTCTACACGCTTCGCCACTTCTTCCATCAGTTCCTGGGTGCGCGGGTGCAGCTCTTCGGTGTCTTTGTGCACGAACAGGGACATCGGGACGCCCCAGGTGCGCTGACGGGAGATACACCAGTCAGGGCGGTTCGCCACCATAGATTCGATACGCGCCTGGCCCCAGTCCGGGATCCACTGCACGCCTTTGATCTCCTGCAGCGACTGCGCACGCAGGCCTTTCTGGTCCATGCTGACGAACCACTGCGGCGTGGCGCGGAAGATGATAGGTGTTTTGTGGCGCCAGCAGCACGGGTAGCTGTGTACCAGCTTCGCCACGTTCAGCAGCGCGCCTTTTTCACGCAGCAGCTCAACAATTTGATCGTTGGCTTTAAAGACGTTCACGCCGTCCAGCGTCGGGTAGGTTCCCGGCAGATAGGTGCCGTCCGGGCCGACCGGGTTGGCGATCTCCAGACCGTACTTCTGGCTGATGGTGTAGTCGTCCGGGCCGTGGCCACCGGCGGTATGCACCGCACCGGTACCGGCATCCAGCGTGACGTGATCGCCGAGGATCGCCGGCACGTCGAAGCCCATGAACGGATGCTGGAAGCGCATCAGCTCCAGCTCCGCGCCTTTTACGGTGCCGAGCACGCTGTATTCTGAAACGCCGACGCGCTTCATCACGCTCTCAACCAGATCGCTGGCGAGGATCAGCGCCTGGCCGTCGATCTGCACCAGCGCGTAGGTAAACTCCGGCGAGAGTGAAATGGCGCGGTTCGCCGGCAGGGTCCACGGCGTGGTGGTCCAGATAACCAGTGAGAGCGGGCCGGTAACGTTCTCTGCGCCAAATTTGGCTTTAACCGCGTCGGCGTCAACGGCGTTAAAGGCTACGTCGATGGACGGCGAGGTTTTGTCGTAGTACTCAACTTCTGCTTCCGCCAGCGCGGAACGGCAGTCAACGCACCAGTGCACCGGCTTGGCACCTTTATGCAGATGGCCATTGCCGATGATTTTACCCAGCGCGCGGATAATGTTGGCTTCGGTGTTGAAATCCATGGTCAGGTAGGGACGTGACCAGTCGCCCAGCACGCCAAGACGGATAAAGTCTTCGCGCTGGCCGTCAACCTGCTCGGCGGCGTATTTGCGGCATGCAGCGCGGAACTCGGCGGCGGACACCTTCTCGCCCGGCTTACCGATAAGCTGCTCAACTTTCAGCTCGATCGGCAGACCGTGACAGTCCCAGCCCGGCACGTACGGGGAGTCATACCCGGCAAGCCCTTTGGACTTAACGATAATGTCTTTGAGAATTTTGTTAACCGAGTGACCAATATGAATGCTGCCGTTCGCATATGGAGGGCCATCATGCAGAATAAAGGTCTTTTTGCCCTTCTTCGCATTACGGATGATGCCGTACAGGTCGTCATCGTTCCAGCGCGCCAGCATACCCGGTTCGCGTTTGGCGAGATCGCCACGCATCGGGAACCCTGTTTCCGGCAAGTTCAGGGTAGATTTATAGTCACTCATCAGGTTATCAGTTCCGTATTTCGGTTTTAATGTGTCAGGCTTACGCCGGGTTCATAGCCCAAAAAAATCGCGGGCCGTTACCACATCTTTCGCGATTTGCGCTTTCAGTTCATCCAGCGAGGCAAAGCGCTGCTCGTTGCGTATTTTTTTACGCAGTATCACATCTATATGGCGACCGTACAGGTCCATTGCAACGTCCAGCAGGTGAACTTCCAGCTGCTGGCGCAGGCCGGCTACCGTCGGGCGGGTGCCGATATTGGCGACGCCGGGCAGTGGCGCGTCGGTAATACCGGTCACTTCCACTGCGTAAACCCCTTTTACCGGGGAGACCAGACGACGCAGCGGCAGATTGGCGGTCGGAAAGCCGATGGTGCGGCCCAGCGCATCGCCGTGCACCACGCGCCCGGAAATGGCGAACGGATGGCCCAGCAGGCGCTCGGCCTGCTGCAGATTATCGTCGGCCAGCGCCTGACGCACCGCCGTGCTGCTGATGCGCACGCCGTCGTCACAGTAGGTTTGCGTGCTGGTCACGTCGAAGCCGTACTCTTCACCGGCTTTCTGTAATAACAAGAAATCGCCCTGGCGACCAGCGCCGAAGCGGAAGTCGTCGCCCACCGCCAGCAGCCGGACGCCGAGACGCTCGACCAGCAAATCGCTGACGAAGCTCTGCGCGGTAAACGCCGCGAAGCGACGGTCAAAGCGCACGCACAGCACGTAATCGACGCCGCACTCCGCCAGATAGCGCAGCTTATCGCGCAGACGGGTGAGACGCGCCGGGGCTTTATCGGCGGCAAACAGTTCCAGCGGCTGCGGCTCGAAGATCATCACCATAACGGGAAGGTTACGCGCGCGCCCTTCTTCACGGAGCCCACGCAGCAATGACTGATGCCCGCGATGTACGCCATCAAAGTTACCAATAGTCAGCACGCACCCGTGGTGGGCCGCACTCAAATTATGTATGCCGCGTATCAGCTTCATGACTGGCTCAAAACAGTGAAAATCGTCGGATTGCACATTTCTGCATCGTGTGGAGTACAGGAGCGCGGCGCGCCGGGTTCCTGCAGCCATAAGATGACGAGTATACCTTGTACAGCGGTTAAGGTTAACCCGCGATTAGCCTTTGCAAACAGAAAGCGCAACGGATTTTTTCAATGCTGTCACTCCTTTGCGACAGGGCGGCGGGAAGCGCGGTAATTTTGTGCCGGAAAGACTGTATTCATGCAGTGCAAGCTGTTAGAATCCTGCGCCATCACTACGTAACGAGCGTCGACACAGTAACGGCGCTTATTTGCACAAATCCATTGACAAAAGAAGGCTAAAAGGGCATATTCCTCGGCCTTTGAATTGTCTATACAGAACATATTTGGGAGTTGGACCTTGGCTAATATCAAATCAGCTAAGAAGCGCGCCGTTCAGTCTGAAAAGGCTCGCAAGCACAACGCTAGCCGTCGCTCTATGATGCGTACTTTCATCAAGAAAGTATACGCAGCGATCGAAACTGGCGACAAAGCAGCAGCACAGAAAGCATTTAACGAAATGCAACCGATCGTGGACCGTCAGGCAGCTAAAGGTCTGATCCACAAAAACAAAGCAGCGCGTCATAAAGCTAACCTGACCGCTCAGATCAACAAACTGGCTTAATCGCCGGCTCGTTGAGCTTTGTGAAGAAAACCCGCGTAATGCGGGTTTTTTTATGCCTGCTACTCGGTGGTAAAGAGCGCTGAATAGTCGCGATTACAGATACGCTGCACCGCCGGGTGCTGAATCATCCTTTCGGCAAAGATGGCGTGATACTCCTCCATCACATTATCTATCCGTCCGATCTCCACGATATTCTTATCGCTGTAAAAATCCTGTCCGTAGAGCGTGGGTGCCACGAATATCGCGTTGTGCGCGGCCCCAAACGCTTTCATCAGCGCCGCGTCATCGAACTCGCCGAGGATCTCGACATCCAGCCCCTGACTCTGAAACCAGTTTTGCAGCTTGCGGCCCAGCATAGAACGCCGCCCCGGCACCAGCAGACGGCGCTCCGTCAGACAGGCGGGGAACGGTTTTTCCGGCAGCGGCTGCTGGCACCAGAAGCTGACGCCGCACTCGCCAATTTTCACCGAGAACAGCCCTTCCTGCTGGGTCGAATCAATCGGGCAGTCAGAGATAATCATGTCGAGCTTATGCTGGCTCAGCTGCTCAAGCAGCATCTCGTGCGTGGACTCAAAGCAGCGCAGGTGAATTTGCTCATCTTCCACTACCGCGGCATCCAGCACGCCGCTCACCAGGCGTTTTGAGAGCGCATCGGCGACACCAACGTCAAACAGCAGATGCGACTCCTTGCGGTAGTTCACGATGTCCAGCATCTCCTGGCTTAGCGTAAACATCCGGTCAGCGTAGCGATAGACCAGCTGCCCGAGCTCGCTTGGTTCAAGCCCCCTTCCCTTGCGCTTGAACAGTTTCCCTTCCAGCCGCTCTTCCAGGGCTTTGATCTGCCCGGTAATGGTCTGCGGCGTCAGGTAGAGCGCGTCAGCTGCGCCTACCACGGAGCCTTCTCTGCAAACATGCCAGAAGTAATACAAGTGATTGTAATTAATATGAGGCATAGCGGTTTCTCCCTGAACTATGCCGCTCACCCCATGTGAGCGGCGTGATGGCGTTATGCCTGTTGCGCCGGACGTGAGTAGCGCGCACGCAGCAGAGCGTAACCCGTAACGGCAGCGAGTATCGACCCGCTCAGAATGCCGAGCTTGGCCCAGGCAATAAGCCCGGCATCCACATCGCCAAACGCCAGCGAAGCGATAAAGATCGACATCGTGAAGCCGATACCGCACAGCACCCCGATGGCCATAATCTCTTTGAGCGAGGTTCCCGCCGGCAGCGAGGCCAGACGCAGGCGCACCGCCAGCGCGCAGAACAGCGTGATGCCGATGGGTTTCCCGAGGACCAGTCCGGCGATGATGCCCAGCGGCAGCACCGAGCCCAGTCCGCTCAGGGTCACGCCATCCAGCGATACCCCGGCGTTAGCGAACGCGAACAGCGGCAGGATCAGCCAGGAAACCCACGGGTGCAGCACGTGCTCCAGCGAGCGGGCCGGCGACTTTCCAGCCTGCTCTTTCAGCGGAATAAAGAAGCCGATAATCACCCCGGCAAGGGTAGCGTGTACGCCAGATTTCAGCACCGCCGTCCAGAGCACCACGCCCACCAGAATATAGATCCCCGTACGGCGCACGTTGAGTAAATTGAGCAGCGCCAGCACCGCAATCGCCGCAGCGGCAATCCCCAGCGATACCATCGACAGCTCATGGGTGTAGAACAGCGCGATAATAATGATGGCACCCAGATCGTCGATGATAGCCAGCGCCATCAGGAACACCTTCAGCGCTGGCGGCACGCGGCTGCCTAACAGCGCCAGCACGCCAAGCGCAAAGGCGATATCGGTAGCGGCCGGAATGGCCCATCCCTGACGGGTAACCGGATCCTGATAATTAAACGCCAGATAGAACAGCGCCGGCACCAGCATTCCGCCGAGAGCGGCAATGACCGGAAAAGCAGCCTGCTGCCGCGTTGCCAGCGACCCCTGCACCATCTCGCGCTTCACCTCAAGGCCGATCAGCAGGAAGAACACCGCCATCAGCGCATCGTTGATCCACAACAGCATGTTTTTATTGATATCGAGCGCGCCAATGCGCACTTCAACCGGCGTGGCGAGAAAACCCTGATAACCTCCCGCCGTGGCGTCCAGGTTCGCCAGCAGCATAGCCAGCGCGGCTGCAAAAATCAGCACCACGCCGCCCGCCGCGTCGCTGCTGAAAAAGCGTTGCAAATGTTTCATCATGATTACTCTCAGGAAATTAGCACAACCGCCATGATAAGCCAGGCTATTACTCGTCAAAAGCAGTTTATCTTTGCCAATTAACTCGGTAATTACGAAATATAATCTAAGGCTGAACCAATAAAAAAGCCCCGACCGGAGCGCGTCAGGGCAAGGTATCCGCAGAGAAACGTGGATGATGCGGATAAAAGGTGAGGGAAAATCAGTAGGTACCGATATCGGTCCAGACTTTGTACTGCCCGCTGTTCAGATCCGGTTGTTCACCCTGGGAATACCAGTTCACCTGATAATTATGGCCTTTCCAGCTCACTTTCTCGAAAGTGCCCCACTTCGCGCCGTAGATGGTATTCGCATCCCACAGCGGATAAGGTGCCGTACCGCTGGCGCTGTCATCCGGCACAGGCGTTGGCGTCGGGGTTGGCGTCGGGGTGGGTTCCGGCGTTGGGGTCGGCACAGGCGTATCCGAGCCGGAAGACGACGCGGCGGGAACCACGGTCACGACAAAGCGCTGCTGCGATGACGGTTCATTTTTACTGTCACGCACAAACAGCGTGAACTGCAGTTCGCTGCTCTGGGTCACCACCGGCACTTCAAACTCAATCACCGATGCGCTTTTATCCGCGACGCTGACGCTGGACGGCACACCCCAGCTAAAGCTCAGGGCATCATGGTCGGCGTCGGTTGATGCTTCGCCAGAGAGTTGCAGACGCGAGCCACCCACGACCCGCAGCTGAATCGCCGCGACCGGTGCATGGTTCACCGACGGCTGCGGCTCGACGTTATCGCCACCGCTGGTATCCGCCACGTTGATGCCTTCGAAATAGAACGGCTTCATGTCGATCACCTGGGTGGCGATCTCGTAACCCAGCCCTTCGCGGGCGGCATTCACCAGCACGCCGTTGTCCTGATCGATAGTCCAGGTAAACAGCCCACCGAGGTTACGACGCGCGGCATATTCGCCTTTTGCTTTGACCGAACGCGGGGTATCAAGCGACATAAACAGTTTGCTCTGCGGGTTCCAGAGATAATCCGCGTTGGCCACTTTATCGGTATAGACGTTAAAGCCGTTACGCCCTTTCTGGTTTTCCAGGTCAAGGTAGTTATAGATGGTGTCATACCATTCGGTGCTGCCCGACTCAAAGGAACCGGTAGTAGTGCCCTGCCCGGGCGAGTAACTGCCTTTCAGCGGCGAGAAGTTCTCGATTTCCGCATTGCGCGCATTTCGGGTATACCCGGCGTAACCGATGTTAATGCGGTCTGACGGGAAGCCTTCGGCAATCAGATAATCCACCACCGCTTCGATACTCCAGCCGCCAGCGGTAAGCGGCGTCAGGTTGGTATGGTGGGTCAGGGTTTCTGCCCACGGGGTGCCGAAGAAGTCATAGGTCATGACGTTGATGCCATACAGACCGGCATTCAGCAGCGCCTTCACGTTGGAGTAGCCGAGGGTTTCCACCACGGCTGAGCTGGCGATGGAGATTTTTACGTCGCTGCGCCCGGCGGCAGTCAGCTGCTTTTTCAGCTCGGCAATCACCAGTGCGTAATTGGCACCATCTTCCGGGCCGTGCGGGTTACCGTTGCCCGGCGCATTCGGGTATTCCCAGTCGATATCCACTTCGCTGAACATCGGGAACTGTTTGAACAGTTTCACCACGCCCGCGGCAAAAGTTTTGCGTGCAGAATCAGTTTTCGACATTTCGTGGAAGCCATTACTCATGGTCCAGCCGCCGATACTCATGGAAAGCGCAAGCGTATGGCCCTGCTGCTTCGCTTTTTGCTGCAGATCGCGCAGCCCGCCAAGCAAACCTTTGCTGTTCTGTTGCGTTACCGTCGCCGGGTCAATGTCCCAGCCGCTGGTGGTGTGGCCGCAGTTAACATATGACTGAAAGTCACCCCAGGGATCGAGGAAGGTCGGTTCATTGGTGTTCTTGTTGGTCAGCGCCGCAGCGTTCTCAATGGTGTACTGTTTTTCGCCTTTATCGCCGACAATCCCGAGGAAGCCAAAGACGATTTTGTCATAGGCGGTTGGCGAGACGTTGGCCAGATCGTAGCCGCGACCGCGGTTACTGGCGGAGTCATCCCCCTGCAGGCGGCCGTCATACTGCGACCAGTCGGTATAGTAGCCAAATACTTTTGGCTTACTGGCGGCTTTATATTTGTTGTATACCGGAATTGCGACACGCGCGGAGGTATAGCTATATTTTTCCACCTCACTTGCCGGTTTAAAACCATCCGCAGCATTACTGGTTTCAGTCAGGCTGTCGCTTTTGATTAATTTACTTGTTGCCATTTCATATTCCTTTTACGTGGGTTTATTAAACAGCGGGTAGCTGTGAAGCTGATAGTAAACAGCCCGTAAGGAATATCGAGTCACAAACCCTCAATTGGTATTACATGAGATTATCAACCGCAATAATTAGTTATAGATATATACGCGTCAGCGGGTAAGTGTGCCAATGGTGCGCAATGCGCGGCCTTACTGCTTTTCAATATACTATATATGTATTTTTTAGCGGAAATTACGTGGATATTTAGCACGGTTTAACTTGGCTGCTTTTCTGCGAGTCCGGCGTCTATTACGCATCAACAATCGCAACAATGATAAGACAGTGATTGTCAGCCATTTATTCGCTTTCTAGTATCAGGCCAGCCCCAACAAATACAGCTCTCATTATAAATTTAACCAAGGTGACCCATGAAGCGTTATCTCATTAATCACAATTGCATTTATAACGAAGCAAGAAATGAAATAAAGAATACCGATAGTGCATTAATAATAAAAATGACGGCAATGCGCGCCCGCTGTCTGAGTTTCATTATCGAAAATGCTGCTGAAGGCATTATTGATAAACAAAAAATGACCTCCGCATTATGGGGAGAGCGCGGTCAGTTCGTCAGCGACGCGAACCTGACGCAGCTGCTCTACCTTATCCGCAAAGACTTACGCACCCTCGGGATCAATGACTTCTTTGTCACCATTCCCCGCATGGGCATTCGCGTTAACCAGCAGATCACCGTGGATGTCCTGCCCGAGGAGAAGATCCGCAAACGCTACGGTATCTGGAAAGTGGTGATCGTTACCGCTTTTGCACTCTCTCTGATCTCGCTTTATGCCGTGTTCGACATGCTTCAATCGACCCCCAATAGCTAAGGAAATCCTTATGAATCCGATAATTGATGGCATACTGAATATAGAAGGTGGTTACGTTAATAATCCTGCTGACCGGGGTGGTCCTACCAACTGGGGGATCACCGAAAAAACCGCGCGCGCTCATGGATATGAGGGGGATATGCAGGACCTGTCCCGTGAGGAAGCCTATCGCATTCTGGAGCAGGATTACTGGATAGCGCCAGGTTTCTATCGCGTAGCCGACCTGTCGCTGCCACTCGCATTCGAGCTATGTGATGCCGGCACTAATGTCGGTCCGGCGCATCCGTCGCGCTGGCTTCAACGCTGGTTAAATATCTTCAACCGAACCGCTAAAAAATATCCCGACTTAATTATTGATGGCGCTATCGGAAATAAAACTATTGAAGCATTGAAAAGCTATCTTGCCTGGCGTGGTAAAGAGGGGGAAAACGTTCTGCTACAGGCATTGAACTGCAGTCAGGGGGAATATTATCTGATGATCAGTGAAGCACGGGAAGTAAATGAAGAATTTATTTACGGCTGGATTAGAGAGCGGGTGAAAATTGCGTAAATATGAAACAGAAAAAGCCCGATATTATTCGGGCTTTTTTTCATGCGGATTATTTTTTTACCAGCGTGTTATTCACAATATAGGCTTTCACCTTATCACCTAACAGCCGCAGGATTGGTGATGCGAATACCCCACCCAGGCCAGCGGCCAGCATCACCATATTAAAGCTTAAGTTCCGATCGATTGCGATTACGCTTACGATAAATCCGGTAAAGCATGAAATCGCTATTTGTGCGAGGCAATCCATAATATTGCGATGAACCTCAGAGTTTTCTTCGCGTTTCATCAGAAAACAAACAAAGCCTCCCCAGCCACCAATCATAATTACGGTTATTAATATTTCCAGCTCAACCAGAATAATACGGGAAGAAGAAATATGTGCTGCAACACTCATGAGATAGTCCTCATCATTAAGTTAATTGTGTAAGTCATCTTGCGATGGGGAAATACTAACCAGAATTAACTTAGCAGCCTAATAATAACATGCAATTAAATTATTGAGACGCCTGAAATTGCGATAACAACGGCGGCGAGAGGGCTCACAGCTCACCATTTTCTGAATGATGCGATCGTCTGCATCATGGCAACGATCTCTTTCACGTCTGCCAGGTGCCTGTTTTTACGATACCAGTTAGCGTAGAGAGTTTGTGAGCTGAATTTTAGCTCTTCGGGCAGGGCTAACAACGCAATACTGTATTTTTTCTGGATCTGGAAAAAACGCGCCAGCCGGTAGGGTAATACGGCGATGCAGGAAGAGTTTTCCACCGCGCTGATAAGTCCATTGATCGAGTCGGTACGGTAACCAATGCGCCGTGAGCGTGCACTGTTTAACTCCGGGAGAATAGTATTGCGCTTTCCTTCCGCTAATACCGGCAGCGCATCAGACTGGTACACCGCATGGGGAAATGAAAAAAAGTTATATAACGTCAGATCAGGTAGTTCTGCCAGCGGATTATGCAGCGCGCAGACCACGCAATAATCATGAAAATGTTCGATAGCGACATTTTCCACCGCATTATCGACGAGCGGCTTCAGGGTTAATGCCATATCAGCCGTGCCGCTGGTGAGCGACTCTTTATGATGCTGGGGGTTCTGCGGCGTGGTGGAACAATATTTGATCAGATAGCGCGTGAAGGGTTCATAGTCGAAGAGCTGGGAGAAGTAATACTGCTCATTAATATCATTACCCAGAATGGTTAATTCCTGCATTACTCCGGGCCGCTGTGGCTGCTCAAGGGTGGAAGCCACAATATCCAGCACCTGGCTGTAAGCGCTGTGAATTTCCCGTGCCCGGCTGGTGGGTGCCAGACCTTCGCGGGTGCGGACAAACAGCTCTTAGCTGTAAACATTTTGCAGGCGCTGTAGTGCCTGAGAAATGGCGGCGGGCGTTACCTGAAGCCGCTTCGAAGCACGGGTGGCGTTGCCAGCGCTAATCACCGCATCAAGAACCTTAATCAAATTTAAATCGAAATCCTTGATTACAGGGTTAGCGCTCATATCCCCTCACCAGGCATGAATTTATTGAAGAAACGAGACTATAACGTTATTAGAATTGGCTTTGATAACTTTTATTATCATTTGAAGTACAGAGAGGCAGTAAAGCGAAATCACTAAAAATAAATTATCAACAGCAGACTAACTGCAGCGAATCATTTGATAACTTTGACTTAAGAAAACATAATAAGATTCTTCTTAATAAGAAGAAATAATGAGCAGCTTCGCCAATTGAGGAAATAAAAAACCCCGACCTCCATTTCGGAATCGGGGTGGGGTATCACCGCGCAAAAAGATTAACGCGTCAGATCGTCAAAGAACTTTTTCACACCGTCGAAGAAGCTTTTTGACCGCGGGCTATTGTGCTCGCCGGTCGGGCCACCAAAGCTCTCCTGCAGATCTTTCAGCAGCTGCTTCTGTTTTTCGTTCAGGCTAACCGGGGTTTCAACTACCACGCGGCACAGCAGGTCACCCTGCGCGCCACCGCGTACCGATTTCACGCCTTTACCGCGCATGCGGAACAGCTTACCGGTCTGGGTTTCGCTCGGCACTTTAAGCATCACGCGACCATCAAGGGTCGGCACTTCAATCTCGCCGCCCAGGGCTGCCATCGCAAAGTTAATCGGCACTTCACAGTACAGGTTGTTGCCTTCGCGCTCGAAGATCGGGTGCTGTTTTACCTGCACCTGAACATAGAGATCGCCTGCCGGTGCGCCGTGCTCGCCGGCTTCACCTTCGCCTGCCAGACGAATGCGGTCGCCGGTGTCCACGCCCGCCGGGATTTTAACCGACAGGGTTTTGGATTTTTCCACGCGACCGTGGCCGTGGCATTTGTTGCACGGATCTTTAATGATGGTACCGCGGCCCTGACAGTGCGGACACGCCTGCTGTACCGCAAAGAAGCCCTGACGCATCTGAACCTGGCCTGCGCCGTGGCAGGTCGGACAGGTCTGCGGCTGGGTACCGGGTTTAGCGCCGTTGCCGTGGCAGACATCACACTCTTCCAGCGTCGGAATGCGGATCTCTTTGGTCACGCCGCGTACCGCTTCTTCCAGCGTCAGCTCCATGTTGTAGCGCAAATCGGAGCCACGCGCGGCGCGACGACCGCGGCCGCCACCGAAGATGTCACCGAATACGTCGCCAAAGATATCGCTGAAGTCGGCACCGCCGCCGCCGAAGCCGCCACCATAACCGCCACCGCCCATGCCGCCCTGTTCAAAGGCCGCATGGCCGTACTGATCGTAGGCCGCGCGCTTCTGCGCATCGGTCAGGATCTCGTAGGCTTCTTTAATCTCTTTAAATTTGCCTTCGGCCTCTTTGTCACCCTGGTTACGATCCGGGTGAAACTTCATGGCCAGGCGCTTATACGCCTTTTTGATTTCACGCTCTTCCGCTGTTTTCGGAACGCCTAAAACCTCGTAATAGTCTCTTTTCGCCATCGCTGTTACAGCCCTCAACATGAATAAACGGGCGTGGAGGAAATCCTCAACGCCCGTGTCAGTCTTACCCGTTCAAGGGCGATTATTTCTTATCTTTTACTTCTTCGAACTCAGCGTCGACTACATCGTCTTCTTTCGCGTTGTTCGCAGAAGCGTCAGCGGAACCCGTCTGCTGCTGGGCGTGCTGCTGCTGTGCGATTTCCATCAGCTTCTGGGAAACCTGCGCCAGCGCCTGCATCTTCGCTTCGATATCGGCTTTATCTTCACCTTTCAGTGAGGTTTCCAGCTCGCTCAGTGCGGACTCGATAGCGGTTTTGTCTTCAGCCGGCAGCTGCTCGCCCGCTTCTTCAACCTGCTTACGGGTGCTGTGCAGCAGGTGGTCGCCCTGGTTGCGGGTCTGAACCAGCTCTTCGAACTTACGGTCAGACTCGGCGTTAGCTTCCGCTTCCTGCACCATTTTCTGGATCTCTTCTTCGTTCAGACCGGAAGAGGCCTTGATGGTGATCTTCTGCTCTTTACCGCTGTTTTTGTCTTTCGCGGAAACATGCAGGATACCGTCAGCATCGATATCGAAGGTAACTTCGATCTGCGGCATGCCGCGCGGTGCCGGGTTGATGCCATCCAGGTTGAACTGACCCAGAGATTTGTTATCACCGGCGCGTTTACGCTCACCCTGCAGCACGTGGATGGTTACCGCAGACTGGTTGTCTTCTGCAGTAGAGAACACCTGGCTGTGCTTGGTCGGGATGGTGGTGTTTTTGCTGATCAGCGCCGTCATCACGCCACCCATGGTTTCGATACCCAGCGACAGCGGGGTAACGTCCAGCAGCAGTACGTCTTTTACGTCGCCGGTCAGAACGCCGCCCTGAACCGCAGCACCGATGGCCACTGCTTCATCCGGGTTTACGTCTTTACGCGGCTCTTTACCGAAGAACTCAGCAACTTTTTTCTGCACCATCGGCATACGGGTTTGACCGCCGACCAGGATAACGTCCTGGATGTCGGAAACGGACAGGCCAGCATCCTGCAGAGCAACTTTCAGCGGCTCGATAGAACGGTTTACCAGGTCTTCTACCAGGCTTTCCAGTTTCGCACGGGTCACTTTGATGTTCATGTGTTTCGGACCGGTCGCGTCTGCAGTGATGTACGGCAGGTTCACGTCGGTCTGCTGTGCAGAAGAAAGTTCGATTTTCGCTTTCTCTGCCGCTTCTTTCAGGCGCTGCATCGCCAGCGGATCGTTGCGCAGGTCAATGCCCTGATCTTTCTTAAACTCTTCAACGAGGTAGTTGATCATGCGGCTGTCGAAGTCTTCACCACCCAGGTGGGTATCACCGTTGGTCGCCAGTACTTCGAAGGTTTTTTCGCCGTCAACTTCGTCGATTTCGATAATAGAGATATCGAAGGTACCACCACCGAGGTCGTAAACCGCGATAGTGCGGTTGCCAACTTCTTTATCCAGGCCGTAAGCCAGTGCGGCAGCGGTCGGTTCGTTGATGATACGTTTTACTTCCAGACCCGCGATACGGCCGGCGTCTTTAGTCGCCTGACGCTGCGCATCGTTAAAGTAGGCCGGAACGGTGATAACCGCTTCAGTTACCGGTTCGCCCAGGTAATCTTCCGCCGTTTTCTTCATTTTTTTCAGCACTTCAGCAGAAATCTGCGGCGGTGCCATTTTCTGACCTTTCACGTCCAGCCATGCGTCGCCGTTGTCAGCGCCGATGATTTTGTACGGCATGATGGAAACATCACGCTGCACTTCTTCGTCCTGGAAGCGGCGGCCGATCAGGCGTTTGATCGCAAACAGGGTGTTCTGCGGGTTCGTCACTGCCTGACGTTTAGCCGGCTGACCTACCAGAGTTTCACCGTCCTGCGTATAGGCAATGATTGAAGGGGTAGTACGGTCACCCTCGGCGTTTTCCAGCACGCGTGCTGTGGTGCCATCCATAATCGCTACACAAGAGTTGGTTGTGCCCAGGTCAATACCAATAATTTTACCCATCTAAACGTCTCCACTAAAAATTCGTCATCATGTGGTTGTGAACCTGTAATAAGGGCGAAACGTGCTGTTTCAACTGCCCCGCTTTTAATTTTTCAGGTTCCCTCACTGCGGTTGTCTACAAGATGGGGTCGCTCCGCCCGCCATCAAGGGGGCGATGCAAAAAATTTTTCGTTTCGCTGTGGCGAGATCATAGACGCCACCCATGCGCCTGATTATGATGCCGCGCCCGGCCGAAAAGCGTTTTCGCACCGGGAATATCACTAACATAAATTTAATGATGATTTTGAGGATCTATGGGCAACACTCAGTTGGCTAATCCGGCTCCACTGGGCTTGATGGGTTTTGGCTTGACCACCATTCTGCTCAATTTGCACAACATCGGGCTTTTTCCGTTAGACGGCATCATCCTTGCGATGGGCATATTTTACGGCGGCCTGGCGCAGATTTTCGCGGGTCTGCTGGAGTATAAAAAAGGTAATACCTTTGGTCTGACGGCGTTTACCTCTTACGGCGCGTTCTGGCTGACGCTGGTGGCCATCCTGGTCATGCCGAAATTTGGTATGGCCGAGCCGGCAAACGGGCATTTCCTCGGCGTTTACCTGGCGCTGTGGGGCGTGTTCACGCTGTTTATGTTCTTCGGCACCCTGAAGGGCGCGCGCGTCCTGCAGTTTGTGTTTCTGAGCCTGACGGTGCTGTTCGCCCTGCTGGCCGTGGGTCATCTGCTGGATAACGAGGGCATCGTTCACATTGCGGGCTGGATTGGCATCGTGTGTGGCGCCAGCGCGGTCTACCTGGCGATGGGCGAAGTGCTGAACGAGCAGTACGGTCGCACCGTGCTGCCGATTGGCGAGCCAAAATAAGTAAAAACGCCTCTCCTTGTGGGGAGAGGCGTACCGGTTACTTCAGGCCGGATACCAGCGTTTTACGCTGATCTTCAAGCGACACCACCCTGGCGCACACCGCTTTTCCGAAACCTTCAAAATCTTTTTCCTGCTTTTTCCACTCGGTCTGAATCGCGCTTTGCAGCCCGCCCATGCTGCCGAGAATGCCCTGCAACGGATTGCCGCCGCCGGAGGTCACCGCTTTAGCACCCATCTCGTTGATGCTGTCCTGTAGCAGGCCGCCCATGGTCTGATTCACCAGTTGCTGACCTTCCGCTCGCACCTGGTCGATGGCTTTGTAATGGAATGCCATGCCGTCGCTGCGGCGCTCCAGAATGCGGTTCATCTGGGTTTTCAGCTGACCATCAAGGGTCGTCAGGCGCTTGCGCATGTTGCTGCTGGAACCCACCTGCTCGGTGATAATTTTGTCGAGCGCCACGCGGCCTTTTTCGAGGCGGGCACGGGCACCTTCGTCAATCCACGGCAGCGCCGAGCGCAGATCGGTCTGATAATCCCTGGCCTGCTCGCGCTGGGCGGCGGTGAGGCTTACCTGTTTGCCGTTAAACATCACGCCGCCGTCCGGGCCAATGACCAGGTTGCCATTCTCACCCACGACCTGCACGGTCTGCGGGCTTAAAATCACATCATCTTTTGGTGTGACACTGCATTTGTATTCCGCATGAGCACTTACGGCGGTTGCCATCAGCGCCACCAGCAGCGTTTTACGCATCATAAACTCTTCCTCACATCCATCAGGGCCTGGCTCTCAGACAAAAACGGGCCGGCAAGCCGACCCGCTGTTCATGCTTAATCCCACCATACGTCGAAGAGTTCGCTGGTGCGCACCTCTTCGAGTTTGCGATCCTCAAGCCATTTGCGCACCAGCGCCTGATGCTCTTCGGTGCACTTGCCGATCTCCTGCATGCAGATCAGCCCTTCCCATGCCAGATAGCCGCTGCCGTCAAACGCCAGTTTGTTCGGCTCAATCACTTCATTGATCAGATCTTCTACCGTCTGATCGATCTGCGCTTCGCTGGTCCCTTCCGGGAAGCGCCACGCCACCGAAAAGCCCAGCTCCTGGAACTCATCGATGTGCATCTTTTTACGTAAACGACGGCTGCGTTGCGTTGCCATTATTTCACCCTCTCAAACATTAAATCCCATACGCCGTGGCCTAAACGGTGGCCACGCTGCTCAAATTTGGTTACCGGGCGCGATTCCGGGCGCGGTACATAGTCCTGGGTCGGTGACAGGTTTTTATACCCGTCGAGCTGGCTCATCACTTCGAGCATATGTTCGGCATAAGGTTCCCAGTCGGTCGCCATATGGAATACGCCCCCCATCTTCAGCTTGCCTTTTACCAGCTCGGCAAACGGCGCCTGCACGATGCGGCGCTTGTTGTGGCGCGCTTTATGCCACGGGTCCGGGAAGAACAGCTGCACCATGGTCAGGGCATTATCCGGGATCATTTTCTCCAGCACTTCCACCGCGTCGTGACACATCACGCGCAGATTGCTGATGCCCTCTTCCTGAGCCGCACTCAGGCAGGCACCCACGCCCGGCTGGTGAACTTCAATCCCGAGGAAGTTCTGATGCGGATTGGCTTTCGCCATGGTCACCAGCGACGCACCCATGCCGAAGCCAATCTCCAGCGTGGTTGGCGCATCGCGGCCAAACAGCGCCACCAGATCGAGCGGCTGCGCGGTGTACTCCACGCCCATCACCGGCCAGAGATGGTCCAGCGCGTGTTGCTGACCTTTGGTCAGGCGTCCCTGGCGGCGGACAAAGCTACGAATACGGCGCAGCGGGCGTCCGTTTTCATCAAATTCCGGTGAAATGACGTCGTTATTCATAAAAAATTAGTCTGCTTGAGTTGATAGGAAGGCAAACGGGCATTATCCAAAGTTAGTTACCGGATGCAAGCACCGGAAAGTTCCGGTTTACAGCGTACAGCCGCTGTGCTGGAATCTGGCCCCCTGTTACCCATTACGGAAGCCCGGCATTAATGATGCAAGCCTCTCACTTCTCCGCCCAGGTGCTGGCGTGGTACGACAAATACGGGCGTAAAACCCTGCCCTGGCAAATTGAGAAAACGCCTTACAAAGTATGGCTCTCAGAAGTGATGTTGCAACAAACCCAGGTAACCACCGTTATTCCCTACTTCGAGCGCTTTATGGCGCGTTTCCCCACGGTCACCGATTTAGCCAACGCCCCGCTCGACGAGGTGCTGCACCTGTGGACCGGGCTGGGCTATTACGCCCGCGCCCGCAATCTGCACAAAGCCGCGCAGCAGGTCGCGACGGTTCACGGCGGGCATTTCCCGACCACCTTTGAGGAGGTCGCCGCCCTTCCCGGCGTCGGACGCTCTACCGCCGGGGCGATTCTCTCTCTGTCGCTGGGGCAGCACTACCCAATCCTCGATGGCAACGTGAAGCGCGTGCTGGCCCGCTGTTACGCGGTGGCCGGCTGGCCGGGTAAAAAAGAGGTGGAAAACCGGCTGTGGGCGATCAGCAGCGACGTCACGCCGGCGCAGGGCGTGGAGCGTTTCAACCAGGCGATGATGGATTTGGGTGCCATGGTCTGCACCCGCTCGCGTCCGAAGTGTGAAATCTGCCCGCTGAACAGCGGCTGCGTTGCTTATGCTACCCAGCGCTGGGCGGAATACCCTGGCAAAAAACCGAAGCAGACGCTGCCGGAGCGCACCGGCTATCTGCTGCTGATGCAGCACGAAGGGAAAGTTTATCTGGAGCAGCGCCCGCCGAGCGGCCTGTGGGGCGGCCTGTACTGCTTCCCGCAGTTTGCCGATGAACAGGGGCTGCGCGACTGGCTGCGCGAGCATGCCATCGCTGAGCGCGGCCTGACCCAGCTCACCGCGTTTCGTCATACTTTCAGCCACTTTCATTTAGATATTGTGCCGATGTGGCTTCCCGTGTCCTCATTTGCCGCGTGCATGGATGAGGGCAGCGCACTCTGGTATAACTTAGCCCAGCCGCCGTCGGTGGGGCTGGCCGCGCCGGTTGAGCGCTTGCTACAGCAGTTACGCACCGGCGCTATCGCCTGAACATCGCCCCGTTCATAAGAGGAAAAGACATGAGCAGAACCATTTTTTGTACCTTTCTCCAGCGCGACGCTGAAGGCCAGGATTTCCAGCTCTACCCTGGCGAACTGGGTAAGCGCATCTACAACGAGATCTCTAAAGAGGCCTGGGCGCAGTGGCAGCATAAGCAGACCATGCTGATCAACGAGAAAAAGCTCAGCATGATGAACCCGGAACACCGCAAACTGCTGGAGCAGGAGATGGTTAACTTCCTGTTCGAAGGCAAAGAGGTGCATATCGAAGGCTTCACCCCGCCAGAAAAGTAACAATAACGTTTTCCCGTCTGGGGCGTCAGCCTCAGGCGCGGCAAACCTGGTGAAAAGTGGAAGTGATTCAGCCCCCCATGTTCAACACAACACGCAATCCAGGAAGCATGAAAAAACTTTTAGCGCTGGCCCTGTTGGCCCCCCTGCTCGTCTCCTGTTCCGGCTCGAACAAGGGCGACAGCTACAACGAAGCCTATGTGAAGGACACCAACGGTTTCGATATTCTGATGGGGCAGTTTGCCAACAATATTGAGAACATCTGGGGCTTCAATGAAGTATTGATCGCCGGTCCCAAGGACTACGTGAAGTACACCGATCAGTACCAGACCCGCAGCCATATTAATTTCGAAGCCGGTACGCTGACCGTCGAGACCATCGCCGGCACCGATCCCGCCGCGCGTCTGCGCCAGGCTATTATCATGACTCTGTTGATGGGCGACGATCCGAGCGGCGTGGACCTCTATTCCGACGCCAATGACATTCAGATTTCCAAAGAGCCGTTCCTGTACGGACAGGTGCTGGACCATACCGGTCAGCCGATCCGCTGGGAAGGACGCGCCACTCAATACGCCGACTGGCTGCTGCAAAATCGCCTGAAGAGCCGCAAGGCCGGGCTGCGCATTATCTACAGCGTGACCATCAATCTGGTGCCAAACCACCTCGATAAGCGTGCGCATAAATATCTCGGCATGGTGCGTCAGGCCTCGCGTAAATACGGCGTTGATGAATCGCTGATCCTGGCGATTATGCAGACCGAATCCTCGTTCAACCCCTACGCCGTCAGCCGCTCCGACGCGCTGGGGCTGATGCAGGTGGTCCAGCATTCGGCGGGTAAAGACGTGTTCCGCTCGCAGGGCAAGTCCGGCACGCCGAGCCGCAGCTTCCTGTTCGATCCGGCCAACAACATTGATACCGGTACCGCCTATCTGGCGATGCTGAACGATGTGTACCTGGGCGATATCATGAATCCTACCTCGCGGCGCTATGCGGTGATCACCGCGTACAACGGCGGGGCGGGCAGCGTGCTACGCGTGTTCTCCAGCGACAAGATCGAGGCGGCGGCTATCATCAACACCATGACGCCGGGCGATGTGTACCAGACGCTCACCACCCGCCATCCGTCGGCGGAGTCGCGGCGCTACCTCTACAAGGTGAATACCGCCCAGAAGAGCTATCGTCGGCAGTAGTAAAAAAGCCCCTCACCAGAGGGGCTTTTTTTATCAGCGCTTTAGTGCTTCACCATATTGCCGTAGAGCCGTTTGATGCCGTCGGCATCGGTCTCGCTGTAGACGCCCTGCAGCTCCGGCGAGAAGCCCGGCAGCAGGTTTACCCCCTCTTCCAGCGCGAGGAAATAGCGCAGTGCCGCGCCGTCCCACACTTCGCCAGGCACCACGCACAGCACGCCCGGCGGGTAAGGCAGCGCCCCCTCCGCCGCGATGCGCCCTTTCGCCTCGCTCAGCCGCACCAGTTCAACCTTGCCGCGAATAAACTCAATATTGGCATCCTGCGGATTCATCACCACCTCCGGCAGTTCAGCGCGGCGGAACATCGCCTTCTGCAGATCCTTCACGTCAAAGCTGACATAGAGATCGTGCATCTCCTGGCAGAGCTGGCGCAGGGTATAGCCCTTGTAGCGCACCGGATATTTGTTGTAGATGGTCGGCAACACGTCAGCCAGCGGCGTATCGTCTTCGATGTGCTGCTCAAACTGCGCCAGCATCGCCACCAGCTGCGCGATTTTCTCCGGGCTTTCCGCCGGGGTGAGCAGGAACAGAATCGAATTGAGATCCGATTTTTCCGGCACTACACCGTTCTCGCGCAGGTAGTTGGCGAGGATCGCGGCCGGCACGCCAAAATCCGCGTACTCCCCGCTCTCCGGGTCGATCCCTGGCGTGGTGAGCAGCAGCTTGCAGGGGTCAACCATATACTGGTCGCGGGCGTAACCTTCAAAGCCGTGCCAGCGTGCGCCCGGCTCGAAGGTGAAGAACTGGCGATCCCGGGCAATCAGATCGGTGGGGTGATCCTGCCAGGGCCGTCCGGCGATCTCCGGCGGCACAAAGGGTTTGATCATGGTGCAGTTGGCGATGATCGCTTTGCGCGCCTCGATCCCCAGCGCCACGCAGTCGGCCCACAGCCGGCGTCCGCTCTCCCCTTCATGGATTTTCGCATTCACGTCGAGAGCAGCGAACAGCGGATAGAACGGGCTGGTAGACGCATGCAGCATAAAGGCGTTATTCAGCCGCTTGTGCGGACAGAACCGCGCCTGGCCGCGCAGGTGATTATCCTTTTTATGGATCTGCGACGTCTGCGAGAACCCGGCCTGCTGTTTGTGCACCGACTGGGTAACAAAGATGCCCGGATCGTTCTCATTTAACTCCAGCAGCAGCGGCGAGCACTCCGCCATCATCGGGATAAACTGCTCGTAGCCGACCCACGCGGAGTCAAACAGAATGTAGTCGCACAGATGACCGATGGTGTCGATCACCTGACGCGCGTTGTAGAGCGTGCCGTCGTAGGTCCCGAGCTGGATCACCGCCAGCCGGAACGGGCGCGCGTCGTCGGCGCGCTGCGGCGCCACGTCGCGAATGCGCTCGCGCAGGTACGCCTCGTCAAAGCAGTGCGCGTCAATGCCGCCGATAAAGCCAAACGGGTTGCGCGCCGCCTCCAGATAAACCGGCGTCGCCCCGGCCTGGATCAGTGCCCCGTGGTGGTTCGACTTATGATTATTGCGGTCAAACAGCACCAGATCGCCGCGCGTCAGCAGGGCGTTGGTCACCACTTTATTTGCCGCCGAGGTACCGTTCAGCACGAAATAGGTTTTATCGGCGTGAAATACCTTTGCGGCAAACTTCTGGGCGTGCTTGGCCGACCCTTCGTGGATCAACAGATCGCCGAGCTTCACATCGGCATTGCACATATCGGCGCGAAAGATGTTCTCACCGAAGAAATCGTAAAACTGCCGCCCCGCCGGATGCTTTTTAAAAAACGCCCCGTGCTGGTGGCCCGGACAGGCGAAAGTACTGTTGCCCATCGCCACATACTGGCGCAGGGTGTCGAAAAACGGCGGCAGCAACGCCTCTTCATAGCGGCAGGCTGCCGCTTCCAGCTCAAGAAAGTCCTGCGCCCTGCCACTCAGCACGCCGCTGATATCGGGCACGCTCGCTTCGCCTGCCTCATCCCAGAGCCATACCGGCAGATTAAAGCCGGTGCGTTTGAGCAGCGCGAGAATGCCGCTGCGGCTGTCCACCACAGAGAGGACCACCGCCGCCACGTCGGTAAAATCGGTGCTGTCCAGCGCAACCACCTCGCGGTGAGTGGAAAGTGCGGCAATCACGTCGTGACTGGCGGCAATTTTCATCGATTTCATAAGCGCAAATAACCGTATTCAGGAAAGTAAGTGACCGGAGAAGCGCGCGGGCGCTGCTCTCATAATGGGCCTGACTGGGTTCCAGCTGCGACCACAAGACATCAGTAAATACAGACCGCGTCTGGTTTTACTGCTGTCCGGCAGTGAGCGTGCGGCACCCTCACCGCATAGCGGCGGAGGACGAGACGGTAAAGAGCGGGAAACGGGCGCGCGGCATCAGGCGATGTCGCCATGCAAGCACGAAGGCGTGGGCAGTAAGCCTGGTCATGTCGCAACCCCGTAGAAAGGAAAAAACTGGCGCAATCATGGCAGCTTCTTTTTGCTGGCGCAACCCGATGACCGGTGCGCAGGCAAAGCATTTGCAGCCAGCCACGCTAAGCTATTAAAATTAATAACAGTTATTTTTTAACCACGAATAAAAAAGCGAAATTAATGAATAACATGGCATTCCACTCTCTTTCCGCCTGCCGCGAGCAGGGCATCAGGAGCCTGATATGGTAACCGGACCTTTTATCAATGCTGGCGCGGTACTGCTCGGCGGCATTATCGGCGCCCTGCTGAGCCAGCGTCTCCCGGAGCGGCTGCGCGCGTCCATGCCTGCCATTTTCGGACTTGCCTCGCTGGGCATCGGTATTCTGCTGGTGATCAAATGCGCCAACCTGCCGGTGATGGTGCTGGCCACCCTGCTGGGCGCGCTACTGGGTGAGCTGTGCAATATCGAAGCGGGCATTAATAACGCGGTGATCGGCGCGCGTAATCTGGCGGCACGCCTCCGGCCAGGCAAAGGCACCAGCGCTGCGCAGGAGTCGTTTGTGCAGAGTTTTGTCGCCATTATTATTCTGTTCTGCGCCAGCGGCACCGGTGTTTTTGGTGCCATGCAGGAGGGAATGACCGGCGATGCGAGCGTGCTTATCGCCAAAGCGTTTCTCGATTTCTTCACCGCCACTATCTTTGCCACTACTTTAGGGATTGCCGTGGCCGTCATCAGCCTGCCGATGCTGCTGGTTCAGCTGTCGCTGGCCGCCGGCGCGGTGTTTATCCTGCCGTTAACCACGCCGATGATGATGGCCGATTTTACCGCCACCGGTGGACTGCTGCTGCTGGCAACCGGGCTGCGCATCTGCGGCATTAAGATGTTTGCCGTCGCCAACCTGCTTCCCGCCCTGCTGCTGGCGATGCCGCTTTCCGCACTCTGGACGCACTTTTTTGCCTGAGCTGCTCATAAAAACCGCAAACTGCGGTGGGAATGCGCGGCCGGGCGTGAAAGCGAGAAATTTGATTTGACGTAGTGTGACGAATCGGGTTTAATGCGCCCCGTTGCCCGGATAGCTCAGTCGGTAGAGCAGGGGATTGAAAATCCCCGTGTCCTTGGTTCGATTCCGAGTCCGGGCACCACTATTTAAAGAACCCAGCCTATGGCTGGGTTTTTGCTTTCTGGCGTGCGGACTCTTCATCGAACTCCGTTCGATGATTCGCTTCTGCGAAGCTCACCCCTTCGGGGCCAGCGCGACAGGCGCGCTGTTCAAACGCCTGCGGCGTTAGTCCGAGTCCGGGCACCACTATTTAGAAAAACCAGCCTACGGGCTGGTTTTTTGCTTTCTGGCCTGCGGACTCTCCATCAAACTCCGTTCGATGATTCGCTTCTGCGAAGCTCACCCCTTCGGGGCCAGCGCGACAGGCGCGCTGTTCAAACGCCTGCGGCGTTAGTCCGAGTCCGGGCACCACTATTTAGAAAAACCAGCCTACGGGCTGGTTTTTTGCTTTCTGGCGTGCGGACTCTCCATCAAACTCCGTTCGATGATTCGCTTCCTCGCAGCCGTAGGGTGGGTAAGCGCAGCGCACCCACCTTCACAAACGCAGCACTAGAGCGTGCGCAAACTTACCCGCCCTGGGACAACGTCCAGCATTCGCCCCTTACCTGGCACAATAAAACGCCAGTCATCCCTTACGCATCATAAATCCCCATAGAATCCTTCCAAAACAGCTTTATAACCCAACTCCCTCTCAATACATGATATATCTCATGCTTACATGATAATGATATTGCAAACGATATTCATTATCACTATGATCCGCATTCTTTGCGATGCGCTTCGCAACCATCTGTAAAACAAAACAATAAAAACCACCGTTCGGTTTGTGTTCGTGTTTACGCCGCGGCGTCCGGCCATGCGGCCCAAACCGGGAAGCCCCGATCGGTAGAGAAGGACTATTACGTTGATAACGCAGGATCTGGCACAGACTACGCATTTCACCCCGGCACCCGCTGCACGCAACGGGCGTGCCGGGCTGTGGCTGTGCCTGTCAGTGGGCGTTCACGCACTGCTGATGTTCGCCCTGTATCAGGCGGTCTCTCCTTCTCCGCTCAACCTTCCCCATGCCGGGCACAGCGGCGGCGAGATGTCGGTAATGCTGCTGGCAGCGTCACCCGCAGCCGCAGAGCCGCAGGAAATAGCACCCGCGACGACGCATACGGCATCACCAAAAAGCGTCGAGGCCGAGCGTGCTGATATCCTGGTTGAGAAAAAAGCCATCGCGCGGAAAAACCCCGAGCCACCGAAGAAAGCCGTTAACAAACCCGTCACCACGCCGAAAAAGCCCGCGCCACCGCGGGAAACAGCGCGCAGCGCTCCGCAGGCACCGTCGTCGCCAAAGCCTGCGGAAACCCGGCTGACCCCGGCACCGCAGCCTGCCGTCGCATCGGTTGCTGCGTCATCCGCCAGTCGTCCGGGTGAAAGCGAAAGCGGCAACGCCGCGCAGGGTGCAGGAAACGCCACCAGCAGCGTGGTGCGCATCCTTCATCGCCGGGTGAATTACCCGAATCGGGCACGCGCCATGGGCCTGGAAGGCCAGGTAAAAGTGAAATTCGATATCACGGCGGCGGGCACCATCACCAATATTCGTATTCTGGCGGAAACCCCGCGCGACGTTTTCAGCAGCGATTTACGGCGAGATATTTCCCGCTGGCGCTACGTCACCACCGGGCCAGTTAACGATCGGGTCGTCACCGTTATTTTTAAAATAGACGGCCAGATCCAGCTTATTAGTTAATTATCTTACTCTGGGGAAACAGCATGAATAAGATCGCGCATCTTATTTTACCTTTAAGCCTTATATCCACCGGCGCGCTGGCGGAAAATAATAATGAAACTGCACCGGTAACGGAAGAACAGGCCAGCGATACCATCGTGGTACGCTCGGCCCCTACCAGCCAGTCGATGGGTACGCAGATTATTGATGCCGACAAGATTGCTAACCGCCCGACCGGGAATGGCACGGTTACCGAACTGCTGAAATATAACCCTAACGTGCGCTTTGCGAATGACAGCAATTCCAGCCTGAACCCAGGGGAAATCGCACCGGAAAATGTCTCGTTTCACGGTGAGAAATTTTATAACAACAACTTTATGATTGATGGGTTATCAAACAATAACACCATCAACCCCGGTGCGAATGGCGGCGATCTGACTGCCAGCCCGGACGGTTACAGCCCGACCGATCTTCCAGCAGGCGGCGCGCAGTCGTTCTGGATCAACGCTGAGCTTATCGATACGGTTGACGTTTACGACAGCAATGTCTCGGCAAAATACGGTGATTTCACCGGCGGCGTGGTGGATGCGCGCTTAAAAGATCCGTCTCTCGACCGGGCCTCCGGGAAAGTATCATGGCGCACCACCCGCAATGCGTGGACCAGCTATCATATCGACTCCAATAAAAAAGAGGATTTCGAAGCAGCGACGGCTTTTTATAATCAGCCGAAATTCACCAAAAACTTTTATTCAGCGACCTTTAACCAGCCGCTGAATGACAGCGCCGGATTTATTTTCTCGTATAACCGCCAGCAGTCCACCATTCCGCAATATCACACCAATATGGAAAAATGGACCGATCAGGAACGCCTCTCGGAAACGTATTTATTAAAAGGCACCTGGTTTGCTGATAACGGCGATATTTTGCGTCTGACCGGCATGTATTCCCCGCACGAATCTACGTATTACAAAATCGACACTAAAAACGGCGGTTTTACCAATCACGGCGGCGGCTGGCGCACCAACCTGGAATGGGAACACTATGCCACCTGGGGGAAACTGACCAGCCTGGCGGGATACCAGCACGAGCAGAATAAGATTGAACAGGAATCGAATATCTACCAGAACTGGTGGCGTTATCGTGATGCGAACGATTTCGTTTCCGATGTTATTGACTGGGGCTCCAGCGTTCCGAGTAAAACAGGCTCCCAGACTGCCTATCTTGGCGGCTACGGGGATTATGGCACCGAGAAAACAACCACTACGCTCAAGCAGGATGCCGAGCTAAATGCCTTCTCCGCCCTGGGCGTGACGCATCAGATTGATGCCGGCTGGCAGGTGGATATGTTTGATGCCCGCTACCGCCGCTTTGATGATGTGCTGTTAAGCCGAGGCACTGCCACACTCAGCCCGGGGGTAGTCTGTCAGCCCGGCGATGCCTGGTGTATCGACGGCGAACAGTACATCAAAAGCCGTACGCTTTACCCCGAGCGCAGCGTCAAAGGCAGCTATACCAACTACGCCATCTATCTGCAGGACAGCATGAATTTCAAACGGGTCGAGCTGACGCCCGGCGTGCGCCTGCAGTATGACGATTACCTGAAAAACACGACTCTCGCACCGCGCCTTGCCGGCTCGCTGGACGTGTTTGGCGACAAGCGCACCCGCCTGTTCGGTGGCGCAAACCGCTACTACGGGCAAAATATGCTGGCCTATAAGCTGCGCAGCGGCATCGGCAGCTACTATATTCAGACCCGAAAAAATGCGCAAAGCCCGTGGGAAACCGGGGAACTGCGCAGTCTCGGCACGCAATATGACGTCTCCGACCTGAAAACGCCGTACAGCGATGAGATCTCCCTCGGCCTGTCGCAGCGCGTGCTGGACACCGTCTGGACCATGAAATGGGTCAACCGTAAGGGTCGCGATCAGTTTGGCCGCGAGACGGTCACCGACGCCAACGGCGATCGTTTCTACGTGCTGACCAACAACGCCAAAACCGAAGGCAACACCTGGTCGCTGAGCGCTGAGCCTGTCAGCCCCTATCACTTCAGCATGGCTGACATCAGCTGGTCGCTGGGCGCCAGCATCTCGGATAACAAATCGAGTTCGCAGACGTATTACGACACCAGTGACCGCGACGATCAGATGGTCATTTTCGACAATAAGCTGATGCAGCGCGCCGATATGGATGCGCTCGACTTCAACACCCCGTGGAACGCCTTCGTCAATGTGAACACCTGGATCCCGGCGCTGAACCTCAACTGGAACCAGAGCCTGACCTACACCTCCGGCTACGAAGGCTATACCACCGAGACCGTCACCTGCCCGGACGGTGGCCCGGGCTGCGGCAGCTACACCGGCGATGCGACGCGCTACAGCAAAACCAAATACAAGGATTACTTCACCTGGGACTGGCGCTTCGCCTGGCGCCAACCGACCTTCGAAAATCAGTCTCTGGAGCTGACCGTCGACGTGCTCAACGTGCTCGACAACGTGATCGAAGCCACCCAGAGCAGCAGCGCCACCTCCTCGACCCTGACCTATAAAACCGGCCGTCAGTTCTGGCTCGGCGTAGCGTACAGCTGGTAAAGCACGACGGCGCCGGTGCCGCACGCGCCGGCGCGCTTAACAAGGAAAATAATGATGTGGTTAACCCCTTTTCGCGGCGTCTGCGCCGCGCTTCTGGCTACAAGCCTGAGCCTGTCTGCGCACGCCGCTGACGCCAGCAGCCCGCTTCCCGAGATCCACGAAGGCGAGCTGACCAATGGCCTGCGCTACACCCTGGTGCCGATCAAGGCAGATAAAGGCCGGGTGGATATTCGCCTTAGCGTCAATGCCGGTTCGCTGGACGAGACGCCAGACCAGTCCGGCGTGGCGCATATGGTCGAACATATGGTGTTTCGCGCCAGCCGCAGCTGGCCGGACGGCGTAGCGGACGCGCTGGCACGTCAGGGCTGGCAGCGCGGGCTGCACTACAACGCCATGACCAACTATCAGCGCACGCTCTACATGTTCAGCCCGCCCAACGGCGTTAAGGGGCTGCCGCTGGCGTTAGAGGCGCTCAATCAGATGACTCGCCATGCGCAGCTTACCCAGCGCGATCTGGATGACGAACGCAAAGTGATCCTTGAAGAGTGGCGCGGCAAGCTGGGCGTGGCGGAGCGCATGAACCAGCAGCGCGTGGCGGCGATCCGCGACGGATCGCGTTACCCGGATCGCCCGGTGATCGGCACCGAAGCCTCAATCCGTACCACGCCGGCCAGCACCCTGCAGGCGTTTTACCAGCAGTGTTATCGTCCGGCGGCCATGCGCCTGATGATCATCGGCGATATCGATATCAAGAGCGCCGAAGCGCAGATCGCCCGCCAGTTCGCCAGCGAGCCGGCGCTTGCCGCCGCCGTTCGCGCAGACGACAACCCGATCCTGAAACCGCAGCGCCGCATTGTGCGCCTGCAGGACAGCGAAAGCGGCAGCAGCCAGGTTTCCCTGGTGATGCGCTTTCGTGAAGCCTGGGGTGCAGGCCCGGCGGGCTTCCGGGATCGCCTGATCAACCAGATCGTCACCAGCGTGCTCTCCGACCAACTGCTGCGCCAGCGCGACGGCCTGCCTGCTCAGGTAGGTAATATCGTGGCACGTCGCTCCGACATCGCCTCGGAAACCGTGGCCTTTGCGCTGTTTGCCGATGTGAATCCCGGTAGCCATCTCGACGGTCTGAAAGTGGTGTTTCAGGAGCGCGACCGCCTTAAACGCTACGGGCTGCGCCACGAGGATATCGACGCCGAGCGTCAGCGCCTGCTGAAGGTCGCCCAGCGTATGAAGACGAAGCCGGAAATGCGCACCTTCAGCGACTGGGTGCAAATCCTTAACGCCAGCTGGTCAAACGGCAATGCCTACTATGACACTCAGGCTCGCGGGGCCGCGGCCGCCGACCTGCTGGCGACCATCACCCCGGAGGAAGTGAACGCCCGGCTCAGCGCCTGGCTTAACGCGCCGGATACGCTGGTGCAGTTCAGCTTCCCCGGCAAAACCCACTGGACGCTGCCCGCGGCGAAAACGGTAGACGCGCTGGAAGCCGCCGTCGCGACGGCACCGCTGGCGAAACCGCTGGCTCCGCAGCCGGTCAGCGTTCCCACTCTGCCGACCCTCGACGCCACCGGCTCGCGCACGGGGGTGAAAGATTTCCCGCAGGCCGAGGTTATGGAGTGGCAGCTCAGCAACGGCGACCGCGTGGTCTGGCTGAAAACGCCGCTGGCAGAGAAAAAGGTGTGGTTTACCGCCCGCAGTGAAGCGGGATATATGGGCGACGGCATGGTGCCGTGGCAGGCGCAGCTGGCCTCACAGCTGGTGGATCAGAGCGGCCCGGCGGGCTGGCACAGCGAAGCCCTGCAACAGTGGAAGAAGCAGAACGGCGTCTCCCTGAGCGTGGACCAGCAGGCGCAGACGCTTACCGTTAGCGGACAAGTCAGCCTGGATAAGCTGGATGCACTGTTCCATCTTTACCAGGCGCTGCAAACCCGTCCCGGCATTGATGGCGAAACCATGAAATCGAGTCTGATGCAGCTGGCGCGCCGCCTCGCCGTTCAGCAGGGCTCCAGCTCCGCGCGTCGGGAAGATGAAATCACCCGCCTGCGCTTTGGAAAACCAGCCTTTGCACAGCCGACGCCCGCGCAGCTGAATACGCTGGCGCCGGAAACGCTGCTCAACCAGTGGCGCACGGCGACCCGTGCACCGGTGACCTATTTTGTGCTGGCAGACATGCCTGCTGATACCCTGGAAGCGGCAGTCACCCGCTGGCTGTCCGCGATCCCGCGCGGCGACGCGCTGCACGCGGCACCGTACCTTGCCCGCCCCGGCCTGCATGAACAAACGTCTGCGGTGAATATCGAGCCTAAAGCCGATGTGCGGCTCTGGAGCTTTACCGACGCAGGCTGGACGCCGGCCCGCGCCGTTCAGGTGAGCATTGCCCGTAACCTGATGAATCAGCATCTGAAAGGCGTGCTGCGCGACGATGCACGCGGGATCTACAACATGCGCTTTACCAGCGAGCTGAATGACAACACCGGGCGCATCGAAACCGAGGTGCGCTTTACGACCTCACCTGCCCGCGCCCGCGAAATGGCGCGCCGTGCCACCCAGGCCTTCCAGGGGCTGAAAATCGACAAGCGGACGGTGGATGCTCAGCGCGCGCAGTTCATCAAAGCCGAGAAGAATCGGGCGCAGGACATCTATACCCTGCAGCGCCGTCTGCTGCTGAGCTACGCCCACTTCGATAATCCGTCTTATCTGACCCAGCTTGATACCCTTGCCGACGCCATCACCGTTGCCACGATACGTGACGCGGCAGCGCATCTGCTCTCTGCGCAAAACCAGGCTCTGTATATCGCCCTGCCGCAAGAGGCCGTGAAATGAAGAAGAAACTGACGTTACTGTGGGAGCTCAGCGTCTCGTTCTGGGGCGGACGAAAAAGCTGGCGGGCGTGGGCGCTGCTGGCGCTCATCGTCGCGCTCGGCGGCTCCATCGTCTGGCTGAACGTGCTGATCAACAACTGGAGCAAGTCCTTCTATGACGCGCTCGGCAATTTCGACGGCACGCTGATCTACAGCCTGGTGAAGGAGTACTGCGTCTATATTCTGATTTACATCGGGGTATTTGTTTATCAGGACTGGTTCACCAAACTGCTGATCATCCGCTGGCGCGAGTCCCTGACCGCCGAGCTGGTGGAGAGCTGGCTGGCGAAACAGGCGTTTTACCGCATGGCGCTGAGCGGCAAGGTCGATAACCCCGACCAGCGTATCGCCGAAGATATTAACTACTTCGTGGATAAAACCGTCAGCCTCAGCGTGTCGTTCCTGATTACCAGCGCCCAGCTGTTCTCGTTTGTGGTGATCCTCTGGAATCTGTCCGGGGTGCAGCGCTTCAGCCTGTTCGGCCACGAAATGGTGATTCATGGTTATCTGGTATGGGTTGCTGTGGGCTATACGCTGATTGGCAGCCTCGTGACCCATCTGATCGGCAAACGCCTGCACGGGCTCAATTTCCAGAAGCAGCGTGCGGAGGCGGATTTCCGCGCCTCGCTGCTGCGCAAGCATGACAACGCCGAACAGATCGCGCTTTATCAGGGGGAACCCTGGGAGAAGCGACAACTGCGCCATGCCTTCAGCGCCATCACCCAAAACTGGCGGGCGCTGATGGATCGCGAGCGTAATCTCGGCTTCTTCACCACCGGCTACAGCCGCGTCAGCCTGATTGTACCGGTGTTTGCCGCGCTGCCGTTGTTTATGGCGAAGACCGTCACCCTCGGCGGGCTGATGCAGATCCGCTCCGCCTTCGGGCAGGTGCACGGCGCGCTGAGCTGGTTTATTCGCGTTTATAAGGCGCTGGTGGAGCTGTCCGCCAGTATGCAGCGTCTGGAGCAGTTTAAGCAGGCCATCGCCGAAAGCCAGTCGCCGCATCAGCCCGCGCCGATTGGCGAGTCGTTGCACGTGGCAGGCCTGTCGCTGACCACGCCGGACGGCGCGGGCCTGATGGAGGGTATTGCGTTTCACTGCCCGCCTGGCAGCTGGAACAAGCTCTCCGGGCGCAGCGGCCTCGGAAAATCGACGCTGCTGCGCACCCTGAACGGGGTCTGGCCGTGGTTCGCCGGCAGCTGGGAGCAGCCGCGCGGCAACGCCATGCTGCTGCCGCAGAAGAGCTATCTCGGCTACGGTACGCTGGCGGAGATCCTCAGCTATCCGCGCCAGCGGGAGCCTGATACGCAGCGCCTGGCCGACATCCTCGACAAAACCGGGCTGGGAGCATGGACCGCGCTGCTGGACACGCAGCTTAACTGGGAACAGGTGTTTTCCGGCGGGCAGAAACAGCGCCTGGCCTTCGCCCGCGCCATCCTGATGGCCCCGGACGTGCTCTATCTGGATGAAGCCACCAGCAGCCTGGACGCCGACGCCACCCAGCAGATGTTGCAGTTGCTCAGGCACGAATTGCCGCATACCACGGTGGTGGCGGTGTCGCACCAGCGTGAGATTGACCACCATTTCAGTCAGCATATTGACCTCAATGCCTTCGGGCATAGCCCGGCAGTACAGGCATAAAAAAAGCAGCCCGCGGGCTGCTTTTTCATTAGTGGTGTCACAAGGGGGGACCCGCCTTACCGTGCACCCACCGTTTTTTTGTGGTGGGTGCGCGTTGCTTACCCACCCTACGGGATGGCGGTAGTTCCAGGGTGGGTAAACGGAGTGCACCCACCTTTCCACCCCGCTATTGATCAGAACGAGGTCCAGTCGTTGTCGGCTGCGCCTTTTGCCGGTGCGGCGGTCACGGTCGCGAGACGCGGTTTCACCATCGCGCTCTGCGGCACGACGCTTGCGCGTGACTCGCGTCCTTCGGAAGACAGGCGGAACTTCTGCACCGAGCTTTGCAACGCTTCGGTCTGGCGCTCCAGCGCGGTCGCGGCGGCGGATACCTGTTCCACCAGCGAGGCGTTCTGCTGGGTCACGCCATCCATCTGGGTTACGGCAATACCCACCTGCGAGATGCCTTTGCTCTGCTCTTCAGAGGCTTCGGCAATCTGCTTCATGATGACGGTCACATCGGTCACCGACTTCAGGATCGCCGCCATGGTGTTACCCGCCTCACTGACCAGGTCTGAACCTTTCTCCACCCGTGACACCGAGTCAGCAATCAGGGATTCGATCTCTTTCGCTGCATCGGCGCTGCGGCTTGCCAGATTACGGACTTCACCGGCCACGACCGCAAAACCGCGACCCTGCTCGCCCGCGCGCGCCGCTTCGACCGCGGCGTTAAGCGCCAGGATGTTGGTCTGGAAGGCGATGCTGTTGATAACGGTAGTGATCTCAGCAATTTTCTTCGAGCTCAGGGAGATGCCGTCCATAGTTTTCACCACGTCATCAACCAGATTTCCGCCGCGGCCCGCCGTCACCGACGCGGTATCGGCCAGCTTGCTCGCCTCACGGGCGTTGTCGGCGTTGAGCTTCACCGTGGCAGTCAGCTCTTCCATGCTGGCAGCGGTCTGCTCCAGGGCGGCCGCCTGCTCTTCGGTACGTGATGAAAGCGAGTTATTGCCCGCTGAAATCTCCGTCGCACCGCGCCAGATATTGTCGCTGCCCTCACGAATGGTGCTTACCGCTTCGCGCAGGCTGTCCTGCATCGCACTCAGCAGCGGCACCAGTTTACCCACGCAGTTGCGGCCAAAATCCTGCACCGGCTGGCTGAGATCGCCATCGGCGATCAGGCGGAAGTGGTGACGGATACGGTCCAGCGGACGCACCAGCATCGAGACCAGATAGCGGTCGGTAAACAGCAGGATCAGCAGGCCGGCGATCACGGCAACGACAATGATCGCTTTGGTGACTGACGTCAGCCCGTCCACGGTCACGCGGGTTTCATCCAGCTTATCACCGGCGGTGGCGTTGAATTTCTCTGCGCTGGCACCGAAAGCACGGCTCAGCGGCGGCGTCACGTTGTTAGCCTGGGCGCGATAGGCCTCGACGGTACCGGTTTTCGCTGCCTGCATCTGTGGCTTCACGCCCTCGTCCAGCAGCTTCTGCCAGTTCGCGATTACGTCCTGGGATACCGCGGCGTCCATCGGCCCTGGCGACATCGCTTTAAACGCGGTCAGCTGTTTGTCCATGTTATCCAGCGCCTGCTGGACCGAGGCAAAAGCCGTGTCATCCGGTGTACCACCAGCGATGCGGGTTTCCATCACGCGCGTCAGGCGGGTCACAAAACGGAAGTACTGATCGTTTCCTTTGCTCAGGACGTTCATCTGGGAAACAAGCTGACGGTCAACGGTGTTGCCGTCCGCCACCGCGTTGAGGGAATACACGCTGTAAAGCCCAACACCCGACCAGAGCAAACAAAACAGGCCGAGAATGGAGAGCATTACAGTACGAATAGTAAAATTACGAAGCATACCCATATCAAAAATCCTTGCCGTGAAGAATAGGTTCGTCCTCATGCAGGACTTATCCCGGTTATCGGCAAAGGCGGGGAAATATATAATGTTTTATTAACCTCTTTATCATAAAGCTATAAACAAGGCTTATATTACAATAACTTGAAACGTTAGGGTTAAATGTCCGTTGAAGACTTAAATAGCTCACTAAGTAAAATATAAAAGCGCATAAAAATAAGGGATGTTGAGGTTAACAATTAACGTTTCCGCAGTCTGAATAAATAATTAACTCCTGCTCGCGTCATGTGCTGCGCATAACAGCGCCACCGACATTTACCGGACGTTATGCCTGCATATTAACCAAAGTGGACAGGCCGCACGTTTACTGCCCGGGCGGGTTTTCAGCGCTCTGGGATGACGTTAAGATAGAAACAGTGTTTCAAAAAACCTTGAAGACAGAGGAGTGAAGATGACCTGGCTTGCTGATTCAACGCGTTATGAACAGATGCAGTATCGCTACTGCGGCAAAAGCGGGCTGCGCCTGCCTGCCCTCTCGCTGGGGCTGTGGCACAGCTTCGGCCACGTCAGCCCGCTGGAGAACCAGCGCGCCCTGCTGCGCAAAGCGTTCGACCTCGGCATTACCCACTTCGATCTGGCCAATAACTACGGCCCACCGCCGGGCAGCGCTGAAGAGAATTTCGGTCGCCTGCTGCGTCAGGATTTTGCCCCGTACCGCGATGAGCTGATCATCTCCACCAAAGCCGGATACGACATGTGGCCCGGCCCTTACGGCACAGGCGGGTCGCGCAAGTACCTGCTTGCCAGCCTCGACCAGAGTCTGCAGCGCCTCGGCGTGGAGTATGTTGATATCTTCTATTCGCACCGCGTGGATGAGAGCACGCCGATGGAAGAGACCGCTGCCGCGCTGGCGCAGGCGGTACAGAGCGGGAAAGCGCTCTATGTGGGGATCTCCTCTTACTCCTCTGAGCGCACCCAGGCGATGGCCGACCTGCTGCGCGAGTGGAAAATCCCGCTGCTGATCCACCAGCCGTCCTACAACCTACTTAACCGCTGGGTGGATAAGAGCGGGCTGCTTGATACCCTGCAACAGAACGGCATCGGCTGCATCGCCTTCACCCCGCTGGCGCAGGGGCTGCTTACCGGCAAATACCTGAACGGTATTCCGGAAGGGTCGCGCATGCAGCGCGAAGGCAAGAAGGTGCGCGGTCTGACGGAAAACATGCTTACCGAGGCCAATCTGGCGAGCCTGCGACTGCTTAATGAGATGGCGGAAGCGCGCGGGCAAAGCATGGCGCAGATGGCGCTGAGTTGGCTGCTGAAAGACCAGCGCGTCACCTCGGTGCTGATTGGCGCCAGCCGGCCCGAGCAGCTGGAGGAGAACGTCCGGGCGCTGGATAATCTGCACTTTAGCGAGGATGAGCTGGCGCGCATCGATCGCCACGTCGCCGATGGCGCGCTGAACCTCTGGCAGGCGTCGTCCGACAAGTAAAAAAAAGCCCTCAAACGAGGGCTTTTTTATTAGCGCTTGGTGAGCCGGTCGAGGTAGCCCATCACAAAAGCCGAGAGCACAAAGGTGAGGTGGATAATGACATACCACATCAGCTTGTTATCCGGGATGTTACGGGCGTCCATAAACACCCGCAGCAGGTGAATGGAGGAGATAGCCACAATGGAGGCCGCTACTTTATTTTTCAGCGACGTTGCATCCATCTTGCCGAGCCAGTTCAGCTTCTCTTTGCCCTCATCAATATTGAGCTGCGAGACAAAGTTCTCATAGCCGGAAAACATCACCATCACCAGCAGGCCGCCCACCAGGGTCATATCCACCAGGGAGAGCAGCGTCAGGATCAGATCCGCTTCCGCGATGGAAAAAATATGCGGCAGCGTGTGCAGGATTTCCTGAAAGAACTTAATCGCCAGGGCGACCAGCGCCAGAGACAAACCAAAGTAGACCGGAGCGAGAAGCCAGCGTGACGCATACATGGCGTTTTCAATAAAGCGTTCCATAGTGTCCTGTTAAATAACCGAACCGGCATTCAGTATAGCCTGAATGCCAGGCCCGGTTGCAACAGCACGCAGGGGGAAGATCAGATATCGGCGAGGGCTACCTGTGGGCGCTTGCAGGCGGGCCAGACCACCGCCACCAGTTGCGGGTAAGCATCGAGGCTGAACTCGCGGAAGCACTGGCGCAGGTTCATCAGCTCGATGTCAGAGAAGGTCACCGCTTCACCGTTCATACAGCGTTTTTTAATATTGTCGTAGTACTTATAGACCGCTGAATTAAGATCGCTGCAGCGGCGCTGGGCATCAAATACCCCAGGGGCAGCAGTGAGCTGTTCAAGGCTCATTTTTTTAACGGTAGAGTGAATAAAATCAATATATTCATGATTTACCCGCCAGTACCATTCCGGGGTAATGGCGTTCATCAGCATCGCAAAATGCTCTTCGCTCTCTTCTTTGTTAACCGGCGGGGCCACCACGGTTTCGGGTTCCGGTAGCGGGGAGCGACGACCGCCATACGCTTTCATCAAAAAAAGTACGCCGCCTAATAGCAGTAATAAAACCACTACCGCATAAAATATAGTATCCATAAGAAAGCTCCGTTTTTTTTGATTTTAAAAGTGGTGCATGATATTGTCAACGCGATCTGGTTAAACCACTTTCCGTTGTTATTAATAAAATTAAAGGTCAAAAAAAATATGCTGCCTGACCATCTTGTTCCGGCGCGCTTTCATATCTCTGAACCCGAAGCCCAGCGTAAAACAACAGAAGAAAATAACAGTGATTTGACTGAAGAACAAACCACGCTCGCCGATTATGAAAGCGAGATCATGTGTGGTAAATCCTGGGCCGGGCAAACGCGTAATGTCATTCTTGAAGAGCGCGATCGCCATATTAAAGAGCGGATTAATAGCGTCGTTAAAATCGAAACTTTCGCTAACGTGTTGAATGGACTGCTGCTGGAGCAGGAAATTAAGCCGGAAGAGCTGGCGGCGTTACTGGCCGAAAAAACAGCGCAGATAAACGATGCCGGGAATGAAATTTGGCTTAATCTGATTACCCGCGAAAAAAATACGCCATTCTTTTACCAGCTTGAGGAATAAGCACGGTGACAACCTCAGCATTGCCTGCAAAAGATTTCGTGTTAGCCGAAAAAGATAAAGAGAAATTTATCTTAAGTCAGAATATCGCAGCGTTAACCGCGGCGCGAAATGCGACGCTGGAACAATATGGCCAGGCAGCGACTTCTATTCCTGCCGCGCTGGTAGATCTGAAATGGCAGAACCGGCGTGAGATTTACCCGCTGCTGATTAAAGAAGAAGTATACGGCGCGGTCTTAAATGAAATTATGCTGCGACACCCGCAGCTTAAGGCCAAAATAATGGCGCGAATCGAAGCCAATTATCAGCACATCAAAGCGCGGGAAAACGCCACGCTCTCTCTGATGCGCCAGCTTGCCGACGGCGAGTTCAAAACCTCCTGCGTTCTGGCACCGCCCGCCGCCCCACAACCGTAACCGCTACCCGGCGACAGCACTCAGCGCCGGCGCGGCTTCATCGGTAATAACCTCTGTCACCTGCTCCAGCGTACCGATCTGCACCTCACCGGTGCGCTCGCGTTTACTTTTGTCGATAAGCAGCAGCGACTGGGCGGCCCGACGCAACAGCAGCGTTTTGAACTCGGCATTCCAGGCGTGGGCATCCCAGATACCGCCCTCGCTGTCGATGCCCTGGCAGGAAAAAATAAAAAGATCGATATCGATATGCCGCAGCAGCGAAACCAGCGCCGGGTTCTCGTAGCTGGCGAAAGTGCGATCCAGCACGCCGCCGCTGCTGATAAGCGTGATGCGCTCGCGCTTCGCCACCTCCTGACAGACCCGCACGCTATTGGTGAAGACCGTTAGCGGCATATCCGGGAGCTGGCGCGCCAGGTACCAGCAGGTGGTGCTGGCGTCCAGCGCAATCACCATGCCTTCTGAAATCCAGCCCAGCGCCAGACGGGCGATATCCAGTTTATGGGTGTGATGGCTTTTCAGGCGCGCGGAAAAGGGTTCATCAAGGGTGGCGCTGTCGTGACGCAGAATGCGCGCCCGCCCGTGGCTACGCAGGATCACGCCCTGCTTCTGCAACAGCCGCAGATCGCGCCGCACCGTCTCCAGGCTCACTGCCAGCAGCCGGGCAAGCGCGTCGGTGGTGAGCGTGTCGTGCTCGCTTAACAGCTGTTCAATTCTCTGATGCCTGACTGATTTCATTCTTCCCCCTGCACGCTGCCTTTAGCGTAGGGGGGAAAAACAGGATTTAACAGCCCCGGGCGCGGCGGCGTCCGGCGGCTGTGATCGCGATCTCATGCGAAGCGGAACAGCGTGATAGCCTGCTGGAGCGCGCGGGTTTGCTGCTGCTGATGCTGCGCCATGTTCAGCGTCTGCGCCACGTGGTGCGCATTCTGCTGAACGCTCTCGTCAATGCTGGTGATGCTGTTGCGCATGTCGCCGATGCTGCTGCGCTGCTGCTCGCTCATCTGCGACAGATCCTCGATAAACCGCCGCAGGCTATCGATGCTGGCGATCATCTCGCGCATGGTGGCGCCCGCCTGCTCTACCCGCGCCGAGCCGTCATCGGCACGCGCCACCGAAACGGCAATCAGCTCGCGAATATCTTTCGCGGCAAACTCGCAACGCTGCGCGAGGGTACGCACTTCAGACGCCACCACGGCAAACCCTTTGCCCTGCTCGCCGGCGCGCGCCGCTTCTACCGAGGCATTGAGCGACAAAATATTGGTCTGAAACGCGATGCCGTCGATCAGCGCCAGAATGCCATTTACCCGCTGGGCGTCATCGCGGATCTGCGCCATACACGCGGTCGCGGCATCAATATGCGCCCCGCCTTGCTGGGCCACGCTGCTGGCCTGGATCGCCTGCTGGCGTGCGGTGTGCGCCTGTTCACTGTTGAGCGTAGCGCCAGCGGCAATCTGCTCAATGGCGCAGGTGACGACGGCCAGCGCCTGAGCCTGTTCGTCGGTGCGGGCGGACAGCCCAGCATTGCGCTCCAGCAAAGTATCGGAAGCGGCCAGCAACGCATTCACCCCGGCGCTGACCCGGGTTAAGGTGTCGCGCATGGTATCCAGCGTGGTGCTGAAGGTGCGGGCGAACGGCGAGTAGCGTGCGGCATCGTTGACCGCCAGGGTGAGGCACCCCGGCTCACGGTTGATGACCGATGCCAGCCGCGCCACTTCGCTGGCGGAGCGAGCATCCTGCGCCATCCGCACCGCCATCACCATCAGTACCGCAGTCTGCGCCACCACAAACAGCGCGTGGAACACCACCATATGAAAGCCCGGATGCGTAAAGCACACGATGCCGAACAGGTCGTTCTCCTGAAGATAGTTAAACAGCGCATGATGCACCGCCGCCGCCGTGGCGCCCATCAGCAGCGGTCGCCAGTCGCGCCAGGCCAGCAGCGCCGACAACAGCACGAATACCGAGAAGTGATACTCGGTTTCGCCATGCCCCAGCTGAATTAATAGCGCGGCAAAGCCCATCAACGTAAAGGCAAACCACAGCCGGGTGATCAGCCGTCCGGCAAACAGAGTCTTTATCACCGTCGCCAGCCCGGTGAGCGCGCCGCCTGCGACCAGCGCCAGCGACAGATTATGATGGTGCCAGCCAACCCCCAGCGCGATCAGCCACAGCAACCACGTCAGGGACAGCATCAGCCCGTCGGCTTTCAGGCGAATCTGCGAGAGGGTAATTAAGCCAGCGTTATTGTCTGTGTGAGAAAAGGTCATTGTGCTCATTGTTATTATCCAGATGATGGGCAAACGACAGCCCCGGCACGGGCCGGAGAATATTATTAAGGTGGTTCAGATTTAAGCGTAGATGCTCCGCAGACCGCCGCCAGCGTACAAAAAAGATATATCCTTTGCCTGCCGCTTTATTATTTAAGCATTGGTTTTCATTACGTTAATTATTAATTACCGCTGTGCTTGTTACTGCTAAAAATAAGCGAAGCGCACAGTGAGAATATGCTGATTACTATTTCGGATACAGAATAAGGCGCTACCCTTAAGGTAACTTTCTCACTAAGTGGAGCGACCTTATGACAAATAATCAGACGGAGATTCAGGACCCCACCACGCAGTATTACACCGGCGAATATCCTAAACAGAAACAGCCTGCGCCGGGTGTGCAGGCGAAGATGGACCCGGTGCCGGACTGCGGCGAGAAGAGCTATGTCGGTAGCGGACGACTGGCCGGGCGCAAAGCGCTGGTCACGGGCGGCGACTCCGGTATCGGACGTGCGGCGGCCATCGCCTATGCGCGTGAAGGTGCGGACGTGGTCCTGAACTATCTGCCTGATGAGCAGCAGGATGCCGATGAAGTGAAGGCACTGATTGAAGAGGCCGGGCGCAAAGCGGTGCTAATCCCGGGCGATCTCAGTGATGAAACCTTTGCCCGTTCGCTGGTGCATAAATCCATCGAAGCGCTGGGCGGGCTGGATATTCTGGCGCTGGTAGCCGGGAAGCAGGTCGCAGTTGAAGATGTGGCGAACATTACCAGCGAGCAGTTCCAGAAAACCTACGCGATAAACGTCTTCTCGCTGTTCTGGGTTACGCAGGAGGCGCTGCCGCACCTGAAACCGGGGGCCAGTATCATCACCACCTCGTCGATTCAGGCTTATCAGCCAAGCCCGCACCTGCTGGATTACGCATCCACCAAAGCCGCGATCCTGAACTACAGCCGCGGTCTGGCGAAGCAGGTAGCAGAGAAAGGCATTCGCGTGAACGTGGTAGCTCCGGGGCCGATCTGGACCGTACTGCAGGTAGCAGGCGGCCAGCCGCAGGAGAAACTGCCGCAGTTTGGTCAGCAGACGCCGATGAAGCGCGCAGGTCAGCCGGCGGAGCTGGCGGGCATCTACGTCTATCTCGCCAGCCAGGAATCGAGCTACGTTACCGCCGAGGTGCACGGCGTGACGGGCGGCGAGCATCTGGGCTAATCAGGCTTCAGCCATAAAAAAACGCGGCTCACGGGCCGCGTTTTTTATGCTGCACGCAGATTACTGCGCTTTTGCTGTTTCCTGCCCGACCAGGCCAATCTTGAGATAGCCCGCCTGATGCAGCGTATCCATCACGCTCATCATCGTTTCGTAATCCACGGTTTTATCAGCGCGGAAGAAGATCGTGGTGTCCTTCTTGCCTGCAGTCAACGTGTTCAGCGCCGACACCATGTTTTCGCGGGTCACCGCATCGTTACCGATAAACATGGTTTTATCCGCTTTCACCGACAGGTAGACCGGCTTCTCAGGGCGCGGCTGCGGCTGGCTGGTAGAGGCCGGCAGATTCACCTTCACATCCACCGTCGCCAGCGGGGCGGCCACCATAAAGATAATCAGCAGTACCAGCATCACGTCGATAAACGGCGTGACGTTGATTTCGTGCATTTCGCCGTTGTCGTCGAGATCTTCGTTAAGACGCATCGCCATAGGGCATCAACCTAAACGTAATTTTTGCGCGTTACGCACCGGATGTGACGCGGAGCTCGCAGCCAGATCAAGGTCGCGGCTTTGCAGCAGCAATACCTGCGCAGCAACGTCACCCAACGAGGCCTTATGGCCGCCGATCATACGGGCAAAGATGTTGTAGATAACCACCGCCGGGATCGCGGCGACCAGACCGATAGCCGTGGCCAGCAGCGCTTCGGCGATACCAGGTGCTACAACCGCCAGGTTGGTGGTCTGGGTCTGGGCGATACCGATGAAGCTGTTCATGATGCCCCACACGGTGCCGAACAGACCGACGAACGGCGAGATAGCGCCGATGGTGGCGAGGTAGCCGTTGCCCCGGCCCATATGACGACCCGCCGCCGCAACGCGACGCTCAAGGCGGAAGCCGGTGCGCTCTTTAATGCCTTCGTTGTCATCGCTGCCTTCGGACAGCTCACGCTCGTTTTGCGCTTCGTTAATCAGCTGGGCGCTGAGGCTCTTCGCGTGGAAGGACGCCGCCATTTCGCTGGCTTCGTCCAGCGAGCGGGCAGAGGCCAGCTGCTGCTGTTCGCGCTTGAGGCGGCGCTTCTGAGACAGTAATTCCGCACTTTTGCTGAAGAAGATCGCCCAGGTGACAACCGACGCCAGAATCAGGCCAATCATCACCATCTTCACAACGATGTCGGCATGATGATACATACCCCAGACGGAGAGATCCGTCTGCATCAAATTATTACCCACTCTGTATCTCCAGAACGAAATTAGACAAATTCTGCGCGTAATAATATCAAAACGACGTCGAATTGATAGTAGTTCTCATTAGTATTTACAGTGAACCCGCTTCTGACGCCGCTTTCTATGCGGTCGAACAGGAAAGTGCAGCGAACGTATTTTTTTTCGCCAACCTGAAAAAACACCATGACGCGCAGCCGGGGAACGGTGTTAAGGTAGGTTTAGACATCCAGATGGTTAAACAGGTTCACGATTATGTCCGCAAAGCACATTGAAACCGCGCTGGTCACGGCGGGACGCAGCAAGCGATTCACCCAGGGATCGGTCAACAGCGTTATTCAGCGCGCCTCATCGCTGGTATTCGACAGCGTGGCAGCCAAAAAACAGGCCACTGCCGGACGGGCGCAGGGCGAGCTGTTTTATGGCCGCCGCGGCACGCTGACCCACTTTTCGTTACAGGAGGCGATGTGCGAGCTGGAGGGCGGTGCCGGCTGCGCGCTGTTTCCGTGCGGGGCGGCGGCGGTTGCCAATACCATTCTGGCTTTTGTCGAACAGGGCGATCGCGTGCTGATGCCGGTTACCGCCTATGAGCCGACCCAGGATTTCTGCAGCAAAGTGCTGACCCGGATGGGGGTTGCCACCGACTGGTTCGATCCGTCGATCGGTGCCGACATCGCAGCGCTGATCCAGCCGACGACCCGGGTGGTTTTTCTTGAGTCCCCCGGCTCCATCACCATGGAAGTGCCCGACGTGCCGGCCATCGTCGCGGCGGTACGCGCCCGCGCGCCGGATGCGGTGATCGTTATGGACAACACCTGGGCGGCGGGCATTCTATTTAAGGCGCTCGATGCGGGCGTTGATATCTCGGTGCAGGCCGGAACCAAATATCTGGTGGGCCATTCGGACGCGATGATTGGCACCGCGGTGGCCAATGCGCGCTGCTGGGAGCAGCTGCGGGAGAATGCCTATCTGATGGGTCAGATGGTGGATGCGGATACCGCCTACGTCACCAGCCGCGGGCTGCGCACCCTGGGCGTGCGTCTGCGTCAGCATCAGGAGAGCAGTTTACGCATTGCCGAATGGCTTGCTGCGCACCCGCTGGTGGCGCGCGTCAATCACCCGGCGCTGCCGGGCAGTAAGGGCCATGCCTTCTGGCAGCGCGACTTCACCGGCAGCAGCGGGCTGTTCTCGTTTATCCTCACGAAACGCCTGACCGACGACGAGTACGCGCGCTTCCTCGACAACTTCACCCACTTCTCAATGGCGTACTCCTGGGGCGGATTCGAATCGCTGATCCTCGCCAGCCAGCCGGAAGAGATCGCCGCGATCCGTCCGGGCGTCGGGGTTGATTTCACCGGTACCCTGGTGCGGGTACACATTGGTTTAGAAAACGTTGAAGATTTACTCGCGGATTTAGCAGCAGGGTTTGAGCGAATTGTGTAAAGTTGCCCCTGAACCCACAAACCGGCCATATTCCTAAAAAAGTGCCGGTTTGTGATGCCTCTGCGCAAGATGTGCCGGGGCGTTCAGGGTATAATAGCTTTCTTACGCTGTTCCACAGGATCCCTCATGGCTGTCATCGAGAATATTATCGCTGCGCTCTGGCATCACGATTTTGCCGCGCTGGCGGACCCGCATATTGTTGGCATTGTCTATTGCGTTATGTTTGCCACACTGTTCCTGGAAAACGGCCTACTTCCGGCGTCCTTTTTGCCCGGTGACAGTCTGCTGCTGCTGGCGGGCGCGCTTATCGCTCGCGGCGTGATGGATTTCGTGCCGGCGCTGGTGATCCTCACCTCGGCGGCCAGCCTGGGCTGCTGGTTCAGTTATCTGCAGGGCCGCTGGCTCGGCAACACCCGGGTGGTGAAAAGCTGGCTGGCGCAACTGCCGGCGAAATATCATCATCGCGCCACCTGCATGTTTGACCGTCACGGTTTACTGGCTTTGCTGGCGGGCCGCTTCCTCGCCTTCGTGCGCACCCTGCTGCCAACCCTGGCTGGCATCTCCGGGCTTTCCAACCGTCGCTTCCAGATCTTTAACTGGCTGAGCGGCCTGCTGTGGGTCGGGGGCGTTACCGGGCTGGGTTATGCCCTGAGCATGATTCCCTTTGTGAAACGCCACGAAGATCAGGTGATGACCTTCCTGATGATCCTGCCGGTGTTTCTGCTGCTGGCCGGGCTGTGCGGCACCCTGTTCGTGGTGATTAAACGACGCTTCGCAGCGAAATAGCGCGCCGTTTCAGGGGCGCGCTGCCAGTTGCGCCCCGCTCTCCCCCTGCGGCAGCATCCGCATCCGTGCCACATCCTCTCCCGGCGTCACGCCAAAATAACGCTTAAATTCCCGGCTGAACTGCGAGGCGCTTTCATAACCGACTCTTATGGCTGCGGTACTCACCTTGACGCCATCATGCAGCATCATGATGCGCGCCTTATGCAGGCGATAGGTCTTCAGATACTGCAGCGGCGAGGTGCTGGTAATGGATTTGAAGTTGTGGTGAAACGCCGAGACGCTCATGTTGGCTTCCGCCGCCAGCTGGTCCACGCTGAGGTTTTCGGTGTACTGGGCTTCGATGCGTTTCAGCACCCGGCTTATCAGGCTGAAGTGGGTCTGCCGGCTCACCAGCGCCAGCAGCGCGCCACCGCACGGGCCGGTGAGCACCTGATAAAGGATCTCGCGCACGATCTGGCGGCCAAGGATCCGGCAGTCGAGCGGGCGTTCCATCACGTCCAGCAGCCGCTCAGCGGCGCAGAGGATCTCATCGGTGAGCGTGGCGGAATTGATACCGCTGCTCAGCGGGGCGGGTTGGAACCGCGTGTCCTCGCCGATGTCCATCAGCAGCGCCTGCAGCTGATGCATATCGATATTGATGCGCAGCCCGGCCAGCGGGGTTTCCGGCGTGGCGGCGGTTTCGCACTCAAACGGCAGCGGCACCGTCAGCAGCAGGTATTCACTGGCGTCATAGCGAAACACGCGGTTATTGAGGTAGCCGGTTTTCTGGCCGGAAAAGAGAAAAATGATACCCGGCTGATACATCACCGGCGTGCGCGGGTAAGGCTGGGTGCCGTAGAGCAGGTCCACGTCCGGCAACCCTTCTGCAGGAATTTTATTATTAACTTTCAGAAAGTTAATTTTTTCAGTCAGCTGTTTGCAAATCGCCGTCCGGTTCATGGCTTCGTGCTCCGCAACGTTATGTTCATTGCCGCAGTGTGCTGAAAAACACCCTGTTTCTCCAGCCCTCTGGAGAAATGGGCAAGATAACGGCAGGAATATGCATTGAGCGCCTCTCGCCCCGCGCTCACAATAAATCCCATCAGGCGGCCCGTTGGCTGCCACCCGTTCCACTCATTTTGGGAAGCGAGCCATGAATAATTTCAATCTTCACACCCCCACCCGCATTCTGTTCGGACAAGGCGCCATCAGCGATCTGCGTGCGCAGATCCCCGCCGATGCCCGGGTGCTGATCACCTGGGGCGGCGGCAGCGTAAAATCCACCGGCGTGCTGGACCAGGTGTTCTCTGCGCTGGATGGCCTTGAGGTGCTGGAGTTCGGCGGCATTGAGCCAAACCCGTCGTATGAAACCCTGATGAAGGCGGTTGATATTGCCCGTCGCGAGCAGGTGACCTTCCTGCTGGCCGTGGGCGGCGGTTCGGTGCTGGACGGCACTAAATTTATCGCCGCAGCGGCGCACTATCCGCAGGATATTGACCCGTGGAACATTCTTGAAACCTCCGGCAGCGAAATTAACAGCGCTATTCCGATGGGTTCGGTGCTGACGCTTCCGGCGACCGGCTCTGAATCCAACAAGGGTGCGGTGATTTCGCGCCGCGCCACCGGCGACAAACAGGCGTTCCACTCCCCGTTTGTGCAACCGCTGTTTGCCGTGCTGGACCCGGTTTATACCTACACCCTGCCGCCGCGCCAGGTCGCCAACGGCGTGGTCGATGCCTTTGTGCATACCGTCGAGCAGTACGTGACCTACCCGGTGAACGGCAAAATTCAGGACCGTTTTGCCGAGGGCATTCTGCTGACGCTGATTGAAGACGGCCCGAAAGCGCTGCGCGATCCGGAAAACTACGACGTGCGCGCCAACGTGATGTGGGCTGCGACCCAGGCGCTGAACGGCCTGATTGGTGCCGGCGTGCCTCAGGACTGGGCCACTCACATGCTCGGCCATGAGCTGACCGCAATGCACGGCCTGGATCACGCCCAGACGCTGGCGATTGTGCTGCCGGCGCTGTGGAATGAGAAGCGCGATACCAAGCGTGAGAAGCTGTTGCAGTACGGCGAGCGCGTCTGGGGCATCACCAGCGGCTCTGAAGAGGAGCGCATCGATGCGGCTATCGCCGCGACGCGTAACTTCTTTGAGCAGATGGGCGCCCCGACCAGCCTCTCTGCTTACAATCTGGACGGCAGCTCCATCCCGGCGCTGATTGCCAAACTGGAAGAGCACGGCATGACGGCGCTGGGTGAGCACAAGGACATCACGCTCGATGTCAGCCGCCGTATTTACGAAGCCGCGATATAAGCGTTTTTTATCGCCGCGCTTTCGTTTTTGGGCTTTTCGTCCAGACTTAAGTCACGCAACTTTCGCCGGGAATACACGCCCGGCGTGTTATCCGATAAGGAGGTACAGATGGCAAATCCAACCGTAATCAAGCTCAATGATGGCAACGTCATGCCGCAGCTCGGCCTCGGTGTCTGGAAAGCCGGTAATGACGAAGTGGTCGCTGCGATCCATAAAGCGCTCGAAACCGGCTACCGCTCCATTGATACCGCGGCGGCGTATAAGAATGAAGAAGGCGTGGGCAAAGCGCTGCAAAGCGCCGGCGTGGCCCGCGACGAGCTGTTTATCACCACCAAACTGTGGAACGACGACCAGACGCGTCCGCAGCAGGCGTTACAGGAGAGCCTCGACAAGCTGCAGCTTGAGTATGTCGATCTCTATCTGATGCACTGGCCGGTGCCAACAATTGATAACTATGTCGATGCCTGGAAAGGGATGATTGAGTTGCAGCAGCAGGGGCTGGTGAAGAGTATCGGCGTCTGTAACTTCCAGGTGCATCACCTGCAGCGCATCATTGATGAAACGGGCGTAGCGCCAGTGATCAACCAGATCGAGCTGCACCCGCTGCTTCAGCAGCGCCAGCTGCATGCCTGGAACGCCACCCACAAGATCCAGACCGAGTCCTGGAGCCCGCTGGCGCAGGGCGGCGAAGGGGTATTCGATCAGAAAGCGATCCGCGCGCTGGCCGATAAGTATGGTAAAACCCCGGCGCAGATCGTGATCCGCTGGCACCTCGACAGCGGCCTGGTGGTGATCCCGAAATCGGTGACCCCGGCGCGCATCGTGGAAAACTTCGACGTCTGGGATTTCCGCCTCGATAAAGATGAGCTGAGCGAGATTGCGAAGCTCGATCAGGGGAAACGTCTGGGTCCGGACCCGGATGTGTTTGGCGGCTAACGCTACCTGATCCCTCTCCCCACCGGGAGAGGGATCTTACATCGCCTTACGCTTCATGCCTTTCTTCACGCCCGGCGTATGTCGGGTCAGCGCCGGACGCAGGTGACGCGCCTGACGCTTCGCTTCACGCATCTCCTCCAGCGTGGGGGCAGGCACCAGACAGTCACGCCGCCCGCCAATCAGATGCTTCTTGCCCATCGTCTCCAGCGCCTCACGGATCAGCGGCCAGTTAGCCGGATCGTGATAGCGCAGCAGCGCTTTATGTAGCCGACGCTGACGTTCGCCGCGCGGTATCACCACCTCTTCACTCTTGTAGCCAATCTTACCCAGCGGGTTTTTGCCGGTGTAATACATGGTGGTGGAGTTGGCGAGCGGCGACGGATAGAAGTTCTGCACCTGGTCGAGGCGGAAGCGGTGCCGCTTGAGCCACAGCGCCAGATTCACCATATCCTCATCCCGGGTGCCGGGATGCGCAGAGATAAAGTACGGGATCAGATACTGCTCCTTACCCGCCTGCTTCGAGTAAGTATCAAACAGCTCTTTAAAGCGGTGATAGCTTCCCATACCCGGCTTCATCATCTTCGACAGCGGCCCCGCTTCGGTATGTTCCGGGGCAATCTTCAGATAACCGCCCACGTGGTGCGAGGCCAGCTCTTTAATGTAGCGCGGGTCTTCCACCGCAAGGTCATAGCGCACCCCGGAAGCAATAAGGATCTTTTTAATGCCCTTCAGCTCCCGGGCGCGGCGATAGAGATTGATGGTTGGCTGATGGTTAGTCTCCATGTGCGGGCAGATCGCCGGATATACACACGACAGCCGTCGGCAGGTCTGCTCGGCACGCGGCGAGGTGCAGCGCAGCATATACATATTGGCAGTCGGCCCGCCGAGATCGGAGATCACGCCGGTAAAGCCCGGCACCGCATCGCGGATCGCTTCGATCTCGTTGATGATGGAGTCTTCCGAGCGGCTCTGGATGATGCGCCCTTCATGTTCAGTGATGGAGCAGAACGCACAGCCGCCAAAACAGCCGCGCATAATGTTGACCGAGAAGCGGATCATCTCATACGCGGGAATGCGGCGGTTGCCGTAGGCCGGATGCGGCACCCGCTGATACGGCAGGGCAAACACGCTGTCCATCTCTTCGGTTGAGAGCGGGATGGCCGGCGGGTTGATCCAGACGTAGCGCTCGCCGTGCTTCTGCAACAGCGCCCTGGCGCAGCCGGGATTGGTTTCGTGATGCAGAATGCGTGAGGCGTGGGCGTACAGCACCTTATCGCCTTTCACTTTCTCGAACGACGGCAGCAGCACATAGGTTTTCTCCCACGGCTTCGGCGGCGGCGGCTGTACCGTTACCGCTTTCGCCAGCGGCTTTTCCACCTTATTGCCTTCCGCGCACGGCAGATCGTCGCCGTAAGGGTGCGGAATGGGGTCGATGCGCCCCGGTGTATCAAGCCGGGTGGAATCGACGCCGCGCCAGCCCGGCAGCGCTGCTTTCACCAGGATGGCGGTATTGCGCACCTCGCGGATCTGCTCGATGGGTTCCCCCTGCGCCAGGCGGTGCGCGACCTCCACCAGCGGGCGCTCGCCGTTACCGAAGATCAGCATGTCCGCTTTGGCATCCACCAGAACGGAACGGCGCACGGTATCGGACCAGTAGTCGTAGTGCGCGGTACGGCGCAGGCTGGCTTCGATACCGCCGAGGATCACCGGCACGTCGCGCCAGGCTTCTTTACAGCGCTGGGTATAGGCCAGCGAGGCGCGATCCGGGCGTTTGCCCGCGACGTTATCCGGCGTATAGGCATCGTCATGGCGCAGTTTACGATCGGCCGTGTAGCGGTTGATCATCGAATCCATGTTGCCGGCGGTGACGCCGAAAAAGAGGTTTGGTTTGCCGAGGCGCATGAAGTCCGTTTTGCTCTGCCAGTCCGGCTGGGAAATGATCCCGACGCGGAAGCCCTGGGCTTCCAGCATGCGCCCGCAGATCGCCATGCCGAAGCTCGGATGATCGACATAGGCGTCGCCGGTGACGAGGATGATGTCGCAGCTGTCCCAGCCCAGACGATCCATCTCCTCACGCGTCATGGGTAAAAACGGTGCCGGGCCAAAACAGGCCGCCCAGTACTGAGGCCATGAAAACAGGTCGCGATCGGGCTGGATCAAACTGAGGGTGCTCATAGGGGTTCCGGAGGGGATAACAAGTTGCGCAAAAGGACGGCGATTATACGCCGTAAAACAACATAAAAAGAAGGGATATTGTGCGGGGGGGAAATCAATCACCCCTCACCCCGGCTCTCTTGCACATAACGCAAGGCCGGAGCGAGGGTAAAGCAACCGCTTAGCCGGTAGCCTGCACCAGAATCTGCCCGACCGAGCCACGGTCAGCCATCTCCAGGGTCTGGCTGCCATACTGGAACGGGAAGTGCTCCCAGGAGGGCTGCGTGAACAGCACCAGCAGTTCCACCTGACCATCGACCCAGACGGTGTCTTTCCAGCCGCGATCTTCCGGGAACGGTAACGCCCCGTTGACGTTGCGGATCAGGAACTGCGCGCCTTCGATGTGGAACGACTGCGGCGTGTCGGCCCGCACCGTCCAGCGCTCCCAGGAGCCTTGCTGGCTGGTGATGTCGATACGTTTCGGGTCCCACAGCTGGCCGTTAAGCCCCGGATCGTCGCCCAGCGTGACGTCGCGACTGCGCACCGGCGTACCGGCCAGCACATCTTCCGACAGCAGGCGCTGCGGCAGCGGGCTGGTGACCAGCGGCAGCAGACCGGTCGGGCGCAGGGTCAGGACCAGGGTGGAAATCAGAATGCTCGATGGCTCAAACAGCCCGCGCAGACGGTCCATGATGGTCGCCGCATCGCCGCAGGTGATCGATACTTCATCGCCATTGGTCATATCAATCAGCACTTCACGGCGCTCACCCGGCGCCAGAGAGAGCTGGCGCAGCGAGACGGGCGCGGGCAGCACGCCCTGGTCGCCGGCAATAACGTGCAGCGGGCGTCCGTCGCTCATCTGCAGCTGGTAGCGACGGGCGTTAGACGCATTGAGCAGACGCAGGCGCACCCAGCCGCGCGACACTTCCACGTACGGGCCTTCAACGCCATTCACCAGCAGCGTGTCGCCGACAAAGCCGCCGCTGCCCGGCTCGCTGTACTCCGGCACGCCAAAGTTATCCAGCCGCTTGTCCTGAATGATGACCGGGAAGTCATCCACACCGTAATGGTTCGGTACCGGCAGGGTTTTGCTCAGCTCATCCTCTACCAGCCACATGCCAGCCAGCCCGCCGTACACCTGATGCGCAGAGCGGTTCGGCGTATTGGCGCGATACCACAGCGTGGCGGCGCTCTGACGGATGGGCAGCACCGGCGACCAGTCGGCGTTGGGCGACATCATGCGCGCTGCGCCGCCCATCAGCGGGCCAGGCACCTGCAAACCGCTGACGGTCATGGCAACGTTTTCCGTCAGACGATTGCTGTAGATCACTTTCACGTCGTCGCCGTTCCATACCCGCACCGTCGGCCCCATGTAGCGCCCGTTAATGCCCCAGACAGGGGCGCGCGAACCGGTCACGAATGACCAGTGTGCACGCTGAAGCGTAAGAAAGAGGGGCTGGCCGCGACGTGATTCAAGCAGCGGCGGGATCGGCAGCGCTGCCTGCTGGCCTGCCGCGTTTGCCCTCAGCGGTACCGCGCCTGCGCAGAGCGCGATCCCCGATGCCTGAATAAACTGACGCCGACTGAGTGACATATATGCTCCGAGTGAAACTGTCAGAAAAAGCGGGAAACTTCCCTTTAAAAGGGGCCAGCGGCCCCGGAACGCCTGTTTTTATTAAATATTGCCGGAGGCTTCACGCTCCGCCACTTCTTTATCGAGTTCTGCGATTTTTTGTTCCATCACCTGACGGCAGTGGGTAGCCAGATCGCGCACCTGATCCTTGCCCCAGGCGGAGGTATCAATGGGCGGCAGCATCTCGACAATCACCAGCCCGTTTTTCAGGCGGTTCATGTTGATCTTGTTTGAGGTGTTAGAGACGCAAACCGGGATAACCGGTACGCCGGCCGCCAGCGCGGCGTGAAACGCGCCGGTTTTGAACGGCAGCAGGCCGCGCCCGCGGCTGCGCGTCCCTTCCGGGAACATCCATACCGAAATATTACGTTTGCGGATCTGGCTGACAACCTGGGCGATGGTGCCGTGCGCTTTGGCGCGGTTGTCGCGGTCGATCAGCAGGTTACCGGTGAGCCAGTACAGCTGCCCGAAGAACGGGATCCACAGCAGGCTCTTTTTACCTACGGTCACGGTACGCGGCTGCACAATCTTAGCGGCGGTCACCATGTCAAAGTTGTTCTGATGGTTACCAATATAGATGGCGTTGCCGTAATGCTCGGCACCCTCAGGCTTGCGGGTTTCTACCTTCAGGCCAAACACCGGCGCCAGGCGGCCAAACATATGCCCAAAGGTGGCGACGTGGCGCGGATTACGCGGGCTGAACAGACAGTAAATCGAACCGAGAATGCACACCAGAATGCTGTACAGCACTACGATAATAAAACGGAAAATTAATAACATACTTACCTCTTGAGCCACAGCTACCTGCCAGTATACCGCGTTGCGGCAATTCTGGTGCAGTGTTACGCGATGACCTGAGTCTGTGGGGAACCCGACAAACGGCGCCCGAAGGGCAGCGTGCGGCGGGTGAAAAAGATCCCTTCCCTGACGGGAAGGGAGTACGGCTTACTCTTCGCTGTCGCCCGCAGACGGACGCGACGGGGCATCCACTTCAACGCGGTCGATGCGCTGCAGACCGCGCATCAGCGTGCCACGGCGGCCACGCTCGCCGCGCAGCTTCTCAAGCTCCTCAGGGCGCAGTTTGATTTTGCGCTTCCCGACGTGCAGGGTCAGCGTGCTCTGCGGCGGCAGCAGGTAGAGGTGCGCCAGCTTATCGTCGCCCTTCGCCGCGTCGGCGGACGGGATCGAGATAATCTTGTTGCCCTTACCTTTGGAGAGCTGCGGCAGATCGCCTACCGGGAACATCAGCATGCGTCCGGCGGCGCTGATGGCCAGCAGCAGATCGTTTTCATCGACGATCTCCAGCGGCGGCATCACGCGTGCATTATCCGGCAGCGAAATCAGCGCCTTACCGGCGCGGTTGCGCGCAACAAGGTCGTTGAAGGTGCAGACGAAACCGTAGCCCGCATCGGAGGCCATCAGCAGCTTCTGCTGCTCGCCGGTCATCAGCATATGCTCAACCGTGGCACCCGGCGGCAGCGTCAGCTTGCCGGTAAGCGGCTCGCCCTGCCCGCGCGCGGACGGCAGCGAAACCGGATCGACCGCGTAGCTGCGCCCGGTGGAGTCAATAAACACCACCGGCTGGTTGCTTTTGCCTTTTGCGGAAGCCAGCCAGCTGTCCCCCGCCTTGTAGCTCAGACCCTGGGCGTCAATGTCGTGCCCTTTGGCGCTGCGCACCCAGCCCATCTGCGACAGCACGATAGTCACCGGCTCTGACGGCAGCATGTCGTGCTCGTTCATCGCCTTCGCTTCTTCGCGCTCGTGCAGCGGCGAGCGGCGATCGTCGCCGAACGCTTCCGCGTCAGCCTGCAGCTCTTTCTTCAGCAGGGTATTCATTTTGCGCTCGGATGCCAGGATGGCCTGAATCTGATCGCGCTCTTTCTCCAGCTCGCTCTGCTCGCCGCGGATCTTCATCTCTTCCAGTTTGGCGAGATGGCGCAGCTTCAGTTCAAGAATGGCTTCGGCCTGGGTTTCACTGATGACGAAACGGGACATCAGCACCGGCTTCGGCTCGTCTTCGCTACGGATGATGTGGATCACCTCCTCGATATTGAGGAACGCCACCAGCAAACCTTCAAGGATATGCAGGCGCTTCAGCACTTTATCGAGGCGATAGTTCAGACGACGACGCACGGTATCGCGACGGAACGCCAGCCACTCGGTGAGGATCTCCAGCAGGTTTTTCACCGCCGGACGCCCGTCCAGGCCGATCATGTTCAGGTTAACGCGGTAACTTTTTTCCAGATCGGTAGTGGCGAACAGGTGGTTCATCACCTGGTCCATATCCACGCGGTTGGAACGCGGTACCACCACCAGACGCGTTGGGTTCTCGTGGTCGGATTCGTCGCGCAGATCGTCCACCATCGGCAGCTTTTTCGCGCGCATCTGGCTGGCGATCTGCTCCAGCACGCGTGCGCCGGATACCTGATGCGGCAGCGCGGTGATCACCACGGCACCGTCCTCTTTTTTCCAGACTGCGCGCATGCGCACCGAGCCGCGTCCGTTCTGGTAAATCTTACGGATGTCGTCCCGGGCGGTGATGATTTCGGCTTCGGTCGGATAGTCCGGCCCCTGCACGATGTCCAGCAGCTGGTCGAGCGTAGTTTTCGGCTGATCAATCAGCGTCACCGCCGCCTGGGCAACTTCGCGCAGGTTATGCGGCGGAATGTCGGTGGCCATGCCTACCGCAATCCCGGTGGTGCCGTTCAGCAGAATGTTCGGCAGACGCGCCGGCAACATCTTCGGCTCGTCCAGGGTGCCGTCGAAGTTCGGCACGAAATCCACCGTGCCCTGCCCCAGCTCACTGAGCAGCACGCTGGCGTATTTAGAGAGGCGGGATTCGGTATAACGCATCGCCGCGAAGGATTTCGGATCGTCCGGTGCGCCCCAGTTCCCCTGGCCATCCACCAGCGGATAACGATAAGAGAACGGCTGCGCCATCAGCACCATCGCTTCGTAGCAGGCGCTGTCGCCGTGCGGGTGGTATTTACCCAGCACGTCACCCACGGTACGGGCAGATTTTTTAAACTTGGCGCTGGCGTTGAGGCCCAGTTCAGACATGGCATATACGATGCGTCGCTGAACCGGCTTCAGACCATCACCAATAAACGGCAGCGCCCTGTCCATGATGACGTACATGGAGTAGTTAAGGTAGGCGTTTTCCGTGAATTCGTGCAGCGCGAGGCGCTCTGCACCGTCGTGAGTCAGGTCACTCATTACTGATTATTCCTTAGACAATCTGGCCGCACGCAGGGAAACGGCAATATTGCCGCCGATAGTACCCTATCTGCGACGCTGAGTCACAGCAGGGTTGATTATTGCTGATTTAGCAAAAGTCTTTGCACATTTTGCTCATTAAAACGTTTCGCTGACTGTCGTACCATTAGTGCCAAACGTAAATATTCGAGGACAAATAATGAGCAACATTCTGATTATCAACGGCGCGAAAAAATTCGCCCACTCTAATGGCCAGCTTAACGACACCCTGACCGAGGTCGCGGAAAGTTTCCTGCGCGACGCCGGGCATGATGTTCAGGTTACCCGCACCGATGGCGACTACGACGCGAAAGCCGAAGTGCAGAAATACCTGTGGGCCGACGTGGTGATTTACCAGATGCCGGGCTGGTGGATGGGTGCGCCCTGGACCGTGAAAAAGTACATCGATGACGTCTTCACCGAAGGTCACGGCTTCCTGTACGCCAGCGACGGTCGCACCCGTTCCGATGCAGCGAAGAAGTATGGCTCAGGCGGCCTGATTCAGGGCAAAAAATACATGCTGTCCCTGACCTGGAACGCGCCGATGGAGGCCTTCACCGATGAAGCGCAGTTCTTCCACGGCGTGGGCGTGGACGGCGTTTATCTGCCGTTCCACAAAGCCAATGAGTTCCTTGGCATGACCGCGCTGCCGACCTTTATCGCCAATGACGTGATTAAAATGCCGGACGTTCCGCGCTATATCGCAGAATATCGCAAGCACCTCGGCGAAATCTTTGCTTAACTGAGAGCTGAATTTAACAAGGAGTTGATCATGCTGACAGTGATTGCAGAGATCCGCACCCGTCCGGGTGCACACCATCGCCAGGCAGTGCTTGATGCGTTTGCAGGCATCATTCCTGTGGTATTGCAGGAAGAGGGTTGTCACGGCTATGCGCCGCTGATTGACCACAATGCGCAGGTAAGTTTTCAGTCCACCAATCCGGATTCCATCATGATGCTGGAACAGTGGGAGAGCGTGGCGCATCTTGAAGCGCACCTGCAAACCCCGCACATGAAAGCCTGGAGCGACGCGGTGAAAGCCGATGTGCTGGAAACCCATATTCGTATTCTGGAAAACGGCGTGTAAGCCGCCCAGCGGCGATAAAAAAAGGCGATGATCTCATCGCCTTTTTTGTTGTCTGCGCCAGCTCTCGCTGGCCATCAGATTCAGACTTCAATATCTGCCATATCGCCCTTCTCCTGCAGCCAGTTGCGGCGGTCTTCCGAACGCTTCTTGGCCAGCAGCATATCCATCATCGCGGTGGTCTGCTGCTCGTCCTCATCGCTGATGATGAGCTGCACCAGACGGCGGGTGTTAGGATCGAGGGTCGTTTCACGCAGCTGCATCGGGTTCATCTCGCCCAGCCCTTTAAAGCGCTGCACGTTCGGTTTGCCCTTCTTGCGCTTGAGCTGCTCCAGCACGCCGGCTTTCTCTTCTTCATCCAGCGCGTAATAGACCTCTTTGCCGAGATCGATACGGTAGAGCGGCGGCATCGCCACATAAACGTGGCCGCCTTTCACCAGCGAACGGAAGTGCTTCACGAACAGCGCACACAGCAGGGTAGCGATGTGCAGACCATCGGAGTCCGCATCCGCGAGGATACAGATCTTGCCGTAGCGCAGCTGGGTCAGATCTTCGCTGTCCGGATCGATACCGATCGCGACCGAAATGTCGTGCACTTCCTGCGACGCCAGCACCTCGTCGGAGGAGACTTCCCAGGTATTCAGGATCTTCCCTTTCAGCGGCATGATCGCCTGATATTCACGATCGCGCGCCTGTTTGGCGGACCCGCCTGCGGAGTCCCCTTCCACCAGGAACAGCTCGGTACGGCTGAGATCCTGCGCGGTACAGTCGGCCAGCTTGCCGGGCAGGGCCGGGCCGCTGGTCAGCTTTTTACGCACCACTTTCTTCGCCGCACGCATACGGCGCTGGGCGCTGGAGATCGCCATTTCCGCCAGCATTTCGGCGGACTGCACGTTCTGGTTAAGCCACAGGGTGAAAGCATCTTTCACCACGCCGGAGACGAACGCCGCGCACTGGCGCGATGACAGGCGCTCTTTGGTCTGCCCGGCAAACTGCGGATCCTGCATCTTCACCGACAGCACGTAGGCGCAGCGTTCCCAGATATCTTCTGCGGACAGCTTCACGCCGCGCGGCAGAATGTTGCGGTATTCGCAGAATTCGCGCATCGCATCCAGCAGCCCCTGACGCAGACCGTTGACGTGCGTACCGCCCTGCATGGTCGGGATGAGATTCACATAGCTTTCGGTGAGCAGCTCGCCGCCTTCCGGCAGCCAGAGCAGCGCCCAGTCCACGGCTTCGGTATCGCCGGAGAAGTTGCCGACAAAAGGCTTTTCCGGCAGCGTCGGCAGACCGTTCACCGCCTCGCTCAGGTAGTCGGTCAGACCATCCTGATAGCACCAGCGCTGCTCGGCGTTGTTGACGTTGTCTTTGAAGTTGATTTCAACGCCCGGACACAGCACCGCTTTTGCTTTCAGGAGATGCATCAGACGCGACACGGAGAAGCGCGGGCTGTCGAAGAATTTCTCGTCCGGCCAGAAGTGGACGCTGGTGCCGGTATTGCGTTTGCCGCAGGTGCCGATGACCTTCAAATCCTCGACCTTCTCGCCGTTTTCGAAGGCGATGCTGTACACCTGACCATCGCGGCGCACCGTGACTTCCACGCGGCGCGACAGGGCGTTAACCACCGAGATCCCCACGCCGTGCAGGCCGCCGGAGAACTGATAGTTTTTGTTGGAGAATTTACCGCCGGCGTGCAGGCGGCAGAGGATCAGCTCAACCGCGGGAACGCCCTCTTCCGGATGAATATCCACCGGCATGCCGCGGCCGTCATCGATCACTTCCAACGACTGGTCGGCGTGCAGAATAACCTCCACGCGCTTTGCGTGACCGGCCAGCGCTTCGTCCACGCTGTTATCAATAACTTCCTGACCCAGATGGTTAGGGCGAGTGGTGTCGGTGTACATCCCCGGGCGACGGCGAACCGGCTCAAGCCCGGTGAGTACCTCAATGGCATCAGCGTTATAGGATTGCGTCATGATTTATATATTCAGATAGCGTGATCGGATCGATCGGGCTTCAACGTAAACCCAAAAAATCGACAATCTGTGTGAAATGATCTTCGAAGCCGACAAATGCGTGATTCCCCCCGGTTTCGACGGTCTGGCGACAGGAGGCGTAATAGGCCACCGCCTGACGGTAATCCAGCACCTCGTCCCCTTCCTGTTGCAGCAGCCAGATGAGATCCGGTGCTTCAAGCGGGTCGATTTGCATAACTTTGAGATCGTAAATATGGCGAGACTCTAGCACATATTGTTCCCCGGTGTAGGGGTTCTCGTTTTGCCCGAGATAATCGGTCAGCAGTTCGAACGGGCGCACCGCGGGGTTGATAACCACGGCGGGTAACATAAAGCACTGCGACAGCCAGGTAGCAAAATAGCCGCCCAGCGAAGACCCCACCAGGCCTAACGCTTCACCACCGTGCTCCATCACCAGCGACTCCAGCAGCTCGGCGGCGGCAGCCGGATAGGGCGGGAGTTGCGGGACGATGACGTCAATATCGGGATGATGCTCCGCCAGCCAGTGCGTCAGCGCGGTGGCTTTTTCGGAGCGGGGAGAGCTGTTGAACCCGTGGAGGTAGAGAAGCGTAGACATCAGTATCCTTCTGAGGCGGTATCCGGCCGGAAAGCCTGACCTTCAAGACGGCAGACCTCGGTGGTTAAGGTGCCGTCGGGATGCAAATTCAGCCAGCGCCAGCCGGGGGCGATGGTATCAAGGGTAAAGTTGGCGCAGTGCGGTTTGAACTGGACGCAGGTGGACGGCGTGGCAAGCACGCGACGCCCGTTCCAGTCGAGGTCCAGCTCCTGATGAATATGACCGCACAGCAGATGTTTTACCGTCGGGAAACGACTCAGCACGTCGTCCAGATCGCCGGCGTTGCGCAGGCTGTGCTGATCGAGCCAGCTACAGCCGGACGGCAGCGGATGGTGATGCAGCAGCAGCAGCGTCTGGCGGTCGCCCCAGTCGGCCAGCTTGCGCTCAAGCCACTCCAGCTGGAACTCGCTCAGCTCGCCATGCGGCACGCCGAACACCTGGCTGTCGAGCAGCAAAATTTGCCAGGTCGCGTTAAGCAACACCCGTTTCGCCGGGGAAATGCCTGCTTCCTGCAGCGCGCTGTACATCGCCGGCTGGAAATCGTGGTTGCCGGGCAGCCACACGCACGGCGAGGCGAGCGAACTGATACCCTCGGCAAACAGCTGATAAGCTTCGGCGCTATGGTCCTGCGCTAAATCGCCGGTGGCGACAATCAGATCGCAGTCGCGCTGCGCCTGCTGAATGGCCCCCAGCACAGCCTGGTAGCTTTCCCATGTGTTCACACCCAGTAGCGTTTCGCCTTTGCCGGCAAACAGGTGGGTATCGGTGATTTGTAAGATCCTTACCGTTGCCCCATCAGCCGCGGTAAGGTTTAACAGACTTTCCAAATGGTGTCCTTAGGTGTCCACGTCGCTAACAAACCGGAACCGCCATCGCTCCATGTGTAAAACAGTAGCGCAGCCAATCAGCAAGGAATTGGTTTATTTGATGCTTTTCGTCACGTTGATGCAATTTTTTATTCGGATAATCATAACGTGCTTTAAAGCGATAGATCTGCTGACTTGAACACACTTCCGCCACCATCGCGTCATGATAGAGCCGCACGCTCATGGAAGGCAGGCTCCAGTAGCTGACCGCCGGTGCGGTCTGCTCAATTTCCACAAGCGTAGTGTAGCGGGTGGACTCGGTAATTGTTAACCGGTACTGCGCGCTTCCCACCTGATAGCTAACGGTTTCGCCAGCCTGATCCTCGCGAGGCAACAGACGGCGTAACTGGGCGAAATTGGTTTCGCACAGCCGCATCATTTCAGGGAAGTCAGGTGTATAGCGCTTAATCATATTCAGGTATTCCACTCTTTACGTAATGCTTCATGATGCAGCTGCAGCCATTGCAGGGCGATGACGGACGCTGCGTTGTCGATTTTCCCCTCTTCTACCCACTGATAAGCCTGTTCCCGGCTCACCACATGAACACGAATGTCTTCGTTTTCCTCCACCAGACCGTGTACCCCTTCGGCCTGCGTGGCATCCACTTCACCCACCAGTATCGACAGCCGCTCGCTGGTGCCGCCAGGGCTTGCCAGGTAGCTTAATACCGGTTTCGTGCGTTGTACGTCTAACCCCGCTTCTTCGCTGGCTTCGCGCCGCGCAACGTCGTCGGACGTTTCGCCGGTTTCGATCATACCGGCGACCAGTTCCAGCAGCCAGGGGGTATCGCTGGTGTCGTAAGCCGCGATGCGGATTTGTTCAATCAGCACCACCTCATCACGCACCGGGTCAAAGGGTAGCAGCACCGCCGCATGGCCGCGCTCGAAAATTTCACGCTCGATTTCACCGCTCATTTCGCCATTGAAAAGGCGGTGGCGAAAGCGGTAAACATCAAGTGAAAAAAAGCCGCGCCAGCGCGTTTCACGTGCAATAATTTCTACATCATTTTTAGTGAAAGTAACCGGATGTTTCGTTGAAGTGGTCATATTTATCCCGGATTATGCAATGGTGATGAAAGCGACGATTTCAAGTCTGAGCATCTGCCGTTTGCGTTGTGCTGTGGTAGATTGACGGTATTTCAATCCAGAAGGCACGTTACGCCAAGCCCTGGCGGGGGCTGACTCTGCTAGAATCGGCGATCATTTTTCGACGTGTGTCAGCGCTAACAATAAATTCTGCTTCACAACAAGGAATGCAAATGAAGAAATTGCTCCCCATTCTGATCGGTCTGAGCCTTGCCAGCTTCAGCACGCTGAGCCAGGCAGAAAACCTGTTACAGGTTTATAAGCAGGCTCGTTTAAGCAACCCTGACCTGCGTAGATCGGCCGCTGACCGTGATGCCGCATTCGAAAAAATTAACGAAGCACGCAGCCCGTTGCTGCCGCAGCTGGGTCTCGGCGCTGACTACACCTGGAACAACGGCTATCGCGACAGCAGCGGTGTTGACAGTACGACCACCAGCGGCAGTCTGCAACTGACCCAGACCATTTTCGACATGTCGAGATGGCGCGCCCTGACGCTGCAGGAAAAAAGCGCCGGCATTCAGGACGTCACCTGGCAGGTCGATCAGCAGACGCTGATCCTGAACACCGCTACCGCCTATTTTAACGTATTAAGCGCCATCGATGCGCTTTCCTATACTGAAGCGCAGAAGCAGGCGATTTATCGTCAGCTCGATCAAACCACCCAGCGCTTCAACGTTGGTCTGGTCGCCATCACCGACGTGCAGAACGCCCGTTCACAGTATGACAACGTGCTGGCCAACGAAGTTGCCGCCCGTAACACGCTGGACAACGCGGTAGAAGAGCTGCGCCAGGTGACCGGCAATTACTATCCGGAGCTGGCGTCGCTCAATGTCGATAGCTTCACGCCGTCTAAGCCTGAGCCGGTGAACGCCCTGCTGAAAGAAGCGGAGAAGCGTAACCTTTCTCTGCTGCAGGCGCGTCTGAACCAGGACCTGGCCCGCGAGCAGATCCGCTACGCCGAAACCGGCCATATGCCGACCCTCGGCCTGACCGCCTCCACCAGCCTGTCTGATACTGACTACAGCGGCAGCCAGGCGGCGCGCGCCGGCAACGCTGACCGCACCGTAGGGCAGAACTCCGTTGGCCTGAGCTTCTCTCTGCCACTCTACAGCGGCGGCTCGGTCACCTCTCAGGTGAAACAGGCGCAGTACGGCTTTGTGGGTGCCAGCGAGCAGCTGGAGAGCGCGCACCGCAGCGTGGTGCAGACCGTGCGTTCGTCCTATAACAACGTGAATGCGTCCATCAGCAGCATCAACGCGTACAAACAGTCCGTCGTCTCTGCGCAAAGCTCCCTTGATGCGACCGAAGCGGGTTACTCCGTGGGTACACGTACCATCGTTGACGTGCTGGATGCGACCACCACGCTGTACAACGCCAAGCAGCAGCTCTCAAGCGCGCGCTATAACTACCTGATCAACCAGCTCAACATTAAATCTGCGCTGGGTACGCTCAACGAGCAGGATCTGGTTGCGCTTAACAATGCGCTCGGCAAGCCGATTCCGACCACGCCGGAGAGCGTCGCGCCGGAGAATCCGGAGCAGGATGCACGGGTTGAAAGCATGGCTACCAACGACGCAGCGGCTCAGCCAGCAGCCACCGCGCAACCGGCTGCAGCACGTACCACCACCAGCAGCGCGAACCCGTTCCGCAACTGAGGGTAACAGGCAGGGGCGCCCGCCCCTGCCTGAACGTAAGACAACGTAAAGATCCCCTTCCATCCTCGCTTATCTCGGCTTACTTGCTTTAATTTCACCCAGCCATCCACTATCCTGAGCACAATTTGCTGTCTTTTCCCTCCGGGCCCAGGAAGAAAAAATGAAACGGACAAAATCCATTAATCACGCGTCATTCCGCAAAAGCTGGAATGCACGTCATCTGACTCCCGTCGCGCTGGCCGTAACGGCGGTCTTCATGCTTGCGGGCTGCGAACAGAGTGACGAAACCGTCTCGATGTATCAGAATGCCGACGACTGCTCCGCCGCCAATCCGGGCAAAAGCGAACAGTGCACCACTGCCTATAACAATGCCGTAAAAGAAGCCGAACGCACCGCGCCGAAATATGCCACGCGTGAAGATTGCGTCGCAGAGTTCGGTGAAGGCCAGTGCCAGCAGGCACCGGCGCAGGCGGGCATGGCTCCGACCGGTGAAAACCAGGCGCAGGCGCAGAGCAGCGGTAGCTTCTGGATGCCGCTGATGGCGGGCTACATGATGGGTCGCCTGATGGGCGGTGGTGCGGGCTATGCCCAGCAGCCGCTGTTCAGCTCGCGCAACCCGGCCAGCCCGGCATATGGCCAGTACACCGATGCCAGCGGTAAAGGCTATGGCGCCGCCCAGCCGGGTCGCACCATGACCGTGCCGAAAACCGCGCTGGCACCGAAGCCGGCCACCACCTCCACCATCACGCGCGGCGGCTTCGGCGAGTCCGTCGCCAAACAGCACACCATGCAGCGTAGCGCGGCCGGTACCAGCTCTCGCTCCATGGGGGGCTAACCGTGGAACGCGTTTCAATCGTTGAGCGCCCCAACTGGCGCGAAAAAGCTACCGAATTTGGTTTCAACTTTCACACCATGTACGGCGAGCCGTACTGGTGTGAGGACGCCTACTATAAGCTGACCCTCGCCCAGGTGGAGCGCCTCGAAGCGGTCACCGCCGAGCTGCATCAGATGTGCCTGCAGGCCGTGGAAACCGTGGTCAGCAGTGACGATCTGCTGGCCAAATTCCGTATCCCGAAACACACCTGGGAGTTTGTGCGTCAGTCATGGCGCACCAACCAGCCGTCGCTCTACTCTCGTCTCGACATCGCCTGGGACGGCGTGGGCGAGCCAAAGCTGCTTGAGAACAACGCCGACACCCCGACGTCGCTCTACGAAGCCGCGTTCTTCCAGTGGCTGTGGCTTGAAGATCAGCTTAACGCCGGAAACCTGCCGGCGGGCAGCGATCAGTTCAACAGCCTGCAGGAGCAGATCATTGAGCGCTTCGTGGAGCTGCGTGAAAAACACGGTTTCCAGCTGGTGCATTTCGCCTGCTGCCGCGACAGCGTCGAAGATCGCGGTACCGTGCAATATCTGCAGGACTGCGCCGCCGAAGCGGGGGTCGCCTCTGAATTCCTGTTTATCGAAGATATCGGGCTTGGCGAAAAGGGGCAGTTCACCGATCTGCAGGATCAGGTGATCAGCAACCTGTTTAAGCTCTATCCGTGGGAATTCATGCTGCGCGAGGTGTTCTCCACCAAGCTGGAAGATGCCGGCGTGCGCTGGCTGGAGCCAGCCTGGAAGAGCATTCTCTCCAATAAAGCGCTGCTGCCGCTGCTGTGGAAGATGTTCCCGGACCATCCTAACCTGCTGCCCGCGTACTTTGCCGAAGACAGCCATCCTGAGATGGAAAAATACGTGGTGAAGCCGCTTTTCTCGCGCGAAGGTGCCAACATTACCATCGTCGATAACGGTCAGGAGATTGCCCGCTCGGAAGGCGTTTACGGTGAAGAAGGCATGATTGTGCAGCAGTACCATCCACTGCCGCAGTTCGACGGCAGCTACACGCTGATTGGCAGCTGGCTTATCAACGATCAACCGGCCGGGATCGGCATTCGCGAAGATAAGGCGCTGATCACCCAGGATATGTCGCGCTTCTACCCGCATATCTTTGTTGAGTAACCCTCACCGCAGATAAATAAGGCGCGACTGTTCGCGCCTTATTTTTTAGCCCACCTGCACCGACAGCATACTGATCGACCCCATCTCCATGCCCTCAACCGGTACGCTCACCGGCTCCTTGCCATCCCACGCGCCCAGCACGTAGAGCAGCGGCAGGAAGTGATCCGGCGTCGGGTTCGAAAGACTGCCGCCTTCATGGTCGAGATAGTTCACCAGCGGATGTTTATCGGCATCGCCCTGCCATGTCAGGTTCGCTTTAACGTAGTCATTAAACGACTGCGCCCAGGGATACGGCGTGCTTTCGCCGTGCCAGCGCGCGGTGCGCAGGTTATGCACCACGTTACCGCTCGCCACCAGCATAATGCCCTCATCGCGCAGCGCGGCGAGTTTACGGCCCAGCTGGTAATGCCAGACGTTGGGTCTGGTGCTGTCGATGCTGAGCTGCACCACCGGAATATCAGCATCAGGATACATTTTAATCAGCACGCCCCAGGAGCCGTGGTCAAAGCCCCAGGCTTCTTTATCCAGCGTCACCGGCACCGGGGCAAGCAGATCCACCAGCCGCTGAGCCAGCGCCGGCGAGCCGGGGGCCGGATAATGGGTGTCGTACAGCGCCTGCGGGAAGCCACCGAAATCATGGATAGTTTTCGGGGTTTCCATCGCGGTCACGCCGGTACCGCGGGTATACCAGTGCGCGGATATCACCACGATAGCTTTCGGGCGCGGCAGCGTGTCGCCCAGCTGCTGCCAGACGCGGGTGTAAAGATTGTCTTCGAGGACGTTCATTGGGCTGCCATGCCCCAGAAACAGTGCTGGCATTCGCGTATGAGACATGGTGTTATCCTTCAAATTGCGCTAAACAAGATATGCATCACCTTACGCGCTTTCATACCGGGATGAACTCAGATAACCATGATGATGATCATCAGGAATTTTGAATGTAAGTACTGTGTAAATCAGGGGCTTGCGGTCTCGCTATTTCACCGCCCACTCATTAATATTAATGAGAATCATTATCAAAGGAGAAGTTTATGTCAGTGCCGTTGCTCCTGACCATACTGGCAGGCGGAGCCACCTTTATCGGAGCCCTGTTTGGCGTACTTGGCCAGAGACCGTCCAACCGGTTGCTGGCGTTCTCTCTCGGCTTTGCTGCCGGCATTATGCTGCTTATCTCCCTGATGGAGATGCTGCCCGCTGCGCTGCACACCGAGGGGATGTCTCCGGTGCTGGGCTACGGGATGTTTATTCTCGGCCTGGTCGGTTACTTTGTGCTGGACCGCTCCCTGCCCCACGCCCATCCGCAGGATCTGCTGGACGGCTCGCTGAAAAAGCGCAACCTGCAACGCACCGCGCTGTTGCTGACTCTTGGCATCAGCCTGCACAACTTCCCGGAAGGCATTGCCACTTATGTTACGGCGAGCAGCGATCTGGAACTGGGTCTGGGCATTGCTCTGGCAGTCGCCCTGCACAACATTCCTGAAGGGCTGGCCGTCGCCGGGCCGGTGTTTGCAGCTACGGGCTCAAAACGCAAAGCGCTACTGTGGGCTGGCGTGTCCGGTATGGCGGAAATCCTCGGCGGCGTGCTGGCGTGGCTGATCCTCGGCACCCTGGTATCGCCGGTGGTGATGGCGGCGATTATGGCGGCGGTGGCCGGGATTATGGTGGCGCTGTCGGTGGATGAACTGATGCCGCTGGCCAAAGAGATCGATCCGCACAACAACCCAAGCTATGGCGTGCTGTGTGGCATGTCGGTGATGGGCTTCAGCCTGACGCTCCTGCAAAGCAGCGGCATCGGCTGATAAACAGCGATAAAAAAACCCGGCGGCTGCCGGGTTTTTTTATGCGCTACGTTCAGCTGGCTTTGCGTTCGTGGGTCTGACGATACTCAACCAGATCCTCAATGGTCACCACCGGCATATCATGCTGACGAGCGAAAGCGATGCACTCCGGTGCGCGAGCCATGGTGCCGTCATCATTGGTCAGCTCGCACAGCACGCCCGCAGGCTTGAAGCCGGCGAGGGTTACCAGATCGATGGTCGCTTCGGTATGGCCACCGCGGGTCAGTACGCCGCCCGGCTGCGCACGCAGCGGGAAAACGTGGCCTGGACGGTTGAGATCCGATGGCTTCGCGCCGTCGGCAATGGCGGCACGCACCGTGGTGATACGGTCAGCGGCGGACACGCCGGTGGTTACGCCGTGCGCGGCTTCGATGGTGACAGTAAAACCGGTGCCGAAGGAGCTGGTGTTGTTCTCCACCATCATCGGCAGGTCAAGCTGTTTACGGCGATCTTCGTTGATGCACAGGCAAACAATACCGCTGCCGTGACGGATGGTCAGCGCCATCTGCTCTACGGTCATGGTTTCGGCGGCAAAGATCATGTCGCCTTCGTTTTCGCGATTTTCATCGTCCAGCACCATCACACCGCGACCGTTGCGCAGGGCGGTAAGTGCCTGTTCCACGCGCTCTGCGGAGGAACCAAAAGAAGAAAGGAGCGTCTGATTCATGGTAATAAAACCTCAGTATAAATATGGTTACCAGAATCAGGGCAGTCTTAGGAGTACCGCAAGCGGCATAATAATAACGTGAGCAGGCCGTAGCCTGAGCTGTGTCGTTACCCTCTCCCATCCGGACTTTAACCGTCGGCCCCGGAATTACACCGGATCTGCTGACCTTCAACGTTGCCATTGAAGCGCTCGCGGGCTTTCAGCTGCGCTGATTTACCGCCGGTGGGGAATTTCGCCCCGCCCTGAGAATAAGCGGGTTAACTATAACGCCATTGATTAATGGCGGCAATGCATAAGCTTCATATACTCATAATGGATATAGCAAAAGCACGCGTATTCGCCTGAATAACGCAATGGGGACATTTCCGGTTTATCACCTGCGGATCAGGCATTACAATTAGGTTTAACACCACATCAGCTCAGGGAAACCGCTATGATTGACCCGAAAAAAATTGAACAGATCGCCCGTCAGGTACATGAGTCTATGCCCAAAGGGATTCGCGAATTCGGGGAAGACGTTGAGAAACGCATCCGCCAGACCCTGCAGGCGCAGCTGTCGCGTCTGGATCTGGTGAGCCGGGAAGAGTTTGACGTGCAGACGCAGGTACTGCTGCGTACTCGTGAAAAGCTGACTGCGCTGGAACAGCGTCTGAACGAACTGGAAGGCCGCACTGCCGGTACACCGTCTACCGCGAACGTCACGCCAGCCGCGGACAGTAGCGTAACGCCTTCCGCTGCCACCAGCGCGGTGTCACCGCCCGCTATCCCGCCGGTCGATAACATTTAAGACCGTACGTCTCTCCCTCATGACGAGGGAGAGCGCTTTTAATACCGGCTACTTCCCGCTGTTTCTCTGGATCTTTTTGATAATGTTGGTCGTCGAGCAGCCGTCTTCGAAGTTAAGTACCAGCACGTCGCCGCCGTTGGCCCACACCTCTTCGCTTCCGGCAATCTCTTCCGGCTTATAGTCCCCGCCTTTTACCAGCAGATCCGGCAGGATCCCGGCGATCAGGCGCTGCGGTGTATCCTCTTCAAACGCCACCACCCAGTCCACCGCTTCCAGCGCGCCAAGCACGATCATGCGCTGCTCCAGCGGATTCACCGGACGCGTTTCGCCCTTCAGACGTTTCGTCGATGCATCGCTGTTGACTGCCACAATCAGGCGGTCGCCGAGCTTACGGGCATTAGCGAGGTAGGAGACGTGACCGGCGTGCAGAATGTCGAATACGCCGTTGGTCATCACCACTTTTTCACCGCGTTTGCGCGCAGCGGCTACCGCCTCTTTCAGCCCCGCTTCGGTCATTACACCGAAGCCGGTCTCCGAGCGTCCGCGCACGGCGTTTTCCAGCTCAACCGGTGAGACGGTGGAAGTACCGAGTTTGCCGACCACCACGCCCGCGGCGGCGTTAGCGAAGTAGCACGCCTCTTCCAGCGTGTTGCCCGCCGCAAGGGTGGCCGCCAGCACGCCGATAACCGTGTCGCCCGCCCCGGTAACGTCATACACTTCCTGCGCCAGCGTCGGCAGGTGGAACGGATCTTTGCCCGGCTGGAGCAGCGTCATGCCTTGCTCGGAGCGGGTCACCAGCAGCGCGGCGAGGTCAAAATCGGCAATCAGCTGCATACCGCGGCTGACGATCTCGTCTTCGGTCTTGCACTTCCCGACCACCGCTTCGAACTCGGAGAGGTTCGGGGTCAACAGCGTGGCACCGCGGTAGCGTTCAAAGTCAGCGCCTTTCGGGTCGATCAGCACCGGTACGCCGGCATTACGCGCCAGCTGAATCATCTGCTGCACGCTGTTGAGCGCCCCTTTGGCGTAATCGGACAGCACCAGCGCGCCAATCTGCGGCAGCGCCTGGCTGATGCGCTCGTGCAGCGGCTGCGGGTCAACGCCCTCAAACCCCTCTTCAAAATCGAGGCGGATCAGCTGCTGGTTGCGCGACAGCACGCGCAGTTTGGTAATGGTCGGATGCGTTGGAACGGAAACGAAGTCGCACTTCACGTTAACGCCTGCCAGCGACTGGCTCAGCGCGCGCGCCGCGTCGTCGATGCCGGTCAGGCCAACCAGGCGCGAGTTCGCCCCCAGCGACGCAATGTTCATCGCCACGTTCGCCGCTCCGCCCGGACGCTCTTCAATGGTATCGACCTTCACCACCGGCACCGGCGCTTCCGGGGAAATACGGCTGGTTGGGCCATACCAGTAGCGATCCAGCATCACGTCACCGACGACCATGACTCCTGCGCGCTCAAATTCGGGCAGCGTTACTTTCATTCCTGACTCTCCTGAGAGAATGCCCCGCGCGTCGCCGGACAAGGCCTGTTTTGCCCGCCCGCCCCGCGTGGGGATTATCAAAATTTGCGCGCGATAATAGCACAGTTACGGCGTATCGCACGGCTCCACCAGCCATTTGCGCCAGCTTTCCCGTACCCGCTCGCGCTCCCGGGCAAACGCCTGCTGATCGACGTTCCCCGGCAGTTCCTGCAATGCCAGGTCGTGCAGCTCGTCGCGCAGCGTCACGTAAGCATGGGTCAGCGCCCGGGCTTCGTCGTCATCCATGATGTCGTTCTGCGCCAGCAGTTCGAGAATGCGTACGTTATCGGACCAGCGCGTCAGTTTCGGCGCTTCATGGGCAAAGCGTAGCACCAGATACTGCGTGATAAATTCGATATCGGTGATGCCGCCTTCGTCGGCCTTGATATCAAAGCGGTCGCGCTGCTTGCCGCCCAGATGCGCCCGCATCTTCTCGCGCATCTCGCGTACTTCAGTTTGCAGCGTCGCGCCCTCTCGGGGCTGAGCCAGAATGTCGCGGCGGATGGCGTCAAAGCGCAGATTAAGCTGCGGATCGCCGTATACCACGCGGGCGCGCACCAGCGCCTGATGCTCCCAGGTCCAGGCTTCATGCTGCTGGTAGTCGGCAAAGGCATCCGCCGTGGTCACCAGCATGCCCGCTGCGCCGGAAGGCCGCAGGCGAGCATCCACTTCATAGAGAATGCCCGACGAGGTGCGGGTGCTGAACAGGTGCATGATGCGTTGCGCCAGGCGCAGGTAGAACTGGCGACCATCGATCTCGCGATCGCCGTCGGTCATCACGTCCAGCGGGCAGTCGTGGAGAAACACCAGGTCGAGATCGGAGCTGTAGCCCAGCTCCCAGCCGCCAAGCTTACCGTAGCCAATCACCGCAAAGCCGCGCCCTTCCCGGTCATGCAGATGACGCGGCTGACCGTAGCGCGCCACCATCTGCGACCAGGCCTGACGCACTACCGCATCGATAATCGCCTCCGCCAGCCAGGTCAAGTGATCGCTCACTTTCATCACCGGCAGCGTACCGGCAATATCCGCCGCCGCCACGCGCAGCATCTGCGCCTGCTTAAACTGACGCAGCGCTTCCAGCTGCTGCTCCTCATCCTCTTCCGGGACGCGCAGCAGGTACTGGCGCAGCTCGTCGCGATAGGCATCGGTCGCGGTCGGCTGATAGAGCGTCGCCGGGTCGAGCAGCTCATCAAGCAGCAGCGGATAGCGCGCCAGCTGGCTGGCTACCATCGGCGAAGCAGCGCAGAGGGTGATCAGATGCTTGAGCGCACCGGGAAACTCGGTAAGTAGCTCAAGATAGGTGGTGCGCGTAACGATCCCCACCAGCAGCGGCGTCATACGCGACAGCGGCACGTGGGCGTCGGCCCGGCTGCAGACGTCGCTCAGCAGGCGCGGCATCAGCTGGTCCAGCACCTGCCGGCCGCGCGGGCCAATGGTGCGTTTATCCAGCTCTTTACGGAAATCGGCGATCAGCGCCAGCACCCGCTCGCGTGATGCCGTATCCAGATGCGCCAGCACCGGGGTGGAGTCCTCCACATCCAGCGTATCCTGCCACAGCTCGCGCCAGGCTTCGGGCAGCGCATCCTCATCCGCCTGCGGCTCGTCATCGCCGATCAGCTCGTTAAATACCTGGCGTACCGCCGCCATGTGCTGCTCAAGGGTCCGGGTCAGCGTCTCCCAGCTCTCGTACTGCATGCCCCACGCCAGCCGGGCGCGGTTGAGCGCATCCCCTGGCAGCGTCTGGGTCTGCTCGTCGTTGATGCTTTGCAACAGATTTTCGAGACGCCGCAGGTAAAGGTAAGCCTCGCGCAGCGTCTGCGCCTCGCCTTCGGGCAGCAGATGCAGCGCATCGATAGCCTCAAGCGTTGGCAGCAGGGAGCGCGACTGGAGCGACGGCTCACGTCCGCCGCGGATCAGCTGAAACACCTGCACGATAAACTCGATTTCACGAATACCGCCCGCCCCCAGCTTGATGTTGTCCGTCAGGCCGCGTCGCCGCACTTCCCGGGCAATCATCCCTTTCATATTGCGCAGCGACTGGATCACGCTGAAGTCGATATAGCGGCGGAAGATGAACGGGCGCAGCATGGCGCGCAGCTCCTGGCTCCAGCGATCGTCGCTATCCCCCATAATGCGGGCCTTCACCATCGCGTAGCGCTCCCAGTCGCGTCCCTGCTCCTGGTAATAATCCTCCAGCGCGGCAAAGCTCAGCACCAGCGGGCCGCTGTCGCCAAACGGGCGCAGGCGCATGTCCACGCGATAGACGAAGCCGTCCTGGGTGGCCTGATCCAGCGCTTTAATCAGCCGCTGGCCGAGGCGGGTGAAGAACTGGGCATTATCCAGCTCGCGCCGTCCACCCCGGGTAACGCCGTTTTCCGGCCAGGCAAAAATCAGGTCGATATCCGAGGAGAAGTTAAGCTCTCCGCCCCCCAGTTTCCCCATCCCCAGGATCAGCAGCGGCTGCGCTACGCCCTCGTGATTGCACGGCGTGCCCCACTCGCGGCAGCAGGCGGCGTAGAGCCAGTCGCGGGCTGCGACAATCAGCGTTTCAGCCAGCTGGCTGAGCTGCGCGAGGATCACCGGCGTCGGTAACACATCCAGCGCCTGCGCCCAGGCGATGCGCACCATGATGCGGCGGCGGAACTGACGCAGGACGCGCATCAGAGCAGCCTCATCGGTCACCTCCTGCAGCGCGGCATCAAGCCAGGCAGCATAGTGCCGATGCTCCTCCGCATGCGGCGGGTCGTTGTTCAGTTCCGCAGCCCATGTCGGCCAGGCGATAACGCTGTTTTCCACAAACTCGCTGAACGCGAGCACGGCCCGCGCGTCGTCCGTCAGCGACGTATCCGGGAGCGCCTGCGCGACGCGTTCATGCACCTTCTGCCACTGCTGTTCTAAAACCGGGGAAAGCGGGATCATAGAGATTCCTTCGCCTGAATTAACGTTTTCCGCTGTGCCGCCAGAACGGCTCCTGCGAAATGGCCTCGTTACGGTAATGTTCGATTTCAATGCGCTGCCCGGTTTCGATGGCGTGGCGCAGCCCTTCCCAGTTTTCCAGCCAGGGGGCGCTCACCGCGCTGTCGTAGACCCCGGCCAGCAGGCGAATAGCGTCGGTTTCCCGCCCGAGACGCGGCAGCTGATCGCGGTATTTGTCGCCCAGCGGGCGCTCAAAGGCATTACGCAGTTCGGCGGCGTGGCGGGAGAGATGGGTATCGGCGTAACGTTTGAAAGAGTCGCTGATTTTCGCCCGGGCTTTCTCATCGAGGTGCGCCTGCCAGCGGCGCGACACCAGCCAGTCGGTGAGCGCCAGCTTGGTGATACCGCTCTCTGAACCGTAAGCCAGCGTGTCGGCAGGCAGAGCCTGGGTCAGCGACACCTCATAATGGGTCAGCAGATCACGTAAGTGAGTGCTCGCTTTTCGCGGCACAATGCCACCAAACAGCGCCAGCGCGTGACGCACCAGCGCCAGGGCTTTCACCACTTCGTCTTTTGCCTGCTTCACACCGCGCACCCACAGCTCCTCATGGTACTGCCAGTGCGCCAGCGCCATCTCCAGCGAAGCTTCCAGCGCCTGTTCAACGGTCGCCTTCGGTTTCAGTTTCAGGATGGCGAGCGGTTTGATCTGGCGCGGCGCATTGCCCTGCGCCAGGTGATACCCGCGCGCCGCCTTGCTCAGGCTGCCCTGACGGATACCCGGCTCGGCCACCAGCTGGCGCGCCAGCTTCAGCAGGTCGGCGGTATTGCCTGAAAGCAACTCCAGCTCCAGCTCGCACAGCGGCTCGCTCAGCTCACCGGATTTCACCTCCCCCTGATCCAGAGCAAGCTCAATCTCGCTCTCACCGTGAGTAACCATCCACTTTTCACGCAGAAAATCGGTGCTGAACAGCGGCTGTACCGCCTGCTGTAGCGCGCTAACTTCTACGCCCTGCGGCCAGATCTCTGCCGGGAAACGAGCCAGGTCCAGCGCGTTGTGCTCCAGCGGAATATTGTATTCCGGACGCTGATGCAGCCCGCCGACCACCCGACCGGCCGCTTTGATGGTCATTTCATAGCGATCGTTATCGCCGCGGATGCGCAGCCCCATGTCGTGGCGGCGCAGCAGATTGTCCGCTGTTTCATAGTAGGTATTGTGCAGCTGACGGGGCGCCTGATGCGCGCCGTTAAGCGAATCCAGCAGCGTGCGCAGCGCCGGAACGGCCTCATGCTGGACAATAAATTTCAGTTCAATTTCCTGGGCCATAGTCATTTACTTTTGTTCTGTCACACCGGGGAACATTCGTTGCGAACTAAATAGCCTGCGGTCTGTCAGTACTACAGGCAACTTTCGCAACGTGCGCCTGACCCTGCGTGAGGTTAGCGGGGAATGGGCTAACTATGCCCTCCCGCTACAGCCTTGACAATGGGCGATGGTCGCGGAAAGTACCTGATTTATTTGCGTCTCGTTCCCTGCCAGCCGTCGGGGTAACGGGATGCCACACGCAGCAAGTGGCCGGTCTCACGGGTAAAACCTCCTGGAAGATTCTTATTCAGGTTTCAGTTTTGCATCGTCAGACTGTTGCCACTACTATCGTTCCACGCTTAACGACGACACCGACATCTGATGCCAAAATTACGCCATATTTGCTTTACCTTACTTGTGCTTAGCGTTTCAACCGTTACCCACGCCGAAGAAAAACGTTACGTTTCCGATGAACTGAATACCTGGGTCCGCAGTGGTCCTGGCGATAACTATCGTCTGGTGGGCACGCTCAATGCCGGTGAAGAAGTGACGCTGCTGCAGAGCAACGAGGCAACAAAATATGGCCAGGTTCGCGACAGCGAGGGGCGCAGCGTGTGGATCCCGCTCGGCCAGCTGAGCAACCAGCCCAGCCTGCGCACCCGGGTGCCGGATCTGGAAAATCAGGTCAAAACCCTGACCGATAAACTCACCAATATCGACACCACCTGGAACCAGCGCACTGCGGATATGCAGCAGAAAGTGGCGCAGAGCGACAGCGTGATCAACGGCCTCAAGGAAGAGAATCAGAAGCTGAAAAACGAGCTGATTGTGGCGAAGAAGAAGGTCGATGCCGCCAATATTCAGCTGGATGACAAACAGCGCACCATCATCATGCAGTGGTTTATGTATGGCGGCGGCGTCGCGGGCGTTGGCCTGCTGCTGGGTCTGTTGCTGCCGCACATGATCCCAAGCCGCAAGCGTAAAGATCGCTGGATGAACTGATTTCGCGCGCTCCGTTGTTGGGCGCAATAAAAAAGGGCGGCCACCGCAGGGTGAGCCGCCCTTTTTTATCAGGCTGAAGGGAAAACTTCCCCCAGCCGCTCGCCATTACTGAACCAGCGTTGGTTCAGACGTCAAGCGAGCCAGCATCTGCAAACAGGCATCCGCGCAGGCGCGGCAGGCTCTGGCACACTGCTGGCAGTGCTCGTTGTCGTGCCGGGCGCAGATCTCCGCACAGGCTTTGCAGATATCCACGCAGACCCGACACACCGCTATCGAAAAATCGCTGCTGAGACTCAGAAACTGGGCCGACAGGCGGCATATCGCCGCACATTGAGTATCCATGCGGATGCACTCTTTCATCATCCCCTGATCGTCTTCCGCCAGACAGGACGCCGCGCAGTAGTCGCACGCCGCCGCGCACGCATAGCATGTATCAATACATGCCTGAACATCTCTGTGCATACCTCACCTCCGATTTACGTTAAGTGGATGTAATAAGTTTGCACATAAACAAGGTGTTAGCCAAACGGTACGCCGTTTTAGCGCCTGGACGGGCGCTGCACCCGCTGGCTGGCGGCTTCCCTTTTACATCGCCTTCTCCTCTACACTTACGTATTATCGTGGGCTTAATAACGACGGGAGAGTAGCAGGTGAAGATCTATCTGGTGGGTGGTGCAGTACGCGACGAGCTGTTGGGCATTCCGGTTAAAGACCGGGACTGGGTCGTCGTGGGCGCTACGCCGCAGGAGATGCTGGATGCCGGCTACCAGCAGGTCGGGCGCGACTTCCCGGTGTTTTTGCATCCGCAAAGCCACGAGGAGTACGCCCTCGCCCGCACCGAGCGTAAATCGGGCCAGGGCTATACCGGTTTTACCTGCTATGCCGCGCCGGACGTGACGCTGGAACAGGATCTGCTGCGCCGCGACCTGACCATCAACGCCATCGCCCGGGACACCGACGGCACGCTGGTGGACCCGTATCACGGCCAGGACGATCTGCGCCAGCGTCTGCTGCGCCATGTCTCCCCTGCGTTCAATGAAGATCCGCTGCGCGTGCTGCGCGTGGCGCGATTCGCCGCGCGCTATGCCCATCTCAGTTTCCGCGTTGCTGAGGAAACCCAGGCGCTGATGCGCAGCATGGTCGAGGCGGGCGAGCTGGAACACCTGACGCCGGAGCGCGTGTGGAAAGAGACCGAAGGCGCGCTCGGCACGCGTAATCCGCAGGTGTTTTTCCAGGTGCTGCGCGACTGCGGGGCGCTGAAGGTGCTGTTCCCGGAACTCGATGCGCTGTTCGGCGTACCGGCTCCGGCGAAGTGGCACCCGGAGATCGACACCGGCATCCACGTGCTGATGACGCTCTCAATGGCGGCAATGCTCAGCCCCGATATCGACGTACGTTTCGCTACCCTGTGCCACGATCTCGGCAAGGGGCTGACGCCGAAGCACCTCTGGCCGCGCCACCACGGCCACGGCCCGGCGGGCGTGCGGCTGGTTGAAAAGCTGTGCCAGCGTCTGCGCGTGCCGAACGACATTCGCGATCTGGCGAAGCTGGTGGCGGAGTATCACGACCTGATCCACACCTTCACGATCCTGCAGCCCAAAACCATCGTGAAGCTGTTCGACAGCATTGATGCCTGGCGTAAGCCGCAGCGCGTGGAGCAGATCGCCCTGACCAGCGAGGCGGACGTGCGCGGGCGCACCGGATTTGAAGCCAATGACTATCCGCAGGGGCGGATGCTGCGTGCAGCCTTTGAGGTGGCGAAGGCCGTACCGACCAAAGAGGTGGTCGCAGCCGGTTTTCAGGGGGCGGAGATCCGCGAGGAGCTGACCAGACGCCGGGTGCGCGCCGTGGCGATATGGAAAGAAACACACTGCCCCCAGCCGCAGGCCGAGGGCTGACCCCAGGCACCGGCGGCGGTTATCACTGCTGCCGGTGCGGGGCGTTACTCAGAAGAACACGACGTATACCGCGGCCGCCACCACAAAACGGTAGATGGCAAACGGGATAAACGAAATACGTTTGATGAGGTGCAGGAAGGTTTTAATCGCCACCAGCGCTACCAGGAACGCCGTCACAAAGCCTACCGCGAACATCGGGAAATCGGCCATGGTCAAGAAGTGCCAGCTCTTGTAGAGATCGAGCACCGTGGCACCCATCATCATCGGCACCGCCAGCAGGAAAGAGAACTCAGAGGCCGCATAGCGGCTTACGCCCATCAGCATGCCGCCGGAAATGGTTGCCCCGGAGCGGGAGAAGCCCGGCCACAGCGCCAGACACTGGAAGCAGCCAATCATAAACGCCTGACGATAGGTCATATCATCCAGCCCCGGCGCACGCGGCTCCTTCGGCTTCAGCACTTCCGCGGCGATCAGCAGGAAGCCGCCCACCACCAGCGCATACATGACGTTAATGGGGTTAAACAGGGATTTGATGGTGTCGTGGAACACCAGACCCAGCACCACGGCGGGGATCATGCCCAGCAGGATATGCAGCAGCGTCAGACGATTTTTGCCGGTGCCTTCATGCGGCGGATGACCAAAGTGGATGCCGATAAGCCCAAACAGGCGACGCCAGAACATCACCACCACGGCGAGGATCGAGCCGAGCTGGATCACCACTTCAAAGGTTTTTGCCGTTTCATCCTCGAACCCCAACAGGTGCCCGACAATAATCATGTGACCGGTGCTGGAGACCGGCAGGAACTCGGTCAGGCCTTCGACCACACCGAGTATCGCCGCGATCAGCAGCGAGTGCATATCACTCATCAAATGACCCTCTAAAAATATTCAAAGAGAATAAAAGCAGCGCGCTGACGCAGCGGCTGCAAAATGCCCACGCAGTATGACCCGTAACCCCGCGTTTGGTTTAATGAATATGAAAACTAAATGGTTTCTTTCGGATTATTGCTACGCTCAATGATTACGCCCACGTTGGCGGCGCGTGCCACCGCACCAGGTTTGCTCACTTTGATGCGCACCCAGGGCGAAGCAAAGCGGCTCAGCAGGATGTCGGCCACCTCTTCCGCCACGCGCTCCACCAGCGCGAACCGGTTGCCCTCCACGTGACCGACAATGGCCTCGCTGATGTCGGCATAGCTCAGACAGTCATTCACGTCGTCGCTTTTCGCCGCGCGGCGGTTGTCCCACGCCATTTCGATATCGAACACTAATTTCTGTTCGATGGTCTGTTCCCAGTCGTAAACGCCAATAGTGGTGATTACTGAAAGTTGCTCTATAAATACAATGTCCACGATCACCTGCCTGAAGGTTGGCTATGCCGGAAGCCCGGTACGCGCGCGTTGCCAGCGCCATGCTGAACGGCGGGGATACCACTTCCGACTAAATATGCGTATTATCCACAGATGCAGAGAATACAACGACATTTTCAAAACGGAACAGCGTTATGAGTGCAATCGCGCCTGGGATGATGATCCTCGCGTACCTTTGCGGCTCAATCTCCAGCGCCATTCTGGTCTGCCGCCTTGCGGGACTTCCCGATCCCCGCGTCAGCGGGTCCGGTAATCCCGGCGCGACCAACGTATTACGAATTGGCGGCAAGGGAGCAGCCGTAGCGGTACTGTTATTCGACGTGCTGAAAGGCATGCTGCCGGTGTGGGGCGCGTATGCGCTGGGCGTGACGCCGTTCTGGCTGGGGCTTATCGCCATCGCGGCCTGTCTTGGCCACATCTGGCCCGTCTTCTTCCGCTTTCGCGGCGGCAAAGGGGTTGCTACCGCGTTTGGCGCCATCGCCCCTATCGGCTTCGATCTCACCGGCGTAATGGCCGGTACCTGGCTGTTAACCGTCTTGCTGAGCGGCTACTCGTCGCTGGGGGCCATCGTCAGCGCACTTATCGCGCCGTTCTACGTCTGGTGGTTCAAGCCGCAGTTCACCTTCCCGGTCGCCATGCTCTCCTGCCTGATCCTGATGCGTCATCACGATAACATTCAGCGCCTGTGGCGCGGTCAGGAGAGTAAGATCTGGAAAAAGCTGAAGCGTAAGAAAGCAGAAGGGAAAGGCGACGCGCCGTAAGCGCAAAGAGAGGATGCAGCCGCCAGGGCTGCATCACAACAGACTCAGGCGGCAGGCAGCTCCGCCAGCGGCCAGCGCGGACGCACCGACACACTCAGATCTGCCACACAGCCCGCTTTGAAGCGCACCATGCCCGCATACGCAATCATCGCACCGTTATCGGTACAGAACTCCGGACGCGCGTAGAACACCTCCCCGCGACGTTTCTCCATCATCTGCCCCAGCTTCGCGCGCAGGGTGCGGTTAGCGCTTACGCCGCCGGCCATTACCAGACGCGAAAAGCCGGTCTGATCCAGCGCGCGCTTGCATTTGATCATCAGCGTATCCACCACCGCATCTTCAAACGCACGGGCGATATCGGCCCGGGTCTGATCGTCGGTACCGTTATCACGAATGGTGTTCGCTGCGAAGGTTTTCAGCCCGGAGAAGCTGAGATCCAGCCCCGGACGGTCGGTCATCGGACGCGGGAAGGTAAAGCGCCCTTCCACGCCCTGCGCCGCCATTTTCGACAGCAGCGGGCCGCCGGGATAGTCCAGCCCCAGCAGCTTCGCGGTTTTATCGAAGGCTTCACCCGCCGCATCGTCAATAGATTCGCCCAGCAGCGCGTACTGGCCGATGCCGGTCACGCTGATAAGCTGGGTGTGACCGCCGGAAACCAGCAGCGCAACGAAGGGAAATTCCGGCGGATTGTCTTCCAGCATCGGTGCCAGCAGATGGCCTTCCATGTGATGCACTGCGATGGCCGGCACGTCCCAGGCGAACGCCAGCGAGCGGCCAATGGTCGCCCCCACCAGCAGCGCGCCAACCAGACCCGGCCCGGCGGTGTAAGCCACCGCGTCAATTTCGCTGGCCGCCACGTTCGCCTCTTTCATCGCCGCCTGGATCAGCGGAATGGTTTTGCGCACGTGATCGCGCGAGGCGAGTTCAGGCACCACGCCGCCGTAGTCAGCGTGCAGTTTCACCTGACTATACAGTTGGTTGGCAAGCAAACCTTTCTCATCGTCATAAATGGCGATGCCGGTTTCATCGCAGGATGTTTCGATTCCCAGTACACGCATGGCTGATTTTTACCTCTGTTAACTGCCGCGCAGTGTATGCCGCAGCGCGGAAGTTGTAAAACTTTGCGCACCCAAACGCGAGTGTCGTGTATACTCTTCGCCCCTGGAACGGCGCCATGACTGACGCAGGTTTTAGTAACCCCGGCGAATAGTCGGCTGCAGCACGGCAGCAGTGTAAAAGATGACGTGGAACGCCTGGCGGTGCTTTACAAAGCAGCAGCAGTTGCAGTAAAATTCCGCACCATTTTGAAATAAGCTGGCGTTGATGCCAGCAGCAAACCGATTTAATCAAAGGTGAGAGGCACATGCCGGTAATTAAAGTACGTGAAAACGAGCCGTTCGACGTAGCACTGCGTCGCTTCAAGCGTTCCTGCGAGAAAGCAGGTGTTCTGGCGGAAGTTCGTCGTCGTGAGTTCTATGAAAAACCGACTACCGAACGTAAACGCGCTAAAGCTTCTGCTGTGAAACGTCACGCGAAGAAACTGGCTCGCGAAAACGCACGCCGCACTCGTCTGTACTAATTGATTGAGGGCTTGCGCCCTTAATTCAGACCGAGTTGTTGTTATAAAAGGCCGTGCTTCCGAAAGGAATGCGCGGCTTGTTTTCGTTTATATCTTTCATAATTCAAGTTGCAGATTGTGGGTCCACCCACGGCCGTCCTGCCACTCGACTTATGCCTGATAGACAAGCTACTAACGGGGCTTATGGCTGGACGTATCCCACGCGTATTCATTAATGACCTGCTGGCTCGTACCGATATCGTCGACCTGATCGACGCACGGGTAAAGCTCAAGAAGCAGGGCAAGAATTTTCACGCGTGTTGTCCTTTCCATAATGAAAAAACCCCCTCCTTCACCGTTAACGGTGAGAAACAGTTTTACCACTGCTTTGGCTGCGGCGCGCACGGAAACGCCCTGAGTTTTCTCATGGAGTACGACAAGCTCGACTTCGTGGAAAGCGTGGAAGAGCTGGCGGCAATGCACAACCTTGAAGTGCCGTATGAAGCCGGCAGTGGCCCAAGCCAGATTGAACGCCACCAGCGCCAGAACCTGTATCAGCTGCTCGACGGGCTGAACGCGTTTTATCAGCAGTCGCTGACGCAGCCGGTGGCAGAGCCTGCCCGACAGTATCTCGACAAGCGCGGCCTGAGTCGCGAGGTCATAGAACGCTTCGCCATCGGCTACGCGCCGCCGGGCTGGGACAACGTATTAAAACGCTTCGGCGGCAATCAGGAAAACCGTGAATCGCTGATAGCCGCCGGCATGCTGGTCACCAATGATAATGGCCGCAGCTATGACCGTTTTCGCGAACGCGTCATGTTCCCTATCCGCGACAAGCGGGGCCGGGTTATCGGCTTTGGCGGACGCGTGCTGGGCGACGGGCAGCCGAAGTATCTGAACTCCCCGGAAACCGACATTTTCCATAAGGGCCGCCAGCTGTACGGCCTGTATGAAGCGCAGCTGAATCAGGCGGAACCGCCGCGGCTGCTGGTGGTGGAAGGCTATATGGATGTCGTGGCGCTGGCGCAGTACGACATTAACTATGCGGTCGCCTCGCTGGGCACCTCGACCACGGCGGATCATATCCAGCTGCTGTTCCGGGTCACCAACACCGTGGTGTGCTGCTATGACGGCGACCGGGCCGGACGCGAAGCCGCATGGCGCGCGCTGGAAACCGCGCTGCCGTATATGACCGACGGCCGCCAGCTGCGCTTTATGTTCCTGCCGGACGGGGAAGATCCCGATACGCTGGTGCGTAAAGAGGGCAAAGCAGCATTTGAAGCGCGGATGGAGCAGGCGCAGCCGCTCTCCACGTTTCTGTTTAACAGCCTGCTGCCGCAGGTGGATCTGAGCACCCCGGACGGGCGCGCGCAGCTCAGCACGCTGGCGCTGCCGCTGCTGAATCAGGTGCCCGGCGAGACGCTGCGCATTTACCTGCGTCAGGAACTGGGCAACAAGCTGGGCATTCTGGATGACGGCCAGCTTGAGCGCTTAATGCCGAAAAAGGCAGATAGTTCTGCTTCACGTCCCGCTCCGGCGCTAAAACGCACAACCATGCGTATACTGATCGGATTGCTGCTGCAAAATCCAGAGCTGGCGCCGCTGGTGCCAGACCTCTCCGGGCTGAATGCAGAGAAATTGCCCGGGCTTGGCTTATTCCGGGAATTGGTCAACACTTGTTTGTCACAGCCTGGTCTTACCACCGGGCAGCTGTTAGAGCAGTATCGCGGAACAAATGAAGCCGCGACCCTTGAAAAACTCTCGATGTGGGACGATATAGCAGATAAGGACATCGCAGAGAAAACGTTCACCGACGCGCTGGAACATCTGTTCGATTCCGCGCTGGATCTGAGACTGAGTGAACTGATTGCCCGCTCGCGTACCGAAGGGCTGAGCGCTGCAGAGCGCGAAGAGGTCCGCATCATTACGCTGGCGCGAGCAAAGAAATGACATCTACATAGCAGGTTATGAACCTGACACTGAATTCCGCGGCTTAATTGCCGATTATTGATCGGGTGAACCCGACAGCCGCACCGCCGGGCAGCGGCATTAAATTAAATGCGCCCGCACTACCAGACGTGTTCGTATCGCAGCAGGAAGCATGTGATTCATCCGCCAGGTCCTGAATAAACAGCGACGGGGATGCACAGTGCTGCTTTTGCATTGGTTGATACGAACGACGAACGGTAAACGTTATGGTTGGCGGCGACGCCTGCTAACACAACCCTTATGAATTAAGTGTGGATACCGTCTTATGGAGCAAAACCCGCAGTCACAGCTCAAGCTTCTCGTCACTCGTGGTAAGGAGCAAGGCTATCTGACCTATGCTGAGGTCAATGACCATCTGCCGGAAGATATCGTCGACTCCGATCAGATCGAAGACATCATCCAAATGATCAATGATATGGGCATTCAGGTGATGGAAGAAGCACCTGATGCCGACGATCTGTTGCTTGCTGAAAATTCGAACAACACCGATGAAGATGCGGAAGAAGCGGCTGCCCAGGTGCTCTCCAGCGTGGAATCTGAAATCGGACGCACCACCGATCCGGTGCGTATGTACATGCGTGAAATGGGTACGGTAGAACTGCTGACCCGCGAAGGCGAAATTGACATCGCCAAACGCATCGAAGATGGCATCAACCAGGTACAGTGCTCCGTTGCCGAGTATCCGGAAGCGATCACCTACCTGCTGGAACAGTACGATCGTGTAGAAGCAGGCGACGCACGCCTGACCGATCTCATCACCGGTTTCGTTGATCCGAACGCCGAAGAAGATCTCGCTCCCACCGCCACGCACGTCGGCTCTGAGCTTTCCAGCGAAGAGATGGACGATGATGAAGACGAAGATGAAGACGACGACGCGGACGACAGCGACGACGACAACAGCATCGATCCGGAACTGGCGCGTGAGAAGTTCGGCGAACTGCGTACTCAGTACGAAGTAACGCGCGACACCATCAAGGCGAAAGGCCGCAGCCATGCGAAGGCGCAGGAAGAGATCCTGAAGCTGTCTGAAGTGTTCAAGCAGTTCCGCCTGGTGCCGAAGCAGTTCGACTACCTGGTGAACAGCATGCGCGTCATGATGGATCGCGTGCGCACTCAGGAACGCCTGATCATGAAGCTGTGCGTTGAACAGTGCAAAATGCCGAAGAAAAACTTCATCACGCTGTTCACCGGCAACGAAACCAGCGAAACCTGGTTCAACGCCGCTATCGCGATGAACAAGCCGTGGTCTGAGAAACTGAATGACGTTTCCGAAGACGTGCATCGCGGCCTGCAGAAGCTGCAGCAGATTGAAGAAGAGACCGGCCTGACCATCGAGCAGGTAAAAGACATCAACCGTCGCATGTCCATCGGTGAAGCGAAAGCCCGCCGTGCGAAGAAAGAGATGGTTGAAGCGAACCTGCGTCTGGTTATCTCTATCGCCAAGAAATACACCAACCGTGGTCTGCAGTTCCTCGATCTGATTCAGGAAGGCAACATCGGCCTGATGAAAGCGGTGGACAAGTTCGAATACCGTCGCGGCTACAAGTTCTCAACCTACGCAACCTGGTGGATCCGTCAGGCGATCACCCGCTCTATCGCGGATCAGGCGCGCACCATCCGTATTCCGGTGCATATGATTGAGACCATCAACAAACTCAACCGTATTTCTCGCCAGATGCTGCAGGAGATGGGCCGCGAGCCGACGCCGGAAGAGCTGGCCGAGCGCATGCTGATGCCGGAAGACAAAATCCGTAAGGTGCTGAAAATCGCCAAAGAGCCGATCTCCATGGAAACACCGATTGGTGATGATGAAGATTCGCATCTGGGGGATTTCATCGAGGATACTACCCTCGAGCTGCCGCTGGACTCTGCGACCACCGAGAGCCTGCGTGCCGCCACCCACGATGTGCTGGCTGGCCTGACGGCCCGTGAAGCCAAAGTCCTGCGTATGCGTTTCGGTATCGACATGAACACCGACCACACGCTGGAAGAAGTGGGCAAACAGTTCGACGTTACCCGCGAGCGTATCCGTCAGATCGAAGCGAAGGCGCTGCGTAAACTGCGTCACCCGAGCCGCTCTGAAGTACTGCGTAGCTTCCTGGACGATTAATCTTTCCTGCTGAAACGCAAAAAGCCCCGACTTGCTCGGGGCTTTTTATTTTCCACTACCCTGCCATTACAGCTCCGCTGGCTGCCACTTTGGATTTTCCGGCAGCGGAATTAATCCCGAACTGACGCCGTTAATCCCCAACACCTGAATATCCTGCCCATTGCGATAAAACTGATACTGCAGCGTTTTGATAAAGCTCGGCATATCTTCTGAGTGATCGGCTGATTCGCAGGCATCCACATAGACCGCCCCGGTATAGTTATCAGGGAATATGGAATAGATATTGTGGTAGCAATCCCGGCCATCCAGATAAAACGCCGCGCGTTGATCGCCAATTACCGGCTCGCCTTCATCACCCTGAAACGCGCCGTGGGCGATAATAAACAGATTTTCATCTTCGCGCAGTCGCGGTAATTCGTTGTGGAATACCTTAAACTTGCGCTCAAATACCAGCGGATGATGACGAATAGAGTGGCGGGCAATCTCTTCAAGCTGGCTATCATCGGTGCAGACAATAACGATCATAATCATTCTCCAGTGAATATTATTCAGGGCCAGGCCGCGCGTTAGCGCACGCTCCAGGTGTTGTCGAGATTCAGGCTCACATCCACGTTATAGATATTGGGATTGAAGGTGATCTTCTGCGCATTAGTGATCGCTTCCACGTCCAGCACCTCACCCACTTCATAATCGCCGAAGGTCACCCAGTACACCGGATGCGGCGTGAAGCTGAATGCCAGGTTCGGTTGAGCAGGACGCGCAAAGGTGCCGGCCCCGGACATGGCGATGCCGACCGATGCCACATCAAACGGCACGGTGTTGCTGTTGTGCACATACAGCGTGCCGGCTTTGACGCCGCTGCGCTGGTTGGCAAAGGTCAGCGCGTCGCGGTCGGACGTAAAATCAATGTGGTTTGCGGTTGTCAAATCCGCCGGCCAGGTCTGGGACGCATCAAACACCACGCCCGGCACCAGCGGCCCGGTCTCATCCCAGATAAAGTCGTAGTCGATGGTCCAGCTGAATTTCACGCTTGTGGTCGGGTGCGCAGGTTCGGCAAACCAGGCCAGCGACATCAGCTGCGGATCGTTAACGTCCGGCGCGGTCTGGTAAACGCAGATCTTGCCGTAATTACGGGTATTGTTATGGAAATTAAGCGTGTATTTCTGCGACATAATTATTTCCTTAAAAGAGTGAGTGGGTAATAAAAATAATATGACCTGCGTTTAAACGGCTTCACCTCCTTTTATTTTCCCGGATGACGAGCGGATCATACGGATATTCCGCATACTTACCCCAAAGGTGCGGGTTAATTCCTGGGATGGCACATTTTCCCGCATTGCCATTTGCATAGCGGCCCGGCGGATAGCAATAAACACGCCCCATGCAGATGGCAACTCAATATGCCCAGAGGTATCTGCGCGCTTTGCTAATTTCTGATAATCGAACTCAGTAATATTGACGCCGTACAGCTTCCCAAAGCGGGAAGCGTCTTTGGGCATATAAATTTTTCGCCCGCCGTGGCGATACATCAGGTGAAACAGCGTTGCGAACCCGCACACGCCGGCGATCTCAGATGCCGCCCAGGGCATTGACGCCAGAACATAGCGCTGGTGTAATTCACAAAATCGCACCAGCTCGGTTTCATTGTCAGAACGCATTGCGGGTAAGCCGGAGAATAACAACGGATAATCCATGTCAGGATCATCATTTCTCATTGTATTATTCATACTGTCCTCCATCGGTGATTTCTGCGACTGAATAAGTGCAACGTCATTCCGTGGAATCAGTATTAACCTGCGCGTATAAATTAGACACGGCGGAAGGGTTCCCCCGAAAAAGGGGATTAACAGAAGGGTGTATAATATATTTTAAAATAACGAGAGGCCGGAAGCCGAGCCTCTCGTTGCGGGTGGGATAAGGGTGATTACATGCCGCGAACCATTAATGCCTCATCCAGCTCGCGATAGGCCTCTACCAGCTTCTCAAACGGCGCACGGTTTAAGCCGCTGGGATTTGGCAGTACCCAGACCTGGGTCGCGCCGATAGAAATCTGCTGCTTGCCCCAGTTAGCCCCGCGCTGGCTGAACGCCTGTTCGAAGGCCTGCTTGCCGAGGATCGCCAGCGCCGTCGGCTGGTAATCTTCGATTTTTTTCACCAGATCGCGTCCACCCTGACGCAGCTCGTGCAGTTTAACTTCCGTTGCCTGCACCGTCGGGCGCTCTACCAGCATGGTGATACCGCAGCGGGTATCCAGCAGCTCGCGCTCTTCCTCCGGCTTCAGCTGTCGCTCAGTGAAGCCCGCCTGGTGAATGACTTTCCAGAAGCGATTGCCCGGATGGGCGAAATGGTAACCGGTATGGGCCGAGGATTTTCCGGGATTGATGCCGCAGAACACCACGCGCAGCCCCGGTTCGAGAATATCTTGTATCATTAGCAACCTTTCATAACTGACGGATTCCTAAAGTATAAAACCTTGTTGGCAGGTTGCTTAGAAAAACAGCACCCGACGCGTAATGGCTGGATTGAGACCAGCAGTTACTTTATAATCCCCCGCCACGGCCCCTTAGCTCAGTGGTTAGAGCAGGCGACTCATAATCGCTTGGTCGCTGGTTCAAACCCAGCAGGGGCCACCAAATTTTAGCTTTATAATCATATGATTAAGCCACTTTACCAAAAGTGGCTTTTTTGTTTTGATCACGGTCTGTGCCGCACGTATTCTCTTTCACGCCGGTTCAGCCAATAGATCGGCGACATTCCTTTCCAAAGAAAAAAGGATTCCGGACGCGGCTCAACTCAAGGTAACGCAATAAAAAAGCTACGTGAAAACGTAACCCCTTCTAACCTTCAGACTACTGCGTTTACGCTGTAAATCGTTCATTCCATGCATCGGTGAACTGGATGTTTCCATCTACAATACGCCAGGTAATTTTTTCATATTGCAGACTGATGCTTTCAACATGGTTCATTTTATCGTTACCCGCTAACTTCAGCAGTTAACATCGGTAATTTTACTATTAGCGCTGTCTACCGGCAGGTTAATTCCGTGACTCAATCCGATGATTTCTATACTTCCTCCACGATCCTGCACATCTACAGAACCTTTAATGCCTGCACCACCGTCATCTTTAAGCCACATATATGGGGGGATAGGCATTTCAGTTGCTTCTTATTTTTTTAACAAGTTTAATCACTGTTATATAAATAACTGCTGCCATAATGAGCACAGAGGAAAAATCAATGTAAAAGTAAGCATCGTAAATTGATTCTGCGTTTACATCACCACTCATAAACTGGGCGAGATTTCTTGCAAGATCGTGGTTTATATAAACCTCAGCGGGGCCAAGTGTCCGGGCGATAGCAAACGTGATAAAAATAAAAAATGCCACTTTGGCAACCCTACGGGCAAATGTTTTTATAGTCACTGGCTACTACCTCAACCCAACCGCGAGCCATGAGGGACAGCATACAAGGAACCTGCACAGGCGTTGTATTCATCAACGCATTTCTGATTAGTGCATAATCTGAGTTATGAGCAATTGTTATACAACCTCCAGAACCACGTTCCACAATCCAGTATTTACCCGGCGGCAAAGGCCCATCACCTTTCATAGCCCCACATGCCCCTTTGTTCCGGTAAATTCCATTACCAGAAAACGCCATAAATACCCCTTATCCTTATAATGTTTCAGGTTAATGGTACTGCTTTTCTGTTCTGTGCCCCAAAGTAAAATGTGATTTGTTGTGATATAAAACATCAACACATCCTTAAAATTTCTGCGCATTTAGGTTGTAACGATTTAGTTTATGATAATTTTTGTTTCCCGCTCCGCCCGCAGTACCCCTGCCATCAAGCTATTATCAGTCCAGTATCATGTATCACTCCCCCCTCAGCTATCTAATTTAATTATTAAAGCACGCCAGACATTCTTTATTTTTATGGTGGTTAATAACTCCACGCCATTTATTACATACTTACACTATCCACAGGCGTAACGTTTTTCCTGTCAAGTTAACAAGGAAGCGTTAAAAATGCCGTGGAATAAAAAAGCCGCAGTAAATTATGCACAGCTACACGCCCAGGGGAAAAGTACCCATTATTGCGCCAGATTCGTCTGCAACGCTGTCAACGCTGGTGGTATTCACCTGACCTGCGCAAATGCGAAAGACCTTGGGCGGCATCTCGCTGACGCCGGGTTCTATGAAACCCATGACCTGCTTCAGGCCGGTGATATTGCGGTTATTCAGGGTACGCAGCATCACCAATATGGTCACGTCTGTATATTTGATGGCCATCAGTGGATCAGCGATTTTCGTCAAAAGACGATGTACCCGGGCGTCGAATACCGCGCCTTAAAGCCTTCGTTTATTATTTATCGGCATGATTAATATGACTCGTATCGCCTGTCTTCTGCTTTTGGCTACTTCGACGGTAGCCGCCTCGGAGAATACTGCGCCGCAGGACGCTGCCGTTGAGTTTAATCGCTGGTATCTTAGCCAGGTTACTCAAAACATTGCCCCAGATTATGCCAACAATGTAATGCAAAAATACGTAACTACCGCAACGCTAGGAAAATTACGCCGCGTCAACGAACAGGAGCGCCAGTCGGGCGAACAGCTTTATGACGCCGATTTTTTTATTAAGTCGCAATATATCGGTGATGACTGGTCGAAAAATATAGCCGTTCTGTCCGCTGATGCCGATCCAGTTTGTCTCAACGTTCAGATTGCATTTGGAGCGAAGCAGGAGCATGTAGTGGCGGATTGTATGATTAAGGAAAACGGACTGTGGAAAATTCAGTCAGTGACAAATGTTAAATAAAAAAGAGCGCCTCCCGACGCTCTTTTTTATTTATATCCAGTCACATCCCGTTGCGCACCCCTGCGGCATCCGCATTCTTCGCCTTCGCCACAATAAATCGTTCGACGGATTCCATTGTCACAAAGGTGCAGCTGCAGTTTACATTGGTGCACTGGTGATAGCGCTCTTTGGTATTTTCACTTAAATAACGGCTGGTTCTGGCGTGTGCAGAAGAACGGCACTGCGGGCAATGAAACATATTTTCTCTCCCTCGGTGAGCTGATGAAAATAATTATCCCACCATTTTTCGCCATCCAGAAACGTTATTCACCCTTCGCTAATACTTTCCTCATATTCAATATTATCCAGTAATGCTTCCAGCACTACCTTCGTGGTAAAGCCGCGATCGCTCAGGCTGTGCTCGATATTTTTGATGGTCCAGGTCTGGGCATCTATCACGCGCTTGAAGCCGCTGACCGTTACCGGCGTTTCCGGATAGAGGTCGGCGCGGCCCATCGCCAGGTTGATGCTGAACGTGGCGGCAGAGCGCTGCAGCGCGTCCCACTTCGCTTTGGCGGCGCGCACCGCCTCCTCTTTGCTGTTGAAGCTGTCGGTGAGGACAAAGGCATTAGATGGCTCGCCCATAATGTAATCTTCGCGTTTACCCTGCCCGCCTGGCAGCGGTGCCTGCGCGCGCGGATGCGCGACGCTGGCAGCGGGTGCCGCTGTCGGCTTGCGCTGCAGGGTTACGCTGCTCGCCTGCGACTCGGGCGCGGCGGTATTGAGCCAGCTGGCGATGACGCCGGTATAGGCCATGCGGTCAGCAATGGTGAAGGCGTGGCTGTCGCCGGCGCGGCGCGTGATGGTCAGCGGCGCGATGGGTTGCCCGCTTACCGTGGTTCCCCGCCCCGGCTGCAGGAACAGCACGCTGCCGTTTTTTATCGTTGCCTCGGCGCCATTTTTTCCGGCCAGCCGGGTGAGAAAGGCGATGTCAGACTCCATCGACTGGTCGATATGCGCGATAGCGATATCCGCCAGCGTCGACGCCACCGCCGATTTCAGCCCGTTGCGCGCGGCCACCAGCCCCACCAGCGCACTGAGCGTGGTGTTGTGATAAGAGGCTTCGCGCTTGACGTTAAGCGACCCGCGAAAATCAGCGCTGTGGGCTTTAATCGAGACCCGGTCCGGCGCGCCGCTGAAGGTCACGCCGTCTACGGTAAAGGTGCCTTTATCAATCAGGCGACTTCCCTTCCAGCCCAGCGACAGGGCCAACACCGCCCCCCTGGCCGGTAGCTCAACCATGCCGTCGCTGTCATCAATCTCCAGCGTCAGCGTATCGGCGTCAAAGGCCCGGTTGTCGGTCAGGGTCAGGCTTATCAGGCGCTCGCTGACGTTGCGGGTAATGTCTTTCCCGGAGAGCGTCAGCGTGAAATCCGGTGCCAGCGCGGCTCCGGCATCGGCCAGCGTCAGGTCAATCACAGCACGCCTCCCGTTACCGTCGTGACCATCCCTTTCGCCTTACCGATCATCTCTTCGGCCTGCTGCTGCAGATCGCCAAGCTGGGCGCTGAACGGCGGGTCGACGCGGATCAGCGACACCGTAAAGTCGGTTTTGCGGGCGCTGCCGTTGCTCATCAGCTCTGAACCGTTCTCGGTAACCTTATCAATCACGTACAGGCCATAGATAAAACCGCTGCCGTCAATCAGCGGCCACGCCCGCCCCTGCTCCGCCATCAGGCGCAGCGCGGACAGCGACAGCGTGCTGCCGGTCAGCTCCGGATAAAGCGCACCGCTCAGGACGATGGTCTCCGCGTCCGGTCCCAGATACTGATAACCGGCGCGGTTGCCGACGCGACTGCCGGACGGCCAGCGATAGCCCACGGTGCGCTGCGCGCTTTGCAGGGGCAGCGTGCGGGGCATAAACACAAACATGCCTAACGCGAACATCATGATCCCATCTCCTTACACGTCATATTGCATACTGGCCTGCTTACGCATCTGGCGCTGCTGTTCATAGCGCTCCAGTTCGCTGCGAATGCTCTGCACCACGTCAGCGGTGCTCAGGCCAGTGCCGGATACGTTGATGTTGTAGCTGTGCTGGCTCTGGTCAACGCTGGTACGGCTGGCCGGGGCCGTCGCCGCCTGGTAGCGGGTATAGCCCTTCATCTCACCGGTGGGCGTCAGATAAGATCCCGGCGCTGGGGCACCGACCTTGTCCGCCGCCTCCTCAATCGCGCCAGACTCTTTTTTGACCACGCCCAGCTTCTCCAGCACCCAGCCAATGCCGCTGCGCAGGGTGTTGAAGGCCTTGAGCGGGAGCAGCAGCGCATCCGCCAGCGACTGACCAAACAGCACGCCAACATCCCGGAAGCTGTTCAGCGCCTCTTTACTCATCTGCACTGGTTCCAGCAGGTCGGACAGCCACTGCCAGATGCCGCTGATGGCCTCCGCCACTTTGCCGAACAGCGCAATCTGCGGGCCAAACGCCGCCTGCACGCCGTCCCAGATGCCGGTGAACAGCCCACCGAGGAAGGCGCTCACCGGCTCCCAGTATTTGTAAAGCAGCAGCGCGACGCCGACGATGGCGGCACCAATGGCCACTACCGGCAGGGAGATCGCGCCGATGGCAGTTGCCATGATGCCCCCGGCAATGCTGAATACCGTGCCGAGAGTGCCCGCCGCGGCAATAATGATGTTGATACCGGTCATCACCGGCCACACCACCGCGCCCATCGCGCCGATAAACCCGGCCACGCCCACGACCGCCGCAGCGATAATGGCGAGGGTGCTGGTCAGGGTCTGATTGTCGGCGATCCATGTCCCCAGGCTCTGTAACCAGCCGGTGGCGGTCTGCACCAGTTTGCGCAGGGACGACTCCTGCCCGGCAAAAATGTCGATGCTGATGGACTCGTAAGCCGCTTTCAGCTGCGCGATATCCCCCCCGAGGCTGTCCGGGGCCGCGCTGACCCCTGGCGCGGCGGCAGTGGGATAGCGGGCTTGCAGCTGGCTCAGGGTGCCGTTGTTAACCGCGGCCATCACCACGCCGGCGTTGGTCGCCTGCGAGTCGTGGTTGGACAGGGTCATGCTGCGCACCAGCGGCATCAGCGTTGCGATCGCGGCGGCATCGCTTCCCCCCTGCGCCATCACCAGCTGCGCGCTGGTCGCGTCAGCGGCGGTGGTTGCCCCGGAGGTGCGGGCCTGCTCGCGCAGGGTGCGGAGTTCCGGCGCATCCTGAGCAAGGCCCAGCTCAGCCTGCAGTGCGGCCTGCTTCTCGGTGAAGTCATAGCCGGGTTTCAGCAGTGCGGTACCGGCGGTCACTCCGGCCGACACCACTTTCATGCCGGTATCGCTCACGCCGCTGATACGCTCCGCCCGGGCCTGGCCAGCCTGATAGCGCTGTTTCACGGCGTTGAGCTGCGCCTGCTGGCGCAGCACCCGCGCCTGAACCTCATGCTGGCGTTCAAGCTGGACGGTGGTATCGCGGATCGAAGCGCTGAGCCGCGCCCGCGTGCTGGTGAGGTTGCGGGTGCTGATACCGGCCTGCTCCAGCCCCTGACGCTGGCTTGCCAGCGAGCGTTGCAGGTCGGCGGCGTGCTGGTTCAGGGTGCGGATGTTATTCCCGGAGGCGGCCATCGCGTCCCACAGTTCCGCCGCAGGCTGTTTGCTGCTGTGGAAGGTGTCTGCCAGCGCCCGGCTCTCGCGGCGGGCGCTCTGCAATGCAGTTTCGGTGCGGGCAAGCTGCTCGCGGGTGCGCTGAAAGCTCTCCACGTCTGCCAACTGCTGATGCAGGCCGCGCAGGCTCTGCCCGATACTGCGAATATCGCCGTTGAGCGAGGCGGTCGCCGCCTCGATGGATTTGAACGGCAGCGACGCCTGACCAACGGCCCTGAGCAGTGCGTCAATGTTTGCGTTACTCATTGGTATTTCCGCTTCGCTGTAGCGCCTTCTCGCGCCAGGTGATGAGCTCAGTCAGGCTCAGGGGATAAAGCTCAGACGGCGGCCAGTGAAAGATGACGGCGATATCCGCCATCAGATCGTCCACCGTCAGGGTTTTCGGCAGGGTTACTGCGCCGAGTTCGGCGACAAAAAACCTACCACCTTGCCAGCGAAGGCCAGCAGATCCGGCCAGGCCAGCTGCGCCACGTCCTGCTCGGTCAGCGTCGGGGTGGTCATGCGCGGCAGCACCTTAATCAGGGCATCCACTTCGGAGTTGGCCAGCGCTGCCAGGCCCACGCCGCGCAGAGTACCGGCGTTCGGCTGGGTAAGCGTCACGTCGCTGATGGTCAGTTCGCCGCGAACAATCGGCTGCGTCAGAATGACGGTGTTTTCGTTCTGCATGGAGTTCTCTCTGTGCTGAGGGGAAAAATAACCGGCCAGGATCTGGCCGGCTGACAGTTACAGGCCGATATTGCGACGGTGCTGGGCCAGACGGTCCACGCCGTTGATGATCTCCACCATGTTGACGGTGTCGATCTCCACCAGGGTTTTGCCGTTGATGGTCAGCTTGTAGTAGGTGCAGACCGCCGCGATTTTCGCCTCGGTGTCTTCGCCCGGCTTCGCTTCCCCGGCGTCGATTTCCTTCAGACGACCGCGCATCACCACTTCAACCGGCACGATCTCGCCGGTATCGTCGCGCTGATAGGAGCCGGCAAAGCGCACCGGCACCGCGTCCGCGCTCACCGCGCCGTACAGCGACCAGATGGCCTCATCCGGGAAGCCGCCCAGCGTCCACTCGGTGGAGAGCGCCTCATCGTCCAGCCCCAGATCCACCGGGGCGACGCCGTTCATGCCGCCGCCGCGGTAGTTCTCCAGTTTGCGGGTCAGCTTCGGCAGCGTAACCGCTTTCACTACACCCAGATAGCTGGTGCCATCCAGGAACAGGTTCATGTATTTAAGCTTGCGCGGTAATGCCATGGGTCAGCCTCCTTAGCTGTTGTTGACCGAGGTGACCAGGTTCGCCAGGTACTTGTCGGTAATGCGCTGGCGCAGGGTCAGGTTTTCCAGCGGCGGCACGGGGGTATAGTCGTAATCAATCACCAGCTTGCCAGCCTTGAGCGTCGCTTCATCGTTGGCGCTCTCATCGAACCAGCACTGGGCGTCGATCAGGTAGCCGTTGGATTTCAGCTCGCGGAACTTCGCGTTAATACCGTCGATGATGTCGCGGATCAGCGTGGCGGTAACCGGCTTGTCTACTGCCCACATGTGCGCATCGGCCATGGTGTCGGCAATCACCTGCGCGGTACGGGTATAGTTCTCAAACAGGAACAGCGGATCGTCAGAGCAGGTGCGGTTACCCCAGAAGCGGAAACCGTCCTTGCGGATAAGCGTGGTGACGCCCGCTTCGTTGAGCAGATCCGCATCGGTGCCGGACTCCTGCAGATCCCAGAACACCGAGGCGCTGATGCCGGTCACGCCGTTGACGCCGACGTTGGACAGGGTTTTGTGCCAGCCGGTGGACTGGTCGATGGCAGCACGCAGGCCGAGTGCGCGGGCGGTAGCGAACGCCGTTGCGCTGGCGTTAGTCGCGGTGTCCCACGCCAGGAAATCTGGCCAGATCACCATCAGCTCGCGCTGGCTGAAGTTGGCGCGGTAAGCGATGGCTTCCGACACGGTTTTACAGCCCCAGGCGCTGACGTAGCCGAACGCACGCAGCTTCTGGCACACCGAAGCCAGTGCGGTCGCCACTTCCTGCGTATCGAGACCCGGCACGCCGAGGATACGCGGCTTCACGCCGGTCACCGCTTCGGCGGTGAGCAGCGCTTTCAGGCCGGTATAGCTGCCGTTCGCGTCGGTAGTACCGATGACGTTAGAGACGGTCTGGGCGAACGCTGCCTCAGCATCCTCACCGCTGCCCTCTTCCACGCGCACTACCACGGTGACGGGTTTGGACTGGTCGGCAATCGCCTGCAGCGCCGCACCGAGGGTGCCTTTTTTACCGGCTTTGCCAATCGCGCTCTGCACGTTGGTAATCAGCACGGGCTGGTTTAAAGGGAAAGTCGCCGCGTCAGCATCGCTGGCCGTACAGACCATACCGATAATTGCCGTTGAGACAGTTGAAATGACGCGCGTGCCGTCGTTAATTTCGACGACCTGGACGCCGTGGTGAAAATCACTCATCCGGTTCACTCCATCGTTAAGGGGTGAGTCCATTTTCACGTCTGGCACCGTCTGGCGCTATTTGTCAGGGTTGGGAAAGGGATGGCACAACGGGGGGTGGCGCGCCCGGCGTTGCCGGGAACCGGCGGTACAGGGTTGAAAGGCCAATATCGAACAGGATCGCCACACGCTGGCGCGGTTCACCGGCGGCCAGCAGCCTGCCCACCTGCGCCCACTGCGCCTCGGTCAGCTTCGGGCGACGCCCGCCAATCCGCCCCTGCGCACGCGCCGCCGTCAGCCCGGCCCGGGTGCGTTCGACAATCAGCTCGCGCTCCATCTCGGCGAGGGCGCCCATGACGTGAAAGAAGAAACGTCCCATCGGGGTGCTGGTATCAATGCTGTCGGTGAGGCTGCGAAAATTGACACCGCGCAACCGCAGCTCTTCAATCAGGGTCACCAGATGCCGCATGCTGCGCCCGAGCCTGTCCAGCTTCCACACCACCAGGGTATCGCCCTCGCTGAGCATGCGTAACAGCTTCTTAAGGCCGGGCCGTTCAGCGGTCTTGCCGCTGATTTTATCCTCGAAAATCAGCTCACATCCTGCGCACTCCAGCGCATTTCGCTGCAGCGCGGTGTTCTGGTCGTTTGTTGATACCCTGACATAGCCGATAAGCATACTACTCCGCCCTTCGAAAAAGGCGTAAGCATGCCACGAGTGCGGGAAAGTGGGGTAATTCGGGTGAGAGAGTGGGTTCTTAAAAACCTTGGTTTGGGGGAGGCGGCTAAGCGTGGGGTGGGAAGCGAGGAAAAACAGATCCCAGACATGTCTTTTTTCTCAGTAAATAAAAGCCCAGCGGGGTCTCAGTTCTTACCTTCTGGCTTGCTGATTCAGTGGGGAAGTGCCGACGCTGGGGCAGGTGGAATCGGCGGCGGTGGAAATGTCGTAAATTTCCGGGTGGCCTTTCCGAACGCATGCGCGCAGGTTTTCGCAACATACGATAACGGCAGCACAACGATCCCAGCGGCAGCCGCCGGAAACCTTACCGCAACAAATTTCCGTCTCCGCTGCTCAGCAGGTTCGGGGGCATATAATTTCCGCTGGCTGGCTATTGGATATTAAAAATGAAAATTAATTATTCACCCTCTAAGAATGCCTTTTACGAGGAAGAGCATAAAGAAAGATACCTTTTATCCGGTTCATGGCCGGGTGACTTGATAGAGGTATCTCGTGATGATTTCATTGAATATGGCGGCAATCCGCCTGAAGGAAAAACGAGAGCGCCCGGCCCCGATAACAAGCCTGCCTGGCTCACAATTCCTTTGGATTTTGTTGAGCAGGCCAAAGCAGAAAATAAACGCCACACCGATGAGGCCAATAATTATATAAACGAGCAGCAGTGGCCCTCTAAGCTTATGCTTGGGCGTCTTTCCGACGATGAAAAGTTGCTTTTTAATAAGTGGCTGGATTATCTGGACGCCCTGAAAGAAATTGATGTTTCAGGTGCGCCCGATATTTTATGGCCTACTCCACCGGCTGAGCCGGCCAGCTGATCTCTGGTGCGCTGGATGTTTCAACCGACTCCAGCGCATCGAGATAATCAAGCCAGGCACTGAAAGCTGCCTTTTCTTCTTCGCTTAATCTCCCCAGCGCAAGCCGCGACGGCCATTGCTGCTCGTTGATGAAGCCGTTAGCGTAGCTGCGCAGGCTGGATTTTGTCTGCTCTGCTTCTTTAACAGCTGCGGCCTGTTGCGCGGCGGAATCCGTCACCCACTCGCTACCGTTCCACACATCAAACCGGGTTGACGGTGCTGCGGTCGTAGTGCCGGCGGGATATTCTCCCGGCATGGTGATTTCTGTCGGCTTTCCGGTTTCAGTCCTGTATACCGTCTGGCCCCGATAATCTGGCAGGTATTGCCATGCAGAATCATCAGGCTTTCGGCATATAACCATTCCATCCTTTTTATCACCCGGAAATTCGATGCAGGATTTAGCAGGCAGGCCCACGCCGACAGCAAGATATTCAACACATGAAGATAAATATTCGAGAGTCATTTCATCATAATTGTATACAGTAATATAACCAGCCTGTGTTGCGATCATTTGTCCATCTAACTTTGCTTCGACCATTATGCTGCTCTCACTATGTAATTAAATGCGATGTTTCGCGGACGTGTTTCTTGAGCAGTGCTTGCAACGCGGGAGGCGTCAAAGGTTGTAATGTCTGCGTTAGAGGCGGAATTAGTTCCAACTAAATTAACGTAACTACCGCCTGAATTCGTCGCAAGAGCAAACGCACCGAAAGCATTTACGACAGCCCCGCCCCCGGTGAGTGGTGCAGATCTGGAATGCAGCGCCCCGGTTATATTCTGCATGGCAAAACCCTGCGCCGATAATAAGCCACGACTCGTGTCAACCCCACGTCCATCATCCCAGCCACGAATAAACTCACCGCGCAGATCTGGTAATACTCCACTGGGATAAACCGCAGCGAGTTTTGGATAACGCGCTTTATCGAATGCCGCACCGTTATATTTCAGCCAACCTGCTGGCGCGGTGGCTGATGGCCACGGTACCGGCACACCCACCGGCAGCGCGGAGCCTTCCCCCAAACCAAGGTTTTTGAGAACCTCGCCTACCAACCCGGCGTTGGCCATTTCTTTTAGCGCGTTAGCGATTAACGGGTACTGCTGGTGCGGGTTCGCGGCCTCGACGTGCTTTTTCAGCAGGCCATCGGCATAGGCTTTTACCTCGATAACCTTGTCATCAACGTACTTACGCGTTGCCAGCACCACCGCCGGATCAATTTTCAGGGTTACCGCTTCGGTGCTGGAAACAATCAGCACCATGCGGATGGTCTGGGTGCGGCCGCTGCCTTCCTGCAGCTTCGGTTTGTAGGTTTCCGGGCAGTTCGCTACCGCAACCAGAAAACCTTCGTCATCGTAAAGGCCGATCTCGCGGATCCAGAATCCGCCCTCGTCCTCAGGGATGATCTGCTCGACGATGATTTGTCCGGGGTTGGCCGGATCGACGTCGATAAGGTTCAGCGGCGCGCGGCGCTGCTCGTGGATCAACGCGGTCTGCGCCGGGTTCGGCATCGGCAGCACGCCGTTGGCGTCGCCCACCGCAAGCTGCGTCAGGTTCAGTCTGGTGCCGAGCGCGGTGGCATTTGCCAGCCGGGCGGCTCCCTGATTGGTCAGAATGGCAAAATATTTCGCGGTCATGCAGTTACTCTCATGTTGTCAACAAGATGAATCGCCTGAGCCGGGTAGAAGCCCCCGCTCACGGTGATGCTTTCAGGCACATAGGGGTAAATCGTTAGCTCGTCGCCGCCGTAGCTGTTTGCCCCGACGAAAAACGCGCCGTCGGTACTCAGACTGATCGACAGACCAGTCAGATGGCGACTGGCGGGTTTGGCATCATTAATCAGCCGCTCCAGCTCCTGAAACATTGCCTCGGTGATGCCGTTCTCCTGCACGCCCACCACCAGGCGAAACGTGCCGGGCTGCTCATCGGTCTGCCACCACTCGCGGATCTGAATCAAAAACCCCAGCGGCTCCACCACGCGGCGCAGCGCGCTGATGGTGCCCTTGTGCTTGTGGATATAGAACGCCGAGGCGATGACGCTGCGCTTGGTGGCCTCAGGCCAGTTCTCGTCCCAGCGATCCACCGACAGCGTCCACGCCAGATACGGCAGCAGGCGCGTCGGGCAGCTTTCCGGGCTCCACAGAGTACGCAGCAGCACCGGCACGCGGGCAATCTCCGCCGCAGCGCGGGCGGCGGCGACTTCAAGCGTCGAGGTGCCGGGCGGCAGCAGGCGGTCGTCACTCATCCGCGCCTCCGTTCAGCAGGGTGTAGCCGGTGCACCACGAGGCCTGATGCTTGCCGAGGGTGATGTCTGCGGTCGGCTCGCTCAGCTCGACGCGCTGCACCCCTTCCACATGCAGCGCGGCATAGATAGCAGAGAGGCGAATATCGCGCCCAAGGCGGTGCTGGGCGGTGACGTAGCGCTGCAGCTTTTGCGCCGCCGCATCACGTATCGGCCCCGCTTCCGGCCCCGGATAGAAGAACAGCGTGGCGTTCACCGCATAGGGCACAATCTCCGCCGCCTGCACCGTCACCCGGTCGCCCACCGGGCGCACCGACTCGGCGTTCAGTGCCTGCTCAACCACTGCCAGCAGCCCGGCATCGGCCTTGCCATCGTTCTCACGCGACAGCACGGTAATGGTGACGCTGGCCGGGCTGGGGCTCTCCACCGAGATATCACTGACGCGTCCGTCGGCGCTGCGTCCGTGGTACTCGTAAGCGCCGGTTGGCCCGGCCACGCTCAGCCCTTCGAACGCCTGCTGGGTGCGCAGCCGCAGATCGCTGTCGGACTCCATCACCGCCGGCACCGGCGGGATGGCGCTGTCGTCTGCCGGGGTAATGACCAGGCGAGCCGTGTTGTTGTTGGTCGCCAGCACGTCGAGATCGCTGCCGGTGGCATAGGGGAGCATCACCGCCCGCGCCGCCTCGTTCACGCGCTGACGCCACATCACTTCGCGGTATGCGTTCTCTTCCAGCAGTTTCACCAGCGGCTCGGACTCCAGCGCCAGGGTGCGGGCAATGGCCGCCTGCTCCTCCGCGGGATAGAGCGAGATCAGCGTCGCCTTGCGCTCGGCGAGAATGGTTTCATAATCGAGCTCCTCGACCACATCCGGGGCGGGGAGCTGGTTCAGGTCAATGGTCGGCATAGTCTCAGCTCAGTGGAATGGTTAACGATACGTCGCCCGCGCTGTCGACCAGCTGACCGGTCAACTCAACGATCATCTCGCCGTTATAGCGGGTCTCGAAATTCAGGGCGCTCAGGGTGATACGCGGCTCCCACTTCAGCAGCGCCATGTAGCACGCCGCCATAATCTGCAGCCGCAGCGCCGGGTTCTGCGGCTGGTCGAGCAGCGCCGACAGCAGCGAACCATAATCCCGGCGCATCACCCGCGTGCCCACCGGCGTCATCAGGATGTCGCGCACGCTCTGGCTAATGTGCGCCTCATCCAGCAAAGCCTCGCCCGTGGCCCGGTCCATGCCGGCATAGCGCGCCGTCATTGCGTGCCCTCCGTCCAGCTGCCGCCGCGCTGTACCGCGCCGTGGCTGTGGCTGTCGACCTGCACACCGTTTGAGGTCAGCGCGCCGCCGCTGTGCGCAATGTTGCCCGTCATGGTTCCTCCTCGTTGCACCTCGATGGAGCCGGTAATCAGTCGGTTGGTGCAGACCACGTCCGGCGCATCCAGGGTGATGCGGGTTTCGGCCTTCACCAGCACCACCGGTACCGTGGCGGTAATCGACTCCGACGCGGTGATGTCTGCGGTTTTGATCCCGGCCACCTGCAACGCGCCGGTGTCGGGTTCATAAGAGAGCGTGGCCCCGTCGGGGAACGCTACGTGCCAGCCATCCGCCGAGGCCGACGGCGCGGGATGCGCGTCGGAAAAAATCCCCGGCAGGATAAACGCGGTACTCAGCTCCCCACCGACGGCCAGCAGCATGACCTGTTCGCCAACGGAGGGTGCCCACCAGCTGCGTGAGCGTCCGGCGCGCTGGGTCAGCCACTGCAGCCAGTCGGTGGTGATGCCGCCGGTTTTTACCCGACAGCGCCCGGCGGCAAGGTCGGTTTCCACCACCACGCCGGTGCGGATCAGGTTGCGCAGTAAGCGCGAAATGTCGTGAAGCGATGCGAGTGTGTTCATAGGTTCAGGATGCGATAAAAGAGATTCAGCGACCATTTCATCCGGCGCGATGGCGGCTCACACAACGAGCGGTCTTGCGCCGGGATAAAATCCATGCGGCAGCGCGTCAGCTGCCTGATGTAGGCTGGCGGCTGACCAGCTCGTCCTTCATCCACAGCTCCACCGGCCGCGTTACCGCTGCGGGTTCTGGCGGTTCCGGCACCCAGGTGGCATGCAGCGTTTCGCCCTGCTGGCTGACCAGCGCACGCTCGGTAAGCGGGATGAGAATGGTGAGCTGCGGCGTGCCGTCTGCGGCGGTCGCGAGCTGCCAGCTGAAGCCGCCGGGCTGCTCCGGGTTCACCGGCATCAAATCCGGCTGGTTAACCCGCAGCCAGGCCAGCAGCGGCACCACCACCTCTTCCAGTTCGCCGGTAAACGGCGAGACGATGAGCTGGAGCTGATACTGCGCTTCAAACGAGAGCGTGGCGGCAAGGGTTGAGACGATGCGCCCGCTTTCGGTAGTGAGACGCAAGCGGTCGGGATGGTCGCGCAGGTCCGGGATCGCCGCCGCGAGGGCCTGGCGCAGGCTAGTGGGTTTGAGCATCAAGTTCATCCTGGCAATGTTTAACGGTTTCAACCTGCAGCGCGCAGGCAATCAGCGCGCGCTCAAGCTGGCGAATATCGGCGCTCAGATCGCCGTTAGTCTTTGGGTTACTGCCCGGCATCGGGCACAGGCTCACCCGCGGACAGGCGCTGGAGATCATCACCGGCGCTGGCGTAACCGGGGCGCTGGTGCAGCTGACGCACAGCATCAGGCAGCTCAGCGTCATACCAGCGGCGAAGCGATGCGTTTTCATGAAGTAGCCTCGTAATGGTGTGTTCCCGCCGGGCCGCATGGGTGCCGGCAGCATCAAGCCGCTGGCGCAGTGCGACCTGGGCACGTCCGTTATCCCGGCCCAGCGTCAGTGCCGCAGCCAACCGCGTTTCCAGCGCGCCCATCGCGGCTTTCTGGTTGGCGCTGAGAGCGCTGGCCTCGCTGAGCGCCTGTGCGAGCTGACCATTTTTATGGTGCAGCCACAGCACCGCGCTCAGCAGCAGCAGCGTTAGTGCAGCCAGGGTTCTCATTGCACCCCCGTCAGGCACCAGGCCTGCTCGCGGGCGCGCCGGTGCTTCAGGCCATTGCTTGCCACGCCGTTGACGTAGATCCAGCGCGGCAGCTGATGGCACGCCTGCGCCCACTCCCCGCGGCGAAGAAATCCCGCCAGCGTGGAACGGCAGGCGGCCCCGGTGCCGACGTTGAAGGCGAAGCTGACCAGCGCGTCGTATACCGGGTCGGGCATCGAGACCGTTATGCAGTTCGCCAGCCGGCGCTCGGTGTGCAGCACGTCGCTCACCAGATTGGCGGCGGCGTCGCGCTCGGTGATATCTCGCGTTGGCGTTACGCCAGCGGTATGACCGATGCCGCTGGTCCAGACCCCGGCGCTGCACTGATACGGACGCAGGCGGCACCCCTCCAGATCGGCAATCAGCGCCAGCCCTTCCCGGGAGGTATGCAGCAGTCGAAAGTCGGGCACCAGCAGCGTCAGAGCCAGCACCGTGGCGATGGAACAGCCTTTAGCGAGTGAGTTCACGGCGCACCTCGTCGCTGCCGGATTTGATCAGCAGGTAGCTTTTGCGGCGGTAGTACCAGTTAACGCCAACGGTGCATACCACCCCCAGCACCCCGAACCAGGCGGCGAAATCCTGCGGCGTCATGGCGCCGAAGAACGCCAGTCCGGCGCTGATCCAGTAGGCAATAAATGAGGTAATTCTTTCCCCGGTCAGTCCCATAGGTTGACGTTCTCCCGGGTCGGCGAGGCGGGCACCTCAGGCAGTTCGACGGCGGTGCCGTGCGGCAGTATCACCCCATGCGAGGCGAGTCCCGGATTGGCAGCCAGTACGCTCTCCACCACGCCCTGAGTGCGGCCGTAGTAGCGCTGGCAAATAACGTCGAGCGTGTCCCCCTGGCTGGCTATGGTTTTCATTGGCGTCGCTCCTCGTTACGGTCAGTTATCCCGGCGCGACAAAGAGTCACCGCGCCGCAGCCCGATTAGCGCCGGGCCTGAGACTATTTTCCTGCGTCGGGCAGCCGGGCGCTATCGAGGGCGGATGGAGGAAGGCAGGCACAACATTGCCGGACAACGGGCAAAAAAAAGCCCGCCGGAGCGGGCGGGCAAAGGCATAAAACCGGTATCACGGCGGCATAATGGTTTGAGTTGGCGCGGTAAGACAGCGCGGGCGTCGGCACCCGGCGGCGTAGCCTGTTACCACGGCGCTATTTGTCGATGGGTAATACGGTGAAAGTCACGGTGTAATTGCCGTCGGTCATCATCTGCCCGCCAGCCAGCTCGGCTATCAAATTTAATGCAATTTCCCTGTCTCTTTCCTGGCTGGCTCCTTCTGACGTCAGGCGCGCAATTAACTCGACGCGCTCTAACATCACCTGCTCTTTCAACCCCTGATCCACGTGACCTCCCCTACACCAAAAGCACTGTATATCTATACAGTAGCACGCCAGGGGTTATTTGAAAACGTGTAATCGAACCAATCTTTCATTTTTTTATCATGCTGAAATTAAAAGAATATTCATCCATGACGCGCGTCACGTCCAGGGTCACTTTTGCGCCCGGATCGCTGCGAAGCGGGCCAGGATGCGTCGGGCATTTTGCTGGCGTTCGGCAGCAGTCTGACGCTTTGCACAGGGCGAAACGCCGAAGATTTCTCCGCCGGACGATCCCCGACACCACAGGCCGTTAATACGCGCCGTGGTCCCCTTCAGCAACGAGAAACCCATGCCCGCGCTAATGCTTTCGCCGGTCATCATCCGGATATCCTTCTGGATCTCGCGGATCGCGTCACGATCGGTGTCGCTGCCCGGAATAAAGGGTGGCCGCCGCACGGCCGTTGGCTGGCGCAGGCGGGCAGATAAGCGCCGCCGCTGGCTGCGGGTGAGCGGCGTCACGCCATCCCACGGGGTATCGTTCCGATCGTGCGTCGCCCCCGTACAGTTAGTGACAGAACTCCAAGAGGAGTGAGTTTGCGCTTGCGCGGCGGCGATCTTCGGCACGATTTTCCAGCGCCGGGTACGGGTCAGCAGCGGCACGTCGCGCCCCACGCCGGTATCGTATACGCCGCGCACGGCTACCTTTTCCTCGCCATAGGGGTTACGCGCGTCGTCCGTCTGATACCAGACGCGCACCTGCACCGCCGCGCGCGGTACGAACGGCCCGCCCTGGGCGGTGACGTATCCGGCCCAGTCGCCGCGGTCCGCAGCCTGGTGCACCGTGGCAAAATCCACGCTCAGGCCGCGCGCAGCCTCGCTGTCAGCCAGGCGGCGCAGCTCGCGGTAAACGGTGACCGGCGCGCCGCCGATAAACTGGAACTGTCGGATGTGCCAGCGTGCGGCCCACGCCGATACCGCCGCCGCGCTCTGGGTAAGCAGCCCGCCGGTTTCGCTGTCGCGTTCCCCCTCCAGGGCATAGCCGTCGACGTTTTTGGCAATGTATTTGGCGATGTACCCGGTGGCGGAGCCTTTTTCGGCGTCGATGGCAACCGCATGAAAACGTCCCTGGCGGGCGCGCTCATCGGTCAGCTCGTCAGCATCCTGCTCGCAGGCATAGTCAGCCATGATCGCCCGCACCTGTGCCACGTTTTCAGGGCGCATAAACATCAGCATATGCCAGTGAGGCGTGCCGTCGTGATGGGGTTCGGCGACGCGAATACCGAACACGCGGATCTGCTGGCGGTGTAAGCGAGCGCGAATCCGCGCCCAGAGCGAGGCGAACCAGCGCTGGGTCTCTGCCGGGCTGGCACCGCACCAGCGCGGATTCGGGAAGCCGGATCGCAGCGTGGCATGAAAGGATGAGGGGGCCGTCAGGGTATAGAAGTCGCCGACGTAGCCGAGGGTCTGACAGATGTTTTCGAAGCCGCGAATGCGCGTCATCAGCTCGCAGCGGCGGATCGCCGGGTTGGCATGGGAAGCGTCGTAGCGTTCAATCAGGCTGATGCGGTTACCCTCTTCATCCTCCAGCTCCATGCCCTTGAGAAATTCACGGGTGCGACGTTTCTGCTCCCGCCATTCGCTGAGGCAGCTTTTGCTGGCGTATGGCGTGCCGCGCTGGCTGACGTTGCCGACGGCAATCTGCAGATGCTCGCGCCAGGCGCTGGCGATGCGGCGCAGGCGACTGCGCCACCACAGGGCGTTGCACATGCGCAACACCGCCGGGCCAAGCTGCTCTTCACAGGCGTAGCGGCGGGTAATGCGCTCCCACGCGGGCGGGGTGATGCGAAACAGCTGGCAGAGATGGGCAGCGCGCAGATACCAGGCGTGCAGGGTTTTCAGCTCACCCCAGCTTTCATCCGCTTCGCTGTCGATTTCACCGCGGATCAGACTGGCAATGTCCGCCGCGAGCAGATCGATGTCGGCTTTAGTCAGATCCGCCAGCCGGTTGTAGCGGGCCAGCAGATCCATCAGCCGGGTAATAAGGTAGCGGCGGTACGCATCATCGAAGCGCCAGCCAGTGAGCTCCCGCGTCAGGGTGCGCTCGATGCCGCTTGCCTGATAGCGTTCGCTCACCCGCTGCAGACGCGGCAGCATCCGCCGTCCAAAGGCAATCAGCGCCGCGTTGGCTCGCGGAATACCGCGCTCGTTCGCCAGCCGGTCCATACGCTGGTAAATCCCGGCGGTGACGCAGTGAGGATGGTGCGCCAGCCAGCGCCGGGTACGCAGCAGCGTCGCGATGGTGCGGTTGCGGCGCTGCTCCTCTTCCCGGGTGAGACCGGGGCTGGTGATCGCCGGACGCGGGGCATTCCACGGCCAGGCCCAGGCAATATCACTCACACGCCGCCCCGGTAGTGCTTCTGCTTCAGCTCGGCGATCTCCTGGCAGGTGACGCAGCAGCTGACGCCGGGCAGGATCGCACGCCGCGATGCCGGGATCGGTTCGTCGCAGCTTGCACAGGTCAGGCGTGATGGCCCGGTCAGGCGGCTGCGCGCCTGAACGATGTAGCGTTCGCGCGCCTCCTGCTCGTACTGCTGGGCGATATCAATTTCATCGGCCATCAGTCGATCTCCCGGGCCTGGTGTGCAAAGCGGTCGGCTTCTTCGCTCAGCAACGCTGCCGCTTCGACGCCGTTCAGCGCTTCACGACTGATTTTGCGTGCCAGCGCGTCCAGACGCCCGGCGATGGCCTGCGCCCCGCCCTTGCGCTCCTGCATTTGCGCAGCATGGATCATCAGCCCCAGCGCCTGTTCAGCGTCCGGATGGGGTAAAGTGTTCATGTATTCCACGGTTATTCTCCTGAATTCAGGCAACAGCAGGCCTGGCGGGTTTACGCCATTGCTGTTGATTAATGGATTAGTTCGGCAGGGTCAGCCGTCTGGGAAACAGGCTTACTACCGCCCGGAAGTGGTTCATCGCCGCGATCAGCGCCCGTTGCTCCTGCCGGGTGAAGGCATCCGGCGCTGCGCTGTGGCGTGCGGTGGGCAGCTTCGCAAAGTAAAAGATGGCAGCCAGCGCCCGGCAGTTATCGTGATACCCCGGGTCGCGGCGATCGCGCATCTCGTTCAGGAAACGCGCCACCTCATCCCAGCCGCTGTCGCCCCAGTGCCGGGCGCGCAGCGCTGCCAGCTGGTTCAGCCCAGCAGCCCGTTCACCCGCGCTCAGCGGCACCGTGGCCGCTACGCCTTCAATTGCCATCTCGCCTCCCGTCAGGCTGAAAATTCGCAATTATCGAATTCGTTATTCATTACTGCGCGTTAAGCGAAACTGCGCAGCCGCTCAGGGCTTCCACCGTCAGCGCCGCCATGTTGACTTCAACGCGGGCGCGGCGCTTATCGCCTTTATCACGAATCGGCAGACGGCCGTCGCGGATCATGTCCCGGGCAGTGCCAATGGCGGTACCGGTCAGGCGGCAGTACTCGTGCAGCGGCAGGAAAGGGGTTGGGATAGTGATTGTAATGTCAGGACGCATAAGGCAAACTCCTCGTTTCGGTTGCGCTCGGTAATAGCCAACATTATTCGCATAATCAACAAAACGAGGTCAGAATAATTCGCATTTTGCGAAGTGTCAATTCGCAATACGCATTTTGCGGAGTTCTGGATTTTAAGTGACTGATTTCAAAATTGATTTAAGTAGCGACAGTGCGTCCGTTCTGGACCGGGTCATTGAGGCGTACGGTTTCCCGTCCAAAATGATGCTGGCCCAGCATCTGGATATGGCTGCCAGCAGCCTCTCCTCGCGTTACAAGCGCGGCGGCTTCCCTGCGGATATCGTGGTGCGCTGCATGGCGGAAACCGGCGCATCGCTGGCATGGCTGGCAACCGGGGAAGGTAAAAAATTTGCCGACGACGAACCTGACGTAATGAAGCTGCCGCGTAAAAAGCTGGTTGACGGCCAGCTCTACGATGCGGGCTACGCCATGTTTGATAAGGTGTTTTTCCGCGCGGGCGTCCCGCTTCCCGCCGAGCCGTTTTGCCTGCAGGATGACAAAGCGCAGTACATTATCGATAGCACCTTCGACGACATCTACGACGGCGAGTGGCTGGTGAATATCGAAGGGAAAATCAGCGTCCGATCATTAATCCGTATCCCGGTACGCAAGGTGCGCGTCAGCGGCGTCGGCACCGCCTTCGACTGCGCGCTGGAAGATATCGACGTGCTGGGACGCGTGGTAATTACGATCGTTAACTGACCGTTGGCATGGTGAAAAGCAGCGGCACGAAAGATGCCGCTGGTTAAGGGTTAACAGAACGCCAGGCGGAGCCAGAATCGCCACAGGGCAAATATCACCAGCAACAGTGTTGCCGTGTTTACCAGCAGCGACGTCAGCCGGGTTCGTTTGAGTAGATACAGCCAGGGCAGCAGCAGAATAATCGTCAACGGGACCATCACGTCCCGCGTATCATCCACCACAAATGCCCGATGCGCGATACAGGCGTTTTTTATCTCCCCACCGTCAATAAACCACTCCTCCTTAAAAGAGGAGAGCAGGAAGATTGCGGCTATACAAAAAAGCCAGTAACTGACCAGCATCAGACGCTTCACTGAGTCACTCCTAATATCCTATTGATGGTCTTTCGTTTCTCAAGAATTCGTCTGCCGTAAGAACTGTACTCTCTGTTACTGTCACCTTTATGCGCATGAATAGACGCTATAAAATCAGCATGGTTTCTCTGGATTCCGCGATTATAACGCGATGCAGCAACGATGATTTGCTCATCAGTAAGATGAACGGTATCTCTTATTTCTGGATTATCGAATATTATTAAATCCTTCAGGTGTTTTGCCACCATTCGAATATTAAATTCATTCGACATCAGGCAGGTCGCTAACTGGTGCTGCTGGGAAAGCGTCAGCGAGGCGGGATCAAGACCTATAATCTCTGCAGCTACGCGCAACTGCATTGCAATAAGTCCGACAGACGTTTTGTTTGATGTTATATTATTATTTCTGAGAATATCTATTATCAATTGTCGAAAGGGCAAGACTATAATTGATTTAAAACGGTCGGGAGTGCCTCCCACTTCCGATATCGCTACCCCTGCCAGAAGCAGCAAGGGGATACCTTCAGCCCTGGCTGCGTTTACTATTGCTTTTTTATTATATTTTAAATATGCAGCTTTATAAGCCCATAAATAATAATCCCCCGTCAGAAAAATAAGACTGTCAGGTAATAATTTATACCTTATAGCATCCCAACCAGTAAACGCCGGAAAACCAAGCTCATCAACCTTGCAATATGAATTAGTAGTCATAAATATCCTTGTTAGCTCCAATAAACGCTCCCTTACAAAGGCATTATTTTACCGCGTTTGATTTAATAAATCTGGCTGCAAGGCGCATGTTTTATATAAACGTTTTTTTCAGAAAAGAGATCACTTTTGCGTTATTAAAGGCGTAAAAAATAATATTCCCCACTTATAGCCAGGTGGGGATCATAGATTATCTGTATCATCCCCCACAAAAAACGCGTTTGTACGGTAATACCATCAATTAAGCACGTAGGGTGGGTAAGCGCAGCGCACCCACCTTTTGAAATCTACGGTGGCGGGTGCGCAGGCTTACCCGCCCTGGAGTACTTTCCCGCCCCGGAGTAATCCTTACTCCAGTGCTTTCAGATGGTCATTCTTATTCAGCGTCATCAGCGTGCCAATGCTTATCACCGCGGTGGCCATCACGTAGTACGCCGGAATATCCAGGTTGCCGGTCTGCTTAATCAGGCCGGTAATGATAAGACCAGCGCAGCCGGAGAACAGCGCGTTGGAGAGCGAATAAGCCAGCCCGAGGCCGGTATAGCGCACGCGGGTGGGGAACATTTCCGCCAGCATCGCCGGGCCAGGGCCAGCCAGGATACCCACCAGCCCGCCGGCAACCAACACCACCAGCGCTTTCACCGCCAGCGTCGCGCTTTCCGCCTGCAGGATCTTCAGCAGCGGCAGAGCCAGAATAAGCAGCAGGCCAGTGGCGACCACCATCACGGTGCGCCGCCCGATGCGGTCGCTCAGCATCCCTGCCGGAATGATGGTCAGCGCAAACCCGATATTCGAGATCACCGCAATCAGCAGCGCCTGGTTAAAGCCGGTGTGCAGGGCAGATTGCAAGTAGGTAGGCATAATCACCAGATAGGTATAGCCCGCCGCCGACCACACCATCACCCGGCCAATCGCCAGCAGGATGTTTTTCAGCGTCGCCCCGGTGCTGGCCTTCACCGGTGCAGCCTCGCGGCGCTGCTGCTGGCGCACAAAGCCCGGCGTCTCTTCCATGCTGACCCGCAGCCAGAGCGCGACGGCCCCCATCGGCAGCGCGATAAAGAACGGAATGCGCCAGCCCCAGTCATAAAGCGCTTCCGGGCTGAGCGTCACGGAAAGCAGCGCCACGATACCGGCTCCGGCGAGCAGGCCAAGCGCGACGGTGAAGGATTGCCACGCGCCGTAGAGCCCACGTTTGCCGCGCGGTGCGAATTCGGTCATCAGCGAGACCGCACCGCCGTATTCCCCACCGGCAAACAGCCCCTGCAGAATGCGCAGCCCGGTGATAATCAGCGGCGCGGCAACGCCAATGCTGGCATAAACCGGCACCAGACCAATCGCGGCGGTGGCAAGGGTCATGGAGATCAGCACGATAATCAGCGTCGGCTTACGGCCAATGCGATCCCCCATGCGGCCAAAGACCACCGCGCCAAGCGGGCGGAAAAAGAACGCCACGGCGAACGAGGCGTAGGTCAGGATCAGGCTTGTTAACTCCGCCTCACCTTCAAGCCGGAAAAAGTTCTGCGCGATGATGGTGGCGAGAAAACCGTAAACGGCAAACTCATACCACTCGATAAAATTGCCGATCGAGCCGGCGATCAGCGCGCGTTTGTGCGCGCCGGGAGCTGCGGTGTGATGCTGCATGGCGGAACCTCTCCTCACCCTGTTGGAATGATTATGCTGGCTGGCGGAACGGATATATCCTCCCTTAAGAATAAAATATTCCATCATAAACAGGAGCATGAAATATAATATTCTTATCGGAGTGTGAGACGGTTCACGGTGTGGGAGATGAAGCGGGGAGAATGCGGGGCGACGTGCGCCCCGACAGGTTACTTGTTGTGCCAGTAGGCGGCTGCACGCACCAGCTGGGGATCAAAGGCGTCACCGTCGAAACGGCGGCTGAGGTTTTTCACCACTTTGCCTTCCCCGGTGATCCACAGAAAATAGTCGTCATCCGGGATAGCCAGCGCCGCCAGGCGTTCATCCACGGCCTGCTCGCTGTGGCCGATCACCCAGTCGATATCGACATCATTAAGATGCGCCAGATAATCCTGGCAGGCGGCGTCGGCCACGGTGACGATCGCTTTTACCACACCACGATGACCCGCCGCGCGCAGGGCTTCCAGTCTGCGGCGCAGCGCCGGCATGCCGGATTCATCGCAGACGTAAAGCTGATACCCGTAGCTCAGCGGCACCACCAGCGAGCCGCGCGGCCCGCCGATCGTCAGGGTATCGCCAGCGCGGGCGTGTTGCGCCCAGTCGCTGGCCACGCCGCCCTCATGAATGAAGAAGTCGAGCGCCAGCTCGTGACGCGCCTCATCATACAGCGGGGTGTAGTCGCGCGACGCCGGACGCACATCGTTCGGCCAGACGATGCCCTCATCGGTGACCACAGGCGGTACAAACGGCACGCCTGGCTGCGGGAAAAACACCTTGGTATGATCGTCGAAACCGCGCGAGCTGAACCCCGCCAGCGCCTCGCCACCTAATACCACCCGCTGAAAACCGGCGCTGATACGCTCGTTGCGCAGCACCGTCAGCTCGCGAAAACGCAGCTCGTTACGTACGCGCTGCGGATAAACCTTACTGGATTGCGTCATTTTTTCTGCCTTCGTGAAGCGAATCGGGATCAATTACGATATATCTAAATTTGGTGTAAATGATAATGATTGCCATCCATCCGGAATGCAAGATCTTTTTAGACAGGCTCTGTTTCACAACGAGTATTAAAGGCTTCCATTAAAAGTCTTTATAAACAGTCAATTAGATAAACCTGGAATGAAAGCTTGTATAAAAAACCGTTTTAGATATAAATAGATATATCTGTTAATGGAGTAAAATAATGCGCCACGCAACCTCTGCTGACGGCGGCCATCGTCGACAGCGCTTCTTCGGTCACGGTGAACTGCGGCTGGTGATACTGGATATCCTGACCCGTGGAGCCAGTCACGGCTATGAGCTGATTAAAGAGATCGAATCCCTGACTCAGGGCAACTATACCCCCAGCCCTGGAGTGATCTATCCCACTCTCGATTTTCTGCAGGAGCAGACGTTAATCAGCATTACCGATGAAGAGAGCGGACGTAAAAAAATTGCCATTACCGTCGCGGGCCAGCGCTGGCTGGACGAGCACAGCGAGCAGCTCGGGCAGATCCTCGATCGTATAAAGGCACGCTGTGTCGGACATCAGTTACGCAAAGATCCCCAGATGAAGCGGGCGCTGGAAAATTTCAAAGCGGTGCTGGATTTGAAAGTGAATCAGGGCGACGTCAGCCCGGCGCAGCTGAAACAGATCGTGGCGATCATCGACGGTGCCGCGCTGGAAATTACCCGGCTGGAATAAAAAACCGGGCCTGGCAGCCCGGAGTTCCTGAGTTAGAGTGAAGTCTCATAACGCGGGTAGGCACGCAGCCATCACTGCGGCTTTGCTGAAGGTGGGTGCGCTACGCTTACCCACCCTACGCGCTTAACGCAAAAGCATCAGTCCTGCAGTCCCGGTGATACCGTTACGCCATCTCTTCACGCAGGCGGAACACTTTCACCATCTCTTTCAGGTGATGCGCCTGCTCCTGCAGGGAGGCTGCCGCGGCCACTGACTCCTCCACCAGCGCCGAGTTCTGCTGGGTAGTGGTGTCGATCATGCCGATAGCGGTATTGATCTGCGAGATACCGTCAGACTGCTCGCGGCTGGCCTGGGCAATCTCCTTCAGAATGCCGTCCATCTCATCAACGTTTTTCACCATGCCGGCGATCAGGCCTCCCGCCTCTTCCACCAGCTCCATGCCCTCGCGGGTCTGGCCCGCGGAGTTCTCGATCAGGCTGCGGATCTCGCTGGCCGACGAGGCGCTTTTCTGCGCCAGCTGACGCACTTCGCCAGCTACCACGGCAAATCCACGCCCGTGCTCGCCAGCGCGCGCGGCTTCTACAGCGGCGTTGAGCGCCAGAATGTTGGTCTGGAAGGCAATCGCGTCGATCAGGTTGATGATGTCCGACATCCGGTTGGACGTGTCGTTGATCATGCGCATTTTGCTGGTAACCTGCGCCATCTTCTCGCCGTTGCTCTTCACGCCGGTGGCCGCTTCCGAAGAGAGGCGCGTGGCGTGGTTGGTATTGTCGTAGGTGTTTTTCACCGTAGCGGTGATCTGCTCCATTGACGCGGCGGTCTCTTCAACCGAGCTGGCCTGCTCTTCGGTGCGCGAGGCCAGATCCTGGTTACCGGCAACGATCTGCGAGGCGGCGCTGGAGATGCTTTCCGAGCTGAACTGCACCTCCTGCACGATCTCCTGCAGGCGGGTTTTCATCTCCATCAGCGCGCTGAGCAGCACGCCGGTTTCATCCCGGTGATGGCTCTCAACCGAGCGCGTCAGATCGCCATCGGCGATTGCCTTCGCAAACGCCACCGCCTGGCTCAGCGGCCCGGTAATCGAGCGCACGATCACCATCGCTATCACCACTGCCAGCGCGATGCACACCAGTGCCAGCGCGATCAGCATCAGGCGGTTGCTCTGGTAATCATCTGCCACGCGCGCGCCTGAATCGGTCATGCGCTTGTTCTGGATAGTGATGAGCGACTGCACCGCCTTTTTATACTCGTCCTGCAGGCCGATGGTGGTATTCATCATCTCATCCATCGCCCCGGCGCGGTTGTTCTGCTGCACGGCAGCCAGCAGGCGGAAGCGGGAGTCCAGATATTGCTTACGAATATCCTGAATACGCGTCAGTACCGCGCGGGATTCACGATCTTTCAGCGTTGTATCGAGGGACTTAATCAGGGTGGAGATATTGGCGCTGATGGCCGTCATACGCTGTTCGGACTGGCTGGCCCAGCGTTTGTCCTCATCCAGCAACAGCAGCTGCTGCACGTTAACGAAATCCTGGAAGTTTTCGATCAGCTGATTCGCTTTCACCGTGGTGGGATAGGTATCGCTGACGATCTCCTGAATATTGTTATTGGCGCTGCTTAAGCTTAATAGCGACAGCGACGAGCTGATAATCAACAGCAGCACAAAGAACGCGAAGGCGAGGATTAATTTTGTGCGAATCTTTACATCATGTAAGGACATATTTTCTCCGTAAGACTGTCGTGGTGTGGCAAACACAAATGACGTCCCGTGAAGGCAGGAAAATAAGCTGGAAGGAAAAGTTGCGCCCTCACGATCCTGAGAGGGGTTATCGGACAGCAGAAAGGTAACTTTATGAGTTTGATCGTTTTTTTCTTTGGTAAATGACCAATTCGATAGTCGGCAACTATTAATTGTGATTTATTGATCGGGGAATTGTGTTTTAGATCACTTTCTGCTTCCCGTCTCGTTATTACCAAATCGTATTTAACGCGGCGTAAAATTATCTTTCCTGACCAGGTTTTGCCTGGTGAGGTGAAATATCGCCCACAATTTAATATTTATTTAACAAATTAAGGTAAAACGGGACGTAAAACGGGAAATAAGCAGGATGGCAGGACAGGTAAAAAAAGGCCCGGCCTGCAAAGCCGGGCACAGCACTTAATGTAAAACGGTAACCGCATCTTCAAGACGCTCAGCCCGATGTTTCACCATCGACGAAACCTGCGCGCTCTCTTCGACCAGCCCGGCGTTTTTCTGGGTAATGCTGTCCAGCTCCGCCACGGCGCGGGTCAGCTCGGACAGCCCCTGGGCCTGTTCAGACGTCGCGTGGCTGATCTGGCCGATAAGCTGGGTGACATTCTGCACCTGGGCCACGATATCCTGCATGGTGCGCCCCGCTTCGTGAACCTGCACCGCGCCGGACTGCACTTTGCTGGCGCTGGCGTCAATCAACTTGCGGATGTCGTTCGCGGCGTTGGCGCTGCGGCTTGCCAGATGGCGAACTTCACCCGCCACCACGGCAAACCCTTTACCCTGCTCGCCGGCGCGCGCAGCTTCGACGGCAGCGTTCAGCGCCAGGATGTTGGTCTGGAAGGCGATGTCATTGATAAGCGACGTAATGGAGCCGATGCGCTGGGTGCTGTCGGCGATTTCATCCATCGTGCTGACCACGGTTTCCATCGCTTCACCGCCCTGGGCGGCCGCCTGGCTGGCGGCGCTGGAAAGCTTATCAGCCGCGGCGGCGGTTTCGGAGTTGTTCTGCACCGACGACGCCATCTGGCTCATGGTGGTAACGGTCTGCTGGACGTTAACGACGGTCTGACGGGTGCGCTCATTGAGATCGTCATTGCCCTTTGCCAGCGTTTCGCTGCCGGTGCGCACGTTCACCACCTGGCTGGTGACGTCGTTGATAAGCCAGCGGCACATCAGGCCAAGCTGGCCGACAGCGCGTAGCGTCAGGCCGATCTCATCGGTACGGTTGAGGTGGTCCACGGTGTTACGCTCCCCGGTCGCCACGCGCAGTGCCTGGCGGGACACGTTTTCAATCGGCCTGGCGATCTGGGTTTCAAACAGCGCGCAGCCCAGCAGCATCACCACCGCGCTGACCGCCGCAGAGATAGCCAGCGCCGTCCCGCTCACGCCCTGTACAACCTGGGCCAGCACCAGCAAAGCGAACAGCGTTGCCATCACGCCGCGAATGCGGCAGCGCAGCGAGATGCCTGCCAGCTTGCTCAGCCAGCCCTTGCGCAGCACCTGGCCTTTGAACAGGCGATATTTCGATGTGCCTTTATTCAGCGCGTCGTACAGCGGCTCCACGGCGGCAATCTCTTCCGCGGAGGCCTGGCTGCGGATCGACATATAGCCGGTGACCTCACCCTTACGCACCATCGGGACCGCATTGGCACGCACCCAGTAGTGGTCGCCGTCTTTACGCAGATTTTTAACGATGCCGCTCCAGGGCTCGCCCTGCTTGAGGGTGTACCACATGTCGGCGAAGGCGGCTTTAGGCATATCCGGGTGACGCACCAGATTGTGCGGGCTGCCGGTCAGTTCATGGAGCTGATAGCCGCTGGCCTGAACAAAGGAGTCGTTGGCGTGGGTGATGTAACTTTGCAGGTCGGTGGTGGACATCAGGGTGGTATTATCATCCAGCATATATTGACGCTGGGTGACGGCGGGACGTGAAGACATAGCAGCTCCGTTTGGCAGGTTATCCAGTTGTTAATTGTTTTTTCTGCTTTGTTATTTCGGCGCTGTGCAGTTTTACTTTAGTTGTTAATTAAGACTGAGATCGCAAAAAGCCACATTAGCCCTGCTTTTATTATTGCTTCTGGTAACGGTTGTTTTCCTTATAGTTTCATCGTGTTAATGAATTCCATGTCTCAGAGCTGGACCATGTCTCCTTCACTGGTCGCCATTACGCAACGATTACGCCCGCTGTTTTTACCGGTATAAAGGGCGCTGTCTGCCTGTGAGAGCGCGCTGTGCAGGGAATCCTGATGCTGTACCCGGGTCAGCCCACCGGTGACGGTGACCGGCAGCATCGTCCCCTCTACCAGCACCGGGCACTGCTCCAGCTTAATGCGGATACGCCGCGCTGTTTCCATCGCCCCGCCCTCGCTGGCGTTGTTGAACAGCACCACAAACTCTTCACCGCCGAAGCGGTAGATACGCTCGCCGCTGCGCATCCCGGCTTCGAGGGTAGCGGCTACCTCGCGCAGCACATCGTCGCCGGCATTGTGCCCCCAGGTGTCGTTGATGGTTTTGAATTTGTCGATATCCAGCATCAGCAACCATAGCGCGTCTGTTTCAGCACGCAGATGAATAAAATCGAGAAACAATAAATGACGCAGCGGTAACCCCGTCAACGTATCGTGCATATTACGAAACGTGATCAGCGACTGCTTATATATATCGATGGCATTAATGAAACTCTGCTGTGCAGCGTGATAATTCTGCACTAATTGTTCATTTACGGATTTATTTATAATGCTGACCAATAATTCGCGCGCGCAGTCATGCATTTTCAGGTGGCTATGAAAAATAGCATCCACCAGATTCGGATAGCGCGACGGCTCGGTGTCGAAGCGGGAGAACCAACGGCTGAAGCAGCACAGGGTATGGGCGCTGGCATCAATGATAGTCTCATCCGGCGTGCCGCCAAGCAGGCTGAAGTGCAGCATCCTGTTGGCCCAGGCGTAATGCTCATTAATCGCGTAATTTAATTCAGAGATACTTAAATCAATATCGGAGAGATGAATCATGCCGTGTTCTCAAAATATAAAAAGAAAAACCACAAATAAATCAGCGCAAGTATATCCCGCCCGAATGAAAAAACGGTTGATTCACACAGACTTTTACAGAATCGCACACCGGGAATAATCATGAGTAAATAAGATCGCGCCCGGTTAAATAAACATAAGGGCATGTCTGCTTCACGGCGGTGCGCCGGTGCACAGCCGTGACGCAGGCGTTTCAGGCGCTGCGCGATCGCACAGCAACTCTCAGCAGGAAGCGTTGCGCAACGGCAATCGGGGCGATTAAGTTTTGTACAGCTCGCGTCTCTCCAGACGTTTATCCCGATTTCAGCTGGCCCCGCTGAAGTGGCGCAATCCCTGCAATACTTAGATCGGTATCATGAGATACGCGATCCCCGGGAGCTTATTTTGAACAGGTTACCTTCCAGCGCCTCGGCGCTTGCCTGCACCGCGCACGCACTCAACATTATCGAAAAGCAAACGTTAGACCATGAGGAGATGAAGGCACTCAATCGAGAAGTGGTTGATTATTTTAAAGAGCACGTTAATCCAGGCTTCCTGGAATATCGAAAATCTGTAACAGCTGGCGGGGATTACGGAGCCGTAGAGTGGCAGGCGGGCAGTCTTAATACGCTTGTCGACACCCAGGGACAGGAGTTTATTGATTGCCTGGGTGGCTTTGGTATTTTCAACGTGGGGCACCGTAATCCAACAGTGGTTTCCGCCGTACAGCATCAGCTCGCCAAACAACCCCTGCACAGCCAGGAACTGCTGGACCCGCTCCGGGCCATGCTGGCGAAAACCCTCGCCGCGCTGACCCCCGGCAAACTCAAATACAGCTTCTTCAGCAATAGCGGCACCGAATCGGTGGAAGCGGCGCTTAAGCTTGCTAAAGCGTATCAGTCACCGCGCGGAAAATTTACCTTCGTGGCGACCAGCGGGGCATTCCACGGCAAATCGCTGGGCGCATTGTCGGCCACCGCCAAATCCACCTTCCGCAAACCCTTTATGCCGCTGCTGCCGGGCTTCCGCCACGTGGCGTTCGGCGACATCGAGGCGATGCGCGCGGTGCTTTGCGACGGGAAGAAAACCGGCGACGACGTGGCGGCGGTGATCCTGGAGCCGATTCAGGGTGAAGGAGGCGTGATCCTGCCGCCGCCGGGTTACCTGCCCGCCGTGCGTCAGCTGTGTGATGAGTTCGGCGCACTGCTGATCTTCGACGAAGTGCAGACCGGGATGGGACGCACCGGCAAGATGTTTGCCTGCGAGCATGAGAACGTGCAGCCCGACATTCTGTGCCTCGCCAAAGCGCTCGGCGGCGGCGTAATGCCGATCGGGGCGACTGTCGCCACCGAAGAGGTGTTCTCGGTGCTGTTTGATAATCCATTCCTGCATACCACCACCTTTGGCGGTAACCCGCTGGCCTGTGCGGCGGCGCTGGCGACCATCAACGTGCTGCTGGAAGAGAATCTGCCGGGCCAGGCCGAGCAGAAAGGCGACATGCTGCTGGATGGTTTCCGCCAGTTGGCGCGTCAGTACCCAGGCCTGGTGCAGGACGTGCGCGGCAAAGGGATGCTGATGGCGATTGAGTTCGTGGACAACGATATTGGCTATAACTTTGCCAGCCAGATGTTCCGCCAGCGCGTGCTGGTGGCCGGGACGCTGAATAACGCAAAAACCATTCGCATCGAACCGCCGCTCACGCTCACTATTGAGCAGTGCGAGCTGGTGCTGAAAGCGGCCGATAACGCGCTGGCAGCGCTGCAACCAGCTGCGGCGCGCGAAACGGTTGAACAATAAGCGCTGAGGCGCCCGGTAATCCTGCCGGGTGCCTTTCACGCTCTGCCTGCCCGTGCCGTTCTTTGAATCCCATCACAATCGTCATCTCCGGTTTTTCCATTTACCGCGCTGATAGCTAAATTAGAACTCATCCGACCACATAATAAAAATAGCCTGGAAGAGACTATGAGCTACCCGTCGCTGTTCGCCCCGCTGGATCTTGGCTTTACCCAACTGAAGAATCGCGCCCTGATGGGGTCGATGCATACCGGCCTCGAAGAACACCCGGACGGTGTGGCGCGTCTGGCGGCGTTTTACGCCGAGCGTGCACGCCACGGCGTCGCGCTGATCGTCACCGGTGGCATTGCCCCCTCCCCCTCCGGCGTGGCGGTGGCGGGCGGTGCCGTACTGAATGCAGCGCATCAGGTGGCGCATCACCGTACCATCACCGACGCCGTGCATCAGGAGGGCGGAAAGATCGCCCTGCAAATCCTGCATACCGGGCGCTACAGCTATCAGCCGCACCCCGTCGCGCCTTCCGCGCTCCAGGCCCCCATCAACCGCTTTGTCCCCGATGCGTTAACTCCCCCGCAAATTGAGGCGCTGATTGAGGATTTCGCCCACTGCGCGCAGCTGGCGCGGGAAGCGGGCTATGACGGCGTGGAGATCATGGGGTCGGAAGGCTACCTGATTAACCAGTTTCTCGCGGCGCGGACCAATCAGCGTGAGGATGGGTGGGGCGGCGACTATCCGCGTCGCATGCGCTTTGCAGTAGAGGTGGTTCGCGCGGTACGGGCGCGCGTGGGGCGTGACTTCATCATTATTTACCGGCTGTCGATGCTCGATCTGGTCGAAGGCGGCGGTACGCTCGATGAAACCATTACCCTGCTGAAAGCGGTGGAAGATGCCGGCGCAACGCTGATTAATACCGGTATCGGCTGGCACGAAGCGCGCATTCCTACCATCGCCACGCCGGTGCCGCGCGGGGCGTTCAGCTGGGTGACGCGCGCGCTGAAGGCGCACACCTCGTTGCCGGTGATCACCACTAACCGCATCAACGATCCGGAAGTCGCGGATGCGATCCTGGCGCGCGGCGATGCCGATATGGTATCGATGGCGCGGCCCTTTCTCGCCGATGCCGAAATCCTCAGCAAGGCGGCGCAGGGGCGCAGCGACGAGATCAACACCTGCATCGGCTGTAATCAGGCCTGCCTCGATCGCATTTTCGTCGGCAAAGTGACCTCCTGCCTCGTGAACCCGCGTGCCTGCCATGAAACCCTGATGCCGGTTGTGCCTGCCGCGCAGCCTAAATCCCTGGCGGTGGTCGGTGCCGGTCCGGCCGGGCTGGCGTTTGCGGTTAACGCCGCGGCACGCGGCCATCATGTCACGCTATTTGATGCCGCGTCGGAAGTGGGTGGGCAGTTCAACATCGCCAGGCAGATCCCCGGTAAGGAGGAGTTCAATGAAACCCTGCGCTACTACCGGCGGATGATCGAGGTCACCGGTGTCACCCTGTGTCTTAATCAGTATGTGAGCGCCGGGGATCTGGCGGCCTTCGATGAGACGATCCTCGCCTGCGGGATCGCGCCGCGTATTCCGCCGATCCCCGGCATCGATCACCCTTCGGTCTTAAGCTATCTCGACGTGCTGCGTGACAAAGCCCCAGTGGGTGAGCGGGTGGCGATTATCGGCTGCGGCGGCATCGGGTTCGATACCGCGATGTATCTCAGCCAGTCCGGCGAGGCCACCAGCCAGAACATCGCTGAATTCTGCGCGGAATGGGGAATCGACCAGAGCCTGACCCGGCCCGGCGGCCTGCGTCCGGAAGGAGCGCTCCTGCCGGCCAGCCCGCGCCAGATCGTGATGCTGCAGCGCAAGGCGAGTAAACCGGGCGAAGGACTGGGCAAAACCACCGGCTGGATCCACCGTACTACCCTGCTGGCACGCGGCGTGAAGATGCAAGCGGGTGTGAGCTACCGCCGTATTGATGACGCGGGGCTGCACGTCACCCTCGGGGATGAAGAGCGGGTGCTTGCGGTAGACAACGTGGTGATTTGCGCCGGGCAGGAGCCGCGCCGCGAGCTGGCGGATGCGTTGATGATTGCCGGTAAGCCGGTGCATTTGATTGGCGGCTGCGATGTGGCGCTGGAACTGGATGCGCGCCGGGCGATTGAACAGGGCACCCGGCTGGCGCTGGCGATCTGACGAAGCGTGGTGGGTGCGCTGCGCTTACCCACCCTACGAGGGTACAAACGCCGGAATTGTGGCGGGTGCGCTGCGCTTACTCATACCACATCATCCGATTCCGTAGGGCGGGCAAGCCTGCGCACCCGCCATTAACGCACTCAGCGCTTTTTGCGCGTCTTCACCGCTTTCAGAATTACGAACTTATTGTTGGTATCAATGGTTTCGCAGTTGCCGAAGATCTTCTTCAGCTTGCGGAAGTAATCGAGATGACGATTGCCGACGATACGCAGTTCGCCGCCATACTGCAGACAGCGGCGGGCATGGTGAAACATCTCCCACGCTACCTGATCGGAAATCGCGTGCTGCTGGTGGAACGGCGGGTTACACAGGATGGCCGCAAAGCGATCGGACTCCACGCCGGAGAGCGCGTTATTGATCATAAACTCGCAGCGCGCCACGTCACCCGGCAGGTTGGTTTCTACGTTCAGACGGCTTGAGGCCACCGCCATCGGCGATTCGTCCACAAACACCACTTTCGCTTCCGGATTCTGCGCCAGCAGCGTCATGCCAATCACGCCGTTACCGCAGCCCAGATCCACCAGCTCACCGTCGAGATTTTCCGGCAGATGCTGCATAAAGAAGCGCGCGCCAATATCCAGCCCGGTACGGGAAAAGACGTTAGCGTGGTTATGGATAGTCCAGTCGGTGCCGTCCAGTTTCCAGCTCAGGGTTTCCGGTACCTCGGCCAGCGCCGGCGCGGTGAAGGTCGGGTTGATCAGGCGCGCTTTTTTCCACGCCAGCGTGGTGGTGGTCGGCCCCAGAATTTGCTCAAACAGCGCCAGCGTGGAGTTGTGAATATCACGCGCTTTGCCCCCGGCGATAATGCGCGTCTGCGGTGTTACCACGCGGCGCAGGGCGCGCAGCTGCTGCTCAAGCAGCGCCAGGGTTTTTGGGATCTTAATCAGCACCAGCCCCGGTGCTGCCGGATACGCTGCGGTGCTGTCGAGGAACCTGACGCTCGACTCCTCAATATCGTTGAGGCGCAGGTTCTGACGGATCGCCAGCTCGCTCAGGTAAGAGTCGCTGATGCTGTACGGCTGATGCGCCGCCAGCACGCAGGAGAGCGCACCGAATGCATCGTTCAGGATCAGGATCGGACCGACCGGCTCGTCCAGCTGTTGCAGCAGATACTCGTCCGCTGCTTCCCACGCCTGCAGTGGGTTAACGTCGTCCGTTTCCGGAAAACGCTTCAGCGTCAGGGAACGAAAACTGTTGTCTGGTTGGCTCATCGGCCCTCCTGGATGGTAAAATTTCAGCATTGGCCCCGTAGCGGGGGCGAGAGTATACCCTTTTCGCCAGTCTGAGATAAGCATGAGTGAACTGATTTACCTGCAGGGCTACCCGGAGCACCTGCTCTCCCAGGTACGCACGTTGATTAACGACCAGCGGCTCGGCGATGTGCTGCAGCAGCGCTATCCCGACCGGCACGATATCACCACCGACAAAGCGCTGTGGGCCTACACCCAGGGGCTGAAAAACCAGTTTCTGCGCAGCGCCCCGCCGGTGAATAAAGTGATGTATGACAACAAGATCCACGTGCTGAAAAACGCGCTTGGGCTGCATACTGCGGTGTCGCGCATACAGGGCAACAAGCTGAAAGCGAAGGCCGAGATCCGCGTCGCCACCGTGTTTCGCGGCGCACCGGAAGCCTTTCTGCGTATGATCGTGGTGCACGAACTGGCGCATCTGAAAGAGAAAGAGCACAACAAAGCGTTCTATCAGCTCTGCTGTCATATGGAGCCGCAGTATCATCAGCTCGAATTTGACACTCGCCTGTGGCTGACGCATCTGGCGCTGGGCAACGAACGCCGCAGCGCTGAATAAAATCTGGAACCCGCTACGCGAATTCACTTTTCCCGCGCTGGATTTGTCATCTTTCCATGATAGTCTGCATCGATACTTAGCCAGTGGAGAAAGCGCACCTCTATGATACGTTTCGCCGTAGTTGGCACGAACTGGATCACCCGCCAGTTCGTCGATGCCGCCCATGAAACGGGCAAATTTAAGCTTACCGCCGTGTATTCGCGCAGCCTGGAACAGGCTCAGCATTTCGCCAGCGACTACCCCGTCGAGCATCTCTTCACCTCCCTTGAGGCGATGGCGCAGAGCGATGCTATTGATGCCGTGTATATCGCCAGCCCTAACTCGCTGCATGGCGAGCAGAGCTGCCTGTTTATGCGCCATAAAAAGCATGTGATCTGCGAAAAGCCGCTGGCCTCAAACCTGCGTGAAGTGGAAGCAGCCATTGCCTGCGCGCGTGAAAATCAGGTGGTGCTGTTCGAAGCCTTCAAAACCGCGAGTCTGCCGAACTTTATCGCGCTGCAGCAGGCGCTGCCGAAAGCCGGGAAGCTGCGCAAGGCGTTCATCAACTACTGTCAGTACTCGTCGCGCTACCAGCGCTATCTTGACGGCGAAAACCCCAACACTTTCAATCCAGCCTTCTCTAACGGCTCGATCATGGATATCGGGTTCTACTGCCTGGCAAGCGCTGTCGCCCTGTGGGGTGAACCGTACTCGGTACAGGCCAACGCCGCGCTGCTTGAAAGCGGCGTCGATGCCCACGGCACCGTGGTGATGCACTATGGCGATTTCGATGTGATCCTTACCCACTCGAAGGTGAGCGACTCGACGATCCCAAGCGAGATCCAGGGCGAGGCTGGATCGCTGGTGATTGAGAAGATCTCCGAGTGCCAGAAGATCACCTTCGTGCCGCGCGGTGGCAAAGCGCAGGATCTGACGCAGCCCCAGCACATCAATACTATGCTGTACGAAGCCGAGACCTTTGCCCGCCTGGTGACCGATAACGAGGTCAATCATCCGGGCCTGGCCGTAAGCCGGATCACCGCGAAACTGTTAACGGATATCCGTGCGCAAACGGGGGTCGTGTTCCCGGCAGACGACGTCAGCACAGAGTTGCCCGCGTAAAGCTTTGTAAAACGGCGCATACGTAATATTGACCGTCATAATTGCCTGTAATACTTTGTTACGAGCAAAGGGGAGTAACTTCTTCGCCGGTGGATCGTCATTACGATGCGTAACGCATCCGGTTACCGGGCAACGTAACATCCAGTTTTATATTCGCATCTGCAACGCGTTTGATGACGGGGAATCCCCTAAATAATTCGCGTTGCAGAAAGGCGGCAAGTTCGCGAATCGCCGGGAGCATACACCAGTATGTGACCGGGGTGAGTGAACGCAGCCAACGCATCTGCGGCGCGAAGTATGACGGGGATTTCTGTTGTAAGTGAGACCTTGCCGGAAGGCGGGGACCATTTGCGACAAGCGAAACGGCTGACGTCTTCCGATGTTAGCCGTTTTTGTTTTTTAAGGAATCTGTCTATGAATACTGTCGGCACCCCGCTGTTGTGGGGCAGTTTCGCCATCGTGGTGATTATTATGCTGGCCATCGACCTCCTGCTGCAGGGGCGCCGCGGTTCGCACGCGATGTCCATGAAGCAGGCGGCCGCCTGGTCACTGGTCTGGGTTACGCTTTCGCTGCTGTTTAACGCCGCATTCTGGTGGTATCTCACCGAAACTCAGGGGCGTGCAGTTGCAGATACCCAGGCGCTTGCGTTCCTCACCGGCTATCTGATTGAAAAAGCGCTGGCGGTTGATAACGTCTTCGTCTGGCTGATGCTGTTCAGCTACTTTGCGGTTCCGGCCGCGCTGCAGCGCCGCGTCCTGATTTATGGCGTGCTGGGTGCGATCGTGCTGCGTACTATCATGATTTTTGCGGGTAGCTGGCTGATCACCCAGTTCTCCTGGTTGCTCTACGTCTTCGGCGCGTTCCTGCTGTTTACCGGGATCAAAATGGCGCTGGCGAAAGAGGACGATACCGGTATCGGCGACAAGCCGGTGGTGCGCTGGCTGCGCAGCCATCTGCGTATGACGGATACCATTGAAAACGAACACTTCTTCGTGCGCAAAAATGGCCTACTGTACGCAACGCCGCTGTTCCTCGTGCTGATCATGGTTGAGCTGAGCGACGTGATCTTTGCGGTAGACAGTATCCCGGCTATCTTCGCGGTGACTACCGATCCGTTCATTGTGCTGACCTCTAACCTGTTCGCAATTCTTGGCCTGCGTGCGATGTATTTCCTGCTGGCGGGCGTAGCGGAACGCTTCTCAATGCTGAAGTACGGACTGTCGATCATTCTGGTGTTTATCGGCGTGAAGATGCTTATCGTCGATTTCTACCATATCCCAATCGCCGTCTCGCTCGGCGTGGTATTTGGCATTCTGGTTGTTACCCTGCTGATCAATACCTGGGTTAACCGCCGCAACGACAGAAAAAATATCGCCGGATAAGCGATAGCGCGCACCCTCTCCCCGCCAGGGATGAGAGGGTGCGCGACCTGTCTCATCTGCGCGGCTGCGCAAGCGGTCAACGCGTGGAATTGATGATGATGTCACAATAATGTTAACCATCAGTTAAAAAACGCGAGCAACTCGCAAACTCCAGCACTATTCGCTTCCCTCCGGTATCCATTTCCCTATACTCATCCGTGCAAACTTTTGTTACATCCTGATTAAACGTTACCCAAGAGTACGTCCAGGATGGAACCACATCATCACTGAAGGAAATTCGTATGACTACGCAATCTGATAAGGGCGGCTTGTGGCAGCGCCTGGCGCACGGTAGCCTGGTAAAGCAGATCCTGGTGGGGCTGGTACTGGGTATTGTGCTGGCCTGGCTGTCAAAACCTGCCGCTGAAGCGGTCGGTCTGCTGGGAACGCTGTTCGTTGGTGCCCTGAAAGCCGTTGCGCCGGTGCTGGTGCTGATGCTGGTGATGGCGTCCATCGCTAATCACCAGCGCGGCCAGAAGACCAGCATCCGCCCTATCCTGGTGCTCTATCTGCTGGGCACCTTCTCCGCCGCGCTGACTGCGGTGCTGTTCAGCTTCCTGTTCCCTTCCACGTTGCAGCTGGTTACCGGTGCGACAGAAATCACCCCGCCGACAGGGATCGTGCAGGTGCTGCGCGACCTGCTGCTTAGCATGGTTGCCAACCCGGTGGATGCGATTCTGAAAGGTAACTACATTGGTATTCTGGTGTGGGCTATCGGTCTGGGCTTCGCGCTGCGTCATGCAAACGATACCACTAAAAATCTGATCACCGACATGTCAGACGCCGTGACTTTTATGGTGAAGCTGGTGATTCGCTTTGCGCCGATCGGTATCTTTGGCCTGGTGGCGTCCACGCTCGCCACCACCGGGTTCAGTACACTGTGGGGCTATGCCCAGCTGCTGGTGGTGCTGATTGGCTGCATGCTGCTGGTGGCGCTGGTGATTAACCCGCTACTGGTGTTCATCAAGATCCGCCGTAACCCCTATCCGCTGGTCTTCACCTGCCTGCGTGAAAGCGGCGTTACCGCCTTCTTCACCCGTAGCTCCGCCGCGAATATCCCGGTCAACATGGCGCTGAGCGAGAAGCTGAACCTCGACCGCGATACCTATTCGGTCTCGATTCCACTGGGCGCGACCATCAATATGGCGGGTGCGGCCATTACCATTACGGTGCTGACGCTGGCGGCGGTGCATACGCTGGGTATTTCGGTGGATCTGCCGACCGCGCTGCTGCTCAGCGTGGTGGCGTCGCTGTGCGCCTGCGGTGCATCCGGCGTGGCGGGTGGTTCACTGCTGCTGATCCCGCTGGCGTGCAACATGTTCGGCATCCCGAACGACATCGCCATGCAGGTGGTGGCGGTAGGCTTTATCATCGGCGTGCTGCAGGACTCCTGCGAGACCGCGCTCAACTCCTCCACCGACGTACTGTTTACTGCGGCGGCGTGCCAGGCGGAAGATGCGCGTCTGGCCAGCAACGTGTTGCGTAACTAACCTCTGCGGCTGGCGGCGCGTTGCCGTCAGCCCTCTTTCTCTGCCAGCGCCTTTTCAACCCGGAACGGGTCAATGCCCCGCTTCTGCATCCGCCAGAAACGAATAATATTCACGCCGTTCATGATCAAAAAGCTGCCCTCAATCAGGGTACCGCCAATCGATCCCAGCCAGAAATTATGAATAACCCAGCAGACGGTTGAACACCACATGACGCAACGGGTTGTCAGCCCGGTGGTACGAAACAGCGCCCAGGTACTGGCGATAGTACCGATAACCGGCAGCAGTTCGATGGGATGGTGAAGCTTCACCAGGCCCAGCGCCAGCGTCAGGATGATAAACAGCGCCATTACCCACAGATTGCGGGTGCGCAGAGAGATCAGGGTGCGCAACGCATTCAGCCCGGCGCTCATCCCGGCGGGCCAGGCTCCCATCAGAAAAAAGTGGCCGCCAATGGTCGCGCTGTAGAGCGCCAGCTGCATTTTGAAGCGGCGTTCATCGCGGTTGATAAAGGTGGTAATGCCGATCAGAAAGGCGATGACCCCAACGCCCTGGGCAAGCCAATACGCGGTCATGAAAGATCCTTGTCAGAAAAAGAAACGGCGCTTCAAATAATGAAACGCCGTTTTATCTTAGCAGAGCGGAGACGCGCTACAAAGTGACACCGCTTTTGAAGATGGCCAGTTCGCGAAAGTCATTCTTCTCGTTGCAGGTGAGCTTGCCGCTGGCGATATCGGCAATGAAATCCACAAACTGCTCCAGCAGCTGCGGCATGGCGGTACCGTGCAGCAGCTGGCCGGCGTCAAAGTCGATCCAGTGCGGTTTTTTCGCTGCCAGCTCGCTGTTGGTAGCGATCTTCACCGTCGGCACAAAACCACCGTAAGGCGTGCCGCGCCCGGTGCTGAACAGCACCATGTGGCACCCTGCCCCAGCCAGCGCGCTGGTAGCGACCGCATCGTTGCCCGGTGCGCTCAGCAGATTCAGACCGTGTGTTTTCAGCCGCTCGCCGTAGCGCAGCACGTCCACCACCTGGCTGGCCCCCGCTTTCTGGGTGCAGCCGAGGGATTTCTCCTCCAGGGTGGTGATCCCACCCGCTTTGTTGCCCGGCGATGGGTTCTCGTAGATCGGCTGATTGTGGGCGATAAAGTACTGTTTGAAGTCGTTGACCATGGTAACGGTTTTTTCAAACGTGGCTTCGTCGCGGCAGTGGCTCATCAGGATCTGCTCGGCACCAAACATCTCCGGCACTTCGGTCAGCACCGTGGTGCCGCCGTTACCGATGACGTAATCCGAGAAGCGCCCCAGCATCGGGTTGGCGGTAATGCCGGACAGCCCGTCCGATCCGCCGCACTCAAGACCAAACTTCAGCTCGCTGAGCTTGCCCGGCTGACGCTCGTCGTGACGCATCACGGCATACAGCTCGCGCAGATGCTCAAGCCCGGCTTCCACTTCATCATCCTGATGCTGACAGGTCATGAAGTGCACCCGCGCCGAGTCGAAATCCCCCAGCGTTTCACGGAAGGCGTCTACCTGATTGTTTTCACAGCCCAGGCCGATCACCAGCACCGCGCCCGCATTCGGGTGACGCACCATGTTTTGCAGCATGGTGCGGGTATTGATGTGGTCATCGCCAAGCTGGGAACAGCCGTAGGTGTGACTGAACAGGAACACGCCGTCGGTGCCTTCGGCATCGTTGCTCTCTTTCAGAAAGCGCGTCTGGATCTGACGCGCGATGCCGTTGACGCAGCCGACGGTGGGCAGGATCCACAGCTCATTGCGGATCCCCACCTCGCCGTTGGCGCGGCGGTAGATCTGCACATCGCGATCCGTTGACTGCCGATCCAGCACCGGGTGATCGGGTTGATAGCTGTACTCATCCAGATCGCTGAGGTTGGTACGCGTATTGTGGGAGTGAATATGTTCCCCCGGCGCGATATCCGCCAGCGCATGGCCGATGGGCAGGCCATATTTGATGACGTTAGCGCCCTGCGCAATGCCGACCAGCGCAAACTTGTGCCCGCGCGCCACATCCTGACGCAGCGTCACATCCAGCCCGTCCTGGGAAATCACCGTCCCTTGCGGCAGATCGACCAGTGCGACCGCGACGTTATCCAGCGAATGGATCCTGATGTATTGCATATCAACCTCAAACAGCCAGATTAATTCAGTTCAATAGCGAAGTAGTCACGGGCATTGTTGAAGCAGATGTTTTTCACCATCTCGCCCAGCAGTGCGATGTCCGCTGGCGCTTCGCCCGCCTGCACCCAGCGGCCAATCATCTGGCACAGAATGCGACGGAAATATTCGTGACGGGTATAGGACAGGAAGCTGCGGCTGTCGGTCAGCATACCGACGAAGCGGCTTAACAGGCCGAGCTGCGCCAGCTGGGTCATCTGACGTTCCATGCCGTCTTTCTGATCGTTGAACCACCAGCCGGAGCCGAACTGCATCTTGCCCGGCATCCCTTCGCCCTGGAAGTTGCCAACCATAGTGCCGATCACTTCGTTATCGCGCGGGTTCAGGCAGTAAAGAATGGTTTTCGGCAGCAGGTTCTCTTCATTCTGTTTGCTCAGCAGCTTTGAAAGCTCCTCAGCCAGCGGGCGATCGTTGATGGAGTCGAAGCCGACATCCGGCCCTAACAGTTTGAACTGTCGCAGGTTGTTATTACGCAGCGCGCCAATGTGGTACTGCTGCACCCAGCCGCGACGCGCATACTGCGCACCGAGCCATACCAGCACGGCGGTTTTGAACTGGGCAACTTCATGTTCGCTCAGGGTTTCACCCGCCAGGCGACGCGCCAGAATCGCATCCAGCTCGCTTTCGCTGGCCTCAGCAAACAGCACCACGTCGAGCGCGTGATCGGAGACCTTACAGCCGTGCGCGGCGAAGTGATCGAGACGCTTAGTGAGCGCGGTTTCGAGATCGCTGAAGCGACGGATATCGGTATCGGATACCTGAGCCAGCGTCGCGATATAGTCGGCAAAGGTTGCCTGCTCGATGTTAAACGCTTTGTCCGGACGCCAGCTCGGCAGCACCTTAATGCTGAAGCTGCTGTCTTTCGCCACGGTGGCATGGTGTTCAAGCGAATCCACCGGATCGTCGGTGGTGCCGACCATCTTCACGTTCATCTGCTGCATGATGCCGCGAGCAGTAAAGGCGTCCTGGGCCAGCAGATCATTGCACTGATTCCAGATCTCATCGGCGGTTTTTGGCGACAGCAGGGTGCCGGTGATGCCAAACGGGCGGCGCAGCTCCAGGTGTGTCCAGTGGTAGAGCGGATTACCGATAGTGTGCGGCACGGTCGCGGCCCAGGCATCAAACTTTTCCCGATCGCTGGCATCACCGGTACACAACTTTTCCGCTACGCCGTTAGTACGCATAGCACGCCACTTATAGTGATCGCCTTTCAGCCAGATGTCATACAGGTTTTTGAAACGGTAGTTGTCGGCGATCTGCTGAGGCGGAAGGTGGCAATGATAGTCAAAAATCGGCTCATCTTTCGCATAATCATGGTAGAGACGGCGGGCAAATTCGGTATCTAACAGAAAATCTTCAGTCATAAACGGGGTCATAGGGACACTTCCTCTCATGCGTGACTCAGATGCTTTCACTTGATGCCGACAAAGTTATCACACCAATTATCCTGAACCACGATTAAATTCGTGAGTTAGATCAATATTAATGGACAAATTATCTACCGTTAAAGAGGTAAACAGCGCTGTAACCCGCGCCATGACTGGCCTGAATCCCTCAAATTAATGACCCTGCTAAGAAAAGTGCTTTTGTGATGGCTCTCAACTTTTAAAGCTGTATGACAAGTTATCTTTCCTGCCGTCGCAATACAGAACCCACGGATTGATTTTTACGGTGGCGTTACCGACAGGGGCGCTACCGGAATACCCAGTATGGAAGCTGATGTGAGTCACGAGCACGTTTATGGCAAGGCGCCGACCGCACCGGGCATCTCAACCGGTGCGGTCGCCCGTTAAAAAACCTACCCGGCGAGAATACAGGGAGTGTGACCGCTTCCGTACGGTAGAAAACAACGACGAAGAGGTTTCAGATGCGAAAGATTAAAGGGTTACGTTGGTACATGATCGCACTGGTGACGCTGGGCACCGTGCTCGGTTACCTGACGCGTAACACCGTGGCGGCGGCGGCCCCGACGCTGATGGAAGAGCTGCATATTTCAACCCAGCAATACTCCTATATCATTGCTGCCTATTCGGCAGCCTACACCATCATGCAGCCGGTAGCGGGCTACGTGCTGGATATCCTCGGCACCAAAATCGGCTATGCATTCTTTGCTATCACCTGGGCGGTCTTCTGCGGTGCGACAGCGCTGGCGGGAAGCTGGGGCGGGCTGGCACTGGCGCGCGGGGCAGTAGGTGCAGCGGAAGCCGCGATGATCCCGGCTGGCCTGAAGGCCAGCTCCGAATGGTTCCCGGCTAAAGAGCGTTCCATTGCGGTCGGCTATTTCAACGTGGGTTCATCGATTGGTGCCATGATTGCGCCGCCGCTGGTGGTCTGGGCGATCGTGATGCACAGCTGGGAGCTGGCGTTCATTATCTCCGGCGTGTTGAGCTTCGCCTGGGCGATGGCGTGGCTGTTCCTGTATAAGCATCCGCGCGATCAGAAAAAACTCACTGACGAAGAACGTGAGTACATTATTGGCGGTCAGGAAGCCCATCACCAGACCAATAACGCGAAGAAAATGTCGCCGTGGCAGATCGTGCGTACCCGTCAGTTCTGGGGCATTGCCCTGCCGCGTTTCCTCGCCGAACCGGCGTGGGGTACGTTCAACGCGTGGATCCCACTGTTCATGTTTAAGGTTTATGGCTTTAACCTGAAAGAGATTGCGATGTTTGCCTGGATGCCGATGCTGTTTGCCGACCTCGGCTGCATCGTCGGTGGTTATCTGCCGCCGCTGTTCCAGCGCTGGTTTGGGGTTAACCTCATCGTCTCGCGTAAGATGGTGGTGACAATGGGCGCGCTGCTGATGATCGGCCCGGGTATGATTGGCCTGTTCACCAGCCCGTACGTGGCGATTGGCCTGCTGTGCATCGGCGGTTTTGCCCATCAGTCGCTCTCCGGTGCGCTGATTACCCTCTCTTCCGATGTGTTTGGCCGTAACGAAGTTGCCACCGCGAATGGCTTGACCGGTATGGCTGCATGGACGGCGAGTACGATGTTCGCGCTGGTGGTCGGTGCGCTGGCAGACACTATCGGCTTCAGCCCGCTGTTTGCGGTGCTGGCAGTATTCGACGTCATGGGCGCTATTGTCATCTGGACCGTGTTGCAGAATAAACCGGCCAGCGAGCTGAAGGACCAGACGCTCACGGGTAAGCCCGCGACGCAACCCTGACGCGAAACCACCTAAAAAAGCCGCCTGAGGGCGGCTTTTTCATGGGCGGCGGTGGAGCGATTTGCGCAAAAGTGGTATAACAAATTCAGTTTTCCTGCCCTGTCCGGAGCCGCGCTATGGAAATAGCTGAACCACGTCGCCTTTATCAGCAATTGGCCGCTGAACTTAAACGCCGCATTGAAGATGGCGTTTATCGCGTGGGAGAAAAACTCCCCGCTGAACGCTATATCGCTGATGAGAAAAACGTGAGCCGCACGGTGGTGCGCGAAGCCATCATCATGCTTGAGGTTGAAGGCTACGTTGAAGTCCGCAAAGGCTCCGGTATTCATGTTATTTCCAACCAGGCGAAGCATCACGCGTTGCCGGATGAAAATCTGGAGTTCGCCAGCTACGGTCCTTTTGAGCTGTTGCAGGCGCGTCAGCTTATCGAAAGCAACATCGCCGAGTTTGCCGCCACCCAGGTGACCAAACAGGACATCATTAAGCTGATGGAAATTCAGGAAAAGGCGCGTCAGGAGAAGTGTTTCCGCGATTCCGAGTGGGATTTACAGTTTCACGTTCAGGTTGCGCTCGCAACACAGAATACCGCGCTGGCAGCAATCGTAGAGAAAATGTGGACCCAGCGCGTTCATAACCCTTACTGGAAGAAGCTGCACGAGCACATTGACCTGCGCACCGTCGACAACTGGTGTGATGACCATGACCAGATTCTGAAAGCGCTGATTCGCAAAGACCCGCACGGTGCAAAAGTCGCGATGTGGCAGCATCTTGAGAACACCAAACTGATGCTGTTTAACGAAACCAGCGATGATTTTGAATTTAACGCCGATCGTTACTTGTTTTCCGAAAATCCCGTTGTTCACCTCGATACCGCCTCAAATACGCTAAAATAGCGTCTTTACTGGGACGAGGGTCAGCAAACCATATGTAGTGTCAGCGTTTGTAAATACCCTCGTATGCCAGCTTGTGACCCGGCAAAATCATCTGCGGCAAAGCATAAATATTGTGTCGTACACATCCGTGCTTTGTTACAATTAGATGCATTTTCACGTAATCAAGTAAGCACTTGCTCACGTATCTCATGCACAGGGAAACAGTGCGCGCATCTCACTACAAGGCAGCCCGTTTCGACCATAATCAACAACGAAAAACGTCGTGACGCTGTCCTTCTTTCGTAACCAGCGGCTTAAACCGATGTGCCAGGACGACTGAATGGAACTTTTGACTCAACTACTGAACGCCCTCTGGAGCCAGGATTACGAGACGCTCGCCAACCCGTCGATGGTTGGCATGCTCTACTTCGTACTGTTCATGATTCTGTTTCTTGAAAATGGTCTGTTGCCGGCGGCATTTCTGCCAGGAGACAGTCTGCTGGTGCTGGTCGGCGTGCTTATCGCCAAAGGCGCAATGGGATTCCCGCAAACCATTTTGTTGCTGACCGCCGCCGCGAGCCTGGGATGTTGGCTAAGCTATATTCAGGGACGATGGCTCGGTAATACGCGTATCGTGCAGAACTGGCTCTCGCATCTGCCGGCGCATTACCACCAGCGCGCCCATCATCTGTTTCATAAACACGGGCTTTCGGCGCTGCTGATTGCACGCTTTATTGCATTTGTTCGCACCCTGCTGCCGACCATTGCCGGGCTGTCTGGCCTGAGCAGCGCGCGCTTCCAGTTCTTTAACTGGATGAGCGGCCTGCTGTGGGTGCTGATCCTTACCACGCTGGGTTATTTACTGGGCAAGACGCCGGTGTTCCTCAAATATGAAGACGCCCTGATGTCCTGCCTGATGCTGTTACCGGTGGTTCTGCTGGTGTTTGGCCTGATTGGCTCACTGGTGGTGCTGTGGAAAAAGAAATACGGTAACCGAAGCTAAAAGGGATTGTGATGAGAATTGCGCGTTCACGCCGTTCGATTATAGGATTTTCAGGCCTCGCGCTGGTGGCACTGCTGGCACTGGCCGGCTCCGTGCTGCAAAATCATGAAAGCACGCTGGCGATCCGCGCCTCCAGCCATGGCGTCAGTGTGCCGGACGGTTTCTCCGTGCTGCATCATCTTGATGCCAACGGCATTATGATCAAAAGCATTACCCCGCAGGACGATAAGCTGTTAATTAAGTTTGACTCCAGCGCCGAGCGCGACGCCGCTCGCCGCGTGCTTTACCGCACGCTACCGCAGGGATTCATCATCGCTCAGGAAGAGGAAAAATCTCCGGCCACGCTCTGGCTGCAACGCCTGCGCGGCGAAGGCCACCGCCTCGGGTAGTCTCCAGGATTCCTAATCTTTTCACCCACTTTGGGGTTTGCGCGAATACTTACTATCATTGTGTAAGCGCACCCTGAAACCGCATCTGCGCTACAGACACGCTGGAACACAACGGTGACGTCCCGTGGCGTATCGTTTAACAATGGAAGGTTTCTCTTATGAAATACAGCACCGCACTGGCTTTAGCCCTTTTATCTCTGTCTACCGCTTCTCAGGCCGCTTCACTCTGCCAGCAGAAAGAGCAAGAAATTAAGCGTGAGATCGGTTATGCCGAAAAGCATGACAACCAGAACCGGATAAACGGACTAAACAAAGCGCTGAGCGAACTGCGGGCTAACTGCAGCGACGCAAAGCTGCATGCTGATCATCAGGAGAAAATCGCGCGTCAAAAAGCTGAAATCAGCGAGCGCGAGGGCGAACTGGCTGAAGCGAAACAGAAAGGCGATGCGGACAAAATTGCCAAGCGTGAACACAAGCTTAACGAGGCGCGTGCCGAGCTGAAGGAGCTGGAAGCACGCGACTACTAAGACTACGGAAACCTTTACTCACCTGGAGAGAGAATTATGTCAAAAGATAACACCGATCACCTGCGCGCTGAGTTGAAATCCCTGGCAGACACGCTTGAAGAGGTGCTGAGTTCTTCTGGCGATAAATCGAAAGAAGAGTTAACCAAACTTCGCAGCAAAGCCGAGCGCGCGCTGAAAGAGAGCCGCTACCGTCTGACTGAAACCGGCGACGTTATCGCGCGTCAGACTCGCGAAGCGGCAAGCCGCGCGGATGAGTACGTGAAAGAAAATCCGTGGACCGGCGTAGGTATTGGTGCGGCAGTGGGTGTCGTGCTGGGCGTTCTGCTGACGCGTCGCTGATATGGCAGAGTCGCGCCAACCTCAAGGGCCGGGTAAAAGCGTTCTCGGCATCGGACAGCGTATCATCACCATTATCGTTGATATGGTGGAGACCCGCGTCAAGCTGGCGGTGGTTGAGCTGGAAGAAGAGAAAGCAAATCTGTTCCAGCTCCTGCTGATGCTTGGCCTGACTATGCTCTTTGCCGCGTTCGGGCTGATGAGCCTGATGGTGCTGATCATCTGGGCTATCGATCCGCAATATCGCCTGAATGCCATGATCGCCACTACGGCAGTGCTGCTGATTCTGGCATTGATTGGCGGCATATGGACGCTGGTACGGGCGCGGCGTTCAACGCTGCTGCGTCACACCCGCCGCGAGCTGGCTAACGACAAGCAGCTGCTGGAGGATGAAGATCGATGAGTGATAAGCATGAGCGTGAACGACGCAAAGCATGGCTGTTAAGCAATATTCAACAGCAGCGTCTGGATCTGTCCGCGTCGCGTCGTGACTGGCTTGACGCCACCGGGGCTTACGATCGCGGCTGGAATACCCTGCTCAGTCTTCGCTCATGGGCAGTGGTAGGTAGCAGCGTGATGGCCCTCTGGTCCGTGCGGCATCCTAACTTCCTGCTGCGCTGGGCTAAACGGGGCTTCGGCGCCTGGAGTGCCTGGCGTCTGGTTCAGACTACGCTGCGTCAGCAGCAGCGGTATTAATCTCTCCCTCAATGGCGCGTATTCCGCGCCATTCGTTTTTCTGTGCCTCTCCCTACCGTTTTGCTTGCTCAGGATATTTGAAGAAGATTGACAGTTTTCCTTGCTAACAATCCCTGAGCGCCGCGTTTATTATCCTCTCCATCGACAGCAATACCGGGTAACACCCCGATTTTGCAGTAATAACAATCACCTGGCATCAACATTCATCGTTCAGGTTTTTTGGAGAGAGAAAATGAAAAAATTAGAAAATGTGGGTGTGCTGGTAGCGCGTATCCTGATGCCGGTGCTGTTTATCGTCGCAGGCTGGGGCAAAATCACCGGTTACGCGGGTACGCAGCAATATATGGAAGCGATGGGCGTACCCGGCTTTATGCTGCCGCTGGTGATTTTGCTTGAGTTCGGCGGTGGTCTGGCAATTCTCTTTGGTTTCCTGACCCGTACCACCGCGCTGATTACCGCTGTGTTTACGCTGCTGACCGCGTTCCTGTTCCACGGTAACTTTGCTGAGGGCGCGAACTCCATCATGTTTATGAAAAACTTCAGCATAGCCGGTGGTTTCCTGCTGCTGGCCCTGTTCGGACCGGGTGCATACAGCATCGACCGCGTACTGAATAAAAACTGGTAAGCCTTCTATACTGACTACACCAAAGCGAGGAGATTTCTCCTCGCTTTTGCTGCTGAAAAAGGAGAGAGCAATGGGACAACTGATCGATGGCGTCTGGCATGACACCTGGTATGACACCAAATCAACCGGTGGACGTTTCAAACGTTCAGAATCCGCGTTTCGTAACTGGCTGACCGCCGACGGCACGCCTGGCCCCTCCGGCAGCGGCGGTTTTGCAGCAGAGAAAGATCGCTATCACCTCTATGTATCGCTGGCCTGCCCGTGGGCGCACCGCACGCTGATCGTGCGCGCGTTAAAAGGGCTGGAAAACCTGATTTCTGTTTCGGTGGTTCACCCGCTGATGCTGGAGAACGGCTGGACCTTTGGGGACGATTTCCCTGCTGCCACGGGCGACAGCCTGTACCAGCACGATTATATGTACCAGCTCTATCTCCATGCTGACCCGCACTACACCGGGCGCGTAACCGTTCCGGTGCTGTGGGATAAAAAGCAGCAGACCATCGTCAGCAACGAGTCGTCGGAAATTATCCGCATGCTCAACACCGCGTTTGACGGCCACGGTGCGCGCGCCGGGAACTACTACCCCGATGACCTGCAAAGCGAGATCGATGAGCTGAACGGCTGGATCTACGACACCGTCAACAACGGCGTATACAAAGCGGGCTTTGCCACCAGCCAGGAAGCCTATGATGAGGCCGTAACGAAGGTATTTGAGTCGCTGGCGCACCTGGAACAGATCCTCGGCCAGCATCGCTACCTGACCGGCAACCAGCTCACCGAAGCAGACATTCGCCTGTGGACCACGCTGATCCGCTTCGATCAGGTGTATGTCACCCATTTCAAATGCGATCGTCAGCGCATCAGCGATTACCTGAATCTGTACGGGTTCCTGCGCGATATCTATCAGATGCCGGGCATCGCCGAAACGGTGGATTTCGCGCATATCCGCCACCACTATTTCTGCAGCCATAAAACCATCAACCCGACCGGCATCATTTCGATTGGGCCGCTGCAGAATCTCAACGAGCCGCACGGGCGCGACGAACGCTTCCGCTAAGCGCAACTGGCGCGGGCTTCCCGCGCCATCCGTAGTCTTTCTCTGATTATTCCCTTTCTCAGCGTTATTTCATCCGCTTATGCGAAGCGCTTCACAGAGCGTACCCGCCCCAGAGAAATTTTCCCACCGGCCTCTTTTTCACCACTATCCTTTAAATGATTGCTTTAAAAACAAGTGATTGTACGAATAGTAGCCGTTACGGCTAAGGCAGGTGTTGGATGGACTGGTATCTCAAGGTACTCAAAAATTACATCGGATTCGGCGGCCGTGCGCGCCGTAAAGAATACTGGATGTTCATTCTGGTCAACATCATCCTGACGGTGGTGCTGAGCATGCTCGACAAAATGCTGGGCTGGCAGCGTGCCGGCGGAGAAGGCATTCTTACCACGATTTACGGCGTGCTGATCTTTTTGCCGTGGTGGGCGGTGCAGTTCCGGCGCCTGCACGATACCGACCGCTCGGCGTGGTGGCTGCTGCTGCTGATTATTCCGGTGGTGGGCTGGCTGATTATTCTGGCATTTAACTGCCAGAACGGTACGCCGGGCGAAAACCGCTTCGGGCCAGACCCGAAACGGGAAGAGACAACCCGCATGCCTCTTGTCAGCTAGCGGGCCGTGTTTAGCGCGGGATCAGCAGTTTAGGGATCTCGCGCAGACACCAGGCTTTGGCTTCGCCCATACTGTCGCGACGCCAGGCCATGATGATGTCAATTTCGCTGGTAGACTCGGGGCTGACGACGCGTAAACGCCCTTCACGGATGTCATTTTCCACCAGCGGCCACGGCATCGTCGCCACCCCGATACCCGCCAGCAACGCCTGACGCTTATCATCAATGCTGCTGACGGTCAGACGCGGCTGCTTATCGAGCAGCTGCACCGTCAGCACCGGGCGTTCCCGCGCGGTATCCGCCACCGCTACCCCGCGATATTTCACGCGCGTCACTTCTGAAAGCGGTTCCGGCTCCTGATGGATCGGATGGTCCGGGGCGGCTACATAGACATTTTTCAGGGTGTAGAGCTTGCGAGAGTTGATCTCTGACGAAGATCGAAAATGCATATCCGGAGCAATCACGATATCGGCTCGCCCCTGCTCAAGGCGCTCCCACGCTCCGGCCAGAACCTCGGTAATAATAGAGAGCTGGGTATTGGCTTTAACAGCCAGTTTATCGAGTAGCGGAAACAGCGTGGCGGTTGGCACCAGCGCTTCGGTAACCAGCGTCAGGTGAGTTTCCCAGCCGCGCGCCAGCGCTTCTGCATCGGTGGTGAGCTTGTCTGCCGCTTCAAGCAGCACGCGGCCGCGCTCCAGCAGCATACGTCCGACGTTAGTGAATTTAGTGCGATGGCCGGAGCGGTCAAACAGCACCACATCCAGTTCTTCTTCAAGTTTTTGCATGGTGTAGCTGAGCGCCGACGGCACGCGCCCCAACTCATCTGCTGCCGCTGCAAAGCTGCCCCGCCGGTCAATAGCATCCATTACCCGCAGCGCTTCCAGCGTTAATGCCCTTTCTCTGGCCATCTCACTCTCATTCAGGAAATTTGAACGTAGCCAGCAGATTAACTGGCTAACAATGCAGCGTCCAGACCCTTACCATGGGTTTAGCGTAAAAAGAGGTTAAAAACATGATCACCACGAGAACAGCCAAACAGTGCGGGCAGGCTGACTATGGATGGCTGAAAGCTCGCTACACCTTTTCCTTTGGACACTATTTCGACCCGGACCTGCTGGGCTACGCCTCACTGCGCGTGCTGAATCAGGAAGTGCTGGCACCCGGTGCGTCGCTGCAACCGCGTACCTTTCCGAAGGTAGATATTCTGAACCTGGTGCTGGAGGGAGAAGCCGAGTATCGCGACAGCGAAGGTAATCACATTCAGGCCCGCGCGGGCGAGGCGGTGCTGGTTGCTGCTCAATCAGGCATAAGCTACAGCGAGCACAATATCAGTAAGGACAGCTCGCTTACCCGGATGCAACTCTGGCTCGACGCCTGCCCGGAGCGGGAAAACCCGCTGTTTCAGAAAACAGCACTGTTCAACCAGCCGCAGCAGCTGCTGGCCTCCCCGGATGGGCGCGACGGCAGTTTACAGCTACGCCAGCAGGTATGGCTGCACCATGTGGAAATGGAAAAAGGCGAGCGGCTGACAGTCCCGCTTCACGGACCACGCGCCTATCTGCAGTCAATCCACGGCACGGTGCACGCAAAAACCGAAACGGAAGGCAAAGAAGCATTAACCTGCGGAGACGGCGCTTTTATACGTGACGAGACAAATATCACCCTCATCGCCGATTCGCCGCTGCGCGCTTTACTGGTAGATTTGCCGGTGTAACAAGAAGGTGCGGCTCGCTGCACCAGGAGTCATAAAATGAGTACTATCACACAGCAAAACACAGTCATGACGTTGACTGTTTCACCCGCCCCGCAGGAAGCGTCTACACGCGCCGGAGCGCATTCAGAGTTTACCTCCGATTTTATGTTCAACGAGCTGGAAGCCATTATCGCTGAAGCCGAAGTCCGTCTGGCCGAGGAAGAAGCCGCCTGACGTACGCTCTCCGGGCGGGCCTTATGGCTCGCCTGCTCCTGCCTCCCTTATTTTGTCGCGGCTATCCTTCTCCCGGTCTGACGGAAATTATCCCGCCGTCTGATAAGGCACCGGCCATCATCCACGCCAGCAAATTCACGTCCATAAAAGCATATTTACCCTGTCAGTTTCCGATTTTCCTCTCGTTTACAGTCTCTTCGCATCAAAAGCATAACGTCCTGCGCACCGCACATGAAAATAGCGGCTCATGCCGGACACGATCTGGATTATGGAAAAGATGATGAGGATTATCAGAGGTAAAAAATATGAAAAAAAACGTACTACTGGGGTTAACGCTGTTGAGCACAACCTGTCTCGCGGCGGAGGATCAATCCGCCACCTTGTCTGTCGCTGGACGTCTGTTTCGGCCTTTTAGTTGTACAGTTTCCCTGAGCCGCCCTACGGTCGATTTAAAGAACCAGGTAATTGGGAGGATACCTAAGGTCGAAACCAGCCCAATAAACACGACGTCGTCCGTCCTGGTGGTGGCTAACATTACTGGCGCAGGGTGCAAAGATTACACCAATACCAGTAATTACTACGCTCGAACGGCGCTCCGGTTTAACGGCGTAGCAGACAACAATGACAGCACCGTTCTTGCCAATACAGCAAGTGACGACACCGCCGCAAAAGGTATCGCTGTTGGTCTCTATACGCTCGAGGGGGTTCGGTTCAAAATCAACAGAAATATTCCCTTGAGTGATGGCCAATTCCCCTTCTTTATCGGAATGGTCAAAGTCAATGATACCCCCAGTACCGGTAAGGTGCAGTCATCCCTGACCGTTTCCGTAGAGCATCTTTAAGAGATTGATCTTCATCCATAAAAGCAAAAACCCCGCAAAAACGGGGTCTTAATTAACGATGTTGAAGCTGACCGGTAAGCCACAGCTTTTCACAGAAAGCGTCGTGGTCAGTCGTGCATTTTTGCTTTACCCATAAAAGCAAAAACCCCGCCGAAGCGGGGTTTTCACAAAAATGTTGAAGCTGACCGGTAAGCCGGGTTCTGTCGTGGACAGTCATTCATCTAGACCAGCAATCGCTCACTGGTTCAAGCAGCCTACCCGGGTTCAGTACGGGCCGTACCTTGTGAACCCCTATTTGGCCTTGCTCCGGGTGGAGTTTACCGTGCCGCGAACTGTTGCCAGCCGCGCGGTGCGCTCTTACCGCACCCTTTCACCCTTACCTGATCCCGCTTGCGCGGGCCATCGGCGGTTTGCTCTCTGTTGCACTGGTCGTGGGCTTGCGCCCCCCAGGCGTTACCTGGCACCCTGCCCTATGGAGCCCGGACTTTCCTCCCCTCCGCCCGTCTCCCCCGAAGAGGACGACGACGAAGCGGCGACTGTCTGGTCAGCTTCGGCGCGAAGTATACCCTTGCCCTCTCCCGTATTGCAATCCTGTTCACCGCCGGGCGGAAATTAAGCCCGCTGCGTCCTCAGCCCGGAAGGGACATTCCCACCCGCAGGGTCGCGGCGATATTGCGCGAAGCGCGATAAATATTGTCGGCGGCGTTCTTCAGCGCCTCGTCCAGCGTCGTGACCGAGGTCAGTACGCTGAATACCGCATCAATACCGTGCTGATGCACCACACCCACATCATCGGTCAGACTCCCGGCGATGCCAATCACCGGCTTATGGTATTTTCCTGCTACCTGGGCCACGCCCACCGGCACCTTGCCATGAATACTCTGACTGTCGATACGCCCTTCGCCGGTCACTACCAGCGTACAGTCATGGACGTGTTCTTCGAGGTTGAGCGCCTCGGTGACAATCTCAATGCCGCTGCGCAGCTCCGCGCCGAGAAACGCCATCAGCGCCGCGCCCATACCGCCCGCCGCGCCTGCGCCTGGCACCTGCTTCACATCGATACGCAGCGTCTTTTTAATCACATCGGCGAAGTGCTCAAGGTTGCTATCCAGTTCGCGGATCATCTCCTCGGTAGCGCCTTTTTGCGGCCCGAAAATGCGCGACGCGCCCTGCTCGCCGATGAGCGGATTCGTGACGTCGCAGGCGACGCGGATGGTGCATTCCTTCAGCCGCGGCTCCAGCTCGCTGACGTCAATGCTGTTGAGGCTTACCAGGCTACCGCCGCCGTGACCGATCTCTTTGCCGCTGGCATCGTTCAGCCTGGCGCCCAGCGCCTGAATCATGCCTGCGCCGCCGTCATTGGTGGCGCTGCCGCCGATGCCGATAATAATATTGCGCGCGCCGTGTTCCACTGCATGCAGGATCAGCTCTCCGGTGCCGCGCGACGTGGTTAGCAGCGGATTACGCTTGCTTGCCGGTACCAGCGCCAGCCCGCTGGCTTCCGCCATTTCGATGAAGGCGGTATTACCGTCACCTGATAATCCCCAACTGGCCGTCACGCTTTCGCCCAGCGGGCCGGTGACGTGAGCAGAGAAAGTGGTGCCCTGCGTGGCGCTGACCATGGCATCTACGGTGCCTTCGCCGCCGTCGGCGACCGGCACGGAGACGTACTCAGCGTCGGGAAAAATCTCCCGAAAACCTTTTTCAATGGCCTGAGCTACCCCGGCGGCAGAAAGGCTCTCTTTGTATGAGTCAGGTGCGATTACTATTTTCATATTCTTCCGTGCCTGCGCGTGCCATGCGTGGAAAGGGATAACGGGCGCCTGCGCGCCCGGACCGTCAGCGGCTCACTTCGACTTTGGCAAGTTTTTCGTAATAGCAGGCCAGCGCGCTGTGGTCATCGTTGCCGTGACCGTCTGCGCGTAGCGCCTGCATCATCTCCATGACCGCCGCAGTCAGCGGCAGCTGTGCGCCTACACCGTGGGAGGTATCCAGCGCGTTCGCCAGATCCTTGATATGCAGATCGATGCGGAAGCCCGGCTTGAAGTTGCGATCCAGTACCATCGGCGCTTTCGCTTCCAGAACCGTACTGCCGGCCAGACCGCCGCGTATCGCCTGGAACACCAGTTCCGGGTTAACGCCCGCTTTGGTTGCCAGCGTCAGCGCTTCAGACATCGCCGCAATGTTCAGCGCCACGATGACCTGGTTTGCCAGCTTGGTGACGTTGCCCGCGCCGATATCACCAGTGTGCACCACCGATCCGGCCATCGCTTTCAGCAGATCGTAGTGCTTGTCGAACAGCGCTTTGTCGCCGCCCACCATCACGGACAGCGTGCCGTCGATGGCTTTTGGTTCGCCGCCGCTCACCGGGGCATCCAGCAGATCGATGCCTTTTGCCTTCAGCCCTTCGCTGATCTCCCGGCTGGCCAGCGGCGCGATGGAACTCATATCGATCACCACGGTGCCCGCTTTCGCGCCATCGATAATGCCGTTCTCGCCCAGAGCAACCTCTTTCACGTGCGGGGAGTTAGGCAGCATGGTGATGATGACATCGCACTGCTCAGCAACGGCTTTGGCGCTGCTGGCGCTTTCGGCCCCGGCGGCGATCACTTCCGCCACCGATTCCGGGTTACGGTCTGATACCACCAGCGAATAACCCGCCTTGATGAGGTTTTTACTCATTGGTTTACCCATGATACCCAGGCCAATAAAACCAACTTTCATCGTCATAGCTTTGTCTCTCTCGTTAATGTCGGGGGTGGTTACTTTTTGAAAGCGTCACACAGCTTCTGCGTGGCGCCGCGGAAAACACCGAGGTCGCTGCCGACGGCAACGAAGGTTGCGCCCCACTCCAGGTAGCGACGTGCATCGGCCTCGACTGGCGCGAGAATGCCGGAAGGCTTACCGTGCGCTTTAGCGCGGGCGAATATATGCTGAATGCAGCGCTGCACCTCAGGGTGAGAGGCATTGCCGAGGTGGCCAAGCGCCGCGGCCAGATCGCTTGGGCCGACAAAGATGCCGTCCACGCCCTCGGTGGCGGCAATAGCGTCAACGCTGTCCACACCCTGCTGGCTTTCGATCTGCACCAGGATGGTGATGTTTTTGTTGGACTGGTTCATGTAGTCCGGCACGGTGCCGAACATGTTGGCGCGATGGGAGACCGATACGCCGCGAATGCCTTCCGGCGGATAGCGGGTGGACGCCACCGCCAGCACCGCTTCCTCTTCGCTCTCCACAAACGGAATCAGGAAGTTATAGAAACCAATATCCAGCAGGCGCTTGATGATCACCGGCTCGTTGGTCGGGACGCGCACTACCGGCGCACTGTGGCTGCCCTTCAGCGCCATCAGTTGCGGAATAAAGGTGGTGACGTCATTCGGGGCATGTTCACCATCCAGCACAATCCAGTCGAAACCCGCCAGGCCGAGCACTTCGGTGCTGATCGGGTTCGCCAGCGCCGACCAGCAGCCAATCTGGGTCTGATGGGCCGCCAGCGCGGCCTTAAATTTGTTTGGGAAAATATCGTTCATCGCATTTACCTTGCCGTAGCCATTGCTTATTTGCGCAGTTCCATACGTTTGATGTCACCTACCACGAACAGATAGCAAACCATCGCCATCAGTGCCGAGCAGCCAACGAAGACCAGCGCCGCGTTAAAGGAGTGCAGTTCACTTACCAGGTAGCCAATCACCAGCGGGGTGACGATAGAGGCCACGTTACCGAACACGTTGAAGACGCCGCCGCACAGGCCAACAATCTCTTTTGGCGCGGTATCGGAGATGACCGGCCAGCCCAGCGCGCCAAACCCTTTGCCAAAGAACGCCAGCGCCATCAGGGCGATCACCAGCACTTCGCTGTCGGTGTAGTTGCACAGGATGATGGTGGAGGCGAGCAACATACCCACCACGATCGGCAGCTTACGGGCCAGGGTCAGGCTCTTGCCGCGTTTAATTAAGGAGTCAGAGAACACCCCACCGAGCACGCCGCCGGCGAAGCCGCACAGTGCCGGGATGGATGCCACCAGGCCTACTTTGAGGATAGACATCCCCTTCTCCTGCACCAGATAAATCGGGAACCAGGTAAGGAAGAACCAGGTGATGGTATTGATGAAATACTGGCCGAAAAATACGCCAAGCATCATGCGGTTAGTCAACATCTGCTTGATGTAGTGCAGCTTCGGACCGCCGTTCGCCCCGTCTTTCTTTTTGTGATCCATATCGACCACCGCGCCACCTCTAGAGATGAACGTCAGCTCCTCGGAGGACATACGCGGATGATCGGTCGGGTTATGGATGAACTTCACCCACATGAATGTCAGGCCGAAACCGATGACGCCCATCACGGTAAAGACGTGCTCCCAGCCCCAGGCGAAGGTCAGCCAGCCGAGCAGCGGCGAGAACAACGCCAGCGAGAAGTACTGTGCCGAGTTGAAGATCGCCGAGGCGGTGCCGCGCTCTTTGGTCGGGAACCAGGCGGCGACGATACGGGCGTTCGCCGGGAAGGACGGCGCTTCGGAGAAGCCGAGCATGAAGCGCATCATGAACATTGAGATGCCGGCCCAGGCCAGCGGCATGAAATCGACAAACCCCTGCAGGAAGGTGAACAGCGACCAGAAGAACAGGCTGTAGGTGTAAACCTTCTTCGAGCCGTAGCGGTCGAGCAGCCAGCCGCCCGGGATTTGCATCAGCAGATAAGCCCAGCCAAATGCAGAGAAAATGTAGCCCATTGATACGGCGCTGAGCTGAAGCTCTTTTGCCACTTCGGTACCGGCAATAGAAAGCGTGGCGCGGTCAGCGTAATTCACCGCGGTGACGATGAATATTATCAGCAATATTAAATAGCGGGTGGGCATCCCCTTTTTAGATTCAACAGCGGTATCCAGTAACATTATTGTAATCCTCGGCATAGAGAGCGTAATTCGGATTTTTATTTTTTGATGGGAAGTATCCCGGAGTAATTAAATAAAAGCGTTAGTGTCAGAACGCACTGAAATCCTCACCAGTATAGGCAGGCCAGTGCCATGCGGCACTGTGCATAAGCCTTACAAACTTATTCATTCAAGAATCCATCCTGGGCATTCGCACATAATCGTGGGCGCTCTGCCACAGATTTTATTTTTGCCCGTCAGGTACGGCGCGGCGCCGGGGAAATAAGTGATCGCCATCACATTCTTATTTATTCGCAGCTGACATTCTTTCGTGCAGATTCATTCATAAAAGATAACGAGCGCCACAAATAAGCTCGCTTTGATATTTACTTCTTAGCTGGAGAATAGTGAACAATGGCCGGCATCGAAATTAAACAACAGCCTCCTGCGGCGTTTTATATAAAAGTTCATGACACCGATAATGTCGCCATTATCGTCAATGATAACGGCCTGAAAGCGGGTACCCGCTTTCCTGACGGGCTGGAGCTGATTGAGCATATTCCGCAGGGCCATAAAGTGGCGCTGGAAACCATTCCGGCGCACGGCGAGATCGTGCGTTATGGTGAAGTGATCGGCTATGCGGTACGCGAAATCCCGCGCGGTAGCTGGATTGAAGAGTCGCTGGTGGAGCTGCCGAAAGCGCCGCCGCTGAATACGCTTCCGCTTGCTACCCGCGTGCCTGAGCCGCTGCCGCCGCTGGAAGGGTATACGTTCGAAGGCTATCGCAATGCCGACGGCAGCGTGGGCACCAAGAACCTTCTCGGCATCACCACCAGCGTGCACTGCGTAGCGGGGGTGGTTGATTACGTAATTAAGCTGATTGAACGCGACCTGCTGCCGCGCTATCCGAACGTGGATGGCGTGGTGGGCCTGAACCATCTGTACGGCTGCGGCGTGGCCATCAATGCCCCGGCGGCGGTGATCCCCATCCGCACCATTCACAACATCGCGCTTAACCCGAACTTCGGCGGCGAAGTGATGGTGATCGGCCTCGGCTGCGAGAAACTGCAACCGGAGCGTCTGCTGCAGGGCACCGAAGACGTGCAGGCGATTGCGGTGGACGATGCCAGCATTGTGCGGTTGCAGGATGAACAGCACGTCGGCTTCCGCTCGATGGTGGACGATATTCTGCGCGTCGCGGAGCGCCACCTTGCAAAACTCAACCAGCGCCAGCGCGAAACCTGCCCGGCATCTGAACTGGTGGTGGGCATGCAGTGCGGCGGCAGCGATGCGTTCTCCGGCGTTACTGCTAACCCGGCGGTGGGCTATGCCTCTGACCTGCTGGTGCGCTGCGGCGGCACGGTGATGTTCTCGGAAGTGACCGAGGTACGCGATGCCATCCACCTGCTCACTCCGCGCGCCATCAATGAAGACGTCGGCCGACGCCTGCTGGAAGAGATGGAGTGGTACGACAACTATCTGGACATGGGTAAAACCGACCGCAGCGCTAACCCCTCCCCCGGCAATAAAAAAGGCGGGCTGGCGAACGTGGTGGAGAAAGCGCTCGGCTCGATTGCGAAATCGGGCAAAAGCGCGATTTCAGAAGTGCTGTCACCGGGTCAGCGCCCGACCAAACGCGGCCTGATCTACGCTGCCACCCCGGCCAGCGATTTTGTCTGTGGCACGCAGCAGGTGGCCTCCGGCATTACGGTGCAGGTCTTCACCACCGGACGCGGCACTCCTTACGGTCTGATGGCGGTGCCGGTGATCAAAATGGCGACCCGCACCGAGCTGGCAAACCGCTGGTACGACTTAATGGACATTAACGCCGGCACTATCGCCACCGGGGAAGAGAGCATCGAGGACGTGGGCTGGAAGCTGTTCCACTTTATTCTGGACGTAGCGAGCGGACGTAAAAAAACGTTTTCCGACCAGTGGGGGCTGCACAACCAGCTGGCGGTATTTAACCCGGCACCGGTGACCTGATACCACGCGGATAAAAAAAGCACGGCATGTGCCAAAGTGCCGTAGGGCGGGTAAGCCTGCGCACCCGCCACCGGTGATGCTCCAGAGGTGGGTGCGCTACGCTTACCCACCCTACGCGCTGATACCCCACGGATAAAAAAAAGCACGGCATATGCCGTGCTTTTTTATTGCTGCAGCCGGGTTACTCCCCCTGCTGCTCCAGCGCGTATTTGTAGAGCGCATTCTTCTTCACGCCGTGAATTTCCGCCGCCAGCGCCGCGGCCTTCTTCAGGGGTAGCTCGGCCTGCAGCAGCGCCAGCGTGCGCAGTGCATCGGCAGGCAGTGCTTCTTCCTGTGCTTTAAACCCTTCGACAATCAGCACCATCTCGCCTTTGCGACGGTTCTCATCCTCTTTGACCCAGGCCACCAGCTCGCCAATCGGCGCGCCGTGAATCGACTCCCAGGTCTTGGTGATCTCCCGCGCCAGCACGACGTAACGCGTCTCGCCCAGTTCAGAACAGATATCTTCCAGGCTCTCGATCAGGCGATGGGTGGACTCATAAAAAATCAGCGTGCGCGGCTCCTGCTCCAGTGCGCGCAGCGTATCGCGTCGCCCTTTCGATTTTGCCGGCAGGAAGCCTTCATAGCAGAAGCGGTCCGACGGCAGCCCGGCAGCGCTGAGCGCGGCAATTGCAGCGCAGGGGCCTGGCAGCGGCACCACCTGAACCCCCGCTTCACGGCAGGTGCGCACCAGATGGTAGCCCGGATCGTTAATCAGCGGTGTACCGGCATCTGACACCAGCGCGATATGTTGCCCGTCCTGCAGCTTCGCCAGCAGGGTTTGCGCCTTTTGTTGTTCGTTATGGTCATGCAATGCGAAGAGGCGCGCATTAATGGCAAAATGTTGGAGCAATAAGCCGGTATGGCGGGTATCTTCTGCGGCAATAAGATCAACGGATTGCAGCACATCCAGCGCCCGCTGGGTAATGTCGCCCAGGTTGCCAATAGGTGTCGGCACGATATACAGCTTGCCCTGGGAATTCTCCGCGGAATCGTGTTGTTTCATTGTTTCGTCCGTTTTGCCGATTTACTATTGAGCATTGAGTAAAAAAATAACATTGGATACGTTATGGTACCGTCGATTTTTTATCGTTCTAACACCGCACGCTGTCTGCCGATAGTGCTGGCGACGCTGTTCTTCGCTGGCTGCGGCACCCAGGCGCCGGATCAGACTGCACCGCATATGCAAGGGAAAGCCGAGGCGGATTCCGGTTACTATCTCAACCAGATGCAGCAGGCGTCTGATGATAGCAAGACCAACTGGCAATTACTCGCCATTCGTGCCCTGCTGAAAGAGGGCAAGACCAACGAAGCCGTGACGCTGTTTAACCAGCTGCCGGAAGCGCTCGATAATCATCAGCGTAATGAACAGGCGCTGCTGGGCGCAGAAGCGAAGCTGGCGCAGCGCGACTACCCTGCCGCCACGGCGCTGCTCAATAACATCAAGCCGGGCGACCTCGAACAACCGCAGCAGGCGCGCTACTGGCACGCCGTGATTGTTGCCAGCGAGGGGCGTCCGTCGCTTTCGCTGCTGCGCGCCTTAATCGCCGAAGAGCCGCTGGTGACCGGTGCCGACAAACAGAAAAATATCGATACCACCTGGCAGACGCTGTCGCAGATGACTGCGGAGCAAGCCAATGCGCTGGTAATCAACGCCGATGAAAACACGCTTCAGGGCTGGCTCGATTTGCAGCGCGTCTGGTTCGACAACCGCAACGATCCGGAACTGATGAAAGCCGCAATCCGCGACTGGCAGACCCGCTACCCGAATAACCCCGGCGCGAAGCTACTGCCGACGCCGCTGACCAACGTGCAGAAATTCCAGCCGGCATCCGCCAATAAAATCGCGCTGCTGCTGCCGCTGAACGGTCAGGCGGCGGTGTTTGGCCGCACCATCCAGCAGGGCTTTGAAGCGGCGAAAAACGCCGGTACCAGCCCGGTGACGCCGGTCAGCGCGCCTGCAACCGCCACCGCTACTGCCGAAACGGGTACGGCAGCACAGCCGGTGCAGGCACCGGATACGGTCGCCAGCCCGTCGCAGGCGGCAGTAAACGATCTCACCAACGAACCGGAAACCCCGGACGCGCAGCCGGAACAGCCCGCCATACCGGGAGCGGCACCCACGCCAACCGCCGCCGCGCCGGCTAATCCAGGTGCCGAACTGAAGGTCTACGACACCAGCTCGCAGCCGCTGGCTCAGGTGCTGAATCAGGCCCAGCAGGACGGCGCCAGTATTGTTATTGGCCCGCTGCTGAAGAACAGCGTCGAAGAGCTGCTGAAGAGCAACACGCCGCTCAACGTGCTGGCGCTTAACCAGCCGGAAAACGTCGAAAGCCGTGCCAACATCTGCTATTTCGCCCTGTCGCCGGAAGATGAAGCCCGCGATGCAGCGAATCACATCTGGCAGGAGGGCAAACGCGCGCCGCTGCTGCTGGTGCCGCGTAGCGCACTGGGTAGTCGCGTCAGCAGCGCCTTTGCCGCTGAATGGAGCAAACTTGGCGGCGGTATTGTGCTGGAGCAGAAGTTTGGTTCCACCGCCGAGCTGAAAATGGGCATTAACAGCGGCTCGGGCATCGCCCTGACCGGTAGCCCGGTAAGCGCCAGCCTGCCGCAGCAGGAGAGCGTCACCATTGGCGGTCTGACCATCCCGGCACCACCGACCGATGCGCAGATCACCGCGGGCAGCGGCAAAGTTGATGCGGCCTATATTGTGGCAACCCAGGAAGAAGTGGCGCTGATCAAACCGATGATCGCTATGCGCGCGGGCAGCCAGAGCGGTGCTTCGCTGTATGCCAGCTCGCGCAGCGCCCAGGGTGGCGCGGGTGCCGACTTCCGTCTGGAGATGGAAGGCATGCAGTTCAGCGATATCCCGATGCTGACCGGCGCTAACCCGGCGCTGCAGCAGCAGGCGCTGGCGGCGGTGAATAACGACTATTCACTGGCTCGTCTCTACGCGATGGGCGTTGATGCCTGGTCGCTGGCGAACAACTTCTCGCAAATGCGTCAGGTGCCGGGCTTCCACCTGGCGGGCAACACCGGCGAGCTGACCGCCACCCAGGACTGCGTCATTAACAGGAAGTTAACGTGGCTCAGATACCAGCAGGGTCAAATCGTCCCGGCGAATTAACCCGCCAGCAGACAGGCGCCGCCTTCGAAACGCGCGCGCGCGCCTGGCTTGAGCGCAAGGGACTGCGCTTCGTCGCCGCTAACGTTCATGAACGCGGCGGCGAAATCGATCTGATTATGATGCACCGTCAGGTAACGGTATTCATCGAAGTGCGCTACCGCCGCTCTGCGCGCTATGGCGGTGCGGCGGCCAGCGTCACCCGCAGTAAACAGCAAAAGTTATTACGCGCCGCCCGCGTATGGCTCGCCAGACATTCCGGAAGTTTTGATACTGTGGATTGCCGGTTTGATGTGTTAGCCTTCACCGGCGACGACGTAGAGTGGATTACGAACGCCTTCACTCTGCCCTCCTGACCCGCAGGCGCCAGGCCCGTCACTCTGTTATATCGCAGGTAAGTTACGTTACCGTTCGCTTGTGCGGCTGCTGCTTCGACAGCGCGGTAGCACGCTTACCCGCTTACTTTAGTAAGGACCATCGTGCTCGAAAGAATTAAAGTCTGCTTCACAGAAAGCATTCAAACTCAGATTGCGGCGGCAGAAGCGCTGCCAGACGCAATTTCCCGCGCGGCGATGACGCTGGTTCAGTCTCTGCTAAACGGTAACAAAATCCTCTGCTGTGGCAACGGCACCTCAGCGGCCAACGCACAGCATTTTGCTGCCAGCATGATTAACCGCTTCGAAACCGAACGCCCCAGCCTGCCTGCCATTGCGCTGAGTACCGATAACGTGGTGTTGACGGCGATCGCTAACGACCGCATGCACGAAGAGATCTATGCCAAGCAGGTGCGCGCCCTCGGACATACCGGCGATGTCCTGCTGGCGATTTCTACCCGCGGCAACAGTCGTGATATTGTCAAAGCCGTCGAAGCGGCAGTAACCCGAGATATGACTATCGTCGCGCTGACCGGCTATGACGGTGGCGAACTGGCCGGGCTGTTGGGACCACAGGATGTGGAAATTCGTATCCCTTCGCACCGCAGCGCGCGCATCCACGAGATGCATATGCTGACGGTGAACTGCTTGTGCGATCTGATTGATAACACGCTTTTTCCACACCAGGATGACTAAGGAGCATTCATGAAGGCATTAACGCCACTGGCTATTCTGATTTCTGCCTTGCTGCTACAGGGTTGTGTGGGTGCCGTCGTCGTCGGCAGCGCCGCTGTCGCTACCAAAACCGCCACCGACCCGCGCACTGTGGGGACGCAGGTTGACGATGGTACGCTTGAAGTACGCGTAAACAACGCGCTGGATAAAGATGAGCAGCTGAAAAAAGACGCGCGCATCAACGTTACCGCTTATCAGGGTAAAGTGCTGCTGACCGGTCAGGCTCCGGGAAGCGACCTCTCTGCGCGTGCGAAGCAGATTGCGATGGGCGTCGATGGCGCAGCCGAGGTGTATAACGAAATTCGCAGCGGCCAGCCGATTGGCCTGGGCACCGCCTCAAGCGATACCTGGATCACCACCAAAGTGCGCTCCCAGCTGCTGGCAAGCGATCAGGTGAAATCCTCTAACGTGAAGGTGACTACCGAAAACGGGGAAGTGTTCCTGCTCGGCCTGGTGACCGAACGTGAAGGACAGGCGGCAGCGGATACCGCCAGCCGCGTCAGCGGTGTCAAACACGTCACCACCGCCTTTACGATCCTGAAGTAATCTTACGCGCCCCCTCACTCCCGCGAGGGGGCGTGCTTATCAGATCAGCGCTACGCTGCCGAGAAGTATCCCGCACAGAATAACCAGCCCACCGGTAAGCCACAGTGCTTTCGCCGGGAATGATTTGCGCAGCATAATCAGCGACGGCAGGCTCACTGCTGGCAGCGTGATCAGTAGCGCCAGCGCCGGTGCCACACCCATGCCCGCCATCATCATGGTCTGCACAATGGGGATTTCGGCGGCGGTAGGAATAACGAACAGGCAGCCGGCAATCGCCATCATCACCACCCAAAACAGCGTATTGTCGATCCCGGCATCCGCATGCGGAAACAGCCAGACGCGCGCCGCACCGAGTGCCAGCACGGCCAGTACGTATACCGGGATGGTGCTCCAGAACAGGTTCCACAGCGCGCTGCCCCAGCGGCGCATAAAGTGCTCGTCCGCCACGTTCTCTTCAGCAGGCATATCGACAATTACCGGAGCATCATCTCTGGTGTAGTGCTGAACCAGCAGCGCCACGCCGACCACGGTCAGGATACCCGCCAGCAGACGCACAAAGGCAAAATTCCAGCCCAGCACAAAGCCCATAAATACCAGCGTTGCCGGGTTGAGCAACGGGTTGCCCATCCAGAACGCCAGCGCCCCACCTATCGACACCGACTGGCGGCGCATACCCGCCGTCACCGGCGCAGCACAGCAGCTGCACATCATGCCCGGCAGCGACAGCAGCGTCCCAAACAGCGTGCCGGAGAGACGACGCTGGCCCAGGGTGCGCACCAGCCAGTTACGCGGGATCAGCACCTGCACCAGCGAGCCGAGGATCACCCCCAGCACCGCGGCTTTCCATACCGCCAGGAAATAGACCATCGCATAGTCGAGCGCCGCCCGGAACGGGCTGTCGCTGGCGTTAGCAAGAATGGAGTTACCAATGCTGTGCGTTTCGGAGGCGGTAAAGGCTTTGCCGTAATACGGCTGCCATTTCACATACCAGAGGCCGACAATAACGACGAGAAAGAAGAGCGCGGGTTTCCACCAGACGACTGGTTTGACCGCGAGAGATGAAGACTGACCAGCCATAACATTCCTCTGAATGGATAATTTGTAATGATTTTGTTGTAAAAACCGCGCTCATACTACGCCTGGGGCTGGCGCTTGAAAAGGGCTAAATCAGCGGCGTTTGTGTGGCTTTCTCGTGCAATTGACCGGAATTCAGGATAGTTACCTCCTCTCGCGCCGGCGAAAAAGCTTCGTTTAGCAAGGCGCGGGCAACGTCGCTGGCCTGCACCGAGCGCCATTTCGCGGGCAGCAGGCGAAACAGCGGGGCAAAAAGCGACTCGCCAGGGCGTCGTTTTTCACGTTTGCCCAGTAGCAGAGAGGGCCGCGCAATGGTCAGGCGCGGCCACTGCTGGGCGATAAGCGAGGCTTCCATCTCACCCTTCACCCGATTGTAAAAGAAGGGCGATCGCTTGCTGGCACCCACCGCGCTAACCACCAGCATATGCTTTGCGCCGAGCCGCAGCCCAGCCAGCGCGGTGTCCACCACCAGCGTATAGTCGGCAAGGATGAACGCCTCTTTGCTCCCCGCTTCACGCCGCGTGGTACCCAGGCAGCAAAAGACAATATCAATCGGCTCCGACAGCTGCGTCAGCACATCGGTCAGCTGCGGATCGCGCGGATTAGTCACTTTGCGCATCGGTGGCAGCGGACGCCGGGTCGGTGCGACGATCTGCGTAACGCGTGGGTCATCATTCAGCAGGCGAATCAAATGCCCTCCCACCAGCCCGGTCGCGCCGGTAATCAGTATGCGGCTCATCGTTGCCCCCCTTTACAGATAAGTCCGTGTTGCAATGTGGTGTGCCTGTACCAGGCTTAATAACCTGTGTTTGTTAATTATTTACCATTTACGGTGAATTACCTCACAGCATGATGCATCTGAAACCAAAACAACGGAGGAAATATGAGCAAGAAGATTGCAGTCTTGATCACCGACGAGTTTGAAGATTCAGAGTTCACCTCACCGGCTGAGGCGTTCCGTAAAGCGGGCCACGAGGTGGTCACGATTGAAAAACAAGCCGGTAATACCGTGAAAGGTAAGCAAGGAGAAGCGGAAGTCACCATCGACAAATCCATTGATGATGTGACGCCGGAGGAGTTCGACGCACTGCTGCTGCCGGGCGGCCACTCGCCGGATTCGCTGCGCGGCGACGAGCGCTTCGTCAGCTTCACCCGCGACTTTGTGAACAGCGGCAAACCGGTATTCGCCATCTGTCACGGACCGCAGCTGCTGATCAGCGCCGACGTGATCCGCGGCCGTAAACTGACAACCGTGAAACCGATCATCATCGACGTGAAAAACGCCGGTGCTGAGTTCCACGATCAGGAAGTGGTGATCGACAAGGATCAGCTGGTAACCAGCCGTACCCCTGACGATCTGCCCGCGTTTAACCGTGAGGCGCTACGCCTGCTTGGAGCCTGAAGGCTCGCGTAGCCAGTAGAATTTCTTACCAAAGCCCAGCGTGTTGTCGGTGAACTTCAGTTCATCGAGCCGGATCTCCCAGACCGGGGCCGACATTGCACGGGCTACCGGAAAGCGGTGGCAGTAGCGGCTACGCGCCGCGTCGCTTTCCGGGCCATTCAGCAATCGAATTTCACCTTTGAACTGTATGCCGCGGATCAAGGCGACGTTTTTCGGCTGGCCGCTGATCGTGCCGGCGACCCGAGCCGCCTCCCCCGTCAGCCTGCCGTGACGCGTCCCGGTGTCGCTGAGCAGCCACAGCACCATGTTGTCTGCATCAAAGCAGTAAAAGGCATTGGCGCACCACATGTCGTCTTCTGTTGCCACGCACCAGCTCACCACATGCTGTTTCGCCAGCCAGCGGCTGATTCTTTCCCGATTCTCCACGCTCTCTCCTGTTAACTGACCCTGCCCACCTGCGCCAGGCTGTGCTAGGGTAGCGCCATGCCCGATAACGCCATAACGCTTATGTCACCCTGGTATCTCTATCTTATCCGCACCGCCGATAATCGTCTTTATACCGGCATCTCAACGGACGTGGAACGTCGCCTGCGCCAGCATCAGCAGGGAAAAGGCGCGCGCTCACTACGCGGCAAAGGGGAACTGACGATGGTGTTCAGCACGCTGGTAGGCGATCGCTCCGCCGCGTTGCGGGCGGAGTATCGTATTAAACAGCTGACGAAACGGCAAAAAGAACAACTGGTTGCCGGAAGCGTGACGTTTGGCGACCTGCTTGGTCACCAGACGTTGGGCGAGGTATGCGACGAGGCCGCCGCTACACGCGATTGAAATGTTCCTGGTACTCCACGCGGCCGCTGACGCCGTTGAGCGCGTCGTCGGCCAGCGGACGGAGCTGGAACGCTGCTTCGGCACCTGGCCAGCGACAGTGCAGGCCATACCGGGCAGCCGGTTCAAAGCCCAGACGGCCGTAAAATGCCGGCTCACCAAGGGTAACCACGGCGGCATAGCCAAACTCGTTGAGCGAATCCAGCCCTTCATACACCAGCTGGCTACCCAATCCCTGGCCACGGTACGCCGCGTCAACCGCCAGCGGCGCGAGGCCCACCCACTGCAGCTCTTCGCCTTCCACCGCCACCGGGCTAAAGGCTACGTAGCCGATAACCTGCCCTTCGTCGTCGGTAGCGACGACACCAAGGGTTAACAGGCCATCTTCGCGCAGCTCGCGGATCAGCGCCGCTTCGGCGTCACGCTCGAAGGTACGGCGCAGCAGCGCATCAATGCCTGGCGCATCAATGGGAATTTCGACACGGATTAACATGCTTCACCTACAGAAGTAGTACGGGAGTCGGGGGCATCACGCATACCCGCTTCGACGAAGTCGGCCATCTGCATCAGCATAAAACGCAACGGTTTTGGCATGGCGTCCAGCTCGATGGTGTCCATCAGGTTTTTAACGTACAGACCCAGCTCGGTATCCCCCTCAATAATGAGGCGGCGCTGGAAAAAGAGGGTATCCGGATCCTGCTTGCGTGCTGCGATCATCAGCAGATCGCTGGCGTCGGCGCTGAAGCTGACGTCTGCCGGCGCGTTTTCGCGTACCACCAGCCGATCGTTTTCCAGCGAGATACACCATGAGAGATCGATATCGCGCACGCTAATACTCAGCCAGCGCCCGTCGAGAAACTCGAGTTCGCCTTCTGCCAGCGCCTTGCCGAGCTGCCAGTGCAGCAGCTGCTCCAGGGCCTGACGCTTGAGCGCGAATGGCACCATTTTTACCGGCGTTTTCAGCAAAGATGGTCCGGTACGAACCAGACGCGAACGAAGTTTATTCAACACGTACCCTTCTCCTCGTAAAAAAATATCCGGACATTGTGCCATATACCCCAGAGCGAATAGCGGCATAAATCAACTATCGGCCAGTTCAGGCTACCCCTTTATGGATGCCATCAATACGTCAATAAATGCCTTAAATCAAAAATTATTCGCAAAGGGTTAACTAAAATCCCCCTTCACTTAACATTTTCGCTGCTTAAAAAACGGGCAGCGCTGCGGCGCAATGCGCCATTCCAACCATGCAGGAAATCTTATGGAATTGCTTTGCCCCGCCGGTAATCTTCCGGCCCTCAAGGCGGCCATCGAGAATGGTGCCGATGCGGTTTATATTGGCCTGAAGGATGACACCAATGCCCGCCACTTCGCCGGGCTGAACTTTACCGAAAAGAAGCTGCAGGAGGCGGTGAGCTTTGTTCACCAGCACAAACGCAAACTGCATATCGCAATTAACACCTTTGCCCACCCTGACGGCTACGAGCGCTGGCAGCGTGCGGTTGATATGGCAGCCCAGCTTGGCGCGGACGCGCTGATCCTCGCCGACCTGGCGATGCTGGAGTACGCCGCGACCCGCTATCCGCACATTGAACGCCACGTATCGGTGCAGGCTTCCGCGACAAACGAGGAAGCGATTCGCTTCTACCACAACCATTTCGACGTCGCGCGCGTGGTGCTGCCGCGCGTGCTGTCAATTCATCAGGTGAAGCAGCTCGCCCGCGTCACGCCGGTGCCGCTTGAGGTGTTCGCCTTCGGCAGCCTGTGCATCATGGCAGAAGGCCGCTGCTATCTCTCCTCCTGGCTGACCGGCGAATCGCCTAATACTGTGGGTGCCTGCTCCCCGGCACGCTACGTGCGCTGGCAGCAGACGCCGCAGGGGCTGGAGTCGCGGCTGAACAACGTGCTGATTGACCGCTATGCGGAAGATGAGAATGCCGGGTACCCGACGCTGTGCAAAGGCCGCTATCAGGTTGACGGTCAGCGCTATCACGCGCTTGAGGAGCCCACCAGCCTGAATACGCTGGAGCTGCTGCCGGAGCTGCTGGCGTCCAACATTGCTTCGGTGAAAATCGAAGGTCGTCAGCGCAGCCCGGCTTACGTCAGCCAAGTGGCCCGCGTCTGGCGGCAGGCTATCGATCGCTGCATGGCCAACCCGCAGGCCTACACGCCACATGCCGAATGGATGCAGACCCTCGGCGCGATGGCGGAAGGCACCCAGACCACGCTGGGTGCCTATCACCGTAAATGGCAGTAAAGGAGTCACCATGAAATACTCTCTCGGACCGGTGCTCTGGTACTGGCCAAAAGCAACCCTTGAGGCGTTCTATCTACAGGCCGCAAACAGCAGCGCCGACGTCATTTACCTGGGCGAAACGGTGTGCAGCAAGCGCCGCGCCACCAAAACCGCTGACTGGCTGGATCTGGCCCGTCAGCTCGCCGGTTCCGGTAAGCAGGTAGTGCTCTCCACCCTCGCGCTGGTACAGGCTCCCTCAGAACTGACGGAAGTGAAGCGCTATGTGGATAACGGCGAGTTTCTGATTGAAGCCAACGATCTCGGCACGGTCAATATGGCCGCCGAGCGCAAGCTGCCGTTTGTCGCGGGCCACGCCCTGAACTGCTATAACGCGGTGACCCTGAAGATCCTGCTTAATCAGGGCATGACGCGCTGGTGCATGCCGGTGGAGCTGTCGCGCGACTGGCTGATCAACCTGCTGGACCAGTGTCAGCAGCTCGGCATTCGCGAGCGCTTTGAAGTGGAAGTGCTGAGCTACGGCCATCTGCCGCTGGCGTACTCCGCGCGCTGCTTTACCGCCCGTTCGGAAGATCGTCCGAAGGACGAGTGCGAAACCTGCTGCATCAACTACCCCAACGGGCGGCCGGTGCTCTCTCAGGAGGATCAGCAGGTGTTCGTCCTGAACGGCATTCAGACCATGAGCGGTTACGTCTACAACCTCGGCAATGAACTGACGGCCATGCAGGGGCTGGTGGATATGGTGCGGCTCTCTCCGAGCGGCCTGGAAACGCTGGCGCTGATTGACGCGTTTCGCGCCAATGAAAACGGTGCCGCACCGCTGCCGCTGACGGCGAACAGTGACTGCAACGGCTACTGGCGTCGCCTCGCCGGGCTTGAACTGCAAGCCTGATAACAGCTCACTTTGTTAACGCGGTGACAGCACTTTTCATGCAGTATTGAAATGACAGCTTTCTGGCGGCTCGCCGGGCAAAATGCCCGGAATGAGCCAGGCTGGAAGAAGACCTTCAATCTGATGACTATGCTGTTGCCGCCGCGTCATGCCGGCAGGCAAAGAAAAAAGTGAGCCGTTATGTCTGATAAATCTACCGTTGCTTTCTCCGTACTCGACCTCGCCCCGATCCCGCAGGGATCTTCCGCCGCCGACGCCTTCAGCCATTCGCTGGATCTGGCGCGCCTCGCCGAACGCCGGGGCTACAACCGCTTCTGGCTGGCGGAACACCACAACATGACCGGGATTGCCAGCGCCGCCACCTCGGTGCTGATTGGCTATCTTGCGGCGAACACCACCACCCTGCACCTCGGTTCCGGCGGTGTGATGCTGCCGAACCACGCGCCGCTGGTGATCGCCGAGCAGTTCGGTACGCTGGATACCCTGTATCCGGGGCGTATCGATCTGGGCCTGGGACGTGCACCGGGTAGCGATCAGCGCACCATGATGGCGCTGCGTCGTCATATGAGCGGCGATATCGATAATTTCCCGCGCGACGTAGCGGAGCTGGTGGAGTGGTTTGATGCCCGCGATCCAAACCCGCCTGTGCGCCCGGTGCCGGGCTACGGTTCGCGCATTCCGGTCTGGCTGCTCGGCTCCAGCCTGTACAGCGCACAGCTCGCTGCGCAGATGGGGCTGCCGTTTGCGTTCGCCTCCCACTTCGCGCCGGATATGCTGTTCCAGGCGCTGCACCTCTACCGCACCCACTTCAAACCGTCGGCACGGCTTGAGAAGCCGTACGCCATGGTGTGCATCAACATCGTGGCCGCCGACAGCAACCGCGATGCGGAATTCCTGTTTACCTCCATGCAGCAGGCCTTCGTGAAGCTGCGCCGCGGCGAGACCGGGCAACTGCCGCCGCCGATTGAAAACATGGAGAGCTTCTGGTCGCCATCCGAGCAGTACGGCGTTCAGCAGGCGTTGAGCATGTCGCTGGTAGGCGATAAGGCGAAGGTGCGTCACGGGCTGGAGTCGATCCTGCGTGAAACCCAGGCGGATGAGATTATGGTCAACGGTCAGATCTTCGATCACGCCGCGCGCCTGCACTCTTTCGATCTGGCGATGCAGGTGAAGGAAGAACTGCTGGGCTGATTCTCTTTAGCGTAAAACCAGGTGGATAAGCGTCAGCCTGTCCACCTTTTTTTATGGCTTAGTTCCAGACCGGCAGCAGATCGAAGGTCGACATCAGGTGCACCAGCGCGTTTACGATACCAAACACCAGAATCAGCACAATCATCGGCGTTCCACCCCAGACCCGGAACTGCGGGCTGCCAAAGCGTTTACGGGAAGCACGCGCCAGCAAAGCAGGAACAATTGCCGCCCAGATGGTGGCTGCCAGCCCGGCATAACCAATCGCATAGAGAAAACCATCCGGCCACAGCAGCCCGCCGATAATCGGCGGTGCGAAGGTCAGCAGCGCGGTTTTAAGGCGCCCGAGGCGGGAGTCGTCAAACCCGAACAGATCGGCCAGATAGTCGAACAGCCCCAGCGTCACCCCAAGAAACGAACTCGCTACTGCAAAGTTTGAGAACACCACCAGCAGCAGATCCAGGCTGCGGCTGTTCAGCACGCCGCTCAGCGCCTGCACCAGCACGTCAATGTTGCCGCCCTTCTGCGCAATCGCGATGAAGTCATGACGCGGAATATTGCCCATCGTCGCCAGCAGCCATACGGCATACAGCCCCAGCGCCAGCAAGGTGCCGCCGATCAGGCAGCGCACGATAACGCGCGGGTTTTTCCCGTAGTACTTCATCAGGCTCGGAACGTTGCCGTGATACCCAAAGGAGGCCAGACAAAACGGCAGCGTCATCAGCAGATAAGGCGTGTAACTGGGGTGCGACTCCGCCACGTTAAACAGCGTCGCGGGCTCGACATGCCCCAGCAGGCTGCCAAAGGTCAGGAAGAAGGTGATCACCTTCGCCCCGAGGACAATCGCCGTCATGCGGCTGACCGCCCGGGTGGAGAGCCAGACGATAAACGCGACCACCAGCGCAAACAGCAGACCGGCCAGACGCGCCGGGGCGTTTATCGACAGTTCGCCGAACGTATGGTGCAGGATCGAGCCGCTGGCGGAGATGTAGGCGTAGGTCAGGATGTAGAGCACAAACGCGATGGACAATCCGTTGATCCGGTTCCAGACGTTACCCAGCAGGTCGCGGGTCATGGTGTCGAAGCTGGCACCGACGTGATAGTTGAGATTGGCTTCGAGGATCATCAGCCCGGAGTGCAGCATGCAGAACCAGGTAAACACTAACGCCGCGAGCGACCAGAAGAACCAGGCGCCGGACATCACCACGGGCAGGGAAAACATGCCGGCACCAATGATGGTGCCGCCGATAATAACCATTCCGGCAAAGGTTGAAGGCGTAGCGCGGGTAAGTGCGGCTGAGGTCATGCAGTGCAGTCCTGAAAAATGATGATGTCTGTGCGCAGCATTGTACCAGTACATGAGTACATTGCAGATAAAAAAAGTCCCGATCGTAATGACCGGGACTGTATCGTTTACTTTACGCTATTAGCGCGGGTGATTATGCATCACGACGACGGGTCGGTGCGCCTTCAGGACGCGGACCACGGCTTTCACGACGCTCGCCGCCGAAGCTGCGACCACCTTCACGACGTTCACCGCTGAAGCGACGACCTTCCGGACGCGCGCCTTCGCGACGCTCACCGCCGAAACCACGGCCACCGCCGTTACCACCGCGACGCTCGCCACCACCGGTGCGCGGTTGCGCATCGCCCAGCAGCTGCATGTTCATCGGCTTGTTCAGGATGCGGGTACGGGTAAAGTGCTGCAGCACCTCGCCCGGCATACCTTTCGGCAGCTCGATGGTGGAGTGAGAACCGAACAGCTTGATGTTACCGATGTAACGGCTGCTGATGTCGCCTTCGTTAGCGATCGCGCCAACGATGTGACGTACTTCAACGCCGTCATCACGGCCCACTTCAATGCGGTACAGTTCCATATCACCAACATCACGACGCTCGCGACGCGGACGGTCTTCACCACCACGCTCCGGACGATCGCCACGCGGGCCACGGTCATTACGGTCGCCACGACGTTCGAAGCGGTCATCACGCTCACGGAACTCACGCTTAGGACGCATCGGCGCATCCGGCGGCAGGATCAGCGGACGTTCGCCCTGGGCCATTTTCAGCAGTGCTGCAGCCAGGGTTTCGATATCCAGCTCTTCTTCCGCAGCCGGCTGGATTTTCGCCAGCAGGGCACGGTACTGATCCAGATCGCTGCTTTCCAGCTGCTGCTGTACTTTTGCCGCGAACTTAGCCAGACGACGCTCGCTCAGCAGTTCTGCGTTCGGCAGTTCTACTTCCGGGATGGTCAGCTTCATGGTGCGTTCGATGTTGCGCAGCAGACGACGCTCGCGGTTCTCAACGAACAGCAGCGCACGGCCAGCACGACCCGCACGACCGGTACGGCCGATACGGTGAACGTAAGACTCAGAGTCCATCGGGATATCGTAGTTAACCACCAGGCTGATACGCTCAACGTCGAGGCCACGGGCAGCAACGTCAGTAGCAATCAGGATATCCAGACGACCGTCTTTCAGACGCTCCAGGGTCTGCTCACGCAGCGCCTGGTTCATGTCACCGTTCAGCGCGGCGCTGTTGTAACCGCTGCGCTCCAGCGCTTCAGCCACTTCCAGGGTCGCGTTCTTGGTACGCACGAAGATGATCGCCGCGTCAAAGTCTTCCGCTTCCAGGAAACGCACCAGCGCTTCATTTTTACGCATGCCGTAAACAGACCAGTAGCTCTGGCTGATGTCCGGACGAGTGGTCACGCTGGACTGAATGCGCACTTCCTGCGGCTCTTTCATGAAGCGGCGGGTAATGCGACGGATCGCTTCCGGCATGGTCGCGGAGAACAGCGCGGTCTGATGTTCAGCCGGGATCTGCGCCATGATGGTTTCAACGTCTTCGATGAAGCCCATACGCAGCATCTCATCCGCTTCATCCAGTACCAGACCTTTCAGGCTGGAGAGGTTCAGCGTGCCACGCTTCAGGTGGTCCAGCAGACGGCCCGGGGTACCCACAACAATCTGTGGGCCCTGACGCAGGGCGCGCAGCTGCACGTCATAACGCTGGCCGCCGTACAGGGCCACGACATTTACGCCATGCATATGTTTAGAGAAATCGGTCATTGCTTCAGCAACCTGAACCGCCAGTTCGCGGGTCGGCGCCAGCACCAGGATTTGCGGTGCGCGCAGGTCTGAATCAATGTTGTTAAGCAGCGGCAGAGAGAACGCTGCGGTTTTGCCGCTACCAGTCTGGGCCATACCCAGAACATCGCGACCGCCAAGCAGATGCGGAATACATTCAGCCTGGATTGGAGATGGTTTTTCGTAACCCAGATCGTTAAGGGCTTCAAGGATAGGAGCCTTCAGGCCCAGATCAGTAAAAGTGGTTTCGAATTCAGCCATGTAGTACGAGTGCCTCAGAATTAATGGCGGCCAGTCTACATAACTCATCGTGAAAATTTTCTGCAATTTTCATTAAAAGTGTGAACCGGCTCAAAGTATGTGGATTGACGAACAAACAAGCCCTCACCCGCTAAGGTGATGACTCACAAGGAAAAAATGGGCTGAAAGTTCGTCAGCTATTGCTGGTCCGATTCTGCCAGGTCTTCTTGCTCCTGGCCCAAGAGCGCTAATTCCAACAATGCGTAACGGTGCTCAACAAAGTTGTGGACGTTGTTTGCAACCGCCAGTTTGAACAGTGCCGTGGCGCTGTCCTTATCCCCCAGACTTAGGTAGTACTTACCTAAATAGAAGTTGGTTTCACTGAGATGCTCAGCGAGCGAGGTGTTATCCGTTGCGTCTGCCTTCAGGCGATCCATCAGCGTTGCTTCGCTAATGTTGCCCAGCCAGAACTCGACAATGTTCCATCCCCATTGTTCTTTATCCGACTTCTCGAAGCGCTGTTGTAACGCTTCTTTGGCCTGCTTCTCATCGAGCTTCTGCTCAACGATATAAAGCCACAGGCTGCGGAAAGGATCATTGGGATCGTCTTGATAAAACGCCAGCAGATCATCTTGCGCTAGCTTGTCACGTCCGCCGTAGTAGAGGGCGATTCCGCGATTCAAGTGCGCGTAGTTGTAAGTTGGATCAAGCTCAAGTACAGAATCAAACGCTTCATAAGCGGCATCAAAATTGCCCGCTTGCGTTAAATATATGCCTAAGTAATTGAATACTTCAGGCATATCAGGTCGGATTGCCAGCGCTTGTGAAAAATCATTTCGCGCTAAGGCTCGCAGACCGAGACTATCATACAACACTCCGCGCTCATATAAAAGCTGTGCGCGCTCATCATCGGTTAAAGCCCGACTTGCGAGGATTTGTTCCATGCGTGCCAGAATGACTTCCTGCTGCAAACTGGGTTGCAGAGGCACCGCCAGCACTTCACTCTTACGCCAGGCAGAGTTGCTGCATCCTGCCAGCGTTAAAGCTGTCGCAACGAAACACCAGCGCAAAAAAGGCTTCATTTCCTACTCCCGACGACAACAATTGGATGAACATCCTGTTCCCCGGCTGCAAACACAGCATCATGCCGTGTAACAAACAGCTCTCCATGTTGCCATGGAGAGCTAAATGGCAAACCTTACTCGGCTTCTGGTGCAGCCGGCGCGGCCGGTGCTTCAGCAGGCTGAGACTGCTCGGTTGCTTCTTTGATGCTCAGACGTACGCGGCCCTGACGGTCAACTTCCAGAACCTTAACCGGTACTTCCTGACCCATCTGCAGGTAATCAGTCACTTTCTCAACGCGCTTATCAGCGATCTGAGAGATGTGAACCAGACCTTCTTTACCGCCACCGATGGCAACAAATGCGCCAAAGTCAACGATACGGGTCACTTTACCATTGTAGATGCGACCCACTTCGATCTCAGCGGTGATCTCTTCGATACGACGGATAGCGTGTTTTGCTTTATCGTTATCGGTTGCTGCGATCTTCACGGTGCCATCATCTTCGATTTCGATGGTGGTGCCGGTCTCTTCGGTCAGGGCACGGATAACAGAACCGCCTTTACCGATGACGTCTTTGATCTTGTCCGGGTTGATCTTGATGGTGTGAATACGCGGTGCGAATTCAGAGATATCACCGCGCGGCGCGTTGATAGCCTGCTCCATCACGCCCAGGATGTGCAGACGCGCACCTTTAGCCTGATTCAGGGCAGCCTGCATGATCTCTTTGGTGATGCCTTCAATTTTGATATCCATCTGCAGCGCAGTGATACCTTCGCGGGAGCCCGCAACTTTGAAGTCCATATCGCCAAGGTGATCTTCGTCGCCGAGGATGTCGGACAGTACAACGTAGTTGTCGCCCTCTTTCACCAGACCCATCGCGATACCCGCAACGGCAGCTTTCACCGGTACGCCCGCGTCCATCAGTGCCAGAGAAGCACCGCACACGGAAGCCATGGAGGAAGAACCGTTAGATTCAGTGATTTCAGACACTACGCGCACGGTGTACGGGAAAGCATCGGCAGATGGCATAACAGCCAACACGCCACGCTTAGCCAGACGACCGTGACCAATCTCACGACGCTTCGGTGAACCGACCATGCCGGTTTCGCCTACGGAGTACGGAGGGAAGTTGTAGTGGAACAGGAAGCGGTCAGTACGCTCGCCCATCAGCTCATCAATGTTCTGCGCGTCACGCTCGGTACCCAGGGTAGCGGTAACCAGCGCCTGCGTTTCACCACGGGTGAACAGCGCGGAGCCGTGAGTACGCGGCAGTACGCCAGTGCGCACGTCCAGACCACGAATCATATCTTTTTCACGACCGTCGATACGCGGCTCGCCTGCCAGTACGCGGCTACGAACAACGTTTTTCTCGATGGCGTGCAGGATCTCGCCCAGCTCGTTGTCATCCAGAGACTCATCTTCTGCCAGCAGGGCAGCGATGGTTTCAGATTTGATGAGATCAACCTGGCTGTAACGTTCCTGTTTGTCGGTGATGCGGTACGCATCGCTCAGACGGGATTCTGCCAGCGCAGCAACGCGCGCGTTCAGCGCGTCGTTCACGGCTTCTGGCTGCCAGTCCCAGCGCGGTTTACCCGCTTCCTTCACCAGGTCGTTGATGTTCTGAATCACAACCTGCTGTTGGTCATGACCAAACACCACTGCGCCCAGCATCTGGTCTTCGCTCAGCAGTTCAGCTTCGGATTCAACCATCAGCACGGCACCTTCAGTACCAGCAACCACCAGATCCAGCTTGCTCTCTTTCAGCTCAGCCTGAGTCGGGTTCAGCACGTACTGGTCGTTGATGTAACCCACGCGAGCGGCACCGATTGGGCCGTTGAACGGAATACCAGACAGAGACAGCGCAGCAGAAGCGCCGATCATCGCGACGATATCCGGGTTAACCTGCGGGTTAACGGAAACCACGGTGGCGATGATCTGAACTTCGTTAACGAAGCCTTCCGGGAACAGTGGGCGAACCGGGCGGTCAATCAGACGCGCGATCAGGGTTTCGCCTTCGCCTGGACGGCCTTCACGACGGAAGAAGCCACCCGGGAAGCGACCAGCAGCGTAAGTACGCTCCTGGTAGTTAACAGTCAGCGGGAAGAAGTCCTGGCCTGGTTTCGCTTTTTTCTGACCAACAACGGTCACGAAAACCGCAGTGTCATCCATGCTCACCATGACGGCAGCAGTGGCCTGACGGGCCATCATGCCGGTCTCAAGCGTTACAGTATGTTGACCATACTGGAATTTACGAACGATCGGATTAAGCAAAATTTTACCCTTTCTTAATGAATGACAGCACGCCATTAGCCGTGCTGTCTGGTGACCGATCTTCTTGCATCCTCGCGACTAATGACAAGTCAGACCCGCTCATTTCGGGGCACCCTTCTCATTAGCCGCGCGAACCTCTGCACGAAGATCATGCTTTGCAACAATACATTAGTTTCCGAAGAATTGCTGCGGTCAGGTCGAAAAAAGGGGCCATACAGGCCCCTTTTTCTGAAACTCGCAAGAATTAGCGACGCAGACCCAGACGCTCGATCAGCGCAGTGTAGCGTGCAACATCTTTACGTTTCAGGTAGTCGAGCAGTTTACGACGCTGAGAAACCATACGCAGCAGACCACGACGGCTGTGGTGATCTTTTTTGTGCTCTGCAAAGTGACCCTGCAGGTGGTTAATCTGTGCAGTCAGCAGGGCAACCTGTACTTCAGTTGAACCGCTGTCGTTTTCGCCACGACCGAACTCAGAAACGATTTTAGCTTTAGCTTCAACGCTTAGAGACATTTTGAACTCCAGTTTATAGATAAATAACGAGGTGCCGATCTCTAATTCAGCATCCCCAATGAACACATCGTGAAAATGTAAACATCACACAGGTGTGTTGAGCCGCAATATTCTACCTGTCGCCACCTGTTATCGCAAGGTCGCGACATCGCTTATGCGGGATACTCAACAACCAGACGACGCGGTGCGACACGGCCTTGATCGTCTATTTCCGCCATGCCGATAAACTTCGCGTCATCGCCTTCAGTAACGCGCACCAGCCCGTTCAACGGGGCACCCGCCACGCGTACCGGCTGTCCGTTTTTAAAGTATACGGCCACCTCAGGCAGGACGTTCACCAGCGGAAAATCCGCTGCCGGACTGTCCATCGGCATCAGCAGTGGATCGAGGAGCTCGCCCGGTGCGATGTCGCGCGCCTGCGCCTCTTCGACCAACGCATTCAACTGCTCCAGCGTCACCATGCGCTCAATCGGATACTTACTCACCGCCAGACGACGCAGGAAGATAACATGCGCGCCGCAACCGAGTTTCTCACCCAGATCGTCAACGATGGTGCGGATGTAGGTCCCTTTGGAACAGTGCACTTCCAGCTCAAGCTCATCGCCTTCGTGGCGGATGAACAGCAGCTCGTACACGGTAATGGGTCGCGCTTCACGCGGTACCACAATTCCCTGACGCGCATACTCGTACAGCGGCTTACCCTGGTATTTCAGCGCCGAAAACATGGTCGGCACCTGCTGGGTGTCGCCCCGGAAGCTTTCCAGCGCCTCATCCAGTTGCGCGGCGCTGAAGCTAACCGGACGCTCCTCGACGATCTGCCCATCGGCATCCGACGTGTCCGTACGCTGCCCGAGCTTTGCGATAACGCGGTAGCGTTTATCGGAGTCAAGCAAGTACTGGGAAAACTTTGTCGCTTCTCCGAGACAGATCGGCAGCATGCCGGTCGCCAGCGGGTCAAGCGCGCCGGTATGCCCTGCCCGGTTAGCGTTATACAAACGCTTCACTTTTTGCAGCGCGTCGTTAGAGGAGAGACCCTGAGGTTTATCCAGCAAAAGAACGCCATGAATGTCGCGACCGCGACGACGAGGACGACTCATTAGTCCTCCTTGTTGTCGTCCGGGTTAACGCGGCGAGACTCATCGTTTTTGATCACGTTACTGACGAGGTTCGACATGCGCATACCTTCTACCAGCGAGTTATCGTAGAAGAAGGTCAGCTCAGGCACGATGCGCAGACGCATCGCTTTGCCCAGCAGTGAACGGATGAAGCCAGAGGCGTCCTGCAACGCTTTAATCCCGGCGTTAACCGCTTCTTCATCTTTATCGTTGAGGAAGGTTACAAATACTTTTGCGTAAGCAAGATCGCGGGATACTTCCACGCCGGAAACCGTTGTCATCAGACCCACGCGCGGATCTTTGATTTCGCGCTGCAGGATGATAGCGATTTCTTTCTGCATCTCCTGAGCCACGCGCTGCGGGCGACCAAATTCTTTCGCCATAATAATTCTCCACACTAAAGACTAAAAAGGGGCTAAAAGCCCCTTTTGAAAATTCTTGCCGGGTGGCGCAGCGCCAGCCCGGCCTACAATATCGTTAATCTCTGTTAGTTCCGGGACATCACCCGGAACGGCAGAAATTAATCGATGCTGCGCTGGATTTCGATAATTTCGAAGACTTCGATCATATCGCCGGTGCGAACATCATTGTAGTTCTTAACGCCGATACCACATTCCATACCGTTACGTACTTCGTTGACGTCGTCCTTGAAGCGGCGCAGGGACTCCAGCTCACCTTCATAGATAACCACGTTGTCACGCAGGACACGGATCGGGTTGTGACGCTTCACGACGCCTTCGGTAACCATACAGCCGGCAATGGCGCCAAATTTCGGTGACTTGAAGACATCACGCACTTCGGCCAGACCAATGATCTGCTGTTTCAGTTCCGGAGAGAGCATACCGCTCATCGCCGCTTTCACTTCGTCAATCAGGTTATAGATGACGGAGTAGTAACGCAGATCCAGGCTTTCCGCTTCAATCACACGACGCGCAGAGGCATCGGCACGAACGTTGAAGCCAACGATGATGGCGTTAGAAGCAGCAGCCAGGGTTGCGTCGGTCTCGGTGATACCACCGACGCCGGAGCCAACAATCTTCACCTTCACTTCGTCGGTAGAGAGTTTCTGCAGCGAGTCGGAGATCGCTTCCAGAGAGCCCTGTACGTCGGACTTCAGTACGATGTTCACTTCGTGAACTTCGCCTTCGGTCATGTTGGCAAACATGTTTTCCAGCTTGGATTTCTGCTGACGAGCCAGTTTCACTTCGCGGAACTTGCCCTGACGGTACAGTGCTACTTCGCGTGCTTTCTTCTCGTCACGTACTACGGTGACTTCGTCACCCGCTGCCGGCACACCGGACAGACCCAGGATCTCAACCGGGATAGACGGACCTGCTTCAGAAACATCGCGGCCAAGCTCGTCACGCATCGCACGTACGCGGCCATACTCGAAGCCACACAGGACGATATCGCCTTTGTTCAGCGTACCTTCACGAACCAGTACGGTTGCAACCGGGCCACGACCTTTATCCAGGAAGGATTCGATCACCACACCGCTCGCCATACCGCTGCGTACCGCTTTCAGCTCGAGAACTTCTGCCTGCAGCAGGATAGCGTTCAGCAGCTCATCAACACCGGTACCCGCTTTTGCAGATACGTGGACGAACTGGCTCTCACCGCCCCACTCTTCCGGCATGATGCCGTACTGGGAAAGCTCCTGCTTAACGCGATCCGGATCCGCTTCGTGTTTATCGATTTTGTTCACTGCAACCACCACCGGCACCTGCGCCGCTTTCGCGTGCTGGATAGCTTCGATGGTCTGCGGCATCACGCCGTCGTCCGCTGCAACAACCAGAACCACGATATCGGTCGCCTGAGCACCACGAGCACGCATTGCGGTAAACGCGGCGTGGCCCGGGGTATCCAGGAAGGTGATCATGCCGTTGTCGGTTTCGACGTGGTAAGCACCGATATGCTGGGTAATGCCGCCCGCTTCGCCAGAGGCGACTTTCGTGGAGCGGATGTAGTCAAGCAGAGAGGTTTTACCGTGGTCAACGTGACCCATGATGGTAACAACCGGCGCACGCGCTTCAGCCTGAGCACCCATATCGCGGTCGCTCATCAGCGCTTCTTCCAGCTCGTTCTCACGACGCAGGATAACTTTGTGGCCCATCTCTTCTGCGACCAGCTGTGCAGTTTCCTGGTCGATAACCTGGTTGATGGTCGCCATCGCACCCAGCTTCATCATCACTTTGATGACCTGAGAGCCTTTAACGGCCATTTTGTTCGCCAGCTCAGCAACGGTTACGGTCTCACCGATAACCACGTCACGGTTAACTGCCTGCGCCGGCTTGTTAAAGCCCTGCTGCAGCGCGCTACCTTTACGCTTGCCGCCTTTACCACCGCGAACCGCTGCACGCGCTTCTTCGCGGTCAGCTTTAGATTCTGAATGCTTGTTGCCTTTCTTCGGACGCGCTGCTTTTGCAGGACGCGCGCGACCACGGCCGCCTTCAACTTCACGGTCGTTGTCATCTTCAGCCTGGCGAGCATGCTGAGAAGTAGTGACGTGATAGTCGGTGCTTTCTTCCGGTTTCTCTGGGGTTTCCGCCCAGTTTTTCTCGTTTTCCGCGGCCATACGACGCGCTTCTTCCGCTACCTGGCGGGCGCTCTCTTCCAGCTTGCGGCGAGCTTCTTCCTCAGCCTTACGCTTCAGCTCAAGAGCTTCAGCTTCACGGCGGGCTTTTTCGGCCTGGGCAGTTTTGGTCATTTCGTCAGTCTGTTGATTGCTCACTTTGCTATTTTCCGCAGCTCCGCGTTTCGCGTTTTCAGCGTTTTCGCGTTTAGCCTGTTCGTCAGCTTCACGTTTAGCCTTTGCTTCCGCGTCGCGTTTTGCTTTTTCCTCAGCCTCGCGTTTAGCAGCTTCTTCTGCTTCACGACGGGCCTTCTCTTCCGCTTCACGCTGCGCTTCTTCTTCCGCGGCCAGGCGTTCAGCCTCTTGCGGATCGCGTTTTACAAAGGTGCGTTTTTTGCGGACTTCGATCTGTACCGATTTGCTTTTCCCACCGGTACCCGGGACATTTAAAGTACTGCGCGTTTTGCGCTGCAATGTCAACTTATCTGGCGCCGAACCATGTTCACGGTTCAGGTGCGTCAGCAGAGCTTGTTTCTCTTGCGCGGTTACAGAATCATCAGCTGACTTAGGGATCCCTGCATCAGCGAATTGCTGTACCAGGCGGTCCACTGAGGTCTGAATCTCTGCGGCCAGCGCTTTTACGGTTACATCAGTCATGCTGTTCCTTCCTGCTACAGTTTATTACGCGTCGTCGCCGAACCAGCAAATATTACGGGCCGCCATGATAAGCTCACCGGCTTTATCATCGGTTAACCCTTCAATATCAGACAGGTCATCTACGCCCTGTTCGGCGAGATCTTCAAGCGTACAAACACCACGAGCAGCCAGTTTGTAAGCCAGAGTACGGTCCATTCCTTCAAGATTGAGGAGGTCTTCGCTCGGCTTTTTATCACCAAGGCTCTCTTCCTGGGCAAGAGCCAGCGTCGTGAGTGCGTTTTTCGCACGGTCACGCAGTGCTTCAACGGTCGCCTCATCAAGACCGTCAATTTCCAGCAGCTCTTTCATCGGCACGTAGGCCAGTTCTTCGAGCGTGGAGAAACCTTCTTCAACCAGCATGGTTGCGAAGTCTTCATCGATATCCAGATACTTAGTGAAAGTATCAATCGCTGCGTGGGCTTCTGCCTGGTGTTTAGCCTGAAGGTCTTCAACGGTCATGACGTTCAGTTCCCAGCCGCTCAGTTGGGAAGCGAGACGTACGTTCTGACCGTTACGGCCAATCGCCTGTGCGAGGTTACCCGCTTCAACGGCGATATCCATGGTGTGCTTGTCTTCGTCAACGACGATAGAGGCAACGTCAGCCGGGGCCATCGCATTGATGACGAACTGCGCCGGATTATCGTCCCACAGCACGATATCGATACGCTCACCGCCCAGCTCGGTAGAAACCGCCTGAACACGCGCACCGCGCATACCGACACAAGCACCAACCGGATCGATACGCTTATCGTTGGTTTTCACCGCGATCTTGGCACGTGAACCTGGATCGCGCGCTGCCGCTTTAATCTCAATAACTTCTTCGCCGATTTCCGGCACTTCAATACGGAACAGCTCAATCAGCATTTCCGGCTTCGCGCGGGTTACAAACAGCTGCGCGCCGCGAGCTTCGGGACGCACGGCGTAAAGCACCCCACGAATACGGTCGCCCGGACGGAAGTTTTCACGCGGCAGCATGTCTTCACGCGGGATAACCGCTTCTGCGTTATTCCCTAAATCAAGGGTAATGTTGTCGCGGTTAACTTTTTTGGCGATACCGGTAATGATCTCGCCTTCGTGCTCGCGGAACTGATCAACAACCATCGCGCGCTCGGCTTCACGCACCTTCTGCACGATGACCTGTTTGGCGGTCTGAGTAGTAATGCGGTCAAAGGTTACAGATTCAATCTGATCTTCAACATATTCACCCAGCGTCAGCGCCGGATCTTCGTATTGAGCTGCTTCCAGGGTGATTTCACGGGTCGGCTGAGTCACTTCCTCAACAATCACCCAGCGACGGAAGGTGTCGAAATCGCCGCTTTTACGATCGATGCTTACGCGAACATCAATTTCCTGCTCGTATTTTTTCTTGGTTGCCGTGGCCAGGGCACTTTCCAGCGCTTCAAAAATTTTCTCGCGTGGAACCGCTTTTTCGTTAGAAACAGCTTCAACAACGGCCAAAATTTCTTTGTTCATCGGGGGCCTTCGCCTCAATCCAGAATGTTAAAAGTGGGGAACCAGGTTCGCTTTCTGAATGTTGCTCAGCGCGAATACTTCATCTTTGCCATCGACCGTCACGGTAATCATTTCGCCATCTACCGCTTTAATGATGCCCAGCCATTTACGACGGTTCTGTACTGCCATTCGCAGTACCAGCGCGACTTCTTCGCCGATGTAGGTAGTGTAATGCGCCGCGGTAAACATTGGGCGATCGAGGCCAGGAGAGGAAACTTCAAGGTTGTATGCCACTGTAATGGGATCTTCGACATCCAGTACGGCGCTTACCTGGTGGCTGACATCAGCGCAATCATCAACATTGATACCATTTTCACTATCAATATAGATGCGCAGCGTCGATGTGCGTCCGCGAATGAATTCGATACCGACGAGTTCATAGCCCAGCGCTTCAACCGGTGCTGTAATCATCTCTGTTAATTTTTGCTCTAATGTGGACAAGCCCACCCCCAAGACATAAAAAAAGGGCATAAAGCCCAGTTATTCTGAAGTCAGATAACAAAAAACCCCGATAAATCGGGGCTTTATATAACTGAACCCTGTAAGTCACCATGGTGACCTGGAGCACTCTCCAACAGAATTTTTTTCAAAACCCAATGAAAAAGCGTATTCCGCTCTACACAGTATATTTGAAAAAGAACTCTAAGGGAAAGTGGTTGCGGGGGCCGGATTTGAACCGACGACCTTCGGGTTATGAGCCCGACGAGCTACCAGGCTGCTCCACCCCGCGTCCGAAAACGTGGCGAATATTACGCCTAAAATGCATAAATTGCAAGTTTTGCTGTGATTTGGTACCGAGGACGGGACTTGAACCCGTAAGCCCAATCGGGCACTACCACCTCAAGGTAGCGTGTCTACCAATTCCACCACCTCGGCACTTAGAACGCGGCATTCAGCACTACCGCGTTTGATGCGACAAATTACTGCGGGATATCACTCGTCGGCTTGGTAGGTGCCGCCGGTGTGGTCTGCTCAGACGTTGGCTGAGTCAGGTTATCCCACATGCTTCCTTTGTTCGTTTTGTTGCTATTGATATTACCCAGTACCAGGCTGATGATGAAGAACAGCGTAGCCAGCACAGCTGTCATACGGGTCATGAAGTTACCAGAACCACTTGAACCGAACAGTGTAGTGGAAGCGCCAGCTCCGAAGGAGGCTCCCATATCAGCGCCTTTACCTTGCTGCAGCATGATAAGACCTACGAGGCCAATCGCTACAATAAGGAAGATAACCAAAAGAGCTTCGTACATAATCAACCTGTTCCTTGCGGGTTAACCGCATACCAATGCTTCAAACCAGTCAATGCGGGGCCATTTGTCATTCCCCTGTGAAGCGGGTGAGAATACTAACCAAAGCGTATCGCCTTAGCAAGAGCAAATTCGTGCCAATGTATCAACTGCGGAAAAAAACGGCAACGGCGATGAATTTGTTTAAAAACAAGGCGGCATTTGCCGCCCTTTTAACCAGCCAGGTCTCTTAAACCGCCTTTACCGCATCGGCGATGCGGTGAGCAAAATCGGTGACCTGCGCTTCATCTTCACCTTCCACCATCACGCGAATAAGCGGCTCGGTACCGGATTTACGCAGCAGCACGCGGCCACGGCTGCCAAGCGCAGCTTCCACTTCTGCCGTTACGGCTTTTACCTGCTCGTTTTCCAGCGGATCGCCACTGCCTGGGGTGAAGTGCACGTTGACCAGAATCTGCGGGAACAGCTTCATACCGCTGCAAAGATCGTGAAGCGACATGTGATTACGTGCCATTGCTGTCAGCACCTGCAGCGCCGCGACAATGCCATCACCGGTAGTGGTCTGGTCAAGCAGGATAACGTGCCCGGAGTTTTCCGCGCCGATACGCCAGCCTTTTTCCTGCAGCTTCTCCAGCACATAGCGGTCACCCACTTTTGCACGCGCAAATGGAATACCCAGCTGTTTTAACGCCAGCTCCAGACCCATGTTGCTCATCAGCGTGCCGACGGCGCCGCCGCGCAGCTGGCCCTGACGCAGGCCTTCACGCGCGATGATATAAAGGATCTGATCGCCATCGACCTTATTGCCTTCGTGGTCAACCATCATCACCCGGTCGCCGTCACCGTCAAAGGCGATGCCGAGGTGCGCTTTCTCTGCTACCACACGTTTTTGCAGCATGCGGACATCAGTTGCACCGCATTCTGCGTTGATGTTCACCCCGTCAGGCTCGCAGCCGATGGTGATGACCTGCGCGCCCAGTTCGCGGAACACGTTCGGTGCGATGTGGTAGGTCGCGCCGTTTGCGCAGTCCACCACAATTTTCATGTCGCTCAGGCTCAGCTCATTCGGGAACGTAGCTTTGCAAAACTCGATGTAGCGGCCCGCGGCATCGACGATGCGGCTCGCCTTGCCAAGCTCAGCGGAATCCACACAGGTGATCTCTTTTTCCATCTCCGCTTCGATAGCCTCTTCCACTTCATCCGGCAATTTGGTGCCGTCGATGGAGAAGAACTTAATACCGTTATCATAGAACGGGTTATGCGATGCGGAGATAACGATGCCGGCTTCCGCGCGGAAGGTGCGGGTCAGATAGGCGACGGCAGGGGTTGGCATGGGCCCGGTGAAGGATGCGGATAAGCCTGCGGCTGCCAGTCCGGCTTCCAGCGCCGATTCCAGCATATAGCCGGAGATGCGGGTATCCTTGCCGATAATGATTTTACGTGAGCCGTGGCGCGCCAGCACTTTACCCGCCGCCCAGCCCAGCTTAAGCACGAAATCCGGAGTGATCGGTGCATCGCCTACGCGGCCACGGATACCATCGGTACCAAAATATTTACGGTTACTCATAGCGTTTCTTTTCCTTCGCTGACAGTGTGGCTTCCACCACGCGCACCGCTTCCACCGTCTCTTTCACGTCATGCACTCGAATGATGTGAGCGCCCTGCATGGCCGCAATCACCGCACACGCAAGGCTGCCGCTCAGACGATCCGCAGGACCAACATTAAGCAGCTGCCCTACCATCGATTTACGCGACATCCCCACCAGTAACGGTAAGCCAAAATGGTGGAATTCTGAGAGTCGGGCCAAAAGCTGGTAATTATGGGTGAGATTTTTACCGAAACCGTAACCCGGGTCGAGCAACAATTTTTCTTTTGCGATGCCCGCCGCTTCACAGCGTGCGATCTGCTCAGTAAAGAAGCGATTCACGTCTGCAAATACATCATCGTAGTGCGGCGCATCCTGCATCGTGCCAGGCTGCCCCTGCATATGCATCAGACATACCGGTAATCCAGTCTCCGCAGCGGCTTCCAGCGCGCCAGGCAGTTGCAGGGAGCGAATATCATTGATGATGTGAGCACCCACTCTCGCTGACTCGCGAATCACCTCAGGACGCGAGGTATCAACGGAGATCCAGGTCTCAAAACGTTGGGATAACGCTTCGACCACCGGCACCACGCGCGAAAGCTCCTCATCGACACTTACCTCTGCCGCGCCCGGACGTGTCGATTCACCGCCAACATCGATAATCGTCGCGCCTGCGTTCAGCATCGCGTTGGCATGCTTCACCGCCTCAATCAGCGTGTTGTGCTTGCCGCCATCAGAAAATGAGTCTGGCGTAACGTTGAGGATGCCCATCACGTGGGGATGTGAAAGATCGAGCGATGAGCTCTGAGCGGAGAGTTTCATGGCGATTACCCTGCAAAAAACTAAGGTTAACTAAACGAGAAAAACCCCGGACCAGCCGGGGTTTGAAGAATGATAACAACGTGCCATTAACGAATTATTTATCGTCCAGTTGCTCTGACATGGTGTTGCCCGGGTTTGGCGTACGCGGTTCATCAACCGGACGCGGCGCACGCGGGGTGCCATTGCTGTCGTTGTTATTGCTGCCCGGATCTTCCCAGCCAGCCGGCGCACGAACGTCGCGGCGAGCCATCAGATCGTCAATCTGCGGTGCGTCGATGGTTTCATACTTCATCAGCGCATCTTTCATGGCATGCAGGATATCCATATTGTCATTCAGGATCTGACGAGCGCGAACGTAGTTACGTTCAATCAGCGCTTTCACTTCCTGGTCGATGATACGAGCCGTTTCATCAGACATATGTTTCGCTTTCGCGACGCTGCGGCCCAGGAACACTTCGCCTTCTTCTTCCGCATACAGCAACGGACCAAGTTTGTCGGAGAAGCCCCACTGGGTCACCATGTTACGGGCCAGGTTAGTCGCGACTTTGATGTCGTTCGACGCACCGGTAGAGACGTGCTCTGCACCGTAAATAATCTCTTCTGCAAGACGACCACCATAAAGGGTTGAGATCTGGCTTTCCAGCTTCTGACGGCTTGCGCTGATCGCGTCGCCTTCAGGCAGGAAGAAGGTCACACCCAGCGCACGACCACGCGGAATAATCGTCACTTTATGCACCGGATCGTGTTCCGGTACCAGGCGGCCGATGATGGCGTGGCCTGCTTCGTGATAGGCGGTAGATTCTTTCTGCGCTTCCGTCATCACCATGGAGCGGCGTTCCGCACCCATCATGATTTTATCTTTCGCTTTTTCGAACTCCACCATGGAAACCACGCGCTTGTTACCGCGGGCGGCAAACAGCGCCGCTTCGTTCACGAGGTTAGCCAGATCCGCACCGGAGAAGCCTGGCGTACCGCGCGCAATGATTGCTGCGTCGATATCCGGCGCCAGCGGTACGCGACGCATGTGAACTTTAAGGATCTGCTCACGGCCACGCACGTCCGGCAGACCAACCACAACCTGACGGTCGAAGCGGCCTGGACGCAGCAGCGCAGGGTCAAGTACGTCCGGACGGTTAGTTGCTGCGATAACGATAATGCCTTCGTTACCTTCGAAACCATCCATTTCAACCAGCATCTGGTTCAGGGTTTGCTCACGTTCATCGTGACCACCGCCCAGACCCGCGCCACGCTGACGGCCTACGGCGTCGATTTCATCAATAAAGATGATGCACGGTGCAGCTTTCTTAGCCTGTTCGAACATATCACGGACACGGGAAGCCCCCACACCGACGAACATTTCGACGAAGTCAGAACCGGAGATAGTGAAGAACGGCACCTTCGCTTCGCCGGCGATCGCTTTCGCCAGCAGCGTTTTACCGGTACCCGGCGGGCCCACCATCAGAACGCCTTTTGGAATTTTACCGCCCAGCTTCTGGAAACGGCTCGGTTCGCGCAGGTATTCCACCAGTTCGCCAACCTCTTCCTTCGCTTCGTCACAGCCCGCAACGTCCGCGAACGTGGTTTTGATCTGATCTTCGGTAAGCATACGCGCTTTGCTTTTACCGAACGACATGGCACCTTTGCCACCGCCGCCCTGCATTTGACGCATGAAGAAGATCCAGACGCCAATCAGCAACAGCATAGGGAACCAGGAGATGAAGATCGTGCCCAGCAGGCTCTGCTCTTCAGGCGGTTCGCCCATCACTTTTACGTTTTTGGTCAGCAGGTTATCAAGCAGTTTAGGGTCATTAACCGGAATGTAAGTCGTATAACGGTTATTGTCTCTCTTGGTAACGTTGATTTCACGTCCGTTGATACGTGCTTCACGAACCTGGTCCTGGTTAACTTCTTGCAGGAAGGTAGAGTAATCTACCTTGCGGCCATTCGACTCGCTGGGCCCAAAGCTCTGGAACACGGACATCAGCACAACCGCGATGACCAGCCAGAGAATTAGGTTTTTCGCCATGTCACTCAAGGGATTAACCTCTTATTACAACTGTGTTAAAAACAGCGTCAGGATACTATATCTCCAGTCTCTTTCAAGCCGCAGCGGTAAGCTTCCTCGCCCCACCCTGATGCCCACTGGTTATACTTTACGCCCGGTCGCTACAATATACACTTCACGTGAACGGGCACGAGAAGAGTCCGGCTTACGAACTTTAACCTTCGTAAACAGGGAGCGAATTTCTCGCAGGTACTCATCGAAACCTTCGCCCTGAAACACTTTCACTACAAAACTACCGCCCGGTGCCAGAACGTCACGACACATTTCAAGGGCCAGCTCAACCAGGTACATTGCGCGCGGGATATCCACCGCAGGCGTACCACTCATGTTAGGGGCCATATCTGACATGACCACCTGGACTTTACTCTCGCCGACGCGCTCCAGAAGCGCTTTTACAACGGTTTCGTCGCGGAAGTCGCCCTGCAGGAAATCCACGCCAACGATAGGATCCATCGGCAGCAGATCGCAAGCGATAATGCGGCCCTTACCGCCGATCTGGGTCACTACATACTGGGACCATCCACCGGGTGCAGCACCCAGGTCAACAACGGTCATCCCGGGTTTAAAGAGTTTGTCACTTTGCTGTATTTCATCAAGTTTAAACCAGGCACGGGAACGTAAACCCTTTTTCTGCGCCTGTTGAACATATTTATCGCTAAAGTGTTCCTGTAGCCAGCGGCTGGAGCTGGCAGAACGCTTTTTACCTGTCATTTGATATTCCAGTTCAGGTTCATCGTATGCCGTCGGCTAAAACTTACACAGCTTTGGCTATTCAGAAGAGATGGCGGTAGAATGAACCGTTTTCAATCCCAACGTAAGTAAAAAATAATACGATGAATCTTAGTACTAAACAAAAGCAGCACCTTAAAGGTCTGGCACATTCGCTCAAGCCGGTCGTTATGCTTGGCAATAATGGTTTGACCGAAGGGGTACTTGCCGAGATTGAGCAAGCGCTTGAACACCATGAACTTATCAAGGTGAAAATCGCTACTGAAGATCGCGAAACGAAAACCTTAATCGTGGAAGCTATCGTGCGGGAAACCGGCGCCAGCAACGTACAGGTCATCGGTAAAACGCTCGTTCTGTATCGTCCGGGCAAAGAGCGTAAGATTTCGCTACCACGCTAAGCACGGGTCCTTCCCGGGCAGCACGTGTGCAAAATGCCACGCTCCGTTTGTTGATGAAAGGCCGCTATGCGGCCTTTTTCCATTCTTTACATTCTGACCGGACGCTTTGTCACGTTAGCAGAGTCGCCACGGTAGCAAATCTTCGGCTTATAACGGTTTCGCGACGAAACGCGCTTAAAGATACTCAACCTTTACAATTTCGTACTCAACCTGCCCGCCCGGCGTATTGATAACGACAACGTCATCCACTTCTTTGGCAACCAGGCCGCGCGCGATCGGCGAATTTACCGAGATCAGATTCTGCTTAAAATCAGCCTCATCATCACCAACGATGCGGTAAGTCTGCTCTTCATCGGTATCAAGGTTGAGAACGGTGACGGTTGCGCCAAAAATAACGCGGCCGTTGTTCGGGATTTTGGTGATGTCGATAACCTGCGCATTAGACAGCTTGGCCTCGATATCTTTAATACGTCCTTCACAGAACCCCTGCTGCTCGCGAGCGGCGTGGTATTCAGCGTTCTCCTTAAGATCGCCGTGCTCACGGGCTTCGGCGATAGAAGCGATGATTTCCGGGCGACGAACGGATTTCAGAAACTCCAGTTCCTCGCGTAATTTTTCAGCGCCTCGTAAGGTCATCGGAATCGCTTGCATGTGTTACTCCTCTTCAAACCTTCTTCCCGGGTACGATCCATCTCCGCGCTGGCGACGTCGCCAGTCCGGCAAACACAGTGCCTGCCCGGGTAAGAAACAAAAGAAAACTGACCCGGGTACAAAGCCCCAGGTCAGCCACGAATTTTTCAATATGATACCTAGTTTAACCTGAAGTTCCCTGAGGGTCATCGTTTACTTTGCAGGGCGATGCACCGTAGTATGACGGCACGTTTCCAGGCTGTAACCGCGAGATTATGCGATTTTCCAGAATTATCATCGGATTGACCACATGGGTCGCCCTGACCGTTCAGGCGGCAAACGTAGATGAGTATATCAATCAGTTACCCGCCGGCGCCAATCTGGCGCTCATGGTGCAGAAGGTAGGCGCACCCGCTCCTGAGATTGATTATCACAGTCAACAAATGGCCCTTCCTGCCAGTACGCAGAAAGTGATCACAGCCCTTGCCGCTCTGCTCCAGCTTGGCCCTGATTACCGCTTTACCACCACGCTTGAAAGCCGGGGTGAAGTGCGTGATGGCGTGCTGGAGGGCGATCTTATTGCCCGTTTCGGTGGCGATCCAACCTTCAGGCGTCAGGATCTGCGAAATATGGTGGCCGCGCTGAAACGCGCCGGCGTCGAGAAGATCAAAGGAAACGTACTGATCGACACCTCCATTTTTGCCAGCCATGACAAAGCGCCCGGCTGGCCCTGGAACGACATGACGCAATGCTTCAGCGCTCCGCCCTCCGCGGCGATTGTCGATCGTAACTGCTTCTCGGTTTCGCTATACAGCGCGCCGAAAGCCAACGATCTTGCTTATGTGCGCGTTGCATCGTTTTATCCCATCACCGTACTGAGTCAGGTCCGCACTCTGCCGCGCGGCTCTTCAGAGGCGCAGTATTGCGAGCTGGATGTGGTTCCCGGCGATCTGAACCGCTACGTGCTGACCGGGTGTCTGACCCAGCGAGCCGACCCGCTGCCGCTGGCGTTCGCGATTCAGGACGGAGCAGGCTATGCGGGAGCAATCCTTAAACAGGAGCTGACGACCGCAGGTATTACCTACGATGGCTCGCTGATGCGCCAGACGCAGCAGAACGAGCCGGGTACAGTGATCGCCAGCAAGCAGTCACCACCGCTGCATGATCTGCTGCGCATCATGCTGAAAAAATCCGACAACATGATTGCGGATACGGTTTTCCGCACCATCGGCCACAACTTCTATAACGTGCCGGGAACATGGCGAGCCGGTGCTGACGCCGTGCGTCAGATCCTGCGCACCAAAGCCGGCGTGGATCTTGGCAACAGCCTGGTAGTGGATGGGTCCGGCCTGTCGCGCCACAACCTGATTTCGCCAGCGACTATGATGCAGGTGCTGCAGTACATCGCGCAGAACGACAGCCAGCTCAATTTCATCACCATGCTGCCGCTCGCCGGTCACGATGGCTCGCTGCAGTATCGCGCTGGCCTGCATGCAGCAGGCGTGGACGGAAAAGTATCGGCGAAGACCGGTTCGCTGCAGGGCGTATATAACCTGGCGGGCTTTATCACTACCGCCAGTGGCCAGCGTATGGCCTTTGTGCAGTATCTGTCTGGTTATGCCGTCGAGCCGGCGGATCAACGCAACCGCCGTATTCCGCTGGTGCGCTTCGAAAGCCGTCTCTATAAAGACGTCTACCAGAACAACTGATGCCGGTATCCCGCCCATAAAAAAACCCTCTCCGTCGGGAGAGGGTTTTATCAGGAAACGCGGTTCGGGAAGGATTACTTTTTGTAGATAAACTCTACGCCTTCGTCATCCTCTTCATCCCAGTCGTCATCCCAGTCTTCGTCATTCTCTTCTTCCATCTCATCAAGCTGCTGACGATGGTAGTCGTCCCACATAAACTCGACTTTCTCCGGCTGCGCGGCTTCGGTCGCCTGCACAATCGGGTTTTCGATAATGAAGGTCATGACGTCCCAGCACAGATCTTTCACGCCCTGCTGGCTTGCGGCAGAGATGAGATAGAACTTGTCTTCCCAGCCCAATGCCTCGGCGATTGCCTTCGCTTTGGCTTCCGCCTCGTCTTTGTCCATCAGGTCGATCTTGTTGAACACCAGCCAGCGCGGTTTTTGCGCCAGGCTTTCGCTGTATTTTTCCAGCTCGCCAACAATGATGCGCGCATTCTCAACCGGATCGGAACCGTCGATTGGTTCGATGTCGATGAGGTGAAGCAGCACGCGGCAGCGCTCAAGGTGTTTCAGGAAGCGAATACCCAGGCCGGCACCGTCAGCTGCGCCTTCGATAAGCCCCGGAATATCAGCGACCACGAAGCTCTTCTCGTTATCCATACGGACAACACCCAGGCTCGGTACCAGCGTGGTAAACGGATAATCCGCCACTTTCGGCTTCGCCGCAGACACCGCGCGGATGAAGGTGGATTTACCGGCGTTCGGCATCCCCAGCATACCGACGTCCGCCAGCAGCATCAGCTCCAGCTGCAGATCGCGCTTCTCGCCCGGCGTACCCATCGTCTTCTGACGCGGTGTACGGTTAACAGAGGATTTGAAACGGGTATTTCCCAGACCGTGCCAGCCGCCCTTAGCGACCATCAGACGCTGGGAGTGACGGGTCATGTCGCCCATCGTCTCGCCGGTACCCTGGTCGATAACGCGTGTTCCGACCGGCACCTTGATGGTAACGTCTTTCCCGCGCTTTCCGGTGCAGTCGCGGCTCTGGCCATTCTGACCGCGCTCGGCGCGGAAAGATTTCTCGAAACGGTAATCGATGAGCGTATTCAGGTTTTCGTCCGCTTCCAGCCAGACATCGCCACCGTCACCGCCGTCACCGCCGTCCGGGCCGCCTTTCGGAATGTATTTTTCGCGACGGAAGCTTACGCAGCCGTTGCCACCATCACCAGCCACGACCAGAATCGTTGCTTCATCAACAAACTTCATCTTACTTCTCCGTAATTCATTCGCCTGAGCGGGCTACAGGTACCGCCGCATCATGCTTTCGCCAGCGTCCCCAAAGACGATGGCCAATGGCGGAATACATTGCGCCCGCAACCACGACAAACGCACCGAGATAACCAATCAGGTTTAACATCGGCTTCGCGAAGAGTTCGGGCCAGGCCATAGATAATAGATCCGAAAAAAGCAGCGTAAATAATGGGGTGAGCGTAACGAACGCGCTCACCTGTGCTGCCTGCCAGCGCGCCATTGCTTCCGCCAGTGCGCCGTAACCTACTAGGGTGTTAAGGCCGCAGAAGACTAAACAGGCGAGCTGCCAGTTGCTTAACTGGAATACCGTCGCCGGATCGGACAACGGAATCAGCGCTATCGTACATAAAGTGTACAGTAAAAAGAGTATTTGCTGTGACGCCAGGCGACGCAGCAGTACTTTTTGCGCCACGCCGTAGCTCACCCACACCGTGGCCGCACCGACACCAAAAATCACGCCCCAGGTGTAATCCGACAGGCGCGTGAAAATCTCGATCAGGCTGGTATTGAAAAACAGTCCCAGGCCGCAGATCAACATACAGGCACCCACTATCTGAGTGCCGCGCATCTTCTCTTTAAGGATAAAGACGCTTGCCACCATCATCCCCACCGGGGAGAGCTGGCCGATAACCTGTGACGCGGTCGGGCTCAGGTATTGCAGGGACGAGCTAAAAAGAATGAAGTTGCCAAAAAGCCCACCGGTGGCGATAGCCAGCAGCACCAGCCAGCGTGGCTTACGGAACAGCTGCATGGGCGGCAGCTTGCCTTTCAGCGCCAGAATGGCACCAAGCCCAATGGAGGCCATCAGAAAGCGGTAAAACACTACCGTTGGCGGTTCCATGACTTCCAGCACCTGCTTCATTGCAATTGGCAGTGCGCCCCAACACATCGCTGTTGTCAGCGCCAGAGCAATGCCAATACCCGCCTGCTGTTTCATGCTTTTTCCCTGCAATTAAAAATTACCGGGATCGGAATGTAAAAAGCCCCGCAACAGGTTGCGGGGCTTTCATCCGTTACCGGGACGCGAAAAACTTATTCAGCAACGATGCTGATGAATTTACGGTTTTTCGGGCCTTTAACTTCGAACTTAACTTTACCGTCAGTCAAAGCGAACAGAGTGTGGTCTTTGCCGCAACCAACGTTGGTGCCTGCGTGGAACTTGGTGCCACGCTGACGAACGATGATGCTGCCAGCAAGAACTGCTTCACCACCGAAACGCTTAACGCCAAGGCGTTTAGCTTCTGAATCGCGACCGTTACGAGTTGAGCCGCCAGCTTTTTTATGTGCCATTTAATCTGCTCCCCTGTATTAAGCGCTGATGCCAGTGATTTTCACATCAGTGAACCACTGACGATGGCCCTGCTGCTTACGATAGTGTTTACGACGACGAAACTTAACGATTTTAACTTTCTCGCCACGACCGTGAGCAACAACTTCAGCTTTGATTACGCCGCCATCAACGAAAGGAACGCCGATTTTGACATCTTCACCGTTTGCGACCATCAGAACTTCAGCGAATTCAATAGTTTCGCCAGTTGCGATGTCCAGCTTTTCCAGGCGAACGGTCTGACCTTCGCTTACTCGGTGTTGTTTACCACCACTTTGGAAAACCGCGTACATATAAAACTCCGCTTCCGCGCACACCTTTTTGTGATTCAGAGTGCGCTATAAATATTCACAATAGGGCGCGAATATTACGCAAATCGTGACGCTTTGACAAGTGCGATTGTTCATCAGTGCAGAAAAAAAACGCAACTGCCTGCGCGACGTTTCTCTTAGGCTTTTTTGCAGTACAATCTCTGCTACATTTACAATCCGTCTCCCTCCATAATCCCATTTAGATAAGTGGTAAACAGGACGATAGCCAGACTTTTGCGATGAATTTAGAAAAAATTAACGAGTTAACCGCGCAAGACATGGCCGGTGTCAACGCGACAATCCTGGAGCAGTTAAATTCAGATGTTCAGCTGATCAATCAGCTGGGCTATTACATTGTCAGCGGTGGCGGCAAACGTATACGTCCGATGATTGCCGTTCTGGCAGCGCGCGCGCTGGGTTATGAGGGCAAAGCTCATGTGACCATCGCCGCATTAATCGAATTTATTCATACGGCTACGCTGCTACATGATGATGTGGTGGATGAGTCCGACATGCGCCGCGGCAAAGCAACGGCGAATGCCGCGTTTGGCAATGCTGCCAGCGTGCTGGTAGGTGATTTTATTTATACCCGCTCGTTCCAGATGATGACGCGTCTTGGGTCGTTGAAAGTGCTGGAAGTGATGTCAGAGGCGGTGAACGTTATTGCTGAGGGGGAAGTCCTGCAGCTGATGAACGTTAACGACCCGGATATCACCGAAGAGAGCTACATGCGCGTGATTTACAGCAAAACCGCGCGTTTGTTCGAAGCCGCAGCGCAGTGCTCTGGCATCCTGGCCGATGCGACTCCCGCCCAGGAAAAAGGCCTGCAGGATTATGGCCGCTATCTGGGAACCGCGTTCCAGCTGATTGACGATCTGCTCGACTACAGCGCCGACGGCGAAACGCTGGGCAAAAACGTCGGTGACGACCTTAACGAAGGCAAACCAACGCTGCCGCTGCTGCACGCTATGCATAACGGCACCCCGGCGCAAGCCAGCCTGATCCGTGAAGCCATTGAGCAGGGTAACGGCCGGCATCTGCTGGAACCGGTGCTTGAGGCAATGGCGAACTGTGGCTCGCTGGAGTGGACACGCAAGCGCGCCGAAGAAGAAGCCGATAAAGCGATTTCTGCCCTTCAGGTGCTGCCCGATACGCCGTGGCGCGAGGCGCTTATCGGTATCGCTCATATCGCGGTACAGCGCGACCGTTAATCCCCCTGACCTTTCCGTGCAAGTCGCGGAAAGGTTCCAGAAATTTCCTGAATACATCCTTGCCAATTCATTCCAACTCATTGCATTAATTACATTTGCTTGTGCATAACCCCACAATTTCGATCATTTTGGGAAGCATCAGGAATCATTTCGAGTATTTCATGTTATAACCCTTCCTGTAATGTGTGTTTTAACTTGCTGAACAGGTGTTTGGTGCAGCCACAGGGAGATAATATGGAACGTAAATTTGTGGACTGGCATCCGGCAGATATCATTGCCGGGCTGCGTAAAAGAGGCACATCCATGGCGGCGGAATCGCGTAAGGCGGGGTTAAGCTCCTCGACGCTCGCCAATGCGCTGAGCCGCCCCTGGCCTAAGGGCGAGCGTATCATCGCTGATGCACTCGGGACCGAACCGTGGATCATCTGGCCGTCGCGTTACCACGACCCGCGCACCCATGAGTTTATCGACCGCACGCGACTGATTCGCCACCGCTAAGGCAGCAAAAAGCCGCTGACATCAGATGCCAGCGGCTTTGTGTTTTATTACGATATTACGGGAGCAGGATCACTCGCCGTGAATACGCTCAATGTTCGCACCCAGCGCACGCAGCTTATCTTCGATGCGATCGTAGCCGCGATCGATGTGATAGATACGATCCACCAGCGTCGTTCCTTCCGCAATACAGCCCGCCAGAACCAGACTTGCTGAAGCACGAAGATCCGTTGCCATCACCTGCGCACCGGAGAGCTTTTCAACGCCGTGACAGATCACGGTATTGCTCTCGATTTCCGCGTGCGCACCCATGCGGATCAGCTCCGGCACGTGCATGAAGCGGTTTTCGAAGATGGTTTCGGTAATCACACCGGTGCCTTCCGCTACCAGGTTCAGCAGGGTGAACTGCGCCTGCATATCGGTCGGGAACGCCGGATGCGGTGCGGTACGCACGTTCACCGCTTTCGGGCGCTTGCCGTGCATATCGAGGCTGATCCAGTCTTCACCGACTTCGATATCGGCACCGGCTTCACCCAGCTTCGCCAGCACCGCGTCCAGGGTGTCAGGACGGGTATTGCGGCACATTACTTTGCCACCGGAAATAGCCGCAGCCACCAGGAAGGTGCCGGTTTCGATACGGTCAGGCAGGACGCGGTAGACGCCGCCACCCAGACGTTCAACGCCTTCGATGGTAATACGATCGGTGCCCTGACCTGTGATCTTCGCTCCCAGCGTATTCAGGAAGTTAGCGGTATCGACGATCTCCGGCTCACGCGCGGCGTTTTCGATAACGGTGGTTCCTTCCGCCAAGGTGGCAGCGGACATAATGGTCACGGTCGCGCCTACGCTCACCTTGTCCATCACGATATGCGCGCCCTTCAGGCGGCCATCAACGGAAGCCTTAACGTAGCCCTCTTCCAGCTTGATCTCGGCGCCGAGTTTTTCCAGGCCAAAAATATGCAGATCCACCGGACGCGCACCAATCGCGCAGCCTCCCGGCAGCGAGACCTGGCCCTGGCCGAATCGCGCCACCAGCGGACCCAGCGCCCAGATGGAGGCGCGCATGGTTTTCACCAGCTCGTAAGGCGCGCAGAAGATGTTGACCTGGCTGGCATCGATCATTACGGAACCGTTACGTTCGACTTTGGTTCCAAGCTGGCTGAGCAGCTTCATAGTGGTATCAATGTCTTTCAGCTTCGGTACGTTCTGGATCTCTACCGGCTCTTCCGCCAGCAGCGCAGCGAAGAGAATGGGCAGTGCGGCGTTTTTAGCGCCTGAAATTGTGACTTCGCCACTGAGCCGGGTCGGCCCCTGAACACGAAATTTATCCATTGAAGCAATTCTCTGTTAGCAATTCATATCCGCTGCCGGCAAGACGCCCACAGCTCAAAAACCGTTGAGTTTACGATCGCGTTCCCATTCTGCCGGGGTGTAAGCCTTAATCGACACGGCATGCATACGGTTATCGGCAATAAACGGCATCAGCGGACCATATACGGTCTGCTGTTTTTTGACGCGACTCATGCCATCGAACAGCTCACCCACTGCGATAACCTGAAAATGGCTACCGTCACCGGAGACAATCACCTGCTGGAGCGGTAATGCGTTCATCAACACGCTCTGAATTTCTTGATTTTCCATGGGCTCTATCATTCGTTGGTTAAGGAAAACAGCCAAACATCTTAGAGGAAACGGACAAAGTCTTAAATAAGCAAAAAAGCCCTTGAGCGAAACTCTCGAGGGCTTTTTAGTAACACAATGAAAATATTAATTATTTGAGGCAGGCAGCAGCGAGCTTGGTAGGTTGTAAAGCTGCGATAATGCTGTCAGGTTCTCGCTCATACCGCTGATCGTTACCGGCGTACCCGCTTCAGAGGCCAGGGCATAGAGGTGAATGATCAGCGCCAGACCGGCGGTGTCTACCCGGGTCAGTCCACTCAAATCAAGGGTCGTGACCCCGGCGCTGACCTGCTCTCTGACATCCCACAGCGGCAGCAGGGTGTCGTTCTCCAGCTCACCGCGCAGGATCAGGCGCGTCTCTTCACGCGCCCAGCTCAAGGCCTGAGACATTATTTCTGCTGGTCCAGGGTAATCGGCTGACGCGAGATGGACTTCAGCTGCGCCGTCAGACCGTCGATGCCTTTAGTACGCAGCAGATCGCTCCACTCGTTCTGCTTGGTCGTGATCATGCTTACCCCTTCGGCAATCATGTCATACGCCTGCCAGTGACCGCTCTGGCTGTTTTTACGCCACTGGAAGTCCAGGCGCACCGGCGGACGTCCGTTCGGGTCGACGATGGTGACGCGAATCGGAATGATATTGGCATCACCCAGAGGCTGCTCCGGCGCGATCTGATAAGACTGGCCGTGATAGAGCGCCAGCGCCTGGCCATAAGCCTGCTTCAGGTACTCACGGAACGCGGCGAAATACGCCTCGCGCTGCGCCGGAGTGGCATCTTTATAATAGCGACCCAGTACCAGCGCACCGGCGTATTTGATCTGCACATACGGCAGCAGCTCCTGATCGACGATCTCGCGCAGGTAATCCGGGTTTTGGCGGATCTGCGGCTGCTCATTTTTGAGGCGATCAAAAGTTTTCTTCGCCGCATCGTTCATCAGCGCATATGGATTTGACTGGTCGGCCGCTATTGCCAGCGGGGCTACCACCACCAGCATCGCAACCATTAACAGACGTTTGAACATAGTCATTATCTCCTGAATTAGTTCACGGCACCGGGTTGCGGCGCTGCACTATTATTCTCGGGTTCCTGTCCCGGCGCATCGGCGTCATTCTTATTGTCGCCGCTGTTACTCTTGTAAAGGAACTGTCCGATAAGGTCTTCCAGCACCATTGCGGATTTGGTGTCCTGAATGACGCCGCCCTCTTTGAGGATAGACGTTCCCAGCTCAGGGTCCTCAAAACCGACGTTAAGCGCCAGATATTGCTCACCCAGCAGGCCTGACGTGCGGATCGCCAGCGAACTGGTATCGGGGATATGGTTGTACTGCTCTTCAATATCCATGGTTACGCGCGGCAGATAGGTTTTCGGGTCGAGTGAAATATCAGCCACCCGACCAATCACCACCCCGCCGATACGCACCGGTGAGCGCTCTTTCAGGCCGCCAATGTTATCGAACGTCGCGTACAGACGGTACGTCGGTTCAGTACGTAATGAGGTGACGTTGGCCACTTTGAGGCAGATAAACAGCCCGGCCAGCAGCGCCAACAGCATAAAAATGCCAACCCAGATTTCATATTTCTTCGTTTGCATGAACTTAATTCCCAAACATCAGTGCAGTGAGCACAAAATCCAGGCCGAGAACGGCCAGCGATGCGTGCACAACGGTACGTGTAGTTGCCCGGCTGATCCCTGCGGACGTCGGAATCGCATCATAGCCATTAAATAACGCAATCCACGTTACGGTAATGGCAAACACCACACTCTTAATTAAACAGTTCACCAGATCGAGGCGCCAGTCTACGGCATTCTGCATGGCAGACCAGAAGAAGCCAGCGTCGATACCTTTCCAGCTCACGCCCACCAGCGCGCCGCCCCAGATGCCGACGGCGACAAACAGGATGGTCAGCAGCGGCAGGGAGATGACCCCGGCCCAGAAGCGCGGCGAGATAACACGACGCAGCGGGTCAACCGCCATCATCTCCATGCTGGAGAGCTGTTCCGTGGCGCGCATCAGGCCAATTTCTGCCGTCAGCGCCGAGCCGGCTCGGCCGGCAAACAGCAGCGCGGCGACGACCGGCCCCAGTTCACGCAGCAGCGACAGTGACACCAGCATCCCGAGGCTGGTTTCAGCGCTGTAGGTCGTCAGTACCAGATATCCCTGCAGGCCAAGCACCATACCAATAAACACGCCAGAAACGATGATAATCACCATCGACAGCACACCGACGTTATAGAGCTGACGCATCAGGAGCGGGGCGTGCTTGCGAAATTCGGGCTTGCCGACCACGGCATTGAACAGCATCAGCCCGGCGCGTCCGAAGGTCGCGCAGCTCTTTAACCCGCGATGGCCGATGGCGGCCAGTGCATTTAACAACATGGGCGGATTAACTCCCTGTTCCAGTCAGAAGATCGTGACGATAATCCCCGGCCGGGAAGCGGAACGGCACCGGGCCATCCGCAATACCGTCCATGAACTGCCGCACGCGCGGATCGTCGTTCTGCTGCAGCGACGGAGTACTACCCTGCGCCACGATGCGCTGATCGGCAACGATGTAGGCGTAATCCGCAATGCTCAGCACTTCCGGCACGTCGTGGGAGACCACGATGCAGGTAACGCCCAGCGAGCGGTTCAGTTCCGAGATAAGCTTGACCAGCACGCCCATGGTAATCGGATCCTGACCCACGAAAGGTTCGTCAAACATGATCAGATCGGGTTCAAGGGCGATGGCCCGCGCCAGCGCCGCACGACGCGCCATGCCGCCGGACAGCTCGGAGGGCATCAATTTTGCCGCGCCGCGCAGCCCAACGGCTTCCAGCTTCATCATTACGGTGCTGTGCAGCAGCGGCTCGGGTAAACGGGTATGTTCACGCAGCGGATAGGCTACGTTTTCGAAAACGTTGAGATCGGTGAATAGTGCGCCGGACTGAAACAGCATGCTCATGCGCTTACGCACCGTGAACAGCCGCGAGCGCGACATCTCAGGGATGTTTTCGCCATCAAACAGGATCTGCCCGCAATCGGGTTGGATCTGCCCGCCGATCAGGCGCAGCAGCGTGGTTTTTCCGATCCCGGAAGGCCCCATGATGGCCGTAATTTTGCCACGCGGCACCGTCAGCGACATGTCATCAAAGATGCGCCGGTTGCTTCGGCTAAAGGTGACACCGTTGACTTCGACCAGATTTACATCGGTCTGGCTCATGACGTAATCCTTTCAGAGAAAAATTAACGGGTAAGCATGGCACCAGACGCCATCCTGAACCCCACATTTTTACAGATATTTGCTGCCAGGGGTTAGCGAAAGCTGGCATTTGTTTTACTTTTCCGGCGCATAAAGTCAGAATTACGCATCGATCGGACACCTGCCTGACCGGCAGCCGTTCCCCCTGTGGACCGACGATTATACCCGAATAAAGGATTTTTCATGCTCTTAGCTACGGCCCTGTTAATTATCGGTTTACTTTTGGTTGTCTACAGTGCCGATCGGCTGGTTTTTGCTGCCTCAATTTTGTGCCGGAGCATGGGCATCCCGCCGCTGGTGATCGGCATGACGGTGGTCAGCGTCGGCACCTCGCTGCCGGAGATCATCGTGGCAGTTTCCGCCGGTCTTAACGGTCAACTGGATTTGGCGATGGGGACCGCGCTGGGATCGAACATCACCAATATCCTGCTGATCCTCGGCCTCGCCGCATTCCTTCATCCTTTCACGGTGCATTCTGATATCCTGCGTCGCGAACTGCCGCTGATGCTGCTGGTCAGTATGCTCGCCGGCCTGTTCTTTTATGATGGCGCGCTCTCCCGCAGCGAAGGGGTCATTCTGCTGCTGCTGGCGGCATTTTATCTGCTGTTTATTGTTAAAATCGCCCGCCTGGCTGAAAAACAAGGCAGCGATCGCCTTACGCAGGAGCAGCTTGCGGAACTGCCGCAGGACGGCAGCGTACCGGTGGCCTGCCTGTGGCTGGGGGTCGCGCTGATCATCATGCCGATGGCGACACGTATCATCATCGATAACGCGACGGTAGCGGCGCACTATTTTGCCGTCAGCGAACTGACGATTGGCCTGACGGTGATTGCGATTGGCACCAGTCTGCCGGAGCTGGCTACCGCCATTGCTGGCGCGCGAAAAGGCGAAGATGACATCGCTATTGGCAACATCATCGGGTCTAATATCTTTAATATTGCAATTGTGCCGGGGCTACCTGCGCTGATTGCGCCAGGCACATTTGACCCGCTTGCGTTCTCGCGCGATTACCTGGTGATGCTGGTGGTCAGCGTCATCTTCGCCCTGCTCTGCTGGCGGCGCTCACGCCACATCAGCAGACGCACCGGCGCCCTGTTAACCTGTGGTTTTATTGTGTGGATGGTGATGATTTTTGCGATCTCACCGCGTCTTGTTGGATAAATCGGAAACTCACTATGTCGCAGATAGATTTACCGCCGGGCTTTGACTTTCAGCAGGCAGGAAAGGATGTCCTGGAAATTGAACGTGAAGGCCTGGCGCAGCTTGACCGCTACATCAACGACGATTTTACTCAGGCCTGCGAGAAGATGTTTTACTGCCCGGGTAAAGTGGTGGTTATGGGCATGGGCAAATCGGGCCATATCGGCAAAAAGATGGCGGCCACGTTCGCCAGCACCGGTACGCCTTCCTTCTTTGTGCATCCTGCCGAAGCCAGCCACGGCGACCTCGGCATGGTCACCGCTCAGGATATCGTCATCGCTATCTCCAATTCTGGCGAATCCAATGAGATCCTGGCGCTGATCCCGGTGCTTAAGCGCCTGCAGGTGCCGCTCATCTGCATCACCAGTCGCCCGGAAAGCGCCATGGCGCGCGCAGCCGACATTCACCTGTGCGTGAAAGTGCCCAAAGAGGCGTGCCCGCTCGGGCTGGCTCCGACCTCAAGCACCACTGCAACGCTGGTAATGGGCGATGCGCTGGCGGTGGCCCTGCTGAAAGCACGCGGCTTTACACCGGAGGATTTCGCCCTCTCGCATCCGGGCGGCGCGCTGGGCCGTAAACTTCTGCTGCGCGTGAACGATATTATGCATACCGGCGATGAAATCCCGCGCGTCAGCAAAGATGCCACGCTGCGCGATGCGCTGCTGGAGATTACACGTAAAAACCTCGGCATGACGGTGATCTGCGACGATCTGATGAAAATCGAAGGCATCTTCACTGACGGTGACCTGCGCCGCGTATTCGATATGCGGGTTGATCTGCACCAGCTGAACATCGCCGACGTGATGACCTCCGGCGGCATTCGCGTACGACCTGGTACTCTCGCCGTCGACGCGCTCAACCTGATGCAGTCCCGCCACATTACTTCTGTCCTGGTTGCTGATGGCGACCAGTTGCACGGTGTGATACATATGCATGATCTGCTGCGCGCCGGCGTAGTGTAATGAAGGATAAGCGTGAATGAGTAACCTGAATGCGTCTCTGGCGACCTGCTACGGCCCCGTCAGCACGCACGTAATTGAGCGGGCGGCACAGATTCGTCTGCTTATTCTCGACGTTGATGGCGTGATGTCTGACGGCCTGATTTATATGGGTAATAATGGAGAAGAGCTGAAGGCGTTTAACGTCCGTGACGGCTACGGTATCCGTTGCGCCCTCACCTCAGGTATTGAGGTGGCCATCATCACCGGGCGGAAAGCGAAACTGCTGGAAGACCGCTGTGAAACTCTCGGCATTACACATCTTTACCAGGGACAAAGCGATAAACTTGTCGCCTGGCGCGATTTACTGGATAAACTGTCAGTTAGCCCGGAAAATGTGGCTTACGTCGGTGACGATTTAATCGACTGGCCGGTAATGGAAAAAGTCGGGCTGAGCGTGGCGGTTGCCGATGCGCATCCGCTGCTGATCCCCCGCGCTGACTACGTTACCCGCATCAGCGGCGGACGCGGCGCGGTACGCGAAGTATGCGATTTGCTGCTGCTGGCGCAGGGCAAGCTTGAAGAGGCCAAAGGGCAATCCATATGAGTAAAACCAGACGTTGGGTAATCGTGTTGCTCGTGCTGGCGGTGCTGGTGTTAATCGGGATAAACCTCGCCGATAACGACACCACCAGCCAGGTAGCGACCAACAGCGGTGAGCCGACGTACCAGAGCGAGCAGTCCAACACGGTGGTGTACAGCCCTGAAGGCGCGCTGAACTACCGTCTGGTGGCGCAACACGTTGAATACTATTCTGACGACGCGGTCTCATTTTTCACCAAGCCGGTGATGACCTCGTTTGATAAGGCAAAAGTGCCGACCTGGTCAATCAGAGCAGACAAGGCCAAATTAACAAACGATCAGATGCTGTATCTTGAGGGCCACGTCGAGGTTAACGCCCTGACGCCCGATTCACAGTTACGTAAGATCACCACAGACAAAGCACAAGTTAACCTCGTGACGCAGGATGTTTCCTCCGACTCGCTGGTAACGCTTTATGGCACAAGCTTTAACTCCAGCGGTATGAAGATGCGTGGTAACTTACGCAGCAAGAACGCCGAGCTGATTGAAAAGGTTAGAACATCCTATGAAATTCAGAACAAACAAACGCAGCCTTAATCTGCTGCTGGCGAGCGTATTACTGGCATCCAGCCCGCTGGCGCTGGCGCTGACGGGTGATACCGAAAAGCCAATCCATATTGAATCCGATCAGCAGTCGCTGGATATGCAGGGCAACGTCGTGACCTTTACCGGCAATGTGGTGGTGACGCAGGGCACCATCAAAATCAATGCCGATAAAGTCGTGGTTACCCGTCCGGGTGGTCAGGAAGGCAAAGAAGTCATCGACGGCTACGGCAATCCCGCGACCTTCTACCAGATGCAGGACAACGGCAAGCCGGTAAAAGGCAACGCCTCGCAGATGCACTATGAACTGCAGAAAGACTTCGTGGTGCTGACCGGTAACGCCTATCTTGAACAGCTCGACAGCAACATCAAGGGCGACAAGATCACCTATCTGGTGAAAGAGCAGAAAATGCAGGCGTTCAGCGAAAAAGGCAAACGCGTGACCACCGTGCTGGTGCCGTCGCAGATGCAGGAAAAAAATGGCCAGGCCGCGCCTGAGGCCCAGAGAAAGAGTAACTGATCCGCTATGGCTACACTTATCGCAAAAAACCTCGCTAAAGCCTACAAAGGCCGCCGCGTGGTGGAAGACGTCAGTCTGACGGTTAACTCCGGCGAAATCGTCGGTCTGCTTGGCCCTAACGGCGCTGGTAAAACCACCACCTTCTACATGGTCGTGGGCATCGTGCCGCGCGACGCCGGCAACATCATTATTGATGACGAAGATATCAGCCTGCTGCCGCTGCACGCCCGTGCGCGTCGCGGGATTGGCTATCTGCCGCAGGAAGCGTCTATTTTCCGCCGCCTGAGCGTCTACGATAACTTAATGGCGGTGCTGCAGATCCGTGACGATCTCACCGACGAACAGCGTGAGGATCGCGCGAAAGAGCTGATGGAAGAGTTCCATATCGACCATCTGCGCAACAGCCTCGGGCAGTCGCTCTCCGGGGGTGAACGCCGCCGCGTTGAGATCGCCCGCGCCCTCGCCGCCAACCCGAAATTCATCCTGCTGGATGAACCCTTCGCCGGGGTTGACCCGATTTCGGTTATCGACATCAAACGCATCATTGAGCATCTGCGCGACAGCGGCCTCGGCGTGTTGATTACCGACCACAACGTACGTGAAACACTGGCGGTGTGCGAGCGTGCGTATATCGTCAGCCAGGGGCATTTGATTGCCCACGGCACCCCTGCCGCCATCCTCGAAGATGAGCAGGTGAAGCGCGTGTATCTTGGGGAAGAGTTCAGACTCTGATACGGTAGCCATTAATGTGTATCGCCTGAACCTCTTCTGGCGCGGTGTCTCTCACCGTGATGACAGGTTCAGGTGTAAAACCTGAGGATATCCGCTCTGATTATGAAGCAAGGTTTGCAACTTAGGCTCAGCCAACAGCTTGCTATGACGCCCCAGTTGCAGCAGGCTATCCGTCTGTTGCAGCTGTCTACGTTAGAACTTCAGCAGGAACTGCAGCAGGCGCTGGAAAGTAATCCGCTGCTTGAGCAAACCGATCTTCACGACGAGATTGCCACCCAGGAAACCACCGACAGCGAGGCGCTGGATACCCGCGAAGCGCTGGAAAAGCCTGACATGCCGGAAGAGCTTCCGCTGGATGCCAGCTGGGATGAGATCTACACCGCCGGCACCCCGTCGGGCAACGGCGTCGATTATCAGGACGACGAACTGCCCATCTACCAGGGTGAAACCACCCAGTCGCTACAGGATTACCTGATGTGGCAGGTAGAGCTGACGCCCTTCTCTGACACCGATCGCGCCATTGCTACCTCCATCGTTGATGCCGTGGACGAGACCGGCTATCTCACCGTCCCGGTGGACGATATTCTTGAAAGCATCGGCAATGACGAGCTGTCGCTGGAGGAAGTGCTGGCGGTGCTTAAGCGCGTACAGCGTTTCGACCCCGTTGGCGTTGCCGCCCGGGATCTGCGCGACTGCCTGCTGATCCAGCTGTCGCAATATGCCAAAGATACGCCCCGCCTCGCCGAAGCCCGCTTGATCGTGAGCGATCACCTCGATCTGCTCGCCAACCACGATTTCCGCAGCCTGATGCGCGTAACCCGGCTGAAAGAAGATGTGCTCAAAGAGGCGATGGCGCTGATCCAGTCCCTGGATCCGCGTCCGGGCCAGTCGATCCAGACCGGCGAGCCGGAGTATGTGATCCCGGATGTACTGGTACGCAAACACGCCGGACGCTGGGTCGTCGAGCTGAATGCCGACAGCCTGCCGCGCCTCTCCATCAATCAGCACTATGCGTCACTTGGCGGCAGCGCACGCAATGAAGCGGACAGCAACTTCATTCGCAGCAACCTGCAGGAAGCGAAGTGGCTAATTAAGAGCCTGGAAAGCCGCAACGATACGTTGTTGCGCGTCAGCCGCTGCATCGTCGAGCAGCAGCAGGCCTTCTTTGAGCAGGGCGAAGAGTACATGAAACCGATGGTGCTGGCGGATATCGCCCAGGCCGTCGAGATGCACGAATCCACGATTTCACGCGTGACCACGCAGAAGTATCTGCACAGCCCGCGCGGTATTTTTGAACTGAAGTATTTCTTCTCAAGCCACGTCAATACCGAGGGCGGCGGCGAAGCCTCCTCCACGGCAATCCGTGCGCTGGTGAAGAAATTGATCGCGGCGGAGAACCCCGCCAAACCGCTGAGCGACAGTAAACTGACAACCCTGCTGTCCGACCAGGGCATCATGGTGGCCCGTCGTACCGTTGCCAAGTACCGAGAGTCTTTATCCATCCCGCCGTCTAACCAGCGTAAACAGCTGGTGTGACTTAACCGATAAGGAAGACACTATGCAGCTCAACATTACCGGTCACAACGTCGAAATTACCGAAGCGCTGCGCGACTTCTTGACGACGAAGTTTGCCAAACTGGAACAATACTTCGAAAGGATTAACCAGGTTTATATTGTGCTGAAAGTGGAGAAGGTGACGCATATTTCGGATGCCACACTGCACGTGAACGGCGGGGAGATCCATGCCAGCGCGGAAGGTCAGGATATGTATGCCGCTATCGACGGTTTAATTGATAAACTGGCGCGGCAGCTCAACAAACATAAAGATAAACTAAAACAACATTGACTGTCCGGGCGTATAGCTGATGCGTTGACGGCTCGTGGCCCTGGCCCGAGCCGTTTCCCGCTCAATCGCCCGCACGCGCGGGCGCGGTCAGAAGCGCATCACGAGACGCTCAGGTGAAACGATATGATGAACAATGAATCCGCTCTGCAACTGAGCACCGTCCTGAATCAGGAATGTACACGAAGTGGCGTCCACTGCCAGAGTAAAAAACGCGCGCTGGAAATTATCAGCGAACTGGCGGCAAAGCAGCTCAGCCTGCCGCCGCAGGTGGTGTTTGAAGCGATACTGACCCGCGAACGCATGGGCAGTACCGGTATTGGTAACGGCATCGCCATTCCTCACGGCAAGCTGGAAGAGGACACGTTGCGCGCCGTGGGCGTTTTTGTGCAACTGGAAACGCCCATCGCTTTTGACGCGATTGATAACCAGCCGGTGGATCTGCTGTTTGCCCTGCTGGTGCCTGCCGATCAGACAAAAACGCACCTTCATACGCTGTCGCTGGTGGCGCGGCGTCTGGCAGATAAAACCATCTGCCGTCGCCTGCGGGCGGCGACCAGCGATGAGGAGCTGTACCAGATCATTACTGAAGGCAGCGATGAGACTGAATAACAAAGGCCGACACGTGGTCTGCGATGGTGCCGTCACGGTATCATCTGATGTCCGGGGGAGAGACAGTTCATGGTGCTGATGATTGTCAGTGGCCGTTCGGGCTCAGGGAAATCCGTAGCCCTGCGCGCGCTGGAAGATATGGGTTTTTACTGCGTAGACAACCTGCCGGTGGTGCTGCTGCCGGAGCTGGCGAACTCCCTGGCCGACAGGCAGATTTCTGCTGCGGTCAGCATTGATGTGCGTAACATGCCGGAATCGCCGGAAGTGTTCGAACAGGCGATGAGCAACTTGCCCGACACCTTCTCGCCGCAGCTGCTGTTCCTTGATGCCGACCGCAATACCCTGATTCGTCGCTACAGCGATACCCGTCGTCTGCATCCGCTTTCCAGCAAGAATCTGTCGTTGGAAAGCGCCATTGATGAAGAGAGCGATCTGCTGGAGCCGCTGCGCTCGCGGGCCGATCTGATCATCGACACCTCGGAAATGTCGGTGCACGAGCTGGCCGAAATGCTGCGCACCCGCCTGCTGGGCAAGCGCGAGCGCGAGCTGACGATGGTGTTTGAATCCTTCGGCTTTAAGCACGGCATCCCGATTGACGCCGATTACGTATTTGACGTGCGCTTTCTGCCTAACCCGCACTGGGATCCGAAGCTGCGTCCCATGACCGGCCTCGATAAGCCCGTCGCCGCGTTTCTCGATCGCCATACCGAAGTGCACAACTTTATCTACCAGACGCGCAGCTACTTAGAACTCTGGCTGCCGATGCTGGAAACGAACAACCGCAGCTATCTCACGGTTGCCATCGGCTGTACCGGCGGTAAGCACCGCTCGGTCTATATCGCTGAACAGCTGGCGGACTATTTCCGCTCGCGCGGTAAAAACGTTCAGTCCCGTCATCGTACCCTGGAAAAACGTAAAGCATGACCGTTAAACAGACCGTTGAAATCACCAACAAGCTGGGGATGCATGCCCGCCCGGCCATGAAGCTGTTTGAACTGGTGCAGAGCTTTGATGCGGAAGTGCTGCTGCGTAATGAAGCAGGCACCGAGGCTGAAGCGAGCAGCGTAATCGCCCTGCTGATGCTCGACTCCGCTCAGGGCGGGCACATTGAGGTTGAAGCCAGCGGCCCCCAGGAGCAGGAGGCGCTCACGGCGGTCGTCGCCCTGTTTAATGCCGGGTTCGACGAAGAGTAATGCTTTCTTCCTTCCCTCTCTGAAAAACGCCGATCGGCGTTTTTTATTGCCCGTCGTTTACAGATTTTCTACATTTTGTGCGCTCTTCACTTTCAGAATAAACCTTAAGAAAAACTTAAGACTCTCGTTGAAAGTTCATTTAACTAACCTGGCGATACTGGTGGTGTGTTAATAAATATTTCCAGGAAAGTCACATGATTCGTTTATCTGAACTGACCCCCCTGGGCACCGGGCGGCACCGCAAGTGTTATCCGCACCCGGATGACGCCCAGCGCTGCATCAAAATTATCTACAACAGCGGTCACGGCGGGGATAAAGAAACCCGACGCGAGCTGAACTACTACGCACAGCTGTCGCGCCGCCTGAAAGACTGGAGCGGTATTCCGCGCTACTACGGCACGATAGAAACCGATCTCGGCACCGGCTACGTCTACGATGTGATTACCGATTTCGACGGTAAGCCCTCAATAACGCTTACCGAGTTTGCTGAACAGTGCCGCTATCCTGAAGATGTGAAGGTGCTGCGCCATATGCTGAAAGCGCTCAGACGCTATATGGAAAACAACCGGATTGTGACAATGACGCTGAAGCCGCAGAACGTGCTGTGCCGCCGTATCAGCGCCTCAGAAGTGGTACCGGTGATCTGTGACAATATCGGGGAAGGCACGCTGATCCCACTGGCGACCTGGTCCGGATGGTTCTATCAGCGCAAGCTGGAACGCACCTGGCAGCGCTTTATGGCCAGCAAGGTTCTGGCCGCGGTACTGGAGAGTGAAAAGACGCTGCCAGCCAGCGCCAACCCGATGGAACTCTCATCCCATCAGGCTTAACGCTGTTTAATCCAGGTGATGCTGCGCCATAAAGGATTCACCACCCAGCTGGCGCATCTGGCGTAAAATCCACGCCTGACGGCGCTGTACATAGCCAGAGGGCGCATTCGCCTTGTAGCGGATCGGATTAGGCAGCACGGCGGCAAGCAGCGCGGCCTCGCTGGCAGTCAGGCGGCTGGCGGGCTTGTTAAAATAGCGCTGCGCTGCCGCCTCAACGCCAAACACGCCGTCGCCAAATTCAGCAATATTCATGTAGACGGTCAGGATGCGCTTTTTGCTCCACACCGTCTCGATGCCCAGCGTCAGCCCTGCCTCCAGGCCTTTACGCAGCCAGCTGCGACCGTCCCACAGGAACATATTTTTTGCCGTCTGCTGCGAGAGCGTAGACGCCCCGCGCACGCGCGTGTCGCTGCGTTCGTTATGCGCTACTGCCTGTTGGATGGCCGCCACGTCAAAACCCCAGTGCTCAGGGAATTTCTGATCCTCGGCGGCAATTACCGCCATCCCCATCCACGGCGAGATGTTATCCATACTCACCCAGTCTGAGTGCGCTACGTAGCTGAAGTCGCCGCTGAACCAGGCAGAGAGCTGCCGCTCCGCCATCACCATGGAGAACGGTACCGGCAGCACGCTGAACGCCAGAATCCCGCCCACCCAGCACAGCATAACGATCGCAACCCCACGCAGCAGCCAGCGTTTGATCAGCCCAAGGGGCGACATACGCCCTCGCTTCACTCGCAAAGCTCCAGCACGCGGGCCACCAGTTTCTCGATGCCCTGTGCAGCCTGCGCGATGTCCTCGGCCAGCATCCACGCCGGGGTGGTGACGATGCGGTTATCTTCATCAATAACGATGTCATCCACCGGGCAAGGCACATGCTCACCGCCCATCGCTTCCACCATCTCTGCAGTATCAATATCGGTGCCGATAGTGAGGCGCAGCGGAGCCGGAATAATTTTTGGCAGCATTGCGGGGGCAATACAGATGAAACCCTGAGGTTTACCGGCCTGATGCATCGCCTGGCTCAGGCGCAGCAGATCGTCGTCGATGACGGCATCGCTGCCCGCGCTCGCTACCGTGCTGAGGTTTTTCGCTGCGCCAAAACCACCCGGCACAATCAGCGCATCCAGATCGTCTGCCCGCGCGCTGACGAGAGGGTGAATATCACCGCGGGCAATGCGCGCCGCTTCCACCAGCACATTACGTGTTTCCGGCATCGTCTCGCCGGTAAGGTGATTGATCACATCGCTCTGGGCTTTGTCCGGCGCGTAGCAGATCGCGGTGGCACCATTTCTCGCCAGCGCCAGCAGCGTAATCACCGCCTCATGAATCTCCGAACCGTCGTAAACCCCGCATCCGCTCAGCACGACTCCGACTTTTTTCATTTCCCTGCCCTCAGGTAACACAATGATGGTTATCACAAATTTGCAATTAAACGCTAAGCGTCACACATTTTACTGAATCATGTAACAAAACATGTGAGTTTTGCTATCTTATGTGCGACCCACGAGATACCACTGGCCGCGCCGGGCTGACAATCACTATCCAAATGGCGAAGCCACGATTTCCCTGGTGTTGGCGCAGTATTCGCGCACCCCGGTTTAGCCGGGGTCATTTTTTATGGGTCTTCTCCACCCAGGTTTTCAGCGCTGACACGTCGTGTTGCCACTCCTGTTTCAGCTCCTCAATCCATTCACCAACGTTATCCCACCACGCCGGTAAATCCGGGGACTGAATTTGCTGCGCCAGCTGCTGAAGATGGCGCAGGCCGACCGAGCCGGCGGCACCTTTAATTTTATGTCCTTCTTCAACGATGCCTTTCTGATCCCGGGCGGTAAAGTTGGACTCCAGCACCTCCAGATAACCCGGCATCATCTTCTCAAACACCGCCAGCCCGTCGGTGATCAGTTTCGGGCCAACCAGTTCGATATACTGCTCAAGCATCGGTATATCAAACAGACTCTGCTGCTTATCGTGATCCTGCTGCATCGTATCCTCCTGCTCGTCATCCCGGACGTCCCAGAATTTTTTGATGGTGGCAGCCAGCGCCGGCACCGCCAGCGGCTTGCTCAGCACGTCGTCCATCCCGGCGTCCAGATACTCTTTCTTGTCTTTCAGCACGTTGGCGGTCAGCGCCACCAGCGGCGGCAGTTCGTCTTTACCGTAGCGCTGGTTTAACTCGCGAGAGATATCCAGCCCGGTCATATCCGGCAGCTGAATATCAAGCAGCACCAGGTCATATTCGCCGGGGCTGAACATCTCCAGCGCCGCGCTGCCGGTCATCGCTACGTCCACGCTGTTACCCAGTTTTTCCAGCACCGAACGGGCAACAATCACGTTGAGCTCGATATCTTCTACCAGCAGCACGTGCAGCGCCGGCAGCGGCATATCGTCCTCATCCAGCGTGTTTTCCACCTCTTCCGCGACGCGCGGTGCCTGTATCGTCAGGGTGAAGATCGAGCCGCGGCCCGGCTGGCTGTCGACGGTAATATCTCCGCCCATGCTTTTCGCCAGCCGACGCGATACCGCCAGACCAATACCGGTCCCGGTGGCCGGCTTGCCGCCGTTGCTGTCCTTCACCTGATAGTACATAGCAAAAATCTTGTCCTGCTCCTCCTGCGGAATGCCGATACCGGAGTCCTCCACCTCGAAGCGCAGCATGGTGCCTTTCTCATAGGCAATCCGCACCGTAACCTGCCCTTCCTGAGTAAATTTCACCGCGTTGCTGATGAGGTTCCACAGGATCTGGCGCAGGCGCGTACCGTCGGTTTTCACCATGTGCGGCAGCGGCAGCGCGGGTTCCATGACAAAGCGTAGCCCTTTTTGCTGGGCCTGCAGCCCGGCAAGGTTTTCCAGATCGGCAAGGAAGCTGGTGAAGTCTACCGGCTGGTTGTCGAGCTGCACTTTACGCCGCTCAATTTTGTCCATGTCGATAATATCGTTGAAGATATTACCCAGCGTTACCGCTGAGACGTGGATTGTCTTCAGGTATTTCTCCTGCTCGGCCGTCAGGTCGGTATCCAGCAGAATGCGGCTCAGGCCAACGATGCCGTTGAGCGGCGTGCGCAGTTCATGGCTGATGGTAGAGATGAAGGTGGTCTTATCGCGGCTGGCGCTCTCCAGCGCATCCTGATAGCGCTTACGCTCGGTGATGTCGCGGCCAAAGCCCATCAGGCCGTGACGTTTACCGACGCGGTCGTAGTACGGCACTTTGCGGATCTCAAAGCAGGCTTTGCGCCCGTCCGGGTAGTCGAGCCACTGTTCATAGGTCAGCGACACGTTGTGGCGGAACACTTTCTCATCGGTTTCCAGTACTTTCTCGGCCGCGTCGGCGCTATAGACATCATGCGGCTTCAGGCCGATCAGCTGCTTCTCGCTTTTACCGGTCAGCAGCTCCACGGCGCGGTTGCAGCCGGAAAACTCTTTGTCTTCGTTACGATAGAAAACCAGGTCGGGCGAGGCGTCGAGGAAGGAGCGCAGGAAAGAGGATTGTTGCTCAAGCTGAAGCTGGGTCACCTCACGCTCTTTCATTTCAATTTTCAGCTGCTCAAAGGTGGCCTGACGTTCGGCTTCGGCCTTTTCACGATCGGCGATCTCCTGATTAAGCTGGGCGATGTTGTTCTTTAGCTGGACATTCAGTTTCAGATCGCGCTCGCGCATCTCCTCCAGCTTTTCCACCAGCTTCGACAGCCGCTGGCGCGACTCCTCCAGCTGTTCGACCACCACCGAAAGAAAATAGACCGCCCAGGGGGTGATCAGCAGACCAAAGAAGATGGAGCGGATCACATCGATGCTTTCCACCTGGCCGTGAAGCACCATCGTGACCGCCATCTGCACCACGATCGCCAGTACCACGAGCGCCAGGGCCAGCAGCATGGAAAACCGCACCAGCCCCAGTTTCATCATCAAATCAACATAGTACTGCGCCAACATTCGGATCTGCTTCATGTCTCTTTCCTTTGCACGCTTTGCGCCATCATACTCAATTCGCGCCGCCAGGTTGATGATAGCGCGAAAAAAGTGCGGCACGCGCCGGGGTTTAGCGGGCAATGGCTGCAGCGGTGGAACAGACAATATCTTCCGGCGCGTGCCAGGCTCGCCCGATGGCGCTGCCCTGGCCGCCATGCTGAGTAAGATAGCGATCGATCTCCACCATGCCGGTCCAGCGGTTCTCACACCACAGCGGCGCGAGTAATGTTGGCCGACGGGCGCTGGCGGACACACGATGGAAAACCACCTCTGGCGGCGTATGGCGGATCATCTCCCCGGCAATGGCCGTGTACGTTTCCAGCGCGATGGCGTTAAGCCGCCCGGCCTGCCACGCCTTTGCCATGGTGCTGCCGGTTACGATATGCAGCGGATGCAGTTTGATACCTTCCGTCCCGCTCTCCACAACGCGATCGAGCGTCACACGATTTTCCGTCATTCCCTCCCCCGGCAAGCCCACAATAAGGTGGCAGCAGACTTTCAGGCCGCGCGCCCTGGCGCGGCGAGTGGTTTCCAGATAGCAGGCCACATCGTGACCGCGGTTGATGCGGCGCAGCGTGACATCGTGGGCGCTTTGCAGGCCCAGCTCCAGCCATATCTCCAGCCCTTGCTCGCGATAGCCGGCCAGCAGATCCAGTACGGTCTCCGGCACGCAGTCCGGACGGGTGCCCACGCACAGCCCTACTACGTTTGCCTGGCTCGTCGCCTGCTGGTACATACTGCGCAGTAGCTGCACTTCAGCCCAGGTGCTGGTATAGGCCTGGAAATAGGCGAGATAGCGCGAGGCGCGGTTGACCCTTTGCGCCTGGTGCGTTAGCTGTTCTGAGACAGAAAGGTGCTGCTGCGCTTCATCAGCAAACGAGGCGACGTTACAGAAGGTGCAGCCGCCGCGTCCGAGGGTGCCGTCCCGGTTCGGACAGCTGAAGCCGCCGTGTAGGGTAAGCTTGTGAACCTTTTGCCCATGGCGACGGGCAAGATCCCCACCAAACATATTGACTAATTTCTGTAACTGCATAATCTGAGTGACCGGCCTGAGAAAAGGGCCAAGCCTGCCATTTTAAACGTATTCCGGCGATGACATGGATCAAACGCCCTGGATACGCTTTACCTGTTGAATAATCATTCATTAAAATCGAAATTTCACGCATTCGTAATGTGATTACTTTTGCTTATAACATTGCCCATTATTTAAGGAATATGACACAGCGGCAAAAACAGTGGCATGCTGCGGCGAGCGGAGCATTATTGGCATTTTATGCTGGTATTCGCGCCAGTGGCGCTATGGTTTGCGCTTTTTACCGCTTATCGATAGTGAGACAGATCACACTCCTCAGGCCTGATACGCTGCGCTTTTTGAATGTAAAAAAGGTTAAATAAGCCTGTATATCATTAGGTTAAGCGCTCATTAGCACAATTTTGTATAAATAAGAATGCCATTTGACCTGAATCCGGATTCCCGATAAGTTGGAAATCCGCTGGAAGCTTTCTGGATGAGCGTTCTGCTCATCATATTTATGCAGTTATAGAGATTCCCTCTTAAAGCAAGTCCTCAACACTTGTGTACCGATGCGAAAAGGATAAAGAGAGGGCGACAGATGAGGTTAACCGCCTCACTTAATATCGTCGCCTTGCCCTCATTACGCCTGTGCGCAATCGGTAACGAAGGGGTCCGCAGAGCCTGGGGAGGTTCACTGATATGTTGTACGATAAATCTCTTGAGAGGGATAACTGTGGTTTCGGCCTGATCGCCCACATAGAAGGCGAACCTAGCCACAAGGTAGTGCGAACCGCCATTCACGCACTGGCTCGTATGCAGCACCGTGGCGCAATCCTTGCCGACGGTAAAACCGGCGATGGTTGCGGCCTGCTGCTGCAAAAACCGGACCGTTTCTTCCGCTTCGTTGCCGAAGAGCGCGGCTGGCGGCTGGCAAAAAATTACGCCGTCGGCATGATTTTCTTAAGCCAGGATGTCGAGAAGGCGCAGGCCTCCCGCCGCATTGTGGAAGAAGAGCTGCAGCGTGAAACGCTGTCTATCGTCGGCTGGCGTGATGTACCGACCAACGACGGCGTGCTGGGCGAGATCGCCCTCTCCTCCATGCCGCGCATTGAGCAAATCTTCGTTAACGCCCCGGCTGGCTGGCGTCCGCGCGATATGGAGCGCCGTCTGTTTATTGCCCGCCGCCGTATCGAAAAGCGTATCCAGGATGATAAAGACTTCTACGTCTGCAGCCTGTCGAACCTCGTCAACATCTATAAAGGTCTGTGTATGCCGGCGGATCTGCCGCGCTTCTACCTGGACCTTGCGGATCTGCGTCTGGAATCGGCCATCTGCCTGTTCCACCAGCGCTTCTCCACCAACACCGTGCCGCGCTGGCCGCTGGCGCAGCCGTTCCGCTATCTGGCCCACAATGGTGAGATCAATACCATCACCGGTAACCGCCAGTGGGCGCGCGCGCGTACCTACAAGTTCCAGACCCCGCTGATCCCGGATCTCCATGACGCCGCGCCGTTCGTCAACGAAACCGGCTCTGACTCCAGCTCAATGGATAACATGCTGGAGCTGCTGCTGGCAGGCGGCATGGACATCGTGCGTGCCATGCGTCTTTTAGTGCCGCCAGCCTGGCAGAACAACCCGGACATGGACCCCGACCTGCGCGCCTTCTTCGACTTTAACTCCATGCACATGGAGCCGTGGGACGGCCCGGCAGGCATCGTAATGTCCGATGGTCGTTTCGCCGCCTGTAACCTCGACCGTAACGGCCTGCGGCCGGCGCGCTACGTCATTACCAAAGACAAGCTCATCACCTGTGCTTCCGAAGTGGGCATCTGGGATTATCAGCCGGACGAAGTGGTCGAAAAAGGCCGCGTCGGACCGGGCGAGCTGATGGTGATCGACACCCGCGTCGGGCGCATTCTGCACTCGGCGGAAACCGACTACGATCTGAAAATCCGCCACCCGTATAAAGAGTGGATGGAGAAGAACGTGCGCCGCCTGGTGCCGTTTGAAGATCTGCCGGACGAGCAGGTCGGCGCGCGCGAGCTGGACGACGATCTGCTGGCCAGCTACCAGAAGCAGTTCAACTACAGCAACGAAGAGCTGGACTCCGTGATCCGCGTGCTGGGCGAGAACGGCCAGGAAGCGGTCGGCTCCATGGGTGACGATACCCCGTTTGCCGTGCTCTCCAGCCAGCCGCGCATTATTTATGACTATTTCCGCCAGCAGTTCGCGCAGGTCACCAACCCGCCGATCGATCCGCTGCGCGAAGCGCACGTTATGTCGCTGGCCACCAGCATCGGTCGCGAGATGAACGTGTTCTGCGAAGCCGAAGGCCAGGCGCACCGCCTGAGCTTTAAGTCGCCGATCCTGCTCTACTCCGATTTCAAACAGCTCACCACGATGGAAGAGGAGCACTATCGCGCCGACACGCTCGATATCACCTTCGACGTGAATGAAACCTCGCTTGAAGCGGTGGTTAATGCGCTGTGCGATCGCGCCGAGCAGATGGTGCGTAACGGCACCGTACTGCTGGTGCTCTCCGACCGTAACATCGGCAAGGACCGTCTGCCGGTACCGGCGCCGATGGCGGTGGGCGCTATCCAGACTCGTCTGGTTGAGAAGAACCTGCGCTGCGACGCCAACATCATTGTTGAAACCGCCAGCGCCCGCGACCCGCACCACTTTGCCGTGCTGCTGGGCTTCGGTGCAACGGCCATCTACCCGTATCTCGCCTACGAAACGCTGGCGAAGCTGGTGGATACCGCAGCGATCGAGAAGAACTACCGCACCGTGATGCTGAACTACCGTAACGGCATCAACAAAGGCCTGTACAAGATCATGTCCAAAATGGGCATTTCGACCATCGCCTCTTACCGCTGCTCGAAGCTGTTCGAAGCGGTGGGCCTGCACGATGAGGTGTCGTCGCTCTGCTTCCAGGGCGTGGTCAGCCGTATCGGCGGCGCGGGCTTTGCCGACTTCCAGCAGGATCTGCTGAACCTGTCGAAACGCGCCTGGCTGGTACGTAAATCCCTCGACCAGGGCGGCCTGCTGAAGTACGTGCACGGCGGCGAATACCACGCTTATAACCCGGACGTGGTGCGCACCCTGCAACAGGCGGTACAGAGCGGTGAATACAGCGATTATCAGCAGTACGCAAAGCTGGTGAACGAACGTCCGGCGGCCACGCTGCGCGATTTGCTGGCGCTGGCCCCGCAGGGCGAGTCCGTGAGCATCGACAACGTGGAACCAGCAAGCGAGCTGTTCAAACGCTTTGACACCGCCGCGATGTCCATCGGCGCATTAAGCCCGGAAGCCCACGAGGCGCTGGCCGAAGCGATGAACAGCATCGGCGGCAACTCCAACTCTGGCGAAGGCGGCGAAGATCCGGCGCGTTACGGCACCAACAAAGTTTCGCGCATCAAACAGGTTGCCTCGGGTCGCTTCGGCGTCACCCCGGCGTATCTGGTTAACGCTGACGTGATCCAGATTAAAGTCGCCCAGGGGGCGAAACCGGGCGAAGGCGGTCAGCTGCCGGGCGACAAGGTTACCCCGTACATCGCGAAACTGCGCTACTCGGTGCCGGGCGTGACGCTTATCTCCCCGCCGCCGCACCATGACATCTACTCAATTGAGGATCTGGCGCAGCTGATTTTTGACCTGAAACAGGTCAACCCGAAGGCGATGATCTCCGTGAAGCTGGTTTCCGAACCAGGCGTCGGCACCATTGCTACCGGCGTGGCGAAAGCCTATGCGGACCTGATCACCATTGCCGGCTACGACGGCGGCACCGGTGCAAGCCCGCTCTCGTCGGTGAAGTACGCCGGCTGCCCGTGGGAGCTTGGCCTGGTGGAAACCCAGCAGGCGCTGGTATCTAACGGCCTGCGCCACAAGATCCGTCTGCAGGTGGATGGCGGCCTGAAAACTGGCCTCGACATCATCAAAGCGGCGATTCTCGGCGCGGAAAGCTTTGGATTCGGCACCGGGCCGATGGTGGCCCTGGGCTGTAAATACCTGCGTATTTGCCACCTGAACAACTGTGCCACCGGCGTGGCGACTCAGGATGACAAGCTGCGTAAGAACCACTATCACGGCCTGCCGTTCAAAGTGACCAACTACTTTGAATTTATCGCCCGTGAAACCCGCGAGCTGATGGCGCAGCTTGGCGTGACGCGTCTCGTGGATCTCATCGGTCGCACCGACCTGCTGAAAGCGCTGGACGGTTATACCGCGAAGCAGCAGAAGCTGGATCTGTCACGCCTGCTGGAAACCGCCGAGCCGCATCCGGGTAAAGCGCTGTACTGCACCGAACATAACCCGCCGTTCGATAACGGTGTGCTGAACGGTCAGTTGCTGAACCAGGCGAAACCTTATGTGGACGAACGCCAGAGCAAGACCTTCTGGTTTGATATCCGCAATACCGACCGCTCAGTGGGTGCTTCACTCTCTGGCTATATTGCCCAGACCCACGGCGACCAGGGGCTGGCTTCCGACCCAATCAAAGCGCACTTCAGCGGCACCGCGGGCCAGAGCTTCGGCGTCTGGAACGCAGGCGGCGTGGAGCTGCACCTGACCGGCGATGCCAACGACTATGTGGGTAAAGGCATGGCGGGTGGTCTGCTGGCGATTCGTCCGCCGGTAGGTTCCGCGTTCCGCAGCCATGAGGCGAGCATCATCGGTAACACCTGCCTGTATGGCGCAACCGGTGGCCGTCTGTATGCTGCGGGCCGTGCCGGTGAGCGTTTCGGGGTGCGTAACTCCGGGGCGATCACTGTGGTGGAGGGTATCGGTGATAACGGCTGTGAATACATGACCGGCGGTATCGTCTGTATTCTCGGCAAAACCGGGGTTAACTTCGGCGCGGGCATGACCGGCGGCTTCGCCTACGTGCTGGACGAAGACGGCGAATTCCGTAAACGCGTGAACCCGGAGCTGGTGGAAGTGCTGAGCGTTTACGATCTGGCGATCCACGAAGAGCACCTGCGCGGCCTGATTACCGAGCATGTGCAGCACACCGGCTCGCAGCGCGGGGAAGAGATCCTGGCGAACTGGCCAGCGTTCTCCACCAAATTTGCACTGGTTAAACCGAAGTCCAGTGATGTCAAAGCATTGTTGGGTCACCGTAGTCGTTCCGCAGCCGAGCTGCGGGTGCAGGCGCAGTAAGAGGTCGATATGAGTCAGAACGTATACCAGTTTATTGATTTACAGCGTGTTGATCCTCCGAAGAAGCCGCTCAAGATCCGTAAAATTGAATTTGTTGAAATCTACGAGCCGTTCTCAGAAAGCCAGGCGAAAGCGCAGGCCGATCGCTGCCTCGCCTGCGGTAACCCGTACTGTGAATGGAAGTGTCCGGTGCATAACTACATCCCGAACTGGCTGAAGCTGGCCGAAGAGGGGCGCATCATCGAAGCGGCCGAGCTGTCGCACCAGACCAACACCCTGCCGGAAGTATGCGGGCGCGTCTGTCCGCAGGACCGCCTGTGCGAAGGCTCCTGTACCCTGAACGATGAGTTCGGTGCGGTGACCATCGGTAATATCGAGCGCTATATCAACGATAAAGCCTTTGAGATGGGCTGGCGTCCGGATCTCACCGGGGTGAAGCAGACCGGCAAACGCGTGGCGATCATCGGTGCTGGTCCGGCGGGTCTGGGCTGTGCCGACGTGTTAACCCGCAACGGCGTTAAAGCGGTTGTCTATGATCGCAACCCGGAGATCGGCGGTCTGCTGACCTTCGGCATTCCGGCCTTCAAGCTGGAGAAAGAGGTGATGACGCGCCGCCGCGAAATCTTCACCGGCATGGGCATTGAGTTCCATCTTAATACCGAGGTGGGTCGTGACGTACAGCTTGATGATTTGCTGAAAGAGTATGACGCGGTCTTCCTCGGCGTCGGCACCTATCAGTCGATGCGTGGCGGGCTGGAAAATGAAGACGCGCCGGGCGTGTACGAAGCACTGCCGTTCCTGATTGCTAACACCCGTCAGATCATGGGCTTTAGCGAGGACAGCGCCCAGCCTTTCGTCAATATGGAAGGCAAGCGCGTTATCGTGCTCGGCGGCGGGGATACGGCGATGGACTGCGTGCGTACCTCGGTACGCCAGGGGGCGAAACATGTCACCTGCGCCTATCGTCGTGACGAAGAGAACATGCCTGGCTCACGCCGGGAAGTGAAAAACGCGCGTGAAGAGGGCGTGGAATTCCAGTTCAACGTGCAGCCGCTGGGCATTGAGATCAACGCGAACGGCAACGTCAGCGGCCTGAAAATGGTGCGTACCGAGATGGGCGCGCCGGATGAGCAGGGTCGTCGTCGGGCGCAGATTGTGCCTGGTTCAGAGCACGTGGTGCCTGCCGATGCGGTGGTGATGGCGTTTGGCTTCCGCCCGCACAGCATGGAGTGGCTGGCGAAGCACAGCGTGGAGTTGGACTCTCAGGGGCGTATTATCGCGCCGGAAGGCCACGATAATCCGTTCCAGACCAGCAACCCGAAAATCTTTGCTGGCGGCGATATCGTACGCGGCTCAGATCTGGTGGTCACCGCGATTGCCGAAGGACGTAAAGCGGCAGACGGCATTATGAACTATCTCGAAGTGTAGAAGCGGGTTATATGTCAGGGAGGCGCTATGCCTCCCTTTTTTTATTTTTGCGCTCTCTGTGTCCTACATAAATAATCTAAAAAGATAATTCTCCCCTTCCCTCCTTCAAGCCATCATCCCAAAGCATATTATAAAAAATAAGAATACACGAAAGGCGGATATATATTTTACCTCCTGAAGATAGAGATTCTGCCTACCTTCACATTAGAAAAAAAAGCGCATACACTTTTCGGCCTTTAGAAGGATAACTTGTTTACTCATTATTATATGGGATGTAATTATGAATAAATCCAGAACATTCAGGAAAAATAATATCACTCGCGTTATGGGAACGATCTTCCCGATAGCGTTATTATTAGCGCCAGTGATGGTTAATGCCACTACCACCATCAGTGAAGACACGGTAGATACCTACACCTTCAGTGGTGACAGCGAATACATCATTAATGAAGGCGTAAAAATTGCCACCGAAGGTACTGACATCGGTTCAGAAGTTAAAGGTAAAAGTATTACCCGCATCGAAAACAACGGCACTATTTCCAGCGAAAATGCCGATGCAATGCAGATCAATATTAACGATCAAAAGTCAGAGATGTTTACGCTGGAAAATATCGGAACCATCTCGGGTGGAACGACAGGTATTAATGTCATAAATGATAAAAATGCCACTATTATTAATAGCGGCACTATTTCCGGTAAAGATAATGCCATCACCTTTACCGGCACAGGTACTAACTCCCTGGTCCTGAATACCGGATCTGATTTACAGGGCGATGTCACCTCCACCGGCTCCGTTAATAACACCATTACCTTAAATGGCACCGGCAATGAAGAGGCAAACTTTATCGGCGTCAATAAAGGTCAGGATGGCTTCAAATCGTTAACCATGGATGGCGATGCGTGGACCCTCACCGGCGATATCGATCTTATCGGCACCGATAAAAACAGCCTGTACGTTAAAACCGGCGCGCTGACGCTCGGCGGCGACGTGACTAACAAGGGCGGCAGCCTGATAGACAGCGGAGCCTCCCTGCAGTTGGGTACCGGCAGCGGCAGCAATGCCTCGCTGGAAGGCGATGTCGAGAATAACGGCACGCTGATTTTCAACCAGGCTGAAGACTACACCTGGGCTAATGCCATTACCGGCAGCGGAGACGTGGTCAAGCAGGATGCCAACACCCTGACGCTGAGCGGCAACAACAGCTATACCGGCAATACCGAACTCGAGGCCGGCACCACGCTGGTCGCTGAAGGCGCAACCCTTGGCGCAACGGGCAGCAGTGGCACGGTAACCATCAACAGCGGTGCCACTCTGGCTTCTGCTGGCACGGTAAACAGCAATATAGATATCGCCAGCGGCGGTATCCTGGCGGCATGGAATGCAGTGAGCGGTAACAGCGTGATGGCAACCGCGACAGCAACCGGCGACACCATCAACGGCAATGTTAATAACCAGGGAACACTGCTGCTCGCCAGTGAAACCGCGGGCAATGAGTTCGTTATCAACGGCGATTACACCGGGGTACAGGGCAGTAATGTGGTGATGAATACCGTGGCCGGCGATGACAACTCGGTTACCGATCATCTGACCATCACGGGCAACAGCGCAGGTGAATCCTCCCTCACCGTTGCAAACGTTGGCGGCATGGGTGCGCAGACGCTCAACGGCATCGAGCTGATTGATGTCGGCGGCACTTCCGCAGCGACATTCACGCTCGATAAGCCGGTCGTGGCGGGCATGTGGGAGTACAACCTGAACCAGCATACTGACGGCAACTGGTATCTGGAATCAGAGACGAAGGAGCCAGATAACGGAGGAGATGACACGCCGGATATTTACCGTCCGGAAGCGGGCGTCTATATGGCGAACTACGTCGCGGCTCAGCAGATGTTCCAACACAAACGTGACGATCGCGATCAGGTTATGCTGCGCGACGAGGACGATCTCAATACCTGGATGTACGTCAAAGGTCAATACTCTGACGGTACGATGGCGTATGACAACCTTGATTACAGCATCTCCTCCACTGTGCTACAGCTGGGTAGCGACGTCTGGACCGGCTACCTCTCCAACGGCACGCTGCACAGCGGTTTTATGCTGGGGGTCGGCCACAGCGATACTCATGCCGATGCTAAAAACAACCCGCGCACCTCTTCCGGTAACGTTGAGGGCTACAATGTCGGGCTGTACGCGACCTGGCAGCAGGATCAGAACAAACGCCTCGGCGGCTATATTGATACCTGGCTGGCCTATCACTGGTTCGACAATCAGGTTATCGGCGACGACATGCCAGACGAGCAATACAGCAGCCAGGGCGTAGCGGCGTCTGTAGAAGTCGGGCATGCCTGGCTCCTGCCGTCCGACAGCGCTCGCACCTTTAAATTCGAGCCTCAGGTGCAAGCTATCTACAACAACCTCGATCAGAACGATCATGTTGAATATAACGGTACCCGCATCACCACTTCAGAATATGATTCGCTGACTACCCGACTCGGTATGCGCGTAGGCTATGTTGATCAGACCAACGTGGAGAACTGGCAGCCGTTTGTGGGCGCCCACTGGTTAAGCGGCAACGGTCAGAGCGATATGAACTTTAACGATGAGACGCTGGACTCTGGCGTCCCGGACAATCGCTATCAGGCTGAAACCGGTATTACCGGCAACCTGAACCCGACGACAACCGTGTCGCTGCGTGCCGTGGGTGAATGGGGAGAAAACAACTGGTCGTCCTGGTCGGGCCATGTCCTGCTGAATCACCACTGGTAATCGATAGTAACCGGGCGGCGTACTCTGCGCCCGGTCTGGCATCAGGCGTAAAAAAGCCGGCTGGTTTCCCAGCCGGCTTTACTTTTGGTCGCGTTACTTCACGACGCGAAGCGCCGGGCGCCCACCGCGCGGTGGCGGATCGTCATCCGGCGAGTCGTCGCCGTCTTCATGATCCGGCTTGTCGCCATCGATAACGGACATCACGGTTTCCGGCTCGGCTGCAGCGGAGTCGTCATCGTTCAGGCTCGTCATCTCGTCGTCGTAAGCCGCTTCCGGCTCAAACATGGTGCCGGCACCGTTTTCGCGGGCATAGATAGCCAGCACGGCCGCCAGCGGAACGGATACCTGACGCGGTACGCCGCCAAAGCGCGCATTAAAGCGCACTTCGTCATTGGCCAGCTCAAGGTTACCTACCGCGCGCGGCGCAATATTGAGTACGATCTGCCCGTCACGCGCATATTCCATCGGTACCTGAACGCCATCCAGCGTAACGTCCACCACCAGGTGGGGTGTTAACTGGTTGTCGAGCAGCCACTCATAGAATGCACGCAGCAGGTAGGGGCGGCGTGGAGATAACTGTGACATATCCACGGTTTAGCCCCGCAGACGCATTTCGCGCTCGGCTTCGGTCAGCGAAGCGAGGAACGAATCACGTTCAAAGACGCGCGTCATATAGCCCTTCAGCTCTTTGGAGCCAGCGCCGCTGAACTCAATGCCCAGCTGCGGCAGACGCCACAGCAGCGGTGCAAGATAGCAATCCACCAGGCTGAACTCGTCGCTGAGGAAGTAAGGCTTCTGGCCAAACACCGGGGCAATCGCCTGCAGCTCTTCGCGCAGCTGTTTACGCGCGGTTTCAGCTTCCTGCGCGGAACCGTTCACCACGACATTCATCAGCGAGTACCAGTCTTTCTCGATACGGTGCATATAGAGGCGGCTTTCACCACGCGCTACCGGATAAACCGGCATCAGCGGCGGGTGCGGGAAGCGCTCATCCAGGTATTCCATGATGATGCGGGATTCCCACAGGGTCAGCTCACGATCGACCAGCGTCGGAACGCTGTGATTCGGGTTGAGGTCAATCAGATCCTGCGGCAGGTTATCCGTTTCCACATGCTCGATTTCGAAGCTGACACCCTTCTCGGCCAGGACAATACGTACCTGATGGCTATAGATATCAGTAGGACCAGAAAACAGCGTCATTACCGAACGTTTGTTGGCAGCGACAGCCATGAAAACCTCCAGGTATATTCAGAATAGTACTGCTGCCAGCCACACCTGTGACCAGCCTGATTTATCGACTTGCCTGTGGTGCCGCATCCTCTTTTGTTCACTTTTTAAACAAAAGACCAGCAGTTCGCAGCATTTGGGCAGAAAATTGGATGATAGTTTACCAGATTTTGCGCCCCTTGTGGTGAAGGGATTTGGAGATTTGCTAAAAAAGCGACCAAATTCATAATGTTAGTACTGCTAAAGCTTTTTTAAGCAATAAAAAACCCGGTACAAGACCGGGTTTTTTCGCCATTCGATTCTGCGTAAGCAGAAAAGAATTAACGTTTGGAGAACTGCGGACGACGACGTGCTTTACGCAGACCGACTTTCTTACGTTCAACCTGACGAGCGTCACGAGTGACGAAGCCAGCTTTACGCAGTTCGGCGCGCAGAGACTCATCGTACTCCATCAGAGCGCGGGTGATACCGTGACGGATCGCACCTGCCTGACCGGAGATACCACCACCTTTAACAGTGATGTACAGATCCAGTTTCTCAACCATCTCTACCAGTTCCAGCGGCTGGCGAACTACCATGCGGGCAGTTTCACGACCGAAGTACTGTTCCAGAGAACGCTGATTGATAACGATTTTACCACTGCCCGGTTTGATAAACACACGAGCGGCGGAGCTTTTGCGGCGACCAGTGCCGTAGTATTGATTTTCAGCCATTGCCATAATCCCGATTAGATGTCCAGAACTTGCGGTTGCTGTGCCGCGTGGTTGTGCTCATTGCCCGCGTAAACTTTCAGTTTACGGTACATAGCACGACCCAGAGGGCCTTTCGGCAGCATGCCTTTAACCGCGATTTCAATCACACGCTCAGGACGGCGGGCAATCATCTCTTCAAAGGTCGCTTGTTTGATACCACCGATGTGGCCGGTGTGATGATAGTACACTTTGTCAGTACGCTTGTTGCCGGTTACAGCAACTTTGTCAGCGTTCAGAACGATGATGTAATCACCAGTATCGACGTGCGGAGTGTATTCCGCTTTGTGCTTACCGCGCAGGCGACGAGCCAGTTCGGTAGCCAGACGGCCCAGAGTTTTACCGGTCGCGTCAACAACATACCAGTCGCGTTTTACGGTTTCTGGTTTAGCTGTAAAAGTTTTCATTAAAAGCTTACCCAAATAAATAGTTACACGTTGGTGAACACCCAAACGCTTAAATTCTGCTGAGGTTCACACGACATTGTCCAGTAAACCTACCCCCTCGGATATGTTTCACCGGCACACAAAAGTTTCGGGAAAAAAACTTTCTTGTAACGTGGGGTCGCAGGATTATAGAGAAGTCAGGGTCAAAGATCGACCCCTTTTTGTGATTTGGAACAGGAAATCGCGGCTCAGGGGAGATGGGATTTCTTCAGGTACTCTTCGCTCTGCATCTCCTGCAGGCGTGACAGGCAGCGCTGAAACTCAAACTGCAGCTGCGTTCCCTGATAAATTTCAGACAGCGGCACCGCAGCGCTCACCACCAGCTTAACGTGGCGTTCGTAAAACTCATCCACCAGCGCGATAAATCGCCGCGCCTCGCTCTCCATCAGGCGGGTCATTACCGGCACCTCAAAGACCATCACGGTATGGAACTGGCGCGACAGCGCAATATAGTCGTGCTGGCTGCGGGCATCCACGCACAGCGTAGTAAAGGAAACCGCCAGCGTCTGATTCGCCATGCTAAGCGTAGCCAGCGGGCGATGATTGATCTCCAGCGCCGGTGACTGCTGCCGTGGCGTGCCGGCCAGCGCCAGCCAGAGTTTATCCATCTGGCGCGCGGTCTCGTCGTTAAGCGGTGAAAGCCACAGGTGCGCCTGAGTAAGGGTGCGCAGACGGTAATCGATACCGGCATCCACGTTCATAATGTCGCAGTGCTGCTTGATGGCCTCGATCGCCGGGACGAATCGGGCGCGCTGCAGGCCATTGCGGTAAAGATCGTCCGGGGGAATATTTGAGGTCGCGACCAGGGTGATGCCGCGGGCAAACAGCGCCTGCATCAGTCCACCCAGCAGCATTGCGTCGGTGATATCGGACACAAAAAACTCATCAAAGCACAGCACGTCGGTTTCGGCTTTGAAGCGGTCAGCGACAATGTCCAGCGGGTCGCTCTGCCCCTGCAGGGCGCTCAGCTCATCATGCACGCGTAACATAAAGCGATGAAAATGCAGGCGCTGCTTACGTGAACCCGGCAGGCTATGAAAGAAAAGATCCATCAGCCAGGTTTTACCGCGCCCGACGCCGCCCCACATGTAAAGACCACGCGCTGGTACCGAGGCTTCCGTCGGTGCTTTGCGACCGAGCAGGCGGCCAAACTTCGCCATCATTCCCGTCGGGGCTGGATCGCCAGGTGATTTTTCAGTCAGTTCCTGGTAGATGGCATCGAGCCGGCTCACGGCTTCGCGTTGAACATCATCAGGCTGGTGTGACCCTTCATCCAGGGCCTGTTGGTAGCGCGACAGCGGCGACGTGCTTTGCATGGTGTTAGGGTAATTCCTTGAATTATCGGGTTACCGCCAGCAGGGGTTGGCGAAAAAAAGGCCGTTCTACACTACGCGATGACGCCGCAGGATTCCACTTCTGCGGAATTAGCGGTTATAGTGGCATAATAAGGCGATGGCAGTGTGATGAGTAAGGTCCACCTCGCTGTTACTACCCTACGGAAACACAAGACAACGGGAGAAGTTCATGACCTGGGAATATGCGCTAATTGGCTTAGTGGTCGGTATCGTGATTGGTGCTGTGGCCATGCGGTTTGGCAACCGTAAATTGCGCCAGCAGCAGGCCCTGCAGTACGAACTGGAAAAGAACAAAGCGGAGCTGGAAGATTACCGCGAAGAGCTGGTCAGCCACTTTGCCCGCAGCGCCGAGCTGCTGGACAACATGGCGCATGACTACCGCCAGCTCTATCAGCACATGGCGAAAAGCTCCAGCAGCCTGCTGCCTGAAATGTCTGCGGAGACCAACCCGTTCCGCAACCGTCTGGCGGATTCCGAAGCCGGCAACGATCAGGCGCCGGTGCAGATGCCGCGCGACTACTCTGACAGCGCGTCCGGCCTGCTACGCGGCAGCGCGAAACGCGACTAATCACACCGCAGTATGCTTTTCTCCGGGCGCGTTTATCGCGCCCACTCATTCTCTCCCGCACTGACTATCCTTAATTCATCAGTCCTCTTTATCCCAGCATTGTTACCTGACTGATAATTCAATAACATCAAACTGTTTTGGGTACCTTTTCCTTATTTCAGGTTACGAGAGCCAGCAACGATGAAGAAACAAACCCAGCTGTTGAGTGCGTTAGCGTTAAGTGTCGGGTTATCTCTCTCCGCATCCTTCCCGGTTGCGGCCGCGTTACCTTCGCAAGTTCCGGGCCAGGCAGCGCTTCCAAGCCTCGCGCCGATGCTGGAAAAGGTATTGCCGGCGGTGGTGAGCGTGCAGGTTGGAGGCACGGCGGTACAGAATCAGAAGATCCCCGAAGAGCTGAAAAAATACTTTGGCGAAGAGCTGCCCGGCCAGCAGGCGCAACCTTTTCAGGGCCTCGGTTCCGGGGTGATTATCGACGCCGCTAAAGGCTACGTACTGACCAATAATCACGTGATTAACCAGGCGGAAAAAATCAGCGTTCAGCTCAACGATGGCCGTGAGTTTGAAGCGAAACTTATCGGCGGCGATGACCAGAGCGACGTTGCCCTGCTGCAGCTGCAAAACCCCAGCAAGCTGACGCAGATTGCGGTAGCGGACTCCGACACGCTGCGGGTTGGTGACTTTGCCGTTGCGGTCGGCAACCCCTTCGGGCTGGGTCAGACCGCGACCTCCGGTATCGTCTCGGCACTGGGCCGCAGCGGGCTGAATCTTGAAGGGCTGGAGAACTTTATCCAGACCGACGCCTCCATCAACCGCGGTAACTCCGGCGGCGCGCTGTTGAACCTGAACGGCGAACTGATCGGCATTAACACCGCCATTCTGGCACCGGGCGGCGGCAGCGTCGGTATCGGCTTCGCGATCCCGAGCAACATGGCCCAGACGCTGGCGAAACAGCTGATTCAGTTCGGCGAAATCAAGCGCGGCCTGCTCGGCATCAAAGGCACAGAAATGAGCGCCGATATCGCCAAAGCCTTTAACCTGGATGTGCAGCGCGGCGCGTTTGTCAGCGAAGTTCTGCCGAACTCCGGCTCGGCGAAAGCGGGCATCAAGCCGGGCGATATTATTGTCAGCCTGAATGGCAAAACTCTCAGCAGCTTTGCCGAGCTGCGCTCGCGTATCGCCACCACCGAACCGGGTGCAACGGTCAAACTGGGGCTGCTGCGCGATGGCAAACCGCTGGACGTTCAGGTAACGCTCGACAAGAGCAGCTCCTCTTCCGCCAGCGCCGAGCTGATCGCGCCAGCACTCCAGGGCGCCAGCCTGAGCGACGGCCAGCTCAAGGACGGTACAAAGGGCGTGCGCCTTGAGAACGTTGAGAAAGAGAGCGCGGCGGCGCAGGCCGGTCTGCAGAAAGATGACGTCATCATCGGTATTAACCGGGAACGTATCACCTCGATCGCCGACATGCGTAAGGTGATGGCGACCAAACCAGCAGTGATTGCGTTGCAAGTGGTGCGCGGCAACGAGCGTATCTTCCTGCTACTGCGTTAAAAACAGAGAAAACGGACATCATCCCCGCATGTGATGTCCGTTTAACTCATGGTATGCTCCGGGCAATCGCTTACTACTCGCTAAACTCCCATGTTTCAGAAGCTCTTACGCTCGATACTCATTGGTCTGGTTGTCGGCGGCCTGCTGCTGGTCGCAGTGCCCTCCCTGCGTAACTGGGTGCCCGACGCCGCGCCGCAATACGACAGCGCCGACGAAACGCCGCTCAGCTATAACGCGGCGGTGCGTCGCGCTGCGCCTGCGGTCGTCAACGTGTACAACCGCGGCGTTAATGGCGCAACCCGCAACCAGCTTCAGCTGCGCACGCTTGGCTCAGGGGTGATCATGGACGAGCGCGGCTACATCGTGACCAATAAGCACGTGGTCAATAACGCCAACCAGATCATCGTTGCGCTTCAGGACGGCCGCGTATTCGAAGCCCTGATGGTCGGCTCCGATAACCTCACCGATCTGGCCGTGCTGAAAATCAACGCTACCAACCTGCCGGTGATCCCCATCAACCGCAAACGCATTCCGCATATCGGCGATGTGGTCATGGCGATTGGTAACCCCTACAACCTCGGGCAGACCATTACCCAGGGGATTATCAGCGCCACCGGACGTATTGGCCTCAGCCCGTCCGGACGCCAGAACTTCCTGCAAACCGATGCCTCGATCAACCACGGCAACTCCGGCGGCGCGCTGGTAAACACCCTCGGCGAGCTGATGGGGATCAACACCCTCTCCTTTGACAAGAGCAACGACGGCGAAACGCCGGAAGGGATTGGTTTTGCTATCCCGACCCAGCTGGCGACCAAAATCATGGAGAAGCTGATCCGCGACGGACGCGTGATCCGCGGCTATATCGGTATTAAAGAAGGCCGTGAAATTGCCCCGCTGCACGCCCAGACGCAGGGCATGGAGCAGATTCAGGGCATCATTGTTAACGAGCTGGATCCGGGCGGGGCCGCTGAACTGGCGGGTATTCATGTGAATGATGTCATCGTCTCGGTCAACAATAAGCCTGCGGTATCGGCGCTGGAGACGATGGACCAGGTCGCTGAGATCCGCCCCGGCTCGGTGATCCCGGTGGTGGTGATGCGTGACGATCGCAAGCTTACGCTGCAGGTCACCATTCAGGAATTCAAAGAAGAAGAGACCCAGACCCCGCAGTAGCGGGCGGGCATAAAAAAACCGGAACGCAGGTTCCGGTTTTTTTTCATCAGCGAACGGGGCTTATTTGTTATTCACAAACTCTTCGCCCAGCGTGATGTCTTTTTTCAGGGTGTCGAGCATGCCTTCCAGCGCCTGCTGTTCGAACGCGCTCAGCGTGCCGATTGATTTACGCTCTTCCACGCCGTTTTTACCCAGCAGCAGCGGCTGCGAGAAGAAGCGCGCGTGCTCGCCGTCGCCTTCAACGTAAGCGCACTCAACCACGCCCTGCTCGCCCTGCAGCGCGCGCACCAGCGACAGACCAAAGCGTGCTGCCGCCTGGCCCATAGACAGGGTTGCAGATCCGCCACCGGCTTTTGCTTCTACCACTTCGGTCCCGGCGTTCTGAATACGTTTGGTCAGATCAGCCACTTCCTGCTCGCTGAAGCTCACGCCCGGGATCTGGGAGAGCAGCGGCAGAATGGTAACGCCAGAGTGACCACCGATCACCGGCACGTCGATCTCCGTCGGCTGTTTGCCTTTCAGCTCGGCCACGAAGGTGTTGGAGCGAATGATATCCAGCGTGGTGACGCCAAACAGGCGGTTTTTATCATACACACCCGCTTTCTTCAGCACTTCCGCCGCGATAGCCACGGTGGTGTTAACCGGGTTGGTGATGATGCCGATCAGTGCTTTCGGGCAAGTGGTTGCGATCTGCGCCACCAGGTTTTTCACGATGCCGGCGTTTACGTTAAACAGGTCGGAACGATCCATGCCCGGTTTACGCGCCACGCCTGCGGAGATCAGCACCACGTCCGCGCCTTCCAGCGCCGGGGTCGCATCTTCGCCGGAGAAACCTTTGATTTTTACGTTGGTCGGGATATGACTCAGGTCAACCGCAACCCCAGGGGTGACGGGAGCGATGTCGTACAGAGAGAGTTCTGAGCCTGAAGGCAGTTGGGTCTTAAGTAGAAGGGCAAGCGCCTGGCCGATACCACCTGCCGCGCCGAGGACTGCAACTTTCATCCTAAACTCCTTATTATGGTTAGCAAAATCGTGCCGTTACTCCATGTGGTGGCGACCATAATTGAGAGAGTATGCAATTACAATCGTCATACGGTAAGTCTGCGACATTACGCAATCATTGGTAGCAGTAATGAATCATCGCGCACTGACCGTACCGCCCGGGTCACTACCGAAGCAACAGATCAACAGGCGGTTACATTACACCCTCACCAGACATCAAAACAACATCATTTTGATAACATTTAATTTACTTTCACCCTTATTTTCGGGACGTGATACAGGCATGTTCCTTGATAACTTATTTTGATAAAATCGTCCGCTTTCATAACATTATTTCAGGCTGCACCACCGCAGATGGTTTGCATAAAAATTCATTCATATGCATAATAATGTTGTCTCTGTCGCCATCCATGGGTGAATTATGCGTACCTCATCAAAACAAGAAGAACTCGTTAAAGCGTTTAAAGCGCTCCTGAAAGAAGAGAAATTCAGCTCTCAGGGCGAAATTGTTCAGGCCTTACAGGACGAAGGCTTCGAAAATATTAACCAGTCCAAAGTCTCTCGTATGCTGACCAAATTCGGGGCGGTGCGTACCCGTAACGCGAAGATGGAGATGGTCTACTGCCTGCCGGCAGAGCTTGGCGTGCCTACTACCTCCAGCCCGCTGAAAAATCTGGTGCTGGATATCGACTATAACGACGCCGTGGTCGTGATTCATACCAGTCCGGGTGCGGCACAGCTTATTGCACGCCTGCTGGACTCCTTAGGTAAGGCAGAAGGCATCCTCGGCACTATCGCCGGCGACGACACCATCTTCACCACGCCGGCGCGCGGCTTTACGGTAAAAGATCTCTACGAAGCCATTCTGGTGCTGTTCGAGCAGGAACTGTAATTCACCGCGCAGGTCACGATAGATAAAGGGGCAATTCGCCCCTTTTTTGCTATTTATCACCAGTCCTTCTTTAGCGATTAGTGCTAAAAACTACCCATCCCCTCATATTCATCACGAATATTTCACATAAACCGCACAAAAGGTTCATTTTCCGTAACCATATGATTTTCAATATATATGGCTAGAAATGTGGCTGTAAATTAACCGCTTTTATAACTATCAGCTATAAAAAAAGGCGCATTTACGTTAAAGTTTCGCAGGAAACCATTAGCATGGTATTAATTTTTCGGGTGACTAGTGTATACTTGATTTCGTGATGAGGGTCACAAAACGAACCCTCCAGAAAAATTACGACGAGGAAAACATCCATGAAAATCAAAACGACTGTAGCGACTCTGAGCCTTCTCTCCATGCTGTCTTTCGGTGCTTTTGCAGCCACCTCTATCAATGCTGATGAAGCGCAGAACCGCGAAGCTATCGGTACCGTATCACTGGGCGCGGTAGCGACCTCCCCGATGGATATGCGTGAAATGCTGAACCAGAAAGCGGAAGAAAAAGGCGCGTCTGCTTACCGCATCATCGAAGCACGTACCGGCGATCACTGGCACGCGACTGCCGAACTGTACAAATAAGTTCACCCTTTACCCTGTTTCCCGAATCAACATCACCTGCGCGGCCCAGACAAAAAAACGGCACGTTAACCCTAAGGCCGCCGGGTAATGAATTGAGGAGTTAATTATGAAAAACGTAATGAATATTGCCGCACTTGCCCTGGCTTCCGTGATGTCTTTCGGTGCCAGCGCAGCGGCCCATCTGGTCAACGCTGACGAAGCGCAAAACATGCAGGCGATGGGTAGCGTATCGGTCACTGAAATCACCGGCGCACCGATGGATATCCGTCAGGCCTTAGCGGAAAAAGCCACCAAAGAAGGGGCCAGCGCGTACCGCGTCACTGAGTTAACTCAGGGCGACCACTGGCACGCCACCGCACAACTCTACAAATAAACCCTCGTCGTCTTGTCCGACGACTTGCCCCTGCTCGCCAGGGGCTTTTTTATGCCTGCCGTTCAGGCGTGACGCACGTTAAACCGCAGTTGCCCCTCCAGCTCTTCTTCCGCCTCTTCAAACAGCAGGATCAGCGCCCCGTAGCGCCGACGCTGCCCGTCTGGCAGATGGGTAAACTCGATCTCTGCCGGAAGCGGAATACCGCCCCCGGTAACCACATCCCAGAGCGCGTCCAGATCGCTCACCGGCGCCTTCTCTGGCGTCAGGGTGCGAGCGAACTGCCGATAAAAATCACTCTGATCCTCTATCTCATCAAAGTCGAAGGTATAGATATTCATGTCTGCCTCCGAATGGGCGCGCCGCACGGCACGCCCGCTGTTGTTATCATCGCTTACAGCCCACCGAGGTGAAGCGTCTTCACTTCCAGAAACTCTTCCAGCCCCAGCACCGAGCCTTCGCGACCCAGGCCGGACTCCTTCACGCCGCCGAATGGCCCCAGCTCGGTTGAAACGGCACACTCGTTTACGCCAATCATGCCGCTCTCAATCTGCGAGGAAACGCGGAATACGCGCTGCAGATTTTGCGTATAGAAGTAGGCGGCCAGGCCATACGGCGTATTGTTAGCGCGGCGGATAACCTCTTCTTCCGTAGTGAAGCGGAAGCAGGCGGCCAGCGGCCCGAAGGTTTCCTCCTGCGCCAGCGTCATCTCGTCGCTGGCGTCCGCCAGCACCGTCGGCTGCCAGAAGTTACCGCCCAGCTCGTGGGCTTTACCGCCAGCCAGTACTTTTGCCCCCTTGCTGATGGCATCGTCAACATGCTCACACACCTTATCCACCGCTGAGCGCTCAATCAGCGGCCCGACCACCACGCCCTCATCGAGGCCATTCCCTACTTTCAGCGCGTTCACCGCCTGCGCCAGCTTCGTGACAAACTGGTCATAGACGCCGTCCTGAATAAAGAAGCGGTTGACGCTGACACACACCTGGCCGGCATTGCGGAACTTGTTCGCCACCGCACCCTGCACCGCGGCATCGATGTCTGCATCGTCAAACACGATATAAGGCGCATTACCGCCCAGCTCCATTGACACTTTTTTCATGGTCTCAGCAGCGTTACGCATCAGGGTTTTGCCCACGGCAGTGGAGCCGGTAAAGGAGATCTTACGCACCGCCTCGCTGGCCATGATGGCATCGCTGATTTCATGGGTGTTACCGGCCACCGCATTCAGCACCCCGTCCGGCACGCCGGCTTTTTTCGCCAGTGACAGCAGCGCAAAGGCCGACAGCGGCGTGTTGTTCGCCGGCTTGATCACGCCGGTGCAGCCTGCTGCCAGCGCCGGGCCCAGCTTGCGGGTCAGCATCGCCATCGGGAAGTTCCACGGCGTGATGGCCGCGACCACTCCCACCGGTTCACGGGTCGCGAAGATGCGCGAACCGGGTTTTGCGGGCGGAATGATTTCGCCATTGGCACGCTTCGCCTGCTCGGCGAACCACTGAATAAAACTTGCCGCGTACTCCACCTCGCCTTCCGCTTCCTTCAGCGGTTTGCCCTGCTCGGTGGTCATCAGTTGCCCAAGCCAGGCTTTGTTCTCAATGATGAGCTGATACCAGCGATAGAGGATCTCCGAGCGCTCTTTCGCCGTTTTCGCACGCCAGGCGGGAAACGCGGCGCTGGCGGCAGCAATGGCCGCTTCGGTCTCTTTCCGCCCGGCTTTCGCCACGCTTGCTACCACATCGCCGGTTGCCGGGTTAAGCACGTCGAAGGTGTCGTTCAGGGTCTGCCAGCGGCCATTCACCAGATAACCGGTCTGAAAAAGCTCGCTGTCCTGGAGTGCCTTACTTGTCATGCTTTCCTCCTGCATTAAGGTCATAATTTCGTATCCTGGCTAAGTATAGCTATAAAAAAACCGACGCTTCGGCGTCGGTTATTGGCGAAAAGAGCGCATTAGCTGTCGGTAAGCGCATGCTGATATTTGTGCAGCATCGCGGTGAGTCGCTGGACGGACTCGATAACCTGCCGCGGCGCGGCCCAGATCTGCAGCTTCTCCTGATAGATCGCCAGCTCGTCGAGCAACTGCTGGAAGTTGCGCCGCCGCTTGTCGTCGTTGCTGGCGGAAATCACCCGATCCGCCGTATTACGCAGCTGGCGATGAAACGCTGACAAATCTGCGTTAACCGGCACCGGCGCGGTACGCAGCCGCTGGTGGGCGATAATCAGATTGAGTGCCAGGCGAAACTTCGCCACATCGCCGGGAAACTTGTTCAGCAGCAGAAACAGCTGCTGGTAGAGCGCCGGCAGATGGTTCTCTTTGCGACGCGCCTTGTTGGTGGTCATCGCCGACACCGCCGCCGACACGAACTGGTTAAGCAGCGTGCGCCCGGTGCGCTCCCGCGAGTTATCGCGAATGACGAGGATCACCACAAACGCCAGCAGCGCCCCCACCAGCTGCCCAAGCGCGCTGTCGAGGAACTGGCTGAAGTGGAAGGTCATCGGATTATCCAGCACCAGAATATTAATGGTGCCGGCCAGCGCCCCCAGCGAACCGAGCCGCCGCTTCTGCACTTCAATCCCGATAAAGAACGCCAGCACCGCCAGGCTGATGCACAGCAGCAGCATACTTTGCTGGGTGGAGGGCAGGATCACCAGGAAATAGAACGCCCCGAGCGGCAGCGCCACCAGCATCCCGTAGACGAAATCGAGCGCGACCATGCGCGGATTGGGCAGGCGCATCGCCAGCGCGGTCACGACGGCAATCATTACCATCGCGCCGTTGCCGGAGGTCCAGCCGGTCCAGAGCCAGAACAGCGCACCAAGGGTACAGGAGACCGTGGTACGCCAGAAGTTGACCATCGCGTGATGACGTTCCGCCGAAGCGGGTTTGATCACTACCTCCTGATCGAGAATTTCCTCTTCGATGGCGCTGATTCTGGTGTTACCCACCACACCGCGTTTCAGCAGCAGGTAGCGCGTTGCCGCGCCAATCCAGCTGTACACCGTAACCGGGGTATCGCGCTCGCCGGTCCAGATAATCACCCGGCGCATGCGTTTCAGATGGCGATGCACATCCTTGACCGTTTCCACCGGCTCGGCAAACAGCTCGCGGAAGGTGTCCGGGACGGAGTCGGGCCGCGTGTTCTGTACCAGAAAGGTTTCGCAGGCCTGAGTGATCAACGTCAGCGACAGGGTATTGAGCGCTTTCAGCCGCCGGTTGGCCCAGGCCCAGCGTGACGACTCCATATTCAGGTTACTGCGCATCCCCTCCAGCGCGGCGGTACGGCGCACCAGATCGCCCCAGGCTTTATCCACCGCTTCACTGTCGCCGTGGGCCACACAAAGCTGCATCAGGCGATACTGATCCACCAGCAGGGCATCGAGTTCGCGATCGATCTGCTGCTTGATCGAGCGCGGCGAGAACAGCAGATCCGCAACGATCGCACAGACGATACCCACCACGATCTCACTGCAGCGCTCCACGGCAAACTGCGGTGCCAGCAGCGGCTCGGTCTGAATGGTGATCACAATGATCAGCGCGGTGTACCCCGCCAGCCCCCAGGCGTAGGAGTTTTCCACTTTCACCAGCGAAGAGATCCAGGTACAGAATCCGGCCCAGATACAGCACACCAGCAGCATCAGCCCCGGCGCGCGGATCATCGCGATAATCAGCCCCAGCGCCGCGATGCTGCCGATAAAGGTGCCGATGATACGCAACATGCCACGATAGCGTATCGCCCCCGACCAGGGTTCGCCCCCGGCAGCAAACGCCGGACCGGCGGCGACGATCGCCGCCGTCAGCACCGCCCAGCGCGGCGTTTCAAGATTGAAATGAAAGCCAACGAACAGGGCCAGCACAATCGCGGTGGCAAGCTTAAAGGCGAAGCGCACATGCTGCGGTGCAATGGAGAGAATACCCATGACGATTAACCGAACTCGCGCAGGCGATGGGCCAGTTTTCTGAACAGCGAGTCGTTATCGGTACTGCGATCCTGCTTACCGGTAATTACCACCGTTGCCGTGGTGCCCGCTGGCCAGAGCGCGCCCTGCTGCTCATCGAGGCGAATACGTACCGGCACGCGCTGCGCCAGGCGCACCCACTCCAGATTCGAATCGACGGTCGCCATGCCCTTATCATCCCGCGTGCTGCTGGCATTAGTCACACCCGCCGCCACGCTGTCAACCGCACCGTGCAGCACGGTATTGCTGCCCAGCGGCGTGATTTCCGCCCGATAGCCGGGGCGCACGCCTTCCAGCTTGGTCTCTTCCATATAGGCCATCACGTAGAAGCTGTTTTTCTTCACCAGCGCCACGGCGGTAGAGCCACGGGTAATAAACTCGCCGGTATAGACGTTCAGGTTAGTGACCCAGCCGTCAGCAGGTGCGCGGATGATGGTGCGCTCCAGATCGAGGGTCGCCAGGTCGCGCGTGGCTTCGGCGCGTGCCAGCTGATGCTGCACGGTTTGCAGCACGTTATTCGCCTGGTCGATCTCTTCCCGGGACATCGCCTGGATACCCAGCTTGTTACGGCGGCCCGCCTCGCGGCGCTTCTCATTTGCCAGCGCCTGGTAGTAGGCCACGTCGGCCTGCGCCTCCTCCAGCGCTTTCTGATAGCGCGGCCGGTCCACGGTGAACAGCACCTGGCCCTGTTTCACCAGCTGGTTATCATGAATGTTGACCTGGGTAATTAACCCGGAGACATCGGGCGCGATGGCGACCACGTCGGCGCTAAAGCGGGCGTCACGGGTCCACGGGGATTCGGTGTAATAGGCCCATGCCCGGAAAATCGCGATGAAAGCCAGTATCACCAGCACCAGGGTGATGGCCGTGCGGGATATTTTTGTTGTTAGTAATTTCACATCAACCTCAAACGAACAGGCGGGATATCAGATAAAAAAGGCAGCAGTACAGGGCGGTGTTAAACAGCGCCGGATGCCAGACGTAATCGTAAAACCCAATCGGCACCAGGACGCGGCGTAACAGCCAGAACACCAGCAATGAAACCAGCAGCTCAAAAAAAACGGGTGGGAACGACAGTCCAAACACCACAAAAACGGGAAACAGACTCATGTTGACCTTAGAACGTTGCGTGCAGGCGATAAACTTTTTAATCGTGCGCCACGCAGATAGTATGGCCAGGGAGTGGCCGGGCGAGCAGGTGGCGTGTTAGTAATGCAATGAATAATATATTACGTAACTATTTCCCTGTTATCTATAATATGTGATCTAAATCACTTTTAAGCCAGAGTGAATAATGGAACGACTAAAACGCATGTCGGTATTTGCCAAAGTGGTGGAGCTTGGGTCATTTACCGCCGCGGCCAGACAGCTGCAGATGAGCGTCTCCTCAATCAGCCAGACCGTTGCGAAACTGGAAGATGAACTGCAGGTGAAGCTGCTTAACCGCAGCACGCGCAGCCTCGGCCTGACCGAGGCGGGTAAGATTTTTTATCAGGGTTGCCGGCGCATGATGCACGAGGTGCAGGATGTGCATGAGCAGCTGTATGCATTTAACAATACGCCTATCGGTACGTTACGTATCGGCTGCTCCTCCACCATGGCGCAGAATGTAATGGCTTCCCTCACCGCCGCCATGCTCAGGGAGTATCCCGGTCTGTCGGTGAACCTCGTTACCGGTATTCCCGCCCCGGACCTGATCGCTGATGGCCTGGACGTGGTGATCCGCGTCGGCGCGCTGGAAGATTCGAGCCTGTTCTCACGTCGCCTCGGCACTATGCCGATGGTGGTCTGCGCCTCGAAGCGCTATCTGGCGCAGTTCGGCACCCCGGAAAAACCGGCCGACCTGGCCAACCACTCATGGCTGGCGTACAGCGTAAGGCCGGATAATGAGTTTGAGCTGATTGCCCCGGAAGGTATTTCGACGCGTCTGATCCCGGACGGGCGCTACGTGACCAACGATCCGATGACGCTGTCGCGCTGGGTCAGCGCCGGGGCCGGTATCGCCTATATGCCGCTGATGTGGGTCATCGATGAGATCAACCGCGGTGAGCTGGAGATTTTATTCCCGCGCTACCAGTCGGACCCGCGCCCGGTCTACGCGCTCTATACCGAAAAGGATAAGCTGCCGCTCAAGGTGCAGGTGTGCATTAACTATCTGACGGATTATTTTGTCGAGGTGGCAAGGATTTATCAGGAGATGCGCGGGCAGTAACGCGCTGGAGAAACGTGGCGGACAAGCATGGCGCTCGCCCGCCGCACGGATTACGCCGTACCACCCACCGTCAGGCTGTCGACTTTCAGCGTCGGCTGGCCCACGCCAACCGGCAGGCTCTGGCCCTCTTTACCGCAGACGCCAACGCCGTTATCCAGCGCCAGATCGTTGCCGACCATCGAGATCTGCTGCATCGCTTCAATACCGGAGCCGATAAGGGTAGCGCCTTTCACCGGCGTGGTGACCTTACCGTTTTCAATCAGGTAGGCTTCTGACGTGGAAAACACGAATTTGCCGGAGGTGATATCCACCTGGCCACCGCCAAAGTTCGGTGCAAAAATGCCGTACTCTACGGATTCGATGATCTCCTGCGGGGTGGACTTGCCGCCCAGCATGTAGGTATTGGTCATGCGCGGCATCGGCAGATGCGCGTAGGATTCACGGCGACCGTTACCGGTCGGCGCAACGCCCATCAGACGCGCGTTCATCTTATCCTGCATGTAGCCTTTCAGAATGCCGTTCTCGATCAGCACGTTGTACTGCCCCGGCACGCCTTCGTCATCGATAGAAATGGAGCCGCGACGATTGAGCATCGTGCCGTCATCCACCACGGTACAGAGTTCAGAGGCCACCAGTTCGCCCATCTGACCGCTGAAGACCGAGGTGCCGCGACGGTTGAAGTCGCCTTCCAGCCCGTGACCCACCGCTTCATGCAGCAGCACGCCCGGCCAGCCTGCACCCAGCACCACCGGCAGCGCACCAGCCGGAGCGGCGACCGCAGAAAGATTGACCAGCGCCATACGTACCGCCTCTTTTGCCCAGGCATCGGCACGCACCTCGCCGTTGGTCTCCTCGAGGAACCACTCATAGCCGAAACGCCCGCCGCCGCCGCTTGAGCCGCGCTCGCGTTTGCCGTTGTCTTCCACCTGAACGCTGACCGACAGGCGAACCAGCGGACGCACATCTGCCGCCAGCGTGCCGTCGGTGGCGGCGACCAGAATGAGTTCGTATACGCCGGTGAGGCTGGCGCTCACTTCCTGCACGCGCTTATCCGCAGCACGCGCCGCGCTGTTAACGCGTTTCAGGATGTCGAGTTTCTCTTCACGGGTCATGCTCTGCAGCGGATCGATGGCGGTATACAGGGCTTTATGCTCTACCGCGCCAAGGGTTTTCGTCCGGCCATCGCCCTGCTCGCTGACGATGCTGCGCGCGGCCTGCGCGCTCTGCTCCAGCGCCAGCAGACTGATCTGATCGGCATAGGCAAACCCGGTTTTCTCACCGCTGATGGCGCGCACGCCCACGCCCTGGTCAATGTTCCAGGAGCCGTCTTTAATAATGTTATCTTCCAGCACCCAGGATTCATGATAGCTGGACTGGAAATAGAGGTCGCCGTAGTCAAGACGGCGCTCGGACAGTTTGCCGAGGATGGAGAACAGATCTTGATGACTCAAGCCATTCGCAGATAGCAATTGCTCACTTACCAGGTTCAGACTCATCGTTTTGCTACTCATGTAATGCTGCCCGCGGGCAGTTAAAAAAAGGTTATCGATCGAGCTTGCGGCAATTCATTGCCGACGTCAAATCATTGCGCTTTTGCGTCGCGCGGCTGGCGCAGCACTTCATTGATCTGCGGTTTCTCAACCGGCCCGGTGATCTGATAACGCAGAATAGAGACTTTATTCCACAGCGGGCCAAGCACGCGGCTGGCAGCAAAGACCGCCGCGCCGACAATCGGGTTCACCGCAAAGGCAGCTGCAACGCCGACGGTAGCGGAAATCTCCGGCGCCACCACCGCTTCCATATCCAGCTCGCGTCGCACCAGATTAATGCTGCCTTTCATGGCGATATCCGCTTCCAGGCCGTCCACCAGCGTATCGTCGGTATTCATCACGCCATCTTTAATCCAGGCGGTGCTGCGGATCGAGTCGTAGTAGAAACCGTCGCCGAAGGTGTCGCTGAAGTCAAAGCGCAGCTTGCGTAGCAGCGCGTCAAAGCTCAGCAGGCGCAGCAGCTGACCGGCGTGACCGGCTCCGGCCTCCGCGATCTCTCCTTTACCAAGTCGGGTGTGCAGAATGCCGTTGAGCGAGGCGATGTCCGGCTGCCAGGGCTTCGCCCGCCAGTGCAGGTCGTAATCCACATCAAACGACGAGCCCTGCAGCGGCGTAGACAGCCCAAAGAAGCCCGTCGCGGCATCGAGCTTCTTCCCTTTCAGCTTACCCTTAAGTGATGTGCGTTCGGCCCCGGGCGCGTTCACCCACTCGCCGTCGGCAGTGAGACGGGCAAAACCGGTATCCAGCAGCCCGTTCGCCAGATGCAGACTGTTTCCTTTAACGGAAAAATCGCCGTCGACGCGCCCGTACTTCTGCCCGAACAGCCAGCACTCGGCGCAGCGCAGCGCCAGATCGGGCCAGCCGCTAAAGTCGATGGCATCACCCGAGCTGAATGGCGAAGCCGGGGTAGTGTTGCTGTTGGCCGCGCCCGCGCTGGCCGGATTAAAGTAGAGATAGCGAATGTTCGCCAGCCACGGCGCGTTGTTACGCTGCGTCAGGGTAGCGTTGATCTCGCGTCCCTGGGCATCAATCTTCAAGCCGTCTGCTTGTGGGGTGGAGACAACGCTGAGGTTGTTCCACTGCTGGCCGCCCAGCGCCAGCGCCGGGGTGCGCAGCGTTACCCGCGACGGTAAGGCGGTAGAAGAACTCACCTTATCGGCCGCCCCCTGGTTGAACAGGGCCAGCCACTGTGCGCCGTCCAGCGCCGGCAGGTTCAGCTCCATGCCCGGGGCTTCAGGCAGCGGCGGCAACGTGCGGCTGTCCGAAGCCCAGATGGCGCGATCCAGCGTCAGCTTGTCGTTGAGCAGCCAGCGGCTGTTGAAGTGGTGCGTAGTGCCGGCGCTTCCGGTCAGGGTAAAGGCGCGCAGATCGCCTTCAACGTTCACCTTCACCGGCAGTGGCTCACCGGCGGCCTTTTCCACTGGCGGAGGTAAGTGACTACTTACATTCTTCATATCCGCCGTGACGCCGACGGTGTAGCTCGCGCTGCCCTGATACGGCAGCGTAATGCCGACGTCGCCCTTCCATGCCACGCTGCCGCCAATCTGCTTACTGACCGCCTCGGGCAGCAGGCCGGTGCGGGCAGGCTGCCAGTTACCGTCCAGATTGATACCCACCTCGAAAGCCTTCTCCTGCTCGCGAGTAGTGAAACTCACGTTAAGCGGCTGCGTGAACCAGCTCGCCTTGAGCGGGCCGCTGTCGAGATTACCGTTCTCGAAATGGAAGCTGCCGCTGAGGTTTTTCAGGGTACTGTTGAGCGGTTTCACAAACAGCGCGTTGTCTTTCAGCGTGACGTCACCGCTGGCGGTGGTCATCTCGCCGTCGAGCGGAATATCGAGATGTAAGCGAGCACTCACATCCCCATCAAGCTGAAGCTCATCCAGCGTGGCACCGAGCGAGTCCTGCAATGGCGTCTGTTTGAAATAAGGCCCCACCGCGCTACCCGGCCCGCTGATATCCGCATCCACCAGCAATTTTTCTGCCAGATAATCAGGAATGGTTGCCGTAACGTTGCGCCCCGTTACGCCGCCGAGTTTCACCTCGTCGGTCTTCATCCATAGCCCGTCGTTGATAAAGTCGAGCTCGATATCGAAATTATCGAGCGCTGGCCAGCCTGGCTGGAAGGCGAAGGTGGCATTGCGCAGCGGCACCAGCACTTCAAACTGCCCGTCGTTATGCTTATACGGGAAACGATGCGGGTCACCGCCGTACACCAGGGTGGCATTTTCGACCTGGCCTCCCTTGATAGCGCCGCTCAGGTAATCCACCAGATGTTTCCCCATCAGGTTTTCCGGGAAATAGCGCCAGGCTTCGCCGGCATCGTTGGTGCTGATCCCCGCCAGAATGCCGAGCCAGGGCGCGCCGTTGGCCGGCTGGGCGTAGTGGAAATCACCGCGCGCGCGTACCGCTTTTGCCGAGACATCAATTCCGGTGCCGTCCAGCCGCCAGCCGCTGGCATCTTTCTGCCATGCCAGCGTGGCGTTGCCCTCGCTTATCTCAAGCGGGGCGCGGAACACGCTTTCATAGGGCATCACCGCGTCGTGTACCGTGCCGGTCAGGGTGCCATTTTCCATACTGCCTGCGACGCTGCCGGAGAAGTGCTCAACACCGGGCAACAGCTTCCACTGTTTCCAGCGCAGATTGCTCCACCAGGCTTTAAAGCGCGTTTTATCAGTGGCCTGTAGCGGAATATCCAGCGCCAGCGCATCGATGCTGCCCGCGGGTTGCATGATGTTCCACACCTCGTTCAGACGGGGGGCAATTTTTTGCGCCAGCGGCAACAGCGCGTCGAGGCCGCTCAGCTCAAGATGGCTGGCGCGCACCCGCAGCTCGTCGCTGCGCTGGTCCGCGTTGCCCGCCACACGCTGGCCGGGGAACCAGGCCAGGGTGAGTGCGCCTTTCGGCCAGGGTTTATCATCCAGCGAGATACGGGTGGAGGGAATATCCAGCTGCCAGCCGTCACCCTCTTTCGTGACGTGAGCGGTGAGGTTATCCACCGCCAGGCGATGGGTTTGCTTATCGCCCTGCCAGCTGGCGCCGCCCTGCTTCAGCCAGACATCGCCGCCGGCGATATCACCATCGCGCAGCGTCATCCAGGCCGCGAGGCTGAAGCGGGCGCTACTGAGCTGAACGTTGTCCTGCATCCACTTACCGAGCCAGGGTTTGACATCCACGTCGTCGGCCTGCATCCAGACCGTGCCGCTGCTCAGCAGGCCACTGTCGTCGCGCAGATCCATACGCACCTGCATGACGCCATGCTGTCCGGTCAGGCTGGAGAGGCTCACCTGTCCTTCAGCGCGATGACGATCGTCGCCGTTAAGCCAGGTCAACTGGGGGATAGTCAGCTCGGCGCGCTGGCCGGAGAGCGTGAGAAAACTGATGGTGCTGTCGCGCAGATCGAAATGGTCGAACTGGCGCAGGAAGAGATCGCTCAGGCGATTGGCTTCAATGCCTTTTCCGCCGCCGCTGGTGTCGATGGGCGTGTTGGTACGCATTTGCAGCTGGTGGAACGTCAGATCGCGGAACTGCCAGCGAAAATGCAGCAGGCTCTGCCAGACATCCAGCGCCAGGGTGACGCGCTTAATATCCACCGCGCCGCCATCGCTCAGACCGATGTGAATATCGCGGGCGTCAAGCGTCGGGCCAAAGTTCTGCCAGCTGGCCTCAAGCTTGCTGGCTTCAACCAGCTGCCCGTAAGACTGGCTGATTTTCGTAAGAATAGTGGGACGCCAGCTATCCAGATACGGCAATGCCAGCCGCAAACCACTCACCAGCAGTGCGACGATAACGATAAGCGTAGCGCCTGTGAGTAGTAAAATCCCCGGCAGTCGCCTCACACATCTCTCCTTGTCTGCCGCCACAGCGGTATGCTCATTCCTCGCACCGCGCCAGCTACATCATAACCACGTCGAACTGCTCCTGATTATAGAGCGGTTCGATCTGTACTTTGACCTGCTTGCCGACGAAGATTTCCACTTCCGCCAGCGCGTGAGACTCTTCACTTTTCAGGGCTTCCGCCACCGCCGGTGAGGCGTAGACCAGGAAGCGGTCGGAATCATAGGCGTGATGCACGCGTACGATTTCACGCATGATCTCATAGCAGACGGTTTCCACGGTCTTTACCGTGCCGCGGCCGTGGCAGGTCGGGCATTCGTTGCACAGCACGTGCTCCACGCTTTCGCGGGTGCGCTTGCGGGTCATCTCCACCAGGCCAAGCTGGGAGAAGCCGTTAATGCTGGTCTTCACCCGGTCTTTGCTCAGCGCCTGCTCAAGCGAGTGCAGCACGCGGCGGCGGTGGTCCTCATTGCTCATATCGATGAAGTCGATAATGATAATGCCGCCCAGGTTGCGCAGGCGCAGCTGGCGGGCGATAGCCTGCGTCGCTTCGATGTTGGTATTGAAAATGGTGTCATCGAGATTGCGGTGGCCGACGAACGCGCCGGTGTTGATATCCACCGTGGTCATCGCTTCGGTTTGATCGATGATCAGGTAACCGCCGGACTTCAGCTCAACCTTGCGCTCCAGCGCGCGCTGGATTTCGTTCTCAACGTCAAAGAGATCGAAAATCGGCTGGCGACCGCTGTAGTGCTCCAGCTTGCTCGACATATCCGGGATGTACTCTGCGGTAAACTCCTGCAGCATCTCGAAGGTCAGGCGGGAGTCCACGCGGATGCGGTCAAGCGACGTGCCGGCAAAATCGCGCAGCACGCGCTGAGCCAGCGCCAGTTCGCCGTACATCTGGTAACGCGTCTGGTTGCGTTTTTTGCGCTCCATCACCTTGGTCCAGACGCGCTTCAGGTAAGCGGCGTCCGACGACAGGTCGGCTTCACAAATGCCTTCAGCGGCGGTACGGATGATAAACCCGCCCAGATCGTCGCAATACTCAGAGACGATACGCTTGAGGCGCTCGCGCTCTTCTTCGCTCTCGATACGCTGGGAGACGCCAACGTGGGAGGCACCCGGCATAAACACCAGATAGCGCGACGGCAGCGTGATGTCGGTGGTCAGGCGTGCACCTTTGGTGCCGAGGGGATCTTTCACCACCTGCACCATCAGATCCTGGCCCTGACGCACCAGCTCAGAGATATCGCGCACGGTGAAGTTTTTCTGCTCTTCCCCCGCCACGCATTCGGTGTGCGGCATGATATCGGAGGCGTGCAGGAACGCGGCTTTGTCCAGGCCAATATCTACAAATGCCGCCTGCATTCCGGGCAGTACCCGGCTGACGCGACCTTTGTAGATATTCCCTACGATCCCGCGGCGAGCTTCGCGCTCAATGTGAATTTCCTGAAGAATACCACCGTCAATGTAAGCAACCCGGGTTTCTGAAGGGGTTACATTGACCAATAATTCAGCCGTCATTTTTACCTCGTGCTTCACGCAGCGCGTTAACGTTAGCCAGCAGTTCCCAGGTTTCGACCAGCGGCAGACCTACTACCGCGTGATAACTGCCGTTAATTTTTCTGACAAAGCATCCGCCCAGCCCCTGGATACCGTAAGCGCCGGCTTTATCCATCGGCTCGCCGCAGGCGACGTAGCGGGTAATATCATCCTCAGACAATACTCTGAAAGTCACCTCGGTGACCACAAGACAATCAAGCAGATGGGTGCCATCAGCGATCGCGACCGCGGTTATTACCTGGTGTGTATTTCCAGAAAGGCGACGCAGCATCTCGCCGGCGTGGTGCGCATCCCGCGGTTTTTCCAGCACCTCGCCGTCGAGAATGACAATAGTATCCGCGCCCAGCACTGGCAAATCCGTCGGCGCATTCGCCACCCCAGCCCGCGCTTTGTCACGCGCCAGGCGGCGCACGTAGGCTTCTGCGCTTTCCTGCGGCTGGCGTAACTCTTCAACGTCAGTCAGCACGCGCTCAAAGGCGATGCCCAGTTGGGTCAGGAGTTCAGCGCGACGGGGCGAGCCGGAAGCGAGATACAACGTGGTCATGCTACCTCTTTATTGCACAGAAAATTGCTGACGAATTTTACGCATCAGCAGGAAGATCCACGGCCAGAGCACGCCGTTGACGACGCTGCCCCAGAACACTTCCGGGCGGAACGACACGTTGATCACCAGGAACTCGGCCCAGAACACAATCAGCTCGGCGGCGATGGAGAGCAGCATCACTACCAGCGCCTGTTGCCACAGCGCGAGGTTACGGAACAGCTGGTACTTGAGCGCCACCAGATAAGCAATGATCGACAGCGCCAGCGCCCGCACGCCCAGCGTCGATCCGCTGACCAGGTCGAGGATCGCGCCGATCACCAGCCCGGTACCGACGTTTACCCGGTGCGGCAGCGCGAGGATCCAGTAGAGCAGGATCAGCAGCACCCAGTCAGGCCGGAACACCAGGATGTTGTCCGGCCACGGCATGATCTGCAGCAGCAGGGCGATAAGAAACGAAAGCCAGATGACCCAACGTCCCTGGCTACGATAGCTTCCCACTATTGCCCTCCCGCTGCCGGCGACCTGGCCGGTGGTGAAGATGACGGTGTGCGGGTTGCCGCGCCGTTGCTGGTGCCAGGCGCAGGCGTAATACCGGTTGCCGGGGCCGGAACCGGTGCGGGTGGCCCCATAGTATCCGGCGATGGCAGCACCTGCGGCATCATCTGCATCAGGCGTTCATTCGCCACGCGGTGCACATCTTCCGGAGTCATCGGATTGGTCCCTTCGCGATCGGCACCCCACAGCAGCAGCAGATAGCGCAGACGCTGCAGGCCGGCGGTCGGACGCGCCTGGATAACGGTATAGGCACGCTGGGTGTCCAGCTTAACTGACGACACCACGCCCACCGGATACCCTTCCGGGAAGCGGCCGCCGAGGCCCGAGGTCACCAGCACGTCGCCAACACGAATATCGGTGTTGGCTGGCAGATGCTCAAGTTGCAGATCGTCAGTACAACCGCTGCCCGCCGCGATAACGCGAATGTCGTTGCGCAGCACCTGAATCGGCAGCGCGTGGGTTGCGTCGCAGATCAGCAGTACCCGGCTGGTGAGCTTCGCGACCGCCACCACCTGGCCGACCACGCCTTTATCGCTGATCACCGGCTGGCCTTCGTAAACGCCGTTTACGCTGCCTTTGTCGATGACCACCTGATCGCTGTAGGGGTCGTTAACGGTAGAGATAACCTGGGTCACCATCTTCTGCTCATCCTGACGCAGCGGCGAGCCGAGCAGTTCACGCAGGCGCGCGTTTTCCTGCTTGTACTGGCCAAGCATCAACAGCTCGCTGTTTTTCAGCAGCAGTTCCTGACGTAACGCGCGGTTTTCAAGTTCCAGCTGATCGCGTGATGCCAGGGTCTGAGAGACACCATCCAGCAGTTCACGGGGACCATTAGAGATAAAGTAGAAAGGACTGACGGCGGTATCCATGTACGTTCGAATCTGGCTGAACGTACCGAGGCGGCTGTCGGCGATGATCACACCAAGCGCCACCACTACCGCCAGAAAAAGGCGAATCTGTAGTGACGGGCCACGGCTAAAAATTGGCTTCATAGACTATGCGTATTCTCCGGCCAGACAAAAAGGGGCAGCCTCATGGCTCCCCCTCTCTGCAGCAGATTACTCTTCGCTGAACAAATCGCCGCCGTGCATGTCGATCATTTCCAGTGCCTTGCCGCCGCCGCGTGCGACACAGGTCAGCGGATCTTCTGCCACTACTACCGGAATGCCGGTCTCTTCCATCAGCAGACGGTCGAGGTTACGCAGCAGCGCACCACCACCGGTCAGCACCATGCCGCGCTCGGAGATGTCGGATGCCAGTTCGGGCGGGCACTGTTCCAGTGCAACCATCACCGCGCTCACGATGCCGGTCAGCGGCTCCTGCAGCGCTTCGAGAATTTCGTTGGAGTTCAGGTTGAAGCCACGCGGCACGCCTTCTGCAAGGTTACGACCACGCACTTCGATTTCGCGCACTTCATCGCCCGGATAAGCAGAACCGATTTCATGCTTGATGCGCTCTGCGGTCGCTTCACCAATCAGCGAGCCGTAGTTACGACGCACGTAATTGATAATGGCTTCGTCGAAGCGGTCGCCGCCGATACGCACGGAGGAGGAGTACACCACGCCGTTCAGGGAGATCACCGCCACTTCGGTAGTACCGCCACCGATATCCACGACCATAGAACCCGTAGCTTCGGAGACCGGCAGGCCAGCACCGATTGCAGCCGCCATCGGCTCTTCAATCAGGAACACTTCACGCGCGCCTGCACCCTGGGCAGATTCGCGAATGGCGCGACGCTCAACCTGGGTTGCGCCAACCGGCACACACACCAGCACGCGCGGGCTTGGGCGCATGAAGCTGTTGCTGTGAACCTGTTTGATGAAGTGCTGCAGCATCTTTTCGGTAACGAAGAAATCAGCGATAACGCCGTCTTTCATCGGGCGGATAGCGGCGATGTTACCCGGCGTACGACCAAGCATCTGTTTTGCTTCATGGCCGACAGCGGCAACGCTTTTCGGTGAACCGGCGCGATCCTGACGAATAGCCACAACGGAAGGCTCATTCAGAACGATGCCTTGTCCTTTTACGTAAATCAGGGTATTCGCAGTACCCAGGTCAATGGACAGGTCATTGGAAAACATGCCACGAAATTTTTTAAACATACTAAGGGATAATCCTGAAAGCTGGGGCGGAAGAGAAAATCCGCTTACTTTACCAACCACACGAGGCAGCGACAAGGCGCAAAAACGTTCTGCATCGGTGAAAAATAGTGCAGTTCATTTCCTTTGTAACATCCTGAAATATCGCCTGATAACACCAGAAAAAATAAGGATTTCCGGGCTGCGACAGGTCGGACAAGACAATGAGCGAACTGGCATAATTATGCTGCGATAAACCTTCCGTCAGGCCTGGTTGCCCCCTCAGGTTGCAGCGCGCGTTATTCTACGTGAAATCACGTTAAACGGCAGGTCAAACCGAATATCTTTGCAAATATTTTTTCACCCCGGTGTCGAGGGGTTGCGACGCCGCGATATATTCGCCCTGCCCGCCTGCCACGCCCATTTCTACCAGGGTTTGCCACTCGCTTCGCGTGCGAATTCCGGTGGCAAAGAGTTGAGTTTGCGTGCCGCTGCAGGACTCCACCAGGCTTTGAATAAACAGCTGGTTCTCGGTGCGCTTTTCGATGTTGCGTACCAGACCCGGGTCGAGCTTAATCAGTTCAACGTTAAGCACCTTAATCCAGTTAGTGCTAACCACGGTTAAACCGGCCTGAATGACGGCCACGCGCACGCCCAACGCCTTGATCAAACGGACAATCGGCTGAACTTCGCTGATGTGTTGACACACGGCAGCCTCTGCAAGTTCAAAAATAATGCGCTGACGCTGCGATTTTTCACATTCGAGCAACGCATCGCGCAGCCAGCGCTGGAACGTGGGGCGAATCAACGAGTCAACCGAGACCGGCATCGCCAGCGTCTCTTCAGGCCAGAGCGCCAGCAGCGGCAGCACACGGCTGACCTGCTGCGTATCGTACTGCTCCGCCAGCCCAAACTGTTGCACCAGCGGTTTATATTCCGCCGAGCTCACCTCTTCTTTGCCATCGAATATACGGCACATGATTTCCCGATGGTGCACGCTACCGTCTACATTAATGGCGGGCTTCTGGTAGAAACGCGGGCCGCCGCGCTGCAGCGCCTGTTCGATCAGGGTGCGCCAGCGCACGTTGCCGCGCCCTTTTTCCGGCAGCATGTTGTCATACACCGCCCAGCTGTTGCCGCCCTGCAGCACCGCGTTGCGGGTCGCCATACCGGCGTGCTCCATCACCTGCTCGGTGGTTTGCCCGCTGCGCCAGGCGCAAATACCGATGTGGATCATGTCGCTGCGATCCAGCATGCGCGTCGGCGGCAGAGAGTCCACGGCGTTAAGCAGCTGGCTGGCGATGCCGTCCGCCTCTTTCAGCGTCCGGTGCGGCAGCAGTACGGCAAAATCGCTGCGGAAGTAGCGCGCCAGCAGCGCACCGGGGTAACGCATAATAAAGGTAGAGAGCATGTTGATCAGCGTGAACAGGTACTCTTCAACCGCCACGCGTCCCCAGGTGTCGGCGAGGGTATCGAAGTCGGGCAGGCGAATGATCATCACCACGCCGTGGGTTCCCACCTTTTCCGGATCTTCCAGCAGCGTGCCCAGCTGGTTATCAAAGAACAGGCGGTTATTCAGCCCGGTGCGGGTGTCCTGTGCGGCATGGGCGCGGATCAGCGTATCCATGCGGCTGCGCTGCTCACCGGCGTTTTCGATTTCCGCCAGCAGCATATCAATGGCGTAGCTGGCCTGAGTTGGCGGTTCGTCCGGGGAACGCTGCACCCGCGCACCACGCTCGCCGCGAATAATGCACATTGCCCGGCGCTCCAGCTGCTCATGGCCGATAAACTGCCGGCGCTGCCAGCGTAGCGCAGCCACCAGCATGGCGATGATGACCAGCATGGCAATGCTCAGCGGTGCGGAGGTTTTCAGTGACTGAAAATAGCTCGCCATCGGGTCCTGCCAGCTGAACTTCAGCGTCATTCCCGGTACTTTCAGCAGCGGGACGTCCGTGGCAAGGGCGTCATCTTCACGCTCCTCGTCGTTGAGGCCGGGAGAACGATGGTAGTGAAACAGTGTGCTGTCGCCCTGCTGAAAAGTGATGCTGTTGATGTCGGCCGGGATCATCAGTTCATCAAGGCGTTCGGTCAGCCGCTCCGGTGGATGCGTAACCAGGTGGTTATCAAGCAGAATGGCGACGGTCTGGACGCGCTGCTCTGCGCGCGCCTGCACGGTGTAATAAAAGCCGACCGTACACCCAATGAGAGTGACGAGGATCGCCAGCACCGTTAGCAGGGTAACGAGGGCCGAGAGTTTCGTCGTTAAGCGCATCCTTGTGTCAACTCCGTCAGATTACAGGTCTGTGGCACCCGGCGGGGCCGCGAAAAGGGGCGTGGCAACGCGTCTGTTGTCACACTGGCGAGAAAACATGCATAGTAGCAAACATAGCAGGGCTATACCGAGCATTTCCAGTAAATGCCCGCCGCGCTTGTTGTTTTTATGAAAAACCTCAGGCCGAACGCGCGCATTATAAAAATTTTTACACTTTCTTAACCCGAGTTGTCGCGCGCTTACTGACTCCCTGTCATGATGAATATTATTGTCTTTTCCCCCTGCGGGAGCCTACGGGAGTCGCCATGAAATTACCGCGTCGTCCTCTGACGGAAGCGGATGTTACCGCTGAGTCAGCCTTCTTTATGCAGCGTCGTCAGGTATTGAAAGCGCTGGGTATCAGTGCCGGTGCGCTGGCGCTATCTTCGCCGGCGCAGGCAAGTCTTGTTGACTGGTTCAAAGGTAATGAACGCGCCAAAGCCCCCGCCGGCAAGGCGCTGGAATTTGCGAAACCTGCCGAATGGCAAAGCACGCTGGCGCTCACCCCGGAAGACAAAGTCACTGGCTATAACAACTTCTATGAGTTCGGGCTGGATAAAGCCGACCCGGCCGCCAATGCGGGCAGCCTGATTACAAATCCCTGGACGCTCAAAATAGAAGGAGAAGTTGGCAAGCCGCTGACGCTCGATCATGACGACCTGACCCGACGCTTCCCGCTGGAAGAGCGCATCTACCGTATGCGCTGTGTGGAAGCCTGGTCCATGGTGGTGCCGTGGATTGGCTTCCCGCTGCATAAGCTGCTGGCGCTGGCCGAACCCACCAGCAACGCGAAGTACGTGGCGTTTCAGACGCTCTATGCCCCGGAGATGATGCCGGGCCAGCAGGATCGCTTTATTGGCGGCGGGCTGGAATATCCCTACGTTGAGGGCTTACGTATAGATGAAGCGATGAATCCGTTGACGCTGATGACCGTCGGCGTGTACGGCAAGGCGCTGCCGCCGCAAAACGGTGCGCCGCTGCGTCTTATCGTGCCGTGGAAATACGGTTTCAAAGGCATCAAATCTATCGTCAGTATCAAGCTCACCCGCGAACGGCCGCCGACTACCTGGAATCTTTCTGCGCCGAACGAGTACGGGTTTTATGCCAACGTCAATCCGCATGTAGATCATCCGCGCTGGTCCCAGGCCTCGGAACGCGTCATCGGCTCCGGCGGTATTCTCGACGTTAAGCGCCAGCCGACGCTGCTGTTTAACGGTTATGCCGATCAGGTAGCCTCGCTCTATCGTGGCCTGGATCTGCGGGAGAATTTCTGAGTGCGACTGACCGCGAAACAGATTACCTGGCTCAAAGTAGCGCTGCATCTTGCTGCGTTTTTACCCTTTCTCTGGCTGATATTTGCGATTAACGCCGGGGCGTTCAGCGCCGATCCGGCGAAAGATATTCAGCATTTTACCGGCAGGATGGCGCTAAAGCTGCTGCTGGCGACCCTGCTGGTCACGCCGCTGGCGCGACTGGGGAAACAGCCGCTGCTCATCCGCACCCGTCGGCTGCTGGGATTATGGTGTTTTGCCTGGGCTACGCTGCATCTCACCAGTTATTCGCTGCTGGAACTCGGTATCGACAACCTGGCGCTGCTCGGCCAGGAACTGGTTACCCGCCCCTATCTGCTGCTCGGCATTATCAGCTGGGTGATACTGCTGGCGCTTGCCGTTACGTCCACTCAGGCGATGCAGCGCAAGCTGGGCCGTAACTGGCAACGTCTGCACAATTTCGTCTATCTGGTCGCGATCCTCGCGCCGGTTCACTACTTATGGTCAGTGAAAATCCTCTCGCCCCAGCCGCTGATCTACGCCGTGCTGGCGGCGATACTGCTGCTATGGCGCTACAAGAAGATTCGCCAATGGTTCCGATAACGCGCAGAATCTGCGGCCTTTAGCGCAAATTTCTTATTCCATGCTGTGATAACGTAGCCGGGGTTTGATTATCTTCCCTGATAAGACCAGTATTTAGCTGCCAAATGCTACGAAATCGTTATAATGTGCGACTTTGGTTTTTACCAGACCCGATTTTGACGGTCAAAAGGTGACAACCATGCAACATGGGTATATTTTGTAAATTGCCTTAAATTTGCAGGAGATTGCGGCACGATGGCGGATAAGTTTCACATTTTGCTTTTGAACGGCCCGAACCTTAACATGCTCGGCACCCGTGAACCGGAGAAGTACGGCACCCTGACTCTCAACCAGATTGTCAGCCGTCTCACCGCAGAAGCACAGTCGTTAGACGTGACGCTTGATAGCCTGCAATCCAACGCTGAGCATGAGCTGATTGACCGAATTCATCAGGCTAAAGACAACGTGGACTATATCCTGATTAATCCGGCCGCATTCACACATACCAGCGTTGCGATCCGTGATGCGCTGCTGGCGGTGAGCATCCCGTTTATTGAGATCCATCTCAGTAACGTGCATGCCCGCGAGCCGTTCCGCCATCACTCATATCTTTCAGATATTGCTGCCGGCGTGATCTGCGGATTTGGCGCCGACGGTTATACCTATGCACTACAGACGGCGGTAAAACGCCTGTCACAAACACACTAAACAAAGAGTACGGAACCCACTCATGGATATTCGTAAGATTAAAAAACTGATCGAGCTGGTTGAAGAATCAGGCATCGCTGAACTGGAAATTTCTGAAGGCGAAGAGTCTGTACGTATCAGCCGCACACCGGCCAATGCTGGCTACCCTGTGATGCAACAGGCGTATGCCGCACCGATGATGCAGCAGCAGCAGCCCGCGCTGTCCAACGCTATCGCGCCTGCCGTAACACCGGCCATGGAAGCGCCTGCCGCAGCGGAAGTCAGTGGTCATATCGTACGTTCCCCGATGGTTGGTACGTTCTACCGCACCCCAAGCCCGGACGCGAAAGCCTTCATCGAAGTGGGCCAGAAAGTGAATGTCGGCGATACCCTGTGCATCGTTGAAGCGATGAAAATGATGAACCAGATCGAAGCTGATAAAGCGGGCGTGGTTAAAGCCATCCTGCTGGAAAGCGGCCAACCGGTAGAATTTGACGAGCCGCTGGTCGTCATCGAATAACGAGGCGCACATGCTGGATAAAATTGTTATCGCTAACCGCGGCGAGATTGCACTGCGTATTCTTCGTGCCTGTAAAGAGCTGGGCATCGAGACTGTGGCTGTGCACTCCAGCGCGGATCGCGACCTGAAACACGTACTGCTGGCAGACGAAACCGTGTGTATTGGCCCGGCCCCGTCTGTTAAAAGCTACCTGAACATCCCGGCTATCATCTCTGCGGCGGAAATCACCGGCGCGGTGGCGATTCACCCGGGTTACGGCTTCCTCTCCGAGAACGCCAACTTCGCCGAGCAGGTTGAGCGCTCCGGCTTTATCTTCATCGGTCCGAAAGCCGACACCATTCGTCTGATGGGCGACAAAGTGTCTGCGATCACCGCAATGAAGAAAGCTGGCGTACCGACCGTACCGGGCTCTGACGGCCCGCTGGGCGACGATATGGATAAGAACCGCGCCCATGCCAAACGCATCGGCTATCCGGTGATTATCAAAGCCTCCGGCGGCGGCGGCGGTCGTGGTATGCGCGTTGTGCGCAGCGATGCCGATCTCGAACAATCCATCAACATGACCCGTGCGGAAGCGAAAGCCGCTTTCAACAACGACATGGTGTACATGGAGAAGTACCTCGAGAACCCGCGTCATATCGAAATCCAGGTACTGGCTGACGGCCAGGGCCAGGCCATCTATCTGGCTGAGCGCGACTGCTCCATGCAGCGTCGTCACCAGAAAGTGGTTGAAGAAGCGCCGGCACCGGGCATCACTCCGGAACTGCGTCGCTACATCGGCGAGCGCTGTGCCAAAGCCTGTGTCGATATCGGCTACCGCGGGGCGGGTACTTTCGAGTTCCTGTTCGAAAACGGCGAGTTCTACTTCATTGAGATGAACACCCGTATTCAGGTAGAGCACCCGGTTACCGAAATGATCACCGGTGTGGACCTGATCAAAGAGCAGCTGCGTATCGCTGCCGGTCAGCCGCTCTCCATCAAGCAGGAAGAAGTGACCATCAAAGGCCATGCGGTGGAATGCCGTATTAACGCCGAAGATCCGAACACCTTCCTGCCAAGCCCGGGTAAAATCACGCGTTTCCACGCGCCGGGCGGCTTTGGTGTGCGCTGGGAATCTCACATTTATGCGGGCTACACTGTGCCGCCGTATTACGATTCCATGATCGGCAAACTCATCTGCTACGGGGAAACCCGTGACGTGGCGATTGCCCGCATGAAAAATGCGCTGCAGGAGCTGATCATCGACGGTATCAAAACCAACGTTGAACTGCAGATGCGTATCATGAGCGACGAGAACTTCCAGCACGGTGGCACCAACATCCACTATCTGGAGAAGAAACTCGGTCTGCAAGAGAAGTAATTTCTCGCACCGAAAGGCCGGTGATTGTGCCTGCCGCGTAACGCGGCAGAACCACAGTCCCGGCCTTTTTCTTTTTTTAGCCGCAGCCCGTTGCCATGCGGTACAATCGCCGCTTTGTTAAATCATGCCCTCCACTACGGCAGTAATGTAAGTGCTTACTGACGTATGCAGAGGCGATGGGGACGACAATGGACAAACGTTTTGTTCAGGCCCACAAAGAGGCCCGCTGGGCGCTGTGGCTCACCCTTTTCTATGTCGCTGCCTGGATACTCGGCAGCTGGCTACCCGACTCCACGCCGGGCATCACCGGCCTGCCACGCTGGTTCGAATTCGCCTGCCTCGCCATTCCGCTGCTGTTTATCGTGCTGTGCTGGCTGATGGTGAAGTTCATCTATCGCGATATCCCGCTGGAGGATGATGATGCAGCTTGAAGTGATCCTGCCGCTGGTGGCGTACCTGGTTATCGTGTTCGGATTGTCCATGTATGCCATGAAGCACCGCGCCACCGGCACCTTCCTGAATGAGTACTTCCTCGGCAGCCGCTCAATGGGCGGCGTGGTGCTGGCGATGACCCTCACCGCCACCTATATCAGCGCCAGCTCGTTTATCGGCGGACCGGGGGCAGCGTACAAGTACGGTCTTGGCTGGGTGCTGCTGGCGATGATCCAGTTGCCCGCCGTCTGGCTGTCGCTGGGCATTCTTGGCAAGAAATTCGCCATTCTGGCGCGCCGTTATAATGCGGTAACGCTCAACGACATGCTGTATGCGCGCTACCAGAGTCGCCTGCTGGTATGGCTGGCAAGTTTCAGCCTACTGGTGGCGTTTATCGGCGCGATGACCGTCCAGTTCATCGGTGGCGCACGCCTGCTGGAAACCGCGGCGGGTATCCCCTATGAAACCGGGCTGCTGATCTTCGGTATCAGCATTGCGCTCTACACCGCTTTCGGCGGCTTTCGCGCCAGCGTGCTGAACGACACCATGCAGGGGCTGGTGATGCTGATCGGCACCATTTTGCTGCTGATCGCCGTGGTTCACGCCGCCGGTGGCCTGCACAGCGCCGTGGATAAGCTCACCGCAATCGACCCGAAGCTGATTTCGCCAGAGGGTGCGGAAGATATTCTCACCCCGACCTTTATGACCTCATTTTGGGTGCTGGTCTGTTTTGGCGTGATTGGCCTGCCGCACACCGCTGTGCGCTGTATCTCCTACAAAGACAGCAAAGCGGTACATCGCGGGATGATTATCGGCACCATCGTGGTGGCGATCCTGATGCTGGGCATGCACCTTGCCGGGGCACTGGGACGCGCAGTGCTGCCGGACCTTAACGTGCCGGATCTTGTGATCCCGACGCTGATGATGCACGTGCTGCCGCCGTTTGCCGCCGGGATCTTCCTCGCCGCGCCAATGGCTGCGATCATGTCGACGATCAACGCCCAACTGCTGCAATCTTCGGCGACCATCATCAAAGATCTCTATCTGAATCTGCGCCCGGAGCAGTCCGCCAACGAAGCGCGTCTGAAGCGCATGTCGACGCTGATTACGCTGGTGCTGAGCGTGCTGCTACTGCTCGCCGCCTGGCGTCCGCCTGAGATGATCATCTGGCTGAACCTGCTGGCGTTTGGCGGGCTGGAAGCGGTATTCCTCTGGCCGCTGGTGCTCGGGCTGTACTGGGAGCGCGCCAACGCCGCAGGGGCGCTGAGCGCAATGGTAACGGGCGGGGTGCTTTACGCCATCCTGGCTACGCTAAAGATACAATGGCTGGGTTTCCACCCTATCGTGCCGTCACTGCTATTGAGTCTGCTGGCCTTCGTCATCGGCAACCGTTTTGGTCGCCCGGTGGCCGCGCCGGTAGCCGTTTCACCAACTGATAAATAAAGAGTTTTGCCATGCCCTGGATCCAACTGAAAATTAACACCACCGGTGCGCACGCCGAAGAGCTGGGCGATGCGCTGATGGAAAGCGGTGCGGTGTCCGTGACCTTCCAGGACACGCACGACACGCCGGTATTTGAACCGCTGCCAGGCGAAACCCGTCTCTGGGGTGATACTGACGTTATTGGCCTGTTTGATGCCGAAGCGGACATGAAAGAGACCATCGCTATTCTGGAAGGCCACCCGCTGCTGGCCCCTGGTTTCCATCATAAAATTGAGCAGCTGGAAGACAAAGACTGGGAGCGCGAGTGGATGGACAACTTCCACCCGATGCGCTTCGGCGAGCGGCTGTGGATCTGCCCGAGCTGGCGCGACGTGCCGGATGAGAACGCGGTCAACGTGATGCTCGATCCGGGTCTGGCGTTCGGCACCGGCACCCACCCGACCACCTCGCTGTGCCTGCAGTGGCTCGACGGCCTCGATCTGGCCGGCAAGACGGTGATCGACTTCGGTTGCGGCTCCGGCATTCTGGCGATCGCGGCGCTGAAACTCGGCGCGGCAAAAGCGATCGGGATCGACATCGATCCGCAGGCGATCCAGGCCAGCCGCGATAACGCCGAGCGTAACGGTGTCTCGGAACGTCTTGAGCTTTATCTGCCGCATAACCAGCCGGACAACATGCAGGCGGATGTGGTAGTGGCGAATATCCTCGCCGGTCCGCTGCGCGAGCTTGCGCCGCTGATTAGTGTCCTGCCGGTAAGCGGTGGCCTGCTGGGGCTGTCCGGCGTACTTGCCAGCCAGGCGGAGAGCGTGTGCGAAGCCTATGAAGCACAGTTCGCTCTCGACCCGGTGGTTGAGAAAGAAGAGTGGTGCCGTATCACGGGCCGCAAGCAGTAATTCCTCCGGGCGCGGCGCTCTGCCGCGCCCGTTGTATTATCCGCACTTTTTATACGCCTTTTCGTTTTTCGTCGCGAGTACAATGACGCGCCCCAGTTATTCAACGGGCAAACCCACTGTTAAAACCCATTCACCGGACGAATAAAATGAAGATGCGTTTCGCTAAAGCCGCGATCGTAATGGCGGGCCTGATGCCTGCGCTGGTCTTTGCCGCTCACTGGAGCTACGAAGGCGCTGAATCTCCTGAACACTGGGGAGAACTCAACAGCGAATACAAAGCGTGCCAGGCCGGCCAGAATCAGTCTCCTGTCGATATTGATAAGACCGTTAAGGCTGCAATTGCCCCGCTGGCGATGCATTACACCGAAGGCCCGGCAAGCTTGCTGAACAATGGCCACACCATTCAGGCCAGCTTCAAACATAACGACGCCAACACCATTACCCTTGATGGCGTTGAGTGGACCCTGCAGCAGTTCCATTTCCACGCGCCGAGTGAAAACACGGTTCACGGCAAGCATTACGCGATGGAAATGCACCTGGTGCATAAATCAGTTACCGGAGACGCTGCTGTGGTGGCGGTGATGTTTGATGTCGGGGCTGAAAACGCCGCGCTGGCCGACCTGTGGAAAAAAATTCCGGACGGCGTCGATAAGAGCGAAACTCTGACCCGCACTATCGATCTCAATGCCCTGCTGCCCGCCGATAAAACCTTCTGGCGCTTCAGCGGCTCTCTGACCACGCCACCGTGCTCAGAAGGGGTAACCTGGCTGGTACTGAAACACCCTCTGACGCTCTCTGCGGCGCAGCTGGCGCAGTTTAAAGCGGTCATGCACCATGACAACAACCGTCCGGTACAGCCGTTGCACGGTCGTCTGGTGGTAGAATAAGCGTTCTGATTACGTTTTCCTGTCATTAAGCGAACCGGGTGGATTCTTGCAATACACCCGGTTTGTCTGAAAAAACAACAAAATATATCTCAGATTTATCATTCAGATGCCTGAAAACCTGCCTGCGGGGAGGAAATTATGTCTGGATACACTTTAAGCGATTTAACATAACCGCATGAAATGTCTCACGAATTAACATGCGTTATCGCCCTGCTTATCGCTTCAATGATCTACAAGAGTGGATTGTTCAAAGTTTGGCCTTTCATCTGGCGTAAAAAATGCGTAATATACGCCGCCTTGCAGGCACAGTATGGTCATTTCTTAACTCATGCGCATTGGACACCACCAGCTTAGAAACCGCCTGATAGCAGCACCGATGGCTGGCATTACTGACAGACCGTTTCGGACGCTTTGCTATGAGATGGGTGCCGGGCTAACCGTATCCGAGATGATGTCCTCTAACCCGGAAGTATGGGCGAGCGATAAATCCCGACTGCGGATGGTCCATGTGGATGAACCAGGTATCCGCACCGTGCAGATTGCCGGTTCAGTACCTGAAGAGATGGCGGCAGCCGCACGTATCAACGTGGAAAACGGCGCCCAGATTATTGATATCAATATGGGGTGCCCGGCGAAGAAGGTGAATCGTAAGCTGGCAGGCTCAGCGTTATTGCAACATCCGGAGTTGGTCAAATCCATCTTAACCGCGGTCGTTAATGCAGTAGACGTGCCCGTCACCCTTAAGTTTCGCACCGGCTGGGATACCGCCAACCGTAACTGCGTAGACATTGCCCGACTGGCTGAAGAGAGTGGTATTCAGGCGCTGACGATACATGGCCGCACCCGCGCCTGTTTGTTTCAGGGCGACGCAGAATACGATTCGATTCGGGCAGTTAAGCAGACAGTTTCCATTCCGGTTATTGCGAATGGCGACATTACTGACCCGCTTAAAGCCAGAGCCGTACTGGACTATACAGGGGCAGATGCTCTGATGATAGGACGTGCAGCTCAGGGAAGACCCTGGATCTTTCGGGAAATCCAGCATTATCTGGACACTGGAGAGTTGCTCCCTCCCCTGCCGCTGGCAGAGGTGAAGCGCTTGCTTTGTGCGCACATTCGGGAACTGCATGACTTTTACGGTCAGGCAAAAGGGTACCGAATCGCGCGGAAACACGTTTCCTGGTACTTGCAGGAACACGCTCCAGACGACCAGTTTCGGCGCACATTCAACGCCATTGAGGATGCCAGCGAACAGCTGGAGGCGTTGGAGGCATACTTCGAAAATTTTGCGTAAACAGAAATAAAGAGCTGACAGAACTATGTTCGAACAACGCGTAAATTCTGACGTACTGACCGTTTCTACCGTTAACTCTCAGGATCAGGTAACCCAAAAACCCCTGCGTGACTCGGTAAAACAGGCACTGAAGAACTATTTTGCTCAACTGAACGGTCAGGATGTTAATGACCTCTATGAGCTGGTACTGGCTGAAGTAGAACAGCCCCTGTTGGACATGGTGATGCAATACACCCGCGGTAACCAGACCCGTGCTGCACTGATGATGGGTATCAACCGTGGTACGCTTCGCAAGAAGCTGAAAAAATATGGCATGAACTGATTTTTGAGTTCTGACCTTAAAAAAGCGCTTAATCACTTAAGCGCTTTTTTTGTTTTCGCGCCCTGACGCAAATTTCTTTTCCCCTTCCGCATCCCCTTTCACAGCGCCGTTTTTCCCCTGATTTGCGCAGGGTTTTAAAGTGCTTTGCGGCTCTCAGAGACAGTGATACTGTCTGTGCCCCTTGACCAGACTATGCTTTGGTATGGCGAGATAAACGGGCCTTGTGAGTCGATATCATGATGATGGTGAGTCATTACAACCAGTTCCTGGTGGTTATGTCGTTTATTGTTGCCATCCTGGCAGCCTATACCGCGCTCAATATGGCGGGTCGTATCTCAATCAGCAGTACCAAAGCCGCGCGTCTCTGGCTGGTCGGCGGCAGCCTGTCGATGGGCATTGGCATCTGGGCGATGCACTTCATCGGCATGCTGGCGATGGAGATGCCGTTTACCCTCAGCTATGACCTGTCGATAACCGGCGTTTCTATGCTAATTGCCCTCGGTGCGTCGCTGTTCGCACTCTGGCTGGTCAGCCGCAGCCGCCTGTCCCGGGTAAGCCTGCTCGCGGGTGCCAGCGTGATGGGATGCGGCATTGCGGCGATGCACTATACCGGTATGGCGGCCATGCATATCCAGCCAGGTATCCGCTGGAATCTCTGGTGGGTCGCGCTCTCGGTGGTGATCGCCTTCTCAGCTTCTGTTGCCGCGCTGTGGCTCACATTCCGCCTGCGCCAGCTGACGTCCGGCCAGGCCGCGCTGCTGCGTATCGGCGCCGCCATCATTATGGGCATCGCTATCGCCGGTATGCATTACACCGGCATGATGGCCGCCGACTTCCCTCACGGCAGCCACGCCACCGAGCGCGGCGTTGACAGCAACTGGCTGGCGATTCTGGTCACCGTCGTCACGCTCTCAATTCTTGGCATCACCCTGCTGGTTTCCCTGTTTGATGCCCGGTTACAGGCGCGGACGTCCCTGCTGGCGTCGTCCCTTGCCGAAGCCAATCGCGAGCTGGCCCAGCTGGCGCTGCACGATACCCTGACCCGTCTGCCTAACCGCGTACTGCTCGAAGATCGCCTGGCGCAGGCGGTGAGCAAGGCGCAGCAGGAAAACAGCGGCTTTGCGCTGATGTATATGGATCTGGATGGTTTCAAGGCGGTCAACGACGCCTGGGGTCATGACACCGGCGACAGGCTATTGATTGCGGTAACCGAACGCCTGACCCAGCATCTGAAGGGGCAGTACACGCTGGCGCGCATCGGCGGGGATGAGTTTGTGCTGCTGGCTGAAACCGCTGCGCCTGACGATGCCGCGTCGCTCGCCAGCTCGCTGGTACAGGCCATTGCCGAGCCGTTTACCATTTCACCCTGCGAAGCGATGGTTACGCTCAGCATCGGTATCGCGCTCTGGCCTCACGATGGCGAAACCCCGCGCGAGCTGATGTTCAATGCCGATGCGGCGATGTACCACACCAAACACAACGGGCGTAACGGCTACCACTTTTTCCAGCCGTCCATGAATGCCCTTGCCCAGACTCAGCTGCAACTGATGAACGATCTGTGGCAGGCCGAAGCGCGCAATGAGCTGCGGCTGCTGTATCAGCCAAAATTTCAGGCACCTTCCGGCCCGGCTATCGGTTTCGAAGCCCTGCTGCGCTGGCAGCATCCACAGCGCGGCCTGCTGACGCCTGACGTATTTCTGCCGCTGGCGGAAAAAACCGGCGTCATTGTCTCGATTGGCAACTGGGTGCTGAATGAAGCCTGCCGCCAGCTCAGCGAGTGGCGTGACGCCGGCCATACCGACTGGTCGATGTCGGTCAACCTCTCTGCCGTACAGTTTGAACAGCCCGCGCTTATTGATAACGTGGTGGATTGCCTGTCGCGCCACCGTATTCCGCCCGAGATGCTGATTCTTGAAGTAACGGAAACCACGGCGATGAGCGATCCGGATGAGAGCGTCCGCCTGTTGACCGAGCTGACCACCCTCGGCGTAAAAGCCTCCATCGATGACTTCGGCACCGGCTATTCAAGCCTGCTCTATCTGAAGCGTCTGCCCGCCAGCGAACTGAAAATTGACCGCGCCTTCGTCAACGAGCTGCGTGCCGACGGGGAAGACGCCACGATTGTCTCGGCGATTATCGCGTTGGCGAGAACCCTCAATCTGCGGGTGGTGGCCGAAGGTGTCGAAACGCCGGAACAACAGACGTTTCTTACCGAGCTTGGCTGCCATACGCTGCAGGGCTATTTACTCGGCAAGCCACTTGACCCACACGCTATCGCAAATATTGTGAAAAATGAGCCGCAGCGCTTAATTGATCCGGTACATGCATCTGAAAAGTCATTCAGTATTCAGCCTGAGGTTGAGTAACCGGAAACATGTGCCATAAATTTTCCACCAGCGCGGGCGCCCTGGCGGCAAGATCAAATCGCTGTGGGTGTAATAGCCACTGGCGTACAATACCGCTTAGTGCGCCGCGTAACAGAATAATCATTTCAGGAATATCAGCATGGGGTGAAATATCTCCATGCTGAATACAGCGCCGCAGCCAGTATTCCAGCATTTCATTATTCATCCCCAGCATAGCGTGGATTTCGATATCATCTAATGCACTGTCGCAACGCTCGTACTTACAGCATAATATTTCCATCAGCGCTTTTTGCTGCGCATCCTGCGCAATCAGACGCAATCAGACGCAATGCGATAATAAACACTTCGCTGAGATAGCGCAGCGGCGTTGTTTTTAACGCGCGGGGAAGCTTTTCCTGTAATACCCGCTGTAACCGCGACTGTTGCTTCCAGATTTCATCGAAGATTTGTTCTTTGCTGTCGAAATGCCAGTAAAGCGCGCCGCGCGTCACCTTTGCCGCTCCGGCTATATCGCCGAGGGTCGTTTTCGCCACGCCCTGCGCGGCGAACTGCGCAATGGCGGCATCGATAAGCTGCTGTCGCGTTTGTAAGGCATCTGTTTTTGTTTTCCATGCCATAATAAACGAACCTGTAAAAAATGAATTATCGGGAAAGGTAAACCACCGACGCTATATTGCCATTGGCTTTATTTTCTCTCATGGCTTTTTTAGTAACAAAATTAATAAATACTTACGGCGAATGCTTTCCGATGAAACATAGAAATTAAAAATAAATGCCACCCATATAAAATATATAAAATATATAAATATGTAAGCGAACGTCAGAAAATAATAACCAATACACTAAAGCCATTCTTAAAACGCCATCCCTCCTTCAGCAAACATCGCAAAAAAAGCGATCCGACTTACATCACACTTATATTATTTGTAGGATACGCCAGAAAATCACACCCTGAGTATTTCCCCCCACAGAACATTCGGTGTTTATTGTTTTAAGGAACGGCAATGACAAAGCAAGTCCGGGTATTTTTATATCCTCTGTTGGCAGGCATTATCACGGCACTGTTATCCGGTTGCGATGATGGTATTAAGGAAAACCAGCCGCCGGTGCCTCAGGTGACGGTGCATACCGTTGTCCCTGGTCCACTGCCACTAACCACCGAGCTGCCCGGCCGCACCGCAGCCTGGCGCATTGCTGAAGTTCGACCTCAGGTGAGTGGCATCATCCTCAAACGTAACTTTGAAGAAGGCGGCGAGATCGCCGCCGGCGAGTCGCTGTATCAGATCGATCCCGCCACGTATCTTGCCGACGTAGAGAGCGCAAAAGCCAGCCTTGCCAAAGCCCAGGCCAGCGCAGCGATGGCCCATCTCACCCTGAAACGCTATGCGGCGCTGCAGGGAACGCATTACGTCAGTAAGCAGGATTACGATCAAGCCGCGGCCAATGCGCGCCAGGCGGATGCCTCCGTGCTGGCATCTCGCGCCGCGCTGGACAGCGCCCGAATTAATCTTGCCTGGACCAAAGTCACTTCCCCCATCAGCGGTCGTATCGGCAAATCAAGCGTCACCGAAGGTGCACTGGTACAGCAGGGCCAGGCTGCAGCGCTGGCAACGGTCCAGCAGCTCGACCCTATCTATGTCGATCTTACCCAGTCGAGTAACGATTACCTGCGCCTGAAAGCGTCGCTGCAACAGGGCACCCTGAAGCGCAGCGAAGGCAAAAGCAACGTGACGCTGGTGCTGGACAGCGGTGAAATCGCTCCGCAGAAAGGTACGCTGGAATTCTCCGACGTTACCGTCGATGAAAGCACTGGCTCCATTACGCTGCGCGCCGTGTTCCCTAACCCTGACCACACGCTGCTTCCCGGCATGTTTGTTCGCGCCCGCATCGACCAGGGTATTCAGCCTAACGCGATGCTGGTGCCGCAGCAGGGCGTAACCCGTACTCCGCGTGGCGAGGCGGTGGTGATGATTGTGAATGCCCAGGACCAGGTGGAATCGAAGGTGGTGGACGCCAGCCAGGCGGTTGGCAACAACTGGCTGGTGAGCGCTGGTCTGAAGCCAGGGGATCGCGTGGTGATCAGCGGTCTGCAGAGAATACGTGCGGGCATGAAGGTCCACGCCAGCTCTGACACTGCTCCGCAGTCGGCACAGTAAGGAGCCAGATCCATGTCCAATTTCTTTATCGAGCGCCCCATTTTTGCCTGGGTGCTGGCGATCGTGCTTATGATTGCCGGCGCGCTGTCCATCATGTCGCTTCCGGTCGCGCAATATCCCTCCATTGCCCCACCGGCGGTGGCGGTATCGGCAACTTATCCTGGGGCAGACGCGCAAACGGTGCAGGACAGCGTGACACAGGTTATCGAACAGAACATGAACGGCATCGATAATCTGATGTACATGTCATCCACCAGCGACTCGGCGGGTAACGTGACGATTACCCTGACCTTCGAATCTGGTACCGATCCTGATATCGCTCAGGTCCAGGTGCAAAATAAACTGCAGCTGGCGATGCCGCTGCTGCCTCAGGAAGTACAGCAACAGGGCATCGGCGTGGAAAAGGCGAGCAGCGGTTTTTTACTGGTCGCCGGTTTTTTATCCGACAACCCTCGCCTGACGCAGGAGGATATTTCCGACTACGTTGCTTCTAACGTTAAAGACAGCATCAGCCGTACCAATGGCGTCGGCGACGTCCAGCTGTTCGGCGCGCAGTTTGCGATGCGTATCTGGCTCGATCAGCATGCGATGAACAAATACCTGCTGACCACCGCCGACGTTGTCACCCAGATTAAAACGCAAAACAACCAGATTGCCGCGGGTCAGCTTGGCGCAACGCCCGCCGTGCCAGGGCAACAGTTGAATGCCTCCATCATTGCGCAGACTCGCCTGACGAGCCCCGAAGAGTTTGGGCGCATTACCCTGCGCGTCAATCAGGACGGTTCGGTGGTACGCCTGAGCGACGTTGCCCGTATCGAACTGGGCGGCGAGAACTACAACATGGTGACTAAAATCAACGGCCAGCCGGCAACGGGGCTTGGGATCAAACTGGCCACCGGTGCTAACGCCCTTGATACCGCTGCCGCCATCAAATCCCGTCTCGCCGAATTGCAGCCCTTCTTCCCACAGGGTATGCGTGTGGTCTACCCCTATGACACCACGCCATTCGTGAAGATTTCAATTCATGAAGTGGTCAAAACCCTGGCGGAGGCTGTCATTCTGGTCTTCCTGGTGATGTACCTGTTTTTACAGAACATCCGCGCCACGCTTATCCCGACCATCGCCGTGCCGGTGGTACTCGCTGGCACCTTCGCCATCCTCAGCGCGCTGAATTACTCCATCAATACCCTCACCATGTTTGGTATGGTGCTGGCTATCGGCCTGCTGGTGGATGACGCCATTGTGGTGGTGGAAAACGTCGAGCGCGTCATGGCAGAGGAGAAGCTGCCGCCGAAAGAAGCAACCCGGAAATCGATGGGACAGATTCAGGGTGCGCTGGTGGGTATCGCAATGGTGCTCTCCGCCGTCTTTATTCCGATGGCCTTTTTTGGCGGCTCCACCGGCGCTATTTACCGTCAGTTCTCTGTTACCATCGTTTCGGCAATGGCGCTGTCGGTGCTGGTGGCGCTCATCCTGACGCCGGCGCTGTGCGCCACGCTGCTCAAACCCGGCGGACACGAGAGCAAAGCACGCTTCTTCGTCTGGTTCGATAAAAAGTTCGATGCCAGCGTCAACCACTACACGAAAAGCGTCAGCGGTATTTTGCGCAGTACCGGACGTTACCTGCTGCTGTACGTACTGATCGTGACGGGTATGGCGGTGCTGTTTGTGCGTCTGCCCACCGCCTTCCTGCCCGAAGAGGATCAGGGCGTCTTTATGACGATGGTGCAGCTCCCGGCCGGCGCTACACAGACCCGTACCCAGCAGGTGCTGGACCAGATTAGCCATTATTATCTCACCGATGAGCAAGCCAACGTCGATACCGTGTTTACCGTGAACGGCTTCAGCTTCAGCGGCCAGGGGCAGAACGCCGGGCTGGCCTTTATCAGCCTGAAGCCCTGGGAGGCGCGTCCTGGTGAAGAGAACAGCGTGGGCAGCATCATCAAACGCGCCACCCACGCTTTTGGCGAAATCCGCGATGGCTTCGTCTTCCCGTTCAACCTGCCGGCGATTATCGAGCTGGGTACAGCGACCGGATTTGACTTCGAACTCATCGACAAAGCGAATCTCGGACACGAGGCACTGACTCAGGCACGTAATACGCTGCTGGGGATGGTCGGCAAGCATGGCGATCTGCTGGTCAGGGTGCGGCCCAACGGGCTTGAAGATACGCCACAGTTCAAGCTGGACGTTGACCAGCAAAAAGCCCAGGCGCTGGGCGTATCCCTGGCGGACATCAACCAGGCGATCTCCACCTCGTTAGGCGGAACTTACGTTAACGATTTTATCGATCATGGGCGTGTGAAAAAGGTTTACGTTCAGGCCGACGCGGCGTTTCGTATGCTTCCGGCTGACATTGACGCCATTTACGTGCGCAGCGCCAACGGGGAGATGGTGCCTTTCTCTGCGTTCAGCTCATCGCACTGGATTTACGGCTCGCCGCGCCTGGAACGTTTTAACGGTTCACCCTCGATGGAGATCCTCGGCGAAGCCGCACCAGGCAAAAGTACCGGCGAAGCGATGGTCCTGATGGAGTCGCTGGCAAAAACGCTGCCTGCGGGTATCGGCTATGACTGGACCGGGATGTCTTATCAGGAGCGACTGTCAGGCGATCAGGCTCCCGCACTGTACGCCATTTCGCTGATCGTGGTGTTTCTCTGCCTGGCGGCGCTCTATGAAAGCTGGTCCATTCCGTTTTCGGTGATGCTGGTGGTACCGCTGGGTGTGGTAGGCGCTCTGCTTGCGGCCTCGCTGCGCGGCCTGAACAATGACGTCTATTTTCAGGTTGGGCTGCTGACGACTATCGGGTTGTCGGCTAAAAACGCCATCCTGATTGTCGAGTTCGCAAAGGACCTGATGGAGAAAGAAGGTAAAGGCGTTATCGAAGCGACGCTGGAATCGGTACGCATGCGCCTGCGGCCAATTCTCATGACCTCGCTGGCATTTATTCTCGGCGTGCTGCCGCTGGTTATTAATCGCGGGGCGGGCAGTGGCGCGCAGAATGCCGTCGGTACCGGAGTGATGGGCGGAATGCTAACCGCAACGCTGCTGGCAATATTTTTTGTTCCGGTATTTTTCGTCGTCATTCGCCGACGCTTTGGCGGGGCACAATAAAAATGCAGGGCGCTACGGCGCCCTTTTTAATGCGTTGAAAATAATAATATTATATTGAAATGCTGTGATTAACTCGCTACTGTTTATGCCGTCCAGGAATGCACCTGGTTTTTAATTTCTGATGCTATTTTTTTGTTTTCTTCATTAAATCTCCACAATCAATTGCCTGACGGCCCTGTCTCTCCACACTTTTTACAAATATTACCGTTTGCAACCATTCCCCTTTCGGGGCGTTACTGCGAGCGTGGTAATTTAATCAGGCTCCACCTGCGATTAAGTTCCTCTGGAAACGACGGCGTGGATAATGATTTTATTGAGGTAACGCCATGAAAAAACTAATTGCTGTTGCACTACTTTCTACCGTACTGGCTGGCTGTGCTCACGACTCTCCCTGCGTGCCGGTCTATGACGATCAGGGCCGCCTGGTGCATACCAATACCTGCATGAAAGGAACCACTCAGGATAACTGGGAAACCGCAGGCGCAATCGCCGGCGGCGCCGCAGCGCTGGCTGGTCTGACGCTCGGTATTATCGCCGTGTCTAAATAAGTTATTACGCGCGGTTCAGGCCGCGCGTATCATGTTGCTTTATTATGGTGCAGAGCAGTTTCATAAGGTAAAAATTTGGCATCATATTTGTTCAGCAAATTCTCTGCGTTATTCCCTCTTTGCCTTACTACCTCTTTCTGCCATTTTTACGTGCAGTCTGTCACAAAGCGCGACCACGCCTTTCCCGGCACATATTTATCTCCTGAATTATTCTTTGCACATGGTTTCGTAAAGTAACTATTTTGCTCCAAAATGTGGCGCAGGTTGAATTTTTGCACCATAACAGCGCGCGGAATTAAATTTTTCCTGTCTACACTGAGCTTATTGCGCCTGCGCTCGTTATCCCCTGCCCTGGCGCAAACCTGGCATTACCTTTGCTTAATAGATTACGGCCAATGCCACAGACAGGTAATGGCGTGCTCACGCCACATACATATAACGATAATTCCGCCACACAGGATGCTTTATGAAAAAGATGATGATTGCGACTCTGGTTGCTGCAGGCGCGATGCTGGCCGCTACCAGTCAGGCACACGCCGGTGCGACTTTCGATGCGGTTAAAAAGAAAGGTTTTGTGCAATGTGGGATAAGCGATGGTCTGCCGGGTTTCTCTTACGCGGATGAGAGCGGCAAGTTTACCGGGATCGATGTGGATGTCTGCCGTGGCGTGGCTGCTGCAATGTTTGGCGATGACACCAAAGTTAAATACACCCCGCTGACGGCAAAAGAGCGTTTCACCGCGCTACAGTCGGGTGAAGTGGACGTACTCTCTCGTAACACTACCTGGACCTCTTCACGTGATTCCGGCATGGGCATGTCTTTTACCGGCGTAACCTACTATGACGGTATCGGCTTCCTGACCCATAACAAAGCAGGACTGAAGAGCGCTAAAGAGCTCGACGGCGCAACCGTTTGCATCCAGGCCGGTACCGATACCGAACTAAACGTGGCAGACTATTTTAAAGCCAACAAGATGAAGTACACCCCGGTCACCTTTGACCGCTCCGATGAATCCGCCAAAGCGCTGGAATCGGGTCGCTGCGATACCCTCGCGTCTGACCAGTCGCAGCTTTACGCTCTGCGCATAAAGCTCAGCGATCCGGCGGAGTGGATCGTACTGCCAGAGGTCATCTCTAAAGAGCCGCTGGGGCCGGTAGTACGCCGCGGTGACGATGAATGGTTTGCCGTGGTGCGCTGGACGCTGTTTGCAATGCTGAACGCTGAAGAGATGGGCGTGACCTCGAAGAACGTCGATGAAAAAGCCGCTAATCCGGCAACACCAGATATGGCGCACCTGCTAGGTAAAGAGGGCGATTACGGCAAGGACCTGAAGCTCGACAACAAATGGGCTTACAACATCATCAAAAAAGTCGGCAACTACGCGGAAGTATTCGAGCGCAACGTTGGCTCTGAAAGCCCGCTGAAGATCAAACGTGGCCAGAATAACCTCTGGAACAACGGCGGTATTCAGTACGCGCCGCCGGTACGTTAATGCTGTAGCTGTAACGGGCACTGCACTGGCAGTGCCCAGCCCAAGTTCCGACTGAGGTTCTCCTATGTCCCTGCGCCGCCCAACCGTAAAAGGTGCGTTCTCCTTTTCGAACCCTGCGGTTCGTGCCTGGCTGTTTCAGATACTCGCTGTTGTTGTGGTACTGCTGATTGCGGCTTATCTGATCCATAACACCATCACTAACCTGAGCAATCGCGGTATCACTTCCGGGTTTGCCTTTCTCGACCGTGCTGCAGGCTTCGGCATCGTCCAGCATCTGATTGATTATCAACAGGGCGATACCTATGGCCGCGTGTTTCTGGTCGGGCTGCTGAATACTCTGCTGGTATCAGCGCTCTGTATTGTTTTCGCCTCAATTCTCGGATTCTTTCTTGGTCTGGCCCGGCTTTCTGATAACTGGCTGCTGAGAAAAATCTCTACGGTATACATTGAGACGTTTCGTAATATCCCGCCGCTGCTGCAGATCTTCTTCTGGTATTTCGCCGTGCTGCGTAATTTACCTGGCCCGCGCCAGGCAGTTGACGCGTTCGATCTCGTTTTTTTAAGTAACCGTGGGCTGTATATCCCTGCTCCACAGCTGGGTGAGGGGATGGGAGCCTTTCTGGCGGCGGTGCTCATTGCCGTAGGTGTGACCGTTGGGCTTTACCGCTACAACAAAACGCACCAGATGAAAACTGGCCAGCTGCGCCGTACCTGGCCCTGGGCAATCGCTCTGCTGATCGGTCTGCCGGCGCTGGCTCACGCCCTGTATGGTGCGGCGCTACACTGGGATATTCCGGCCCTGCGCGGTTTCAACTTCCGTGGCGGTATGGCGCTTATCCCGGAACTTGCCGCATTAACTCTGGCATTGTCGGTCTACACATCGGCATTTATCGCCGAAATCATCCGCGCCGGGATTCTTTCTGTCCCGCACGGGCAGCATGAAGCCGCTCGCTCGCTCGCCCTGCCCAACCCGGTGACGCTGCGTCAGGTGATTATTCCGCAGGCGATGCGCGTCATTATTCCGCCGCTGACCAGCCAGTACCTCAATATAGCCAAAAACTCGTCACTAGCTGCGGCCATTGGCTATCCCGATATGGTGTCGCTGTTTGCCGGAACGGTACTTAATCAGACCGGACAGGCGATCGAAACCATCGCCATTACCATGTCGGTCTACCTCATTATCAGCCTGTCGATTTCACTGCTGATGAACATCTATAACCGGCGTATCGCCCTCGTTGAGCGCTAAGGAACCATGATGACAAAAGCTATTCTGTCACCGCCGGTGCGCCAGGCCTCACAGGGGTCGGGTCGTGCGCTGCACTGGGTGAAAAAGAACCTCTTTTCCAGCTGGAGCAACTCGCTGCTGACGCTGTTCTGCCTGTGGCTGATGTGGGAGCTGATTCCCCCGTTGCTGAACTGGACAATCTTCCAGGCCAACTGGTTCGGTACCACCCGCGCTGACTGTACGAAGGTAGGTGCCTGCTGGGTGTTTATCCATCAGCGTTTCGGCCAGTTTATGTATGGGCTTTATCCACACGATCAGCGCTGGCGCATCAACCTCGCGCTGATCGTCGGCCTGATTTCCATTGTGCCAATGTTCTGGAACGCGATGCCGCGTCGCGGACGTTACATTGCCTGCTGGGCGGTGATCTATCCGGTTGTGGTCTGGATATTGCTGTATGGCGGCTTTTTCGGGCTGGAGCGGGTAGAAACACGCCAGTGGGGCGGCCTGACGCTGACGCTGATTATCGCCTCAGTGGGTATCGCCGGCGCGCTGCCGCTCGGCATCCTGCTGGCGCTGGGACGACGCTCCACCATGCCGGTGGTACGCATTCTGTCGGTGATCTTTATCGAATTCTGGCGCGGCGTGCCGCTTATTACCGTGCTGTTTATGTCGTCGGTGATGCTGCCGCTGTTCATGGCGGAAGGGACCAGCATTGATAAGCTGATCCGCGCCCTGGTCGGGGTAATTCTGTTTCAGTCCGCTTACGTTGCAGAAGTGGTGCGCGGCGGGTTGCAGGCGCTGCCGAAAGGGCAGTACGAGGCGGCAGAGTCGCTGGCCCTCGGCTACTGGAAAACCCAGGGGCTGGTTATTCTTCCCCAGGCGCTGAAGCTGGTGATCCCGGGCCTGGTGAATACCATCATCGCACTATTCAAAGACACCAGCCTGGTGATCATTATCGGCCTGTTCGATCTCTTCAGCAGCGTACAGCAGGCGACAGTCGATCCCGCATGGCTGGGGATGTCGACCGAAGGCTATGTTTTTGCTGCGCTGGTCTACTGGATCTTCTGCTTCAGTATGTCGCGCTACAGCCAGCATCTTGAAAAACGTTTTAACACCGGGCGTACACCGCATTGAGGGATCCCATGAGCACAATGATAATACAGCCGACCGACGCGATGATTACGCTTGAAGCGGTAAACAAATGGTACGGACAATTTCATGTCCTGAAAGATATCAATCTGAACGTTAAGCAAGGCGAGCGCATCGTTCTCTGCGGCCCATCGGGTTCAGGAAAATCAACAACGATTCGTTGTATCAATCATCTTGAAGAGCATCAGCAGGGACGCATCGTGGTTGATGGAATCGAGCTGAATGAAGACATCCGTAATATAGAAAAGGTACGGCAGGAAGTGGGCATGGTGTTCCAGCATTTTAACCTGTTCCCTCACCTGACCGTGCTGCAAAACTGCACGCTGGCCCCGATATGGGTACGCAAGATGCCGAAGAAAGAGGCAGAAGCACTGGCGATGCACTACCTGGAACGGGTGCGTATTGCCGAACATGCGCATAAATATCCGGGGCAGATTTCGGGCGGCCAGCAGCAACGTGTGGCGATTGCCCGTTCCCTCTGCATGAAACCCAAAATTATGCTGTTTGACGAGCCGACTTCGGCACTGGATCCGGAGATGGTCAAAGAAGTACTGGATACCATGATTGGCCTGGCTGAATCCGGGATGACCATGCTGTGCGTGACGCATGAGATGGGCTTTGCGCGTACCGTGGCAGACCGCGTTATCTTTATGGACCGCGGTGAAATCGTTGAGCAGGCTCCCCCGCAAGAATTCTTCGCCAACCCGAAATCAGAACGCACCCGTGCGTTTCTTTCGCAGGTTATTCATTAATAAGTCATACGGCCTGGTTAAGCCCTGCTCCGGTGAGCGGGGCTTTTTATTGGCTTAATACAGTGGTGAATGCAGCGAGTTCAAATGAGAAATCTGTTTACGAGCTAGAGGAAACAGAAAAGACCACGCTTTAATCCTTAATCAGAACGCACCCGCGCATTTCTCTCAAGCTACACGTTAATAAGTAATGCAGTCTGGCAAGACCTTTTTCACATGAGGGGCTTTGTTATTGATTTGATACGGTGGTAAATGCAGCGAGTATAAATGAGAGTTCCGAACTGCAGAGAAACAAAAAAGCCCCATGCTTTCGCATGAGGCTTTTTTGTTTGTTTGATGCCTGGCAGTTCCCTACTCTCGCATGGGGAGACCCCACACTACCATCGGCGCTACGGCGTTTCACTTCTGAGTTCGGCATGGGGTCAGGTGGGACCACCGCGCTACAGCCGCCAGGCAAATTCTTTTCTAACGTGCCGAACTTTAACCTAATAAAGTGGTGCTGATACCCAGAGTCGAACTGGGGACCTCACCCTTACCAAGGGTGCGCTCTACCAACTGAGCCATATCAGCACACTAATTCTTAAAACCTGATGTTTTCAGATTTTTTAATTTGATGCCTGGCAGTTCCCTACTCTCGCATGGGGAGACCCCACACTACCATCGGCGCTACGGCGTTTCACTTCTGAGTTCGGCATGGGGTCAGGTGGGACCACCGCGCTACAGCCGCCAGGCAAATTCTGTTCGCTTACCGCCTCGCGGCCATAAGCGTAATCCGTCTCAAGCTGAAAATCTCTCAAACACAACACCAAAACAGCTTCGGCGTTGTAAGGTTAAGCCTCACGGTTCATTAGTACCGGTTAGCTCAACGCATCGCTGCGCTTACACACCCGGCCTATCAACGTCGTCGTCTTCAACGTTCCTTCAGGACCCTTAAAGGGTCAGGGAGAACTCATCTCGGGGCAAGTTTCGTGCTTAGATGCTTTCAGCACTTATCTCTTCCGCATTTAGCTACCGGGCAGTGCCATTGGCATGACAACCCGAACACCAGTGATGCGTTCACTCCGGTCCTCTCGTACTAGGAGCAACCCCCCTCAATTCTCCAGCGCCCACGGCAGATAGGGACCGAACTGTCTCACGACGTTCTAAACCCAGCTCGCGTACCACTTTAAATGGCGAACAGCCATACCCTTGGGACCTACTTCAGCCCCAGGATGTGATGAGCCGACATCGAGGTGCCAAACACCGCCGTCGATATGAACTCTTGGGCGGTATCAGCCTGTTATCCCCGGAGTACCTTTTATCCGTTGAGCGATGGCCCTTCCATTCAGAACCACCGGATCACTAAGACCTGCTTTCGCACCTGCTCGAGCCGTCACTCTCGCAGTCAAGCTAGCTTATGCCTTTGCACTAACCTCCTGATGTCCGACCAGGATTAGCTAACCTTCGTGCTCCTCCGTTACGCTTTAGGAGGAGACCGCCCCAGTCAAACTACCCACCAGACACTGTCCCCACGCCGGATCACGGCGCCAGGTTAGAACATCAAACATTAAAGGGTGGTATTTCAAGGTTGGCTCCACGCAGACTGGCGTCCACGCTTCAAAGCCTCCCACCTATCCTACACATCAAGGCTCAATGTTCAGTGTCAAGCTATAGTAAAGGTTCACGGGGTCTTTCCGTCTTGCCGCGGGTACACTGCATCTTCACAGCGATTTCAATTTCACTGAGTCTCGGGTGGAGACAGCCTGGCCATCATTACGCCATTCGTGCAGGTCGGAACTTACCCGACAAGGAATTTCGCTACCTTAGGACCGTTATAGTTACGGCCGCCGTTTACCGGGGCTTCGATCAAGAGCTTCTCCTTACGGATAACCCCATCAATTAACCTTCCGGCACCGGGCAGGCGTCACACCGTATACGTCCACTTTCGTGTTTGCACAGTGCTGTGTTTTTAATAAACAGTTGCAGCCAGCTGGTATCTTCGACTGGTTTCAGCTCCGCGAGCAAGTCGCTTCACCTACGCACCAGCGTGCCTTCTCCCGAAGTTACGGCACCATTTTGCCTAGTTCCTTCACCCGAGTTCTCTCAAGCGCCTTGGTATTCTCTACCTGACCACCTGTGTCGGTTTGGGGTACGATTTGATGTTACCTGATGCTTAGAGGCTTTTCCTGGAAGCAGGGCATTTGTTGCTTCAGCACCGTAGTGCCTCGTCATCACGCCTCAGTGTTAAAGTGCACCGGATTTGCCTGGAGCACACACCTACACGCTTAAACCGGGACAACCGTCGCCCGGCCAACATAGCCTTCTCCGTCCCCCCTTCGCAGTAACACCGAGTACAGGAATATTAACCTGTTTCCCATCGACTACGCCTTTCGGCCTCGCCTTAGGGGTCGACTCACCCTGCCCCGATTAACGTTGGACAGGAACCCTTGGTCTTCCGGCGAGCGGGCTTTTCACCCGCTTTATCGTTACTTATGTCAGCATTCGCACTTCTGATACCTCCAGCAGACCTCACAGTCCACCTTCAACGGCTTACAGAACGCTCCCCTACCCAACAACACATAGTGTCGCTGCCGCAGCTTCGGTGCATGGTTTAGCCCCGTTACATCTTCCGCGCAGGCCGACTCGACCAGTGAGCTATTACGCTTTCTTTAAATGATGGCTGCTTCTAAGCCAACATCCTGGCTGTCTGTGCCTTCCCACATCGTTTCCCACTTAACCATGACTTTGGGACCTTAGCTGGCGGTCTGGGTTGTTTCCCTCTTCACGACGGACGTTAGCACCCGCCGTGTGTCTCCCGTGATAACATTCTCCGGTATTCGTAGTTTGCATCGGGTTGGTAAGCCGGGATGGCCCCCTAGCCGAAACAGTGCTCTACCCCCGGAGATGAGTTCACGAGGCGCTACCTAAATAGCTTTCGGGGAGAACCAGCTATCTCCCGGTTTGATTGGCCTTTCACCCCCAGCCACAAGTCATCCGCTAATTTTTCAACATTAGTCGGTTCGGTCCTCCAGTTAGTGTTACCCAACCTTCAACCTGCCCATGGCTAGATCACCGGGTTTCGGGTCTATACCCTGCAACTTAACGCCCAATTAAGACTCGGTTTCCCTTCGGCTCCCCTATACGGTTAACCTTGCTACAGAATATAAGTCGCTGACCCATTATACAAAAGGTACGCAGTCACACCACAAAGGTGCTCCCACTGCTTGTACGTACACGGTTTCAGGTTCTGTTTCACTCCCCTCGCCGGGGTTCTTTTCGCCTTTCCCTCACGGTACTGGTTCACTATCGGTCAGTCAGGAGTATTTAGCCTTGGAGGATGGTCCCCCCATATTCAGACAGGATACCACGTGTCCCGCCCTACTCATCGAGCTCACAGCAAGTGTGTTTTTGTGTACGGGAGTATCACCCTGTACCCTGCGACTTTCCAGACGCTTCCACTAACACACAAACTGATTCAGGCTCTGGGCTGCTCCCCGTTCGCTCGCCGCTACTGGGGGAATCTCGGTTGATTTCTTTTCCTCGGGGTACTTAGATGTTTCAGTTCCCCCGGTTCGCCTCATGCCACTATGTATTCATGACATGATAGTGCAACGAATTGCACTGGGTTTCCCCATTCGGACATCGTCGGCTATAACGGTTCATATCACCTTACCGACGCTTTTCGCAGATTAGCACGTCCTTCATCGCCTCTGACTGCCAGGGCATCCACCGTGTACGCTTAGTCGCTTAACCTCACAACCCGAAGATGTTTCCTGAGATTCATCGTCGTGCTGTAAGCATTTGAGAGACTCGAACACACCTTTTTCTGTTCTTGTTTACGGAGAACAGAAACAGTGTGTCGTTTCAATTTTCAGCTTGTTCCGGATTGTTAAAGAGCATAATACTTCGCAGCATACTGTTCCCAGTACACTCTGAAGTAGGGTATCAACCTGAGTTGATGGTGGAGCTATGCGGGATCGAACCGCAGACCTCCTGCGTGCAAAGCAGGCGCTCTCCCAGCTGAGCTATAGCCCCATCGTAGTGATTAACCTCTTACCGGGATTTCTTCTGAGACAAGGCGCGGAATGACGACGCATACATCAGTATGCGAGTTATTTCGCAACGCAGTATTCAGAAGGAATCTGGTAGGCCTGAGTGGACTTGAACCACCGACCTCACCCTTATCAGGGGTGCGCTCTAACCACCTGAGCTACAAGCCTGGAGAGGTTTTTACTGCTCGTTTTCTATCAGACAATCTGTGTGAGCACTGCGGAGTTGTATCTTTTAAGGTAAGGAGGTGATCCAACCGCAGGTTCCCCTACGGTTACCTTGTTACGACTTCACCCCAGTCATGAATCACAAAGTGGTAAGCGCCCTCCCGAAGGTTAAGCTACCTACTTCTTTTGCAACCCACTCCCATGGTGTGACGGGCGGTGTGTACAAGGCCCGGGAACGTATTCACCGTGGCATTCTGATCCACGATTACTAGCGATTCCGACTTCATGGAGTCGAGTTGCAGACTCCAATCCGGACTACGACGTACTTTATGAGGTCCGCTTGCTCTCGCGAGGTCGCTTCTCTTTGTATACGCCATTGTAGCACGTGTGTAGCCCTGGCCGTAAGGGCCATGATGACTTGACGTCATCCCCACCTTCCTCCGGTTTATCACCGGCAGTCTCCTTTGAGTTCCCGACCGAATCGCTGGCAACAAAGGATAAGGGTTGCGCTCGTTGCGGGACTTAACCCAACATTTCACAACACGAGCTGACGACAGCCATGCAGCACCTGTCTCAGAGTTCCCGAAGGCACCAAAGCATCTCTGCTAAGTTCTCTGGATGTCAAGGCCAGGTAAGGTTCTTCGCGTTGCATCGAATTAAACCACATGCTCCACCGCTTGTGCGGGCCCCCGTCAATTCATTTGAGTTTTAACCTTGCGGCCGTACTCCCCAGGCGGTCGACTTAACGCGTTAGCTCCGGAAGCCACTCCTCAAGGGAACAACCTCCAAGTCGACATCGTTTACGGCGTGGACTACCAGGGTATCTAATCCTGTTTGCTCCCCACGCTTTCGCACCTGAGCGTCAGTCTTCGTCCAGGGGGCCGCCTTCGCCACCGGTATTCCTCCAGATCTCTACGCATTTCACCGCTACACCTGGAATTCTACCCCCCTCTACGAGACTCAAGCCTGCCAGTTTCGGATGCAGTTCCCAGGTTGAGCCCGGGGATTTCACATCCGACTTGACAGACCGCCTGCGTGCGCTTTACGCCCAGTAATTCCGATTAACGCTTGCACCCTCCGTATTACCGCGGCTGCTGGCACGGAGTTAGCCGGTGCTTCTTCTGCGAGTAACGTCAATTGATGAGTGTATTAAACTCACCACCTTCCTCCTCGCTGAAAGTACTTTACAACCCGAAGGCCTTCTTCATACACGCGGCATGGCTGCATCAGGCTTGCGCCCATTGTGCAATATTCCCCACTGCTGCCTCCCGTAGGAGTCTGGACCGTGTCTCAGTTCCAGTGTGGCTGGTCATCCTCTCAGACCAGCTAGGGATCGTCGCCTAGGTGAGCCGTTACCCCACCTACTAGCTAATCCCATCTGGGTTCATCTGATGGCAAGAGGCCCGAAGGTCCCCCTCTTTGGTCTTGCGACGTTATGCGGTATTAGCTACCGTTTCCAGTAGTTATCCCCCTCCATCAGGCAGATCCCCAGACATTACTCACCCGTCCGCCACTCGTCAGCGAAGCAGCAAGCTGCTTCCTGTTACCGTTCGACTTGCATGTGTTAGGCCTGCCGCCAGCGTTCAATCTGAGCCATGATCAAACTCTTCAATTTAAAGTTTGATGCTCAAAGAATTAAACTTCGTAATGAATTACGTGTTCACTCTTGAGACTTGATAATGCTTTTTCGTCTTGCGACGTGAAAGATATCAGTGCCCCGAGTGCCCACACAGATTGTCTGATAAATTGTTAAAGAGCAGTGCGACGCGGCTTACAGCCTGCTGTCGCGAGGTGGCGTATATTACGCTTTCCTCTTTCAGAGTCAACCTCAAATTCGAAGTTTTTTCTCTGTGTCGTTCCGGCTTACGTTGTGAAGTGATTCACATTGCCGGGTCAACGGAGGCGCATTATAGGGATCCCAATTTTTTGCACAACCCTTTTTTCGATCTTTTCTTTCAACCGCTGCTTTTTCATTCTTTTTGTTCTGATCCTGAACGATCTGCGCAAAATATGACGCATTTGGTACTTGCCTACGCCCCTAATCCCCTCCAAAGTCATTAATTCATTACTTATCTGGATCGAGGTAACTATGACAATCGCTTTACGCTCCTATAAAGATAATCACCCTGAGCTGGGCTTACGTGTAATGGTAGATAGTACAAGCGTTGTGATTGGCGATGTTCGCATATCCGATGATGTTGGGATCTGGCCGCTGGTCGCGATCCGCGGCGACGTTAACTTTGTCGCTATCGGAGCTCGCACAAACATACAGGATGGCAGCGTGTTGCACGTGACCCATAAATCCTCCTATAACCCGGAAGGCAACCCGCTGTTGATTGGTGAAGATGTGACGGTGGGACACAAAGCAATGCTGCACGGCTGCACGATTGGCAACCGGGTACTGGTTGGGATGGGATCGATAGTTCTTGATGGGGCAGTAATAGAAGATGAGGTTATGGTGGGTGCCGGGAGCCTCGTGCCACAAAACAAGCATCTTGAAAGCGGATACCTTTATCTGGGCAGTCCAGTAAAAAAAATCCGCCCGTTAACACCCGCTGAACGAGAGGGTCTGCTCTATTCAGCAAATAACTATGTTAAGTGGAAAGATGAGTACCTGGCTCAGGATAACCAGAACCAGCCCTGATCGTCGTCCTGTTGATGTGCGATCATCTGCTCGGCCTCATCTTCCAGATCCCAGCGGTTGGCCTGAAATGCAGCCATCCACTCACCTGGGGTATCACCACCGAAACGACGCGCCAGGCTTGCCCGTGAAATAGCACAAGTAAGCTGCATACCGTGAGCCAACGCAGGAAAACAGATAGCTGCTTTTGCTTCTACCCACTCCTCGCGTTCGGGAAACTGAATGGCCTGGTTCATGCAGTGAGTTCACGCTTGAGCCGGGAAATCACCGGCGCTACGTCAGGCAGCTCACCATGCCAGAGTAAAACCGCATGTGCAGCCTGGCCCACCAGCATTCCCAGACCATCGGCAATATGCGTAGCGCCATGCGCCTGACACCACATCAGGAAGGGAGTCAGGCCACGCTGATAAAACATGTCATAGCAGCGGACCTGTTCATTAAGTAGCGAAGCGGGTAATGCCGGAATATCACCGGCAATACCACTTGATGTCGCATTGATGATTAGATCGAACTCACGTCCATCAAGCGCATCCAGGCTTACCGCTTCGACGCTCCCCGTATGACCGAACAGATGAGCCAGTTCTTGTGCGCGACTGGCAGTACGATTGGTAATAGTAACTGCGCACTCCAGGGACAGCAGCGGAAGGATCACCCCGCGCGCAGCTCCACCAGCCCCCACCAGCAAAATACGATCGCGCGGCTTAATCAAACCAAGACGCTGAAGATCGCTTAGCAAACCGATGCCATCCGTATTATCGCCAAGTAAACGACCATCTTCGAGACGCTTCAGGGTATTAACCGCACCGGCTAATGCCGCGCGTTCGGTCAGCTCATCAGCGCGAGCAAATGCCTGCTCTTTGAAAGGCACGGTTACGTTAGCGCCTTTACCACCCGCGGCTATAAAGCTTTCCAGGCTTTCCAGAAAGCCTTCTACGGGTGCCAGCAGGCGTCCATAGGGATGAGTAATTCCCAACTGCGCTGCAAATTCAGCATGGATCTGGGGAGACTTACTGTGAGCAACAGGATTTCCAATAACAACGTACGCATCCATAAGCTACCCCTGGCGAAACAGTTTACCCGTCAGGGCATCACGTATCTCTGAAGGATTGAGGCGCCCGCCCGTATCACCTTTCAGGACGGGAAACTCAGGGCCAAACTGGGCAATCACTTCCGCAACATCACGGCAAGGCGGCTGACCGGTCAGATTCGCACTGGTTGATACCAGTGGTTTACCAAAAGCGTTACACAGCTCCACCACCAGCGGATGATTCGTCACACGCACTGCCAGCGAATCGAACTGCCCGGTCAGCCAGCGCGGGGTGGTGGTTTTGGCCGGGAATACGAAGGTTACCGGCCCCGGCCAGCTGTCAAAAACAGCCTTTTTTTGGCTGGCGGTAAGCGTCGTATCATCAATATAAGGTTTAAGCTGCTCGTAGCTGGCGGCTATGAGGATCAACCCCTTTTCCACCGGACGCTGTTTGAGCTCAAGAAGGCGCGTTACCGCGGTTTCGCTGTCAGGATCGCAGCCGACGCCGAACACGGCTTCGGTAGGATAGGCGATGACACGCTCTTGCTTAAGTACCGCGACGATATCGTTCACCGTGTCGGTATGTAGATTAGTATTCACAGGCTTATATTACCGTCACCGGTTTTCCACATTGTTTACTGGCGCAGAAATGCTTAATACCCTGCGCCGTCTTTTTCTCGATGAGCAATGGATAGTGACACTCAGGACACTCTCCCGCTACAGGTTTGAAATTGATAACGAACTGGCATTCGGGATAGCGCTCACAGGAGTGAAACGTTTTGCCGAAGCGAGAGCGGCGCTGGACAAGTTGTCCTTTCTGACACTGCGGACAGGTGACTGACGTATCGTCAGGCTTATCAATAGTTTCGGTATGCTCGCATTCCGGATAGTTACCGCATCCGATAAACATCCCGAAACGCCCCTGCCGTAATACCAGCGTTGCGTTGCATGCCGGGCAATGTTGCCCCTCCAGAATTTTAACAACATGCCCATCCGCCTGGCTTTTCAAAGGGCGAACGTAGTTGCATTCCGGATAAGTTGAGCAACCCTGAAACGGACCGTGCTTTCCGGTCCTGATGACAAGTTCAGCCCCGCATTGTGGGCAGGGCTCATTGTTACGCACCGTAAAAAGTGCTGATTTGACCATAGCTATTCTGCTGCCTTAAAAGTTCAGTGCAGCATACCTTCATTTACTTCGAAGAGTAATTCTTCCATTTGCTGATAGGCATTTTCACACCCTGGCAAATTGAACAGAACCATCAGGATCACCCATTTGAGATCCTCAAGATCGAACTCCAGAGTATCCAGCGCCATCACACGTTCAATCACCATTTCACGTGTATCGAGGTTCAGCACCTGAATTTGCTCCAGGAATAACAGGAATCCGCGGCAGCTGGCGTCCAGACGCTGGCTCTCTTCGGTAGTGTATACACGGACTGAGAGCGGATCGGAAGCGAGCTGCATTGGCTCGACAAGGCCATCCTGATAATCAGCCAGCTTTTCCAGCCATATCAACGCGTTGTAAATATCTTCACGATCAAACCCTGCTTCGGCCAGATCGGTAGTCAATTTATCCTGGTCCACACGCATTTCTGCTTCGTTATGAATGTAGGTTTCAAATAAATACATTAGTACGTCGAACATGGCTTGCCCTCCTTAATCGGACATAGCCGCCGGGTACAGCTGCGATCCAGCCTGCTAACTCCAGTTCAAGTAGCTGCGCTACCGCAACTGGCACAGGCTGGCCGGCACGTTCAGCGACGACGTCAACAGGTGTAACCTCATCTCCTACGTTAGCTAACAGCTCAGGAAATGGCAATGGAAGGGCTTCCTGATTTAACAATTTATTTCCATTTTTTTCTGCTGAATGCAGCCAGTGTAATTCACTGTGCAAATACTCCAGAATATCCTCTGGTTGTGACACTAAAACTGCGCCTTGTCTGATAAGCGCATGGGTTCCTTCACAGCCCGGATTACCCAGTGGTCCGGGCAGTGCAAAAACTTCGCGGCCCTGCTCTAATGCATAACGAGCCGTTATCAGTGAACCGCTCCGGTGTGAGGCTTCGACGACAAATGTGCCTACGCTTAATCCACTAATAATTCGATTGCGCCGAGGAAAATTTCCGGGCCAGGGGGTGGTAGTGAGCGGAAATTCAGAAACCAGCGCACCTCCATTTTCGACTATCTCCTGAGCCAGACGCGTATGCCTTTTGGGATAGAGATGATGAAAGCCGCTACCCGGTACCGCCACGGTTTTTCCATGCGCAGCGAGGGCGGCACGGTGAGCCACACCGTCGATACCTAAAGCCAGTCCACTGGTGATCACCAATCCACTGGATGCCAGCGCTTCACAAAAGGTTCTTCCCCACTGCTCGCCATACCATGATTGATTACGGCTCCCTACCACAGCGAGCTGTGTCTGACTCAACAGCTTCGTGTCTCCTGCAACAAAAATCGCACCGGGAAACCAGTCAATTGCCCGCAGCTGCGGCGGGTATGCAGGATCGTCAACGGTAAGCAGAGCATGGTTGGGCAGTTCAAGCCAGCTCAGCGCTGCGTCAATATCATTCTCTGAAGGTTTGCAGAATTGCGCCGCCTGGGCTGCTGTCACCTGCGGACAAAAGGCGATGTCCGTCGTTTTCATCGCCCCGCTCAGCATGAAATTAGCAGCGCACTGCATCTGCTCGCCCTTCATTGACTGTATCGCCATCAGGCGTAACCAAATTTCAGTTGGCGACATTCCCTTTACCCCGCTCGCACACCCGCTATTGCCGGTTATGGATGCTGTCAATCAAGGGGGGATTTGTCTAGAATAGAGGTAAGAATCTTATCAACTCCTGAATACAGCTCTGGATAAATATGTCAGTTTTGCAGGTATTACATATTCCGGACGAGCGGCTTCGCATTGTCGCTGAACCGGTTAAAGAAGTGGATGCGCAAATTCAGCGTATCGTCGATGATATGTTCGAAACGATGTATGCCGAAGAAGGTATTGGTCTTGCAGCGACGCAGGTCGATATTCATCAGCGTATTATCGTTATCGACGTGTCCGACAGCCGTGATGAGCGTCTGGTGCTTATCAACCCTGAGCTACTGGAGCAATCCGGCGAGACGGGTATTGAAGAAGGGTGTCTTTCTATTCCGGAACAGCGGGCATTTGTCCCACGTGCAGAGAAAGTGAAAATTCGCGCGCTCGATCGCGATGGCAAAGCCTTTGAGCTGGAAGCGGACGGTCTGCTGGCTATCTGTATTCAGCATGAAATGGATCACCTCGTAGGCAAGCTGTTTATTGACTATCTGTCTCCGATGAAACGCCAGCGTATCCGACAGAAAGTTGAAAAGCTTGACCGTATGAATACCAAATCACGCGCGACGAGCTAACACCGAGACAAGGAATAACGTGTCCGATTCATTACGAATTATTTTTGCCGGTACCCCGGACTTCGCAGCGCATCATCTTGATGCGCTGCTCTCTTCTGCGCATCAGGTCGTCGGGGTATTTACCCAACCCGATCGCCCTGCCGGGCGCGGGAAGAAACTGATGCCGTCACCGGTAAAAGTGCTGGCACAGGAACATCAAATTCCGGTTTTTCAGCCTGCTTCATTGCGTCCGGTAGAAAATCAGCAACTTGTTGCCGATCTCAAGGCCGATGTCATGGTGGTGGTTGCCTACGGTTTGATCCTGCCGAAAGCAGTGCTGGATATGCCACGTCTGGGATGTATCAATGTACACGGTTCGCTGCTGCCACGCTGGCGCGGCGCGGCACCAATCCAGCGCGCGTTGTGGGCGGGTGATGCTGAAACCGGCGTAACTATCATGCAGATGGATGTCGGACTGGATACCGGGGACATGCTGTTTAAGCTTTCCTGCCCAATTAGCATTGAAGATACCAGCGCAACGCTTTACGACAAGCTGGCCAGCCTTGGTCCTCAGGGGCTACTTACCACGCTGGATCAGCTGGCGACAGGGAATGCGCAACCGGAAGTTCAGGATGAGACACTGGTCACTTACGCTGAGAAACTCAGTAAAGAAGAAGCGCGGCTCAACTGGAATTTGCCGGCTGAACAACTTGAACGTTGTATCCGGGCTTTCAATCCCTGGCCAATGAGCTACTTCGTGGTTGATGACCAGCCAGTTAAAGTCTGGAAAGCTACCGTAGTGAACGCTGCCAGCACCGCCGCGCCGGGCACTATTATTGATGCTAATAAACATGGCATACAAATCGCTACGGCTGACGGCGTGTTAAATATCGAAGAGCTTCAACCCGCAGGCAAAAAAGCGATGAAAGCACATGAGTTGCTGAATTCGCGCCGGGACTGGTTCATCCCCGGATCCGTTCTCGCCTGATACAGGCATGGTGACTGCCCGGCATTTCCGGGCATTTTTCTTTCTGACCCGCGCAGATCCAGATTGTAGCTATGAAAAAATCAATTAACCTTCGCAGCCTGGCGGCACAAGCCGTTGAGCAGGTAGTAGAGAAAGGGCAATCTCTCAGTAACGTATTGCCTCCACTGCAGCAAAAAGTGTCCGATAAAGATCGGGCGCTTTTGCAGGAGCTATGTTTCGGAGTTTTGCGCACCCTCCCGCAACTGGAGTGGCTGGTTAACAAATTAATGTCTCGCCCGATGACCGGCAAGCAGCGTACCGTGCATTATCTCATCATGGTGGGTTTCTATCAGATGCTTTACACCCGTATTCCTCCACATGCCGCGCTGGCTGAAACAGTGGAGGGCGCGGTTGCGATTAAGCGTCAGCAGTTTAAAGGTGTAATTAACGGTGTGCTGCGTCAGTTTCAGCGCCAACAGGACACTCTTGCTGACGACGCGATGAAGGGTGAAATTCGCTTTCTTCATCCGGCATGGTTGTTGAACCGCCTGCGTACCGCGTATCCACAGCAATGGGAATCTATCGTAGAGGCAAACAACCAGCGTCCGCCGATGTGGCTGCGCGTGAATCGTCAACACCACAGCCGGGATGCCTGGATTAGTATGCTCGAAGAAGCAGGGATCACCGGCTATACGCACCCTGACTATCCGGATGCCGTACGTCTTGAAACGCCGTGTCCTGTTCAGGCATTGCCGGGCTTTGATGATGGCTGGGTGACAGTTCAGGATGCATCAGCTCAGGGTTGTGTTTCGCTGCTTGAACCACAGAATGGTGAGAGCATCCTCGATCTTTGCGCTGCACCAGGCGGTAAAACAACACACATTCTTGAAGCTGCACCTCAAGCCAATGTCATGGCTGTTGATGTAGACGCAGGACGCCTTTCACGCGTTTACGATAATCTCAAACGTCTCGGTATGCGTGCGGAGGTTAAACAGGGCGACGGGCGCGAGCCAGGCAGCTGGTGTGGAGACAAACAATTTGACCGCATTCTGCTTGATGCCCCTTGCTCTGCAACTGGCGTAATTCGCCGACATCCTGATATTAAATGGCTGCGCCGCGATCGCGATATCGCAGAGTTGACGCAGCTGCAATCTGAGATTCTGGATGCTATCTGGCCACATCTCAAGCCAGGGGGTACCTTGCTGTACGCCACATGTTCGGTATTGCCCGAAGAAAACAGTGAACAGATCGTACGTTTTCTGGCACGCACAGCGGATGCAAAGCTGGGCGACACGGGCACAACAGCCAAACCTGGCTTACAGAACCTGCCTGGCGAAACGGAAGGTGACGGTTTCTTTTACGCTAAGCTAATCAAACAGTGAGGGTGCATACCCTCATAACTGAGTGAGACGCGATACAGATGAAAATAATCATTCTCGGTGCAGGCCAGGTAGGCGGCACGCTGGCAGAAAACCTGGTGGGCGAGAATAACGACATCACCGTCGTTGATACTAATGGTGAGCGTTTACGCATTCTGCAGGATAAGTTCGATCTGCGCGTCGTTCAGGGTCATGGTTCTCATCCTCGCGTATTGCGCGAGGCAGGCGCAGATGATGCGGATATGCTTGTTGCCGTAACCAGTTCAGATGAAACGAATATGGTTGCTTGTCAGGTGGCCTATTCACTATTCAATACGCCGAACCGTATTGCGCGTATTCGTGCGCCGGATTATGTTCGCGACGCGGATAAGCTATTTAACTCCGAAGCCGTACCTATTGATCATCTGATCGCGCCCGAGCAGCTTGTTATCGATAATATTCATCGCTTAATTGAATATCCGGGTGCGCTGCAGGTGGTGAACTTTGCTGAAGGCAAGGTTAGCCTCGCAGTAGTGAAAGCCTATTATGGCGGCCCTCTCGTCGGCAATGCCTTATCAACCATGCGCGAGCATATGCCGCACATTGATACTCGCGTGGCAGCAATCTTCCGTCACGATCGTCCAATCCGTCCGCAAGGCTCGACTATTGTTGAAGCTGGCGATGAGGTGTTCTTTATCGCAGCCTCTCAACATATTCGAGCGGTGATGAGCGAGCTGCAGCGCCTGGAAAAACCCTACAAGCGCATTATGCTGGTTGGTGGCGGGAATATCGGTGCAGGCCTGGCGCAAAAGCTTGAAAAGCATTACAGCGTGAAGTTGATCGAGCGGGATCAGCAGCGCGCAGCGGAACTTGCCGAAAAGCTTCAGAACACGATCGTGTTTTTTGGCGATGCATCGGATCAAGAACTGCTTGCGGAAGAGCATATCGATCAGGTTGATCTTTTCATTGCCGTAACCAATGACGATGAAGCCAACATCATGTCGGCGATGCTGGCGAAGCGTATGGGTGCCAGGAAAGTCATGGTGCTTATTCAGCGTAAAGCATATGTCGATCTCGTTCAGGGCAGCGTTATTGACATAGCTATCTCGCCTCAGCAGGCAACTATTTCCGCCCTGCTTGGCCACGTACGCAAGGCTGATATCGTTGGCGTTTCATCCCTGCGTCGCGGCGTAGCGGAAGCGATCGAAGCAGTAGCGCATGGTGATGAAAGTACATCCCGCGTGGTTGGCCGTGTCATTGATGATATCAAGCTACCGCCGGGTACTATCATCGGTGCTGTAGTGCGTGGTAATGACGTTATGATTGCTAATGATAACTTGCGCATCGAACAAGGTGACCACGTCATCATGTTCCTGACCGATAAAAAATTCGTCACTGATGTAGAGCGTTTATTCCAGCCCAGCCCCTTCTTCCTTTAAGCTCAGAGCGGCAAATATGCCGCTCTGCTCCTATTTCCCCTTGAAATATCAGGTTTTATTTTTGTGAACCGTGTCGCTAATAAATTGAAAACCCCCGATCCTTTGTTAGACTTAAAGGCATCCGCTGGAATAAGGAGTCATAAAAATGAGTTTTTTTAAAGAGTTTCGCGAATTCGCGATGCGCGGGAATGTTGTTGATTTGGCAGTGGGTGTGATTATCGGGGCAGCTTTCGGTAAGATCGTTTCTTCTCTGGTTGCTGATATTATTATGCCACCGTTGGGCTTGTTGATTGGCGGGGTGGATTTTAAACAATTTGCCTGGACACTTCGTCCTGCCCTTGGCGATACGCCGGCAGTGGTAATGCACTATGGCGTGTTCATTCAGAACATTTTCGATTTTATTATCGTTGCGTTTGCAATCTTCCTTGCTATTAAGCTGATGAATAAACTGCATCGCAAGAAAGAAGAGCCGAAAGCGGCGCCAGCACCATCAAAAGAACAGGTATTGCTGAGCGAAATCCGCGATCTGCTTAAAGAGCAAAACAACCGCCCCTGATCCCGCGTTTAAAACCAGAAGGCCAGTGGAAAAATAACATTTATTATTTTACCACTGGCCTCCCAATTACCCCGTTTTGCATGTTTCCCTTTCCGTTGGTAACTTCCTTTCCCTTTATGATTCTTCTCAATCCGCTGTCGAAATAAAGGGTCATGCAGTAACGCCTCGATAGCATTGTCGTTAATCTTACCTTTAGTATGTTGATACCGGCTCATTATTAAATTCCTTAGATTTTAGTGCGGCGAAATTGTAGTCACGGGTAGCCATAAATTCAACGCCGTGGTTCAAAATCTTTTGCACCTTGCTCAATAGCTTCCAGGATTGAACACGATACGCTGCTATGCGCGGTACCACAGCAGGCGTCATTAAGTCGCTGTAAAGAACGCTTCATCTTTTGCAACTCATCGATACGCGTCTCAACCTCCTGTAGACGCATCTGCACAATACTTTTTGACTCCTGACAGGTGTGATGTTCTGGATCGATGCGAATCGATAACAATTCCCGGATAGCCTCGAGAGTAAATCCGGTTTCCCGTGCATAGCGGATAAACTTCAATCGCTGTAGGTCCTCTGCGTCATAAAGCCGAAACCCGCCTTCCGTTCTAATGTTATGCGCCATCATCTTTTGCTTTTCGTAGTAACGAATAGTATCGGGCGTAACGCCAGCTATCTTTGCTAACTCACCGATGCGGTACATTAATTACCCTCCACTCGATCTATTACATGCTGACCATAGTCACTACGCAGGAAATCAGTGCTGACACCTGCCTGCTGAAGCTTGAGTTCCAGTAATGCGAGCTTTTTACTCAAGGCAATTCGGTCCGGATGACAGGGTTCGATAGAATTCAGAAGCTCATTTAGTTGCACCGCTTCGCGTCGTTGTTCGAGTTCAGGTGGTAAATAGCCAGCATTTTTTAAAAGGCGATAGCCAGCCCTAAGTTCTGAAGGCACATGTGAATCATCATCCAGTACCAGTCTCTGCCCTTGCCCCTGTAACTTATCGAATTCACCATTACGCATGGCTTCAGCTATGTGACTTTCTGCCCATTGATCGAGTAAGTTCATTTCATGCTCCTGGTAGCCTTGCCACAGTCAGAGAAGAAAACATACTCTGAAAAAGAGATAAAAAAAAACCCGCCGAGGCGGGTTTTTTCTGTTGCTACAGATTACTCTGCAGCTGCTTCTGTTTTCTCAGCGCGGTCAACCAGCTCGATGTAAGCCATCGGCGCGTTGTCGCCTGCACGGAAGCCACACTTCAGAATACGAGTGTAACCACCGGCACGGGCCGCAAAACGCGGACCCAGCTCGTTAAACAGTTTTGCCACGATCTCGTTATCACGAGTGCGGGCGAATGCCAGACGACGATTTGCAACGCTGTCAGTCTTGGCAAGAGTAATCAGCGGCTCAACTACGCGACGCAGCTCTTTCGCTTTAGGCAGGGTCGTCTTGATGATCTCATGACGAACCAGAGAACCTGCCATGTTGCGGAACATAGCCTGGCGATGGCTGCTGTTGCGGTTCAGTTGACGACCACTCTTACGATGGCGCATGACCTTATCCTTCTCAGTAAAACCTTAACCTGTGATCCGGTTACTCGTCAGCAATGCTTGCCGGCGGCCAGTTTTCCAGGCGCATACCCAGAGACAGACCACGTGAGGCGAGCACGTCTTTAATCTCAGTAAGAGATTTTTTACCAAGGTTCGGCGTTTTCAGCAACTCAACCTCGGTACGCTGTACCAGATCACCGATATAGTGGATAGCTTCTGCCTTGAGGCAGTTAGCAGAGCGGACAGTCAATTCCAGATCGTCAACAGGGCGCAGCAGGATCGGATCGAACTCTGGTTTCTCTTCTTTAACTTCTGGCTGACGTACATCACGTAAGTCAACGAAAGCTTCAAGTTGTTCTGCCAGAATGGTCGCCGCACGACGAATCGCCTCTTCAGGATCGATAGTGCCGTTGGTTTCCATTTCGATGACCAGCTTGTCCAGGTCGGTACGCTGTTCTACACGCGCTGCTTCAACATTGTAGGCAATACGCTCTACAGGGCTGTAGCAAGCGTCGACCAACAGACGGCCGATCGGGCGCTCATCTTCTTCCGAATGAATTCGGGCAGATGCCGGCACATAACCACGACCACGCTGAACTTTGATGCGCATGCTAATAGCTGCGTTCTCATCGGTCAGGTGACAGATCACGTGCTGTGGCTTGACGATTTCGACATCACCGTCGTGGGTGATGTCGGCTGCGGTTACAGGGCCAATGCCAGATTTATTCAGGGTAAGAATAACTTCATCTTTACCTTGAACTTTCACCGCCAGCCCTTTCAGGTTGAGCAGGATCTCCAGGATATCTTCCTGAACGCCTTCTTTGGTGCTGTACTCATGTAGTACACCATCAATCTCAACCTCGGTCACCGCGCAACCCGGCATCGACGAAAGCAGAATACGGCGCAGTGCGTTACCCAGAGTATGGCCAAAGCCACGCTCTAAAGGCTCAAGGGTCACCTTGGCGTGCGTCGAACTCACTTGCTCGATATCTACCAGGCGCGGTTTTAGAAACTCTGTCACAGAACCCTGCATTGTGTCCTCTCTTTGGTACTAAGCTTTACTTGGAGTAAAGCTCGACGATCAGGTGTTCGTTAATGTCCGCAGACAGATCAGAACGCTCCGGCTTACGCTTGAACGTACCTTCCATCTTGCCAGCATCAACTTCCAGCCAGGTTGGCTTTTCACGCTGTTCAGCCAGCTCCAGAGCGGCCTTCACGCGAGATTGCTTTTTGGCTTTCTCACGGATGCTGACTACGTCATTCGGAGTTACCTGATAAGAAGCGATGTTAACAACGCGGCCGTTAACCATAACTGCTTTATGGCTAACCAGCTGACGTGCTTCTGCGCGAGTAGCGCCAAAGCCCATACGATAAACTACGTTGTCCAGACGGCCTTCCAGCAGAGCAAGCAGGTTTTCACCGGTGTTGCCTTTCAGACGGGCTGCTTCTTTATAGTAGTTACGGAACTGACGCTCCAGCACACCGTAGATACGGCGAACTTTTTGCTTTTCACGCAACTGCACACCATAGTCAGACAGACGCGGTTTACGCGCACCGTGCTGGCCAGGAGCTTGTTCAATTTTACACTTGGTATCGATCGCGCGAACGCCAGACTTAAGGAACAGGTCTGTGCCCTCACGACGGCTCAGCTTGAGCTTAGGACCCAAATATCTTGCCATTTTCTTTCTCCAACATTCCTAAAAACGGGCGTTATACGCGACGTTTTTTCGGCGGACGACAACCGTTGTGAGGGATCGGAGTCACATCAGTAATATTAGTGATGCGGAAACCAGCGGCGTTCAGAGCACGAATAGTAGATTCGCGGCCCGGACCCGGTCCCTTAACCATAACTTCCAGGTTCTTGATACCGTATTCTTTCACGGCTTCAGCGCAACGCTCTGCTGCAACCTGAGCTGCGAACGGAGTGGATTTACGCGAACCACGGAAACCGGAACCACCGGCAGTTGCCCAACCCAAAGCGTTACCCTGACGATCAGTAATAGTAACGATGGTGTTGTTGAAAGAAGCATGGATATGAGCCACGCCGTCAGAGACTTGTTTTCTTACACGTTTACGTGCACGAATTGGTGCCTTTGCCATTATTCAATCACCCCGATTATTTCTTGATCGGTTTGCGCGGACCCTTACGGGTACGTGCGTTGGTCTTAGTACGCTGACCGCGCACTGGCAGACCACGACGATGACGCAAACCGCGATAGCAACCAAGGTCCATAAGGCGCTTGATGCTCATGCTAACTTCACGGCGCAGATCACCTTCAACGACAAATTTGGCAACTTCGTCACGCAGCGTGTCGATTTGTTCTTCAGACAGCTCACTGATCTTAACATCTTCAGCGATGCCCGCCGCAGCACAGATAGCTTTGGAACGGGTTTTGCCGACACCGTAGATCGAAGTTAATGCGATCACAGCGTGTTTTTGATCAGGAATGTTAATGCCTGCTATACGGGCCACTATGCACTCCTACTATTTGATAAGCACGCACCATGCTGAAAAGCCCGTTTTCAGGATACTCAAATGGATACGTACAGACATACAAAAGATTGGCTGGCTAATCTAGCCAGCTCAACCCGACTTTGCAAGAAAAATATGCGAGATAATCAGCCTTGACGCTGTTTATGCTTCGGCTCGGCACTGCAAATCACACGGATGACGCCATCACGTTTAACGATTTTGCAGTTACGGCATAATTTCTTGACGGAAGCACGAACTTTCATTTTTACTCTCCGTAACTTCTCAAGCGCCTTTTATCGGCCATAGCCTTTGAGGTTCGCTTTCTTCAATGCAGACTCATACTGACTGGACATCATTAGAGTTTGCACTTGAGCCATAAAGTCCATGATGACGACTACGACGATTAATAGTGAAGTCCCACCGAAGTAGAACGGCACTTTCATCGCATCACGCATGAACTCCGGGATCAGGCAAATAAAAGTAATGTAGAGCGCACCGACCAGGGTCAGGCGGGTCATTACTTTATCAATATACTTCGCCGTTTGCTCTCCCGGACGAATTCCTGGTACAAATGCACCGGACTTCTTCAGGTTATCTGCTGTTTCACGCGGGTTGAAAACCAACGCCGTGTAGAAGAAACAGAAGAAGATGATTGCAGACGCATAGAGTAACACATAAAGCGGTTGCCCAGGCTGCAAATACAGCGAAATTGTTGTCAGCCAGTTCCAACCAGTACCGCCCCCGAACCATGACGCGATGGTTGCCGGGAACAGAATAATACTGGAAGCGAAGATTGCCGGGATTACACCCGCCATATTCACTTTCAGCGGTAAATGTGTGCTCTGTGCAGCATAGACACGACGACCCTGTTGACGTTTAGCGTAGTTGACCACAATACGGCGCTGACCACGCTCAACAAACACAACAAAGAACGTCACTGCGAATACTAATACTGCAACCAACAGCAACAGGAGGAAGTGCAGGTCGCCCTGCCGCGCTTGCTCGATGGTGTGGGCGATCGCTGGCGGAAGACCCGCAACGATACCGGCGAAGATAATGATTGAGATACCGTTACCGATACCACGTTCAGTAATCTGTTCGCCCAGCCACATCAGGAACATTGTTCCTGTCACCAGACTCACAACAGCGGTGAAATAGAATGCAAAGCCCGGGTTTAATACCAGACCTTGCATACCAGGCATATTCGGTAAACCGGTAGCAATACCGATTGACTGGAATATTGCCAGCACCAGAGTACCGTAGCGGGTGTACTGGCTGATCTTACGACGACCAGACTCCCCTTCTTTCTTAATTTCTGCCAGGGTTGGATGAACCACTGTCAGAAGCTGGATAATAATAGACGCCGAAATATACGGCATAATACCCAGGGCAAAGATAGAAGCACGGCTGAGAGCACCACCAGAGAACATGTTAAACATTTCAATGATGGTGCCTCGCTGTTGCTCAAGCAGTTTGGCAAGTACAGCGGCATCAATACCAGGGATCGGAATAAAAGAACCAATACGGAACACAATCAGCGCACCGATAACAAACAAAAGTCTGCGTTTCAGCTCGCCGAGGCCGCCTTTAGCACTTTGAAAATCTAATCCCGGTTGTTTTGCCATCTGCTACTTATTCCTCGATTTTACCGCCAGCAGCTTCGATAGCAGCACGAGCGCCTTTAGTCACACGCAGGCCACGAACGGTTACCGGACGAGTTACTTCGCCAGACAGAATCACTTTCGCGAATTCGATCTGAATACCGATAATGTTTGCAGCTTTCAGTGTGTTCAGGTCAACCACATCACCATCAACTTTCGCCAGCTCGGACAGACGCACTTCTGCGGTCACCATAGCTTTACGAGAGGTGAAGCCGAACTTCGGCAGACGGCGATACAGTGGCATCTGGCCACCCTCGAAACCGCGACGTACGCCACCGCCAGAACGAGAGTTCTGACCTTTGTGACCACGACCACCGGTTTTACCGAGGCCAGAACCGATACCACGACCCAGACGCTTGGAAGCGTGCTTAGACCCTTCGGCCGGAGACAGAGTATTTAAACGCATCTCTTACTCCTCAACTTTAACCATGTAGGAAACCGCGTTGACCATACCACGTACAGCGGGAGTATCCTCACGCTCAACGGTATGACCAATACGACGCAGACCCAGGCCAAGCAGCGTTGCCTTGTGTTTCGGCAGACGACCGATTGCACTGCGGGTTTGAGTGATTTTAATAGTCTTTGCCATGGTCAATTACCCCAGAATTTCTTCAACGGATTTACCACGCTTGGCAGCGACCATTTCTGGGGACTTCATGCTTTCCAGGCCATCAATAGTTGCACGAACCACGTTAATCGGGTTGGTGGAACCATATGCTTTAGCCAGAACGTTATGAACCCCAGCGACTTCCAGAACGGCGCGCATTGCACCACCGGCGATAATACCGGTACCTTCGGAAGCCGGCTGCATGAATACACGAGAACCCGTGTGAACACCTTTAACCGGGTGCTGCAGGGTGCCGTGGTTCAGCGCGACGTTAATCATATTGCGACGGGCTTTTTCCATCGCTTTCTGGATCGCTGCCGGAACTTCGCGTGCTTTACCGTAACCAAAACCTACGCGACCGTTGCCATCACCCACTACAGTAAGAGCGGTGAAGCTAAAGATACGGCCACCTTTAACAGTTTTAGATACGCGGTTAACCGCGATCAGCTTTTCCTGCAGTTCGCCAGCTTGTTTCTCGATGTGTGCCATCTTACACCTCTACCTTAGAACTGAAGGCCAGCTTCACGGGCAGCATCTGCCAGTGCCTGGACACGACCATGATATTGGAACCCGGAACGGTCGAAAGAAACATCTTTGATGCCTTTTTCGATAGCGCGTTCTGCAACTGCTTTACCTACAGCAGCGGCAGCGTCTTTGTTCCCGGTATACTTCAGTTGCTCAGCGATAGCTTTTTCTACAGTAGAAGCAGCTACCAGAACTTCAGAACCATTCGGAGCGATCACCTGTGCGTAAATATGACGCGGGGTACGATGTACCACCAGGCGGGTCGCACCCAGCTCTTTGAGCTTGCGGCGTGCGCGGGTCGCACGACGGATACGAGCAGATTTCTTATCCATAGTGTTACCTTACTTCTTCTTAGCCTCTTTGGTACGCACGACTTCGTCGGCGTAACGAACACCCTTGCCTTTATAAGGCTCAGGACGACGGTAGGCGCGCAGGTCTGCAGCTACCTGACCGATCAACTGCTTATCAGCACCTTTCAGTACGATTTCAGTCTGAGTCGGACATTCAGCGGTAATACCTGCAGGCAGCTTGTGGTCAACCGGATGTGAGAAGCCCAGGGACAGGTTCACAACATCACCTTTGACCGCAGCACGGTAACCTACACCAACCAGTTGAAGCTTACGGATGAAGCCTTCGGTAACACCGACAACCATTGAGTTCAGCAGAGCACGTGCGGTACCAGACTGGGCCCAACCATCTACAAAACCTTCGCGCGGAGCGAAAGTCAGAGTGTTATCTGCTTGCTTCACTTCAACAGCATCGTTGAGAGTACGAGTCAGCTCGCCGTTTTTACCTTTGATCGTAATAACCTGACCGTTGAGTTTTACCTCTACGCCGGCAGGAAGAACGATCGGTGCTTTAGCAACACGAGACATTTTTTCCTCCGATTACGCTACGTAGCAGATAATTTCGCCGCCGAGACCAGCCTGGCGCGCTGCACGATCAGTCATAACACCTTTAGAGGTAGAAACAACTGCGATACCCAGACCGGCCATAACTTTCGGCAGCTCATCTTTTTTCTTATAGATGCGCAGACCTGGGCGGCTGATACGCTGAATGCTTTCTACCACAGCTTTGCCCTGGAAATACTTGAGAGTAAGTTCCAGTTCAGGCTTGGTGTCGCCTTCAATTTTAAAATCTTCGATATAACCTTCTTCCTTCAGCACGTTGGCAATTGCCACTTTCAGCTTGGAGGAAGGCATGGTGACCGCAGCTTTGTTCGCGGCCTGACCGTTACGGATACGGGTCAGCATATCCGCGATCGGATCTTGCATGCTCATCTGTCTTTACTCCCGTGATTCAATTGGTGACAATTACCAGCTAGCCTTTTTCAGACCCGGGATTTCACCGCGCATAGCGGCTTCACGGACCTTAATACGGCTCAACCCGAACTTCCGCAGGAAAGCGTGCGGACGACCAGTTTGACGGCAGCGGTTACGCTGACGAGACGGGCTGGAATCACGCGGCAGAGTCTGCAGCTTGAGAACGGCATTCCAACGATCTTCGTCGGAGGCGTTCACATCAGAAATGATCGCTTTCAGTTCAGCGCGTTTAGCGAAGTATTTTTCAGCCAAAGCTACGCGCTTTACTTCGCGTGCTTTCATTGATTGCTTAGCCATGAAGTAACCTTACTTGCGGAACGGGAAGTCAAAGGCAGCCAGCAGAGCACGGCCTTCTTCATCGGAATTCGCAGTAGTGGTGATGGTAATATCCAAACCACGTACGCGATCGACTTTATCGTAATCGATTTCCGGGAAGATGATCTGCTCACGGACACCCATGCTGTAGTTACCACGACCATCGAAAGACTTAGCGGACAGGCCACGGAAGTCACGAATACGCGGTACAGCAATAGTGATCAGACGCTCAAAGAACTCCCACATGCGTTCGCCACGCAGAGTTACTTTACAGCCGATCGGATAGCCCTGACGGATTTTGAAGCCTGCAACTGATTTGCGTGCCTTGGTGATCAACGGCTTTTGACCGGAGATTGCTGCTAGGTCAGCTGCTGCGTTATCCAGCAGTTTCTTGTCAGCGATCGCTTCACCAACACCCATGTTCAGGGTGATCTTCTCGACCCGAGGGACTTGCATGACAGAATTGTAGTTAAACTCGGTCATGAGTTTTTTAACTACTTCGTCTTTGTAGTAATCATGCAGTTTCGCCATCGTACTACTCCAAATTACTTGATAGTTTCGCTATTAGACTTGAAGAAACGGACTTTTTTGCCGTCTTCGAATCTAAAGCCTACACGGTCAGCCTTGCCGGTTGCCGCATTGAAGATTGCAACGTTAGAAACCTGAATAGCAGCTTCTTTTTCAACGATGCCACCCGCCTGGTTCAGAGCCGGGACCGGCTTCTGGTGTTTCTTAACCAAGTTGATACCTTCAACAATGACCTTGCCGGAAGACAGGACATTCTTAACTTTACCGCGCTTACCTTTATCTTTACCGGTTAACACGATAACTTCGTCATCACGACGGATTTTCGCTGCCATGATTCGCTCCTTAAAGTACTTCTGGTGCCAGAGAGATAATTTTCATGAACTTTTCAGTACGAAGTTCACGAGTTACCGGCCCAAAAATACGCGTACCGATGGGCTGCTCACTGTTATTGTTTAAAATAACGCATGCATTGCCATCGAAGCGAATGACAGAACCGTCCGGGCGACGAACACCCTTCTTGGTGCGCACCACTACCGCCTTCAGCACATCACCTTTTTTGACCTTACCACGCGGAATTGCTTCCTTGATGGTGATCTTGATGATATCGCCGACGCCTGCGTAGCGACGGTGCGAGCCACCCAGAACCTTGATACACATTACGCGACGAGCGCCGGAGTTGTCGGCGACGTTCAGCATAGTCTGTTCCTGGATCATTTAGTGCTCCGCTAATGTCAACTACTACTTCGGGACCCAAAAAATCAGGTCGTTAAATAACCCCATATCGAGGGCGCGGCATTATAACACCGGTTCCCAGATAAGGGTAGAAAAAATAAACGGCTCATCTCTGAGCCGTTTATCGTTTGAGAATGCGTACTCTATTACAGAACCGCTTTCTCTACAACGCGAACCAGAGTCCAGGACTTAGTCTTGGACAGCGGACGGCATTCACGGATTTCAACCTTGTCGCCGATACCACATTCGTTGTTCTCGTCATGTACGTGCAGTTTGGTCGTACGCTTAATGAATTTACCGTAGATCGGGTGTTTCACGAAACGTTCGATAGCAACAACAATGGATTTCTCCATTTTGTCGCTTACGACGCGACCTTGCAGAGTACGGATTTTATCGGTCATTACGCACCCGCCTTCTCAGTCAGTAAAGTCTTAACGCGTGCGACGTCACGACGCACTTGCTTCAACAGGTGAGTCTGTTGCAGCTGGCCACTTGCAGCCTGCATACGCAGGTTAAACTGCTCACGCAGCAGGTTAAGCAGCTCGGTGTTCAGCTCTTCAACACTCTTTTCACGCAGCTCTTTTGCTTTCATTACATCACCGTCTTAGTTACAAAGGTGGTTTTAATCGGCAGTTTCGCTGCTGCCAGCTTGAATGCTTCACGGGCAAGCTCTTCCGGTACGCCGTCCATTTCATACAGGACTTTACCCGGCTGAATCAAGGCAACCCAATACTCTACGTTACCTTTACCTTTACCCATACGAACTTCAAGCGGCTTCTCGGTGATCGGTTTGTCCGGGAATACACGGATCCAGATTTTACCCTGACGCTTAACTGCACGGGTCATAGCACGACGTGCTGCTTCGATCTGACGTGCAGTCAGACGACCACGGCCAACAGCTTTCAGACCGAAAGTGCCGAAGCTAACATCCGTACCCTGCGCCAGACCACGGTTGCGGCCTTTGTGCACTTTACGGAATTTTGTACGCTTTGGTTGTAACATCAGCGACGCTCCTTATTTACGGCCTTTACGCTGCTGCTTTTTAGGTTGAGCAGCCGGTTCCGGTTGTTCAACAGCAGCCATACCACCCAGGATCTCACCTTTGAAGATCCATACCTTAACGCCGATTACACCGTAAGTGGTGTGCGCTTCAGAGGTGTTGTAGTCAATGTCAGCACGCAGCGTATGCAGCGGAACGCGACCTTCACGGTACCATTCGGTACGTGCGATCTCAGCGCCGCCCAGACGGCCGCTAACTTCAACTTTGATACCTTTAGCGCCCAGACGCATGGCGTTCTGTACAGCACGCTTCATAGCACGACGGAACATAACACGACGTTCCAGCTGAGAAGTGATGCTGTCAGCAACCAGTTTTGCGTCCAGTTCAGGCTTACGAACTTCGGCGATATTGATCTGTGCAGGAACGCCAGCGATATCCGCTACGACCTTGCGCAGTTTCTCAACGTCTTCACCTTTCTTACCGATAACGATACCCGGACGAGCGGTGTGAATGGTCACACGGATGCTCTTAGCCGGACGCTCGATAACGATACGAGATACAGACGCTTTAGCCAGTTCCTTAGTCAGGTACTGACGTACTTTAAAGTCGCTGTCCAGGTTGTCAGCGAATTCTTTGGTGTTCGCAAACCAGGTAGAGTTCCATGGTTTTACAATACCCAGGCGAATACCATTAGGATGTACTTTCTGACCCATTGCTAGTCTCCAGAGTCTCAGCGATCGGACACAACCACAGTGATGTGGCTGGTGCGCTTCAGGATGCGATCTGCACGACCTTTTGCACGCGGCATAATGCGCTTCATGCTTGGGCCTTCATCTACGAAAATTTTCGTGACTTTCAGATCGTCGATGTCAGCGCCATCGTTGTGTTCAGCGTTAGCAATGGCAGATTCCAGGACCTTCTTAACCAGTACAGCCGCTTTCTTGTTGGTGTAGGTTAAAATATCCAGAGCCTGCGACACTTTCTTACCGCGAATCAGGTCAGCCACAAGGCGAACCTTTTGAGCAGAAGAACGAGCATGGCGATGTTTAGCGATAGTTTCCATCTCTTCCTCCTACCTTATTTCTTCTTCGCTTTTTTATCAGCAGCGTGGCCGCGATAAGTACGAGTCGGTGCGAATTCACCCAGTTTGTGACCGACCATTTCGTCGGAAACAAATACCGGAACGTGCTGACGACCATTATGGACAGCGATGGTCAAACCGATCATGTTAGGAAAGATCGTTGAACGACGGGACCAGGTGCGCAGGGGCTTCTTGTCACCGCTTTCCACCGCTTTCTCTACCTTCTTCAGCAAGTGCAGGTCAATAAAAGGACCTTTCTTGAGAGAACGTGGCATGGCTTATCCTCTAAAATTATTTGCTACGGCGACGTACGATAAATTTATCAGTACGCTTGTTGCTGCGGGTCTTCTTACCTTTGGTCTGAACGCCCCACGGAGTTACCGGGTGCTTACCAAAGTTACGACCTTCACCACCACCATGTGGGTGATCTACCGGGTTCATCGCAGTACCGCGAACGGTAGGACGAATACCACGCCAGCGTGCAGCACCTGCTTTACCCAGAACGCGCAGCATATGCTCAGCGTTACCAACTTCGCCCAGAGTAGCGCGGCAGTCAGCTTCCACTTTACGCATTTCGCCAGAACGCAGACGCAGGGTGACATAAGCACCGTCACGAGCAACGATCTGTACATAGGTACCAGCAGAACGCGCCAGCTGACCGCCTTTACCTGGTTTCATTTCTACGTTATGAACGGTAGAACCAACCGGGATATTGCGCATCGGCAGGGTGTTACCCGCTTTGATTGCAGCATCAACGCCAGACTGAATCTGGTCGCCAGCTTTCAGGCCTTTAGGGGCCAGGATGTAACGGCGCTCGCCATCTTTGTACAGAACCAGTGCGATGTTCGCAGAGCGGTTCGGATCGTACTCAAGACGTTCAACAACTGCCGGGATACCATCTTTGTTGCGTTTGAAGTCAACAATACGGTAAGCCTGCTTGTGGCCACCACCGATATGACGAGTGGTGATACGGCCATTGTTGTTACGGCCACCGGATTTGCTGTTTTTTTCCAGCAACGGAGCAAAAGGTTTGCCCTTGTGCAGCTCAGGGTTAACCACTTTAACTACGTGGCGACGACCCGGAGATGTCGGTTTACACTTAACAACTGCCATTGTATTACTCCTCCGACTTACTCAGCGCCGCCAGCGAAGTCCAGATTCTGGCCTTCTTTCAGGGTGACGTAAGCTTTTTTCCAGTCGCTACGACGACCGATACGCTGTCCATGACGCTTGGTTTTACCCTTAACTACCAGGGTATTCACGTCATTAACTTCGACTTCAAACAGTTTCTGCACAGCAGCTTTGATTTCTGCTTTGGTCGCGTCTTTAGCAACTTTGAGAACGATGGTGTTAGTTTTTTCCATCGCAGTAGACGCTTTTTCAGAAACGTGCGGTGCACGCAGCACTTTCAGCAGACGTTCTTCACGAATCATGCCAGCATCTCCTCAACTTGCTTAACAGCATCAGCAGTCATTACGACTTTGTCGAAGGCGATCAGGCTAACTGGATCGATACCTGCAGCATCACGTACGTCAACCTTGTGCAGGTTGCGCGCAGCCAGGAACAGATTCTCATCCAGTTCGCCGGTGATGATCAGCACATCTTCCAGAGCCATGTCTTTCAGTTTCTGAGCCAGCAGCTTAGTTTTCGGCGCTTCTACAGAGAACTTCTCGACAACGATCAGACGATCTTGACGTACCAGTTCGGACAGGATGCTTTTCAGCGCGCCGCGGTACATCTTTTTGTTAACTTTTTGACTGTGGTCTTGCGGGCGAGCAGCGAAGGTCACGCCACCGGAACGCCAGATCGGACTCTTGATAGAACCTGAACGCGCACGGCCGGTACCTTTCTGGCGCCACGGCTTTTTACCGGAACCAGTTACTTCAGCACGAGTCTTTTGAGCACGAGTACCCTGACGAGCACCAGCTGCATAAGCTACAACAACCTGGTGTACCAGCGCTTCGTTGAAATCACGACCGAAGGTAGTTTCGGAAACAGTCAGCGCGCTTTGCGCGTCTTTCAATACTAATTCCATTGCTATCTCCTCACGCCTTCACAGCTGGTTTAACGATCAGGTCGCTACCGGTTGCACCCGGAACTGCACCCTTAACCAGCAGCAGGTTGCGCTCAGCGTCAACACGTACTACGTCCAGGCTCTGAACGGTTACGCGCTCATTACCCAGCTGACCTGCCATTTTCTTGCCTTTAAACACTTTGCCCGGAGTCTGGTTCTGACCGATAGAACCCGGAACGCGGTGAGACAAGGAGTTACCGTGGGTAGCGTCCTGGGTACGGAAATTCCAGCGCTTAACGGTACCTGCGAAACCTTTACCTTTAGAGGTGCCAGTTACGTCTACTTTTTTAACTTCAGCAAACAGCTCAACGCTAATGTCCTGACCTACGGTGAACTCTTCGCCATCAGCGAGGCGGAATTCCCACAGACCACGGCCAGCTTCAACGCCAGCTTTAGCGAAGTGACCAGCTTCCGGCTTAGTTACACGGTTAGCTTTTTTAGCACCAGTGGTAACCTGAACAGCACGGTAGCCATCGTTAGCCAGATCTTTAACCTGAGTAACGCGGTTTGCTTCAACTTCGATTACGGTTACTGGGATAGATACGCCATCTTCAGTGAAGATGCGGGTCATACCCACTTTTTTACCGACTAAACCAATCATTGTTTCAACCTCTCAATCGCTCGATGACCTGATTAACCCAGGCTGATCTGCACGTCTACACCGGCAGCCAGGTCCAGACGCATCAGAGCATCAACGGTTTTCTCGGTTGGCTCAACGATGTCAACCAGACGCTTGTGAGTGCGGATTTCGTACTGATCGCGCGCGTCTTTGTTGACGTGCGGGGAGATCAGAACGGTGAAGCGCTCTTTGCGGGTCGGCAGCGGGATCGGACCACGTACCTGCGCACCAGTGCGCTTGGCAGTCTCGACGATTTCCGCGGTTGATTGATCGATCAGACGATGATCAAACGCTTTAAGACGGATACGGATTCTTTGGTTCTGCATGAGACCAGAGCTCCAATTATTTATAGACGAAAAGAATTACTCCTCACACCCATTACGATTGATGGGGGAGTGTAATCGTTCTTACGTAGCCCCCCAATCGGGAGCATTGTTTTGATGACTGACTGCTTCATCCAGACTCATATCGAGCCGGCCGTCAATATAGACAGGCCCGCGCATTATACGGAAATCTGACCTATTAGCAAGTGCTGATTATAAATTAAGCGTAGTCACGAAATTCACCGAGCAGCCTCGCATTGCAGACTGCAAAAATGTACCCGGAGAAAACAGAGCTGAAGCCGGTTTCCGGCTTTACACAGTACCACTTTTGTTCTTATCCCCTCGCGCTAATCTCGGCACACAATTTTTCGCTGGGGATTAGTTATGCTCACTTACTTTTTCGCCTTTATCTATCTGTGCCTCATCCTGCGCCTGAGCTGGATTGACTGGCGGACAGGGTTACTGCCCAATAGCCTTACCTGCCCGTTTCTTTGGTGTGGAATGCTTTTTCAGCTTCTTTGTGCACCTGAATTTTTAAACTCTGCCGTATGGGGGGCTATCGGCGGGTATTTGTTTTTATATCTGGTGTACTGGTGCTACAGAGCATTATGTAAGCATGAAGGACTGGGCTACGGAGACGTCAAGCTATTTGCGGCATTGGGTGCATGGCACGGATGGCAAGCACTGACCGGTTTATTACTTATCGCTTCAGCGGGAGGCTTAGTGGCGTCGCTTCTTTATGGGCCCTTAACACGCCGGGGATTTACCATCAAAAACCCGCTGCCGTTTGGCCCATTTCTGGCAGCAGCGGGGCTGATTTCAGTCGGGGTAAGTTACTACCCACCCATCAGGACGCTCCTGATGCCTCTTCTTTAATCTGTGACTGAATATAGTTCTGCAGACCAATTTTGCTGATGAGGTCGAGCTCAGTTTCCAGCCAGTCGATATGGTGTTCTTCGTCCTCAAGGATTTTGATCATCATATCGCGGCTGACGTAATCATGAATGGTGTCGGCATAGGCAATAGCCTCCCGAAGATCCTGAGCCCCCTCCAGTTCCAGTTGAAGGTCAGAGCGCAGCATCTCTTCGACATCTTCACCGATGTGAAGTTTGCCTAAGTCCTGCAGGTTCGGAATACCTTCGAGAAATAAAATACGCTCGATATAAATATCGGCATGTTTCATTTCATCGATAGATTCATGGTATTCCACGTTGTTGAGGCGCATCAGGCCCCAGTTTTTGAACATTCTTGCATGGAGAAAATACTGATTGATTGCGACAAGCTCATTTCCCAATAATTTATTGAGATAGTTTATGATTTTAATATCACCTTTCATTTTATAGTCCCTCCGCTTCCACTCATTAGAGCGTAGATGCGGCATCAGGGATGTCAAAAAAAAGATGAAATCTTAAGCAATCTCTTTGTATTCGGGAAGCTGCATCAGTTCATCCTGCATAATCTCACGTGCAGCGCGCACGCATTTTCCACATTGATTCCCAATCAAAATGAATTTGCGTAGCTGCTGAAAAGATTGCGGATGATACTGGCGTACCGCCTGACGGATTTTTTTATCACTTACACCATTACACAAACAAACGTACATGATGACTCCCGTTCAATTTCTGCGCAAAGAGTAAATGAGAATGGTTATGATTACAATAGCACAGCGATTGTAACTCATCAGGCGATTCGCGGTGCTTTGAGAATAGTGTTTGCAGGCAGGGAGTTAACGCGATCAAAAAAGGGCGCCGAAGCGCCCTCTTTTTTATTCAGAAACTAATCAGAGTGATTAGCCCAGAACTTTAGCAACAACGCCCGCGCCAACGGTACGGCCGCCTTCACGGATTGCGAAACGCAGACCGTCGTCCATCGCGATCGGGTGGATCAGGGTAACAACCATTTTGATGTTGTCGCCCGGCATTACCATCTCAACGCCTTCCGGCAGTTCGATGGTGCCAGTCACGTCAGTAGTACGGAAGTAGAACTGCGGACGGTAGCCTTTGAAGAACGGAGTGTGACGGCCGCCTTCATCTTTGGACAGGATGTACACTTCGGATTCGAACTTGGTGTGCGGCTTGATGGTGCCCGGCTTAGCCAGTACCTGGCCACGCTGGATCTCTTCACGCTTGATACCACGCAGCAGAACGCCGCAGTTCTCGCCCGCACGACCTTCGTCCAGCAGTTTGCGGAACATTTCAACGCCGGTACAGGTGGATTTCGCAGTATCTTTGATACCAACGATTTCAACTTCTTCACCAACTTTGATGATGCCGCGCTCTACACGACCGGTAACTACAGTACCACGGCCGGAGATGGAGAATACGTCTTCGATCGGCAGCAGGAACGGCTTGTCAATCGCACGCTCTGGTTCCGGGATGTAGGAATCCAGGTAGCCAGCCAGTTCGATGATTTTCTCTTCCCACTCAGCTTCGCCTTCCAGCGCTTTCAGAGCAGAACCACGAACGATCGGAGTGTCGTCGCCCGGGAAGTCGTACTGAGACAGCAGCTCGCGCACTTCCATCTCAACCAGTTCCAGCAGCTCTTCGTCATCAACCATGTCGCATTTGTTCAGGAACACGATGATGAACGGAACGCCTACCTGACGACCCAGCAGGATGTGCTCGCGGGTCTGCGGCATCGGGCCGTCAGTCGCAGCAACAACCAGGATCGCGCCGTCCATCTGCGCAGCACCGGTGATCATGTTTTTAACATAGTCGGCGTGGCCCGGGCAGTCTACGTGTGCGTAGTGGCGAGTCGGGGTGTCATATTCAACGTGAGAAGTGTTGATGGTGATACCACGAGCTTTTTCTTCCGGCGCGTTATCGATCTGGTCGAATGCGCGGGCAGCACCGCCGTAGGTTTTAGCCAGTACGGTAGTGATTGCAGCGGTCAGGGTAGTTTTACCATGGTCAACGTGGCCGATAGTACCAACGTTGACGTGCGGTTTTGTACGTTCAAATTTTTCTTTAGACACGGCTATATTCCTTACTATAGTGCTCTCCCCCACCGGAGAGAGCACGGGACTTTGGTTTTAACCCTGTGGCTTATTTACCACGGGCTTCAATTACGGCCTGAGCAACGTTGTTCGGCGCATCATCATACTTCAGGAACTCCATAGAGTAAGAAGCACGACCTTTGGTCAGTGAGCGCAGCTGAGTTGCATAGCCAAACATTTCTGACAGCGGAACTTCAGCATGGATCTGAACGCCAGTAGCGTTAGATTCCTGACCTTTCAGCTGACCACGACGACGGCTAAGGTCACCGATGACATCACCAGTGTTCTCTTCCGGCGTTTCTACTTCAACCTTCATGATCGGCTCAAGCAGAACTGGTTTAGCTTTCTTAAAGCCTTCTTTAAAGGCGATAGAAGCTGCCAGTTTAAACGCCAGCTCAGAGGAGTCAACGTCATGGTAAGAACCGAAGTGCAGACGTACACCCATGTCAACTACCGGGTAACCAGCCAGCGGACCAGACTTCAGCTGCTCCTGAATGCCTTTATCAACGGCAGGGATGTATTCACCAGGAATTACACCACCTTTAATGTCGTTGATGAACTCGTAACCTTTAGGGTTAGAGCCCGGCTCCAGCGGGTACATGTCGATAACAACATGACCATACTGACCACGACCACCAGACTGCTTGGCGTGTTTACCTTCGATATCGGTAACTTTCGCACGAATCGCTTCGCGGTAAGCAACCTGAGGTTTACCGACGTTCGCTTCAACGTTGAATTCACGTTTCATACGGTCAACGATGATGTCGAGGTGCAGCTCACCCATACCGGCGATGATGGTCTGGTTAGACTCTTCGTCAGTCCATACGCGGAATGACGGGTCTTCCTTCGCCAGACGACCCAGAGCCAGACCCATTTTTTCCTGGTCAGCTTTGGTTTTCGGCTCAACGGCGATGGAGATTACCGGCTCAGGGAATTCCATACGCTCCAGAATGATCGGGTGATCCGGGTCACACAGGGTGTCACCAGTGATCACGTCTTTCAGACCGATTGCAGCAGCGATGTCGCCCGCGCGAACTTCTTTGATCTCTTCACGTTTGTTAGCGTGCATCTGTACGATACGGCCGAAACGCTCACGTGCGGATTTCACGGAGTTCAGTACGGTATCACCAGAGTTAACCACACCGGAGTACACACGGAAGAAGGTCAGGTTACCAACGAACGGGTCGGTAGCGATTTTGAACGCCAGTGCAGAGAACGGCTCTTCGTCGCTTGCGTGACGCTCAGCCGGAGTATCTTTACCGTCATCCAGCATGCCGTTGATTGCAGGTACGTCAATCGGAGACGGCAGGTAATCAACTACCGCATCCAGCATTGCCTGAACGCCTTTGTTCTTGAACGCAGAACCACAGGTTACGAGGATGATTTCGTTGTTCAGAACACGCTGACGCAGTGCAGTCTTGATCTCTTCCTCGGTCAGCTCATCGCCGCCCAGGTATTTTTCCATCAGCTCTTCAGATGCTTCAGCTGCGGATTCGATCAGGTTCTGGTGCCATTCTTCAGCCAGGTCCTGCATATCAGCCGGGATATCTTCGTATTCGAAGGTAACGCCAGCATCAGCTTCGTTCCAGTTGATGGCTTTCATTTTTACCAGGTCAACGACACCGGTGAAGCCTTCTTCAGCACCAATCGCCAGCTGCAGCGGAACCGGGTTCGCGCCCAGACGGGTTTTGATCTGATCAACAACTTTCAGGAAGTTCGCGCCCATACGGTCCATTTTGTTAACGAACGCGATACGCGGAACTTTATATTTGTTCGCCTGACGCCATACGGTTTCAGACTGCGGCTGAACACCACCAACTGCGCAGTAAACCATTACCGCACCGTCAAGAACACGCATGGAACGTTCTACTTCGATGGTGAAGTCAACGTGGCCCGGGGTGTCGATGATGTTTACGCGATGCGGTTCATACTGCTTAGCCATACCAGACCAGAATGCAGTAGTCGCTGCGGAGGTAATGGTAATACCACGCTCCTGCTCCTGCTCCATCCAGTCCATGGTAGCTGCGCCGTCATGAACTTCACCGATTTTGTGGTTTACACCGGTGTAGAACAGAATACGTTCGGTAGTAGTGGTTTTACCGGCGTCGATGTGCGCACTGATACCGATGTTACGGTAGCGTGCAATGGGTGTTGTACGAGCCATTTGATTCCTCTATTGCCTTAGGCGTTCAGAATAAGTTGCCAAAAAGCGGGCGGCTTACCTGAAGCGCCCGCCTTGTGACTAAGACTCCGAAGGGATTACCAACGGTAGTGTGCGAACGCCTTGTTGGCTTCTGCCATACGGTGAACGTCTTCACGTTTCTTAACTGCAGTACCTTTGTTTTCTGCAGCATCAGAAAGTTCGTTCGCCAGGCGCAGAGCCATGGATTTATCACCGCGTTTACGAGCAGCTTCAACGATCCAACGCATTGCCAGGGCATTACGACGAACCGGACGAACTTCAACCGGAACCTGATAAGTAGAACCACCAACGCGGCGAGACTTAACCTCTACAGTCGGGCGCACGTTGTCGAGAGCGACTTCGAAAGCTTCCAGTTCATTTTTACCAGAGCGCTGAGCCAGGGTCTCAAGTGCACTGTATACGATTGCTTCTGCAGTAGATTTTTTACCATCTACCATCAGGATATTTACAAATTTAGCCAGCAGTTCTGATCCGAACTTAGGATCCGGCAGAATTTTACGCTGACCAATGACGCGACGACGTGGCATGGAAATACTCCGTTGTTAATTCAGGATTGTCCAAAACTCTACGAGTTTAGTTTGACATTTAAGTTAAAACGTTTGGCCTTACTTAACGGAGAACCATTAAGCCTTAGGACGTTTCACGCCATACTTGGAGCGCGCTTGCTTACGGTCTTTAACGCCGGAGCAGTCGAGCGCACCACGAACGGTGTGGTAACGAACACCCGGGAGGTCTTTTACACGACCGCCACGGATCAGGATCACGGAGTGCTCCTGCAGGTTGTGACCTTCACCACCGATGTAGGAAGTCACTTCAAAACCGTTAGTCAGACGAACACGGCACACTTTACGCAGTGCGGAGTTCGGTTTTTTCGGAGTGGTGGTATATACACGAGTACATACACCACGTTTTTGCGGGCAGGCTTCCAGCGCTGGCACGTTGCTCTTTGCAACTTTGCGTGCGCGTGGTTTGCGAACCAGCTGGTTAACTGTTGCCATTAAATAGCTCCTGGTTTTAGCTTTTGCTTCGTAAACACGTAATAAAACGCCCTCATATAATATGAGGACGCGGAATTTTAGGGCTGACCCGAAAAGGTGTCAAGAAATATACAGAGATCGCAACGTCACCAGGCCATTTGACTTTGGTGACTGAGCGTCATTCTGACGAAATCAGTATAGCTAACCCTGACGATACTGTTCGAAATTTGAGCAGACAGGCCGCGCGCTTCAACGTCATCACGCAGCACGCTTACTGAGATGGGGGCGCTACGCAGCTTTTCAAGGAACAGGCCGCCTTCGATGGCAGCGATCACGCCGTCCTGCAGCAGCAGCACCTCATCCCCCGGCCGCAGCGCCGAAAGAAAGGTTGAGAAATCACAGCGCCAGGGAGAGTGGCTCAGGGTGTGCAGCATGTCGGCCTCAGAAAGTTAATACCACGTCATAATCGTTGAGATGCCCACGCCAGACATCCGGCTCGACGACCTCAGCATCCAGCACTAACGTCTGGTGCTCCGCCAGGCCGCGCTCCCGCAAAGCGCGGGCGCACACCCAGTACTGCTCGATGTCGTAGAGCGGCAGCACGCGGAAGGTCGCAATATAGTCCCGCGCCATAATTTTAGCGGGTTGCTGATCCGGCAGGAGTTGCAGCACGCCGTCGCCGATAAAGAAAACGCCGATCTCTTCACTCAGGGCAGAAGTCGCCAGCAGCGCATCCAGCCCTTCGCGTCCGGCGCTGGAACCGTGGGGAGCAGTAGTAAAAACGTAAGCGATGCGTTTCATCAGAACTGCACCATCCGATCGCAGGTCAGGGATGCCTGCGCCAGCGCACCCAGGCCGCTCAGAGTAAAACCGGGCTGCAGGTTAGCGGCAGGTAACTGCTGTAGCGTCGCCTGCTCATTGTCGGTCACGCCACGTCTCAGTGCAGCCGCAACGCAGATATGCAGTTCCACACCGTGCTGCTGGTTCAGTTGCTGCCAGGCGCGCACCAGATCGAACTCGTCGCTGGCCGGCGCGGTGAGCTGATTGGCGTTATACACGCCTTCACGATAGAAAAAGATACTTTCAAGCTGATGCCCTTCCGCCAGCACGGCCTGCGCGAAGCGTAACGCGCTGCTCGCCTGCTGCGTGCCGTAAGCCGGGCCCGTCACCATCATGGCAAAACGCATCAGCGCTCCTGCCCGACAAAATCACCGCTTTTGAACTGGCGAATGTAGAGATAGACCGTGTGCTTGGAGATATTCAGGCGGTCCGCCACCTGGTTTATCGCGTCTTTGATGTCGAAGATGCCTTTCTCATAAAGATTGAGCACGATCTGGCGATTCTTGGCGTTATTGGACACGTTGCGGTCGGCATTGACCTCTTCGATGGTGAACTCCAGCGTCTGGGTCACCAGATCTTCCACCGACGAGGCGAAGTTAACCGATGACGGCACTTCCTGGTCCGGCGTCTCTGGCGGAATAAAGGTGCTCATGATCTGCGAGAACGGCACGTCGAGATTCATATTGATACACAGCAGGCCAATCACCCGGTGTTCGCGGTTGCGGATGGCGATGGTCACCGACTTCATCAGCACACCACTTTTTGCTCGGGTGAAATAGCACTTCGATACGCTACTGTCGGCGCCGGTCATGTCATGCAGCATACGCAGCGCCAGGTCAGTAATGGGTGAGCCGATTTTACGACCGGTATGTTCGCCGTTGGCGATGCGGATGGCGGAACATTTCAAATCCTGTAATGAGTGCAACACAATTTCGCAATGGGAACCAATCAGCATCGCTAAGCCGTCAACCACCGCTTCATAGGATTTGAGGATATCGAAGTCGGTCTGGTCAAAGGGACGTTGATCCAGTAAGTCGAGCTCACTGGTTTCGTTGGTTAAAAGCGAATTGGACATGAAAAGATACCACCCTCTAAAGAGAGCCTGTCGTATTATCGTGTCAGGGCAGACTCATTACTCAGTTGTTACGCAGACGGCTAAAGTAATACAGCGTCAGACGCGCTTTCCAGTTTTTATTATATCCTGCCACAAATAAAAAACCGCCGCCCAATTGGGGCGGCGGTTTCGTATCAGAAACTTACTTCTGCGCAGCGGCCGGTTTTTCTTCGCCTGCTGCCGGTGCCTTCTCATCCTGTTTAGCAGCCGGTTTGATATCCAGCAGCTCTACGTCAAAGACCAGGGTGGAGTCAGCCGGAATACCCGGAACGCCGGTTTTCCCGTATGCCAGCTCTGGCGGGATAACCATCTTGATTTTGCCGCCTTTCTTGATGTATTTCAGACCTTCGGTCCAGCCCGGGATTACGCCATCCAGACGGAAGGAGAGCGGCTCGCCACGGGTATAGGAGTTATCGAACTCTTTACCGTCGATCAGCGTACCCTTGTAGTTCACGACCACGGTATCGCTGTCTTTCGGCGCAGCACCAGTGCCTTCTTTCTCTACTTTGTAGATCAGGCCAGTAGAAGAGGTTTTAGTACCCTTCTCTTTCGCGAAAGCGTCACGGAAGGCTTTACCCTTCTCGGCGTTCTCTTTCGCGTCTTTTTCCATCTTAGCCTGCGCAGCATTCTTCACGCGCGCTTCGAATTCCTGAAGAGTTTTCTCAATGTCCTGATCGGACATTTTGCTGTTGCCCGCGAAGGCATCCTGAACGCCTGCGATCAGCTGTGCTTTATCGAGCTTCACGCCCAGCTTCTCTTGCTCTTTCAGGGAGTTTTCCATGTAACGTCCCAGCGATGCACCCAGAGCGTAAGCCGATTTCTGGTCGTCGCTTTTAAACGCATCCTTGTTCGCTGCTGCTGATTTGGTGTCCGCCGCGGCGTCTTTCGCTGCCGCTGGCGCTGCGAATGCGGTAGAAGCATTCAGTGCAACTGCCATGGTGGTGGCCAGCAGGGTTACTTTAAACAATGATTTCATCCATATCTCCAGGGTCGGGGTATTGCTCCCCATGTTAACTAAATTTCAGACACGTAATATAAAACGTCGTGGAGGAAATCTACACAATCTCTCCCCTTCTGATCGAGTTAATTACGACTATTTTTGTTTAAATTAGTTTCCTGCGCTTACGGAATATATCGGTAGCCGGGAAATTTGCGTAAAATCCTGGCGCGCCTGCCACGCTGGCCTAAAAAACAACCGGGGGAATTATGCCGCAGCACTCAATCGAAGAACGGCTGGCCGAGCTGGAAAGCCGACTGGCCTTTCAGGAGCACACCATCGACGCGCTGAACCAGACGGTCACGGAACACGAGCTGGAAATGGCGAGACTGCGCGATCATCTGCGCCTGCTGGTGGATAAGCTTAAAGCCACCCAGCCCTCAATGATGGCGTCGCAGTCGGAAGAGACCCCGCCGCCGCACTACTGAAGCAATAAAAAAGGCGCCCGGAGGCGCCTTTTTTGCAGTGCAGCTTAGTGGCAGCCACAACCGCCATTGCCACAACCGCCTTTGTTACCGTGGTCATGACCGTGATCGTGGCCGTGACCGCCGCAGCAGCCATCGTGATCGTGGTCATGGTCGTGATGATGGTCGTGCGCACCGTGAACGTGGCCGTGAGCCAGTTCTTCTTCGGTCGCTTCGCGGATAGCAACGACTTCCACGTTGAACTTCAGGTTCTGGCCAGCCAGCATGTGGTTACCGTCAACCACAACGTGATCGTCTTCCACTTCGGTGATCTCAACCGGTACCGGACCCTGGTCGGTCTCTGCCAGGAAGCGCATGCCAACCTGCAGTTCGTCAACGCCCATGAATACGTCTTTAGGAACGCGCTGAACCAGGTTCTCATCGTACTGACCGTATGCGTCGTTCGCAGTTACCGCAACGTCGAATTTGTCGCCAACGTCGTGGCCTTCCAGCGCCGTTTCCAGGCCAGAGATCAGAGAGCCGTGACCATGCAGGTAATCCAGCGGCGCACTCACCGGAGATTCATCAACCAACACACCGTCTTCTGTACGTACCTGATAGGCCAGGCTGACCACCAGGTCTTTTGCTACTTTCATGATATCTCCTGAGCAGGGGAAGAATAGTGGCGCAGATTGTAGCGGAATTCTGCACCCGTGTACCCCTTAGCTTAAAAAAAGCTGGGCTATAGCGCTAGTCCGGGTGAAAAATGCCGATCACCTGTTCCTCTTTGCGAACGTGCTCGCGTACCGCTTTATCCGCCTCGCGCATCTGATGTCCGCACTTCACGCACTCCACGATATCGACGCTGTTTTCGCGCCACATCGCCAGCGAATCCTGAGCCTTGCACGCCGGGCAGGTTGCGCCGGCGATAAACCGTTTACGTTGCGACATTACTCACCTTTACTCAAATTCGTCCCAGCCATCGAACTGACGCCGCTCCTGCTGCATCTCACGCTGGAAGATCTCTTCCAGCTCGCGTCGCGCTTCACGGGCGCGGGAAATTTGCGCGCTGTCGGTATGGACCGGCATCAGCTCGCGCAGCATGCGCATATCAAGCCTGCGAAAATGCAGCTGCGCGCGCTGCGCCTGATGCGGATGCATCCCCAGCGTCATCAGCGTTTTGCGCCCCAGCTCCAGCGCACTGGAGAAGGTTTCACGCGAGAACTGCTTCACCCCGGCCTGCAGCAGCTCGTGCGCCTCCACGCGGCCTCTGGCACGGGCCAGAATGCTGAGGTGCGGGAAGTGCTGCTGGCAGAGATGCACAATCTTCATGGTGTCTTCCGGCTCGTTGCAGGTAATCACGATGGACTTCGCCGACGCGGCACCCGCCGAACGCAGCAGTTCCACCTGGGTGGCATCCCCGTAATAGACCTTATAGCCATATTTGCGCATCAGGTTTACCGCGCTGATATCGCGTTCCAGCACCGTGATGCGCATGGTGTTTGCCATCAGCAGGCGCCCGATGACCTGCCCAAAACGTCCGAAGCCAACGATAATCACCTGCGGTTCGTCATCATCGACCCACGGCATTTCCACTTCTTCATCGCCAGCATTGAAACGATGCGCCAGCCACTTGTCGATACCTTTCATCAGCAGCGGCGTGGTCATCATTGAAAGCGTCACCGTCACCAGCAGCAGCGCCATCTGGTCGCCCTGAAACAGGCGCTGCGACGAGGCGGTAGAGAACAGCACGAACGCAAACTCTCCGCCCTGGCTCAGCACGCTGGCGAACTGCATGCGCTCGGAGCTGCGCAAGCCGTAGAGGCGCGCCAGCAGGTAAAGGATCAGGGTTTTTACCGCCACCAGCACCGCGACGCTCATCAGCACCCACAATACATGGGTATAGAGGACGCCGAGGTTCAGCGCCATTCCTACGGAAATAAAGAACAGGCCGAGCAGCAGCCCTTTAAAGGGATCGATGGACATCTCCAGCTCGTGGCGATACTCGCTTTCCGCCAGCAGCACGCCGGCGATGAAGGTGCCGAGTGCCATCGACAGCCCCAGCGCGTCCATAAACAACGCCGAGCCAAGCACCAGCAGCAGCGAGGCGGCGGTGAAGACTTCACGCACGCCCGACGCGGCAATATAGCGAAACACCGGGCGCAGCAGATAGCGCCCGCCCACCAGCATGCCGGCAAACGCCAGCACCTTCATGCCGACCTTCATCCAGTCGAGCGGCTGATCGCTGCTGCCCGCCAGCAGTGGCACCAGCGCCAGCGCCGGGATGACTGCCAGATCCTGAAACAGCAGTACCGAAAACCCGAGCTGCCCGGCTTCGCTGCGGTTCATGCCCTTATCGCGCATCAGCTGTAGCGCCATCGCCGTGGACGACATCGCCAGGCCAATTCCGCCGACCACCGCCGCCTGCCACGAGAAGTCAGTGAGCATCAGCAGCCCGGCCAGCAGCGCCGCGCTGAACAGCACCTGCGCGGCCCCCACGCCAAAAATCGAGCGCCGCAGCTGCCAGAGTTTTGACGGGTTAAGCTCCAGTCCGATGATAAACATCAGGAACACCACGCCCAGCTCCGAGAAGTGCAGGATCTCTTCTACGTCGCTGATAAAACCCAGCCCCCACGGGCCAATGGCAATGCCCGCCAGCAGGTAACCCAGCACGGCACCGATACCGAGCCTGGCGGCAATCGGTACGGCCACCACGGCGGCGAACAGGAACAGCACGCCGGCCAGCATAATATCTCCACCTTCCATCAGCGGCCCCCCGGCAAATGTGGGGAGGACAGCCATTCGCCGTAGGCGGCAGCATGGGTTGCCAGTTCCTGCGGCGACTGACGGCGCGCCCAGTAGACGATCATCGGACTGAGCCAGTGCATACGGCACATCGCCGCGGTCAGCTCGAAAGGCCGCAGGATTTCATTCAGCGGATAGCGATTAAAACCGTCATAGCGATACGCCCCCTCCGGCTCGCCGGTGGTAATGACGTTACGCCAGTACTTACCGGCCAGCTGGTTACCGCCCACGCCGCTGGCAAAACCGCGGCTTAGCACGCGGTCGAGCCACTCTTTGAGCAGCGCCGGACAGCTGTAGGTATAGAGCGGAAACTGGAACACAATCACATCGTGCTCACTCAGCAGCGCCTGCTCCTGGGGAATATCAATAAAAAAGTCAGGGTAGTGCGCGTAGAGATCGTGCACGGTGACGTGAGGCAGTTGCTGAGCCGGCTTAAGCAAAACCCGGTTGGCTACCGAGTCCTGAGATTCCGGATGGGCATACAGCAGCAGAACTTTAGGCGGCTGTGACATCATTCCCCTCCAGGGTGTCATAGTACTTTTCTTTCAGTCAGCCTTTGGCGTTCGGGTGCCGCGATGTTGCCTGAATGATTTTGTGTATTGTCATTAATTTGGGCTACCATGGCGCCCCACGCGATGCATGACGCAGCGCGTCACTAAAGGTGATTCCGCTTCCTCAGAGATACTGACGCACGCAGATGACAGTGCATCGCGCGGCTGAAGCGGCACAGCCTTTTAATGACAATTTAACATAGTCTGAACAAACGGCGCCTTATGATTGTTTTCTCCTCGCTACAAATTCGTCGCGGTACCCGCGTGCTGCTGGACAATGCCACCGCCACCATCAACCCCGGCCAGAAAGTCGGCCTGGTGGGCAAAAACGGCTGCGGTAAATCCACGCTGCTTGCGCTGCTGAAAAATGAGATTAGCGCAGACGGCGGCAGCTTCAGCTTCCCGGGAACCTGGCAGCTTGCCTGGGTCAACCAGGAGACGCCCGCGCTGGCGATGCCGGCTATGGACTATGTCATCGACGGCGACCGCGAATATCGCCAGCTTGAGCGCGACCTGCACGCCGCCAACGAGCGCAACGACGGCAACGCTATCGCCACGCTCCACGGTAAGCTGGACGCCATTGACGCCTGGACTATCCGTTCGCGTGCCGCCAGCCTGTTGCACGGCTTAGGCTTCAGCAACGAACAGCTGGAGCGCCCGGTGAGTGATTTCTCCGGTGGCTGGCGCATGCGCCTTAACCTTGCTCAGGCGCTGATCTGCCGTTCTGACCTGCTGCTGCTTGATGAACCGACCAACCACCTCGATCTCGATGCGGTGATCTGGCTGGAGCGCTGGCTGAAAAGCTACCCCGGCACGCTGATCCTGATTTCTCACGACCGCGACTTCCTCGATCCGGTGGTGGATAAAATCATTCATATCGAACAACAGAATATGTTCGAGTACACCGGGAACTACAGCTCGTTCGAGCGCCAGCGCGCGACGCGCCTGGCCCAGCAGCAGGCCACCTACGAAAGCCAGCAGGAGCGCGTGGCGCATCTGCAAAGCTTCATTGACCGCTTTAAAGCAAAAGCCTCGAAGGCCAAACAGGCGCAGAGCCGCATTAAGATGCTGGAGCGCATGGAGCTGATCGCCCCGGCGCACGTGGATAACCCGTTCCACTTCAGCTTCCGCGCGCCGGAAAGCCTGCCGAACCCGCTGCTGAAAATGGAAAAGGTCAGCGCGGGTTACGGGGATCGCACTATCCTCGACTCCATCAAGCTGAACCTGGTCCCGGGGTCACGTATTGGTTTGCTGGGACGCAACGGTGCCGGTAAATCCACGCTGATTAAGCTGCTGGCGGGCGAACTGGCCCCGGTCAGCGGCGACATCGGCCTCGCGAAGGGTATCAAGCTCGGCTATTTCGCCCAGCATCAGCTGGAGTTTCTGCGCGCCGACGAATCGCCATTGCAGCATCTGGCGCGCCTCGCCCCGCAGGAGCTGGAGCAGAAGCTGCGCGACTACCTCGGCGGCTTCGGCTTCCAGGGCGACAAGGTGAGCGAGAACACCGAGCGCTTCTCCGGCGGCGAAAAGGCGCGGCTGGTGCTGGCGCTGATCGTCTGGCAGCGCCCCAACCTGCTGCTGCTCGATGAACCGACCAACCACCTCGACCTCGACATGCGTCAGGCGCTGACCGATGCGCTTATCGAATTTGAAGGCGCGCTGGTGGTGGTATCGCACGACCGCCACCTGATCCGCTCCACCACCGACGACCTCTATCTGGTCCACGACGGCAAAGTGGAAGCCTTTGACGGCGACCTGGAAGATTACCAGCAGTGGCTGAGCGATGTGCAGAAGCAGGAGAGCCAGGGCGACGAGGCCGCCAAAGATAACGCCAACTCGGCGCAAGCGCGTAAAGATCAGAAGCGCCGCGAGGCGGAGCTGCGCACCCTGACCCAGCCAATCCGCAAAGAGATCGCCCGTCTCGAAAAAGAGATGGAGAAGCTTAACGCGACCCTTGCTGGCGTTGAGGAGAAGCTAAGCGACAGCGGGCTGTACGATCCGGGCCGCAAAGCCGAAATGAACGAGGCGCTGCAGCTGCAGGCGAAAACCAAAGCCGGTCTCGAAGCGTGTGAAATGGCATGGCTTGACGCGCAGGAGTCGCTGGAGCAGATGCTGAACCAGCCATGATGCGCCGCGCCGGCGCTATCGTCGTCGGCGCGCTCCTCCTCTGTGGCCGTCACGCCAGCATGCGGCCCTCTCTTAACCGCCCGCGTTTCTCCTCGCTTTGGCATTCACGCCCTTTATCGAAAGGGATAAAGTCATCAACTTTAACCCCCGGTCACGATATAATCCTGATCAGACTTACTATTCAAATGAGCATCATGACCGAGATCACCCACGCCGGGCTGGAAGCGCATCGCCCCGACTCACAGCACTTTGTTCCCATGCCGGGGGCGCGCAATCCGCATCTGCAAACCATGCTGCCGCGCGTGCTGCGCCGTCGCGTGAAGTTTACTCCGCACTGGCAGCGGCTCGACATGCCGGACGGTGACTTTGTCGATCTCGCGTGGAGCGAAGATCCGGCGGGTGCGGCGCACAAACCCCGGCTGGTGGTCTTTCATGGCCTCGAGGGCAGCCTGCACAGCCCCTACGCGCACGGCATGATCGAAGCGGCGAAGAAACGCGGCTGGCTGGGCGTAGTGATGCATTTTCGCGGCTGCAGCGGTGAGCCGAACCGCATGAAGCGGATCTATCACTCCGGGGAAACCGAAGACGGCAGCTATTTTCTGTCGTGGCTGAAATCCACCTGGGGCGATGTGCCTACCGCCGCGGTGGGTTATTCACTCGGCGGCAACATGCTGGCCTGCCTGATGGCGAAACAGGGCAGCGACTGTCTGCTTGATGCTGGCGTCGTGGTTTCCGCCCCGCTGCTGCTGGAGCAGTGCTGCTACCACATGGAAAAAGGCTTCAGTCGTTTCTACCAGCGTTATCTGCTCAACCTGCTGAAAGCCAACGCGGCGCGCAAGCTGCACGCCTATCCCGGCACGTTACCGGTCAGTATCAAGCAGCTGAAGCAGATCCGCGGCTTGCGCGACTTCGACGATCTTATCACCTCGAAAATCCACGGTTTTGCAGACGCGCTGGACTACTACCGCCAGTGCAGCGCCATGCCGATGCTGCCCAATGTCGCAAAACCGATGCTTATCATCCATGCTAAAGATGATCCCTTTATGGATCATCACGTGATACCCGACCCGACGCTGCTGCCGCCGTCGATTGAATACCAGTTGACCGACCATGGCGGGCATGTGGGTTTCGTAAGCGGTACGCTGCGCCGCCCGCAGATGTGGCTTGAACAGCGTGTGCCTGACTGGCTGACTCACTATCTGGATGTGCGATGATTATTCCCTGGAAAGAACTCGATCCCGACACGCTCGATAACCTGCTCGAATCTTTTGTGTTGCGCGAAGGCACCGATTATGGTGAACATGAACGCAGCCTCGAACAAAAAGTCTCGGACGTAAAACGTCAACTGCAAACGGGCGAAGCGGTACTGGTCTGGTCTGAACTGCATGAAACCATTAACATTATGCCGCGCGGTCAGTTCCACGGCTGACGACGTTCAGAACCTGTTCCCGCCTGTGCAGTGACGTCGCGTACCCATCAAGGGAGTAGTTTCCTATGTCAGCCAGGCACCCGATTATTGCCGTGACCGGCTCCAGCGGAGCCGGTACCACCACCACCAGCCTCGCCTTCCGTAAGATTTTCACCCAGCTCAATCTGCACGCCGCCGAAATCGAGGGCGACAGCTTCCATCGCTACACCCGGCCTGAAATGGACATGGCGATCCGCAAAGCGCGCGATCTCGGTCGCCACATCAGCTACTTCGGCCCGGAAGCTAACGACTTCGGCCTGCTGGAAGAGACATTCAGCGAATACGGGCGCAGCGGCAGCGGCCAGTCGCGTAAATACCTTCATACTTACGATGAAGCAGTGCCGTGGAATCAGGTTCCCGGCACCTTCACGCCGTGGCAGCCGCTCCCGGAGCCAACGGACGTGCTGTTCTACGAAGGGCTGCACGGCGGTGTGGTCACGCCGCAGCACGACGTGGCGCAGCATGTTGATCTGCTGGTGGGCGTGGTGCCCATCGTTAACCTTGAATGGATCCAGAAGCTGGTGCGTGATACCAGCGAGCGCGGTCACTCGCGCGAGGCGGTAATGGACTCCGTGGTGCGTTCGATGGAGGATTACATCAACTTCATCACCCCGCAGTTCTCGCGCACCCATATCAACTTCCAGCGCGTGCCGACGGTGGATACCTCCAACCCATTCGCAGCGAAAACTATCCCGTCGCTGGACGAGAGTCTGGTGGTGATCCACTTCCGCAATCTGGAGGGCATCGATTACCCCTGGCTGCTGGCCATGCTGCAGGGTTCATTTATTTCTCACATGAATACGTTAGTGGTGCCGGGCGGCAAGATGGGGCTGGCGATGGAGCTGATTATGATGCCGCTGGTGCAGCGGTTGATGGAAGGGAAAAAAATCGAATAACGGTGCGGCGCTGACTGCATGAAGCCTGTCAGCGCCGCCCTGCCGTCAGGCTTCAATCACCTCATACGAGTGGGTGATGTTCACCGCTTTCTCCAGCATCAACGCCACCGAGCAGTATTTCTCTGCCGAGAGCGACACCGCCCGCTCTACCGCCGCGTCTTTGAGCGCTTTACCGGTAACGATAAAGTGCAGATTAATGTGCGTGAACAGGCGCGGCGCCTCTTCCCGGCGTTCGGAGGTAAGCTTCACCTCGCAGTTGGTCACGTCGTGACGCCCCTTCTGCAGAATCGACACTACGTCAATCGCGCTACAACCACCTGCGGCCATCAGTACCATCTCCATCGGGCTTGGCGCTTTATCGCCGGAGTTGCCGTCCATCAGCACCTGATGCCCGGAGGCAGATTCACCCAGGAAGGTCAGGCCTTCCACCCATTTAACACGTGCCTGCATTTGCCTTCTCCTGACTTGCTGATTTGACGACAGATTACTCGTCGCCCGCAAAACAGGCAACGAAAGGCGACCTGCGTCAAGCTGAAACGAGACAATACAAGACACTCATGAAAAGCTATGCTAAAACAGTCTGGCTGTAATCATGTAACATTGATGTTATGCATGTATGCGGCGGATTTTACTCATTAAAGGCGACGAAATCTGACGAGCGCCACTTCCCGGGATGCGGGAATATATGACAGCAACCCCAGAGCAGGGGCATAACCCGGACTCTGGAGCCAGTTTATAACAGAGGATAACAGCGCATGGTGCTTGGCAAACCGCAAACAGACCCGACTCTTGAATGGTTCTTGTCTCATTGCCACATTCATAAGTACCCATCTAAGAGCACGCTGATTCACCAGGGTGAAAAAGCGGAAACGTTGTACTACATCGTTAAAGGCTCAGTGGCAGTGCTGATCAAAGATGAAGAAGGCAAGGAGATGATCCTGTCCTATCTGAATCAGGGTGACTTTATTGGCGAGCTTGGCCTGTTTGAAGAGGGCCAGGAGCGTAGCGCCTGGGTTCGCGCGAAAACCGCCTGTGAAGTCGCTGAGATCTCCTATAAAAAATTCCGTCAGCTGATCCAGGTGAACCCGGACATCCTGATGCGCCTCTCCTCGCAGATGGCGCGTCGCTTGCAGGTCACCTCCGAGAAAGTGGGCAACCTCGCCTTCCTCGACGTAACCGGCCGTATCGCCCAGACCCTGCTGAACCTTGCAAAGCAGCCTGACGCGATGACCCACCCGGACGGAATGCAGATCAAAATTACCCGTCAGGAAATTGGCCAGATCGTGGGCTGCTCCCGCGAAACCGTAGGCCGTATTCTGAAAATGCTGGAAGATCAGAACCTGATCTCCGCACACGGTAAAACCATCGTGGTTTACGGAACCCGTTAAGCCGCTTCGCAACGGCGTGTTACGCGAGTAGCACGCCGTTGTTGTCTCTGCTCGTTGGCTATGTGGCGCAGGCTGATTTACCACCCCGAAGTTAACTACGCACTCCGACAAACGCTGGTGCTCTGTATTCCCGTGGCGGTGGGCCTGATACTGGGCCATCTGCAACAGGGCTTGCTCTTCTCGCTGGTGCCTGCCTGCTGCAATATTGCCGGGCTGGATACACCTCATAAACGCTTCTTCAAACGCCTGTTTATCGGCGGCTCGCTGTTTGCCCTCAGTAGTCTCGCAGTCCAGCTTCTGCTTTATCAGCAACTTCCTCTGCCGATTATTCTGAGCGTCATGGCGCTGGTGCTTGGCGTGACGGCGGAGATCAGCAGCCTGCATGCGCGCCTGCTCCCGGCCTCGCTTATCGCCGCGATCTTTACCCTAAGCCTCGCCGGCAACATGCCGGTCTGGCAACCAATGCTCATCTACACCCTCGGCACGCTGTGGTACGGCGCGTTCAACTGGTTCTGGTTCTGGCTGTGGCGTGAACAGCCGCTGCGGGAGACACTCAGTCTGCTCTATCGCGAACTGGCGAGCTACTGTGAAGCGAAATACAGCATGCTTACCCGGCATACCGACCCGGATACCGCGCTACCGCCATTGCTGGCACATCAGCAGAAGGTGGTGGATCTCATCAGCCAGTGTTATCAGCAGCTGCACATGCTGGCCGCCAACCGCCAGAATGATTACCGGCGCCTGCTGCGCGCGTTCCAGATTGCGCTCGACCTGCAGGAGCATATCTCGGTCAGCCTGCACCAGCCGGAAGAGGTACAAAAGCTGGTGAAGCAGACCCACGCCGAAAAAGTCATTCGCTGGACAGCGCAAACTGTCGCCGGCCGGCTGCGCACGCTTGCCGACGATATTCTCTATCACCGCTATCCGACGCGTTTTTCGATGGATAAGCAGAGCGAAGCGCTGGAAAAGATCGCCCGTCAGCATCCCGATAACCCGGTCGGGCAATTTTTTGATTATCACTTCAGCCGCATCGCCCGCGTGCTGCGCACCCAGCGCCCTCTGTACGTGCGCGACATGATGGAGGACCGGCAGCGCCGCCTGCCGCTGTTCCCGGCGTTAAAAAGTTACCTCTCTTTTAAATCTGCGGCCCTGCGCAACGCCGCGCGTATCGCCGTGATGCTGAGCATCGCCAGCCTGGTGGGCAACGCGTTTCATCTGCCGAAACCGTACTGGATCCTGATGACCATTATGTTCGTTACCCAGAACGGCTACGGCGCCACGCGGGTGCGGATCTTCCACCGTGCTGGCGGCACCATGGCGGGGCTGCTGATTGCCGGCGTGGCGCTGCATTTCCACTTCCCGGAAGGATTCGCCCTGCTGGCGATGCTGGCGATTACGCTGGTGAGCTATCTGATCATCCGCAAAAGCTACGGCTGGGCGACGATAGGCTTTACCGTCACGGCGGTGTACACCCTGCAGCTGATTACCCTGAACGCTGAGCAGTTTATCCTGCCGCGCTTAGTCGATACCTTGATTGGCTGTCTGATTGCCTTTGGCGGGATGGTATGGCTGTGGCCGCAGTGGCAGACCGGTCTGCTGCGGCAGAATGCGCACGATGCGCTGGAGGCGGATCAGGACGCGCTACGCCTGATCCTCAGTGATAACCCCGGGGCGACACCGCTGGCGTGGCAGCGTATGCGCGTGAACCAGGCGCACAACGCGGTGTATAACTCCCTTAACCAGGCGATGCAGGAGCCGGGCTTCAACACGCACTATCTGGCGGACATGAAGCTGTGGGTGACCCACAGTCAGTTCGTGGTCGAGCACATCAACGCCATCACAACGCTGGCCCGGGAACACAACATGCTGACGCCGCAGCTGGCCGAACGCTATCTGCAATCCTGTGAGATTGCCATTCAGCGCTGCCAGCAGCGGCTGGAGTATGACGCGCCGTCAGCGAGCAACGACGTAACCATTATCGAACCGCCAGAGTCGTTGCCCTCAGGCCCGCTCACCACCATGGAGCAGCACCTGCAGCGCATTCTCAGCCACCTGAGCACCATGCATACCATTTCGTCCGTGGCCTGGCGCCAGCGGCCTCAGCATGGGATCTGGTTGAAGCGACGGCTGCGCGGCGAAAGCTGATCAGCCGTTAACCACCTTACCTACCGCCGCGGCGAAGCGCGCCATCCCATGGTCGATCTCATCTTCTTCCACCACCAGCGATGGGGCAAAACGCATCACGTTCGGCCCGGCATTCAGCACCATCACGCCTTCACTGGCAGCGGCATACAGCAGGTCACGCGCACGCCCGGCGTACTGCGGTTGCAGCTCCGCGCCAATAAGCAGACCCATGCCACGAATATCGCTGAACACGTCGTACTGCTGATTAATCTGCTGCAGGTGCGCAACGAACTGCTGGCGACGGGCAAGCACGCCGTCCAGCACTTCAGGAGTATTAATGATATCGAATGCCGCGCCCGCCACCGCGCAGGCCAGCGGGTTGCCACCGTAGGTGGAACCGTGCGAACCAACGTGGAAAGCGCTGGCGATCTCCTGCGTCGTCAGCACTGCGCTGACCGGGAAGCCGCCGCCGAGCGCTTTGGCGCTGGTCAGAATATCCGGCGTCACGCCATAGTGCTGATAGGCGAACAGCGTGCCGCTGCGCCCCATGCCGCACTGCACTTCGTCAAACACCAGCAGCGCCTGATGCTGGTCGCAGAGATCGCGCAGCCCCTGTAAGAATTCCGGCGTTGCGGCGGTCACTCCGCCCTCACCCTGAATCGGCTCCACCACAATGGCGCAGGTGTGATCATCCATCACCGCCTTCACCGCGTGCAGATCGTTGAACGGCACATGGATGATGTCAGCCGGTTTTGGCCCAAAGCCGTCGGAGTATTTCGGCTGCCCGCCGACCGAAACCGTGAACAGCGAGCGCCCGTGGAAGGCGTTATGGAAAGCGATGATCTTGCTTTTGTACGGGCTGTGGCGGGTGGAAGCGTAGTAACGCGCGAGCTTAAAGGCCGTTTCGTTGGCTTCAGTGCCGGAGTTCATAAACAGCACGCGTTCGGCAAAGGTGGCATCAATGATGTTGCGCGCCAGGCGCAGCGCCGGCTCGTTGGTGAAGACGTTACTGGTGTGCCAGAGCGTTTCACCCTGCGTTTTCAGCGCCTCAACCAGCGCAGGATGGCAGTGTCCGAGCGCCGTTACGGCAATACCGCCCGCAAAGTCGATATACTCCTTGCCCTGCTGATCCCAGACGCGGCTTCCCTTGCCTTTAACCGGGATAAACTCGGCAGGTGCATAAATCGGCAGGATGACTTCATCGAATGTTGCCCGGGTGATTGCCGCTTGCTCAGTTGCCATGGAAACTCCATCATTTTTACGCGAACGCGATTATGAAAACATAATCACAAAATATGCATAAAAAATCATACGATGGCAACGAAAAGATCAGCGATTCAGGAAGTTCGCCAGCAGCTGGTGGCCCTGCTCGCTGAGGATGCTTTCCGGGTGGAACTGCACCCCCTCCAGATCCCACTCCCGATGGCGAAGGCCCATAATTTCCCGGGTATCGCTCCAGGCTGTTACTTCAAAACTGGCGGGCAAGGTTGCAGGTTCAACAATCAGAGAGTGATACCGGGTAACGGTAAGCGGATTATTCAGGCCGGCAAACACGCCTTTGCCGGTGTGGGTAATGATGGAGGTCTTGCCGTGCATCACCTTCGCGGCGCGTACCACGCGTGCGCCAGAAGCCTGGGCAATCGCCTGGTGACCCAGACAGACGCCGAGTATCGGCAGCTGTCCGGCATAGCGGCGGATAACCTCCAGCGAAATACCGGCTTCATCGGGCGTACAGGGGCCGGGAGAGATAACAATTTTTTGCGGCCCGAGCGCGTCGATATCCGCCAGGGTCAGCTCATCATTGCGCTTTACCGTAACCTGCGCGCCCAGCTCGCAAAAGTACTGGTACAGGTTCCAGGTGAAAGAGTCATAGTTGTCGATAAGCAGTATCATAGCGGCTCCGTAACGTCGCGAACCGCGTCAGTTTACTCGCTTTCCCGCGCTTCGCTCACCACTTTGCTGAAAATGGTCTGTAACGGCGCCAGATCGCCCATCGCGCCCGCCTGATTTGCACTGCGCCAGGCTTGCGGGTCTACCTCGCGCCAGTCCAGCAGATACCCGGCGTGGAGCGCCAGCTGCTCAAAGAAGATACGCTGGGCCAGCCCGTTGCCGATGCGGAACGGATGCAGAACGTTGATCTCACAATAGTAGTGCGCGAGGCGCTCGATAAACGCGTCACGCTCCAGCCCCGCCAGATAGTCTTCGTCTTCCAGCGCCTGCATCAGGGCATTGCCCTCTTTCTCAAGGTATTCGAAATGGCAAAAACGGGTATCGCCTTCGTAAATGTCCACTTCCCGCAGTTCGCCTGCCCAGTCGAACACGTCCTGATAGAGATATTGGTGAATGGCGCACAGGTGCGGCAGACCGCGAATCACCGGGCCGGGGCCGAGCGTGGCTGCACGCAGCGCGGTAAATTCATACGCCGCCTGCTCAAGACGCTGCGCCTGACGAATGCCGAGGCGGTTTTTCATTACTTTCGAACCGGCATAGAGATAAGGGTCGCGCCCGTCGCCAAATTTATCGCTCATACTCCCCCCTTAACGTCTCTATACGCGCCAGCGCCTCTTCTTCGCTCAACTCCACCAGCGGGATCTCAACCCCCTCTAACCGACGGCTGGCCTGAAAATTGAGATTGCGTTGCCGTTCCCATAGCCGGGACTTTTGTTTTTCGGTGAGTTTTTTAGTCATTGCGTCTCCCTCAACGTAACCTCATGTGCCACAAGTATAAGCAGCAATTTAAGGATGTGCCGTCAGGAAGAGACGATGCGGGTGGCGGGCACCCGCAGGGGGAGGAATTACGGCAGAACTTTCGCGGAGAGGATAACTACCGGTTTTGACGGCACATTCTGATACGGACCGACGTCGTGGGTTTGCACCTGCGAAATCTTATCGGCCACGTCCATGCCTTTCACAACTTTACCAAACACCGCATAGCCGAAATCGCGCTGGCCGTGGTCGAGGAACGCGTTATCGGCCACGTTCAGGAAGAACTGGCTGGTGGCGCTGTCTTTGTCAGCGGTGCGCGCCATCGAGATAGTGCCGCGGGTGTTACGCAGGCCGTTATCGGCTTCGTTTTTAATCGGCGGGTTCGGCTGCTTCTGCTGCATTTCAGCGGTGAAGCCGCCGCCCTGAATCATAAAGCCCGGGATCACGCGATGGAAGGTGGTGTTGTTGTAGTAACCGCTGTTCACGTAATCGACGAAGTTCTTCACCGAAATCGGCGCTTTTTGATTATTTAATTCCAGCTCAATGTTGCCGGCAGAGGTGGTAAGCAGAACGTGAGTATCGCCTTTTGCCGCCAGTGCAGCCGGGGAGATTGCGGAAAGCGCTAAAACAGCCGCGACTGCCGCCAGTGTCGATTTGAGCATGAAAATTCCTTACGAAAGCGATGAGTGTTGCAAGTGGATTGATTCTAAAGAGCACCGATCGCAGGCGCCAGCCTTTTACTTATTTTTACGAAGATGTTTTAAGCTGTTTCAGCAAGGCAAACGTTATCGTATGATGCACATCTGTGACAGAAGTCATGTATTGATGGGTTGGTTTCAGAAAACGCCTATCAAATTGTTTAATTACGTCACATGAATGCATAAAATCTGCACGCCCCTGCGCTGTCAACGCGCTTTACACATCTATTCACAGGCTCGCTATGACCAACAGCAACCGCTTACAGCTCACATGGATTAGCTATTTCTCCTACGCCCTTACTGGTGCGCTGGTAATTGTCACCGGGATGGTGATGGGAAATATCGCAGAATATTTTAATCTGCCGGTTTCCAGCATGAGTAACACCTTCACCTTCCTGAACGCCGGGATCCTGATTTCCATCTTCCTGAATGCCTGGCTGATGGAAATCATCCCGCTGAAAACCCAGCTGCGCTTCGGCTTTGTGCTGATGGTGCTCGCGGTTGCCGGGTTAATGCTGGGCCACAGCATCGCCCTGTTCTCTGCATCCATGTTTGTACTCGGCCTGGTGAGTGGGATCACCATGTCTATCGGTACCTTCCTCATCACCCATATGTATGAAGGCCGTAGCCGCGGTGCGCGTCTGCTGTTTACCGACTCCTTCTTCAGCATGGCCGGGATGATTTTCCCGATGCTGGCGGCGTGGCTGCTGGCGCGTACCATTGAGTGGTACTGGGTCTATGCGGCGATTGGTCTGGTGTACGTGGCCATCTTCGCGCTGACCTTCGGCTGTGAGTTCCCGGTACTGGGTAAAAAAGCGGTCACCACCAGCCAGCCGGTCGCCAAAGAAAAATGGGGTATTGGCGTACTGTTCCTGGCCGTTGCTGCACTCTGCTACATCCTCGGCCAGCTGGGCTTTATCGCCTGGGTACCTAAGTATGTGGAAGGGCTGGGCAAGAGCATTGAGGACCAGGGACAGCTGGTGAGTAACTTCTGGATGTCGTACATGATCGGCATGTGGGCGTTCAGCTTCATCCTGCGCTTCTTCGATCTGCAGCGCATTCTGACCGTGCTGGCGGGCCTGGCTACGGTGCTGATGTACTTCTTCATCAACGGCAACCCGGAACACATGACGTGGTTTATTCTGGCACTGGGCTTCTTCTCCAGCGCGATTTACACCTCGATCATCACCCTGGGTTCGCTGCAGACTAAAGTCGCCTCACCGAAGCTGGTTAACTTTATTCTGACCTGCGGCACCGTTGGCACCATGCTGACCTTCATCGTAACGGCACCGATTGTTGCCAGCCACGGCACCAAAGCGGCGCTGATGACGGCAAACGGCCTCTACGCTGTGGTCTTTATTATGTGCTTCGTGCTCGGCTTCGTGACGCGTCACCGCCAGCATGCCACTACCGCAGCGGCACATTAATCGCTGTCAGTCCCTCTCTGCGGAGAGGGACGTTTTTTCCTACCCCATTACCCCTCGCTCCGCTTGTTAACGTCAGGTTAAGTGAGTAATCCCAAATCAGTAGTCTCGCTTAAAAAACAGTCAAAAACCGCCCCTCAATAAATTGTCATACAATTCCAGCGCTTACAAAAAACATTACAATTCATAGGGATACCACCTAAGTAGTAGGCAAAGTCGTATTTGATCTATATCAATAAGATGGCGTGCTGAATCGTTAAGGTAGGAGGTAATAGAATAGAAATCGAGGCAAAAATGAGCAATGTCAGACTCGCTATAATTGGTAACGGCATGGTCGGGCACCGCTTTATCGAAGAGCTTCTCGATAAAGCCGAACCCGGTCAGTTTGAAATTACCGTTTTCTGTGAAGAGCCCCGTATCGCATACGATCGTGTCCACCTCTCCTCTTACTTTTCCCATCATACCGCTGAAGAACTCTCGCTGGTCCGCGAAGGCTGGTATGAAAAACGCGGCGTGCAGGTGCTGGTGGGCGAACGCGCCATCACCATTAACCGTCAGGAGAAGGTGATCCACTCCAGCGCCGGACGCACCGTTTATTACGACAAACTGATCATGGCGACCGGCTCCTATCCGTGGATCCCACCGATTAAAGGTTCAGATACCCAGGACTGCTTTGTTTACCGCACTATCGAAGATCTCAACGCCATCGAAGCCTGCGCGCGTCGCAGTAAACGCGGCGCGGTGGTCGGCGGCGGTCTGCTCGGCCTGGAAGCCGCGGGCGCGCTGAAAAACCTGGGCGTTGAAACGCACGTTATCGAATTCGCACCCATGCTGATGGCCGAACAGCTCGATCAGATGGGCGGCGAGCAGCTGCGTCGTAAAATCGAAAGCATGGGCGTGCGCGTCCACACCAGCAAAAATACCCAGGAGATCGTCCAGCAGGGCACCGAGGCGCGTAAAACCATGCGTTTCGCCGACGGCAGCGAGCTGGAAGTCGATTTCATCGTCTTCTCCACCGGTATCCGCCCACGCGATAAGCTGGCGAATCAATGCGGCCTCGCCATCGCTCAGCGCGGCGGGATCATGGTGAACGATGTCTGCCAGACGTCCGACCCGGATATTTACGCTATCGGCGAGTGCGCCAGCTGGAACAACCGCGTGTACGGTCTGGTGGCCCCGGGCTACAAAATGGCGCAGGTAACCGTCGATCATCTGCTGGGTAATGAAAATGCCTTTGCAGGGGCCGACCTGAGCGCCAAGCTGAAGCTGCTCGGTGTCGACGTAGGCGGTATCGGCGATGCTCACGGCCGTACGCCGGGCGCGCGCAGCTACGTCTATCTCGACGAAAGCAAAGAGGTCTACAAACGGCTTATCGTCAGCCCGGATAACAAAACCCTGCTCGGCGCGGTGCTGGTGGGCGATACCAGCGACTACGGTAACCTGCTGCAGCTGGTGCTGAACGCCATCGAACTGCCGGAAAACCCGGACGCGTTGATCCTCCCGGCGCACGCCAGCAGCGGCAAGCCCTCTATCGGCGTCGATAAACTGCCTGACAGCGCGCAAATCTGCTCCTGCTTCGATGTCACGAAAGGCGACCTGGTTGCCGCCATTGGGCGCGGCTGCCACACCGTTGCGGCGCTGAAAGCCGAAACCAAAGCCGGTACCGGCTGTGGCGGCTGCATCCCGCTGGTGACCCAGGTGCTGAACGCCGAGCTGGCGAAACAAGGCATCGAGGTGACCAACAACCTCTGCGAACACTTTGCCTTCTCGCGCCAGGAGCTGTATCACCTCATTCGCGTCGAAGGCATCAAATCCTTTGACGAGCTGCTGGCGAAATACGGCAAAGGCTACGGCTGTGAAGTGTGTAAACCGACCGTGGGTTCACTGCTCGCCTCCTGCTGGAACGAATACGTGCTCAAACCGCAGCACACGCCGCTGCAGGATACCAACGACAACTTCCTGGCAAACATCCAGAAAGACGGCACCTACTCGGTGATCCCACGCTCTGCCGGAGGCGAAATCACGCCGGAAGGGCTGATGGAAGTGGGCCGTATTGCCCGCGAATTCAACCTTTACACCAAAATCACCGGTTCGCAGCGCATCGGCCTGTTCGGGGCGCAGAAAGATGACCTGCCGGAAATCTGGCGTCAGTTGATCAGCGCCGGCTTCGAAACCGGCCACGCCTATGCGAAAGCGCTGCGCATGGCGAAAACCTGCGTCGGCAGCACCTGGTGCCGCTACGGTGTCGGCGACAGCGTCGGCTTCGGCGTCGAGCTGGAGAACCGCTACAAAGGCATCCGCACCCCGCACAAAATGAAGTTTGGCGTGTCCGGCTGCACGCGTGAATGCGCAGAAGCCCAGGGTAAAGATGTCGGCATCATCGCCACCGAGAAAGGCTGGAACCTCTACGTCTGCGGCAACGGCGGCATGAAACCACGCCACGCTGACCTGCTGGCGGCCGACCTCGATCGCGAAACGCTGCTGCACTACCTCGATCGCTTCATGATGTTCTACATCCGCACGGCGGATAAGCTGCAGCGCACTTCGGTCTGGCTGGAAAACCTGGAAGGCGGCATCGACTACGTCAAGAGCGTGATCATCGACGACAAGCTGGGGCTGAATGCGCAGCTGGAAGCAGAAATGGCCCGTCTGCGCGATGCGGTGATCTGCGAGTGGACCGAAACGGTCAACGATCCGCAGGCGCAGGTACGTTTCAGACACTTCATTAACAGCGACCGTCGTGACCCGAATGTGCAGGTGGTGAATGAGCGCCAGCAGCACCGTCCGGCTACGCCATATGAACGCATCCCTGTCACCCTTGTGGAGGAAACCGTATGAGCCAGTGGAATACGATTTGTCAGATAGACGACATCATCCCGGCCACCGGCGTCTGTGCGCTGGTGGGCGATCAACAGGTCGCCATCTTCCGCCCCGGCAAAGAAGAACAGGTTTACGCCATCAGCAATATCGACCCGTTCTTTGAGTCCAGCGTGCTTTCCCGCGGGCTGATTGCCGAACATCAGGGCGAGCTGTGGGTTGCCAGTCCGCTGAAAAAACAGCGCTTCCGCCTGCGCGACGGGCTATGCATGGAAGATGAGAGCCGCTCGGTCGCCCATTACGAGACGCGCGTCCAGGACGGCATGGTCCAGGTGAAAAACTGATAATCCGGGGGCGCAAGGCCCCCGTTTTTTTACCCGCTCCCGACCGGAGCCAGCGAATTCTTTTTAATCCTGAGGCATTACTATGTTTACCGACACGATCAATAAGTGTGCGGCCAACGCGGCACGCATCGCACGACTGAATAAAGAGAGTCCGCTCGGCTTCTGGATCGGCTCAGCGATGGCGGGCGCCTATGTTGGCATGGCTATTATTCTCATCTTCACCCTTGGCAATCTGCTCGAACCTGCGGTGCGTCCGCTGGTGATGGGAGCCACCTTTGGTATCGCCCTGACGCTGGTCATCATCGCTGGCTCCGAGCTGTTCACCGGCCACACGATGTTTCTTACCTTCGGCGTGAAAGCCGGCACCATCAACCAGCGGCAGATGTGGACTATCCTGCCACAGACCTGGCTCGGAAACCTGATGGGGTCGGTGTTTGTCGCCCTGCTCTACGCCTGGGGTGGCGGTAGCCTGCTGCCGGTGGATACCAGCCTGCTGCATACCGCGGCACTGGCGAAAACCAGCGCACCGGCAGCGGTGCTGTTCTTCAAAGGGGCGCTGTGTAACTGGCTGGTATGCCTGGCAATCTGGATGGCAATCCGCACTGAGGGTGCCGCGAAGTTCATCGCCATCTGGTGGTGCCTGCTGGCATTTATCGCTTCCGGCTACGAGCACTCTGTCGCTAACATGACGCTGTTCGCCCTCTCCTGGTTCGGCCATCACAGCGAGACCTACACCCTTTCAGGTATCGGCCATAACCTTTTGTGGGTAACCCTGGGCAACACCCTTTCCGGTGCCGTATTTATGGGGCTGGGTTATTGGTATGCTACGCCTGAAGCGGAGCGTCCCGGTACGGAGACCGTCGCGATAACCAAGGCTGCGGCCAATAATTAAGAGGTAATGTCGTGGATCACCTGCCCATATTTTGCCAGTTACGCGATCGTGACTGCCTGCTGGTTGGCGGCGGCGATGTTGCGGAGCGTAAAGCCCGTCTGCTGCTGGACGCTGGCGCCCGCCTCACTGTTAACGCCCTGCGCTTCGACCCGCAGTTTACCGTCTGGGCCGATGCCGGTGCGTTAACGCTGGCGCAGGGCGCGTTTGATGAAGCCCTGCTGGATACCTGTTGGCTGGTGATCGCCGCCACCGATGACGATGCAGTCAATCAACAGGTCAGCGACGCCGCTGAAGCGCGGCGGATCTTCTGTAACGTGGTGGACGCACCGAAACAAGCCAGCTTTATCATGCCGTCGATAATTGACCGTTCGCCGCTGATGGTGGCCGTCTCGTCGGGCGGCACCTCACCGGTGCTGGCTCGCCTGCTGCGCGAAAAACTGGAAGCGCTGCTGCCGCAGCATCTCGGCAAGGTGGCCCACTATGCCGGTCAGTTGCGCGGTCGGGTGAAGCAGACGTTCAGCGCCATGAGCGAACGCCGCCGCTTCTGGGAGAAATTCTTCGTCAACGATCGCCTGGCGCAGTCGCTGGCCAATGAGGATGCGGCGGCGGTAGAGGCCATTACCGGGACGCTGTTCAGCGAGCCGCTGGAAAATCGCGGTGAAGTGGTGCTGGTGGGCGCCGGACCGGGGGATGCGGGCCTGCTGACCCTCAAAGGTTTACAGCAGATCCAGCAGGCGGACATCGTGGTCTACGACCGCCTGGTGTCCGATGAGATCATGAACCTGGTGCGCCGCGACGCCGATCGCGTGTTTGTCGGCAAGCGCGCCGGCTATCACTGCGTGCCGCAGGAGGAAATTAATCAGATCCTGCTGCGCGAAGCCCAGCGCGGCAAGCGCGTGGTGCGTCTTAAGGGCGGCGATCCGTTTATCTTCGGGCGCGGCGGCGAAGAGCTGGAAACGCTGTGCCACGCCGGGATCCCGTTCTCGGTAGTTCCCGGCATCACCGCCGCCTCTGGCTGCTCCGCCTATGCCGGTATTCCTCTTACCCACCGCGATTACGCTCAGAGCGTGCGGCTGGTTACCGGCCACCTGAAAAGCGGCGGCGCGATGGACTGGCACAATCTGGCCGCAGAACAGCAGACGCTGGTGTTTTATATGGGTCTGAACCAGGCGGCAACGATTCAGGAGAAGTTGCTGGAGCACGGCATGGCAGCGGATATGCCGGTGGCGCTGGTCGAGAACGGCACCGCGGTTAAACAGCGCGTGGTGGACGGGGTGCTGACGCAGCTGGGCGAACTGGCGACTCAGGTAGAAAGCCCGAGCCTGATTATCGTCGGGCGGGTGGTGGCCCTGCGCAACAAGCTCAACTGGTTTTCAAGCCACTAAACGTCAGGCGTAAAAAAGGCAGGTTACCCTGCCTTTTTCTTTTGGTTTACGGCTGCCTTACAGCGGCTTGCCGACGAAACCAATCGCGTCATACACCTTCTTCAGGGTTTCAGACGCGCGGGCACTCGCTTTTTCTGCCCCGTCTTTCATCACCTGATTCAGGAACGCTTCGTCGTTGCGATAGCGGTGATAGCGCTCCTGCAGCTCGGTGAGCATGCCGGACACAGCTTCCGCCACTTCCCCTTTGAGATGACCATACATTTTGCCATCAAAGTGCTGTTCCAGCTCCGCGATGCTCTGACCGGTAACGCCGGAGAGAATATCCAGCAGGTTGGAAACCCCCGGTTTGTTCACCACGTCGTAACGTACCACCGGCGGCTCATCGGAGTCGGTCATCGCGCGTTTCAGTTTCTTCACCACCGCTTTCGGATCTTCCAGCAGGCCGATAACGTTGTTGCGATTGTCGTCAGACTTGGACATCTTTTTGGTCGGGTCCAGCAGGGACATCACGCGCGCGCCAGATTTCGGAATGAACGGCTCAGGCACTTTGAAAATCTCACCGTAAATGGCGTTGAAGCGGCTCGCCACGTCGCGGCTCAGCTCAAGATGCTGCTTCTGATCTTCGCCTACCGGCACCTGATTGGTCTGATACAGCAGAATATCCGCCGCCATCAGCACCGGGTAATCAAACAGCCCGGCGTTAATGTTCTCTTCGTAACGCGCCGATTTATCTTTGAACTGGGTCATGCGGCTCAGCTCGCCGAAGTAGGTGTAGCAGTTCAGCGCCCATCCCAGCTGCGCGTGCTCAGGCACGTGGGACTGCACGAAGATGGTGCTTTTGGCCGGGTCGATGCCACAGGCGAGATAAAGCGCCAGGGTATCGAGGGTGGCTTTGCGCAGCTTCTCAGGATCCTGACGCACGGTAATTGCATGCTGATCGACGATGCAGTAAATGCAGTGGTACTCATCCTGCATGTTTACCCACTGACGCAGCGCACCCATGTAGTTACCAATGGTCAATTCACCTGACGGCTGCGCGCCACTAAAAACGATGGGCTTACTCATTTTCTGATTCCTGATTGTCACTGTGCGAAAGCCCGAAGACGGGCAGAATGTCACGGAAGCGATCGAACACCATGTCCGGTTTGCTCAGCGTAATCGCTTCACCGTAGTTGTAGCCGTAGGTCAGGCCGACGGAAACGAATCCGGCAGCCTGCGCGGCGAGAATATCATTGCGCGAATCGCCGACAAACAGCAGCGACTGCGGAGCCAGCTCCAGCTGTTTTGCCACCAGCAGCAGCGGTTCCGGATGCGGCTTTTTGTTTTCCACATCGTCACCGCCAATCACCACGCTGAAGTAGCGCGCAATGCCGAGGGATTCCAGCAGCGGGGCGACAAACGGCGTCGGCTTATTGGTCACCAGCGCCATCGGCGTACCGTTAGCATGCAGCGCGGCCAGGGTCGTTTCCACATCCGGGAACAGGAAACTGCCCTCTTCCACGCTGGCGGCGTAATAGCGGTCGAACAGCTTACGCAGCACCCGCGCTTGCTCTTCCTGAGGAATATCAGCGTCGTCGATAGCCGGTTTACCGGAGGCGGCACGCAGTGCTGCCCTCTCCTGACGCGCCCAGTTCAGCGCACGCTCCATCAGCACATCCGCGCCGTTACCAATCCAGGTAATCACCCGCGCTTCGCCTGGCTGGGGCAGTTCGAGCGCATACAGCGCCATATCCACGGCGTGCGCCAGACCCGGCGCGCTGTCTACCAGCGTTCCATCGAGGTCAAACGCCACGCCGCGCAGGTTGGCTGACTTATCCATGCTGCACCTTCGCCAGTTCACTACGCATCTCGTCGATGACCGCTTTGTAATCCGGCGTGTCGAAAATCGCCGAACCGGCGACAAACATATCCGCGCCCGCCGCTGCGATGTCGGCAATGTTGTTCACCTTTACGCCACCGTCTACTTCCAGACGAATATCACGGCCGGACGCATCAATACGCTGGCGCACGTCGCGCAGCTTATCGAGCGTATGCGGGATAAAGGACTGGCCGCCGAAGCCCGGGTTAACCGACATCAGCAGGATGACGTCGAGCTTATCCATCACGTGATCGAGGTAACTTAGCGGCGTGGCCGGATTAAACACCAGGCCCGCTTTACAGCCGTGCTCTTTGATGAGCTGCAGCGAACGATCGATGTGCTCGGAGGCTTCCGGGTGGAAAGTAATGAAGCTGGCACCCGCCGCGGCGAAGTCGGGAATGATGCGATCCACAGGTTTAACCATCAGATGCACGTCGATCGGTGCGGTAATGCCGTAGTTACGCAGCGCCTTCAATACCATCGGCCCGATGGTAAGGTTTGGCACGTAGTGGTTATCCATCACATCGAAGTGCACGACATCAGCACCCGCTGCCAGCACCTTTGCGGTGTCTTCACCCAGCCTGGCGAAATCCGCCGACAGAATAGAGGGGGCAATCAAAAACTGTTTCATCCGCTTCTCCATCAATTATGCATCTGTGTGGCGGCGCACCGCGATCAGCCTTTATACAGCGCCAGCAGTTCGTCCACCTTTTTACGCGTACCGCCGTTGCTGCTGATGCTGCGTCGAACTTTGACGACCTTCAGCGAATCCGCGCCCTGATACCACTCGCGCGTTAACAGGGTATCGTGATTTGAAATCAGCACCGGCACGCGATTGCGCTTCAGCCCTTCCGCCAGCGTCGCCAGATGCTGCTGCTGGACCAGATCGAAGCTATTGGTGTGGTACGCCGTGAAGTTAGCCGTCAGTGAAAGAGGGGCGTAGGGCGGGTCGCAATAGACCACGTTGCCCTGCTGCGCGCGCCCCATGCTCGCCTCATAGGACTCGCAAAAGAACTCGGCGTTCTGCGCGCGCTCGGCGAAATGATACAGCTCCGCTTCCGGGAAATACGGGCGCTTGTAGCGGCCAAACGGCACATTGAACTCGCCGCGCAGATTGTAACGGCACAGGCCATTGTAGCCATGCCGATTGAGATATAAGAACAGCAGCCCGCGACGAAACGCATCACGGCTCTGATTAAACTCGGTGCGCAGCTGGTAGTAGGTTTCCGACGCGTTGGCTTCAGGCGTAAAGAGCTTGCGCGCTTCGCTTACATACTCGTCGGTACGGTGTTTTACCGTGTTATAGAGGTCGATCAGATCGCTGTTGATATCCGCGAGGATGTAGCGCTGGTAACCGGTATTAAGAAACACCGACCCGGCGCCCACGAAAGGTTCGACAAGGCAGTCTCCCTCAGGGAGATGAAGTTTTATTTCATCGAGCAGGGGGTATTTCCCCCCTGCCCATTTAAGAAAAGCGCGATTTTTTTTCATGCTGTCCGACTGGTTTACCTGCTCCCGCTGTGGAGAGAGGCTCCGACAGCATTGTGCGCTTTACTCATTGTTTCAAATCGGCCTGAACCTGGTGAATGGGTTTTGCCCACGGGTTTTTCGCCTGTACGTCCGCCGGCAGCGTGGTGACCGCGCGACGCGCTTCATCTTTACTGGCGTACACGCCGCTGACCAGCACGTACCACGGCTGACCGTTACGGGTAGTTTTATACACCACGACGTTGCTGAGATTTTCTTTCTTCGCCCACGCGTTGAGGTTATTCAGGTTCGACGAGCTGCTCAGCTGCAGGGTGTAATGGTTGCCCGGCGCCGATTTCAGCGCGCCGACGTTGCCAGTGGCAGTGCCTGTAGCGGCAGCGGCTTTCGGCGCGGTGCTGGCCGCCGGTGTTGCCGGTTTGGCGGCGGCAGGTTTCGTCGCAGCTGGTTTAGGCTCGCTGGCTTTCGCCGGTGCCTGCGGCTTGTTCTGCGCGGTCTCGGTCTTACGCGGCGCAGGTTCGATCACCGCGCGCTGGCGCTCACGAACCGGTGCAGCTTTAGTGCCGCTCGGTTGCTCGGTACGCGCAGCCTGACGCGCCGGTTCGCTACCGTGAATGGGCGCGACGGTGGCGGGTTCGGTAGGCAGCGTGGAACCTGAAGCGACGTTATCGATCTGACCCTGCTGCTGGGTAAGCGCGGTGTTCAAATCGCCAGGAACTTCAACGCGACGCTGATTATCCGGGGTAGCGGGTGCCTGGCCTTCGGTTGGGGTAGCGGCCACGGGTGGCACCGAGATATCCTGCGGCGCAGCCGGATTCTCTGCGGACGTCGTGCCCGGCTGCGGCTGTGCGCCGTTGGCCTGGTTCGCCGCCGTCTCGCCGGTGCCACCGGAGAGATCGATACTACGTTCAACCGGCTGATTATCAGCCGTCGCCTTATCGGTAGATGGGGTATTGAGGGCGGAACCAATGCCGAAAATGAGCAGCAGCAGTACCAGAATGCCCAGGCCCATCATCAGATGCTGGCGCGAAACAGGGCCTTTAGCCGGTGCAGCTTTGCTTTTACGACGACGAGGACGCGTTACCGCCTCGTCATCCGGCGTCTGATCGAGGTCATATTCATCGGCAGCGCGTTCATCACGCGCGCGACGCGACCGGGACGGACGGCGATCGTCGCCATCGACGTCCAGATCGTCGAAATTGATTTGCGGCTCGTTATCGCCTGCAGATTTACGGCCACGGGCAGGACGATCGCTGGGATCGGGTTTCAGCTCGTCTTCTGGTTTGAACTCATCCATTTAACACCCCACTCAAAGGCTCTGCCGGTCTCGCGACGCTGCGCATCACCCAAAGTTAAAAATCGCCCAACGACGGCGACCAGACCTTCTAATAATATGACCCGTTAACGCTTAACGTGGCAGAACGCGCTGAATTTACGTGAAACGTTAACCCGCGCGTCGCCACAGCATGTTCCGGATTACGCAGGCTGACAATCAGCAATCGCGCTTAACACGACATCATGCGGTACACCGCCGCGCACTTCGCTTTTCCCGATGCCCAGCGGCAGCACCAGACGCAGCTCACCGCCCAGCACTTTTTTATCGCGCATCATATGCGGCAGATAGGTATCGGGCGCCATGCTTTGTGGCCCAACAACTGGCAGCCCTGCACGCGTCAGCAGCGTGGTGATACGGGTAATGTCCTGCTCGTCGAACTGACCGAGACGCTGTGCAGTGCGCGCGGCCATCACCATACCCGCAGCAACCGCTTCGCCATGCAGCCAGTTACCGTAGCCCATATGCGCTTCGATTGCATGCCCGAAAGTATGCCCGAGGTTCAGCAGCGCGCGCAGACCGGATTCGCGCTCGTCGGCAGCCACCACTTCCGCTTTAATTTCACAGCAGCGGCGAATGCAGTACGCCATCGCCGCGCCGTCTAAGGCCAGCAGCGCATCCAGGTTTTCTTCAAGCCAGCTAAAGAACGCGCCATCAAGTATGATGCCGTACTTAATCACTTCGGCAAGGCCGGAGGCCAGTTCACGTGCGGGAAGGGTTTTCAGGCACTCCAGATCCACCACCACGGACGCGGGCTGATAAAACGCACCGATCATGTTTTTACCGAGGGGATGGTTGACGGCCGTTTTACCGCCGACGGAGGAGTCCACCTGCGAAAGCAGCGTGGTAGGAACCTGAATGAAACGAACGCCGCGCTGGTAGCTCGCCGCAGCGAAACCGGTGAGATCGCCGATAACCCCGCCGCCTAATGCAATAAGCGTGGTGTCACGGGCATGCGGTTTTTCCAGCAGCGCGGTAAAAACGGTATCCAGAACGGAGAGGCTTTTAAACTGCTCTCCGTCTGGAAGAATGACCTGATCCACTTTCACACCCGCCGCTTCAAGCACCTGACGCACTTTCGCCAGATACACCGGCGCCAGTGTTTCATTGGTGACCAGCATCGTCTGATCACCTGCTTTCAACGGCCAGAAAGAAGCCGGATCGTTGAACAATCCGGCGGCGATGGTGATTGGGTAACTACGTTCCCCGAGAGTGACGGTAATCCTCTCCATGACGCGAAGCCCACCTTCTTTTACTTATACCCGCAGGCGAGTGTGTGAGTAAGCCAGAATCAGTTGTTTTCCAGCATATGAATAATCTGGTTTGCGACCACTTTAGCGCTCTGGTCATCAGTACGAACGGTGACGTCCGCTATTTCTTCATACAGTGGGTTACGCTCGTTCGCCAGTGCTTCAAGCACTTCACGCGGCGGCGTCTCTACCTGCAGCAGCGGACGTTTTTTATCACGTTGCGTACGCGCCAGCTGCTTCTCGATAGTGGTTTCGAGATAGACCACAACGCCACGGGCGGAGAGTCGGTTACGGGTTTCGCGCGATTTAACTGAACCGCCGCCGGTAGCCAGAACAATACCCTGCTTTTCCGTCAGCTCATTGATCACTTTTTCTTCGCGATCGCGGAAACCTTCTTCGCCTTCTACATCGAAGACCCAGCCCACATCAGCTCCGGTTCGTTTCTCAATCTCTTGATCAGAATCGTAAAATTCCATATTCAGTTGTTGAGCTAACTGACGCCCAATAGTGCTTTTGCCGGCACCCATAGGCCCAACCAGAAAGATATTGCGTTTCTCTGCCATTTTTTTGGTACTACTAAGACAATTCGTTGATGATAAACCCGCTTTGCATATACCCGGCGCAGCAGGACATGAACTGAAACCTCATAAGCGATAGTGCGAGAGTCAGACTGAAAATTATCTCAGTACTCAAGCGGGTTTGGCAACCGAATAAATTACCGCGCCTGACGCGCAGGAAAGAAAAGGCTTTTCACGGAAGTGCCGCTCGAACAGACGCTCAAATCGGTACTCCTTGTATGATAATTCCTTCCGCGCGTCAAACTTCGGAGCCAGGTTTATGACAAAAAACAGGGGTTTCACCAGCGAAAGTCATTTTATGGCAAGTAACCGCGGCGTAATAAAAACGACTAATTCACGCCTTTCGTTATCTTTCCCGTCGTGCCGAAACAGCCCTCCCAGCAAGGGAATTTGACCCAGCAGCGGAACACGATCGCTACCGTTTTTATGCTTTTGTTGAAAGATGCCGCCCAGGGCGATGGTTTCACCGTTTTTTACCTCAACGATGGTTTCAATTTCTTGTTTATCAATAGCAAGCACCTCTCCTTCCGCCTGCTTGAGTACCTGTCCCGGCATATTCTGGCTGAGACGCAATTTCAGACGAATTCGCCCCTCCGTCTGGATAACCGGTGTGACCTCCATGCCCAGCACCGCTTCTTTGAATTCGATTGAGGTCGCGCCACTTTCGCCGCTCGACACCTGATAGGGAATTTCACTCCCCTGTTTGATGCTGGCCGGCTGCTGATGCGAAGCAAGCAAGCGCGGGCTGGCAATAATATCTACCTGCTGGCGCTGCTCCAGCGCCGAAAGCTCCACTGCCAGCGTGCGCCCATCGACGCGTCCGATACTAAAACCAAGCCGGCTGCTGGCGTCAGCAACACTGACATCCGCAGCCACAGAAAGATGGCCGGCATCGACCTCCCCGTTTCCCCACTTCACGCCCAGCTCTCTCAGGCTTTGCTGGTTCATGGTGACGATATGGGCAAGTAGCTCCACCTGCCCGAGTGGCGTGTCCATCTCGTCAACCACCTTGCTAAGCCGCTCGATCGCTGCCCGGGTATCGCGCACCAGCAGGCTGTTGGTGCGCTTATCTGCAACCAGCGATCCCTGCGGGCTGAGCAGTTTCAGGCCCGATGTCAGGCTGGTCACCAGCTCCGACGCCTCGGCATATTTCAATGGCAGGGTGGCATTCACCAGCGGTGACTGCTGCTGCGTGGCCTCGCGCTTCGCGGCCTGCTCCGCCAGCCAGCCGCCGGGGTAAACCCGCAGCACTTCACCATCACGGCGCGAATAGAGACCGGCGCTGTCAATCACCGTGCGAAACGCCTGGCTCCAGGGCACGTCAGTCAGCTGCAGCGAAATGTTGCCCGTGACGCCGGGCGCGATCACCAGATTACGTTGCTCACTTGCGGCCAGCGCCTGCAGTACCTGCACCGCCGGCACGTCGTCTACCGTCAGCGAGACGTGATTTTCCTGGCGACTTTGCGCGCTCAGCGGCAGCCACAGTAGCGACAGTAATAAGAGGATTCCCTTCATGTTTTTTCTCCTGAAACATCCAGTGTAGTGTGCCGGGCAGACAGCGCTGCTGCGCCGTTGCCGCGACCTCGTGATGCGTTACCCCGGTAATACGCAGCCCTTCAGCCAGCGCGTCACCTGCTCGCACGCGCCGCCACGTGCCATCGGCCCCCTGTAAAAGGGCCATCAGGCCGTGCGGATCCTTCAGACGCCCTTTGTAAACCCACTGTGCCGCCGCGCCTGCGCGACAGTGCACGTCCGGCGCGGCAAAGGGATCGCGCGCCCATGTTGACGACAACAGCAGCAGGAGCGGTGCCAGCAGATATTCAGTACGCATCGATTCGCTCCAGGCCCAGCGTCAGCCGCAGATTTCCCTCCGCCTGAGCCAGCGAAAAATGGCTCACGCCCAGCGCATACTGACTGAGTTGACCGAACAACCCGGGGATGGCCTGCCACGCAGCATCGGCAACCAGTTCGCCGCCGCTCTGCTCGCCTGGCTGCCAGCTGACAAAGCTCACCCCCAGACGCTGACAAAAGCTCAATGCCTGAAAAGATGCCGGCGGCACACTGTTCATTATCCTGGTTAGCCTTACTTCCAGGTCGTGGCGGGAGGGTAAGCGCTGCAGGCGCATTTTCAGACGGGCGTTTTCTTCAGGTCGGGAAAGGCCAGCCGGCTCGCTGTTTGCTGCCAGGCTAAGGCAAAGCCCGGCATTCGCCACACTGATAACGCCAATCACCAGACAACCGCTGGCAATGCGCGGGGCTGCCCGCAGGCTGAGCCACGTTTCAATGAACGGATGCATCGTTCACCTCCGTAGGCCAGCGCAGGGTGAATACCGCATGCCCTTGCGCATTGCGGCTGACAGCCCCGACCCGCGGCTGATGAAAACCAGGCGCTGGCCACAAGCGGGAGGAAAACGCGCTCAGCCCATCGGCATTTAGCGCATTCCCGATCGCCGTGATAGCTCCCGTACTGAACTGCAGCTGCGTAAGCCAGACGCTGTCCGGTATCGTTGAGGCAAGCTGGTCGAGCCGCGTTTTCCAGCGCTGATTTTCTGCCAGACGCGCGGCCTGTCGTTGTATCGCAGCCTCTTTGCTTTTTACTTCCGCAGCCAGAGCGCTGACGGTCCTCAGGCGCTCATCCAGCAACGGTTTCAGCGCCGTTTCGCTGTGCTGCCAGTGCCGCAAAGCCTCGTTTTCACTGTTCACCCGCAGGCTAAGCGCAACGGCTGGAGCAATCAGTTGCGAACCGATCAACACGACACTCCACACGCGTAGTTGTGCTTTGCGCCGGGCCGCGCGACGGGGCAGTAAATTAACAAGATGCGTCATGGCTGCACCTCTCCGGCGGCGAGGGCGATAGTGGTCAGCCAGCTCAACGGGCGAGGCGGCAACGAAGACGGCGCGCCAAACATGCTCCAGGGGTTGAAATGCTGCGCCGCCGGAGCGGTAATGTCCGGTGGCAATTCGCACCAGGCCGTTTCATCCGCTGGTGTGCCGAGCAATGCGCAGGCCTGCTCAAAAGCGGTGACGGTAACGGCATCGACCCATCCCCAGTGATTATCACAGGCCATAATCCATTTGCCTGCCTGCCAGCTCACCACGCCACGGAGCGGTGCCCCCAGCCGGGATAGCAGCGTGCAGAGCGCGTTGGCGTCAGGGGCTACCGCTGACAGGCGCAAACCCGCCCGGCCTACGCAGTCACTTAGCCGCGCCACTTCCTCGCGCTGCGCCGCCGTCACGATAAAATGCCGCTTATCCGTCGCAGAATGGTAATCCAGCATCAGGGCTTCCGGTGCGAGCCCGAGCTGGCGGGCCGTTGCCGCTGCGATATACCGTTCGCACTCCGGCGCGTTAAGCGGGGCGGTGGGAAAAGGCACCTGTCGGATCAGCGTGCGATGCGCCGGAAAACCCAGCCGCACCCGGCGCCGCCAGGGCAGGGTTTTACGCCAGGTGGTTAATGTGGCAATCAGGGCATCCGGCGCGGCAACGCTGCCGTTACTGATGCACCCCGGCGGAAGCGCCAGCTGCCACCAGCGCCGCAGCCGCAGCTGCCCGCCGCGAGAAACCAGCGCCAGCGCCTTTATTCCATCTTCTTGAATTTCCAGACCTATCTGCCATTGCTCGTATGTCATAATCGGCGACCTCCCTGGCGCTACGGATGAAAATTGACATATCAATGCTCCTGGCTTGCCTTTATACTACCGCGCGTTTGTTTATAAACTGCCCAGTTGAAACCAGATGGGAAATTTCCGGTGAAGTTCGTAAAGTATCTATTCATCCTTGCAGTGTGTTGCATTCTGCTGGGAGCAGGCTCGATATTCGGTCTGTACAAATATGTTGAGCCGCAGCTGCCTGACGTCGCGACGTTGAAGGACGTGCGGCTGCAGATCCCGATGCAAATCTACAGTGCGGATGGCGAACTGATCGCCCAGTACGGTGAAAAGCGCCGTATTCCGCTGACCCTCGATGAAATTCCGCCAGTCATGGTGAAAGCGTTTATCGCCACCGAAGACAGCCGCTTCTACGAGCACCACGGTGTCGATCCGGTGGGGATTTTCCGCGCCGCCAGCGTGGCGCTGTTTTCCGGTCATGCTTCGCAGGGTGCCAGTACCATCACCCAGCAGCTGGCGCGTAACTTCTTTTTGAGCCCTGAACGCACCCTGATGCGTAAAATCAAAGAGGTGTTTCTCGCGATTCGCATTGAGCAGATGATGACCAAGGACGAGATCCTTGAGCTGTATCTGAACAAGATCTATCTCGGCTATCGCTCCTATGGCGTGGGCTCTGCCGCACAGGTTTATTTCGGCAAGGCGGTCGATCAGCTGACGCTGAGCGAAATGGCGACCATTGCGGGTCTGCCGAAAGCGCCATCGACTTACAACCCGCTCTACTCCATGGATCGTGCAGTGGCGCGTCGCAACGTAGTGCTTTCACGTATGCTGAGCGAAGGCTATATCAGCCAGGCGCAGTATGACGAAGCGCGCAACGAAGTGATTGATGCCAACTATCACGCCCCGGAAATTGCCTTCTCCGCGCCCTATCTCACCGAGATGGTGCGCCAGGATATGGTCAGCCGCTATGGCGACAAGGCGTACGAAGACGGATACCGCGTGACGACCACGATCACCCGCCGGGTGCAGTTGGGCGCGCAAACGGCGCTGCGTCAGAACGTGCTCGACTACGATATGCGTCACGGCTACCGCGGTCCGACCAATCGGCTGTGGAAAGTGGGCGAAACCCCGTGGGATAGCAAAAAGATTATCGACACGCTGAAAACCGTGCCGGGATACGGCCCGCTGTTTCCGGCAGTGGTGACGTCTGCCACCCCGTCAGAAGCAATCGCGCTGCTGGCTGATGGCTCGTCGGTCTCGCTGAAGATGGATACCGTGCGCTGGGCGCGCGCGTACCGCTCCGATACCGCCCAGGGGCCAACGCCGCGCAAGGTTACCGATGTGGTTCAGGCCGGGCACCAGATTTGGGTGCGCAAGGCCGACGACAAATGGTGGCTGGCGCAGGTGCCGGAAGTGAACTCAGCGCTGGTCTCTATCAACCCGCAAAACGGGGCGGTGATGGCGCTGGTGGGCGGTTTCGACTTCAACCACAGCAAGTTCAACCGCGCTACCCAGGCGCTGCGTCAGGTGGGATCGAACATTAAGCCCTTCCTCTACACCGCGGCGATGGATAAAGGCCTGACGCTGGCCAGTATTCTCAACGACGTGCCGATCTCCCGCTGGGATGCCGGTGCGGGTTCCGACTGGCGTCCGAAGAACTCGCCGCCGGAATACGCCGGGCCGATTCGTCTGCGTCAGGGTCTGGGCCAGTCCAAAAACGTGGTAATGGTGCGCGCCATGCGGGCAATGGGCGTCGATTACGCCGCAGAGTACCTGCAGCGCTTCGGCTTCCCGGCGCAGAACATTGTGCATACCGAATCGCTGGCGCTGGGCTCTGCCTCCTTTACGCCGTTGCAGGTGGCACGCGGCTACGCGGTGATGGCGAATGGCGGCTTCCTGATTGACCCGTACTACATCAGTAAAATCGAGAATGTTGAAGGCCAGACGCTCTTCGAAGCGCAGCCGAAAGTCGCCTGCGCCGACTGCAACATTCCGGTGATTTATGGCGATACGCCGAAATCTGACGTGCTGGAAAATAAAGACGTCGAAGACGTGGCGATTTCCCAAGAGCAGCAGAACGCAACCGTGCCGATGCCGCAGCTGGAGCAGGCTAACAGCGAACTGGTTGCCCAGAGTCCGGCTCCGCAGTATGCGCCGCATGTGATCAATACCCCGCTGGCATTCCTGATTAAGAGCGCCCTGAATACCAATATCTTTGGTGAGCCGGGCTGGATGGGCACCGGCTGGCGTGCCGGGCGCGATCTTAATCGTCATGATATCGGCGGGAAAACCGGCACCACCAACAGCTCGAAGGACGCCTGGTTCTCGGGCTATGGTCCGGGCGTCGTGACCTCGGTGTGGATTGGTTTTGACGATCACCGCCGCGATCTGGGCCGCACGTCGGCGTCTGGTGCGATTCCGAATCAGATCTCGGGTTACGAAGGCGGGGCGAAGAGCGCGCAGCCGGCGTGGGATGCGTACATGAAAGTGGCGCTGGACGGCGTGCCTGAGCAGCCGCTGACGCCGCCAGCGGGTATTGTCTCGGTTAACATTGACCGCAGTACCGGGCAACTGGCGAACGGTGGCAACAGCCGGTCAGAATACTTTATCGAGGGAACGCAACCGACGCAGCATGCGGTGCGGGAGGTGGGAACCACCATCATCGATAACGGGGAAACCCAGGAGCTGTTCTGACAAAAAACGCGCCGAAAGGCGCGTTTTTATTGGTGCAGACCGCAGGCTATAACCGCCCCTCGGCGCGCAGCCATTCGCGGATAAGAAACAGCGCGCTGACGTTGCGCGCTTCGCTGAAGTCCGGGTCTTCGAGCAGATCCATCAGATGCGCCAGCGGCCAGCGCTCCTGCACCAGCGGCTCTGGCTCATCCCCTTCCAGTGATTCAGGATAGAGATCTTCTGCCAGCACGATATTCATCTTGCTGGAAAAGTAAGACGGGGCCATGGTGAGCTTTTTCAGGAACGTCAGCTGGTTCGCACCAAAGCCCACTTCCTCTTTCAGTTCGCGGTTGGCGGCGTCGTAAATGGTTTCGCCTGGATCGATAAGCCCTTTCGGGAAACCTAGCTCATAGGCTTCGATACCGACCGCATACTCGCGGATCAGCAGCAAATGATCGTCGATAATGGGCACAATCATCACGGCTTCACGGTTTGACGGGCGCATACGTTCATAAACACGTTGCTCGCCATTGCTGAAAGCCAGATCCACGGACTCCACGTTGAACAGACGCGAACGTGCAACCGTTTCGACATGCAGGATAGTGGGTTTTTGTAAGGGTTTACTCATCATGGCTGGTCTGCAGGTCATAAAAGTGATGTCATTGTGCGACATGCCGCACGCTTTCGGCAATGTTAATTGCCCCTTATTTACATACCTGTAACTTTACAAAAGCAATCATTTTGACTCGGCTAAGTCAATAGGTTGAAAATGTAATAAGAATTTGCTGATATTTCCGCTGTTCTGACTTTGCTAACATTGATTTACCGCTGGTATGCGTGACAAAACGTCCTCAAGAAAGGCTTGATACCTGCCGATAATCATTCAACTGGCTGAATGTTTTAAGGGTTGCTATCAACCACGCGTAATGAAAAAAAGATGGGTTTAATGGGGAAAGCATGAGCTCCTTGTTTATTGTAGTAGCTGCTATGCTGGCCTGTGTGGTGATTGCTGGATGGGTTATCAGGCGTAATGCGCGCCAGCGCAACAAGATACCTTATCTCCATGTGTTTGCTGGGGCATCCACACGCAGATTAACGACTGAAGAACGCGGCGCAGTAGAGTCTTATCTCGACACGCTGGCTCGCACTCTGCGGGCGCCGACACCGACTGGCGCACCCGCCGCTCCCGTGACCCTCCGACTCAACGCGCACAGCAATACCGTTTACGGCTTAACCCGTTCCATTACGCGCTACGGGCTCTCTACCGACGACTCGAATAAATGGCGTTACTACCTTGATTCGCTTGAGGTTCATCTCCCGCCTTTCTGGGAACAGTTCATCACCGATGATAACGAAGTTGAGCTGATCTGCACCGAAACGCTGCCGCTGGTGATCGCACTCAACGGCCATACGCTGCAGGACCCGCTGTACGAATCTCAGGGCTTTGCGCTGGAAAACGCTACCGGCACTCAGGCCTCTATTCGCGGCGAAGAGAGCGAGCAGATTGAGTTACTCAACATTCGCCAGGAAACCCAGGAAGAGTACGCCTTGAGCCGCCCGGATGGGATGCGCGAAGCGCTGCTGATCTGCGCCTCGTTCCTGCTGTTTTTCTTTTGTCTGATCAGCCCTGAAATCGTGCTGCCCTGGCTTGCCGGCGGCGCAATTATGCTGCTGGCTGCCGGTCTCTGGGGGCTGTACGCCCCGCCTGCGCAAACCGCGCTGCGCGAGATCCACTGCCTGCGCGGCACGCCGAAGCGCTGGGGTCTGTTCGGTGAATCAAATCAGGAGCAGATCAACAATATTTCGCTGGGCATTATCGATCTGATTTATCCGGCGCACTGGCAGCCGTGGATCCATCAGGATTTAGGCCACGAAACCGACATCGACATCTATCTGGACCGCCACGTGGTGCGCCAGGGCCGCTTCCTGTCGCTGCACGATGAGGTAAAAAACTTCCCGCTCCAGCACTGGCTGCGAAGCCTGGTGATCGCCGCCGGCGCGCTGGTGGTACTGCTGATGCTTATCGTGTGGGTGCCGTTAGATATGCCACTGAAAATCACCGTCTCATGGCTGAAAGGCGCGCAGACGGTAGAGGCCACCAGCGTCGATCAGCTTGAGCAGGCGGGTATTCGCGTAGGTGATACTTTAAAAGTGAACGGCACCGGGATGTGCGACATCCGCATGCCGGGCGGCTATACCGCGCGCCAGAACTACCCGTTTATGCCCTTCGACTGTTCAAAAATCATCTGGAATGACGCCCCGCCGCTGCCGGTTCCTCAGTCGGACATCGTGACCAAAGCCGAAGCGCTCAGCGACGCCATCACCCGCCAGCTGCATCCAAGCGCCGAGGATGCGAAAGTCAATCCAGGCCTGCGCTCTGCCATTCAGCAGTCGGGCATGGTCCTGCTGGATGATTTCTCCGATATCGTGCAGAAAACCCAGGATCTGTGCTCTGCGGAAGACGAATGTGTCCGGTTGAAAAACGCGCTGGTTAACCTGGCGGGCACTAAAGACTGGAATACGCTTATCAAACGCGCCACCACCGGTCAGTTGCAGGGCACCAACGTACTGCTGCGTCAGGTGAGCGCTGAATCGCTGGATAACCTGGTGGCAACCTCTATCGCCCCGTTCGTGTCGCGCGAAACCATGCGCGCAGCCCAGGCGCTGAACAGTCCGGCTCCGGGCGGGTTTATGATTATCAGCGATGAGGGCAGCGATTTGGTCGACCAGCCGTGGCCGCCGGTGCCGCTGTATGAACATCCGGCGCAGGAGCAGTGGAAAGAGTTCCAGCGCCTGGCTGAAATGCTTATTCAGACACCGTTCCGCGCAGAAGGTATTGTCACCGGGTTGCGCACCGACGCTAACGGCACCGTACACGTCGATCTGCACAGCATCCCGGATAGCGCCGGCCTCTGGCGCTATACCGGCATCTCGCTGCTGCTGCTGGCAATGATCCTCTGCGTTATCGTTAACGGCGTGCTGGCGCTGCGCCGCTATCAGCGTAACCGGGCGCGTCTGACGGAAATTCAGCACTACTACGAAAGCTGCCTCAACCCGCGGCTTATCACTACCCCCGACTCCCGCCCGATGTTCTGATGGCTTTTGCGCGCCGGGTTTATGGTAACCTGTCGCGCACTTTCCCCTTCCGGCTGGAGTTTCCATGCATGTTGATATCGCCTGGCAGGACGTAGATACCGTTCTGCTGGATATGGACGGCACCCTGCTCGACCTCGCCTTTGACACTCACTTCTGGCAGAAACTGGTTCCGGAAACCCTGAGCGCGCACCGCGGTATCGCGCTTGAGGCGGCGCACCAGCTTATCCAGCAGGAGTATCACGCGGTGCAGCATACGCTAAACTGGTACTGTCTGGACTACTGGAGCGAGCGCCTCGGGCTGGACATTACGGCGATGACCACCGCGCAGGGGCCGTATGCGGTGATGCGCGATGACACCGTTCCGTTCCTTGATGCGCTGAAGGCCTGCGGTAAGCGACGCATTCTGCTGACGAATGCGCATCCGCATAATCTGGCCGTGAAGCTTGAGCATACCGGACTCGCTTCACACCTTGATTTATTGCTATCCACCCACACATTTGGATATCCGAAAGAAGATCAGCGGTTATGGCAGGCGGTGGCCAGCCATACCGGCCTGGATGCCAGCCGCACGCTGTTTATTGACGACAGCGAGCCGATTCTGGATGCCGCTGCCCGATTTGGTATCCGCTATTGCCTTGGCGTCACCAATCCGGATTCGGGAATGGCGGAAAAAGCCTATGTGCGCCATCCGGGGATGAACGACTACCGCCGTTTCCTCCCGGCACTGCAACCAGAGGAGTGAGCATGAAAGAGAAACCCGCAACCGGGGTACGCCTCGATAAATGGCTTTGGGCTGCGCGGTTTTATAAAACGCGCGCGCTTGCTCGTGAAATGATCGAGGGCGGCAAAGTCCACTACAACGGCCAGCGCAGCAAGCCCAGTAAAGTAATGGAGCTGAATGCGACCCTCGTACTGCGCCAGGGTAACGACGAGCGCACCATTATCGTCAGGGCGATTACCGATCAGCGGCGTCCAGCCAGCGAAGCGACTGCGCTCTATGAAGAGACGCAGGAGAGCATTGAGAAACGTGAAAAGATGGCCACGGCCCGCAAGCTTAACGCCCTGTCGATGCCGCACCCGGATCGCCGTCCGGATAAAAAAGAGCGCCGCGACCTGATTAAATTTAAGTCCGGCGACAGCGACCCGGCATAACCTAATCCGATGCCGTCCGCCTGCGATCCCGTCCACGCGGCCTGCACGATGTAACCAAAGGATGACCGCGCCGCGCTCATTCGTAAGAGAGAAAATTATGGCCCAACACGACCAACTTCACCGCTACCTGTTTGAAAACTATGCCGTTCGCGGCGAACTGGTAACGGTATCCGATACCTGGACGCAGATCCTCGAAAACCACGACTATCCGCAGCCGGTAAAAATCATTCTCGGCGAACTACTGGTCGCGACCAGTCTGCTGACCGCCACGCTGAAGTTTGATGGCGACATCACCGTGCAGCTACAGGGTGATGGCCCGATGACGCTGGCGGTGATCAATGGCAATAACAAGCAGGAGATGCGCGGCGTTGCGCGCGTTCAGGGCGAGGTTGCCGCGGATGCCAGCCTGAAAGATCTGGTGGGCAACGGTTATCTGGTGATCACCATTACCCCGGCTGAAGGCGAACGCTATCAGGGCGTGGTCGGCCTGGAAGGCGATACCCTGGCCGCCTGCCTCGAAGACTACTTCATGCGTTCCGAACAGCTGCCGACGCGCCTGTTTATTCGCACCGGCGACATGGAAGGCAAGCTGGCGGCGGGCGGGATGCTGCTGCAGGTGCTGCCGGCTCAGGATGCTCAGGCCAATGATTTTGAGCATCTGGCCACCCTGACCGAGACCATCAAAGCGGAAGAGCTGCTGACGCTGCCAGCCACCGACGTGCTGTGGCGCCTGTATCACGAAGAAGAAGTTACCCTGTACGATCCGCAGGACGTCATCTTCAAGTGCACCTGCTCGCGCGAGCGCTGTGCCGATGCGCTGAAAACTCTGCCGACGGAAGAAGTCGACAGCATCATCGCCGAAGAGGGCGAGATCGACATGCACTGCGACTACTGCGGTAGCCACTACGTGTTTAACGCGATGGACATCGCCGAAGCGCGCAACAACGCCTCTCCGGCGGACCCACAGATCCACTGATAGTCAAACGCCACCCGCGGGTGGCGTTTTTTTTAGTAGCGATCCGGCGCAAAAGGCAGACGCTGGCCGTCAATCGTCAGATCGCGCCACGGCGGCGGCTGGGTGGACAGGCGCTCTGACTGCGCGGTTTCCCGCAGTTTTTTCGCATCCAGCGTCACAGGCAGATCGTAAAAGTTGCCTGCCGATACCCACTTGCCGTTCTGCTTGCTCAGCACAAACGCACTGCGCGCGCTGAAATCAAACATGATCCACTCCGGTTGAGCGTCCCCGTTCAAATCTTTTGCCAGCAGCATGCAGTTCGACAGGTTATCTACCGGCAAGCAGGCCTTGATACGCCAGGCATAGTCCTTCGCCAGCGTCTGCCAGACAGCCTGCTCCGGCTGCGGCTGGGGAGCGGCCAGCGGGATCTGCCGATACGCATCGGGATCGACCGGCGCCCCCACACTATCTCGCCCGGCCAGCGCATCGCTGATCTCCTGACGCAGCACCAGATTACCTTTGATCACCGGATCGGCCAGCAGGGTATGCAGCGCCTCCCTGCCCCAGCGCAGCCACTGCGCCAGCTCGCTGATGGTCGCGCTGTCCAGCATGGCTTTATCGGCGTTGAAACGCGCCATCTGGCTGTTAACGCTGATGCGCCACGGGCTGAGCAGCGGCGTATGCAGCAGCAGTAGCAGCAGTGGGACGACGAACAGCACTGCTTTGCCGGTACGGCTGAAATCCACGGCGCTGCGCCGCTGCCGCGCCAGGCTTGCCACATAGCCGCAGGACCATAGCAGCGATACGCAGGTGACCAGCGCAGCATACAGCCGGTCCGGCGTCCAGCCGTATTGCGCCACGCGAAGCCACACCGCCCAGGCGGCGATAAGGGCGCAGACCGGCGCGAGCAACAGCGTACCGAGCAGCATACGCCGCAGTAGCCTGGTGTAAGGCGGTGCGTCGCGCTCCGGATGCCACACCAGCGCCATCAGCAACAGGAACAGCAGACACAGCGTATTAAGCAACCCGGCCCCGGAAACCTGCTGCGAAATCGCATTCAGCCCCACGCCCGGTATCGCCAGCATAAACAGCACCATGATGGCGCCAACCACCGGCAGCAGCCCGGTTGCGACCAGCGTCAGCAGGTGCTGCACCGCGACCATCAGACGGGCATTGCTGCGGCAGAGCGTCACCGTCATCGCCACAATGCAGCCGGTTATCACATACGCAAACGCACCGTTATCAAAGAACAGCGTTTTAAAGAAGTCGATGCCGATCAGCGAAAACAGGGACGCGCACAGCCAGAGCACCAGCCACCCCAGCCCGGTGGCCAGCAGCGCCAGCAGCAGCGCAAGGCCGTTGTGCCAGTAGTGGCGGAACAGCGAGGGGAAATCGCCCCAGCGTCCTTCCAGGAGACGGCTTTGCAGCCAGGGGAGCAAAAGAAACAGCATCGCTGCCAGCGCCACCACATAGCGCCACAGCGCATCGCGCTGATCCCAGGTGTCCAGCCCGGTCACGGCATACACCAGCCAGCTGCAGTGAACGGCGGCCATCATTAGCAAAAGCGCGATGCCCAGCCATAGCAATGGCTGGCGCAGCGAACGGGCGGCAAAAATTAGCGTGGAGGTGGTTATCAGGCTGCCCACCAGTAAAAACAGCAGCCAGCCGTGCTCAGCCGGTGTGGAAAACAGCGCCGTGGTGCGGTTGAGCAGGTAGATCACCCCGCCCTGAAGCATTCCCGTCAGTGGAAGCAGCCAGCGCAGCGAGGCGGAAAGCGGTGCGTCACTCTTCATCGTATCAGTCCATTGTTTAACCTGCGGGCATCATAGCGCAGGCGAAAAGCGCTGTCTTTCCGCGTGGAAAGGAAGATGCCGCGCCTCGATCAACGCAGCAGTTTGCTGTTACGACACGGTGGGTTGCGAAAATGAATGCGCTTACACTCACAAAGTTCTGGATGATTGCCCTGCTTTCATGGATATCCGGAATACTTTCCGTCGGATATGTGGATAATCCTGCCATAATTTGTGTCGCTTCGTGAGCGTAATCACAGCGTGATCCTCTACCGTGATGTTGCAGATACCCAAATCTATGAAGCCCATCGCGGTTCATCTTTACTGAAAAACCCTACAATTTTAGGTAATACCTATTGGCTAAGGAGTAGTGACATGCGCGTTAACGATTTAACCCCGCAGGATCTCAAGGCTTATGGCATCACCAGTGTGCAGGAGGTTATCTATAACCCGGATTACGACACGCTCTACCGCGAAGAACTGGCGCCGGGTCTGGAAGGCTATGAACGCGGTGTGGAGACCCGCCTCGGTGCCATTGCCGTTGATACCGGCATTTTCACCGGGCGTTCACCGAAAGATAAGTACATCGTCCGCGATGACACCACGCGCGATACGCTGTGGTGGGCCGATGAAGGTCAGAAGAATGATAATAAGCCGCTCTCTCAGGAGACGTGGACGCACCTGAAAGGCCTGGTCACGCAGCAGCTATCGGGGAAACGCCTGTTTGTGGTCGATGCGTTCTGTGGAGCCAACCCGGACACCCGTCTCGCGGTACGTTTCATCACCGAAGTCGCCTGGCAGGCGCACTTTGTCAAAAACATGTTTATCCGCCCGAACGATGACGAGCTTCAGGCGTTTGCGCCCGACTTCGTAGTGATGAACGGCGCGAAGTGCACTAACCCGGACTGGGCCGCGCAGGGGCTGAATTCGGAGAACTTCATCGCCTTTAACCTTACCGAGCGCATTCAGCTTATCGGCGGCACCTGGTACGGCGGCGAAATGAAAAAAGGCCTGTTCGCCATCATGAACTATCTGCTGCCGCTCAAGGGCGTGGCGTCGATGCACTGCTCGGCCAACGTGGGTGAGAAAGGCGATGTCGCGGTGTTCTTTGGCCTGTCCGGCACCGGAAAGACCACCCTCTCCACCGATCCGAAACGCCGCCTGATTGGCGATGACGAGCACGGCTGGGACGACGACGGGGTGTTTAACTTTGAAGGCGGCTGCTACGCCAAAACCATTCGCCTCTCCGCAGAGGCCGAGCCGGACATCTACCACGCCATTCGCCGCGACGCGCTGCTGGAAAACGTGACGGTGCGCGAGGATGGCAGCATCGATTTCGACGATGCGACAAAAACCGAAAATACCCGCGTCTCCTACCCGATCTATCACATCGACAATATCGTGAAGCCAGTGTCGAAGGCGGGTCACGCCACGAAAGTCATTTTCCTGACGGCGGATGCGTTTGGTGTGCTGCCGCCGGTGTCACGCCTGACAGCCAGCCAGACCCAGTATCACTTCCTCTCCGGCTTTACGGCGAAGCTGGCGGGCACCGAGCGCGGCGTCACCGAGCCGACGCCGACCTTCTCCGCCTGCTTTGGCGCGGCATTCCTGACGCTGCACCCGACGCAGTATGCCGAAGTGCTGGTGAAGCGCATGGAAGCCGCAGGCGCGCAGGCTTACCTGGTGAATACCGGCTGGAACGGCAGCGGGAAACGTATCTCGATTAAGGATACCCGCGCCATTATCGACGCCATTCTCAATGGCTCGCTGGACGAGGCGGAAACCTTCTCGCTGCCAGTGTTTAACCTCGCGGTGCCTACCCAGCTTCCGGGCGTAGACAGCGCCATCCTCGATCCGCGTAACACCTGGGCCTCGCCGGAAGCCTGGCAGGAAAAAGCCAACCAGCTTGCCGGGCTGTTTATCGATAATTTCGAGAAATACACTGATACCCCGGCCGGGGCTGCGCTGGTGGCCGCCGGGCCGCAGCGCTAATCGTCGGGCAAAAAAAGAACCACCGCAGGGTGGTTCTTTTTTTATGGGCATGACGTCCTTGTCTTAAGCGCTGGTCGTCGCCGGAACGCGGGTAACCGGGATCGGCAGCCAGGCGCGAATGCGCAGCCCGTCCCGCTCGCTGCGGCCGATATCCAGTACGCCGTTATGATTGTCGACGATACGCTGCACAATCGCTAAGCCAAGCCCGGTGCCGCTGGTGCTGCGTGCGCTGTCGCCGCGCACAAACGGCTGGAACAGATGCTTCAGCTGCTCCGGTTTGATACCCGGCCCGTCATCTTCCACCTGGAACCAGGCGCGATTCAGCTCGGTGCCGCTGCTGACTTTGATCCAGCCGTTGCCATAGCGTGCGGCGTTAACCACCATATTTGCCGCGGCACGCTTGATAGAGAGCGGATGGATCTGCAGCAGGATTTCGCCGTTTTTCAGATCGGTTTCTATCTCGCGCTCGTACCCGCTTTCGGCAGCGATCACCTCGCCCAGCACGGCGTTAAGATCCGCCATCTCCAGCGGCATCTCCTGACCGGTGCGCAGGTAGTCGATGAACTGCTCGATGATGTCATTGCACTCTTCGATATCTTTGTTGATCGACTCGGCGAGATAGCCATCTTCAGCAGCCATCATTTCGGTGGCGAGACGGATACGCGTCAACGGCGTTCGCAGATCGTGACTGACCCCGGCCATCAGCAGGGTACGGTCATCCGCCAGCTGTTTTACCCCGGCCGCCATATGGTTGAACGCGCGGGTGACCGAGCGTACCTCTGAAGCGCCGTACTCACGCAGCGGCGGCGGGATCAGCCCGCGTCCAACCTGCAGTGCGGCGTGCTCCAGATCCACCAGCGGCCGGTTCTGGATGCGGATAAACAGCCAGGCACCACCGATTGCCAGCAGCATAATCGCGAGGGTATAGCGGAACAGCGGCGAGAAATCGCCCTGATGGATTTCGGTGAGCGGCACCCGCACCCAGATATTCGGCGACAGCCAGGTTTTCAGCCACACCACCGGTGAGCTTTTATTCACCTCGACGCGCACTTCAGTGGGGCCACCCAGCTGCTGCGCCATCTGCTGGCTGAGAAATTCATAGTGCTGCGCCCAGCGCAGGCCGGCATCTTCTGCCGCCTCGTTGGAATAGAGAGAAATGCCGAGCTCGCGATAAATTTCGCGTCGAAAGGCCGGGGGAACCACCAGCTGCGTCCCGTCTTCCAGCTGCAGCTTATCGGTCATCAGCATACGCACTTCGTACGCCAGGACTTTATTGAACTGCTGCAGGCTGGGAAGGATCGCGAAGTTCAGTACCACCAGATAGGTCGTCACCAGACTGACAAACAGCAGGGTGACGATAAGTAGCAGGGTTCTGGCAAACGAGCTTCGCGGCGAGAAACGCACTCGCCTCATGCTTTGGCGCCGTCAGGAACAAAGACGTAGCCCAGACCCCATACCGTCTGAATGTAGCGCGGGTGAGCCGGATCTTCTTCCACCATGCGGCGCAGACGCGAGATCTGCACGTCAATGGAACGCTCCATCGCACTGTATTCGCGACCGCGTGCCAGGTTCATCAGCTTATCGCGGGAGAGCGGTTCACGTGGGTGACTGACCAGCGCTTTCAGCACGGCGAACTCACCGCTGGTGAGCGGCATCGGCTCATCTTCGCGGAACATTTCGCGGGTGCCGAGATTGAGTTTGAATTTACCGAAGGCGATGACAGCCTCTTCCTGAGACGGCGCGCCCGGCAGCTCGTTAGCCTGGCGGCGCAGCACGGCGCGAATACGGGCCAGCAGTTCACGCGGGTTGAACGGCTTCGGAATGTAGTCGTCAGCGCCAATTTCCAGGCCGACGATGCGATCCACTTCTTCGCCCTTCGCGGTGACCATAATGATTGGCATCGGGTTGCTCTGGCTACGCAGGCGACGGCAGATGGAGAGCCCGTCTTCGCCCGGCAGCATCAGGTCCAGCACCATCAGATGGAAGGACTCGCGCGTCAGCAGGCGATCCATCTGTTCGGCGTTGGCGACGCTGCGAACCTGGAAGCCCTGCTCGGTAAGATAACGCTCAAGCAGCGCACGCAGGCGCATATCGTCATCAACGACCAGAATCTTATAATTCTCTTGCATTGTTTTTACTCCCAAAGGTTCGGACAATAGCTGTCTGTATTCTTAAAAAACTGCGCGTCGGTAACCACATAAATCTGGTATACATTCTAGACGAAATTGTTACAAAGCATATTTAACAGCAGCTTATCACCGATTTCCCTGACAATTCTCATACGTTACACGCAGAATTGGCTTAACAGAAATGAAGGAAAGACAGGCTGTTACCTGAAAGGCAGAGTGATGAAAACGCCCCTGATTACCCGAGAAGGCTATGAAAAGCTCAAAAAAGAGCTTGATTACTTATGGCGCGAAGAGCGTCCGGAAGTGACGAAAAAAGTGACCTGGGCAGCAAGCCTTGGCGATCGCAGCGAAAACGCCGACTACCAGTACAACAAAAAACGGCTGCGCGAGATTGACCGCCGCGTGCGCTATCTGACAAAGTGCCTGGAGCAGCTAAAAATCGTTGATTATTCGCCGCAGCAGGAGGGGAAAGTGTTCTTCGGTGCCTGGGTGGAGGTGGAAAACGACGACGGCGACATCAAGCGTTTTCGCATCGTCGGTTACGATGAGATCTTCGGCCGTAAAGACTACATCTCCATCGATGCCCCAATGGCGCGCGCGCTGCTGAAAAAAGAGGTTGGCGATCTGGCCGTGGTGAACACCCCAGCGGGCGAAGCCACCTGGTACGTTAACGAAATTACCTATCCGAAATAATCTGCGATGCTGCTCCCGGAACGCTCCGAATCCTTATCCGGCGCGTTCCGCGGCTGGCATTTTGCCCCGCCAGTCCGTATAACTGTCCCCTGAATTTTTGTACTCCAACAGATGAAACAGCCATGATGAATGACTCGCTCTGCCGCATTATTGCGGGTGAACTCCAGGCACGCGCTGAACAGGTGGATGCCGCCGTACGCTTGCTGGATGAAGGGAACACCGTGCCGTTTATTGCACGTTATCGTAAGGAAGTCACCGGCGGTCTGGACGACACCCAGCTGCGCCAGCTGGAGACGCGTCTGGGCTATCTGCGCGAGCTGGAAGAACGCCGCCAGTCAATCCTCAAATCCATTTCGGAACAGGGCAAGCTGACCGACGAGCTGGCCGGGGCCATCAACGGCACGCTGAGTAAGACCGAGCTGGAAGATCTCTACCTGCCCTACAAACCGAAACGCCGCACCCGCGGGCAGATCGCCATTGAAGCCGGTCTCGAACCGCTCGCCGATCTGCTGTGGAATCAGCCCTCCCATACCCCGGAAGCCGAAGCGGAAAAATTCATCGACGCCGATAAAGGCGTGGCCGATACCAAAGCCGCGCTCGACGGCGCGCGCTACATTCTGATGGAGCGCTTCGCTGAAGACGCCGCCCTGCTGGCGAAAGTGCGCGACTACCTGTGGAAGAATGCCCATCTGGTCGCCACGGTGGTAACCGGCAAAGAGGAAGCGGGCGCGAAGTTCCGCGACTATTTTGACCATCACGAACCGATCGCGACCGTGCCCTCACACCGCGCGCTGGCGATGTTCCGCGGTCGCAACGAAGGTGTACTGCAGCTGGCGCTCAACGCTGACCCGCAGTTTGACGAGCCGCCGCGCGAAAGCCACTGCGAGCAGATCATCATCGACCACCTCGGCCTGCGCCTGAACAATGCCCCGGCGGACAGCTGGCGTAAAGGCGTGGTGAGCTGGACCTGGCGTATCAAGGTGCTGATGCATCTTGAAACCGAGCTGATGGGCACCGTGCGCGAGCGCGCCGAAGACGAAGCGATTAACGTCTTCGCCCGTAACCTGCACGACCTGCTGATGGCCGCCCCGGCGGGCCTGCGCGCGACGATGGGCCTCGATCCAGGCCTGCGTACCGGCGTGAAAGTGGCCGTGGTAGACGGCACCGGCAAACTGGTGGCGACCGATACCATCTATCCTCACACCGGCCAGGCAGCAAAAGCGGCGGTTGCCGTTGCCGCGCTGTGTGAGAAACATAACGTAGAGCTGGTTGCCATCGGTAACGGCACCGCGTCTCGGGAAACGGAACGTTTCTTCCTCGACGTGCAAAAACAGTTCCCGAAAGTGACGGCCCAGAAGGTGATCGTCAGCGAAGCCGGAGCATCGGTTTACTCCGCCTCCGAACTGGCGGCGCAGGAGTTTCCGGATCTCGACGTCTCAATCCGCGGCGCAGTTTCCATTGCCCGCCGCTTGCAGGATCCGCTCGCCGAGCTGGTGAAGATCGACCCGAAATCCATTGGTGTCGGCCAGTATCAGCACGATGTCAGCCAGTCGCAGCTGGCGCGCAAGCTGGATGCGGTGGTGGAAGACTGCGTGAACGCCGTCGGCGTCGATCTGAACACTGCCTCCGTGCCGCTGCTGACCCGCGTGGCGGGCCTGACGCGCATGATGGCGCAGAACATCGTCTCCTGGCGTGATGACAACGGTCAGTTCCAGAATCGCCAGCAGCTGCTGAAAGTGAGCCGCCTCGGGCCGAAAGCCTTTGAGCAGTGCGCGGGCTTCCTGCGCATCAACCACGGCGATAACCCGCTCGATGCCTCCACGGTGCACCCGGAAGCCTATCCGGTGGTGGAGCGTATTCTGGCTGCCACCCAGCAGTCGCTGCGCGATCTGATGGGCAACGGCAGCGCGCTGCGCAACCTGAAAGCCGTCGATTTTACCGACGAGCAGTTCGGGGTGCCGACCGTGAGCGACATCATTAAAGAGCTGGAAAAACCGGGCCGTGACCCGCGTCCGGAATTCAAAACCGCCACCTTCGCCGAAGGCGTGGAAACGCTCAACGACCTGCAACCGGGCATGGTGCTGGAAGGCGCGGTCACCAACGTCACCAACTTTGGTGCGTTTGTTGATATCGGTGTGCATCAGGACGGGCTGGTACACATCTCCTCGCTCTCGGATAAGTTCATCGACGATCCGCATAAAGTGGTGAAAGCGGGCGATATCGTGAAGGTGAAAGTGCTGGAAGTGGATATGGCGCGCAAACGTATCGCACTGACCATGCGCCTTGATGAGCAGCCGGGCGAAACCAGTGCCCGTCGCGGCGGCGGCAAACCGGAACAGAACAAGCGTCCGGCCGCGCAGCCGAAACCGCGCGGGCGCGAGGCACAGCCTGCCGGCAATAGCGCCATGATGGACGCGCTGGCAGCAGCAATGGGTAAAAAACGCTGACCCCTGCTCCCCTCCGCCTTGCGGAGGGGATTTCTCGCCATAGAAAATACACCTGGCGGTTATATTATTTCGCAGTAATAAAATCACTGTTATGCATTGCCGTTAATAACAACTGGCACAACATAATTACCAGACATCGCAGTTATTAATATTTAAATAACAATTAACACAGCAAATAAATATTGATGTGGATTAGATTTCATTTCCCGGTTACAAACGGTGAAATTGCGCCATATCAATTACCAGAGCAACAATTGTGAAAACTATATTTGCTCACATTTCCTGCATTGCAGATAAAAAGCGTTCTCATTATCATTGCATCCAGTTCTTCTCTCTCTCCGTCAGCAGGCGTGATGCGCCCCGGCACGCGCCAGAACAGATAAAGCAGGCACTATGTCATACACACCAGGCAGCTCATGGAAAATAACGGGCTTTTCCTCCGCTATTAGCCCGGCGTATCGTCAGAAGCTATTATCGCTCGGCATGTTGCCCGGCGCGTTATTTAATGTCGTGCGCGTCGCCCCCTTTGGCGATCCGATTCATATCGAGACGCGACGCGTTAATCTGGTATTACGCAAAAAAGACCTCGCATTATTAAACGTGGAAGCCAGCGGCTAAATTCGGCTTTTCAGAGTGCACCATCATGAAAAATATTACTATCGGCCTTATCGGTAATCCTAACGCCGGGAAAACGACGCTGTTTAATCAGCTCACCGGCGCACGCCAGCGCGTGGGTAACTGGGCAGGCGTCACCGTCGAGCGCAAAGAGGGCAACTTCACGACTACCGATTGCGCGGTGCGGCTGGTGGATTTGCCCGGCACCTACTCCCTGACCACCATCTCGTCCCAGACCTCACTCGATGAGCAGATTGCCTGCCACTACATTCTGAGCGGTGAGGCAGACATGCTGATTAACGTGGTGGACGCCGCCAACCTTGAGCGCAACCTTTACCTGACGCTGCAACTGCTGGAGCTGGGCATTCCCTGCGTGGTGGCGCTCAACATGCTGGATATCGCCGAAAAGCAGGGCATTCGCATCGATACGGAGGCGCTCTCCGCACGGCTGGGCTGTCCGGTAGTGCCGCTGGTGTCAACGCGCGGTCGGGGTATTCAGGCGCTGAAGCTGGCGATTGACCGTCATACCGGAAACACCCCGACCGAACGCGTGCACTATGCCGCGCCACTTCTGCGCGAAGCCGCGCAGCTGGCGGCAGCGATGCCTGCCACATTGAGCGAGGAACAGCGGCGCTGGCTGGCGATTCAGATGCTGGAAGGCGATATCTACAGCCATGCCCGATCAGGCGACACTACAGATGCGCTGGCTGCCGCCCGGAACCGGCTGGAACATGAGATGGACGATCCGGCGCTGCACATTGCCGACGCGCGATACCAGAGCATCGCCACTATCTGCGAGGCGGTTAGCAACAGCCTTACCGCCGAACCGCACCGCCTGACGGCCGCGCTCGACCGCGTGATCCTCAACCGCGTGCTCGGCCTGCCGATCTTCCTGTTGGTGATGTACCTGATGTTCCTGCTGGCCATCAATATTGGCGGCGCGCTGCAACCGCTGTTTGATGGCGGTTCGGTGGCACTGTTTATTCATGGTCTGCAGTGGCTGGGCGCCACGCTGCACTTCCCCGCCTGGCTGACGATTTTCCTCGCTCAGGGGATTGGCGGCGGCATCAACACCGTGCTGCCACTGGTGCCGCAGATAGGGATGATGTACCTGTTTCTGTCGTTTCTTGAAGACTCCGGCTACATGGCGCGCGCCGCGTTTGTGATGGACCGTCTGATGCAGTCTCTCGGCCTGCCGGGGAAATCCTTCGTGCCGCTGATTGTGGGCTTCGGCTGCAACGTGCCGTCGGTGATGGGCGCGCGTACTCTGGATGCACCGCGCGAGCGGCTGATGACCATTATGATGGCACCGTTTATGTCCTGCGGCGCGCGGCTGGCGATTTTCGCCGTCTTCGCCTCGGCCTTTTTCGGACAGCGCGGCGCGCTGGCGGTGTTCTCGCTCTATCTGCTGGGCATCGTGATGGCAATCCTCACCGGCCTGATGCTTAAATTCACGCTGATGCGCGGAGACGCGACGCCGTTCGTGATGGAGCTGCCGGTGTACCACGTGCCGCATCTTAAAAGCCTGCTGCTGCAAACCTGGCAGCGTCTGAAAGGCTTCGTGCTGCGCGCCGGGAAAGTCATCGTGGTGGTGAGCGTGTTTATCGGTGCGCTGAACAGTTTTTCGTTTAGCGGCCAGCCGGTGAACAGCATCAACGACTCGGCGCTGGCATCGGTCAGTAAAGTGCTGACGCCGCTGCTCAACCCGATCGGTGTGTCGCAGGATAACTGGCAGGCCACGGTGGGCCTGTTTACCGGTGCGATGGCGAAAGAAGTGGTGGTCGGCACGCTCAATACGCTCTACACCGCCGAGGACATTCACGACGCCGAATTCGACGTTAACCAGTTCAGCCTGCTGGATGAGCTGTCCGGCGCGGTCAACGATACCTGGGAGAGCCTGAAAGCCACCGCCAGCCTGAGCGTGCTGGCAAATCCGATTGAAGCCAGTAAAGGCGATGGCGAGATGGCAACCGGTGCGATGGGCATTATGAGCAGCAAGTTCGGCAGTCAGGCGGCGGCGTACAGCTATCTGATCTTCGTGCTGCTCTATATTCCCTGTATTTCGGTGATGGGCGCGATCGCCCGCGAGTCGAGCCGCGGCTGGATGACGTTCTCCATCTTCTGGGGGCTGACTATCGCGTACAGCCTGGCGACCGTGTTTTATCAGGCGGCGACCTTCCGCGAGCATCCCCACACCAGTGTGGTGGCGATGCTGTGCGTGGTGACGTTTAACCTGGTGCTGATCACCGCCCTGCGCCGGGCGCGTAGCCGGGTGAACGTCTCGCTGTTCACGGCGGATAACTCGCCGCAGCGGCAGTGCCACTGAGGAAGATGTCATGACAAGTCTGATGGCGATACGCGACATGTTAGCGCTGGAAGGGCGGCTACAGGCGGCGCAGATCAGTCAGCGCACCGCAACGCCGCTGCCGCTGGTGGAAGCGATGCTGATGCGTCTGGAGGCGATGGGCCGGGCGACATGTGTTGCCGTTGAGGTAGATGGCTGTTTTAGCGGGCAGTGTCGGACATGCCCAGAGGGGAAAGCCTGCCAGCCGCGCTGGTGGATGCTGCGCCAGTAAATAAGGCGGGAACTCCCGCCTTTGTACCGTTCTTACTTATACACTTCGGCGGTGGCGTGGATGTCTTTGCCGTGTTTCTGGCCGCTGGTGATGACGTAATATTTTCCGCCCAGCTCATCCGCTTTTTTGGACAGCTCTTCTTTGGCGTCCATCGGCGCTGAACCTTCCGCGATAGAGATATCCCCGACCTTGGTCAGATTCATCTCTTTAACTTTATCCTTCTGCAGCTCTTCTGCGGCATACGCGCCGGCAGACAGTGAGCCGATGAGCAGTGCTGCGACAATACCTGTTACACGTTTCATAGCCATGACTCTCCTTGAAATGGGTAATTGCGATGGGGCACCCTTGCCCTTCGTACCTGCTACGCAGGCAGAACGGCAGGCGATGCTCTTTTGAGTATTGTTTCACCAGGCGATATTTGCAACGCGGACGCTTTCTTAATTGCCGATGCGGCTTTTCAGCGCGGTCAGCGCCTCGCAGAACAGTTCAGGGTGCGAAATAAACGGCGCGTGCGCGGCTTTAGGGAAAATATGCGAGCTGCTGTGCGGCAGGCGCTCGTCCAGCAGCGGGGAGATAGCGCGCGGGACCAGCCCGTCCAGCCGTCCATAGAGCCGTAAAAATGGCAGCGTCAGGTTTTCCAGCGGCGCGCGCAGATCGGCGGTTTTCAGGATCTCCAGCCCGGCATTCAACACTGCCAGCGACGGAGCAGGCTGCGCCAGCACCACGTTTTTCAGCGCTCGCGCATCCTGACGCGCCGTTTCCGTACCAAGTGTTTGCAGCGCCAGGAAACGCTCCACCGTGCGCTGGAAATCCTCACTCAGCTGCTGCTGGAAGTTAGCCAGCACCTCTGGCTTGATGCCCGGCCAGTCGTCGCGGGCGCTAAAGCAGGGGGACGAGGCTACAGTTACCAGCGCCTGTACGCGCCCGGGATAGCGCAGCGCCACGCTGCTCGCCACCAGCCCGCCGAGGCTCCAGCCCAGCCAGATTGCCTGTTCCGGGGCGTGTTTCACCACGCAATCCGCCATCTCATCAAGCGACAGCGCACCGAATCCCTGACTGCGGCCATAGCCGGGCAGATCGACCAGATGCAGCGTGAAATGCGAGGCGAGTTCCTCAGTAATGCAATGCCATACCTCGGCATTCAGCCCCCATCCGTGCAGCAGCACAAGATGACATTTTCCCTCTCCTTTGGTCTGCCACCAGATGTCGTTCATCAGTTACTGTTCTCATTATTTCAAGCAAGGAAGCGCGTCATGCTATCAGTACCGGGGCTGTGCTGGCTATGCCATCTGCCGCTGCGGCTGGCGCAGTGGGGGATCTGCTCGTGCTGTGCCGCCGCGCTGCGTGCCCTCCCGTGCCTCTGCCCGCGCTGCGGACTGCCCTCGGCACATGCCAGGCACGCGTGCGGACGCTGTCTGCAAACGCCGCCACCGTGGGAGCGTCTGGTGTGCGTGAGCGATTACGCTGCGCCGCTCAGCGGGCTGGTGCAGCACTTTAAGTTCCACAATACGCCGGCGCTGGCCCCTGCCCTCGCCCGGCTGCTGGCCCTGCGGGTACTGGCGGCGCGGCGTGAATCCGGGCTGGGGCAGCCCGATATGATGGTGTGCGTCCCGCTGCATCGTCGGCGCGGCTGGTCACGCGGTTATAACCAGAGCCATCTGCTCGCGGCGTGGCTCAGTGCGCGGCTGTGCTGTGATTACGCGCCCGACGCGCTGACGCGCGTTCGCCCGGCAGCGGTCCAGCATCAGCTCAGCGCCAGGCTCAGGAAAAACAACCTGAAAAACGCCTTCCGCCTTGAATTGCCGGTAGCGGGTCGCCATATGGTTATCGTGGATGATGTCGTAACCACCGGCAGCACCGTCGCGGAAATCACGCGCCTGCTTAAGCGCAACGGCGCGGCGACGGTCCAGGTGTGGTGCCTGTGTCGAACCTTGTAGACCCTCGATGATGGGCGTATTATAACCAACTAAAATAGTCAACTATTAGGCCATTGCTATGATTCGTATTTCCGATGCAGCCCAGGCTCACTTCGTAAAACTCCTGGCAAACCAGGAAGAAGGAACGCAGATCCGCGTTTTCGTGATTAACCCGGGTACCCCTAATGCCGAATGCGGCGTCTCTTACTGCCCGCCGGACGCGGTTGAAGCCAGCGATACCGAGCTGAAATTCGAGCAGATCACCGCCTACGTGGATGAGCTGAGTGCCCCGTACCTTGAAGACGCCGAGATTGATTTCGTCACCGACCAGCTGGGTTCTCAGCTGACGCTGAAAGCTCCGAACGCCAAAATGCGCAAGGTGGCTGATGATGCACCGCTGATGGAGCGCGTGGAGTATCTGCTGCAGTCGCAGATCAACCCGCAGCTGGCAGGCCACGGCGGTCGCGTAACGCTGATGGAGATCACCGATGAAGGCTACGCCATCCTGCAGTTCGGCGGCGGCTGTAATGGTTGTTCGATGGTGGATGTGACGCTGAAAGAAGGGATCGAAAAGCAGCTGCTGAACGAGTTCCCGGAGCTGAAAGGCGTGCGCGATCTCACCGAGCACCAGCGCGGCGAGCACTCTTACTACTGAGTTATCGCCCGCCCGGCAGACAAAACGCCCGCTTATGCGGGCGTTGTTATTTCTGAAGCCTGACCGGCTGGCTTAGTGTTTCTTACCTGCGGCGCGGCGGTGTTTATCCAGATCCCTGAGCAGGCGGTTGATCGCCTCATCCGAGAACATCGCTTCCAGCGAGGTGGTGAGCTTACGCCGCCAGTTTTTATACTGATCGCTGGTGCCAGGCACGTTGACCGGTGCCGCCATGTCCAGCCAGTCTTCCGGCTGCAGCCCCAACAGCGCGCTTTGCGTGTCGGCAATATAGCGCTGCATCGCCCGGTTCAGCGTCGGCGTCATTTTCATACTCTTCGCCCGATGGCCGGTGCGTTTGGGCAGACAGCCCGCCGCGTGCAGCGCCTCCAGCAGCCCCTGCTTTGCCCGCTCACGGTCTGCATGCAGCCCGCGCAGCACTTCTTCATCAGGATAAAGACCCAGGGTTTTACCCAGCGTCAGATCGCCGCTCTCCCAGTATCCGCGCAACGTGGGCAGATCGTGAGTGGTCGCGACCGCCATTGACTGTGCAGGCCACGCTTCAGGCGCGCGGAACTGCGTGTTGTCGTTTTCAAAGTAGAGCACTTTGTAAGAGTACACGCCGCTGCGGCGCAGTTTGCCGACAATCTCCACAGGCACGGTACCGAGATCTTCGCCGATCACCATGCACTGATGACGCTGGCTCTCCAGCGCGAGGATCGCCAGCAGATCGTCCACCGGATAGTAGACGTAAGCGCCCTTATCCGCCGTTTCTCCGTAGGGTATCCACCACAGGCGCAGCATCGACATCACGTGATCGATGCGCAGTGCCCCGCAGTGGGTCATGTTGGCGCGCAACAGAGCGATGAACGGCTCATAGCCTCGCGCGTTCATGACGTGCGGGTCCATCGGCGGCAGCCCCCAGTTCTGGCCCAGCGGCCCCAGAATATCCGGCGGCGCGCCAACTGAAGCTTTCAGGCAGTAAAGCTCGCGGTCGCACCAGGTTTCCGACCCGCCCTCGGCGACGCCAACCGCCAGGTCGCGATAGAGGCCAACCGGCATCCCGTGCTGTTGGCTGGTTTCCCAGCAGGCCTGGAACTGGCAATACGCCAGCCACTGCAGCCACAAATAAAACTGCACGTCATCCGCGTGCTGCTCGCAAAATGCCTGTACTTCCGGGCTGGAAGTGCGCTGCAGGGCTTCCGGCCACGCCGGCCATCCCCAGCGCAGCGGGTCCTGTTTCACCTGATGGGCGTGCAGGGCGTCAAACGCAGCCTGCCAGAACAGGCCTTCACCTTCGCGCGCCGCAAAGTCGCGGAACGCCGCTTTCTGCTCATCATCGGCATCGCGCAGGGAAAACTGCGTCCACGCCATGCGCAGCGCGGTGAGCTTCAGCGCCGTCACCGCCGCGTAATCGACCCATTCAGCCTCACGCGCCTGCTTCAGCGCCTGCTGCGTGGCGGGCTTTTTCCACCACGCCTGGGCCGGCTTACTGTGGGCAAAATCCTCAACGGCATTAACGTCGATATAGATTACGTTAAGCCAGCGGCGCGACGACGGGCTGTAAGGGCTGGCGCTCTCCGGGTTAGCCGGATAGAGCGCATGAATTGGGTTCAGGCCGATAAACGCCCCGCCGCGCGCGCCGACATCATCCAGCATCGCTTTCAGATCGCCGAAGTCGCCAATACCCCAGTTTTTTTCCGAGCGCAGGGTGTAAAGCTGCACGCAGGCACCCCAGATTTTTTCGCCGTTGCGCAGCGCCTGCGGCTCGTAGCAGCGTTTCGGGGCGATGATAATGCGGCATTGCCACTGCTGTTTTTTCCGGGTCAGCGTCAGGGTGTGATACCCCTCCGGCAGACGTGCCGGTAGTAAGAGATCGCTTCCCGCTGAGGCGTCGCCGCTATGCTGCTTGCCCTGTTCGGTCGTCAGCTGCCAGCTGAAGTTGCCCTTTCCCTGCAACGGTAACGCCATTTTCGCGCCGCGGGTGAATACCCGCACGGGCGGCAGCGGCGCGGTAGCCTCTTTAGCCGCCGGGCGGTGCATGGCGTCCAGCAAACGCTGACGGCTGTCATCCGGAACCGCCTGCGGCTTGCCGTGCGCGTTGATATACGTTGGGCTGATACCTGCCGCCTGCGCGGCTTTTTCCAGCTGTTTGCTGTCCATGGCGGTTCCTTAGCGTTTGGCCTGCCAGATTCGTTGCTGATAGTCGCGGATCGAGCGGTCAGAACTGAACATGCCGCAGCGGGCGGTATTCAGAATGGCAGCCCGGGTCCACGCCTCCTGGTCGCGGTACAGCGCATCGACTTGACGCTGCGCTTCGACATATGCGCTGAAGTCCGCCATCACCAGATAAGGATCGCCGCCCTGCTTACCGATGCTGTGCAGCATCTGATCGAAAGCGTGCTTATCGCCGTCGCTGAATGTGCCGCTTTCCAGCGCCTTCAGCACTGCGTCCAGCGCCTTATCTTTTTTGCGCCACTTCACCGGGTCGTAACCTTTGGCTTTCAGGGCTTTCACCTGCTCCACGGTGTGGCCGAAAATAAAGATATTGTCTTCGCCTACCTGTTCGGCGATCTCAACATTAGCACCGTCGAGCGTGCCGACCGTGAGCGCCCCGTTGAGCGCCAGCTTCATGTTGCCGGTGCCGGACGCTTCTTTCCCCGCTGTGGAGATCTGCTCCGAGACGTCTGCCGCCGGGATCATGACTTCCGCCGCCGAGACGCAGTAGTCCGGCAGGAACACCACTTTCAGCGCATCCCCCACTTTCGGGTCGTTGTTAATCACGTCCGCTACTTTATTAATGGCATAGATGATGTTTTTTGCCAGGTAATAACCCGGTGCAGCTTTGGCACCGAACAGGAAGACGCGGGGAACGCGGTTCGCCTGCGGGTTGTCGCGAATTTCATGATACAGCGCCACGATGTGCAGCAGGTTCAGGTGCTGGCGCTTGTATTCGTGCAGGCGTTTGATCTGAATATCGAAAATGGCGTCGGTGTTAATGTCGATTCCGGTACGCGCCTTAACAAACGCGGCCAGCTTCACCTTGTTGTCATGTTTGATGTCGCGGTAGGTCTGGCGGAATGCGGCGTCATCCGCATACTTCTCCAGCCCCTGCAGCACATCCAGATCGTTGGCCCACTCTTTTTTCAGCGTCTTATCCAGCAGCGCGGCCAGTGCCGGGTTGCACTGCTTGATCCAGCGACGCGGCGTGATGCCGTTGGTGACGTTATGGAACTTGTTTGGCCACAGCTGGTGATACTCCGGGAACAGATCCTTCACCACCAGATCCGAGTGCAGTGCCGCCACGCCGTTCACCGCAAAACCGCTCACCACGCACAGGTTCGCCATACGGACCTGCTTGTTATGCACCACAGCAAGCTTCGCCCATACCGCGTCATCCCCAGGCCAGGTCTGGTTAACCTGCTTTTTGAAGCGCTCGTTAATCTCTTTGATGATAAGCATATGGCGTGGCAGGAGCTGGCGCACCAGGCGCTCGTCCCAGCACTCCAGCGCTTCCGGCATCAGGGTATGGTTGGTATAGGCAAAGGTGCGGCTGGTGATGGTCCAGGCCGCGTCCCAGTCGAGCTGATGCTCATCGAGCAGCACGCGCATCAGTTCCGGAATGGCAATGGTCGGGTGCGTATCGTTCAGCTGAATCACTTCGTAATCCGGCAGCGCATGCAGTTTGCGTCCCGCCTGATGATGACGGCGCAGAATGTCGGCCACGGAACAGGCGCACTGGAAATACTGCTGCATCAGGCGCAGCTTTTTCCCGGCCTGATGGTTGTCGTTCGGATAGAGCACTTTAGTGAGCTTTTCAGCGTCAATGCCCTGCTGCTCGGCTTTCAGGAACTCGCCGTCGTTGAACTTCTTCAGGTCGAACGGGTGAGCGTGCGTCGCCTGCCACAGGCGCAGCGGCTGCGCGACGCCGTTACGATAGCCGAGCACCGGCAGATCCCAGGCCTGGCCGACCATCACAAAACCCGGCTCCCAGCGCAGGCTGCGGCCGTTTTTCACCACTTTGCCGCCGACGCCGACCTGCACATCCAGCGCGCTGTTGTGGCGAAACCACGGATAGCTGCCGCGGTGCCAGTCGTCCGGCGCTTCCTGCTGCTGCCCCTCTTTGAAGGACTGGCGGAACAGGCCGTACTGGTAGTTCAGCCCATAACCGGTCGCGGGTTGCCCGACGGTGGCCATTGAATCAAGGAAGCATGCAGCAAGGCGCCCAAGGCCGCCGTTGCCTAGCGCCGGGTCCACTTCTTCTTCCAGTAGATCGGTCAGGTTCACGTCATGTGCTTTCAGCACGTCGCTTACCGCCTGATACCAGCCGAGATTGAGCAGGTTGTTACCGGTGAGACGGCCAATCAGAAACTCCATCGAGATGTAGTTCACATGACGCTGCTGCGCCACAGGCTGGTTTACTGGCCGGGCGGCGAGCAGTTCCGCCAGCGCGCCGCTAACCGCATGCCACCACTGCTGCTGCGTCATCTCCGCAGCGGTTTGCAGACCAAAACGCTGCCACTGACGCGTCAGTGCAGCCTCAAATTGCGCGTTGTTGAAATCAGGCTGAGACATAGGGAACGGGAGTCCTGTTAAAAGTGAAATTGAGCATTGCGCCTAGTGTGCCTGGCGGCCCGAAATGCGTCCTCATCCTGGCCCGGATTAGACAGGGATGAGCAGCGGGGAGGAGCCGTCCCGATCGCATGTGAAATACCCTGCAATGAAGCAGTAATCGTACCGGAAATAAGCGCTGCGCCCGGTAAACAGTAATACGAAAAAAAACGAGCATAACCGCGCATCATTTACGAAATATGAAAATGCGTTTTATAAATAATAACCACAGGATTAACAGTACTGACAAAAAATTACCAAACGGCACAGATTCGCCGTCTCTTTTCACCGTTGACTACGTAACAAAAGTATATTCTCGCCCTGCTCAGGCGCTGCGCTTGCCTGAAACAGCGCAGCGGTTAATAAACCTCCAGCCCTTACGCCATGCGCCTCTGACGGCAAAACCAACAATTTATTCATGTCGCTAATAGAAATGTGACAGAGTGCAAATTCGAACCGCGCAGATCCAGACATAACTTGCAATAAAGAGAAATCTGGCCGACCTTAATTACTAATTAATTACGAAGCGCAAAAAAAATCATTATTTCCGTTCCTGCACAGTGAAGTGACTGACTATGTTGATCCCATCGAAATTAAGTCGCCCGGTCCGTCTTGAGAATACTGTGGTTCGCGATCGCCTGCTGGCAAAATTATCTTCCGCCAATAATTACCGTCTGGCATTAGTGACCAGCCCGGCAGGCTACGGAAAAACCACGCTGATCTCCCAGTGGGCTGCGGGAAAAACCGAGCTTGGCTGGTACTCGCTGGATGAAGGCGATAATCAGCAGGAGCGCTTCGCCAGCTATCTCATTGCCGCCCTTCAGCAGGCAACGGACGGCTACTGCGCCAGTAGTGAAGTGATGGCGCAAAAACGCCAGTACGCCAGCCTGACGTCCCTGTTCTCTCAGTTATTTATCGAGCTTGCCAACTGGCAGCGCCCGGTTTATCTGGTGATTGATGATTACCATCTGATTACCAATCCGGTGATCCACGAAGCAATGCGCTTTTTCCTGCGCCATCAGCCGGAGAACCTGACGCTGGTAGTGATGTCGCGCAATCTGCCCCAGCTCGGCATCGCCAACCTGCGCGTGCGCGATCAGCTACTGGAGATCGGCAGCCAGCAGCTGGCGTTTACCCATCAGGAAGCCAAACAGTTTTTTGACTGCCGTCTTACGTCGCCCATTGAGCAGGCAGAAAGCAGCCGCCTGTGTGATGACGTTGCCGGCTGGGCGACGGCGCTGCAGCTGATTGCGCTGTCTGCACGCCAGAGCAGCCATTCGGCCCATCAGTCGGCACGCCGCCTCGCCGGCATTCAGTCCAGCCACCTGTCGGATTATCTGGTGGATGAGGTGCTGGATAACGTTGATATCGCTACCCGCCACTTCCTGCTGAAAAGCTCGCTGCTGCGCTCGATGAACGATGCGCTGATCGTACGGGTTACCGGAGAAGAAAACGGCCAGATGCGGCTGGAAGAGATTGAACGCCAGGGCCTGTTTTTACAGCGCATGGATGACTCCGGAGAGTGGTTCAGCTATCACCCGCTGTTTGGCAGCTTCCTGCGTCAGCGCTGCCAGTGGGAGCTAGCGATGGAGCTACCCGATATTCATCGCGCCGCAGCGGAAAGCTGGATGGCGCAGGGCTTCCCGAGCGAAGCCATCCACCACGCGCTGGCCGCAGGCGACGCCAGTATGCTGCGCGATATTCTGCTCAATCACGCCTGGGCGCTGTTCAACCACAGCGAACTGACGCTGCTGGAGGAGTCGCTGAAAGCGCTGCCGTGGGACAGCCTGCTGGCGAATCCGAAACTGGTGCTGCTGCAGGCGTGGCTGATGCAGAGCCAGCATCGCTACAGCGAAGTCAATACTCTGCTGGCGCGTGCTGAGCAGGAGACCGGCGGCATCATGGACGACACGCTGCATGGCGAATTCAATGCCCTGCGCGCCCAGGTTGCTATTAACGACGGCGACCCGGAAGAGGCGGAACGGCTGGCGATGGTGGCGCTGGAGATGCTACCGCTCTCCAGCTTCTACAGCCGCATCGTCGCTACGTCGGTGCATGGCGAAGTGCTGCACTGTAAAGGCGACCTCACCAAATCGTTGTCGGTGATGCAGCAGACCGAGCAGATGGCGCGTCGCCACGACGTGTGGCAGTACGCACTCTGGAGCCTGATTCAGCAGAGTGAAATTTTGTTTGCCCAGGGCTTTTTGCAGGCCGCCTGGGAGACGCAGGAAAAAGCCTTCGTCCTGATCCGCGAACAGCATCTTGAGCAGCTGCCGCTGCACGAATTCCTGCAGCGCATCCGCGCTCAGCTGATGTGGGCGTGGTCGCGGCTTGATGAAGCAGAGGCCGCTGCCCGCAGCGGAATGGACGTGCTGGCGACCTATCAGCCACAGCAGCAACTGCAGTGCCTGGCGATTATCGTCCAGTGCTCGCTGGCGCGTGGCGATCTTGATAACGCGCGCAGCCATCTTAACCGTCTTGAGAACCTGCTCGGTAACGGGCAATACCACAGCGACTGGGTGTCCAACGCCGATAAAGTGCGGGTGATTTACTGGCAAATGATCGGCGATAAGAAGTCGGCAGCTAACTGGCTGCGCCTGACGCCGAAACCGGAAGTGGCAAACAATCACTTCCTGCAAAGCCAATGGCGCAACATTGCCCGCGCCCAGATCCTGCTGGGGGATTTTGATCCGGCGGAGATGGTGCTTGAGGAGCTGAACGAGAACGCGCGCAGCCTGCGTCTGATGAGCGACATCAACCGCAACCTGCTGTTGCTGAATCAGCTTTACTGGCAGGCAGGCCGTAAAAGCGATGCCCAGCGCGTGCTGATTGAAGCCCTGGCGCTGGCGAATCGCACCGGGTTCGTCAGCCACTTTGTGATTGAAGGCGAGGCGATGGCGCAGCAGCTGCGCCAGTTAATTCAGCTTAATACCCTGCCGGAGCTTGAGCAGCATCGCGCCCAGCGCATTCTGCGTGATATTAACCAGCATCATCGCCACAAGTTTGCACACTTTGATGAAGGTTTCGTTAATCGTCTGCTGACGCACCCGGACGTGCCGGAGCTCATTCGCACCAGCCCGCTAACCCAGCGCGAGTGGCAGGTGTTAGGGCTGATTTATTCCGGCTACAGCAACGACCAGATCGCCGGCGAGCTAGCCGTGGCCGCGACCACCATCAAAACCCATATCCGTAATCTCTATCAGAAGCTCGGCGTGGCGCACCGCCAGGATGCGGTCCAGCACGCGCAGCATCTGTTGAAAATGATGGGGTATGGGGTGTAATGAATTAAATTTCTTTCAGCTGTTCAATCATAAATGGGTTTGCAGCTAGTAAAAGTAGCAGCTTACGGGAAGCACCAAGCGGGATCCGGCGTTTGCTTTCCCAACTTTTAACAAGATCATGACTGACACCCACCGCGGCAGCAAAATCCTGCTGCTTCATTCCCGTCGCTTCACGTATTGACCTGACGTCAATTTCTGTCCAGTTATGCACCTGCCCGGCAGCGGGGGATTGTTCACCCTGCTCAATATTTACCATTTCATGAGCACTTGCCAGCAGGTCGTCAAATAGCTCTTTCTTCATTTCAACTCCAGATTCACTGTCGTTAGCGCAGTAAGTCGGTCAACTGTTTCAGCATCCGACACTGTTCAGCGCTCAGGTCATCCTGTTCATTTTTAGGATAAACCAGAGCGAGATAAATGCGTCCTTTATCTGCCAGATAGTAGTAAATGACCCGCATGCCGCCACGCTTACCGGAAAAGCGTCGGCCCCACCGAACCTTACGAAAGCCGCCTGTTCCGATAATCAGGTCGCCCGCCAGAGGATTGATTATCAGCGCTTCCTGAAAGGCACGGAATTCATCATCAGTCATTAACATCCGACGACGCTGGCTAAATCCCTTAAGCTCGATAAATGTAAACATGACGCTCCCTGCGTACCATTTCCAGGTCTTTACTCTGTACATGGTACACCAGCCAATAAAAAAGGTGTACTAAGTACACCTTTTTATTTTTGACAGCGTCATGTGCAGGTCAACACAGCTCCAGCTGCACGTTGTGATCCTGTATCACTTTCAGCACGCCAGCGGGCGGGTTGGCGTTGGTGTAGACGGCGTTCACCATGCTGATGCTGCCCATGTTGACCATCGCGTTGCGGCCAAACTTGGAGTGGTCCACCACCAGCATCACGTGGCGGGAATTTTCAATAATCGCGCGCTTAGTGCGCACTTCGTGGTAGTCGAACTCCAGCAGCGAGCCGTCGCTGTCGATGCCGCTGATACCAAGAATGCCGAAGTCGAGGCGGAACTGGGAGATAAAATCGAGCGTCGCTTCGCCGATAATTCCGCCGTCGCGGCTGCGCAGCTCCCCGCCGGCGAGGATGATGCGGAAGTCGTCCTTTACCATCAGCGTGTTCGCCACGTTAAGGTTGTTGGTCACAATGCGCAGGTTTTCGTGGTCGAGCAGCGCGTGGGCTACCGCTTCCGGCGTGGTACCGATATCAATAAACAGCGTCGCGCCGTTCGGGATCTGGCTCGCCACTTTCCAGGCGATACGCGCTTTTTCGGCAGTTTGCGTCGCTTTGCGGTCATGCCACGGGGTATTCACCGAGCTGGAAGGCAGCGCTGCGCCGCCGTGGTGGCGCAGGATCATGTTCTGTTCTGCGAGGTCGTTCAAATCGCGGCGGATGGTCTGCGGACTGACGGCGAACTGCTCGACCAGCTCCTCGGTGCTGACGTATCCCTGCTTCTTTACCAGCTCAATAATCGCATCATGACGTTGTGTTTGCTTCACACGCTTCTCCTGAAGACATCAGCGGATATCTGTTTTTATGTTCGTTTTCGCACATTGAGAGTATCGGTCAACGCCATTGCCAGGCCGACGGCAAGGCCGGTGACGTGCGCCGCATTGGCAATGGAAAGACCGAAAAGATCGAACCAGCCGGCGATAAGCCAGATCAGCGCAAACGCAATCAGCCCGCGCGGCATGCTGATGCCGCTGTCCGGATCGCGCTCGCCGCGCAGCCAGACATAGCCCATCAGCGCATAAACGACGCCGGATAGGCCACCGAACCAGGCGCCGCTAAACTTCTCCTGCACAAAGCCGCTGAGCAGGGCCGATATCAGGGCGATGACCAACAGCTTACCGCTGCCCAGTCGCTTCTCCACCGGGCCGCCAAGATACCACCACCACATCAGGTTAAAGACGATATGCAGCAGCGAGAAGTGCAGCAGCGCATGGCTGAAGTAGCGCCAGAATTCAAATTTCAATGAGGGATCGAACGGCCAGGCCAGCCAGACCATCACCGCCTGGTCACCGGCGACCTGCATGATGATATAGACCACAATACAGGCCACCATCAGCGCGAGCGTCAGCGGCCCGGCTTTCTGACGCAGCGTGGTCAGGAAGGAGTAGCGGCGATATTCGAGGCCGCTGTTGGTCTGACCGGACTCCCAGCTTGCCGCCAGATAGCGGGGATGTGAAGGGTCCTGCAGAAACTGCTCAAGCGCCGATCTGACGCGCGTTTCCTGACTGGCATCTGCCAGCCAGACTTCGCTCTGCGCCGACCGGGACAGGGTCAGGGTGATCCCCTGGGTCGCCATATAATCCACGAAAGCCTGGGCCATTCGCGGGTTGGCAAAAGTAGTAATCATCAACATGGCGACTGCCGTTTTTCCATACAAAGAAAAACAGTATACCCGGACAACGTGACGGGACGCGACATCAACCCTCTCCGCGCGCCACTTCCGCCGGGAAATGACGGTGCCAGGCATCGAACCCGCCATCAACGCTGTAAACATTATCGAAGCCCTGCTGAAGCAGGTACTGCGCCGCGCCTTTGCTGCTGTTGCCGTGATAGCACATCACCATCACTGGCGTTTCAAAATCATGGTTCTGCATAAACGGCAGCAGCGTGTCGTTGGTGAGATGAAAGGCGCCCGGCGTGTGGCCCATGGCGTAACTTTGCGGATCGCGAATGTCGACCAGCACTGCCGCTCCCTGATGCAGTTTCTGATGCGCTTCTTCTACGTTGATACATTCAAAATGATCCATGGTGCTCTCTTTATGCAGTGACGTCTTACGGTTTGCCGCATGGGCGGCGGCTTCATTTTAGCGTCAAGTGTACGTCTTACGCTGACCGTAACGCCATTATGTTATGCATATCACGCGAAAATGTTTTTTTGATGTTACCAAAAGCGCGATTCCTTGCTATTATGAGCGATAACGAACATTTATGAGCTTTAACGAACATCTGCGAGGCCAGCATGGAAACCAAAGATCTGATTGTGATTGGGGGCGGTATTAACGGTGCCGGGATAGCGGCAGACGCTGCCGGGCGTGGGCTTTCCGTCCTGATGCTGGAAGCGCAGGATCTGGCGTGCGCCACTTCATCCGCCAGTTCCAAACTGATCCACGGCGGGCTGCGCTACCTTGAACACTACGAGTTCCGCCTGGTGAGCGAAGCGCTGGCCGAGCGTGAAGTGCTGCTGAAAATGGCCCCGCACATCGCGTTCCCGATGCGTTTCCGTCTGCCGCACCGTCCGCACCTGCGCCCGGCGTGGATGATCCGCGTGGGCCTGTTTATGTACGATCACCTCGGGAAACGCACCAGCCTGCCAGGCTCTAAAGGGTTGCGATTTGGCGCAGCGTCTGTGCTGAAGCCGGAAATCGTGCGCGGTTTCGAATATTCTGACTGCTGGGTAGACGATGCCCGTATGGTGCTGGCGAATGCGCAGATGGTGACCCGCAAAGGCGGCGACGTCATGACCCGCACCCGCGCCACCTCTGCGCGTCGTGAAAATGGTCTGTGGATCGTGGAAGCGGAAGATATCGATACCGGCGAAAAATTCAGCTGGAAAGCGAAAGGCCTGGTGAACGCCACCGGTCCGTGGGTTAAAAACTTCTTCGATGAAGGCCTGCAGCTCAAATCCCCTTACGGCATCCGCCTGATCAAAGGCAGTCACATTGTGGTGCCGCGCGCGCATGCTGAAAAACAGGCGTACATCCTGCAGAACGAAGATAAGCGTATCGTATTTGTCATCCCGTGGATGGATGAGTTCTCCATTATCGGCACCACCGACGTTGAGTACAAAGGCGATCCAAAAGCGGTGAAAATCGACGACAGCGAGATCGACTATCTGCTGAACGTTTACAACGCGCACTTCAAAAAGCAGCTGGGCCGCGACGATATCGCCTGGACCTACTCCGGCGTGCGCCCGCTGTGCGATGATGAATCTGACTCCCCGCAGGCCATCACCCGCGATTACACCCTCGACATTCACGATGAGAACGGCAAAGCGCCGCTGCTGTCAGTTTTCGGTGGGAAGCTCACCACCTACCGTAAGCTGGCCGAGCACGCCGTGGAAAAACTGTCTGGCTACTACGATCGCATCGGGCCGGCGTGGACCAAAGACTGCGTCCTGCCGGGCGGTGAAATTGGTAAAGATCGCGACAGCTATGCCGCCATCCTGCGCCGTCAGTATCCGTTTATCAGCGAAGCGCTGGCGCGCCATTACGCCCGCACCTACGGCAGCAACGCCACGTTAATTCTGGATGATGCCACTTCCATCGGCGCGCTGGGCGAAGACTTCGGCCATGAGTTCTACGAAGCCGAGCTGCGTTACCTGGTCGAGCATGAGTGGGTGCGTCATCTTGATGATGCCATCTGGCGTCGTACCAAGCTGGGTATGTGGCTGACCGATGAACAGCAGGCGCGTGTCGCGCAGTGGCTGGCGCAGCATGGCGCGAAACATCAGCTCTCTCTGGCGTCGTAACCAGTCAGCAGCCAGTAAAAAGGCGGGTGCCTCCTCAGCAACCCGCCTTTTTTATTTCCCGCGCTCAGCGCGGTGCTACAACCGCACCGGCGTGATGTGCCAGATATTATCTGCATACTCCTGAATGGTTCGGTCAGACGAGAAGTAGCCCATATTGGCGATGTTGTTCATCGCGGTGGTCGTCCACTGTTCCGGCTGACGATACAGCTCGTCCACCTTGTCCTGACAGTCCACATAGCTGCGGAAATCCGCCAGCACCTGATAGTGATCGCCGAAGTTAATCAGTGAATCCAGCAGGTCGCGATAGCGCCCTGGCTCGTCAGGGTTGAACACGCCGGTGCCAATCTGCGTCAGCACCTGGTGCAGCTCCTCATCCTGCTCGTAGAACTCACGCGGTTTGTAGCCCTCGCGCCGCAGCGTCTCGACCTCCTCAGCGGTATTACCGAAGATGAAGATGTTTTCCGCCCCGACGTGCTCCAGCATCTCGACGTTGGCCCCATCCAGCGTACCGATGGTCAGCGCGCCGTTGAGGGCAAACTTCATGTTGCTGGTGCCTGAGGCCTCGGTCCCGGCCAGCGAGATCTGTTCGGAGAGATCGGCCGCCGGAATAATGATCTGCGCCAGGCTGACGCTGTAGTTGGGAATGAACACCACCTTCAGCCGATCGCCAATCACCGGATCGTTGTTGATCACCTTCGCCACGTCATTGATCAGATGAATAATGTGCTTCGCCATGTAGTACGCCGAGGCGGCCTTACCGGCGAAGATATTCACCCGCGGCACCCAGTCGGCGTCCGGGTCGGCCTTAATCCGGTTGTAGCGCGTGATAACGTGCAGCACATTCATCAGCTGTCGTTTGTACTCGTGGATACGCTTAATCTGCACGTCAAACAGCGCTTTCGGGTCCACCACCACGTTCAGATGCTGCGCAATGTAATGCGCCAGCCGTTTCTTGTTTTCCAGCTTCGCCTGGCGCACGGCCTGGTTTACCAGCGGGAAATCGATATGCTGGCTGAGTTCGCTCAGCTGACTGAGATCGGTGCGCCAGGTGCGCCCGATGTGCTCGTCCAGCACTTCAGAGAGCGGCGGATTGGCGAGCGCCAGCCAGCGGCGCGGCGTGACGCCGTTGGTCACGTTGCAAAAACGCATCGGGAAGATGGCGGCGAAATCAGCGAACAGCGACTGCACCATCAGGTTCGAGTGCAGCTCCGACACGCCGTTCACTTTGTGGCTGACCACCACCGCCAGCCAGGCCATGCGCACCCGGCGCCCGTTGGTTTCATCGATAATGGAGCAGCGGCTCAGCAGACCGGTATCGTTGGGATACTGATCCTTAAGTGTCTTCAGGAAGTAGTCGTTGATTTCGAAAATAATCTGCAGATGGCGCGGCAGAATTTTACCCAGCATGTCTACCGGCCAGGTCTCCAGCGCCTCGCTCATCAGCGTATGGTTGGTGTAGGAGAATACCTGGCAGGTCACTTCCAGCGCTTCATCCCAGCTAAATTTATGATCGTCGATCAGCAGCCGCATCAGCTCCGGAATCGACAGCACCGGGTGGGTGTCGTTCAGGTGAATGGCGATCTTGCCCGCGAGGTTGCTGTAGGTTTTATGCAGCATATAGTGACGATTGAGGATGTCCTGAATCGTCGCCGACACCAGGAAATACTCCTGACGCAGGCGCAGCTCGCGGCCAGAATAGGTGGAGTCGTCCGGGTAGAGCACGCGCGACACGTTCTCGGAGTGGTTTTTATCTTCCACCGCTGCGAAGTAATCACCCTGGTTGAACTTGCCGAGGTTGATCTCGCTGCTCGCCTGGGCATTCCACAGGCGCAGCGTGTTGGTAGCGTCGGTGTCGTAGCCCGGCACGATCTGATCGTAGGCCACGGCCAGAATCTCTTCGGTCTCTACCCAGCGGGTTTTCTTACCTTCCTGCTGGATGCGACCGCCGAAACGCACCTTATAGCGGGTGTTGTGGCGCTTGAACTCCCACGGGTTGCCGTACTCCAGCCAGTAGTCAGGTGACTCTTTCTGGCGACCATCAACGATATTCTGCTTAAACATGCCGTAATCGTAGCGGATGCCGTACCCGCGGCCCGGCAGCGCAAGGGTGGCGAGGGAGTCGAGGAAGCAGGCCGCCAGACGCCCCAGGCCACCGTTGCCGAGGCCGGGATCATTCTCTTCGTCGATCAGCTCTTCCAGATCAAGCCCCATCTCTTCCAGCGCGTTTTTAACATCGTCATAAATCCCGAGCGACAACAGCGCATTGGAAAGGGTGCGGCCAATGAGAAATTCCATCGACAGGTAATAGACCTGGCGGGTTTCCTGGGAGAGCTGCGCCCGGTTGGAGCGTAGCCAGCGTTCCACCAGGCGATCGCGTACCGCAAACAGCGTGGCGTTTAGCCATTCATGCTTGTTGGCGATGGCAGGATCTTTGCCGATGGTAAACATCAGCTTGTAGGCGATAGAGTGCTTCAGCGCCTCGACGCTGAGCGTCGGCGAGGCATAGGTGAAGGGTGCGTTCATATCAGTGGCTCCACAGTACAAGGAACGTGTCCATCAGACGCCATAAGTAACGCCCGCCTGGTAGGCCAGGAGGGCGTACTGTATCGCCTGTCAGATCCGCTACTTACAACAAGCGTTGATAGAGATCGCGATAGGATTGCGCCGCGACCTGCCAGCTAAAGTCCATACCCATCGCCTGACGCTGAACGAAACGCCACAGTGACGGACGGGACCACAACACGAAAGCGCGCCGGATCGCGCGGAGCAGCGACCAGGCATTACTGTCCTCAAACACAAAACCGCTGGCGATGCCGTCCGCCAGGTTCTCCAGCGAGCTGTCAGATACGGTATCCGCCAGCCCACCGGTGCGCCGCACCAGCGGCAGCGTGCCGTATTTCAGCCCGTAAAGCTGGGTCAGCCCGCAGGGTTCAAATCGGCTCGGCACCAGAATAACGTCGGCACCACCCATAATGCGATGCGAAAATGCCTCGTGATAGCCAATCTGCACCCCAACCTGGCCGGGATGCTCAGCCGCCGCGGCAAGGAAGCCCTCCTGCAGCACCGGATCGCCCGCGCCCAGAATCACCAGCTGACCGCCCTGCTCCAGCAGGCCGGGCAGCGCCTCCAGCACCAGGTCCAGCCCTTTCTGGCTGGTCAGGCGGCTGACTACCGCAAACAGCGGCATTTTTTCGTTAACTTTCAGCCCCATCGCAATTTGCAGCTGGCGCTTGTTTTCGGCTTTCTCTTCAAGCGTATCGCGGTTGTAGCGCGCGGTAAGCAGCAAATCATGCGCCGGGTCCCAGATCTTGCCATCAACGCCGTTAAGGATACCGCTCAGACGTCCTTCCAGCTGGCGCTGCTTCAGCAGCCCTTCCATGCCGTAGGCAAATTGCGGTTCGGTGATCTCCCGGGCATAGGTCGGGCTGACGGCAGTAATATGATCAGCATAGAAGAGTCCGGCTTTCAGGTACGAAATTTGACCATTAAATTCCAGGCCATTCATATCGAAGAAGGACCAGGGCAGATCGATATCGTTCATATGATGGGCGTAGAACATGCCCTGATAGGCCAGGTTGTGCACCGTAAACACCGTCTTTGCCGGACGTCCACGCGCGGCGATATAGGCCGGTGCCAGCCCGGCGTGCCAGTCATGCGCGTGCACAATGTCCGGTTTCCAGAGCGGATCGAGTCCAGACGCCATCTCCGCAGCCACCCACCCGAGCAGCGCGAAGCGCAGCACGTTATCGGTATAGGCGTAAAGGTTAGTGTCGTGGTACGGGCTGCCGGGGCGCTCATACAGGTGCGGGGCATCAATCAGGTAAATGCCCACGCCGTTAAAATGCCCGAACAGCAGCGTATAGTCCCCGGCGAAGCTTTCGCCTGTCGCCACCGCTTTAGCATCCGCCACGCCACGCAGAATATCCGGGAACGCAGGCACCAGCACGCGCGTATCCACCCCGCCCTCAATTTGCGCAGCAGGTAACGCGCCGATCACATCCGCCAGTCCGCCGGTTTTCAGCAGAGGAAAAATTTCAGAACATACATGTAAGACCTGCATTATCGCTCCCGTTCGATAAGCCAGGCATCCGGTACGCTGCAAAAGGCAGCGCTTGCCGGTAGCCCCACTTTGTGTCCCGACACAGCCTGCGTGCCGAAGGCGAAAAACACAGCGCGCAAACCTTTTGCGCGCGGTCACTCTTGCGCGTCAGCCCTGCAGTTTTGCCAGCATTTCGCGCGTTACCAGAACAATCCCCTCTTCCGACCGGTAGAACCGGCGGGCGTCTTCTTCAGCGTTCTCACCAATGACCATGCCTTCAGGAATAACGCAGGCGCGATCGATGATGCAGCGGCGCAGGCGACACGAGCGCCCTACCCAGACATCCGGTAGCAAGACGGTGGAATCAATGTTGCAAAATGAGTTCACCCGCACCCGCGGGAACAGTACCGACTGCACCACCACCGAACCGGAGATAATGCAGCCGCCGGAAACCAGCGAGTTCAGGGTCATGCCGTGGCTGCCGGAGCGGTCCTGGACGAACTTAGCGGGCGGCAGCGACTCCATGTGGGTGCGGATAGGCCAGTTCTGGTCATACATATCCAGTTCCGGCGTGACCGAGGCGAGATCGAGGTTCGCTTTCCAGTAGGCTTCGAGCGTACCCACATCGCGCCAGTACGGCTCGGCATCAGCATCTGACTGCACGCAGGAGAGCGGGAACGGGTGCGCAAACGCCTGCCCGTCGCGGGTCACTTTCGGGATAATGTCCTTCCCGAAGTCGTGACTCGATTTGTCGTCCTTGTCATCCTCTTCAAGCAGCTCGTAGAGGTAATCGGCATCAAAGATGTAGATCCCCATGCTGGCCAGCGCTTTGGTGTCGTCCCCCGGCATGGTCGGCGGATCGGCCGGTTTCTCAACGAAGGCGATCACTTTGTCGCTCTCGTCTACCGCCATCACGCCGAAGGCGGTGGCTTCATGTTTCGGCACCGGCAGACAAGCCACTGTGCAGCGCGCGCCTTTTTCGACGTGGTCGATCAGCATGCGCGAATAATCCTGCTTGTAGATGTGATCCCCGGCGAGGATCACCACGTACTCCGCTTTGTAGCGCCGAATAATGTCGAGGTTCTGGGTCACGGCATCAGCGGTGCCGCGATACCAGTTTTCACCGTGTACGCGCTGCTGGGCGGGCAGCAGATCGACAAACTCGTTCATCTCTTCACTGAAGAACGACCAGCCGCGCTGGATGTGCTGCACCAGGGTGTGTGACTGGTACTGTGTGATTACGCCCACCCGACGAATGCCGGAGTTGATGCAGTTAGAGAGCGCAAAATCGATAATGCGGAACTTACCGCCAAAGTGAACGGCAGGCTTGGCGCGAGTCGCAGTCAAATCTTTAAGTCGGGTACCACGTCCGCCGGCCAGGATCAGGGCAACGGATTTCATCGGCAACTGTCTTGCCAGCATCAGGGGGTCGTTCTTTTCAAACCTAACCATGACTGACTCCTTTTATGACTTGTGGAATACGCACACGCCGTGCGCGGGGCCATGCCATAACGCCATTACCACCGGGTTGTCCTCAGCGGCGAAAGGGGGAACGGCACGCCATTCCCCGTCAGGTAACACTATGTCAGCCACGTCGTGACCGCCGTTAAGCGCAATCAGCCAGCGGCCTGACAGCTCAATTTGCAGCTGCAAGGCCCCGGCGTGCCACGCACCGGCGTCCATCGGTCGCGCCTGAGCGTCGAGCCAGCGCACGTTGCCATCGCCCTCTTCCCACCACTGATTACGGGTCAGCGCCGGGATCTGCTGGCGAAGGTGCAGTAACGCCGCCACAAAGGAGGTCAATCCTTGATGCGCTTCCTGCCAGTTAAGCCACGTCAGGGCGTTGTCCTGGCAGTAGGCGTTGTTATTACCATGCTGGCTGTGACCATGCTCATCGCCGGCCAGCAACATCGGGGTTCCCTGGGACAGCAGCAGCGTGGTCAGCAGGGCATGTACACTGACGCGCCGCTGCTCGCTGATGCGAACGCCAGCGCCCACGCCTTCAAAACCATGATTATTGCTATGGTTATTATTTGTACCGTCCTGATTGTCTTCGCCGTTAGCCTCGTTGTGCTTATGGTTGTAGCTGACGCAGTCGCGCAGCGTAAAACCATCGTGCGCCGTCACCAGGTTGACCGTCGCATGAGGCAGTCGCCCGTTACGGCGGAACACATCGGCGGACGCGGCAAAGCGGCCCGCAAACTCCCCCAACGACAGGTCGTTTTGCAGCCAGAAACGACGCATCGCGTCGCGAAAATGGTCATTCCACTCGGCGAACAGCGGCGGAAAGTTCCCCACCTGATAGCCGCCCGCGCCAATGTCCCAGGGTTCGGCAATCAGCTTCACCTGCGACAGCAGCGGACAGTTTTTAATCGCCTCAAACAGAGGGGCATCCTGACGATAGTCAGGCGTGCGTCCAAGCACAGAGGCCAGGTCGAAGCGGAAACCGTCTACGTGACAGGTCTCCACCCAGTAGCGCAGGCACTCCAGCGCGTACTGCACCGTGTCGGGCTGGCTGAGGTTGAGCGTGTTTCCGCACCCGGTCCAGTTCTGGTATTCCCCACTGTCACTTAACCAATAATAGCTACGGTTATCGATTCCGCGCAGGGAGAAGGTCGGGCCTTCAACGTCGAGTTCCGCGCTGTGGTTAAGCACGATATCGAGGATCACCTCAATACCGGCGCGATGCAGGCTTTTCACCGCATCACGAAACTCGTTGAGCGCGTTGATTGGGTCCGCCGCGTAGCGTGGGTCGAGACTCCAGTTAGCCAACGGGTTGTAGCCCCAGTAGTTACTCAGGCCCAGCCGCTGCAAACGCGGTTCGCTGGCAAAATGCATCACCGGCAGAAGTTCAATGGCGGTGATACCCAGTTTTTTCAGGTAGTCCACCATCACCGGATGACCGAGCGCGCGGTACGTGCCGCGTATCGCTTCCGGCAGCGCCGGATGCAGTTGCGTCAGGCCTTTAACGTGCGCTTCGTAGATCACCGTCTTGCCCCAGGGCGTGCGCAACGGGGTATCGCCTTCCCAGTCGTACTGCTCGTTGACCACCACCGCCTTTGGTGCAATGGCCGCGTTATCGTGCGGGTCGGGCTGGTCAATGCCGCCGTGCAACAGCGGGTTATCGTCCGTGCTGCCCGCCACCTGACGTGCGCAGGGGTCAATTAACAGCTTCGCCGGATTAAAACGATGGCCCTGCGTCACGTCCCAGGGGCCGTGTACCCGATAGCCATAGCGCTGACCGGGACGTACGCCAGCGGCATAGCCATGCCACAGGTTGCCGGTACGCGCCGGCAGATCGTGGCGCTGCTCATTACCTTCGTTATCGAACAGGCACAGCTCTACGCGCTCAGCATGGGCGGAAAACAGGGTGAAGTTCACCCCGCTCCCGTCGTAGCGTGCGCCGAGCGGGCTGGCTGCGCCTGCCGATAAGCGGCTCATTCCCCCTCCCGCACCAGCCAGATCGTCGCCAGCGGCGGCAGCGTCAGACTCAGGGAGTGTTCACGCCCGTGGGACGCAATGGCATCGGTATGCACCGCACCACCGTTCCCGGCATTGCTGCCGTGGTAGTGGATCGAGTCGGTATTCAGCTCTTCGCGCCACTTTCCGGCCTGGTTTACGCCGATGCGATAACCGTGGCGCGGCACCGGGGTAAAGTTGCTGACCACGATAATCTCGTTGCCGTTACGATCCCGACGCACGAAAGCGAAAATGGAGTTTTCGCTGTCTTCCACCACCAGCCACTCGAAGCCGTAGCTGTCGAAGTCCAGCTCGTGCAGGGCTTTGTGATGACGGTAGGTAAAATTGAGATCCCGCACCAGGCGCTGGACGCCGTGATGCCAGTTATCACCGCCTTCCAGCAGATGCCAGTCGAGGCTGCTGTCGTGGTTCCACTCGCGCCCCTGAGCAAATTCACCGCCCATAAACAGCAGCTTCTTGCCGGGGAACGCCCACATCCACGCATAGTAGGCGCGCAGGTTGGCGAACTTCTGCCAGGCATCGCCCGGCATACGGTCCAGGATCGATTTCTTGCCGTGAACCACTTCGTCGTGCGACAGCGGCAGCACGAAGTTCTCGGTGTGGTTGTAGACCATGCCGAAGGTCATTTTGTGGTGATGATGCTTGCGGTACACCGGGTCGAGCTTCATGTAGTCGAGGGTGTCGTGCATCCAGCCGAGGTTCCATTTGTACCAGAACCCGAGGCCGCCCATCGCGGATGGACGGGACACGCCCGGGAAGTCGGTGGACTCTTCCGCGATCGCCACCGCACCCGGCACCTGCTCGCCGAGCGTGCGGTTGGTGTTGCGCAGAAATTCGATGGCTTCCAGATTCTCACGCCCGCCGAACTCATTGGGGATCCACTCCCCCTCTTTACGGCTGTAGTCGCGATAAATCATTGAGGCGACCGCATCCACGCGCAGGGCGTCGATGCCGAAGCGCTCCACCCAGTAGAGCGCGTTGCCCACCAGATAGTTGCTGACTTCGCGCCGGCCATAGTTGTAAATCAGGGTTTTCCAGTCCTGATGGAAGCCTTCGCGCGGATCGCTGTGTTCGTACAGCGCGGTGCCGTCGAAGCGGGCCAGGCTGAACTCATCGGTCGGGAAGTGGCCCGGCACCCAGTCCAGGATCACGTTCAGCCCGGCGGCGTGCGCGGCGTTCACGAAGTGGCGGAACTCGTCACGGGTGCCGAAGCGGCGCGTCGGCGCATACAGGTTGGTCGGCTGGTAACCCCAGCTGCCGTCAAACGGATGCTCGTTGATCGGCAACAGCTCGATATGGGTGAAGCCCATCTCTTTGACGTAAGGGATCAGCTGCTCGGCCAGCTCCTGATAGCTGAGCCAGAAATTATTGTCAGTGTGGCGACGCCAGGAGCCGAGATGTACCTCATAGATAGAAATCGGCGCATCAAAATCGTTAGCGCGCTGACGCGCTTCGGTTTGCAGAATTTTATCCGGCAGGCCGCAGATCAGCGAGGCGTTGTCCGGGCGCATCTGGCTCTCGAACGCGTAGGGATCGGCTTTGATACGCAGGTTGCCGTTGGCGTCGAGCAGTTCAAATTTGTAGAGCTGACCGTTAAGCGCGCCGGGAACAAACAGCTCCCAGATACCACTTTCGCGGCGCAGACGCATCGGATGGCGGCGGCCATCCCAGTAGTTGAACTGCCCGACCACCGATACGCGACGTGCGTTCGGTGCCCAGACGGAAAAGCGCGTGCCGACAATGCCGTCCAGCGTACAGGCGTGTGCCCCCAGGGTTTCATAGGGGCGCTGATGGGTGCCTTCGGACAGCAGCCAGATATCGAGATCCTGAGTCAGGGTGCCGAAACGGTACGGATCGTCAATCAGGTTTTGTTGGCCGTGCCACATTACCGCCAGCTGATAGCGAAACGGGTTCTTACGCCGCGCCATCAGGCCGCTAAAAAATCCGCGCGAGTCGAGGCATTCCAGCTTGCCCACTTTGCGGCCGGTTTTGGTTTCGATAACCCAGACTTCTGTGGCGTCAGGCAGCAGCGCGCGTACCTCAACGCCCTGGCCGGTGACGTGCATTCCCAGCACCGAGAAAGGATCGGCAAAATGACCGGCAATAAGCGCATTGATCACGTCTCTATCAATATGATGGGACATGCTATTTCATCCTGTTTTAATAGCGTCACACCTATCCAGCCTTACGCCTGTGCGTCCGGTGGTGACACTTTTGTGATGACCTGAACGGGCTACGCGTTTCGTTCCTTTTCTTGCTCCGTTCAACCTTCTGGCAGAGCGCACTGTGATCGCCCTGAACTAATCATAGTCAAGGGTTTAGCGAACTATTCAAAAATTAGGTTAATTACGGATATTTCATATTGCGGGCATAAAAAAAGGGAGGCGCTTAGCCTCCCTTGATTATTACGCCAGCTGCCGTAGCAGACGGCGCAGCGGTTCAGCCGCGCCCCACAGGAGCTGATCCCCCACCGTAAAGGCGGAGAGAAAATCATTGCCCATGTTGAGCTTACGCAGGCGGCCCACCGGGGTGGTAAGCGTGCCGGTGACCGCAGCTGGCGTCAGTTCGCGCATGGTGATGTCGCGGTCGTTCGGGATCACTTTCGCCCACGGGTTATGCGCAGCCAGCATCTCTTCGATGCCGGAAATCGACACATCTTTTTTCAATTTGATGGTAAACGCCTGGCTGTGGCAGCGCAGTGCACCAATGCGCACGCAGAGGCCATCAACCGGGATCGGCGCAGCGGTGTTGAGGATTTTGTTGGTTTCAGCCTGGCCTTTCCACTCTTCACGGCTCTGGCCGTTATCAAGCTGTTTGTCGATCCACGGGATCAGGCTGCCCGCCAGCGGTACGCCGAAGTTATCCACCGGCAGCTCGCCGCTGCGCGACAGTGCGGTGACCTTGCGTTCGATATCGAGAATTGCCGATGCCGGGTCCGCCAGCTGGTCCGCCACGTGATGGTGCAGCGCACCCATCTGCGCCAGCAGTTCACGCATATGACGCGCACCGCCGCCGGAGGCCGCCTGGTAGGTGGCAACCGATACCCACTCCACCAGATCTTCCGCGAACAGACCGCCGAGGGACATCAGCATCAGACTGACGGTGCAGTTACCGCCAACAAAGGTTTTGATGCCGTTATTCAGGCCGTTAGTAATAACGTGCTGGTTAACCGGGTCGAGAATAATAATCGCATCGTCTTTCATGCGCAGCGAAGAGGCCGCATCAATCCAGTAACCCTGCCAGCCGCTTTCACGAAGCTTTGGATAGATTTCGTTGGTATAATCGCCGCCCTGGCAGGTCACGATAATATCGAGCGCCTTAAGGGCATCGATAGAGTAAGCATCCTGCAACGTGCCGCCGGTATGCTGACCAAAGGCCGGTGCCGGCTGGCCGAGCTGGGAAGTTGAAAAGAAAACCGGGCGGATAGCGCTAAAATCGTTCTCTTCTACCATGCGCTGCATGAGTACAGAGCCGACCATACCGCGCCAGCCGATAAAACCAACATTTTTCATAGCGAGTAATTCCTGCGAGATGTGCGTTGTGCAAGCCAGTAGGTAAGCGACTGGACAATACCATCCACCTTACAAAAAGCAGCCAAAGTCGCAAGTGAATTTAATCTATGATTTGCCGACAATTAGAAATAACGCTAATTAGTCGCGTTAATTTATCAAGCATCAGGGATACGTGTAATGAGTGAAATAATTTCTGCGGCGGTACTGCTGATCCTGATTATGGACCCGTTAGGAAACCTGCCGATTTTTATGTCGGTGCTGAAACATACCGAGCCAAAGCGCCGTCGGGCCATTATGATCCGCGAGTTGCTCATTGCCCTGCTGCTGATGCTCATCTTCCTGTTCGCCGGGGAGAAGATCCTCGCATTCCTTAATCTGCGTGCGGAAACGGTATCGATTTCCGGCGGGATTATCCTGTTCCTGATCGCCATCAAAATGATTTTCCCCAGTAACGAAGGCAATGCCACCGGTCTGCCGGCGGGCGAAGAGCCGTTTATCGTACCGCTGGCGATCCCGCTGGTGGCTGGCCCCACCATTCTGGCTACCCTGATGCTGCTCTCGCACCAGTATCCGAACCAGATGGGGCATCTGGTGATTGCGCTGATGATTGCCTGGGGCGGTACCGTCGCCATTCTGCTGCAGTCGTCGCTGTTCCTGCGTCTGCTGGGTGAGAAAGGCGTTAACGCGCTGGAGCGCCTGATGGGCCTGGTGCTGGTGATGCTCTCAACCCAGATGTTCCTCGACGGCATTCGGGCGTGGATGAAAGGCTGAATCATTGCCTGCGCAGGGACGCGCTATTTCCAACTCTCCGGGGCGATGCTTTGACTCAGGCGCAGGGTCGTAAGGCAGAGCTGGTTTATATTCCAGCTCAGGATCCTGCACACCGGTTCCCACAGATTATATTTCGATATCACTTCATGCAGATATAACGCGCCGATACGTTCCAGCGTCAGCGGGCTGGTAGCCTGAAGATAATAGTGCTGCCAGGGTTCAGTCACCGCCGTGGAATTAAGCCCGATTATCGCCGGGGAGTGGATTTGCGCGACCACGTGGTGATCCCGCTTGCGCCGCAGCACCGCGCTGCCACGATGGAACAACAGGCATTCGCCGTCCCGCTGGCTGTCAAAATGTATTATCTGTTGGTTAACGGGCCGCTCCTGATGGCCTGCGCAGGTGAGATGCTTAATAACAAAAATTATGTCTTTCAGTGGCTTGCCATTACCGACCATGATTATTCCCTTAATTAATGATGAGATATCCTGAGCGGCATTATCGCAGGGTGAATAATCATTGATACGCTAAAGCAGTCTCTTTTTGGAGGCAGGCAGCAACAGGCGATATATTCAGAATTCATCCTCGTTTTATTAGCAGTAATCCGGTGCGACGCAACAATGTATTTCTCCGCACGCAGGCAATAAAAAACCCGGCGCGGGCCGGGTTTGAGATTACTAAGGCGCGGGGTTAGCCGAGCAGGCTGAAGGCAATCATGCCGACAATCGCCCCGGTGGTGCCGAGAATGGTTTCCATCATGGTCCAGGTTTTCAGCGTCTGGCCTTCTGTGGCACCGGTAAATTTACCGAACAGCCAGAAGCCGGCGTCGTTCACATGGCTGACCACGATAGAGCCGCCGGCGATGCAGATGGAGAGCGCAGCCAGCTGGGCGCCAGAGTAGTTAAGCTGTTCAATAACCGGCATCACCAGCCCGACGGCGGTGAGACAGGCGACGGTGGCAGAGCCCTGAATAATGCGCACCGCCGCAGCCAGCACAAAGCAGGTTATGGCGACAGGAAGGCCCATGCCGGTCAACGCTTCACCCAATGCCGGACCCACCCCCGAGTCCACCAGAATCTGTTTGAAGACGCCGCCTGCGCCAATAACCAACAGGATAATCCCGGCCGGCTGCAGCGCGTGGCCGCAGATCTCCATCACCTTCTCTTTCGCCATCCCCTGACGGTACGCCAGGCCATAGATCGCCACCAGACAGGCCACCAGAATGGCGGTAAACGGATGACCGATGAACTCCAGCCACTCATAGAGCGTAGTGCCTTCGGTGATGAAGCGGGCCGCGATGGTTTTCAGCCCCACCAGCACCAGCGGCAGCAGGATCAGCGACAGGCTGAAACCAAACGACGGCAGTTTGCCTTCGCCCAGGTGCGGCTCGGAGATATCGTCCGGGATTTTTAACTCAACAAACTTGCTGATGAAGTTACCGTACAGCGGCCCGGCAATCAGCATGCCGGGAATGGCGGCGCACAGCCCGATGAGGATCATCCAGCCGAAGTCGGCATGCATCTGTGACGCCAGCAGCATCGGTGCCGGCCCCGGCAGCAGGAATGCCGCGGCGGCGGCAACACCGGCAAACAGCGGGATCACCAGCTTCACCAGGTTAGTCCCGGTATGACGCGCCATTGAGAACGCCACGCTAATCAGCAGCACAATCGCCACTTCAAAGAACAGCGGCAGCGCGCAGATCAGCCCGGCCAGACCAATGGCATAGTGGGCGCGGCTGTGACCAAACGACTTCAGCATCTTGACTGCAATCTGGTCTACCGCACCCGTTTCATGAAGAATTTTGCCGAACATCGCGCCGAGCGCGACAACGATCGCCAGGAAGCCCAGCGTACCGCCCATCCCTTTTTCCATCGTGGCCGCAATTTTCTCCAGCGGCATTCCGGAAAACAGCCCTGCACCAATCGACACCACCATCAAAGCCAGAAAAGCGTGCATCCGTGCTTTCATGACTAAAAACAGCAGCAGTAAAACCGACCCTGCCGCTGTTAAAACCAGCGTTAATGTACTCACGTTACTGCCTTATTTTTTTATTAACTTAATCATATCCGCAACAACCGCATCTACCGGCTGGTTGATATCGACTACCAGCACATCCGCTTCGTCCGCGCCCGGCTCTTCGAGCGTGGCGAACTGGGTTTGCAGCATCTGTGGTTTAAAGAAGTGCCCTTTGCGCGCCTTCAGGCGCTCGCCGATGGTGTCCATATCTCCTTTCAGATAAATGAAAGAGAGATTCGGGTTGCCGTCGCGCAGCTGATCGCGATAGTGCTTTTTCAGCGCCGAGCAGACAATGAGCGACACTTCATTGGTGCGCTGCATAGCAAAGGCGGCATCGTTCAGCGCCTGCAACCACGGCTTACGGTCGTCGTCGTTCAGCGGTTCGCCGGAAGACATTTTCATAATGTTGCTGCGGGGATGGAGAAAATCGCCATCCAGGAAAGCGGCCTGTAACTTGTACGCCACTTCACGGGCAGTGACGGATTTACCGCTGCCGGAGACACCCATCAGGATGTAAATATGGTGGTCATGATTCGTCGTGCTCATCGCATCGCTCCTGGTGGCACAGTCGTTAATATCGAATGTTACGGGTAACAGTTATCGGTAACATTGTCATGCTGGCTGACAGGCTAAGCAACAACCCGGCGGAGGGAAAGTGAATAAGTGTGAACTACATCAAATTTGTGGACGTCAGATCGATCCGCCCGGTGACAACGTGAAACCTAAATCTAACATCTTCGGCGAGACGATTTCACCGCGCACGCGCGCCAGCAGACGCTCGGCACCGATACGCCCCATGCGCTCGCGCGGCGTCAGCACGCTGGCCAGCAGCGGCTCCATCACCTGCCCGATGTCATGCCCGTGGAAACCGGCGATGGCGACGTCGTGCGGAATGCGCAGCCCGAGACGCTGGCACTCAAACGCCGCGCCCACGGCGAGGTCATCGTTGGTACAAAAGATGCCGTTCAGCTCCGGATATTCGCGCCGCGCCCGGCGAAACAGCTCAATCCCGGATGAATAAGACGACGAGTGCTCATCCATCACGCTATTGGGTGCCAGACCCGCGTCGCGCATTGCCTGCTCGTATCCCAGCTGTTTAATGATAGTGCGTTCATCCAGACGCGCGCCCAGATAGGCCACATGGCGATGCCCACGGGCGATGATAGCGGCGGTCATCTGCCGCGCGGCCTCAAAGTTATCGAAGCCCACGGCAATATCCAGGCAGGGCGACACGCTGTCCATCAGCTCCACCACCGGAATTCCCGCCACTTCGATCATTTTCAGGGTACGCGGCGTGTGGGTACGCTCGGTGAGTACCAGCCCGTCGATATTCCATGACAGCATCGACTCCAGACGCTTCTCTTCCAGCTCGGGCTTATAGCCGTAGTGCGCCAGCATCGTCTGGTAGCCGTGCGCATCGGTCACGCTTTCGATCCCGCGCAGGACTTCAGCAAATACCTGGTTGGTGAGCGAGGGAAGCAGCACGCCGATAGCGCGGCTGGTGGCATTAGAGAGAATATCGGGGGCGCGATTGGGAATATAGCCAAGCTCATCCAGTGCGGCGGCGATCTTGCTGCGCAAGGCCACCGAGACCTGTTCCGGATTGCGCAAAAAACGGCTGACCGTCATTTTGGTCACGCCTACGCGATCTGCCACATCCTGAAGTACCGGTCTTTTCTTTTTCATCGTCCTGAATGGCTTAAAAGGGAAGGATTTCCTCAGTTTATCATGGACAACGAACAACCTCCCTTTTTGCAAAGGGAGGTTGCGGATTTATTTCATTACTCAGACCGGCGGCAGATCGAACAGCAGAATTTCACTGTCGCTGTCGGCATGGATGGAGAGCGCCTGCTCGTCCCAGATGGCCAGACCGTCGCTGGTGGTGGCTTTGGTGCCGTTAATGGAGACGTTACCTTTTACCACCTGGATCCAGACACGGCGTTCTGCGGCAATCTGGTAAACGTTCTGCTCGTCTTTAATCATCGCCCAGCGCGACAGCTCCATATCCTGATGCACTTTCAGCGACCCGTCGCGGGCATCCGGAGAGAGCACCAGCTGGCGACCCTGCGCTGCATCAAAGCGGCGCTGCTCGTAGCGCGGGGTGATGCCGGTTTCTTCCGGAATGATCCATATTTGATACAGGCGCAGACGGTCGGTCTTGCTCGGGTTGTACTCAGAGTGACGTACCCCGGTACCGGCGCTCATAATCTGGAACTCACCGGCGGGCACCTGCTCTTTATTGCCCATGCTGTCTTCGTGCTCTACCGCGCCTTCCAGCACATAGGTCAGGATCTCCATGTCTTTGTGCGGGTGCGTACCGAACCCCTGGCCCGCTTCGACGATGTCATCGTTGATGACGCGCAGTGCGGAGAAGCCCATGAAATTCGGGTCGTAATAGTTGGCGAAGGAAAAGGTGTGCCATGAATCCAGCCAGCCATGATTTGCGTGACCACGTTCTTCAGCTTTGCGTAAGAAAATCATCTTTTATACCCTCGTGTAACCTGAGCCATCAGGCCGTTGTTCGTTGCGATGGATGTAGTGTGGACGTGAACGGCCCAGGATGATAGAGGGTGAAAATTGACTCCTCTGTTCAAATTTTATGAACAAGTACAGAGGAGCCTGCTGAGCTTATCTGTCTAAGGTCACCGTGGCAGGTGATGGCTGCTCAAAGCCGCGTTCGAGGATTTCAAGGTTGGTCAGAACATCAGTTTCCCTGATGTAGTTTTCGGCCCCATGAAGAATGGTTTCATAGAGCGCATCATAGACCCGGCCATAGTCTCCCGTTTCCGGTTGGACCTGCTCGCGCACCGTCTCGCCCGCGTCATTAACGTACTCCAGCTCGCCCACCGAATCGTCAGCCGCAAAGCCCGGCTCGCCCGGCATAATTCCCGCTTTCAGGCTGGTTTCCTGCTGATCGATACCGTATTTGATAAACGAACCGCGAGTGCCGTGCACAATGAACTTCGGATAATCGATTTTCACCAGGTGGCTGGTTTTGACGATGGCTTTCAGACGCCCGTAAAACAGCTGTGCTTCAAAGGTATCATCCGGGTTCGCCGGATTACGCAGGCTGCGAATGTCATACGAGACGTGCTGCGGTCGCCCGAACAGCGAGATGATCTGATCGAGCGTATGCACGCCGAGGCCAAAGAACATGCCGTCCTGCGGCTGGCCCGGCTTCGTCTCTGCCTCAGGGCGGTAATAGTCGAAGTGGCTCTCAATTTCGACAATCTCGCCCAGTTTGCCGCTCTCGATCACCTTCTTCGCCGTCAGGAAGCAGGCATCAAATCGGCGGTTCTGGTACGGGGTCACTATCAGCCCCTTGCGCTGCGCCAGTTCAAACAGGGTGCGCGCTTCGGCAAGGGTCATGGTGAACGGCTTTTCCACCAGCACGTTTTTGCCGGCTTCCAGCGCCCGGCGCGCGTAGTCGAAATGGCTGTCCGCATGGGTACAGACCACCACCAGCTGCACAGCGGGATCGGTGAGAATATCGTCCAGATTACTGGTGAAGTGGATGCCCTGATACTGCGGCTCGTGTTCCGCCAGCTTTTCATGGCGGCGATAGATGTGGGCGACGTGAAGCTTATCTTTGCGGTTGAGCACATAGGGCAGATGGTAACGGGTGGTGCTTTTGCCAAATCCAATCCAGGCGCAGTGAAGTGTCATCGCATATTCCTTATTTTATGTCCTCCAGCAACCTTAGCCACAATCTCATTATGATGCCACCCCGGTCGCAATTGCCGGAATAAGGGCTATTAATTCGTTGTATTCCCGCTAATAATATCGCAGTCCATTTTTGGCTTTATTATCGTTAGGCATTGCCCGTCCTGCATGCTAGTCTGCCGGCCAGACTGATTCTGGCATTACCCTTTATATAGCAGCGCACAGGCTGCGATCGGATTAACATGGTACGAGTTCATTATTTTTTAAACGCGGGGCTGTGTTGCTGGTCGCTGGCGCTATTTTTCTGGTGCGTTTACGCCACGCCCTGGGCAATTTTTCCCGGCGTGCTGGCGCTCATCGCCTTCATACTTCATGGCTTTCAACAGCGAGTTTTTACTATGTTTGGAAAAAATAAGAGTCCCACCACCGAGCCGCAAAATAGCGTGATGGTTACCCCGGCAGCGCCAGAAAAAGAGACACCGCGCGAAGAGAAACAGAATAATACCGTTATCTCCAGCGACGTACGCTTTGAAGGCAATATTATCGCCAGCGGCCAGGTGTACATTTACGGTGAAGTTCACGGCAATATCGAGTCCAACGGCGGCATTATCAAAATCATGCGCAACGGTCTGGTGCAGGGCAACATCGTGTGCCGCGAGCTGATTGTTGACGGCACCGTCAATGGCGAATGCAAATCGGAGAGCATCGATATCTATGAGAACGGCACGCTGAACGGCGCCATGAGCTATGCCTCACTGGCGATCAAAAAAGGCGGCGTGTTTATCGGGAAATCGCTGGCGCAGCAGATGACCGAGAAGAAAACCAATGTGATTGATCTGACCCCTGAGCCAGGCACCGACGAGCCGGTTGCCATTCAGAAGAGCCGTCAGAAGAGTTAACCCGCCCGTGGCCGGGCCATCATGCCCGCGCCCCTGCCTCTTGCTCCGAATTGCGGGCAAAAAAAAAGCCAGCACCCGGCTGGCTAAGAAATACTGGAAGCAATGTGAGCAATGTCGTGCTTTCAGGTTCTCCGTTGGGGTATCCCCTGAACGCATGGCAATAATAATCATTATCATTCGCATGTGTCCAGCATTTTTTTCAAAAAAATGCATTGACTGCAAAAGTAAAGTCAATGATGTTTAAAGGGATTTCTGTAACTCATTGAGGAGAAAAGGATGTGTGAGATTGTGATTCGCCATGCAGAGAAAACGGACGTAGCGGCAGTGCATCACCTGTTTACGCTGCCCGAGGTCATTCGCAACACCCTGCAGGTGCCACATCCTTCTCTGCATATGTGGGAAGAGCGGATGCATCCGCTACCGAGCGATCAGCGGCAGCTGGTGGCCTGCATTGACGGACGCGTGGTCGGGCATCTGGCGATGCACATTCCTCCCCGCCCGCGCCGCAGCCATACCGCCAGCTTTGGTATTTGCGTCGATCCCGCGTTCGGCAACCGCGGCGTTGCCAGCGCGCTGCTGAGTGAAATGATCGACCTGTGCGACAACTGGCTGCGCGTGGAGCGCATTGAACTGACGGTATTTGTCGATAACGCGCCGGCGATTGCCGTTTATCGCAAATTTGGCTTTGAAATCGAGGGCACCGCTAAAGGCTATGGCCTGCGTGAGGGCGAATATATTGATGCTTATTATATGGCACGTCTGAAAGCGGGCTAAATTAACCGGCCGGGGATATTTTCTTCAGCCTGATGCGAAGTATTCCACGCCGGAATAAACAAACCCGGCGCGGATTTACCTTAAATACACCTCAGGCTGCGTCAAATACTTCTCTCCGGCATTAATATGCGTCCTGATTAATAATCAGGACTAATTGTTAACCTAAAAATAATAACGCCCCGGTGCGGGGCGTCAGGCATTAATATCCAGCCGTCAGGCCATCAACGGTACGGGGATCGGAAGCGCCATATTTAATGCCGTCCGGCCCCAGCATTATGCTCTGGGTGCTTCCCATCACGTCTTTCACTTCCACCTTCTGCCCTTTATCGCGCAGCAGTTTCAGCGTGTCCGGGCTGAAGCCCTTCTCCACGCGCAGCTCATCCGGCAGCCACTGATGATGGAAGCGCGGCGCGCTGGTCGCCTCGGCTACATTCATGCCGAAATTGACGGTGTTGATTATCATCTGCAGCACGGTAGTGATAATGCGGCTGCCGCCAGGGCTGCCGGTGACCAGCCAGGTTTTGCCATCCTTCACCACAATGGTCGGTGACATCGACGACAGCGGACGCTTGTTCGGCCCCACGGCGTTCGCGTCTCCCCCCACCAGCCCATAAACATTCGGCACGCCAGGCTTGGCTGAGAAGTCGTCCATCTGGTTATTCAGCAGGATACCGGTATTTCCCGCCACGATGCCCGAACCGAAGTTGGTATTCAGCGTGTAGGTGACCGCGACCGCGTTGCCCTGCTTATCCACCACCGAGAAATGGGTAGTCTGGTTGCTTTCATAAGGAGTCAGATTGCCCGGCTTGATGGTTTCCGAAGGCAGCGCCTTGTTAAGATCGATTTTCTGCGCCAGGGATTTGGCATAGGCTTTGCTGGTCAGCGCCTGCCACGGCACCTTCACGAAGTCAGGGTCGCCGAGATACTCCGAGCGGTCAGCGTAGGCAAATTTTTCCGCTTCGGCGATGGTGTGTATCGCGTCGGCGCTGCCAAAGCCGTACTTCGCCAGATCGACGTTTTCGAGAATATTGAGGATCTGCACGATATGGATCCCGCCGGAGGACGGGGGCGGCATGGAAAAGATTTCATACCCGCGATAGGTGCCGCTGATCGGCGTGCGCTCCACCGCTTTATAGGCTGCCAGATCCTCCCGGGTAATAAGCCCGCCGTTTTTTGCCATTTCGTCGGCAATCTGCGTGGCGATCTCGCCTTTATAGAACGCATCTGGCCCCTGCTCAGCAATCATCTCCAGGCTGTGAGCGAGGTTCTCCTGCACCAGCTTGTCGCCTTTCTGCAGCGGATTGCCGCCGACGTGCCAGAAAATGGCTTTGCTGTTGGCATGATTCGCCAGGTTCTCCATCCCGTAGGTGTTGAGGTCGAAGGCTAACGCATCGTTAACCCAGATACCGTCCCGGGCCAGGGTAATCGCCGGCTGAATCACCTTATTCAGCGGCAGCGAGCCGTACTTTTCGATCGCCAGCGCGAACCCGGCGACGGTGCCCGGCGTACCGGAAGCCAGATGCGAGGTCAGCGATTTTTTGCTGTCGGCGTCGCCCTTCTCATTGAGGAACATATCGCGCGTGGCCTTTGCCGGTGCCATCTCGCGGAAATCGATCGCGGTGGTTTTCCCGTCGGCGGTACGCAGCATCATAAACCCGCCGCCGCCGAGATTACCGGCCTGCGGATGGGTCACCGCCAGCGCAAACCCGACGGCGACCGCCGCATCTACCGCATTACCGCCCTGTTTGAGGATCTCCACCCCGACGCGCGTCGCGGTGGCATCCACCGTCGAAACCATGCCGTTGTGGGCTTCCACCGGGTGGAAAATGTCTTTCTCAACGCCATAGGAAACCGGTGCTGGCGCGGTCGGCGCCGCCGTTACGCTAAAGCTTCCCCCTGCCGTCAACATCACAATGGCGACCAGCCGCGCCACGCTGCGCTTTATCATCATTCATCTGCTCCTTAAACCAGGGGAGGCTTTCCCCGCTTCAAGTCTGGTTCACAACTCTGAAAAGATCATCGTTATGGCGCAGAAGGGATACACTTAAGGGATCTCCCTGAAGGAGGAATGACCATGAAAAAGCTAATTTTACTGGCAGCGCTGCTGCCGCTGACGGCCCTCGCTGCGCCGCTGGATAATCCGACTAACAGCCCGAATCGCCCGGGTTATCAGAACCCGACCCAGCAGCGGATGCAGACGCAGATGCAGTCTCAGCAAATCCAGCAGAAAGGAATGCTCAACCAGCAGCTCCAGACGCAAACCCGGACGCAGCAGCAGCATCTGAATACGCAGATAAACACCAACACGCAGAGAATTCAGCAGGGGGAGCTCAACCCCCGGTCTCAGCAGCTCCTGCCCAACAGCCAGGGCGGAATGCTGAGCGGGGGAAGCAGCAATAGCGCAGGCGCGCTGAGCGGTGGCGAACAGCACATGATCCAGCCAAAAACCAACGGCGATATGCTGCGCCGCTAGAGCGAGCTGGCTTTTACGCGCTGAAATCCGGGCCGATCTCGTCGATGCGGTCGGTGCAGATACAGTCAACGCCCCAGCCCAGCAGCGTCGCGGCGCGCTGGGGATCGTTGACGGTATAGACCAGGATACGTAGCCCGGCGGCTTTCAGCTCGCTGACGCGCGATTTATCGAGCAGCCGGTGGTTAAGGTGGATCGACACGCACGCCAGCCCGTCGGTCAGGTCGCGCCAGTCATCGCGCCACTCATCAAGCAGCAGACCGCGCGGCAGTTCCGGTACAGCGGCCTGCGCGGCTTTCAGCGCATCAATCTCAAACGACGACAGCAGCGGCGCGGTCATGCCCTGCCACAGCTCGCGTGCTGCCAGCGCCACCACGCGTCCGGTTTCCGGGCCAGTGCCGGTGGTCGGTTTTATTTCGATGTTCGCCATCATCTGGTGCTGGCGGCAACGCGCCGCCACCTCAGAGAGCAGCGGCAGCTTTTCGCCCTTGAACGCCCCGCCGTACCAGCCGCCAGCGTCCACTTTCAGCAGATCGTCCCACGCCAGCGCTCCCGCCACGCCCCAGCCATTGCTGGTGCGCTCCAGCGTGTCGTCGTGCAGCAGGAAGATCTGCCCGTCTTTCGAGAGCTTGACGTCAAACTCAATCATGGTGTGACCGTAGTGCGCCCCGACGTCGATTGCCGCCAGGGTGTTTTCCGGTGCCAGTTTGCCGCCGCCGCGGTGGGCGACGATGCGAGGATAGGGCCAGTTCATAGACGTTGTCCTGTTTCACCATCGAAGAAGTGCAGGTTCGCTTCAGGAAGCTGCAGCCACAACGTACTGCCCGGCTGCGGACGCTCCTGATGCGCCAGGCGCGCCACCACTTTCTGGCTGCCCCAGCGGCCATGCGCGAGGTTGTCGGCCCCCAGCATCTCAAGGGTGTCCATCACCAGCGGAATGCCGCCTGCGGCCTGTGAGCTTAGCGCAATATGTTCCGGGCGGATACCCAGCGTCACCTTGCGGCCCGCCAGGCTGAGGCGCTGCTGGCCCAGCGGCAGCGTGATGCCATCATTCATCTCAAAATGGCTACCCGACACGCCGATACGCCCTTCCAGCAGGTTCATCGCCGGGGAGCCGATAAAGCTCGCCACGAAGCGGCTGGCCGGTTTCTCATACACTTCCACCGGAGTGCCGATCTGCTCGGCGATGCCCTTGTTCATCACCATCACGCGCTGCGCCAGGGTCATGGCCTCCACCTGGTCGTGGGTGACGTACAGGCTGGTGGTTTTCAGGCGGCGGTGCAGGTGTTGCAACTCCAGACGCATCTGCACGCGCAGTTTGGCATCAAGGTTAGAGAGCGGTTCATCGAACAGGAACACCGCCGGATCGCGCACGATGGCGCGGCCCATCGCCACGCGCTGACGCTGCCCGCCGGAGAGCTCGCGCGGACGACGTTTCAGCAGCGCATCCAGCTCCAGAATACGCGCCGCCTCCCGGACGCGCTCCTCGATGTGCGCTTTACCCATCCCGCGAATTTTCAGTCCCCAGGCCATGTTCTCTTCCACGCTCATGTGCGGATAGAGCGCATAGTTCTGGAACACCATCGCGATGCCGCGCTCTTTTGGCTCCAGATTAGTGACACGCTGATTGTCGATCCAGATATCACCGGCCGACACCTGCTCCAGCCCGGCGACCATGCGCAGCAGCGTCGATTTGCCACAGCCGGACGGCCCGACCATGACGATAAACTCTCCGTCCGCGACGTCCAGCGTCAGCGGCTGAATGACCTGGGTTTTGCCATCCCAACTTTTGGTTACTGCCTGTAATTTCAGTCCGGCCATTTTATTTCTCACTGTCCACTAAACCACGCACGAACGCGCGCTGCATGGCTAAAACGATAACGATGGGGGGGATCATGGTGAGCAGCATCGCCGCCATCACCTGATTCCACTGGGTACTGCCGTCGCCGGTGGCGATCATCCCTTTGATACCTGCCACCGCGGTGCCCAGGTCCGCATCACTGATGATCAGCAGCGGCCACAGGTACTGGTTCCAGCCGTAGATAAAGGTGATCACGAACAGCGCCGCGAGGTTGGTTTTCGACAGCGGCAGCACGATGTCGCGGAAAAAGCGCATCGGCGAGGCGCCATCAATGCGCGCCGCTTCCATTAGCTCGTCCGGCAGCGTCATAAAGAACTGGCGGAACAGGAAGGTCGCGGTCGCCGATGCCATCAGCGGCAGCGTCAGGCCGGTATAGCTGTCGAGCAGATCCAGCCTGGCAATCACTTCCACCGTCGGGAAGATACGCACCTCAACCGGCAGCATCAGGGTGATAAAGATCATCCAGAAGAACAGGTTACGCAGCGGAAAGCGGAACCAGACGATGGCAAAGGCCGACAGCATCGATACCGTGATTTTGCCCACGGTGATCGCCAGCGCCATGATGAAACTGTTGAGCAGCATCAGGCTGAACGGCGTACCACCGCCGGTCACGCCCTGGGTCCAGATGTGCGACAGGTTTTCCCACAGATGGCCGCCTGGGATCAGGGTCATCGGCGTCTCAAACACCGCTTTGCTGTCGAGAGTGGCCGCCACCACCGCGACATAGAGCGGAAACAGGATGGCGGCAATGCCCAGAATGAGCAGGGTATGGCTGAAAATCGTCAGCCCGCGACGGTTCTCGATCATTGATAGCGCACCTTACTTTCCACGTAGCGGAACTGCACCACGGTCAGGACAATCACCAACGCCATCAGCACCACCGACTGCGCGGCAGACGATGAGAGATCCAGCCCGGCAAAGCCTTCGCGGTAGATTTTGTAGATAAGCGTGGTAGTGGCCTGCACCGGGCCGCCTGCGGTCGCCGCGTCGATCACCGGGAAGGTGTCGAAGAAGGCGTAGACGAGGTTAACCACCAGCAGGAAGAAGCTCACCGGCGCAATCAGCGGCAGTGACAGCTTAAAGAAGCGGCGCACTGGCCCGGCCCCGTCGATAGCGGCAGCTTCCACCAGCGAACGCGGGATAGATTGCAGCGCAGCGAAGAAGAACAGGAAGTTATAGCTGATCTGCTTCCACACCGAGGCGAAGACCACCAGGAACATCGCCTGCCCGCTGTTCTGGGCGTGGTTCCAGCCATAGCCGAATTCGCCGAGAAAATGAGTGATCAGGCCGCGCCCTGGGTTAAACAGGAAGATCCACAGAACCGCCGCAACGGCAGGGGCAACGGCATAGGGTAACAGCATCAGCGTCTGGTAAAGACGGCTGCCGCGCACCACGTAATCGACCAGCGCCGCAAAGAACAGCGACACCAGCAGCCCGGAAACGGTGACCATGGCGCTGAATTTAATGGTGGTCCAGAAGGCGTCGAGATAGTAACTGTCGTTGAACAGGCCGACAAAATTATCGAGGCCGACAAACTGGCTGGACAGCCCGAACGGATCGACGCTTTGCACCGAATACCAGAGCGCTTCGCCCGCAGGCCAGATAAAGAAGATGATTGTGATGATGAGCTGCGGGGCGACCAGAAGATAAGGCAGCCAGCGCGAGCGGAACACCGGACGGGATGATGACATAGAGAAACGCTTTCCTGAAAAAATGCCGGGTGCGGCTTCGCCTTACCCGGCCTACATAAGGCATATTACAGGCCCGCGAAGCGAAGCCGACTCGTCAATCCTGTGCAGAGCGGGTAAGACGAAGCCCCCCCTGTACCAACCCGGCAATCCCTGCCGTAGGGCGGGTAAGCAAAGCGCGCCCGCCAGGCCAATCCGCCGTCGGGATTACGACTTAGTAGACTGCTCGAAGCGGCGCAGCAGCGCGTTGCCACGCTCAACCGCAGAGTCCAGCGCCTGCTGAGGGGCTTTTTTACCGGTCCAGACGCTTTCCAGCTCTTCATCCACGACGGTGCGGATCTGCGGCATGTTGCCCAGACGCAGACCTTTGGTGAACGGCAACGGCGGCTTGTTCAGCATCTGACGGGTCGCGATGTCGGCACCCGGGTTTTTGTCATAGAAGCCCTGCTCGCGGGTCAGGTCGTAAGCGGCTTTGGTGATCGGCAGATAGCCGGTCTTCTGGTGCCACTCCGCCGCGTTTTCCGGCTTCGCCAGGAAGTCGAGGAATTTGGCTACGCCCTGATAGGTTTCTTTATCTTTGCCCTGCATCACCCACAGGCTGGCACCGCCGATAATGGCGTTCTGTGGCGCGCCTTTCACGTCGGCGTCGTATGGCATCATGCCAACACCGTAGTTGAATTTGGCGTAGTGACGGATATCCGCCAGCGAGCCGGATGACGCGGTAGTGATAGCGCAGTCACCGCTATAGAACTTCTCGGTCGACTCATCCTTGCGCCCGAAGTAGGTGAAGTCGCCCTTCTTGTTCATCTCCTGCAGCATGGCGATGTGCTTTACCTGCTCAGCTTTGTTGAATTCCAGTACCGCGTCGGTGCCGTCGAAGCCGTTATTTTTGGTCGCCACCGGCAGACCGTGCCAGGCGCTGAAGTTTTCAATCTGGATCCAGCCCTGCCAGCCGCTGGCGTAGCCGCATTTCATCCCGGCTGCTTTCAGCTTCGCGGTGTAGGCCGCCAGATCCTGCCAGGTTTTCGGCGGCTGCTCCGGATCTAAACCGGCTTTTTTGAAGGCGTCTTTGTTGTAATACAGCACCGGCGTGGAGCTGTTGAACGGCTGGGAGAGCAGATGACCGCTTTTCGCATCGGTGTAGTACCCGGAAACGGTCGGCACGAACTGGGATTCATCAAAGTTGATGCCCGCATCCTTAAACACTTCGTACACCGGCTTGATCGCTTTGGAGGCCATCATAGTGGCGGTGCCGACTTCATACACCTGCAGGATGGCCGGCGCGTTGCCGGTACGGAAAGCCGCAATGCCCGCCGCGAGGTTCTGTTCGTAGTTACCTTTATAGACCGGCACAATCTTGTAGTCGGGGTTCGCCTGGTTGAAACGGCTCGCCAGGGATTCCACTTCCTTACCTAACTCCCCTTCCATTGAGTGCCAGAACGGAATAGAGGTTGCAGCCATCGCCTGCCCGGCAAATGCCATGCTCAGCGCCAGCCCCAAAGCAGTGTGTCGTAATGATGTCATTCGGGTTATCTCTCTTGTTGTGCCGGATGCGCGAAACCACGCGTTTTGTGCTCGCGAGGTAACATGACATGCGCGAATGACAGAAAAATAACTTTTTATTTACAGTCTTGTGACAGGATGGCGGCGGAAGCGTGATGGAATGATGAAGGTATTATGGCGAAAATTATGGAGTGCGGCCTGACGCCCCCACCCACGTTTTCCGTAATAGAGGGGAAAGAGTAAAAGGCAGCATACGCCGCCTTTTAGTTGATACTTAACCGCCCAGATAGGCGCTGCGCACGGCTTCGTTGGCGAGCAGCGCGTCACCGGTATCTTCCAGCACCACATGACCGTTTTCCAGCACGTAGCCGCGGTCGGCGAGCTTCAGCGCCTGGTTAGCGTTCTGCTCGACGAGGAAGATAGTCATGCCCTCCTGGCGCAGCTGTTCAATGGTATCGAAAATCTGCTGGATGATGATCGGTGCGAGGCCCAGCGAGGGTTCATCCAGCAGCAACAGGCGCGGCTGGCTCATCAGCGCGCGGCCAATCGCCAGCATCTGCTGCTCACCGCCGGACATGGTGCCCGCGCGCTGAATGCGGCGCTCGTGCAGACGCGGGAACAGATCGTACACCCGCTGAATACGCTGCTGGTACTGCGCGCGCTCGGCAAAGAAGCCGCCCATCGCCAGGTTCTCTTCCACCGTCATACGCGAGAAGACGCGGCGGCCCTCCGGTACAATCGCCACCGCTTCGCGCATGATGCGTGCGGTCTGCCAGTCGGTGATCTCCTTACCATCAAACACGATTTTCCCGCTGCTGGCGCGCGGGTCACCGCACAGGGTGCCGAGCAGCGTGGTTTTTCCCGCGCCGTTCGCGCCGATAAGCGTCACGATCTCGCCCTGCTTAATCGTCAGGCTGACCTCATGCAGCGCCTGAATCTTGCCGTAGTGCGCACTCACCCGGTCAAACGACAACATTACCTTTTCCATCTTATGCCTCGCCCAGGTATGCACGGATAACATCCGGGTTGTTACGGATCTGCTCCGGGGTGCCGTTCGCCAGCGGCGTACCCTGGTTTACCACGTAGATACGATCCGAAATGCCCATCACCAGCTTCATATCGTGCTCAATCAGCAAAATGGTGGTGTTGTGGTGGTCGCGCAGCTCGACGATCAGCTCGTCCAGCTCTTTGGTCTCTTTCGGATTGAGGCCCGCAGCAGGCTCATCGAGCATCAGGATTTCCGGCTGGGTCACCATGCAGCGGGCGATCTCCAGACGACGCTGATCGCCATAGGCCAGGTTGCTGGCCTGACGGTTAGCGTGCGCCAGCAGACCGATACGCTCAAGCCAGGTGGCGGCGCGGTCCAGCGCCTCACTGTGGGTCTTGCGAAACGCCGGGGTTTTCAGCAGACCGGAGAACAAGCCGGTTTTCAGCTGCTGATGCTGGGCGACCAGCAGGTTTTCAATCACCGTCATCTCGCGAAACAGCCGCACGTGCTGGAAGGTGCGCACCACGCCCATGCGGGCAATCTGCTGGCCCGCCAGCCCTTCGAGATGCTGGTCACGCAGCATGATAGTGCCGCCGGTCGGTTTATAGAAACCGGTCAGGCAGTTGAAAACCGTGGTTTTCCCCGCACCGTTCGGACCAATCAGCGAGACGATCTCCTGCGGATGCAGATCGAGGGCGACGTTGTTCACCGCCAGCAGGCCGCCGAAGCGCATCATCAGGCCGTTTACCGATAATAAGGGCTGACTCATGCCTGCTCTCCTTTCACTTGCTCTGCTTTCAGCTTCAGCTGCGGACGCGTCATCGGCAGTAAGCCCTGCGGACGCCAGATCATCATCAGCACCATCAGGCCACCCAGCATCAGCATGCTGTATTCGTTAAAGTCACGCATCAGCTCGCGGGAAACCACCAGCAGAATGGCAGCAAGGATCACGGCGAACTGCGACCCCATCCCGCCTAACACCACGATCGCCAGCACAAAGGCCGATTCGGCGAAGGTAAAGGATTCCGGGCTGACGAAGCCCTGGCGCGCGGCGAACAGCGTACCGGCGAAACCGGCAAACGCGGCGCTGATGGTAAACGCCGTCAGCTTGATGCGCGTCGGGTTGAGGCCCAGCGAGCGGCAGGCGATCTCATCTTCGCGCAGCGCTTCCCAGGCGCGGCCCAGCGGCATGCGCAGCAAACGGTTGATCACAAACAGCGTCAGCACCACCAGCAGCAGCGCCACCAGGTAGAGGAAAATGATACGGTCGCTGGGATCGTACTTGATGTTAAAGAAGTTGCTGAAAGTGTCCCAGCCGCCTTCTCGTGCGGTGCGGCTGAACTCCAGGCCGAACAGCGTCGGTTTTGGGATCTGGCTGATGCCGTTCGGCCCGCCGGTGATTTCGGTGTTATTGAGCAGCAGGATACGCACGATTTCACCGAAGCCGAGCGTCACAATCGCCAGATAGTCACCGCGCAGGCGCAGCACCGGGAAGCCAAGCAGGAAACCCGCCCCCGCCGCGACCAGGCCCGCCAGCGGCAGACAGGTCCAGAACCCCAGCCCGTAGTAGTGATTCAGCAGCGCAAAGGTGTAGGCGCCGATGGCATAAAAGCCGCCGTAGCCCAGCACCAGCAGACCGGACAACCCCACCACCACGTTCAGGCCAAGACCAAGAATGATGTAGATCATCGTCAGCGTGGCGATATCCACGGTGCCGCGCGAGACCATAAACGGCCACGCCACCGCAACCACCAGCAGCGCGATGAGGAACAGCTTCTGCTTCACCGTCGAGCCGTCAATTGCCGGCAGAATAAACTTCGGCCCGGAGACCTTTTTCAGGCTGTGCTGGAACGCAGGACGCAGCAGCTGGAAGAAGAAGACGATGGCGGTGCCGATGAAAATCCACTGCCAGCGGATTTCCGACGCGCTACCGACCACCAGTTTTGTGCCGTCGAGGCCCAGCTGGACGCCCATAAACACGCTGGCCAGCAGGAAGAACATGGCCGCTGACAGCAGCGCCATTGCAAAATGCATCGGTTTCATACTTTTTCCACCTCCGGACGGCCGAGGATACCGGTCGGCATCACCAGCAGCACCACGATCAGCAGCGCAAAGGAGACGACGTCTTTATATTCGGTGCTGAGGTAGGCGGAGCAGAGCGCTTCGGTGATGCCGAGGATCAGGCCGCCGATCATCGCCCCCGGAATGCTGCCGATCCCACCCAGTACCGCCGCGGTGAAGGCTTTCATCCCGGCCATAAAGCCGATGTAAGGGTTGATTACGCCGTAGAACTGGCCGAGCAGGACGCCCGCCACCGCCGCCATCGCGGCGCCGATGACAAAGGTCAGGGCAATCACGCGGTCAGTATTGATGCCGAGCAGGCTGGCCATTTTCAGGTCTTCCGCGCAGGCGCGGCAGGCGCGGCCCATCCGGGAATAGCGGATAAACAGCGTCAGTGCCAGCATCGCCAGGAAGGTCACTACCCAGATCACCAGCTGCATGGTGTTGATGGAAGCGGCGAAGTTGCCGCTGCTGCCGATGACCCACTGGCCGTCAAAGAGGTTCGGCAGGGCGATGTCGCGCGAACCTTCGGTGAGGCTGACGTAGTTCTGCAGGAATATCGACATCCCGATGGCGGAGATCAGCGCAATCAGGCGTTTGGAGCTGCGCACCGGGCGATATGCCACCCGCTCAATACTCCAGCCGTAGGCGCTGGCGACCACGACCGCACCGATAAACGCCGCGCCGACCAACAGCCAGCTGGCGTCGATCCCCATCATCATTAACGCCGCGATGATCATGAAGGAGACATAACTGCCGATCATGTAGACCTCGCCGTGGGCGAAGTTGATCATGCCAATAATGCCGTACACCATGGTGTAACCGATGGCGATCAGCGCGTAGGTGCTGCCCAGCGTGACGCCGTTAAACATCTGCTGGAGAAAATAGAGGAACTGCTCGGACATAACGTAACCTTTTAGTAACCGGTTAGATCAGGGCGAGCGCTGCGCGACCGGGGCCGCGACAGCGCATTATTTCGCAACGACAGACGAACCGTGCTGAGCAACGGTAGACGACCCGTCGGCGTGCCACTGGAAGACGCCAAATTCAAATCCTTTCAGATCGCCTTTTTCATCCCAGTTCAGCGGCCCAATCACGGTATTCGCACCGTGCGTTTTCAAATCTTTCACCAGATCAACCGGCTCGGTACTGCCGGTGCGCTCCAGCGCCGTCGCCAGCGACTGCACCGCCGCATAGGTGATCCAGACGTACGGGCCGCTCGGATCTTTCTTCTGCGCTTTCAGAGCATCCACAATACCTTTGTTGGCCGGATCCTGGTCATAGCGCTTCGGCATGGTCACCAGCATCCCTTCCGCCGCATCGCCGGCAATGTTCGACAGCGAGGCGTTACCTACGCCTTCCGGGCCCATAAAGCGGGTTTTCAGGCCGGTGGTACGCGCCTGACGCAGCATCTGGCCCATTTCCGGGTAGTAACCGCCGTAGTAAACGAAATCGATATTCTCTTTCTGCAGGCGTGCCACCAGCGCGGAAAAATCTTTCTCCCCGGCGGTAATGCCGTCGAAGAACACCACGTTCGCGCCGCCCTTCTTCAGACCATCCTGAACCGAGCGCGCCAGGCCTTCGCCGTACTGCTGCTTGTCGTGGATGATGGCGATACGCTGAGGCTTCACACTCTCCAGAATGTATTTCGCGGCGGTCGGCCCCTGGGAGGAGTCGAGGCCCGCCGTGCGCATGATGGTCTGATAGCCGCGCAGGGTCAGTTCCGGATTAGTGGCCCCTGGGGTAATCATCAGGATGCCTTCATCCTCGTAAATATCCGACGCCGGCTGGGTCGATGAGGAGCAGAGGTGACCGATAACATACTGAATGCCATCGTTAATAATTTTGTTGGCGACGGCCACGGCCTGTTTAGGATCGCAGGCGTCGTCATACTCCACGCCCACCAGCTTATCGCCGTTGATGCCGCCTTTGGCGTTGATGTCGCTGATGGCCTGACGGGCGCCGTTAAATTCCATGTCGCCCCACTGTGCTACCGGGCCCGACATGGCACCGACCACCGCCACTTTAATATCGTCTGCCATCGCGGCGTGAGAGATTGCTAACGCTACCATCCCCGCGACTAACGTCTTCGCGTGTTTACTCATCCGTAGAAATCCCCGTTCGTGATGTTTCATCGTGTGTTTATATTTTGTTTTATTATGGTTAAAAAGCATTCTGTACTTTTATTGAACAACGCTATTTTTACCAATGCCTTTAATGGTTTAGCGAGGCTTTTCGTGAAAAAGCGCGCTAAAATCTCTATTTTTCAGGCGATTAAGCAAAGATAATATTCTGAAACACTCGGCAAATAAACAAAAAAAGCGCAGGTTGCAGCATAAAATAGCGACACATTACGTGGAATAAATCGCTATGTTTTAGCGAATTCCACTGTCTGTTTTTCATTCTGTGATGTTAAAAGCTGAATATGCCCGCTGTTAAAAAGTAATCACCTGGCACGGCGACGAAAAAAGAGAAAGCGCGGCAGGTGCTGAATTGGGTACACTTTCCTTCTCTTCGTTTTTTGGAAGGCGGTTTTATGAAACTTACCATCCTTCGTCTGGAAAGCTTTTCGCCACAGGATTTAACCGATCTCGGGAAGATCTGGCCGGAATATTCCAGCAACACCTTAAAGGTGGATGAGACGCACCGGATCTATGCTGCGCGCTTCAACGACCGGCTGCTAGCCGCCGTGCGCGTGACGCTGTCTGGTGCGCAAGGCGCTATGGATTCGCTGCGCGTCCGGGACGTCACGCGTCGCCGCGGCGTCGGCCAGTATCTGATTGAAGACGTGATGCGCGAAAACCCGGCGGTGCGCCACTGGTGGATCTCCGACGTCGGCGTTGAAGACCGCGGCGTAATGGCCGCGTTTATGCAGGCGCTCGGCTTCAGCGCCCAGACCGACGGCTGGCACAAGCAGCAGGATTGACTGCCGAAAACGCTGCATCTTAATTCACTTTAGCCTGCCCTGGCAGGCTATAAGTAATCCTGATCGAGTCGGTCATCGTAAACGTGACGTATTGCGAAGCGATAGAGCCGAAAGGACAAAAAGCCGAGCAACAGACAGCAACCCACCATCCAGAATCTGTATTCATTTTCAGAAAAGCAAGAGAACCAGACTGCGCTAAATACAGCGATTCCCAGAAAGGATGTTGCAACACCTTGAAGAAGGCGGGACAAAAGAAATAACACGCTTTTTTTGGTCACTGTAGCCCCTCAAAAAATAGCTGACAAACGCGGTCAAATTCGTTTTTGTCTGGTATTTCGCAGGCATCAATAAATGGTTGTACGCGCTCTTCTACGAGAAAATAGAGCAGATCAAGATTCCCCTTTGCCTTTAATTCTCGCTGTATTATTGGGTATTTAAGCGCCAACGCACGTGAGGTATAAATGGCCCTTGAGCTTTCACCACCTATAGCGATGACAGTGCCAAAGACAAGACCTGAAACAATTGCGACAGACAGCCGATTCGATATAACTTTCCCGAGGTTAATGCCAGTGATTGCCGTAAATCCGGTTTTACCTGCGAGGCTTCCTACAGCATATTCCCCAGCATGGGCAAAATTTTTGTAATCCACTCGCTCAAAAAACATCTGCAGAAACGGTCGCGCCGCCTCTTCAAGGCCTTTACGGTTAGCGCCACCAGATTTCACAAGCCATGCAAATCGATAAGTATCATCCTCATTCAGTCGCGTATTGTCGGTATCCAGCATTCTGTGCCCCAGGTAATACATATCTACCGGAAAAGCGATAAACCCTTTGATAATACCTTCAAGCAACGCATTCGAAATATTGACCGCGTTCAGCATCCGACGAGCCAGAGTATGTGCACTGTCCATAGCATTCCCCATTTACACTGGATGAATGCTAAGCGACGCGGCACAGGCGGACCAGAGACGCGAAATATTTTAAGATTTCGGCATAAAAAAACCCGCCGGAGCGGGTTTTTGTCAGGTCAGCGAGCTAGCGTTATTTCGCGTCGGTCGCCGTGCCGTTAGCGTGCCAGGTAAAGACGCCGAATTCAAAGCCTTTCAGATCGCCTTTCTCATCCCACGACAGCGGACCCATTACCGTGTCAACGCTGGCCCCTTTCAGGTATTTAGCAATTTCTGCCGGATCGTCGCTCTGGTTCAGGCCAGCCGCCAGCGACTGCAGTGCCGCGTAGGTGGTCCAGACGAATGCGCCGCTGGCATCCTGTTTCTTCGCCTTGATGGCATCTACCACAGGTTTGTTCGCTGGTACCTGATCGTAGTTCTTCGGCTTGGTGACTAACATCCCTTCCGCGGAATCACCGGCGATGTTAGACAGCGACACGTTCGCAACACCTTCCGGGCCCATAAACTGGGTTTTCAGACCCGCCGCGCGTGACTGACGCAGGATCTGGCCCATTTCCGGGTGGTAACCGCCGTAATAGACGAAATCGATGTTTTCTTTCTTCAGGCGCGCCACCAGCGTAGAGAAATCTTTCTCACCGGCGGTGATACCGTCAAAGAACACCACGTTTGCACCGCCCTTCTTCAGCCCGTCCTGCACCGAACGCGCCAGGCCTTCGCCATACTGCTGTTTATCGTGGATCACCGCGATGCGCTGCGGTTTCACTTTTTCCAGAATGTATTTTGCGGCGGTCGGCCCCTGGTCTGAATCCAGACCGGTAGTGCGCAGCACCAGCTGGTAGCCGCGCGCAGTCAGCTCGGGCGCGGTAGCCGCCGGCGTGATCATCAGAATGCCTTCGTCTTCATATATATCAGACGCCGGCTGGGTAGACGATGAGCAAAGATGACCAATCACGTATTTAATACCGTCGTTAATCACTTTGTTCGCTACCGCAACGGCCTGTTTCGGGTCGCAGGCGTCGTCATATTTGACCGCGACCAGCTTGTCGCCTTTGATGCCGCCCTTAGCGTTAATATCGGCGATGGCCTGTTCCGCGCCGGTGAATTCCTGATCGCCGTACTGGGCCACCGGGCCAGACATCGCGCCGACCACGGCAACTTTAATATCTGCCGCCATCGCCGCGTGGCTCATCGCCAGCGCAATACATCCAGCCAGTAACGCTTTGCCCTTCATTTTCATCCTGAGATCCCCATTGCTTGTTGTGATTGCAGTTGTTGTGTTGTTTGGATGACACGTTATTGCGCGCGTTTGCCGCGGCTATGTTTTTGATTACGGTATACGGCGGGTGTCATAGCAGCATACTCTGCTAAAAACATACCCGATTTTGTCTGATTTGGAATAGCAAATTTGTCGGTGGGCGGATTACGGGATGACACGCACAAAAAAACCGCCTCGCGGGCGGTTTTTTACGGTGAAGCGGAATTACGCTTCGATAGCGGCGCGAAGTTTTTTCATCGCGTTCTTTTCCAGCTGACGTACGCGCTCAGCGGAAACGCCATAGCGGTCGGCAAGCTCCTGCAACGTGGACTTGTTGTCCTCATCCAGCCAGCGCGCTTTGATAATCTGCTGGCTGCGCTCATCAAGACCCTGCATCGCGTCGGAAAGTTTATCCGCGGCATGCTCTTCCCAGTTATCGTCCTCAATGCCATCGGCAAAGTTGGAGGTTTTATCCTGGAGGAACAGCACCGGTGCCATTGGCGAACCGTCCTGCGCGTCATCGTCCGGCGACAGGTCAAAGGTCATGTCCTGGGCCGCCATACGCGACTCCATTTCGCGCACGTCTTTGCTGGAAACGCCCAGTTCGCGCGCTACCATTTCGACTTCGTCCTGGTTAAACCAGCCCAGACGCTGCTTGGTTTTACGCAGGTTGAAGAACAGCTTACGCTGCGCTTTGGTGGTCGCCACCTTCACGATACGCCAGTTACGCAGTACGTATTCGTGAATTTCCGCTTTGATCCAGTGAACGGCGAAGGAGACCAGGCGCACGCCCACTTCCGGATTGAAGCGACGCACGGCTTTCATCAGGCCAATGTTACCTTCCTGAATCAGGTCAGCCTGCGGCAGGCCATAGCCCGAGTAGTTACGAGCGATATGAACTACAAAGCGCAGGTGAGACAGGATCAGCTTTTTCGCTGCTTCCAGATCGCCCTGGTAATGCAGCTTTTCAGCAAGCTCCCGTTCTTCCTCGGCCGTCAACATCGGCCAGGTGTTAGCGGCCCGGATATAGGATTCCAGGTTACCAACAGGGGCTAGAGCTAAAGTTTGCATTTCTTTGGTCATTCAAATCCTCTCATTAGAAGCGTACTGGCTGAGGTCGTCCCTTTATAAGGCAACGAAGGCGCCAGTTCTTTGTGCAACGAGACGCTATTCAACACTTTTATCAGACAGTGAGGTTATCCACAAGTTCACTGCAACACTGTGAATAATTTACGCACAAATTGTGACATTACAGAAATCGTGCAGCAGGAATTTATGAAGTGGGTCCCTGCCCGGTGTCACTGGCAGGGACTTAGTATATCAAACTATTTTTATTCCGGGGTAAAGTGACGTAAATGTTGCACCGTCGCCAGCCAGGCGGCCAGCCAGCCGATCATGGAACAGACCAGCAGCAGCAGCAGGCACTCATCAAAGGATAACCCACTGATATCAAAGGTAGTGCCAAACACTTTCGCTACGTCAGTCACCGCTGACGAGAGCCGCATCACCAGAATTTCTGACAAAATCAGTGACAGAAAAGCGCCCGAAAAGCCAAGTAATGCCCCGCCATACAGGAACGGACGCAGGATAAAACCGTCGGTGGCGCCGATAAGCTTTTGCACGTTAATGGTATCGCGGCGCGCGAAAATGCTCAGGCGCACGCTATTGCCGATAACGAGGAATACGGCAGCGACCATCAACACGCCAATCATCGCCGAGACGCGCCCGACCAGCCCGGTCAACGCCGCCAGACGCGCAAACCAGCTGTCGTCCATGCGCACTTCATCCACGCCATTCACCTGCGAAACGCGGTCGCGCAGGGTAGTCAGCGCATCGGTGCTCTGGAAGTTGAGATCCGGTTCAATCACCGCCACAGCGGGCAGCGGGTTCTCTTCCAGCATATCCAGCGCGCCGCCAAAGCCTGACCAGTTGCGGAACTCACCCAGCGCTTCGTCTCGCGACAGGTAGTTGACCTTCGCCACGCCCTGCTCGGCCTGCAGCTGGCCAATCACCTGCGCCGCCGCATCGTCATCCAGGGTTTTGCTCAGGTATACCGTGATTTGCGGCGAAGGATAGTACTGGGTCGCCGCCTGGTTTACGTTCTTGTAAACCATGTAGCAGACGCTCGGTAGGGTCAGTGAAATCGCAATCACCATCACGGTAAGGAAGGTGGCCAGCGGTTTGCTGCGCAGATCGGCCAGCGCGCCCTGCCAGGCATAGCGCACCTGCTCGTTGATCCCGCCCTTGCGCGATTTCGCTTTCACATTGTTTGCTTTAGTACGCTTTTGCACAGATCGCCCTGATTCGCCAGACTTATTCAGTTTGTTGAACTTGCTCAGTTTGTTACTAAAGTGCCTGATATTATTCAGCGCATCCTTTTTATTCACCGACTCTGCCTCCATGCAGATGACCTTCGCTGAGGGTCAACACAGGATAGGGTCGGCGTGCGATGAGGCCGGTATCGTGAGTTGCCATCAGAACCGTTACCCCAACGCGGTTGAACTCTTCGAACAGGCGCAAAATCCCTTCCGACAGCGCGTTATCCAGGTTACCGGTTGGTTCATCTGCCAGCAGCACCGCCGGCTTATTCACCACCGCGCGGGCAATGCCGACGCGCTGCTGTTCCCCGCCGGAGAGCTGAATGGGGAAACTCTTCGCTTTATCCAGCAGCCCCACTTTATCCAGCGCCGCCGAAACGCGACGACGGATGTCCTCCACGCTCGCACCGGCGATAATCAGCGGGATAGCGACGTTGTCATACACGGTACGATCCATCAACAGGTGGTGATCCTGGAAGATCATCCCGATCTGACGGCGCAGGAACGGCACTTCGCGGTTTTTCAGGCGGCTGATGTCGTGCCCGCCGAAAAAGATATGCCCGGCGCTGGGCCGTTCAATGCCGCAAATCAGCTTCAGCAGCGTACTCTTACCGGCACCGGAGTGACCAGTAAGAAAAGCCATTTCGCCTGGCCGCATGTGGAAATTCACACCCTGCAGCGCCTGTCTCCCACCACGATAGGCTTTGCTGACGTGTTCAAAGCGAATCATTGTTAATCCTCTCGGGCAAAAAGTGCCTCAATAAAGTCGCCCGCGTTAAACGGACGCAAATCCTCAATGCGCTCACCAACACCGATGTAGCGAATCGGGATACCGAACTGATCGGCGACGGAGAAAATCACGCCGCCTTTAGCGGTACCGTCGAGCTTGGTCAGCGTAATGCCGGTCAGGCCGACGGCCTCGTGGAACAATTTGGTCTGGCTGATGGCGTTCTGCCCGGTGCTGGCATCGATGGTCAGCATCACTTCGTGCGGCGCCTCAACGTCCAGTTTTTTCATGACGCGGACGATTTTCTTCAGCTCTTCCATCAGGTGCGCTTTGTTTTGCAGGCGCCCGGCGGTATCTGCGATCAGCACATCCACTCCGCGCGACTTCGCCGCCTGAATGGCATCGAAGATTACCGACGCGGAATCCGCACCGGTATGCTGGGCGATAACCGGGATATTGTTGCGCTGGCCCCAGACCTGAAGCTGCTCAACCGCCGCGGCGCGGAAGGTATCCCCTGCCGCCAGCATCACCGATTTGCCCTGCTGCTCAAACTGGCGCGCCAGTTTACCAATGGTGGTGGTTTTACCCACGCCGTTCACGCCAACCATCAGAATAACGAACGGGGTTTTCCCTTCAATATTAAGCGGTGCGTCAACTTTCGCGAGAATATCGCTCATCTCTTCTTTCAGCAGGCCATACAGCGCCTCGGCGTCACGCAGCTGTTTGCGGCTAGCGCCTTCTGTCAGATTCGTGATGATTTTGCGCGTGGTTTCCACGCCAACATCGGCAATCAGCAGTTGCTCTTCCAGCTCTTCGAACAGATCATCATCGATTTTCTTGCCGCGGAACAAGCCGATAAATCCGGAACCAAGGTTCTCTTTGGTTTTTACCAGGCTGCGCTTCAGGCGCGCAAAGAAACCCTCTTTGGTCGGTTTTTCCTGCTCGGGAGCTGCTGCAGCCACCGGTTCGGCGATCTCCTCTTCCGGTTCGACCACCGCGTCGTCGGTGTTAGCCGCCGCCAGCGCCTGGGCTTCCAGCTCTTCGTCACTGAGTGCGCCGACGTCCGTCGCCTGCTCCTCTTCCGGCAGCAAGGCTTCCGGCTCAGGCTCCTGCACCGCTACTTCTTCCGGCAGTGGCAGAGTTTCGTGCTCTGGCTCTGGCGCTACCACCGGCTCAATGACCTCTGCCACCTCAGGCTGGGCCTGCTGCTCCGCCACGTTTTCAGTGACGTTAACCACCTCTTCAGCGAACTCATCCGGGTCCGGCGTGGTGGCTGGCGCAGCCGCGATCTCCTCAACAGGCGTAACCTGCTCAGGCTCGTTTTTTTCTTCTGTAACAGTTTGTTGCGTGTCGACCTGCTGGTCGATTTCTTCATCCTGCGCCCGATCTTTTTGACCTAAGCCCAGCCAGGAAAATAAGCCACGTTTTTTATTCTTTGCCATTGGCGACCACACTCCCCGCTATTCATCATGGCGCAGCTCCGGTATTGCGATGCGGAAGCTGAAAATTTTCGAATTAATTCGTGAGTCTACCACTTTCGACCCCTGGCGGCACAGCCTGAGGTTTCACCCACGCGTCTGCCCCGTTAGAATAGCCTCCCGGATTTAACATCGTAGCGATCACCATGAAAAAACCTACCCGCGGCGCAAGCGGCCAGATTCGTATTATCGGCGGCCAATGGCGCGGCCGTAAATTACCCGTCCCCGACAGTCCCGGCCTGCGCCCGACCACTGACCGGGTGCGCGAAACGCTGTTCAACTGGCTGGCCCCCCATATGGTGGACGCCCGCTGTCTGGACTGTTTCGCCGGCAGCGGCGCGCTGGGGCTGGAGGCGTTGTCGCGCTATGCCGCTCAGGCGACGCTTATTGAGATGGAGCGCGGCGTGGCCCAGCAGCTGAGCCAGAATCTCGCTACACTTAAGGCGTCTCACGGTCAGGTGGTGAATGCCAACACGCTGGAGTATCTGAGCAAACCCGGTCAGCCGTTCAACATCGTATTTATCGACCCGCCGTTTCGCAAAGGCTTGCTGGAGCAGACCGTCACCCTGCTGGAGCAAAATGGCTGGCTTGCCGACAACGCGCTGATTTATATCGAAAGCGAAGTGGAAGGTGGCCTGCCACCGCTGCCCGCCAGCTGGCAACCGCACCGGGAAAAGATAGCCGGTCAGGTCGCCTACCGCCTGTTTATTCGTGAACCGCAAGGAGCAACCGATGTTGATTAATCTTGGCCGCCTGCTGATGCTGTGCGTGTGGGCCTTCCTGATACTGAACCTGCTGCACCCGTTCCAGCGTCCGCTGAACATTTTCGTTAACGTGGCGATGATGTTCATGATCATCATGCATGGTCTGCAGCTGACGCTGTTAAAGGCGACCCAGCCGAAGGACGCACCGCCGATGGGCCGGGCGGAACAGTTCCGCATCTTCCTGTTCGGCGTGTTCGAACTGCTGGCCTGGCAGAAGCGGCAGCAGCTGAAAAAATAGCCGCTTTCACTGTGTTTTAAGAATGTCGCCTGCCCACTGACGTTGTCATTCGTGCCCGACGCCCACTAGACTGAAACATAGAGTCGTGCGCGTCGGGTGCACGTTACAATATCTGATTCAGGGACTTATCATGCTTTGGTCGTTTATTGCTGTCTGTTTTTCCGCCTGGCTTTACGTCGATGCGTCTTACCGAGGGCCTGCCTGGCAACGCTGGGTGTTTAAACCGGTTACCCTGCTGCTGCTGCTGATCCTCGCCTGGCAGGCACCGCTGTTCAGCGCCACCGGCTATCTGGTACTGGCGGGCCTGTGCGCCTCGCTGGCAGGCGACGCGCTGACGCTGTTCTCGCGCGAGCGCATGCTCTACGCCACCGGCGCGTTCTTCCTCTCCCATCTGCTTTACACCATCTTCTTTGCCAGCCAGATGACGCTCTCTTTCTTCTGGCCGCTGCCGCTGGTGCTGCTGGTTATCGGCGCGCTGCTGATCGCCACTATCTGGACGCGGCTGGAGACGCTGCGCTGGGCGGTGTGTACCTTTGTCGGGATGACGCTGGTGATGGTCTGGCTGGCGGGCGAGCTGTGGTTCTTCCGCCCTACCGCCTCGGCGCTGTCGGCGTTTGTTGGCGCAATCCTGCTGCTGCTGGGGAATATTGTCTGGCTGGGCAGCCATTATCGCCGCCGCTTCACGGCCGATAACGCCATCGCTGCCGCCTGCTATTTCGCCGGCCACTTTATGATCGTGCGTTCGCTCTACATCTGATCCACCGGGCGAGTGAAAAAACCGCCCGTCCTTCTCTTGACTCTGGACCTCACTCCAGAGTGTATGCTCCGAAATGAGAAAATTATCATTTCGGAGCCTGCCATGACGATTCGCCCGGAAAATGGCCCAGCGGTCCCCCGGTTTGCCACGTTGAAAATGCGCCCGCTTAACGGCGCCCCTGCCCCCGAGCCACAGCCGAAACCCGAAGCAGGAACCACCCGCTACAGCTGGTATATCGACGGCATGGACTGCCCTGCCTGCGCGCGCAAAGTAGAGAACGCGCTGCGTCAGGTGACGGGCATTGTCAGTGCCCAGGTCGCCTTTGCCAGTGAAAAGCTGACCGTAGATGCGCAGCGCGATGTGCGACAGGCGGTCAGCGACGCGGTGACCCGCATTGGTTTTACCCTGCGCGATATCGATGCTGCACCGGCGCAACCGCGCACAGCGTGGCGCGAACAGCTTCCGTTGCTGGCGCTGGCGGCAATGATGGCAATCAGTTGGCTGCTGACGCAGAGTGGCGCAACCCAGGCCGGGCAGGTTGCATTTATTGTCACCACGCTGGTCGGCCTGTGGCCGATTGCCCGCCAGGCGCTGCGTCTGATGCGCAGCGGCAACCCGTTTGCTATCGAAACGCTGATGAGCGTCGCCGCCATCGGTGCGCTGTTTATCGGCGCGACCGCCGAGGCGGCGATGGTGCTGCTGCTGTTTATGATCGGCGAGCGGCTGGAGAGCTGGGCGGCAACCCGCGCCAGGCGTGGGGTCAGCGCGCTGGTAGCGCTGAAACCGGAAACCGCGACCCGCCTGCGGGAGGGCAAGCGGGAGACGGTGGCGCTGGCGGCGTTGCGGCCCGGAGACGTCATTGAAGTCGCCGCCGGAGGACGCCTGCCTGCCGATGGCCGGCTGCGCAGCGCGTTCGCCAGTTTTGATGAGAGCGCCCTTACCGGGGAATCCGTGCCGGTGGAGCGTACGCGGGGCGAAAGCGTAGCGGCCGGTGCCACCAGCGTTGATCGACTGGTTGAGCTTGACGTGGTGTCCGAGCCAGGCCACAGCACTATCGACCGTATTCTGCAGCTGATTGAAGAGGCCGACGCGCGTCGCGCCCCGATTGAGCGCTTTATCGATCGCTTCAGCCGTGTCTACACCCCGCTGATTATGGGCGTGGCGCTGTTGGTCGCCATCCTGCCGCCGCTGCTGTTCGGCCTGCCGTGGCTGGAGTGGATTTACAAGGGGCTGACGCTGCTGCTGATTGGCTGCCCGTGCGCGCTGGTGATCTCCACGCCCGCCGCCATCACCTCCGGCCTTGCCGCCGCCGCACGCCGCGGCGCGCTTATCAAAGGCGGTGCTGCGCTGGAGCAGCTCAGTCGGGTACGCCAGGTGGCCTTCGATAAAACCGGCACCCTGACCCAGGGCAAGCCACAGGTAACCGTTATCCACGCGGCGGACGGGGATGAAAATGCGCTGCTGGCGCTGGCTGCCTCGGTGGAGCAAGGTGCCACGCACCCGCTGGCACAGGCGATACTGCGGGAAGCGCTGGCCCGCGACCTGCCGCTGAGCCAGGCAACCGACCAGCGCACGCTGGCGGGCAGCGGAATTGAGGCAACGGTGGCAGGGCGTAGGGTGCTGCTCAGCGCGCCGGATAAGCTTACGCAGGCGTTAAGCCCGGCGTGGCAGACGCGCATTGCGGAGGCCGAAGCCAGCGGGCAAACGGTGGTCGCGGTGATACGGGATGAACAGCTGATGGGGACGCTGGCCCTGCGCGATACGCTGCGTGAGGATGCCCGTCAGGCGATCGCGGCGCTGCAGCGTCTGGACGTGAAATGCGTGATGCTGACCGGGGACAATCCGCGCGCGGCCCAGGCGATAGCCGGGGAGCTGGCGCTGGACTACCGCGCCGGGCTGCTGCCAGCGGATAAGGTGGCGGCGGTGAATGCGCTGAACCATGACGCCCCGCTGGCGATGGTGGGCGACGGTATCAACGATGCGCCCGCGATGAAAGCGGCGAGTATCGGCGTGGCGATGGGCTGCGGGACTGATGTCGCGCTGGAAACGGCCGACGCTGCCCTGACGCACAACCGCCTCACCGGGCTGGCAGAGATGATGAGCTTAGCCCGCGCGACGCATGCGAACATTCGCCAGAATATTGCCATCGCGCTGGGGCTGAAGGGGATCTTCCTGGTCACCACCCTGGCGGGCATGACCGGGCTGTGGCTGGCCGTGCTGGCGGATACCGGTGCCACGGTGCTGGTCACCGCCAACGCGTTACGGCTGCTGCGCCGGGGTAAGCCTGCGCACCCACCACAAAAAACAAATCATCCAGTGCCAGAGCGATGGATCGGTCCGGCATCAAAACCGCCGCGCCGCAGGCGTTGAGTCCGGGCTGGCGGTCGGGAACCGCCAGAGGGCGCGAGCCCCGGGATGGGGTATCGCGCCCGACCGGAAGCGAAACGCCGGAGGCAAGGGTAGCCCAACGGGCCGGTTTTTTAGCCGGGAGCCGGGATGGCGAAGGGGGCGGCGGCGAGCCTCCTTCGTCCGTTCACGAGCAGCCGCGTTCCCATGTGAGCGCGGTGCCACGGTGAACGGAACCTTTGCCGTTCTACCATAGTCCTCACGCCAAACCCGGTGGATGCACGTTAAAGGTGGGTGCACTCCGTTTCCCCACCTGACAAGATCGAGGCGTCCCCACCCGCCGTTACGCTACATCATCCCCAGCATCCGCGGCAGCCAGAGCGAGATCGCGGGCACATAGGTCACCAACATCAACACCATAAATAATACCGCGTAGAACGGCAGCATTGAGCGCACCACCACTTCGATCTTCTGCTTGCTCACCGCGCTGGCAACAAACAGCACAGATCCCACCGGCGGGGTTATCAGCCCAATCCCGAGGTTCACCATCATGATCATCCCGAAATGTACCGGGTCGATGCCGAGAGCATTGGTTACCGGCAGCAGCACCGGCGTCAGGATCAGGATAATCGGTGCCATGTCCATCAGCGTGCCAATCAGCAGTAGCATGATGTTGAGGTACATCAGGATCACGTATTTGTTATCCGACAGCGCGGTAAAGAACTCGGTGATGCGCGTCGGGAGCTGCATGTAGGTCATTACCGCGCCAAACGCGGCGGCAAAGCCTATCAGGATCATCACGATGGTGACGGTTTTCACCGTGCGGCACATCAGCTTCGGCAGCTCGCTCCATTTGTAGTCACGGTAGATAAACATGGTGACGAAGAATGCCCACAGGCAGGCCACTGCCGCAGACTCGGTGGCGGTAAATATCCCGGAGAGAATGCCGCCGAGGATAATCACCACCGTCATCAGCCCCCACAGCGCGTCGAGAAGAATTTTAGCCGCCTGCTTAAACGGAATGCGCTCGCCTTTCGGATAACCGCGACGATGCGCAAATGCCAGACACATTACCATCAGGCACAGCCCCATCAGCAGCCCCGGCAGCACCCCGGCGATAAACAGCGAGGCAATGGAAACAGTGCCGCCCGCCGCTAAGGAGTAAATGACCGAGTTATGACTGGGAGGGATGAGAATTGCCTGCACCGAGCCGCTGGCGGTCACCGCCGCCGCATATTCCCGCGGATAGCCCTTCTTTTCCATCTCCGGGATCATCACTGTGCCGATGGACGCGGTATCCGCCACCGACGAGCCGGAAATAGCACCAAAGAAAGTGGAGGCCACGATATTCACCAGCGACAGCCCGCCGCGGATAAAGCCAACAAACACATAGGCGAAGTTCACCAGCCGACGGGCAATGCCCCCTTCAGCCATGATCGCCCCGGCGAGAATAAAGAACGGGATCGCCAGCAGAGTAAATTTATTCACCCCGCTGGTGATCTGAATCATCAGCGCTTCAAGCGGCAACTCTATCCACAGCGCCCCTACCACCGCACTTAACCCGACGGCAAACGCCACCGGCATCCCCAGCGCCAGCAGAATGGCGAGGGTGAAAAGCAAAATAAACGCGTCCATCTTTCACCCCTTAACTGTGATTACCAATCATCACCACCGGACGGCTCTCTTGCGAACCGAACAGCAGGCGTTCCACCACGAACAGGATCAGCAGCGCCGAACCCACCGGCAGCGGCAGATAGCTCTCCCCCGAGGTTAGTAACGGGAACTCCGCTACCGGCTGCTCCCACAGCTCCAGGCACAGGTGATAGCTGTACCAGAACATCAGCGCGGAAATAAGCAGCATCAGCAGGTCAACGATGCGGGCGCACAGCTGCTGCATTGCGGCAGGCAGGCGGTCGGTGAGCATGTTTACCGCGATATGCGACCCGGCGCGATAACTTACCGCCGCGCCAATAAAGGTGAAGGTCACCATGCAAATGATGGCGATGGGCTCCGGCCATGACTCACCGCGGTTCAGCACGTAGCGCGAGAAAATACCGATGGGGATCACCACCGTCATCACCAGCAGCGCCAGGCCAGCAATGGTCATGGCGAGCAGGTACAGCTTATCCATCCATCTCAGATACCAATGGGACATACATCCTCCAGGGAGCGTGCGCCGGGAAAGCCCGGCGCGGAGCGTTGCGTTACTGGACGGCAGCGATGGCGTTCATCAGATCCTGATGCTTGTCGCCAAACTGTTTACGGACGGGTTCGGTGGCTTTGATAAAGTACGCTTTATCGATCTCGTGGAACTGCACGCCGCCGGCTTTCATTTTGGCCAGCGCGTCAGTGTTGTAAGCGTTCCACAGCGTGCGCTGTTCGGCCTGGGCTTCACGGGCCAGCGTCAGGATTTTCTGCTGCTGGTCAGCGCTCAGTTTGTCCCACTTCACTTTGGAATAGAGCAGCATTTCCGGGGTGATAAAGTGGCCGCTGAGGGTGTAGTTTTTGGCAACCGGCAGGTAGTTATGCGCTACGAAGGTCGGCGGGTTGTTTTCCGCACCGTCGATGACCCCGGTCTGCATGCCGCTGAACACCTCGCTGACGCCCATAGCAATAGAGTTCGCCCCCATCGCTTTCAGCGTGGCGAGGGCCACCGGGCTACCCTGCACGCGGATCTTCTTGCCCTGCAGATCTTCCGGTTTGACGATCGGATCGCGGGTGATCAGGTTGCGGGTGCCGGAATCCATCCAGCCGAGGAACACCAGGCGTGATTTCGGGTTATTGGTCAGCTTCTCGCCGATGGATTTACCGATGTCGCCGTCGATGACCTTATGCATATGGTCTTCATCGCGAAACACATAGGGCAGCGTAAAGACTTCGATATCCGGCAGGATGGCAGCGACCGGTGCCATAGAGACACGAATAATATCTATCGCCCCCATCTGCGCCTGCTCGATCATCTGCTTTTCATCCCCCAGCACGCCACCCGGAAAGACTTTAATCTCCAGATCGCCGTTGGTTTGCTGTTTTAATTTTTCGCCCATGTTTTGCACCGCTACCACGTTCGGGTAGCCCTGCGGATGGACGTCCGCCGCTTTTATTACCTGCGCATTAACCGCAGCGGGGATCAGGAGGGTGGCACCAGACAGGCACAGGCCCGCCAGCGTTGGCAGTAATTTGAATTTCATGTGTCGGCTCCAGCAGGTATAGCGGTACGGTAAGATGTAAAACGTTGTTTTGATTTTCCGTATAAAAAATAGCCTGGCCGTAAAAAAGGCGTGGTGAAGCGCCTCACAAAAGCGATAAATTCTGAAACAGGGGTTTAAAGGGAATGCAAAGGAGGTTCAGGATGAGCGGCGTGGCCAGCCCATCCTGAGCGCCGTCACTGGCGTTTACGCAACAGATAACGGTAGGGAAGCGCGTCGGTTTGCTGGGCGAGTAAATCGTGTTCCATAAAGGTACAAAAACCCGGAATATCGCGAGTGGTTGCCGGATCGTCGGCGATAATCAGCAGCGTTTCGCCCGTCTGCATCATGCGCACCGTTTTGCGCACCATCATCACCGGCTCCGGGCAGCGCAGCCCTTGGGCATCCAGGGTGTGGTCGGGGTGTGAAAACTGGTCGGTCATTTTTCTCTCAGCTCAGTCAGAAACCGCGCTAGTTTACCCCCGCCAGGGCGTGACGCAAGCACGTTAACGGTTGCGCGTTAATTAACCATTGCAATAGCAACGTAAAGCAGTATCATGCTGCGGTTTTCGACGCTTGCGCGGTGGATTCTCCCATTGCGCAATCATGGTTTCACTGGGTTCCCTCACCCCATCGTTCAAAAAGGTTACATTATGCTGCCCTTATCGCTTCGCCAGCGCCGCACCGCGCTCGTCTGGCTGTCGCTGTTTCACTTGCTGGTGATCATCTCCAGTAACTATCTGGTTCAACTGCCGGTCTCCATCTTTGGTTTCCACACTACCTGGGGCGCGTTCAGTTTCCCGTTTATTTTCCTCGCCACCGATTTGACGGTGCGCTTCTTCGGCGCTCCGCTGGCACGACGCATTATTTTTGCCGTGATGCTGCCCGCGCTGCTGGTCTCCTACGTCATTTCGTCCCTGTTCTACATGGGAAGCTGGCAGGGGTTTGACGCACTGGCGCACTTCAACCTTTTCGTCGCGCGCATCGCCTCAGCAAGCTTTATGGCTTATGCGCTGGGACAGATCCTCGACGTGCACGTGTTTAACCGCCTGCGCCAGAATCGCCGCTGGTGGATTGCGCCCACCGCGTCGCTGTTTGTCGGCAACGCCATCGACACCCTGGCCTTCTTCTTTATTGCCTTCTGGCGCAGTACCGACCCGTTTATGGCGACGCACTGGCAGGAGATCGCGCTGGTGGATTACAGCTTCAAGGTGCTGATCAGCATGCTGTTCTTCCTGCCGATGTATGGCGTGATGCTGAATATGCTGATGCGCAAGCTGGCAGATAAGTCTGAAATGGCGACGTTACAGGCCGGTTGAGAGCACGCCGCAGAAGTTGTGATACCATGAGGAACAGTGCCGTTCCGGCAGTCTTAGGTAAAGGAATAACGCAATGCGCAATCTGGTTAAATATGTCGGTATTGGCCTGCTGGTGATGGGACTGGCGGCCTGTGATAACAATGACAGCAATGCCCCTGCACAGGGTGCAACGGCGGCAGAAAGCACCCCTTCCGGCCAGCCGGTTGAGCTGATGGACGGCAAGCTGAGCTTCTCCCTCCCGGCAGACATGACTGACCAGAGCGGTAAACTGGGTACTCAGGCCAACAATATGCACATCTACTCCGACGCCACCGGTCAGAAAGCGGTGATCGTCATTCTCGGGGATAACACCACCGAAGGGCTGGACGTGCTGGCGAAGCGCCTGGAAGAACAGCAGCGTACGCGTGACCCGCAGCTGCAGGTCGTCACCAATAAATCCATTGAGCTGAAGGGTCAGACCCTGCAGCAGCTCGACAGCATCATCTCTGCCAAAGGGCAGACGGCGTACTCATCGGTACTGCTGGGTAAAGTGGACAACAAGCTGCTGACCCTGCAGATCACGCTCCCGGCTGACAACCAGCAGGAAGCGCAGAGCGCGGCGGAAAACATCATCAACACCGTTGTGATCAAGTAATCACGCCGGCGTTGACGGGGCCTGAGGCGGTTGCGCCTCGGGCCTTTTTTTCATCCGCCATCCCAGCAGAAGCCCGGCAATACACAGCCCCGCCGCCGCCAGATAGATCACCGGAATCCCGGCATACGCCATCACCAGCCCCGCCAGCGGCCCGGTAATACCCAGCGACAGATCCATAAACACCGTGTAGGTGGCCAGCGCGCTGCCCTGGTTCTGCTGCGGCACCGCTTTCACCGCCACCACCCCGAGCGCCGGGAAGATCAGCGAGAAGCCCGCCCCGGTGAGGAAGGTTCCGGCTTTCGCCATCCAGGGATCGACCGCAAAGCCCACCAACAGCAGGCCCAGTGTCTCCACCGCAAAGCAGATCATTGAGACGTTCAACCCGCCGAGGCGATTAATGGCGTTCGGGAAAATGAGTCGCGCCCCGACGAAGGCGCAGCTGAACAGCGTCAGCGCAAAGGCCGCACCGTCCCACCCTTTCGCATCGTAAAACAGCGTAATGAAGGTGGCGATGACGCCAAAACCTGCGGACCCCAGCGCCAGCGCCATGCCGTAAAGCCAGACGCGTCCAAGCACCGCCCGGAACGGCAGCGGCTTGCCTTTGCTGGCTTTTACCGCTGCGCGCGGCAGGGCAAAGAGGATCGCCAGCAGCGCCACTGCCATGATGATCCCCGCCAGGCCCGAGAGGCCGATGGCGTGATAGCAGAGCACGCCCAGCGGCGCGCCGAGCGCCATTGCGCCATAGGTAGCAATCCCGTTCCACGAGATGACGCGACCAATATGCAGCGAGCCCACCACGCCCACGCCCCACAGCGTCGCACCGGTTCCAGCGAAGCTCTGTCCGGCCCCGAGGATCACACGCCCGAGACACAGCAGCGCCAGGCTCAGCAGCGGCCAGCCGGTGGAGAGGCCGGCCAGCAGATAGCACACGCCGCTCAGCAAGCAGCCGCACAGGCCAAACACCACGATTTTTTTCGGGCCAAACAGGTCGGCATAACGCCCGGCGTGCGGGCGCGTCAGCAGCGTGGCGAGATATTGCAGGCTGATCACCAGCCCCGCCCAGAAGGCGCTGAACCCCATCACGTCGTGGACGTAACCGGGAAGTACCGCAAGAGGAAGACCGATGGTCAGGTAGCTGGCGAAGTTAAAGATAACAACGGAGACAATACGCAGGTTGAGGCGCAACCCGCTAAGCGCAGGCTCTTCGGCATGGCCGGACATAACATTCACCACGATTTTAAAACGAGGGTTCAGTATAACGTTTTCCGATCAAAGCGGAAGCCGCACAGTTTCAGACAGCCGCCCTCCGCGTCTGGCCGCGAACGCACTACACTAAACAGGCTTACAATAAAAAGGGACTACACATGACTACACCGCAGAACGACAAGCCTGGCCTGCACATGCTGCAGAAGCTGGCCGCGCTGGTCATTATCCTCGCGGGACTCCACGCGGCGGCGGATATTCTGGTGCCGCTGCTGCTGGCCGCGTTCTTTGCCATTGTTCTTAACCCACTGGTGACCTGGTTTATCCGCCGCGGCGTCAACCGCCCGATGGCAATCACCATCGTGGTGCTGGTGATGCTGGTCGGCCTCACCGCGCTGTTTGGCGTGCTGGCCGCCTCGCTCAACGAGTTTGTCGCCATGCTGCCGAAGTACAACAAAGAGCTGACGCGCAAACTTTATAATTTGCAGGAGTATCTTCCGTTCCTGAATCTGCACGTCTCGCCGGAACGCATGTTGCAGCGCATGGACTCCGACAAGATGATGGCCTTCGCCACCACCCTGATGACCGGGCTGTCCGGCGCGATGGCCAGCATAGGTCTGCTGGTCATGACGGTGGTGTTCATGCTGTTTGAAGTGCGCCACCTGCCCTACAAACTGCGCTTTGCGCTGGCTAATCCGCAGATCCACATCGCCGGTCTGCACCGGGCGCTGAAGGGCGTGAGCCACTATCTGGCGCTGAAAACGCTGATCAGCGTCTGGACCGGGTTGATTATCTGGCTGGGGCTGATGCTGCTCGACGTGCAGTTTGCGCTGATGTGGGGCGTGCTGGGCTTCCTGCTCAACTACATTCCCAACATCGGTTCAGTGCTTTCCGCCATTCCGCCGATGATTCAGGCGCTGCTGTTCAACGGCTTCTACGAGTGTGTGATGGTCGGCGCGCTGTTCCTGGTGGTGCACATGGTGCTCGGCAATATGGTGGAGCCGCGCATGATGGGCCATCGCCTCGGCATGTCCACGCTGGTGGTGTTCCTCTCGCTGCTGTTCTGGGGCTGGCTGCTTGGTCCGGTGGGAATGCTGCTCTCGGTGCCGCTCACCAGCGTGTGCAAAATCTGGATGGAAACCACCCACGGCGGCAGCAAAATTGCCGTGCTACTGGGGCCTGGCCGACCTAAAAGTCGCCTGCCCGGATAGCAAAAAAAAGCCTGCACATGCAGGCTTTTTTATTACCCGATAACCGGGTTTATTTCAGGTTTTCCGGGAAGTTTTCCGGCAGCTCGCTGGCGGCGCAGTCGATAACGCTGTCGTTATTCGCCCCGCAGTCGCGCACAAAGGTAATGGTGGCGAACTCATCAATCACTTCGGTCGGATAGGCCGGGCCCGCATCGCGATATGACTCCATCAGCGGAATATGCTCGTTCTGGAAGCAGACGGTTTTTTCAGGATTGTTGATCACCCAGCGCGGGAAGAAGATGGTGCCGTGGAACAGTTTGTCGCCGAGGTTAGCAATCAGGCTGACGTCGGTCCCGGTCGGTTCGGTCCAGGAAATTTTATAGGTGCTTTCCCCAACGCGAACGATATACGCGTGCTGATCTTTTACCCAGCGATTACCGACGATGCCGCTGTGAATACGGTAGTCGAGGGTGTGTTCGTTTTTAACGTAGATCTCGTAATTCCAGCCGTTATCGTAGGTATAAACCAGATGTTTGCCGACGAAGCCGCTCAAATCATTTTTATCGAATGTACTCATGATGTGCCTCCTTAATCTCGATGCAGGTATGTTAACGCTTCAAAAAACGAATGAATAACGCTACTTTTAGATGAAATTCATTCATTTTTTAGATTGGTATGCATAAAACAACGCTCGAACAGTGGGCTCTTCTGGAAAGGGTAGTGGAACTGGGAAGCTTTGCCCGGGCGGCGGAAGAGACCAACCGCAGCCAGTCGTCGGTAAGCTATAACCTCGGCCTGCTGCAGGAGCGGCTCGGCGTTGCGCTACTGAAGCCCGAAGGCCGGCGCGCGGTGCTCACGCCGGCCGGTGAGCTGCTGTTGAGCCAGGTGCGTCCGCTGCTCAAGGCCTTCACCTGGGTGGAATCCCGCGCCGCCACCCTGCGCAATGGCATGCGCACGCGTCTCGATCTGGTGGTGGACAGCATCTTTCCGCGCGCGCGGCTGTTTGCCATTCTGCGCCAGTTTCAGCAGCGCTACCCACAGACCCAGGTGCACCTGACTGAAGTGCTGGAGAGTGCAGCCCTCGACGCGGCGGTCAGCGCCGGGGCCGATGTGATGGTGCTGACCCGCCGCCAGGATCTCACCGGGCGGGGCGAATGGCTGATGAATATTGATTTTGTTGCTGTCGCCCATCGCGATCACCCGCTGTTCGCTGCCCCGACGCTGGATGACGACACCCTGGCGGCCTGGCCGCTCATCCGCATCGCCGATCGCGATACCGCCAGCGAGTCCGCCAGCGAAGCCTGGACGTTCTCAACCATTGATGCCGCCGTCGACGCGGTGATGTATCAGGTTGGCTATGGCTGGCTGCCGGAGGAGCGCATCCGCCTCCAGCTGGAGTCCGGCGTGCTGCGCCCGCTGCCGCTCGATCACGGCGCACGTCGCGCCACGCCGCTGCACCTGATCGTTAAAAATCACCCCGGACCGCTGGATGAGCAGGTTGAGCTGCTGATCGCCCTGCTCGGCACGTCGTAGCACCTGCTACGCTTAGGGTCAGATGTTTCACCCTTACTGGAGCAGAGCATGAAAATCGATCTATCGGGAAAAGTGGCGCTGGTGACCGCCTCTACGGGCGGTATTGGTTTTGCCATTGCCCGGGGGCTGGCCGAAAGCGGCGCAGAAGTCGTGATCAACGGTCGCAGCGAAGCGACGGTCAACCACGCGATTCAGAAATTGCAGCAGGTCGTACCGGGCGTGGCGGTGCGCGCGACCATCGCCGATCTCAGCAGCGCCCAGGGCGTGGAAACCCTGCTACGAACCGTGCCGCAGGCCGACATTCTGGTGAATAACGCCGGTATTTTTGGCCCGCAGGATTTCTATGGCACCGATGACGAGACATGGGACAGGTACTGGCAAACCAACGTCATGTCGGGCGTGCGCCTCTCCCGCGCCCTGCTGCCGGGCATGATCAGTAGCGGCTGGGGTCGCGTGGTGTTCATCTCCTCCGAGTCGGCGCTGAATATCCCTGCCGATATGATCCATTACGGCGTGACCAAAACTGCCCAGCTGTCGCTGGCGCGCGGGCTGGCGAAGTTTGCCGCCGGTAGCGGCGTCACCGTCAACAGCGTGCTGCCGGGGCCGACCATGTCGGACGGCTTCGCCGCGATGATGCAGGATGAGATGGACAAAACCGGGAAATCGCTGGAGACGGTGGGCAAAGAGTTCGTGATGGCGAATCGCCCCAGCTCGGTGATCCAGCGTGCCGCTACCGTAGAAGAAGTAGCCAACATGGTGGTGTACGTCTGCTCAATGCAGGCCTCTGCGACCTCCGGTGCCGCGCTGCGCGTGGACGGCGGCGTGGTGGATGATATCGTCTGATGCGCCATGAAAAACGCCCCTCGCAGGAGGGGCGCCGTGGTTACTGAATGGCAACCGGCCACTGATTGAGCCGGATGCCGCGCTTCGGCGCGCTCTCCCCGAAATCCACCAGCACCGCTTTTACATCCGGGTCCATATACTCGGCGTTATCGTGCTCGACAATCACCACGCTGTTCTCCGGGATCTCATCCAGCAGATTTTGCAGCCGCGGGTTGTGCATAAAGGTGAGGTTCTGCTGGAAGCGCAGCACATAGTGATCGTCATAGCGCGTCAGCTGCAGCGCGTTACGGTGGCTCTTGTAGACGCTGTAGAGGATCTGCGTCGCGAGGCCGAGCGCGATCCCCGCCAGCATTCCAAACGCGATAATACCGCCGATGGTCACCAGGAACGGTACAAACTGCTGCGGCCCCATGCGCATCTGCTCGACGAACAGGCGCGGCGTCGCCAGCTTGTAGCCGGTCCAGAGCAGCACGGCGGCAAGGCTTGCCAGCGGAATGATGGTCAGCAGCGAGCTGAACCACAGGCCGCATACCAGCAGCAAAATACCGTGAATGAAAATGGAAAGTTTGGTCTGCGCCCCGACGCTGACGTTCACCGAACTGCGCACGATCACTGCGGTGATCGGCATCGCCCCCGCGAGGCCCGCCGTCAGGTTACCGATGCCCTGGGCGAACATCTCTTTATTCGGCGACGGTGCCGGGTGCTGTGGACGCAGCTTCTTGAGCGCCTCCTGACTCAGCAGGGTCTCCAGGCTCGCCACCAGCGCCAGCGTCACCGCCACCATATACACGGTCGGGTTCTGCCAGGCTTGCCAGTCCGGCCTCTCCAGCCCGGCCACCAGCTCGCCAATGCTGTCGAACGCCGGTAACTCAATGCGCGGCAGCTGGGTGGCCCACTGGGGATTCAGATGCGGGATAAGCAGCGTCATCGCTCCACCGGCTGCGACAGCGATCAGCGGGCCGGGGATCCAGTTCAGCGCTTTAATGCGCTTCAGCGCCGGCGTGGTCCAGAGCCAGAGGATAATCAGGCCGCCGCCGGCCACCAGCATCGCCGGCAGCGAGATCTGGGTTTGCCCGGTGAACAGTTCGCGCAGGCTGCTGCTCTCGGCCGCGCCCAGCGCCACCGGCAGCTGCTGCATGATGAGCAGAATACCAATTGCCGCCAGCATGCCTTTGATAACGCTGCCCGGCACCAGTGAGATAAACCGCCCGGCACGTACCAGGCCGAGCACCAGCTGCAGCACCCCGGCCAGCACCAGCGCCAGTAAAAACGCGGAAAATGAACCGAGGCTCTCCACTGAGGCAACGACAATCGTCACCAGCCCGGCCGCCGGGCCGCTGACAGCGAAGCGTGACGGGCTTAACGCCGTCACCAGCAAACCACCGATGACGCCGGTTAACAGCCCGGCAAACGGCGGCAACCCGCTGGCCTGAGCAATACCGAGGCACAGCGGCAGCGCCACCAGAAACACCACCAGACCGGCGGGAATGTCCTGACGCAGGGTTGCAAGATTCATGGTGTTTCTCCCTCTGACGACTGTTCGACCAGGGTTTTCAGATGCCCGGTGGCGAGATCGTACACGCAACCGTACAGACCCAGCTCGCGCCCTTCCTGCCACACCTGACGCACCGGGCCGCTTTGCGCCAGCAGCGCGAACTGCGACATCACGTTCGCCTCCACCAGCTGGTTGAGCGCGGCGGTTTCATCCTCCTCCTCGCAGGTGCGGATCCCGGCAGCGATACTGGCGCGCAGCTGGGTGATACGCCGGGCCAGTGCCGACTCCTCCTCCGCCAGCGGGCTGTCCGGCAGCGCGATGGCGGCCTGCACCCCGCCGCAGCCGTAGTGGCCGCAGAGCACCACGCGCTCAACTTTCAGGTAGTGCAGGGCATACTGCAGCACGCTCATGAAATTGTCGTCGCGGGTGTCCACCATGTTGGCGATATTGCGGTGGACAAACAGCTCGCCGGGATGTGAGCCAGTCAGCACTTCGGCAGGTACGCGGCTGTCGGAACAGCCGATCCACAGGGAATGGGGTTGCTGCTGATGAAGATATTTCTCGAAATATCCGGGGTCCCGCTGGCGACGCTGAAGCGCCCAGCTGCGATTTCTGGCTAATAACGGTTTCAGTGTGGTCACGGTGTGGCTCTCCTTAGGCAACTATTTCCACGCCCCGGCTGACATGCCAGACAAACATATCCCGGCCCGGACATTACGACGGAAAATAAGATGTAGCAGCTTCGGAGAAAAATTATCCCTGAGGAAAATCCGATAAAGAAAATTAATTAATTAGTGTCATGAAGTGTCTGTTTTTATTAAAACGAGGTAAATTCATCAATATGCTATTGCGCCAGTGCGGCATTATTTATTATAAACAAAAACAATACGTTAAATATTTATCAGCCATAAGATTTTCTTATTCGTTACTATAAAAGAGGCATCAGGTAAATTTTTGTCAACGCGCCTGAATTATCAGAACTACTAAATCATTATAGTAACTCAGGTTATTCGCTACATGGTAATTTAACCCGTAATTAAACATCAGTCATTATTTAATTGAGGATTATTCATGTTCAAGAAATATGCCTTTGGGTCGCTGGCCGCGGCAGTGTTATTAACCGGCCAGGCTCACGCTGCCAGCTATGGCGAAAACCTGGAAGGCTTCGATTATCCGTGGCCGCTGCAACATTTTGATTTCACCTCCCAGAAGCAGTCGCTGCGCATGGGCTATATGGATGTGAAACCGCAGAACGCCAACGGCAAAACCGTGGTGCTGATGCATGGCAAGAACTTCTGCGCCGCTACCTGGGAAGGCACCATCCGCGCCCTGACGGAAAAAGGCTATCGCGTGGTGGCCCCGGATCAGATTGGCTTCTGTACCTCGACCAAACCGCAGCAGTATCAGTACACCTTCCAGCAGCTGGCAGATAATACCCATCAGCTGCTGGAGAAGCTGGGCGTGGAGCGCGCCATTGTAATGGGTCACTCTACCGGCGGTATGCTGGCGACGCGCTATGCCCTGATGTTCCCGCAGCAGACCGAGAAGCTGGTGATGGTCAACCCGATCGGGCTTGAGGACTGGAAAGCGAAAGGCGTACCGTGGCGCAGCGTGGATGAGTGGTATGAGCGCGAGCTGAAAACCACGGCCGCAGGCATTAAAGCTTATGAGCAAAAGACCTATTACATGGGCCGCTGGAAGCCGGAGTACGACAAGTGGGTCGACATGCTGGCCGGGATGAACACCGGGCCGGGCAAGGAGATCGTGGCGTGGAACTCGGCGCTGATCTACGACATGATCGCCACCCAGCCGGTAGTGTATGAATTCCCGCAGCTGAAAGTACCGACTACGCTGTTTATCGGCACCGGAGACACCACGGCACCCGGCAGCGATACTGCGCCAGAGGCGGTGAAGAAAGCGGTAGGTAACTACAAAGAGCTGGGTAAAACGACGGCGAAAGCGATTCCGAATGCGACCCTGATTGAGTTTGACGGCATGGGCCATGCGCCACAGATGGAAGAGCCGGAGAAGTTTCATCAGATGCTGATCGACGATCTGGCAAAATAAAAAAAGGCTGGCATTACGCCAGCCAAAATGACTACTCAACACACACAAAAAATTAGCTTATCCGACGGTCCGCCACGCGGCGGGCCGTAATATAGTGATGCTGCCAGTAACGGTTAGATAACATTGAAATCGTTACCCCCTTACTGCTTGAGGCATGAATAAATTCATCCCCACCGATATACACCCCAACGTGGCGATGGTCCGGCCCGGTATTAAAGAACACCAGATCCCCCGGCTTTAATTGCTGCTGGCTGACCGATTTACCACGATGAATTTGCTCACCTGTAGTGCGCGGCAGCGAAAGATTAATCGAATCGCTGAAGATATGCTGCATCAGGGCCGAACAGTCGATGCCGCGGCGCGTGGTGCCGCCAAAATGGTAGCGCGTCCCTTTCCAGTTGTTATATTGCTCAAGAATACGCGACTTAATACTGCCATCGGCCAGGGATTCCTGCGGAATATAATAACTGCGTGCGGACTGATTAAAAAAACCGCCGTGCTTTATCTCTTTTGGTATTTCAAATGCCGACGCTGATGATATAAAAGCAAAACCTAATAATGCTGAGATAATAATCTTAAACATAATAATACGATGTGAGTGAGTGAGTGAGTTTTTCCTTACCGAATAAATAATGCGTGGTGCACTGTTTTTTTTGGAATGGGCGCAGTGTAAGAGCCGCTCACTTTTTCAGCAACCGATAAGCGGTCCAAAAATAGAGCGCAATAAAAACGCCCGGCCGGGAGTACCGTTCCGGGCGCGTCAGAAACGCGCTGAGGGCCTCTGAGGGGGGCCCGAATAGATGTTATGGCAGATGAGCGCTATTTCACCGTATTGAGAAGTGACGCTAATAATTCGCCAAAAGTGGTATGTGACTCAATGACGTAATCGGTCGATACTTTATCGCGGATCTGAAAACAGTCCTCTTTCAGGCTGTACACGAATACGGACATGCCATCTTCACCAATCACCAGTTTGTCGGTGAGGTTTGGATCAACGTAGATATCGTTATCGCGTGTATCAATGTTCCGAATATAAATATTTGACCATGCTGGTTCGCCAATCTCCGTCTGCGTCATTCCGTACAGGGTGAGTCCATTGTATTCAAGCCCGTCCATGATTTTAAGCATATCGGCGTAATCAGGGCGGCTTATTACCAGACGCTGAATATCTGAGTAAACACCGCGCTTCGTTTCATCCCATTCTGCTGGCGCAGGTTTGTACATTAAGTCAGCCATTGTGTCAGGCGTTACCGGGCTGGCTACCGGATAGTTATCGGAAACCATCAGAGTATTGAGGATGCCGATTATCTGATTTGTGTCGTTCATCGCGTGTTCACTTCCCTACAGGATAAATTACGCCGTTCGGCGAAGGCCATAAAACGTTAGTTCTGGCGTTATATGGGAGATCTTTGGTGATTATCGCCTGTGCTTTTGATAGCGCTGAGTGATATGGCGAGTTTTGAATCAATAACAGGTTGTCCAGGGCGTTTGTGCCACTATCATCGAGGGGGATTTTGTGGTGAACCTGCCAGCCGGACGGCACTTTACCATCAGCCAGGCGCAGCAGATTGTTGGAATCAAACGTTGATAGTGCGTCTGGGTGAGCGGAAAGCGATTTGAGGAAGTTCGGGCGAACGGAACTGTTAAACTCCCCACGAAGCGCGGCATATTCAGCGCGGTCACGACGAACATAGTTCAGTTCTGACACGCTCACATCTTCAAGCAGAACGTGTGCCTTTTTGTATTTTCCCAGATAACTTGTCAATTCTTCTGCTGCCATCGGGTTACGTATAACCAGCAGTGAAGCCGCAGCTACCATCATCCCGGATGTTGTTTCGTTCAGAACTCCGTCGTACCCCTTCACCGCATCGCCGCCCAACTGTTCGGCTGTCTTCCTGAACCCCTCAATATTGCCGTTATAGATACCGCCAGCGGCCAGCAGTCGTCCGGCTGCTTTGCTGTTGATGGTTTTTGCCGATTGGGCATGCTGAGCTGGTTCAGCAGGGCGGCTGTAGAATACCGGGCGTGTCACTTCATGAGAAATGAGATAGCTAAGCCGGGAATGAAGGCCTAATGGAAGGTCGCTGCGCAGGTCTCCTGATGAAGTCTGCACTCCCGATATTTCGGTCCCTCTCATGGTTTGCCGCAGTAAAACAGTTTTTCCTGATTTTATATCGGCCAGGGCATCCCTATATGCCATCCATGGATGGTTGTAATGGTACTGGCGATAAGGGTCGACAACGCGACTGTAGCCTGGCGGTAAATCCCATTCCCTGATGATACGATCTTGCCTGGCCGTATCGGCTAAATCACGGAAAGCCGCATCAGGGTGGCGGATGTATGGAATGTCATCAAGATAGAGCTCATCACGTGATTTTACACAGTAGTCGTGAAGCATAAATATCCCTTTATGCTTGTGGTTTTCGACATTATTATGCATCAAGAAAACAGGCAAGCTTATGATGCCTGTCATTTTTTCCCGCCGTGATCTCCACCTCTGTCAACGAAAAAACCACCCGGCAAGGTGGCTTTTTCGAAGGTTCGCAAGAGTTGACGCTCTTTTGAAGTGCGGTAACTGCCATGGAAGGAGCACAGTCACCAAAACTGTCCTTTCAGCGTAGCCTTATCGCACCCGAAACCTCAAGACTCTCCTCCTCTAAATCTGGTGCCAGTGGCGCTTTGTCGTGTCTGCCAGGGTGGAATCAAGAGAATATTTACCTGATCAGGCGCGGCAGTCGATTACCACACGGCCTTTTACCTTACCGTCGAGCAGATCGCTTGCCAGCGCAATGGCGTCAGACAGCGGCGCGGTACGGGTGATTTTTTCCAGCACGTCACGAGGCAGCAGCGCGCAGGCATCTTTCCAGGTGTCGATGCGTTTTTGCTGGCTGACCATCACGCTGTCGATACCTTTGAGCGTCACGCCGCGCAGGATGAACGGCGCCACGCTGGCCGGTAAGTCCAGCCCCTGCGCCATACCGCAGGCAGCAACCACGCCATCATAGTGGATGCCGGCACAGACGTTAGCCAGCGTGTGGCTGCCCACGGTATCTACTGCGGCCGCCCAGCGCTCTTTCTGCAACGGCTTGCCGGGATTGCTCAGCTCGTTGCGATCGATAACCTCGCTGGCCCCCAGCGCACGCAGCGCATCTGCCGTCTCTTCCACGCGTCCGGTCGAGGCCACCACCTGATAGCCCAGCGCATGAAGCAGTACCAGCGCACAGCTCCCCACGCCGCCGTTAGCACCGGTAACCAGCACCGGGCCATCCTCCGGTTTCACGCCGTGCTGACGAATGGCATTGACGCACAGCATGGCGGTGAACCCGGCGGTGCCGATCGCCATTACCTGCTGCGCGTCCGCGCCCTCGGGCAGCGGCACCAGCCACTCGGCCTTGACCCGCGCTTTACCCGCCAGTCCGCCCCAGTGCTTTTCCCCGACGCCCCAGCCGGTGAGCAGGACTTTTTGCCCAACGGCGTAATCCGGGTGCGAACTCTCAGCGACCGTGCCGGCAAAGTCGATGCCCGGCACCATCGGAAAGGCGCGCACGATGGGGCCACGGCCGGTGATCGCCAGCGCGTCTTTATAGTTGATAGAGGAAAAGTCGATATCCACGGTGACATCACCGGCGGGCAGCGCGTCATCGTTTAGCTCGGTCAGCGTGGAGGTGTAGCCGTCGCCGTTTTTATCAATCAGTACACACGTAAACATACGAACTCCTGCAGTAAGTTGCGTTACTCACGAAAACGGGAATTATTCACCGAACGCATGATAAGGGTTTTGATCAAAAAGGGTTTTCGCACCCTGAATGAACTGGTAACGCGAATAAAAAAGCCCTGCCCTGAGTGTATCGGACAGAGCCTGAGGAGCAAGTTTCACGGTGCGGAGCGGAAACTGCCCCGCTTGCTGCGGGGCTGGATAAATCAGGCGACGAAGCGATCCACCAGTTTCGCCATCGCCGCCGACTGGCCGTCAAGCATCTGGCTGGCGCTGGCTGCCTGGGAGACCAGGGCGGCATTCTGCTGGGTCACCTGTTCGAGCTGATTCAGCGCCAGATGTACCTGAGAGACGCCGAGCGACTGCTCGCTGGCAGCCTGCGCAATATCGCTGACGAACTGCTTCATCATCCCGGTATTATCTGCGGCAGCTTTCAATGCGGTGTTGGAGGCCGACACCCGCGCTACGCCCTCGCTGATTTTTTCCATGTTGTGATCCACCAGTTCGCGGATCTGGCTGGCTTCCCGGGCGCAGCGCTGGGACAGATTGCGCACTTCGCTCGCCACCACCGCAAAGCCTTTACCCAGCTCACCGGCGCGGGCGGCCTCAACCGCGGCGTTCAGCGCCAGCAGGTTGGTCTGGAACGAGATGTCGTCAATGGATTTTACGATGCGGCCAATCTGCTCACTGGAGGTGCGGATATCCGCCATGCTCTGGCTGGCCTCGCTGGACACGCGGTTAGCTTCCAGCACGTCGCGCTCCATCGCCTGCGTCAGGCGTTCGGCTTCGCTGGCGTTATCGGCGGTCTGATTAATGGCGGTGGAGATCTGCTCCATGCTGGAGGCGGTTTCGACAATCGACGCCGCCTGTTCGTCGGTGCGCTGAGCCAGATCCTGGTTACCGGCGGCGATATCGCTGCTGGCGCTGCGCAGCACACCGGCACCGGATTTGATCTCCTGCACGATGTGCTGAATGTTTTCGATCGACTGGTTATAAGCGCGGTTCAGGGCCGACAGCTCATCGCTACCCGGCACGTCCAGGCGACGGGTCAGATCGCCGTCCATCTCGTTAATGGCCCTGAGCGTGCCGGTAAGCTGGAGATGAATACTGCGTGCGACGACAACTGCAAACGTCAGTGCTATCAGTAACGCAATCAGGCTGATAGCCAGATAAGACTGCCAGTCGATGCGCGCCTGGTGCGCAAGCCGAGCGGCATGGGCCTGCAGGGTATCAGCAACGCGGTTCTCCACCTTGCGCAGCGTTTCGATGCGCTGCGTCTGGGCAGTAAACCACTCTCCAGGGTTGACGCCAAAATCACCTTCCGCCGCCTTACTGAAGGCCACCGCACGCAGATCCAGCGCCCGGGTCGCGTCCGCGGAATCCAGCGCGCTGTTCAGATCGGCGATCTGCTGCGCGGTGCTGAAGCGACGGGCGGCGATAAGCCAGGCTTCCTGTTTGCCCACCACGTCGCTGAACAGGCGGAACTGCCCGTCACCGAAACGACCCGCCGAGAAAATGTTCGACAGCAGAGCACGCTCCACGCCCGCCTGCTCTTTCAGGTTAAGCAAACTGTAATAGGCCGCCAGCTCGTTAACCATGACCCCGGAGGTAGTTAGCTGCCCCATGCCGCCGACAAAATTAAGGACGCCGGCGATGGTTTGGGTATAAAACTGAATTGCTGCCGGGGTATCAATCGATAAGCCAGCGATCGCCGTTCGCGTAGTGCTGAGTGACTGAATATGTTGATTAAATATTTTTACCGTGGCGGCAATATCGCCAGTTAATATTGCGCTGTCAGTAGCAGACAGCGTGTTATTAAAGGTGGCTAACGCGGCGTCGGTTATTTTTTGCTGAGCGGTTAATTCGCTGCGAAATTGTTCCCCTTTGGCGCCCAAATATCCGGCGCTCATACCGCGTTCACGTTGCAACTCATGAACCACATCCCCGGCGCTGCGCGCCAGCGCGGTCAGCTGGCTGATGGTATGCATCTGTTGCTCGCTCTGAATACGGCTGAGCATACCGGAGCCGGCAAACCAGCACAGCGCGATAAGCAACGGCATCAGCGCAAGAAATAACTTCATCTTCATTGAAATACGATAGATCCACGACATACGTTACACCTTATTAACCTTACTGAATAAGGGGTATATCGGTTAATTCCCTCATAACCTTTACGCTTATTCCGTTATGAATAGCGACGTCGTTATACGAATCACGCTGCATTAACCATAATTAATTAAAGGTTAATAATTATAAAGAGGTAGACTGCGATTAATGGGAAGGGAAATAACGTATTGCCCGCGCGAGTTGGCGGGCAAGAGAGTTTACGCGCTTGCCAGCGCCTCTGCGCAGGCTGCTGCTGACGCCCAGGCCCACTGGAAGTTATAGCCGCCCAGCCAGCCGGTGACGTCCACCACTTCGCCAATAAAATAGAGACCCGGCACGTTGCGGGCTTCCATGGTGCGCGACGACAGCTCATGGGTATCAACTCCGCCCAGCGTTACCTCTGCGGTGCGGTAGCCTTCGGTACCGTTCGGCTGTACGCGCCAGTTTTGCAGGGCATCTACCAGCACGCTCTGCTGGCGCGCGTTGAGCTGTTTGAGTGACACATCCGGGAACTGCTCAGGATGAAGCAGCATCAGGCACTCCACCAGCCGCTTCGGCAGATGCTGGGCGAGGGTGTTTTTCAGGCTCTGGTTGGGATGCGCGCTGCGCTGGGCGTTGAGCACCTCGTCAAGATCGGTGTCCGGCAGCAGGTTTACCGTCACGAACTCGCCCGGCTGCCAGTAGCTGGAAATTTGCAGCACTGCCGGGCCGGACAGCCCGCGATGGGTAAACAGCAGGTTTTCACGGAACAGGGTACCGTCTTCAGCCGTAATCACCGACAGCACCGAGACGCCGGAAATCACGCTCAGTTGATCCAGCAGCGGTTTGTGCAACGTGAAGGGCACCAGCCCGGCGCGGGTCGGCAGCACCTTCAGGCCAAACTGTTCAGCGATTTTGTAACCAAACGGCGACGCGCCGAGGCCCGGCATCGACAACCCGCCGCTGGCGATGACCAGGCTGTTAGCCCGCACTTCACCGCCGTTCAGGGTCAGCAGATAACCCGCTTCATCGCGCACCACGCCCAGCACTTCGCTGCGCAGGCGCAGGTTTACGCCGCCCTTCTGGCACTCCGCCACCAGCATATCGACGATCTGCTGGGCCGAGTCGTCGCAGAACAGCTGCCCGAGGGTCTTTTCATGCCAGGCGATGCCGTATTTTCCTACCAGATCGATAAAATCCCACTGGGTATAGCGCGCCAGCGCCGATTTACAGAAGTGCGGGTTCTGGCTGAGATAGGCTGCGGGTTCGACGTAGAGATTGGTGAAGTTACAGCGTCCGCCGCCGGACATCAGGATCTTGCGCCCTGGCTTTTTGCCATTATCGACCAGCAGCACCCGACAACCGGCCTGCCCGGCCTTCGCCGCGCAGAACGTTCCGGCTGCTCCGGCACCAATTACAACGGCATCAAACTGTTCCACACCCAATCCCCTTCATATTTAAGGCTGCGAATTGTAAAGATTCCGCTCTGGTCACACCAGCATGAAATCGTTTCATGTTGCTTAGCACGTTGATATAAAAGAAATAATTATTTACATCTTTTGACAGCTGTCATCGTATCGTCAAAAAAAGTCTATATTTCACTTTGCCCGCGCGACGTTTGTCCTGGATAATGCGCCGCGTTCATGACCTCAAAATGGCGTAACGTCCTATGCTACATTTGTTTGCCGGCCTGGATCTCCATACCGGGTTGTTATTGTTGCTTGCTCTGGCATTTGTTCTGTTTTATGAAGCGATTAACGGCTTCCATGATACGGCGAACGCAGTAGCAACTGTGATCTACACCCGGGCAATGCGCTCGCAACTGGCAGTCGTGATGGCTGCGGTGTTCAACTTCCTCGGCGTACTGCTTGGGGGTTTAAGCGTCGCTTATGCCATTGTGCATATGCTCCCTACCGATCTGCTGCTTAACGTCAGTTCCGCTCATGGCCTCGCCATGGTGTTCTCGATGCTGCTGGCGGCGATCATCTGGAACCTCGGCACCTGGTACTTCGGGCTTCCGGCGTCCAGCTCCCACACCCTGATTGGCGCGATTATCGGCATTGGATTAACCAATGCGCTGATGACCGGCACATCGGTGGTGGATGCGCTGAACATTCCAAAAGTCATCAATATCTTTGGCTCACTGATTATCTCTCCGATTGTCGGTCTGGTGTTTGCTGGCGGGCTGGTGTTTATTCTGCGTCGCTACTGGAGCGGCACGAAAAAACGCGCCCGTATTCACCTGACCCCTGCCGAGCGTGAAAAGAAAGACGGTAAGAAAAAACCGCCGTTCTGGACCCGCATCGCCCTGATCCTGTCTGCTATCGGCGTGAGTTTCTCACACGGTGCGAACGACGGGCAGAAAGGCATCGGCCTGATTATGCTGGTCCTGATCGGCGTCGCGCCGGCGGGCTTCGTGGTTAACATGAACGCCACGGGCTACGACATTACTCGTACCCGTGACGCAGTGAACAACCTCGAAACCTGGTTCCAGCAGCATCCTGGCGTGCTGAAACAGGCTACCGGCCTCGACCCTGTCATCCCGACGCCGGAACAGACGGTGGCGACTACCACGACGCGTGAATTCCACTGCGACCCGAGCCGGGCGTTTGTTGCCCTGGAGCGCGCTAAAACGCTGCTGGCTAACCACGACAGCTACGACAAGCTGAGCGTGGAGCAGCGCAGCCAGCTGCGTCGCATCATGCTGTGTATCGCGGATACCTCGGATAAAGTCGCGAAGCTGGACGGCACTTCGGCGGAAGATCAGCGTTACCTGAAGAAACTGAAAGGTGACCTGCTGAACACCATCGAATATGCGCCAATCTGGATCATTATGGCGGTCGCCCTGGCACTGGGTATCGGCACCATGATCGGCTGGCGTCGTGTTGCCACCACCATCGGTGAGAAAATCGGTAAGAAAGGCATGACCTACGCACAGGGTATGTCGGCGCAGATGACGGCCGCAGTGTCTATCGGGGTTGCCAGCTACACCGGGATGCCGGTTTCCACCACCCACGTGCTTTCTTCCTCCGTGGCGGGGACGATGATTGTGGACGGCGGCGGTTTACAGCGTAAAACCGTGACTAACATTCTGATGGCCTGGGTCTTCACCCTGCCAGCCTCGATTGGGCTTTCCGGTCTGCTGTACTGGATTTCGCTGCAGTTCATCTAAGCAGCAAGGTACGGTAAGAATAAGCGGGTCTTCGGACCCGCTTTTTTTTGCCTAATGCCAGATCATTAACGCAACCAGACTCACCACCACCAGCCCACACAGGGCGCTGGTGAGCAAAAACTGCCGGCGTACGCGCTCACAGCGGCGAATAAATTCATCATCGTGATGATCAAGGTAGCGCTGGGCATAGATATAGCGCACCAGGCGTACCTGTTTGCTGGGCTGACCGTGAGAGGTAAAAAAGCCGCCGCCATCGACATACTGGTACAGCAAGGGATCGCACCCGCGTAACACAACTAACAGGGCGCGTAGCGATGAGTAGTAACGCACCATATTCACTACACAAACAATGCATAAAGCCCAGAACAGCGCGACAGTGCTGATCATATGTCCTCCCCGGCTTTCACCCACAGCGCGTTGCCCCAGGACACGCGCCCCTACCCAGACCGTTAATGAAATCAGAAAGTCGAGCGGGTTCACATTTATTTACCCGAGCGGCTTATTAAATAGTGTAGGAGATCCGTTAATTTTTTTACCACAACGTTAACGCTTATCAAGGTAATGACGATGTAGTCGCGCTAACCTGGGCAAGAGGGCCGGAATTGACGGACGGACAGCCGCGCTATAAGGTAGAAATATCTTCTACAATTTAAGTCCTTACGTTATGACGTTCGCGCGATGTGGTACGCAGGACGCGGGCAAGGAGAATAGCTCAGCAAACGCGCTATTCGTTTCCTCTGGTCATCGAAAACTTATGGAAGGAGTAACACTATGGCTTACCAACACATTCTTATCGCAGTAGACCTGTCGCCAGAAAGCAAAGTGCTGGTTGAGAAAGCGGTCTCAATGGCTCGCCCTTATAACGCGAAAATCTCCCTGATTCATGTTGATGTGAACTACTCCGATCTTTATACCGGTCTTATCGACGTCAACCTGGGCGACATGCAGAAGCGTATCTCTGAAGAGACGCACCATGCGCTCACCGAACTCTCCACCAACGCGGGCTATCCGATTACCGAAACCCTGAGCGGCAGCGGCGATCTTGGTCAGGTCCTGGTTGACGCCATCAAGAAATACGACGTCGATCTGGTGGTCTGCGGCCATCATCAGGATTTCTGGAGCAAGCTGATGTCCTCCGCGCGCCAGCTGATCAACACCGTGCACATCGATATGCTGATTGTGCCGCTGCGCGACGAAGAAGAGGCGTAACGCTGTCAGCGTAAACCACCTGATAAACCGCGGCTCACGCCGCGGTTTTTTTTCATCCTTTTACCAGGCTTGGTTCAGTAAAACGCAAACGCTATAATGATTAAAAATGAAGCAGGTATGAGGTCGCTATGACAAAAAATCTCTCGCCGCTTGTGTCCGAGTTCGAAACGCAGGAACAAGCTGAAAGCTACGACCGCTGGTATCGGGAAAAAGTCGATGCGGCAATGCATAGTACTCACGCAGTCTCGTCGCATGATGACGTCATCGGTGGAGCGCGGAAGATCATCGATGAGATAAAAGCCAAGAGGAAACTGGCCTGATGCTCCCGATTCAATGGACTGAAGAAGCTAAAACGGATTTGTTTACGCTAATTTCTTTTATTGCCCTGGAAAATCCTTACGCCGCTGAATCACTTTTACAGCAAATTGACGCCGCGATCCTGCCGGCGGCAGAACATCCTTATATGTTCCGCGCAGGCAGAGTAGACGGGACACGGGAAGTGATTGCGCATCCAAACTACATTGTGGTTTATCAGGTGCGAAACGAATGTATAAGGATCATCAGCGTGGTGCACTCACGCCAACAATATCCCTGACAGTCACTCGCAAAAGTTCTGGCTACTCCGCCGTTCCCGCGTAAATATCAAACCGGTGTCCTTTGGTGACCACTGCGTTCGGTGTTGCCACCTCCGCCAGCGGCGGCGCGTAGTCCGGGCGTTTTACCACTACGCGCTTCGTTGCTAACTGGCGTGCGGGTTCGAGCAAACCGTCGGCATCCTCATCCGGCCCTACCAGCGACTGAAACACCCGCATCTCTTTTTTCACCAGCGCGCTTTTCTGCTTGTGGGGAAACATGGGGTCCAGATAAACCACCTGCGGGCGCGGGGTAATGTCGGTCAGCGCCGTCAGGCTGGAGGCGTGGATCAGCGTCAGCCGCTCGCGCAGCCACGGACCGATTTCCGTGTCCTCATACCCGCGCCGCAGCCCGTCATCCAGCAAGGCGGCGACCACCGGGTTACGCTCCAGCATCCGCACCCGGCAACCGACAGAAGCTAACACAAAGGCATCGCGCCCCAGGCCTGCGGTCGCATCGACCACATCCGGCAGATTGCTGCCCTTAACGCCCACGGCCTTCGCCACCGCCTCGCCGCGTCCGCCGCCAAACTTGCGCCGGTGCGCCATTGCGCCATCGACAAAGTCCACATAGATGCCGCCAAGCTTAGGTTCGTCGCGCTTGCGCAGTTCAAGATGGGAGGGCGTTAACACCAGCGCCATCGGGTTGTCTGCGTCATGCTCCAGCGCCCAGCGGGCCGCAAGAACAGATAAGGCGCCGTCTCCGGCGCCTGATTCATCAATTAAACAGATGTTCACGCGAATGCTCAGCCCTTGATGCCGTAGTGATCCAGCATCGCATCCAGCTGCGGTTCACGGCCGCGGAAGCGTTTAAACAGCTCCATCGGCTCCTCGGAACCGCCGCGGGTCAGGATGTTATCGAGGAACGACTGGCCGGTTTCGCGGTTGAAGATGCCCTCTTCCTCAAAGCGGGAATAAGCATCTGCTGCCAGTACGTCGGCCCACAGATAGCTGTAGTAACCCGCCGCGTAACCGCCCGCAAAGATGTGGCTGAAAGCGTGCGGGAAGCGGCCCCATGACGGACCCGGCATCACGGCAACCTGTTTCTTGATTTCCGCCAGGGTATCAAGAATTTTCGCGCCCTGTTCCGGGGTGAACTCAGCATGCAGGCGGAAATCAAACAGCCCGAACTCCAGCTGGCGCAGGATAAACATCGCCGCCTGGTAGTTTTTCGCCGCCAGCATTTTATCAAGCAGCGCCTGCGGCAGCGGTTCGCCCGTCTCGTAGTGGCCGGAGATAAACGCCAGCGCGTCCGGCTCCCAGCACCAGTTCTCCATAAACTGGCTCGGCAGCTCCACGGCATCCCACGGCACACCGCTGATCCCGGCAACGCCCGGGGTTTCGATGCGGGTCAGCATGTGGTGCAGCCCGTGACCGAACTCGTGGAACAGGGTGATCACTTCATCGTGGGTGAACAGCGCCGGTTTGCCCTGCACCGGACGGTTGAAGTTACAGGTAAGATAAGCCACCGGCTTCTGCAGTGAGCCGTCTGCCAGACGCATCTGCCCCACGCAGTCATCCATCCAGGCACCGCCGCGCTTGTGTTCGCGGGCGTACAGGTCGAGGTAGAAGCTACCGCGCAGCTCACCGCTCTCGTCGTAAAGCTCAAAGAAACGCACGTCCGGGTGCCAGACGTCGATATCCTTGCGCTCTTTAGCGGTGATGCCGTAGATGCGCTTCACCACTTCAAACAGGCCGTTGACCGCTTTCTGTTCCGGGAAGTAGGGGCGCAGCTGCTCATCGCTGATGCTGTAGAGGTGCTGCTTCTGTTTTTCGCTGTAGTACGCGATGTCCCACGGCTGCAGCTCATCCACACCGAAGGCCTGCTTCGCAAAGTCGCGCAGCTGGGCCAGCTCCTGCTCGCCCTGCGGACGGGCGCGTTTCGCCAGATCGGTTAAGAAATCGAGCACCTGCTGCGGATGCTCCGCCATTTTAGTGGCGAGAGACTTATGGGCATAGCTGTCAAAGCCCAGTAGCTGCGCCAGCTCGTGGCGCAGGGCGAGGATCTCTTCCATCACCGGGCTGTTGTCCCACTTACCGGCGTTCGGCCCCTGATCGGATGCGCGGGTGCTGTAAGCGCGATACATCTCTTCACGCAGCGGCTGGTTGTCGCAGTAGGTCATCACCGGCAGATAGCTCGGGATGTCGAGGGTCAGCAGATAGCCTTCCTGCTGTTTGGCTTCCGCCTGGGCTTTGGCCGCCGCCAGCGCGCTCTCCGGCATACCGGCCAGCTCCGCTTCGTCGGTAATCAGCTTCGTCCAGCCCATGGTGGCATCGAGCACGTTGTTGCTGTAGGTGGAGCCCAGCTCGGACAGGCGCGCAGCGATTTCGCCGTAGCGCTTCTGTTTTTCCGGCGGCAGACCGATGCCCGACAGCTCGAAGTCGCGCAGCGCGTTATCCACTGCTTTTTTCTGTGCAGTATCGAGTTTGTTGTAGTTTTCACCGTCACGCAGGTCGCGGTAGGCCTGATACAGGCCTTCGTTCTGCCCGACCCAGGTGCTGTACTCAGACAGCAGCGGCAGCGTCTGCTCATAGGCTTCACGCAGCTCGGGGCTGTTCTGCACGGAATTCAGGTGGCTGACCGGTGAAAAGATGCGTCCCAGACGATCGTCTACTTCCGCCAGCGGCTGACACAGCGTTTCCCAGGAGTACGGCGCGCCGCTGGCGACCACGGCTTCTACCTGCGCGCGGCAGTCTTCCAGCGCCTTTGTAACGGCAGGCACCACGTGCTCGGGTTTAATGGCGGAAAACGGCGGCAGTTCAAACGGCGTGAGTAATGGATTGGTCATAAGCGCAGTCCTGTCGAATAGGGTGAATGTAGCGCGCGTTCCAGCGCTTTGCCTGTGCGTCTTAGCATGGGGTTAAGTGTAGTGAATTTCAATGGCAGGCGGTACGCAACTGTGCGTATTGCGCTGTCAGGAAAGTGGGTTCATTCTGTGCCGGTGTCCAACCTGCTGTGCAGCTTAACAAGATGGTCAATGTTCTTCTGGAATACGTATTTCCGGCGATGCTAATTATCTTCATTGTCATGGTGTTTTTCATTCTGCCTTACCGACAGCGCAATCTTTCACGCCAGCGTACCGCTCAGGTTGAAGCCTCGGGTCGCAAGAAAAAAATTTCCACGGCATCGACGATGCTGCGCATTTTTGGCAGCAGTCGCAGCTACGCTGCTGACTACTATTTTGATGACCTCAACTTTTATCAGATTCGGGAAACGGGCGAAACGACGGTGCCGCTCGCGGCGATTACCGCCGTGGTGCGGGAAAGCACCCAGATTAACAACCGTTCCGTCTGGTCGGTGAGCTGGTGCATCGACGGCGACACGCATCAGGCGCGCTTCCTGCACAACTTCACCTTTTTCAATCGCAACTTCAGTGAGTTTCTTGCCGCCGTGCGGCGTGCCAACCCGAATGCTCAGGTGCGTAAACTGACCCTCTTTAGCCTGTAGCGCGGCTTGCCGTCAGGCCGGCGCACGCCTGAGGCGGTAATCCATCGCGAACTGCGGTAAACTGTCGAATAACCTGTATCAACTTCGGAATTCTTCCCGCCATGCTTAGTTACCGCCACAGCTTCCACGCTGGCAACCACGCCGACGTGCTCAAACACACCGTCCAGAGCCTGATTATCGAATCGTTAAAAGAGAAAGATAAACCCTTTCTCTACCTGGACACGCACGCGGGCGCGGGGCGTTATCAGCTGAGCAGCGAACATGCCGAGCGCACCGGTGAGTATCTGGAAGGCATCGCCCGCATCTGGCAGCGCGACGATCTGCCTGCCGAGCTGGAAGCCTATATTGGCGCGGTCACGCACTTCAACCGCAGCGGCCAGCTGCGCTACTACCCGGGCTCGCCGCTGATTGCGCGCCAGCTGCTGCGCGAGCAGGACAGCCTGCAACTGACCGAACTGCACCCGAGCGATTTCCCGCTGCTGCGCGGTGAATTCCAGAAAGACAGTCGCGCCCGCGTTGAGCGTGCCGACGGCTACCAGCAGCTGAAAGCTAAACTGCCGCCGCCGTCGCGTCGCGGTCTGATCCTCATCGACCCGCCGTATGAAATCAAAAGCGATTACCAGGCGGTGGTGCAGGGTATCAGCGAAGGCTACAAACGCTTTGCCACTGGCACCTACGCGCTGTGGTATCCGGTGGTGCTGCGCGCGCAGATCAAGCGCCTGCTGAAAGATCTCGAAGCTACCGGTATTCGCCGCATTTTGCAGATTGAACTGGCGGTGCGTCCGGACAGCGATCAGCGCGGCATGACCGCCTCCGGCATGATCGTTATCAACCCACCGTGGAAGCTGGAGCAGCAGATGACAACGGTCCTGCCGTGGCTGCATAAAGCACTGGTCCCGTCGGGTACCGGGCATACCACGCTGAACTGGGTGGTACCGGAATAAGGGTGCTGATTGCAATCATAGATGCCAGCGTGCCGACATTCCGGCCCGCTGCGCTTACACTACGCTTACTGTTTCGACGCAAATCAAGGTAACGGCCATGACCAGACATTACGACTACATCGCCATTGGTGGCGGCAGCGGCGGCATCGCCTCCATCAACCGTGCGGCGATGTACGGGCAAAAATGCGCGCTGATTGAAGCCAAAGAGCTTGGCGGCACCTGCGTGAACGTCGGGTGCGTCCCGAAGAAAGTGATGTGGCACGCTGCGCAGATCGCCGAGGCGATTCACCTCTACGGCCCGGACTACGGCTTCGATACCACCGTCAATAATTTTGACTGGAGCAAGCTGGTCGCCAGCCGCAGCGCCTACATCGATCGTATTCACGCCTCTTATGAAACGGGCCTGAGTAAAAACCGCGTCGATGTGATCCGCGGCTTCGCTCGTTTCGTGGATGCCCATACCGTGGAAGTCAACGGGGAAACCATCACCGCCGACCATATCCTGATCGCCACCGGCGGGCGTCCGAGCCATCCGGATATTCCGGGTGCCGAATACGGTATCGACTCCGACGGCTTCTTTGAGCTGCCAGCGCTGCCGAAGCGCGTCGCGGTCGTGGGTGCCGGCTATATCGCTGTCGAACTGGCGGGCGTGGTGAATGCGCTGGGTGCCGAAACGCATCTGTTTGTGCGTAAACACTCGCCGCTGCGCAGCTTCGATCCGATGCTTTCCGAGACCCTGAAAGAAGTGATGATGGCGGAAGGCCCGACGCTGCAAACCGAAGCGACGCCGAAATCGGTGGTGAAAAACAGCGATGGCAGCCTGACCCTGACGCTGGAAGACGATCGCACCTTTACCGTGGATTGCCTGGTGTGGGCCATTGGCCGCGAGCCAGCGACGGACACCTTTAACCTGGAAGTTACCGGGGTAAAAACGAACGAAAAAGGCTACATCGTCGTCGATAAATTCCAGAATACTAACGTACCTGGCATCTATGCTGTGGGCGACAATACCGGCGCCGTTGAGCTGACGCCGGTGGCGGTTGCTGCGGGTCGCCGCCTCTCAGAGCGCCTGTTCAACAACAAGCCGGAAGAGCATCTGGACTACAGCAACGTTCCGACCGTGGTCTTCAGCCACCCGCCGATCGGTACCGTTGGCCTGACTGAACCTCAGGCGCGCGAGCAGTACGGCGATGACAACGTGAAGATCTATCGCTCGTCATTCACCGCGATGTACACCGCCGTTACCTCCCATCGCCAGCCGTGCCGCATGAAGCTGGTGTGCGTGGGTAAAGAGGAAAAAATCGTTGGTATCCACGGCATCGGTGCCGGAATGGACGAGATGCTGCAGGGCTTCGCGGTGGCGCTGAAAATGGGTGCCACCAAGAAAGACTTCGACAACACCGTGGCGATACACCCTACCGCCGCAGAAGAGTTTGTCACCATGCGCTAATTATCAAGCCCCTCGCCGAGGGGCTTTTTTTGCCTGTTACGTTCTGCTCACACTCCCCAGAAAAGATCTTGCGCGCGTCCAACTCATGTAATATTTTAAATTACATGAAATCAAATAACTCATTCTCCGTCACCCTGCATCTCCTTCTGCACCTTGAGAAGGCGGGCACGCTGCTGACCTCTGAACAGATGTCAGCCTTCACCGACAGCAATCCGGCGTTCATTCGCAAGATCCTTGCGGGCCTGCGGGAAAACAACATCGTGTGTTCAATCAAAGGTCATCACGGCGGCTGGAAGCTGTGCCGCCCGATAAACAGCATCACGCTGTATGAAATTTACGCTGCGCTGGGTTCGCCCTCGCTGTTTGCCATCGGCAATCGCAACGACAATCCCGCCTGTCTTATCGAAAAAGGGGTGAACCGGGCGATGGACGGCACGCTGCTGGCCGCGGAGACGCTGATCCTCGACAGGTTCAAAGCCCTGACCCTGCAGGATATCAGCGATGAATTCATTGGTTATTTTGACAGAGAAGGAAAAGCCCCATGGTAACCGCACTTGCTTCAGCCCTGCCGGAGTGCATCCTTATTGCGCTGGCTTCCAGCAGTATCTCCATGACCATTACCCAGACCGAACTTTTTGCCCCGCTGCGCGCCTGGACCGCGAAGAAGAACGCGATGCTGGGTCATCTGTTTCACTGCTTCTACTGCATGAGTCACTGGGTCGTGTTTGCCGGCATGCTGGTCTACCATCCGCTGCTGCTGCAAAGCGGCGTGGTGGTGATTGACTGGATCATGACGGCGTTTGTCACCCTGACGCTGGCGACCTTCATCAACGGCGTGATGTTTAAGGTGTTCCAGGCCGCGATAAAAACCCACGTGATGAAGCACGACGCCCAGATCCATCTGCAACCGCACGAGTAATCGTTACGGGCGGGGCCAGCGCCCCGCTATTCAATCACCCGGTAGATCGCTTTTTGAATGCCGGCCCACTTCTTCTCGATGTCGCCGCCAGCCAGCTCGCGCTGCTGGGCCAGCTCCATCTCATGTTTCTGCCGCTTTACCACGGCGGGTGTGGTACAGAAGGCGCGCAGATACTGCTTACGCAGCGCGTTCAGCGTTTCGCCCTGGGCCATCGCGTGGCCAATCGTGGTGATCATGCGCCGGCACGGCTTCAGCTCATTCATCTGCGGGCGATAGTTGAGCAGCATGGTAAGCGTCTGATTGTTATCATTCGCCAGCACCTGCTCGGTCCAGGAGACTTTCCACTCCATGCCACCCTGTAAAAACAGACGCGCGACCTTGCTGTCGTCGCGCTCAATGGCTGAACGCAGGCTGTTTTCGTCCCAGCGAATACCCATACTGGCCAGCACGTCACGGGCGTTGGTGGTGTTAGTGTGCTGAGAGCTGGCCTCCGCACTGAGGATATTTTTCGTCGTGGCGGGTGCTGGCGGAGTGGTCGCTTCCCCGGCGATCATCAGCGCACCGATGGCAATGGTGATAACGACAATGCCTACCGCGCCCCACAGCGCGCCATAGATCAGCTGGCGACGCTCCTCTTTGCTGCGAGCATTGATTTTTTCTGGACGGTCGATGCCGCTGCGTACGTCAAAAATGTCGCCGCCAACCATGTCATTCTTCTGGCGGGCATAGTCGAGAAATTCGGTGAGGGCGCTGTCATCCACCGCCAGCAGCGCAGCGGGATTAACGCTGGTGCGCCCCTCGCTGTAAGCGCGCTGCACCGGGGAGGCGATCTCATCGAAATAGCTGTCGAGCAGCGTGGTCTGGGTCAGGGTGAGCGGCTGCTCGCTGAGTAACGCGTTGCGATACTGACGCACGTCGTCGAGAAACGCCTGCAGGGTTTTACGTGGTTCGATAAGAAATCCCAGCGAGGCCGCGCTCTGAAAAATACCGGCGTAGTGACGGGCGTACTCTTTTTTATCCACCAGCAGCAGCGCCAGTTCGCTGAACAACATGCCGCTCAGTACGTCGCCCTTCTCGGACATTTTGACCCAGCGCCGCACCTTATCCGCGCCAAACAGCGTTTTCAGGTGGTGTAGCAGCTGGGACTGATCCGGCCATGCGCGGTTGATAAGGCCACGCATCATCAATTCCAGAGCGCGGATCTGCTTTTTCGCGTCCTGCTGCGGCGCATCGGCGTGGCTATCCAGCGCGGTGCTGTAGTGCAGCAGCGGCTGCTTTTCTTTAAGCTGCTCCAGCGTAGAGACAAAGCGCAGCGCGGCGATCATCTGATTGGTGCTGACGTCCTGCCCGCTCTCATAGCCCGGCACCTGCTGCTGCAGGTGGCGCAATTGAATGGTGAACTGCGACATTTCCGCATCGTTGAGGTTGAGACGGCGCGCCACCGCGGCCCAGTTGCCGAGGTTCAGGCGTGCCACTTCCAGCTGCTCCAGAAACCAGCGCGGATCTTTGCCTTCCGCAGCGTGAATATTAAGCAGCATCAAAATCTCAACCGCTGCCTGGCGAATAATGCCGAGGCAGATCTCGAAATTCACACGAACCAACGGCTGTGCAGAACGCGTCATGATTATCCTGTCGATAAAAAACCCGGGCCGGTGGCCCGCGCGGGATTGCCCCGCTGCTGTTGTTACTGATTTTTTTGCCGCTAATGACGGCGCATAAAACATAGCTGAACCAATAATAAAGAACAGTGACACAATCAAAAGAGCCGATAAATCAGTGCTTTTACGCACAAGCCGCGTGCTTTTGGCATTACACACCAGGCAATTTCGCTTTGGTCGCGCGTTTCTCGCAATTCCCCAGCGATGCTAATCAATCTGCCTGATAAAGTGCTGGCGCAGCGGTGGATTTCAGGCTACATCTGGCAGAAAAATTCAGGAGCACACCATGCAACTACCCGACTCCGACCGCCTGACCTATCAGCAAATCACCGCCGACGACTGGCCGTTCTTTTTGCAACTCCAGCAGAACCCGGCAGTAATGCAGTTTATTGCCGATCCGCTGCCGGAAACCTTTATCCGCGAGGCGTTCACCACCCGTCTGCCGCCCTGGCAACCGGGTGCGGCGCACTGGTTGTGCCTGCTGATGCGCGATAAAGAGAGCGGCTCGCCGGTGGGGGTCACCGGTTATATTCACCGCGACAGCGATCTGGCGGAAGTGGGGTTTCTGCTCGACCCAGCCTGGCAGGGGCTGGGGTACGGCTATGAATCCCTGCGCGCGGTGTGCCGCTACGCCTTTCGCGAAGGCGGGATACGCAAGCTCAGCGCCACCGTCACGGCAGGCAATGAGGCTTCACGTAATCTGTTGATAAAAATCGGTTTTCGGCAGGAAGGTACGCTGCGGGAGAGCTGGTGGCTGCATGAAAAATGGCATGATGACTGGCTGTTTGGTCTGCTAAGACACGAGTTTCGCTGACATTTTTAGCGCCGGACTGTTCTCAAAACCGGTCGCTGTTCCGTGCTTTGTGCCAGGCTTAAAGCTACGCCAATGCATAAGGAGTCTTTATGAAAAAAGCGATTCTTGCCTCGCTACTGGCGCTGTGCGTGTCCTCTCCCGCGCTGGCTGAAGATAAACCCGGCCTGCAGGAAGACAAAGCGCCGCCGCCGCCCCACAAGCTGGATGATGGCTATCGCGGCATCGAAGATGCCCGCACCATGAACGTTGAGCATGCGAAAACCATGCATGACGGCGCCACGGTCACCCTGCACGGTAACATCACCAAAAAACTGGGCAACGATGTGTATCGCTTCCAGGACCGGACCGGCGAAATCGACGTGATGATCCCCGAAGCCGTCTTCCAGGGCAAACAGTTCAGCCCGGACGATCTGGTGCGCTTCAGCGGTTCGCTGGATAAAAAACACCAGCCGCCTCAGGTACGCGTCACCCACTTCCAGAAACAGTAATGAAACGGGATACAAGGTCGCCCTTGTATCCCCTGTTTTCAGATAAACATCCCGCCTGACACTTCCACGCGCTGCGCATTCATCCACGCCAGCTCATCGCTTAACAGCGCGGCCATCGCGTTGCCGATGTCATCCGGCAGGCCCACCCGCCCCAGCGCGGTCTGGGAGGCAATATGCTGATTCACCTGATGATTGTCGCGTACCATCCCACCGCCAAAGTCGGTTTCAATAGCGCCTGGCGCAATGATGTTGACCGAAATCCCGCGCGCGCCCAGCTCTTTCGCCTGATAACGCGTCAGCACTTCCATCGCCCCTTTCATCGCGGCGTAGGCGCTGTATCCCGGCAGGGCAAAACGTGCCAGCCCGGAGGAGACGTTGAGAATACGTCCACCATCTTTCATCAACGGCAGCAGCTGCTGGGTCAGGAAGAACGGGCCTTTAACATGAATGTTTACCAGCTCGTCAAACTGCTGCTCGCTGGTCTGTTCAAACGGTGTATTGATACCGATCCCGGCGTTGTTCAGTAAATAATCAAAGCTGTCGCGCTGCCACACCTCTTTCAGCGTCTCCTTCACACGCTGTACGAAATCACTGAATCCTGCACTTTCGGCGACGTTCAGTTTTAAAGCTGCCGCCTTAACGCCTTTTAGCTCCAGTTCGCGAACAACGTCCCTGGCTTCCTGCTCGCGGCTGTTCCAGGTAATGATGACCCCGGTTCCACGTTCCGCCAGCTTCAGCGCTGCGTTTTTCCCTAAACCGCGACTTCCACCCGTTACGATTGCGATACGTTGTGACATAGAAACCTCGTTTTTGGTGTTGTGATGATTGCTGATGAGCTTATTAGCTGATACAAAATCAATAAAGGCAGCCTGATGAGCATCACTGTTTCATTTCTGACAACAATCCGGTGAAACGATGGATAAAATTCACGCAATGCAGCTTTTCGTGCGGGTCGCCGAACTGGAGAGTTTTTCCCGTGCGGCAGACACCCTCGGCCTTCCTAAAGGTAGCGTATCGCGCCAGATCCAGGCGCTGGAAACGCACCTCGGTACGCGCCTGCTCCACCGCACCACCCGACGGGTGCAGCTCACCCAGGACGGCATGGTTTACTACGAACGCGCCCGGGATCTGCTCGCTAATCTCGACGAGCTGGACGGGCTGTTTCTTCACGATCCCGCCAGCATCAGCGGGCGGCTGCGCGTGGATACCTCGGTGGCTGTCGCAAAGAATGTGCTCATTCCCCGCCTGCCGGCCTTTTTGCAGCAGTATCCCGGTATTGAACTGGAACTCAGCAGTAGCGACCGGATGGTGGACGTGGTGCGCGAAGGCTTTGACTGCGTGGTGCGTGTCGGCACGCTGCGGGATTCCGGGCTGGTGGCGCGCCCGCTCGGTAAGCTGACCGTCATCAACTGCGCCAGCCCCGGCTATCTGGAGCGCTTCGGCTACCCGCAGACGCCGGACGATCTGGCCTCGCACGCGCTGGTGCACTATGCGCTCAACCTCGGCGTGCGCCCGCAGGGCTTTGAGATCTTCAGCAATAACGAGACGCGCTGGGTGAAAACCGGCGGCGTGCTGACGGTTAACAGCACTGAAACCTATCATGCCGCCTGTCTGGCCGGGCTCGGCATTATTCAGGTGCCGCGCACCGGGGTGCGTGAGGCGCTGCGTAGCGGAACCATGGTGGAGATCCTGCCGCAGTATCGCGCCGAACCGATGCCGGTTTCGCTGATTTACCCGCACCGGCGCAACCTGTCGCGCCGCGTCCATCTGTTCATGGAGTGGCTGACCGACGCGATGAAGGATTACGTCGACCCGTAGCGGTCTATACTTTACAAAACGCACCAAAAAAGAAGGAACAGGGACCGGATGACCCCCGAAAACGAAAAACGCCCGACGCAGGATCTCGATTACAAACCCGTCGCTCAACTTGATACCCGCACCTCAGAAGAAGAGCGGGCCAGTGAACCGAACCGCCCGCCTCAGGGCGTGATTGAAACCGCTACCGATACCGTAAAGAAAATTGAGCGCTGGCCGGTCGTGGCGCACTTCCTGCGCGCCACCGAGCGCTTTAACGATCGGCTGGGTAACCAGTTCGGCGCGGCTATCACCTATTTCTCGTTTTTATCGATGATTCCCATCCTGATGGTGTCGTTCGCGGCGGCGGGTTTTATCCTCGCCTCGCACCCGACGCTGCTGCAGGACATCTTCAATAAAATCCTCAGCAACGTCAGCGACCCGACGCTGGCCAACACCCTGAAAAGCACCATCAGCACCGCCATCCAGCAGCGCACCACGGTAGGGATTGTCGGTCTGCTGGTGGCGCTCTACTCGGGCGTGAACTGGATGGGCAACCTGCGCGAAGCGATCCGCGCCCAGTCGCGTGAGGTGTTCGAGCGCACCGATCAGGACAAAGAGAAGTTCTGGATGAAATACCTGCGCGATTTTATCTCGCTGATTGGTCTGCTGGTGGCGCTGATCATTACCCTGACCATCACCTCCGTGTCGGGCGCCGCCCAGCATCTGATTATCTCGGCGCTGTGGCTGGATAATATCGAATGGCTGAAACCGCTGTGGCGCGTGCTGGGCCTGGCTATCTCCATCTGTGCCAACTATCTGCTGTTCTTCTGGATCTTCTGGCGTCTGCCGCGCCATCGCCCGCGTAAAAAAGCGCTGATGCGCGGTACGCTGCTGGCCGCGATTGGCTTTGAGGTGATCAAAATCATCATGACCTACACCCTGCCATCGCTGGTGTCTTCCCCGTCCGGGGCGGCATTCGGTTCGGTACTGGGCCTGATGGCATTCTTCTACTTCTTCGCCCGCCTGACGCTGTTCTGCGCCGCCTGGATCGCCACCGCGCAGTATAAGGACGACCCGCAAATGCCGGGTAAAGCACACCGTTAATCCGCTGGCGGGCCGCAAAACTGGTCGCTTTTACGGTCCGCCAGACCACTTCCAGCAGATAAATCCAGCCCGTAACTTTTATTTAACCAAAACCTGGTGTTATCCACTGAAATATAAAATCTGTGAAGCATTTCATAGATGCTATTTTGCAGGCACGAAAATTATCCACTTTCAGGGTGTTTTTTGACCAGCCGCGGGATTTGTTACACATTGAAATGTCGCTTTTGCTATGCCTAATATGGCTTTTCGATCGTCAAAATATAAGAAAAGTCTATGCAAGCAACCGCCACCACCACACTCGACAACGAACACGACAGCACGCCGGCTAATTCACGCAGCAAGGTGTTGATCGCTTCGCTAATGGGCACAGCAATCGAGTTTTTCGATTTCTATATCTATGCCACCGCGGCGGTAATCGTCTTCCCACATATCTTCTTCCCGCAGGGCGACCCGACCGCAGCTACCCTGCAGTCGCTGGCAACCTTCGCTATCGCCTTTGTGGCGCGTCCGATTGGTTCGGCGGTCTTTGGTCACTTCGGGGATCGCGTTGGACGCAAGGTGACGCTGGTCGCCTCGCTGCTGACGATGGGGATTTCCACGGTGCTGATCGGCCTGCTGCCGGGCTATGAAACGATCGGTATTTTCGCCCCTATGCTGCTGGCGCTGGCCCGTTTTGGTCAGGGTCTGGGTCTTGGCGGGGAATGGGGCGGCGCGGCGCTGTTAGCCACCGAAAACGCGCCGCGCGGCAAACGTGCGCTGTACGGCTCCTTCCCGCAGCTCGGCGCGCCGATTGGTTTCTTCTTTGCCAACGGCACCTTCCTGCTGCTCTCGTGGCTGCTGACCGACGAGCAGTTCATGAGCTGGGGCTGGCGCGTACCCTTTATCTTCTCCGCCGTGCTGGTGCTGATCGGCCTTTATGTCCGCGTATCGCTGCATGAAACCCCGGTATTCGCGAAGATTGCGAAGGCGAAGAAGCAGGTCAAAGTACCGATGGGGACGCTGCTGACGAAGCACGTGCGCGTTACCGTGCTTGGTACCTTTATCATGCTGGCGACCTATACGCTGTTCTACATCATGACCGTCTACAGCATGACCTACAGCACCGCGGCTGCACCGGCCGGCCTGGGCCTGCCGCGTAACGACGTGCTGTGGATGCTGATGATGGCGGTGATTGGTTTTGGCGTGATGGTGCCCATCGCTGGCGTGCTGGCGGATCGCTTTGGCCGCCGCAAAAGCATGATTACCATTACCTCACTCATCATCATCTTTGCGCTGTTTGTCTTCCCACCGCTGTTGGGTTCCGGCAACGAAGGGCTGATCATGGCGTATCTGCTGATTGGTCTGAGCCTGATGGGACTGACGTTTGGCCCGATGGGCGCGCTGCTGCCGGAGCTGTTCCCGACCGAAGTGCGCTATACCGGTGCGTCGTTCTCCTATAACGTCTCGTCCATTCTCGGCGCGTCAGTGGCACCGTACATCGCCACCTGGCTGCAGTCGCACTACGGGCTGTTCTACGTGGGGATCTACCTCGCGGCTATGGCGGCCCTGACGCTGATCGCTTTGCTGCTGACTCACGAAACCAGCGATAAAGCGCTCTGATCGCTCTACGGCGGGTGCGCTACGCTTACCCGCCCTACAAAAAAGGCGACTGCATCATGCAGCCGCCTTTTTTATGACTTTAGCGTTTCACTATCAGCGCTTCATCTGCGACAGAATGGTCTGGCACTGGTTCTCCTGGCCTTCCGACGGCGAGATGAGCGCCAGCAGCGCGGCGGCGGGCGTAACCAGCGCACCGAGGGCAGCGGCTACAGCACCACGGGCGATCAGCGGCCCGGCTTTTACGCCGTACTGCGGGTCGTTAAACGAGCCGCGCACGTAGAGCGGGGAGCGCAGCGTCACGATACGCACGCCCTTACTTTCCGGGTCGATGGTTAAATCAAGCTGCTCGGAGGCGAAGCTGGCAGTGCCGGTGATGTTGATCAGCGCGTTTTCGGTATCAAACGCAAAAATCTGCGGACGCGCCACGCCGTTTTGCAGATTGAGGTTCGCCGCCGCGCAGTTCACCCGCACCTCATCATCGCCAAAGATCTGCCCGACCACGAAGTTACCCACGTTCAACCCGAGAATTTCCATCAGGTTGCGGCTGATAAGCCCGTCGTTCATCAGCAGCTTAATATTGCCGTTGCCGTTGCCCAGCAGCGCCGCAACCGAGTTACCGGTACCGCGGATCTCCGCATCGCCATTCATTTCACCGAGGGTTTTCTGCATCAGTTCCACATCCGGCATCAGCTGCTTAAGCTTGAGCTTACGGGCCTGAATATTGGCACTGCCCTGCATCGGTTTTTTATCGCCTTCAAGATGAATGGTGGACGAGATAATGCCGCCCGCCATGCCGAACTTCAGCGGCTCCAGGCGCAGGTCGCCATTCTTCAGGATGATATGGGTGGTGAGATCGCTGAGCGGCAGGCTGGCGCTGTGCTCGATGCGCTGGCCTTTGAAGCGCACATCGGCGTCCATCACGTCCCACTTGTCGGTTTCGAAGCGGTCATACGGCAGCACTTTGTCCGCAGGCTGGTTGCTCTTCTCGCCCTTTTTCGCTTCGGCGTTTTTGCTTCGCTCCGCGTCTTTACCGGAGTCCACGCCAATCAGCGGGCCAAGATCGGCGAGGCGCAGCTGGCGCGACACCAGATCGCCTTCCAGTTTCGGACGCGGTTTACCCTGGCTGTAGGTCAGCGAACCGTGAATGTCGCTGTCGCCGATTTTGCCGTTGAAGTTGCGGTAGTCGAACACCGAGCCTTTATCGCTGTCGATTTTCGCTACCAGGCGGCCGTTGGTTTCGAACGGCGGGGTATCTGGCAGCAGCACGCCGGTCAGTTCATACAGCTCGCCCAGCGAATCGCCGGAGAACAGCAGGCGTAAATCCACGCCGCCCATGTTCATCGGGTCATTCACCGTGCCGCTGAAAGCGACGCGGGTATTGCCGGAGCGGAAATCCGCCTGTACCGGGAACGGCGTACTTTCATTCTTCAACGCCAGCATCCCGCCGATTTTGCCGGTGCCGGTGAGCGGCTGGCCGTTGTAGCGCCCCTGCGCTTTCAGGCCAAACACGTAATCACCCACTTTGCTGTCGGCTTTTTCATTGCCGGTAACTTCATTGAACGGCAGCGGTTTGCCGAGCGGATCGACAAAGATTTCCAGCTGGGCGCGGCTTACGTCGTCATTTACGGCAATACGGCCCTGGTCAAAGAGAATGTTGTCGAGCTGGAAGGACCAGGAGGACGGCTGCTGATTCGGATCTTTTTCCTCGCTTTCCGCCAGGTCGAAGGTCCAGTTGTTGTGCTTCTCATCGAGGCGGATCAGCCTGGCATCGGGCTTAACAAATTTAATCCACGGCAGATAAACCGTTTTTGTCAGTAGCGCCAGCGGGGCGATGGTCGCTTCCACGCGCGGCAGATGCACCATCGTCACTTCGGGGATGTCCGGCGGGTTGCCGAGAATAATGTCTTCTGCGTGAATGTGCGGCCACGGCACCCAGCTGCGCCAGCCGGTTTCCTCTTTCTGACGCGCCCAGACTACGCCGAGGTCGCCGCGAATGGCGAATGGCCGGTTTAATTCAGCGGAGACTTTCTGGTTGATGGTCGGTTTGAGCCGGTTCCAGTCAAATGTCGCAATCACCACAACTATGATGACGACCAGCAACAATAAAATCCCGGTTACGGTGCCTGCTATCTTGCCTGTTCTTGTCATGCCTTTACGTCCTGATTTAACTACCTTCAGTAAAGATAGTTGAGGGAAAGGCAAACGGCATTCAGAGAAGGTTAATCAGGACATTTTCCAGGTTATCAAACGGAACCGGGCGCGACAGGAAATAGCCCTGCGCAGCGTGTGCGGGGGAGACCTGCACATCGCGCCACTCTTCTACGGTTTCGACGCCTTCGACAATGACGCCCTGGCAGTAGCGGTTCATCAGCTGCAGCAGCAGAATAAACAGATTGCGCCCTTCCGGGGTCTTACGCAGCATCATAAACAGTTCGCGCGCGACTTTAATGTAGTCGTAGCGCACTTCGCTCAGCGCGGAGAAGTTCGCCATGCCGGTGCCGAAGTCATCCAGCCAGATTGGGCCAAACTCACTGATCGAGGCAAAGGTAGAATCCTGCGGCAGGCTGATGTGCTCCACCAGCTCAAAGCGTACCCACGGCAGGTTTTCAATCAGCTTGCTCACCTTTGGCTGGCCGCGCATCGCCAGCAGCGTCGGACCGTCAACGTTTACCGAGGCCAGAATGCCGTGGCGCAGGAAAAAGTGGCTGCGCAACGTGAGCATCCGCAGCTGCTCCTCCACCACCAGCACGCGGTGGCGCACCGGTACCGATGAGAAGTAGCGGTCTGGCGCAATGCGCTGCGACGGGTTATCCGGATGGGTAACGATAGTCAGCAGCTCAACGGCCATCAGACGGCCATCAGTTTTATAGATGGGCTGGTAAGCATAATTCCGGACACACTGAAGCCAGAAGCGTAGCTCCTCGAGGCTTTCAATATTTGCCCCGGGCATAGTCAGCCGCTGCGTTACGGGGATTAAATTCATGCTAAGCGCCCTGCGTGTCCTGTGAACTACCTGGAATGGTCATAAGGTTATCGGCGCACGCCCTGAGAACTTTAAGTCCCGAACATGGCCTGGTTCCGCCCGGAAGACGCGGTTACTGTGCTGGATCACGCTTTAACGCAATAAATTTTCGAAACGCTGTTTTAGAAACCCTGGCTCACATATAGTAGTCTGATTCCTCGCTCAATATTTTAGTCAGGTTCCCCACTATGTCTGAAAAGAAGATTGCCGTGATCGGCGAATGCATGATCGAACTGTCGCAGAAAGGCACCGAGCTTAGCCGTGGCTTTGGCGGCGACACGCTTAACACTTCCGTTTATATCGCTCGTCAGGTGGATGCCGCGGCGCTGGCAGTGCAGTACGTGACGGCGCTGGGCGAGGACAGCTTCAGCCAGCAAATGCTGGATGCCTGGCATGCCGAGAACGTGCAGACCGATCTGACACAGCGTCTGGAGAACCGTCTGCCGGGGCTGTATTACATCGAAACCGACAGCAGCGGCGAGCGCACCTTCTGGTACTGGCGTAACGAAGCCGCGGCCCGCTTCTGGCTGGAAAGCGAGCAGTCTGAAGCCATCTGTGAGGAGCTGGCGCACTACGACTATCTCTACCTGAGCGGCATCAGCCTCGCGATCCTCAATCCGCAGAGCCGCACGCGTCTGATTGCCCTGCTGAAAGCCTGCCGCGCCAACGGCGGCAAGGTCATTTTTGACAACAACTATCGTCCGCGCCTGTGGGCCAGCAAAGAAGAGACGCAGCAGGTGTATCAGCAGGTGCTGACCTGTACCGATATCGCCTTCCTGACGCTGGATGACGAAGACGCGCTGTGGGGCGAAAAGCCGGTAGACGACGTGATTGCCCGCACCCATGCCGCTGGCGTGGCGGAAGTGGTGATCAAACGCGGGGCGGAGTCGTGCATAGTGTCGGTCACGGGTGATGAGAAGCTGGAGGTGCCGGCGGTGAAACTGCCGAAGGAGAAGGTAATCGACACCACCGCAGCGGGCGATTCCTTCAGCGCCGGTTATCTGGCGGTGCGCCTGACCGGCGGCAGCGCTGAAGATGCCGCAACGCGCGGGCATCTGACCGCCAGCACCGTGATCCAGTATCGCGGGGCGATCATTCCGCGTGAGGCAATGCCGCAGTAACGGCAGGCTCCAGCGTATCCAGAAGTGCGTGCGCTTACCCACCCAACGTGCCCAGTAAAAAGCCCCTCATCGAGGGGCTTTTTTTAGTTCTGTGCGGGCGGGGTCTCCGTCGCCTCTTCCGGGTGCTCCTCCGGATGCTCTTCCACGCTAGCCGGCTGCGGCGGCTCAGGCGTCATAATCCCGTCCCAGGTCGCCTGCAAATCCTTCATGTTGTACTCCGGCTCGCCCACCGGCTGGAGCAGCACCAGCGCTTTTTCCTGGGAGAGCTGCTGGCGCAGATCCTGGTTCAGCATCTCCAGCGTTAAACCGCTGAGGAATTTTTTACGCAGCTTCTGATACTGCTCCGGCGCAATATCCACCACCTGATTTTGCAGGGAACGCAGACGCTGGCCGATCAGCACATCGGTGTCGGTACGGGCGTAGGTGGCAAACAGCTTCTGCAGCTCCACGTTTTTCTGCGCGATCAGCGCATCAAACTCTTCCTGCTGCAGGCCGTTGGTACGCACGTTGACCAGCTCACGGGCGATAAGCGCCAGGTTGTTGTTCAGCTTGTCGGTCGGCGAATCCATGTTGATGCCGCACTGGGCGCGCTGGAACAGCACGCGACAGTCAAACCCGAGCTGCAAATCTTTGACGTTGTTCTTGCCGAGGTTCTGCTGCACGTGCCAGTAGAGCGCCTCGCGCGCCAGATCGGCACGCCAGTAGCGTTCCAGCGCTGCGGATTCGCGGATCGGCTGCCACGGGGTATCCCACATAATCGACAATCGGTCCTGACGCACTGCGTCCGTCAGAATAGCCACCGCATCGTGCGGCAGTGGTGAGAGCGTCGGCATCGGTGCCGGGCTTTCACGTTTTCCCTTCAGGCTGCCGAAGGTTTTATTGATTTGCTCCGACACGCTGCGGCTGTCAACGTTACCCACCACGATGAGCGTCATGGCATCCGGGGTGTACCACTTCTGGTAAAACGCGCTCAGCTGCTCAACGTCCACCGGCTGCTTCAGCTCCTCGGCCGGGTCGTGCCCTAACAGCGGCGAGCCTTTCAGTCGATAGCGCCACCAGGCGTCTTTGGTATCGACAGGCCAGGTCGCCACGCTTTCCGGCGCGGCCAGCGCCTGGTTTACGCTTTCAGGGGTGATATTCAGATTGCCGGTGCTGCTCGCCAGCCATGACAGCGACTCTTTTAACAGATCGGTGCGGTTGTTTGGCAGGCTGAGATTAAAGTGGGTGTAGTTGTACGAGACAATAGCAGGCGGCAACGGACGTTTCGGATCGACGCTCTGCTGCCACAGTGAGCGCGCCTGCACCTCAGAGAGGCTACCGGGCTGGGTCATCGCCAGGCGGGGAATAAAGTGGCTGAAGCCGCTTTGCTGCGTGCTTTCAAGCAGGGAGCCAGTGTTCACAACCAGACGGATCTCAATCCGATCGCCGGGGCGCTGCGGCGTTGCCAGCACCTGCCATTTCAGGCCGTTAGCCAGCGCGCCTTCCTGCCATGCCGGATCGGGCTGGAGCGCTTCCGCCTGCACATGACCGACTGCCGCCATCATCAGCAAACTGCCTGCTAAAAGTCGAATGGTTGTGCCCTGCATGTGAACCCCTGAAAACATTCCTGGTTAAATAATTCAAACAGCCGACCGACCGCACTGCCGGCTCGTCTGTATCAGCGTTTCAACATCGATTAGACCGCGCATTCATTAAAACGTCGCGCCGGACAGAGAAAAAACTGCGGGGAACGTCGCGTAACGCACGTTATATATCGACGGTTGAAGCGAAAAATAAAGCCAATTATGCGCAGGAGCCCGCAGCCAGGGCAAGCGGCTGCGGGCAATATGATGAAATCAGGAGGAAATTTCGCGGGCTTCTGTGCGCTCAGTACGATTATTAAGGGTATCCTGGAGCTGCGTTTCATCCAGCTCTTTCACCCATTTCGATACCACTACCGTTGCCACGCCATTCCCCACCAGGTTAGTGAGCGCACGCGCTTCGGACATAAAGCGGTCGATACCGAGGATCAGCGCCAGCCCGGCCACCGGCAGGTGACCCACTGCCGAGATAGTCGCCGCCAGCACGATAAAGCCACTGCCGGTCACCCCCGCCGCCCCTTTGGAAGAGAGCAGCAGCACCACCAGCAGCGTGATCTGATGGAAGATGTCCATGTGGCTGTTGGTCGCCTGAGCGATAAACACCGCCGCCATTGTCAGATAGATGGAAGTACCGTCGAGGTTGAACGAGTAGCCGGTCGGGATCACCAGCCCCACCACCGATTTGCGGCAGCCCAGTTTTTCCATCTTCACCAGCATACGTGGCAGTACCGACTCCGACGAGGAAGTACCCAGCACGATCAGCAGCTCTTCTTTGATATAGCGGATGAACTTAAAGATGCTGAAGCCGGTGGCGCGCGCGATGCTGCCCAGCACCAGCACGATAAACAGGATGCAGGTGAGGTAGAAGCAGAGGATCAGCTGGCCGAGCTGTACCAGCGAGCCGACGCCATATTTACCGATGGTAAACGCCATTGCCCCGAATGCGCCGATGGGCGCGAGGCGCATGATCATATTGATGATGCCAAAAATGACCTGCGAGAAGCTCTCAATCACGTTGAAAATCAGCTGGCCTTTATGGCCGAGGCGATGCAGCGCGAAGCCAAACAGCACCGCGAACAGCAGTACCTGCAGAATATTCCCGCTGGCAAACGCCCCAATCACGCTCGCCGGAATAACGTCCAGCAGGAAGGCGACAATTCCCTGCTGCTTCGCCTGCTCGGCATACACCGCCACCGCACCGGCATCCAGCGTCGCAGGATCGACATTCATGCCCGCGCCCGGCTGAACGATATTGACGATCACCAGACCGAGGATCAGCGCCAGCGTAGAGACGATTTCAAAATAGAGCAGCGCGACGGCACCGGTGCGCCCGACCGCTTTCATGCTCTCCATGCCGGCAATGCCGGTCACCACGGTACAGAAAATCACCGGGGCGATAATCATTTTAATCAGCTTAACGAAACCGTCACCGAGCGGTTTCATCGCAGCGCCCAGTTCCGGGTAGTAGTGGCCAAGGAGAATACCAATAGCGATGGCGGTCAGGACCTGGAAATAGAGACTTTTAAAAATCGACAATTTCATAGGGGGTGTCCTTGAGAGGGAATTCCACAGGCGCGGATTATGGTTGTTCGCCTGGGCGCTAAAAGTACCACCCGAAAAAGGCAGCAGAAATAAGAGTGATGCTCGTTTGAAACGAAAATGTTAAAAGCTTGAGCTGACTCGCGCCAGCTCGGCTGGAGTTACCCTGGCGTTTATGCCTGGTGCGAAGCGGGTAGAAAATCGGCTTCAAACTGCGCCGGAGGGAGCGCGCGGGCGAACAGGTAGCCCTGCGCCACCTCCACGCCTTCATCAATCAGCCACTGGCGCTGCGCTGCATTTTCCACCCCTTCGGCAATCACACTCAATTGCAGACTGTGCGCCAGGTTGATGATGGCCCGTACCATGCAGCTGTCGTCCGGCAGATCGTTGATGAAGTTTTTGTCGATTTTAATCACGTCCAGCGGCAGCGATTTCATGCGGTGCAGCTGGCGCAGGCTGGCATAGCCCATCCCGAAATCATCCAGCGCCACTTTCACGCCGGCATGGCGCAGCGGACGCAGAATGGCAACCGCCGCGTCGGGATCGTCAATCCGGCGGCTCTCTGTCACTTCCAGAATCAGGGTGCCCGGCTCGATATGGTAGCGATGCAGCAGCTCCATCACCGAAGCCACCATATCGTCGTGCAGCAGTTGCAGGGCGGAAATATTGACTGACAGCGGCATCATGATGCCGCGGCGTTGCCAGGCGGCCAGCAGACGGCAGGACTCTTCGAGGATCCAGTTGCCGATATGCACCATCAGCCCGGAGGATTCGATGCGTTCAATCAGATCGTCCGGCAGCGCCCACTCGCCGTCCGGCTGGCGCTGGCGCAGCAGCACTTCAGCGCTCACCACCTCACCGGTTTTCAGCGCCACCTGAGGCTGTAACCAGATGGCGAAGGCCTGATTGTCGAGGGCGTTCAGCAGATCGCTCTCTTCGGTAAGACGCTGCTGCGCCTCGGTCAGCTGCTGTTCATCGAAGAACTGGATCTGGTTTTTACCGGCGCGGCGCGCGCTGAGCGCCGCCGATACCGCCCGACGGTAGAGTTGTTCGGCGCTGGTGTCGCCGTAGTACATCGCGATACCGATACTGGCGGTAGGGCGCAGCGCGCTGTTTTCCAGCGCCACCGGCTCGTTGAGCGCCGCCATCAGTTTCTGGCTCAGGGACATCGCCTGCCACGGCTCGCGCACGCCGTGGGCGAGGATCGCAAAGTCGTAGTGGCTGACCTGGGCCAGCATCATGCGCGGCATCAGCTGCGCTTTCATTTTTTCTGCCAGCTGGCGCAGCAGCAACTCCCGCTGCTCATCATTCAGCGCGCCGGCGGCGTCCTGCAACGTTTCGCAGGCCACTACAATCACGGCGGTGGTCTGGTTGCCGATGACGGACTGCTCCAGCATCGCCATCAGCAGCGCTTTATTAGGGAGTGAGGTCACCGGAAAACGCGTAGTCCGGGTGTTCATCTCGTCATACTGGCGCATCGCCATCTGCTGATTGCGGTTGTAGCTGCGCACCAGCATGCCGATTTCATCATCATGATGCAGGCGCGGCAGCGCCAGCTGGTGCCCGGCGGCATCCTGGGCGTCAAGATGATTAAGCTCGCGGGCAATGCGCCGCAGCGGGTGGACGATCAGGCGGTTGATGCACCAGGTAATGGCGACCGTCAGAATAAGCGCCAGCAGAAAATAGGTCGTCACCAGCGTCGAGAGCGTGCTGAGGATAAATTTATACATGCGCCAGGAGTCGGCCTGCAGCACCAGATAGGCCAGCGGCTGCGGGTTGCCGGGCCGCTCGGTGGAGTAGAGCGGGAGCGATATCTGCACCGGAAGCTCAAACAGCCGCGCCACCATCACCGGCACCGGACGCTCGGGCAGGAAGCGCACGCGCAGCGCCTGGAACTGGTTGGGTAACACCACATCGGCGCGGGCAACAATGCCCGTGGGCTGAATGGCATTCAGGATAGCTTCCGCTTCGGGAATATTGGCTTTCAGGATGGCGGTAGAGAGCGGCTGGCGCACCGAGCGGGCGATGCTTTCCATTTGCGTGGCCGTGTTATAGCGGCTCTGTTGCACGAAGTGAAAGAGCTGGATCACGAGAAAAATAAAAATAAACACCACGGCAACGGCTGCCACCATCGCCATCTGTTTGATCGTTAATGAACGACTGACTCGCAAGTTTACTCTCCATTGATACACCGCCGGGCAGGAAGCGTCCTGCCGCGGCAGAGTATATCGCATCGGGATGGCATTTTAGCGCGCGACGTCAGACAGATTAATCCGTTTTACCAGTCAGCGTACGGCACCAGCGGCTGCGGCGGCATATCCATGTCGCCCTGCCAGCCAGCCTGAGAGTATCGCACGAAAATTAATGCGTGGCTTGGCGTATAGTCTTTCGCTTCCTGGATATCAATCCCCGCACCAATCGACCAGTTCGACGAAATTCGCCGCTCAATCAATGCCCTTGCCGTATAGCCTACACCGGAACTGCTGCTGCCCTCTTCCGGCGCGAACTTATCGGTAAAGCGGCTCAGACGCGGATCGTCATTCGCCACCGGCGCCGGGATCAGGCTCTTGATCGGGTAGCGCGGCTGGGTATTGGTTTTCGAGTGCGACCAGGAGACCGACCCGCCCAGCTCCCACGACCAGTTGTCGGTGCGCTGACGCCACACCACCGGCACCGCGAACGACACGTACTCCTGCGGGCTGTAGTAGCCGCCCTGGCCGAGGCTGTAACCGCTCAGATCCTTATCGTAGCGCCACACCATGTTATTCAGGCCGACGGTGACACGGCGGTTATTTTCATTGACCAGCTTGTAGTAGTAGCCGGTCATCCAGCGCACGCGCCAGTTATCTTCCACGTTCTTGCCGTTGAGCGAGTCGGCGCTCAGGCTCGACCATACGCCGTGCGCCTCGCCCTTGTCATAGCTCAGGCTCACCCCACCGCCGGTGGCGCGCACGCCGCCCCAGGTGGTGTTGGTGTTCGGATCGGTTTGCCCGGCGAACGCCAACATTGAGCTGGAGATCGGGCGACGATGGGCGTTGAGGGTATAGCCGAGCGGGCCGAGATCGCTGCTGTAACTCAGGCTGCCGACCACATCGACCACTTTGAAGCCCATCGGCGTGGTGCCGATGTCCATATCCCAGGTATCGTTACGCCAGCCGACGGCGACGCTGGCTCCGCGCGCGCTCTGGTTGGTGCGCCCGCTACAGTAGGTTTCGGCGCAGGTGCCCCAGTCTTCACGGTACTGCCCGCTGCTGTCGGTGCCGAACTGCCCGACGTCCATATTCACCATATCGCTGCGGAAGAACATGCGTCCGTCGTACAGCGGCGCGTCCGCCTGCAGCATGGTGGTATGCGCTTCCAGATCGGAGTAGCCCGGCGTACCGCTTGAACCCCAGTAGTCATGCATCAGGGTGACGTTCACGTCCTGCTGGCGATACTGGTCCGCTGCATCGCTGCGAATGCCGCGCTTCAGCCAGTCATCTTTCTCATCGTTGCGCGTCAGGCGCGTGAAGCTGTCGTTGTCTGCCGGGCGTTGCGTGGTGATGCCGCCCGCCACCATCGCATCGCGCCAGGTTTCCAGCGCCTGCTGGCCCTGCTGGTTTTGGCCCTGCAACCGCGCAGCATCACGCAGCACCAGCGCGCTCTCCTGCGAAGGCGGCATCGCTTTCGCCTGGGGCACAATCTGGCTGAAGGTCTGCTGTGCCGCGGCCTGCTCGCCGGTGGCAGCCTGCACCATGGCGATACGGCGCTGGCTGTTAAGGGTCAGCGGCTCGCTGCGCTGCTGCGAGGTCAGCTTCGCCAGCTGCGCCTGGGCTGCTGCATTGTCATGCTCCGCCGCCAGCACTTCAGCGATACCGAGACGGGCATCGTCGCTCTGCAGCGTGCGGGCCAGCACGTTCTGGTACTGCGCTTTGGCTTCCGCGTTATCGCCCCGCTGCTGCGCCCAGTCGGCGAGCGTCAGGTCGATGCGATCGGAGGGCGGCTGCTGGCGCAGCAGCGCAATGGCTTGCGCCTCGTCGCCGCTGTCGCGCAGACGATTCGCCTTCGCCAGCAGCTGATTGCTCTGAATGCGGTCCGCCAGCTCGGTAATATTGGCGTTCCACTGGCTGCGCGCCAGGGTGTTGAGATGATTCAGCGCGGCCTGCTCGCGGTCGCTGCCGGAGAGATACAGCCCGTAAGCATAGACCTGCTCCGGGTCGGCGGGTTTCTGCTGCGCCAGGGTGCGGAACAGCGCATCAGCCTCGCTGCGCTGCCCGGCGGCAGAGAGATCCTGCGCCAGCCGGTAAGTGATCCACACGCTGCCAGGGTCGAGCTGCAGACGCTGGCGCTGCACCTGCGCCGCCTCAGCAAAGCGCCCGGCGTTTTCCAGCGCCGCGGCCTGCTGCTCCAGTCGGTCGTTATTCAGGCTGCGGGCGATGTCATCCACGCTACGACGCTGGCTGGCGTTAAGGCTGGCGAGAAACGCTTCGGCGCGTTCCGGCGACTGGCGGCGATAAACGTTCGCCAGACCGCGCACCGCATTGCTGTTGCTGGCATCCATGCGCAGGGTTTGCTGGTAGAAGCGCTCGGCAGCAGCATCGTCTTTACGCGCCACCGCCACGTCACCCAGGCCAAGCACCGCATAGCTGTCGGTATTGTCCACGCTGCGCGCCTGCTGGTATTTACGCTCCGCGCTGGCGGTGTCGTTGGCTTTCAGCGCCGCATCGCCCTGCTCGATCAACAGCCAGTAGCGGTTGGTCTGCAACAGACTGTCCCACTTGCTGCGGCTGCTGCTCTGTGGGTCCATCGCAATGGCTTTCTCAAACTGCTGCACGGCGCGGGCGCGGTTGCCCTGTTGGGAATACGCCTGACCGAGCGCGCCCACGGTTTCGCTGTCGTTCTGTCCGGCATTGATAGCCGCTTCCAGCGGTGCCACGGCGGCAGCGCCCTGTCCGGTATCCACATCCGCCAGCCCCTGCGCGCGTGCGCGAAACGCCGGGTCGGCCAGCTGGCTCTGCTGCTGCGCCAGCTGGGTACGGGCTTTATCCACGGTTTCTCCGGAGGAGAAAACACCAAGGAAACGCTGGAGCGCGGCAACGCTCTGCGGGCTGGCCGGTGCGCCCTGTAACTGCTGATACCAGAGGGTAGCGGCGGTTTCTCGTCCGGTGCTGGAGCGCGCCATCTGCTCCAGCACAGCGTAGCCTTCATCGGGCTGGCCACTGGAGAACAGCAGCTGCGCGAGGCTGGCTTGCAGAGTGTTGTTGCCCGGCTCGCTGGCATTCAGCGCTTTCAGACGGGTAATGGCTTCGTTGCGGCGCGCCGGTTCACGGGCCACCAGCGTCCAGTATTCTACCCCCAGCTCACCGCCAGGCGGCGGGCCGCCGAACAGCTTGTCATAGGCAGCGATCGCCTCTGCGTTACGCCCTGAGGTGGAGAGCAGCCGCGCCTGCTGCAGCGCCTGGCGCCCTTCCGGCGCGGAAAGTGCCAGAGCGGTACGCGAGGTGCGATACGCTTCCGATTCCGGTGCCAGCGTTTTCAGGCGTTCCAGCTGCTGTTGCGCCTGTGCGGTGTCGCCCTGACGCAGGGTGTAGCGCAGCCGTGCAGCGATCACCTCCGGATTATCCGGGTCCATCAGCTCAAGCCGGTAGAGCGACTGGCGCACCAGGTCGTCGCGTTTGGTCGCCTCGCCGAGCCGAACCTGCTCCAGCAGCTGCTGCTGTGCAGAAGGCGCGGCAAGCGCCTGCGGCGCCAGGCTCATACCCAGCGCGATCGACAACAGCGTTAATGAGAACTTGCGCATTGCTGGCCCCACTGAGGTTGTAGCTCACCCCGTGCAGTAAAACGATAACGGTACTGGTCCCAGCCCTGACCAAACAGGGCAAGAACATAGTTGTAATAGGCATCTTTTGCCGGGAAGTTATCCACGACGCGCAGCCGCTGTTGCGCCTGGGCATCCCTGTCCTGCAGGAACGGCAGCATCGCTGCGGAGAAGCCGACCGGGCCGTCACCCTGCACGGCACCGCTCACGACGTTCACTTTTTCCGGCGGCAGGCCGTGCTGCTGAGTGCGGGACGCCATGCCTTTAAGACGCGCCAGCAGGCGGGCCTTCTGCGGATCTTTGTCATGCATCATGCCGACCCACATATAGACGCGAATGGCATCGTAGCTGCTGATAAGCGGTTTATCGATTTTCAGCTGCCAGCCCTTATCCTTTTTCCAGCTTACCCAGTCCGGCGAGAAACCCTTCGGCGCGGTTTCGCGCAGCAGCCGCAGGTTAGTTTCACGCAGCGTGGTCCAGGGCAGGCCGAAGCGGGTGAAATACATCGCCAGCTGCGGCGGCAGGTAGCTTGGGTTAAAGCGCCAGTCGGTTTTATCGGCGAAGCCGACTTTACCCGGGAGCAGCATCAGCCCCAGCCCCGGCACCTTCACCACCTCTTCGCGCGCGATGCGTGCCAGCAGGGCGCTACCGAGCGTGGTGTAGTCCTGGTGTTTCCACAGCCGCCCCGCTTCCAGCAGCGAATACGCAATCCACAGATCGCCATCGGATGCCGAATTGGTATCCAGCACCGCCCAGCTGTTTTCATCCTTGCGGCCCCACAGCCAGGCGGGGAGGTGCTCTTTGAGCGAGCCCTGCGCCAGGTTGTCCTGCGTCCAGCCCAGCAGCTTATCGAACGCCGCCCGATCGTTAGCGACCAGCGCGAAGAACAGCGCATAGCTCTGCCCTTCCGAGGTGGTAATCTGGCGAGCATCGGCCGGGTCGATCACCCGGCCATCCTCACTGACGTAGTCGGTTTTGAACTGCTCCCAGGCAGGCCAGGTGCAGGCCGCGCGCAGCGGCGCCGCCAGCATCATCAATACCGCCATTACCAGCCAGCGCGCTTTCATGGTCTTCACCTTAGTCATGCGGATCGAGGCGGCGGCGGCTCAGAATACGCAGCAGACGCCACAGTACCCAGGCCAGCAGCAGCACGCTGATCGCCGCAAAGATCGCCAGCAGGATCGGATGGTTCGCGAAGGCATACCAGATGCGGTCGAACCACGGCAGGTGGCCAACGTAGTAAACGTCACCCACGCGCAGGCTGTTCACGCCGGATTCACGGATGACGGCAACCGAGCCGAACATCGCGGCGCGTTTGCCGCTGTCGTTCAGCGCGTCGTTAAGCAGCTCGTACCCGCGCGGGCTGTCGGCCAGCAGGGCCACGACGCTGCGCTGATCGTTAAACGGCGACTGAAAACCGATCACCGCTGCCATTGGCGCATCAGAGGTGACGGTGGTCTGCACGTCTGCGGTACGATCTTTGTCGTCCGGCATGATGCCCGACAGGGACGGCTCGCGCTGCGGCGTTTTCACCCAGCTGCGGGTCGCCTGCACCAGCAGATCGATGCGTTTCTCATCCTTCAACTGCTCCGGGAGCGTGCCGACGATCAGGATATCGTGGTCACTGCCCTGTACCTTGCTGCCATCGTCGGTGATATTGAGGTTAACCGCCGGGAAACCGGTCTGCCCACCCACATTAGCCACGGCATCCAGCAGCGCGGTAACCTGTGCGGCGCTCGGCTGTTTCGCCACAACAATCGTGGTGTCCGAGAGATCGGCCATGCGGCTGAACGGGAAACCGGCGTTCGCGAACGAGCGCAGGTCCGGCATGGCGATGAAGTGATGGTATTTCGAGAAGTCGATAGTGGAATCATCGGCCACCACTACGCGGTTCTGCACCGGCTGTACGGTGACGCAGTTATCAACTGTGCCACCCGGCATCGGATTCGCGTACTGGAAGTCGAAGCGCAGCTGGTTGATGGCCCCAAGGCGCAGCGCCGGAATCGATACTTCGGTTTTGCCGTCCAGCAGTCCCTGCAACACCGGCAGACGCAGCAGCAGACGGTTGGTTTCGTCTTTGGTCGCCAGGCTGTAAGACTGCAGGAACTGGTTGTTGAGGCTGATATCCATGCGCGAATTGTCATTGGTCGGCGGCGTGGTGTAACGGTAGTTGAGCTTCATATCAATACCGTTGCTGCGCAGCAGATAGAGATCCGGCGGCAGGTTAAGCGTCAGGTTAATGGCGGCCGGCTCCAGGCCGCTCGACTGCAGCTGTTCCTCGTACGTCTTCAGCTCGCCAAAGGTAATGGCGCGATCGGTGCGCACCCAGTTTGGCGCATCGTAGGGCTGACGCGGCAGCAGCGGTTTAACGTCATTGACCACCACTTTCGAGCCGCGGAACAACACGTTGCCCTGGGCGATACCTTTGGCGGCCTGCACCAGATCCTTGTCGTCACGCCCCATCACCACCAGCAGCTTCACGTAAGGGTTATCCGGGTGGTTCATCATTTCGATGGTTGGCGCATCGACCGCCGGATGGTCGCGCAGGAAATCCGGGCGATTATCGTTGGTGGCAAACACGATGGCGTTGCGGTCCGGGAGCTGGTTGAACAGCGTCGGGAAGCTTTGACCGCGCCACATCGCGCGCGAGCCGAACCACGAGGCGACAATCGCCGCCGCCTGCTGCTGCGCCAGATTTGGCGAAGCGGCAAACACCACCGGCAGATCGACGCGGCGGGTATCGCGCGCATCAAAGAACGGCACCGGGAAGTGGGAGAGGTCGTTCTGCAGCGCCAGGCGCTGATAGGTCAGGTTCAGGGCGCTGTTGCGGCCCACGTCCATCCACAGCGTGGAGCTGGAGAGGTTTTCGCACACGTCGCGATAGTGGCCGACGAACTCCAGCCGCACGCGGTTGAAATCGGTGATGTAGAGCGGATCGATCGGCATTTGCGCCGTCGTCTTCTTACCGAGCTGCTCGCGGGTGACCGGCAGGACGCCCATCAGTTCATCGTTAAGATACACCTTGAGCTGGGACTGGGTCGGCAGCAGCGATGGCGACGGCGTGTATTCCAGATTCAGCATCGCGGAGGAGATCACCTCATCGCTGCGCATGCCGAACTCAATCGCCCCGTTCGGGTTGGTGCCGCGCAATACCATGCTGCCCGGCGGCGGCGCGATTTGCGCGAAGCTCAGGGTGACATCCCGCGTCGGCGCGTTCTGGGCAACCACCGGCGCACCGGCGCGGATCACGCCGGGCTGTACCTGGCCCTGCTGCGGCGCAGTGACCCCGGTCGCTGCTCCGACAGCATTTGCCGTTGGCGTGGCCGGCGTCAGGTTTTCCGTGCGCGTCTGATCCGGCGTCACGATCCCCTGGGTGGCGGGCGCGACGGCCGGCGCCGCTGGCGCAGCGGTGGCAGCAGGATTGGCCGGAACCACGCCCGGCGCTGCATAACTTGTTAAGGCAGGAACAGCGCTCATCCCTACCGCCACTGCACAAATCCAGGATATTTTTCTTTTCATCGCGTTGTCATCATTGTTGAGCCATAACCGGACCGGGATACTCCTCCGCCACCGCACGCGCCGGGCGACGGGGAATAAAAGAGACAATCCAGGCAACCAGCGTGGTGAGAGTACGGAAAACCAGTTTCAACGACGCAGGGGCGAACTCGGCCAGATGGCGATAGCCCCGGAATCCCATTTTGAGAATGTCGAGCAGGCTCTCCAGAGGTTTATCCTCCGGGAAACTGTCCTGCCAGAGCGCCCAGGTGTCGGCGCGTGCAAAGGTGCACTGAACAAAATCGATATGCTGCTGCGTCGTGAGCTGCCCGAGCTGCAGCCCGACTTCAGAGCCGAACACGCGCATCACCTGCGCCGGGAACACGTACTCCTGCGGGCCGCGCTTGAGCAGCAGGTTAACCTTCTGCCCTTCCAGCATCTGCGCCTGCCCGTTAATCTTCACGCCGATACCGCCATCCGAGAAGTCGTGCACGGTACAGGAGAAGAGATGGCCGTCATCGCGGGCAATGGCTGCCGGCATGCGGATTTCGACGCGGTGCGCGCGGCGCACCTGCTTGCTTTCCACCGACACCGCCACCGCGCCGCCGAGGATAATCAGGTTGTAGAACACCCACAGCAGGCTGACCAGCACGGTCAGGGTTTCGTTCTCCGGCCCGGCGAAGTAGCGCCAGATGCCGAAGCCCACCCCCACCAGGTTAATCACCACCAGCCAGAGATAGGGGCGCGAAATAACCCAGTCGATGTATTCGCTCTCAACCAGTCCGCCTTTAGCGGTCACGTTGAACTTCCCTTTATGCGGGTTAAACAGCGCCACCATCGTCGGCCGGGCGATATACCAGGCCAGCACCGTTTCGTAGATCTCACTCCAGAACGAGTGGCGATATTTGCCCTGGATTTTCGAGTTGGTCAGGCTGGCGTGCATCATGTGCGGCAGTACAAACAGCGCAATCATGATCGCCGGAGCATAGATGATATAGGCGTGCAGCAGCAGAAACGCCAGCGGGGCGGTCAGGAAGATCAGCCGCGGTATTCCGGACAGGAAGTGGAACATGGCGTTGACGTAGCACAGCCGCTGGGCCAGCTTCAGCCCTTTACCAAACAGCGGGTTATCGAGACGGAAGATCTGCACCATGCCGCGCGCCCAGCGAATACGCTGCCCGATGTGCGATGAGAGACTTTCCGTCGCCATCCCCGCCGCCTGCGGAATACGCATGTAGGCCGAGGTGTGGCCGCGGCGGTGCAGACGCAGCGAGGTGTGGGCATCTTCGGTCACGGTTTCTACCGCAATGCCGCCGATCTCATCCAGCGGGCCACGGCGAATCACGGCACAGGAGCCGCAGAAGAAGGTCGCGTCCCACATGTCGTTCCCGTCCTGCACCAGGCCGTAGAACAGCGTGCCTTCGTTCGGCGTCTGGCGGAAGCGGCCCAGGTTACGTTCGAACGGGTCCGGCGAGAAGAAGTGGTGCGGCGTCTGCATCATCGCCAGCTTCTTGTCTTTGATGAACCAGCCCATCGTGAGCTGCAGGAAAGAGCGCGTCGGCACGTGGTCACAGTCGAAGATAGAGACGAAATCACCCTTTGCATACTTCAGGGCGTTGTTGATGTTGCCCGCTTTGGCGTGATTGTGTTCGGTACGGGCGATATAGTTCACCCCGACGGTGTGGGCGAACTCCTTAAACTCCTCGCGCCCGCCATCATCCAGCAACCAGATCTGCAGCTTGTCCTTCGGCCAGTCGATGCCGAGCGAGGCATAAATGGTATTTTTCACCACGTTCAGATCTTCGTTATAGGTCGGCACAAAGATATCTACCGACGGCCAGGTGCTCATATCCTTCGGCAGCGGCACCGGCTGGCGGTTGAGCGGCCAGATCACCTGGAAATAGCCCAGCACCAGCACGATCCACGCGTACGTTTCGGCAAACAGCAGCACCAGACCGCACACCAGACTGACCGGGTCGTTCCAGTTCAGGGTTGAGGTATAGCGCCACCAGATGTAGCGGCAGGAGACGGTGAGCGACAGCACGATCAGCATCAGCGCCGAGAAGCGCCCCGGAATGCGGCGCACCAGCATAGCAATGCCCCACAGCAGGATCAGGAAGGTGAACTGCGCCAGCGGGTTAAACGGCTGGGTGACGCAGAGAATCGCCAGGATCAGCGAAAACACCACGATGACGCCCAGCACTATCTTGCGCGCGGTCTGGCTGAGATGGCCCAGCTCTTTCTTGTCATCCAGATGCTGCGTGTCCTCATTGAACCGCTGCGGCAGCGTCTCAAGCCAGGTGTGATAGCGCAGCCGCAGGCGTTGCAGCCGCGATACGGAGCGCCAGCGCGGGCCAGGCTGGCTGTGCTGCGGGTGCGTCACCAGTAGCCACAGGCTTTGCAGCAGATAACGCACGCAGTCCAGCGGACGCGGACGGTGCGGATCGATATGGGGGAACAGCACCGCGTGGCGCTCGCGAATCGCCGCCCAGCGCTGGTTTTCCAGCGGCAGCAGCGTCCAGGCCAGCACCAGCCACAGGCAACCCAGCCAGGCGCTGAACAGCGGCGTGCCGTTGCTGCGCCAGGTACGATAGTGCAGATGCAGCCGCTGGCTGGCCTGCGGCTGAAGTAACCACCCGGTGAGGCGGCTCATCCGGCTCTCCCGGAAAAGTGAAGCAGGCTCCAGTTGGCGAGGGTCATCATCTCCTCGGCGGCCAGCGCATCCGGGCGATATTCACCCAGCGGCTGTTTCGCGGCCAGGCACTCCGCCATCGATTCATCGCGATGGATCAGTATCGGCAGCAGATGGCGCTGGCTTTGCAGCCAGAGCTGGAAAATGTCGTCCTGCAGCTGGCTACCGACGCGCAGATAGTTCAGCAGAATATGGCCGTTCGGCGGCAGCGGTTGCTGGTGCAGGCGCACATGGCAGTTGGCGTCCGGGCGCACCACCACCAGCGTGTGGTCGGCAGCCTCGCTCAGCAGGCGCGTTAAGGGTGCGTTGCCGTGAGGCAGGTCGAGAATAATCCACTGCCAGCCGCCGCTGGCTTTCAGCGTGTCCAGCGACTGGCGAAACGCATTGAGCGCCGTTGAGTGCGTAGAAAGCGCCACGCGCTCATCGTCGCTCATCTGCCCGAACGGCAGTACATCCAGATGACGGGTATATCGCCACGCCGCGCTGCGCCAGTCCTCGCCATCAAGCATGGCGCGACCCCAGCCGCCGCGATGGGCGAAATCGATATTAAAGGAGAGACGTAACAGGTTGTCCGGCGAGCCATCGATCAGCAGCACCTTTTCATCGAGCATTTGCAGCGCCCATGCCAGCGCGGCAGCGACCGTCGTGGTGCCCACTCCGCCGCGAATACCCTGTAAAGCCAGAATAGCCATGGTGTTTCCTGCTACTGATGTGTCAATTCTGCCAGCAGCGGCCAGCGTTTCAACGCCGACGCCAGCTGTTCACGCTGGGAAATATCGGTGTAATCAATTTCCGGCAATGAAAATGCCCGACTTAATGCCAGAATGTCATTCTGGAAACCATAAATGTCGGCATTCTGGTTTGAGTTATTGGTGTCGTTGTTTTGCATTCAGACCGCATCCCGTTGAGAAAATCGCACGGACAGATTTAGACAGGGTTCAACTGCCAGCGAAATTTGATTTACATGCTAAATCTGATGTTCTTTAATTTCAATGTTAGGTTTATTTCCAGGCTTTCGCTAGTAAACTGAGAGACAGACAATTTTTGTTTAAGAGGGACGCATGAACCCCATATTTCCTGTTGGAATTCATTCGCTGTGGGATGAATTAAACCATATGCCCACAGGCGGCGTGTGGTGGATAAACACAGACCGGGATGACGATGCGTATCGCCTTGCTAACCAGACCATTACGGCCCAGCAGGTTGAGGCGCGTGTCGCGGTGGTAACCCAGGGAATTGCCCCCCGGGAGGTAATTCACGCGCCAGTACACGGCGGACCCGATAAAATTCGTTTATTTTCCGGGCGAAATACGCCAGATAGTCTAGACTTTTTCACCCGCGATCTTATGTCGTCGATCGATCCGCGCCATTTTTTAATTCTGGTTATTACCCCTACAAATTACTGGCAAAATATATCTTCCGCGCAGATACATAACTGGTTAAAAAAAACCAGTAGCTGGACGAAAGAAAATAATTGCACAGTTATGATTATCAACCCTGGTAATAATAGCGATAAGCAGTATTCCATGCTGATTAGCGAACACCGTTATCTGGATGGTCTCGCCAGTTTGCGTTGCCAGGGTGATGAACATCTGTTTGATGTGGCTTACTGGTGTAATGAAAAAGGCGTCAGCGCCCAACAGCAGGTGCAACTGGCGGCCTCCACCACCGCAGGCTGGAGCGTGGTACCAAAAGAAGAGAGCGCCCCGCAGCCGCGCAGCGATGAAAAACAGGTGTTAAGCCATGTTGCCGTGCTGGAAGGCGCCCCGCCGCTTTCTGAAAACTGGCTGCTGTTCGACAATAACGAAATGCTGTTCAGCGAGGCGCGTGCCGCTCAGGCCGCCACTATTATCTTCTCGCTGGCGCAAAATAATCAGATTGAAGGACTGGCGCGCCATATTCATACCCTGCGCCGCCAGCGCGGTACCGCGTTGAAAATTATCGTGCGCGAAAATCAGGCCAGCCTGCGCGCCACCGATGAACGTCTGCTGCTGGGGTGCGGCGCGACCATGATCATCCCGTGGAATGCGCCGCTGTCGCGCTGTCTGACGCTGATTGAGAGCGTGCAGGGCCAGATGTTCTCGCGCCACGTGCCGGAAGACATCAATCTGCTGCTCGATGCCATGCAGCCGCTGAAGCTGCGTGGCTATCAGCCGTGGCAGGGCTTTTGCCAGGCGGTGGGCGCGCTGATGAGTAACCCGCTGCTGCCACTGGACGGTAAAGGCGTGATGGTGGCGCTGCGTCCGGTGCCGGGTATCCGCGCCGAACAGGCGCTGACGCTGTGCCGTCCGGTGCGCATGGGCGATATTGTCACTCTTGGTGACGGGCGGCTGGTGCTGTTCCTGTCGTTCTGCCGTATCAACGATCTCGATACGGCGTTAAACCATATTTTCCCGCTGCCTGTTGGCGACATCTTCTCTAACCGCAAGGTGTGGTTTGAGGATTCGCAGATCGCGGCGGAACTTGTTCAGATGCGAAATATGAATCCAGAAAAATGGGGCAAACCGCTGGCCGGCCCCGGCGATATCAGCGCCGTTATTCGTGCCCAGCACGACGGTCACGCCTGGCGGCGTATTCCTGAGCCGGTCACGCTGCTCGATGGGTCAAATGGAGGCACGTCCGCATGATGTCCCTCGCCGATATTGTTCAGCTGGTGCTGCTGTGCGCGCTGATTTTCTTCCCGCTGGGGTTCCTGGCGCGCCACTATTCCCGGCGCATCGCGACATTCCTGCGTCTCGTGTTTGTAAAACCCCGCTATGTTAAGCCGGACGGCACCCTGCGCCGGACCTCAGTCAAGGCAGACCCTCGACATGACTAATCAGATGAAAAAGGCCCCGGTGCCAACTCCCCTGTTCCCATACTGGCGCGGTCTCTCCGGCTGGAACTTCTATTTTCTGCTCAAGTTTGGCCTGCTGTGGACCGGCTACCTGAACTTCCACGCGCTGGCGAACCTGGTCTTTATGGCGTTTCTGCTGCTGCCGATCCCGAATATCCGGCTGCATCGCCTGCGCCACTGGATCGCCATTCCCGTTGGCTTTGCGCTGTTCTGGCACGATACCTGGCTGCCCGGCCCGCAAAGTATGCTCAGCCAGGGGTCGCAGGTGGCCGGCTTCAGCGCCGATTATCTGCTCGACCTGGTATCGCGCTTCATTAACTGGCAGATGATCGGCGCGGCGTTTGTGCTGCTGGTCGCCTGGCTGTTCCTCTCGCAATGGCTGCGCGTAACGGTGTTTGTGGTGGCGATTATGGTCTGGCTCAACGTGCTGACCATCACCGGCCCGGTAATCTCCCTGTGGCCGAACGCGGGCGCGGGAAATACTACGACCATGACGACCGCAGGCGGCGGCGCGGCAGATACCGTGGCGCAGGCCGCCGGTACGCCGGTGGTGGGCGATATTCCGGCCCAGACTGCTCCGGCAAACAGCCAGAGCATTAATAACTGGCTGACCAGCTTCTACGCCTCAGAGGCGAAGCGTCAGACGCGATTCCCGGATGCGCTGCCTGCCGATTCCCAGCCGTTTGAGCTGCTGGTGATCAACATCTGTTCCCTCGCCTGGGCGGATATCGAAGCCAGTGGCCTGATGACGCACCCGCTGTGGTCGCATTTCGATATTCTGTTTAAAAACTTTAATTCCGGCACCTCCTACAGCGGCCCGGCGGCGATTCGCCTGCTGCGTGCCAGCTGCGGTCAGCAGTCGCACAAGAACCTCTATCAGCCGGCGGGCAACCAGTGCTATCTGTTTGAGAATCTGGCGAAGCTGGGCTTCTCGCAGCACCTGATGCTGGATCACGACGGCGTGTTCGGTAACTTCCTGCAAGAGATCCGCGAAGGCGGTGGCATGCAGTCTCCGCTGATGGATCAGAGCGGGCTGCCGGTCGCCCTGCGCTCGTTCGACAACTCGCCTATCTATGATGATGCGGCGGTGCTGGATCGCTGGAACAAATCTGAAGACCGCACGCAGAACCCACGTAGCGCGACCTTCTTCAACCTGCTGCCGCTGCACGACGGCAACCACCTGCCGGGCGTGAGCAAAACCGCTGACTACAAGTTGCGCGCCCAGAAACTGTTCGACCAGCTCAACACCTTCCTGACGGATCTGGAGAAATCGGGCCGTAAAGTGATGGTGGTGATTGTGCCGGAGCACGGCGCAGCGCTGGCCGGGGACAAAATGCAGGTTTCCGGCCTACGCGATATCCCCAGCCCGTCGATTACCCATGTCCCGGTCGGCATCAAGTTTGTCGGCATGAAAGCCCCGCATCAGGGCGGTATGATTGAGATCGACCAGCCGAGCAGCTTCCTGGCAATTTCTGAACTGGTGGCCCGCTCGGTGGACGGTAAAAACTTCGTGGCCGACAGCGTGGACTGGGACGCGCTGACCAGCAACCTGCCGCAGTCTGCGCCGGTATCGGAAAACGCTAACGCCGTGGTGGTGCAGTATCAGGGCAAACCCTGGGTGCGCCTGGGCGGCGGCGACTGGGTGCCGTATCCGCAGTGATGAACCGGTGAGGAGTAACCTGACCGGCTAAATACAATGCCCGACCCGTGAAAGCGCGTCGGGCTTTTTTTTGCGTACTGTGAAGCGCTTTCAATCCAGCGTCGTCTTTTGTATATCCCATTGACATATCCCATTGCACCACTAAGATAATAAGGATAAAAAACGTACAGCGCAGGAGGAGCGATGGAAAAAACCACCGTGTTTCGTAGTAATCGCAGCCAGGCCGTGCGCTTACCTAAAGCGGTAGCGCTACCGGAAGATGTCAAAAATGTAGAAATCGTTGCCATCGGCAGAACCCGGATCATCACACCGGCTGGCGAAGGCTGGGACACCTGGTTCAACGGCGATAGCGTGACGTCGGACTATATGTCTGACAGGGATCAACCAGACGATCAGACCAGGGAAGAATTTTGATGCTCAAGTTTATGCTGGACACGAATATCTGCATTTTCACTATCAAAAATAAACCGCAGATCGTGCGTGACGCTTTCAATAAATATTACGGACAAATGTGCATCAGCACCGTCACGCTAATGGAATTGATATACGGCGCAGAAAAATCACAAAACCCGGAAAGAAACCTGGCCGTCGTCGAAGGGTTTGCTGCCCGTCTGGATGTGCTTACGTTTGATAACGATGCCGCTACGCATACGGGTCAGATCCGGGCTGACCTCGCTAAAAAAGGAACCCCTATTGGAGCCTGGGACAACATGATCGCCGGTCATGCGCGTTCCCGGGGCTTGATCGTGGTAACGAACAACACGCGGGAGTTTGAGCGCGTGTCAGGGTTGCGCACCGAAGACTGGATTGCCGGATAACTTGTTCCGGGCCTGTATATATGCTGCCACAGACAGGGCTGACGTCACGTATCACGCCTGAAAACCTGAAAGCGTCTCGAAAATTTTCACGTTGTATGTGTCTGGAGGGGGTTTACAGCATACATTGCTCACCTGAGTAAAAACCAATCTTCAGGTGGCCGGTTTTCAATGATTAAAAGGGATAAAAAATCGACAATAGGGGGACCAGCCCCGCAATTTAAAATGCGTATCGACCCTGCATTACGCGAGCAGCTTGATGCCGAGGCCGCCGCACAGGGAATAAGTCTTGCCAACTGGTTTAAGAATCTGGCGCGGGAAGCGTTGAAGAAAAAAGGGATTGAACCGAAGGGGTAGCGTAGCCTGAAACTGTACCCATGCTGCACGGACACGGCGGGTGCACAAGCTTACCCGCCCTGCCCTGTTCTGCGACTCATGTGCCAACCATCTCAGCCTCATCCACGTTCATCATCCGCTTTAACCGCTGCTGATAGCACTGCAACACGCGTTCGCTGTCTCCGGCAGGCATAAACGAGGCGCGATACACTGCCTCGACGGTTCTGGCTTCGCTCTGCATCTGTGCAAACAGGCGCAGCACCACGGGTTTCGCCAGGCCCATTGCCTCGCCGAGCACCAGGAAATCTTTCCCGAGATACTCCCCGTATTGCGTTTTCATTCCCGGTGCCAGCTCGCCGTCGCCCTCTTCACAACGCAGCAGCGGCAGGGCCAGAAACCCGCTGTTAAATACCGGGGGATAAGGGGCGACGCTGACAAAATCATATATCGGTGCCAGTTCAGGCTTGCCGAGCGGCGGCAGGATCAGGCCGAAATTGCGCAGATGCATATCGTTGTTTCCCAGCAGGTATGCATAAGCGATACGCCGGAACAGATCGATTTTGAACGCCAGGTTGTCGTTAACGTTCGCGAGTAAAAAGGTTGCCAGCCGTTCATAGCTGACGTACTGCTTACCATCCGCAGCGGTTTTGCCGTACTTTTCACCGATATCCATCGCCGCGTCCAGTTGCTCCTGATGCAGCGCATTACCCTGCTCGTCACGATCGTAGCGACGGATGACGAAGGCATACTCTTCAGGATCGCCAGGTTGCGCTTTGGTAAATCGCACCAGACCGTGCGGTGGCACATCAAACCCAAGCCGCGCCATCAGGGTCATGGTGGCGTGTTCGTTTTCCGCTAAAAACGGGAACTCCGCTGGGGAAGGTTTAAGGATGTATTCCCCCTGGTGCTCAACTACGTTAAAAACCCCCTTCTCAACAATCATTTGTAGCTTGGGTTGATAGCCGGAAATGCTCATTCCCGCCTGCGCCTTCGGCAGTTCGCTGATAAATTCGTTACGGGTAAAGGGAAGCTGTGGGCTGGCACGCCCGGTGCCGGTGAGCCGCTTCAGGCCACGCGCTGAATAGCCCGTAGCTTCATCGCGCGCATTGAGCGGCGTTAACAGAATACGACACAGCGCCATTACGCCTCCTCCGGTTCGATCTGGACGGCACCAATCAGGTTTTTACCGTTATGAATAAGCATCCCCAGCAGATCTTTTTCATCAAGATGCTGTATCTGGCTGTAACGGCGCTTCAGCCAGCCTTCCGGCGCGAGAGAAACAAAAAAAGGATGCAGCGTGGCGCGCGGAAATCTACGCTGACTCACCGGCAGGCTTAATGAGAGCGGCGGCCCCTGATAATCCGCGTGATAGGTAAAGCAGAACCCTGCGTCGCTCTGCTCCAGCACGCCCACCGGTTCTCCATAGAGCCGCACGGTTACACGGCGGAGCATAGCGTCACACCCAGCGCGCGGGCTACGGCCACCACCGTGCCAAATTTCACCTGCTCTGGATCTTTGAAGACCCGCTTCAACGTAGAAACCGACACCCCGGTTTGCAGTTCCAGCAGTGCCAGATCGATGCCCAGCGCTTTCCGACGTGCGTTAAGCTGTGCGCCAAACGCGGCCAGATCGTCAATCGATGCCGCATTGCCGGGCGCGCTCTCAGCTGCTGCCGTAAGCAGTTCACTGCGCATCTTTCTCAGTTCCTCACTCACTGACTGAAGCTTCCATGTGAGCGACGTAATGACGTTATCGTTCATATAAGAACCCCGAGGTTATAATTTACCCGCAAAAGCTCATATTTAAGCCAACACGTTTCATTAAGCTTAAATATGAGCTATAGAAAATTTTATAAATCAATATAGCTCAAATAAGAACCAAAGAATACATAACAGGTCATTTAATACCCTTTCAGGAATTAAATAATAATTTAAGACCAAATATGAACCCTGACGGCCATATTCCGGGCATAAAAAAACCGGAGCATGTGCTCCGGTTGGGTTTAGCCTGCTCGTATTACGGCTGCGGCACGGCTTTCTCGCCGTTCTCGTCCTGGTCCACGGCGAAACAGGCGACCAGCTGGCCGTCGTAAGACTTAAGCTGCGGCTGGAGCTGCGTGCAGGGGCCGAAGCGACGACGGCAGCGGGCGCTGAAGGCGCAGCCCGGCGGCGGATTCAGCGGGCTTGGCAGCTCACCGGTGAGCTTGATGCGCTCGCGGCGGTCGTCCGGATTCAGGCGCGGCGTTGCGGAGAGCAGTGCCTGGGTGTACGGATGACGCGGATTGGAGAAGATCTGATCTTTGGTGCCCTTCTCCACGCAGCGGCCAAGGTACATCACCATCACTTCATCGGCGATGTGCTCCACCACGGAGAGGTCGTGCGAGATGAACACGTAAGACAGGCCCATGTCCTGCTGCAAATCCATCATCAGGTTCAGCACCTGCGCACGCACGGAGACGTCGAGCGCAGAAACCGGTTCATCGGCGATCACCACGTCCGGGTCCAGCATCAGACCGCGGGCAATGGCGATACGCTGACGCTGGCCGCCGGAGAACATGTGCGGGTAGCGGTCGTAATGCTCGGTTTTCAGGCCGACCTTCGCCATCATCGCCAGCGCTTTCTCGCGGCGCTCCTCCTTGCTCAGCGTGCTGTTGATCTGCAGCGGTTCTTCCAGAATCTGCCCCACTTTTTTACGCGGGTTCAGCGAGCCATACGGGTTCTGGAACACGATCTGGATTTTCTGACGGCGCAGCTTCTCTGCCGTGGCGTCAGGCTTAAGCAGATCCTGGCCCTGATAATAGAGCTCGCCGCCGGTCGGGATCTCAATCATGGTCAGCAGGCGACCGAGGGTCGATTTCCCGCAGCCGGACTCGCCCACCACCGCCAGGGTTTTCCCGCGCTCCAGCGTGAACGACACGCCGTCGAGCGCTTTCACCAGGCGTTCCGGGGCAAAAATGCCCTTCTTCACCGGGTAATGTTTTTTCAGGTCGATTGCCTGCAACAGCACAGGGGACAGGGCCTCATGCGTACTCATAGTTAGGCCTCCCGGCATCATCGAGTGGGTAATGACATTTTGACTGACGGCCATTATCGACCAGGTTCAGAGCCGGCTCATCAACGCGGCACTTGTCGGTGGCGTAGGGGCAGCGCGGGTTCAGCAGACAGCCATTCGGACGGTCATACTTGCCCGGTACCACGCCCGGCAGCGAGGCGAGTCGCGCTTTATCCTGAGCAAACTCCGGCAGCGCACGCAGCAGCGCCTGGGTGTACGGGTGACGCGGGGCGCGGAAGATATCGCGCGCCGCGCCGGTTTCCACCACCTGGCCGGCATACATCACGATAATTTTATGTGCCGCTTCAGCCACCAGCGCGAGGTCATGGGTGATTAACACCAGCGCCATGTTCTCTTTTTGCTGCAGCTCCAGCAGCAGCTCAATGATCTGCGCCTGGATGGTCACATCCAGTGCCGTCGTCGGTTCATCGGCAATTAACAGCTTTGGCCGACAGGCAATCGCCATCGCGATCATCACGCGCTGGCTCATCCCGCCGGAGAGCTGGTGCGGATAGACGTCCAGACGCGATGCCGGATCGGGAATGCCTACCTGGTTCAGCAGGTCGATAGCGCGCTGACGACGGGTTTTCTTGTTGCCGCCCTGATGCACCTTAATGGCTTCCATAATCTGGTAGCCCACGGTGTAGCACGGGTTAAGGCTGGTCATCGGGTCCTGGAAGATCATGGCCACTTCGGCACCCACCAGGTTGCGACGCTCCTTCTCGGAGATGCGGTTAAGATCCTGACCGTTGAAGCCGAGGTTATCCGCCATCACGCGGCCCGGATAATCAATCAGGCCCATGATCGCCAGCGAGCTGACCGATTTACCGGAGCCGGATTCGCCCACGATACCGACCACTTCGCCTTGATCCACGCTGTAACTCACACGGTCCACGGCGCGGAAGGGTGCGTCTTTGTCGCCAAAGTGCACCGATAATTTATCTACATTCAGTAACGCCATCTCGCGCCTCTCTACTGCTTGAGTTTAGGATCGAGCGCGTCACGCAGCCCGTCACCCATCAGGTTAAATGCCAGCACCGTCAGCAGGATCGCCAGACCGGGGAAGGTCACGACCCACCAGGCACTCTGTGCGAACTGCAATACGTCGGAGAGCATGGTGCCCCACTCCGGCGTCGGCGGTTGCGCACCCATGCCAAGGAAGCCCAGGGCGGCCATATCGAGAATGGCGTTAGAGAAGCCGAGCGACGCCTGAACAATCAGCGGCGCGAGGCAGTTAGGAAGAATATTGACGAACATCTGGCGTACCGGACCCGCTCCCGCCACGCGCGATGCGGTCACGTAGTCGCGGTTCACTTCCGACAGCACCGCGCCGCGGGTTAAGCGCACGTAGTGCGGCAGCGCCACGAAGGTGAGCGCCAGCGCGGCGTTGGTGATCGACGGGCCAAACACCGCTACCAGCACCAGGGCCAGCAGCAGGCTCGGCAGCGCCAGCATGATATCGACGATACGCATGATGATGTTATCGACGATACCGCCGAAATAACCGGCCAGCAGGCCGAGCACCACACCCATGATCAGGGAGAGCACCACCACCAGACAGCCGACCAGCAGCGACAGACGCGCGCCGTACATCAGGCGCGACATCACATCGCGGCCCACGTCATCGGTGCCGAGGATATGCGCCCAGGTGCCGCCGTCCTGCCAGACCGGTGGGGCCAGCAGCGCATCGCGGAACTGCTCCGCCGGGTTATGCGGCGCGATAAAGTTAGCGAATACCGCGATGATGATCATCACCACCACGTACACCAGGCCAATCACTGCGCCCTTGTTGCGTTTAAAATAGTGCCAGAACTCCTGCACGGGCGTCATCGGCACCGGCGCAGAAACCACTTTGCTTTCTGTAACTTGTGACATGATGGTCCCTTACTTCCTGTGACGTATACGCGGGTTCACCACGCCGTAAAGCAGGTCTACCAGCAGGTTAACGAGAATAATCATCGTCGCCACCAGCAGTACCCCGCCCTGCACCACCGGATAGTCACGGCGCTGCAGTGCATCAATCAGCCAGCGGCCCAGGCCCGGCCAGGAGAAGATGGTTTCGGTCAGGATCGCACCGGCCAGCATAGTGCCGACCTGCAACCCGATCACCGTCACCACTGGCAGCATGGCGTTACGCAGCGCATGGACGATGATAACGCGCATGCGGGTCAGGCCTTTGGCGCGGGCAGTACGGATGTAATCTTCACCCAGCACTTCGAGCATCGCTGAACGGGTCATACGCACGATCACCGCCAGCGGGATAGTCCCGAGCACCATCGCCGGCAGGATCATGTGCGCCAGGGCGTCGATAAAGTTGCCCTCTTCGCCCCAGATCGCGGTGTCGATGAGCATAAAGCCGGTGAGCGGGTTGGTGTCGTCGAGGAACACCATATCGCTGACGCGCCCGGATACCGGCGTCAGGTTCCACTGCACCGAGACCAGCATAATCAGCATCATGCCCCACCAGAAGATAGGCATGGAGTAGCCCGTCAGCGCCAGGCCAACGGCAGTATGATCGAAAATGGAGCCGCGTTTTACCGCTGCCAGCACGCCAACCGGAATACCGACCGCCACCGCGAAAATCATGGCGCAGACGCCCAGCTCCAGCGTAGCCTGGAAGCGCGGAACGAACTCTTCCCAGACCGGGAGACGACTCTTCAGTGAGATGCCTAAATCGCCATGCAATACGCCCCAGATATAGTGGAGGTACTGCTGCCACAGCGGCTTATCAAGGCCAAGTTCGGCCAGCAGCTGCGCATGACGTTCAGGGGAGATACCACGCTCACCGGCCATAATCATTACCGGGTCGCCGGGGATCATATGGACAAAGGCAAAGGTGAGAAGGGTGATACCGATAAACGTGGGGATAACCAGCCCCAGACGTCGGAGGATGAACTGCAACATAACCCGGATTCTCTCTCATGACGTACCGCCTGGGACGCTACGTCTGTATTGCTCACAAATGTATTTCACCCTTCCAGAGGGAAGGGAAAATGCTTCCCCCTCTCCGGAGAGGAGAGGGGGTCAGGCATAGTACTTATTATTCAACAGAGACGTTTTCGAAGTGGTGTTTGCCCAGCGGATCAACCACGTAGCCTTTCACCTCTTTACGCACCGGCTCGTATACGGTGGAGTGCGCGATGATCAGTGCCGGAGCCTGGTCGTGCATCACTACCTGAGCCTGCTTGTAGAGTTCGATACGCTTGTTGTGGTCTTCTGCTGCACGCGCCGGCTGAATCAGATCTTCAAACGGCTTGTAGCACCAGCGAGAGTAGTTGGAGCCATCTTTCGCTGCCGCGCAGCTGAACAGGGTTGCGAAGAAGTTATCCGGATCCCCATTGTCGCCGGTCCAGCCCATCATGACCGCCTGATGCTCACCCGCTTTGGCGCGTTTCAGATACTCGCCCCACTCGTAGGTAACAATCTTGGCCTGAACGCCGATCTTCGCCCAGTCAGCCTGAATCATCTCCGCCATACGACGCGCGTTCGGGTTGTACGGACGCTGTACCGGCATCGCCCACAGCTCAACGGTAAGGCCTTTATCCTGACCGGCTTCTTTCAGCAGCGCTTTCGCTTTTTCAACGTCGTAGCCGTAATCCTGCACCGCGTCGTTGTAGCCCCACATGGTCGGCGGGATCAGGTTTTTCGCGGCAGTGCCGGCGCCCTGGTAAACCGCTTTGATGATCGCTTCTTTATTCACCGCGTAGGTCAGCGCCTGACGTACTTTTACGTCATCAAACGGCTTCTTCTCGGTGTTGAAAGAGAGGTAACCCACGTTCAGGCCAGCCTGCTCCATCAGATTGATGTTGGTGTCTTTCTTCATGCGCGCGATGTCGGCCGGGTTCGGGTACGGCATCACCTGACATTCGTTTTTCTGCAGTTTGGCGTAGCGTACAGAAGCATCCGGGGTGATAGAGAACACCAGACGGTCGATCTGCGGCTTGGTGCCCCAGAAGCCTTCAAACGCTTTATAGAGAATGCGGGAGTCTTTCTGGTACTGCTGCAGCTGGAACGGACCGGTACCAATTGGGTTCAGGTCTACTTTCTCCGGCGTGCCGGCTTTCAGCATGTTGTCAGCGTACTCTTTGGACAGAATGGACGCGAAGTCCATCGCCAGGTCAGCCAGGAACGGTGCTTCAGGGCGGGAGAGAACGAACTGGACGGTTTTGTCGTCCACTTTTTTCACTTCGGTGATCAGGTCCGGCAGACCCATGCCTTCGAAGTATTCGTAGCTGCCGCCAGAAACTTTATGGTACGGGTTCTGGGCATTTTTCTGACGGTCAAAAGAGAACACCACGTCGTCGGCGTTGAACTCGCGCGTCGGTTTGAACTCTTTGTTATCCTGCCACTTCACGCCCTGACGCAGGTGGAAGGTATAGGTTTTGCCGTCTTCGCTGATTTCCCACTTCTCAGCCAGACCCGGGATCACTTCCGTGGTGCCGATTTTGAACTCAACCAGACGGTTATAAATAGGCACTGAGCTTGCATCATAGGTGGTGCCAGAGGTGAAGAGCTGCGGGTTGAAGCCTTCCGGCGAACCTTCTGAACAGTAAACCAGGGTTTTGGCGTTAACGCTTGCTGCGACAGTCATGGCTACCAGGCTCAGGCCAAACTTCAGCATCCCTGACTTCTTCAAGGAAATACTCATTATTCTGCTCCAATGTGATATGTGTTGTGTTACCCGCCGTCTTCCGACTCGCAGCTGATGCTGGTATCCGAAATACTTGAGGTGGTCCGTCAGACCTTTTTTTGTTTTTTACCCGGTCTGATCGGTGCGCCCGAAAGCGCGAATGAGGACGGGGAATCCTTTCACAATGTCGACGCAGTCGCAGTACAGACTGTCCTTAAAGTGCCCCTCACGCCCTACAATCTGTCAACAGAATGTGAAAACGTCAATACAGGTATCCGGGTTTTACAAGGAGTGTGAGGAATGGCAAACAAAGATTAAAAAAACCTCAAGCGGCTATTCCCAGCAGGGAAATTTATGCTAACGCCACAATGCCAGAACAATTGTCTGGTTAATTCACTCTGAGCAGTGGTTACCGTTTGCCCAATTTGTGAAAAATTTCTTGAACAATGATGAAGAACTGAACGAATACGATTGAAAAAACGCGGGGTGACAGCGAAATATGCTGAGGCTAACCATAAGTGAAGGTAGTTTTGCAGGTCGCTTTTCATAATAATTTTCAATGAAATATGTCACGAAATGCGAGCCAGACAGCAAAATAAACGATGGAAGTCCGTTTGCACGAAACAGCATGTGCTAAGCCATTGTAGGCAAATAGATTACGCCTGGATAAAAGGGTAGAAGTGTTACAGTGATGTTAAATCATTTTATTCCGGTGGTTCGCATTCTGGGCACTGCCACGCGTAGGGTGGGTAAGCGCAGCGTCTTCACCTTCGGTTACGCGGCAATGGCGGGTGCGCGGGCTTACCCGCCCTACATTACGCAATCTCAGAACTACCACGCGTAGGGTGGGTAAGCGCAGCGCACCCACCTTCGGTTACGCGGCAATGGCGGGTGCGCGGGCTTACCCGCCCTACATTACGCAATCTCATGAGCTACCTCGCGTAGGGTGGGTAAGCGCAGCGCACCCACCGTTCTGCCGCTCGAGTCGAACCTCCTGCCCCCGGAGGTTCTCATCCTCGTTTGCTGCATACGAAAAAGCCCTGCTCATTGAGCAGGGCTTTAAATTTGGTCGGTGATAGAGGATTCGAACCTCCGACCCCTTCGTCCCGAACGAAGTGCGCTACCAGGCTGCGCCAATCACCGAATGCGGGGCGCATATTACTGCGCACCACTTCGAGCGTCAATCCCTTAACCTAAAAAAGCCTTTTGATCGCCTGGAAAGCCAGCAGCATTACTGCGCGGCGGCGGTTTTAGCGGCGTTCACGTGGCACCAGTTGTTGTTCTGGTTGATGCCGCCGTCCGGCGAAGTGTAGCCCAGGCAGCCCAGAATGGTGTCGTACAGCTCAACGTGACGACGCGGTACTTTCATCTCCGCCTCTTTCTTCAGCTTCGCAAACGCCTGCGCGTGGTTAGGGTTCGCCAGATACTTATCCGACATCCATACCATCATCGGCACGCGGAACTGCTCCGGCGGCGCCATATGGCGCGGCGTACCGTGCAGATGCTCGTTATCGTTAATGGATTCACCGTGGTCCGCCGCATAGAAGACAATCGCCTTCTTATCGCGCACCTGGTCGATCACCTTGTCGATAAAGGTATCTACATAAAGCACTGAGTTATCGTAGGCATTGATAAACTCTTCCCGGCTGCACTTGGTATCCACGTTCACACACTCCGGTGTCCAGCGGGCGTAGCTGCGCGGGTAGCGCTGCACATAGTTATAGTGCGAGCCTTTGGTATGCAGCACGATCAGGTGCTTGCCTTCCGGGTGGTTCTCCAGCGAGTTCTGAACTTCATCTATCAGCAGCATATCGTCTACGGTTTTACCGCGGTTGCGCGGGTCTGCGCCAATCTGCTCGCGATAGGAGATGTTGTCAGCCATTGCGTTGCTGTAGAACCACATCTCGCTCTGCATAGCATACAGGTCTGAACTAAAGCCCAGCTGCTTGAGTACCGCAAAGACGTTCTGCTCTTTCAGAGTACGCTGTGGGTTGTCAGACGCCCCGCCCTGGCGCACAAACATGCAGCGCAGCGACAGCTTGGTGGCGGTATCGCAAGAATAGCCGCGGAACGCCGCCAGATTCGGCTCTTTACCCAGCTTCGGCGTGGTATCACGCTCGTAGCCCAGCATCTCCATATGATCCCAGCGCGTGGTTTCGCCGATGATAAACACCACATAGGTATCAACGAGATCCTCAGACGCGGTATAGGTGAACTTTTTCGCCGGATTCAGCAGGGAGTTGTTATCCGAGGACTCATCCACCTGCGCCCAGGCATACAGCCCCAGCGCGGAAAGCCAGTTCGACGGCAGATAGGAGTTGGCCACCACACCGCCGTAACTCGGCATATCCACGCCTGTCGCGCGCTCTACCTTTTTCTGCTGAATATCCAGCAGGCGAATCGGCGCCCAGACCAGCACACCGGCCAGCACCACCGCCAGCACGCTGCGTACGCGTTGTCCGCGGGTGCGCAGCTGACGCAGAAGAGTGTAACGGCAGCGGTTGTTCCAGATGAACAGCAGCGGCGGTGCGCTAATCAGCACGATCCACAGCGCGAATCCCCAGCCGACCACCTCTTTCGACAGGTCGATATCGGTCGTCATCACCGACGCCACGATGCCATAGCCAATGACCACGTTCAGGAAGGTCATGTAATAGCTGGCCCCGGCCGAGAACAGGACGATAAGCGACGTCAGCACCTGCCACGCGCGGCGTCCCAGTAGCGAAATCAGGCGAAGTAAGAAGAAGGTCACTAAGACGGTGGCGCAAAGCTCCACTACGGCGGCGAATCCATTCCAGGCAGTAAAATGGTCTACATAACCGTCAAAACGGCGGAAAAACACCGCGATGTTCAAAAACAGGCCGATGTATACCGCAAGCAGAAAACTCAGCTTCTGCTGGGTCATCGATTTTATGTAACTCATGCAAGCAATCCCGGAAAACAGAGAATAACAAATCCACTGCTTTGATATTCAAAGCAATCTTGTGGAAAAAAGTAAGATACGCACAGGAATCAGGAGGATTCAATCGTCAGGCGTGGCTAGTAGACCACAGCGGCGGGGAAAAGTGTCTCAGGAGATTGTGATCCGGCCCATTATTTACAAAGCAGCGGGCCGGATCCGCACTATTTGCTCAACGCGATTGTGAATGCTGTACTCACGAAGTCAGCACGTTCAGCTTCACGTCGATATTGCCACGCGTTGCATTAGAGTACGGGCAAACGATGTGCGCTTTCTGCACCAGCGCTTCCGCCTCGGCCTGATCGAGGCCCGGCAGATGAATGTTCAGCTGCACTTCAATACCAAAGCCGGTCGGCAACGGGCCAATCCCGACCTCGCCTTCGATCCAAGCATCCTGTGGGATTTTTGCTTTTTCCTGCGAGGCGACGTGTTTCAGCGCACCAAGGAAACAGGCAGAATAACCGGCGGCGAACAGCTGTTCCGGATTGGTCGCCTCTCCGCCCATGCCACCCATCTCTTTCGGCACGCCCAGTTTGACATCCAGCACACCGTCAGAGGAGACCGCGCGACCATCGCGCCCGCCTGTTGCTTTCGCCTTCGCGCGGTAAACCACTTTTTCTAAAGACATCGCTTGTTCCTTCTGTTGTGAATGTTCAGAAAGCATAGTCGCGATGCCGCATTCACGCGCTGCAACGCAAAACGCCACGCATCGGCGTGGCGTCAGGGTAACAGAGCGCGCTATCAGGCGTGGGCGTGGGTGTGATGCAGCGCTTCGCGATTTGGCTGGCGAATGGTAGTGGAGAGCGCCAGGGAGACAATCAGCAGGGCGAAGATAACCACGAAGGTGACGTAGAAACCACCGAACAGCGAGGCGATAAGCGAACCGCAGATGCTGCCGATCCCGAAGCCGAGATAAATCACGCCGTAGTTTTTCGCCAGATTGTTCAGGCCGAAGAACTCGCTCACCAGCGACGGGTAAACGGTGATGGTACCGCCAAAGTTGAAGGCAACGCAGGCAATGGCCGCGAAGAACGAGACGGCGTTCAGCGGGGCGAACAGCAGGGCCGCCATCCCAATCAGGGAGATCACCTGACCGATAGTAATCACACGGATACGGGCCATTTTATCGGAGAGAATACCCAGCACCAGGCGACCGCTCAGGTTAGCAATGGAGATAACGGTAACGGCATTGGCTGCGTCCATCGCGCTGAGCTTCACCATGCCCTGGGCAATATCTTTCGCCACGCCAATCACATACAGGCCGGACATACAGGCGGTGAGAAACATCAGCGCCAGCATCCAGTACTGCGGTTTACGCATCGCTTCCGCCAGGGTGAAGTCCTGCGCGGTCTGGCCGTTAGCACTGGTGACCGGCTGCAGCGGCGCATCTTTCATCATGAAAGCACCGAAGACGATCATGGCTGCCACCAGAACGCCCCAGACTATAAAGGTTTGCTCCAGACCGACAGCATCCAGCAACCAGGTGTTGATGAATTTGAAACCGAGGCTGCCAAGGCCGTAAGAGCCGATAGCGAAAGCGGAAACCAGACCTTTACGCTCCGGGAACCACTTCACGCAGTTGGAGAGCGTCAGCAGATAACCTGCCCCGTCTGCCAGACCCATCAGCAAGCCGGCGCATAACCAGAGCATGAGCAGATTTTGCGAATGCGCGGTGAGAAACAGTCCCAGGCCGAGCAGCAGCCCGGACGCGATAGTCACGCGTTTTACGCCAAAGCGTTCCTGCAGCTTACCGGCGACCGATGAGGAAAGCGCCAGCCCGAGGCTTAACAGGCCGAAGGAAAAGGCCACCTGACTTACCGGCGCGTCGAGTTTTTCCGACAGCGCGCCGTTGAACAGGCTCCAGGTATAGACAGAACCCAGCGCGAACTGGGTGATAATGGTCCCGATAAGGGTCAACCAGCGAGTACGGTTTGCAGTGGATGAGATGCTCATAACGGTATTCCTGTAAGGAAATTAACTGTCCTTACAATAGCGAAGGGTATTTATGCACGGGGTAAAAACGGCATGAGATGCCTCAGCGACGGAATGAAATGCATCTGAGCGGGAATGAATGACCTTGTCAGCGGCAGAAAGATTTTGATAGTGAGCACACACTATCAATGAGAGGGTTGTTAACCTTGCGATCTGTCCGTAACGCAAATGTTATCAGACGGGGCGGAAGCGGCCCCGTACAGGTAAACGGCTTCGCGTTAACGCAGCCGAGTCAGAATTTCTTTAGTTTCTCGCGCTTCGCCGCTATGCTTGCGCGAAAAATCGCGTAAAATCTCGACAATATTAACGTGTGATTTAATGCTACCGCAGAAAAGTTAGCGAGTGTTCACATCATATAGCGTGGACCTGGCAACCGCGGTGACAGGTATCAGGTGTCTTTCACGCGCTACCGCATAATTCGTCAATCTACCGGCTGCGGGGGCGTCTACGTTTCATTAACCACGCACCAATAACAATAAAACCGATACCCACCGGGCGAGCGACCCCTGCGGACCAGGATCGGAGGAGATGGCATGACGAAGTTGATCCCCTTTTCGCAAGACGCACTGATGGAACGGCCTTACAGCATGACGGGCGTCGCACTGGATGATGAAGATCTTTCTGAAGAGCTGGCGCTGCTGGGCCAGCTTACCCGCTGGCGTGAATCCGCTGGCCTGAGCCGGGCGCAGGTTGCTGAGCGCATGGGCGTTAAGCCGCCGGCAATATCGCGTCTTGAACGCAACATTACCCGCGCCACCTGGAATACGCTGCGCCGCTACGCCGAGGCCTGCGGAGTAAAAATAGCCCTGACAAACCGCCAGTAAGGCAGCCGGCGCGGTTTAAAACTTCGCGCTGAGACCAAGGTTGTAGATAAACAGGTCGCCGCTGTCGGTCGTGCCGTCGCTTTGTGACAGCGAGGTCCAGGCGGCAACGTGGCGAGTCAGCGGCATGTCTACGCCAACGCTCACATCCACCCAGGTTTCATACTGGCTGCTGGTCGGTACCAGATGCAATCCGGCCTGCGACTGCCACACATTTTCGCCAAACGGCTGGTTATAGCTGACCTGCGCCCACGGGCGCACCGGGCCAAAGAAGGAATCGACCCGCCAGCCCAGCGTGCTGACCGGGGCCAGCAGATCGCCGTCGCTGTCGTACATCGCCGTACTGCTGCCATCCCGGCGCCAGCCAGCCACCGGGCCGGTGGTAATGCGCCGCGTCACCGGGATGCTTAATCCGGCGCTGGATTGCGCCGGGTGCGCTGCGTCAAAGGCTCGCTGCCGGGAATCAATGCGCTCTGCGAGAATATCTTCATATCGGGGTTGGTGATCGCTGTCCCAGGTATACCGTGCCGCAGTATCACTCTGCGTGCTGTCAGCGATATATTCCTGTTGCCATGCATACGCGCCCTGGCTGACAGCCAGGCACCACAATATCAACGCCCTGCACGTCTGCGCGGGGCGGCCACTGCGAAAATGCGTAATCATTAAAGCGACTCCAGAAAAGAGCCGGATCCGGCGGTTAGTTTTGATTTTTAGTCGGGCATGGGGATATCCCTGCATTAACTATTGTCTCTTTATCAGACACGTCAAGCCGGGGAAAACAGAATTTCACCGTCGCGTAACCATAAGGAAAGACACGCCGATGCAACGATGCGGATGGGTCACCCAGGACCCGCTTTATATCACCTACCACGACACCGAATGGGGCGTGCCGCAACGCGATGAACATGTGCTGTTTGAGATGATCTGCCTCGAAGGCCAGCAGGCGGGTCTGTCATGGATTACCGTATTGAAAAAGCGGGAAAATTACCGCCGCTGCTTCTGTCACTTCGACCCGCAAAAGGTGGCCGCTCTCCGGCCGGAGGATGTTGATCGCCTGGTGCAGGACGCCGGCATCATTCGCCATCGCGGCAAGATTGAAGCCATCATTACCAACGCTCGTGCCCTGCTGGCAATGCAGCAAAACGGCGAATCATTTTCAGATTTTGTCTGGGGTTTCGTTGATTACCAGCCGCAGCTGACGCAGGCCACCACCCTCAGTGAGATCCCCGCCACCACACCCGTTTCCGACGCGCTCTCAAAAGCGCTGAAAAAACGCGGATTTAAGTTTGTGGGCTCCACCATCTGTTACTCCTTTATGCAGGCCTGCGGATTAGTGAACGATCACATCGCTTCCTGTCACTGCCATCCCGGGAACGGAAAATGATCCGCGCCGCGCGCAGCGACGATCTGCCCGCGCTGCTGGAACTGTGGCTGGTCAGCACCACCCAGGCTCACCCCTTTATCGACGAGAGCTACTGGCTGGAAAGTCTTGGCCTGGTACGCGAGGTGTATCTGCCCGGCGCGCAAACCTGGGTGTGGGAAGAGAATGGGCTGAAGGGCTTTATCAGCGTGATGGACGCGCGCTTTATCGGCGCACTGTTTGTCGCCCCTGACGCGCTATCACAGGGCATCGGTAAGGCGCTGATACGCCACGTCATGGCGCGCTTTCCGGACCTGAGCCTTGAGGTGTATCAGAAAAACACGCGGGCGGTGCACTTCTATCACCGCCAGGGCTTCCGCATTGAGGAGAGCGCCTGGCAGAATGAAACCCACCACCCGACGTGGATTATGCGCTGGCAGGCGGATCAAACGCCGTAACGTTTAACGCTGGCCCGGTGTATTTTTCCATCCACACCAGCGAGGAATTCGCCGCGCAGCCATTCGCCAGCCGTGACGAGGGAATATCGCGCGTCAGCACGTTCACCGCCCCGTTTTTGCATAGCCCGCCGTTTTGCGCATCGAGATCGGGCCAGGCCCCCTGATGGATACAAATGGTTCCCGGTCGGATACCGTCGGTGATCACCGCCCCGACCAGCACCTGCCCGCGATCGTTCCACACCCGCACCACGTCACCCGCTTCAATGCCGCGCTGGCGCGCATCGTCCGGATGCAGCGTCAGCGGCTCGCGGCCCGCTACGGCATACTGCTCGCGCAGGTGCGCGTAGTTAAGCTGGCTATGCAGACGGTGCGCCGGGTGCGAGGAGAGCAGCTCCAGCTGGCCCGGCTGTGCATTACCGTGCCACTCATCGGGCGGCATCCAGCTCGGATGCGGTGGGCAGTCGGTATAGCCGAATGCGGCGATGCGCTCGGAGTAAATTTCAATTTTACCGCTCGGCGTTGACAGCGGATTGGCCTGCGGATCGGCGCGAAACGCGGCGAAGCGAACAAACTGCGCGTTCTTTTCGCTCTCCGGCATCTCAATCAGTTCGTTGGCCGCCCAGAAATCGGCGAACGGCGGGAGCGTCACACCCTGCGCCGCACCGCGTTCATTCGCGATGTTATAGAAGGTTTCCAGCCACGCCAGCTCATCTTTGCCTTCGGTAAAGCGCTGCATACCGCCGGTTTCCCAGCGCTCGCTCAGTTCGGCAAAAATATCAAAATCATTACGCGCTTCACCCTGCGGCGGCACCACCTGCTTCATCGGTACCAGATGCTGGTTGCTGTAATCGCCGGTCATGGTGAGATCGTTGCGCTCGAATGAAGTCGTGATCGGCAGCACGATGTCCGCATGACGCGCCGCTGCGGTCCAGAAGCATTCTGAGATCACCACCAGCTCTGGCTTCTGCCAGGCGCGGATCAGGCGGTTGGTATCCTGGTGATGGGTGAAGTTGGCTCCGCCCGCCCACCAGATGAAGCGCAGATCCGGGAAGTGCTTATCGAGGCCGTTATGCTGGTACGCGCCGCCGGGGTTTTCCAGCGCTTCAACGATGCGCGCCACCGGGATTTTCTCTACCGCGTCGATGCCGTCCTTCACGCTCCCCTGCATTGAGGCCAGCACCGCGGCGCGGCGCGTCGGGTTACCGCCGTTAGCGAAATGATAAGACAGCCCGAAGCCGCCGCCCGGCGTACCGATCTGCCCGAGCATTGCCGCCAGCGTCACCAGCATCCAGTGTTTTTGTTCGCCGTACTGCTGGCGCTGCATACCCCAGCCGGCCATCAGGATGGTGCGGTTTTCATGAAACAGTTTTGCCAGCTCACGGATTTTTGCTTCTGAAATACCGCAGATCGGTGCCGCCCAGGCCGCGTCTTTTGCCACGCCGTCGCTGGCCCCGGTCAGGTAGTCGGCAAACCGGTCATAACCGTGGGTGCAGGCCGCAAGAAATTCACGATCGTGCCAGCCGTTTTCCACCAGCGTATGGGCGATGCCCAGCATCAGCGCCACGTCGGTGCCCATGTGCGGCGCCAGCCACTCCATGCTGTCGCCAAAGAAATCGACGGTTTCGGAACGCATCGGGTCGATGCAGATCAGTTTCTTACCGCTGCGCTTGAGCTTTTCAAACCAGCCGATGCCCTGCTCGTCCGAGGCGTTCCAGGCAATCTTCAGGGTATTGAGCGGATTGGCGCTCCACAACACCACCACATCGCTGTGCTCCAGCACCAGCGGCCAGCTGGTCTGCTGCTGATAAACTTCGTTACCGCCCACCACGTAGGGCATGATCACCTGCGCGGCACCGGTGGAGTAATCGCCCAGGTGACCGGTATAGCCGCCCGCCAGGCTCATGTAGCGCTGCAGCAGCGTCGCCGCTTTATGGAATACCCCGTTAGAGCGCCAGCCGTATGACCCGGCAAAAATGGAGGCCGGCCCCCAGGTATTGCGGATGCGGCGATGCTGGGTATCAATCAGTTCAAGCGCCTCGTCCCAGCTGATGCGCACATACTCATCGTCTCCGCGCACCCCCTGCGGCTTATCCGGTGACGCGAGAAAGCCCTTGCGCGCCATCGGATAGCGCACGCGGGTTTTGCTGTGTACCTGGTCCGGAACCGCGGTTTGCAGTGAATTAAGATGACGGCTCTCCAGCGCACCGCGGGAGGCGATAACGCGCTCGCCGTCGGTTTCGACCAGCATGGGTCCCCAGTGGGCGGCGGTTAATACCGGTTTAGAAGATGATGAATTAGCCAAAACGCGCTCCTGAGTAACGTATGCAGGCGAAGGCGGCGCGATACCGCACTCTTTATGGTTTATTGTCCGCGGTGCTGACAGACGTTGCGCCTGCACCAGCAATCAGAACGAACTTGCAAATTAAGACGAAAGGCATGAATTTTCATCACATTTACAGGGCATAATCAACCGCCGCTTTAAAGGTGGTTTAGCAAAATAAGTAATTAAGGAAAAACAATGAAAAAACGTGTGGTTATTATTGCTGCTGCGATCAGCGGCGCGCTGGCCCTTTCTGGCTGTACAACTAATCCCTACACCGGCGAACGTGAAGCAGGTAAATCCGGCATCGGCGCAGGTCTGGGATCGCTGGTTGGCGCGGGCGTAGGCGCACTCTCCTCCTCCAAAAAAGACCGCGGCAAGGGCGCGCTGATTGGCGCAGCGGCAGGCGCGGCGCTGGGCGGCGGTGTCGGTTACTACATGGACGTGCAGGAAGCAAAACTGCGCGACAAAATGCAGGGAACCGGCGTGAGCGTGACGCGAAATGGCGACAACATCATCCTTAACATGCCGAACAACGTGACTTTCGACAGCAGCAGCGCCACCCTGAAACCGGCGGGTGCCAATACCCTTACCGGCGTGGCGATGGTGCTGAAAGAGTACCCGAAAACCGCCGTTAACGTAGTGGGTTACACTGACAGCACCGGTGGTCAGGATCTGAACATGCGCCTGTCGCAGCAGCGTGCCGACTCCGTTGCCAGCGCGTTGATCACCCAGGGCGTGGCATCCAACCGCCTGCGCACTTCCGGCCTTGGCCCGGCGAATCCGATCGCCAGCAACAGCACGGCAGAGGGCAAAGCCCAGAACCGCCGCGTTGAGATCACCTTAAGCCCGCTTCAGTAAGGCGTAGCGCCGTTCGCCCGTCGGCGGGCGGCCGCTTCCCGCGTTAATTCCCCGTCGTACTTTCATCCCGCGCGCAGAAAGGCTTATTATTCAAAATTATGCCTGACATCCGCGACAGGCGACGACGAGGACCGCCATGACCCGAACCCGCCCGACCATCAGCGATGTCGCCAGAGCGGCAAAGACCGGTAAAACCAGTATTTCCCGCTATCTGAACGGCGAAAAACATCTGCTGTCGCAGGCGCTGCTGGCGCGCATTGAACAGGCGATTGCTGACCTCGACTATCGTCCGAATCAGATGGCGCGCGGCCTGAAGCGTGGCCGTACCCGGCTCATTGGCCTGATCATCGCCGATATCACCAACCCCTACTCCGTGGACGTGCTGAGCGGTATCGAAGCAGCCTGCCGTGAAAAAGGCTTTACCCCGCTGGTGTGTAACACCAACAACGAGGTAGACCAGGAGCTGCACTATCTCGACCTGCTGCGCAGCTACCAGGTAGAGGGCATCGTGGTGAATGCGGTCGGAATGCGCGAGGAGGGACTGAACCGCCTCCAGCAGTCGGCGCTGCCGATGGTGCTTATCGACCGAAAAATCCCGGACTTCGCCTGCGACGTTGTAGGGCTGGACAATACCCAGGCCGCCACCACCGCCACCGAACACCTGGTCAGCCAGGGATTTGAAGCGATGCTGTTCCTCAGCGAACCGCTCGGCACCGTCAATACGCGGCGCGAGCGCCTCGCCGCCTTCCACCATACTCTGAGCCACCATCCCGGTGTCATCGCACAGAATGCAGAAGTCACGCTGCACGACAGCGAACGGCTGGACAACGCCCTGCGTCAGTTCCATACCGCGCATCGGGGGATGCGCAAGGCGGTTATCACTGCTAACGGTGCGCTGACACTGCAGGTCGCTCGCGCTCTGAAGCGCATCGGGCTGCACTGGGGGGCTGATATTGGCCTGCTGGGCTTTGACGAGCTGGAATGGGCAGAGCTGGCCGGCGTCGGGATCACTACCCTGAAACAGCCCACCTGGCAGATGGGCTATGCCGCGCTGGAGCAGGTGGTGAAGCGTATCGAAGGCAGTCAGGACGCGGTACGCGAACAGGTCTTCTCCGGCGAACTCATCGTGCGCGGCTCCACGTCTCGCTGACACACGCCCCGTGACGGCGATCATAAATTCGGCATCCCATCCTTCTCTTTGGAACCGGTTCCATCTAGCGTAATAGTTAATGTTACCCAGATGTAAACGCGCCGGAGATACCGATGCCGAGAGAAATTATTGTTGTAACAGCCGCTTATGGAACCGATCGCATTCAGGCAGCGGGTGGCCAGGGCAACCTGCTGCCGATCATCGCCGACGCCGGTGCCGACGGCGTAGAAATCCGCCGCGAACTGCTTAGTGCTGCCGAACTCGATACGCTGCCCGCGCTTGGGCAGAGCATTATTCAGCGCGGGCTGTTCGCCTGCTATTCCGCCCCGGAACCGCTGTGCACGCCCGACGGTATACTCAACCCGGCCTTGCCCGCCCTGCTGGGCGAAGCCGCGCAGCTAAACGCCCGCTGGCTGAAAGTCTCTCTCGGCCACTTCCACACTGCCGCTTCACTTGCCCCGCTTAAAGGCTGGCTGGTGCAGTACAGCGTGGCGCTGGTGGTGGAGAACGATCAGACCGAATGCGGCAGGCTTGACCCGATGCAGCGTTTTCAGACCGCGGTTACGGCTCAGGCGCTGCCGGTGACGCTCACCTTCGATATGGCCAACTGGCTGTGGGTGGGCGATGCTCCGCACGAGGCCGCGCGCCAGCTCGCCCCGCTGGTGAGCTATATCCACGTCAAAGCTGCCGTACCGCATCACTATCACTACCGCGCCGTGGCGCTGGATGACGCCACCGCCGAATGGCGCGATCTGCTGCGCCTGCTGCCGGTTGACGCGCCGCGCGGCATCGAGTTTCCGCTGGAAGGCCGCGATCTGACCGCCGTCACCCGCCATTACGTCAATGTGCTACGCGAGGAGTAAGCGATGCATAACTCACTGGATGTCATCACCCTGGGCGAAGCGATGGCGATGTTCGTCGCTACCGAAACCGGGGATCTCGCTGAGGTGGAGCACTTTATTAAACGCGTTGCCGGGGCAGAGCTGAACGTGGCGACCGGGCTGTCCCGCCTCGGCCTGAAGGTGAGCTGGGTCAGCCGCGTAGGCAATGATGTGCTCGGCCAGTTCGTGCTTAACAGCCTCGAAAAAGAGCGCATTTCAACCCAGGGCGTCACCATCGACGACCGTTATCCGACCGGTTTTCAGCTTAAATCAAAGGTTGAAGATGGAACCGATCCCAGCGTGGCCTATTTCCGCAAAGGGTCTGCCGCCAGCCACCTCAGCACGGACGATTTCAACGCGCCGCTGTTCTACAGCGCCCGCCATTTGCACCTGAGCGGCGTGGCCGCTGCGCTGTCGTCCAGCTCGCTTGAACTGCTCAACCATGCGGCGCGGGCCATGAAATCCCAGGGCAAAACCATCTCCTTCGACCCCAACCTGCGCCCGGTGCTGTGGGAGAGCGAGGCCACCATGATCCGTGAACTCAACCAGCTGGCGTTTCAGGCCGACTGGGTTCTGCCGGGCCTGAAAGAGGGCACTATCCTCACCGGGCAGAGCACGCCGGATGGGATCGCTGATTTTTATCTCGAACGCGGCGTCCAGCTGGTGGTGCTGAAAACCGGCACTGACGGCGCCTGGTATAAAACCGCCCGTGGCGAGCAGGGCGCAGTGGCGGCAATCAACGTCGATAACGTGGTGGATACCGTCGGCGCGGGCGATGGCTTCGCGGTCGGCGTCATCAGCGCCCTGCTGGAAGGAAAAACCGTTGAACAGGCCGTGGTGCGCGGCAACCGTATCGGCGCACTGGCGATACAGGTACCCGGCGACAGCGAAGGACTGCCGACCCGTGAACAGCTTGGCGAGGCATAACAACATCACCCGCCAGTCACCTTTTACCGTGCATCGGCCTCTGCCCTACAGCCCGGTTCGATGCTGCCCGCAACCTGCGAGGAAAGACGATGAAAAGCGCAACAAATGCAGCAAAACGCTGGTGGTATATCATGCCCATCGTGTTTATCACCTACAGCCTGGCCTATCTGGATCGCGCCAACTTCAGCTTCGCCTCGGCTGCCGGGATCAACGAGGATCTGGGTATCACCAAAGGGATCTCCTCCCTGCTCGGCGCCCTGTTCTTCCTGGGCTATTTCTTCTTTCAGATCCCCGGGGCGATCTACGCCGAGCGCCGCAGCGTGCGCAAACTGATCTTCGTGTGTCTGATCCTGTGGGGCGGCTGCGCCTCACTGACCGGCGTGGTGAATAATATCCCGCTGCTGGCCGCCATCCGCTTTATCCTCGGCGTGGTCGAGGCGGCCGTGATGCCGGCGATGCTGATCTACATCAGCAACTGGTTTACCAAATCAGAGCGTTCACGCGCCAACACCTTCCTGATCCTCGGCAACCCGGTGACAGTGCTGTGGATGTCAGTGGTCTCGGGCTATCTGATTCAGGCCTTTGGCTGGCGCGAAATGTTTATCATCGAAGGCATCCCCGCAGTGCTGTGGGCCTTCTGCTGGTGGGTACTGGTGAAAGACAAACCGGCGCAGGTCGGCTGGCTGTCAGCGCAGGAAAAGGCGGCGCTACAGGCGCAGCTGGAGAAAGAGCAGCAGGGTATTAAAGCGGTGCGTAACTACAGTGAAGCTTTCCGGTCGCGTAATGTAGTGCTGCTGTGCATGCAGTACTTCGCCTGGAGCATCGGCGTTTACGGCTTCGTGCTGTGGCTGCCGTCGATTATCCGCAGCGGCAGTGAAAATATGGGCATGGTGGAAGTCGGCTGGCTGTCCGCCATACCGTATCTGGCCGCCACCATCGCCATGATCGTGGTCTCCTGGGCCTCAGACAAAATGCAGAACCGTAAGCTGTTCGTCTGGCCGCTGCTGCTGATTGGCGCGCTGGCGTTCATCGGCTCGTGGGCCGTAGGCGCGGACCACTTCTGGATCTCCTATACCCTGCTGGTGATTGCCGGCGCGGCGATGTATGCCCCTTACGGCCCGTTCTTCGCCATCATCCCGGAGATGCTGCCGAAAAACGTGGCGGGTGGCGCGATGGCGCTGATCAACAGCATGGGCGCGCTCGGCTCCTTCGTTGGCTCCTGGGTAGTGGGTTACCTGAACGGGTCAACCGGCAGTCCGTCAGCATCCTATATATTTATGGGGGTGGCGCTTTTTGCCTCGGTATGGCTTACTTTGATTGTTAAGCCTGCGACAAATCAGGCACTTCCCGCAGGCGCTCGCCACGCATAAGACGTGGGCGGCTATGTGCCGCCCCGCTATCTCTTCTCACTTAATCGATCTACGGAGTACCGCATGAAGCCGTCCGTTATCCTCTACAAAGCGCTGCCAGATGACCTGCTTGCCCGCCTGGAGCACCATTTCACCGTCACCCGGGTAGACGACCTCAGCCCGGAAACCGTCGCGCAGCACGCCGACGCCTTTGCCAGCGCCGAAGGGCTGCTGGGATCGAGTGAAAAAGTGGATAGCGCGCTGCTGGAAAAAATGCCCGGACTGCGGGCCACCTCGACGGTTTCCGTGGGCTACGACAACTTTGATGTCGACGCGCTCACCCAGCGCGGCATTTTGCTGATGCATACCCCCACCGTGCTGACCGAAACCGTGGCCGATACCATGATGACGCTGGTACTCGCCACTGCCCGTCGTGCGCTGGAAGTAGCCGACCGCGTAAAAAACGGCGAGTGGACCGGCAGCATTGGCCCGGACTGGTTCGGCATCGATGTGCACCATAAAACGCTCGGTATCGTCGGGATGGGCCGTATCGGCCTGGCGCTGGCCCAGCGCGCGCACTTCGGCTTCAGCATGCCGGTGCTGTACAACGCCCGCAGCCATCACCGTGAAGCGGAAGAGCGCTTCAATGCCCGCTACTGCGATCTGGACACCCTGCTCGCCGAGTCCGACTTTGTCTGCGTGGTGCTGCCGCTGACCGAGGAAACGCGCCATAAATTCGGCAAAGCGCAGTTTGCGCGTATGAAAAACTCGGCCATTTTCATCAATGCCGGACGCGGCCCGGTGGTTGATGAACAGGCGCTCATCGACGCGCTTAAATCGGGCGAAATCCACGCTGCCGGGCTGGATGTGTTCGAGCAGGAACCGCTGCCGGCAGACTCTGAGCTGCTGAAATTACCTAACGTGGTGGCGCTGCCGCATATCGGTTCCGCCACCCACGAGACGCGCTACAACATGGCAGCCTGCGCCGTGGATAACCTGATCGACGCGCTGCAGGGCAAGGTGGAAAAAAACTGCGTAAATCCGCAGGTTTTGAAATAACAGTGCGTTAACGAGGGTTCCGCTGGCCGCGGCCCCTCGATTTTTCCTTTCTTTTCTGTTCTGCGAGTCCGCTTCCAGGGTTTCACGCCCCTGCGTATCTGCAAATCGTTCCCCGCCTGTTAACCTATTTGCCAAACAGGGACGGGGATTGATAGTATGGTGAATGAAAAATGGACGCCCCATACGCGCCTTCACGTAGTGAAACAACTGGTGCTGGACGGCAAGGTTCGTACTACCGGCAGCGCGCTACGCCATGCGCTCGCCGCAGGCTATCGCGAGCCGGCACTACAGCAGATGTGTGACGTCATTTTGCGTCTGCAGCCCGATGACTTTTATAAAAGCATGACGACACTGGCCGATCACAGGATTTGGCAGGACGTCTGGCATGGTCATGACGGTGACACAGCGCTTTATATCAAACTGACCGTCATAGACGATCTGTTAATCGTCTCTTATAAGGAGCTATGAATGAAATGTCCGGTCTGCGGCGGTGCAGAACTCATTCATGACACCCGCGATATTCCCTGGGTCTATAAAGGCCAGCAAAGCCTGTTGCCCGCTATTACCGGTGACTATTGTCCTTGTTGCGGGGAAATCATCCTCAATGAAGAACAAAGCAACCGCTATGCACGTGCTATCCGCGAAGCGAAAAAAGCGATAAATGCCCGGCACATCGATCCGGCATTTATCGCCCGGATACGGCAAAAAATGGCGCTGGACCAGCGAGAAGCAGCCGCGCTTTTCGGTGGTGGGGCTAATGCATTCTCACGCTATGAAACCGGCAAAACGCAGCCGCCACTGGCAATGATTAAGCTCTTCAAGCTGCTGGATAAGCACCCCGAACTGATGGCGGAAGTCAAAACGCTGTAATAAAAAAGGGCCGCATTTGCGGCCCTTTTCACAACGCTTACGCGGTTACTGCATCGCGTTGGTAGCGGTAGTATACGCCTGCGTGAAGGCGCGGTGCTGTTCAGCCAGCGGGCCGATCAGCGTGTTGTACTGGCTCGCCTGTTCGGAGGTCGGGAACTGAATGCCGTTGGCTACAAAGCCAACCTGGGCTCCCTGCTGGGCGATAAAATCACCGACCTGCACCAGCTGCTGGGTGAAGGTCTGCGCGGCCGGGATCAGCGGCTGCATGGCGTTGGCCGGCGCGGTCACGACTTTATCGTAAGCCTTATCATAAACCGGCTTAAGTTCTTCATTCTGCTTCAGGCCGCTGCGGGCGTTGTCGGCCTGCATTTTTGCGCTCTGCAACTGCTGGCTCAGCACGTTGAGGGAACCGTTCGCCTGACGCAGCGCGTCGCGCTGGGTCATGTAATCCTGCGGCACACGAATACCGTTCACGCTCTCTACCACCGGACGAATACCGGCATCCATCGCCTGATTCAGCTGCTGCGAGTAGCCGTACAGAATGGCGTAATCAGAGACGAACGGGCCAAACTGTTTTTTCTGATCGGCAGTCAGGGTGGGGAGACGCTCACCGCTGCGCATCACGCTATTTTGCAGAAAATCGATAAACGCTTTGCGCTGATCGCCTTCCTTATCAAAGCACCCACTCAGACTCACTACCATCAGCAACGCCGCAATCGGCGCGAACCAGCGAGAGCAGGACTTACCTGTCGCCATTTTTATACTCCTTTCAACCGTATTGGCGGCACGCGCGTGCCTTTAACGCCCACAAGAATAGTCCAGGTGGGGCCTCACATGATACCCCTTCAGGCAACTCTTTTCCCGCCGTACACCATGTGCGCGGATCATTAACAATCCTGTGATGCGATGTTCAGAGGAACCGAGGATCTTCTACGATCCTTATGCATCATTTATATGATGATTTACAAAAAAATACTCAGGCAGCCTCGATCTTGATTATTCAATCGGTTATATCGATCGCAACTGCATGAGCAGGCACTGGTTGTGCATAAAATGCTGTTTTAGATCAAATTTATTTTCGCTGTGACCTGTGATCGTTTTTTTACCGACTATTCTTAAATGGCTTCTTAGTTGTTCACGTTCCCGCTGTGTGAGGTATGAGGAGTTCTCAATGGAATATAAAGAGCCTATAGCTGAGTTGTTGAGTAGTCTGGAACAGATTGTTTTTAAAAGTGAATCCGATACGCTTGTTCGCACACAAAAGCCTGCATCCCTGACAGAATTCGAACAGGTTCGAAAGAGTACAGGCCTGAAAATAGATGATTTCGCACGTGCGATGGGAGTGAGCGTGTCAATGGTGAAAGAGTGGGAATCGAAGCGTGTAAGACCCTCTTCTACCGAGCTGAAACTCATGCGCCTGATTCAGGCGAATCCACGTCTCAGCAAGCAGTTAATGGATTAATTTGTCGTACCGGTTCTTCATGAAACCCCGCCAGCGCGGGGTTTTGCGTTTTCTGAGCGAAAAAAAACCCGCCGTGAGGCGGGTGAACTTAGTGAAATGACCGTTTGCTGTAGCAAACTTTTGATTATGTAGTTGTCATGTCAGGCCAGATATCAGCAGCTGTCAGACAGGATGCAGTGGTCTGTTGACGCCGCATTTCGGGTTACCCCGGCTTTATCTGCTCCGCCCTGGCTCAAGGCGGTTTACCTGAACACGATGGCTATTTTACCCGCCGCGTCGCCAACAAAAATTAGTTGAAGCCGTAGCAGGGGGCAATTAAACGCGCCCCGGTGCCAGATTAGGAATACGGCGGGGATATGACGACGAAAAAAACCCGCATTACGCGGGTTTTTCGTGTGGCAGGGCCGTTACTGCAGGATGGAGATATCCGCCACCTGCAGGAACAGCTCGCGCAGCTTAGCCAACAGGGTCAGGCGATTAATACGCACCTGCTGATCCTCTGCATTTACCATTACCTTCTCGAAGAACTCATCCACCGGCTCGCGCAGCGAGGCCAGTTCGATCAGCGCATCCTGATAGCGTCCTTCCGTGAACAGCGGCTGCAGCTTGTCACGCATCACTGACACCTGCATCGCCAGACGGATTTCCGCATCGTCTTTCAACACCGACGCGTGAACCGTATCGTTCAGCGTTTCATCCGACTTCGCGAGGATGTTAGACACGCGCTTGTTGGCCGCAGCCAGCGCAGACGCTTCTTCCAGAGTGCGGAAGTGGGACACGGCTTTCATGCGCGCATCGAAATCTGCCGGACGGGTCGGACGACGCGCCAGCACCGCCTGGATGGTGTCCACGGTGTAGCCCTCTTCCTGATACCAGGCGCGGAAGCGGCCCAGCATAAAGTCGATGACGTCATCGGTAACGTTCGCATTGCTGAGTTTGCTACCGTAAAGGCGCACCGCTTCTTCGGTCAGGGTCTGCAGATCGAGCGGCAGGTTTTTCTCAACGATGATGCGCAGCACGCCCAGCGCGGCGCGGCGCAGCGCGAACGGATCTTTGTCCCCTTTCGGATGCTGACCGATACCGAAGATACCCGCCAGGGTATCCATCTTATCGGCAATCGCCACGGCACAGGCTACCGGGTTGGATGGCAGATCGTCGCCCGCAAAGCGCGGCTGATACTGCTCGTTGAGCGCCACCGCCACGTCTTCAGCTTCGCCGTCGTGACGCGCGTAGTGCATGCCCATCACGCCCTGGGTGTCGGTGAACTCGAACACCATGTTGGTCATCAGATCGCATTTGGAGAGCAGCCCGGCGCGGGTGGCATGATTCACGTCCGCCCCAATCTGACCCGCAATCCAGCCGGCCAGCGCCTGGATACGGTCGGTTTTATCGCGCAGGGTACCCAGCTCTTTCTGGAACAATACGGTTTCCAGACGCGGCAGATGATCTTCCAGACGTTTTTTACGGTCGGTATTGAAGAAGAACTCCGCATCCGCCAGACGCGGACGTACGACCTTCTCGTTACCAGAGATAATCTGATGCGGATCTTTGGATTCGATATTGGCGACGAAAATGAAGTTCGGCAGCAGTTTGCCGTCGTTGCCGTAAACCGGGAAATACTTCTGGTCGCCCTTCATGGTGTAGACCAGCGCTTCCGCCGGCACCGCGAGGAATTTTTCCTCGAAGGTGGCCGTCAGCACCACCGGCCACTCCACCAGCGACGCGACCTCTTCCAGCAGGCTGTCGCTGAGATCGGCATTACCACCAATCTGGCGCGCCGCGGCTTCCGCGTCTTCTTTGATTTTAGCTTTGCGCAGTTCGTAGTCGGCGATGACTTTGCCGCGCTCCAGCAGAATTTGCGGGTACTGATCGGCATTATCGATAGTGAACTCCGGCTCGCCCATAAAGCGGTGGCCACGGATCACGCGGTCGGACTGAATACCCAGAATCGTGGCCGGGATCAGCGCATCGCCCAGCAGCAGGGTCACCGTATGTACCGGACGCACGAACTGTACTTCTGACGCGCCCCAGCGCATCAGTTTCGGGATCGGCAGCTTCGCCAGCGAGGTGGCAATCATGTTCGGCAGCAGTGTCTGGGCGCTTTCGCCTTTCACGTGCGCGCGATAGACCAGCCACTCGCCTTTGTCGGTCACCAGGCGGTCGGCCTGGTCAACGGTGATACCGCAGCCGCGCGCCCAGCCTTCCGCTGCTTTGCTCGGTTTACCTTCAGCATCAAAGGCCGCAGAAACCGCCGGGCCACGTTTTTCTACTTCGCGATCCGGCTGGGACGCCGCCAGGTTTGCGACTTTCAGCGCCAGACGGCGCGGCGCGGCAAACCACTTCACCTCACCGTGGGCAAGGCCCGCAGCGTCAAGTTCAGCGGTAACGTTGGCAGCAAAGGACTCAGCCAGGCTGCGCAGGGCTTTTGGTGGCAGCTCTTCAGTGCCAATTTCCACCAGAAAGGTTTTTTCAGACATGGCAGCCTCTTATTTGTTCTTGTTGCACATCGGGAAGCCGAGGGCTTCGCGGGAAGCGTAATAGGCTTCCGCCACTGCTTTGGTCAGCGTGCGGATGCGCAGGATATAACGCTGACGTTCCGTCACCGAGATCGCCTTGCGGGCATCGAGCAGGTTGAAGCTGTGGGCTGCTTTCAGAATACGTTCGTAGGCCGGCAGCGGCAGCGGGTTTTCCAGCGCCAGCAGCTGCTGTGCCTCTTTCTCATACTGCTCGAAGCAGGTGAAGAGGAAATCCACATCGGCGTATTCGAAGTTGTAGGTGGACTGCTCCACTTCGTTCTGGTGGAACACGTCGCCGTAGGTGGTTTTACCCAGCGGGCCGTCGCTCCAGACCAGGTCATAAACGCTGTCTACGCCCTGAATGTACATGGCAAGGCGCTCAAGACCGTAGGTGATCTCGCCGGTTACCGGTTTGCACTCCAGGCCGCCGACCTGCTGGAAATAGGTGAACTGCGTCACTTCCATCCCGTTGAGCCACACTTCCCAGCCCAGACCCCATGCACCCAGCGTTGGGTTTTCCCAGTTATCTTCCACGAAGCGAATGTCATGAATCGTCGGATCCATGCCCAGCTCTTTCAGCGAGCCGAGGTACAGCTCCTGGATGTTTTCAGGCGACGGCTTGATGATCACCTGGAACTGGTAGTAGTGCTGAAGACGGTTCGGGTTTTCGCCGTAGCGACCGTCGGTCGGACGACGAGAAGGCTGAACGTAGGCTGCTGCAATAGGCTCCGGGCCAAGCGCGCGCAGACAGGTCATTGGGTGTGAGGTGCCGGCGCCCACTTCCATGTCCAAAGGTTGAACAATGGTGCAGCCCTGGCGAGCCCAGTAATCCTGAAGCGTCAGGATAAGGCCCTGGAAGGTCCTGGTATCAAACTTTTGCATAATATTTCGTGCTGGATACGTGGTTGGGAATGGAAGCGGTCAGTATACCCGTTGACCGCAAGATATACAGCCTCAATCCTTGCGCAAAAGCCGGGTTAAGCGCCCGAATAGCGCGCTTAGCGCATGGAAAGATGCAAAAACGCGCCTTTTTCATCGAAAGTGCAGGTAAACCCTTCATCCCGCACGGTATAGCCACGCAGTTCATAGCTGCGCTGGAAAGATTCGATATCAACCACGCTGACACCGCGACGGTCGGTGTTGTAGCGGTACGAGGCTTTATCAATGCACAGCTGCGTCATCTGGAACGGTCGTGGCGGCACGCCGGGGGTGGCGGTTGCCTGCTGCGTCTGCGGTGCCGGGGTATTGCATCCCGTCAGGCTGCTCAACGCAAGCAGGATCGTCAGGCCGCAGCGGAGGGGGGCGATCATCATTTTTTGTTATCGTTCCGTTAACTCACTATTCTGATTAGGTTCTGCCGTCTGACAGAGTAGTTATTGTGTAAAGCGCCGCCGCCGCTGACAACGGCGGGCGATAAATCTCAGACAGATCCTGGTTAAAGGCGTTCCCGCCCTGCGTAACGTCGTGCGCCGGGCATTATTGAGGATGGTACAGAGGCACTGATGCAGCAAAAAATTTACTGGATTGATAATCTTCGCGGGATCGCGTGCCTGATGGTGGTGATGATTCACACCACGACCTGGTACATCACCAATCCGGGCAGCATCAGTATGCCGAACTGGGAGTGGGCCAACGTGCTTAACTCCGCTTCACGCGTCAGCGTGCCGCTGTTCTTTATGATTTCAGGCTATTTGTTCTTTGGCGAACGCAGCGCGCAGCCGCGCCATTTCCTGCGTATTGGCCTCTGTCTGGTGTTTTACAGCGTGCTGGCGCTGCTTTATATCTGGCTGTTTACCTCGATAAACCTTGAGTTGGCGCTGCGCTACCTGTTCCAGAAGCCGGTGTTCTACCACCTGTGGTTTTTCTTCGCCATTGTCGTGATTTATCTGGTGTCGCCGCTTATTCAGGTTCGTCAGGTGAATCCGATAATGCTGCTGGTGTTGATGGCGGTGACCGGCATCATTGCGAACCCCAACACCGTGTCGCAGAAAATCGGCGGGGTCGAATGGCTGCCGGTGAATCTCTATATTAACGGCGATACGTTCTACTACGTGCTTTACGGGGTATTAGGCCGTGCGATCGGCACGCTGGAGACGCAGCGTCGACGGCTGACGTGGCTATGCGCGGCGCTGTTTGCCGGCGCGGTACTGGTGATTTCGCGCGGCACGCATCATGAATTGCTGGCACGCGGCAACTTCGCCGACACCTGGTATCTCTATTGCGGGCCAATGGTGTTTATCGCCGCCGCGAGTCTGCTGGTGGTGGTAAAAAATACCCTGGATACGCGCCCGGTGCCGGGCCTGAGCCTGATTTCTCGTCACTCGCTGGCCATCTACGGTTTCCACGCGTTTATCCTGCATGCGCTGCGCACCAGGGGCCTGGAGCTGAAGGCCTGGCCGCTGCTGGATATCGCGTGGATATTTGGCGCCACGCTAACCCTGAGCCTGCTGCTGTCGATGGGATTACAGCGTATCGACCGCCGCCGCTACGTCAGCTAACACGCTGTCGCGCGCGGTAGAGCTGGCGCGGGGAGGAAAAGCCCGCCGTCGTGGCTGCCTGCTCAACGCCCTGGCCCTGCAGCAGACACTGCTCTGCCAGCGCCAGCCGCAGCTGCTCCAGATAATCGCGCACGCTGATGCCCAGATGCTGTTGAAACAGGCGCGTCAGATGCCGGGAGCTGACGTGCGCACAGGCGGCAATCCCCTCAAGCGACCACGCCGCCTGCGGGTTGGCCGCCAGCAGATCCTGCACCCGGTGAATTGCCGGGTGAATGTGATTGCGGTAGCGCAGCCAGGGTGAGAGCTGCGGATCGTCCCCCGAACGGCGGAACCAGACCACCATTTCACGCGCAACTTCCAGCGCTACCCGCGGCCCACACAGGCGGTGGATCAGGTGCAGCGCCAGGTCGATACCAGACGTAATGCCTGCGCTGGTCCAGATACCGTTATCTTCGACAAAAATGCGGTTATCTTTCACGATAGCGCCCGGTGCCGCGGCTTTCAGGCGCGCCAGTACATCGTGATGAGTTGTGCATTGCACGCCGTGCATCAGCCCCGCTCGCGCTGCCAGCAGGGCCCCGGAGCAGATACATACCAGCGAGATATCGCCCCGTTGAACCGCAGGCTGTAGCCGGGTCAGCCAGCGACGGATCGCCTCCGCCTGCGGGGTATCGAACAGCCGCGTTGAGTCGGTCACGCCCGGCAGCACCAGCAGGCTACCGGGCGGTAACGACTCCGGCAGCGGAACGATACCGCCGATGGTCAGGCCCAGCGAGGTGGCAACCTCCGGCTCGGGTCCGATGTAGTGCAGCGTGAAATGCTCCGCAGCGAGAGCAAAGGCTTCCGCCGGCCCGGTCAAATCCAGCGCCAGCACGCCGGGGAGCATCACAAACCAGACGTCAGTTTTCATGTTAACAGTTCCAGACACGCGGAGACGGTAAGCGGCGTGGCGAAGCGCCCGGCCAGCACAGTTTCAGTGCGGTGCCGCAGCGCGTTGACGTCCAGGGTTATCCCCTGATGGGTCATGGGAAACGTCAGGGTCGCTTCGGTGACAAACGTCACCCGATACCCCAGATCGGACGCCACGCGCGCGGTAGTTTCACAGCACTGCTCGGTACGAATACCGCAGATAATGAGGTGATTACAATCGCGCTGTCGCAGCCAGCGATCCAGTCCGGTATCGGTGAAGGCGTTATGCACGTGTTTTTCAAAGGTCACTGCCGGCGTATGGGTCAGAAACGGCATGGGTTTGACGTAGCCAGAAGCGTGGGAGAACACCCCTTCGCCTTCAACATGAAAAATATCCACAACGGGGATGTGTCGCGCCTGAGCGCCGTTTAGCAACCGGGTCAGCGCCTGCTGGAATGCCGGAAAATCCGTCTCCTGCCAGTAGTCACGATGGAAAAAAGAACACTGGGTATCAATGTTAAGCACGGCGCTACGGGACATTTCTGGACTCCTTATCAACAGGGTATAACCCAGTCTGACAGGCGTTCGCCACCAGAATAAGACCAGAAAAGGACATGAAGCGGGCGTTTCAGGACAGACACGCCAGGATAAGCGCAGCCGTGGAGCGCGCCGCTGAGCCAGCCGGTCAGCGACGCGTTGAGGTCAGGCCATCAGCGGTAACAGCTGCTGATAAATCTGGCGGAAAGTGGCGCGTCGCCCGGCATAGCGCTCGTGACGCGCCGCGTCAGGTAGGTGCTGCTGCTCCAGCGGCAGGTGCGGTAGCAGTTCATTCAAGGCTCGCCCCTGTGACAAGGCAACCTGCGCCAGACGTGCGGCCCCCAGCGCCGGCCCGACATCGCCGCCGGTGCGATAATCCAGCGGCATTCCGCTGATATCGGCCAGCATCTGCCGCCAGTAAGGGCTGCGCGCCCCGCCGCCGATAAGCGTTACGCTCCCGGGCCTTACCCCGCAGGCGTGAACCGCATCCATCCCCTCTGCCAGCCCGTATCCAACCCCCTCCAGCACCGCGCGCGCCAGTTCAGCCGGGCCGTGCTGATGCGTCAGGCCAAAAAAGACGCCCTTCGCTTCAGGATTGTTGTGCGGCGTGCGTTCCCCGGAGAGATAAGGCAAAAACCACACCGCGCCCGCGTTGTCATCGGCCTGCTGCGCTGCAGCAAGCAGCGCCGGTACGCTCGCCACACCGGTCAGTTTTGTCGCCCAGTCGAGGCAGGATGCCGCACTGAGCATCACCGACATCAGATGCCAGCGGTTCGGCAGCGCATGACAGAAGCTGTGCATCGCCTGCTCCGGCTTGCTGCGAAAACCATCGCTGACCGCGAAGTAAACCCCCGACGTGCCGAGCGACAGCATTGCCTGCCCGCTCTCCACCATACCGATGCCCACGGCGCCCGCCGCGTTATCTCCCCCGCCTGCGACCACCGGCACGGCGGGCATCGCCCACGCCTGCGCGACGTCATCTTTAAGCACGCCGGTGATTTCACTGCCTTCAAACAGGGCGGGCATATGGGCGCGCGTCAGCCGGCAGGCATCGAGCATTTCATCGCTCCAGTCGCGCTGCGCCACATCCATCCACATTGTTCCTGCCGCGTCGGACATATCGCTGGCGAATTCGCCGGTCATGCGCAGCCGCAGATAGTCCTTGGGCAGCAGCACCTTATCAAGCTGGCGGAACACGTCTGGCTCATGGCGCGCTACCCACAGAATTTTCGGCGCAGTGAAGCCGGGCATCATCAGGTTGCCGGTGATCTGACGGGAGGCAGGCACCGTCTGCTCCAGCAGGGCGCACTCTTCCGCGCAGCGTCCATCGTTCCACAGGATGGCCGGGCGCAGCACCCGCTGCTGGCGATCAAGCAGCGTTGCGCCGTGCATCTGCCCGGCCAGCCCCAGCGCTTTCACCTCACGCAGCGAGTGCTGTGCGCCCAGTGCGCGCATCGCCCGATCCGTTGCCTGCCACCACTGCTCCGGGTCCTGCTCTGACCACAGCGGGTGCGGACGCGACACCGTCAGCGGTGCGGTACTGGATGCCAGCACCTCGCCCTGCTCATTGAGCAAAATCGCTTTTACGCCCGAGGTACCGAGATCGATGCCGATATACATAGCGGCAAGCTCCTTATCAAGGCGCCACGGTTACCGTGGCGCTGCGCGGTTATTTATCAAACAGATAGTGGTTAACCAGGTTCTCTAATAGCTCCTGATGCCCGCTCTGATGGCGCGGTGCCAGATTATGTTCCCCCGCATACTGCGCCAGTTCGGCGAGGCTCATCTGCCCTTTGAGGATTTGCTGACCCAGCTCGCCGTTCCAGCCCGCGTAACGCTTCGCCACGCGTTTATCCAGCTCGCCTGACTCAATCATACGCGCAGCCACTTTCAGGGACAGCGCCATGGTGTCCATCGCGCCGATATGCCCGTAAAACAGGTCGTACTTATCGGTACTCTGGCGGCGCACTTTGGCATCGAAGTTCAGGCCACCGGTGGTGAACCCGCCCGCTTTGACGATTTCATACAGCACCAGCGCGTTCTCCTCAACGCTGTTGGGGAACTGGTCGGTATCCCAGCCGAGCTGCATATCGCCGCGGTTAGCATCCACCGACCCGAAAATACCCAGCGCGATGGCCGTGGCGATTTCATGGTGGAAAGAGTGGCCCGCCAGCGTTGCGTGGTTAGCTTCGATATTGAGTTTGATCTCTTTTTCCAGCCCGAACTGTTTCAGGAAGCCGTACACCGTCGCCACGTCATAATCATACTGATGCTTGGTCGGCTCCTGCGGCTTCGGCTCAATCAGCAGCGTGCCGCGAAAACCAATTTTATGCTTGTGCTCAACCACCATCTGCATGAAGCGGCCAATCTGCTCGCGCTCCTGTCGCAGGTCGGTGTTGAGCAGGGTTTCATACCCTTCACGCCCGCCCCACAGCACGTAGTTTTCGCCGCCCAGTTTATGGGTGGCGTTCATGGCGTTCACCACCTGGGTGCCAGCCCAGGCAAAAACCTCCGGGTCGGGGTTGGTCGCCGCGCCTGCGCCATAGCGCGGGTTGGTGAAGCAGTTCGCCGTTCCCCACAGCAGCTTCACGCCGCTTTGCTGCTGTTTTTTACCCAGCACGTCTACCATCTGGGCAAAATTGTTCTGGTATTCGCGCAGCGAGCCGCCTTCCGGCGAGACATCGACATCATGGAAGCAGTAGTACGGCACGTTCAGCTTGTGGAAGAATTCAAACGCCACATCGGCTTTCTGTTTCGCCAGCCCCAGCGCGTCTCCCGCCTGTTGCCACGGGCGTTCAAACGCCCCGACACCGAACATATCCGCGCCGTTCCAGCAGAACGTATGCCAGTAGCAGGCGGCAAATCGCAGATGCTCTTCCATACGCTTGCCCAGCACTTTTTCGTCCGGATTGTAATGGCGAAACGCCAGAGGATTGCTTGTTTGCGGGCCTTCATAGCGTATACGTTCAAGCTGATCGAAATAAGCGTGCATAGTTAACTCCATCGTCGGGGAAACATTGTTATGAGCTGATGGAATTATTCTGGGTATCCGCTCTGCATTGCTCAATTACGTTATTTAACACTGCAATTAAGAGAATACCCAAACGTGCGCTGGCTCGCAAAATCGCGGGTTATTTACTGCGGCAGCGCTTCCGCTTCGCGCTGCAATAATTATTTTATTTATTTTAAAATACGATCGCGGTCATAAATCAGGAAATAAACCAAAAAACATAAAGCCGGGATAAAAATCTGTAATTGCGCCACTGCAGTAACGCGTTAAAAATTCCACCGGTGTTATTTGCATCATTCTTTACTTTTTATTTGTCAGAAACCGAAAATTCACCCTACTACAGGTATTAACAATATGAAGATAAAGAAACTTTTCCTCACGCTTTGCGCCTCGCTATTGCTGACCAGCTTTGCGGGTCAGGCAAAAGACATTAAAATCGGTATGGCTATTGACGACTTACGTCTTGAGCGCTGGCAAAAAGATCGGGATATTTTCGTCAAACAGGCGGAGTCGCTGGGTGCCGACGTTTTTGTACAGTCCGCCAATGGCAATGAAGAAACGCAAATGTCGCAAATTGAAAATATGATTAACCGCGGCGTTGATGTACTAGTGATAATTCCCTACAACGGTCAGGTATTAAGTAATGTCGTCAAGGAAGCGAAGCAGGAAGGGATCAAAGTACTGGCATATGACCGCATGATTAATAATGCGGATATCGATTTTTATATTTCGTTTGATAATGAAAAAGTGGGGGAATTACAGGCGCAAAGCCTGATCGAAAAGGTGCCTGAGGGCAATTATTTCCTGATGGGCGGCTCGCCGGTGGATAATAACGCCAAGCTGTTCCGCGCCGGTCAGATGAAAGTGTTAAAACCGCTGATTGACGGCGGAAAAATTAAGGTGGTGGGCGACCAGTGGGTTGATGGCTGGCTGCCGGAAAACGCGCTGAAAATCATGGAAAACGCCCTTACCGCTAACAATAACCATATCGATGCGGTGGTGGCATCTAACGATGCTACAGCAGGAGGCGCAATCCAGGCACTGAGCGCTCAGGGGCTGGCCGGTAAAGTTGCGATTTCCGGTCAGGACGCCGATCTCGCCGGCGTAAAACGTATTATCGCCGGCACCCAGACCATGACGGTCTATAAACCCATCACCGAACTGGCGACCACGGCGGCAACCATCGCCGTAGAGCTAGGCAACGATAAAACACCGAAGACTGACGCCACGCTGAACAACGGCCTGAAGGATGTCCCCTCCCGTCTGCTGACGCCTGTCGAAGTGGATAAATCCAATATCGACAGTACGGTCATTAAGGATGGTTTCCATAAGAAAAGCGATCTCTGACCGGTACGCCCCTCCCGCAGAAAGAGGGGCGTCTGGTGCAGCAACAGCACCGTTTGCGGAGGGGTTATGCCTCACTTACTGGAAATGAAAAACATCACTAAAACCTTCGGCGTGGTAAAGGCGCTGGACAACATCAGCCTCGCGCTGGATGCCGGCGAAGTGGTGTCGCTGTGTGGAGAAAACGGCTCCGGCAAATCGACGCTGATGAAAGTGCTGTGCGGCATCTATCCGCACGGTAGCTATCAGGGCGAGATCTGGTTCGCCGGTGAGAAGCTGGAGCCGGCCCACATTCGTGATAGCGAGCGCAAAGGCATTGCGATTATCCATCAGGAGCTGGCGCTGATTAAGCACCTGACGGTGCTGGAAAACATCTTTCTTGGCGCGGAGATTTCCCGGCGCGGCGTGCTTGATTACGATGCCATGACGCTGCGCTGCGACAAGCTGCTCTCGCAGGTTAACCTGCGGGTTTCTCCGCACACGAAAGTCGCGGATCTGGGGCTTGGCCAGCAGCAGCTGGTAGAGATTGCTAAAGCGCTGAACAAGCAGGTGCGGCTGCTGATCCTCGACGAGCCTACGGCTTCCCTGACCGGGCAGGAGACCACCCTGCTGCTGGATATTATTCGCGACCTGCAGCAGCACGGTATCGCCTGTATCTATATCTCCCACAAGCTCAACGAGGTGAAAGCCATCTCGGACACCGTCTGCGTGATCCGCGACGGGCAGCACATCGGTACCCGCAGCGCCGCCGGAATGCGCGAGGAGGAGATCATCACCATGATGGTGGGCCGCGAGCTGACCGCCCTCTATCCGACCCGGCAGCATCAGCCAGGCGAAGAGATACTTCGGGTGGAGCATCTCACCGCATGGCATCCGGTGAACCGCCATATTCGACGAGTCAACGATCTCTCTTTCTCGCTACGGCGCGGTGAAATCCTCGGCGTCGCCGGGCTGGTTGGCGCCGGACGAACCGAAGCGGTGCAGTGCCTGTTCGGCGTCTGGCCGGGGCGGCGAGAAGGTACGTTCTATATCGACAATCAGCCGGTGGAGATTTCCCATTGCCAGCAGGCCATCGCGCACGGCATCGCCATGGTGCCGGAAGACAGAAAAAAAGACGGCATCGTGCCGGTGATGCCGGTCGGCCAGAACATTACGCTGGCAGCGCTCGGCCAGTTCGCCGGGCCGCTTAGCGCCCTGGATGACGCCGCCGAGCAGCTTTGCATTACACAGTCCCTGCAGAAACTGAAAGTGAAAACCGCGTCGGCCGCGCTGGCGATTGGCCGACTAAGCGGCGGCAACCAGCAAAAAGCGATACTGGCACGCTGCCTGCTGCTCAACCCGCGAATTCTCATTCTTGATGAACCGACGCGCGGCATTGATATCGGGGCCAAGCAGGAGATCTACAAACTCATCCACCAGCTGGTGCAGCAGGGCATCGCCGTGATCGTTATCTCCTCTGAGTTACCGGAAGTGCTGGGGCTCAGCGACCGGGTACTGGTGATGCACGAAGGTCAGCTCAAAGCCGATTTACCTAACCACAGCCTGACGCAGGAGCAGGTGATGGAAGCCGCACTCAGGAGCGAACGTCATGTCGAAAAGCAACCTGTCTGACCTGAAAATCGCCGCCCCGCTGATGACGCCGGGCGGACGCCTTAAATCCATGAACCTTCAGGTGTTCGTTATGATCGCAGCCATCGTGGCGATCGTGCTGTTCTTTACCTTTATGACTGACGGGGCGTATCTCAGTGCGCGTAACGTCTCCAACCTGCTGCGCCAGACGGCTATCACCGGCATTCTGGCCGTCGGGATGGTCTTTGTGATTATCTCTGCCGAAATCGACCTGTCGGTTGGCTCAATGATGGGGCTGCTCGGTGGCGCGGCGGCGATTTTCGATGTCTGGCTCGGCTGGCCGCTACCGCTGACGGTGGCAGTAACGCTGCTGCTCGGCTTGCTGCTGGGTGCCTGGAACGGCTGGTGGGTGGCCTACCGCAAAGTGCCGTCGTTTATCGTGACGCTGGCGGGCATGCTGGCCTTTCGCGGCATTCTTATCGGCATTACCAACGGCACCACCGTCTCGCCCACCAGCGCGTCCATGTCGCAGATCGGGCAGAGCTATCTCGCAGACAGCATCGGCTTTCTCATCGGTCTGCTTGGTCTGCTGCTGTTTATGGCCTGGCAGTGGCGCGGCCGCCAGCGTCGCCATTCATTGGGGCTGGCAGCACAACCTGCTCGTGGTGTCGTTGGCAAGCAGGCTCTGATTGCGGTGATTGTGCTTGGGGCGATCTGGCTGCTCAACGACTATCGCGGCGTACCGACGCCGGTACTGATTCTGGCGCTGCTGATGCTGGCGGGCATGTTCATGGCAACGCGTACCGCCTTTGGCCGGCGTATTTACGCCACCGGCGGCAACATCGATGCGGCGCGACTGTCGGGTATCAACGTTGAACGCATCAAGCTGGCGGTATTTGCTATCAACGGTCTGCTGGTGGCGGTGGCAGGTCTGATCCTGAGCTCGCGCCTGGGAGCCGGGTCGCCGTCAGCCGGGAATATTGCTGAGCTGGACGCTATTGCCGCCTGTGTGATTGGCGGCACCAGCCTGGCAGGCGGTATCGGCAGCGTAGCCGGTGCCGTGATGGGCGCATTTATCATGGCCTCGCTCGATAACGGCATGAGCATGATGGACGTCCCGACGTTCTGGCAGTACATCGTGAAAGGCGCAATCCTGCTGCTCGCGGTATGGATGGACTCCGCTACCAAGCGCCGCGCCTGAGCCGAAAACTTTGCCTGTATCACACTGCCTGCCCGCCACCCGCCGGGCGGGCGTTGAATATGCTATTGAAGTAGAGGACAAGCTCTCAGGAAAACCATCACATGTTCGGGAAACGTCATCGCATTACGCTGTTGTTCAACGCCAATAAAGCCTATGACCGTCAGGTGGTGGAGGGCGTTGGGGAGTATTTGCAGGCGTCCCAGTCGGAGTGGGATATTTTCATTGAAGAGGATTTCACGGCGCGGATTGAGAACATCAAAGAGTGGCTGGGAGACGGCGTCATCGCCGATTTCGACGACCCGGATATTGAGCGCTTGCTGGGGGATGTCGAGGTGCCCATCGTTGGCGTGGGCGGTTCCTATCATCAGCCGGAGCACTATCCGCCGGTGCATTACATCGCCACCGACAATCACGCGCTGGTGGAGAGCGCGTTTTTACATCTCAAAGAGAAAGGCGTACACCGCTTCGCTTTTTACGGCCTGCCCGCCTCCAGCGGCAAACGCTGGGCCGCAGAGCGCGAACATGCGTTTTGCCGCCTGGTGGCGCAGGAGCAGTATCGCGGCGTGGTGTATCAGGGGCTGGAGACCGCCCCGGAAAACTGGCAGCACGCGCAAAACCGCCTTGCCGACTGGGTGCAGACGCTCCCACCCCAGACAGGCATTATCGCTGTAACCGACGCCCGCGCCCGCCATCTGCTCCAGGTCTGCGAGCACCTGCACATACCCGTGCCGGAGAAGCTGTGTGTGATCGGCATTGATAACGAAGAACTGACGCGCTATCTGTCGCGCGTCGCGCTCTCCTCGGTGGCGCAGGGCACGCGTCAGATGGGCTACCAGGCGGCAAAACTGCTGCATCGTTTGCTGGATAACGAAAATATGCCGCTGCAGCGCGTACTGGTGCCACCGGTGCGGGTGGTAGAGCGCCGTTCTACCGACTATCGCTCACTGAACGATCCGGCGGTGATTCAGGCGATGCACTACATTCGGAACCACGCCTGCAAGGGTATCAAGGTGGAACAGGTGTTAGATGCGGTGGGGATTTCGCGCTCCAATCTGGAGAAGCGTTTTAAAGAGGAAGTGGGTGAAACCATCCATGCGGTGATCCACGCCGAAAAACTGGAGAAAGCGCGCAGCCTGTTAATTTCCACCTCGCTTTCCATCAACGAAATATCACAGATGTGTGGCTATCCGTCGCTGCAATATTTTTATTCGGTATTCAAAAAAGAGTATGGCACCACGCCGAAAGAGTATCGGGAGCGGCACAGCGAAGTGGCGGTGTTACCCTGATTACCGCGTCGGGTAATTCCGGAGGCCGGAAGGGAGGCTGGCCGCTGGAAATAAAAAAACCTGGCCGTTGCGCCAGGTTTTTCAGTTACCAGTTAGCTTAGTTCGCCGGCATCAGGTTGCGATTGTCCTGATACATGGCAAACAGGTAGTTATTGTAGCTTTTCCCTTTCGTGGAATAGCCCTGCAGCTTGTGGATCATCTTACTGGCAGTGACTTCCTGATCCGCACGACGCAGCTGGGCGCGTGATTTGCGGAACGAACTGTAAGCCTGATGGGTGTTCAGGTTCATGGCGTAAGCATTGACCGACTCTTTCACCGTTTTATAGTGCAGGTAGCCTTTCACTTTTCCCGGCTCGCTGTTGCAGTGACGCTGCGAGCAGCGCATACCGAACAGATTATTATTGGTGCGCGCCAGTTTCGACGTGCCCCAGCCGCTTTCGGCCGCCGCCATCGTGGCTACCATGCTGGTCGGGATGATGTCCACGCGCTCAAGCAGCGTATTCCAGGGAATATGACGCGTGTTACCGCTCCATTTCACTTTGTAGCGCTGGGTAATATCTTTCATGCGTGCGCGTTCAGAAGGCGACCAGCGTTTCTCATACTGTTTTGAGATAAGCCAGTTACGCTCAGCGGTAATCGCTGCATTTTGACTGGTAATGAAGGGCATCACTGTCCGGAGAAACGCTTTTTTTCTTGGGGTCCCGGAAGGGTATTTTCGCAAGTCAGGAAGTGAACTGCTTACACTATTGCGAGAATACTCTTTTTTACTACTAGCCAGCTTCTTACCATGTACTTTTGTCACTCGGTGCTGATGACTCGATGTTTTGTCATGCTGGCTTGCCAGCACTTCACCCGATAAACCGAAGGTGAATAACACGAGTATCGCAGCCCCGAATCGTCGGATTCGAGTCGATATCATTAGGTCTCCTGGTCGGATAGACGCATCCCAACACCTTATTTTTAATCGAAATTCAGGATCTGAATCCCAAATCATACCAAAAATAATACTCGAGGGCACGTTTATGAATAATCTAATTCCTAAAACTTGTCACGTAGGTTTTTCATAACACCCTGATAAATTAATAAAAAAATTTCATTTATGTTCATATACGCCATTAAGTGAGCTGGATCACTCAACCTCACGTTTCATCCCCTTTTCTCATCGTCCAGGATGAGGCTGCAGCCCGCGCCAGCTGCGACAATGGATAAAAAACGTACCGGAGATCGCGATGAAAGCTGCTGCACTCACCCTGCTCATTTTCCCGATGATGGGCTGGGCAAACTGGTCGTCATCTGGCCTGCCCGATTTTACTGCCCAGAGTAGCGGGTTGTTTGTCAGTAAGGGCGAATTGAAAAAAGGCAGTCATCCGTTAACGTTCACGACCAACGGTGCCTGCTGGCAACCTGCTACGGCGATAAAACTGAATCAGGTGCTGTCGCTGATGCCCTGCAACGACGCGCCGCCGCAGTGGCGGTTGTTCCGCGACGGGCTGTACAGCGTGCAGATTGATACCCGCTCCGGCACGCCAACTCTGTTGCTGAGCGTGGCGCAGGCGGAAGACAACGCCCCGGCGGAGATAGCGCGCCAGTGCCCGACATGGAACGGAAAACCCGTCACCTTAGAAGTGGGTGATACTTTCCCGGAAGGCAGCGAGGTCAGGGATTTCTACAGCGGTGCTACGGCACCGGTGCGCGACGGGAAAATCACCCTGACGCCCGCACCTGCCAGCAACGGTCTGCTGCTGCTCGAAGCGGCGACCACCGCCGCGCCAGCGCCCTTTAGCTGGCAAAACGCCACCGTCTATTTCGTGCTGACCGACCGCTTCGCCAACGGCAACCCGCAGAACGATAACAGCTATGGCCGCCGTAAAGATGGCATGCAGGAGATCGGTACCTTCCACGGCGGCGATCTGGCCGGGCTGACCGGCAAGCTTGACTACCTGCAGGCGCTCGGCGTTAACGCCCTGTGGATCAGTTCGCCGCTGGAGCAGATCCACGGCTGGGTGGGCGGCGGCACCAAAGGTGATTTTCCACACTACGCCTATCATGGCTACTACACTCAGGACTGGACGCGGCTGGACGCCAACATGGGCACCGAAGCCGAGCTGCGTCAGCTGGTGGATGAGGCGCACCGGCGTGGAATGCGCATCCTGTTTGACGTGGTGATGAACCACACCGGCTACGCCACGCTGGCGGATATGCAGGAATTTCAGTTCGGCGCGCTTTATCTGAATGCCAGCGAACGCGAAAAAGTGCTCGGTCAGCGCTGGAGTGACTGGCGTCCCACCGGGAATCAGACCTGGCACAGCTTCAACGACTACATTAATTTCAGCAACAACGCAGCGTGGGAAAAATGGTGGGGTAAAGCCTGGGTGCGCACCGATATTGGCGCTTACGACAGCCCGGGCTATGACGACCTGACAATGGCGCTGGCCTTCTTACCGGACCTGAAAACCGAATCCACCGCGCCCTCTGGTCTGCCGAATTTCTATCAGCACAAACCGGATACCGCCGCCCGAATCATGGCGGATGCCACGCCGCGTGACTATCTGACCCACTGGCTGAGTCATTGGGTTCGTGAATACGGCATCGACGGTTTTCGCGTCGACACCGCTAAGCACGTTGAGATGGACGCGTGGCAGCAGCTGAAAACCGAGGCCAGCGACGCACTGACAGCCTGGAAAGCGGCCAATCCGGCGCAAAAAATTGACGACGCGCCGTTCTGGATGACCGGCGAGGCCTGGGGTCACGGGGTCATGCAGAGCCGTTACTATCAGCATGGCTTCGATGCGATGATCAACTTCGATTATCAGGAGCAGGCGGCGAAAACGGTCGATTGCCTGGCGAACATTGACCCTGTCTGGCAACAGATGGCGGAAAAGCTGCAAACGTTCAATGCGTTAAGCTACCTCTCCTCACACGATACGCGTCTGTTCCGGGAAGGCGGCCAGCAGGCTGCGGAGCTGCTACTGCTGGCTCCGGGCGCGGTGCAGATCTTTTACGGGGATGAAACCCTGCGCCCCGTCGGCCCGACCGGCTCCGATCCGCTACAGGGCACCCGCTCGGACATGAACTGGCAGGACGCTGACGCGGCGCAGGCAGCCACCGTGGCGCACTGGAAAACGCTGGGGCAGTTCCGCGCACGACACCCGGCGGTTGGCGCAGGCACGCAGACTACGCTGCCGGTGAAGCAGGGCTATGCGTTTGTGCGCGAACACGCCGGGGATAAGGTGCTGGTGGTCTGGGCCGGGAAGCGAGAATGAGTCGCGCAGCGGTAAATGCGTAACGCGCCGGGGCGGTTAATCACGAGATACTCGCCCCACCGCTGCGCTTTATGAAGTAAAAATCCAGTAAATATGGATATGTCAGCATTAACGACTGGCATCCAGCATGGGCGGCGATTTGCACCTCGCAGGCTGTAGCGTTATGGTGAGCGACTTTACCACTTTGTACGACAGATCAACCGCTATGACGTTTTCCCTTTTTGGTGACAAATTTACCCGCCACTCAGGCATCACTCGCCTGATGGAGGATCTCAATGATGGCCTGCGCACCCCAGGCGCCATCATGCTCGGCGGCGGTAATCCGGCGCAAATTCCGGCGATGAACGCCTACTTTGAATCTCTGCTGGGGGAAATGCTACAAAGCGGAAAAATCACCGAGGCGCTGTGCAATTACGATGGCCCACAGGGCAAGAATGCGCTGCTCAACGGGCTGGCGCAGATGCTGCGTGAAACCTCGGGTTGGGACATTGGACCACAGAATATTGCGCTGACAAACGGCAGTCAGAGCGCGTTTTTCTACTTGTTTAACCTGTTCGCCGGGCGACGCGCCGACGGCAGCACCAAAAAAGTGCTGTTCCCGCTGGCGCCGGAGTACATTGGTTATGCCGATGCCGGGCTGGAAGAGGATCTCTTTGTTTCCACGCGGCCGAACATTGAGCTGCTGCCGGAAGGCCAGTTCAAATATCACGTTGATTTCGAGCACCTGCACATTGGCGATGATACCGGCATGATCTGCGTGTCGCGCCCCACCAATCCCACCGGCAACGTGATTACCGATGAAGAGCTGATGAAGCTGGACGTGCTGGCGAATCAGCATGGCATCCCGCTGGTGATCGATAACGCCTATGGCGTACCCTTCCCTGGCATTATCTTTACCGACGCCCGTCCGCTGTGGAACCCGAATATTATTCTGTGCATGAGCCTTTCCAAGCTCGGCCTGCCGGGCAGCCGCTGCGGTATTATCGTGGCGAATGAGAAAATCATCTCCGCTATTCGCAATATGAACGGCATCATCAGCCTGGCGCCGGGCGGTATCGGCCCGGCGATGGCCTGCGAGATGATTGAGCGCAACGATCTGCTGCGCATGTCGGAAACGGTGATTAAGCCGTTTTACCAGCAGCGGGTACAGGAAACAGTGGCCGTGATCCGTCGCTATTTGTCACCGGCGCGCTGCCTGATCCACAAGCCGGAAGGCGCGATTTTCCTCTGGCTGTGGTTTAAAGATCTGCCGATCACCACCGAGCTGCTGTACCAGCGCCTGAAAGCGCGTGGCGTATTGATGGTGCCGGGCGACTACTTCTTCCCCGGCCTCGATAAGCCCTGGCCGCACACCCACCAGTGCATGCGCATGAACTATGTACCGGACCCGGAAAAAATCGAAGCGGGCGTCGCTATCCTCGCTGAAGAAGTGGAACGCGCCTGGCAGGAAGCTTCTCCGAACAGCGCAATGTGAACACCTGCGGCCTTCCACCTGGAAGGCCGTCTCATGTTTTCGTGCTTGCAAAAAAATCTTATTTTTCAAAGTGAATATTTGCTGCGTCACACAGGTAGTGCATAAATAAAATAACGCAATATCAATTAACCTTAAATTAAAAAATAATTAACCATTGCGTAACATCGTTTAAAGGCTTACTACTAGACCAAACGGTAAATATTTAACTAATTGATTTTATTTATTGTTTATATTAAATCCTCAACTCTTAAATTTTATTAAATTTGATCCATATCTCGATCAAAAATAATTCTGTATATATTTATCTGCCGCAGTAGCTACCGCTTAATTACCATTTACACTTATTACTACGCCGTCCGGCGTTTAATTCTGTGGAGTATGGTTATGGCTTCTAATAACGTTAGCCACCTCAGCGTCATCGCAGTGGCGGTACTTCTTGCATTCTCTCTGACTGCCTGCAGTGGAAGCGGCGGCGGTTCCCATCACACAGCCAGCAATAATCCCCCCACCGGGACTGACGGCGGAGACGGATCGGGCGGTGGTTCTGGCGGCGGAAGCGGTGGCTCCGGTGGCGGTTCAGGCGGCGGTTCAGGCGGTGGCTCCGGCGGCGGTTCAGGTGGTGGCTCCGGCGGCGGTTCAGGCGGTGGCTCCGGCGGCGGCACCGGCGGTTCAACCGCAGGCGTGAATACGATCCTTGGCGACGTCGGCGATACCGTCACCAGCGTCGGCACCACGCTCGATGATCTCGGTAGCCAGTTACCCAACGACAATCCGGTCACCTCAACGGTCTCAACCACCGTTAGCGGGCTGGGTAGCGCGGTGCAAACCACCGGCACGGGTATCGCCACCGGTATTGGCGACCCGACAAATGCTAACGGCGTCGGCACCACGGTGAAAGGCGTCACCACTACCGTCACATCGCTCGGAAACACCGTCTCCGATGTCGGCACTCACCTCGCCAGCTCGACCGCCACCACGCCGCTGGGCGGGGTAACGGGTGTGGTCGGCTCGGTGGTCAACAGCACCGGTGAAGTGGTGAGCGGCACCGGCGGCGCACTCACCTCCGTGGTACAGAGCAGCGGCGTCACCAAAGTGACCACCGGTACAACATCACTGGTGAATCACACCGTTAACGGCGTGCAGGGTGTCACCCAGGGCGTCGGCACGACAACCGGGCTGGGTACGCCGGTCAATAACCTGTTAACCAGCGTTGGTACTTCCGTCAGCGGCGTCGGCACCAAAGTGGGCACCGGCAGCCCGGCGTTAAGCGGCGTCGGCCAGGTAGTACAGAACCTGGGGCAGACCGTCACCGACGTGGGCGGGCTGGTGAAACCCACCGCCAGCAGCGGCGGTTCCAGCGGTAGCGGCAGCGCGGGCGTCGCCGCAGGCGCTGGCGTCAGCGTTGGACAAGGCGGGCTCGCCGCCGCCGTCGGCACTACCCTCAATGGCGTAACCTCCGGCCTGACCGCAGGCCTGGCAGCCAACGTCAGCAGCACATCCACCAACACCGGGACCGGCAGTACCACAACAACAGGGCCGATCAGTGGCCTCACCACTACCCTTGGCGGGATCCTGACGCCAAAGAGTAAGTAATCACCCTTTAGCGCCCCCGGCAACCGGGGGCGTTTTCCACAGCATGACTGCTCAGCCCATTCCGGGCGTTTCGGGAAAGGGATCGCACTATGAAAATGCCACTCTCTGCCGTGCTCTTATGGAGCGCCGTATCGGGCGCTGCGCTTGCCGATACGCTTCCTGCGCTGATTGATACCGCTAACCCCGCCAGACCCGCGCGTGCCGTGCCAACGCCGCAATCCCAGGCGGAAAACGCACCTCGCGTGAGCGTGCCGAAATCTGCCGCCGCGCTGACTCCTGACACACCGATCCGCGTCGGTCATATCCAGTTTATTGGCGGCACGGTGTACTCCCTGAATTCGCTGCTGGCACCCTTTCGCCCCCTGGCGGGCAAAACCGTACCGCTGAAGACCATCGTCAGGCTGGCGACAGAGATTACCGAGCGCTACCGCGCTGACGGCTATCCGCTCTCTTACGCCTGGCTACCAGACGATAACTTTCACAACGGCATCATTAAAATCGTGCTGGTCGAGGGTTACGTGGCGCACAGCGATGTGAAAAGCAACAACCCGCGCACTGCAGCACGCCTCACCCGGCTGGCGACGAGCATCATGCAGGAGAAACCGCTGCGCCAGGAGACCTTCGAGCGCCACAGTATTCTGATGACCCGCACGCCGAATACCAAAGTGGATGCCAGCGCCCAGTTGCCAAAGAACATCTACGGGGCCGGGGTCATGCAGGTGCAGGCCACCGAGCCGCGCCTCTGGGATCTCTCCTCCACGCTGGATGCGCGTAAGGGCCAGAACATGGCGCTGGTGAATGGCTCGCTCAGCAATCTGACCAGTTATGGCGACCAGCTGGGCGTCGCCACGCTGGTACCGCTGGATAACGACACGGATAAAACCTATTTTGGCCTGAACTGGCAGCAATTCCTCAACGATGACGGGCTGTCGATGCAGCTCAAAGGCAGCTACTACCGGGACGACCCCAGCGACTACGATCCGCTGCTGTATCTGCCGAACGACATCACGCTCGAAGCCCGGAAAAAGGCGACCCAGTACACCGGCGGAGCCAGTCTGAGCTACCCGCTGATCCTGACGCGTAAAAAGCAGCTTGGCGTCACCGGCGGCATTGATTACAGCGATCGCCGCAACGACTACGACCTGCGGGCGCGCGGCTTCGGGGAAACCCTCGACCTGCCCGGCGAGAGCCAGCATGTGCGCTATCCGGCGCTGGAATTTGGCGTAAACGGCCTGCGCGAGTGGGAGAAAACCAGCGTCAGCGGACGCCTGACCCTGCGTCAGGGCGTGGACGCGCTGGGTGCCAGCGCCTCGCCGTCTCAGGGTACCGATCTTGATTTCACGCTGTGGAAAAGCAACCTCGACGCCGCCTGGCTGATGGCGGAAAAGTGGCGGCTTTCCGGTGCGCTGGAGGGCGCCTGGTCGGATAACGATCTACCCGAAACCGAGCGTGTCAGCTTCGGCGCGCAGCGCTTCGGACGGGGTTACCCGGATGGTGAAGCGAGCGGCGACTATGGCTATGGCGGGCAGATTGAGCTGCGCTATCTGCACATGCGCAAAGAGAGCACCTGGCTGAGCACGGTGCAGCCTTATCTGCTGGCTGACACCGCGCGCACGCGTTTCAATCAGCCCGCGTTCCGCGGTCAGACGCTGGGATCGGTAGCGGGCGGCGTGATGTTCGGCGATAACCGTCACTACAGCCTGACGCTGGAAGCAGCACGGCCCACCGGCGATCTCCCGTCCGATGCCAGCCGCCGCGACTGGCGTTACAGCCTGACGGTAAGCTGGAATTTCAATAACTTGCGGTAAAGAGCGGACGCGTAATCATTACGCTCCTTTACAGATGCGATGGAAAATCTCGACCATACTTAAACCATCGCTTCGGTTACGGGAATCACTATGCGTCAATTTATTGGCTTCGACATTGGTGGAACGCACGTCAAGCATGGCCTCATCACTGAAGAGGGTGAGGAGCTGCACAGCGACGAGTATGACACTCACTACGATCTGGACGAGTTTAAAACGCACTGGCAAAAGGTGGTGCGCGAGTATCAGGACCAGCATGAGATCGCCGGTATCGGCGTCAGTTTCCCCGGCTACATCAATCCGCATACCGGCGAAATGCCGAAGGCCGGATCGCTGGACTTTATGGACGGCGTTAATCTGCTGGAGCTGTTTGGCGAGCTGACCGATCTGCCGGTGACGGTGGAGAACGATGCCAACTGTGCTGCGCTCGGCGAGCAGTGGCGCGGCGCCGGGAAAAAGTATGATTCGCTAATTTGCATGACCATCGGCACCGGGATCGGCGGCGGTATTATCCTTGAACGCCAGCTGATGCGCGGATCGCACTTCCGCGCCGGTGAATTCGGTGTGATGCCGGTGGGCGATAACGGCGAAAACATGCATGAGATCGCCTCCGCGCGCGCGCTGACTGAGGCCTGCCGCCAGGCACTGGCGCTGCCGGCTAATGAACCGCTGCACGGCAAAGAAATTTTTGAACGGATGGAAAACGACGGCCACCTGCGTGAAGTGGTGGAGCGCTGGGCCGCCTACCTGGCGCGCGGCATTTACAGCGTGGTGGCGCTGTACGACCCGCAGGTACTGCTGATTGGCGGCGGCGTCAGCCAGCAGAAAGAGCTGTATCCGCTGCTGGAACGCCATCTGGAAAAATACACGTTCTGGGACGCGTTGCGGGTGCCGGTGCATCCCTGCGAGCTCGGCAATCAGGCTGGCCGCCTCGGTGCAGTCTGGCTGGCAAGCCAGAAGCAGAAATAGCGTTACGGAGGGGGTTCGCGTTAAACGGTGGGTGCGCGTCGCTTACCCACCCTACAACTGCGCCTTCCCGTAGGGTGGGTAAGCGTAGCGCACCCACCATAAGCCCATAAGCCGACGCGTGGCCCCATCCGGCATTAAACCGCCGCGCCACGGTGAACGGAACCTCGCCGCAATCCCATACACCTCGCGCCGAAACGGTAGCTCCGTTGTAAACGGCGGATACGCAAACCCACCCTGAATGTACGCCCTATGCCTCCTTCCGGCTGAATAACCGCTCATCGCGCAACAGGTGGGTATTTCCTTTGCGGCGGGTAAAGCCGATGCGGTCGAAATACTCCAGGATCTGAATCGCCAGCTTGCGGCCCACGCTCAGACGATCGCGGAAATCTGCCGCCACCGTTGACCCCTTATCACGATCCAGATCGCGAATCATATCGGCAAACTGCACAATCCGATCGTTACGGTAATAACGATCTTTGACGATCGCGGTAATCAGCCCCTGCTGGGCGGCACGGCGTAGCAGCAGACGCGTCTCCTGCTCGTCCTCACCCACTTTCGACGCCACGTCGCGCACCCACCAGGGGTCATCACCAAACAGCGGCCTGATACGGTCCCAGCGCGCCTGCTGCTCCTGGCTGAATCCGGCTTCATGGCCCGGCAACGAGAGCCAGCCCTGCTGGCTTTGCAGCTCGCCCGCCTGACGCATGGCATCCAGCAGCGCCAGTACCAGCGCCTCAGGCTCGGTGGGCAACGCCATGCGCCGCAGACGTTCCCGGCCCGGCCCCGGCTCGTCGGCATGCTGTTCGTGGTAACGCGCGAGGGTGGTCAGCAGCGTGGTTTTCCACTCCTGCGCCAGCGCATCGCTGACCAGCATCCCACCCGCTTCAATACCGCTCACCTGCCCGACCAGACGACGCAGCCCGGCATCGCTCAGCTGCCGCGCCCACGCAAATGCCTCAAGGCGCACCGCGCCGCGATCCAGATGCCGCGCCAGCGCGTGCTCATCCGGCGTCGCCTGCGCCAGCTGCATCAGCCAGGCCAGGTACGCCGGCTTGCGTTTCCCGCGCCGCGGCGAGTCGACGAGGATCACCCGCGCTCCACCGAGGGTCGCCCGGGCGGAGATATCGCGCAGGATCAGACGATCGTTATCCGCCACCCACAGCGGCGTATCAAACACCAGCTCCGCCAGGGTGTCGGTGAGCAGCGAGACGCGGCCCGTCACGTGGCTTGCCGCGTGATGCACATGCACCGGCTGCCACTGGCTCAGCGGCGCATCCGCGCGGAGTTCAACGATGACCCGCTCCGACGGCGCGTCGGGTTCGCGCGCCAGCAGCCAGTCACCGCGGTGCACCGCTTCTTTCTCTACGTCACCGCTGATGTTCAAAGCGATACGCTGCCCGGCATGCGCATCGGTGGCAGGCTGGTTCTGGGCGTGCAGGCCGCGCACGCGCACCGGCGTAGCGGCTCCCGTTAACCAGAGGGTATCGCCCACGCTCACCGTGCCCGAGAGCGCGGTTCCGGTCACCACCAGCCCGGCGCCCTTCACCGTGAAGGCGCGGTCAATCGCCAGACGAAAACGCTGATGCTCCGGGTGCGGACGCGGGGCGAGCTGCCGCAGATGCTGTTGCAGCTCCGCAATGCCCTGCTGCTGCGCGGCGGCGGTGACAAACAGCGCCACATCATGCCAGCCCTGTGCTTCAAGGGTGTCGAGCACTGCGGCGCGCACCTCTGCGATACGCGCTTCGCTGACGCGATCGGCTTTGGTCAGCGCGACGGTGATGGCTGGCTGTCCCGCCAGGCGCAGGATCGCCAGATGCTCGCGCGTCTGCGCCATCACCCCATCGTCGCAGGCCACCACCAACAGCGCATGGTCGATGCCGCCTACGCCCGCCAGCATATTGGCGAGAAACTTCTCATGGCCCGGTACGTCGATGAAGCCGAGCACGCGTCCGTCGGGCTGCGGCCAGTAGGCATAACCCAGATCGATGGTCATGCCGCGCTTTTTCTCTTCCGGCAGCCGGTCGGCATTCACGCCGGTGAGCGCTTCCAGCAGGGTGGTTTTTCCGTGATCGACGTGTCCGGCAGTGGCAATAATCATTTCAGCAACATCTCCATCAGGCTGGTATCCGCGTCCAGGCATCGGAGATCCAGCCACAGCCGCCCGTCGTACAGTCGGCCAATCACCGGCACTGGCAAGTCACGCAGCGCGCGCGCGAGCGCCTGCAGCTCGCTGCCGCGTCCGTTATGAGGGGTTAAGGTGATGGCGGCAGAGGACAGCCGGTCAACCGGCAGTGAACCGCTGCCGATCTGCGACAGGCACGGTTCCACCGTCACCGCGAAGCGTTCGCCAAAGCGGGCCTGAAAATGGGGGGCGAGACGCGTGGCCTGAGCGTGGATCTCGTCTGCGCTGCGGGTCAGCAGCCGCAGCGTCGGCAGACGTTGCGCCAGTGTTTCCGGGTGGCGGTACAGGCGCAGCGTGGCATCCAGCGCGGCGAGGGTCATTTTATCGGCGCGCAGCGCGCGTTTGAGCGGATGCTGCTGTAGCTTCTCAATCAGCGCCTTTTTGCCAACGATAATTCCCGCCTGCGGCCCGCCCAGCAGCTTATCGCCGGAGAAACTGACCAGGCTGACGCCGGCGCGGATCAGATCGCGCACCACCGGCTCTTTCGGCAGGCCGTACTGGCTGAAATCCACCAGCGAGCCGCTGCCGAGATCGGTAATCACCGGGACGCCGCACGTCTCGCCGAGCTGTGCCAGCTCCGCTTCGTCCACCGCTTTGGTAAAACCTTCAACATGATAATTGCTGGTGTGGACCTTCATCAGCAGCGCGGTCTGATCGCTCAGCGCGCTGCGGTAGTCCTTGAGATGGGTACGGTTGGTAGTGCCCACTTCCACCAGCTGGCATCCGGCCTGGCGCATAACGTCCGGGATGCGGAACGCACCGCCGATCTCCACCAGCTCACCGCGCGAAACCACCACTTCCCGGCCGCTGGAGGTGGCGGCCAGCATCAGCAGCACCGCCGCCGCGTTGTTATTGACGATACAGGCGTCTTCCGCCCCGGTTAGCTCGCACAGCAGCGCCGCCAGCGCCTGGTCGCGATGCCCGCGTCCGGCCCCGTCGAGATCGTACTCCAGCGTCACCGGGTGGCGCATCGCCTGGGTCACTGCTGCGATTGCTTCGTCAGCCTGCTGCGCGCGCCCGAGATTGGTGTGCAGCACCGTCCCGCTCAGGTTGATGACCGCCCGCAGCGCCGGGGCATTCTGCGCGACGAGTTGCGCCTGCGCCTGCCCGGCCCAGTCATTGCACCAGGCTGGCAGCGCCCCGGTGTCCCGAATAGCGTGGCGCGCCGCCTGCTGAAGCTGTTGCAGCACGGTCACTACCTGCGTGTGGCCCCAGGTTTCCAGCAGCGGAGAGAAGCGCGCATCGCGCAGCAGACGATCGGTGGCAGGAAGCTGACTGTAGAGCGAACGGTTTTCGGTTGTCATGAGCGAGGCCTGGCTGAGAATGTGTACACCGCAACACCATTACTGTGCGGGGCGCGGGAGATCCGCGCCGCGGTTAAAAGTGGTGTCGATTGTACAGGCTCATCGCGTCAGGCCCAAGCCGGGTCAGGAAGCAGGAGGTTCAGTACGGGCAAAGCTCTCACGGCTGAACAAGTTCTCTACCAGCTTCACCAGCTGCGGACGATCCACGCACCAGCCGGGCGCGACGCGGCGGAAATTGAGATAGCCAATCGCACAGGCTACCGCGATGGTGGCGATGGTCAGCTCATCGGCTTTCAGCGACCCGTCGGCGACGTGGCCTTCCAGCGCGTCCAGGCTCTGGTTGATTTTCTCACGCTGGCGCAGCAGTTCAGCCTCGGATTGCTGCTCCGCCGGACGCGCCTGCTCGCGGACAGAGGCCAGCGCCGCATCCATCACGCCGTCGGCCAGTGCTTCCAGCTGACGCACTTTCAGCGCCGCTCTGGCATCGCGCGGCAGCAGCGCCGGGGCGATATCGAGCTGCTCCAGATACGCGGCAATAATCGGCGAGTCGAACCAGGTTTCGCCCTCGTCGGTGACCAGCGCCGGGACTTTACCGAGTGGGTTGTACTGCGTGACGCCGTGGTTTTCGCTGTACGGCGATTCGTTTACGAATTCAAAGGTGATGCCTTTTTCCAACAGGATGACCGAGATTTTACGCACGAACGGGCTGGTATAGCTGCCAACGAGTTTCATTGCCTGCTCCTTAATAAGCGAAATGCCAACTGGGGGTAAGTATGGTTCAGGATACGCAAAAAGGCTGACAAAGCGACCCATTGCGCCGCTGCGGTTGCCGGGCGGTGCGTCATCGTTTTGTCACGCCGGACAGCTGTAATTTTCTTTCACCGCGTAACGAAAAGGATGTTGAAGAAGTGAACAGCTTTACTTAAGAAAAATCCTGGAAAATATTTCGTGATCGCCATCACAAATAGTTAACAAAGCGGCCGCGACAAAACGTGATTTGTTTCACATTTAACAGGATGTTACGACGGTTTTTTCGCCATTGTGATCTTTTTACAGGGCGTTTTTGTGACAAAAATCACACTTAATAGCCCCTGTTGCGGACAACCTGCGTGATGCAGATCACACTTTATTCCCCGGTCTGGACACCATAGCGATTCAGTGCCAGATTTCGCGTCACCAGAGCATGGGTCCGGCTACCTCTGCCGCCACGTAAACAATAAAACTCGGGCTACGAGCCTGCGCGTCAACACAATAAGGGGTGTTCTATGTCATCCGATATCAAGATCAAAGTGCAAAGCTTTGGTCGTTTCCTCAGCAATATGGTAATGCCAAACATCGGGGCGTTTATCGCCTGGGGTATTATCACTGCGTTGTTTATTCCAACAGGATGGTGGCCGAGCGAAACGCTGGCCAAGCTCGTCGGTCCGATGATTACCTATCTGCTGCCGCTGCTTATCGGTTATACCGGTGGCCGTCTGGTGGGTGGCGATCGCGGTGGCGTGGTCGGTGCGATTACCACGATGGGCGTAATCGTCGGTGCAGATATGCCGATGTTCCTCGGCGCAATGATTGCCGGTCCGCTGGGCGGCTGGTGCATCAAGAAGTTTGACGCTGCGGTAGACGGTAAAATCAAATCCGGCTTCGAAATGCTGGTGAACAACTTCTCCGCCGGCATCATCGGTATGATCCTGGCGATTCTGGCGTTCCTCGGCATTGGCCCGGCGGTTGAAGTGCTCTCTAAAGCACTGGCGGCTGGCGTTAACTTCATGGTTGTCCATGACATGCTGCCGCTGGCGTCCATCTTTGTTGAACCGGCGAAAATCCTGTTCCTCAACAACGCCATCAACCACGGCATCTTCTCGCCGCTGGGTATTCAGCAGTCCCATGAAATCGGCAAGTCTATCTTCTTCCTGATTGAAGCGAACCCGGGTCCGGGTATGGGCGTTCTGCTGGCGTACATGTTCTTCGGTCGCGGCAGCGCGAAGCAGTCTGCGGGCGGCGCGGCGATCATCCACTTCCTCGGTGGTATTCACGAAATTTACTTCCCGTATGTGCTGATGAATCCGCGTCTGATCATTGCCGTTATCCTCGGCGGTATGACCGGCGTGTTCACCCTGAGCGTGCTGGACGGCGGCCTGGTTTCTCCGGCGTCTCCGGGCTCCATCCTCGCGGTACTGGCGATGACGCCGAAAGGCGCGTACTTCGCTAACATCGTCGCGATTGTTGCCGCGATGGCAGTGTCGTTCGTGGTATCAGCCATCCTGCTGAAAACCAGCAAGGTGAAAGAAGAAGACGACATCGAAGCAGCGACCCGTCGCATGCAGGATATGAAATCCCAGTCTAAAGGCGGCGCGGTAGCGGCCACCGCTGGCGATGCCACTGGCGACCTGAGCCACGTGCGTAAAATCATCGTTGCCTGTGATGCCGGTATGGGTTCCAGCGCAATGGGTGCGGGCGTACTACGTAAGAAAGTGCAGGATGCAGGTCTGAGCCATATCTCCGTCACCAACAGCGCCATCAACAGCCTGCCGGGTGATGTGGATCTGGTGATTACCCACCGTGACCTCACCGAGCGCGCGATGCGCCAGGTGCCGCAGGCGCAGCACATTTCCCTGACCAACTTCCTCGACAGCGGCCTGTACACCAACCTGACCGACCGTCTGGTTGCGGCCCAGCGCCATACCCAGAACGAAGAGAAAGTGCGCACCAGCCTGCAGGACAGCTTTGACGAGAGCAACAGCCACCTGTTCAGACTCGGCGCGGAAAACGTGTTCCTCGGCCGCACCGCGACCCACAAAGAAGACGCGATCCGCTTTGCTGGTGAGCAACTGGTGAAAGGCGGCTACGTGCAGCCAGAATACGTGGAAGCGATGCTGGAGCGCGAGAAGCTGACCCCGACCTATCTGGGTGAGTCCATCGCGGTTCCGCACGGCACCGTGGAAGCCAAAGACCGCGTGCTGAAAACTGGCGTGGTATTCTGCCAGTATCCGGAAGGCGTGCGCTTCGGCGAAGACGAAGACGATATCGCCCGTCTGGTTATCGGTATCGCGGCGCGTAACAACGAGCACATCCAGGTGATCACCAGCCTGACCAACGCGCTGGATGACGACACCGTTATCGAACGTCTGGCTAACACCACCAGCGTGGATGAAGTGCTGGCGCTGCTGGCAGGTAACAAGAGCGCGTAATACGCTCCGGCCTCCTCTCCACGGTGAGGGGGCCGGTATTCAGTTTCATCCCTCTCCTTCGGGAGAGGGCCAGGGTGAGGGAACACCGTACGCTGCCTTCACCCTGGCCCTCTCGGGTAAAAACATTAGTAAGGATATCCACATGAAAGCATTACATTTTGGTGCAGGTAATATTGGACGCGGCTTCATTGGCAAACTGCTGGCGGATGCGGGTCTTGAACTCACGTTCGCCGACGTCAATCAGGTCGTGCTGGACGCCCTGAACGCCCGTCACAGTTATCAGGTACATGTGGTTGGTGAGAATGAGCAGGTGGACACCGTGTCCGGCGTTAATGCCGTGAGCAGCATCGGCGATGAGGTTATCGATCTAATCGCTCAGGTCGATCTCATCACCACCGCGGTCGGTCCGGTGGTACTGGAGCGCATCGCTCCGGCGCTCGCCAAAGGCCTGGCAAAACGTAAAGCGCAGGGCAACGACGCGCCGCTGAACATCATCGCCTGTGAAAACATGGTGCGCGGGACCAGCCAGCTGAAAGGCCACGTCTTCAATGCCCTGAACGATGAAGATAAAGGCTGGGTTGAGAGCCATATCGGCTTCGTTGACTCCGCCGTTGACCGCATCGTGCCGCCGTCTGAATCCGCAACCAACGATCCGCTGGAAGTGACCGTAGAAACCTTCAGCGAGTGGATTGTCGATAAAACCCAGTTCGTGGGCGCGCTGCCGACCATTCCGGGGATGGAACTGACCGACAACCTGATGGCGTTCGTTGAGCGTAAGCTGTTCACCCTCAATACCGGCCACGCTATCACCGCGTATCTCGGCAAGCTGGCGGGCCACCAGACTATCCGCGACGCTATTCTGGACGACGCCATTCGTGCGGTGGTGAAAGGCGCTATGGAAGAGAGTGGCGCGGTGCTGATCAAGCGCTACGGTTTTGAAGCCGATAAGCACGCGGCCTACATTGAGAAAATCCTCGGCCGCTTCGAAAACCCGTATCTGAAAGACGACGTAGAGCGCGTCGGCCGTCAGCCGCTGCGTAAACTCAGCGCCGGCGATCGCCTGATCAAGCCGCTGCTCGGCACCCTCGAATATGACCTTCCGCATCACAACCTGGTACAGGGTATCGCTGCCGCAATGCACTACCGCAGCGAGCAGGACCCGCAGGCCCAGGAGCTGGCGCAGCTTATCGATGAAAAAGGCCCGCAGGCCGCGCTGGCGCAGGTCTCTGGCCTGGACGCCCAGAGTGAAGTGGTGGCGGACGCGGTCAACGCGTATAACAGCCGGGCGTAATCAGTACCGGAAGCGCCCGCCAGCGTGGCGCTTCCGTTTTCAGGTTGTCAGATATGCAGGCAAAATTGGAAGAACCACAGGCCTTCGAAAACCGTGTGCTTGAGCGTCTGAACGCCGGTCAAAGCGTGCGCAGCCTGATCATCGCCGCCGTTGAATTACTCACCGAAGCGGTGAATCTTCTGGTGCTGCAGGTGTTTCGCAAGGACGACTACGCGGTGAAATACGCCGTTGAACCCTTGCTTGACGGCAACGGTCCGCTGGGCGATCTGGCGGTTCGTCTGAAGTTAATTTATGGCCTCGGGGTGCTCAGCCGCCCGGAGTATGAAGATGCCGAGCTGCTGCTGGCCCTGCGCGAAGAGCTGAATCACGACGGCAGCGACTACCGGTTTACCGACGATGAAATCCTCGGGCCGTTTGGCGAGCTGCACTGTGTTGCCGCTCTGCCGTCCGCGCCGCCGTTCGATCCCAGCGACGCCGCTTTATATGCGATGCAGAAACAGCGCTATCAGCAGATCGTGCGCTCAACGATGGTGTTATCCCTCACCGAGCTTATCTCAGGAATCAGCCTGAAAAAGGCGTTTCAGAAGTAGTTTTTCCTCAGGGCGGGGAGCGCATGCTTACCCGCCCTGAGGCGTTCCTGCCATTTCCCCCACCGCGAAAAATCGTGGCACCTGCGTTCCCGCAATCAATAGTGTATCCTTTGGGAGATACACACTTGTAGAGTCAATTTGCTATGAAAGAAGTCGAAAAAGCCGAAATTAAACGCCTGAGCGACCGCCTCGATGCGATTCGCCACCAGCAGGCCGATCTCTCGCTGGTTGAGGGAGCTGAAAAATACGCCGAGCTGGAAAAAGAGAAAGAGACCCTGGAAACCGAGATCGCGCGTCTGCGTGAAGTTCACGGTCAGAAGCTTAGCAAAGAGGCGCAGAAACTCGCCGACATGCCGTATCGCCGCGCCATCACCAAGAAAGAACAGGCCGACATGGGCAAGCTCAAGAAAAGCGTGCGCGGGCTGGTCGTGGTTCACCCGATGACCGCGCTGGGCCGCGAGATGGGCCTGAAAGAGATGACGGGCTTCTCGAAGACGGAATTCTGATCCTGTCGGGTGTGCCTCTCTGGCGCACCCGCTAATTGGTCCAACCAATCCCCTGCAATCTTTCGTCTGTCCTCACAAATCCCGCATCGTCTCTGACAATAATATTGCTCAAACTTAACATTCGGTTAACCATTTGTTGTCATTTACCCTACAACAACACTTTGGTTGGACCACCTTTACACTGACTGCAATCAGGCGAACGCAGAGTCGCCGCGCGGAACAGGTGGGCCACGGGAGCGCGCTATGCAACTCTGGCAGCAAAATTACGATCCGGCAGGCAATATCTGGCTCTCCAGTCTGATTGCCGCTTTACCGATTCTGTTTTTCTTTTTTGCCCTGATAAAACTGAAGCTTAAAGGCTGGCAGGCCGGGACCATCACCGTCGCCATCGCCCTCGCCGTCGCGCTGTTCTTCTACGATATGCCTTACGATCGCGCGTTCGCCTCAGCGGTGTATGGCTTCTTCTACGGCCTGTGGCCCATTGCCTGGATCATTATCGCCGCGGTCTTCGTCTACAAAATTTCGGTAAAAACCGGCCAGTTCGACATTATTCGCTCGTCGATTCTGAGTATCACCCCGGACCAGCGCCTGCAGATGCTGATCGTCGGCTTCTGCTTCGGGGCATTTCTTGAAGGGGCGGCGGGCTTTGGCGCACCGGTGGCGATTACCGCCGCGCTGCTGGTCGGGCTGGGCTTTAATCCGCTCTACGCCGCCGGGCTGTGCCTGATTGTTAACACCGCGCCGGTGGCCTTTGGCGCGATGGGGATTCCTATCCTGGTGGCGGGCCAGGTTACCGGTCTCGACAGCTTCGAGATCGGCCAGATGGTGGGCCGTCAGCTGCCGTTCCTCACCATCATCGTGCTGTTCTGGATCATGGCGATTATGGACGGCTGGCGCGGCATCAAAGAGACCTGGCCGGCGGTCATTGTTGCGGGCGGCTCGTTCGCTATCGCCCAGTACCTCAGCTCGAACTTTATCGGCCCGGAACTGCCGGATATCATCTCGTCACTGGTCTCGCTGGTCTGCCTTACCCTGTTCCTCAAACGCTGGCAGCCAAAACGCATCTTCCGCTTTGACGATATCAATGCCCAGGCTGCGGACCCAGCTGTTGCGCCCAAACGCTATACCGCAGGCCAGATCGTCAAAGCCTGGTCGCCATTCCTGTTCCTCACCGCCACGGTGACGCTGTGGAGCATTCCGCCGTTTAAAGCGCTGTTTGCCAAAGGTGGCGCGCTGGCCGACTGGGTATTCAACCTGCCGGTGCCGTTCCTCGATAAGCTGGTCGCCCGCATGCCCCCGGTGGTGGCTGACGCTACACCTTACGCCGCGGTCTATAAGTTCGACTGGTTCTCCGCCACCGGCACCGCCATTCTGTTTGCGGCGCTGCTCTCCATCTTCTGGCTGCGCATGAAGCCGAAAGACGCGGTGGTGACGTTCGGCCAGACCATGAAAGAGCTGGCGTTGCCTATCTACTCCATCGGCATGGTGCTGGCGTTCGCGTTTATCTCTAACTATTCCGGGCTGTCGTCCACTCTCGCGCTGGCGCTGGCCCATACCGGTCACGCGTTTACCTTCTTCTCGCCGTTCCTCGGCTGGCTGGGCGTGTTCCTGACCGGGTCGGACACCTCTTCCAACGCGCTGTTTGCTGCGCTCCAGGCCACGGCGGCTCAACAAATTGGCGTCTCGGACGTGCTGCTGGTCGCCGCCAACACCACCGGTGGCGTGACCGGGAAGATGATCTCCCCGCAGTCCATCGCCATTGCCTGTGCGGCGGTAGGGCTGGTGGGCAAGGAGTCAGACCTGTTCCGCTTCACCGTGAAGCACAGCCTGATATTCACCTGCATCGTCGGGATCATCACCACGCTGCAGGCCTACGTCTTAACCTGGATGATCCCATGACCTTCACTACCCGGCGTCTGACGGACGAGGTTGCCGAGCGTCTGCGGAAGCTGATTGACGATCGCGGGCTGGAGGCAGGCATGAAACTGCCCGCTGAACGCCAGCTCGCCGCCCTGCTTGGGGTATCGCGCAACTCGGTGCGCGAGGCGTTGCAGGTGCTGAATACCCAGGGCGTGCTGATGAGCCGCCGCGGCGGCGGCACCTTTGTACGCTGGCAGCACGATACCTGGTCGGAGCAAAACATCGTGCAGCCGATCAAGACCCTGCTGGCGGACGACCCCGGCTACAGCTACGACATTCTCGAAGCGCGCCACGCCATTGAGGCCAGCACCGCCTGGCATGCGGCGATGCGCGCCACCGCGGCGGACAAAGAGAAGCTGCGGCTCTGCTTCGAAGCGACCCAGGGGGATGACCCGGACCTGGCCTCCCGGGCCGACGTGCGTTTCCACCTGGCGATTGCGGAAGCATCGCACAACATTGTGCTGCTCCAGACCATGCGCGGCTTCTTCGATCTGCTGCAATCGTCGGTGATTGAGAGTCGTCAGCGCATGTACCTGGTGCCCCCGGTGTTTGCCCGCCTTACCGAGCAACATGAAGCCGTGCTCAACGCGATCCTCGATGGCGATGCCGAAGGTGCGCGTCGGGCGATGATGGCGCACCTGGGCTTCGTCCATACCACGATTAAACAGTTTGATGACGATCTGGCCCGTCAGGCGCGTATTACCCGCCTGCCCGGTGACCCGAGCGAAAACCTGGAGAAAGACGCATGATTATCTCAGCAGCGAGCGACTACCGTGCTTCCGCGCAGCGGATACTGCCGCCGTTTTTATTTCACTACATCGACGGCGGAGCGTATGCCGAATATACCCTGCGCCGCAACGTGGAAGACCTCGCGCAGATTGCGCTGCGCCAGCGCGTTCTGAAAAACATGGCGGACCTGAGCCTCGAAACCACCTTGTTTAACGAAAAGCTCGCCATGCCGGTAGCGCTGGCCCCGGTTGGGCTGTGCGGCATGTACGCCCGCCGCGGTGAAGTGCAGGCCGCAGGCGCGGCAGCGGATAAAGGTATCCCGTTCACGCTCTCCACCGTCTCGGTATGCCCGATTGAAGAGGTCGCTCCCACCATTAACCGTCCGATGTGGTTCCAGCTTTACGTGCTGCGCGATCGCGGCTTTATGCGTAATGCGCTGGAGCGCGCTAAAGCGGCGGGCTGTTCAACGCTGGTGTTTACCGTTGATATGCCAACGCCGGGGGCACGTTATCGCGATGCGCACTCCGGGATGAGCGGGGCCAACGCCGCCATGCGCCGTTACTTACAGGCAGTGACGCATCCGCAGTGGGCGTGGGACGTGGGTCTGCATGGTCGCCCGCACGATCTCGGGAATATCTCGACCTATCTCGGCAAGCCTACCGGGCTGGAGGATTACATCGGCTGGCTGGGGAATAACTTCGATCCGTCTATTTCCTGGAAGGACCTGGAGTGGATCCGCGAATTCTGGGATGGCCCGATGGTGATCAAAGGGATCCTGGATCCGGAAGATGCCCGCGATGCGGTGCGCTTCGGTGCCGACGGCATTGTGGTGTCCAACCACGGCGGACGCCAGCTCGACGGCGTGCTCTCCTCGGCGCGCGCGCTGCCGGCCATTGCCGATGCGGTGAAGGGGGATATCGCGATTCTGGCCGACAGCGGCATTCGCAACGGGCTGGATGTGGTGCGCATGATCGCGCTCGGGGCTGATACCGTGCTGCTGGGCCGGGCCTACCTCTACGCGCTGGCCACGCACGGGCGGGCCGGCGTCGCCAACCTGCTGAATTTGATCGAAAAAGAGATGAAGGTGGCGATGACCCTCACCGGTGCGAAGTCCATCAGCGAGATCTCCCGCGACTCGCTGGTGCCCGATCCGGAGTTCACCTCGGTGCTGGCCTCGCTGCCTGCTGCCAGCGCGTAAGGACATTTTGGCGGGTGCAAGCACACCCGCCGCCACATCCAGGCAACACCTGTAGGGTGGGTAAGCGCAGCGCACCCACCACAAAAAATCACCAGTCCTGGGCAGAGGGTTGATTCGCGGTTTTACCGTGCCATTTTTTAAGTTCATGCAGGCTTTTCGGAGACAAATAAACGTTTCCTTTACCTTCTTTCATGGCCCGCATTAAACCTAAAGCGGTGAGCTTTTTCAGATCGTCACGCGCTGTGTTTTCGGACACGCCCATGCGCGTCGACACTTCCATAGCGGTAAATAACACGCCAGGCTGGTTGATGGCGATAGTCGCTAAATCACGTTGACGGCTATTTATCTCGTTAAAAATTCCGGAGTCGTAAAGCCACTGGCGAAGTTCAGTGCGGGTATTAATTATCCCTTTAATATAATCAATGTATTCAACCACAGCGCGCGAAATGATTTCACACTGGTAATTAACGAAATAGGTCAGATCCATATTGTCGGTTTCAGTGTAGAGGTAAGCCCGCACGTATTTCGCTGGCGCGTTTTTTAATAGCTTAGAGATAGAGATATAGCGAAACGCGGTATAACCGCACTTAAGCATATACCAGTAAAATAGCGCCCTTGCGGTACGCCCGTTACCATCTTTGAAGGGGTGTAAATAACCAATCATAAAATGGATAACGCAGGCTTTGACCAGCGGATGGAGATAAGTCTCGTCTTCAGCTTGCTCATGACGGGTATTAATGAATTCACACAGTTCCTCTACCCCTGCCAGCATAAGCTCAGCCGCTGGAGGCGTATGAATTACATTACCTTCGTGATCGGCCACCACCACGTTATCCTCTGGCCCTCTGAATCTACCGGGGGCGTATTTTTCGTCATCAATACCGGCGATAGCAACGTGGTGTATTTCGAGCAGTTCGGCAACACTGAACGGGGCGTTATCCCGCTCCGATACGTACTGCATCATGCGCCAGTTGCCCATGATCATTTTCTCGCCTTCATCACGCGGCTTGCGTCCTACCTTGAGCATCTCCAGCGCAACCCGGCTGGTCGTCGCCGCCCCTTCAAGCTGGCTTGAGGCGATAGCTTCAGCACGCTCAAGCTCATCCATCAAATATTTTCTGGCATCTAATTTTTCATACCGCTCCGTTTCCGCTGCTGAAGAGGTAAGCCGGTCTACGATGGAGCATGATTTTTGGATCGTCGCGGTGGTATTCAGATATACGCCTGAACCCTCGTTGTCGGTCTGTAGCGGGTCAAGAAACATACTGGAGAGCAGACGAGATATTTTCATCGCCGCCCAGATGGCATCGCATTTCTTTTTATCGCTAAAGCGATGACGCAGCTGGTCATAATGAAGATAAGCCACGCCCTGACTACGAATTTCAGCGTAATACCCGAAAAGATCATCTTCTTTCCAGCTGGGACGCGTTTTAACAACTGGCGGTCTGGTTACCCTCACACTTCACCTCAAAATCAATCGAAATTGAGGTGAATATAGGCATGGCATGTTCAAAAAGCAACCAGGACGGGAATGCAAGCACACCCGCCGCTGGCATCTGTCAGAACCAGGCTTCCCACATCGCGCCGACGTTGAAGGAATCCAGCGTTTCATCGTCGGTGCCGTTGACGCGCGCGGTACGCTCGTTATCCACTTCGCCGCCGGTGACGTAGAAGCGCAGCATCGGACGGAACTCCGGCCCCATGTCGATGGAGATGTTTTGCGACAGCGTCAGTTTCCAGCCGCTGTTGTCCCCGCCCTGGTCGTAATCGACGCGCTGCCAGCCGGCTTCCAGCCAGGTGGAGTGCACATCGTTCCACCAGTACATCGGGCGCACAATCGCGTTGTAGTTGCGGCGATCGTCACGGTTATCCGCATCATTAGCGTAATCATGCCAGGCGAGCAGGTATTCCACCTGGGCCTGTTGGGTAAATTTATACAGCCCTTCGAAGCTGGCGTAGATGGCTGTCAGATCGTCGGTTTTGTTGTAAACGCTGTTATCAGCGTTATCGGAGTAGCGCGCAATCAGCTTGTTAACGCCGTTGTCACCGGTGTGGCTCAGCACCACGCCACCCTGCCAGGCCTTGAGGCGCTCGTCGCTGTCCACCGCTTTTGAGTCAAAGCCGTAGTTCGCATACAGCTCCAGATCCAGCGGCCCAACCTTCATGCCGTGCACTTTCGACGTCAGGGCGTAGTTACCTTTATCGCCGGTGCCGGAGCCGCCGGTACAGGTGATGCGTGACGGGTTACCCTCGTCGTTCATGATTTCCGGGCTGCAGGACTCCACCGCCGCGACGGTGGCAACGTCAAACTTCACGCCGCCGATATCGAAGTTTTTAATCCCGCCGCCCTGGCCGTCATGGTTCATCCAGAAGTAGTCGTTGATGCCCTGCTGCGGACGTTGATGGAAATCACGGCCAGCCCACAGGTAGGCGTCCGGATTAGACTCCAGAATGTTGGTCACACCGGCATAGGCCTTTTTCAGGTTCACCTCATCGCCCCAGTGGTCGATCATGACGTTAACGTCCCAGATAGCACCATTATCGCCCTTAAACGCCTTAGAAAGCTGGAATTCACCGCCGTTGCCTTCATTACCTAAACGGCCAATCGCCGACGAACCGTTATAGGAGCCGTCAACGCCGACAAATTTCTGATCGCCGCTCTGGAACTGGGCACCGTAGCGGGCGTAACCGGAGAACTTCACGCCAAAGGGAATAGCCAGATCCGGCGATTGCGCTGCGCTTTCCGGCTCGGTAATGGGATCGGCTTTTTTAGCGATCGCGGCATCGATTTTTTCCTGCCGTTCGGCGAGGGCTTTATCCACCGCTTTCGCGACGATGGCGTCGATTTGTTCCTGGGTAAATTCTTGTGCGAGGGTGTTTCCTGAGCAAAGCGCAGCCATGACCGCCAGTGCCACTGGAAGTTTTTTCTGTAATTTCATGTTTGTCTCGATGTAGTATTTTATTTTCAGACAATAACTATCCCGTCCGACTTTCACGGAATAATTGCGCTACCACCATGTCATTATTTATTGGGTACAGAGCGATATTTCTATTTTCGTTGCGGCTTCTCCGTTATTTCATTTATTAATTAACGCTGATACAGCTGAATAATTTCTTCAGATAATTCACGTGCCAGCAGAGAATTCATTAAATGATCCTGAGCGTGCACCATAATAAGCGTCATCGGCTGTCGTGCTTCGCCCGCGTCCTGCTCGATAAGCTTTGTCTGTATCTGGTGCGCCCGGCGGGAATAGCCATCGGCTTCGCGCAGCAGGCTTTTCGCTTCATCCAAATCGCCCTGGCGTGCCGAACGCAGCGCTTCAAAACAGAGACTGCGCGACTGACCGGCATTGACGATAATTTCCATTACCGCATCTTCTAATTCAATCATGGCGAATTCTCGTTATTAAGGCGTGGGGAGCCGAAGCGCCGGATAATAATATCCAACGCTGCGGGGTAAATATCGCTATTACTGGCTGACCGGCTGGGCCAGCGGCGCGCTGTTCTGCGCTTTCTGCTCTTCGGTTTTCAGCAGAGAACGTTCGTAAGCGCGCAGGAACGGCAGGTACATCAGCGCCGACATCACCATACACACGACGCACATCACCACCGGACTGAGCGCCCAGTTTGCTGCCCAGGAGGCACCGATCGGGGCCGGGGTCGTCCACGGCGTCAGCGAAACCACCTGCGCCAGCCAGCCAAGCTTCGTAGCACCATACGCGAGGCAGGCGTTGATCAGCGGTACGCACACGAACGGGATAAACAGCATCGGGTTCATGATAATCGGTGCGCCGAACAGGATCGGTTCGTTGATGTTGAAGAAGCTCGGCACCACGCCCATTTTACCGATGGTGCGCAAGTGGGTGACGCGGCTACGCAGCAGCAGGAACGCCAGCGGCAGTGTGGAACCCACCCCGCCAATCAGCAGATAGTGGTCCCAGAACCCTTGCAGATAGACGTGCGGCAGCGTTGCGCCCGCCGCCAGCGCGGCCTGGTTGGCAGACAGATTCGCCATCCAGAACGGGTTCATGATGCCGGTGACAATCAGCGAGCCGTGGATACCGGCGAACCAGAAAATCTGGCACAGCAGCACCGAGAGCAGAATAGCGGGCAGCGAGTCTGATGCTGACACCAGCGGCTCCAGCAGATGCATGATCGCCTGCGGCAGGATCATCCCGGTCTGCGCTTCGATAAACAGGTTAAGCGGATGCAGCGTCCCCATCACCACCACTACCGGGATCAGGATTTCAAACGAGCGCGCCACACCGGTCGGCACCTCTTTCGGCAGACGGATCGTAATCTTGTTCTGCTTCAGCCAGGCGTACACGCGGGTGGAATAGATGGCGGTAATCAGCGCGGTGAAAATCCCCTGCCCGGAGAGATACTGGGTAGAGATTTTGCCATCCGCATAAGGTGCGGCCACCAGTAAAAACGCCATGAACGCCAACAGGCCGGACATCACCGGGTCCAGCTGAAACTGCCGTCCAAGGCTGGCGCCGATACCGACGGAGATGAAAAACGTCATCATGCCCATGCTGAGGTTAAACGGCAGCATGAGCTGTTCGCGATACGTCTCGGAAAAGTTCAGCCAGCCGCGGGCGAAACCGTTAGTGGTATCGGCGGAGAACGGCGGAAAGATGAAAACCAGCATAAACGAGCCGATGATCATAAACGGCAGCGCGGCGGTGAAGCCGTCGCGGATCGCGATCACGTACTTTTGCTGTCCAAGACGACCAGCCAGCGGGGTGATGGTTTGCTCGATGACGGCAACCATTGACTGATAGAGCGAACTCATAGGAACACCTTTTTAGTGTGCCGCTTCGATAAGCGACAGAGCATAGTCCAGTACTTTATCGCCGCGCTGCATGCCGTAGTCCATCGGGTCGATGGGCTGTACCGGAACGCCGCGGGCGGCAGCCTTTTCTGACAGCGTGCTTAACATGTACTTCACCTGCGGCCCCAGCAGCACCACCTGGTAGCGGGGAAACTGCGTATCGAATTCCGCCACGCCATAAGCGTCGATTTCGACCGGCAATTGACGTGCCTCGGCAGCTTCCACCATTTTTCGTACCAGCAGGCTGGTAGACATTCCCGCAGAACAACACAGCATGATCCTGACCATCGACAACCATCCTTAAATGTAAATAGTTATTGCGGCGTTGATTGGATATTATACGGAAACCGATTTCCATTGGCGGTGATGAGAAGTGAGAGACGCATCATAAAGTGCAGGGCACTGGCGCGTAGTAAGGAGAGTTCCATCACAGCTTTTTGGGCGCTTTTGATAGCAATCAAGCCGAAATGGAAAATCGGTTTCCATGAAAAATGGAAAGCGGCTATACTGCGCTGGCGATTTTATGAGCCGTTATTCGCAACAGAATTATTGGGCCGTATACAGGCCTCCCAGGGGAAAAAATGTCAACAATCAACGACGTATCGCGTTTAGCTGGGGTATCAAAAGCCACGGTTTCACGGGTGTTGAGTGGGTCGCGTGGCGTCAAGGAAGCCAGCCGTCAGGCGGTGCTGAAAGCAGTCGAAGAACTGAATTATCGGCCAAACGTTATTGCTCAATCCCTGCTCAGCCAGTCTACGGGCTGCATCGGCGTCATCTGCGCTCAGGAAAATATTAACCAGACCACGGCTTATCTGTATGCGCTGGAGAAGCAGCTCAGCCAGCATCAGAAGCATCTGCTGCTGCGTTTCGCCAACAGCAAAGCGGAGGTGATGAGCGCGCTGGATGAGCTGACCTGCGGCCTGTGTGACGACGTGCTGATCATCGGGGCGCGCTTTCCGCTCAGCGTACCGCACGACAACGTGATTGTGGTGGACTGTGCGGAAACCGATACGCCAAACAGCATTCAGTTCGATCATGCTTTTGCTGCCGAAACCGCCTGTAATTACCTGATTAGCCAGGGGCGACGTCAAATCGCGCTGATTCATCCGGATGCCAGCGGCTCTGGCGAGCAGGTGCTGCTGGGCTACAAACACGCGCTGGAAAACAACTTCCTGCCGTTCAACCGCAACCTGGTGTTTATGGACTCCACCACCTCTTCGGTAGCGCTCCAGGTATTGCTGAATAATGCCACCACGCTGAACTTTAACGCGTTACTGGTGGCGGATGAGCAGGAGGCACAGCGGGTGATTACCCAGTTGCAGGCATTTAACAAATCGGTGCCGGGCGACATCATGGTATTCAGCCTCGCCGGTTCACTGCAGCTGCCCGGCGTGCCCACCATTCCGGCGATTGAATATTCGATGGACGCGATGGCCGCGCGCATCGTGAGCTGGCTGACGGAAAAAACTCAGCGCGTGCTCGGCTCGCAGGTGCTGCGCGGCGACCTGATCATACCCAACATGCGCAAGCGTTAAAAAAAAGCCTCCGTATGGAGGCTTTTTATATGGGTTAGCGGCTACACGCCTGACGACTTCACCGCAGGCTTATTTCCCCATAAACGGCGATGAAAACTCTCTATTTTGCGGGCATCGCGTCGCTTCTGCATGGTTTTCGCCCAGCTCGCCGACAAGCCGGCAGCGCTCAACAGGCGACGCGTCTGCTCATCGTCGAACGGCTGATGCCAGGCAATGGCAGCGGCGTCAAACACGCTGACATCGCTCAGCCGTGACGCCAGTTCCAGCGGCGTGTCGCTGTTGACCGGCCCGTCATTCAGCACCCGATACAGCCAGCCGGTGCGTCCGCTCTCCTGCATCAGGGAGGAGATATCCGTGATGCCAAAATGGAAATTGATCTTAAAGCACGGGGAACGCGGCTGCGTTACCTGAATCAGCGCGTCGCCCCAGCGATAGATATCGCCGATAAACACGCTCTTCTCATCCATACCCAGAGTGGAAAGATTTTCGCCAAAGGCTGGCGCGACAAAGCGTTCGGCCTGCTCCGGAAATGCCTGCGCCCACCAGGCGTAATGCTCGCGCGGGTAATGACACAGCGCGCGCTCCGGCCCACCGTGGATCTTCTTCTCCGCCTGCTGGTCACCTTCAAGGCCGAGGGTGGTGAGGATCAGTTCCCCTTCCACGCTGCGCTTGGCAATCGCGCTCGGGCGCGTGCCCGCGTATTTCTGGATGCGACCGGTAAAGACCTGAACGGGAAATTTCATCTGCGACTCCTTTTGCCAGTAACCCTTAACAGGCTCGCCGCTGCGCCTCGGCATTGCAACAAAATTCGCGAGGCACCGTCCAAAATCCGATATCGATGAAGGTGCGTGACGCGCTGAGGTGCTATCACTTAAAGGAGTGAAACGCCATTTCAGGATTAAGGAGAGAACGACGTGACTTTACAGCCCGCATTTAACGGCGTCTGGTGCCCCTCTATAACGCCGCTCGACACCCAGGGAAATATCGATCTGACAGGCCTGGCTCGCCACCTTGAGCGGCTGACCGCTGCAAAACTGGATGTCATTTTGCTGATGGGCAGCATCGGCGAGTTCGCCTCGTTCACGCTTGAGGAGCGTCTGCTGCTGATCCACGAAGCCCGCGCCATGAGCGCGACGCCAATGGTGGTGAACGTCTCCTCGACCTGTATTCCGGATATTCTGCGGCTGGCGGATGAAGCGCACCGCGTCGGCTATGAAGCAGTGATGATCCTGCCGCCGTACTACTACGGCCAAACCAGCGCGCAGCTGCTGGCGTATTACCGCGAGCTGGGTCGTCAGATTCAGGGGCCGTGGTTTGCTTACAACTTCCCGGCACGCACAGGATGCGATCTGACGCCGGAGCTGATCGCGACGCTGGCCGCAGAGTTCCCGCAGTTTGCCGGCATCAAAGATACCGTGGATTGCCAGTCTCACACCCGCAACATGATCCTCGCCACCCAGGCGGTGCGTCCGGACTTCACCGTGCTGTCGGGCTACGACGAGTACTACATCCCCAATCTGCTGACCGGCGGCGGCGGGATTATCTCTGGCCTGAACAACATCGTGCCAGAACTGTTTGTCCGCGCGAGGGAAGCGTTCGTCCGTGGCGATCTGGTGACCCTGTGCGAGGTGCAGCGCGATATCAGTCGCTACTCGGCGATTTACGCTATCGGGGATGACTTCGTGACCACCATCAAAACCGTGGTGGCACGCAAGTTTGGTTACAGCCAGACCCGCTCACGCAATGCAGGTGGCGAACTCACCGCAGCACAGCTCAGCCAGCTCGATGCGCTGTTCAGCATAGGGTAACGCGCACAAAAAAGCCGACCCTGGGGTCGGCTCGTTCTGCTCAGGACAGATTATTTTTTCGCTGCGAAACGTGCTGCAGCTTCGTCCCAGTTCACAACTTCCCAGAACGCTTTGATGTAATCAGGACGTTTGTTCTGATATTTCAGGTAGTAAGCGTGTTCCCACACGTCCAGACCCAGGATCGGGAAACCGGATGCGCCAGAGATCGCTTCGCCCATCAGCGGGCTGTCCTGGTTTGCGGTAGAAACCACAGCCAGTTTGTCGCCCTGCAGAACCAGCCACGCCCAGCCGGAGCCGAAACGGGTTGCTGCTGCTTTCTCGAACTCTTCTTTGAATTTCTCAACGCTGCCGAAATCGCGCTCGATAGCCGCTTTCAGGTCGCCCTGCAGGGTGGTGCCGAGTTTCAGGCCTTTCCAGAACAGGCTGTGGTTAGCGTGGCCGCCCGCGTTGTTGCGCAGTACGGTTTTCTTGTCAGCCGGAACCTGATCCAGTTTGGTGATCAGCTCTTCAACCGGCAGGTTAGCGAACTCCGGCAGGCTTTCCAGCGCCGCGTTAGCGTTGTTTACATAAGTCTGGTGATGCCTGGTGTGATGGATTTCCATCGTCTGCTTATCGAAGTGCGGTTCCAGTGCGTCATAAGCGTACGGCAGGGATGGCAGTGTATAACTCATAATCATCATCTCCATTGTTGTCGGGCGGCAGAGGTGTAAACGCCGCGTAAGCAGTGGGTTCATTATAGTTAATTAAATGATCTTGAAAATGTTTATCAATGCCGCATTCGTTATAAGGTTATAACGCTGAGCGCTGAGAGCTATGCCGCCTGATGGCTGGACTGACGCCACTGGCTGGGCGTCATGCCGGTTTCGCGGGTGAACACCACGGAAAAATAGTTGCTGTCTTCGAAGCCGCAGCGCATGGCAATTTCACTGATGAACAGGTCGCTATGGCGCAGCAGATACTGGGCGTGGCAGATGCGCAACTGGCGCAGGTACTGGTTGATGGTCATCCCTGTCTGGGTGCGAAACTGCTGGCGCAGGGTGCGCTCGCTGCACTGGTGACGAGCGCAGAACGGCTCCAGCACAAACGGTTTTTCCAGGCTGCGCGCCAGGGCGGTAATCAGCTTGTCGAGCAGCGCTTCCGGCTCGTCCGGGCTGGCGGTATCGGTAGCGTAGCGGGCGCGTTTCAGGGTAATGGCGAGCTGGGCAAACAGCGTTTCGGCGAGGGTGGCGCTCAGCGCATCCTGCTTGTGACTCTCCTGCTCCAGCTGGCTGATGATGGCGCGCGCCTGTGTCATGCCCGCGCTGCCGAGCCGCCACCAGGGCTGGAACGGGCCGCCATTCAGACCGGGGATCAGGCTGTGCCAGTCGAGGTTGAGCCGCAGCCGCTCGGGGCAATAGATCACATTCTGCAGCACCAGATCGTTCACCGAGGCGTAGCTGTGACGATCTTCAGCGCGGATATAAAACAGGTCGCCGCGGGTGATGCGGTACGGCCGATCGTTAAGCACGTGCAGGCCGTTGCCGCGCCACACCAGCACCAGCTCCCAGAACTCGTGGCTGTGCTCGGCGAAGACGTTTTGCGGATAGCGGTCCGCCACCGCCACGGGTTGCCCCGGCCAGGCAAAGAAGTCGTTTTTGCGAAGAATAAGCGGAGCCGCCACGGCGTTACCTCAGATGCTAACAACCTGACATTATTAGCCCTTTCGGTAAAAAAAACGGTGACTCCCCTCGCGTTACTGAAGCTGCGCGTCGCGCCCCTGGCGCACATCGCGCGGTGACCAGCAGAATTCGCGCTTAAACAGCGTCGAAAAGTGGTTACTGTCGCCGAACCCGCAGCGATAAGCGATATCTGTCACGCTCTCGTCGCTGTGGCGCAGCAGGTGACGCGCTTTGATCAGCCGCAGGCGGTTAAGGTAGCGCTGCGGCGAGAGTCCGGTTTGCTGCTTGAGCTGGCGGTGCAGCGTGCGCAGCGAGAGCGAGAAACGGTCGGCTATCGCTTCCCAGCACACCTCATCGGCATAGTGATCTTCCAGCCAGGCAATCAGCTGGTTCAACCGCGCATCGTTGTCTGCCGCCCCTTCTGCGAGGCTGCTTTTACGCAGCAGCACCAGCAGCTGCATAAACACAATTTCCCGGTTTGCGACCGCATGAGGGTCGTCGCCCTGCGGCAGCGCGTCCATCTGCTCAATCAGCACGCGCACCTGCTGAAGCACGCTCTGGTTAACGCGCCAGTGCGACGGGTAATGCCCGTCGTGTTCCTGAGGCAGCAGCTTATCCAGCCCCGACAGGAACGAAAACGCGTCCGGCGCGCGGTAGAGCACGTTGGTCAGGCAGAGGTTATCGGTGTGCTCATAGAGATGGCGATCGTGATCGCGCACGAAGCAGACCGAGCCGCCGCTCAGGGTATAGGGTTGGCCGTTAAAGACGTGAATACCGGTGCCGTGCTCCACGATGACAATCTCATGAAAATCATGGTGATGCTCCGGAAACGCGGACTGCGGCAGGCGTGGCTCAATCGCCAGCGATGTCCGCCCCGACGGGAAAAAATCAATGCCATGCAGTACCGTCATCATCATCTCCGCCCACCTGAAAGTGTCCAGATAGTAGTTAACGCCCTGGCGCCTCACCTTAACTTTTTGACAACAAAGCGCGCAAAGGCTGCGCGTTTTTCAAGATCCGCGCGGCAGATAACAGAAATGCGGCAGGGGTCACAGGGAAGAGCCTTACTGAAATGTGAGCTGCCTCACGTCCATCTTTGCTTTCTTGCCAGCCGCCTGCGGGCGCTGTCACTGGCGAGAAGGTGGCAGGCATCGCCCCTTTTTTAGACTGAACGGCATGTTTATCAGAAGGACTTCATCATGCCTGTTCGTCATTGCGTTGCGGTTGATCTTGGCGCATCCAGCGGCCGCGTCATGCTTGCCCGCTACGACAGCGCCAGCTGCGATCTGACGCTGCGCGAAATCCACCGTTTTACCAATACGCTGCGCCGGGTTGACGGGTTCGATACCTGGGATCTCGACGCGCTGGAGCAGGCGATCGTTATCGGCCTGACCTGCGTCACGGCGGAGGGCATCAAACCTGACAGCATCGGCATCGATACCTGGGGCGTGGACATGGTGCTGCTCGACAGCGCCGGTAACCGCGTCGGGCTGCCGGTGGCCTATCGCGACCACCGCACCGACGGCATTATGGCGCAGGCGCTTGCGCAGCAGGGCAGCGCTGATATTTACCAGCGCACCGGCATTCAGTTTCTGCCCTTCAACACCCTGTGGCAGTTTCGCGCCATTGCCGACCAGCAGCCGCAGTGGCTGGAGCAGGCGGCCCACGCGCTGCTGATCCCGGACTATTTCAGCTACCGCCTGACCGGCAACCTCAACTGGGAATACACCAACGCCACCACCACCCAGATGGTCAATATCAACAGCGACAGCTGGGACGAGACGCTGCTGGCCTGGGCAGGCGCGCCGCGCCGCCTGTTCGGAACGCCAACCCATCCCGGCAACGTCATTGGTCACTGGCACAGCCCGCAGGGCGATGCCATTCCGGTGGTGAGCGTCGCCTCTCACGATACCGCCAGCGCGGTGATTGCTGCCCCGCTGGCTCATCACGACGCGGCATATCTCTCCTCCGGCACCTGGTCGCTGATGGGCTTTGAAAGCCGCACGCCCTGGACAAACGAGGCCGCGCTGGCGGCCAACATCACCAACGAGGGCGGTGCCGAAGGCCGCTACCGGGTGCTGAAGAACATCATGGGGCTGTGGCTGCTGCAGCGCGTGGTCAAAGAGCAGCAGGTGAGCGATCTGCCGGACCTGATCCTCCGCGCCGCGGCGTTGCCCGCCTGTCTTAACCTGATCAATCCCAACGACGATCGCTTTATCAACCCGGACAACATGAGCGTCGAAATTCAGGCAGCCTGCGCTGAGCGCCACCAGCCGGTGCCGCAGGACGATGCCGCGCTGGCACGCTGCATCTTCGACAGCCTGGCGCTGCTCTACGCTGAGGTGCTGCACGAGCTGGCCGCACTGCGCGGTACGCCGTTTCGCAGTCTGCACATTGACGGCGGCGGCTGTCAGAACCCGCTGCTGAATCAGCTCTGCGCCGACGCCTGCGGCATTCCGGTGATCGCCGGGCCAGTGGAAGCCTCCACCCTCGGCAACATCGCCATCCAGCTTATGACCCTCGACGACATCCGCGACGTCGGGGATTTCCGTCGCCGGGTGACGGCCCGTCAGCCGCTCGTCACCTTCACACCCAATTCCGATAGCGAAATTGCACGCCACGTTGCGCAGTTTCAGCAACAACGTCAAACAAAGGAGCTTTGCGCATGACAACTCAACGAGAACAGGCCTGGATGATTGCGAAGGAGCGCTTTGCGGCCGTGGGCGTGGATGCCGAGGCGGCGCTGCGCCAGCTCGACAGACTGCCGGTCTCCGTTCACTGCTGGCAGGGGGATGACGTTGCCGGGTTTGAGAACCCCGAGGGGCAACTCACCGGCGGCATTCAGGCCACCGGCAACTATCCGGGCAAAGCGCGTAATGCCCGGGAGCTGCGCGCCGATCTGGAGCTGGCGTTCTCCCTCATTCCCGGGCCAAAACGCCTGAATCTGCACGCCATTTACCTGGAATCCGACACCCCGGTCAGCCGCGATGCCATTAAGCCCGAGCATTTCAGCCGCTGGGTGGCGTGGGCGAAAGAGAACCACATCGGCCTCGACTTCAACCCGTCCTGCTTCTCGCACCCCAACAGCGCCGACGGCTTTACGCTGGCCCACGCCAACGATGACATTCGCCAGTTCTGGATTGACCACTGCAAAACGAGCCGCCGGGTATCGGCCTCGTTTGGCGAAGCGCTGGGTACCCCATCGGTGATGAACATCTGGGTCCCAGACGGCATGAAAGACGTCACGGTGGACCGCCTCGCCCCGCGTCAGCGTCTGCTGGCGGCACTGGACGAGATCATCAGCGAAAAACTCAATCCGGCGCACCACATCGACGCGGTGGAGAGCAAGCTGTTCGGCATCGGCGCTGAGAGCTACACCGTCGGCTCTAACGAGTTTTACATGGGCTATGCCACCAGCCGCCAGACCGCGCTTTGCCTGGACGCCGGTCACTTCCACCCGACCGAAGTGATCTCCGACAAGATCTCCGCTGCCATGCTCTACGTGCCGCGCCTGCTGCTGCACGTAAGCCGCCCGGTGCGCTGGGACAGCGACCACGTAGTGCTGCTCGACGACGAAACCCAGGCCATCGCCAGCGAAATCATTCGCCATAACCTGTTTGACCGCGTGCATATCGGCCTCGACTTCTTTGACGCCTCCATCAACCGCATCGCTGCCTGGGTGATCGGTACCCGCAACATGAAAAAAGCCCTGCTGCGCGCCCTGCTGGAGCCGGTGGAGCAGCTGCGTCAGCTGGAAGCCGCGGGGGATTACACCGCCCGCCTGGCGCTGCTGGAGGAGCAGAAGTGCCTGCCGTGGCAGGCGGTCTGGGAAACGTACTGCGAGCGTCACGATGCGCCAGCCGGCAGCCAGTGGCTGGAGAGCGTGCGTGGATATGAGAAAGCGGTGCTGAACCAGCGCGGATAACCCACCGAAGGGTCGAGGGTGGGTAAGCGTAGCGCGCTCACCAGAACAGCATACCCTCCCCCGATCGGAGAGGGCCAGGCGAGGGGATACTTCGCCACGACAACAGGAACAGAACAACTATGCAGAACATCCTTAACGCCTGGTTCGTACAGGGCATGATCAAAGCCACCACCGACGCCTGGCTCAAGGGCTGGGACGAGCGCAACGGCGGTAACCTGACGCTGCGTCTCGACGCGCACGATCTGGCGCCCTACGAGGCAGATTTCCACGCCGTGCCGCGCTATATCGCCCTCAGCCAGCCGATGCCGCTGCTGGCGAACACCGCGTTTATCGTCACCGGCTCCGGCAAGTTTTTCCGCAACGTCCAGCTCGACCCCACCGCGAATCTCGGGGTGGTAAAAGTCGACAGCGACGGCGCGGGCTACCACATTTTGTGGGGGCTGACTGACGAGGCGGTGCCGACATCCGAACTGCCGTCACACTTCCTGTCGCACTGCTCGCGCATTCAGGCCACCGGCGGTAAAGATCGCGTCATTATGCACTGCCACGCCACCAACCTGATTGCCCTGACCTACGTGCTGGAGAACGACACCGACATCATCACCCGCTATCTGTGGGAAGGCAGCACCGAGTGTCTGGTGGTGTTCCCGGACGGCGTCGGCATTCTGCCGTGGATGGTGCCGGGTACCGATGAAATCGGTGCCGCCACCGCCCATGAGATGACGAAACATTCCCTGGTACTGTGGCCGTTCCACGGCGTGTTTGGCAGTGGCCCGACCCTGGATGAGGCGTTTGGCCTGATCGACACCGCGGAAAAGTCGGCGGAAGTGCTGGTGAAAGTGATTTCGATGGGCGGCATGAAGCAGACCATCAGCCGCGACGAGCTGATCGCGCTCGGCAAACGTTTTGGCGTGACACCGCGCGCCAGTGCTTTAGAGATTAAAAAATAAAATAACTTACCTGCGCTTTCGCCGGGTGCTACGGCGAAAGCAATCTGTACCTGAAACCTGCAAACGTGGAGTACAACATGAAAATAAAAGCAATACCGGCTTGTACGCTCATCGCATCTGTTCTGGCCTTCTCCGGCCCGGCGCTGGCCGAGGTTAAAATCGCGCTGGTCGCCAAATCGCTGGGGAACGGCTTTTTCGAAGCCGCCAACGTCGGCGCGCAGCAGGCTGCCAAAGAGCTGGGGGATGTGAAGGTCATCTACACCGGGCCAACTACCACCACCGCCGAGGCGCAAATTGAAGTGCTCAACGGGCTTATCGCCCAGGGCGTGGATGCCATCGCCATCTCCGCCAACGATCCGGACGCGGTAGTGCCGGTGCTCAAACGCGCCATGCAGCGTGGCATTAAGGTGGTTTCCTGGGATTCCGGCGTGGAAAAAGCGGGCCGCCAGATCCACCTCAACCCGTCCAACAATGCGCTGATTGGCGAAACCAACGTCAAGCTGGCCGCCGCGGCGCTGAAAGAGCTTAAGGTGGAGAAAGGCGACGTCGCGGTGCTGAGCGCAACGCCCACCTCCACCAACCAGAATATCTGGATTGAAGAGATGAAAAAGGTGCTGCCGAAGTACCCTTCCGTCAATCTGGTGACCGTCGCCTACGGTGACGACCTCTCCGATAAGAGCTACCGCGAAGCGGTGGGCCTGCTGAAGTCCCACCCCGATTTGAAAGTGATTGTTTCCCCCTCCTCGGTGGGCATTGTCGCCGCAGCGCAGGCAGTGAAGGACCAGAACAAGATTGGCAAGGTGTACGTTACCGGGCTGGGCCTGCCGTCTGAGATGGCGGGCGCGGTGAAGTCCGGGGCCACCAAAAGCTTTGCCATCTGGAATCCAATCGATCTCGGCTATGCCGCCACTTACCTCGCTCACGATCTGGTGAAAGGCACCGCCACTAAAACCGAGGCCAGCATGGGCAAACTCGGTAAAGTGAAGCTGGATGCGGATGGCAACGGCGCAATGGCTGAGCCTTACGTCTACGACGCGAGCAACATCGACAAGTTCGCGAAGATGTTCTGATCGGCGCCCAGGCGTGAACAATCCCGCCCTCTCCTGCAGAGGGCCGGGGTGAGGGTGGTTTAACCCATCGATTCGGAGAGACATCATGACGGCATCCACACCGCTGCTGTCGCTCAGGGGCATCACCAAAGTTTTTCCTGGTGTACGCGCTCTTGAGAACGTGCAGCTCGACCTCTGGCCAGGCCAGGTCACCGCGCTTATCGGCGAAAACGGCGCGGGCAAATCCACGCTGGTCAAAGTGATGACCGGCATCTATCAGCCTGACGGCGGCGAAATCCTATATAAAGCGATCCCCATCCAGCTCCCGACACCGGAAGCCGCCCACAAGGTTGGCATCACGGCGATACACCAGGAGACGGTGCTGTTCGACGAGCTGACCGTCACCGAGAACATTTTTGTCGGCCAGTACCTGCATAGCGGGCTGTTCAGAAAGCTCGACTGGCCAGCAATGCATCGCCGGGCACAGGAGATCCTCACCCGCCTGGAAGTGCAGATTGACCCGCGTGCCATCCTGAAAACCCTGAGTATCGCCCAGCGGCATATGGTGGCGATTGCCCGCGCGCTGTCGTTCGACGCCCAGGTGGTGATCCTCGACGAGCCAACCGCCGCGCTGTCACAGCATGAAATTCTGGAGTTTTATCAAATTGTTGAACGTCTGAAGCATGACGGCAAAGCAATTCTGTTTATCTCGCACAAATTCGACGAAATCTTCGAGCTGGCAGACCACTACACCATTCTGCGCGACGGCGAATTTATCAGCGCCGGGGCGATGAACGACATCACCGAAGAGCGCATGGTATCGATGATGGTGGGGCGCGCCATCACCCAGACCTACCCGAAAATCGCCTGCGAGCCGGGGGAGACGGTGCTGGAGGTAAAAAATCTCAGCCACCCCACCGAGTTCGCCAACATCAGCTTCTCGCTGCGCAAAGGGGAGATCCTCGGCTTCTACGGCCTCGTCGGTGCCGGGCGCACCGAGCTGATGCAGGCGCTGTGCGGCGTCTCCCGACCCGCCAGCGGTGAGATTGTCCTTAATGGTGTTCCCGTCTCGTTCAGCCAGCCCGCCGATGCCATCCGCGCCGGTATCGTCTGCGTGCCGGAGGAACGCCAGAAACAGGGGGCGATTATCGAACTGCCGATCGCCCAGAACATCAGCTTGCCGCAGCTCGGCACCCTTAATCCCAACGGCGTACTCAATGAGACGCGCGAATGGGCGCTGGCCGATGAGTACGCCCGTCGCCTGCAGGTGAAGGCATTTAGCTGGCGCCAGGCGGTCGAAACGCTCTCCGGCGGCAACCAGCAAAAGGTGGTGATCGCCAAATGGCTGGCCACTCACCCGACGGTGATTATTCTCGATGAGCCGACGAAGGGCATCGACATCGGCTCAAAAGCGGCCGTGCACCAGTTTATGTCCGAGCTGGTAGCCCAGGGGCTGGCGGTGATCATGGTCTCGTCCGAACTGCCGGAGGTGATGGGGATGGCGGACAGCATTATCGTGATGCACGAGGGGCTGATGGTGGCGCACTATCGCGCCGGGGAAGCCAGTGCGGAAACCATCGTCAGCGCCGCCAGCGGCGCGGGCAAGGAGGCAGCATAATGTGGCAATCCCTGCTTAAAAATCGCGAAGCGCTGCTGGCGGTGGTCATCGTGCTGATGATTGCCGCCATCGGCAGTCGCGTACCGTCGTTTGTCAGCCCCGGCAACCTTGTTGAGATGTTCAACGACACCTCGATCCTGATTATTCTCGCCCTCGGCCAGATGATGGTGCTGCTCACCAAAGGCATCGACCTCTCTATGGCCGCTAACCTGGCGCTCACCGGGATGATCGTCGCCCTGCTGAATTTCCACTATCCGGCGCTGCCGGTCTGGACGCTGATGCTGATCGCCACCGCGCTTGGGCTGGTGATGGGCGCGATCAACGGCCTGCTGGTGTGGAAGCTCGGCATTCCGGCGATAGTGGTGACCCTCGGCACCATGAGCGTCTATCGCGGGATTATCTTCCTGCTTACCGACGGCGGATGGATCAACGCCCACCAGATGAGCCAGGCGTTTCTCGCCCTGCCGCGCACGGCGCTGCTTGGCCTGCCGGTACTGAGCTGGTGCGCCATCGCCGCGCTGCTGCTGGTGGGCTACTTCCTGCGCTTCAGCCGCACCGGACGCGCGCTTTACACCGCTGGCGGCAATCCGACCGCCGCCTGGTACACCGGCATCAACGCCGGCAAGATGCAGTTCATCAGCTTCTGCCTCTCCGGCACCCTGGCCGGGTTCTGCGGCTACCTGTGGATCTCGCGCTTTGCGGTGGCCTACGTTGACGTGGCGAACGGCTTTGAGCTTCAGGTGGTGGCGGCCTGCGTGATCGGCGGCATCAGCACCATGGGCGGCATCGGACGCGTGCTCGGCTGCCTGTGCGGTGCGCTGTTCCTCGGCGTTATCAACAATGCGCTGCCGGTGATTGGCGTCTCGCCGTTCTGGCAGATGGCGATCTCCGGCGCGGTGATCGTTATCGCCGTGTTGCTCAACGAGCGCGGCAACAAACGCAAAGGGCGGCTGATCCTGCGTGATGCGGCGCTGGCCCGACAAAAACAGGCGGTGAATCCATGAGCAAAATAATGATGACCGATGCGCCGGCCGCTGCGCCGGTGCCTCCCACCTTCCTGAAACGCCTGCTGTGCTGGGAAGGGTTTCTGTTGGCGGTGACGCTGGCGGTGTTTGTCGGCAATGCCATCGCCTCGCCGTGGTTTCTGGATATCTGGAACCTGTCGGACGCCACCTTCAACTTCACCGAAAAAGCAATCATCGTGCTGCCGATGGCGATGCTGATTATCGCCAGGGAGATTGACCTCTCGGTGGCCTCCACCATTGCGCTCAGTTCGACGGTAATGGGGTTCTGCGCCCAGGCGGGATTCGGCACTCCGGAGCTGGTGTGTGTCGGGCTGGGGGTCGGGTTGCTGTGCGGGCTGTTTAACGGCCTGCTGGTGACGCGCTTCAACCTGTCGTCCATCGTTATCACCATCGGCACCATGAGCCTGTTCCGCGGTATCACCTATATCCTGCTCGGCGACCAGGCGCTGAAAGATTACCCGGAGAGCTTCGCCTGGTTTGGTCAGGGCTACGTGTGGGGCGCGCTGTCGTTTGAGTTCGCGCTGTTTATCGTGCTGGCAATAGCCTTCTCATTCCTGCTGCATCGCACCAACTTTGGCCGCCGCACCTACGCCATCGGCAACAACCCGACCGGCGCGTGGTTCTCGGGGATCAACGTGAAGCGCCACAACCTGCTGCTGTTTGCGCTGGTGGGCCTGATGGCCGGTCTGGCCGCGGTGCTGCTCACCTCGCGTCTCGGCAGTACCCGCCCGACCATCGCGCTCGGCTGGGAGCTGAGCGTGGTGACCATGGCGGTGCTCGGTGGGGTCAACATCCTTGGCGGCTCTGGCAGCATGCCGGGAGTGATTATCGCCGCGTTCCTGATGGGGCTGGTGACCTTCGGCCTGAGCCTGCTCAACGTGCCGGGCATCGTCATGTCGATCATTATCGGTCTGATGCTGATTGTGGTGATTTCCCTGCCGATCGTTACCCGTCGCCTGCTGGCGCGGCGGCGAATGTGACGTTGCCCCTTCAGGTATTAACCCCGGCGACACCGGATGCCGCCGCACGAATTATTTAAATATCAAGGAGATATACCATGAGCTTTATGTTGGCATTGCCAAAAATCAGCCTGCATGGCGCAGGTGCAATCGGCGATATGGTGCAGATGGTCGCGGGCAAACGCTGGGGCAAGGCCCTGATCGTAACCGACGGCCAGCTGGTCACGCTCGGCCTGCTGGACAGCCTGTTTGCCGCGCTCGACGCCCACCAGATGCCATATCACCTGTTTGATGCGGTATTCCCTAATCCGACCGAAGAACTGGTGCAGCAGGGCTATGCCGCGTTTCAGCAGGCAGAGTGCGACTACCTTATTGCCTTCGGCGGCGGCAGCCCCATCGACACCGCCAAAGCGGTAAAAATCCTTACCGCCAATCCAGGCCCCTCTACCGCTTATTCGGGCGTGGGCAAAGTCACCCATCCCGGCGTGCCGCTGGTGGCGATCAACACTACGGCGGGTACCGCGGCAGAGATGACCAGCAATGCGGTGATAATCGATTCGGCGCGCCACGTTAAAGAGGTGATTATCGATGCGCATATTATTCCGGATATCGCCGTGGACGATGCCAGCGTGATGGTCGCCATACCGCCCGCTGTGACCGCCGCCACCGGCATGGACGCCCTGACCCACGCGGTGGAAGCCTATGTCTCTGTGGGCGCGCATCCGCTGACCGACGCCAACGCGCTGGAGGCCATTCGTCTGATTAGCCACTGGCTGCCCGCCGCCGTTGAGAACGGCAGCAACCTGGAGGCGCGGGAGATGATGGCCTGCGGTCAGTACCTGGCGGGCATGGCCTTCAACAGCGCCGGTCTGGGGCTGGTCCATGCCCTCGCCCACCAGCCGGGCGCCACACACAACCTGCCGCACGGCGTGTGCAACGCCATCCTGCTGCCGATCATCGAAAACTTTAACCGCCCCAATGCGGTGGCGCGCTTTGCCCGCATCGCGCAAGCCATGGGCGTTAACACCCAGGGGATGAGCGATGAGGCTGCCAGCCAGGCGGCGATCGACGCCATTCGCCAGCTCAGCGCCAGGGTCGGCATTCCCTCTGGCTTCAGCCAGCTTGGCGTCACGAAAGCCGATATTGAAGGCTGGCTGGATAACGCCCTCGCCGATCCGTGCGCACCCTGCAATCCCCGCAGCGCCAGCCGCGACGAGGTGCGCGAGCTCTATCTGGAGGCCTTATGATCCGCAAAGCCTTTGTGATGCAGGTAAATCCGGACGCCCATGACGAATATCAGCGGCGGCATACCCCGATCTGGCCGGAGCTGGAAGCGGTGCTGAAAGCGCACGGCGCGCACCACTACGCCATCTGGCTCGACCCGGTGCGTAACCTGCTATTCGCCACGGTAGAGATTGAATCCGAAGAGCGCTGGGACGCTGTCGCCCGCACCGACGTCTGCCAGCGCTGGTGGCAGCACATGCGCGATATCATGTCGAGCAACCCCGATAACAGCCCGATCAGCGAGCCGCTTACAGCGGTGTTTTATCTGGAGTGACAGGCCATAAAAAAGCCCGTGCAAGCGGGCTTTTATGCCTTACAGGGAAAGGTGACGCATCACGTCCTGCGAATGGTGTAATACGCGAACAACAGTAATGGACATGTCGGTACGGAAAAAAAGAGTACGTGGTGGGCGCAAGCAAAAGAGTAAATACCTTTACTCAACTCAGGGCGCTTAATCCCAACGTCATGGCGGGCAAGCATATCGAAATGCGAAGAAAGCTTTCCAATATAGTTATCCGCCTGTGCCTCCCCAAACCGGCCCTTGCCATAGCGCCAGATCGCTTCCATGTCCTCACTGGCTTTCGGCGTTAGCTCAATCCGTCTCGTCATCATGCCGATCCCTGGCTTTTAGGTTTTGAAGGAAAGCATCCTGCTTCCACTCTTGCGGGGCACCGCTGTTCACCCCTTCATTGATGAGCGCTCGCAACTGCTGCAGATGCGACTGCGCCTGCTGTTCTCGCAGTAAACGCAGCGAGTCCCGAATCACTTCGCTTTGCGTTCGGTAGTCTCCGGTAGCGATCAGAGACTCCACAAAACCACGAAGCTCTTCACCCAGATCGACGGTCATGGTACGCGCCATATTGCCTCCACTGTAAGAACTAATCTTACAATAGTACCCTGACTCTGGTTACTTTTCCAGCAGGAAGACAGTGAGAAATTGTCCTCAGGTATGACAAAAAAAGCCCGCGCGAGCGGGCTTTTTTATGTAGTAACAAATAACGCGTTTACTGTGGGTCGATAAGATCAACAACCTTATCAAGTATCTCACGCATGACGGCGGCTTCCACTGTGGAGTGATACCGGGCACCACGTGCTTTGAGATCCATACTTCTCAGCATGTAACACAGGGCCACACCGGTTACGCTGCCTTTATCGGTACTGCCGCCGTCCAGCATGACCGTAACCTGTGCAGATCGCGCGGCGCTTCCACCTGTGGTAATGGGCACGCAGGTGGCGACGCCCAATGCTTTAACCAGCTGTTTGTCGGTAATCACCAGATAATAGTGTGGACCCTGAAATTCACGGCCTTTTGTCGGGTCGCCATTTACGTGCCAGATTTCTCCCTTATGCGGAAATTTCATCCCTGGTGCCATCTACACGATCTCCTTGCCAACGGGTGGTGAGTTCAGCACATCGCCCATCGCCTCGTTAAGCTGTTGAATTTCATCCTTGTCGATACCCTTAAGCAGCTCGGCGAGTGATTTTTTCCCACGCGGACGCGGCTGTTTCAATGTTACCGTCAGCGATTGCCCGGCAGGGTGCAATTCCACCACCATTCCTGCTTCCCAGTTCATTTGCGTCAGCGTTTCTTTAGGGATGGTCATGATGACCGCCCCACCTTGTTGCCTTAGCCTTGTTGCATTCATTTCAGACCCCAGGTCTCACAAAGTAACACTTTTGAGCATAACATAATCATCCGAGAACTGTAACGCTGTTTAAATATTATACGCGCTGCGCCAGCTCCTCTGGCTGCGCTACCGCACCTTTACGTTTGCTGGATGAGAGCGTAAACGCCGATACCACCGTCACGGTCAGCACGAAGCAGCCGAGCATCAGGTAGGTATCCTGGAAGCCGATGCGGTCATACATATTGCCGGCGAAGGCGGAGAGGAAGATCGCCATCATCTGCTTGGAGAACTGGAAACCAATCAGATAGATGGTGGCGGAAAGGCGCGTATCGAACACGCCGGTAATGTACTTGAAGGCACCCACCAGCAGGAACGGCACTTCCAGCGCGTGCAGCATTTTCAGCGCCACCACTTCCACCACGGTGGTGGCGAATGCCGAGCCGATAATGCGTGTCGCCATAATGGTGCCAGCGATAAGCAGAGTATTTTTCGCGCCGATGCGGTTAATGATCCACGGCGAGCAGAACATGATGATGGCATTGCACAACTCCCCGGCGGTGGTGGCAAAGCCAAATGCCCGCGTACCCGCTTCCGGCGTGGCGAAGAAGGATTTAAAGAAGGTCGCGAACTGCTGATCAAACACGTCATAGACGCAGGCCACGCCGACAACGTACAGAATGAACATCCACATCTTTGGCAGACGGAACAGGCCAAATACCATCTTCGCGGTGATCTGCGGCTGGTTAGCCCCCAGCGCGCCCATCACCTGCGCCGTCTGATTCGGTTTCGGCCGCGCCAGGATCAGCAGCACCATCATCAGCAGTGCCGCGCCGGACCCCATCCAGAACACCAGCGCCGGATTAACGTTGAACAGGATGCCAGCGGTGGAGGCGCACAGCCCCCAGCCGAGGCAGCCGAACATGCGTGCCTTGCCGTACTCAAACGCGCTGTTGCGGCTGACGCGTTCAATATAAGCCTCAATCGCCGCCGAGCCGGATGAAAAGACGAAGCCGATATACAGCCCGCCGCTCAGCGCTCCGAGCCAGATATTCACCTTCAGCAGCGGACCGAAAACGTAGAGGAAAAACGGCGCGAACAGCACCAGCAGCAGGGTGATGATCCACAGCAGGTGCTTCTTCAGCCCGAGCTTATCGGAAATCACGCCAAGCAGCGGCTGGAAGCTGATGGCGGCCAGCGAGATGCAGGAGAAGACGATCCCGGTATCGGTTTTGTTCAGGCCAATGATGTCCGACAGCCAGATCGGCAGGAACGGAAAGCAGGTCGCCATGACAAAGAAGTAGAGAAAAAAGAACAGACCGAAAATCCAGAAGTTAGGGTTATTTTTGTAGGTACAGGCGGTGGTGTTCATTCAGGATATCCTCAAAGGCGTGGCGCGTCGGGGCCATGCGGCCCCGCTCCGTTACACTCGTTCAACGACTATCAGCAGGGCCGTTTCCGGGTCCATTACCGGCAGCTGTAGCCCGGCCTGCGCCAGCCATTCGCCGCTGGCGCTGACTGGCGAAGTCATCCAGCCTGGCAGCTTGCGCATGGTATGCCCGCCGGCACCGGTTAACGGCAGGGTGGACGGATCTTCCAGCCGAATCTGGTAACGTGCGCCCGGCTCCAGGCCCGGTATTCTCAGGGCGCCAGGCAGCGTGTAATCCGGCATCGCCAGCTGGCTCACCAGCCACAGCCCCTGGGTTTTGTCTTCGCTAACCACGCCCTGTACCTGCGTGGTGTTGTCCGGCATCGCCACCCGCCACATCGTGCCGGAATGGATCAGCCCGCGCCAGCGCTTGTAGAGCGTGGCGTAGCGCTGATAGCCTGCGTATTCGTCGGCATCGGCGGTGACCGGGTCCAGCTCCAGCCCCATATGGCCAAACAGCGCAGTCAGGCCGCGGAAGGCAATGCTGTGCTGGCGAAACGTGGCATGACAGCGGCTGTTGCCGATATGCGCGCCCATCACTTCCGGCGGGTAGAAATAGCTCATGCCGCGCTGGATGGTGCTGCGCTCCAGCGCATCGTTGTTATCGGAGGCCCAGAAACGGTGGCTGCGGGTCAGCACCTCATAGTCGATACGTCCTCCGCCCGAGGCGCAGGACTCAAACTCCACCTGGGGGAAGCGTGTCCGCAGGGTGTCGAGCAGGCGATAAAACTGACGCGTCTGGGCATCTGCCGCGGCCCTGCCATGATGCCCCGGCTGTACCAGCTCGCGGTTCATGTCCCACTTCACGTAATCGACGGGATGCTCACCCAGCAGCCAGCTCAGGCGTTCCACCAGATAGTCAAACGCCTCGGGAATACTCAGGTTCAGCACCCACTGGTGGCGCCCGGTGGTTTTCGGGTAGCCCGGCAGCGCCAGTACCCAGTCGGGATGCGCGCGGCAGAGGTCGGAATCGGGATTAATCATCTCCGGCTCCACCCAGATACCGAACTCCATGCCGAGGGATTTCACGTGGTTGATCACCGGCATCAGGCCGTCCGGATACTTGTTCTCATCGAGATACCAGTCGCCGAGCGCAGCATGGTCGTCGTTGCGCCCCTTAAACCAGCCGTCATCGATGATAAAGCGCTCGACGCCCAGTTCGGCGGCGCGGCTCGCCATCTGCATGATGTACGCCGGGTCATGATCAAAATAGATGCCTTCCCAGGTATTGAGATGCACCGGGCGCGGCTTGTCGCCGGGGAAGCGGATAATCTCGTCGCGCAGGAAGCGGTGGAACTGCTGGCTCATGCCGTTTAACCCGGTAGCGGAGAAGCTCGCATAGAGCCACGGAGTATGCAGCGTTTCCCCTTCTTCCAGCGCCATTTCGCCAGGCAAATAGAGCGCTTCGGCCTGGATCAGACGGCGACCATCGGTTTTCGCTTCGCACTTGATACGGTGGTTGCCGCTCCAGCCAAGATGCACGCCCCAGACATCGCCCTGCTGCTCGTGGAAGCCCGGCGTGCCGGCAATCAGCGCCGGAAAGTGTTCATGCGACGTGCGCCCGCGACGGTTTTCCAGCACGAAGCCGTCATGGCTCAGCGCTACGCGGTGCGGCTGGAACTCGCGGATCCAGCGACCGTGAAACGCCATCACCTCCCCCGCCCGCTCCGGCACCGGCAGCGTGACGGCGAAGCGATCCACCTGCCACGGCTGCGCACGCTGGTTGGTGAGCGCGTGGCGCAACTTCAGCACGCCGCTGTCGGTCAGCACCAGTTCACTGACCAGCCCCAGACCGGCGTTCACGTCCTCGCAGAAGATCGTCAGGGCATTGCCCTGCTGCTCAACCCTCACCGGGGTAAACACCGGTGAGGCGTCCTGGCCGTTGCGATGCCCCTCCAGGCCCGGCGCGCCAAACAGGCCATGGCCGCTCTCTGCCATCAGGGTAATCGGGGAATCAACATCCAGCCGCCCGTTAGCAACCGGGCGCGTCAAACTGTGGCAATCCTGCGGCGAAAACCAGGCAAGATGTGCCCCCCAGTAAACAATTTCCGGGAATGGTGCGAGGACAATGATCACGTCGGTGGCATTGCTGGTGAGGCGGTAACAGGTCTCTTCCATAAAGCATCTCCTGAATCGGGTCTGCTTTAACTGTTGATCCGAAACGTTTCGGATGCCAACCACAACGTTTCGGTTATGTGAGCGTTGTTAAATTATTGAGAATTACTGCGGGGGTGTATTCAGGGTCACACCGGGGAAAAATTCTGGCTGCCAGAGCACCTGCAGCTGCGTCAGCGGCTCACCGGCAATAAGGCGGCGCACCATGTCGGCAATCTGCTGCCCCACGCCCTGACGGGTGGACTGGATCACAGCTGCAACATCAAGTTCAACGATGCTGTCCGGCGGCAGTCCGTCGTACACCACCAGCGATACCGCGTTATCGCCTTGCAGACGACCGAGGGTTTGCAGTGCCATCGCCGCGCCGTCGCCGTGGGAGTTGCAGTCCGTGACGATCGCCGTGGGCGGCGTGGGCAGTGCGAGCAGCTCCAGTGTAGCTTTATACCCGGCGCGACGGGTAGGCGGCAGCAGGCGCAGCCATGCATCAGAGAGATGGTACGCCCGCAGCGCGTCGCGCCAGCCGTCCCGACGCTGGGTGATAAACGCCTGGCTGTTGTTCTCCCCGAGCAGGGCAATGCGCTGATGGCCGAGCGCAATCAGACGCTCCGTTGCCTGCCGCGTTCCGGCCTGATTATCGAAATCAAACCAGGCGTAGGGCTGCGCAAGCTGGCTGCGACCCAGCGCCAGGAAAGGGAAATTCGCGCGCTGTAACTCCTGCAGCCGGGGGTCGTTATCGAGGGTGTGCGCGACGATCAGGGCATCAACGCGGCGGCTTTGCACCTGGCGCATATAGCTGTGGCGGTCCGCCAGATCGTCATCAGCAATCAGCAGCAGATCGATTTCGTACTGCGCCAGTTCGCGACTGATCTCGCCTACCATCCCGAGAAACACGCTGTTATTCAGCGGGGCGGGCAGCACCGGAAACACCAGTCCGACAGCGTCGATTTTGCCCATCTTCAGACGGCGGGCGAAAGTATTTGGCCGATAGCCGCGACGCTGTGCTTCCGCCTCGACGCGCGCCCGGGTCTCCTGCGAGACGTCGTCATAGCCGTTCAGCGCACGGCTGACGGTGGTGACGGAAAGACCCAGATGTGTGGCGATGGCTTTTAGCGACATGGTGAGCGGCCCGTAAAGAGTGATCGCGGGCTAGTGTCGCGCATCCCCGTCACCGAGTCCATATAACAAAAAAAGCGCCCTCAGGCGCTCTTTCAACATGAATTCATTTATTTAGTCAGTTCAGCGGTCATATAAACCTGGTCGCGGTTGAACGCGGAGGTGATTTTATAGGATGCGCCCATCTCATGCGCCTGCGCAGCGATTTTCGCTTCGGTATCATCGAGGGTAGAACCGGTTGCGGTCACGGTCTGGCCAGCGAAAGCACCAAAAGCAGAAGTCAGGGCGATAACTGCAACAAAAGTTTTGATAGTTTTCATCGGGTATTCCTTCATCTTATTTTGTCAGGGAGAAGGCTGATTGCCTTCGATGGAGTAATAATAGACCCCTCTCCCCTGAACAAAAAGCGGAAGGATTTGCTGAGCTTGTTCATAAAAATTGAACAAATATTTATCAGTTCTGCTCTGCCACCAGCAGCGCCTGGGTAGCTGGCTCCAGCGCGCGGAAAACGTGCTCCCGATCGGCGGGATAGCAGATGTAATCCCCCTGGTGCAGCTCTTCCGGCGCCTCCGTCAGCCCGACCAGCGCCCGCCCCTGGGTAATAATGATATGTTCGACGGAACCCGGCGGATGCGGGTGCGATACCCGGTCCGCCCCCGGCTCTGCCATCAGCAGGTAGATGTCACGGCGCGCGCCGGGCGGACAGGTCGCCAGTAAAATGGCCTGATAATTGGCCTGCTCTGCCACCACCTTTGTGCCCTCCCCGCGGCGAATAACCTGCGTCTGGGCAGCCTGAGGTTCAAACAGGCGCGCAAACGGGATGCCAAGCGCCACGCACAGCGACCACAGGGTTTCGAGACTGGGATTACCATTACCCGCTTCCAGCTGGGACAGGGTCGATTTGGCGACCCCGGCGCGGCGCGCAATCTCGGCCAGCGACAGCCCGGTTCGGGCGCGTTCGCGCACCAGGCTTCTGGCAATCACATCAATGGGCGGTGTCATTTACGGCTCCGGTGTTCAATAAAACGAACGATCGTTCGCTTGAAATTTAAATTCGCTGTGTTCATTATAATGGATACTCGTTCGATATGGCTAAAGATCTATGTTCACTCAACGTTTCTCTTGCCTGAGCGCCGATACCAGAAAAGCGATTTTTCTGGTGTGCCTCGCGGTTGCGGTGGTCGGCGTCTCTTATGGTTCATTAGCAATGGCCTACGGCTTCCCGCTCTGGCTGCCGCTGGTGCTGTCGATCACCGTACTCGCCGGCGCGTCAGAGTTTATGTTTATCGGCATTATTGCCAGCGGCGGGCATCCGCTGGCTGCAGCGGCGGCTGGTCTGCTGGTGAACGCCCGGCATATTCCGTTTGGCGTGGCGGTGCGGGACCTGGTGGGTAACCGCGCGGCCGCCCTGCTCGGCTGCCACATTATGAATGATGAAAGCGTGGTGTTTGGCCTCGCGCAGTCCACTCACGAACAACGTAAAGCCGCGTTCTGGCTGTGCGGGCTGGGGGTGGCGACCCTGTGGCCGCTCGGTGCGCTGCTGGGGAGCGTGATTGGCTCGCTGCTGCCGTCGCCTGAAGCGATTGGGCTTGATGCGGTCTTCCCGGCCATTCTGCTGGCACTGGTGATCCCGGCGTTGAAAAATCGTACCACCCTGATCCGCGCGACCAGCGGCGCGGCTATTTCCCTGGCGGCGGTGCCGTTTGCACCGGTGGGCCTGCCGGTGCTGCTGTCGCTGCTGGGCGTTCTGACGAGGAAGAAATGATGCACGCTACGCTGTTAGTGATTGCTGGCATTGTGGTGCTGTCGCTCGGCACCTGGCTGATGCGTTTTGGCGGCGCGAAACTGGGCAGCCGCATGGCGCTCTCCGAGCGCTCTCAGGCGATGCTGTCGGATGCGGCCACCACGCTGCTGTTCGCGGTAGCGCTGGCTACCACGCTCTATTCCGGCACCAGTTTCGCCGGGATGGCACGCCTGTGCGGTGTTGCGGTGGCGGTGCTGCTGGCGTGGCGCAAAACGCCGCTGATTATCGTCATTATCGCCGCGGCGGCAGTTACCGCCGGGCTGCGTCTGCTTGGCGTACCCTGATTAGCCTTTCAGGAGGGTCAGCGCCACTTCCGGCATCTGATTCGCCTGCACCAGTACCGCGGTGCTCGCCTGAGAGATAATCTGCGCCCGGCTCATCTTGCTCACTTCCATCGCGTAGTCAGCATCTTCAATGCGGCTGCGCGCTGCCGTGGTGGCAAGCGTGCTCTGCGCCAGCGTGGCTTTGGCGGATTCGAAGGTGTTGATGTGGCTGCCGTACTCGCTGCGGTAGCCGCTCACCTTTTCCAGCGCCTTATCCAGCGCGCCCAGCGCTTTGCTGGCCTCTTCTGCCGGGTCGAGTTTACTTTTCGAAATCCCTAACGTTTTGGTATCGGCCGGCGTTGGCGCAATGGTTTTTTTGCTGATCTCATCGCCGAAGTTGGCGCTGGTCACAATCTCAATCGGCTCACTGGCGCGCGGTGGTTTCGCCGGCACCATCGTCGGTGCCGGCAACGAACTCCAGGTGACGTTGCTGCTGAACGAACCGTTTCCCACTACCATCACAATCAGATCTTCCGGCACGGTGCCCAACAGGCGGAGACGTTCCTGCATCTGCGCGCCGTTCTGCCCATCGTTGAAGCCACCATTTGACGCGTCTTCGTAGCGATCGGTATCGCCGCTGTAGCGGATCGTCAGGCCGTTCAGCGTCGCGGTCGCGCCACCGTTAAATACCCAGATCGGCCCGCCCTGGGTCAGGGAACTGTCGTCATAGCTCGCGCCCGGCAAAAAGCCGTTCGACTCATTAATAAACTTCGCATTCGCCGAGGCGTCGTCCGTGATCCCTTTGCTCACCCAGGTGTAGTCCGGGTTAGCATCGTTGAACGGCGTACCGACAATATGCTTACCGTCGCGGGTGAAGAGCTGAATATCATCGTCCAGCCCCAGCGAGTTGATGGTGATCACCACGTTAGTCGCGCCGGCAGGCACATAGGCCAGCGGCACGATACCGGAGGTGAAGTTATAGTCGGTCCCCGGCGTCGGGAACTTCACGCTGAGCGGCGGCACGTCACCATATACCAGCGGCGGCAGCTCCGGGTCATCGGTCGCCAGCGGATACTTGCCAAAAATCTCGGTGTTATTCGAGATATGGTTAATGGTGGCGCTGATGGACTCGAACTCTTTCTGAATACTGGCGCGGTCCTCCAGCGACAACGTGCCGGTCGCCGCCTGAACCGCCAGCTCTTTGGCGCGGATCAGCAGGTTGCTGATGTTGGCCAGCCCGCCCTCGGCGGTCTGCGACAGGCTGATCCCGTCGTCAATGCCACGCGCCACCGCGCTGTCGGCGCGCAGATTCGCCGTCATACGGTTAGCAATAGCCTGTCCGGCGGCGTCATCGCGCGCGCCGTTGATTCTCATCCCTGAAGATAGCCGCTCCATTGCCTGACTCAGTGCAGATTCGACTTTAGTCTGGTTATTTCTCGTTTTATCGGCGTAGAGATTGGAATTTAAAGTGATCATAGCGGTATTCACATACGGACGGTTTCCCGAATACATGCTATATCGGCCCAGAGAAATTTCGCTTTAAGTGTTTTTTTAATGACCAACGCCCCTGGAAGCCGCGTGGCGTTTGGTTTCAGCTAGTTAGCACGCAAAAAAAAAGCGCCCTCAGGCGCTCTTTCTACGGTAAAGCAGTCTTATTTGGTCAATTCTGCGGTCATGTGAACCTGATTACGGTTGAACGCTGAAGTGATTTTGTAGGAAGCGCCCATATCCTGCGCCTGAGCGGCGATTTTCGCTTCGGTCGCGTCCAGGGTAGAACCGGTCGCGGTAATGGTCTGGGAAGCGAAAGCACCGAAAGAGGAAGCCAGTGCGATAACAGCAACAAAAGTTTTGATGTTTTTCATGATGTAGACCCTTAATGATTTAGTTTGATGTGAGGCGGTCTGCCTCGATGTGATAAATCATAGGGCAAGCCTGTGCTTATAAAAAGCACAAGCTTTTGCTGATAAAAATCAAAATTTTTGAATGATTAGCGCAGACGCTGCGGATGGGTATAGATGGTCGCCCGGCCCGGTTTGCTGAAGCCGACCAGCGTCAGGTTGCAGCGTTCGGCCACGTCAACCGCCAGCGACGTGGCGGCCGAGACGGCAAACAGGATCTCCACGCCGCACATGGCAGACTTCTGCACCATCTCGTAGCTGGCGCGGCTGCTGACCAGCACGGCACCGTCGCTCCAGCCTTCCCGTGCGCGGCGACCCAGCAGTTTATCGAGTGCGACGTGGCGACCGACGTCTTCATGTCCACCCGTCGCCTCACCCGAAGGGGTTAGCCAGGCGGCGGCGTGAGTACAGCCCGTGAGCTGCCCGACCGGCTGGAACGTCTTCAGGGTAGCCAGTGCCGCATCGAGATTTGCCAGATCGAAGGTTTGGGTAAAAGGCAATGGCGTCAATGGCTTGCCAATATCCTCCAGCTGCTCAACGCCGCAGACGCCACAGCCGGTACGCCCGGCGAGCTGGCGACGGCGCGCTTTTAAACCCATAAAGCGCCGGCTGGATAACTCTATTTGGACTTCCGTGCCATTACACCCCTGGACAATATCCATTCCGTAAATTTCGTGTGAAGATTCAACAATGCCTTCCGATAACGAGAAACCAAGGGCGAAAAGTTCCAGATCCTTGGGGGAAGCCATCATCACCACATGTGAAATACCGTTGTAGACCAGCGCCACGGGCACTTCTTCCGCCAGCATATCCTCGCGGGTATGGTCGAGCGCATCGCGCTGCCACAGCGAAACGGATTTTGCGCCTGTGATCTGAGTCACACTTTCGTTCTGTGCTGATGAAATATTCTTCACTTTTTTTTAACCGTATTGGAACAGCCACACCGGCATTATGGTATTCTCGTGGCCCTTCGCTTCAGGGACTGAGGTGGGAAAACAGCAATTCTGAACCTTTGCGGCTTTGACCGCAAAACAAAAACTAAATCCCCAACGTATCCGCTGCTTCAGGAAACAATAAGCAACGCGGCTACCAACGGGGTGATGAGTAATGTCAAAAGTAAGGAGTGACCATGCAGGTCAGCAGAAGGCAGTTCTTTAAGATCTGCGCTGGCGGTATGGCAGGCACCACGGTAGCGGCACTGGGCTTTGCACCCAGCGTAGCGCTGGCAGAAACACGTCAATATAAACTGCTGCGCACCCGTGAAACCCGTAACACCTGTACGTACTGCTCCGTTGGTTGTGGGCTGTTGATGTATAGCCTCGGCGACGGTGCGAAAAACGCCAAAGCATCTATTTTTCACATCGAAGGGGACCCGGACCATCCGGTAAACCGCGGGGCGCTCTGCCCGAAAGGCGCGGGCCTTGTGGATTTCATCCACTCCGAAAGCCGCCTGAAGTATCCGGAATATCGTGCTCCGGGTTCCGATAAATGGCAGCGCATCAGCTGGGACGAGGCGTTCGACCGCATCGCGAAGCTGGTCAAAGAAGACCGTGACGCCAACTTTATCAAGAAGAATGACGAAGGCACGACCGTAAACCGCTGGCTCTCCACCGGTATGCTGTGTGCGTCCGCATCAAGTAACGAAACCGGCTATTTAACTCAAAAATTTACGCGTTCGCTCGGCATGTTAGCCGTCGATAACCAGGCGCGTGTCTGACACGGACCAACGGTAGCAAGTCTTGCTCCAACATTTGGTCGCGGTGCGATGACCAACCACTGGGTCGACATGAAGAACGCCAACCTCATCATTGTGATGGGCGGGAATGCGGCAGAAGCGCATCCGGTGGGATTCCGCTGGGCGATGGAAGCCAAAATCCATAATGGCGCGAAGCTGATTGTTATCGATCCTCGCTTTACGCGTACGGCGTCGGTTGCCGATTTCTATACACCGATCCGCTCCGGTACTGACATTGCCTTCCTGTCAGGCGTACTGCTGTACCTGCTGAATAACAACAAGTTTAACCGCGAATACGTTGAAGCCTATACCAACGCCAGCCTTATCGTGCGTGAAGATTTTGGCTTTGAAGATGGCCTGTTCTCCGGCTACGACGCGGATAAACGCAAATACGATAAAACCTCCTGGAACTACGAGCTGGATGAGAAAGGCTTCGCCAAACGCGATACCACGCTCAGCCACCCGCGCTGCGTCTGGAATCTGCTGAAGCACCACGTTTCTCGCTACACGCCGGAAATCGTGGAAGACATCTGCGGAACGCCAAAAGCAGACTTCCTGAAGGTGTGTGAATACATTGCCGAAACCAGTGTTCACGACAAAACCGCCTCATTCCTGTACGCACTCGGCTGGACCCAGCACTCCGTTGGCGCCCAGAACATCCGTACGATGGCAATGATCCAGCTGCTGCTCGGCAACATGGGCATGGCAGGCGGCGGCGTTAACGCACTGCGCGGCCACTCCAACATCCAGGGACTGACCGACCTTGGCCTGCTGTCACAGAGCCTGACCGGCTACATGACGCTGCCAAGCGAGAAACAGGCCGACCTCCAGACCTACCTGACTGCCAACACGCCGACACCGCTGCGCGAAGGCCAGGTGAACTACTGGAGTAACTACCCGAAATTCTTCGTCTCCTTGATGAAAGCCTTCTACGGCGACAAGGCGACCGCGGAAAACAGCTGGGGCTTTGACTGGCTGCCGAAGTGGGATAAGGGTTACGACGTACTGCAGTACTTCGAAATGATGAACCAGGGCAAAGTGAACGGCTATTTCTGCCAGGGCTTTAACCCGGTCGCCTCATTCCCGAACAAAAACAAAGTCGTCGCGTCGCTGTCGAAACTGAAGTTCCTCGTCACCATCGATCCGCTCAACACCGAGACTGCCACATTCTGGCAGAACCACGGCGAGCAGAACGATGTGGACACCGCCAGCATTCAGACCGAAGTGTTCCGTCTGCCGTCCACCTGCTTCGCCGAAGAAAACGGTTCTATCGTTAACTCCGGCCGCTGGCTGCAGTGGCACTGGAAAGGTCAGGACGCGCCGGGCGAAGCCCTGAACGACGGTGAAATCCTCGCCGGTATCTTCATGCGCCTGCGCAAGATGTATGCCGAAGAGGGCGGCGCCTGCCCTGAGCAGGTGCTGAACATGAGCTGGAACTACTCCACGCCGCACAACCCGTCGCCGGAAGAAGTAGCGATGGAAAGCAACGGTAAAGCGCTGGCCGATATTATCGACCCGGTTACCGGCGATGTGCTGGCGAAGAAAGGCAATCAGCTTGGCACCTTCGCACACCTGCGCGATGACGGCACCACGTCCAGCGGCTGCTGGATCTTCGCCGGAAGCTGGACGCCAGATGGCAACCAGATGGCGCGCCGCGACAACGCCGACCCGTCAGGCCTGGGCAACACCCTGGGTTGGGCATGGTCCTGGCCGCTCAACCGCCGCATCCTTTATAACCGTGCCTCTGCGGACCCGCAGGGTAAACCGTGGGATCCGAAGCGTCAGCTTCTGTCTTACGCCAACGGTAAATGGGTTGGCGCTGATATTCCGGACTACAGCACCGCGCCTCCGGGCAGCGATGTCGGGCCGTTTATCATGCAGCCTGAAGGGATGGGTCGTCTGTTTGCGATGGATAAACTGGCCGAAGGTCCGTTCCCGGAACACTACGAGCCGTTTGAAACGCCGTTGGGTACCAACCCGCTGCACCCGAACGTTATCTCTAACCCGGCAGCCCGCGTCTTTAAAGGCGACATGGAAGCCATGGGTAAAAAAGATAAGTTCCCGTACGTGGGTACGACCTATCGTCTGACCGAGCACTTCCACTACTGGACCAAGCATGCGCTGTTGAACTCCATCGCGCAGCCGGAGCAGTTCGTGGAGATCGGTGAGAAGCTGGCGGGCAAACTCGGCATCGCCCAGGGCGATACGGTGAAAGTCTCCTCCAACCGTGGCTACATCAAAGCCAAGGCGGTGGTGACCAAACGTATCCGCACGCTTAACGTCCACGGTCAGGAAGTCGATACCATCGGTATTCCTATCCACTGGGGTTACGAAGGCGTGGCGAAGAAAGGCTTTATCGCCAACACCCTGACGCCGTTCGTCGGCGATGCGAATACGCAGACGCCTGAGTTCAAGGCGTTCCTGGTGAATGTGGAAAAGGTGTAACGGAGACGAATCATGGCTTATCAATCTCAAGACATCATCCGTCGTTCCGCGACTAACAGTTTCACTCCCGCGCCTCAGGCGCGGGATCACCAGCAGGAAGTGGCGAAGCTTATCGACGTAACCACCTGCATCGGCTGTAAAGCCTGTCAGGTGGCCTGTTCAGAGTGGAACGACCTGCGTGACGAAGTGGGCAACAACGTCGGGGTGTATGACAACCCGGCCGACCTGACCGCCAAGTCATGGACGGTGATGCGTTTCTCGGAAGTGGAGCAGAACGACAAACTGGAATGGCTGATCCGCAAGGATGGCTGTATGCACTGCGCCGATCCGGGCTGCCTTAAGGCGTGCCCGTCCGAAGGCGCTATCATTCAGTACGCCAACGGTATCGTCGACTTCCAGTCCGAGCAGTGCATCGGCTGTGGCTACTGCATCGCGGGCTGCCCGTTCGACGTACCGCGCCTGAACCCGGAAGACAACCGTGTCTACAAGTGCACCCTGTGCGTAGACCGCGTCAACGTGGGCCAGGAGCCAGCGTGCGTGAAGACCTGTCCGACCGGCGCTATCCACTTTGGTTCCAAAGAGGATATGAAGCAGCTTGCAGGCGAGCGCGTGGCGGAGCTGAAAACCCGTGGTTATGAAAACGCAGGCCTGTACGATCCGGCAGGAGTTGGCGGTACGCACGTGATGTACGTGCTGCACCACAACGACAAGCCGAATCTTTATCACGGCCTGCCGGAGAACCCGGAAATCAGCGAAACCGTGAAGTTCTGGAAAGGTATCTGGAAACCGCTCGCCGCTATCGGCTTTGCGGCCACCTTCGCCGCCAGCGTCTTCCACTATGTCGGCGTGGGCCCGAACCGTGCGGAAGAAGAGGAAGACAACCTTGATGAAGAGAAAGACGAGGTGCGCAAATGAAACGTCGTGACACCATCGTGCGCTACACGGCGCCGGAACGCATCAACCACTGGGTCACCGCCTTCTGCTTCGTGCTGGCGTCGGTGAGCGGGCTGGGCTTTTTCTTCCCGTCGTTCAACTGGCTGATGGGCATTCTCGGCACGCCGCAGCTGGCGCGCATCCTGCACCCCTTCGTGGGTGTGGTGATGTTTGCCTCGTTCATCATCATGTTCTTCCGTTACTGGCATCACAACCTGATTAACCGCGACGATATCTTCTGGGCGAAAAACATCCGCAAGATCGTTGTCAATGAGGAAGTGGGCGACACCGGACGCTATAACTTCGGCCAGAAATGCGTGTTCTGGGCGGCGATTATCTTCCTGGTGCTGCTGCTGGTGAGCGGCGTGGTGATCTGGCGTCCATACTTTGCGCAGGCTTTCCCGATCCCGCTGATTCGCGTGGCGCTGCTGGTACATTCATTTGCCGCAGTGGCGTTGATTGTGGTTATTATGGTGCATATTTACGCCGCCCTTTGGGTAAAAGGCACCATCACCGCAATGGTGGAAGGCTGGGTATCCTCAACGTGGGCGAAGAAACATCACCCGCGCTGGTACCGTGAAGTCCGCCAGAAACAGGAAAAATCATCTGAATGAGTATTCGCATCATCCCGCAAGATCAGCTGGAGAAAAGCGAGAAACGCACGGCGGAGAACATTCCGCCGTTATTGTTCCCCAGACTGAAAAATCTCTATAACCGCCGCGCGGCACGTCTGCGCGAGCTGGCGGAGAACAATCCGTTAGGCGACTATCTGCGTTTCGCGGCGCAAATCGCCCATGCTCAGGAAGTGGTGCTCTATGACCACCCGCTGGAGATGGACCTGACGACACGTCTGCAGGAAGCCGCAGCACAGGGCAAACCGCCGCTGGACGCGCATATTCTGCCACGCGATGCGCACTGGCAGCGCCTGCTGCACTCGCTTATCGCCGAGCTGAAGCCTGAAATGACTGGCCCGGCGCTGGCGGTGATCGAGAACCTGGAGAAGGCCTCTTCGCAGGAGCTGGAAGCGATGGCGAGCGCACTGTTTGCTGCCGACTTCGCCGATGTCAGCAGTGACAAAGCGCCCTTCATCTGGGCCGCGCTGTCGCTTTACTGGGCGCAGATGGCCAGCCTGATCCCCGGCAAAGCGCGCGCCGAATATGGCGAAGCGCGTCAGTTCTGCCCGGTGTGCGGCAGTATGCCGGTTTCCAGCATCGTGCAGATTGGCACCTCCCAGGGGCTTCGCTATTTGCACTGCAACCTGTGCGAGAGCGAATGGCACGTGGTGCGCATCAAGTGCAGCAACTGCGAACAGACCCGCGATCTGAACTACTGGTCAATCGACTCCGAACAGTCGGCCATCAAGGCCGAAAGCTGCGGCGACTGCGGCACTTACCTGAAGATCCTTTATCAGGAAAAAGACCCCAACGTCGAAGCCGTTGCGGACGACCTGGCTTCGCTGGTGCTGGATGCACGCATGGAGCAAGAGGGCTTCGCCCGTAGCTCCATCAACCCGTTCCTGTTCCCGGGAGAGGGTGAGTAGTTTTTCCCGTCAACCCGTCCTCATTATTGGGGGCGGGTTATCTTAAATTGTAGGGAATCGTTACGCCGCTTATGCCGGCGAAATCCTTCGAGTTGCGCGTTACCAGCAAACGAGAATTAACCTGCGCCGTTGCCAGAATGATGGCATCAGGCAGTTTCATGCCGTGCTGTTGACGAATCATTACGCTGCGTTCAGCCACTGCGGCTGAAATCGGCAACACATCAAACGCCTCCAGTACCTCACGCGTACGTATTTCCTGACCGTGTTTTTTTGCCCCTACCATTACTTCAATCCATGTCATCAGGCTGATGCCGCGATTAATGGGATACTGTTCCATCACCTCTGCCGCCTGCTGATGCCCACTAAATAGATCGATAAGGATGTTGGTATCGAATACCGCCACGCCCTCCATACCTACCACTCCTCACGTAGTTTTCGCTCATACTCCAGCCCATCTTCAGCCGCCTCCCCCCACAGGCCTAACGCCTCGTGAAGAACATTTTGTGTCTGCCTTTCCAGATACTGCTCAATCGCTTCGCGCAGTAGCTCCGCTCTGGCGGTGTTGCGGCGCTGTTTAAGGTGATCGAGGCGGCGAATCGCCTCGTCAGGTAAGTCGAGAAGAATTCGTCCCATAATGTTCTCTGCTGTCATGACCATATATCACCTCAGTATATCATCATCGTTCGTTTTTGAATCGCCACTTGCAAAAGGCTAATCCTTTTTCTTCGTGCGGTTAAGTCAGATTTCGGAGGTAATTCCCCTTCTGCGAGGTGCTTTCCAGAAACGTTTTTTCCCTGCATGACGGCGTTTTTCTTCCGTGTCGTTTAGGGTATAAACGCTGAACTTTTCACAGGTGAAAACCGCGCAACGCAGGCACAGTTCGCTCTTCACCGAAGCATCAGGTTATGGCGCAGGATAGATTTGTCGCTCCCCCTGACGGAGAGCAAACAAATGATTGCGGTACTTTTTGAAGCAGACGTATTACCGGAAAAGCAGGCGCGTTATCTGGCGCTGGCGGCGGAACTTAAGCCCATGCTGGCAGATAGTGAGGGCTTTATCAGCATTGAGCGGTTTCAGAGCCTGACCAGCGAGGGGAAGATCCTGTCGCTCTCATGGTGGCAGAATGAAGACGCCGTGCTGAGCTGGAAGCGTAACGTATTGCACCGCGAAGCACAGACCGAAGGGCGCGCTTCCATTTTCGCCCACTACCGGATTCGCATTGCTCAGGTGGTCAGAGATTACTCATCAGATATGCAAGGATAAGCCGATGTACGATATTCACGTAGTGCTGGAAAACACGCCAGGTCAACTGGCAGCCCTGGGTTCTGTGCTTGGCCAACACGGTATCGGCCTTGAGGGCGGCGGAGTGTTCAGCGCCGGAAGCGACTCGCATGCGCATTTTCTGGTGGCGGAGGGTGAAAAGGCCCGTGTGGTGCTGGAGCGCGAAGGGTTCAGGGTTGAAAACGTCTGCCAGCCGCTGATGCGTAAACTTAAGCAGGAGCGTCCCGGCGAGTTAGGTGAGATTGCCGCAGCCCTGGCAGATGCGGGCATTAATATCATTATCCAATACAGCGATCATGCGAATCAGCTTATCCTTGTCACGGATAATCCTGAGTTGGCGCACCGGGTTACGCAGCGCTGGTCCATCACCCGTGAGTGAATATGCTTAAACCTTCTACGCCAGACGGGCATGACGATGCCCTCGAAGACACTATCGTCGCGGTTGCCGCTGCAATGTCTGACGCCTCGCGCGTAAAAATGCTCTGCGCATTAATGGATGGGCGAGCCTGGACCGCGACCGAGCTGAGCGCCGTTGCTGATATAGCCTCCTCCACTGCCAGCGGGCATCTGGCGCGTCTGGTAAAGGGAAAGCTGATTACCTGCCTCTCCCAGGGCAGGCATCGTTATTATCGCCTCGCCGGTCATGACATCGCCGCGCTGCTTGAGGGGATGATGGGCGTATCCTGGAAGCGGACAGACCCGATGCGAACCCGCACACCGCAGCATCTGCGTAACGCTCGTACCTGCTATGACCATCTGGCGGGTGAAGCCGCCGTAAACATTTATGCGGCGTTAGTGGATGAGGGCTGGCTGCAGGCAGATGGTGCGGCGCTGACAGAGAAAGGCCGCGCGCGTTTTCAGCAGGCCGGTATTGCGCTCAATCCTAACCCCCGACGAAAGGCATGCTGCGCCTGTCTCGACTGGAGCGAACGGCGCTTTCATCTTGGTGGCGAAGCGGGTGCAGCGCTATTCCTGCACGGCGAGCACAAAGGATGGCTGGTGCGCACGCCCGGATTCAGGGAGGTGACCATCACACCAGCCGGGCGTCTGGCACTCAAAAAGTTGTTTAACATTGAGGTATAAGCTGGCACCGGTGCGTTGCATTTAGCTGCCCGACTACGATAGCCAGGAAATGGCAGGGCAGATAAACCGCGCGCCTGTCTTCGTTGTACCGCTTGCCAGACGCAACAAAAAAGCCGCCCGCGGGCGGCTTCATCCGGCTTTACTACTTAAAGCGTGATGCTGAAACTGCTCACGCCCTGAGTTGGGGCGATCACCATGCCCCGCTCGCTGCCCGCCAGCGTTGCACCATCAACGCCTGTCACCTGCGGAATATTACGCAGGCACAGCGTCCAGTCGGTCGCGGTGCCCTCGCTGTGCACTGTCAGTTGGTTACCGGTGCGGTTCACCCTCAGGGTAAACAGAACAGAACCGTCCGCTGCGGGCACCTCGCACAATGCCTCACGGCCATCGTCGAGATTAAACAGCTGGAAGGCGGTGCCTTCATGCCAGGCGTAGTCCGGTTGCTGGTCGTTGGCTCCCAGCGCCAGCAGCGTGTTGTCGCGTACATACACCGGCAAGCTCAGGAAATCGTGCTGCTGTTTGTACCAGCGGCTGCCGGTAAGCACATCGTTGTGCCACAGGTGTGTCCAGCGCCCTTCCGGTAGCCAGAAGCTTACCTCGCCCTGCTCGCTGAATACCGGCGCCACCAGCAGCGCATCACCCAGCATGTACTGCCTGTCCAGATAGTCGCAGGCCGGGTCGTCCGGGAACTCCAGCATCATGGCGCGCATCACCGGTGTACCGCACTCCCGCGCCAGCGCAGACTGGCGATACAGGTATGGCATCAGGCGGCACTTAAGCTCGGTGAAATGCCGCACCACGTCACAGGCTTCGTCATCGTATGCCCACGGCACGCGATAGGATTTACTGCCGTGCAGGCGACTGTGGCTGGAGAGCAGCCCAAAGGCGCACCAGCGCTTATAGACGTGTGCCGGTGCGGTGTTTTCGAATCCACCAATGTCGTGGCTCCAGAATCCAAACCCGGAAAGCCCAATCGACAGCCCGCCGCGCAGGCTTTCAGCCATCGATTCATAATTCGCATAGCAGTCGCCGCCCCAGTGCACCGGGAACTGCTGGGCACCCACCGAGGCCGAGCGGGCGAACAGCACCGCTTCCTCTTCGCCCACCGTCTCCTTCAGCACGTTCCACACCAGCTCGTTATAGAGATACGCGTAATGGTTGTGCATTTTTTGTGGATCGGCGCCGTCGTGCCACACCACGTCAGTGGGAATGCGCTCGCCGAAATCGGTTTTAAAGCAGTCCACGCCCATCGCCACCAGTCGTTTCAGATGCCCGGCGTACCACGCGCTTGCTTCCGGATTGGTAAAATCAACGATCGCCAGCCCCGGTTGCCATTTATCCCACTGCCATACCGCGCCGTTCGGGCGTTTCAGCAGATAACCTTTCTCCATCCCCTCGCGGAACAGCGGGGATTTCTGGCCGATATAAGGGTTAATCCAGACGCAGATTTTCAGGCCGCGCGCCTTCAGACGTTTCAGCATGCCTTCCGGGTCCGGGAAGGTAGCCGGGTCCCATTCGAAATCACACCACTGGAAGGCTTTCATCCAGAAGCAGTCGAAGTGGAACACGTGCAGCGGCAGGTTGCGCGCCGCCATGCCATCGATAAAGCTATTCACCGTCTCTTCGTCATAATTAGTGGTGAACGAGGTGGTGAGCCACAGCCCGAATGACCAGGCAGGCGGTAGCGCAGGCCGGCCGGTGAAGCGCGTATAACGGTCCAGCACGGCTTTTGGCGTCGGGCCATCAATCACAAAATACTCCAGATGCTCCCCTTCCACGCTGAACTGCACCTTCGAGACTTTCTCCGAGCCGATCTCAAACGACACGCACTCGGGATGATTCACCAGCACGCCATACCCACGGTTGGTAAGGTAAAACGGAATGTTTTTATAGGCCTGCTCGGTGCTGGTGCCGCCGTCGCGGTTCCAGGTTTCTACCGTCTGCCCGTTACGCACCAGCGCGGTAAAACGTTCGCCCAGGCCATACACCGTCTCGCCCACACCGAGGTCGAGACGCTCGAAAAGATAGTTGCGCCCGGTGGTGCCGTCCTGCACGTAGCCGTTATTTTTCACCTGGCTGCCGGTGATACGCACGCCGTCGCGCAGGAAGTCGAGCGCCCAGTATTCGCCCTTACTGATGCGTACGCTCAGGCTGCCGCTGGAAATTTCGGCGTAATCATCGCCGTTATCGAGCCGCACCGGATGGTTCGCCTCTGCGTTGAGTGGGAAATGTGGGCCGCTGTCAGCCACCCCCTCAAAATGCGTAATGCGCACACCGATAATGCCCTCCTGCGGCGAGAAAAATCGCAGGGTGAAGAGCGGCGTATCCAGTTGCCAGGTTCGCTCGCGCACGTCGCGTGGCGCGGCATATACCACCAGCTCACGCCCCTGTACCTCGACATCAAACACCTGCAGCGGATGCGTTAGCGTCAGACCGGGCTGGATCAGCCAGTTACCATCACTGATTTTCATCGTCTTATCCTCTTACTGCTGAAATTCTTTGCGAACCGGCACCTGCTCAAATTCCTGCTGATTGCGTCGGGCGCTGTCGGCCAGCTGCGACATGATTGACGTCAGATACGGTGTTTTCAGGGTGTAATAGCGCTTCGCTACCACGGCGCTGATGAGATAGCAGATGGCCGGCACGATAGTGAACAGCGCGATAATGATGCTGAGGGTGGCGCTGTTCTGGGTGGTGGCCGCCGCGTTATAGCCGCCGCCTGCCAGCATCCAGCCAATCAGCGCGCCGCCGATAGCCAGACCGAGTTTCAGCACGAACAGCGTCCCGGCAAAGCTGATACCGGTCAGGCGCTTGCCGTTGCGCCACTCGCCGTAGTCCACGGTATCGGACATCATGACCCACTGGATCGGCGTCACCAGCTGGTGGAGCACACCGATAACGAAGATGAATACAAACATCAGCACGCTGGCATGCAGCGGCACGAAGAACATGGCAAAGCTCAGCACGGCAAGCGCCGCATTGGTCCACCAGAACACGCTCACCTTACATTTCCAGTCGGTGAGCGGTTTAGCCAGCGCGCTGCCGAACAGATTCCCGACGCAGTAGGTCGTCAGGAACGCGGTAAACAGCGCCGGCGAGCCCATAATCCAGGTGACGTAATACATCATCGCCCCACCGCGCACCGACACCGCGAGGATATTGAGGATGGTAAGAATGCCCACGACGCGCCACTGGTCGTTTTGCAGGATGTCGCGCAGGTCCTCGCGCATTGGTGTGGTATTGGGCGGGGCCTGTACGCGCTCTTTGGTGGTGAAAAAGCAGAACGCCAGCATCAGGAAGGCCACTACCGAGAGCACAGCGATCCCGCCCTGGAAGCCGAGGGCTTTATCTTCACCGCCAATCAGGTTAACCAGCGGCATCATCAGCACCGTTGACAGCATGCCTCCTGCGGTCGCCAGCACGAAGCGCCAGGATTGCAGCGAGATGCGCTGCTGCGGGTCGCTGGTGACCACGCCGCCCAGCGCGCAGTAGGGAATATTGACCACGGTATACATCAGCGTCAGCAGCGTGTAGGTGACCGCGGCGTAAACCATTTTGCCGGTCAGGCTGAGGTCTGGCGTGCTGTAGGCGAAAACGCAGACGATGCCGAACGGCAGCGCCCCGAAGATGATCCACGGGCGGAACTTGCCCCAGCGGCTGCGGGTGCGGTCGGCTACCAGACCCATTACCGGGTCGGAAATGGCATCCAGCGCACGCGCCAGCAGGAACATGGTGCCGACAAACCCGGCAGGAATACCGAAGATATCGGTATAAAAGAACATCATGTACAGCATCACATTATCGAAGACGATGTGGCTGGCGGCGTCACCCATGCCGTAGCCAATTTTCTCCTTCACAGACAACACCTGATTGCTCATCACGTTGATCCTCGGGGCTTTTTAGCAGCTAAAAAACGTAACCGAGGTTGTAAACCATCCCACCGCCGCCGCATATTCTGTTTTCTGGTTATCAGATTACGTTTCCTGCTTTTTGTGATCGGTGTAGCTCTAACGAGGAAAATGAAATGACTAACCCGAGGAAAACGCGAGGCTTTATCCAAAATTGCGGGTAAAACAGACGGGTCGAAAAATAAAAAACACAGCGGGGGGATGTGGTTACGTTAAGAATGTAGCTATAATGCGCCCGCCTCCATGTAGCAATGCAGGCGCGGAAGATCGTCGTCTCCGGTGAGGCGGCTGGACTTCAACTCCAGTTGGGACCGCCAGCGGCCCCGGGCAGGTTCGACTCCTGTGATCTTCCGCCAACATGCTGTTCTTTCGTTGCTCTTATCTTATATTTCCCCCTCTGTTTTTCCTTTCTTATCACCGCCGATGTCGCTGTGACCGTCCGTACCGATAAATCTGCGTTATCTCTCATTTCATGGCAGGATTACCCGCACATGAAATCGCTCTGGCTTCACCTTTTTAGCGACTATTCAGCATACCCGGAGCGATGTCGTACCAGGGTAGAGCGGCGTGACGCCACACAGGAGAACACATGATTTGGTTGATGCTGGCCACGCTGGCGGTGGTGTTTGTAGTTGGTTTTCGGGTGTTAACCTCGGACGTCAGGCGCGCTATCCGCCGTCTCACCGAGCGGCTGGGGATCAGCGCCGTGCCGGTGGAGTCGATGATCGATCAGATGGGTAAAGACGCCGGGCAGGAGTACCTGCGCTATCTCCAGCGGACCGACGACAAAAATCTGCTCAGCGCCGCCCAGGTGCTGCTGATCTGGCAGGTGATGATTGTGGATGGCAGTGAATCGCATCTGCGTCAGTGGTATCGCCTGCTGCGCAAAGCCCGTCTGGCCGCGCCGTTAAGCGATGCCCATATCCGGCTGGCCTTTGGCCTGCTGCGCGAGCTGGAGCCGGATATGCAGGATCTGAATGCGTTTCAGGAGCGTTATAACGCCCTGTTTATGCCGGACGACAACGTCTACGTGTTGCACTGAGTGTTGCCATAGTTGCCAAAATGTTAAGCACGTCACATTGACGGTGTTACACTGCGCCTCTTCATTTTCCGTGTAACACGTCAGGTGACTCCATGACCCCACACTCCTCCTCATCGCGTCCGGATGCTGCCATCCGGCCGAACTGGTCTGCGGTATTCGCCGTGGCGTTCTGCGTCGCCTGCCTTATTACCGTCGAGTTTTTGCCGGTGAGCCTGCTCACGCCGATGGCGCATGACCTGGGTATCTCCGAAGGGCTGGCTGGCCAGTCGGTGACCGTTACCGCGTTCGTCGCCATGTTTGCCAGCCTGTTTATCACCCGGATTATCGGCACCACCGATCGCCGCTATGTGGTGATCCTGTTTTCCGTGCTGCTGACCCTCTCCTGCCTGCTGGTCTCCTTCGCCAACAGCTTCACCGTGCTGCTGATTGGCCGCGCCTGTCTGGGCCTGGCGCTCGGTGGCTTCTGGGCGATGTCGGCTTCGCTGACCATGCGTCTGGTTCCCGCAAGAACGGTGCCGAAAGCGCTGTCGGTGATCTTCGGTGCCGTGTCGATTGCGCTGGTGATTGCCGCGCCGCTGGGCAGCTTTTTCGGCGGCATTATCGGCTGGCGTCACGTGTTTAACGCCGCTGCGGTGATGGGGCTGGTCAGCATCTTCTGGGTGTGGAAATCACTGCCGTCGCTGCCGGGCGAAGCCGCGCACCAGCAACAGAATATGATCAGCCTGCTGAAGCGTCCCGGCGTGCTGGCCGGCATGGTTGCCATCTTTATGTCCTTTGCCGGGCAGTTCTCCTTCTTCACCTATATTCGTCCGGTGTATACCAGCCTTGCAGGCTTTGACGTAGATGGGCTGACGCTGGTGCTGCTGAGCTTCGGTATCGCCAGCTTTGTCGGCACTTCGCTGTCGTCGGCTATTCTGAAACACTCGGTGAAGCTGGCGCTGGCTGTCGCGCCGCTGGTCATCGCCCTCAGCGCGCTGACGCTGATCCTGTGGGGCGACAGTAAAGTGGTGGCCTCCGCCGTGGCGATTGTCTGGGGGCTGGGCTTTGCGCTGGTGCCGGTAGGCTGGTCAACCTGGATCACCCGCTCGCTGAGCGACCAGGCGGAAAAAGCTGGCTCCGTACAGGTGGCGGTGATCCAGCTGGCGAACACCTGCGGCGCAGCGGTAGGCGGCTATGCCCTTGATACGCTGGGCCTGCTTTCGCCGCTGGTGTTATCCGGCACGCTGATGCTGTTAACCGCGCTGCTGGTGACCCTCAAAGTCCGGGTGAGCTAACGCCCGCGTTCAGGCCGCGCCGCGGGGTTTGCGGCGTGAATCGAGCGAAATCAGCACCACCGAGAACACAATCAGCAAGGTGCCAAGCCAGTCCGGCAGCGTGAAGCTGACGCCCAGCAGCAGCACCGACAGCAACGCACTGCTCAGCGGTTCGGTACAGCTGAGAATGCTTGCTTTCGGGCCGCCAATCATCTGCGCGCCTTTGAGATACAGGCTGAAGGTGATGGCGGTCCCCACCACCACCAGATAGAAAAACGCCAGCAGTACATGGCCGCTCATCATCATCTCCCCGCCCTGACCCGCATAGAACGGCAGCAGCATCGCTCCGCCAATCAGCATGCTCCAGCCCACTACCGGCAGTGTGCCGTAACGGGCGATAAGCGTTGAAGGGTAAGTCGTGTAAAAAGCAGCGGCAAAGGCAGACGCGATACCCCATACCAGCGCGGCGGGCGAAATAGTGAGCGCGGTCGGGTTACCGTGGGTAACCAGCAGGAAGGTGCCCGCCAGCGAGGTGAAAATCGCGGCGAACACCAGCACGCCGGGCCGGGCTTTACGCGCCAGCGCGAACCAGGCCACGATTATGGTCGGGGATAAAAATTGCAGTACGGTCGCCGTGGCGGCATTGGATTTCTCAATGGTGACCAGAAACGTCAGCTGGACCGTCAGGGCACCAAACAGCGAGAACAGCAGCAGGCTGATGGCGTCCTTACGCTGCTTCAGTATTGAGAAGATTTTGTCGCCGTTGATGAACGACAGCGTCAGCAAAATAAAGCCGGAAAACAGCAGGCGGATCATGGTCAGGAAGGGAGAGGTCAGCGCGCTGTTTTCCATAATGTACTGCGCACACACACCGGAACTTCCCCACAGCACGGCGGCGACCAGCACGTACAGCATCCCTTTCTTCGTAACACCCATGTTATCCCCTGCGACGTTAATAGTTTCCTGATGCATAACGCCGGACAGCATAGCACAGGCCAGATGCCCCCTGCTTCCGTTGCCACAGGTGACTATAACGCCTGTATTTTCCTCAGCTTTTCAATGAAGTGTATATCTCCCACCCGATCCACATCCTGCACGATACCGACGTCATCAGACGTCAGATCCAACGTCGCGCCGCAGGATCGCGCCTGCTGCACAATCGTTTTTGCACCCACATCCCCGGAAAGCGCTGCCAGCGCAGCAAAGTACTTCCGGCCAAACCCGACCGGGTGGCCCTGACGCTGCTGGTAATGCGGGATAACAACCGTGTCCTCCCGCAACGCGTCGGCGACACGCCGGAGCGTTGTGGGCTGGATCAGCGGCAAATCGGCGGGCAGGATCAGCCACCCGCCAGCATCACGGGTAGCCTGCACGCCCAGCGCGATGGAATCGCCCATGCCGCGCGTGCCGCCGTCGGGGCGCACCAGATGCCATGCGAGGCCCGCTGCCTGCACCGCGTCCAGCACGTGGGTCAGCACCGGTTTTCCGTGCAGCAGCGCGTCCAGTTTGTGCGTGTTGCCGCCGGAGGCGAGAAAGCGCTCGCCTTTGCCGGCAGCGAGAATAATCACCGCAGGCGCTGGCACTATTTTTCAGCCCCGGCGAGGCGGGCGGCGGCAACGTCTGCCAGCACCGAGAGCGCCAGCGAGTGTGCATCCCGGGCTTTCGGGAATATGCCGATGGGGGCGCGAATGCGCTTGAGATCCTGCTCGCACCAGCCAAGCCCGGTGAGCTTTTCCACCCGTGCCGCATGGGTGCGCATACTGCCCAGCGCACCGATATAAAACGGGTTGGCGGCCAGCGCAGCCTGCAATATCGGCAGTTCGCGGTTCAGGTCGTGGTAGAGCAAAATGACGGCGGTCTGCGCATCCATCAGCGCGAAAGAGGTGCGCGGATCGAACCCGTCGCTGGTATGCACCTCATACCCCGCTGCCCGGGCAACCCGCGCCGTCGCTTCAGCCTCCATAGAGCGTCCGTAAACAATGACCCGGGTACAGGGCTGATAGCTGACGGTAAATTCCTCGTCGTGCCAGCCGCTCTCGCCGTCGCTAAGCTCGCTGCGGAGCGTCTGCGACGCGGGAGCGTAATGCAGGGAAGCCGTCTGGCGCTGCGCGGTGGCTTTCAGCACGGCGTGTAGCGGCTGGGCCGAACGCAGCTTGTGAATGCTCAGGGTGATGCCGCCGCCGCAGGGCAGCACGATATCAAAATACGGCGACCCCTGGCCGTAACGCACCATCCGATCTGTTCCGGAAGCGATGACCTCCAGCGCCTCATGAGCGACAGCCGATTCCACACAGCCGCCAGAGACGAAGCCGCAATACAGGCCGTCATCGCGTACCGCCATCTGCGCACCCAGCGGACGCGCCGCGCCGCCGCGGATCTCCACCAGCGTGACCAGCGCCGCCGCCTGGCCCGCCATCAGCGCCTCGGCGGCAAAACGCAGGATCGCCGCACTGTCGTCGGTGAGAAACGCCGGCTCGGGGGTGAGCGGATCGCGGGCCGCCGGTTCGGTTAAGGGGAGTTGTTGCAGCACCTTACCTCCATCCTGAAAGTGAAAGGGGAAGCGCTGCGGCTCTGGCGCGTCGGGCAGCCAGAACCGCAGGGCGATTACGCGACGGTCGGTAACCCGTGTAGCAGCTTATCGAGCGTAATCGGGTAATCCCGCACCCGCACGCCGGTCGCGTTATAGATGGCGTTGGCAATGGCAGCACTGACGCCGCACAGGCCCAGCTCACCTACCCCTTTAGCTTTCATCGGCGACGAGACCGGGTCGGTGTCGTCGAGGAAAATCACTTCCTGTTCGGGAATGTCGGCATGGACCGGCACTTCATAGCCCGCCATATCGTGATTCACGAAAAAGCCCTGCTGCGTATCGACTGCCAGCTCTTCCATCAGCGCACCGCCAAGCCCCATAGTCATCGCGCCAATCACCTGGCTGCGCGCCGTTTTCGGGTTAAGGATGCGCCCTGCCGCGCAGACCGCCAGCATGCGGCGAACGCGGACTTCCCCGGTGGCGATGTCCACACCCACTTCGACGAAATGCCCGGCAAAGGTGGACTGCTGGAACTGCTTGTCGAGATCGCCGAACTCAATCGCGTCCTCCACCGTCAGGGTACCACCCGCAGCGGCCTCGCTGAGCGGAACAGCACGCCCGTTGGCACGCACAGCGCCATCCACAAACTCTGCCGTGTTGGCGTCAAAACCGAGTTTGTTCGCTACCGCTTCGCGCAGTTTTACGCAGGCGGCATACACGCCTGCGGTGGAGCTGTTTGCTCCCCACTGGCCGCCCGAACCGGATGACAGCGGATAATCAGAATCCCCCAGCCGCACCACCACGCGCTCCAGCGGCACGCCCATCATCTCTGCCGCCGTCTGGGCAATGATGGTGTAGCTCCCGGTGCCGATATCGGTCATGTCGGTTTCCACGGTCACGATGCCCTGCGCATCCAGGTGCACGCGCGCGCCGGACGTGGTGACGATGTTGTTACGAAAACCGGCCGCCATGCCCAGACCCACCAGCCAGCGCCCGTCCCGCACCTGACCAGGCTGCGGATTACGCGCATGCCAGCCAAAGCGCTCCGCACCAGTGCGCAGGCACTCCACCAGCTGGCGGCGCGAGAAGAAGCGCTCGGGGTGCGCCGGGTCCACCTGGGTGTCGTTGAGAATGCGGAACTCCACCGGGTCCATGCCAAGTTTTTCCGCCATCTCGTCGATAGCAATCTCCAGCACCATCAGCCCCGGCGCTTCCCCCGGCGCGCGCATCGAGTTCCCTTCCGGCAGATCCAGCTCAGCCAGCCGCAGCCCGGTATGGCGATTCGCACCGGCATACAGCAGCTCAGTCTGGTTGGTGGCGGTCTCCGTCGGGCCGCCGGGCAGGTTACCGGACCAGCTGTGGTGCAGAATAGCGGTAATGCGTCCGGTCTCATCGGTGCCGATACGCACATGCTGCACCGTCGCCGGGCGGTGAGTGGTGTTATTGGGAATAAATGGCCGCGGCAACATCACCTTTACCGGGCGTTTTGCCGCCCGCGCGCCGAGCGCCGCCAGCACAGCATCGCTGCGCAGGAACAGCTTGCTGCCGAAGCCGCCGCCAATAAAAGGCGACCGCACGCGGATGTTTTCTGCGGGAATATTCAGGGTTTTCGCCAGATCGCCACGCCACCAGTCAATCATCTGGCTGGAGGTCCAGAGCGTAAGCTTCTCCCCTTCCCACGCCGCCATCGAAGCATGCGGCTCCATCGCCATATGGCTCTGATCCGGAGTGGTATAGATGGCATCGAGCTGCACCGCCGCGTCAGCCAACGCACGCTCCACGTCGCCGACGCTTTTGTCCGGCGTGTCTTCCGGTGGGGTGGTAACACCCGGTTTTTCCGCCGCCAGATCGTAAGCGCCGGGTTCGCGCTGGTACTCCACGTGAATCAGCCCTGCAGCCGCCCGTGCCTGTTCGAAGGTTTCTGCCACCACCACGGCGATAGCCTGGTGGTAATGCTCAATCTCCGGGCCAGCCAGCAAGGTCGCCGCGTTCATTTCACCCTTGCCGAGTGGACCGGCGTTATCCGCCGTGACGATCGCCAGGACGCCAGGAGCGCGCTGCGCCGCCTCAACATCGAGCGTCGTGATGCGGCCTTTCGCAATGGCGGAGCCGACCACATGGCCATAGGCTGCATCAGGCGCTTCATCGTGCCATTCATAGGCGTAGGTTGCCGAGCCGGTGGTTTTCAGCGGCCCGTCGATACGATCGTGCGGGCGGCCCACCACTTTCAGCTGATCGATGGGGTTGTTGGTAGCCGGTTTATCAAATTTCATGGTTGTGCCCCCGCTTCTGCCAGCACCGAGGCGAGCGTGCGCTTCGCCAGTGTCAGCTTGAATTCGTTTTCACTGGTTGGCTGCGCGTCGGCGAACAGCTGGTCGTAGACCGCCTGCGCGCCCTGTGGCAGCTGTGCATCCGCTTCATCGCGCCGCCAGGGTTTATGTGCCACCCCGCCCAGCGCCACGCGTCCGGTGCCATCGGCCTGCACCACCGCCGCGACGGATACCAGCGCAAACGCATAGGAGGCGCGATCGCGCACTTTGCGATAGATGTGCGTGCCGCCGGCCGGAGGCGGCAGCGTTACCGCCACGATCAGCTCGCCGGGTGCCAGCACGGTTTCCAGATGCGGCGTATCGCCCGGCGCGCGGTAGAAGTCAGCCAGCGGGATGCGGCGTTCGCTCCCGTCCGGGTTTACGGTCTCCACCACGGCGTCCAGTACCTGCATCGCAACCGCCATATCACTCGGATGCGTGGCGATGCAGGCCTCGCTGGCTCCGACTACCGCCAGCTGACGGCTGTAGCCTGTCAGAGCCGCACAGCCGCTGCCGGGCTGGCGCTTATTGCAGGGCTGGTTGGTGTCGTAGAAATAGGGGCAGCGCGTACGCTGCAGCAGGTTGCCCGCAGTAGTCGCCCGGTTACGCAACTGGCCCGACGCCCCCGCCAGCAGCGCACGGGACAGCACGCCGTAATCGCGACGCACGCGCTCATCAGCGGCCAGATCGGTATTGCGCACCAGCGCCCCGATGCGCAGTCCGCCATCGGCGGCAGGTTCAATGCTGTCCAGCGCCAGGCCATTGACGTCGATCAGATGAACCGGGGTCTCAATTTCCAGCTTCATCAGGTCGAGCAGGTTGGTGCCGCCAGCGATAAATTTGGCTCCCGGCGTGCGCTGCGCGCTGGCTGCCGCTTCGGCGGGCGAATTCACGCGTTGGTAGGTAAAGGCTTTCATCGTCCTTCCCCCCCGGCGACATCCTCGATCGCAGCCAGAATATTGGCGTACGCCCCACAGCGGCAGATATTCCCGCTCATGCGCTCCCGGATCTCATCCGCCGTCATTTGCGGCGGTGATACCAGATCGTGGGTGACGTGGCTCGGAATGCCCGCCTCAATCTCTTTCAGCACCGCCACGGATGAACAGATCTGGCCCGGCGTGCAATACCCGCACTGGTAGCCGTCATGTTTTACAAACGCCGCCTGCATCGGGTGCAAATTGTCCGGCGTGCCCAGCCCTTCAATGGTGGTGACTTCCGCATCCTGATGCATCACCGCGAGGGTCAGACAGGCGTTGATGCGTCGTCCGTCAACGATGACGGTACAGGCGCCGCACTGGCCGTGGTCGCACCCTTTTTTGGTGCCGGTGAGATGCAGATTCTCGCGCAGCGCATCCAGCAGCGTGGTGCGGGTATCCACGTCCAGCTCGCGGATCACGCCATTCACGTTGAGTCGCAGGGGTAGCGTTTCAGGCTGCGGGGTAACAGCGCGCCCATCCGGTTGCGGCAGCTGCCCGTATTCTGTGTTTTCGCCGTGGTTGCTCATACCAGGCCTCCAGTATTTTTAAAAATGAGTGGTTGCCGCTTATGCACTGCACGGCTTTTTTAATAACGAATAGTTAATGATAGTCGGCGCTGGCTTTCGCGCTGCGCAGACTGCGGTGAGACATGCTCAGTAATGCGCTCATGCTGCGTCAGGCGCGGTCGCGCGGATGTCCTGGAAATGTCTGCTTTTGATAGCTTTACGTTACGGATACGCAAATCCCTTTTAATGGGGCGGGTATTATTCTGACCGCCGTAGTTAACAGGGATATCACGGTGGAAATGAACAGGATTAAGGAAGGTGGGTTGAGGCTGCTCACACCCGGAGAGATCGTGCTTGCCCGCAGCGTCTTCAGAAACAGCATTACCTGGCATAAGGTCTGGATACACCGGGACAGCTATCTGCCGTTTGGACTGCAAAATAAAAACGTGGCGATGGCACCCAATGGGGAAATCTACCTGAGAAATCATTATCGGGATGATTTTTCTAAAGCGTCGATTGCGTTACAGCATATTTTCATCCATGAACTGGCGCATGTCTGGCAGCGAGAAAGAGGAATGAATGTGCGCTTGCGCGGGGCATTCAGCTGGGCGGCAAATTATGACTATGTGCTGGACAGCCGATTTTTAAATGAATATCCGCTTGAGCAGCAGGCACAGATTATTGCGGATTATTTTGTATTAGACAGATACGGATATTATTTATGGGCAGAGAGCCGTAAAAACCATGATGTCAGCTGCATAAATAACGTTTCAGAGAGTCAACTGCGCGATCTTTATAAAAAGACACTCACTTTTTTCTCTTCGGGCAGTAAATAATGAAGATGATAATTCAACTTACAACAGTGTTACTTGCGACGTTGATGCTTACTGGTTGCCCTGTAATGGATCGAGATTTAGATAAGCGTTACGCTCCACCAGATATTTCTATAATCACATTAACAGGTGATGACGTTTGCATGGCAGTGCCTTATCCTTCTGATTACCAGTTGCGCATGATCAGCATTAATCCTCGCGGCACCGACCCTAAAACCTGGTGGTATAAAGCAGAGCCTGACCTCAAACTCACTATCAATCAGGGCCAGATTTGTATTCCGCCCTCGTTTTACACGTTTGAACCGCACCAGCAATACGTAATCCGCACGGTTATGTGGTCGGATAAAAAATATCAACAAACCCAATATGGAGGCAGGGCTGTAATTGCCGCTTTCGAAATCGAGGACGGCCATGCCTGGCGGGTAATACTTGAAGAAAGAGAACAATAACGTTCGCTGTCGAAATGTCTCTGAGCATGAACTTCTCTCACTTTTTGCCAGAACGTTGTCATTTTTCCCATAGGAAGATCAGATGAATTTCGCTGTAAAGCTCACTCTGCTCTCAGCCTCGCTACTCTTATTAACAGGCTGCCCAATAATGGATCGGGATTTAGACTTGCGCTATCCCGAACCCGACATCACCACCGCAACGAAGGTAGATGATAATCTCTGTGTAGCCATTCCTGATCCTGCAGATTTCCAGATAAGAATGGTTATGATCTATCCTCGTAATATGCCACCAAAAGAACGTTGGTATCAGTTGAAGCCTGCGTTGAATGTCAGTGACGGACAAGTTTGCATTCCCTCTTCTCTCTATAAATTTGATTCGCGTCGTGAGTACGTAGTGCAACTTATTATGTGGTCTGATGAAAAGGCAAAAAGGACAAAATATGGCAGCCGCGTGGTCATCAGTGCTTTCGAAATCGACAACGATCATGCCTGGCGGGTAATACTTGAAGAGCGCGAGCTATAGGTATGCCACCCTTCGCGGATAAATATTGACCGGCAGGCATTGCGCCTGCCTTTTGTTTTAACCGTTATTACCAGCCCGGCACCGCACCGCCGTTGAAGATTTTTTCCGCCGCCTGTGCCACCTCCGGTGACTGATAGGCTCTGGTAAATGCCTTCACGTTTTCTGCGGCTTTATTGTCCTCACGTGCAACAATAATATTTACGTAAGGCGAGTGCTTATCTTCAATAAAGATGCTGTCGTGCACTGGCGACAGGCCGATATTCTGGATGTACGTGGTGCTGATAATCGCCGCGTCCACTTTCGGGTCATCAAGCACGCCCGGTAGCTGCGCACCTTCCATCTCAACGATATTTAGCTGACGTGGGTTATCACGGATATCAAGCGCGGTCGGCAGCAGGCCTTTACCCGGTGCAAGGCCGATGAGCTTCTCTTTTTGCAGTAGCAGCAGCGCACGCCCAAGGTTAGTCGGATCATTAGGAATGGCGATGGTCGCCCCGGTTTTCAGCTCAGAAACACGTTTAATTTTGCGGGAGTAACCCGCAATCGGGAAGACGAAGGTATTGCCCACCGCCACCAGATGATAGCCGTGCGCCTGATTATCCTGCGCCAGGAAAGGACGGTGCTGGAATACATTGGCATCCAGATCGCCGGCATTGGTTGATTCATTGGGAAGCAGCGACCCGCTGAAACCGACCAGCTCCACGTCAAGGCCATATTTCTCCTTTGCAACACGCTTTGCCACTTCCGCCACGTCCTGCTCAGCGCCATTTATCACGCCCACTTTAATATGGTTAGCATCGCTGCTCTGGTCGCAGCCAGCCAGCATCAACCCGGCCAGCAGCATAGCGCCGAGGCGAGAAACAACGTTTTTCATGGCAGATATCCTTTTAAAAACAGTACGATCCCAGGTGAAATCGACTATAGCGAATCTGCGCCGTGAGGGATAAAAACGAAAAGGCATGTCTAAGATGAAAACGCGATAAACCGCGCGTCAGGGGAAGCGGGCGATAACCGATGCAAACACCGGTTATCGCCACGTTACAACAGAAGGATTATTTCGCCGGGAAGGCTTTCGCAATCGCCTGTGTCGCGCACTTGCCATCGAACTCGGAGCCGCCCATTCCGGCCACGCCCACCGCGCCGATCACTTCATTATTGAAGGTCACCGGCACACCGCCGCCCAGCAGCAGCAGTTCGGGTAGCGTGTTCAGGTTTGCCGAATCGGCATCCGCCCGCGCCTTTTCCGCCAGCGCCTGGCTCGGGGTTTTGGTTGAAAGCGCGGTATACGCTTTACGCTGGGCTGCCAGCGTGTTGTGCGGGCCAACGTTGTCGTCGCGCATCACCACTACCGGATTCCCACCGCGATCGACCACCGCCACCACGCCTTTTTTATCATACTGGCGGCACTGGGCCAGGGTGTCAGAAGCCAGCGTGGTTGCCAGCTCCAGCGTCATGTCATGTACCGTCGCAGGCGCTGCCGCAAAACTCATTCCCGGCAGGGCCATCATTACCGCTATCAGCGTTCGCTTCATGTTTCAGTCTCTCGTTATTCGCACGTTACTGGCGGAGCAAAACGCCCCGCCGCGATGTCGGGTATCAGCTACCGCGATAGGTGGAATAACCGTACTGGCTCAGCAGCAGCGGTACATGGTAGTGCTCATTGGTATTGCTGATGTGGAACTCAACCGGGATCTCCGGGAAGAAGGTGCCCTGCTTCTGGGATGCGAACCAGTCGCCGGTTTTGAACACCACGCGGAAGTCACCGGTGCTTTCCGGCTGCTCTGGCCACAGACCTTTGATACGGCCATCCTGGTCGGTGGTAGCGCTGTTCAGCTTTTTCCAGCCGTCACCCTGTTTCTGCTCCAGGGTAACTTCCACGCCCGGTGCCGGTTTCCCGGTTTGCTGGTTAAGGATGTGGACGCTCAACAGGTTTTTTCCCGCAGCCATAACAACGGAAGGGGCGCAAAAAGAGGCGGCGAGGGCAGCAGCGATCAGATACTTTTTCATGTTGTTTCTCCTGAGTTGGTGTGCCGCTGTTATACCCCGCCCACAGGCGCAACAACCTGACGCCAGAATGACAATGTTGTCATGTCCGCAAAACTGACAGAGATTTGACTGTGTCGTGACTGTTATGATCTGACGAAGCGGACAACATTATTAACTCTTTTTATTCATTCAAATAATTGATACATACCCATTCCGCGCCAGCTTCTTAAATATTTATTCACGAAAATTAATAACATCACTCGCGCTTGATTTTAGCACTAGCCATATTATCATCCCAGACACCAATCCGTTAAAAAGCAATAAATATATGGAAAGCGTATCTTTACCCTTTGTTATTTATGAGACTGAGAGGAAAATGAATGATTACCGTTCTGATGATATGTGCTTCGGTGATTTAACGGAGAAACAACTTAAAGAAAACTTCCAGCTTTGGAATATTTCAGAACGTGTTGACCCTTATAAGCTTGAAGAAAAATCATCTTTTAATCGCCCTCAGTCACCGTTCTGCTGCAATTCATTGATAAAAACGAATTCGCTTTTCAGAAAAGCATGTGCTGATATTATGTTTAATGAAATGCGCAGTTTGTCACACGCTTTTTCCTTCCTTGGGACTTATAAAAATATTATCAATAAAATGCTAAACCACATGCAGTATGGCACCGGAAAACCATTTACCGATGGGTTGCTGGACATGGCGCTCAAGGAGCAAATTTCATACGATAATTCTGACAGTGGTTCACTGAGGCGTATCAAGCGGGGTTTAATAAAAAGCATTGACTGGGATAAAAATTATTTGCCAAAAAATAAAACTGAAGAAATAACAACGCTAATCAGCAAAGGTCGCTTACCAAAATTTGATACGTGGCATGACAACATTAACGGCATGGGGGTCTCTGTTCATGACACCTGGGCCACAAAAATTATCCTACGTGATTTGACAGTAAGTAACAATAGCTTCCGCGCGCAAATACATTACAACGTTCAGGATCATTTTGGTCTGGATAAAAATGATATAAGAAAACAAAAATTCTTTCAGTTTCAATTTTTCCGCTTGTGGTTTCTATTACAGCACCATCACCAGTTTGCCTTCAGGCCATTTATGACAAACATGGAAGCTGAAATATTCATTTCAGGCAGTAAATATGATATTTAAAAAAAACCTACTGCTGAGTACATTAGTGGCAGTAAGCTTCTCCCTGGCAGTATATTACCACCAGAATGCACCAGTTCAGGTTATTGACGTATATCATGAGAAAAACTTTAGCGATGTACTGGTACTTAACTTCCCTGATGCAGACCACGCAAAAGTTACCTGGTGGCTAAAAAACAGGGCGATGTTAGCGAAAGGATATTCTGTACCCCATCCATCAGATGAAGGCCATTTCACAGTTACCTTCTGGGACTTCAGAGATGGATATATTCAGGATGATAGTAGCGATATACTCTGTTTTCATCAAGCGAGCCCAGTGCCTCGCTGCATTAAAAAAAATGCGGTACTGGAGGTCAGTAACAATAATGACGGAACACTGATATTCAGAGTATATGACGGCACCTATGTTCTTGAGAAAAATGGCGTCGTAGTTAAAATCGACGATCGATAAATCGGTCTCTGCCATTTTTTCTGCGTACTATGCGCAGGTTCATTTCTCCCGCAACGCATCCACCACCAGCGAAAAGGCCGGTGACGGCTGTTTACGGCTGGGGTAGTAGAGGTAGTAGCCGGGAAACGGGTCGCACCAGGCTGCCAGCACGCGTGTAAGCCGCCCGTTGGCGATATGGTCGCCAAACTCCTCCTCAGGCAGAAAGGCAATGCCCAGCCCCGCCAGCGCCGCGTCCACCATATGCGCAGAGGTATTGAATATTAACTGGCCGTTGACGCGGACATTGACTGGTCCATCGGGATGATCGAACTCCCACACATACAGCCCACCGGTACTCGCCATGCGCATGTTCATGCAGTTGTGATGCACCAGATCCTGCGGAGTTTGCGGTATCGGGTAGCGAGAGAAATAGTCAGGCGAGGCCGCGGCCGCCATGCGCAGCGGAGGGCCGATCGGCACGGCAATCATGTCTTTATCGATGGTATCCCCCAGCCTTACACCGGCATCGAAACGATCGACGACAATATTGCGAAACGCGTGGCTGGCATCAAATTCGAGGTTAACGTCCGGATATTCACGCAGTATCGGTGCCAGTTTTGGCAACAGGATGTTATGCAGCACGTTGGGGGCGCAGGTAATCCGCACCGTGCCGGCCGGTTTATCGCGCAGCGCGGTAAGCATATCCAGTTCGGCTTCAATCTCATCGAAGCGATGGCCTATAGCCGCCAGTAAGCGTTCACCCGCCGCCGTGAGCGAGACGCTGCGGGTGGTGCGGGTAAGCAGGCGGATCTGCAGACGGTTTTCCAGCCCGGTAATGGACTGACTCAGCGCCGGCTGCGTAACGCCCAGAAACCCTGCCGCACGGGTAAAACTCCCCTCTCGTGCTACCGCAACAAACGACAGCAGGTCGTTCAGGTTACGTTTCATCTTTCCCCCGCTACAGTGCGATTAATTAGTTTTACTTATAACACTATTAAGCATTCATTAGCTAGTCAGCGCGGGCGTGACGTGTAAACTTTCCCTCAACGCACACACCGGCAGTGAGCGTCTCGCCGGGCTGTCACTCTAGGTTATCTGCCACCTCATCCCTCTTCAGACTGCATTCCCTGCGGAATACGGTCCCGGCATCCCCTTGCCTGCAATCCGGGAAGGTGACAGAGAAAATTATTTTTAATCATGACGTTAATTTAATTCATGCAGGATATTTATGACCATAACCCATAGCGACAGCCCGGCTGGCGCAGCGCAGCCCGCGTTCTGGAATGGCGTGCTGGCCATGACGCTGTGCGCCTTCACCCTGGTGGCGTCGGAGTTTATGCCGGTTAGTCTGCTGACGCCGGTTTCGCGTGACCTTGGCGTCAGCGAAGGGCTGGCCGGACAGGGGATTGCCATCTCCGGCGCGCTGGCAGTGCTTACCAGCCTGCTGATCTCCACCCTTGCCGGAGGCATCAACCGTAAAACGCTGCTGCTCGGTCTGACAGTGTTAATGGCGAGTTCCGGCGGCATTATCGCGCTGGCTCCCAACTATGCGGTGTATATGGCCGGACGCGCGCTGATCGGCGTGGCCATCGGCGGCTTCTGGTCGATGTCGGCCGCCACCGCCATCCGTCTGGTCCCTTCCCACCGCGTTCCACGGGCGCTGGCGATTTTCAACGGCGGTAATGCGCTGGCGACGGTCATCGCCGCCCCGTTGGGGAGCTGGCTGGGCGCGGTAATGGGCTGGCGCGGAGCATTTTTCTGCCTGGTGCCGGTGGCACTGATCGCATTCCTCTGGCAGGCCGTCAGCCTGCCATCAATGCCCGCGCAGAAGAACAATGCGCGCATCAGCAGCGTGTTTCGTCTGATGCGCTCCCCGCTGGTGGCGCTCGGCATGGCGGGCTGCGGGCTGTTCTTTATGGGCCAGTTCGCTCTGTTTACCTATCTGCGCCCGTTCCTGGAAACCGTTACCCACGTCAGCGCTGGCGGCCTGTCTCTGATGCTGCTCATTCTCGGCGTGGCCGGTTTTATCGGTACGCTGCTGATCGGTTATTTCCTGAAAGCGGGTTTCTATCGCACCCTGGCGTTTATTCCGGTGTTGATGGCGCTGATTGCCGTCCTGCTGATGAGTGTCGGTCACCAGACGCCGCTGGTTGCGGTGCTGCTGGGCCTCTGGGGCCTGGTTGCTACCGCCGCACCGGTCGGCTGGTGGACCTGGGTTGCCAGAACCTTGCCGGACAACGCCGAAGCCGGCGGTGGGCTGATGGTCGCCATCGTTCAGCTCTCTATCGCGCTCGGCTCCACATTCGGCGGGCTGATGTATGACGGCTTCGGCTACACCCATGCCTTTGCGCTTAGCGCGCTGCTGCTGCTGGTTGCGGCGGCGCTGACCGGGTTTACCTCTCGTTCCGACCACCACCGCGCCGTCTGACATCAGACGGCATCGCATACAGGAGTTAATACCATGAATATCAACGCTATTGGTGCATATTCCGGCACCCAGCCGCTGGAACCAATGAGCATTACCCGCCGCGAGCCAGGCCCGCACGATGTGCAGATCGACATCGCGTTCTGCGGCGTCTGCCATTCCGATATCCACCAGGTACGTGCCGAGTGGGCAGGAACGCTATACCCGTGCGTGCCGGGCCATGAGATCGTTGGTCGCGTCATCGCTACCGGGGCGCACGTTACCGGCTTCCAGCCCGGCGAACTGGTTGGCGTCGGCTGCATCGTGGACAGCTGTAAACAGTGCGACGAGTGCTTCGACGGTCTGGAAAACTACTGCGATAACATGATCGGCACCTACAACTTCCCGACGCCGGACGCGCCAGGCCACACGCTGGGCGGCTACTCCCAGCAGATCGTTGTGCACGAGCGCTACGTACTGCGCGTTCGTCATCCGGAATCGCAGCTGGCCGCCGTTGCGCCGTTGCTGTGCGCAGGCATCACCACGTATTCACCGCTGCGTCACTGGAACGTCGGGCCGGGCAAAAAAGTGGGCATCGTGGGTATTGGCGGACTGGGTCATATGGGGATCAAGCTGGCGCATGCGATGGGCGCGGAAGTGGTCGCTTTCACCACCTCGGAATCGAAACGCGAAGCAGCGAAAGCGCTGGGCGCGGATGAGGTTGTGGTCTCACGCAACGCTGAAGAGATGCAGGCTCACGCCAAAAGCTTCGACTTCATTCTCAACACCGTGGCAGCGCCGCACAATCTTGATGCGTTCACCACGCTGCTTAAGCGCGACGGTACCATGACGCTGGTCGGCGCCCCGGCCTCTCCGCACGATGCGCCGGAAGTGTTCAACCTGATCTTCAAGCGCCGGGCCATTGCCGGGTCGATGATTGGCGGCATCCTGGAAACCCAGGAGATGCTCGACTTCTGCGCCGAGCACGGGATTGTGGCGGATATCGAGCTGATCCGCGCTGACCAGATCAACGAAGCCTACGAACGCATGCTTAAGGGCGACGTGAAATACCGCTTCGTGATCGACAACGCTACGCTGTCTGCCTGAGGCGCATTGCTGGAGCCATGCCCCAGGCTAAACGCCGGAAAGCTGGCGGCATTCTACAGCAGCGCCTGATACCCTCACTGTTATGCCTTTTGCCGCGCCACCTGGCGCGGCTTTTTTCATTCCGCCCGCGCCGGGCGAACCGGAGCGCTTCTGCTACAGTTTTTACATCGCGCCTTTGGGCTTATCAGGAATTAGCATATGAAAATTGCCTGTCTTGGCTGGGGATCGCTTATCTGGAAACCGGAAAACTTACCGGTCGCCTGGGACTGGAAAGCGGATGGCCCGCACCTCCCGATTGAATTCACCCGTATCAGCGACGGCGGCGAACTGGCCACCGTCATCAGCCTGAATGCCACTCCGGTACCGATATTATGGGCGTGGCTTGATACCGATCGGCTTGACGTTGCCTGCGAGGCGCTGCGCAGACGCGAGGGCATTACCGAAGAGCGCTGCGACGGCATCGGCTCGCTGCTCATTCATAACGCACCCGGCGGGATGCTGAACGACTGGGCGCGTGAACGCGACATTGATGCGCTGATCTGGACCGATTTACCGCCGCGCAGCGAGGACACAGAGGGGCGCGTACCGTCCATCACCGAAGCGATTCTCTACCTCGACGGCCTAAGCGGCGAGACGCGCGAACACGCCAGGGATTATATGCAGCGCGTACCCGCGCAGATCGATACCACATACCGCCGCGCGATTATGCATGCGCTGGGGTGGGATTAAACGGCCTCGGCACTCAGATGGCCTGACGATATCCTTTGAGAACGCTGACAGTGCCATTAAGACCCTGCTTCAGCAGCATATCCAGAAAATCATCTATTGAGAGAGGAGGGTGTCGGAGCGACTGCCGTTGACGCCTGACGGCTTCGAGTGCGATGCCCGGACTGAGATCAAGCAGGTCAGTGATAAAATCGTCCGGATGCAACGCTTCGATATTAAATTTTTGCAGGGCGGAGGCAGGAAAATCTTTTTGATTTAGCGTCACGATGACTTCGGCTTTTGCGCGTAACGCCACGGCCAACACATGGCGGTCATTTTCATCAGGAAGCGTAAGCCCCTCAATGAGGGTTTCGAAGCCCACCACGCGAGCGTCAGGAAGCGCCTTCTCCATCAACTCAACGGTGCGCGTTAATGCTGCCTGGGTAATATCCGGTCGGTTCATCAACAGATTTCGGCACCATTCGCGATGGATCTCAGCACTCCATTTCGGCTGATATAATCCCGCTATCCCCAGATGCATCAGCAAATCCCTTAATCGTGCTGGATAAAGCACGCATGCATCCAGCACAACGGGATAAGGTGAGTGTTCCATTAATACATCCCTGTGTCCTGCGCCTGGTCCGCAAGCGCCTGCATGGCCTCGAGGCTTTCGTGTTCCCGTTTCTGTTTATATTCCATCAGATCGGCAAACAACACGCGACGATGCCGCCCGGTTTTGTGGAACGGCAATTTCCCGTCCTCAAGCAATTTCACCATATGAGGACGTGAAACGTTAAGCATGTTAGCTGCTTCTTGCGTAGTGAGTTCCGCATGAATCGGCACAACTTGCACAGCGTTGCCCGCGGCCAGCTCGCCGAGGATATCCCTCAACATGCTCAGCGCTCTGGCAGGCAGCTCAATAGTATGGGTTTGGTTATCGTCCCCAACGATTGCGATACGCTGCGTTTCAAATTTTGTTGAGAGGAATGCCGCCAGTTCCTGCTGGCCTCGCTGCGCCAGCTCGCTTTCGCGTGCGTCCGGGAGCTCGAGTGCGGTTAATGAGGTGGTCATGGCTATTACCTTCGTTAAGTAGTCACGCTGAATGTAATCGAAATAAACGAAAATAACAATATTCGAAACAAACGAAATTTGCGTTAATGCGGGATCGCCAGCCGCTCCAGATCCGCTGGCGGAAGTAGCGCCAGCGCCTGTTTCATCATGCGCGACTCTTCACCGGGGCTGCGACCAAAGAACCGTTTAAACTCGCGGTTGAACTGCGAGGCGCTTTCATAACCCACTTCCAGCGCGGTTTTAGACGCCGGCAGATTACTGCGGATCATCATCAGCCGCGCCTGATGCAGCCTGACCGATTTTATATATTGCAGCGGCGAGGTGTGGGTGATGGCTTTGAAGTGGATGTGAAACCGCGGCACGCTCATCCCGGCGCGGCTGGCGAGATCCGCCACGCTGAGCGGGCTTTGCCACTCGGCATGAATATGATTAAGTGCCCGTGAGATGCGCCCGAAGTGCCCCTGATACGCCAGCGCCGCGCGTACCGCACCACCCTGCTCACTCATCAGCACGCGAAAATAGAGCTCCTTGATCAGCGACGGCCCTAGCGCTTTCGCTTCCAGCGGCGACATCAGCGCCTGCAGCAGACGATGCAGCACATCCAGCATCGACCCATCCAGCGGCGTAGAGATCATTCCCTCCGGCTCGTCCGGGATTGGCTGCCGCGCCTCGCCCATCAGCATGATCAGCTCTGCCACCGTCGTCATATCCAGCCGTACCGCCACGGCCAGCATGGGCTCCTCGGGCGTCGCCTCTGTTTCTGATGAGAACGGCAGCGGCACCGACAGCACCAGGAACTGCTGGGCATCGTAGCGGTACATCCGGTCAGCCAGAAAACCGCGCTTGCGGCCCTGACAGACAATAATGATACCCGGCTCATACAGCACCGGCGTGCGCGGCAACGGGTGATCGGCGCGCATAAACCTTACTTCGTCGAGCAAAGATTTGGTGTAGCCCTCATGCGGCGCAAGCTGCATCAGCCGCTGGCAGATCTGCTGTTGTACGTCAGGCACTGGCATAGTTTCCATCCGGTAGTATCGCTGCGTTAAGGCTAGTGTACTGCATAATTCAGCTTACTAATTAATCATTACGAGATAATCAGGCAATACTCAGAGAGGAATGGCGCTATTTCAGGCAGGGGGTTTTCACTACTCTGAACGCTCACTAACCGTACAGAGGGCGTTAAGCATGAACCAGACTCAACAACCAAATCGTAAAGTGATTGTTCTGACCGGCGCAAGCAGCGGCATTGGCGAAGCCACCGCGCGCCAGCTGGCGGCGGAGGGGCATCTGCTGGTGATCGGCTCACGGCGTACCGACCGCCTGGAAGCGCTGTGCGACGAGCTGCGCTTTGACGGCGCGACCATCGATGCGCTGCAGACCGACGTGCAGGATCGGGCATCGGTACAGCGTCTTGCTGACTTTGCGCTGGAGAAACATGGCCGTATCGACGTGCTGATCAACAATGCGGGCGTCATGCCTCTGTCGCCGCTGTCGTCGCTGAAGGTGGAGGAGTGGGATCTGATGCTGGATGTGAACGTGCGCGGGGTGCTCTACGGTATCGCCGCCGTACTGCCGGTGATGGAGAAGCAGAAGGCGGGGCACATTATCAATGTCGCGTCGATTGGTGCCCATGCCGTATCACCCACCGCAGCGGTTTATTGCGCGAGTAAATACGCGGTGTGGGCCATCTCGGAAGGGCTGCGCCAGGAAACCGACGTTATTCGCGTGAGCGTCATCTCTCCCGGCGTGGTGGAATCGGAACTGGCGGACATCATTAGCGACGACACCGCCCGGGAAGCCATGCGCGATTTCCGCCGCATCGCCCTGAAACCGGAAAGTATCGCTCGCGCCATGTCATACGCTATCTCGCAGCCGGACGACGTGGACGTCAGCGAAATTATCGTGCGCCCGGTGGCAAGCCCGCATTGATGGTGAGAGGGCCAGGGATGGCTCTTAAAAAAGCAGTTATTTACGCCCGCCGACGTTTGTAAAAAGGCATAACCTACAGCTACACGCGAGCCTAATATTTGTGGCTGCGATTAAGCCTACTACAAGTATTTTGTCGACATTGGCTCAAAATCCTTTTATTTTTAATAGCTTCATTAAAACAACACCAAAACCCACTACCCCCCCTCCAAAAACACCAATTTTAGTGTAGGTGATTATTTCCACTATATTAAAATCTAACTGTCCGCCAACCATCCACAATAAAAATGCAAATAAAAAATATCCAAATAAAGACAAGAAAGTCATACCTAGCATTGAAAACAATATAAACAAAACAGCCCAAGCCAAACTGTTATTTTTTTTCATATTTCTCTTTAACCTTATTTACAACTGCTTCTGCGCCTTTTCCTGTAGTTTCAGAGAATACTGAACCGCCTACATTAGCTGCAGCCGCCTGGATTTTTAATGACCATGCTGTTTTTTTTGGAGATAAACTACTTATCATCGACCTAAAATATTTTTAGTTTTAATAGCCTGGTAGTAACAAAAACCGCGCCAGTGAAAGCGCCAATTACACAACCAATTTTAATGATTTTAATTACATCGCCCTTTTTCAAATCGAAAGATCCTGTTAGCATCCAAACTAAAACATCTACAAGCAAGGCAATGCACAAGAAAGTAAAAGTAATCCCAAGTATACTGCCAAAAAATAAAATCAGCAGGTTGGACATTTTTCCATTAAAGTATTCCATTTCAACTTTTTCTCAATGATTAGTTCAATTTTTTTTCCGCCACATTCAGAAGAGAAAGATGCTCCAATATCGCCCGCCAAAACTGCCAGGTATGTTACTCGGTGTCATTTCTTTCGAAATCCCAAAATCTCCTTTAATTTCGGAGTACTGCCTCAATTCAGCATTAACTTCGGATATCTACCTCCTTTTCACTATTTAGCACCTGCATTAATGCCTCAAGAACTTCTTTCTATGAGCAAATAGCTTAAGGCCTTCTCAAGCGCGGAAACGTGAATTTAGGGTTACATCGTATAACGTAATACCGGCACTCAGACCAGGGAATTTTTAGGTTCTTTATAATTTATTATCTGGCTTAATACATAAATATCTGTTATCGATTTTTAGATTAAGCTCATTTACGATATTAATGATTTGATTATACTCATCCTTCGTTATAACAGCATCATAATCAGCAATATGATCACATAGCGTTTCAAACGCCAAAACATTCTCAGAATGCTCTATATATTCCAAGTCGAAATCAATGATTGAAGCATCTATTCGATCTTTTAGACCTTCACCCAACGCTCTAATTTTATTATTGATACTCATATTATAATCCTGGCCGGTGGGCTTACCTGTACATCAGAAGGCAACATTGAAGCTCGATAGTAACCCTGGTAGCTTACGCAGCGTCTTTTTGTTCACATTCTCAAAAGCATGGCCAATAAATGCCCATATTTCATCGAACTCACAGATAAGCTGAATCTGAAGATTATTAAGTGGAGGTGTGGCTACACATCGTGGCGAGAGTGTTTTAAGCTGCGAACGACGGCATAGATACCATTGTACAATACTCGCCCGATGCCACGAATGCCCGCATTGGTCATTGTAGGATCGACAATCTGTTCTTTCATTCAGGGCTGACAGGCACGATAAACATAATCGAGTTGGGAAGTACGGCGGCATGACTGGCAGCGATAGCGCTGATGCCCCGTTTTACCTGAACCATTTTCTTAACGGATTCGGCCTCCTTATAATAAGGGCATTTTACGTCAATTTTAGCAATTAAATACAATCTACAAAAAGAGTGCCTTATAAAATAATCGACATTTTGAATACTTGATCATCAAATAAAAAACTCATGCTGAATTTCTTAAACATATTTTACTGAACATCATCTTGAACGTTCATTTTTAAGATATGCATACCAACAACCAGCCCCTGCTACAAAACCGCCCAAAGAAGCAGCTTTAATTATCCTCAACAATTCTTGAAGATCCACACCAAATTCAACACCGCGAATAAAATAAATATACGTTTTGGCAGCAAGGTAAGCAAGCAATGCTATAAAGTCCATCGTCAAAATAAATGCGATTAAAATTAATAAAAATTTTTTCAACCAATTTTTATCTTTCACTGGGCCGCCTCCTTTTTATCATTTTCTGTTTAGGATCGACAGATCCGGTTAATCCATAATCAATGACACCGACTGCCCCGGCACCTATAGTCCCCCAGAAACAGTTCCAATAACATCAGAAGTTACCGACGAGTATCCCTTCGATAGCATTTCTTTGGTAAATTTATATCCGGCTTTGTTTCCCAGAACAGTACCTATTGCATTCCCCGCCATTGGCACTGTAGGGTCTTATCCAAGTCATCCTTTGACGCCGTCGCCAGCTTCGCTTTCGCCGCTTCGGTGGCGTGAATCGCCATCTCGCTGCGCACGATATCCGTCGCCTGGCTCACCATCTCACCCACCAGCTGCGCCTGCTGGATGCGCTGCTGCTCTTTCTCTTTATCGAATATCTGCGAAATCGAGCCGTTGGCGTGCTCCACGTCGCGGCTGACGACGACGTTGAGCGAGCCACTAAATCAAAAAATAAAAAAATTTTCTAATATTAGAGAATATAAAAAAGTTATAAATGTGAAAATCATTATTAACAATCAAAATTCAGCCTAATGCGAGACATCCAGGTTATCAAAATAAATCACTTACCTCTATTACTTAATTGCTATTTTTCCTTTCTATATATTTTGCCCTGAGCCAAATCCACCCCCCAAATAATCCCCCTCCTATAAGCGCCTGCTTGAAAGATGAGTAAAGCTCATTAGCCCAATCATAATAAAAACCAGTGTCATTAAAAATTGAAAATAAAGCACTTGTACTTATACCCACAAGAATTAATGTTCCGAAAATAACAATTACCCAGAGCGCGATGAAAAAAATAAGCATTGACACCCCAATCTTTTTGAATTTCATTTAATCCCCATCTCTTTAATCATTTTTCGGTCAAATCTGTTGCCATCCCACTAGACTTTTCTGAAGCATAAGCCCCGATTACAGCACTACCCATCTCGGCATTAGGTTTATTGATGAAAGGCGTGAGAAATTTTGTAGATTTTAATTCAACTTTTCCGCCAATGTATGTACCAACCATAGCGCCGAACATAGATGCAGATGGGTTCTCTCCTTTTAAACCACTACCTATGGCCGCACCTCCTATATTTATCATATAACTTTCTTTAATCCCTTTGCCTTTTGTAAGAGCCGCTGTACCTCCAGCGATAACTGCATCAACATAACTAAAAGGCTTATCTCCGTTTAATTGATTAATCGTATTAATACTTACCCCTATAGCCGCATTTACTGCAGCTCCGCCTTTTACTACATCGCCAAGTGGACCTGTACCAAACATTAAGACAGGATCTCCAATACTAGCGTTGGAATTATGATAACCCCATGTATTAATCGCAGACTCTGCTGCTCTTAAGGCTTCTTTATCGGGAACGCGCATCATATACTGCTGACCAGATAAATAATTCATGATTGTCTGCTGTGTAACATCAGCTCCGAGCTTCTGCTCCATCTCCGATGCAACAACTGCCAGATAGCGGTATAAATCTCTTTTCTCGGGCGCAGTCAAATTTTGTGGTTCCTTATTAAATTTTTTCAATAAAGAATCGCTTCGCTCATCAAAGTTAACCAAAGAAATATATTCCTCAGCAACTTTTTGCGATTTGTCACCTTTTTTAAGTTTATCCTCAAGCTCCAGTAATCTCGCGGCGGATTTATCACCCAAAAGGTTATTCTCAACCGTCGTCTTCCCGGTCTGTGCCGCGTAGGCCGCACTCTGGGTGCTGTCGCCCACCAGACCACCGGCGAGGCCAGAGGCCAGGGTGGCCAGTGCGGAGACGGTTTCTTTTTCGCTTTCGGTGAGTGCGCCTGCTTTTTTGCCGTACATCTCTTCGGCAATCATGCCCGTCAGTTCGCCGGTTATCGCCCCTGCGGCACCTGCTGCGGCGTTCTGGCCCTGGGCGGCGGCAAGGGCGGCATTGACCACCGCGTGTGCCGCGATTTTTCCTGCATTATCGAGTCCGGATTTATGCCCGATAAAGTCCGCAATCCACGGCGCGGCACCGCCAGCCAGCGCGGCGCCCAGGTCATTACCTGCCAGCCCCTTAATCACCGCGCCCGCGGTGTCCATCACCCGGGAATAGGTTCCGCCCACCCCGAATCCGCTCGCTTTCACTTCCGCGTCGTAATAGTTCTGGTAGGCCTGCGAGGCGATATCTTTCGCATCCGGGTTCGCTTTCGGGTTTTTATCCAGGATGTCCTGACGCGCCTTATCCAGGTCATCCTTAGACGCCGTCGCCAGCTTCGCTTTCGCCGCTTCGGTGGCGTGAATCGCCACCTCGCTGCGCACGATGTCCGTCGCCTGGCTCACCATCTCGCCCACCAGCTGCGCCTGCTGGATGCGCTGCTGCTCTTTCTCTTTATCAAATATCTGCGAAATCGAGCCGTTGGCGTGCTCCACATCGCGGCTGAGCTGCGCCACGTCCTGACCCTGCTTGTCCTGGTCGCGCACCACAAGGGTGCCGTCGCTCACCGCCGCCCGGGTGGTGCCGCTGTCATGGCCCTCCTCGTTCACGCCAGCCAGCATGGTGTTCGCCAGGTTACCGGCAAACTGGCTGCCGATGCTGCCCCCGGTGCTCAGGCCAATGCTCTGGTGTTCAACCTTGTAATCCGCCTGGTTGTGGATGTCGCTGAAGCCCAGGGTGCCGGTGTCAAGGCGGTTTTTGTCCGCGCTGGCGGTAGAGCCGATAACCGCACCGTTAAGCCAGGTGTGCTCGCCCACGGTGACGTCGAAGCAGCCTTTCCCGGCGTAGATCCAGCTGCGAGTACTACAGCCGGGCTATGCGTAATGCGATATTTTTACGCGGCCTGTGGATACCACCGACGAGATTTACCGACAGGATGCAGGTTAAGATACGGGTGATGCCGGACTGTATCGCCATCACCACACAGAAAGCCCACGAGTTGTACGGCTGTGCAGAGGGGCTGAGCGTGGTCTCCGTCAACGGGCCGAAGATGAAGCAGTGGCTTAAGGCGTTCCCCGGCGTGCTGAACGACACAGGGGATCGTCAGGCGATCAAGCGTGAGCGCGGGCGTTTTGGATAAGCCTGACGGCTGATAATAAGATCCCGGAATCAAGAGCGGGATCGTTTGAGAGTAAGAGTATGAATAATAAAATTACAGATATCAGTAAGTTTTTGAGTTACGTATTACGCCATCAACCAGAATCTATTGGCTTATTATTAGATAAAGAAGGATGGGCTGTCATAAGCGAGCTTATTACTTGCTCTATCAAAGAAGGTTATAAACTTGATAACAACATTATTTTTAACATCGTTGATAGTAGTGACAAAAAACGCTTTACGATCTCAGAAGATGGTTTGCGTATCCGGGCAGCTCAGGGGCATTCAACACAACAAGTTGACATTACCTACATAGAGAAGGTGCCTCCATGCTTTTTATATCATGGAACAGCCATCCGTTTTATATTTTCAATAAGGGAACAAGGTCTAATCCCTATGTCTCGCAAGTATGTACATCTTTCATCCAATAAAGATACAGCAATTCAGGTAGGCCAGCGTTATGGAAAGCCAGTGCTACTAAAAATAGAAGCCCTGAATATGTATGATCAAGGCTTTAAATTCTACCAGGCTGATAATGGAGTATGGTTAACAGAACGAGTACCTTATCTGTTTATTCAGGAATAACTATTCCTCATCTTCTGCCCGTTCAGCTTTATGACGGGCAGATTCGAGACGCGCCATTTTTAACCATTCATCAAAGTTATCTGTATAATCTCTATCTTCCCAGCCTGCTGAAGCAAAGGCGTGAACATAGTATACCTCCGGATCTCCAGATATATCCGCACCATCAAAGCAGACTATATCATCTGAATAACGCCAGTTAGCAAAAGGAATTAATTTTCTTTCAGGATAAAGCTCTCTAACCTTTTCACACCAAAAATCAACATAATTTGATGAATGGCAAAACAACCACCACGGCTCAATATCTTCCAATTGCGCCTGAGACACATAATTGACAAAAGTTTCAGGAAAAGAAAATCCTGAGTATAAATAACTCTGATACATCATGGCTCTATTAATCATTTATTTTTACCCGTTATTCTAGGTGAGTCAGTGGAACCATTCGGATTATTTTTACTAAAACCACCACTTTGATTTTTAATCCTTACGATGATGGCTTCACCCCACGTTGTTGCAGAACCGAACCGACCAGAATCAACCATATCTTTTGGTAACGGATCATTAAAGTTTCTAAATTTTCAAATTCAAAATAACCATATTAATGGTTTTCAAAAAAATATAACACTCATATTTTTATAATTGATCGTAAATGTCATTTTTTTAAATAAAGAAACCAACAACCGATACCCGCTATTAGACCACCGATAGATGCGCCTCGAATAGCTCTTGAAAATCCTGACAGAAAATTACCCAATGGCACATCCTGAAACAGATACAGATATGCCTTTGCTAATAAATATATAACCACAGCAATAATATTCATTGTCAGAACAGATGTGACTGCTAAAAAGATTAATAAAACAATATTTTTATTGTTATTCATTTTTCATGCTTTTTTATATTGGAATTTTCTGAATCTGCCACTATATTGAATGCTTCATGCGCAGATCCGCCACTAACCGTTCCCATTGCGGTTATAGCAAGCTCGCATGCAAGTAGTGTGTTTCCACTGCTTGTAGCCTTGAAAGTAGCTAGCTATTGTTTTGCCGTTTTTTTAGCGTAAGCGGTTTATGGCCTTCCGCAGCAACCAGTACTCTGACGAGATTATTATTCTTGACCGTCGTCTTCCCTGCCTGCACTTCGTAAATCGCGCTCTGTGTTCTGTCGCCTATCAGAACAACGGTGAGGCCCATACTAAAAAAGAAAAATAAATATCAGTGCTGAATTTTTCTTTCAGCCACTCCTTTTTTCTTTAACTGACTTCCGGGCTTCATCCCGATCAAGGAGTTATTCCCCACAAAATTTCAGAAACCCTTAACTTTCATGATATGCAACAAACCAATACCCAAGCCTAAGATCCCCCCCCCATACACACTCATTTTTAACAGTCTAGAAAACTGAAAAACTTCAAATGATATTGGCGCATTCAAATAAAAGTACATAAATATTTCCAGAAAAATATAAAAAATCGCACCAACTATAAACAAACTAAATATGCATACAGTCATTAATAAGACAATAAAAAGGAGATTCTTCATTTTCCAGCCTCCAATGCATCTTTCTTTTTCTGGATAATGGAGCTTCCAAATTCAGATGATAAACTACTACCAGCATTACCCGAAGCACTAGGAATCTTACTCGGTACCATTTCCTTAGATAGACCTAACTGCCCTTTAACTTCAGTATATTTTAGTAGAGTAGGATCGAATTTTGGATTCCAGCCACCGGTTAACCATTTACCGAGTGTATTTGCAGCAGGCTTGACCACATAATTGCCAATCCCATATCCAAACCCGGCCCCCGCTCCATTTGTTATAGCCCCGGTAAGAGGGTCGTCTCCATTGATTGCATTTGTTAATGCCCCGCCTGCCGCATTCCAGGCTATCGTTCCTGTCCAGCCCTGGCCTATAGTTATCACATTTATCCAGCCAGCCGCTACAGAATTAATCGGATTGATTTCACCAGTGGTTGCATACTGTATAGCCGAATTTGCTACTGCACCAAGTCCCCACATTGCAGCTTGTTCGGCTGTCAACATACCGACACCCACAGTACTAACTATCCCAGCAGATACCACCCCATTACCTTTCGCCACTTTGCCAGCTAATTCCGCTTTTTCCTCTGTTGTTGCATCCGGTGTTTTGCCCAGCCAAAATCCAAGGTCTGAACCGGCCATAGCACCCATATTATTATTCTCAACCGTCGTCTTCCCGGTCTGCGCGGCGTAAGCCGCACTCTGGGTGCTGTCGCCCACCAGACCACCGGCGAGGCCAGAGTGGCCAGCGCTGAGACGGTTTCTTTTTCGATTTCGATTTCATTGGGTTGATGAAATTTTTTACTCTTAAAGGTTCATGGAACCGGTGATTTCTCGCATGTCCAGTCTTATTCTTAGGGCCACGCGGACTGGTGGTTTACCGGCTGGCAAATGAACGATAAGTCGGGTAAACAGGACAGTATAGTAAGATTATTTGGTATCCCCCCCTCTATTTTCTCGTTCTTGTAATTTATTTTTGAGCCATAAACCTGAGCCTAAAAGGATACCAGGCACAGGTGCTCTATTTATAATATTGCTTAACAATTCACTCCAAGAAAAAATAAATCTGTCTATTTTAAAAAAAACAATCAATGTTGCAATAACATCAGAGATTGCGGATAGTAAGGCACAGAAGACAAGACCTACTACTATAAAAAAAATATACCGATATTTTTTAATTATCTTCATTTTCAGCCTTTTTAAGTTTGTCTTTAACTTGATTACCAACATATTCACTTGACATAGATCCACCAACGGCTTCCAGTATATTCTTAGTGCTTTCTTTAACTACAGGTTCAAGTATACCCACTCCTTTGGAAACAGCACTACCTGCAACGGATCCTGCCGCAGCTCCTAATGCTTCATTGGTATTATCTTTTCCTTGAATACTACTTCCAACTAAGGCTCCACCTACGTTAATAGCCGCTGATGCACTAACTCCTTTCCCATTAGTCAATGCTGCAGTAACTCCTGCCATAACCGCATCAACATAACTGAATGGATCGTTTCCTGCTAACTGAGCGCCAGTATTTACCGTAGTACCAATCGCCACATTCATTGCCATGCCCTTTACTGTAAGCCCCAGCACACTGCTTCCGAACATTACCGGCGCGTCACCAATACTGGCATTCGACTTATGATAACCCCATGTATTAATCGCAGACTCTGCTGCTCTTAAGGCTTCTTTATCGGGAACGCGCATCATATACTGCTGACCAGATAAATAATTCATGATTGTCTGCTGTGTAACATCAGCTCCGAGCTTCTGCTCCATCTCCGATGCAACAACTGCCAGATAGCGGTATAAATCTCTTTTCTCGGGCGCAGTCAAATTTTGTGGTTCCTTATTAAATTTTTTCAATAAAGAATCGCTTCGCTCATCAAAGTTAACCAAAGAAATATATTCCTCAGCAACTTTTTGCGATTTGTCACCTTTTTTAAGTTTATCCTCAAGCTCCAGTAATCTCGCGGCGGATTTATCACCCAAAAGGTTATTCTCAACCGTCGTCTTCCCGGTCTGGGCTGCGTAGGCCGCGCTCTGGGTGCTGTCGCCCACCAGTCCACCGGCGAGGCCCGACGCCAGGGTGGCCAGTGCGGAGACGGTTTCTTTTTCGCTTTCGGTGAGTGCGCCTGCCTTCTTGCCGTACATCTCGGCGGCAATCATGCCCGTCAGTTCGCCGGTTATCGCGCCCGCGGCACCTGCGGCGGCGTTCTGGCCCTGGGCGGCGGCAAGGGCGGCATTGACCACCGCGTGCGCCGCGATTTTTCCTGCATTATCGAGTTCGGATTTATGCCCGATAAAGTCCGCTATCCACGGTGCGGCACCGCCGGCCAGCGCGGCGCCCAGGTCATTACCTGCCAGCCCCTTAATCACCGCGCCCGCGGTGTCCATCACCCGGGAATAGGTTCCGCCTACTCCGAAGCCGCTCGCTTTCACTTCCGCATCGTAATAGTTCTGGTAGGCCTGGGAGGCGATATCTTTCGCATCCGGGTTCGCTTTCGCGTTTTTATCCAGGATGTCCTGACGCGCCTTATCCAGGTCATCCTTTGACGCCGTCGCCAGCTTCGCTTTCGCCGCTTCGGTGGCGTGAATCGCCATCTCGCTGCGCACGATGTCCGTCGCCTGGCTCACCATCTCGCCCACCAGCTGCGCCTGCTGGATGCGCTGCTGCTCTTTCTCTTTATCGAATATCTGCGAAATCGAGCCGTTGGCGTGCTCCACGTCGCGGCTGAGCTGCGCCACGTCCTGGCCCTGCTTGTCCTGGTCGCGAATCACGAGGGTACCGTCGCTCACCGCCGCCCGGGTGGTGCCGCTGTCGTGCCCTTCCTCATTCACGCCCGCCAGCATGGTGTTCGCCAGGTTACCGGCAAACTGGCTGCCGATGCTGCCCCCGGTGCTCAGGCCGATGCTCTGGTGCTCAACCTTGTAATCCGCCTGGTTGTGGATGTCGCTGAAGCCCAGGGTGCCGGTGTCGAGGCGGTTTTTGTCCGCGCTGGCGGTGGAGCCGATAACCGCGCCGTTAAGCTGGGTGTGCTCGCCCACGGTGACGTCGAAGCCGCCTTTCCCGGCGTAGATCCCGGTCTGCTCAACCACGCTGTCGTAGTTGCTGTGCATCTTGTCGCGGCTGAGGCTGACGCTGGCCGAGCCGCTCATCGATCCGATGTTAAAGCTGCCGCCCGCGCTGGCATTCTGCTGTTTCGAGTCGTAGCGGTCGCTGTCCTGCTCGCTGGTCAGCGTCAGGTTGCGGCCAACATCGGCCTTCACCGTCTCGCCGCTGACCTGCGCGCCCGTCAGGGTGGTGTCGCGTCCGCTGGTCAGGTTGACGGTGTCTCCGGCGTTAACCAGCGTCTCGGTATGGGTGGTGCCGTTGCCTTTCTCGCTGCCCTTGCCCTGGTTAACGCTGGCGGACACGTTAATGCCCCAGCCGCCGGACCCTGCGCCAATGCCGACGCCCACGCTGCCGCCGCTGCTCTTGTTGCTCCCGGTCTGCTGCTGGGTGTTCTGCGCCGACACCAGGTTGATGTCGCGGTTGGCAGTCAGGTTCACATCCTTACCGGCCTGCACCGTTGCGCCCTGCATCAGGATGTCGCCGTCCACGCCCTTCGCGCCGGAGCCTGTGGCTGTGATGTTGACGTTATCCCCGGCGGTCAGGCTGCCGCCGCGCGCGGTGGTCTGTTCGCTGTGCTGGGTGGACGATGAGGACTGCGAGCCGTAAGAGAGACTGACGCCGACGGTGTTATCGGAGGCGGCTGGCGTGCCGGCCTGCGCCATTGCCAGCCGAGCGGCCTGCGCCGCCTGGATGCCGGTCAGCGCCGCTTTGGTGTTCTGCAGGGCGGCAATGCGTCCGTTGCCGCTGGACTGCGCCTGGTGCGCGGTCTCAACGGCGGTATTCACCGCGCTGCCTACCGTGCCGGAAAGCGCCAGGGTGAAGCCACTCTGCTTCTGCTCCACCTTGTGGGTCTGCTCGTTATAGTCAGCCGCGGCGGTGATGGCGATGTTTTTGCCTTCCAGCGTCATATCCTGCCCGGCGATAAGCTCAGCGCTGCGGGCGTTGAGATCGTTGCCGGCCTGCAGCGTCAGGTTGCCCTGGCTGCTGCCCACGGTGCTGATGGCGTGGCTGATGCTCTTACCGTCATCGGTGGTGTTCAGGCTCTGACTACCCACGGTGAAGCCAATACCGCCGGTGCCCATCAGGCCGGACTTACTCTCTTTGCGCTGATGGTTCTCCTGCCGGTGCTCCTCAACGGTATCGATGGTCAGGTTGTTGCCCGCCCCGAGACGCACGTCGCCGTCACCCGCCACGTTGCTGCCGCGTACCGCCAGGTCGTTCCCGGCCAGCAGCGTCACCTTGTCGCCGGTGAAATTACTGGCGACGGACTCTGTCGCCCGCACGTCATCGTGGGTCTCCAGCGACTGCGCGGAGAGGAAGCCTTTGCTGGTCTGCTTGCTGTGTTCGGTAAGGTGATACGCCGACTCGCCCGCGGTGATGTTGAGATCGTGTCCGGCGGTGGCGGTCAGCGCCTCCCCGGCATCGACCGTGGCAGCACGCGCGTTAAGGTCGTTGCCCGCCGAGAGCGTCACGTTGCCGTTGCCGGCGATCTGGCTGCCAACCTCGTTACGCTCCGTCAGGTCGCGATAGTTATCCTTGCCCCAGTCGCCGCGCTCGCTGTGCGTGGTGGTAATGGTGCCGAGGTTAATGTTATTGCCTGCGGCAATGGTGGTGGTGCTCTCTTTGCCGTTGTTGCCCACCAGCGTGGCGGCGAGGTTAACGTCGTTGACGCCCTGCAGCACCAGTTTGCCGCCGTCGTTCTGCACGTAAATCCCCGCGGTGCGATCCAGGTGACGGTTCGCCGCATCGCCGCGCACAGTACTGGTGCTGGTGAGATCGCGTCCGGCGCGGATCTGCAGCGCGTCATCGGCCAGCAGCGTGCCGCCGATATTGCTGAAGTCGGTCAGGGCGGCGATGTCGATATTGCTGCCGCGGATCGTGCCGCTGTTGGTGATGTTGTTGCCGCTGAGCGCAGTCAAATCGCGGCCCAGCAGGGTGCCGCTGTTGTTCAGCTCGCCGGTCTGCAAGGCGACGCGGTTGCCCGCCAGCAGCGAACCGCTGCCGTCAACGTCGCCGTCTTTCACCCGCACGTAAACCTGCGGGACCAGCACCTGCTGGCTGGTGCCGTCCGCCAGCTGCACGGTTTCGGTAACCATCCACACCATGTCGGAGGTGAGTAGGGCCATCTGTTCCGGGCTGAGCGCCACGCCCGCGGTCAGGTTGTGCGCCTTCGCAAAGGCAATGCCTGCATCCATCAGCGCTTTGTACTGGGCGTTGTCGTCATCAAAACCGCTGAGGTAGCGCTGTCCGGTGAGGTTAGCGACCTGATCGCGGATCAGCTGCTGCTCATAGAAGCCGTCGCCGAGGCGCTTCAGCGTGACATCTCCGTTGGGCGACAGCGCTTTCTGCATGTAATCCGAGCTGAGCCAGGTACGTTCGTTGGTGAAACGCGCGTCGGTTTCGATCAGGTAGTTGCTGGTCGGCGAGGCGTGCACGGTATAGAGGCTGGCGGATGGCAGACGGGTGTTCACGCCGCTGGTGCGCACCAGGCGATCCGGCGTGTTGCCGGATGCGTCCTGCACGTTCTGGCCCACTTCCCAGCTCTGGCCCGGTGCCAGATGCACCGGCTGCGAGCCGTTAAAGGTCAGGGAAACCGGCTGGGCAAACTGCCCGGTATTGCGTCCGCCAGGGGCGGCGCCGCTGCCCTGCACCGCGCCATTGCTCTCCCAGGCGAGGGTGTTGAGCGAGATAGTCTGGGTGACCGCCGCCGGGCGATAGTCGCTGGTGCTTCTGCCCTGCGAGGTTTTGGTGCCGCCGAGTTTTCTTTTCTTCTTCTTGGCATACCAGCGCGTCTGCGACCCGACGTCGGTGATGATTTTCACGCCGGTGGTGGCATCGTTATTCAGCACGCCGATGGTACCGGCCAGCAATTTAGCGGCGACGATCTGGCTGTCCTTGTTGTGCAGCAGATCGCTGTTGATGGTGAGATTGCCCCCGGAGATGATTTTGCCCGGATCGCTCTCTTTCACCCGCGTCTCCTGCACGGTGCGGGTGTAGTTGTATTCGTAGAACTCGCTGCCGCTGGTGCCATCAGGCATCTTCGCGGTGTGAACCCCGTATTTGTTCTTTTTATCGGTATTGACCTGGCTCCAGTCGAAGCGATCCCGTTTGCCTTTCAGTACCGCGTCATGATGGCTGGAAACCTCGCTGACCACCACTTCGGTGACCAGATTGTTGTTGAGGTTCTGGATCTGGCTCATGTCGATGCGCATGTCGCCGCCCGACTCGATGGTCGCCCCGCGGTTGATGAGCATGGCGCCGCGTCCGACAGCGTTAAAGGCTGCATCCAGCGCACCGCCGATCGCCATCGCGCCAGCGCTGTAGATCAGGCCGTGGCCGCTGTTGTTAAGATTGCCTGCGCCAATATCCAGACGATCGCGCGCCGCGATGGTCCCGGCGACGCCGTTTTCCGCCGCGTTATTCAGCGTACCGGCCTGCAGCGCAATGCGATCCCCGTACAGCCGCCCGCTGCCGAGGTTGTTCAGGGTGCCGGCCTGGATGTGGGTCAGCGATCCATCGATCAGCCCGCGGTTGGTGAGCGTATCGTTCAGAATCAGGTGCGTTTCGCCACCGCCCAGTTCGGCGCCTGCGGCGTTGCTGGCGCTAGCGGCATTGAGCGTCAGGCTTTTGCCTGCCAGCAGCTTGCCCTGGTTATCGACGTGTCCGCCGCTGCTCAGCGACAGTGCACCGTTCGCCACCATCTGGCTCTGGTTGGTGAAGCCCTGGGCGAGGGTAAGGTTCATATCGCCGTCGGAGAGCACTTTGCCATCGCCGCTCAGGGCGCTGGCGTTAAGGTCGAGGCGCTGACCGGCGACCAGGTTGCCGGCGCGGTTATTCACCGTCAGCGGCGCATCGCTGCCGTCGAGGGTCAGTGCCTGTCCGGCCTGCACTGAACCCTCGGCGTTGTCGAGTTCACGGGTGCGCAGCACGGCGTTCTGATTACTGCCGAACACGCCGCCGCTGTTGCCCAGCGAACCGGCCTGCAGGTCGAGGTTGTTGCCCGCTACCAGTGTGCCCTGGGCGTTATCCACCGCACCGCCGATGCGGGCCGTAAGATTGCCGTCCCCGGCGGCGATGGTTTTCCCGCTGCGGTTGCTGAGCGCTGCGGCGTTAAGCTCCACGTCACCATCGGCAGCAAGCGTGCCGCCATCGTTGTTGATGGTGTCGTTAACCGTGGCGATCAGCCCGCCATCGCCGGATGCTACCAGCTGTCCGGTGCGGTTATCGAGGCTGCCAGCGGTGAGCGTCACGCCGTTATTGGCCGTCAGCACGCCGCCGGTGTTGTCCACCGCACCATTGACCTGCGCAGTCAGGTTGCCCTTGCCGAGCGCGGCCGTCTTGCCGCTGCGGTTATTCAGGGCACCCGCCGTCAAATCGACATCGCTGTTGGCGGCGATGGTCCCGGCCTCGTTATTCAGCAGGTTGCTGGCGCGCGCGGTCAGGCTGCCTTCTCCGGCGGCGATAAGGCTCCCATTGCGGTTGTTCAGCGTATCGGCACCGAGCCGGACAGCGCCATTGCTCTCGATCGCGCCGCCGTCGTTATCCAGCGCGCCGGTGGCGGTGACGTGCATATCGCCCGTGCCTTTCTGCACCAGCTGCCCGCCGCGGTGCGACAGGTTACCGGCATCAAGGGTGATATTGTCTGCGCTGGTGGTGGCGTTATTGAGTTGCAGATCGCCGACCTTTGCCGTCAGCGCGCCTGCCGAGGCGATCTCGCCCTCATCACCGCTGAAGCGCGGAGTGGTTACCGCCAGGGTGCCTTTCCCGGCGTGAACGATTTCACCTTTGCGGTTATCAATATTTCCGGCGTCGAGGGTGAGATTTCTGGCATTGGTGGCGATGCGCCCGCTGCCGTTGTTCAGCGAGCCCGCCGGGGCCAGCGTCATGTCTTCGTCGCCGGTCTGGACGATCTCGCCCTGCTGGTTAGAGAGGTCGTGCGCGGTTAGCGCAACGCGTTTCGCATTGAGCGCACCGCCGTCGTTATTGAGCGTCCCGGCGCTGCGCGCATCAAGGCTATCGGTGGCGACAACCTGTGCCTGACGCAGATCGAGATCGCCGTTACCGGCGTCGAGCGTCGCAGCGCGGGCGCTGGTACGGCTGCCGCTGGCATCGAGGCCGTTGCTGCGGGTAGTGAGCGCGCCAGCGGTCAGGTTTTCACCGTGCATACTGAGCTTGCCGTCGCTGGAGAGGTGCAGGTCGCCCTGCGTACCGATGCTGCCGTCGTTGCGAATACCGGCGGCGAGGGTGCTGGTTTTGCTGGCGGTGATGCGCGAGCCGGTCACGGTCGTGTTGCCGGTGGCGGCGAGGCTACCGCTGTGGTCGACATCGCCACGGCTGGTCACCGCCGCGTTACCGCCCGCGAACAGATGGCCGCTGTTGGTGACGCCATTACCCGCCAGCTGCATGTCGCCGCTGCTGTTGATGTTGCCGCTGTTCTCAATGCGGCCATCGGCGGTCACCACGACGGTGCCGGCCTGCGCCCCGATATTCCCGGCGTTGCGCACTCCGACCCCGGCTTCGGTGCCGGTAAGACGGATTTTCCCGGCATACATGCCGCCGAGGTTTGCCACGTCCACCGCCAGCTGTGGGCGGGTCGCCGCGTCGGCGGTTTTGGCCTCGACGCGATCGTGGGCGGCATCAACGTTGTTCGCCCCGGTGGTGACTTTCAGATCCTTTGCCCATAGCCCGGCGTTTACTTTGGTCGAACGGGCAATGATGTCGGTGTAATCCTGGCGGGAGCTGTCCATGCCCTTGCCCTGAATCACGATCTCGCCTTTATTAACCGCGTAGCCGGTGAGATTGCCGTCTTTGAGCTGCGCCTGACCGGTTGTCAGGGTGGCGCGGTTAGCGTTGATGAAGCCGCAGCCGTCGCAGGTGATGCCCGACGGGTTAGCGATCACCACCTGGGCTTTTTTCCCGGCCACTTCGATGTAACCGTTCAGGCGGCTTGGGTCGCGGGAGTTCACTTCGTTGAGGATGATTTTAGCTTCGCCGCGCGCCAGCCACGGATTTGCCGCTACCATGCCGCCCTGCTGGGTCGCGACGTTTTTGCGGCTGTTGTTAAGGATGGCACCTTTGCTGTTGACGTCGAACTGGCTGTATACGTTGCGCGAGACCCCGGCTTTGCTCGGCGTCTGGATGTTGACCTGCGGCGTACCGTTGGCGCTGTTGAGGATGGTGGGTTTCTGATTCCCTGGCGCGTTGCGATCGGCCACGATATTGGCTGCCGCAGGCTGCACGGCACCGAGCGCCAGCAGCAGACCAAAGGAGACGGCGCTCAGGCGCGTTACGCACTGGCGCTGCACGCAGGACGGGCCGGATGCCGGACAGGCTACCGCACGACAGCTCCGGGAGATCTCTGCCACTACCATCAACATACCGCGCGCTTTGTTGAACACGATACGATACAGATTCTTGTTCATCCTTAAATCCCTGTTGCGTGTGGCAGCGCCGGGCCGCCACGAAAAGCGTAAATCAGTAACTCCAGTTCAGGCTGAAACCGAGCGTGTAGTGGCTGGTCTGGAAGCCGTCGGGTCGGGAGAACGGCACCCCTGCGAACAGGTCGTAGCCGGTGTTAAACGCGTTCCCGCGCAGGCCCACCACGCCACCTGCCAGATGTTTGCCGATCAGCAAGCCGTTGCTGGTGCTGCCGCCGACTTCGCCGTAGTCGGCACCTACATACAACTCCTGCTGCGGGAGCGGCGTTTGCCAGGCCAGATCGTTGCGCACAAACCAGCCGCGGCTGGCGCTGAGGGTGCGCTCCCCGTCGAAGCCACGTACCGACCAGCGGCTACCGATGGCGAACTCCTCCTGCGGAGTGAGGCGCGTGGAGCTCATCTGGCGCTGATACTGCACGTTGTAGCGGAACGACTGACCGTATAGCATGAACGGCACGTCCAGCCCGGCATTCAGCGAGACGATTTTGCTCAGCGCGGTGGCTTCACCGCTGTACTCTTCCGGGGCCGGGATCGCGCCGAACCAGCGGGTGCCGCGCTGATAGCTGACGCCCGCATCCAGGGTGCTCTGACCAATGTAGTGACGGTGCTGTAGCCCCAGACGCCAGCCGGCGGTCTGACGGCGCTGTACCTGCACCTCGGTATCATCAATAAAGTTGCGCGACTCGCTGGTGAGGACGTCGGCAGTGAGGGTCGTCCGCTGCGTACCGCTGCGGTGCAGCACGCGGCTGAGCTGGACGTCGAGGTTTTTGCGTTTCCCGCTGTAGCGGTAGTCCTCGTTCAGGCCCGCGACGGTCTGGCGATAGTCGTAGTCGCTGTACGTTACGCCCGCCATCCAGTAACCAAACGGCACAGAGTAATGCGTGGTGACGTTTTTACTGCCCTTGTCGCCGCGATCGTGCAGGCTGCGCGAGCCGGAGATGTAGAACAGGTCACTCAGGGAAAGCGGATTATCCAGCGACAGGGTCAGGCCGCCCTGATAGCGCCCGGTGCTGCGCGAGCCGGAATCGTCCAGCGACGCGCCCAGACGCCACATCTTGCTCTGCTGCCATTTCACGTCGATATCGCTCTCGCCCGGCTGCTCGCCAGGCACGATCTCCATGCTCGCTTCCACCGTCGGCAAACGCTGCAGGTTTTCCAGCCCCTGTTCGATATCGCGCAGGTCAAGCAGGTTGCCAGCGTGAGCCGGGAAGGCGCTGTAAAGCGTCAGATAGCGGTCGCTGTCCGGGGTGCGTTTCACCTCGCGAACGTGTCCTGGCAGGATCACCAGCGACAAAGTGCCGCGGGTTAAGTCCTGATCCGGGGCCAGTACGCGGGTGGTGATGTACCCGTGATCGATAAGCCGGTTTTGCAGAGTGCTCATCAGCAGGTTGATGCCTTTCCCGCCGAGGCAGTGCCCTTCACCCTGCCGCGCCAGACGCTGGAGCGGCAGCCAGTGGGGCAACGCCTCCTGACCGCTCAGCTCAACCCGGTCAATCCGGAAACAGGGGGTTTCCGGTTCAAAGGTGATACGTCCGAACGAGGAAGCCGGGGGAGAAAGACGGACATCCGGGGTTGGCGGTGTCAGGGTTTCTTCCAGCGCACGCTGGCGCTGCTGTTGATTCTGGAACAGCGTCTCGCCACGGTTTTCCAGCATCCGCTGAGGCGGTGTGGCCTGGGCAGCGGCGGCGGCAGGCATCGGGGCGGCCGTGGGGGCGGGGGCGGCGTAAAGCGCAGGGGAAACCACCATCGCAATGGTCAGAAGCGCCCGATAAAACGGCGTTTTTTTATCCAGGGCTTCCCCTGAGAACATGCAGTGCGTCATCCCTGGAACATCTCTTTTTAAATACACAGGTGCTTAATAACTAAACAAACGCCGCGATGATAGGGGAACTGTGAAGTTGTGTAAATAAATGTGGCTTTAACGAAACCATTTTCCGATTAGTGCCAGATTCAGGGGTTTAAGCCGGGCCGTGGGCGCAAAAAATTTCGCTTAATCAACGGTTTTACTTAAGTAACCGCGGTGCCAGAAGGGGTGAGAAAGAGGTTAATAATGTGAAATAACCTACCAGAAAAGGTAGGGGGAGGACCGAAAACAAAAAACCCCGCCGGAGCGAGGTTTTTATTCAGGACTTGCGGGTGGTAACCGCAGAGCACACTGTGTTACGTCAACAGCGTAACTATACGACGAATTTAGCCTGGCTGCAATTTTAGCGCCGCCTGGTGAGCCATACAGAGTATGGGCGAGGCCACCTTTTTTGTCGAATATATACTGTTCATTTATACAGTACTTTATTATACTGGTTTGGCTGACGCAGAGGTGCGATACGGGGGCCGCGTGTATACGGGCGCAATACAAGTCCTGGCTGAAACGGGTGGTGCCGTCAGTGCCTTAGCCCCGAGAGAGCACACTGTGTTACGCCAACAAAACAGCTGGTTACAGGCGGCGGAGAGGTAAGCCAGCTGGTGCTCCTTTACCTGAGGAGACGCGTATGGGCGGAGTGGATTTGGCAATTCTTATCCTGAAACTCATTGTTGCTGTACTGCAACTGCTTGATGCTGTCCTGAAGTTCTTTCGCTGAATCAGGTTCAAGCCGCAACTAAGAGGGGCGGGCAACCGCCCCTCTTTAATAATCTCCCGCTGGTCGCGTTGTCGCCCGTTGTGTTACATTTTTATTACATTAACCTCCGCGCGCATCACTATGACCCTGACCGTATTCTGCGTTCTGCTGTTTGCCGCCCTGCTGCACGCCACCTGGAACGCCATCGTTAAAGCCGGCAGCGATAAACTCTATGCCGCCATTAGCGTCAGCGGTTCGGCGGCACTGATCGCCCTCATCCTGCTGCCGTTCTCCCCACAGCCGAGCTGGGAAAGCGCACCGTATCTGGCAGTTAGCTGCGCCCTGCAGGTGGTATATACCGTGCTGGTGGCGAAGACCTATCAGGTATCGGACATGAGCCAGACCTACCCCTTAATGCGCGGCACCGCACCGCTGCTGGTGGCAGTTATTAGCGTGCTGGCGCTGCATGACAGCCTGTCGCCGCTGGCCTGGCTCGGTATCGCCGTGATTTGCTGCGCCATTCTGCTGATGGCATTCAACGGCCGCGCCCGCTCCCGGCGTGGGATCGTGCTGGCGCTGTGCAATGCTTGTTTTATCGCCGGTTATACGCTGGTTGATGGCACCGGCGTGCGCCTCTCGGGCACAGCGCTGGGCTACACGCTGTGGACCTTTTTGATGAACGGCTTCTGCCTGCTGGCCTGGGCGATGGTCGCCCGTCGCCGCGAGGTGTCGCACTACATGGCGCGCCACTGGAAAAAAGGCGTGCTCGGCGGTGTAGGTACGATGGGCTCCTATGGCCTGGCGCTGTGGGCGATGACTCAGGCGCCGCTGGCGATCGTGGCGGCGCTGCGCGAAACCTCAATCCTGTTCGGCGCGCTGCTGGCCTTCTTTATCCTTAAAGAACACCTGCGCGGACTGCGCATCCTCGCCATCTGCGGTATCGCGGCTGGCGCTATGCTGCTGCGGCTTGCCTGAGCCGCTGGCAACATTGCTTGCCGAAAGCGTGTACTAATCCTGCCTGCTACGTCCTGATATATCTTCGCGCCTGAGTGGAAGGTCGCCGCGGTTGTGGTAGATTTCACTCGCATTTAGCTATTTATCCAGAACCTTATGCTCCGTTCCTGAGATTTCATAAAGTATTCATCGAAATGAAAACGAACAATAACCTGAACCTGATGCTGATGCTGGTGCTGCTGGTGGCGGTAGGCCAGATGGCACAAACCATCTGGATCCCGGCAGTAGCGGATATGGCGTATGACTTCCACGTGCGCGACGGCGAAGTCCAGCGCGTGATGGCGGCCTACCTCTTTACCTATGGCATTTCCCAGCTGGTTTACGGGCCGATTGCCGACCGCATCGGGCGTCGCCCGGTGATCCTCTTCGGGATGGCAATATTTATGCTGGCAACCGTGCTGGCGCTGTACACCTCAAGCCTGACGGTGCTGATTGCCGCCAGCGCCCTGCAGGGTGTGGGCACCGGCGTGGGCGGGGTGATGGCCCGCACTATGCCACGCGATCTCTATTCCGGCACCGGGTTGCGCAGAGCGAACAGCCTGCTGAACATGGGGATTCTGGTCAGTCCGTTGCTGGCTCCGCTGATTGGCGGCCTGCTCGGTACGGTCTGGGGCTGGCGCGCCTGCTATGGATTCCTGCTGGCGCTGTGCGTGGTGGTGACGTTCAGCATGGCGCGCTGGATGCCGGAAACCCGTCCGGCGGATGCGCCCCGCACTCAACTGCTGACCAGCTACCGCATGCTGTTCAGCCGCGCGTCGTTTGCCTGTTATCTGCTGATGCTGATAGGCGCACTGGCCGGGATCGCGGTGTTTGAAGCCAGCGCGGGCGTGCTGCTGGGCGCAGGTCTCGGGTTCAGCAGCTTTGCGGTCAGCGTGCTGTTTATTTTGCCGGTGCCAGCGGCGTTCTTCGGGGCCTGGTTTGCCGGTCGTCAGACGAAACGCTTTACCGGCATGATGTGGCAGGGCGTGCTGAGCTGCCTTATCGCTGGCGTGCTGATGTGGTTGCCCGCCTGGTTCGGGGTGATGAACGTCTGGACGTTGCTGGTTCCGGCCGCGCTGTTCTTCTTCGGGGCCGGGATGCTGTTTCCGCTTGCCACCAGCGGCGCGATGGAGCCGTTCCCGTTTCTTGCCGGCACCGCCGGGGCGCTGATTGGTGGTTTGCAAAATACCGGTGCCGGGTTGCTGGCCTGGGTTTCCGCCCAGCTTCCGCAGCAGGGCCAGGGCAGCCTCGGCATGTTGATGACCGCAACGGGAATGCTGATCCTGCTCTGCTGGCTGCCGCTGGCGGCGCGCGATGAGCAACATCAGCAGCCGGTCTAAGACAGTAACCTAAGGATTGCCCGCAGATGGGTAGCGACAAAAAGCAGTGACAGGGCGACCACCGCCAGCGCGACGATCAGCCGCGCGCGCATTGACCGCGTGGAAGTGAAGTCGCTCACCGCCACGTCCATCAGATTGCGCTGGCGGGCGTAGCGCCACAGCAGCCCGGTCACCAGCATCAGCGCCAGCAGCACACCCCACAGCCAGATGTCCGCTTCCGGGCCTTTCTGGCGCAGCGCCAGGGCCAGCAGCGCGCCGTAACCCAGCAGGGTGCGCAGCCACGCCAGCGACGTCCGCTCCGGCTGCAGGCCTGGGTCCGCCAGTCGCCGCGCCCGGCGGCTATCGGCCATAGAGCACCAGCACTATCATGGCGAGCGCTACCAGCGCCATCACCACGCTTATTAGCTTCAGCATCCCGGTGTAGGGCATGTCCTGCTTCAGGCGCATCGCTTTTTCATTGTTCAGCCAGCGCAGATAGCCATACAGCGCCAGCACGCCGGCGAACAGACACAGCAGCAGGCTCAGGCTCTCCCGCAGCAATGGCGTGGTGAATTCGGGGGCCAGCTGATCCAGCCCAACGCCGGCGGCAAGGAAGCCCAGCGCGGTACGGATCCACGCCAGAAAGGTGCGTTCATTGGCCAGCGAAAAGCGGTAGTCCGGCGCGTCGCCCGGCAAGGTGGTTTTCATGCTCACTCCTGTACGTCACGGTTGCAGGAAGTGTACTGGCTTTGGCCGGGAAGTGACCAGATGTTCGCGTCCGGCAAACAAAAAAGGCTCCCGTCGGGAGCCTTTGTTTTTTACATCAGCCGGTTAGCTGTTGAGCGCCGGGCGCTCGCTGATGGCGATGCGCTGCGGGGCGATCTCTTCAGGCACGTTGCGCACCAGGTCGATGTGCAGCAGACCGTTGGTGAAGGTCGCGCCGGAGACTTCCATATGTTCAGCCAGCGTAAAGCTCAGGCTGAACGGCTGGGATACCAGCCCCTGATGTAGCCATTTCGGCTCTTTTTCCGGTTTTACCGGCGTACCGGAGATGGTCAGCCGTGTCCCTTCCAGCTGGACGTTCAGATCTTCCTGACGGAATCCCGCCAGCGCCAGCGTAATGCGATAGTGGTTATCGTCGCTTTTTTCGATGTTATAAGGCGGGAAGGTCTGGCTGTCAGCGGTGCTTTGCAGGGCGTTTGCCAGTTTGTCAAAGCCGATCCATTGACGCAGCAGCGGAGATAAATCGTAGTTACGAATAGTCATGGTCTGTCTCCTTCTGAGAAGCGAGTTCGCACGGATTCCCGGTTCGGCACTAAGCCGCGGGGAAAAGGTGCAGGTTAATAGCGAACGCAGGTTCGCCAGTGCTCCCGTTCGGCAAGCACATTTTTCAGGGCCGCTTTCGCGACCCGAATCATTAATTGATTTCGATACGGCGCGGTTTTTTCGCTTCCGGAATAACGCGCTCAAGGTCGATATAGAGCAGGCCGTTCACCAGATTAGCGCCGCGGATCTGAATGTTTTCCGCCAGCTGGAATTTGCGCTCAAAGTTGCGTTCGGCGATACCCTGGTAGAGATAGGTACGCTCTTTCTGCTCGGTCGCGTGGGAGCCTTTCACCACCAGCAGGTTGTCCTGCGCGGTGATCTCCAGTTCGCCTTCGGCAAAACCGGCGACGGCAATCGCAATGCGGTAGTGGTTTTCGTCTACCAGTTCAACGTTATACGGAGGGTAGCCGCCGTTGCTCTGGCTCTGGTTGTTTTCCAGCAGGTTGAACAGGCGATCGAAACCGATGGCGGAACGATAAAGCGGGGAGAGATCGAAATTACGCATAAAACAGACTCCTGAAATCAGCGAGAAATTACATTGCCTTCCGGTAACCGGACAGGCGGTCCAGGTAAGCACCCTGTCGGCGTGCTTCCGTTGTCTACATTCTCAAAATGGGTGCGCTTTCAGGCGTTTCAAGATCTAATGAGTGTGTTTTTTTGGCGCTTTACATATCTTTGCGTAGACTGAACAGGACAGGTTCACATAACAACTGCGACGATCACCACAGCGTAGCAACGGCGGACTACTTATTCCTGATGCCGGTGGTATAACCTTCGTCACCGGCGCATTGATGCCTACAAAATGATATCTATGATGATGAAAAACGTTCCTGGCAAATTTTTGGCTGGCGCCTGCGGTTTCGTACTCTGCGGCTGTTCCAGCGTTATGACACACACAGGCGGCGAAGAGGGTTACTATCCAGGTACCCGCGCCAGTTTTGAGCTGTTGCAGAACGGTGAGACCAGTTGGGGAGTGAAGCCGCTGGTGGCGCTGGATATGCCATTTACCGCCTTACTCGATACCCTGTTGCTGCCGTGGGATGCGTTCCGCGAAGACAACTCGGTGCGCTCCAGAGTGCGCAAAAGCGAGCGCGAGGCGCTCGCCACTAACTCCGTGATCCCACCTGCGCCCTGATTTATAAGCCGGTTTCCGTAGCCCACAGCTGACGGAAACCGTCCACTTCCTGCATCCAGGCAATCATCGCCCCGTCCGGGGAAAAGACCACCGCATCTGCCGACGGCGGTGCGTCGTGATGTTCCGTCAGGGCAAAAACGCTGCCGGTTACCGCATCACACAGCACTATCCGCCCGCCGCTGACAAAGCCCAGCATGCTGCCGGACGGATGCCAGTTAAACGCCGACTCCACCCCGCTTGCTTCGCGCGTCAGCTGCCGCGGTTCGCCGCCGTGCGGTGAGATTAGCCACAGCTGCGCCACGCCGCGCTCGTCGCACATCAAAAAGGCGATCTCCGTCCCCTGCGGGTTACTGCGCACCCAGTGGCGCGGGACGGTAGCGAGACCCGGATAACGGCGCGAATGGGTAAAGGTCAGGCGGCGCTGCGTCACGCCCGCAGGCGGGGCTGGCAGGGTGGTGTCCGTGCCGCACAGCGGGGCGTCACCCGGCGTCTGCCACGCTTGCGGGTTATCCGGCAGATCGACAATAAACAGCTCAGGCACCTTTTCATGGTTTAGCGACAGCGTATCGCCGATAAACGCCAGCGCACGCGGCTGCCAGCTACCGTCGGCCCGGCGATAGCCCTCCTCGCCGATCCAGCCCTCTTCATACGCGCGGTTGATCTCGTCGCTGCCGGGCGCAGGGGTTGGAGTGGTCTGGCTGACCAGCACGCACCAGTGGCTGCCGTCATATTCACGCGGATGATGACCGGGCACCGTCACCGGCCCCCAGGGCAGCGCCACACCGACGTTGCGCAGGTCGAGCACCGGGTCACGCTCGTGCAGCACGTGGTCATTATAGGTGAAGCTCAGGTAGCGCCCGTCCGGGCTCCAGACGTGCACATGGCTGCCGCCGCGCAGCGCGCCGGGGGTGTAGGGGGCGGTGATATCCATCGCATCAAGATTGGTGGCCGCGCCGTCGCGCACCACCACGCCGCGACGGTGATGGAAATCGTACTGCCAGCTGGCGTCCGGGTTCTCCGGGCCGTGAATAAAGACGTACTCATCGCGCTGGGGATTGACCGTCACCACGCCGACGTGCGCGCCCTGCGGGGCGCGGTAGATCACCTGCACCTCGCCGGTTTCGACATTCACGCGTTCAATGGTTTGTCCGGTAAACGATGCTCCGGAAGGACGAACGTCAAACGCCAGCCAGCGGCTGTCTGAAGTCCAGGTATTGATGTTGGTCAGCTGATGGTGACGCGCTGCAAAGGTGAGCTGTTTCATTGGGATACCCTGAAGCCATGACGGGCTTCAGGGTAGCCTATGCCGGGGATTTAGCCTACGCGTTTCACGTCGCCCACCAGCAGGATGTAGGAGAGCGCGCCGATCAGCGCGACGGCGGAGATATAGACCAGCGCCGGGCCAAAACCGTAGTCCTGCGCCAGATAGCCAATCACCAGCGGAACGGTGATGCCGCCGAGGCCGCCAACAAAGTTGAAGACGCCGCCGGTCAGGCCGATGAGGCGCATCGGTGCCAGCGAGGAGACCAGCGACCAGGTGATAGACGCAAAGCCGTTACCAAAGAACGCTACCGCCATCAGGGTCATGATCCAGATCGGGTCGTTGGTGTAGTTCGCGCCCATGATGCAGGTGGAAATCAGCAGCCCGCAGATAATCGGCGTTTTACGCGCGATGCCCAGCGAGTAACCTTTGCGCACCAGACGGTCTGCTACCCAGCCGGAGAGCAGTACGCCAACGAACGCGGCGAGGAAAGGCACCGTGGTCATAAAGCCGGCCTTCAGCGCGGTAATGCCTTTCTCCTGGGTCAGATAGTTCGGGAACCAGGTCAGGAAGAACCACAGCGTTGAGGTGACCGCGAACTGACCGAGGTAGACGCCAATCAGTTTACGGTGGAACACCAGCTTCCAGTCGGCGCGGGTCAGCGGCTGACGAGCTTCTTTTTTCGCCGGGGCGTCGCCGTCCACCAGGCCGCCACCGTCGCGAATATAGTCCAGCTCGGCTTTACTGATGCCTTTAGTGAGGCGCGGCGGCTGATAGACCTTAAACCAGATCAGCGACCAGATAATCCCGATGCCGCCGGTGACGATAAACACCCAGTGCCAGCTCAGCAGCTCCTGGATCCAGATCAGCAGCGGCGTCAGGAAGGCGAGGCCGACGAACTGCCCGGAGGTGTAGAACCCCACCGCCGAGGCGCGTTCATGCTCCGGGAACCAGCTGGTCACCATGCGGTTGTTGGTCGGGAATGCCGGGGCTTCGAAGATACCGGTAATGGCACGCAGGCCGATCAGCGACATCAGTCCGGTAGCGAAGCCCTGGAACAGGGTAGCCACCGACCAGCCGAAAATAGCGATGAAGTAGGTCAGGCGCGAGCCGACGCGGTCAAGGAACCAGCCGCCGGGGATCTGGCACAATGTATAGAGCCAGGCGAAAGCCGAAAAGACGTAGCCCATTTCCGCTTTAGTGATGCCGAACTCCTCCTGAATATGCGCGGAAGCCACCGCCAGGTTGGCGCGGTCTACGTAGCAAATCACCACGGTAATAAAGATCATCACCAGGGTGACATAACGACGACGTCCGGGTTTTGCAGTAGTCACTGGAATATCCATCGTAATCTGTCTCCAGATTTTGGGCATGGCGAAGCCGCTCACCATGCCCTGTAAGTTACAGAGGGTGGGTTTGATTTTTTATTTAAAAAACGGAACCGGAATGCGCTAAATAATTCGTGCCGGGTGACAAAAACGCAGCCAACGCATCACCAGCGCGAAGTATGACGCGCATTTACCATTCGGCGACGGAGCCGTCCTCGTGCCGCCACAGCGGGTTGCGCCAGTCGCTGACGTCTTTGCTGCGTGCGATCACCTGTTCTTCGTCGATCTCCACGCCGAGGCCCGGCTTCATCAGCGGTTTGAAGAAGCCGCCTTCCATGCAGAAGTCCTCTTTGTTCTTCACGAAGTCCAGCAGCTCTGCGCCCTGGTTGTAGTGAATGCCCATGCTCTGCTCCTGGAATACCGCATTGCGCGAGACAAAATCCACGTGCAGACAGGCGGCCAGCGCGATCGGCCCGAGCGGGCAGTGCGGGGCCAGCGCCACGTCATAGGCTTCCGCCATACCGGCGATTTTGAAGCATTCGGTGATGCCGCCAGCGTGGGAGAGATCCGGTTGCAGGATGGCGATGCCGCCCGCTTCCAGCACGCGCTTAAATTCGAAGCGCGAGAACATACGCTCCCCGGCAGCGATAGGAATATGGGTCTGGGCGGCGAGGCGCGGATAGTATTCCGCCTGCTCGGCCAGCACCGGCTCCTCAATAAACAGCGGGCGATACGGCTCCAGCTCTTTAATCAGGATTTTTGCCATCGGCGCGCTGACGCGACCGTGGAAATCGAGGCCGAATTCAATGTCATAGCCAAACGCTTCGCGGATCTGCGCCACCGTATTCACCGCCGCATCCACTTTACGGGAGTCGTCAATCACGCCCAGCTCTTCGCAACCGTTAAGCTTAAAGGTGTCGAAGCCAATTTCACGCAGTTTGCTGATGCCCGCGATCACTTCTGCCGGACGGTCGCCGCCAACCCAGCTGTAGGCTTTGATTTTGTCGCGTACCAGGCCGCCCATCAGCTGCCATACCGGCGCGTTGAGCACTTTGCCTTTGATGTCCCACAGCGCCTGGTCGATACCGGCGATGGCGCTCATCAGGATCGGGCCGCCGCGATAGAAACCGGCGCGGTACATCACCTGCCACAGGTCATTGATGCGCGCCGGGTCCTGGCCAATCAGGAACTCGCCCAGTTCGTGTACCGCAGCTTCCACGGTGCGCGCGCGCCCTTCGATGACCGGTTCGCCCCAGCCGACAATGCCTTCGTCGGTTTCGATTTTCAGGAACATCCAGCGCGGGGGTAAACGGTAGGTTGTCAGTCTGGTAATTTTCATTGCACTGCCTCTTGATACGCCTTAACAAATGCTGCGGCCTGCTGCGCCGTGCGCTCCACGGACTGCCCGGCGCGATAGAGATCGCTGCCCAGTCCGGCACCCACGCAGCCTGCTTTCATCCACTGCGCCAGGTTCTCCGGCGTCACGCCGCCGACGGCAAATACCGGCACATCCGCAGGCAGTACTGCCTTAAGCGCTTTGATGTAGTCCGGGCCAAACGCCGATGACGGGAAAATTTTCAGCGCCTGCGCGCCCGCGTCCAGCGCGGTAAACGCTTCGGTGGCGGTGGCGCAGCCGGGGCAGACGGTCATGCCGTGCGCTACAGCGCGACGAATGACTTCCGGCTGGATATTCGGGGTGACGATGAGCTGGCAGCCCATCTCTGCAAGCTGATCCACCTGCTCCGGTTTCAGCACCGTTCCGGCGCCAATCAGCGCCCGATCACCAAACGCCCGGACCATAGCGGGGATGCTCTGTTCCCACTGCGGGGAGTTAAGGGGGATCTCGACCGCGTCAAAGCCTGCGTCCAGTACCGCGGCGACGTGCGCGTGCGCCTCGTCGGGGGTAATGCCGCGCAGGATGGCGATCAGCGGGAGGTTAGTTTGCCACTGCATGTGCGATGCTCCTTATGCCTGCCTGAAATGCCTGTTCACCGTCAATGACCTGCACATCGCGACCGATAGCGGCAAAAGCACGCTGATAGCGACGAGCAAGCGCCGGACTGGCGACCAGGGTGATAACCTGCTGAGCGGCAACGTCGGCGGTCATGGTCGCCACTTCGCTGCCAATCAACAGGCCAGAAAGGAATTCGCTCACCTGCTCGCGAGGCAGCGAGCCGAGGACGTGAGAAGCCCGCACTTCAAACAGCTGCGGCAGCAGTGCCGGGGCGTTGAGGCCACGCGTCAGGCCGGCGTCAAACGCATCCGCGCTGTCGGTTTGCTCGGGCAGCCCGGTGCCCACCAGCGAGTGGCGCAATAAGATATGGTGCAATTCGCCGGTCATGGCGGTGCGAAAATCGACGATCTGCTGCGCATCGGCCTGCACCCATTTGCAGTGGGTGCCGGGCATCACATACAGCGAGGCCGGAGCCAGATCGCGCGCGCCGAGAAGCTGGGTCTCTTCGCCGCGCATGACGTTGTGATTGTCGTCGCGGTTAACGCTGAGACCGGGGATTATCCAGACGTTGTCGATAACCGGCGTCAGCTGTTCGCCGATGGCGCTGAACCGCGCCGGGCAAGGCAGGTAGGGGGCGATTTTCCAGCCGGCGTTACTGCCGACCATGCCCGCCATCACCACCGGGGTCGGCTCATCGCGCCAGCCCTCGGTCACTTCCGCTAACACCGCGTCGGGGGATTTGCCGTTCAGGCGCGTGACGCCTGCTTCGGATTGCCTGCTCTCCAGGCACTCGTCGCCCTGGTAACGCCAGGCGCGGAGGTTGGTGGATCCCCAGTCGATTGCGATGTAGCGAGATGTCATGTGATTTCCTTTAGCCTTCGGGTGGAGCTGGCAATCATGGTGAGCGCCGCCTGCTCCGCTGCATCGCCGTCCTGATGCCGGATGGCATCGAACAGCGCCTTATGTTCCTGGAGCGTTTTCGGCATGTTGGCCTCATCGCCCATCCAGGTTCGTTCAAATACCGCCCGCTGCAGGGAGCCTATGGCCACTGTGAGCTGCTGCAGCACCGGGTTATGCACCGCCTGAAGCACCGCGTCGTGGTAGCGAATGTCCGCTTCATTAAAGGCGTCGCGATCCTGGTTGTTGGCGACCATATCGTTCAGCGCCGCTTCAATCTGTGCCAGGTCGCTGGAGGTGGCGCGCTCTGCTGCCCAGCGGGCAATAGCGGGTTCCACCAGATTTCGTACTTCGCTCATCGCGCTGATGAGTCGCGGGTCGTAGTCGTTTTCCAGCACCCACTGCAACACCTCGGTATCGAGGTAGTTCCACTGGTTGCGCGGGGCGACAAAGGCACCGCGATAGCGCTTCATCTCGATCAGCCGTTTCGCCATCAGCGAGCGAAACACTTCCCGGATGATGTTGCGCGAGGTTTCAAACTCTTCGCACAGCTCTGCTTCTGCTGGCAGCGCCGCGCCGGGTACATATTTCCCGCTGACGATCTGGCGGCCAAGGTCGACGATGATGCGGTCAGTTTTCGTGAGGGTCATGACGTGTCCTTATGAACGTTGTGTCCTTAGCTACTTTACCCTGCCTGCCGCTTTTCGCCTCATCTTTGCAGTACAAACATGCAATGACTTGCCGTCCTAATGATCACAATGTAGTACAATCATATTGTGTTGTACTACAATCCTGATCACAAAAACGACACAAGAATATATTCAGGGCAAAAAAAAGCCCCGATGCATAATCGGGGCCGATGGGTAACCGCCGTGGTTACTGCAGCGCAAACTTCTCAATAGCGTAAGCGACGCCATCTTCCAGGTTGGATTTGGTCACGAAATCAGCCACCTCTTTCACCGACGGGATGGCGTTGTCCATTGCCACGCCGACGCCCGCATATTCCAGCATCGCGATGTCGTTTTCCTGATCGCCAATCGCCATCACCTCTTCCGGCTTGATGTTCAGCGTTTCCGCCAGGGCGTGCACGCCGGTGCCTTTGGTCACGCGCTTGTTAAGGATCTCAAGGAAGTACGGAGCGCTTTTCAGCACGGTGTACTTCTCACGCACCTCGTCCGGAATGCGCGCGATGGCTTTGTCGAGGATCTCCGGCTCGTCGATCATCATCACCTTCAGGAACGCGGTATCCGGGTCCATGTTTTCCGGCTCGCAGAACACCAGCGGAATAGTGGCGACAAAAGATTCATGCACGGTGTAGGCGCTGATATCGCGGTTAGCGGTATAGAGCGTGTTGCGATCCAGGGCGTGGAAGTGAGAGCCCACCTCGCGGGAGAGCTTTTCGAGGAACAGATAGTCGTCATAGTTGAGCGGCGTTTGCGCCACGGTGCTGCCATCTCCTGCTTTCTGAACCAGCGCGCCGTTATAGGTAATGCAGTAGTCGCCCGGCTTATCCATGTGCAGCTCTTTCAGATAAGTGTGCACCCCGGCGTACGGGCGGCCAGTGGTAAGCACGACGTTGATGCCGCGCTCGCGGGCGCTGGCAATCGCATTTTTAACGGCGGGAGAAATGGTGTGATCGGGCAGCAGTAAGGTGCCGTCCATGTCGATTGCAATAAGTTTGATAGCCATGTGTTCCCCTGCGTAAATGAGTCCTTCCGCATGCTAACGCGATTTAGTTCAAAAAACAGTAGCAGCCTGGGGAAGAAAGGGGGATGGAATGGTCGGGAAAAGTGCCGGTTATTCAATGGCGGGAGTGAAGCGTATGACGGTGGGTGCGCCAGACTTATCCACCCTGCGACATAACAGCGACGCAGGGTGGAAGCGTGGCGCACCCGCCACAGCGATGATCAGATATCGATATTCGCCGCTTTCAGGGCGTTTTCTTCGATAAAGGCGCGGCGCGGTTCTACGGCATCGCCCATCAGGGTGGTGAACAGCTGGTCAGCGGCAATCGCGTCCTTAACGGTTACGCGCAGCATGCGACGGCTTTCCGGGTCCATTGTGGTTTCCCACAGCTGATCCGGGTTCATCTCGCCCAGACCTTTATAGCGCTGGATTGCCAGACCGCGACGGGACTCTTTCACCAGCCACTCCAGTGCCTGTTCGAAGCTGGCGACCGGCTGACGACGCTCGCCGCGCTCGATGAACGCGTCCTCTTCGATCAGCCCGCGCAGTTTCTCGCCCAGGGTGCACAGACGACGGTATTCCCCGCCCAGCACGAACTCCTGATCCAGCACATAGTCGGTATCGACGCCGTGCGTACGCACGCGCACGACCGGTTCGAACAGGTTCAGCTCGGCGTTTTCGCGCACGTCATATTTCCACAGGCTGCCGTGCTGCTCGTTGTCGTTCAGCGTGGTGATGAGCGCGGAAACCCAGCGCGTTACCTTCGCTTCATCGCTCAGATCGGCATCGGCCAGCGTCGGCTGATAAACCAGCTCTTTCAGCAGTGAACGCGGGTAGCGGCGCTCCATGCGGCCAATCATTTTCTGCGCGGCGTTGTACTCGGAAACCAGCTTCTCCAGCGCTTCGCCGGCGATAGCCGGTGCCGAGGCGTTGGCGTGCAGCGTTGCGCCATCAAGAGCGATAGAGATCTGGTACTGATCCATCGCCTCATCGTCTTTGATGTACTGCTCCTGCTTGCCTTTCTTCACTTTGTACAGCGGCGGCTGCGCAATGTAGACGTGGCCGCGCTCAACGATTTCCGGCATCTGACGGTAGAAGAAGGTCAGCAGCAGGGTACGGATGTGCGAGCCATCGACGTCCGCATCGGTCATGATGATGATGCTGTGATAGCGCAGCTTGTCCGGGTTGTACTCGTCGCGACCGATGCCGCAGCCCAGCGCGGTGATCAGCGTCGCCACTTCCTGCGAAGAGAGCATCTTGTCGAAACGCGCTTTCTCGACGTTGAGGATTTTACCCTTCAGCGGCAGAATCGCCTGGTTCTTGCGGTTACGGCCCTGCTTCGCAGAACCGCCCGCGGAGTCCCCTTCCACTAAGTAGAGTTCGGACAGCGCCGGGTCACGCTCCTGGCAATCCGCCAGTTTGCCCGGCAGGCCAGCCAGATCCAGCGCGCCTTTACGGCGGGTCATTTCACGGGCTTTACGCGCCGCTTCACGCGCGCGGGCCGCGTCGATGATCTTACCGACCACGATTTTCGCGTCAGACGGGTTCTCCAGCAGGTACTCGGCCAGCAGTTCGTTCATCTGCTGCTCAACCGCGGATTTCACCTCGGAAGAGACCAGCTTATCTTTGGTCTGCGAGGAGAATTTCGGGTCCGGCACTTTCACGGAGACCACGGCAATCAGGCCTTCGCGGGCATCGTCGCCGGTGGCGCTGACTTTCGCTTTTTTGCTGTACCCTTCTTTATCCATGTAGGCATTCAGGGTACGGGTCATCGCAGCGCGGAAGCCCGCCAGGTGCGTACCGCCGTCGCGCTGCGGAATGTTGTTGGTGAAGCAGTAGATGTTTTCCTGGAAACCGTCGTTCCACTGCAGCGCCACTTCCACGCCAATCCCGTCTTTTTCTGTAGAGAAATAGAAGATATTCGGGTGAATCGGGGTTTTGTTTTTGTTCAGGTACTCCACGAACGCTTTGATGCCGCCTTCGTAGTGGAAATGGTCCTGTTTGCCGTCGCGCTTGTCATTCAGGCGAATAGAAACGCCGGAGTTCAGGAACGACAGCTCGCGCAGGCGCTTCGCCAGAATTTCGTATTCGAATTCGGTAACGTTGGTAAAGGTTTCAAGGCTCGGCCAGAAACGCACCACGGTACCGGTTTGCTCGGTTTCACCGGTGACGGCCAGCGGAGCCTGCGGCACGCCGTGCTCGTACACCTGCTGGTGCACTTTGCCTTCGCGGCGAATAACCAGTTCAAGCTTCTGGGAAAGGGCGTTAACCACAGAGACGCCCACGCCGTGCAGACCGCCGGATACTTTATAGGAGTTATCGTCGAACTTACCGCCGGCGTGCAGCACGGTCATGATCACTTCCGCCGCCGACACACCCTCTTCCGGGTGAATACCGGTCGGGATACCACGCCCGTCATCCGAGACGGACACAGAGTTGTCAGCGTGAATGGTCACCACGATGTCTTTACAGTGACCGGCGAGCGCTTCGTCGATAGCGTTATCTACCACCTCAAATACCATGTGGTGCAGACCGGTGCCGTCATCCGTGTCGCCGATATACATGCCCGGGCGCTTACGCACCGCATCCAGCCCTTTGAGGACTTTGATACTGGAGGAGTCATAAGAATTCGACATCAACGTTTCTCGCTCATTTATCTTGGGTTAATCCGTTATTTTACCCTTTTCCACGGTGAACATCTTCGAATTTTTGTCCGACATGTCCATTACGTGTTCGGCGCTAATGGCGCTCACAAAGACCTGCGACTGCGTGGCTTTTAACCGGTTCGCAAGCAGGGCCCGGCGGGCGTCATCCAGCTCCGAGGCAAAATCATCTATCAAATACAGGCAGCGCCTTCCGCTTTCGCGCGTCAGGAACTCCCCCTGTGCGAGACGCAGCGCGCACATCAGGAGCTTGAGCTGCCCGCGCGACAGGGTGTCTTCCACCGGCGCGCCGTCGGCCCGAATGCGGAAATCCGCCTTATGGGGGCCGTGCGCCGTATAGGTTAGCATCCGGTCACGTTCGAAGTTTTTCTCCAGCACGTCGGCATAATCCGCCTCTTTTTCCCAGCCGCGCTGGAAACTGAACGTGAGGGAGAATTCAGGTAAAAACTGTGCGCAGGTATCGGCCATGTCGGCGGCGATCGCCGCGCTGTAGTCGGCGCGCCACTGGCTAATCTGTTCGGCCAGCGGGATCAGCTCCTGATCCCAGGGCCGCAGCTGCGCGTATCGGGTCACCTGACGAAGCGCGGCATTTCGCTGCTTTAACAGGCGTTTTAAGTTGCTCCAGGCGACGAAAAAGCCCGGTTCGTTGTGGAAGCATCCCCAGTCGAGGAATGCTCTTCGGTATTTGGGGCCGCCGCCGAGCAAAGTAAACCCCTCGGGGGTAATCAGCTGCATCGGCATCAACAACGCAAGCTCGGCAACCTTATGGCCGTCGGTGCCGTCGATGCGCACCTTGCTGTCGCCGTGTTTATCTTTGGTCAACCCGATGGCGGTTTCACGTTCGTCATTCTGCAGACGTCCGTGCAGCACAAACGCCTCCTGCTCATGACGGATCACCCGGCCAATCTGCAGACTGCGGAACGCACGTCCGTGCCCAAGGGTGTAGATCGCTTCCAGCACGCTGGTCTTGCCGCTGCCGTTAGCGCCGACTAAGAAGTTAAATCCGGGAGAAAGCGCGAGATCCGCATTCTCGATATTGCGGAAGTCTTTGATGAGTAGACGGGATAGCGACATGATCAATTCTTAGCCAGGGCGTTATCGGCGCAGTTAGTCTGGTTTCGGCCAGCGCGCAGCAACCGGAGCGTACTGAAGTACGTGAGGATTGCGAGCACTGCCCGGAGCCAGAATAACAAGTAAGATAGCCCGATATTTTCTAAAGCCTCATGGGCATGACGACATAGGCTGCGGATGTACTCGCCGCATCTTCAATCTGCACGCTCGACACCGAGTCCGTCAGCAAAATCCGCACGTTTTCGCACTTCAGCGCGTTCAGCACATCCAGCACGTAACTCACGTTGAAGCCGATTTCCATCTCGGTGCCTTCGTAGGCGACGTCGAGGATCTCTTCCGCTTCTTCCTGTTCCGGGTTGTTGGCGGTGATTTTCAGCTGGTTCTGGCTGACATACAGACGCACGCCGCGGAATTTCTCGTTCGAGAGAATGGCCGCGCGGGCAAACGCCTGCTTAAGAATGTCGCAGCCGGCATCAAGGTGTTTATCGGGATTCTTCGGCAGTACGCGACGATAATCCGGGAAACGGCCATCAACCAGCTTGGAAGTAAAGATGTAGTCGCCTACGTGAGCGCGAATGTTGTTGCTGCCGATCTGCACACGCAGCGGGTTTTCGCCGCCGTCGAGCATACGCATCAGCTCGATAACGCCTTTACGCGGCACGATCACCGAATGGTTGGGCAGCGATACGCCGATAGGCATGGAACAAACCGCCAGACGGTGACCGTCGGTGGCGACGGTACGCAGCTCTTCGCCTTCGGTTTCAAACAGCATCCCGTTGAGGTAGTAGCGAACGTCCTGATGCGCCATTGAAAACTGGGTCGCTTCAATCAGGCGCTTCATGGTCGCCTGCGGCAGCGTGAATTCAACGTTGCTCTGCCAGTCGTCCAGATTCGGGAAATCCGCCGCCGGGAGCGTGGAGAGCGAGAAACGGCTGCGCCCGGAGCGCACCAGCATGCGGTCGCCCTCAAGCTGCACCGCGATTTCCGCCCCTTCCGGCAGACCACGACAGATATCAAACAGCTTACGCGCCGGAACCGTGGTCGCGCCGGGTTCGTGCGGCGACACCAGCGCCACCCGCGCGATCATTTCCATTTCCAGATCGGTGCCGGTCAGCGACAGCGTACCGTCCGCGACTTTCAGCAGCAGGTTACCGAGGATAGGCAGCGTCGGACGACCGCCCAGCGGGCCGCTTACCTGTTGCAGCGGCTTTAAGAGATGTTCACGTTCTACGGTAAATTTCATAGCGTCACGAAGATAATGTTCTGATTAAATTGGAAAAATCTTCTTTGATATCATGGCTCTCTTCACGCAACTGTTCGATTTTACGACAGGCGTGGAGCACAGTGGTATGGTCGCGCCCACCAAAAGCGTCGCCGATCTCCGGCAGGCTATGGTTGGTCAACTCTTTTGCCAGTGCCATCGCCATCTGGCGCGGGCGGGCAACGGACCGCGACCGTCGTTTCGACAGCAGGTCCGCCACTTTAATTTTGTAGTACTCGGCCACCGTTTTTTGAATGTTATCGATGGTGACCAGTTTTTCCTGAAGCGCCAGCAGATCGCGCAGCGCTTCACGTACAAAGTCGATGGTAATTGCGCGCCCGGTAAAGTTGGCGTTAGCAATCACGCGGTTCAGTGCCCCTTCCAGCTCACGCACGTTGGAGCGCAGGCGCTTGGCAATAAAGAAGGCCACTTCACCCGGCAGACGAATGTCGTTTTCGTCAGCCTTTTTCATCAGGATCGCCACGCGGGTTTCCAGCTCCGGCGGCTCGATCGCCACCGTCAGTCCCCATCCGAAACGGGATTTGAGACGATCTTCCACACCGTTGATCTCTTTCGGATAACGATCCGAGGTGAGAATGATCTGCTGATTGCCTTCCAGCAGGGCATTAAAGGTATGGAAAAATTCTTCCTGGGATCGTTCTTTATTAGCAAAGAACTGGATGTCATCGATCAGCAGCGCATCCACCGAACGGTAGTAGCGCTTGAACTCTTCAATAGCGTTGTTTTGCAGCGCTTTAACCATGTCCTGCACGAAGCGCTCGGAGTGCATGTACACCACTTTGGCATTGGGCTTGCGCGCCATAATGCCGTTACCGACCGCATGCAGCAGGTGCGTTTTACCCAGCCCGGTGCCGCCATAAAGGAACAGCGGGTTGTAGGCGCCGCCCGGGTTATCCGCCACCTGACGCGCCGCCGCACGGGCAAGCTGGTTCGATTTACCTTCAACGAAGTTATCGAAGTTGTGTTTCAGGTTGACGTTCGAGCGGTAGGACGGCTCGGCGGGCGCGGGCATGTTATCCCAGCTCGGACGCGCGGGGGCCGCGCTGCGAACGGCCTGCGCCTGTGCGGGTGCTGCCTGGCTGTTTACCGGCGCGCGCTGCGGCTGCGTTGCCGGCTTGCTGCCCACTTCAAAACGCAGCAATGGCGCATCGGTACCGCAGAAATCGTTTAACAGTCCATTGATATTGTTGAGGTATTTGTCCCTGACCCAATCGAGCACAAAACGGTTTGGCGCGTACAGGGCCAGCGTGTTATCGCTCAGTTCCGCCTGTAGGGGGCGTATCCACATACTGAATTCTGTGGCTGGTAACTCATCCTGCAATCGGGCAAGACACTGCTGCCAAAGCGAAAGTGACACGGCGGACTCCACTCGAACAAAGTCGACAATTAAAGACGAAGACTGAAACATTCATGATTGTGTGACACACGCCGGTAAGACCACGATGGGGTGGCGTGCG